>DEXQ01000005.1 GCA_002364215.1 Aequorivita sp. UBA3180 | reverse complement strand
AAGGGGTTGTGCAACGGTTACCGTTGTTGGCATTAGTTTTTTATTTAATAATTTTCAGTTTTTCTTTTTTCCAGTTGACTTCCAAATCAAATAATTTCTTGCTTTCCATATTATAATTAATTTCCCTAATTGTCCAAAGTACATATCCATCTTTATTAATCCGTTTAAATTCTCGCGTGATGTTCGTCGAATCAGTTTTATATCGGTTGAGTTTTCGTTGTAATCTTTTATTTGAATTAATTATCGTTGCTGAATTCCATATCGGCAGCAACTTGTAAGTTACATCTTCATAGAATTTTTCCCTGGAATTAGGAATTGTTTTATCAAGTTTATCCCACAACTTCAAATTTTCAGATATAATGCTATCACGTTGGCGTTTCCCTACTGTAGAACCAGCAACTTGTAGAATTTCAATATTCCATTCATCAGCAACCAATTGTCTAGCTGTAAAATGTTCATAATTTTGAGTTCCATAAATCAATAGAACATTTTTATTCTCTTGAGAATAAGAAGAATTCACAAAATATATGATACAAATAAATATGGAAGTTAGTTCTCTCAAATTAATGCCAACATGTTTATATACGCATGTTTTTAAAATCTTATTGCTGCTATCCCGCACATGTACGCAACAGCATGCCTCCCCAAATATAAAGTTTATTTCCCTATCACCTGCATCAAGGTTTCCACCTTAGTTTTCAACACCTTCTTCTCCTCTACCGCAATACGTTAATGTAAAGGCAGCGTGGGGTTTCTGCGGTAAAGTGTGGCGGCAGCGGGAATGGAAGTGCAGTAATTACGGCAATTAAAACAATTCTCTTAAATCCTTGATTTTATCGTACTAATTTTTAAAACCTTAGAAACTTTTGTTTCGGAACAATAAGTTTTTCTTACATTTATCACTTCCGAAAAAAATAATTCGCCTATTATTCTAAAACTACCTACCCTTATTATGAAATCCTTACTTTCCCGAATCACCCTTCTCTTTGTCGCGGTTCTTGCGCTGCAGGCCTGTAAAGACGATGAAGGCCCTGGGTATATTCCTTTAAACATTGTTGCCAATGCAGATAGCGGCGAGGTTTTTCAGAATGCCACTTTGGACATTCCCGTGCTGGCCAATGACAGCAATGTGCCCACCAATGGCGTCATCACACTTACGGCCCCGCAGAGCGGAGCAGTATCTGTAAAAGACAACGGAACGCCAACGAATATTCTGGATGATACCGTGGAATACCGACCTGATGGAACCTTTGTGGGGGAGATTACTTTTGATTATACGGTTTGTGATCCATCGGGCCTTAGTTGTGCTACCGCGACGGTAACAATAAACGTGCTGCCATTTTCACCGGTGAATTTTGACCTTGCCGCGGTGCCGTATGAAAAGCTTTCGGACTATAATTTCTTTGAAAGTAATCTTGCCGCTCAATCGCCCGTATATGGTGTTTTGCCCTACGAGCCCATAAACACGCTCTTTACCGACTATGCCCATAAAAAACGCTTTGTGTGGATGCCCTACAATGTTTCGGCAACCTATGTTTCTGATGGGGATAACCTAAACTTTCCTACCGGAAGCGTATTGATAAAAACTTTTTATTATGAAAATGTGCTGCCCAACAATGCCACCCAAAACATAGAAACGCGCTTGCTGATTAAGAAAGAAGAGGGGTGGATTTTTGCCAACTACATCTGGGATGAGGCGCAGCAGGAGGCCCTATTGAATACTACGGGCTATGGCTTTAACGTGCCCATTGAATGGATTGAGAACGGGGAAACGAAATCGGTAAACTACCGAATCCCTTCCGAAACCGAGTGTTTTATCTGCCATAAGTCCTTTGACGAAATTATTCCCATAGCGCCAAAGCCGCAAAACCTAAATTCCATTTACAGCTACGCCGACGGCATGGAGAACCAGCTTGCCAAATGGGAGGCACTGGGCTACATTGCACCTGATGAAATTCCCGGAAATGTGGAGACGGTTCCCAGTTGGAAGGATATTTCCCAAACCCTGGAAACTCGCGTACGTTCCTATTTTGATATCAACTGCGCCCACTGTCACGTATATGGCGGCCATTGTGGTGCTCGGTCGCTGCGTTTGGCGTTTAGGGAAAGCCACGAGCACGATAATCTCGGCGTGTGCGTAGAGCCCGATCTGCAGGTGCCGGGCTATGACGGCGCCAAGCTCATTACCCCCGGCGATGCCGATAATTCCATCCTTTATTTTAGGGTAGCGACCACCTTGGAGGAATACCGAATGCCCATGAATGGACGCACCTTAACCGATGAGAATTTTCTGCCTATCTTGGAGGAATGGATCAACTCGCTTGCAGAACCTTGTGATTAAACTAAAAACTAACTATTATGAATAAAATTTCTACCCTATCAATGCTGTTGCTGTTCTTTGGAATGGCACACGCCCAAGTATCCTTTACCCCGTCTCCTATTTCAACAAATGGTGCAGAACGCGCCGCGGTTGATATGAACGGCGATTTTCTGGATGATGTGGTTTCCGTAACGGCAACCAACGTTCAAATATATTATCAGCAACCGGACGGCAGTTTCGTGGAGCGGAATATTACTACCACTCCTGCGGACAACACACCTTCTTGGAGCCTTTCGGCCGCAGATTTTGACAAGAATGGCAAAACCGACCTACTGTATGCCGGCGGGAATGGCGTTACTTTTATGCAGGCCAACAATAGTGATGGTTTTGATGAAATCAGCTTTCCGCAGTATGTCTTTTCACAGCGTTCCAACTTTGTTGACATAAATAATGACGGCCATTTGGATGCCTTTGTTTGTCACGACGTGGCGCCGAGTGTTTACTATATCAACAATGGGGATGGTACTTTTACCTTTCATCAGGGCGACATTGGTGACTATCCGTCCGGCGGCAATTATGGTTCCGTATGGGTAGATTATGACAACGATGGCGATATGGATTGTTTTATTGCGAAATGTAACGTAAATGGCGATGTGAACGAACGAAGTGAAAACCAGCTGTATCAAAATGATGGCGCGGGCAATTTTGTGGAAGTGGCAGAAACGGCAGGATTGAAGGACAATATGCAAACGTGGTCTTCGGCGTGGGCAGATTTTGACAACGATGGCCATTTGGACGTATTTGTAGGCAGCAGCAGCGCCAACTTTACCCATAAGCTAAACAGAAACAATGGCGATGGCACTTTTACGGATATTTCGGCATCCACGGGCATACACGCCTTGACAACTACTGGAATTGAAAACTGCACCTATGATTTCAACAATGATGGGTATGCGGACATTGCCTCTAACGGAAATATACTGTTGAACAATGGCGATCTTACCTTTACCTTGATTCCACTTGCATTGCCCAACAACAATGGTTCCTTGGGCGATCTGAACAATGATGGTTTTATTGACTCCTTTACGGGCGGACAGATTTACTATAACGACGGAAACTCAAACCACTGGCTTACCATCAATACCATAGGCGTGGAGAGCAATATTAACGGTATTGGGGCGCGGGTTACCATAACCTCAGCATTGGGTACACAGATTCGCGAAGTGCGCAGCGGCGAAGGGTTTAAATATATGAGCACGCTCAATACACATTTCGGCCTTGGCCAAGATACCGAGATTGCCACCCTTACCATTGCTTGGCCTTCTGGCATCGTTGACACTCTGGAAAACGTTGCGGTAGATCAGGTTATTTCGGTGGTGGAAGGCTCTACCGTACTCGGTTTGAACGAGAGTGTTACCAACAATCTTATCCTTTATCCCAATCCGGCACAGCACGTTCTAAACCTTGGCGATACCACAGATTTTACAAACCCTTCCTATTCCATTTTTGATATGCAGGGCAGAAAATTGATGGGTGCGCCATTGGATGCAAACGCAATAGATGTTTCTACTTTGGCAACAGGCAATTACATCCTGAAAATACATGACGGCAACACCTTAAAATCGCAGCGTTTTATAAAAAAGTAACTTTATAATTATAGCGGAGCCGTTTTACTAAAATTAGACGCTTCCTATCACCTAAATCGAAAAAAGACTCCAAGCGGAGTCTTTTTCAATTTTGGATGTAAGTTGGGTACTAAAACGCTTGGTTATTTGCAATAATTAAATGGAATTGCTTAAAGAAAATATTAAAGATTTATCTGCTTTTATAGAATTGAACGCTTTTCGGCAAAAAGAATATTATTTTCCTTTTGCTTCAATCCACTTCGCCAAATATTTAGTGCTCTGCAACGTGTGGTGTTGAAGAATTTGTCCCAGGAAGTTTTCCCACCGGTGTTTCTCAAGCTGTGCCGAAAGCGTTCGGAGGTATTTTTTGAAAGCTTCGGAAAAAAGTTCTTTTTGAAAACGATCTTCGATGATGTTGAACCCGTTTTGTTGGGCATTGTTCCAAAGATCTTTCTTGGAATATAATTGAACTGAGGCGTCGATGAATTTCTCTTTTGAAGTAGAAATCGTTCCGCCGAAAGGAAGCTCGCCGCACATTCCTTCCGCTCCTATTTCCGTAGTTACCGAGGGCAAGCCAAAGCGCATGGCATCCAAAAGTTTTCCCTTTAAACCGGCACCAAACCGTAGGGGAGCCAATTGCACACGATAGGTTTTTATCGCTATCTCTAAATCATCTGTCCACCCCCTAATGAGAAAACCTTCTTTTGTATTATGTAACTGAAGCACTTGTTGCGGGCCATAGGCTCCGTAAATATGCAATTCGGCATCGGGAAGCTGTTGTCTTATTTCCGGCCAAAGTTTTTTCAGTTGCAGCACCGAATCTACATTGGGCGCATGCAGCAAATTGCCGATGGCGAAAAAGTTTTGGCGCTCCTCAAAAGCGGGAGTGCTTTCTGAAACTGCTGCTACCAAAAACGGCAAATAATAAAGTATTTCCGAAGCAATCTTAAACCTGTTTTGTAACAGTTCCATTTCATATTCTGAAATAATAAGCGACAGATCGCATCTCAGGATGCTGGCCAGTTCGCGTTTGGCGGTTTCTGAAAATAGATTTGCTTCAGAAATAGTTTTGACATTCTTTACCGCCTCTTCCCTAGCCTTTCGCAGAAAATGTAAATCTTCGGTATCGAGAATTTTTAAGGCTTTCGGGCAATTTTCCGAAACCCGCCAGCCGAATTGTTCCTCGGTTATGTAGCGGTCAAAAACGACGATTTCGGGGTTCAATTTTTTTATAAATTCATCAAAGGAAACATCGTTCAACTTAATATTTTGTATTGAAATATGCTGCCTTTGAAGATCTGCGGTCTTTTCGGAAACCGCAGCTGTACTGGCAAAGGTGATTTGGTACTTTTCTTCATTGAATAATTCGATCAACTGCATCATCCTACTACCCGCAGCAGTGGTGCTGGGCTCGGGAAAGGTGTGGCCGATAATTAAAAGTTGTTTCAAGTTTTTGGTTTCGAATTACAGGTTTCGGAATAAAAAAATCTATCGGTTGGTCAAAATCCGTAAAGCTCACACATCATTCCGAGATTGAAGAAAGCCGTAAGTGCTCCGAGAAAAAGCATTGCACTTACAAAAAGCGTGGCCAATATTACGATTTTATTTTTTGAGTGGTAATTTATATAATTGAGCGCCACTTGAAATAACAGTGCAATTGCCTGGGCAGACAACATACGCTGGGCACAGACAATTACGGGTTCTTTGTAGTAAAGAAAATAAGTGGCCACCATCAATATGATATATAGTGCTGTTATTCCGAAAAGGACTGTTTTTGGAAATTTGAAGCGTTGAGAATTGGTCATAGCGCAAGGTTTTATCCAAAGATAATTATTAAACGTATGTATCGCCAAAAAACAAAAGCCTTTCGGAGAAGTAAGTCTTCCGAAAGGCTCTTAACAAAGGATAGTGAAACCTATTGTTGCAACTTATATGGGCTATTATTCAAAAAATTCAGAACACGGGGTGTTGGTAAAGGTAAGATTGTAGGAGGAATAATTGGGGTTTGAAGTCTGGCCGCCAAGCAATCTGCCGTACACACCGCAGGATGCAAGATCCTTAAATTGGGTATCGTGTACGCTCAGTTTGGCATTGTACCAAAGATCAATTGCACCTTTGTTGGTACTTGGGTCCTCCCCTGCATTGCTTATGGTAGCAAATGCGATTTCATTCATCGGGTTGGTGCCGTCTATCTTAATGCCCACCCAAGAGCCGGGGGTATTGGACACCCCTTTAATGGTTATGGGATTAGCCGCATTTCCTACCATTTTCAACCCCCCTGTATCACGGATGTTTATCTCGGTGCCGGGCGACATTTCTATGGTTACTCCCGGTTCAATGGTCAACTCGCCTCTTGCATTTACGCCACTAATACCGGTATTGAGCACCCGATAGGGTACATTTACTTTCTTCCAAACGCTTGAGTTCTCAAATTCAGCGGAATAATTGTAAAGCAAGACCCTGTCCAGATCGTTACCCGAATAATTATCGGTTGCCGAAGTTTGGGTGGCATAAACGGTATTTATAAGCAATGGATTTGCATTGCCGCTGAAGACGTTATTTTGCAGCGTGAGACGTGTATTTCTATATACCGCATTTAAGCCAGAGGTTTGACTGTTAATTACAGTACAATTTTTTAACGTTAGAGCTCCATCGGCATATACAATAACATTCCCGCGGTCGCCATTGCTATTAAAAGCTTGACCGCCACCATAACTAACGGTGACAAATTCCATAATATTTGATGAATTTTCACTTTCCACAAAAATCCCACGCCATGAACCACGGGTTGGCTGGGTTCCAGTAAATACGATAGGCTTATTGGCAGTACCCACTGCTTGGATTGAAGATACATTTTCTCTCAAAATAAGTCCGGAATCTGGGGTGAAGGCAATAACAACACCTGGCTCTACAATTAAATTGGCTCGAACCTGTGAAACACAGCTCACGATATAATCTATTGGAGCGTTTGGATTGTCTACCAAAGTTCTGTTCTCGATGAAATAATCACAGTCCAACTGGATAGGATCTACGTTCACGGGCGGTTCAACAGGATCGTCGCTGGAGCAGGAAGCCGCTATCAAGGCAAGTGAACACAACACTAAAAGACTTAGCTTTTCGGAAGCATTTTTCAGTAGTTTTTTCATAATTAAGTGTTTTATTATTTAAAGGTTTTCAATATTCTTTGCACAAACCTACTCATCACCCGTACAGAAAAAAACAGCCACTTAGCATATGACGGTTGTGGGTTAGAATTTGGAAAAAAGCAAATAGCAATACCAAATACTCAATAAAAACCACCAAATACTAAAATTTCAAAAAACCTTAGCAAATAGAATGGTATTTTAGCTAATTGATGAAAAAATCCTTTTTAATAGTCTTCATTGTCTTAGGAAATCTATGGCAACTTTCTGCACAGATAGCAGCAGATTCTATCGTGGGAGAATTGAAGCTACTTAATAATTCTGAAGTAAAAGCACAGCGTACTTCTCTTCAAGCAACATTTGAAGAAGTACAAAATACTCCCGAATGGAAACCTTATGATGCGAATTACGAAAATGAACCCGAAACCGCCATTTGGTTAAAATTTGAACTCGAGAACCGATCAAATGATACGCTGCCCATCTATTGCTTTACCGCACACGATTATGCCTACGTGTATCAACAAGTAGGTACGGATTTTAAAACTTTTATGAATGGTAATTTAGTCCCCCTCTATAAACGCAGCAATAAGAGGGAATTTTATATCACTGAACTCGTGCTGCCACCTTCCCAAAAATCGCAAGTTTTCATAAGAGTCAACAGTACTAGAAAAATAAAAAATGGAAATGTCGCGCTTTTTACAAAAGCATATTATTTAGAATTTGCCAATAACTATATCGAATCCGAAAAGCATTCGGTAGCGTTTATGGTTTTTTATATACTCTCCTTATTCACCATTTTTTTATTTGGAGTGGTTTTTTGGTTGCGGACGCGTCATAGCCTCTACGCCTATTATTTGGCCTACATATTCTTTCAATTGGTCTTTGCATTTGCTGCCTTGAGAGGAACAACTGTTAGCGTTGGCAATTTCTTTCTCCATATATCTTATCGTGCGGGTACGTTACCAGAGGCTTCCCAGTTTCTATTTATTGGATTTTACATCTTTTTTATCATCAATCTACTGGAAATCAAAAAGTATAACCAATCCCTCACTAAGGCCCTCAACT
Organism: Aequorivita sp. UBA3180; assembly: GCA_002364215.1. Lineage (GTDB taxonomy): Bacteria > Bacteroidota > Bacteroidia > Flavobacteriales > Flavobacteriaceae > Aequorivita. The sequence goes on along the minus strand of DEXQ01000005.1, from coordinate 31,724 downwards.
ATTTTGGATGGTTCTGTTTGCTCTACGGATTAACTATTTTTATTTACTTAATATTCTGGAAAGATGCTGCCATTTCTAGTGACATAACCACCACCATACGGTTTATAGTATTGCCATTGAATTTGGTAATGCTCATTTGGATCATTTATAAAGTAAAGCATCCTTTATTGAAGTACTTTGTAGTGGGCCACAGTTTCTTTTTTATTGGTGCGGTTCTGGCTTCCTATGTTATGATAACCAAAAGCAATCACCACCCAGAGAGCATTTTTAATTTTCCCTATGCACCCACTATAATTTTTCAGGCAGGCTTACTTGCCGAAGTTTTCTGTTTTGCATTTGCTTTGGGAGAAAATATTTTCCTGCTTCAAAAAGAAAAGGAAACCACCAGCCAAAACCTAATTACACAATTACAAAAAAACCAACAGCTTCAAGAGAATATGCGCGTGGAGCTGGACAGAAAGATAAACCAAAAGACCGAGGAGTTGATCCAACTCTATTCAAAAATTGAAAAACAAAAAGAAGAACAACTTAAAAACTCTTTTACCCAAAAGTTGCAGGAAATGGAAATGCTTGCCCTCCGATCGCAGATGAATCCGCATTTTCTTTTCAATAGTCTCAATTCCATAAAACATTTAATTATGACCTCGCGCAATGAGGATGCCATTTCATATTTAGATGATTTTTCAACCTTACTACGCAGCATCCTCTACAACAGCAACCGTGAAATCATTTCGGTGGAAGAAGAACTTGAAATAATAAAACTTTATCTTTCCTTGGAAAAAAATAGAATGGGCGATGCCTTCAACTATACCATCGATGTATCTTCAATCGAAGAACTCTCGCAGTTCAACATACCGCCCCTTTTACTCCAACCTTTTGTTGAGAACGCGATTTGGCACGGGTTAAGGCCGAGCCAGAGCGGCCAAAAGTTGCTGAAGATTACCTTTGATACCAGCGATATTTTAAAAATAATAATTGAAGATAACGGCATAGGCAGAAAAGCGAGCAGCACTGAAAATAAGATGCATAAATCCATGGGAATGGAGATTACCAGAGAACGGTTGGCGTTGTTCAATCATTCCAATGAAACGTCCATAAAGCTTGAAATAATAGATCTGGAAAGTGAAAATAAACCCTTGGGGACAAAAGTTGTATTAACCTATTTTTATTCATAAAATGACTAAAGTAATCATTATTGACGACGAGGCCCATTGTACGGAGGTCCTTGCCAATCTCATCAAAAAGGTACATTCAGATTATGAAATATTGGGCATTTTCACCAACCCGATCGAGGGACTGCTATATATTCAGAACAACCCACCAGACTTGCTTTTCCTGGATATTGAAATGCCCAACTTAAACGGTTTTGCGTTGCTGGACAAACTGCTGCCCATAGATTTTGACATTATATTCACAACAGCGTATGACAGATATGCCATTCGGGCCTTTAATTATAGCGCAATCAACTATCTCTTAAAACCCATTTCGGAGCGAAATATAGTGGCGGCACTCGCCAATTGGGAAAAGAGAAGAAAGAAAATCAGTACTGAGCAGTGGCGCTTGCTTCAAAGCAGCTTTGAAAAATCGAATAAGGAATGTACTAAAATTGCCCTCCCCACGGGAATAGGCTTTAATATTGTAGAGATAAAGAACATAATGCGCTGCCAGTCTGATAATAACTACACCAACTTTTTCTTACAGGACGGAACAAAAATTTTGATTAGCCGCACCCTGAAAGAAATAGATGATATACTTTCAGAGCATAAGTTTATAAGAGTGCATCAATCACATCTTATAAACCCCAAGTTTGTAAAAGGAATTTTAAAACAGGATGGCGGTAGTTTAATTATGAGCGATAATATTGAAATACCCGTATCCAGACAGAAGCGAATACAGATCAATGAGATTCTGGAAACCATGCTTCGCTTTAAATAGATAAGTACAATCAAAAACTACAGCGTAAGAGGAAGTTATTTTAGATCCTCCAAATAAAAATCAATTCCGCCTCGCTACAAATTCGCTAAATACTATCTGCCTAGAGTGGCAATTAAACCACCTCCGCGTAAAGGTCAAAATCTTCGGCGGCAGTAATTTTTACAGTACAGAATTCGCCGGTTCGCAGATAGCCTTCTTCGGCATTGATCAAAACCTCGTTGTCCACATCGGGACTGTCAAATTCGGTTCTTCCCACAAAATAGCCGCCTTCTTTTCGGTCTATCACTACTTTGAATTCCTTTCCTATTTTCTGTTGGTTCAATTCCCAAGAAATCTGCGACTGTATTTCCATAATCTGGTTGGCGCGATCCATTTTAACCTCTTCCGGCACGTCATCCTCAAGATTGTAGGCGTGCGTATTTTCTTCGTGGGAATAGGTGAAACAGCCCAAACGCTCAAAGCGCATCTCTTTTACCCATTGTTTTAGGGTTTGGAAATCTTCTTCAGTCTCCCCCGGATAGCCTACGATTAGCGTGGTTCTGATTGCCATTTCGGGAACTGCCGCTCTAAATTCTTCCAATAATTTGGTAGTTTTCGCCTTCGTGGTACCGCGACGCATCGATTTCAAAATAGAATCTGAAATGTGCTGCAGCGGAATATCCAGATAATTACAAATCTTGGGCTCGGTGCGCATCACTTCCAAAACATCCATCGGGAAACCCGTTGGGAAGGCGTAGTGCAAACGGATCCATTCAATCCCTTCAACCTTTGCGAGCTTTTGGAGCAGTTCTGCAAGGTTTCGTTTTTTATATAAATCTAAGCCATAATAGGTTAAATCCTGGGCAATCAAAATGAGTTCTTTTACCCCTTTGGCTGCAAGTTTTTCGGCTTCCGTTACCAAATCCTCCATGGGCGTGCTTCGGTGCTTTCCGCGCATAATTGGGATTGCGCAGAACGAACACGGCCGATCGCAGCCTTCGGCTATTTTGAAATAGGCATAATTTTTTGGGGTAGTTGTAATTCGTTCGCCAATCAATTCGTGTTTGTAATCGGCACCCAGTGCTTTTAAAAGTCCGGGAAGTTCGGTGGTGCCAAAATATTGGTCCACATTTGGGATTTCCTTTTGCAGGTCTGGCTTGTATCTTTCCGAAAGACAGCCCGTAACAAAAACCTTGTCCACCAAACCGTCTTCTTTTTTCTGCACAAATTCAAGAATGGTATTTATACTTTCCTCTTTTGCATTGTTTATAAACCCGCAGGTGTTTATTACCACAATATTCCCTTCCTCTTCGTGCACAACCTCTTTGTTGCTGGCGCGCAATTGGCCCATCAACACTTCGCTGTCGTATACATTCTTGGAGCAACCAAGGGTTACAACGTTTATCTTGTTTTTCTTTAGGGTTTTGGTACGCATTGTTGAATTTTGGATTTACGAATTACGATTTACGATTTTTGAATTTTGAATTTTTAAAAGCGTGCAAAGATACGACTAAATAAAATAAACAAATGCCAAATTCCAATTACTGCCAACTGCGACTGAACACTACGACTTTTTAAGTAACTTTACATTTCAAAAAAATAATTAAAAATGAAAAAAATAACATTCCTGCTGGCCTTTCTCTGTGCCGGCTTCCTGTTCGCACAAAAAACAATGACACCCGAGCTTTTATGGCAGGTGAAAAAAGTTAGCCCTATCGGGATCTCTCCTGACGGAAAAGAACTTTTTTATAAAGTTTCAATTCCAAATATGGAGGAAAACAGTTTTGATTCCAAGTATTATAAGATGCCCGTTACTGGTGGTAATTTTACTGAAATTTCCAAAGAAGAAGCAAAGGTAACCGACAAAAATCTTTCGCCAAACGGACAGTACCTTTTAATAGACAAACCCGTTCAGATAAAAGAGGTGACCGGAAAGGATATCTATAACGACCTCCCAAAAAGTGATGCCTATGTTTATACTTCCTTGGATTATAGACACTGGGATACTTGGAACGATGGTACCTACAATCACGTTTTTTATAAAGATGTAAACACTGGCGCCGAAACCGATATCACGCCAGGTCAGCCATATTATACGCCCCAAAAACCTTTTGGGGGCGACGAGGATTACATTTGGGGGCCAAAGGGCGAAAACATTTATTATGTAAGCAAAAAGAAAGCTGGAACCGATTATGCCGTAAGTACAAATACCGACATATATAAATACAATCTAAGCACCAAACAGACCGAAAATATTACAGAAGAAAACAAAGGCTATGACACCCAGCCAGCATTTTCAAAAGAAGGCGCTTTGGCGTGGCTACAGATGGCAACCGATGGCTATGAAGCAGATAAAAATGATATTGTAGTATTGCAGGGCGGTGTAAAACAAAACCTAACCAGCCAGTGGGATGGAACTGTAAATGGTTTTATTTGGGCAGATAATAACAAAGACATTTATTTTACCGCTCCCGTAGATGGAACAAAGCAAATTTTTAAGGTTGATTATCCCGGGAAAACCCGAAAAATGCCAGTTGTTGAACAACTTTCAAAAGGGCAATTTGATGTTACGGGCATTGTTGCGGAAAATAATGGGCAGCTGATTGTTACCCGCACCGATATGAACCATGCTTCGGAAATTTTTTCTTTTGATTTAAAGAACAGGACTTTTAGACAGCTTACCCAAGTGAACAATGAGTTCTACGGAAAACTTGATTTGCCAACGGTTGAAAAAAGAATGGTTACTACTAAGGATGGCAAACAGATGTTAGTTTGGATAATTCTTCCGCCAAACTTCGATAAAAACAAAAAATACCCGACCTTGCTTTATGCACAGGGTGGACCGCAATCGGCGCTTTCCCAATTTTATTCTACGCGATGGAATTTCCAGTTAATGGCTTCACAAGGTTATATAGTTGTGGCACCCAACCGTCGCGGAATGCCCGGGCACGGCGTGGAGTGGAATGAAGCCATCAGCGGCGATTGGGGCGGCGGCGCGATGCAGGATTACCTTGATGCGATTGATGATGTTGCCAAAGAACCATATGTTGACAAGGACCGATTGGGCGCTATTGGTGCAAGTTTCGGGGGTTATTCCGTGTTTTGGTTGGCAGGAAATCACGACGGGCGTTTTAAAACTTTTATTGCACACGACGGCGTTTTTGACACCCGTGCTATGTACGGAACAACTGAGGAATTATTCTTTGTAAACTACGATATGGGCGGTGCTTATTGGGAAAAAGACAATGCCAAGGCACAGAAAGCCTATAATGAATTCAACCCTACAACCTATGTTGATAAATGGGACACCCCGATTATGATTGTGCAGGGCGGAAAGGATTACCGTGTACCTATTGAACAAGGCTTGGGTGCTTTTCAAGCAGCACAATTAAAGGGAATAAAGAGCAAACTGGTTTATTTTCCCGACGAAAACCACTGGGTGTTGCAGCCACAAAATGCACTGGTTTGGCAACGTGAATTTTTTAATTGGCTGAAGGAAACCCTTTAAATAGACGTTAGACAAAAGTTTAAAAACAGCCACGAATTCACGAATATATCTATTCGCGAATTCGTGGTTTTATTTATCCGCCATACGGATTGAAGGTATCAAAAAGATTGAGAAGGCTGGTTTGTGATAAATGAAAAATTAGAATGAGAATAACGTAAAAAATAATGTACCCTTTTTTAAAATATTCCTTCTTAATAAAATAAAGTCCTAAAGAAATTAAGAATAAAAGAGGTGGAATAAAAGACAAATAAGGAAAGGCAATATATTTATACAAATCCAAAGGCATCAACGGATTTGGAAGAGGTTTAATATAATATTGAAGTATTTTGATAGCGTGATAACCCGTAAGAATACCAATGTAGCCCGTTAAAACCCATATTATATATTTAAAGAGCTTACTATCTTTGTTAGGGGTTTCTGTTTTCATCTATTTAAAGAATGAATCTACAAACTCAAACTTGTTGAATACCTGAAGATCCTCCATTCCTTCTCCTACTCCAATATATTTTACCGGAATCTGAAATTGGTCACTAATTCCGATGACCACTCCGCCCTTTGCAGTTCCGTCAAGTTTTGTAACGGCAAGGGAGGTAACTTCGGTTGCAGCGGTAAATTGCTTGGCTTGTTCAAAAGCATTTTGACCCGTAGAGCCGTCCAATACCAAAAGTACATCGTGCGGCGCATCGGGAATCACCTTTTGCATTACGCGTTTCACCTTTGTAAGCTCGTTCATTAGGTTTACTTTGTTGTGTAGTCGTCCTGCGGTGTCAATGATAACAACATCGGCATTTTGGGTTACAGCGCTTTGTAATGTATCAAAAGCCACACTGGCAGGGTCACTGCCCATACTTTGCTTTACAATTTCAACGTCAGTTCTGTCTGCCCAGATCTGCAATTGATCAATTGCCGCTGCACGAAAAGTATCCGCAGCACCCAACACTACCTTTTTTCCAGCCTTTTTAAATTGATATGCAAGCTTACCGATAGTGGTTGTTTTTCCCACACCATTTACTCCCACTACCATAATAACATATGGTTTTTTGTTTATTGGAATTTCGAAATCTGTGGCGTTTCCGGAATCTATTTCGCTTAAAAGACCAGCTATTTCCTCACGGAGAATTCTATTCAACTCATCGGTTCCAACGTATTTATCCTTGGCAACACGACCTTCAATCCTATCAATTACCTTAAGGGTTGTGTTTACGCCAACGTCACTGGAAACAAGAACTTCTTCCAAATTGTCCAAAACATCATCGTCAACTTTGCTCTTTCCCGCAACAGCTTTGCTTAGTTTATCAAAAAAGGAAGTTTTGGATTTTTCAAGCCCTTTATCGAGGGTTTCCTTTTTCTCTTTAGAAAATATTTTTTTGAATAAACTCATATTAAAAATTCAAGGTTTCAGGTTTCAAGTTCCAAGTTGTTTACTCGGTTGCGCAACTTTTTCAAAGTTTAATCTCGCGTTCCTTCCCTTAAAAAAGGAGAAGGTGGCTTTGAAATTGCCTTTAGGACGATTTCAAAGACGGAAGGGGTCAGCAAAAATACGAAAAGCCACCTTCGCAAAAAAGTGGCTTTTTCTCAATATTTTAAGCTGGTTATTTTTTGTTCAACCAGTCGTTTACAAATTCTGGAGCCATGATAGCTTCAGTAAATGTATAAGCTCCTGTTTTTGGCGATTTAACCATTTTTATTGCTTTGGTTAAACGCTTTGAACCTGTTTGTAACGATGCTACTGATTTCTTTGCCATGACTTATATTATTTAATCTCTTTATGAACCGTCATTTTCTTCAGGATTGGGTTGAATTTTTTCAACTCCATTCTGTCCGGTGTATTCTTTTTGTTTTTGGTGGTGATGTAACGTGAAGTTCCAGCTTGACCAGACTCCTTGTGCTCTGTGCACTCCAAAATCACTTGTACTCTATTTCCTTTTTTAGCCATTGTAACAGACTTTATTGATTATTGCAATTATTTAGTTAAAAAGCCTTTTTCGCGGGCTTCTTTCATAACCGCAGAAATACCTTTTTTATTAATGTCTTTTATAGCAGAAGCTGAAACACGAAGGGTCACCCACTTGTCTTCTTCTGGAATATAAAAACGCTTTTTAAGCAAGTTTACATCAAACTTACGTTTGGTTTTGTTCATTGCGTGCGATACGTTATTTCCAACCATCGCTTTCTTTCCGGTAAGTTCACAAACTCTTGACATTCCTTAACCTTTTTAAGTTATTTTTAAAACAGGGTGCAAATTTAAGTAATTCTTTTGTGATGTACAACAAAAGAAAATTAGTTTTTTGAAATTTCTTTTAGAAGCATTTCGAAAGCTTTATTTATTGTCTTTTTAATAACGCGAAAACGGTCATTTCCAAAGCTGAACTTTTCTGAAACAATTCCTCTGGGCGAAGCAATAGCAATACATACCGTGCCAACTTCATCTACGGCATCGCCTTTTGTTGGGCCAGCAATTCCAGTGGTTGCAATAGCAAAATCTGTGTTGAAAAGCTTGCAACAATTCGCCGCCATGCTTTCTGCCACTTCAATACTCACAACAGTATATTCTTCTATTAAGGAAGAAGGAACCCCAAGAATCTGTGTTTTTAGTTCTGTTTTATACGGAACAATACCTCCCAAGAAAAAAGATGATGCGCCTGCTTCGGAAGTAATCTGTTCGGCAATAGCGCCTCCAGAACAACTTTCAGCTAAACTTAAAGTCTGATTTTTTTGATTGAGAATGTGCGCAATTCTGCCAACAATACTGGTTTCGTCTTCATAGCCAATGGCGATATCCGAAAGCATTTCACTTAAAACTTCCATTCTTGAATTAACACTTTCCTGTAAATCCGACTCATTATTTCCGCTAGATGACAATCTTAAACGAACTTTTCCCAAGGAGGGCAAATATGCAAGTTTTATATTTTTTGGCAAGCTGTTTTCCCAATCGGCGATTCTTTCAGCAATAGCACTTTCGCCCAATCCATAGGTTAGAAGAGTTTTGTGATAAATATGCGGCCTATTGAAACGCTTAGTTACTCGCGGCAAAACTTCTTCCTGTAACAAATGCTTCATCTCATAGGGCACACCAGGGAGTGACACAAAAACACTTTCATCATTTTCCATCCACATTCCTGGAGCGGTACCATAAAGGTTCATTAACACAGTAGCTTTGGAAGGAACCATTGCTTGGCGAAAATTTGCAGGCAAAGGCTTATTGAGCTGGTATTTTTCAAAAAGATGCTTTACGTTTTCAATCACACTTTGATTTTCGATCAAAGTATCACTAAAAAAATCACAGAAGGTCTGCTTGGTTATATCGTCTTTGGTAGGCCCCAAACCCCCAGTGATAATAACTAAATCAGCGTGCTTTTTTGCATCCTCGAATGCTTGCAGAATATGTTGCCTTTCATCTTGTACCGAGGTAATCTGATAGACCTTTACCCCAATCCTGTTCAATTCTTTTGAAATATAAGCCGAATTGGTATCAACGATCTGGCCTATGAGAATCTCATCGCCTATGGTAATAATTTCTGCGAGCATGTTATAGTTGGAAGTCTTCTCTCAGTTCGTCAAACACGTGGTTTAATGTGCCAAGCACATTTTCCAGGTGCGGAAGAACTGTAGCTTTGCTTTTGGATGTCTTTGACCACGCCTCGATACTTGTAATATCCTTCAGCGCATCTATACCGAACATTTCAATGTTTGGTTTCATTTTATGGGCAAATTGATATGCCAATTCCCTGTTTTCATTCTCGATGGCTTCTTCCATGGAGTGCAAATCGGGTGGAATTTCATCTAAAAATGTCTGTGCCAATATTTTTAGGAAATCCTGATCCCCATCAGCGATTTCACTAAGATTCTCCTTTGCATAATATTTGGTCATCTCACTTAACTTTTATGGAAAACATTTCGGTTTCCTCTATAAACCCCTTCAAAACATCGTTGGTTTCAACCTTGCCAACACCTGCGGGAGTTCCGGTAAAGATAATGTCCCCGATTTTCAAGGTAAAATATTTTGAAATATATTCGATTAAAGCATCAATTTTCCACATCATCAGCATTGAATTGCCATTTTGAACATTTTTTCCATTCTTTTTTAAGCTAAAATTTATGTTATTTATATCTGCAAATTGCTCCTTATCCATGAAGTTTCCAATAACTGCAGAACCGTCAAACGCTTTTGCTTTTTCCCAGGGCAACCCCTTTTCCTTTAATTCTGTCTGTAAATCGCGTGCCGTGAAATCAATTCCCAAACCGATTTCATCGTAATATTTATGGGCGAATTTTTGGTCAATGTGTTTCCCAATCCTATTAATCCTAACTAGCAATTCTACTTCGTAATGTACATCATTTGAAAACTCTGGAATAAAAAACGGCTGTTTCTTTAATAATATTGCAGTGTCGGGTTTTAAAAAAATAACCGGGTCGGTTGGTTTTGCGTTGTCCAGTTCTTTAATGTGGTCTGCATAATTTCGACCTATACAGATTATCTTCATTATAAATTTAGAATTTTGTATTTAACTTTTGAAGCCGAATGCGGGTGAGCACCTGCTTAGTGTACAAAGGAAAATCGGCATTCAGCAACCAGCCAAAGTAGCCGGAGTCTTTTTCCAAAATTTCGGTAACTAAATTTCCTTTGTATTTTCCAAAGGAAAAAATCTCAACGCCATCCTCGTTGTAGCTTATGAAACCTGCAAAATCTGCATGGTCACGGTGCGAACTAAAATCTGCAAGGAAATTTACATCATTTTCCAAATCAGGATATTTGTCAAGCTGTGCCTTTAGAACCTCGTAGGTTGCGTTTGTATCAGCAGCGGCACTGTGCGCATCGGTTAAATCTTTGTTGCAATAAAATTTATAGGCTGCTTCCAGAGTACGCTTTTCCATTTTGTGGAAAATAGTTTGCACATCTACCGAAAGTGCTTTTTTCATATCAAAATCCACCTCAGCACGAAGCAATTCTTCGGCCAGCAATGGAATGTCAAAACGGTTTGAATTAAAACCACCTAGATCACTGTCTTTTATTAAACCGTAAACTTTTGGCGCCAATTCCTTAAAGGTTGGTTCGTTGGCAACCATTTCATCAGTAATTCCGTGGATTGCGGAAGATTCTGCGGGAATGGGCATTTCTGGATTTACACGCCAAGTGTGGCTTTCCTTGTTTCCGTTTGGAAATACTTTTAAGATTGCTATTTCAACAATTCTGTCTGTTGCAACATTGATTCCAGTGGTTTCAAGGTCGAAGAAACAGATTGGTTTTTTTAAATTGAGTTCCATTGTTTTTTTTTGTTTTGCAAAGATACTTTTTATTGAAGTTTTGAAGGAACTTTAAAAAAGAAAAGGGGATTTTGCTTCCAAAATCCCCTTTTACATTATAATATATGTGAAATTAAATTTCTCTGTTCACATCCCATGCTTCCAAATAATCGGCAACACGTTTTACAAATTGTCCTCCCAAAGCACCATTCACAACTCTATGGTCATAACTATGCGAAAGGAACATTTTATGGCGAATACCAATAAAATCACCTTCTGGGGTTTCAATAACCGCAGGTACTTTTCTGATAGCGCCCAATGCGAGAATACCTACTTGCGGTTGGTTGATAATTGGCGTTCCCATGATGCTTCCAAAGGTTCCAACATTGGTAACCGTGTAGGTTCCGCCCTGTATCTCGTCTGGTTTCAGTTTGTTTTCGCGCGCACGGTTAGCAAGGTCGTTCACCGCTTTGCTCATTCCAACCAGATTTAATCTGTCTGCATTTTTTATTACCGGAACAATTAGATTTCCGTCAGGTAAGGCCACAGCCATTCCCAGATTTATGTTTTTACGCTTAATAATATTGTTGCCGTCAACCGCAATATTCATCATCGGGAAGTCTTTCAGCGCTTTTGCAACCGCTTCCATAAATATTGGCGTGAAGGTTAAATTCTCTCCTTCGCGTTTTGCAAAGGCATTCTTCACTTTATTTCTCCAGTTCCAAACGTTGGTAACATCGCACTCCACAAAAGACTGCACGTGCGCTGAAGTTTGTGTACTTTCAACCATGTGGTGCGCAATAAGTTTGCCCATTCGGGTCATTTCAACAATTTCATCTTCACCATTTACCGAAACTGAAGCTTTAGGCTTAGCAGGTTCTGCAGCTTTTGCTGTTTCAGGATTTTTGGCCTCAACAGCTGTTTGTGGCTGCAGGGTTGTTGCTTTAGCAGAAGAACGGTTTTCAACATATTCCAAAATATCGTTTTTGGTTACGCGCCCGTCTTTTCCGGTGCCCGAAATTCCGTCCAGTTCTTCCTGTGAAATATTCTCGGCAGCTGCAATATTCTTCACCAAAGGTGAATAAAACCGGTCGCCCGTATTTTCGATTGGAGCTTGGGTAGCTTGTTTGGCGGTTTCCACTTGCTTTTCAACTTCCTTCACAACTTCTGGGGAAGGAGTGCTTTCAGCAGTCGTTTTCTCAGTGCCGTTGCTTCCGGCAGTTTCAATTATGGCGATGGTTTGGCCTACTTGCACCACATCATCAACGTTGAAAAGTTTTTCAATCAAAACGCCATCTACCTCGCTGGGCACTTCGCTATCCACCTTATCGGTAGCGATTTCAAGAACGGCCTCATCAGCCTCAATGGTATCTCCCACTTCCTTTAGCCAGTTGGTTAAAGTTGCCTCTGCAACGCTTTCACCCATTTTGGGCAGTTTCAATTCAAATTTTGCCATAATACTTTTTCAATGTCGAATTTGGTAAGCACAAATGCGCTTGTTTTAAAAACCTTGCAAAATTAGTTAAAATTTGTTCGTTCTGGGTTTCAAATTTCTTAAAAAACAACCACGCCGCCCTTTTCGTCGCTTTGGTCGCTCCCTATTATAAAGTTGCAGCCCGAAGGACGTATGCGGAAAAGATTGTTTTTATTCTTCAATTGTTTCATCAATTTGAAAATTTCAGCATAAGAAATATATTCTGCATCAAACACCACCAAGCTATTTTGTAAGGAAATCAGGGGATGCATATTTTTTGAAACCATTTGGAAAACAGTGGCTGTACATTCTGAAAGGTTTTCCAGCAATTCAATATTTTCGGTGAAGAAGTAATTCCGTTCCAAATTTGGAAGTGGTTCCACTTTTTTATCGAAAGAGATTTTATGTGCCGCTTTGGCCAAGGCAACCCCGGCAGAAACGGAACTTCCCAACAGAAAATTTTTGTTGAAATGCTTTTGGTAAAAAATCTGCATTGCGCCATAGAAACGTTCAAAATAGGCATCGTCCTTCTTGGTGCTTTCGCCTTTATAGTGAAGCACGGTAGTGTCACCAAAATAATGGTTTTGATATCCTGCCTTTGTTATTTTATATGAAAAATCTATGTCTTCACCATACATAAAATAGTCTTCATCAAACCCGCCCACTTGGTTGTAAATGCTTCTTTTCAAAAGCATAAAAGCTCCCACGAGCACCTCAACCGAGCCTTTTTCACTTTCAATTATATGATTTGCATAATATTTCTGTGTAAAACCGGTAAGTTTCATCAAAGAAACCTTTGGGGTAGGAAGGTTTCTTTTGCTTTCGGGCAGGAAGTTTCCAGTTCCATCCATCAAATAAACACCGAGCGCACCAATATTTTCGATACTCTCATAATATTCAATGGTTTTTCTAAAGGTATCTTCAGAGACAGCAGTATCTGGGTTCAGAATACAAACGTACTCGCCCTTTGCAACGGCTACGGCTTGATTGTTTGCTTTACTGAAGCCTACATTTTCCTTGTTTTCAATTAAAACTACATTTGGAAAAAGGGATTCTACCATCTGGCAGCTATCGTCCTTGGAGTCATTGTCAATAACAATGATTTCAGCATCCCAATATTTGGTAGCCTTTTGAACCGAACGAATGCATTGTTCCAAAAAATAACGAACATTATAATTAAGTATAACGACAGATAGTTTCAAAACTTACGTGCTTTTTAAAGAAGATTCAAAAGGAATACGATGTAAAATACTTCGGCCAAGGGTAACCTCATCTGCATACTCAAGTTCATCGCCTACCGAAATTCCACGGGCAATGGTGGTGGTGGTTATATTGTAGGGTTCAATTTGTTTATAGATGTAAAAATTGGTTGTATCGCCTTCCATTGTGGAGCTGAGCGCAAAAATAAGCTCACGGACGTTTCCGGTCTTTACTTTTTCAACTAAGGAAGGAATCGTCAAATCGCCTGGGCCAATGCCGTCCATCGGGGAAATTTTTCCGCCCAAAACGTGGTAGTGTCCACGATATTGACTCGTATTTTCTATGGCCATTACATCGCGAATGTCCTCAACAACACAAACCAGTTGTTCATCGCGACGCGGATTAGTACAAATTTCACAGAGTTTTGTATCACTTATATTATGGCAATTTGCACAGAAGTTTATTTCCTCGCGCATTTTTACCAATCCAGCTGCTAATTTTTGTGATTGCTCCTTGGGCTGTTTAAGTAAATGAAGTACTAAACGAAGTGCCGTACGCTTGCCAATTCCAGGGAGTTGGGACATTTCATTCACCGCATTTTCAAGAAGTTTTGAAGAAAATTCCATAGCTTAATTCGTGCTGGCAAGTTAAAAAAAATGCTTCAGAAAAAGTGACTTTTCCTGAAGCATTCCTATTATAATAAAAACCTTTTATTTTATAAGAAGTTTTTTGGTTGCTGTCCCTTCTTCACTGTTAATGCGAACAAAGTACGTTCCGCTTGAAAGTGACGAAACATCAATTGAATGTTTGTTTGAAATTAATTGTTTTGCTTCCTTAAGGAGAAGTTTTCCGGAAATATCAAAAACCCTGATTTCAGCTTTCATCGCCTTTGGTAAGGCAATGGTAAATTGAGAGTTTGCTGGGTTTGGATATAAAGACACGTTATTTTCAGAAATTCTATCTTCAATTCCCGCAACACCAGTCACCAATGGAGATGCCCAAAGGCCTCTTCCGTAAGTTCCTGCATACAGCAAGCCATCAACTTTGTTAATTTCCAACTCATTTACATATACATTTGGCAACAGGTTACTGTAAGGCTGCCAATCTGTGAAGGTATTGTCTATATAATAAATTCCGTAATCCATACCCAGATACAGTCCATCTTGACCATTATCATCCCATACTACCGCAAAAGCACTAAAATTTGGAAGGTTCTTTTTATAGTTTATCCAAGTTGCGCCTCCATCATTTGAAACCATTACACGGTTAGTTGAAGTTACGGCTACGGCAATTTTATTAGGGTCCGTAGGATGTATTGCTATTGAATTAATTGCTCCGCCAGCGCTTGTAGTTTGCACCCAATCGGTTGCTCCCCCATCAGTTGTTTTGAAAAGAAATGCCGATCTGGAAGCATACATTATTTGGTTATCGGAAGGTGCAATTTTTAAATTATCAAGATTTGCACCTAAATTTTGTGAAGCTGCCGTCCAGCTTCCACCAAAAGTTGTAGACTTGTAAACTACATTGTATCCTACATATATTACGTTATCAGTAATCGGATCTTGCTCAAATGGAGTAACCCAATTTCCTGATCCATTTCCAGGCTCGTTAAGGCCAGTATAGGAACTTCCTCCGTTATTGGAACGATAAAGTTGACCTCCCTGGGTAGTACCGTAAAATAAATTATTGTTGGTTTTATCTATAAATGATTCCATACCATCTGCTCCCAACCAATCTCTCCATCCAGTAGCGGCAGTATAAAACGAGGTGCCATTATCCTGGGAACCTCCTGAAACTATAACATCAGCTGTTTGTGAAACTCCTATTTTATAAAATTGACGAATTCCTAAACCATCGGTTAAATCTTCGTAATAATTGGCAGTAACTGTTCCTGTATTTGCAGCTTTAAAAACACCTCCATCGGTAACCGCAAATAGAGAAGTTCCGTAGAACTGAAGATCATCTACATCGGCGTGGCAGTAACCAATATTTTGAGAAGAAGCGTTTCCTGGAATCCAATCTGAAGTACACGAGAAATTAACACCCCCGTTTGTGGAGCGCCAAGTAAGGATTCCTGCAATATGCACTTCATTTACATCAGTGGGGTTAACCGCAATCCCCATATCGCGAGGAGCTTGACCGCTATTGTCATTTCCGCTAGTGCTATAACCAAAGAAGTTAAGGCCTCCGTGATTTAATTTTGTGAAGGAACTACCGCTATCATTGGAAGTATAAAACCCACCAAATCTACCACCGTTTGCTTCCAAAACATACACCACGTTTGCGTCATCTGCAGAAACACCAATCATTTTTGCCCCAGAGGTAAAACCGCCAATTGTAGTGAATGTGGCTCCACCATCTGTAGATTTATGAAAACCGCTTCCTGAAGCGTATACTACTGAAAGATCGCCTGGTTTAAATTCGACATCATAACCGCTATTGTCTCCTGAAACTACTTTCACCCAATTGGCACCGCCATCTGTGGTTCTATAAATTCCAGAGTTTTCAGAAGTACCAAATATCATGTTAGTATTAGACGGGTTGATTACTATCTTGTTTACCCTACTGCTTCCAATAGTTCCCAGAACATTCCAAGTGGCTCCAGCATCGGTTGATTTAAATATTTTTCCACTATTTGAACCAAAAAAATAGGTGTCAGAATCTGTTGGATCTATAGCAACTGAATAAACCGATAAGTTAGAGAAATAATCACTTAAAGGCGTCCAAGTCTGGGCGCCATCGGTGGTTCTCCAAACACCGCCGGTATTTGCGCCAACAATCATATGGTTTGCATCTCCCTCGTCTATAGCAAGACCCGTAATTCTACCTACACCTGGGTTCCATCCTGATGTAGCGTTCCAAGATGTTGGACCTAATTCTTGCCAGTTATCCGGAAGCACACGACGGCTGGATGCCGTTTCATTTAAATAAGCATTCCATTTTTGAAGTTCGTTTAAACGCTCCTCGGTTGTAGGAAGATACCCATCCTCTTTCACTCTTCTGAGAGCGTTGTACTCCCATCTTTTAAATTGTTTGTACCCACTTCCACGACCTTTGTCTTTATCGGCAAAGTAAGCTTCGGCACTGTCAATAATCTCTTGTACCTTATAGGTACCCGCATCAATCATCTCAAGGTATTCCTGTGCCTGAACGACAAAAGAACCAAAAAATAATGTAAAAAGTAGAAGTAATTTAAAACGCATCTTTTTAATTTTAAGGAAGTTATATAATTATTTAATCAAAGTTTTCAAATGTATTAAAAATTAAAATGTTGAAGTACCCATTCTTTGTATTTTTACCAAAAAAACTGCTGTAATAATATTGAAGTCTTAAATTTTATGCAATCCTTACACATTCTGCTACTTATTCTTGGATATTTTTTGGTTTTAATTCTAATTTCCTATTTCACCAATAAAGGCGGCAGTAATGCAGATTTTTTTAAGGCAGGGAAACAGTCACCTTGGTATCTAGTAGCTTTTGGAATGATAGGAGCTTCGCTGAGTGGTGTAACCTTCATTTCGGTTCCGGGCTGGGTGGAGGCTTCAAAGTTTAGTTATTTTCAAGTAGTATTGGGTTATATTGTGGGATATGCGGTGATCGGCACCGTGCTGCTTCCACTCTATTACCGCTTGAATTTGACTTCGATTTACACCTATTTGGATGGTCGATTCGGAAATGCTTCATATAAAACGGGTGCTTCCTTTTTCTTACTTTCAAGAGTTGTCGGGGCTAGCTTTCGACTGTATTTAGTGGCAGTGGTACTGCAAAGTTTGATTTTTGACGCCATGAACATCCCTTTTTGGGTAACCGTAACCATCACTATTTTGTTGATTTGGCTTTACACTTTCAAAAGCGGGATAAAAACAATTGTTTGGACAGATACACTGCAAACTCTTTTCATGCTTATAGCCGTTGGGGTTTCGGTATATTATGTTTCTACAGATTTAGGGCTTTCGGGAAGTCAACTATTCACTTTTATTGCCGATAGCGATATGAGCCAGATTTTCTTTTTTGAAGATTGGAAATCTGCCGATCATTTTGTGAAGCAATTTATCAGCGGAGCCTTCATCGCTATTGTAATGACGGGACTGGACCAAGATATGATGCAGAAGAACTTGACCTGCCGTAATTTGAAAGACGCTCAGAAAAACATGTTTTGGTTTACCATTGTCCTTACCATCGTGAATTTTGTGTTTTTGGTACTCGGTTTGTTGCTGACTGTTTACGCAGCACAGAACGGGATAGATGCCCACAAGGACCAATTGTACCCAACGCTTGCAATGCAAAACGAATTTGGGATTGGAGTGGCCGTGCTTTTCATTCTAGGATTGATTGCTGCGGCATATAGTAGTGCAGATAGTGCTTTAACAGCCCTCACCACTTCTTTCAGTATTGATATACTTGAAATTGAAAAAAAATATGACGAGGCCAAGCAGATACGCGTACGTAAGTTAATACACATTTTGGTTTCATTGGTGCTGATAGCTGTTATCATCATTTTTAAATATGTAATTGCTGATGATTCGGTAATTGCGAAGCTGTTTGTTTTTGCCGGATATACCTATGGCCCGCTTTTGGGTTTATATGCCTATGGGCTTTTTACGAAGTGGACCGTAAAAGACAGGTTAGTGCCTATTGTGGCAATATCGACTCCCTTTTTAGGATATTTAATCAGTGCCCTTAGTGCGGCCTATTTAAATTTCGAATTTGGGTTTTTTATACTTATTTTGAACGGAGCGCTTACCTTTTTCGGTCTAATATTGATTCGTTCCCAAAAGAACTAAGGTACAGGCAACCTCACTTTTAATATTGTTTTTTTTAAGTATTTCATAAAGCGCAGGGTTTTCAGTGCCCGGATTGAAAACCACGCGTTTTGGTTTTAACGAAACGATATAATCGTAATATTCCTCTTGGCGCTTGGGGTTTAAATAGAGTGTTACGGTGTCAATGTTTTCAAATTGTTTCTTTTCCGTGGAAATTTCCACACCCGCCACAATACCTTTTCTTAAACCCACTGCTTCTACGGCATGTCCATTACTTACCAATCGGTTTATTGCAAGGTTGGAATAGCGTCCTGGATTTAGGCTAGCGCCCAATACTAGTGTTTTCTTCATTTTGATAGTTTTTTTATGAAAATACAATACTCTTCAGCAACATTTCATAAATGTTCGTTAAAATGAAAAGAGCGATGAAACATTACTAAAGTTTGAGCGTCTATATAGTAGTTAGAATTTCATTCTTTACTGCGACAATTTTTACGTTGATGGTTAGTGTTAATAATTGCAGTAAAGATTCAAACCCGAAGCGCTCGCTTCGGGTTTGTTTTTTTATATAAAAATCTCCACTTTAGGTGTAACAGAAGAAAAAATATTTCGTCTTGTATATATAAGCTCGGTAACATTTGCGCTTTTAGTATGTTATACAAGATACTATCTAATGGAACATACCGCTCTTATTTAATTCATTAATCATTAACATCAATCAATCACAAAATGAAAAACATTTTTTTATTAATCACATTCATCACATTTGGCACGTTACACGCTTTTGTTGACCCTACAGAAAAACCGGGCAATATCTACGGTAGTGTTACGGACAAAGTTCTAAATGAACCACTTCCCTACGTAACTGTAGTGGTAAAAGATTTAAATGGCGAAATTATTACCGGTGCAGTAACCGACGATGCTGGTAAATTTGAAATCCACAAAATACCGGAAGGCAAAAGCCAGGTAATTATTCAGTATATAGGATATAAAGTTTTTACAACTGAAATAAACATCACGAAAGGAAATGAAGATATATACTTGGGCAATATATTGCTTGAGGAAGATATAGCATCGCTAGATGAGGTAAATATTGTAGCCGAAAGGTCCACCATTGAACAACGTTTGGACAAAAAGGTAATAAACGTGGGCAAAGACCTATCTACGGCTGGCCCCACTGCTTCAGACATCATGAACAACTTACCCACAGTGAGCATTGACCAACAAACAGGTGAACTATCAATGCGAGGCAACGGAAACGTACGCGTAATGGTAGATGGCAAACTTTCAAACATTCCCGTAGCACAATTGCTAAAGCAGATTCCGTCGTCATCCATAAAGCAAATTGAACTTATTACCAATCCTTCGGCAAAATACAATCCTGAGGGCATGAGCGGTCTAATTAATATTATTCTTCATAAAAATGTGAACGTGGGTTTTAACGGGAATGCTTCCGTTGGGCTAACGTATAGGGAAAACGCAAAATTCAATGCGGGTTTGGATATGAATTACAGAAATGGAAAATTTAATTTCTATGCCAACCTTAGTAATAATGTTTCCAAAAACGAGAATGACGGACTCATTACACGTTCCCTGAACAACTCAAAAGAAGTGATACATTTTTTGGACGATAGTAAATCCAACCTTTTTAAAGTGGGAATGGATTATTATTTAAATGACAAAAACACGATATCCTTCTTTACCAATCAAAATTTATACGAAGGAAAAGGCGACGGAAGTTCCACAATTTTTTATTTGGACCAACCATCTCTCAACCAACAACAATTATTCTATTTTGCCAATGAAAATGTATCATCACAATATAATTTCGACTATAAAGTAAATTTTGAAAAAGCGGATCACAGTCTTGAGCTAGAAGCAGATTATAATATATTTTCAAATGAAACCATCGGAAAATATAAATTTCGCGGAGCTTCACCTTTAGAAAATTTTTCGGACAATGATGAAACGGACCGCAATCAACTAACCGTGAATCTTGATTATGTAAATCCAATTTCAGAAAGTATAAAAATTGAAGCAGGGGCCGAGGCACGGCTTTTTGAAACTACCATAGATTATGCCTCCAACGGCAAAAGTTACAATGCCAATGGCGAGTTAACAGATACGCCGTCAACGCGCTTTGAATACGTTCGCGATATCTATTCACTTTATGCCACTTTCGGAAAAACCTATGAAAAATGGTCTTACCAGCTAGGCGCACGAGTTGAAAACGTTAGCGTAAAAGCCGATACAAACAAAGTGCGTGCCTTCACCAATGATTATTTTCAGGTGTATCCCAGTGCTTTTGTAACGTATTCTCCCAGCGAAAAAAACCAGTATCAGCTTAGTTACAGCCGAAGGGTAGATCGTCCGGGACTCGATCAGGTAAACCCCATTCGAGAGTTTAGTACACCCTTAATTTCTTCTTTCGGAAACATAAACTTGGAGCCTCAGTTTACCAATTCAATAGAGGCCAATTACACCCGTAATTTTGAAGTGGGAAGTTTCACTGGCGGATTGTTCTACCGATTGGTGGATAACGAAATAAATCGTGCAATACTCGTAGATCGCACAAATTTAGATAGGTCTATTCTTACCTTTCAAAATTTCAGCAGTACCGATTTATACGGAATTGAACTTTCCTCAAACTACAAACCCGCAAAATGGTGGAGTTTTAATACCAGTTTTGAGCTTTACAAACAAACCCAAAAAGGTATTACCGAAACTTTTGAAAACGCTACGGGAACTGCAACTGAGGACGATATAATAACACAAGTTGTAGAAACAGATAACGTTGCCTGGAATGTTAGAATGTCGAATAATTTTACGGTTACCAAAAACCTTACTTTATCGGCCTTTGGACTTTACCGAGCAAAAAACAAGGGAATTCAGTTTGAATCTGAACCCCTCTATTTTGTGAATTTGGGCGCGCGATATAGTTTATGGGAAGGCCGCGGAACCTTTAGTGTAAATTATAATGACGTTTTTAATTCCATGAAATTTGCTTTTAGCGGAAACACCCCCTATCCACAGAGCGGGGAATTTAAAAATGAAAGCAATACCATTTATGTAGGATTGGCCTATAGATTCGGAGGAAGCAATTATCGTGCAAAGAGCCGAAAAAATAGAGACGATAACACCTCATCTGGAGGCGGAGGAATTTTCTAGTCCGTTATTATTTTGTTAAAAAGCCATTAGTAGTGAAACTATTGGCAATTTCATTTCGTCTATTATAATGCAATACCTAAAATTTCATTTTATAATTTATTTGAATTAGCCTTTAAAAAATTATACCTTTTTTGGGTAAAACAAAAGCCTTTCAGTTTTGCTGAAAGGCTTTTTATATTTTTCATTTTTTTTGGGGCTTACCATCTAATAATTGCGCTCCCCCAAGTGAAGCCACTCCCGAAGGCTGCCAATACCACCAAATCTCCTTCTTTTATCTTACCTTGCTCCCAAGCTTCGGTCAAAGCAATTGGGATAGATGCTGCAGTAGTATTTCCGTATTTTTGAATATTATTAAAAACCTGCTCGTCTTTCAATTTCATTTTTTGCTGTATAAATTGCGAAATGCGCAAATTAGCCTGATGCGGAATAAGCATGTCAATATCTTTCACTTCCAGATTATTTGCTTCCAATCCTTCTTGAATTACCTCGGCAAAACGAACAATAGCATGCTTAAAAACAAACTGTCCGTTCATCACCGGATAATATGGAATATTTTCCTGCGGGTTTTCGGCAATAATTTCTGGCACCCAATGAGCGGTGCTCGGCCCCTGCAATGAAAGCTCGTTTTTATGTTGCCCTTCACTGTGCAGATGTGTAGATAAAATCCCACCTTTTCCCGTTTCATTTCTTGAAACTACAGCCGCTCCGGCACCGTCGCCAAAAATTACCGAAACGTTGCGGCCACGTGTTGAAAAATCTAAGCCACCACTGTGGTTTTCACTACCAATTACCAAGATGTTTTTGTACATTCCCGTTTTTACAAATTGATCGGCCACCGAAAGCGCATACACAAAACCGCTGCATTGATTGCGAACGTCCAAAGCCGGAATGGTGCGCATCCCCATCATTTCCTGCACTTCCACTCCCCCCCCCGGAAAATACATATCTGGACTTAGGGTGGCAAAAACAATCATATCTATATCGTTTGGCTGTAGATTGGCGCGTTCCAAGGCAATGGTGGACGCCTTTACGGCCATAACCGAAGTGGAATTGCCATCGCCCTTTTTAATATGTCTGCGTTCCTTAATGCCAGTACGTTCCTGGATCCACGCATCGTTGGTATCCATTAATTTTGAAAGATCGTCGTTGGTAACCACATTTTCGGGCACATAATATCCCAAACCGGTAATTTTTGAAGTGTACATTTATTTCAATTTAAAATAATTTGGAAAGATAAACATATACCGCTTTTAACGGAAACAAAACACAGTTTATATAGTATGCGTGCATAACAAACTTCTTCCATTAATTTTGAATATCTTTATCCTTTAAAACTTTTGAATATGAAAAAACTCATTGCTACCATTGCATTTTTTTTACTCGCTACGCCTTTTATAGCTCAGGAAAAACTAACCTATCAAAAACCGCCAAAAGAAATTTTAGAACTTGTTGATGCCCCTTTGGCGCCTTCGGTTTGGATTGATAGTAACGGAGAAAATGTAGTCCTTTTTTATCGCGATGCTTATAAATCTATTGCCGAACTATCGGAACCAGAAATGCGTTTGGGCGGACTTCGCATAAACCCCAATACCAATATTGGTAGCCGTACAAGGTTTTTTAACAACTTAAAAGTAAAGAAAGCTACTGAAAAAGATGCGCGGCAAGTTTTGGGGATACCCGAGAATCCGAGACTTTCCAGTTTTACAATTTCACCAAACCAAAAAATGGTTGCTTTTTTAAATACCACCGATAGTGGGGTGCAGCTTTGGCTTGCAGATATTGAAAGTGCCTCCGCCAGACAGCTTAGTACTTTAAAAGTAAATGCGAATATGGGCAACCCTCTCAACTGGTTTAAAGATGGCAGCGCACTATTGGTAAACGTTATTCCGATAGATAGAAAAGATTTAATAAATACAGATGAAGCCGTGCCCGATGGGCCAACTATTACCGTTAGCGATGGCGAAAAGGCGCAAAATAGAACCTATCAGGATTTGCTGAGCAGCCCAAACGACGAGTATAATTTTGAACAATTGGCACGTTCGGAAATTAAGAAGATTTCGGTGGATGGAAAGGTAGAAGATTTTCTTCCCACGGCCATGTACGACGAACTTGATTTTTCGCCAGACGGCAATTATGTAATGGTATCAACAATTAAAAGACCCTTTTCTTACATAGTGCCGTACAGCCGTTTTCCATTTGAAACCAATATTTATAGCAATGAAGGCAAACTAATTAAAAAAGTGAATGATGTACCGTTGAACGAAGTAGAACCCAAAGGTTTTATGGCAACCCGAATGGGAAAAAGAAGAATGAATTGGCGCGCCAATAAACCTGCCACTATTTATTGGGCCGAAGCTTTGGACAAAGGCGATCCGGAAGTAAAAGTAGATTATCGCGATGCGGTTTATGAATTGCCTGCACCTTTTAGCGGAAACGAAAAACTGCTTATAAAAACCAAAAACCGGTACTCCGGAATTAACTGGGGAAATGACAATCTTGCCATTGCTTCAGATTATTGGTGGAACGACCGAAATACAAAATCATATATTTTTAATCCTTCAAATGCTTCGGAAACGCCGAAGATCATTTTCGACAGAAATTATCAGGACCGTTATAACGATCCCGGCAATTTTGTAACCACCCGAAACGATTTTGACGAAAGAGTGCTCGAAATAGTTAACGGCAATGCATTTTTGATGGGCGATGGCTTTTCGGACGAAGGACAATTTCCTTTTATAGATGAATTCAATTTAAAAACACAAAAGACGAAACGCATCTATAAATCTGAATATACCGATAAGCTCGAAAACTTAAATTCGGCAATCGATATGAAGAAAGGGAAGGTTTTAGTGCGCATAGAATCGCAAAATGAGTACCCCAATTATTACTTCAGAAATATTAAAAAGAAAAATGATTTAACGCCTGTAACTTCTTTTGAAAATCCATTTAAAAGCATCCAAAACGTACACAAAGAAGTAATTACCTACAAGCGCGATGACGGACTGGAATTGGAAGGAACTCTATATCTGCCAATAGGTTACGATATGCAAAACAAAGAAAAAATGCCAATGATTCTTTGGGCATATCCGC
The DNA here is from genome assembly GCA_002364215.1 of Aequorivita sp. UBA3180. Taxonomy (GTDB): domain Bacteria; phylum Bacteroidota; class Bacteroidia; order Flavobacteriales; family Flavobacteriaceae; genus Aequorivita. The sequence goes on along the minus strand of DEXQ01000005.1, from coordinate 7,363 downwards.
GCGAATTTAAGGATAAAAACAGCGCGTCGCAAAACACAACAAACCCCAATGAATTTATTTACCCCTATTACGGATCGCCTATTTATTGGGTAAACCAGGGCTATGTGGTGTTGGACGATGCAGCATTCCCAATTGTAGGCGAAGGCGACGAAGAGCCCAATGATACTTTTAGAACCCAATTGGTGGGCAATGCCAAAGCGGCAATTGACGCTGTTGACAAAATGGGTTATATAGACAGAAATCGGGTGGGCGTGGGCGGACATTCCTACGGCGCGTTTATGGTTGCGAATCTTTTGAGCCATTCCAACTTATTTGCAGCCGGAATTGCCCGCAGCGGCGCTTATAACAGAACGCTTACGCCTTTTGGTTTCCAAAGTGAAGAGCGAAGCTATTGGGATTCGCCGGAAACCTATTATACCATGTCGCCATTTATGCATGCCGACAAAATGAAAACGCCTCTATTGCTCATCCATGGCGAAGCAGATAACAATTCGGGCACCTATCCGCTGCAAAGTGAGCGATATTTTAATGCCTTAAAAGGGTTGGGAGCAACCGCCAGACTGGTAATGTTGCCAAAAGAGAGCCACGGTTACAGCGCAAAGGAAAGCGTGCTACACGTTTTATGGGAACAGGACCAGTGGCTCGATAAATATGTGAAAAACAAAAATGAAAACCCGGTCAATGTTTCCGAAGAAATGAAGCAGTAGCTTAAAATACAAAAAAAGGGCGCATAAAATGCGCCCTTCTTAAACAACCTAACCAATTAAATAATAGAATATTTTTACTTTTTCATAGCAATTTAATATTCGATTACTCCCTGTAAAGATACTATTCTTTGTTTAGTGAAATTGTTAAAGGATTAAACAAAGTTTTGTTAAAGTTTAAACGTAATTCTTATAATTATTTATCGTGACCTTTGCCCCCAAATCGTTCATCAAATTATAAAGGCCGAAAAAAGTTCGGTTTATATATAGGAAATGTTTGGAACCGCGATTGCCATTCATTTTTCTAATTTCGGTGTCTTTTGAATATTTATTGCTCAATTCGGCAATCTTTCCGAAGAATTCTTCGTCGGAAAAATCAAAACTTTCGCTGTGAAAAGGTTGGGTAAACAGACTCAGCATTTCGTGGAACAGCTCTGAAAAGAACTTTGTTTCCTCGGGTGAATCTTCCATCTTTAAAATTTCCAAAGCGTACATTTTTTCCAAAAACACTTCGGGATTGTTTATATTTTCTGGTCTTGCCAACTCAAAATATGGCACATAGAATTCCTCGGGAACGGTTTTTACGCAACCAAAATCTATCGCAATCAAATTTGCATCTTCGTCCACCAAAAAATTTCCGGGATGCGGATCTGCGTGCACGCGCTTCAATTGGTGCATTTGGAACATATAGAAATCCCATAACGTCTGCCCTACTTTTTGGGCTTTTACCCTATCGGTATTCGTTTGGGTGAATTCTGAAAGGTGCTGCCCCGTCATCCAGTCCATTGTGATTATGCGCTCGCCGGAAAGTTCTTCGTAATACTTCGGAAATTTTAAATTTGGAATGTTTTTACAGGCATCGGTAATTTCCTTGCTTTGTTCTACTTCCAACAAATAATCGGTTTCTTCGAGCAATTTATCTTCCACTTCCCTGAAATATTTATCGCTGTCCTTTCCTTTTATATTGAACATTTTCATCGCCACAGGCTTTACCATGGCCAGATCGCTGCTGATGCTTTCCGCAACGCCGGGATATTGTATTTTAACAGCCAAGTTTTTACCGTCCTTCGTGGCCTTATGCACTTGCCCAATACTCGCCGCCGCAACCGATTCGGCATTAAAAGTGTCGTAAAGGCTTTCGGGCGTATCGCCAAAATATCTTTTAAAAGTCTTGCGGACCAAAGGCGCGGAGAGCGGCGGCACCTGAAATTGCGCCAACGAAAATTTTTCCACATAGGCCTTTGGCATAATATTTTTTTCCATACTCAGCATTTGCGCCACTTTCAGCGCGCTGCCCTTCAGGTTTTTCAGGCCGTCGTAAATATCCTCTGCGTTGCTTTCGTTCAACTCGTCTTTTGTGGTTTCGGAATTGACGAGCTTTTTGCCGTAATACTTCAAATAATTGCCACCAACTTTTACGCCGGTGGTCATCAATTTTGAAGCGCGCTGGATTTTATTCGTGGGAATTTTGTCTATCGTCTTCATTAGGCCATTTTTTCTTTCCATAAAAATTTTCCGAAGTCAAGGACGCTTTCCAGCGGTTGGGTATCGAAAACATCAAAAATGGCGCGTACCGATTTCTCGATGGCAATATCCGTGTTTTCAAAACCTGCAGAATTATCATCCATCCAATATTTCAATAGGAAAAGGGTTTGTATCCAAGCCCCTTCGGAAAAAACGGTTACCGATTGTTTCAGAATTTTCAGATTTTTATCTTCATTATTTTCACGAATCAAATCTGCCGCGAAATGCTTTACATTCTGCCGAAGCCCTTTTAACTGGCTCAAATTCCTCATCATATTTTGATGCTCCCTTAAAGTGAAAAGAATATAGCTGCGGTTTAGGGTTAACAGTTCAAAAAAGGTATAAAAAAACGTAAGCATTTTTTCTTGATTGGAATAGGCGGAATAATGCTCGTCCTTATTCGCCAAAAGAATTGTTTTCTTGTAAAACGAATTCCAAACTTCCATTTGCAGTCCTTCAAAAGAGCCGAAATGTTCGTAGAATTCCGCTTCGGTAAAATTATTCTCTTTACAAAATGTAAAAACGCTAAGCGGTGCTTTTTCCTTGGTTAGCACCCATTCCATATAGGCTGTGGTTATCTTTTCGGCACTCACACTTTTTTTGGAAGCTGTTTTTTTGGTATTCCCTGTATTTGTTGCGGTCATTGTATATAGGTATTAATTATTGTAGGATAGGTCGTTATCTGATCACAAAGATAACATTTGTTTAAGGTTGTAGCTATTTGGTTAAACAAAATGTTGTGTTAAAGTTTTGCGGAAAAGTTTTCAATTTTAAAGTGACAACGTGGCAGAAATGAGAGGCTTGGTATTTTATTTGACTATTAGGAAATGACTTAATAAAATTATTAAATAAAATATAAGAAATATGAGCAAAGGAACTATTAATGTATCAGTGGACAATATCTTCCCTCTGATAAAAAAGTTTTTATACAGCGATCACGAAATATTTCTGCGTGAACTAATTTCGAACGCTACCGACGCAACCTTAAAACTGAAGCATTTAGCCAATATTGGTGAAGCCGAAGGAGTAGAATACGGCAATCCGATGATTGAAGTAAAGTTGGACAAAAAGAAGAAGCAGCTTCGCATAATAGATCAGGGAATTGGGATGACCAAGGAAGAAGTTGAAAAATACATTAACGAGATTGCTTTTTCCGGCGCCGAGGAATTCATTGAAAAGTACAAAGACAAAAACGGAAAGGATGCCGGTATTATCGGGCATTTTGGGCTTGGTTTTTATTCGGCTTTTATGGTTGCCAAAAAAGTGGAAATTATTACCAAAAGCTATAAAGATGAGCCAGCGGTGCACTGGACGTGCGATGGTTCGCCTGAATTTACTATTGAAAAAGCCGATAAAAAGGAAAGAGGAACCGAGATAATTCTTCATATAGCCGATGATTCTACCGAGTTTTTGGAAGAAAACCGAATTAGTGAATTATTGGTGAAGTACAATAAGTTTATGCCTATCCCGATTAAATTCGGAACCCGCACCGAAACCCTTCCAAAACCCGAAGGCGCAAAAGAAGACGATAAAGCGCCAACGAAGGAAGTTGACAATATCATCAATAATCCAAACCCGGCGTGGACCAAGCAACCCACTGAATTGGAAGACAAGGATTACAATTCATTTTATCGCGAATTGTACCCAATGCAGTTCGAAGAGCCGCTTTTCCACATACACCTGAACGTTGACTACCCGTTCAATCTTACCGGAATACTTTATTTCCCGAAAATGACGAACGATATGAGCATCCAAAAGGATAAAATCCAGCTCTATCAAAACCAGGTTTTCGTAACCGATAACGTGGAAGGAATCGTGCCAGAATTCTTGACGATGCTCCGTGGGGTAATTGACAGTCCGGACATTCCGCTGAACGTTTCGCGTAGCTATTTGCAGGCCGACGGTGCTGTTAAGAAGATTTCGAGCTACATAACCCGAAAAGTTGCCGATAAGTTGAAAAGTCTTTTCAACAACGATCGCGAAGGTTTTGAAAAGAAATGGAACGATATTAAAATCGTTATTGAATACGGAATGCTGACCGAAGATAAATTCTTCGAAAAAGCGCAGGATTTTGCGCTGTATCCAACAGTTGATGACAAATATTTCACCTTTTCGGAATTAAAGGAAAAAATAAAAGACGTACAGACCGATAAGGACGACAATCTTGTGATCCTTTACGCTTCCAATAAAGAAGAGCAGCACAGCTACATAGAAGCCGCAAAAGACAAAGGCTATGAAGTATTGCTTTTGGATTCGCCAATAGTTGCACACTTGCTTCAAAAAGTAGAAAGCAAAGAGGAGAAAATTTCCTTTGTGCGCGTAGATAGCGATCACGTGGAAAACCTCATCAAAAAAGACGATGCACAGATATCAAAACTTTCCGATGAAGAAAAAGAAACGCTGAAAACCTTTTTGGACGGCTTTATTCCGAAGGAAAAATTCAGCGTACAATTGGAAGCTTTGGATAGCAATGCCAATCCTTTCATAATTACCGAACCCGAATTTATGCGTAGAATGAAAGATATGCAAAAAACCGGTGGTGGCGGTATGTTTGGGATGGGAGGATTTCCTGAAATGTATAACTTAATTGTGAATACCAATCACGAATTGGTAAGCGAAATTTTAAATACGAAAACCGAAAAGAAAAAAGAACGTTTGGTAAACCAAGCGCTCGATTTGGCAAGATTGAGCAAAAATTTGTTGAAGGGAGAGGAACTTACGGCTTTCATAAAGCGTAGTTATGAGATGATTAAATAGAAATCAATTAAATAAAAATAAAAAAGGCCATTGCAAAATATTTCGCAATGGCCTTTTTTATTGATAGTTCAATGTTATATTAAAATATTTTTTATAAATCTAATAATTAACATAAAAACTTAATCATAAGAGTATTTATTTAAAAAATTTAACATACTTTTAATGATCTAACTATAAATCATTTTAATTATGAAAAAAATTACGTTACTCTCCATTGCATTTATGCTTTTGACATTTACGATTGCTTTAGGGCAGACGTCACTGTCAAATTCTGGCCATTATGGAGGACTTCCCGTGATCAATGGCCCTGCAGGTAGTTCTTCTATAGAACTAGGCCACATCAATAATATGGCTCCAGTAGTCATAACGCATAGTGTCTCTCAAACTATCACGCCCGGAACAGTCACTTGCAATGCAGGAGGAATTCCTGATCAAAATAGTTTTTACAGAGATTTTGATCTTACCAATGATTTTGGTATTGTGAATGACTTTACAGTTTCAAGTGTGGAGTTTGGTGTAGAACAAATTTTAGGACCAGTGTCCCTTACATTGAACATCTACTCCACGGCTGGTCCCTTTCCTAGTGGATTTCCGGGATCTTTAACCTTACAAGGCACTTCAAATTATATTGTCGATGTTCCTGACAATCTTACAATAGTTTCAGTCCCGTTGAGCGCTACTATTCCCGCAGGATCAATAATGGTCTACGAATTGCGAATTAATTTAGGCGCAACAAACTCATTTTTCCCTGGGTCAAATGCCGCTGGACAGACTGGTGTATCTTGGATTGCAGCTCCCGCTTGCGGAATTTCAGTACCAACAAATTTTTCCTCCATAGGATTTCCCAACGTTATGATGATCATGAATGTAGTTGGCGAAGAAGTGACATCTGGCCCTCTCTCAGTTTGTAGCACTGGAAACCCTCGCCCAATTCCAGCAGCTGGCACAAGTGGATTAATGACACCCGCAATTGCTTCAGTTGCAGATGTAGGGTTAATAGGCACCAATTATACTTTAGATAATATTACCCTGAATGGCATTCATACATTTGCTGGTGACTTAGAAATTATCTTAGTTTCTCCAGCGGGAACCCGAGTAGCATTATGTACCGATAATGGTGGATCTACAGGACTTGATGCAACTGCAAATCTAATTTTTACCGATGCATCTGCTAATAATATTACTGGATGGGACTCTGGCGCCCCTCTGGCTAATTATCGCGCAGAAGGAGGCGGAAATACTTTTCCTGTTGCTTTTGGCGATGGACCTGGCGTGGATCTTAATACTATATTTGCCGGAGAATCTATAAACGGAAATTGGACATTAGAAATTAATGATGATGCAGGTGGTGACTCAGGAACCTTAAATAGTTACTGTATCACGTTCAATCCAATAACAACTATTGGCGACCCTCCAGTTATCGTCTGTCCCTCAGACATTACGGCGAACAACGTTCCGGGAACCTGTGGCGCCGTGGCCAACTATTCGGCCCTTGCCATTGATACCGAGGACGGTAACATTACCGGCGACATCGTGTCCACGCACCCAAGCGGAAGTACCTTCCCTGTTGGCGTGACCACCGTAACCCTTTCGGTTACCGATAGCGACGGAAACACCTCTACTTGCGACTTTACCGTAACCGTAATAGACAATGAGCTGCCAGTGGCGGTTTGCCAGGATATTACCGTAGATCTTGACCCCGTTACCGGAATGGCTACCATTACCGCTGCAGATATTGACAACGGCTCTACTGACAACTGTGGCATTGCCTCAATGAGCCTTGATGTTTCCTCATTTGATTGCTCAATGACCGGTGCAAACACCGTGGTTATGACAGTTACCGATGACTCAGGAAACATTTCTACCTGTACTTCTACCGTAACCGTTCAGGACGTTACAGCTCCTGAGGTATTCTGCGTGGGCGGATTTGGAATCTTTACGGAGTCTGAAGACTTTGAGGGTGCTACAATCCCAACAGGATGGACAACGGTAATTGAAACTGGAAGCCAGGACTGGACATTTGGTAGTGGTGATATGCCTTTAGGTACAGATTTCCCAACCAATGCGGCAATCTTTGATGACGATGCTGCTGGTTCAGGTGAGGTTAACCTTGCCCGATTGTTATCGCCCGCCTATGATCTTACAGGAGCTAGCAACGCACAGCTTTCATTTGATTACGCAATACAGGATTTCATTGGTTCGGGTACTTTCGAGGCTGAAGTTTGGGACGGATCTGCATGGCAACAAGTCCTGTTTATTGACGATATGGATGTTAATCCAGTAAATACTGGGGATATAGATGTTTCTGCCTATGCAAACGCTGCATTTCAGGTTCGATTTACTTATGATGATGAAGGCGATTGGGCCTGGGGAGCTGG
>DEXQ01000012.1 GCA_002364215.1 Aequorivita sp. UBA3180 | reverse complement strand
TACCTCAGTTCTTTGTTACCACACGTTTTTTATTTTCCGAGTTCAATTAATTTTCTGCTTAATCTCATAAATTCCGTCGTATCGATTGGTTGCCATCTGACAACAACGTGATATTCTCTTTCAGTACAGTTCTCTTTATTTGGCATTTGGGCTTCTATAACCCAATTTTGACCATCAAGTCCACTTCTTTCAATGGCGACGAGAAGATTCCAAAGTTTTGTCCTTTCAGTTAGACTTTTAAATTCATTCCATTGATTTTCGGTTAAATCTCTTTTCGTTAGTTGTAAAACTGTGTCTTTTTTATTTCCGTTTTCTCTTCGTTCGAGTTTTTTAGAAACAAATTCATATGAGCCATTCTTATTATAAATTCTATAGATTTCGGAAGATTTAGACATTGAGTTGTGAATCATCAGCCTGTAAGATTCTTGCTTTTCTGTTTTTAATGAAGGTTCATCAATTCTATATAGATAGTTTTTCCACCAAGCACTATCTTCAGGGTCAGATTCTAAAGATGCGATAATACTATCATTCTGTTTTCTGATTTCCGTGTTAAAATCACAATTTTTTTTCGTTTTACACGCCGAAAATAAAATTATTAAAAAACAACTATAAATTAATGTTCGATTCATTTTTCAAATGTGTGGTAACTTGTTTATATCCCCAACCCTATTGGGTTTATACCGCTAATAAAGTTGGCTATACCCAAGTTTTAATATTTTTATGTTGTGTATTTCCCAAATATACAAATTTACCCTTTCCAAATCCTTCTATATACGTTCAGCAACCTTCCCTATAATTCCTAAACCCCGCTAGATACCATTCAACCCTTCCCGTTTGGGTCTTGTAACCATGTATTAAGGTCTTGAAACCATGTGTTAGGGTTCAGAACCCTTCCGTATAGGTACACCAACCCTAACGGATGTGTGTAGAACCCTAACGGATACGTCCCACAACCCTAACGCATGTGTGTAGAACCCTAACGGATACGTCCCACAACCCTAACGTATGTGTGTAGAACCCTAACGTATGTATGTAGAACCCTAATCGCTCATTCCTCATCGCTAGTCGCTAGTAATTCTTTCTTCCTATTTCCTTACCTTTGCATTTCAATTTAAAAAAACAAAAAATGCAAGACGGTATTTACGCAAAAATAACGACCGAAAAAGGAGAAATCCTTATAAAACTAACCCACGACAAAACCCCGGGAACGGTTGGAAACTTTGTGGCTTTGGCAGAAGGGAACTTGGAAAATTCAGCAAAACCACAGGGAACACCCTATTATGATGGGTTAAAATTTCACCGTGTAATCCCAGATTTTATGATTCAGGGCGGCGATCCCAATGGTACGGGCGCTGGTGGACCAGGTTATAACTTTGATGATGAGTTTCACCAAGACCTTCGCCACGATACCCCGGGGGTGCTTTCCATGGCAAATGCTGGGCCTGCGAGCAACGGTAGTCAGTTTTTTATAACGCACGTTGCAACGCCTTGGTTGGATAATAAGCACACCGTTTTTGGAAATGTAGTGGAAGGGCAGGATGTGGTTGATAGTGTTGCGCAAGGCGATACAATGCAAAAGGTTGAAATAATACGTGTAGGCGAAGAAGCTAAAAAATGGAATGCTGTAGAAGCTTTCAGAAGTTTTACTGGTGAAAGGGAGCAGCGAATTGCAAAAATGAAAGAAGCTCAGGAAGCCGAACTGAAAAAAATTTCAGAAGGTTTTGACAGAACCGATAGCGGTCTTCTTTATAAAATAATCCAAAAAGGAAGCGGTAAAAAAGCCGAAAAGGGAAAAACAGTTTCCGTGCATTATAAAGGCGCTTTAACAGATGGAACTGAATTTGATTCTTCCTATAAAAGAAAACAACCAATCGACTTCCAATTGGGCGTTGGGCAAGTAATCTCTGGTTGGGATGAAGGCATTCAATTATTGCAGGTGGGCGATAAGGCCCGTTTTGTGATTCCTTCGCATCTAGGTTACGGCGAGCGTGGTGCAGGCGGGGTAATTCCTCCAAGCGCAACCTTGATTTTTGATGTTGAATTAATGGATGTTAAATAGTTTAAAGAACAAATTTAATAAATAGGCAAAACGTCTCGAGCTATCGGGGCGTTTTGTACTTTTAACACATGGATTTAGAAAAACTAAAATACCCGATCGGCAAGTTCGATTGCCCCTCAAATATTACTGCTGAAATACAGCAAGCTTGGATTTCCATCTTGGAACATTTTCCGAATAGGTTAAATAATTTGGTAAGCAACCTTTCCGAGGATCAGTTGAACACACCTTACAGGCCGGGAGGTTGGACGGTGCGCCAAACAATCCATCACGTTTATGACAGCCATCACAATGCCTATAATCGTTTTAAATGGGCATTGACAGAAGCATTGCCAACCATAAAAGTCTATGATGAAAAAGCCTGGGCAGAAACGGCTGAAGCCAAAAAAGCACCTATTGAATTATCGCTAGCTGCACTGAATTCCTTACACGCAAAGTGGGTTTACCTAATAAAAGGATTATCACATGAGCAATTGCTAAGAGAGTTTCATCATCCAGACAGAAATAGAAACTACACACTTGCGGAAACAGTGGGTAGCTACGCTTGGCACAGCAACCATCATTACGCACATATAGAAAACCTGCTGAAAAGGGAAGGGTGGTAAGCCCCTCCCAGCCTCCCCAAAGGGGAGGAGCTTATTAGCGAAGCGTATGAAATTCCCCCTTCGGGGGTTAGAGCTTGTCCCGAACTCGTTTCGGGAGGGCTATTTCCACTTAATATTACACCCAATACTCGGTTTTTGATCTTTCCGCTGTGGATTGTTGTTCAATAAATTATCCAAAGCCTCACGCAAATCCCTTCCGTTTACGGGGATGCCATTTCCAGGACGGGAATTATCCAATTGACCGCGATAAACGAGTTTCAATTCATCGTCAAATAAATAAAAATCAGGTGTGCAAGCGGCGTCATAGGCCTTTGCCACTTCTTGTGTTTCATCAAACAAATAGGGGAAAGTATAATTATGTTTTCTTGCGGTTACCCACATCTTCGCTGGGGAGTCATCGGGATAATTGATAACATCGTTGCTGTTTATGGCCACAAACCCAAAACCTGTAACACGATAATCATTGCATATGCGCACAATTTCTTCGTTAACGTGTTTCACAAATGGGCAGTGGTTGCAGATAAACATAATCACAGTGCCTTTTTCGCCACGCACATTTTTTAATGAAACAGGTTTGTTCGTTACCGCGTCAATCAATGTAAAATCGGGCGCTTTGGTTCCCAACGGAAGCATTTTAGATTCTGTTCTGGCCATGGTATTCTTTTCAGTATTGGTTGTAAACTTTGGTTTAAAGTTACGATTTTTCAACTTTTATGGAGCACGCATTTTGATACATATTTAGACAATTGAAAGTCTTAAGTACTGAATGCTAAATTTGGCTTTAATGAATGTTTATGGCAAGTGAGGTCCAAGTTAAGTCCAGGTTAGGTCCAAGTGAAGTCTAGGTCAGGTCTGGGTTCACATCAGGACAATTTTAAATAAAGTTGAGTTAAAGAGAAATATGGAAGACTTTAATTTCAAATAAATCAATAGAAATAAAAGGTGAAGATCGACGAGTTTTTACAAAAAAAAATAAAAATAAATATACAACATTCTAAACTAAAAAGCAAGTAAAATGGAGGAGTGCCTATCGTGTTCGTCAGGTTAAAGATTTTATAAATGTTTGCCGTTGCGCACTATCTCCATTAACTTTAAAAAATTAAAACAATTATTATGAAATGCCCATTAACGATTTATAAACAAAAGGATGATGTGAATTTGGGCATTCCATCTTCTTTTTTCCCAAATATTTTATACAGATGAAAAACTCATATTCATCATTATCCGTGGCTATTGAAGATTTACAAAACCACGGCTTTACCGAAGATTTCAACCTTGTGGGCGAAGGCATAGAGTCCAAAAATCTTAAAATGCAGTGGAAGGCTGGCGAATTGGACGTTGTGAAATTCTATCGCTTTGAAGGAATGACCAATCCGGGCGACAACACTATTCTTTATTTGATTGAAACCCACGATGGCAAGAAAGGTTTGCTTGTTGATGTTTACGGCGCAGATCAAGGCGAAATTTCTCCAGAAATGATTAAAAAACTTACCATTCACCATGACGAATAATCTTTCGTGGGCCGATTTTGAAAAGGTCGAAATGCGCGTGGGAACCATAATTGAAGTAAATGATTTTCCCGAAGCACGAAATCCTTCGTATCAACTTTTAGTAGATTTTGGAAACGAAATAGGGCAGCGGAAAACATCGGCACAGATTACTTCGCTTTATTCAAAAGAGGAATTGGTAGGGAAACAAGTAGTTGCCGTTGTGAATTTTCCGAAGAAACAAATCGCCAATTTTATGAGTGAATGCCTTGTTTTGGGCGCTGTGGAAGGGAAAAATGTTACTTTACTAGAGCCCGGAAAAGAAGTTCAGAACGGATTAAGAATACTATAGCTAAAAACTTTTTTTGATACCTTCACCGAACAAAACCTAAACTTATGAAAAAGTATTTGTTGTTTTTAGTGTTTCCGCTATTACTCAACTCCTGTAGAAACAATTCGGATGCAGAAAAACCGAAAACTGAAATTACCTCTGAAAAATTTGAAAAAATAGACCAACTTCAGTGGATTTTGGGAACTTGGATAAATCAAAATGGCAAAGAGTTTTCACAAGAAACTTGGTCGCAAGAAAGTCCAAGCAGTTTTACTGCTTTCAGTTTTACGCAAGTTGGAAAAGAAACTGTTTTTGCTGAAACGATGGCTTTGGAACAAAAGGCAGATAGTTTGTTATTGACGGTTGCAACTGCCAAACCTGAGCAAGAAAACCCCGTAACTTTTAAACTGATTCCTTCGGAAAATGGACAGTTTACTTTTGAAAATAAAAACCACGATTTTCCACAACGCATTACTTATTCAAATCCTGCCAAAGATTCACTCCACGCTTGGATTGAAGGAACGCTAAATGGTGAAGCCAAAAAAGTTGATTTCTCTTTTTCCCGTAAGAACTAATTAAGAAACATCCGCATCCAAAGTATCAGTAACCACATAATAACGCGGATCTTCAACAGAATCTTCAATAATAGTTTCAAACTCAGGATTCCATTTTAAAAGAAGGGCTTTGCAGTCTGGGCTGAGGTGTGTAAGTTTCACTTGCTTTCCACTGTCGAGATATTTATTTGCAATATTCCTAACAGCTTCAACTCCGGAATGGTCCGAAATTTTAGATTCGATAAAATCAATTTCTATTGAATCCGGATCATTTGAAGCGTCAAACTTACTATTAAAAGCAGTGGTTGAACCAAAAAATAAAGGTCCCCAAATTTCATAAACTTTCGTTCCGTCATCTTTAATTCGTTTTCGGGCACGTATCATAGTGGCACTTTTCCAAGCAAAAACAAGCGCACTCATAATTACACCCACAAGCACCGCAATAGCCAAATCCTGCCAAACGGTAACTGCGGAAACGGTAATTAAAACAATGGCGTCTGCCACTGGAATTTTATTAAGAATCCTAAAACTGCTCCACGCAAAGGTGCCGATAACCACCATAAACATTACTCCCACCAAAGCTGCGATGGGGATCTGTTCAATTAAAGGCGCGCCAAAAAGTACGAAACACAATAATGCAATTGCCGCCGTAGCACCCGAAAGTCTGCCGCGTCCGCCCGAACTTACGTTGATAATGGATTGCCCGATCATTGCACAACCGCCCATTCCGCCGAAAAACCCATTCAAAATATTTGCACCACCTTGGGCAACACATTCACGGTTTCCGCTTCCGCGGGTTTCGGTCATTTCGTCTATTAAGTTTAAGGTCATTAAAGATTCAATTAAACCAACGGCAGCCAGTAAAAATGCTGTGGAAAGTATTAAGTCCCAATGGCCGTTAATTGTTTCTAAAAAGCCGAAAATCTGTGTTTGAAAATGTGGAAGTGAACCTTTTAATCCACTTCCGCCACCGTCACGAATAAATGAACCAACGGTGCTCACATCAATACCTCCGAAAATTGTTATGCAAGCCACAACAATAATTGCTATCAATGCTGCGGGAAGTTTTTTGGTAAGCTTTGGCAAGCCGAACATAATTCCCATTGTCAATCCAACCAATACCAACATAACCCATAAATCTGGGCCGGTTAACCATTGTGGAACCGTGCCGCGACTTTCTTTAAAAAGACCTAATTGCGAAAGAAAAATCACGATTGCCAAACCGTTCACAAAGCCCATCATTACTGGGTGTGGAATAAGTCTAACAAATTTTCCCAATTTGAAAACCCCTGCAAGAATCTGAATAGCACCCACAAATAAAAGTGTAATAAAAAGCCATTGCAGCCCGAGATTTTGAACTGGATCAACCAAAGTCAATCCAACCTCATTCCCTTTTTGAATTAAATGGACCATCACCACGGCCATTGCGCCCGTTGCGCCAGAAATCATTCCAGGACGGCCACCGAAAAGGGCGGTAACAACCCCCATTATAAAGGCTCCGTACAAACCAACCAAAGGGTCAATGCCTGCAACAAAAGCGAAGGCAACGGCTTCTGGCACCAAAGCTAAAGCTACGGTGAGTCCTGAAAGAATATCGTTTTTTGGGTTTTGGGTAAAAGATAATAGATATTTTGCTAGCATTTTGGTTTTTTAAAGGCGGCAAATATAAGGTTTTGAAAATAGACCAAAGACCGCTTCGCTGAAAGATACAAGACTTAAGGCTAAAATGGAAATTTTTAAAATCCCAAATCCCAAATTCCAAATTCCAAATCCCAAATCTCAAAACCCAAATTCTGAATTTTTTGATCTCTTCACTTCCCTAAAAATTTTCCAAGAATTGAATTTCAAAATGGCCGTGGCACAAAGCAAACCTGAAAGCATGGCGCCTGCCACACCAACCAAAGTAATATCCTGTCCAGCTAAAAACAAACCTTTTATTTTTGTTTTCGGGCGTAAAAAAGGAAGGGTGAAACGTTCTGGCGAATGTGCCAAACCGTAGATTTCACCACTTTTATAATTTGTGAAATTTTCTGTGGAAAGCGGGGTTGAAACCTCGGAAGTAACAATGGTTCCTTCAATCTGCGGAAAAAATTTGTAGAGAACTTTTAGCATTTCAGCTTCAAAACTCTTTTTTAGTTGAAGATATTTCTCGCCACGTTTCATCCAATTTGAATCTTTAAATTCTTCAAACCAATCCATATTTCCCACTGAAATAGCCTGAATGGTTGCCGTACCCGGATTTTTGGTTTCCCAGTTTGGATCTTTTGCGGAAGGGAAGGAGATATATGCAAAATTTTCGGGAGCGTTTTCCAAAGTGGCTTCGTCAAATATTTTATCAATGCCTTCGTGTTTGTAATACCATAGATTGTGCTTCGGAAGATTTAGAGCTTCGCTGGATTTGTTCAAGCCGAGATACAAACAAATATGTGCACTGGCGGGCTGCACACTTTTTAAACTGAAATTGCACTTTTTTCGATCTTTTTCCGAAAGCAGATATTTAAAGGTATTGTTCACTCCAATGTTGCTTATCACGCTTTTGCACGGAATGAATTTTTCGCCAAGGTTAATTCCTTGAACACGATTGTTTTCAGTTACGATTTTAGTTACATCAGCATTTATAAAAATCTTTCCGCCGTTTGCTGTAAATACTTCGAGAGTTTTTTCGCAAATCTGGTCTGCGCCACCAATAGGGTAGTAGCCACCTTCCAAAAAATGCCCGATTACCATTGCGTGTGCCCCGAAGCTACTGTTTTTTGGTGAAAGGCCGTAATTGCCACATTGTGCACAAAGCACGGCAATCAATCGTTCGTTTTTAGTAATTTTATTTAAAACTTCCCCAGTGGTTTTTTGTGAAAATTTGGAATATCGTTTTCTGAAAATCCATCCAACAGATTTACTGAGCCAAGGCTCAAAAATTTTTTCAAAGAAAAAAGCACTGGCGCGTTTGTTGGTTTTTGCAATGAGCTTCAAGTAGGTGTTAATCGCTTTTTCTTCGTCGGGAAAATAGCTTTTAAGTTGTTTTCTGAAGTTTTCTTTCCCAGCTTTAAATTTATATTCTGTGCCGTCAATATGTGCAACATCGTAAACTTCGCCCATGGATTCCCACTCCAGTTTACCATCTGTCAAAAAATCGAAAAAACCTCGAAGCGAAGAATCTTTCGCCATATTCCCCACATAATGAACGCCCACGTCCCATTGAAATCCATCCTTACGTTTAAAGCTATGTGTAAAACCACCGGGCACGTAGTGACGTTCAAAAATCGCGACTTTTTTACCGGCTTTTGCAAGCCAGGTCGCAGCGGTGAGCCCGCCCATTCCACTTCCAATTACAATGTGATCCAACCCTGAAAAATCCAGATTTGGTTTATAGGGTTGGTACAGCTTTTTTACCATAAAAGGGTTTGGAAAATTGTTTTAAAAGTGAAAAATAAGGAAAAGTATTTGAGCTTTCGTTGTTTTTAGAAATAAAAAACCGGCAGCGGTTTTGGCCGTGCCGGTTCTGTTTTTTAAATAATCTGACAATTATATGTCATCAAATTCAACATCGGTAAAGTTACTGGTATCCGTTTGTCCATTTTCTGAAGTGTTTTCAGCAGCAACGGGAACTTCATCGGTCTCTTTTTTATAATCTTTTTGATGACGTTCGCTTATTACTTCTTCACCTTTTTCATCAATTACATAATTTATCATTTCTTCAAGGTTATCTTTAAACTCGTTGAAATCTTCTTTGTAAAGATAGATTTTGTGCTTTTTATAATGGTAGGAACCATCGTCATTTGTAAATTTTTTGCTTTCAGTAATGGTAAGGTAAAAATCTCCTGCTTTTGTGGACCTTACGTCAAAAAAATAGGTGCGTCTTCCGGCGCGCATTACTTTTGAAAAAATCTCTTCTTGCTCCATCGTATAGTGGTCACTCATAATTTCTGTTTTTTACTAACGTTTGCCAAAAATCCAAAAAAAATCCAAATCAGCCAAAGTAAAATTTACATTTCTTTTTCTAAAAGTTGTTTTGCGTAAAGTTCCTTGTAATAGCCCTCGCTGTTTACCAATTTGCTGTGTGTGCCTTGCTGTATGATTTTTCCGTCATCCAGAACAATAATTTTATCTGCATTTTTAGCCGATGAAATTCTATGACTCACAATAATAGTGGTTTTATGTTTTGAAATTTTATGCAGGTTTTGAAGTATTTGCTCTTCAGTTTCGGTATCTACCGCAGAAAGGCAATCATCAAAAAGAAGTATTTGCGGATCTTTAATAATGGCCCGAGCAATGGAAACACGTTGTTTTTGCCCGCCGCTCAAAGTAATTCCGCGCTCGCCCAAAACAGTGTCATAGCCTTTTGTAAAACCAATGATGTTTTTGTGCACTGCGGCATTTTTTGCGGCTTCAACTACTTCTTCTTCGGAAGCATTTTCTTTACCAAAACGGATATTATTGCGAAGTGTATCACTAAAGAGAAATGCATCTTGGGGAACGTAACCGATGCTATCCCGCAGATCTTCCAAATTTAATTTGCGGATTGACGTATCATCAATTTTCAGCATTCCTTCTTCCACATCGTAAAGTCTGCCAATCAATTCAAGAATGGTAGATTTACCGGAGCCTGTATTTCCAACTATCGCAAGTGTTTCACCGGGTTTTACCGCAAAAGATACATCTTTTAAAGCGGTGATTCCTGTATCGGGATATGTAAACGACAAATGGTTGAATTCAATATTTCCTTCCACGGGAGTGCTTTCTGCAACCAAATTTTCAATGGAAGGTTCGGTCTCCAAAAATTCATTGATTCGTTTTTGTGAAGCTTCTGCCTGCTGCACCATGGAAGTTACCCAACCCACAACGGCCACGGGCCAAGTGAGCATATTCACATAGATTAAAAATTCTACAATGGTTCCAAATTCCGCAATCTGACCGTTTATATACCGAGTTCCACCTATATAAATTACCAAGATATTGCTTATGCCAATCAGTAAAATCATCAACGGAAAAAACAAAGCCTGCACCTTTGCCAGGTCTATGTTCTTTACTTTACTGCCTTCGGCAAGTTCTTCAAAATTGGCGTTGGTGCGCGGCTCAATTCCGTAAGCTTTTATTACAGCAATGCCGCTAAAGCTTTCCTGTGTAAAGGTGGTGAGTTTTGAAAGATACTGCTGTACAATGGTTGTGCGTTGGTTAATAAGCACACTCAATCTATAAATTGCAATGGAAAGAATAGGTAATGGTGCAATTGCATATATAGTTAAGATGGGTGCTTGATAAAACATATAGCTTATAACAACCACAAACAATGTTAATGTTGTGATACTGTACATAAGGGCGGGGCCAACGTACATACGTACTTTGGAGACGTCCTCGCTGATGCGGTTCATCAAATCGCCAGTACGGTTCTGTTTGTAGAAACCAAGTGAGAGTTTTTCGTAATGTTGAAAAATTTCGTTCTTCAAATCGTATTCCACATACCGGGAAACTACAATAAAGGTCTGCCGCATCATAAAAGTAAAGAGTGCAGACAATAGCGCAGCGCCTAAAAGCAATAGAATATTAATAAGCAATTCGTGTTCTACAGTGCTAATATCCGTAATTTCACCGTTTATATATTGCTTTACAGCCGTTAACGAATCGCCCACTTTCATTGGAACAACGAGCTTAAAAACGGTTGCAATAATAGTGATGAACACACCTAATAGCAGCCGCCCTTTATATTTTAGAAAATATTTGTTGAGATACTTTAATTCTTTCATTTATGCTTCAGTTAGCTGCACGCTAACTTTTTTAAAATTCTTAAATTAACAACCATTGCTTTGTGAAATTGACAACAATAAGCTACTTTTGCACCGCCTTTTTAAAGGATGAATAAAATAATTAAAAAAGCTATGGTAACTGAAGTAATTAAAACAAACGAACTTCACAAAGTTGACCCGGTTTTCGGGCAAATGTCCTTCGACAATCACGAGCAAATCGTTTTTTGCAACGACAAAGATACTGGATTAAAAGCAATAATTGGTATTCACAACACTGTTTTGGGACCCGCTTTGGGCGGTACCAGAATGTGGAACTATACCAGCGAGTGGGAAGCCTTGAACGACGTATTGCGTCTTTCACGCGGGATGACCTACAAAAGTGCAATCACGGGCTTAAACCTTGGCGGCGGAAAAGCGGTTTTGATAGGTGATGCAAAAACCCAAAAAACTCCAGAATTAATGCTGAAGTTTGGTGAGTTTGTACATTCTCTTGGCGGAAAATACATTACTGCCGAAGATGTGGGAATGGCAACTTCAGATATGGATTTGGTGCGCACGGTTACCCCTTACGTTACAGGAATTTCTGAATCAAAAGGCGGCGCGGGCAACCCTTCACCGGTTACTGCTTATGGTGTTTTTATGGGAATGAAAGCTGCGGCAAAATATAAATTTGGAAGTGATTTACTGGAAGATAAAGTTATTTATGTTCAAGGAATCGGAAACGTAGGTGAAGCTTTAGTAGAAAACTTGAGCAATGAGGGTGCAAAAGTATATATTGCCGATATTAACCAAGATCGTTTGGAAGAAGTTCGCGATAAATACAGCGTGAATATTTATGGTGGTGACAACATTTATGCAGAAGAAATGGATATATATGCGCCTTGTGCATTAGGAGCTACTGTTAATGATTTTACCATAAACCAATTAAACACAAAAATTATTGCAGGTGCTGCAAACAATCAATTGGCTGAAGAGCAAAAGCACGGGAAAATGCTTCGTGAAAGAGGAATAGTTTACGCACCAGATTTCTTGATTAACGCCGGTGGAATTATAAACGTGTATGCAGAATTAGAAAATTATGACCGAAAGGAAATAATGCGCAAGACCGAAAATATTTATAACACTACGCTTGAAATTTTGAAAAAAGCTGATGCAGATAATATTACAACCCATCAAGCAGCCTTCAACGTAGCCCAAGCTAGAATTGATGCAAGAAAAAACGAAAAATAGGTTTCGGTTTTTTTAAAACACTATCTTTGCAGCGCACAAGAACATTCTTGTGCGTTGTTTCTTTAAAAACAGTTCTTTCTAAAACATGCTTACAAGAAGACATATACGAGTAAAAGTTTTGCAGTCCGTTTACGCCTTTAACCAACGGGTAAACCCAGATATAGATTCACAGGAAAAATTTCTGTTGTACAGCATAGACCAAATGCAGGATCTTTATTTATTGTTGTTACAGTTACTTGTTTCACTTCAGGGGCAAGCAGATAGCTTTCTTAACCGTTCGCAGAAAAAACACCTTGCTACCACACTTGAAAAGAACCCCAGCCGTACTTTTGTTGATAACAAGCTTTTAAAGGTAATTGCCGAAAACGCAACCTTTTCTAATATTATTGAAAAGAAAAAACTGAATTACTGGAAACTGGACAGCGAGTATGTTTCAATTATTTTTAAAGAGCTGCGCCAATTGGAATGGTACGAGGATTATCTTTCAAAAAAAGAAACTACTTACAAAGAAGACCAAGATTTCATAATTAAGGTTTTCAAGGAATTGGTCGCTCCAAATGACAAACTTTACGATTATTTAGAAGACAAAAGATTGACTTGGGTAGATGATTTTCCCATTGTGAATACGGCCATTGTAAAGATGCTTAATAAACTTTCAGAGAAAAATGCCTCCTCTCTTTTGGTTCCCAACCTCTATAAAAATGAGGAAGACCGAGAGTACGCATTGCAACTTTTCAGAAAAGTGATTTTGAACGAAGACAAGCTAAATGCGCAGATTGTGGGAAAAACACCAAACTGGGACCAAGAAAGAATCGCTGATGTAGATTTGATAATTCTGAAAATGGGCATTGCCGAATTTTTATATTTCCCATCAATTCCTGTTCGGGCCACAATCAACGAGTATTTAGAGGTTTCCAAAGAATATTCAACGCCTAAAAGCAGCATTTTTGTCAACGGAATTTTGGATAAAATAGTGAAGGAATTTGAAGAAAATGGCAAACTCAATAAAATTGGACGCGGACTTCAATAAAAGTAAAAAAATCCCTATTTTTGGCGTGCTAAAAACATAAAAAATAACAATTATCATGAAAAAATCAGTTTTATTAGTAGCAATACTATCTGTTTTCG
This sequence comes from Aequorivita sp. UBA3180, assembly GCA_002364215.1. Taxonomy (GTDB): domain Bacteria; phylum Bacteroidota; class Bacteroidia; order Flavobacteriales; family Flavobacteriaceae; genus Aequorivita. The sequence continues at coordinate 47,887 of DEXQ01000012.1, read as the reverse complement.
CTTTTTCTTCTTGCAAGGATAATGCAGCAGACAAAGTAAACGAAGAAAATGTCGCCACAGCAGAGGCACGTGATGCAGAATCGGGCAAATTTCCAGTAATCACTTTTGAAGAAAGTCAATTTGATTTTGGTACTATTGACCAAGGAACAAATGTGGAGCACGTTTTTAAATTCAAAAACACTGGTGAGGCCCCTTTATTGATTGTAAATGCAAAAAGTAGCTGTGGTTGTACAGTTCCAGAATATACTAAGGAACCAGTTGCGCCAGGTGACTCAGGTGAGCTTTTGGTAAAATTCAATGGTAGCGGACAAAATCAAGTGAGCAAAACAGTTACACTTACTACAAACACAAAAGCAGGGACAGAAACTTTGACAATCAAAGCTTTCGTAAATCCTAAAGCAGGTGCTACACAAGCTCCGATTAAAACCCCAACTTCCTAATTTTACCTTTTAGGAATAAATAACTGCTATGGAACAAATACAAAGTTTTTTACCAATAATATTATTGTTTTTGGTGATGTACCTTTTTTTGATACGTCCCCAAATGAAAAAAGCCAAACAGGAAAAACAATTTGCCGCCCAACTTAAAAAAGGCGATAAAGTTATTACCAATGGCGGAATTCACGGAAGAGTGCTTGAACTTAATGATGATGGAACCTGTGTTATTGAATGTGGTGCCGGAAAAATAAAGTTTGAAAGATCTGCCATTTCTATGGAAAGAACAGCAAAACTAAACGCTCCCGTAAAAGAAAAGAAATAGTAAATTGTTCCTTTTTTGAATAAAAACTCCCTCAATCTGTTGTTAAATAGTTGAGGGAGTTTCTTTTTTGAATAATTCTTTCAAAAAACTATTCTTCTTCTTTCTTAAACTTTGAGATATCCTCTGCGGTAATTTTTGCAATGTTCACAATTACCTCTACAGCCTTTTGCATGCTTTCCACAGGCACATATTCATACCTGCCGTGAAAATTGTGCCCGCCAGCAAAAATGTTCGGGCACGGTAGCCCCATAAAGCTAAGTTGCGAACCATCGGTGCCACCGCGAATTGGTTTTATTAATGGCTCAATGCCAGCCTGCTCCATGGCTTGTTTTGCAATTTTCACAATGTGCATTACGGGTTCAATTTTTTCGCGCATATTGAAATATTGGTCTTTTATTTCAACTGTTACTACTTCCATTTCAAACTGTTCATTTAAATCATCAGCCAGTTTCTGAATCATTTCCTTTCTGGCTTCAAAATGCTTTTTGTCATGGTCACGAATAATGTATTGAATCTTGGTCTCATCCACAGTTCCCTTTATACCATGCAGATGAAAAAAACCTTCACGCCCTTCGGTGTGCTCTGGGGTTTCAAGTCTTGGTAAAGAATTTATGTAGTCTGTAGCAATGTACATACTGTTTACCATTTTCCCTTTTGCGTAACCAGGGTGAACAATTTTTCCCTTTACGGTAACCACAGCGCCAGCTGCGTTGAAGTTTTCATATTCCAGTTCGCCCACTTGGCTACCGTCCATAGTGTAGGCCCAATCAGCAGCGAATTTTTTTACATCAAACTTATGTGCACCGCGGCCTATTTCCTCATCGGGTGTAAAACCTACACGAATTTTTCCGTGTTTTATTTCGGGATGGTTTATAAGGTATTCCATAGCTGAAACAATCTCTGTAATCCCAGCTTTATCATCTGCACCCAAAAGTGTTGTACCATCTGTTGTGATTAGCGTTTGGCCTTTATAGAGCAACAAATCCTCAAAATAATCTGGAGAAAGAACGATATTCTGTTCTTTGTTCAGCACAATATCTTTTCCGTTGTAGTTTTCAACTATTTGCGGTTTTACATTCGCTCCTGTAAAATCTGGGGAAGTATCAAAGTGGGAAACAAACCCGATTACGGGAACCGGATGTGAAACGTTTGACGGCAAAGTGGCCATTATATAGGCGTTTTCGTCAATGCTAACATCTTCCATCCCAATTTGCTTAAGCTCTTCGGCAAGTTTATTGGCAAGATCCCATTGCTTTTTGGTACTTGGGGTAGTATCGCTATTTGGGTCGCTTTCGGTATCTATGGTAACGTAGCTTTTAAAGCGATTGATAATGTGTTGTTTTTCGATCATAATTTTTCTTTTACACTACAAAATAAAGCATATTCAAAATAACAAATACATAGTTTAGTGTATTTTTGTACCACATTTTTCAACTATGTACAAAAGCGTCATTCGTCCCCTGTTTTTTAGTTTCGATCCCGAAAAAATCCACCACTTCACATTTTCATTGATTCGGTTTTTTCATAAAATTGGCTTCGGAAGTATTTTCAGAAGTATTTATAAAGTAGAAAACCCAAAACTGGAACGCGAACTCTTTGGATTGAAATTTCCAAACCCAGTGGGGCTTGCCGCCGGTTTTGACAAAGATGCAAAGCTGTATAAAGAACTTTCAAATTTCGGTTTCGGTTTTATTGAAATAGGAACCATTACCCCAAAACCACAGCCGGGGAACGAAAAACCGCGATTGTTTCGCTTAAAGGAAGATGCCGCAATTATTAACCGAATGGGTTTTAACAATGGCGGGGTGAAAGAAGCGGTTGAAAGATTGAAATCGAACTGTCACCCTGAGCGCAGTCGAAGGATCTTGATCGGAGGAAACATCGGTAAAAACAAAAACACGCCCAACGAGGAAGCTGTAAACGATTACATTATCTGTTTTGAGGCGCTTTTTGATTATGTGGATTATTTTGTGGTAAATGTAAGTTCGCCTAACACGCCAAACCTTCGTGCGTTGCAGGAAAAAAAGCCATTGACTAATTTGTTGCAAACACTACAGGATAGAAATAATGAAATGTCCGTTCGAGCGGAGTCGGGAACTCGCAAACCAATTCTACTGAAAATAGCTCCCGATTTAACCGACGAGCAACTTTTAGACATTATCGAAATAGTTGCCACAACAAAGATTGACGGCGTTATCGCAACCAATACAACCATTTCCCGCGAAGGAATTTCCTCTGAAAACAAAAAGGAAATGGGCGGTCTGAGCGGGAAACCATTAACCAAAAGAGCTACGGAAATAATCCGTTTTCTTTCGGAAAAAAGCAACAAAGCGTTTCCAATTATTGGCGTTGGCGGAATCCATTCTGCTAAAGATGCTGTGGAAAAACTGGAGGCCGGTGCAAGTTTGGTGCAACTTTACACAGGCTTTATATACGAAGGGCCGGGGCTGATTCAACAAATAAACAAAGCGCTTTTGAAAAGGACATAGGACCAGTAGGATTTAAGACATAGGATAACTTTTAAAAAATGTTAAATAAATATCTTGATTTGAATAATTTGAGAGTCTTTAATCTTACGTCTTAAAGCGTAGCGGTCTTATGTCTTTTTTTATGATTGAATCCCTAATTTCCTTTTCAATTGCAACCCTGGCCTTGGCAATTTCTCCGGGGCCAGATAATATTTATGTGCTTACGCAATCGTTGGTGAACGGCACCAAAAGTGGCATCGCCACAACTGCTGGATTGATTAGCGGTTGTATTGTCCATACCACACTTTTGGCGTTTGGTATTTCTGCAATTATAACCGCTTCCGAAGAAATTTTTTATGGTATAAAAGTTTTGGGAGCCTGCTATTTGCTGTATTTGGCGTACAAAGTTTATACAAGTGATGAACATATTTCATTAGCTGAAAATGCGCCAAAAAAATCATACGCACAACTTTTTAAAACGGGAGTGATCATGAATTTGGTAAACCCGAAAGTGATGATTTTCTTTTTGGCATTTTTCCCAGGTTTTCTTTGGGATAAGGATGGAAACACGGTTGTCCAGTTTTATATTTTGGGAATTACTTTTATGGTTGTTTCTTTTTTAACTTTTAGTAGTATTGCTTTGGCCGCGGGGCGAATTTCAACTTTGCTTAGGGAGTGGAAAATTATGGGTGTGGTTTTAAAATGGCTGCAGATATTGGTATTTGTGGGGATAGCGATTTTTATATTGTTGCCATAATTCCTTAATTCTTTTTTAAAATCGAAAGATTCCTGCCTGCGCAGGAATTGCTATCTTTGAAGCAATGCAGCAAGTAAAAATTATAGAATGTCCGCGCGATGCCATGCAAGGCATCAAAGACTGGATTCCCACCGAGCAAAAAGTGAAATATATACAATCGCTTTTGCGTTGCGGTTTTGATACCATTGATTTTGGAAGTTTCGTTTCACCAAAGGCAATCCCGCAAATGCGTGATACTGCGGAAGTACTTTCAAAGCTGGACCTCTCTGCAACCAAAAGTAAATTGCTTGCCATCATCGCTAACCTTCGCGGGGCGGAAGATGCCGTTAAACATTCAGAGATAGATTATTTGGGATATCCTTTTTCCATTTCTGAAAATTTCCAAATGCGTAACACGCACAAAACAATTAGTGAATCCTTAGTGATATTACAAGATATATTAAATATAGCCGAAAAAAACAATAAAGAAGTAGTGGCCTATCTATCCATGGGCTTTGGAAATCCTTACGGAGACCCTTGGAATGTTGATATTGTAGGGGAGTGGACGGAGAAGCTTTCAGCTATGGGAGTAAAGATTCTTTCCCTTAGTGATACAGTAGGTTCATCTACACCTGATATTATTTCATATTTATTTACTAACTTAATACCCAAATATCCCCACATAGAATTTGGCGCACATTTGCACACCACACCAAATGCTTGGCATGAAAAAATTAATGCAGCCTATAAAGCTGGCTGCAGAAGATTTGATGGAGCCATTCAAGGTTTTGGTGGTTGCCCAATGGCTAAAGACGATTTGACAGGGAACATGCCTACCGAAAAAATGCTCAGCTATTTTACTGCTGAAAAAGTTTCGAGCAACATTAACCCGATGTCTTTTGAAAGCGCACATAATGAAGCAACTAAAATTTTTACTAAATATCATTAAATGAGAAATTTTATACTTTTAGCTTTAGTGGGCTATTTTTTATCGAGCTGCGAAGCCCTTCAACTATATCCGGAAGACCCCATAAAGGGCGCTGGCGCCGTAACCCTTAAGTTTGTTCAGATTAACGATGTATATGAAATTGCTCCCATGAACGGAGGAGAATATGGTGGATTGGCCCGAGTGGCCCATATTCGTGATTCTATTAAAGAAAGGTTTCCTAATACATATATGTTTTTAGCTGGCGATTTTCTTAACCCATCTTTAATTGGAACATTAAAAATAGATGGTGAACGCGTAAATGGGAAACAGATGATTGACGTGCTCAACGCAATGGATATTGATTTGGTAACCTTTGGCAATCACGAGTTCGATTTGAGCGAAGAAGATCTGCAGAAAAGATTAAATGAATCAAACTTTACCTGGACTACCGCAAATGTTCGTCACGTAACGGAATCGGGTCTTATGCCTTTTGCTAGAAAATGGCAATATTCCACCGTGCCCTCATCAGATTTTTCAACTTTTAACGCAATAGACGCTGATGGAAATAAAATGAAATTTGGAGTTTTTGGGGTAACACTCCCTTCCAATCCAAAAGATTATGTGTCCTATGGCAATATTTATGAGAATGCCATAAGAGCATATGACCTGGCCATTCAAAAAGCTGATTTTGTAGTTGGCCTTACACACGTTTCTATAGATGAAGATAAAGAAATAGCTAGTCGCTTGAGAGCATTACCTTTAATAATGGGTGGACATGAGCACTACAATATGCTTGTAAAAGAAGGAAGAACAATTATAGCGAAAGCAGATGCCAATGCAAAAAGTGTATACGTACATACCCTTATCTATAACCTTCGTACAAAATATCTCCATATCAATTCTGAATTGATGATGGTAACAGATAAAATAGCATCCTCAGCCAAGGTAGAACGCATAGTAAGCAAATGGACAGATCTTGTGAACTCGAAACTGAAAGAAGTTGTAGAAAACCCCGAAGAAGTAATTTACAACGCTTCATCTCCACTAGATGGCACAGATAAATCCAATAGAAGAAAACAAACCAATATAGGTGAATTAATTACACGTTCCATGTCCTATGCATATAGTGATAACGTTGATGGCGCCTTGGTAAACGGAGGTTCAATAAGGATAGATGATAGACTGGTGGGGGATATAACTAGTATTGATATTTTTAGAGTCCTCCCCTTTGGCGGAAGTGTGCTGAAAGTAGATTTAAAAGGAAGTTTATTAAAAGAAGTTTTGGAGTTTGGAAACTCACAAAGTGGTGAAGGAGCATATCTTCAACGCTACAAATTTTCACAAAACGAAAAGGGGAATTGGCAAATAAACAATCAGTCAATTAGCGATAATAAAACGTATACAGTGGCCTTCAGTGACTTTTTACTCAAAGGATTGGACATTCCCTTTTTAACGCCTGAAAATAAGGGGATTGTTAAAATCTATACACCCAAGGAAACCGAAACGGCTGCTGATATTCGGAAAGCAATTATTTTCTACTTAAATTCGCTAAAAAAATAATGGTAAAAAAAGTTATAAAAATAGTTTTGGTATTGGCACTCATTGCTTTGGTGGCAATTCAGTTTATTCGTCCGGAAAAGAATAATGGAGGGTATGAGAATGTTGCCCTTTTTGAAACAGAAACAAAACCTTCTGTAAAAGTAGCTGCCATTTTAAAAGAAAATTGCTACGATTGCCATAGTGACCAAACCCAGTATCCATGGTATGCTGAGGTTGCTCCTTTTTCACTTTGGCTTGACGATCATATTGAACACGGAAAAAAGCATTTCAATGTTTCAGCCTGGAACGATTACTCTATCAAAAAGAAAGAGCACAAACTAGAGGAACTTATTGAAATGGTAGAAGATGATGAAATGCCATTAAAATCCTATACCATCATCCATGGTGATCTTTCAGAAGATGACAAAAAGCTATTACTGCAATGGGCTGGAGTTGCAAGGCTTCAATACAAACACCAACTGGAAGTTTCTTCAAACAAATAACATTTCAAATTAAATTTTATTTAAATTTATTCTAAATAAACTTGTGAGGTTTATTTTTGACTATTATTTTTGCGGCTGAAAAATCAACCTATTTTAATTCAGTCTAAATAATATTTAAAATGAAAAGCCTAATTTTAACCACATCAATTACAGCACTTTTATTCGTCTCGTGTTCTTCCGATGACGATCAGCCTATAGTTCAAAATACTGTTGAAGCCCCGGCAACCTATAAATTTATGCGCGGTAGCGAATCAACAGTTAGCTTTGATGGACAAACCACAAGAATTTTAATGGCCGGTGAAACCGCAAATGCATTTATGGATTTTGACAATGCTACGGAAGCTTCACTATTGGCAATGTTCAACCATCAAGCGGGAAATATGGATTTTTCAGATGCAGATTTAAATGCTTCCGATAAAAATCTTCGAAGCAAAACTGCAGCTTCCTATGATTATTTTTTCACTAATACTTCTGAGAGCGCCGCAATTAAGGCAACTTTTGAAGATTATATTTTTGCACAAATCAATGAGGTCTTTCCAAATATAATGGTAGTCGCAACTCCTGGAACACCTGGACAAATTGCAGATGGTTCTCGCACAAGATACGTTAACGCTAAAGGATTAGAGTATAATCAGGCCTTTGCAAAAAGCCTTTTGGGAGCTGTAATGGCAGACCAAATACTTAATAACTATCTAAGTGCCGCTGTGCTTGATGAAGGTAATAATCGTGAAAATAACGATAACGGTATTACTGAAGAAAATAAAACTTACACAACTATGGAGCACAAATGGGATGAGGCCTACGGTTACCTTTATGGAACATCTGCAAATCCCGAAACACCAAATTTAACAATAGGTGAAGACGACAAATTTTTGAACGAATATGTAGGCCGCGTAAATGATGATCCGGATTTTTCTACCATTGCTGCTGAAATATTTGATGCCTTTAAAATGGGCCGCGCCGCAATTGTTGCAAAAAATTACGAGGTTCGCGATGAGCAGGTAGCAATCATTCGCGAGAAAATTTCTGAAGTAATAGCAGTACGTGGTATTTATTACCTGCAAGCGGGAAAAAATAAAATTGTTGACGGCGATCGTCAAGGTGCATTCCACGCCTTATCGGAAGCCTATGGGTTCGTTTACAGTCTACGTTTTACAAGAAAATCTGATAATAATACACCGCTTTTTTCAAAAACCGAAGTGGATGCACTATTGGATATGTTGTTGAATTCATCAGATAATGGATTTTGGGATATTACTCCAGAAACATTAGATGCAGTATCTGAAGCCATGGCAGCAAAGTTTGAGTTTACTGTAGCGCAGGCAGGAAGTCTATAATTAAATTGAGTTAGTAGCCAATCGGTCGGTAATTCTGGCCGATTGTTTTTTTAATAAAATCTTTTATGATGAAATTTTTAAAATCAGGAATCCTTTTGGCAATCATCGCAGTGGCAATTACAGCTTGTTCCAGCGATAATGATGGCCCAACAGAAACAAACGACAATTTTGATCGGGGCGCCATGCTCGCCAATTGGGCCGATAATATCATCATTCCGGCATATACCAGCTTTAATTCAAAAGTAGTTGAAATGGAAGCTGCAACGGCTGCGTTCAACGCAGCACCCACAGTAGAAAATCTGCAATCGCTGCGTGCGGCGTGGAAAGTTGCATACGTATCTTTTCAAAATGTTTCTATGTTTGAAGTTGGAAAAGCAGAGGATATCCGTTTTAGAAATCGTTTAAACGTGTACCCGACAAAAGTTGCCCAGATTGAAGATTTTATCGCCAGCGGTAATTACGATTTTGACCTTCCTTCTACCATAGACAAACAAGGTTTTCCGGCAATGGACTATATGTTGAACGGTTTAGCCGAAAATGACGCCGAAATCGTAACTTTTTACACTACAAATTCCAATGCTGTAGGTTATAAGAATTATTTATCAACCCTTTCACATACCATAAAAAGTTTAAGCAATGAGGTGCTTACAAGCTGGACGGGCGGTTACCGCGATACTTTTGTAGCAAATACAAGTTCCTCAGCTTCCGGGGCGGTGGACAAACTTACAAACGATTACATATTTTATTTTGAAAAGGCGCTTCGAGCGGGTAAAGTGGGTATTCCTGCGGGAATATTTTCAAACGGAACTTTGCCCCAAAACGTAGAGGCTTTTTACAAAAAGGATATTTCAAAAGAACTTTTATTGGAAGCTATTGATGCCAGTGTAGATTTCTTTAATGGGAAAAGTTTTAACGGAACTTCCAATGGAGAGAGTTTCAAAACATATTTGGATTATTTGAATACCATCAAAAATGGTGAAAATTTAAGTGCTTTAATAAACAATCAATTCACTGTCGCAAAAAATAAAGCGAACGGGCTAAATGCAAATTTTGTAGAACAGATTGAAACTGATAACTCAAAAATGCTTGCTTCGTATGACGAATTGCAACGTCTTGTCGTACTTTTTAAGGTAGATATGGTACAGGCTTTTGATGTTACCATAGATTATGTTGACGCTGACGGGGACTAATGTTAACGGCAGTTCAAAAATATTTCAAGAAAGACACACAGGCCGCACCACTTGCGGTCTTTCGTGTTCTTTTTGGATTTATGATGGCTTTGTCCATTCTTCGTTTTTGGGCAAATGGCTGGATTGAAAAACTCTACATCCAACCGAAATTTTTCTTCAGTTATTACGGTTTTGAATGGGTAAAGCCCATTGGCGATTATACCTATATTATTTTTATAATATGTGGAATTGCCGCTCTTTTCGTGGCTTTGGGCTATAAATACCGAATGGCGATAATAGTTTTCTTTTTAAGCTTCACTTATATTGAGTTGATGGATAAAACCACTTATCTCAACCATTATTATTTTATAAGTTGCATTGCGTTTTTAATGATTTTTCTTCCTGCAAACGTTTACTTTTCAGTGGATACTTATAAAAACCCGAGGAAGGCTTTTCAAATGATCCCAAAATGGACTATAGATAGCATCAAACTAATGTTGGGAATCGTCTATTTTTATGCAGGTCTGGCAAAGCTGAACAGCGATTGGCTTTTTAATGCCATGCCGTTGAAGATTTGGCTTCCCTCAAAATACGATCTTCCTTTTTTGGGAGACTTGATGCAGCAGCAGTGGGTGCATTACACTTTCAGTTGGAGTGGCGCCCTGTATGATTTGGCTATTCCTTTTTTATTGCTTTACAGGCGTACGCGCTGGTTTGCTTTTGCCTTGGTCGTAATTTTTCACGTAATGACGCGGGTTTTGTTTCCTATCGGTATGTTTCCGTACATAATGATCGTGAGCACGCTTATCTTTTTTGGCACTGGCTTTCACAGAAAAGTAATTCGTTTTATTTCAAAATTATTACGAATTGATTATTCCAAAATGGTCGCTCTTTCGCAAACAAAGAAATACCGTTTCAAAAGAAATATTGCCTTGCCAATTCTTGCTATATTTTTCGTGATTCAGCTATTGTTCCCGTGGCGCTATTTGGCGTATCCAAATGAGCTTTTTTGGACAGAGGAAGGCTACCGATTTTCGTGGCGGGTTATGTTGATGGAGAAAGCTGGATATGCACAATTCAAAATAAAGAATACCGAAACGGGCGAACAATTTCTAGTGAATAATACAGACTTTTTAACGCCCTTTCAGGAAAAACAAATGAGTACCCAACCCGATTTTATATTGCAATACGCACATTTTTTGGGTGAACATTTTGAGGCGGAAGGCCACGAAAATGTGGCTGTTTACGCTGAAAGCTATGTGGCACTCAACGGAAGATTGAGTCAGCCTTACGTTGACCCAAACGTAGATTTGATGAAACAGCGGGAATCCTTCCGAAGTAAGGATTGGATACTTCCATTTAACGACACTATTACAGGACTTTAAAAATATACAATGTTGAAAAACGCTCTATTTCTATTTTTTCTTTTTGTGAATCTTTCCGTATTTGCACAATTTTCTGTTTCTGGAAAAGTGGTTTCAAAGGAAACTCAAACGCCTATAGCTTACGCCGAAGTGTATATTCTCGACCTCGGAAAATCTAAAGTAAGTGATGAAAATGGAAATTTTGAATTTTCGGATATTCCCGCTGGAACCTATGGGTTTGCTGTCTTTAATTTGGAATATGAAGTATTGAAAAAGCAGCTGACTATTTCAGAAAATACCGCAATTACCTTTGAATTGGAATTGCTTGGCGAGCAGCTTTCCGAAGTACTTATTACAAAACGAAAGGAGGAAATTTTCGCTTTGCGAAACTTAAAACAGGTGGAAGGCACGGCCATTTACGCAGGAAAAAAGAGCGAAGTTGTAGTTATGGATAACCTTACCACAAATACGGCTACCAACAATGCCCGCCAGATATATGCGCAGGTTGTGGGGCTTAATATTTATGAAAACAACGATGGCGGGTTGCAGTTGAACATTGGCGGTCGCGGTTTAAACCCAAACCGAACCGCAAACTTCAATACCCGCCAAAATGGGTACGATATTTCGGCAGATGTTTTGGGCTATCCCGAAAGTTACTACACTCCGCCGGCAGATGCCATTAACGAGATTGAAGTGGTTCGCGGCGCGGCTTCGCTTCAGTACGGAACGCAGTTTGGCGGATTGATAAATTTTAAGTTGCACCAACCCAATCCGAAGAAAAAAATAGAATGGATTTCCCGACAATCCTTAGGTTCGTATGAACTTTTCAATAGTTTCAACAGCCTGAGCGGCACCGTGGGGAAGTTTGGTTATTACGCATATTACAACTTTAAGACGGGTGACGATTTTAGGCCCAATTCAGAATTTGACTCACATAACGCCTACGTTCATTTGGAATATAATTTTTCGGAAAATACAAAGCTCGCTTTTGAAATGAGCTATTTGAACTATTTGGCACAACAGCCGGGCGGACTTACCGATAGGCAATTTGAGGAAGATCCCACTTTTAGCAACCGGACGCGAAACTGGTTTAAGGTAGATTGGAAACTCTATTCGCTGCGTTTGGACCACAGTTTTTCTGAAAAGACTGATTTCAGCCTAAACCTTTTTGCTCTCGATGCCTATAGAAAATCTGTTGGTTTCCGTGAAAACAGGGTTTCGCAGCAGGATGATTTGGATGCGCCGCGTGAATTGATTTCAGGAAATTTCAACAATTGGGGCGCGGAAGCTAGACTTTTAACGCACTATAATCTATTTGGAAAAGAGAATGTGGTGCTTTTTGGCGGAAAATATTACCAATCAAACAATAGCGAACGCCAAGGGCCGGGAACCAACGGTAGTGACGCCAATTTTGAATTCGCATCTTCGGAATATCCCAACTACCCGCGCCAAAGTGATTTTGAATTCCCAAACCTTAATTTTGCTGCTTTTGGTGAAAATATTTTTAACATTTCGTCCAAGTTTTCGGTTACGCCCGGTTTCCGGTTTGAATATATAAAAACACAGAGCGAAGGGGAATACAAAAAAATAAATTTCGACATTGCTGGCAATCCTATCTTGAATGAGGACATTGCCGATAACCGCGAATTTGACCGAGCTTTTGTGTTATTGGGAGTAGGGTTGAGTTATAAACCCTTAAAGTCGTTGGAAATTTATGGGAACGTCAGCCAAAACTACCGTTCAGTTACTTTTAATGATATTAGAATAACCAATCCGTCATTAGTAGTTGATCCAAACATTACCGATGAGCAAGGTTACACTTTTGACTTGGGCGCACGCGGACGGTTTGGTAAATATCTTTCGTATGACATTGGTGGTTTTTTCTTAAGCTATCAGGATAGGTTAGGGGTTATCGTGCGCGAGGTGAGCGATATTCAAGAGGAACGCTTCCGCGGAAATATTGGCGATGCGGTTACCTATGGTTTGGAAAGTTTTGTGGATTGGAACATTATGGAAACTTTTTCGGCGAATAGAAATTTTAGGATGAATTATTTCGTGAATCTTGCAATTACCGATAGCGAATACACTTCTTCCGAAGAAAATAATGTGGAAGGCAAAAATGTGGAATTTATTCCTGCTATCAACCTAAAAACAGGACTTGGTTTTGGTTATAAAAACTTTTTGGGAAGTCTGCAATACACTTATTTGAGCAAGCAATTTACCGATGCCACCAACAGTGAGCGCGATTTTGAAAGCCAGAGTGGCATCGTGGGCGAAATTCCGGCCTATGATATTTTGGATCTTTCCTTGGCATATACTTTTGGCCGTTTTAAGTTGGAAAGCGGAATCAACAATGTTTTGGATAACAGTTATTTTACACGCCGCGCTACTGGGTATCCCGGTCCGGGAATTCTTCCCAGTCAGCCGCGTACTTGGTATACGACGCTTCAGATTAAAATTTAGAAATAAAATATTTATTTTTCTTTTTGGGAAATAATCGTACATTCGAAAAAAAACCTTTTTGTATGAAATATTTCCTGCCAACTGTTTTTCTCGCTTTGTTTTTAGTATCATGTGGAGCAAAACAACCAGCAATTTTAAGCTCTTCTACAAATCCAACAGAAACAGCTACTGCCCACGAACCATTTTTGGATGTTACAGAAATGGCACCCAATAAAAAATATGCCCTTTCGGGAGAATATCCTGTAATGGTTGGGGAAAAAAGCGTTTCAAACCAACGTAGGTATATTGCATCTTTGGCAGGGCCTAATGGGGAAGAACTTATCTTTCACCGTAGGGGCAGTTGCTGTCCGTATGAAAGTGAAAACGGGATGATGGGAAGCGCACTGGTAGATGTGTATGAAGTGATGTATGATGGATTAAAAGAACCAATACTGCTGTACATTAGTTTTTATGATGAAGGCCCTTTATACATTCCACACGGATTTACAAAAAGAAAGCTAAATTAATTACTTAATTTAACGTACATTTGCACGCAATTAATCCATAACCACTTTCGCTCTTTCGGAAGTTAATTTAATTGCAATGACCGCACACGACAACAAGATTCTTGGGGAAGGCCTTACTTACGACGACGTACTTTTAGTGCCTGCCTATTCCGAAATTTTACCGCGCGAAGTTTCCATCGCCACAAAATTTTCACGAAATATTACACTCAATGTACCAATTGTGTCCGCAGCGATGGATACGGTTACCGAAAGCGCCATGGCCATTGCCATTGCCCGCGAAGGGGGTATCGGTGTGCTTCACAAAAATATGACTATTGAAGAACAAGCTGCTGAAGTACGAAAAGTAAAACGTGCCGAAAGCGGAATGATAATCGATCCCGTTACGCTGCAAAAAGAGAATACCGTGGGCGATGCCCAAAAAACCATGCGTGAGTACAGCATTGGTGGTATTCCTATCACTGATAATGCTGGAAAACTTATAGGCATTGTAACAAACCGCGATCTTCGTTTTGAAAAAGATTTAAAACGTCCTTTGAGCGAGGTAATGACTTCCGAAAACTTAGTGACAGTTGCACAGGGAACATCCTTAAAGGAAGCTGAGATAATTCTTCAGCAAAATAAAATTGAAAAATTGCCTGTAGTGAGCGACGACGGAAAATTGTTGGGGCTTATTACATTTCGAGATATAACAAAACTTACCCAAAAGCCCATTGCCAATAAAGATAAATTCGGAAGACTTCGCGTTGCCGCAGCATTAGGGGTTACAGCAGATGCAGTGCAAAGAGCAGAGGCTTTGGTAAATGCACAAATTGATGCTGTAATTATTGATACTGCCCACGGACATACAAAAGGAGTGGTTGAGGTTTTAAAACAAGTAAAACAAAAATTTCCGGATTTAGATGTGGTTGTGGGAAATATTGCCACAGCCGATGCTGCTAAATATTTAGTTGACGCTGGTGCCGATGCCGTAAAAGTTGGAATTGGTCCTGGTTCTATTTGTACAACCCGCGTGGTTGCGGGAGTTGGGTTTCCTCAGTTTTCTGCGGTGCTGGAAGTTGCCGCGGCTATTAAAGGGAGCGGTGTACCCGTTATTGCAGACGGTGGAATTCGTTACACGGGGGATATTCCCAAGGCAATTGCTGCTGGAGCAGATTGTGTAATGCTTGGTTCATTATTGGCTGGAACAAAGGAATCTCCTGGAGAAACAATTATTTATGAAGGTAGAAAGTTTAAATCATATCGCGGAATGGGTTCTGTGGAGGCGATGAAGCAAGGTTCCAAAGACCGATATTTTCAGGATGTGGAGGACGATATTAAAAAACTGGTTCCGGAAGGAATCGTGGGACGTGTACCGTACAAAGGTGAATTGGTTGAAAGTATGACTCAGTTTATTGGCGGACTCCGTGCTGGCATGGGCTATTGTGGCTCCAAAGATATTGAAACGCTGAAAGAGAACGGAAAGTTTGTAAAAATTACTTTTTCGGGTATTGCGGAAAGCCATCCGCACGATGTGACAATTACAAAGGAAGCGCCAAACTATAGTAGATAGTTTATAAAAAAAGAAAGATATGTTTGCTTAAAGCACTGAATTTTTTCGGTGCTTTTTTATTTTATGGTGACAATCAATTCTTTAAAATAATCAATTATTTTTTGCAGTTGATGGCTTTCTTTTTTCTTCAGTTCCGCGGAATATAAAATCTGTTTGTTTTGACTAATAATCTTTGAATTCATGGCTGTGTGAGTTGAGATTCTTCAAATATCGTTTTTTGAAAAATAAAGCATAAAAAAACGTGGGACTTATGGGCTCCACGCTTCTTTTATAAAAAATAATAAAGTCTTTTATTCTCCTTCTTCTTCGTCAGCTGTTAATGTTATTCCCAATTCGGTGAGAATCGGAATGGTTAAGTCATAATTTGGATCTAGATATATCAAGTCTTGATTGGTTTGGGTAACTTGGGTAAACCCTTGTGCTTTGGCTACTTTGTCCAAAGCTTCGCCTATTTTTTTGTAAAGTGGTTGTAGGTATTCCTGTCGCTTTATTTCCATAAGCTTGGCGCCGTTTTGCTGAAATTTTTGAATGTCGGCATCCAATGTTAAAAGTTCGGTCTGTTTTGTCTTTTTTTCTTCGGGAGTCAAGTTAGCCTCGCCTTTTTTATATGCTTCGGCCAATACTTTATATTCGTCTATTTTTTTATTAAGATCAACGTCCAATTGTGCTGCGTAGGTTTCCAATTGTGTTCTTACGGTTTCCATTTCTGGCATTTTGGAAAGTATGTAATCTATGTCCGCAGCGCCCACTTTGCTTTGTGCGAAGGTGGTAAGGCCAATAAAGAATATGGCAATTTTTAGAAATTTCATTTTAATATGTTTTAAAAAATTAAGTGCGCAATATTACTATAAATATCGCAAATATACAGGCAGTTGCGCTATCGTTTATAAAAAATGTAGTCTGTAATAAGAGGTGGAAGCCCTTTTTCTTTTAGCAAACTGATAAGCTGGCCACGGTGGTAGGTGCTGTGGTTTATTATGTGAAAAAGAATATCGACTACCGAATTTGTATAAGTTTGTCCCTTGCTATTGGTGTAACTTATGTTTTCATTTAATTGTATTTGATGAAGAATATGCATGCTTTTCTCAAAATTTTCGGTGTTGATGCTTTTTAATTGTTCCAAGCCCAATTCTTGCCACACCGAAAAAGTAGGTAAAGTACCTAAAATTCTATGGTTCCAAATGTGGTGGGCATTTAGTGTATGGCTTGTCAAAACGCTTATCTTCCCTTTAGAAAGAACAGGGTGCCCAATCAATGTGTCAATAACTTGCTGATTGCAGTGGTGTGTATACTCAAAACTATTTTGAAAAAAGGACTTCATTCGTCATAAAGCTGCCCTCGGGTGGGCTTTAGGGTTTCCCGTAAACTATCCATCAGATTTTTTTCTACGACCATAAATGCGATGTGGTGCATAGGGCTAAGTTCTTCCATTCCGGTAAAACTGTGCTGTAGTTTTTCCGTTTCAGCAAATTCATTAAGATGCTTTGCATGGTGTTGTGCAATGTGCTTTGCGTTAGGACCTCGAAAATCCCATATAAGTTTTATTCTTTCAGTCATTTACAGGGTGTTTTGAAGAAAATGTGATAACAAATAAAAGTAAAAGTTTCCTTCATTTTAAAACCATTGGCAAGGTACGGGTTTTCGGGAATATTTTTAAAACCGAAGAACACTATAATTATATTAAATTCGTTTGCATTTCTGATGTGTGTTACCATAGCTTTTTGTTATTTTTGCCACGCTTCACTAAAAATAAAATATTCAAAAAATGATGAAAAAATTTCTTTCCCTATTCATTTTGGTCTTTTTAAGCGCCATGACCGTTTTTTCGCAAAACAAAAAAGAGGTGTTGATGACCATAAACGGCAAACCTGTTTTCACCAATGAATTTAAGCGTGTTTATAAAAAGAACCTGGATCTGGTTCAGGATGAATCCCAGAAAGATATAGATGGTTATTTGGAACTTTTTATAGATTATAAACTGAAAATTGCAG
The DNA here is from genome assembly GCA_002364215.1 of Aequorivita sp. UBA3180. Lineage (GTDB taxonomy): Bacteria > Bacteroidota > Bacteroidia > Flavobacteriales > Flavobacteriaceae > Aequorivita. Next base: position 30,575 of record DEXQ01000012.1, on the reverse strand, counting down.
AAGCCCAAGCTCAGGGTTTGGATCAGGAAAGCGCTTATCAAAGTGAATTTTCAAAATACCGTGACCAACTGTCAAGAAATTATCTCTTTGAAGACAAGGTTACAGAAGAACTTGCCAAGGAAGCATACGAGCGTGGAAAATTTGATATAGCCGCATCTCACATTTTGATTCGTGTAGATTATGAATCGGTTCCGCAGGACACATTGGCTGCTTATAATAAAATAAAGTCAATCAGGGAAAAAGCTTTAAAAGGAGAAGACTTTACAGGGCTTGCAAAAACATATTCCGAAGAACCGGGCGCCAAGGAAAGAGGCGGCGATTTGGGTTATTTTTCTGTGTTCACTATGGTTTATCCTTTTGAAACCGCAGCCTATAACACTCCAGTAGGAGAAATTTCTGAAATTGTTAGAACCAGTTTTGGTTACCACATCATAAAAGTGAAGGACAGAAGAGCAAAATTGCCAAAGATTGGGGTTTCGCACATTATGATTTCTGATAAAAAAGGAGCGCGCACTTTTAACCCTGAAGAACGCATCAATGAAATTTACACGATGCTAAAGCAGGGCGAATCTTTTGAAAGCTTGGCAAAACAATTTTCTGACGATAAAAACTCTGCAGTAAAGGGAGGGAAACTGAACCCTTTTACAAAAGGTGATCTTCGTGCATCAGAGTTTGAGGATGCTGCCTATGATCTAAAAAAGATTGGTGATATCAGTAAGCCTGTAAAAACTGATTTTGGCTGGCATATTATTCGTTTGGATGAAAAACTTCCTGTGGAAACTTTTGAAGAGCAAAAACAGATGCTTGAGAAAAAGGTATCTGAAGGCGACCGTTCTAAATTGGTTTCCACCGCTACCAACAATAAGATAAAGCAGAAATACGGCTTCAAAAAAGAAGCAAGCTTTTTACCCTATTTTGATACGTATGTAGGTGATGAAGTGCTTAAGCGAAAGTGGGTAATGGAACCCATTCCTGCTTCTGAAGAGAAAACGCTCTTCACCATAGGGGACAGAAAGGTAGGGTACACAGATTTTGCCAAATTTATTGAGAATAGACAAAGAACCACAAGGCCGTACAAGCATAAGGAGGCATTTTTGGTGGAACTTTATAACGAATTTGAAACTGAGCAGCTAAAGGATTATTTCAAAGAAAAACTGGAAGTGGACAATGAAGAGTACGCGGCTGTGCTTAATGAATACCGCGACGGACTTTTAATTTTTGATGTGATGAACAAAAACATCTGGCAGAAAGCTAAGACTGATAGTTTGGGCCTTGATGAATATTATAATAAAACAAAGGCAGACTACCAATGGAAACAGCGGGTTGACGCAGATATTTATTCAGCTACTTCAGAAAACATCGCAAAGCAGATTCAGACTATGTTGGCAGAAGGTAAAACTGCTGAAGAAATAAAAGCATCACTCAATACTGAAGAAAAAGTAAACGTATTGATAACGCCGGGACTTTTTGAAATTGATCAACACGAGCTGCCTAAGAATCTTGAAATAAATAAAGGCGTTTCAAGTATTTATCCTAACAATGATTCGTTTGTAGTCGTAAATATAAAAGAAGTATTGGCGCCTGACGTTAAGGCTTTAGATGAAGTAAAAGGAAAAGTTTTAAGCAATTATCAAAATGATATTGAGGCTTCTTGGATGGAAAACTTACGCAAAAAGTACAATGTTGATGTAAATAAAAAAGCTTTAAAACACGTTAAAAAAGACCTTAAGTGATACGTAAAAGCCTTCATATAATATTGCTTTGCACTTTCTTTGTTTCCTGTGAATATTTTAAACCGGAAACCCAAGAAAATGCTGTAGCTCGGATAAACAATACATTTTTATATGAAGAAGATATTCAAAAACTGATTAGTGAAGATACTTCCGCAGAGGACAGTACTTTAATAGTCAACAACTATATAAACCGTTGGGCAACCCAGCAGTTACTTATAGACCAAGCCAAGATTAATCTTACGGCTGACAAGCTTGAACAGTACAATAAATTGGTTCAGGAATATCAAAATGATTTGCTTACTGAGGCCTATAAAAACGTTATTGTAAACAAGCAACTGGACAGTACAATTACAGAACAGGAATACCACGAATATTACGAGACAAACAAAGAAAACTTTAAGCTGAAGGATCTTCTCGTCAAATTGCGTTATGTCCAACTTCCTGTAAATTATGATGGTTTGGCGTCAGTTCGGGAAAAGCTAAGCCGATACAACGAAAAGGACAGAAAATCACTTAACAGTCAGAATTATCAATTTATTTCCTCAAATTTTAATGACTCTGTTTGGGTCAAAAAAGAAGTATTACTGAATACGCTGCCAATAATTAGAGGCAATAACGAGCAAGTGTTAAAAAAAACCAATTTTACCCAATTGCAAGATTCATTAGGAGTATATTTGGTGAAAATTGAAGATGTGCTCAATCCCAATGATACTGCGCCTCTTTCTTATATCAAGCCTACTTTAAAGCAGATAATCCTGAACAAAAGAAAGCTTGAGCTTATAAAAAAACTAGAATCAGATATAACAAAAGATGCTATTGAAACAAATAATTTTGAAATCTATAAAAATGAATAAACTTTTATTGGTGTTGTTGCTTTCTACTGCAATGCTGCAAGCACAAACAGTTGTGGAGCCAGACAGTACAGGCGTAGTTAAAGCCAACGATACATTGGTGATGCAACAAACCGTAAAGCGCGATACTATTAAGCCCTTTAAAAGATACAAAGCCGAAGGCGTTAGCGCTGTGGTTGGTGAATACGTGATTCTGGATAGCGATATAGACAAGGCTTATGTAGAAATGCAATCACAAGGAATGTCTATTGAAGATATAACCCGTTGCCAATTAATGGGCAAATTGATGGAAGATAAGCTCTATGCCCACCAAGCTAAGCAGGACAGTATTTTGGTTCCTGATGCTGAAATCAACGGAATGATAGATCAACAGTTGCAATATATGGTGAGCGAGCTGGGAAGTGAGGAAAAAGTAGCCGCCTATTACAGAAAAGATAATATAGCAGATTTAAGAAAAGAACTTTTTGAAGCCAATAAGAGTATAAAATTAGCAAGCTTAATGCAGCAAAAAGTAATTGAAAAAGTAGAAGTAACCCCAGAAGAGGTTCGCACCTTTTTCTTTTCAATTCCTGAAGAAGAACGCCCTGTTTTTGGAGCCGAGATAGAAATTGCACAAATAGTAATTGACCCTGAAGTAACCAGGCAGGCCATTGATGAAGTTAAAGCAAGATTGAACGCAATTCGTTCAGATATTATTGATAACGGCACCAGTTTTTCGACCAAGGCCGTTCTTTACTCCAAAGACCCAGGTTCTGCATCAAAAGGAGGGCTTTATCAGGGAGTAAGACGCGATTCCCCTTGGGCAAAAGAGTTTAAGGATCAGGCATTTTCTCTTTTAGAGGGTGAAATTAGCGAGCCTTTTGAAACAGAATTTGGCTGGCATATACTTTATGTTGAAAAGATCCGTGGGCAGGAAGTAGATGTGAGACATATTTTAATGTTCCCCGAAGTTTCGCAACAATCCATTGATGCTGCGCAGAAAAAAATAGAGGATATAAAAGCAGAAATCGAGAATGGTGAAATAACTTTTGCAGAAGCAGCCAGAAAACATTCAGACGATAAAGAAACCCGTAACAATGGTGGGCAGTTGGTTAATCCAATTACCTTTGATACTAAATTTGATCTTACCAAAATGGATCCCACGCTTAGCGCTCAAGTTTATAACTTAAAGGAAGGGCAAGTATCCGATATTTTTACGGATCGGGACCGTACCGGAAAAAGCAGTTTGAAAATTCTTACCGTAACAAAAAAGTATGCTGAGCACAAAGCTGATTATGCCAATGATTATGAACGTATAAAACAACTGGCACTGCGCGAAAAACAAATTAAAGTAATAAACAAGTGGCAGAACGAGAAAATAAAAGATACGTATATTAGCATCAATCAAGATTACCAGAATTGTGAATTTGCTGGAAATTGGTCAAAAAAATAAAATAATACTATGTCAGACGTAGCAGCGGTAACACAACTGGTTTCCAAATACAACGCCCTTAAAAAAGAAATAAAAAAAGTAATAGTAGGTCAAGATGAAGTGGTTGAGCAAGTTTTGCTTGCAATCTTTTCTGGGGGTCACGCATTGCTTATTGGCGTCCCTGGATTGGCAAAAACCTTGTTGGTAAATACCGTTGCGCAAGCCCTTGGCCTTAAATTCAAAAGAATTCAGTTTACGCCAGATTTAATGCCGAGCGATATTTTAGGTTCCGAAATTTTGGACCAAAACCGCGAGTTTAAATTTATAAAAGGACCAATTTTTGCCAATATCATCCTAGCTGATGAAATAAACAGAACCCCTCCAAAAACCCAAGCTGCACTGCTTGAAGCAATGCAGGAACGCGCTGTAACCGTTGCAGGGCATCACTACAAGTTGGATTTACCATATTTTGTACTTGCAACACAAAATCCAATAGAGCAAGAGGGAACCTATCCTTTGCCCGAAGCGCAATTGGATCGTTTTATGTTTGCGATAAATCTTGAATATCCATCCTTTTCTGAGGAAGTTGAAGTAGTAAAGCAAACCACCACGGGTGAAACACAAACTGTAAATGCACTTTTTTCCGCGCAAGAAATTATAGACTTTCAGCAGTTGATAAGAAGAATTCCTGTGGCTGACAATGTTGTGGAATATGCGGTAACACTTGTTGGTAAAACCCGTCCTGAGAGTTCTACAGCAACAGATACGGTAAAGGACTATATTGATTGGGGCGCAGGTCCACGAGCTTCACAAAATCTAATTTTGGCAGCCAAAACTAATGCGGCACTGCACGGAAAATACTCTCCAGATATTGAAGATGTACAGAAAGCCGCAATTGGAATACTTCGTCATAGATTGATAAAAAACTACAAGGCCGAAGCAGAAGGATTAAGTATTGAAGATATAATCAAAAGCTTATATTAATTCAATTACTCTTTCCTTTTGAAATTATAAAATATTCTTTTATAATATTCTGAATTTCTTAATTTATCATAGATAATTTTGCCATATCAGCAATTATATTCAATAATATTTAGTATTTGCTGAATTATGTTCATTAAATAAGCATTTTCATTAAATATTTTTTAAATATTCCAAATTTTTGTATTTTCGCAAACAACTAAAAATACAACTATGGCTTTTGATATTGATATGATTAAAAAGGTTTATGCCCAGATGGCAGAACGTGTTGATAAAGCGCGTGAAGTCACGGGTAAACCACTTACTCTTTCCGAAAAGATTCTATATTCCCACCTTTGGGATGGTAATCCAGATAAGGCTTTCCAGCGTGGCAAGGATTATGTGGACTTTGCCCCAGATAGAATAGCCTGTCAGGATGCAACCGCCCAAATGGCGCTTTTGCAATTTATGCAGGCGGGAAAGAAAACAGTTGCGGTGCCCACAACCGTTCACTGTGATCATTTAATTCAAGCCAAGCAAGGCGCAGCTCCAGATTTAAAACGTGCCAACGAAACTAGTAATGAAGTTTTTGACTTTTTGGAATCTGTTTCAAACAAATACGGAATTGGTTTCTGGAAGCCGGGAGCTGGAATTATTCACCAAGTTGTATTAGAAAATTATGCTTTTCCCGGCGGAATGATGATTGGTACGGATAGCCACACCGTAAACGCAGGTGGTCTCGGAATGGTAGCCATTGGCGTGGGAGGTGCTGACGCAGTGGATGTGATGGCCGGAATGCCTTGGGAACTAAAATTTCCGAAGTTAATAGGCGTAAAACTTACCGGAGAACTAAATGGCTGGACGGCTTCAAAAGATGTTATTCTGAAAGTCGCCGGAATCCTTACCGTAAAAGGTGGAACGGGCGCTATTGTTGAATATTTTGGCCCTGGTGCAAAAAATCTTTCCTGTACAGGTAAAGGAACCATCTGTAATATGGGTGCCGAAATAGGCGCAACCACTTCAACCTTTGGCTATGATGATGCTATGGAGCGTTTTTTAAGAGCGACCGACAGAGAAGACATTGCAGATGAAGCCAACAAGATTCGTGAATATTTAACGGGTGATGATGAAGTTTACGCAAATCCAGAGAAATATTTTGATCAAGTAATAGAGATTGACTTAACCACACTTCGTCCACATTTGAATGGTCCTTTTACTCCAGACTTGGCAACTCCGGTTGGTGAATTGGGTGAAAAAGCAAAGAAAAACGAATGGCCTATAAAAGTAGATTGGGGCTTGATAGGTAGCTGTACCAACTCTTCTTATGAAGATTTAACCCGTGCTGCCTCCATTGCGCAGCAGGCCATTGATAAAAAATTAAAACCGAAAAGCGATTTCGGAATAAACCCAGGTTCAGAGCAAATTCGATTTACTGCAGAGCGCGATGGACTTTTGGATGTTTTTGAAAATTTAGGCGCCACAATTTTTACAAATGCCTGCGGCCCGTGTATTGGTCAATGGGACCGAAGTGATAGAAAGGGAGACGAAAAGAACACTATTGTGCATTCATTTAATAGAAACTTTTCAAAGCGTGCTGATGGAAATCCCAATACCCACGCCTTCGTTGGCTCACCAGAAATGGTTGCCGCAATTGCAATCTCTGGCCGATTAGATTTCGACCCGATGAACGATACGCTTCTAAATGAAGACGGACAAGAAGTAAAACTAGATGAGCCACGTGGTTTGGAATTGCCCCCAAAAGGTTTTGAGGTAGACGATAACGGTTATTTGGCGCCAAGAGAAGACGGAAGTTCCGTTGAGGTGAAAGTTGCAAATGATAGTGAGCGCCTACAGTTATTGGAACCATTTCTTCCTATTCAAGATTCGGAATTGCAGGGAGTAAAATTATTAATCAAAGCTTTCGGAAAATGTACAACCGACCATATTTCTATGGCCGGCCCTTGGTTGCGCTATCGTGGTCATTTGGACAATATTGCAAACAATACCTTAATTGGTGCTGTAAATGCTTTTAACAAGCAAACAAATTTTGTTAAAAACCAATTTACAGGTGAGTACGGTGGCGTGCCAGATGTACAACGAGAGTACAAAGCCAAAGGAGTAAAGACCATTGTTGTGGGCGACCATAATTACGGTGAAGGTTCTTCTCGGGAGCACGCGGCAATGCAGCCACGACACTTGGGCGTTGCAGCGGTTTTGGTAAAATCTTTTGCTAGAATTCACGAAACAAATTTAAAAAAGCAAGGTATGTTGGGGCTTACGTTTAACAATGAATTGGATTACGACAAAATACAGGAAGATGATACCTTTAATTTTGTTGATATTGCCGACTTTGCACCAAATAAACCACTTACTTTGGAGATTGTTCATAAAGATGGCAGTAAGGATACCATCAAGGTTAACCATACCTACAACGATGCACAAATAAAATGGTATCGCGAAGGGTCTGCCTTGAATTTGATTAAAAAGCAGAACGCTTAGTCTTTATAATAGTAAGGCATTAACCTCACAGATCTTTCGGATTTGTGAGGTTTTTTATACGATTGAATTATGAAACGTTTTTTAAAGAAAAATTGGAGCAACGTGCTCTTCTTTGCATTTTTGGCATTGCTGATTATTCCAAAAACGCGCATGCCCATCCAGGTTTTTGTACAGCGGCTTATTTCATTTTCACCTTCAGAAAAAGATAAAGCAGAACGAGAGAAAATGGAAGACTATCAATGGAGCTTACAAAGGTTAAATGGTGAGGAAATAAATTTTTCACAATCTGAAGAAAAAGTAACGATTGTAAATTTCTGGGCAACATGGTGCCCGCCCTGTGTTGCAGAAATGCCTTCGTTCCAGAAATTGTACGATAGTTATGGTAACAAAGTAGATTTCTATTTTGTTACTTCGGAAGAATCTGAAAAAGTGAATAGATTTCTTCAGAAAAACGAATATACATTGCCGGTTTACATTCAACAATACGAAGCTCCAAAACAGCTAAAATCACAGGCACTGCCTACTACTTTTTTAATTTCAAAAAGTGGTGAAATAGTTATTGACGAAGAAGGTGCTGCGGATTGGAACAGTAAAAAAATGAGAGCTTTATTGGATAATCTTCTTAATAAATAATCGGTTATAAATTATCCGGAAAAATGGTTTTTCAAGATAGAATCCATTTCTTTTTTACCTTCTGCAATTTCGCAGATAGTATTCCACAGTTTTGGAGTTATCAAAGATTTTAAAGGTTGTTCCACCTTTAGTATTTTAGGAAAATTTTTGATGAGTTGCTTATCCCAAGTTTGGTAATGATTCAAAAGATCGTCGGGATAGACAGTTTTGCGTCGCGTGCCCTCATCAATTCCTTTAAAGGGTTCAGAAACATTAAGGTAGCCATAATCGTCAGTCAATTCTTCCCCTGGTTGAATATCGCGTATTGCAATTTCAAAATCATAGGCCGTTGACATACAATTGCTCTTAAAACTATGGTTTACATACCGCCCATAATCCCAGCATAGCACAAAATTTCCTTTGTTGTTTCGGTAGCAATAGGTTTCAAGAATATTTTGATACAGCGAATTCATTTTTTTCATCTTGGCCGGTGTAAATTCACGGTCCAAATCATCCAAAGCCCAAGTTATTGTTCCGGCGGGAATAAATTTGGTAGCAACAACGCCATAACCAATTTGATTACTGATGAATTTCAGTTCTGTTTTGGGATGTATCATATAACGTATTTTTAGGATTAAATGTAATGCAAAAACTTAATCAATTTACATTCATAATTCTATTGTATATGAAATTTTATAGCTGTTAATTTGCCGATTTTTTCCGCAGGCTAATTTTCTCTTTCTAAATTTGGGCTATACTTATCCTTAAACTTTTCCATTAAAATATAAATGGTCAAAAGCATTGTGAGTGCATAAATACTGTCTTCTATGGGAACGGAGCCAATGCGGATGCCTAAGTTTTCAGCATTATTGTACCAAACCACTTCTTCGTGAATCCAACTACCGGTGAGAAAGCCATTCACTATAAAAAAAGGGACTAAAAGAATTAGAAAAATAGGGAAGAAAACTTGAAGTGTTTCACGTTTGTAATTATAAACCAAGGCCAGTAAAACAATTGCATAACCAAAATTGACGGCGGTGTACAACCGATCGTAAAAATAGAGCAGGGTGGCGATTAAAATGGTTTGCAGCAAAAAATATACTATTTGTGTTGTTTTCTCTGAAATTGAAAATTTGGGAAGCATATTTTTGAAAGCATAGATTGTGAAAATACAAGCGTAAGGAATGCAAATGAAGAAAAGCCATTCTTCCAAAGGCAAATTGCCCAGTTTAATTCCAGAAAGATATTTTTCATTAAAACCCCAAATTCCATTTTGGGTAAAGTTGATATCCCACGGAATAAAAAAAGCCATCATAATAAATGTGGCGGGGAAAAAATATTTCCAAAGCTTATAAAACCTCAGTTTCGGGTGAAAACTAAAGAGAAAAGGAATGCTGAGAGATGCAAGATTTAATAAAAGATAGAGATGCCACATCTGTTATTTTTTGAAATACTTTAACGGTGGTAGTAACATTCCGAAACATTCTCCTTTATCTTTTCCCAAATGTTTGTGGTGTATTTTGTGCGCACGCCTGATGCCTCGGGCATACCAATTATTTGCGTTTCGGAATATTTTAAAACGCTGGTGAATAAAAATGTCGTGAACAAAAAAGTAAGTAAGGCCATACGCAAAAATCCCTAAGCCTATGGGCAAACCTGCCCAAAAGCCAAAATAACTCCAGCCTACAAAACAACTGATGCTCACCAAGGCATAAAAAAGAAAGAAATAATCATTACGCTCCCACCAACTGCCGTGATCTTTATGGTGATGATCTTTGTGCAATTTCCATAAAAAACCGTGCATAATGTACTTATGTGTAAACCACGCCATAAATTCCATGATGCAAAAAGTAGAAATGAAAATTAGTATCCAAAGAACTGTTATCATTTTATTTTTAAATTATTTTGATTTGGGAGTATTATGTTTAGGTTTAAAATTAATACGACTGTACTTCTGTCTCCAGCAATATTATTTCACCAAATTTAATTGATATTTTACATAGCTGCGTGTTAAAAGCCCTATTTTTTCAATGTTTGGAACGCGAATTCTAGAATTTTTAATTTCTGTAGCAGGGGTTTTTTGTAGCTTTTTCAGCAATCGTCTATAATATCTATAAGCTATGAAAACTCCCAACTTTGAATCGTGTGGCAATTGTAAAATGCCTTGATATCCACGATTAAAGTTGTCTTCAATTTCTTCAATTATCTTTGTTTTTGAATCTTCGTCAAGAGATTCCAGATTGGTATTTGGAAAATAAGTTCGGCTTAAGTTTTCATAATCATCTTTAAGATCACGAAGAAAGTTCACTTTTTGAAACGCGGAACCTAAATTCATCGCCGACTCTTTTAATTGATTATACTTTTCAGTATCACCTTTCACAAATACTTTTAGACACATTAAACCAACAACGTCTGCCGAGCCGTATATATAATCATTAAATTCTTCTGTAGTGGAATAGACGCTTTTGGTAAGATCCAATCGCATACTGGCCATAAACGTATCGATTAAATCTCTTTGAATGTTATACTTATATACTGTTTCTTGAAATGAATTTAAAATCGGGTTTAAGCTAATTTTATCTAAAAGAGCTTCATCCAACGCATTTTCAAAGCGACCAAAAAGAACCCCTTTATTATAATCGTGAAAAGAATCAACGATTTCATCTGAAAAACGTACAAAGCCATAGATATTATAAATATCCTGACGTATGGCAGGCCCCAACATTCGTGTAGCCAACGAAAAGGAAGTACTGTAGGTTTCAGTTACCTGTTTGCTGCATTTTTTGGATACTATGTCAAAAAGTTCTTTCACTATTTTTTTTCTTTTTCAATTAACCCGGCTACTAATTTTCCAGAGATAAGTGCGGGTGGCACCCCCGGTCCAGGGACTGTGAGTTGTCCTGTGAAAAAAAGGTTTTTCACTTTCTTACTTTTCAATTTTGGCCTTAAAAAAGCTGTTTGCATCAAAGTGTTGGCTAGGCCATATGCATTTCCCTTATAACTATTGTAGTCAGTAGTGAAATCATTAATACAGAATGACTCTTTAAATATAACGTATTTTCTCACCTCTTGGTTGGTTATTTTTTCAAACCGATCGATTATTTTCTCAAAATATTCTACCCTTAATTCTGGGATATCAACCAAACCTGGAGCCAATGGGATTAAAAAAATTCCAGCTTCTTTTCCTGCGGGTGCTACACTAATATCGGTTTTTGAAGGAAAACTTGCGTAAAAAAGCGGTTCGTCGGGCCACTTTGGCGAATCGTATATTTCTTCGGAATGTTTTTTAAAATCAACATCAAAAAATAATGTGTGATGATCTACTCGCTCGATTTTTTTGTCGAAACCTACATAAAATAATAGGGCAGAAGGAGCAAAGGTTTTTTTGTTCCAATAATTTTTAGAATACTGTCGGAGCTTCTGCTCCAAAAGTGTTTCTGTATGATGATAATCAGCACCACTTAAAATGATATCTGTCTCAATTTTTTTACCGTTTGAAATTATTCCGCTAGCTTTTCCTTTTTCAACAATTATCTTTTCAATGTTTTGATTTGTCTTTATGGTTACGCCAAGTTTCTGTGCAAGATTTTTAATCCCGTCGACCACCGAGAACATACCTTTTTTTGGGTGAAATGTTCCGAGTCCAAAATCTGCATAGTTCATAAAACTATAAAATGAAGGTGTTGCGGAAGGTTTTGCTCCCAAAAACAATACAGGAAATTCTAAAATTGAAATTAGTTTCGGATTTGTAAATTCCTTCCGTACGTCTTCACTTACTGTGCTAAAAAACTGCCCAATCTTCTTCATGGTTTGGAACGTAACCAATTCTAATGGGGAAACACCGGGTCTGTAGACCAGATCTTTTATGGCAATATTGTAATTATCTAATGCCTGTACCATGAATTTTCTCAACTTGAGTGAACTGCCCGGTTCCTCTTTTTCAAATGAAGCACAAATCTTTTCAAGAGTATCTTCAATGGTTATATAGTTTCCACTTCCAAAATACACACGGTATGCTGGATTCAGTTTTTCGAGTTCATAGAAATCTGAAGGATACTTTCCAAAATCTTTAAAAAACCGTTCAAAAACATCTGGCATCCAATACCACGTAGGGCCCATGTCAAACGTAAAACCATGCTTTTTTAACTGTCGCGCTCTACCGCCAATGGTTTCATTTTTTTCATAAATGGTTACATTATTTCCTGCTTGGGCCAAATAACACGAAGCGGCAAGCGAAGAAAAACCAGAGCCAATAACTGCAACTTTTTTCATATTGTTTAACAAATCTACATTTTATTTAAACAAAAAAGAAATTTGCAGAATGTAATTTTGTGTTAAGATTTAATTTTATTGGAAATATTTGATTCTCCGAAAATGATTTCGGGCTTAAAGGATTTTTTAAAAGACTTATGTTTAGTAGGTTGACAGCTTTTCAATATGATCTGTAAACTGCTTAATGTCCCTAAAAAACTTTACACTTTTTGTGTTTTTATTACTCTTTTCGGCTTTGTCGCCCAATACCCAGAGTTCGCACGAACCTTTCGCACTGACTTCATCTTGAAAATCTGTAAGATACTTTTTAAGGTTATCATTTTCTGGGCGGACCGTGAAATAGGTAACAAAAATTATTTTAGTTTTTGTTTTTAAGACATGCTTTAAGCTTTCCAAAGGAATATTTGGACCTAAAAAAATTGTGTTGTAACCAGCTGAGATTAGTTCATAATTTGCGTATAGCAAGCTAATTTCATGGATTTCCTGATAAGGAAGATAAAGGGTGAACAATTGAGCTTTTTCAGAATTGCTTGTTTTCCGTTTGGACGTATGGCTTATAATGGAGTGTTTTATCTTTTCGGATATGAAATGCTCGTGTGAAGGATCAATGGTGCCAGAGTGCCACAGAACTCCCATTTCATTGAGTAATGGTACAAATATTTCAGCAAAAACTTCACTGAACGATTTTTTTTCCAAAAGTTTTTCCAAAGTAGCATCAAAAAGTTCTCCGTCAAACTCAAACATCGCCGACTTAAAAATATTTAGCATATATTCAGAATCAAGACCATTGATGTTTTTTTTAATCAATTCTTGAATCTGTACATTATTTAAGCTTGCAATTTTTGATATTTTGTGCCCGGCATTGTATAAATAGGCAACATTCAATAACTTCTTGAGGTTGTCTAGATCGTACTTTCTAATGTTGGTATCGGTACGGTCCGGTTCAAGAAGATTGTACCTTTTCTCCCAGATTCTGATTGTATGGGCTTTTACGTTTGAGAGATTTTCAAGATCCTTTATGCCAAATTGTGTTTTGACCACTGAATTACCGTTTAGTTTTAGCTTGTGAATGTACTAAAAAGAAGTGAATTTGTTTAGATAAATGTAAAATTCACTAAACATATTGGGAAAAAATGTACCCGGGATGGGACTTGAACCCACACGCCCAAAGGACACATGGCCCTCAACCATGCCTGTCTACCAATTCCAGCACCCGGGTGGATACTCATTTTCACCTAAGCGTTTAAAACAAATTAAGAAGTGTTTTAAACAAAAAAAGTTAAACCGAGGGCTTAACTTTTTGTGACCTGGCTGGGGCTCGAACCCAGGACCACCTCCTTAAAAGGGAGGTGCTCTACCAACTGAGCTACCAGGTCTTCCTTATTGCGGGTGCAAATATACTATCATTAAATGAAATTTTCAAAACGAAAATGAATTAAATTTGAGGAAAATCTAAAACCTTTGAAATACAGGGGCTCACAAATGAATTTTTTATTTCAAAAGCTGCATTTGGATAAATAATCAACAAAAAACAGGAGAATGTTACACCATATATTGAGAAATTCGTAATTTGAAAACCTATGAAAATCGTCTTGGTTGGGTATATGGGAAGTGGAAAATCTTCTATAGGAAAAAAACTTGCAGAAGTTTTGAAGCTACCTTTTAAGGATATCGATTCTGAAATTGAAAAAGCTGAAAGAATTTCTGTATCTAAAATATTTTCGCAAAAGGGGGAGGTTTATTTCAGAAAAGTGGAAAACAAAGTACTGAAGCAACTTTTGAAAAACCCGAACAGCTTCGTTTTGGCAACAGGCGGTGGTACACCGTGTTATTCAGATGCTATGGAAATTATAGGAAATCAAGAAGATACTGTTTCAGTGTATTTAAAAAATCCAATAAATACTTTAGTTTCCCGATTATTTTCAGAAAAAGTAGATAGACCTCTGATTGCTCACTTAAGTTCTGAAATTGAACTTGAAGATTTTATTAGAAAACACCTTTTTGAAAGGGCATTCTACTATAATCAGGCTGATATGATTATTGATGTAGGTTCAGAAAGTGTAGCTAAAACTGTTGAAAAGATAATTTTGAAGTTATTCTAATACCGCTCTGTCATTATTTTTTTCAAAAATCACACAAACGTTTTCGTTGAGCGAAGTTGAAAGCGAAATGCCTTTAAAATCTGCTTTTACAGGATATTTTTTATGGTTTCTGTCAACGAGAACAGCAGTCTTGAATTGCTTTAAAGGAACTTCCAAAAAATGCTTCACACCATAAATTAAAGTAGTTCCAGAATGGAGCACATCGTCAACAAGAAGTAATGATTTATTTTTATAATCTACCTCTTTCAATGAGGTTTTTATTGGGTTGGTGGGATTCTTTTTATCAATTATCACTTCGCAAAGTATCACTTTTATTGAAGAAATTTTCTCAACTTCAGTCTTAAGTTTTTTTGCTAGTACAAAACCATTGGTCATAATGCCTGCAATCACCACCTCTTTTTCATCTACATTTGTTTCGTAGATTTGATAGGCAATCCGCTTTATTTTATGGGCAATCTGTTTTTGGTCAAGAATGACGGTATTTATTTCTTGCATCAGCTATTTTTTTCAAATATAGTTATATCGCTTCATTTTCGTCATCTGTTGATTCTGTAAAATCATCCAAATCCCTCCTGTCTTTTTTTGTGGGTCTGCCCACGCCTTTTTTTCTGTAGTAGGTTTTTGCGTATTGCAGCATTTCATTTGTTTGAAATGCCTCTTTGGGCGTTGTATCTATTCTGTATAGATCTACCAATTTAGCGCCAACTCTACTTGCGGGCAGGTCAAGCACTTCCAGTTCATAAGTAATTTGGTTTTTCCGAATATTTATAACATCGCCCGGATAAACGTCTCTGGATGGCTTTACGATATCACCATTAACACGTACAGAACCTTTCTTGCACGCCTGAGTTGCCATGTTTCTGGTTTTTAAATACCGAACTGCCCACAAATATTTATCAATCCTCATAATTATTATGCCCAAAACAACGTTAATGTAGTGTGCAAAAATAACGGAAAATTGTATCTTGCGCCCACAAAAACTGGATGATGATTAAAATAAAATACGCTTGCGGCTTGATGATTGGGCTGCTATTAATTACTACTTCTTGTAAAAAAGATGATGATATACCTGCACCGCCACCACCTCGTGATAGAGGAGAGGAGGCTATCAGGGCTCAGGCAGAGATTGAAGAATTTTTAGAAACGCACTTTTACAATTATGAAGATTTTCAAACGGATCCGGAAAATTTTAAAATAAAGTTTGATACAATAGCAGGAGATAATGCTTCCAAAACTCCTTTGATGGAGCAGGTAGATTTTGTTGAGGTTAAAGATATAATTGATACAGACGTAACCTATAAACTCTACTATTTAAATGTACGTGATGGTGGCGGTGAAAAACCTCATTTTTCTGATTACACCATAAACACATATGAAGGAAGATTAATGAACCTCGATTTATTTGACAGTTCCGTAATACCAGTTAGATTTAATCTTGTAGATACACCTACGAGTTCTGGGATTATTAGAGGATTGCAGCAAGCAATTATCCAATTTAGAGGTGCATCCAACGTTATTTCTAACCCAGATGGCACACTTACTTTTGAAAATTACGGTATTGGAGCGGTATTTATACCTTCTGGCTTGGCATATTATCAATATCCTCCACCGACAGGAGGATTAAATGCTTATGACCAACTTATTTTCTCTTTTGAATTATTTGAGTCTGAAGTAGCTGATCATGACGAAGATGGAATACCATCTTATATGGAGGATCTTAATGAGGACGGCTTTTTGCTGAATGATAATACGGACGGTGCAGGTGCGGTAAATTATTTAGATGATGATGATGATGGTGATGGCCGTTTAACTAAATATGAAATAGAAATAGACGGCAATGGAAATATAACCTTTCCTGATGTTGATGGGGATGGTATTCCAGATTATTTAGATTCTGACAGTTAAAAAAAAATAATAAAAGATAACAAAAAGCCCGATTCCTTTACGAATCGGGCTTTTTTATAATTAATTACTTTATAGATTATTTGCGGGCAATAACCTTTTTTACAGCATTTACAATTGCCGAAGCATT
Organism: Aequorivita sp. UBA3180; assembly: GCA_002364215.1. Classification (GTDB taxonomy): domain Bacteria; phylum Bacteroidota; class Bacteroidia; order Flavobacteriales; family Flavobacteriaceae; genus Aequorivita. The sequence goes on along the minus strand of DEXQ01000012.1, from coordinate 14,103 downwards.
CAAGCCGTATTTATCCATCAATTGCTCGGGAGTTCCGGATTCCCCAAAAGTATCCTGCGTTGCAACAAATTCTTGCGGAGCGGGATGGTGCGTAGCTAATACACGCGCCACACTTTCGCCCAAACCACCTAAGAAGTTGTGTTCTTCGGCAGTTATTACACAGCCTGTTTTTTTCACGCTTTTCAGAATTGCTTCGTCGTCCAAAGGCTTTATAGTGTGTATGTTAATTACATCGGCAGTAATTCCGTTTTCGTTTAAAGTTTCCGCAGCTTGCAAAGCTTCCCAAACCAAATGGCCGGTGGCAATAATAGTTACATCAATTCCTTCCTGCAATTGAACCGCCTTTCCTATTTGAAAATTCTGGTCTGCAGGAGTGAAGTTTGCAACCTTCGGTCTTCCAAAACGCAAATAAACAGGGCCTTCAAAATCTGCAATTGCAATTGTTGCAGCTTTTGTTTGGTTATAATCGCAGGTATTGATTACCGTCATTCCCGGAAGCATCTTCATCAATCCGATATCTTCCAAAATTTGGTGCGTAGCGCCATCTTCACCCAAAGTAATCCCAGCGTGTGAAGCGCATATTTTTACGTTTTTTCCACTGTAGGCAATGCTTTGGCGTATTTGGTCATAAACCCTTCCAGTAGAAAAGTTTGCAAAAGTACCCGTAAAAGGAATCTTCCCGCCAATGGTCATTCCCGCAGCAATGCCTATCATATTTGCTTCGGCTATACCCACTTGAAAGAAGCGCTCTGGATGGTTATCCTTAAACTCGTCCATTTTAAGCGAACCCGTAAGGTCTGCACAAAGTGCAACGACATCTTTGTTTTTCTTTCCAAGTTCCGTGAGCCCGTCCCCGAAACCTGAACGTGTATCTTTTTTGCCTGTATCTGTATATTTTTTCATAAGCCTCCCCAACCCCTCCAAAGGAGGAGCTTATAATGGGTTGTATTTAAATTTTTAGTTTCATTTAGAGTTTTAAGTTCCCCTCCCTTCGGGAGGGGTTAGGGGTGGGCCTAATAATCTCCCAAGGTTACAGGGTTTTGTGAAAGCGCCGTTTCCAACTGCTGGTCATTTGGTGCTTTTCCGTGCCAATCGTGGGTATGCATCATAAAATCAACGCCATTGCCCATTACGGTATGTAGCAAAACACAAACGGGTTTTCCATTGCCTGTTTTTTCTTTCGCTTTTTTCATTCCCGAAACGATAGCTTTTAGGTCATTTCCTTTTTCAATATCCATCACATCCCAACCGAAAGCTTTAAATTTTGCTTTCAAATTTCCGAGGGGAAGTACATTTTTAGTAGCTCCGTCAATCTGCTGGCCGTTTAAATCAACGGTTACAATCAGGTTGTCCACATTATTTCCCGCAGCATACATGATTGCTTCCCAATTTTGACCTTCCTGTAATTCGCCATCGCCACAAAGTGTGTAGATTAAATGTTTGTCTTTGTTGAGCTTTTTAGTGAGTGCGGCCCCAATAGAAGCAGAAATGCCCTGACCCAAGGAGCCCGAGGCAATCCGAACACCCGGTAAACCTTCGTGCGTTGTTGGATGGCCCTGTAAACGCGAATTTAAAAGACGGAAGGTGTTCAGTTCTTCCACGGGGAAATAGCCCGCCCGTGCCAAAACACTGTAGAAAACAGGTGAAATATGTCCGTTTGAAAGGAAGAAGAGATCTTCACCAATGCCGTTCATTGTGAAATTTTCATTGCGTTCCATCAATTCGTTGTAGAGTGCCACGAAAAATTCAGTACACCCAAGTGAGCCGCCGGGATGCCCAGAATTCACTTTGTGTACCTGCCTTAAAATATCTCTTCGGACCTGAACCACCAAATCCTCAAGTGCTTTGTAATCTGCCATAATGTGTTTTAATTTTCAGTGTCAAAAGTACGGTATTCGGCAGGCTGTTCAAAGAGTAAACAAATGGTTTTATTAACGATTTGAGGGTTTTGTTAACATGCTGCTCAATTCTGAATTCATAATTCCCAATTCAGAATTATAAAGTTATCTTTGCCACCTCAATAAAAATTGCTGAATGCACTTTAAATTAGAAGCTACAGATTTACAAAGCAGCGCCCGCGCTGGAACCATAACCACAGATCACGGAGTGATTGAAACTCCTATCTTTATGCCCGTGGGCACGGTTGGCACCGTAAAGGGTGTGCATCAGCGTGAATTAAGGGAAGATATAAACCCAGACGTCATTCTTGGAAATACCTATCATTTGTATTTAAGGCCACAAATGCCTGTTCTAGAAAAAGCTGGCGGACTTCATAAATTTATGAATTGGGATCGAAATATTTTAACGGATAGTGGTGGCTACCAAGTATATTCGCTTTCAGCAAATAGAAAAATCAAGGAGGAAGGGGTAAAATTCAAGAGCCATATTGACGGGAGTTATCACGTTTTTACGCCTGAAAACGTAATGGAAATACAACGCACCATAGGTGCCGATATCATTATGGCTTTTGATGAATGTGCGCCATACCCTTGCGATTTTAACTATGCAAAACGTTCTATGCACATGACACATCGATGGCTGGACCGCTGTATAAAACATTTGAAAAAAACACCCTTAAAGTATGATTATGGACAGACTTTTTTTCCAATAGTGCAAGGAAGTACTTATAAAGATTTAAGAAAGCAATCTGCTGAATATATTGCTTCGGTTGGAGCTGAAGGCAACGCCATTGGCGGACTTTCGGTTGGAGAACCCGCTGAGGAAATGTACGAAATGACAGCAATAGTAACTGAAGTTCTCCCAAAGGAAAAACCGCGTTATTTGATGGGCGTAGGAACACCGGTAAATATTTTGGAAAATATTGCGTTGGGAATAGATATGTTCGACTGCGTAATGCCAACACGAAACGGCAGGAATGGGATGCTTTTCACTTCCGAAGGAATTATCAATATAAAAAACAAAAAGTGGGAAGCAGATCTTTCTGTAATAGACCCGATGGGGATTACTTGGGTAGATACCGAATATAACAAAGCATATCTCCGCCATTTGTTTACCGTAAACGAAATGCTGGGAAGGCAAATAGCCACCATCCACAATCTGGGATTCTATTTATGGTTGGTTCGCGAGGCGAGAAAACATATATTAGCAGGTGATTTTGCCGAATGGAAAAACGGCATGGTAAAGAAACTGGATCAAAGACTATAACATGCTCAGCATTCTCGACAGGTACATATTAAAGAAATACTTAGGCACTTTTTCGCTCCTGTTATTGCTTTTTATACCTATTGGAATCACAGTCCATCTTGCTGAGAAGATTGATAAAATTCTGGAAAACGAAGTGCCGTTGATGGAGGTTCTTATCTATTTGTACAACTTCACCATTTACTTTGCCAATCTGCTTTTTCCGCTGTTCCTTTTTCTTTCTGTAATTTGGTTTACCTCAAAATTAGCTAACAATACGGAGGTTATTGCGTTTTTGAGCAGTGGCGTTTCTTATTATCGTTTTCTTCGGCCATACATAATTGGCGCTACCATAGTCTGCATAGCGGCGCTTGTTTTTAGTATGTACTTGGCGCCTAAGGCCAGCAAGGGTTTTAATGAATTTTCCTATAATTATTTAAAAAAAGGAAAACAAGATAGGGACCAAAGCAACGTCTATACACAGATAAATGACAACGATTATATTTACGTTAGCTATTTCAACGTAACCGATAAAATAGGAAGCAACTTTACTTTGGAACATTTTGAAGGCAATAAAATGACCTATAAAATTTCCGCAGCGCAGATAAAATATAACGAAGCTGATAGCACATATTCATTGTTTCATTATAACAAAAGAAAAATAGGGGAATTTGATGATGTTTTGGAAAGCAAGCCAAAGCTCGATACCGTTTTTTCTTTTGACCTTGAAGATTTAACGCCGGTAACCTACATTGCTGAAACACTGAATTTTACAGAGCTGAACGATTTCATTAAAAAGGAAAAGGCACGCGGTTCTTCTTATATAAACAGATATGAAGTAGTTCGGTACAAACGGTGGAGTTTGCCGGTTTCTGCATATATTTTAACCATAATTGCCGTAGCCGTTTCCTCTGTAAAAAGGCGTGGCGGTATGGGGCTGAACCTAGCCATTGGTATTGGTATCGGGATGGTTTTTGTTTTCTTCGACAAAATTTTTGGCACTATGGCAGAGCAAAGTGATTTTTCTCCTTTCGTAGCCACTTGGTTTCCGAACTTTGTTTTCGGAATATTGGCAATCTATCTTTTAAGAAATGCGAAACGATAAGCTCCTCAATTATCTGCACCTACATTTTATAGTATTTATCTGGGGTTTCACCGCTGTTCTGGGCGCTTTGATTTCGTTGGAAGCCATTCCATTGGTTTGGTACAGAATGTTGCTGGCTGCAGGTTTTGTCTTTCTCTTTTTGCTTTTCAAAAAAGAAAATTTAAGGTTTTCGATGAAAACATTGGGCAAATTTTGCTTCGCCGGTATTCTTATTGCCGTGCATTGGCTCACTTTCTTTGGCGCGATCAAAGCCTCGAATGTTTCGGTAACGCTTGCAGTGCTCTCAACGGGAGCTTTTTTTGCATCATTGTTGGAACCGCTTCTCTACGGAAGAAAAATAATTTTATACGAAGTATTGTTCGGACTTATTGTAGTAGTGGGACTTTACATAATTTTCGACGTGGAAGCTTCCTATACCTTAGGCATTATTTTGGCGCTTATTTCAGCATTTTTGAGTGCGCTTTTTTCTGTAATCAATGGCAAATTTGTGTTGGAGCATAAAGCTTCGGCAATTTCATTTTATGAATTGCTATTTGGTGTTATTGGAATCAGTATTTATCTCGCATTCGCAGGAAAATTCACTACGGAATTTTTCACCGTTTCAGCCCACGACTGGGTTTATTTAATAATTCTCGCGTCGGCCTGTACCGCATATGCTTTCATAGCGTCCATTCATGTTATGAAATGGATAAGTCCCTACACTGTTATGCTTACCATAAATATGGAACCTGTGTATGGTATTATTTTGGCGCTAATCGTTTTGGGAGATTCTGAAAATATGAGTCCACAGTTTTATTACGGCGCGGCTATTATATTGTTAACGGTAATTGCCAACGGAATCATTAAAATTACCCAAGAAAGAAAACGAAGAAGATTGCATAACACCTAAAACAAAATTTTATCTTTGTACACCAACCTTTACAAAAAGAAGGAAAAAATTATGGAATATCTTGATTTTGAACTCCCTATAAAAGAATTGCAGGAACAATACGAGAAAGCATGTCTAATTGGCGAAGAAAGCGATGTAGATGTGACCAATACCTGTAAACAGATTGAAAAAAAGCTAAAAGAAACCAAAAAGGAAATTTATAAAAACCTTACGCCTTGGCAGCGCGTGCAGCTTTCACGGCACCCAGACCGTCCGTACACAATGGATTATATTAAAGCCATCTGTGGCGATTCCTTTTTGGAACTTCACGGCGACCGAAGTTTTAAGGACGATAAGGCGATGGTCGGGGGCCTTGGAAAAATCGGCGATCAGAGTTATATGTTCGTGGGCCAGCAAAAAGGTTATAATACAAAAACCCGGCAATTCAGAAATTTTGGAATGGCAAACCCTGAAGGTTACAGAAAAGCTTTGCGATTAATGAAATCTGCTGAAAAATTTAATGTGCCCGTAGTTTGTTTTGTGGATACTCCCGGAGCTTTCCCCGGTTTGGAGGCAGAAGAAAGGGGACAAGGGGAAGCCATTGCCCGTAACATTTTGGAAATGACACGCTTAAAAGTACCTATTATTGTTGTGATCATTGGAGAGGGAGCAAGTGGAGGCGCTTTGGGAATAGGTGTTGGTGACAAAGTGTTGATGCTCGAAAACACTTGGTACTCCGTAATCTCCCCCGAAAGCTGTTCTTCTATTTTATGGAGAAGTTGGGAATTTAAAGAACAGGCCGCCGAGGCCTTAAAGCTTACAGCAACAGACATGAAAAAACTTAAGCTCATTGATGAAATTGTAAAGGAACCAATAGGTGGTGCCCATAGCGACCGTGAGAAAACTTTTACAACGGTGGCAAGCACCATTGAAAAGTCATATGCTACCTTAAAAATGTTATCCCCAACCGATTTGGTTAAAAAACGGATGGAAAAATATTTGGAAATGGGCGAGTTTAAAAGTTAAAACTAACAATAGCTTATCTTACCGTAAATCCGATGCGAAAGCCTCGGATTTTTTTACGGGTTATCAACAATATTTCGCAGTTTTCAACAATTCAATTGTTGAAGAATGGTTAATATAGTAAGACAAAAAACAATACATTTCTCTTAACATTTTCTTTACATTCGCTTCATGGAAAAAATCAAACCTCAAACCAGTTTTTCAACCCGCTCTTCGCAGGTCATATCGCTTGAAAAGGGCAAAATACCGCCACAAGCTATTGATTTAGAAGAAGTTGTGCTCGGAGCTTTGATGATTGACAAAAAAGGGGTCGATGAAGTAATAGATATCCTACACCCCGAAGTTTTCTATAAACAAGCACACCAACACATCTTTGAAGCTATTCACGATCTGTTTGAAGATAGCCAGCCTGTAGACTTATTAACCGTTTCAACACAACTTAAGAAGCAGGGCAAAATCGAACTCGTTGGCGGAGAGTTTTATTTGATACAATTGACGCAAAAAGTGTCCTCTTCGGCACATATTGAATTCCATGCGCGCATTATTCTTCAAAAATATATTCAACGAAGTTTGATTAAAATTTCAAACGAAATTATTGAGGATTCCTATAATGAAGGAACCGACGTTTTTGATCTTCTGGATAATGCTGAGGCAAAATTATACGAAGTTACACAGGGTAATATTAAGCGGTCATCAGAAACTGCCCAGAATCTTGTAATTCAAGCGAAGAAACGAATCGAGGAAATAGCCAATAAAGAAGGACTTTCCGGAGTTCCTTCAGGTTTTACTAAGGTTGATAAATTAACTTCCGGCTGGCAGCCAAGTGATTTGATTATTATTGCCGCTCGTCCAGGTATGGGTAAAACCGCTTTGACGCTCTCTATGGCACGAAATATTGCAGTTGAGCACAACATTCCCGTAGCGTTTTTCTCTTTGGAAATGTCTTCGGTACAGCTTATTACACGTCTGATTTCTTCCGAAACTCAATTGAGTTCCGAGAAATTACGGACCGGAAACCTTGAAAAACACGAGTGGGAACAACTGAACGTAAAGGTAAAAGGGCTTGAAAAAGCGCCTCTTTTTATAGATGATACACCTTCGCTTTCCATTTTTGATTTACGCGCCAAAGCGAGAAGGCTTTCATCCCAACACGGCATCAAACTTATAATTGTGGATTATCTACAATTGATGACCGCCGGTGGAAGCCAAAAAGGAGGGAACCGAGAGCAGGAAATATCTACCATTTCCCGAAACCTAAAAGCATTGGCAAAGGAATTAAACATTCCAGTAATTGCACTTTCGCAGCTTTCACGTGCCGTTGAAACCCGTGGGGGAAGCAAGCGCCCTTTACTTTCCGACCTGCGTGAATCTGGTGCGATTGAGCAGGATGCAGATATCGTTTCCTTCATTTACCGTCCCGAATATTACAAGATTGATGAGTGGGACGATGAAGAGCACACCCCAACGGCAGGACAGGCGGAGTTTATTGTTGCTAAGCACCGTAACGGTGGTCTGGATGAAATCCGTTTGAAGTTTATCGGCCATCTCGGTAAATTTGAAAGTCTTGCAGATTACGAAATGCCAACGGAAATCCATTCCCGAATGAACGATGCAGCAAATGACGATACTTTCAAAACGAAGAATCTGCCTTCGCCCAACGAAGCCTTCGGAAGTTCAATGAACGATGATTTTTCTATTGAGGAGGATAATGACGTGCCTTTTTAATACTCCATAGATACTTTGGCTTAAAAATTGTCGTTATCTTCGCACGATGCAACGTTTCATTTTTCTAATATTTATATTGCTTTTTTCTTTAAAAGCTTCAGCTTCATACATCCTTATTCCAATGGATGCCGATAGCCAAAAAGAACATCTAAAAGCTTACGGAATTACCTATTGGGTATTGGAAAAACAACAAAAAGTAAAGTGGTTGCTGAACTATCGCGGTGGTTCTTTTTTGATGCCAGATTCCCCTGAAATTCAGAAGGAATGCCAGATTCGCGGAGTTTCTTTTGAAGTGATTTCCGATAGCAAAACCGAACAAATTCTTACCGACATAAGTAGTCCTTCAAAAAATATGGATGCCGTGGTTCTTGAAAAAGCTCCAAAAATCGCAGTCTATTCCCCAAAAGGAAACCTTCCGTGGGACGATGCCGTGACTATGGTTTTAACGTATGCCGAAATTCCATATACCGTAATTTATGACGAGGAGGTAATGGCCGACCAACTTATTCTTTACGATTGGCTTCACTTGCACCATGAAGATTTTACGGGGCAATACGGCAAATTTTATCGCGCCTATCGTTCGGCACCATGGTATATTGAAGAAAAGGCTAAAGCCGAAGCGCTTGCTGCAAAAATGGGTTACAATAAAGTTTCTGAAGCAAAATTGGATGTTGCCAAAAAAATCCGTGATTATGTTATAGGGGGGGGGTTTATGTTTGCAATGTGTAGCGCTACTGATAGTTTTGACATTGCTCTTTCCGCCGAAGGGGTTGATATTTGTGAACCCATGTTTGATGGTGATCCAAGCGATCCGGGTTACCAAAGTAAAATAGATTACAATAAAACTTTTGCTTTTAAGGATTTTATTCTGGAACGTAGTCCGATGGTCTATGAATTTTCCAGTATTGATATGACCGAAAAACGTAGAATTGCTAAGGAAAGTGATTATTTTACATTAATGGATTATTCCGCAAAGTGGGACCCAATCCCGACGATGCTTAACCAAAATCATACTGCTTTGGTAAAAGGATTTATGGGGCAAACAACTTCTTTTGACCCTGATGAAATTAAAAGTAATGTTTTAATTATGGGCGAAAACAAAAGCAATGGCGAAGCACGATACATTCACGGAATAAAAGGAAAGGGTTTCTTTACTTTTTACGGTGGTCACGACCCCGAGGATTATCAGCATAGAGTAGGGGATGCAAAAACGGAATTGGCATTACACCCAAATTCCCCGGGCTACAGACTAATTTTGAATAATGTTTTATTCCCAGCGGCAAAAAAGAAAAAGCAGAAAACCTAAATCTTACAAAGTCCTCAAACCTATTCCCTAGAAAGACTTTCGTAATAATCCTTTGGCGGTAAAACTGTAATTTCCACCCTTCTGTTTTGATGTTTGTTTTCTTCAGTATCGTTCGGAAAACGAGGTTTGCTTTCGCCATACGGTTTTATCTCGAATTCATATAACGAGTCTTCCCCAAAAATTTCAATTAATCTATTTTTTACTGAAATACATCTATTTTCAGAAAGCAACATATTTGAATTATCGTCACCATCACTATCGGTGTGGCCTTCCACCAATATGGTTGCCTTATCTACTTGACGAATGGATTCTGCCAGAGAATCGAGACTTTGTTTTGCGTTTTCCTTTAATTCATATTTGGCAACATCAAAAAGAACATCTGCGTTAATTGTAAGTTTGATTACGCTATTTATAGCTCCAATGGCGTCTATATCTGCCCCGGCACTTTTGCTTTTGCAAAGGTCTTTTAAATCGGTAATCTTGAGAAAATAGAAAACGGTTTCGGTATCAATTCCTTCTTTGCTTAAATCTATGGAGGACTTTCCACCCGCAATTTTTCCGGCATATATCCAATCTGTGCCATTTTGTGAAATCTCGACTTTGGCGGGCTCTTTGGAAGGACCAACTTCGAAAAGATAAAGATCATCGCCCGGAAGATTCATAAAACCATTGTCTGTAAATTCTACGGTTAAACTTCCTCCACAGCCCAGTGAAATAAAGTTAGGCGTTTGGTAATTTTTATAGTTTGGTTCGTGAAGGCACTGTAAACTATCCCTATATTTCTGAATGGGTGGTGGCGTGCCAACCTTATATTCAATGAGTTTATCTGCAAAGGAAATTTTTCCCAAGGGAAGATAGATAGATTCGTACCTGTCAATTCTGTATAGTTTTCCAGTTCCTTTTTGGGCGAAAAGAAAACTTTCCGATGCAAAGAGCAAAATGAAAAGAAGAAGTCTGGAGCGAGGCATCGATCTATTTTTAACGAAGATAATGAAACTTATTCAGTTGGATTTTTTGCATAAAAAAACCGCCTCATTGCTGAAGCGGTCTTTAGGCGAAATAATATAGTTAATGTCTTATTTTACTTGTTTTACGATTGCGGCAAAAGCCTCTGGGTGGTTCATAGCCAAATCTGCCAAAACCTTACGGTTAAGTTCGATTCCACTGTTTTTTAAACTTCCCATAAACTGTGAATAAGACATTCCATGCTGTCTTGCGCCCGCGTTGATACGGGTGATCCAAAGGGATCTGAAATTTCTCTTTTTTGCACGACGGTCACGGTATGAATAAAGCATTGCTTTGTCCACAGCGTTTTTGGCAACCGTCCATACGTTTTTACGTCTTCCAAAGTAACCTTTGGCTTGTTTAAGAACCTTTTTTCTGCGGGCTCTCTTCGCAACTGAATTTACTGATCTTGGCATAATTTTAATTTTTTTGTAGCAGGCGGTCGATAATCAACACTTGTTTTAAAACTTCTTAAATCAACAATCGTTAATCTAAAATCGTTTTGGCACTACTCCAGGGTTTAAATACTTGTTTTAACCGGTTAGGCTTTTACTTCATTCGAAGCATTAGCTTAACATTAGGCTCGTCGGCCTTGTCCACCAACCCATCATGGGTCAATGCAAGTTTGCGTTTTTTGCTTTTCTTTGTTAAGATGTGGCTTTTAAACGCATGCTTTCTTTTAATCTTACCTGTACCTGTAAGCTTAAAACGCTTCTTGGCACTGGATTTTGTTTTTTGTTTCGGCATGTTTCCTACTTTTTATTTATTACTTCGCTTTATTGTGAACTTCAATTTCTTTTAAAAAATGAAGTATTATTTCTTTTTAGGGGCAATGAACATAATCATTCGCTTGCCTTCCAATTTTGGCATTTGCTCCACTTTTCCGAATTCCTCAAGATCCCGGGCAAGACGCAAAAGCAAAATTTCACCTTGGTCTTTGTAAATGATGGAACGTCCTTTAAAGAAAACATATGCTTTCAGTTTAGAACCTTCCTGCAAAAACTTTTCGCCGTGTTTCTTTTTGAACTCGTAATCGTGATCATCGGTATTTGGCCCGAACCTGATTTCCTTAATGGTAACTTTGGTTGCTTTGGCCTTAAGTGCCTTTTCACGCTTTTTTTGTTCGTAAACAAACTTTTTATAGTCTATTACTTTACAAACTGGCGGGTTTGCGTTTGGTGAAATTTCCACAAGATCGAGTTCTTGCTCTTCAGCAATTTCACGTGCTTTTTTTAAAGGATAAACTCCTATTTCAACATTGTCTCCCACAAGGCGAACTTCTTCAGCACGAATCTTTCCGTTGATTCTGTGTTGATCTTCCTTAATTATCCTTGCAGGTCCTCTACTTCTTTTTCTTCGTATTGCTATGGCTTACTAATTTTAGTTAAACATTAAATTCTTTCGATTCGTCTTTTACTGCTTGTTGAATCAATTCTGAAAAGGCTTTTGGCGTCATTGTGCCTAAATCACCTTCACCGTGTTTACGTACAGAAACCGTTCCATCTTTTTCTTCCTGCTCGCCAACAATCAACATATATGGGATTTTGTTCATTTCAGCCTCCCTAATTTTTTTGCCAATTGTCTCGTTTCTATTGTCTACAAGGGCGCGAATTTCGTCATTTTCAAGCAAATTTAAAACTTTTTGTGAGTATTTTTCATATTTTTCACTTAATGATAATATACTCACCTGTTCTGGCATCAACCAAAGGGGGAAATTCCCGCCAGTATGTTCCAATAAAATTGCTACAAAACGTTCCATACTTCCGAAGGGTGCTCGGTGGATCATTACCGGACGGTGGGTCTCGTTATCACTGCCTTTGTATTCCAACTCAAAACGTTCAGGAAGGTTATAATCTACTTGAATTGTACCTAACTGCCAACTTCTTCCAAGCGCGTCTTTTACCATAAAATCCAGTTTGGGACCATAGAAAGCAGCTTCGCCATATTCAACTTTATAATCCAGCCCTTTTGCTTCGGCTGCATTTATGATTGCTTTTTCGGCTTTTTCCCAATTTTCAAGACTTCCAATATACTTTTCGGGCTTTTCAGGGTCGCGTAAAGAAACTTGAGTATAAAAATTTTCGAAACCTAAAGAACCGAAAACATATAAAACCAAATCAATTACTTTTTTGAACTCATCGTCCAATTGATCTGGCGTACAAAATATGTGTGCATCATCTTGTGTAAAACCGCGAACACGTGTTAAACCGTGCAATTCGCCACTTTGTTCATAGCGATAAACTGTTCCGAATTCAGCAAAACGCTTCGGCAAATCCTTATAAGACCAAGGTTTGCTATTGTATATTTCACAATGATGTGGGCAGTTCATGGGTTTCAATAGAAACTCTTCACCCTCGTTTGGCGTTTTTATGGGTTGAAAGCTATCAGCGCCATATTTAGCATAATGTCCAGAAGTTACATAAAGTTCTTTTTGACCAATATGAGGAGTGACAACCATTTCATAACTAGCTTTTTTCTGAGCTTTCTTCAAAAAGTTTTCAAGTCTTTCGCGAAGCGCAGCACCTTTTGGCAACCAAAGTGGAAGTCCTTGCCCAACTTTTTGTGAAAATGTGAAAAGCTCAAGCTCCTTTCCAAGTTTTCTGTGATCGCGTTGTTTGGCTTGTTCCAGTAATTCAAGATATTCGGTTAAATCTTTCTGTTTCGGAAAACTGATTCCGTAGATACGCGTAAGCTGTTTATTCTTTTCATCACCGCGCCAATATGCTCCGGCAATACTCATCAACTTTACAGCTTTTACGATTCCTGTATTTGGAATGTGGCCACCGCGACACAGATCAGTAAACGTATCGTGGTCGCAGAAAGTAATTGTTCCGTCTTCCAGGTTTTCAATCAATTCAACTTTATACTCATTGCCTTGCTTTTTATAATAATCCAAAGCATCAGCTTTTGAAGATTCACGTAATGAAAATTCGTGTTTTCCTCGAGCTATCTCAAGCATTTTATCCTCAACTTCTTTTAGATCTTTTTCCGAAATGGTTTTATCGCCAAAATCCACATCGTAATAAAACCCATTTTCAATAGCTGGGCCAATGGTTAATTTAATTCCAGGATACAATTGCTCCAATGCTTGCGCGAGTATATGTGCGGAAGAATGCCAAAACGCTTTTTTTCCCTCGTCGTTATTCCATGTATATAGTACCAATCTTCCATCCTCAGTTAATGGGGTGGTAGATTCAATCGTTACATCATTAAAGGATGCCGAAATCACGTTTCGCGCAAATCCTTCGCTAATACTTTTGGCTACGTCCATAGGCGTAACTCCTGCATCAAAATGCTTTACACTTCCATCTGGTAGGGTAATGGCTATCATATACTGAAAAATTTTAGGGTGCAAAGATACTATTAGTTTCGGCGGTTTGCAATATACTGTTTATCGATTATTGAGATTTTTTGAGCGTTCCCATTAATCGTTTTGCGGTTATCGGCCAGGCTTTCACTACTCGCTTCCATATGCGCTAAAATAGCTTATTGCGAGAGCTCAAACATACCGTTCAATCCTTAACGCGGCCACATCATCATAAATAGTATATATATTAAGGTAAAGAGAGGGTGTGAATTTATTTTTCAAGCTAAGTTATCTCTTTTCAAACCCTTACTTAATGATTGAAAAAATAATTCAAAATAAATATCAATTAAGTTTGTGGGATTGAAAAAGCAATCTATATTTGCACCCGCTTAAAAGAACAAATAGAAACGTTCAGCAAAGCAAAAACAACGTTCTTAAAAATTTTTGAAATATTTTTTAAAAAGTATTGCAGGATTAAAAAAGAGTTGTACATTTGCACCCGCTAAAACAATGAGTGACTATAAAACACGATTTGAAAGCGAGCAAAAGAGAGACAAAAAGTTCATTGAGATATTGAAATTGACAGCGTAGATTGGCTATCGAAAGGTAGTTGGTCAACAAAG
>DEXQ01000006.1:443-13758 GCA_002364215.1 Aequorivita sp. UBA3180 | reverse complement strand
GAAGCGCTTGATAAAAGAGTAATTTTTTCTCATACATAATTAGTTAAAAAAGAAAGCCTTCCTTCTAAACAAGGGAGGCTTTCACTTTTTAGTAAGTTCAAGCTTGACAAAACCTTCAAAAAGATTACTTTTAAAGTTTTAAAAAAAAAGCTATGTTACCTTGGCATCAATATTTAATGGGAGTGCTTTATGTACTTGCAGGAATGAATCACTTCCGCAAACCGAAACTATACGAACGCATTATCCCTCCCTACCTTCCTGCGCACAGCACTTTAGTGATGTTGAGCGGAGTTGCTGAAATGATCTTGGGGTTTATGATAATGAATAAAAACACCCAAGAAGAAGCTGCTTGGGGAATAATTATTATGCTTATAGCTTTTATACCCGTACATATTTATATGCTCCGAAATAAAGAAGCAACTATGAAATTACCAAAATGGATGCTTATTCTCCGCCTTCCGTTGCAATTTGGGTTAATGTATTGGGCCTATTTATATACTTAATGCAAAAGATTATTTTAACTAACTGAAAATTTTATTTAAAACTTCCGCTAACCGAATACCTCCTTTTTGAAGTTGAAAACGCAATGTATCCATATACTTATACATATATTCATAACCAAGCTTTTCACCAATTTCCGTGTTTTCATAAACGTCTTCACATAATGCTCGGCTTTCGTACATCCAATCCAAAACATTGCCTTTTTTAATCGCCTCAACTTGTTTTTTTGAAAGCACATCGGTGTTTGCAGCTAATTCGGTATAAGACATCTCGTAGAAATCTATCATTTTGTAGTCCCAAACCGTATGCAAATTGGTGCCATCACTAAACCAACGCACCTGAAAATCATTACCTCCTTTATCATCTTCCAAACCAATGTGAAGCGGCTGGTGAAGATCTCCCATAAAATGAATCAGCATTTTTAAATGAAAGATTTTATCATCTTTTGTGCTGTTGGCATTTTTCAGCACCGAAATACACTTTTCTATTCCCTGAATAATATCTCCTTTTTCACTTTTGGAATGCGTTTCATATTTTTCGCCAAAAGGAAAGTTTACATAATGCCACGGCCTGTAAGAGTCATACTGGCGATCACTTTTAATATCGTCGCCATAATTTGCCACAAATGCCAATGAATGCCCGTTCAGCAATTTTGAAATTTCCTTTTCTGCCTTTTTGCTTAAATAGTTTTCTGCAATCTCACCCACCACTCTGTGGCCCGTTTTTCCCCAATCTTCTGCAGCGGTCAAAGCATTTGAAGATACACAAACTAATAGTGCTATTATAATTTTTTTCATAGTAGATATTTTTTATACTGAAACAAGATTGCAATATCGGGCAAAGATAACTTCCTATTTTTAAAACTGATTTAAACTTTTCAAATTAAACAACAAATTACAGTTCAAAAGAATTTTTTACATTTAGAAAGGCTTGAAAAATATTTAAGTATTAAACAGTGATATTGAAAAACAATATACCCGCAATTTCTCTGTTAAAGCATAGCGATTAAATAGCATTTAAAATGTCATCGATGAAAAACCTTCTTATAATTTTTCTTTTTCTCTTCGGAATTGCTTCTGCCCAAAACAAAAAATATAATCCTGAAGAGATAAACATTACGCCCTTGATTGAAGGAACGCTCATAGTTCCCCAAATTGATAAAAAACCTGCATTGGCTATAATAATTGGCGATAGTGGCCCCACGGACCGAAACGGCAATCAACAAATGATGGAAAATAATTCCTTAAAGTTTTTGGCGGAAGGACTTTATGCGAACAATATAGCCTCCTTTAGATATGATAAAAGACTTGTAAAACAGATGAAGCTGCGATCGCTGAATGAAAAAAATATTCGGTTTGATCATTTTAATGATGATGCAGTTGCAATATTGGAGCATTTTAAAAAAGATGGACGCTTTTCAAAGATATATATCATAGGCCATGGACAAGGCTCGCTTGTTGGAATGGTGGCCGCACAAAATGGCGCAGATGGTTTTGTCTCCATTGCGGGAGCAGGACAGGAAATTGATGATGTTATTGTAGCTCAGTTGGCTGAACAAGCCCCGGGATTGGTAGATAATGCCCGCACTTCTTTTGACGATTTACGCGCCAATGGAATTGCTTACAATTATAGTCCGGGATTAGCCTCTATATTTCGTAAAGAACTACAACCATTCATATTTACCTGGATGCAGTTTGACCCCCAGATTGAAATTACGAAATTGAACATACCGGTTCTTATAATCAACGGTGATAAGGATATTCAGGTACAGATTTCTGAAGCCGAACTGTTAAAGAATGCCAAACCTGATTCGCAATATGAAATTATTGAAAACATGAATCACGTTTTAAAAGAAATTGAAGGAAATGATTTAGAAAACAGCAAGTCCTATAATATTTATAATTTGCCTGTAGCCCCTAAATTAATTACCGTTATAAGTGATTTCATTAAAAAATAATCAAAATTAAAAAATAATTGTATTTTGCGTCAAAACCATCAAAAATGCAAGATACAACTACCGAAATACTAAAGGACACCACTCCCCTTTTTACCAATGACACCATTGTTTTTGGAATTTTAATGATAGCCCTTGGCTTCATTTTTTATACCTCTTCCCGTGAAGAAGGTTTCTGGAAAAAATTCTACGGAATTGTACCTGCACTTTTCATGGCCTATTTTCTTCCTGCACTACTGACTACCGCAGGAGTCATTTCGCCAGAATGGACTACAGTTTCGGAAACTGGCGAAGCCACTAAGGGAAGTACCAGTTTATACTATATGTCTAGCCGGTACTTATTGCCCGCCGCCTTGGTACTGATGACATTGAGCATAGATTTGAAAGGCGTGCTAAACTTGGGGCCTAAAGCCCTTGTTATGTTTTTTGCAGGAACTATAGGTATTGTCCTTGGCGGACCTTTGGCTGTTTTGATTGTAGGAAGCATCCACCCCGAAGCTGTGGGCGGCGAAGGTGCTGACGCTGTATGGCGCGGACTCTCTACCCTTGCAGGAAGCTGGATTGGCGGTGGCGCAAACCAAACCGCAATGCTCGAAATTTACGGTTACAACCAAAAGCTTTATGGCGGGATGGTATTTGTGGACATTGTAGTGGCCAATATTTGGATGGCCATTATTCTCTTCGGAATTGGAAAATCTGCAAAAATTGATAAATGGTTGAAAGCTGATACTTCGGCTATAGAAAATTTGAAGGATAAAGTTTCAGACTATGCCAAAAAAGTAGATAGAAATCCTACGTTGACAGATTTGATGATTCTTGCCGCCATCGCTTTCGGAACGGTAAGTTTTGCACACTTTGGTGCAGATTTTTTAAGCTCTTTCTTCACTTCGGTAGTAGATGGGATTCCTAAAGGAATAACCCGCAATATATTTACATTTCTGGATTCAAGCTTCTTTTGGATGATAACCATAACCACAATTATTGGAGTGCTGCTTTCTTTTACCAAAGCCAAAACCTATGAAGGTGCCGGGGCAAGTAAGTTTGGTAGCGTTTTCATTTATATTTTGGTGGCAAGCATAGGAATGAAAATGGATCTTACCCTTATTTTCGACAATATGTGGCTTATTGTTATCGGTTTGGTTTGGATGGCCGTTCACGCAGGATTAATGATTTTGGTTGCAAAAATGATTCGAGCACCTTATTTCTTTTTGGCCGTAGGAAGTCAAGCCAATGTTGGTGGCGCGGCATCTGCACCAATTGTTGCTTCTGCCTTTCACCCATCACTGGCAACGGTTGGAGTACTTTTGGCCGTGTTTGGGTATGCCATCGGAACGGTTGCCGCAATTTTGTGTACCGTATTAATGCAATTGGCTTCTGGCGCATAAAAATTTAAAAAAAATAATCATCTTTGCACCTTTGCAAACCGAGGCTATTATAGGCTAGGTTTGAATTTTTAAAAAATGACTGAATGCGCTATTTTCTTTCAATTGCAATAATATTCCTGACGTTGGTAGGTTGTTCAACCGATACGGAAAAAATGAATCTTACAGGAACTGTCAATGGGCTTAAAAAAGGTACATTGCTCCTACAGAAATTTGAAGACACGGTATTGGTTACCGTAGATTCTGTAATCGTTGACGGAAATTCAAATTTTTCCTTTTCCGAAGAAGTGGAGAGTCCGGAAATTTATTATTTGTATGTAAGGTTAAAGGATGGAAGTCTTCGGGACGATCGCATTACCTTTTTCGCCGAAAACGGGACAATAAGCATTCAAACCAATTTAAAAAACTTCGGAAGTGCTGCAACCGTGAGAGGTTCTGCCAATGATAGTATTTTAAAAGAATACGACAAACTGAAGCAACGCTACGTAGCTAAAAACCTAGAATATATTGAGCAACGTTTCAAAAAAGGAAAGAAGAATAACGATTCCTTAGAGTTAGATTTAAACCGCAAACAACAAGCGCTTATTTCCAGTAAATATTTAACTACAATCAATTTTGCGTTAAACAACAAGGAATACGAGGTAGCCCCTTATTTGATTTTAAGTGAAGCTTACAATTCAAGTGTGAAATATCTGGATACCGTTTACAATTCGTTGGCCCCAAAAATAAAAGACTCCAAATACGGTAAGGAATTGGAGTCTTTTATTGTAAAGCGTAAAAAAGAAGATACGCTCCTATAAGGCGTTTATTTTGTCTATAAGCTTTCTGCCACGTTCTTCAAGTTCGGAATTTATGGCTTTAAAATGCTTCTTTTTGTTTTCAACATCTTTTTGATTCACTTTTGTAATTAAGTCATCAAAAGTAACAATAGCTTCATCTATAATAGCTTCGGCCTTTTTATTGTCCTTATCTGCATTGGTCAGTTCCCAAATGTAAACTGCTTCAATAATATCACCCAAAACATAGTTGATATCTTTTTTTAAATCTCTTACGTTTGCCATAATTTTTCCCGCTAAAGCGGTATTTTTTAATTTATTGTAAATTTTATAATTTTGGCAAAGGTACGAACATTTAAGGAATGTACACTTCTAAAAAGGAAGCTGAATTGGTAATGAATTTCAGTTCGGGTATTTGGGCGGGAATTAAAAATGTTTCGCCTTTTTTGATTTCTTCCGAATAATCATCGGTTTCAATTACAGCACTTCCTTCCAAACACATATAAACCGTAAATGAAGGTACTTGTTCCAAGTCTTTGAGGTAATTTTCAGAAAGCACTAATTTATTTACAGCAAAGAAATTAGTGGTTCCGATGGGTGAAGGTGAATTTTTGACTTCGGAATAGTTTAACTTGGATTCTGGCGGATTAAAATCTATCGCTTCCAAAGCCAAATCTGTATGCAGGTCCCGTAGTTTTCCATTGGTATCGGGCCTGTCCCAATCATAAATTCTATAGGTAATATCTGAAGATTGTTGAATTTCCGCCAATAAAACGCCTGCGCCGATGGCATGTACGGTTCCGGGTTTAAGAAGAAAAGCGTCACCTTTCTTAATGGCTTCAACATTTAAAATTTCGGTTATTCTTTTTTCAGAAAGAGTATGCAAATACTTTTTTGAATCCATTTGTTGATTAAAGCCAAGGATGAGTTTACCATTCTTTTCAACTTCAAGTATATACCACATTTCAGTTTTTCCGAAGGAATTGTGCCTGGCTTTCGCTAATAAATCATCAGGGTGAACTTGAACGGAAAGGTCTTCACGGGCATCTATAAATTTGAAGAGAAGCGGAAAGTGATTTCCGAAATTTTTAAAAACTTTTTCACCAACAAGCTTTTCTTTATAGTTTTCCAAGACCCAATTAAGTGTATTTCCTTTTAGGGGGCCATTCGCAATTTCAGAAATGTTTTCTTCAACTCCAGAAATTTCCCAGCTTTCCCCAACATTTCCTTCGGCGTTTTTCTGAAACAATTCCTGCAGTTTATTACCTCCCCATACTTTTTGTTTAAGTATTGGTTGAAATTTTAAAGGATATAAGGGGGAAACTGTAACCATCAATTACCGTTATAAAAAACAAAGTTACGGGGTGTTTCATAAAGTTTTACCGAAATGCCATAATTTGAATCTATTCGATCCCTTATTTTATTCCAAATTACCACAGCTATATTTTCAACTGTGGGATTGAGGTTTTTAAATTCTGGAACCTCGATATTTAAATTTTTATGATCGAAGGAATCTTCAACTTCCTCTTTTATTATATCACTTAAAATCTTGAGATCAATCAAAAAACCCGTTTCTGGATCAATCTCACCTGAAACACCTACTTCCAATTCATAGTTATGACCGTGATAATTGGGATTACTGCATTTTCCAAATACTTGAAGATTTTTAGCATCGTTCCATTCTTTTTTAAAAAGCCGGTGCGCTGCGTTGAAGTGTGCTTTTCTATATACGGTGAGACTCATACAAGTAAATGTTGGTAAAATTTATCAAATATGATTTTAAACCATGCTGTATAAATTTTGGGATTGATTTCAATATCTTTTTTTACTTCTTCCAGATCCATCCATTTCCAAGAAGCCACTTCTTCTTTATTGATATTGGGCGCTTCTTCAAAATTTCCGACAAGAATATGGTCTAGCTCATGCTCTGTGAGACCATTGTCAAATGGCGCTTTATATATAAATGAAGTTGTTTCCTTTAGATCTGTGGTAAAGCCCATTTCTTCAAAAAGCCTACGTTTACCGGCTTCAAGTGATGATTCTCCATCACGCTGATGACTGCAGCACGTATTAGTCCAAAGTCCTGGTGAATGGTATTTATGTAGTGCACGTTGTTGCAACATCAGTTCATTATTTTTGTTAAAAATAAAAACTGAAAATGCTCTATGAAGAACCCCTTTTTCATGTGCTTCCTGTTTGGGCATCAACCCAATTTTCTCATCCTTTACGTTTACGAGAATTACTCTTTCTTCTTCCATTAATAGCCCTTTTGGCTCAAAAGTACGAAAAGCGAAAATGTTTTAAAAGTAAAAAGCGTTCAATAGCAAGTATTGAACGCTTTAAGATAACTTAATTTGGTTAATTTAATTCTTTATTATAAACATTGATCTTCTGTTAAGCTGGTGTTCTTCTGATGTACAAGACACACCATTTGAACACTGGTTAACAAGTTGTGATTCTCCATACCCTTTTGCGGTAAGCCTATTAGCGTCAATGCCTTTGCCAACCAACCATTTGAGTGTAGATTGTGCGCGACGTTCTGAAAGAGCCATATTATAACTGTCATTACCACGTGAATCTGTGTGAGATTCAATATGGATAATCAATTCTGGATATTCTCTCATTGCAGCAAGAATTTTAGCAAGTTCTATTTCAGCATCACGACGAATGTTCGATTTATCAAAATCAAAATAGATAGGTTGAAGGTTCAATTTACAGCCTAAGTCGTTTGGAGGACATGGACCAATTCTCTCTAATGGCAAGGGTACATCTACATTACCAGATAGCATTGGAGTTTCAATGATTTTTTCATAAGGCTTGTATCCTTCTTTTACCCCTCTAACGGTATATTGTGTTCCGCAGTCTCCAACAAAACTATACGTGCCGTCATTTTTAGCTGAAGTTTGACTTACCAATTGATTGTTCTCATCCAATAAGCTTACCTGTGCCCCTGGAAGAGGATCTTTCGTTTCTTTGTCAAATACTTTTCCCTGTATAGTTATGGAACAAATTTCTTTTACCAGATAGATGTCGTCATCAATACTGCCACTATCTCCACCTCTATTTGAGGTAACGTAACCGATGCGATCGTTTTCATTTATAATGAAACCGAAATCATCCTGAGCACTGTTCGCAGGAGAGCCTAAGTTTGTAATTTTTCCAGGCTTTCCGTCCTTATCAAGTGGAGTTACGAAAATATCATACCCTCCAAGGCCTGAACGACCATCACTAGAGAAATACAGATTGTTATTTTCACTTATAAAAGGAAATGATTCTCTAGCTTCTGTATTTATTTCGGGGCCCAAATTTACTGGTACTCCATATTTATCGTTACCAAGAATGTCAACATACCAAAGGTCAGACATACCAGAGGTACCAGGCATATCGGAAGAAAAGTATAATCTTTTCCCATCAGGACTTAACGCAGGGTGTGCAACAGAATATTCTTTACTGTTGAAAGGAAGTTCAACAATATTTGTCCAATTATACTCTCCTGTTTTTGTAGCTTTATATAGTTTTAAGCGAATTGTTTTGTTTTTGTCCTTTCCCTTTTTACCATCAAGAAAGTTATTTCTAGTAAAATAAACTGTAATGCCATCTTTTGCAAAAGCAGTTGAGGATTCGTGGTAAGGAGTGTTAATGTCTCCACCTAAAGGCATTGAATTTGAAAGTTGTCCTGTGGAGTCACGCTCGGCTAAAAACAAATCTAAAAAAGGTTGGTTTGTCCATTCTGAAACCTTTGTTCCATCTGTCCTTGATGCAGACGCATAGACTATTCTGTCTTTTCCATAAAAAGAAGCCCCAAAATCGGAATTAGATGAGTTGATTCCTACCTTATCTAGCGTAAAATCTCTTGATTTAAAAACTGTACTTTTTAAATAGTTAGGATCATCTTCATACGTTTTTATTACAAGGCCCTTACCTCCTTTAGCAACATAATCCTTCATTAGGGCATCGGATTCGGTATAGTTTCCTAAACTTTTTAAAGATTGAGCTGCCCGATAGTAATATTCAGCCTCTGTTTGATCTGGAAACTGCTTAACGAGTTTATCATACCATTTTGCGGCGTTAGTATAATCGCTGTTGAAATAATAGGTATCCCCTAATTTCTTAAAAATCTCTGCAGATTCGTATCCGTCTTCAACTACCTTTAAATATATTTCACGGGCATCTATATAAGCAAACTTATCAAACTCCTTGTTTGCTTTTTCGATATCCTTTTTTTGTGAAAAGGCGCTTCCGGCAGTAAAAACTACCATTGCGAAAATAAATATGTTACGTACTATTGTATTCATAGTCTTTATTTTTTAGAAGAATCTTGGTGTTAGCACTCGTTCTGGTCTGTTGAACAATTCAAAGCGAAGCATAACTTCATACGAACCATCACTATAGGCCTCAATATCTGTTGTTTGATAGTCATAAGCAAACCCTATAAATATATTGTCGGTAGCTTGAAAACCTACCAGTCCACTCATTGCAGCGCTCCATCTATATGCTGCCCCAAGCGTAACTTTATCATATAAGAGAAAGTTTGCCGACACATCTGCCTGTAAAGGCGAACCACTTACCATTTTGAAAAGCGTAGCTGGCTTGAACTTTAACTTATCACTAAGGTCAAATACATAACCGGCAATCAAGAAATAGTGCATACGTTCTGCAGCAGTAGTTTCCACTTGTGTGTTTTCTATGCTACCGGTATCAAAATGTTTTGTACTCAAGAAATTAGGAACCGAAAGACCTACATAAAATTTCTCAGTATTATAGTAAACACCAGCACCTATTTGTGGTTGAAGTTTATTGTCTATATTATTTTCCTGAAAATATGGATCATTCGAATCGTAAATGTTCAATTTAGAAAAATCAACATCTAGTATGTCTAAACCTGCTTTAAGACCAAAAGATACTTTTCCGGTTTCAGAGGTATTGATGCTATAGGAATAATCTATATTAAAGTTGGTTTCTACTGCAGGACCTATACGATCATTTACTACAGATAGACCTAAACCCATATTGCTCGCTATTGGCGAATTTACAGTGAAGGTGCCTGTATTGGGCGCTCCATCACCAAAATTGACCCATTGAGTTCGGTAAAGTAAACCAAAGCTTAAGGCTTCACGATTTCCGGCATATGCAGGGTTTACCACCTGCGTATTGTACATATATTGTGTGTACTGTGGATCCTGCTGCGCTTTACTTGAAAACGTGCCAAGTAAAATCAAAATTATTAGCGTTAGATAACTGTGTTTCATAGTTATGTATTTTTAATCCTGGGAGGGAATTTCCTCCCAGGAATTTTTTTGATTTTTCTATCTGTTAATATATAAGTATCCTGTATAGTCAGCCTTACCAGGGTTATCTGCTGGGAAGGTAAGAATGTAGAAGTATGTACCTGTAGGCAACTCTTCATTCTTTTGAACTGTTGTACGACCTTCAGAAATACCTCTGAAAACATTCTGTTTACCATCTGAACCTCCGTATCCATCTGTTTCAAAGACCAATACACCCCATCTGTTAAATATCTTCACGTTATTGTTTGGCCAATTCTCAATTCCAACAATTTGGAAATAATCATTAAGTCCATCACCATTTGGTGTTATACCGTTGAATATTTCAAAAGTAGTATCCAATACAAAAGGAAGCGTAACTACTGTTGGATCATCAGGGTCACCATCACCGTTGTTGTCGTTGTTCGTTAAATCTGTTGGATCATCAGAATCATCTTCCACAATAGTTCCTTCAATATCCTCTCCAGTAACCGTAGCTTGGTTTACAACCTCACCGTTACCTATATCTTGATCATTAATGATGTAGATTGCAGTAAACGTTGTACTGTCTACTTCACCTGGCTCCAATTGAGCAATTGGACCTCCAGAGATTTCAACACCTGGCAATGGGTCTGTTATCATTATATTATACAATGTCACATTCCCTGTATTGGTTACAGTGAAAGCATAGGAAATAGTTTCTCCAACATCAGCTGATCCATTTCCGTTCTCATCGTTGAACACGCCGGTTTTTTCTAAGGAAATAGATGGGTTCTGGCAAAGGTCGGTTACAGTTGGATCATTTTCAAGATAGCTGTTGTTATCAGACTGATCAGATACTGAATCACCGTTTGGTGAAATACCTTCAGCTGTAGCTTGATTTTCAATAAAGCCTGTATCTACGTCACTTTGAGTTATTGTATATACAGCAGTGAAAGTCATTGTATCCTCTTCTCCAGCAGCTAGGTTGATTGGTCCTCCAACAACACTTACCAAAGGATCAGTTACTATTACATTAGTCAATGCAACGTTTCCGGTGTTTTTAACACTGAAGGTGTACAATATTGTCTCACCAAGATCAGCACATCCGTTACCGTTTTCATCATTAGGAACACCTACTTTTATTAATGCAATAGCAGGGTTCTGACAAAGCTCGGTAAGCGTTGGATCATCTTCAAACTCACTATTATCATCAGATAAATCACTTACGGAATTTCCTGAAGGATCAGTACCAGTAGCTGTTGCTTGGTTCTCAACAAATCCAGCATCAATATCAGTTTGCGTGATAGTATAGATAGCTGTAAACGATGTTCCGTCTGTAGCTCCTGGTTCCAGTGTAATTGGACCTCCTGCTACTGTCACCAATGGATCGGTTACAGTTATGTTTGTTAATGTAACGTTTCCAAGGTTGAACACTGTAAAGCTATACTCAATGGTTTCACCAACATCAGCACATCCATTACCGTTTGTGTCATTAATAACTCCAGTTTTAATAAGAGCTATAACGGGGTTCTGGCACAACTCAATTACAGTTGGGTCATCTTCAAGAACGCTGCTTTCATCAGATAGATCACTAACTATTGTAGTATCAGGCGCTGTAGCTTCAGCAGTCGCTTGGTTAATAACCTCTCCAGCATCTATATCAACTTGTGTAATCGCATAGGTTCCTGTATATATCCAAGTCTCGGTAACGTCAAGTTCACCATCGCCATCGGTATCACCAGTTGGTCCAGTGATTGTAGCGATTAATGGATCGGTTACAACCACATTGCTTAAACTCACATTCCCTTCATTGGTCACAGTGAAAGTATAGCTGATTGTCTCATCCACATCGGCACAGTCATTCTGGTTCTCATCATTGAAGATACCTGTTTTTACGATTGCAATAGCTGGATCTTGACATAGATCTACAATTGTTGGGTCATCTTCAAGAACACTACTTTCATCAGAAAGATCAGAAACTACATTACCCATTGGATCATTCGCTTTGGCTGAAGCTTGGTTTACAACCTCGCCAGAATCTATATCGTCCTGTGTAATCGCATAGGTTCCTGTATAAATCCAAGTTTCGGTAACATCAAGTTCGCCATCGCCATCGGTATCACCAGTTGGTCCAGTGATTGTAGCGATTAATGGATCGGTTACTTCAACAAAACTTAAACTTACGTTTCCTTCATTGGTCACAGTGAAGGTATAGCTGATTGTCTCATCCACATCGGCACAGTCATTCTGGTTCTCATCATTGAAGATACCTGTTTTCACAATTGCAATAGCTGGATCTTGACATAGATCTACAATTGTTGGATCATCTTCAAGCACACTGCTTTCATCAGACAGATCGCTAACTACTGTAGTATCAGGTGCAGTACCCGTAGCAGTAGCCTGGTTTTTTACCAATCCGAGATCTATATCATCTTGATTGATAGTATATATTCCAGTATAAACCCATATTTCGGTAACATCAAGTTCACCATCGCCATCGGTATCACCTGTTGGACCAGAAATTGTAGCAATTAATGGATCAGTTATTACTACGTTGCTCAAGCTTACATTGCCTTCGTTTGTTACTGTAAATGTATACGTGATTGTCTCATCCACATCAGCACAGTCGTTCTGGTTCTCATCATTAAAGATACCCGTTTTCACGATTGCAATAGCTGGATTCTGGCAAAGCTCGATAACAGTTGTATCATCAGTTGTTGTAGTTGATCCCGAAAGATCCTCTACCACGGTCTGGTCCGGTGCAGTACCTGTTGCAGTTGCTTGGTTAATAACCTCGCCAGCATCAATATCATCTTGAGTAATTGCATAAGTCCCTGTATAAATCCAAGTTTCAGTAACGTCCAATTCATTATCGCCATCAGTATCTCCGCTATCTGGACCTGCAATTGGCCCACCTAATAATGGATCATCGACTACAATATTACTTAGACTCACATTACCTTCATTTGTGACGGTGAAGATGTAACTGATTGTCTCATCCACATCCGCGCAGTCGTTCTGATTTTCATCATTGAATACGCCAGTCTTTACGATCGCGATGTCAGGGTTCTGGCATAGCTCGATCACGGTCTGGTCGTCATTGTCCACTTCGGTTCCCGAAAGATCCTCTACTACGGTCTGGTCTGGTGCCGTACCCGTTGCAGTAGCCTGGTTGGTCACGCTGCCCGTGTCGATATCATCCTGTGTGATGGTATACGAGGTAGCGGTATAGATCCAGGTCTCGGTTACGTCAAGTTCATTATCACCATCGGTGTCACCGCCCTGGAACACGATGTCCACTATTGGGTTCGGTGCCTGTAGCAATGGATCGGTTACCGTAATGCCCGATAGGCTCACGTTGCCTTCATTGGTCACGGTGAACGTATATGTGATTGTATCGATGCCCGCATCGGCACACTGGTTGCCGTCTACGTCATTGAATACGCCAGTCTTTAC
>DEXQ01000006.1:0-286 GCA_002364215.1 Aequorivita sp. UBA3180 | reverse complement strand
GGTATACGAGGTAGCGGTATAGACCCAGGTCTCCGTTACATCCAAGTTGCCGTCACTATCAGTGTCGCCGCTCTGGTAAACAATTGCCACTACCGGGTTCGGTGACTGCAACAATGGGTCGGTCACCGTGATGCCCGATAGGCTCACGTTGCCTTCATTGGTTACTGTAAATGTATAGGTAATGGTATCGATTCCCGCATCAGCACACTGGTTGCCGTCAACATCGTTGAAGACACCTATCTTAACAATCGCGATAGCTGGGTTCTGGCAGATAACTACAACCGTA
>DEXQ01000008.1:430237-537865 GCA_002364215.1 Aequorivita sp. UBA3180 | reverse complement strand
TTAAAGTCCTTCATTGAAAAATGGGGGACTTTTTTTATGGGGTAAATCGAAATAGACTAAACTCTTAAAAACAAGGTATCCGGTAAGATGAAAAACGATAGCTGTGTGAGAATCTTAATTCGGCATTAGCAGCTTTCAAAATTTACGACATCTTTCATTATGGTCCTTCGTTGACATAAGAACCCATTTTTATGGAATGAAATACTCATATTGTCAAAAAAATACACTTAAACTTTTTCGTATATATTATATAATTAATATGCGTGGGGTTGAAGGAAAAGAATTGTATATACTCTCTTAAAATTAACCGATATTCTTATGCATTTCCAGTAATAAGTGTTAAGCTTATTAAGTCTTTATATTGCTTCAAATTACTTTATAAAAGATAAGCAATAATAATTCCAATAATTACAGCACTCATTTTGGTAAGATTAAACTTGTGGTTTTTGGAGCTTTCAAAAAGAATTGTAGTAGAGACGTGAAGAAATATACCAATAACTACTGATGTGATTTCAGTTTCATAGTGATGAACAAAACTATAATGGTTTGAAATGTAATTTCCTATTGGCGTCATTAATGCAAAGAAAAAAAGAAATGCCAATGTAATTACACGTTTGTAACCAGCGGTAATAAAAAAGAAAGATAGGATTATTGCTACCGGAACTTTATGAACAATCACACCTATTAAAAGATTATTTTCTTCTGAAATGGGAAACCCTTCCATAAAGGCGTGAATACAGAGACTTATAAAAAGTAACCAGGGAAATTTTTTGCTTTCCGTATGCAAATGTACGTGCCCGTGTTCAGCACCTTTTGAAAAGAATTCTAAAAATATCTGCAGTAATATCCCTATCATTATAAAAACGCCAATACGCTTTGAAGGTGTTTCAAAAACGTGGGGAAGCAATTCAAAAACAGTGATGGATAGTAGAAAAGCTCCACTAAATGCAAGAAATACCTCCATATTCCTAAGTTCTCTTTTCTTAAGGAATAATGCAATTACATACCCAAATGCAACTGAAAGGAAAAGCAATAAATAATTCATCAATTAAAAATTAGTATTAGGCGTTCGGAAGTATTTTTATCAAATTTATTTAAATGATAATCACCAAATGTATGCTTGAGTTCAATAGAAGCTTCTTCAAAATAGCCTTCAAAATCTGCTAAAGTCAAGGCCTTCACGCGTTCGGTAAAATGATAATCCTGACCATCGTCTGAGAACTTTATGTTTTTTACGATGTATCCATCTTCTAAATATTTCTCAATGTGAAAAAGTATATTGCCCATTTTTTTCTTTTCATTGGGAACCAAATTTTTAATGGCCAATTCTACATTCAAGAAATCAATCACGCCATATCCATCCGGTTTTAGCTCAGTTTTTATTGATTTAATGGTACGTAGATTATCTTCTTCGTTTTCGAAATACCCAAAACTGGTGAAAAGATTGAAAACCGCATCAAATTGCTTCGAATAGGGCAGGCACATATCGTGGACTTCAAAGTGAAGGCCCGGTTTTTCATATTGCTTTGCGTGCTGAATGCTTTCTTCGGAAAGATCTACACCCGTAACATCAAAACCTTGTTTGTACAGATATTTTGCGTGGCGACCTTTTCCGCAGGCCAAATCCAAAATAGTATCTTTTGGCTTTAAGCTTAAAAATTCGGTAAGCTGGTTCATAAAAAGAGCCGCTTCCCTGTGGTTTCGGTCTTTGTAAAGTATGTGGTAATAAGGAGTGTTAAACC
The DNA here is from genome assembly GCA_002364215.1 of Aequorivita sp. UBA3180. Lineage (GTDB taxonomy): Bacteria > Bacteroidota > Bacteroidia > Flavobacteriales > Flavobacteriaceae > Aequorivita. The sequence continues at coordinate 536,123 of DEXQ01000008.1, read as the reverse complement.
ACGAAGCGTACCAATTGTCTTTTTCTTTTTGCATAGTTATCGTTTCGCCCTGCTAAAATACTGTATTTTTGCAGGAAATCTGTTTAAATATTATGACAAAGAATTTTAAAATGGTTGCCAAGACCCTTTTTGGGATGGAAGAACTTCTGGCACAGGAGCTTCGCCAATTAGGTGCTTCATCCATTGAAATAGGCACCCGAAACGTTTCTTTTGAAGGCGACACAGGGTTTATGTATAAGGCGAATCTTTGCTGCCGCACTGCCATTAAAATACTAAAACCGATTACCGCCTTCAATATATTTACTGAAGAAGATCTTTACAAGAAAATTTACGAAATGCCTTGGGAAAACTATATGGATGTAAAAGGCACTCTTGCAGTAAACGCCACCGTTTTTTCTGATGTTTTTACACATTCCCAATATATTGCCCTAAAGACAAAAGATGCTATTGTTGATAGGTTCCGCGATAGGGAAGGGGTACGGCCCGATGTAGATTTGGACCATCCCACGCTTCGTATAAATATTCATATTGACAGAAATATCTGTACCGTTTCTTTGGACAGTTCTGGGGAATCATTGCACAAACGCGGCTATAAGGTTGAAAGTACACTTGCACCTATAAATGAAGTGCTGGCGGCAGGAATTATAATGCTCTCCGGTTGGCAGGGGCAATGTAATTTTCTTGACCCTATGTGCGGGGGTGGAACCCTACTGACTGAAGCGGCGATGATAGCTTGCAATATTCCGCCAAACTTAAACCGTGAAGAATTTGGTTTTGAGACCTGGCCAGATTTTGATGTAGATCTTTATGAAAAAATTGAAGACGCCGCTCTGAAGAAGGTTCGGGATTTTCCACATAAAATTTATGGATTTGACACTGATCCTGTAGCGATTAAAAAAGCGAAGGAGAATATAAAAAGCGCCAATCTTCAAGATTTTATTGAAGTAAAACAGCAGGATTTCTTTGAAAGTGAAAAGGAAAACAACAAACCGCTTTATATTGTTTTTAATCCTCCCTATGACGAACGTATCTCGGTGAAGGACGTGGAAGAATTTTACAGCTCTATTGGCAATACCTTAAAGCGCGGTTATCCGGGAACGCAGGCGTGGATGATTACTTCAAATATGGAAGCATTGAAATTTGTTGGACTTCGACCTTCAAAAAAAATAAAACTTTTCAACGGAAAGTTGGAGTCTAAACTTGTGCGCTATGAAATGTACGAGGGTAGTAGGAAAGCTTCTAAACAATAATAAAAATAACCGTAAGCAAAATTTCTATTTTTCCGCTTCAGTTGAGGGTATTTCAGTTTTTTTGAAGATGGGTATTAGGTAAGAAATAGAATATCCATAACCTACTCCAAATTCGCTATAATCATAAGTTCTGTTGAAACCGGGAATGTAAAGATTATCAAAGTTTTCGGGTTCAGTTTCTGAAATTTTTCTTTTTAGCTGAACGTTTAATGACAAATAAAGATTGTTTACTATTTCAGTTTTGATTCCCAAAATAAATTCTGCCCAATGCGCATTTAGGCCGCTGTATTCCTGAGGTGCATATATAGTTTGTGTAGGAAAGGCAGGGTTGTCTGTATAGACTCTATAACTCAGCAACTCTTGTTTAAAGGTTGAAAAACCGTAGCGTAATCCAAGTGTGATGGCGTTTTCCATACCGAGCCAGTTTTCATAGGCATTGTAATCGAACCCTATTTTGGCATAGCTACCGCTGGTTTTTGAAGAAATGTATGGTTCATCCCAATCTTTTTTTTCATTTCCTAATTCTATGGCGGCATAAAACTTTTTGGTAACCCTAAAATCGCCCATTATTTCAAAACCTGAATAACCGTCTTCTATTAAAGTTCGTAAAGGTTTTGCCAAATCTACACCCACACGAATCCCAAACTTCTCAATTTTTGGAACGGTATCGGTGGAGATATTAGGATTTTCTTGCGCCACAAAGGAATGTGTGCCGCAAAAAAGACTAATGCAACACAGTAATATGGGCGCTATTTTCATCATTGACGATATCTCTGTTTACGATAATTTCTTGTATCCAATTTTCTGTTCCTTCACTCTCGAGGACTGGATCTATATTAAAATATTCAACTTTAAAACCACAGGCACGGTTTACGTAATCTTCCCTCCGTTGGTATACAAAAGTTATTTTATCAATATTATTAATTGTATCTGAACTTGAAATAAGACTCCTTTTAAAAAGATATTTTGTAGTATCTGAAGTAGTGTTAAGCGGAATTGCAATTTCAGTCGTATTTTCAAAGGAAATTATTTCAACGGCATCATCATTATCTGTAATTACACTCAGCACATTTACACTTTTTGTGTTTGAAGGATTTGCAATATCATTAAAAGCAATTACCAAATTTGCAGTAGTTGCAGTATCTGGAGGGCAAATGTCATCTTTTGTACAGCCTTTAAAAGCATAAATGATGAGGAGTAGAAAAATTATTCTTTTAACCATTGCTTTTTTTATCGTTTTTCCAAAAGTACAACATTTTCTACGTGGTGCGTCTGTGGAAACATATCAACAGGCTGCACTTTTGTCACTTTATATTTTGCATCCAAAAGGGCCAGGTCACGTGCCTGGGTAGCACTGTTGCAACTAACGTACACAATTTTTTGCGCTTCTAAATTTATAAGCTGTGCCACTACATCAGCGTGCATGCCGTCGCGAGGGGGGTCTGTGATGACAACATCAGGTCTGCCGTGAGCAGCAATAAATTCTTCATTGAAAACTTTTTTCATATCGCCTACGTAGAACTCAACATTTTCGATTTTGTTTAACAGCGCATTGGCTTTAGCAGCCTCAATGGCATCTGGTACGGCTTCAACGCCAATAACCTTTTTTGCCTTTTTTGCCACAAATTGTGCAATGGTACCCGTTCCGGTATAAAGATCATAAACCAGTTCATTCCCACTTAAACCTGCAAAATCACAGGTTATTTTGTAAAGCTCAAAAGCCTGTTCGCTATTGGTTTGGTAAAAAGACTTCGCGTTTATTTTAAATTGTAACCCTTCCATTTCCTCAAAAATATGGTCCCTTCCGCAGAAAAGTTCTATGGCCTGGTCGTATAAAGTGTCATTTCCTTTGGAATTGATTACATATAAAAGAGAAGTAATCTGTGGAAATTCTTCGGCAACGGCATTTAGCAACAGTTTTCTATTTTCTTCATCTTCGTGAAAAAACTGAATTAAAACCATCACTTCGCCAGTGGATGTGGTGCGAATCATCAATGTTCGTAAAAACCCTTCCTGATTTCGTGTATTAAAAAATGAAAGGTTCAATTCTTCTGCCTTTGCTTTTACAAAATCGCGAATTGCATTGCTGGGATCGGCTTGTAAATAACAAATGTCCAGGTCTAAAATTTTGTCCCACATTCCTGGAATGTGAAAACCTAAGGCATTACGGTTTTCTATAATTTCGCCACTTTTAATCTGCTCCAGGGTAAGCCATTTATTATCGCTAAAGGAGAACTCCATTTTGTTACGATAAAAATATTGCTTTTCTGAACCTAAGATAGGTTGAAATTCCGGCAATTCCACCTTCCCAATGCGCTGCAGGTTTTGTGCAACCTCCTTTTGTTTGTAATACAGTTGATGCTCGTAGCCAAGATTCTGCCATTTGCACCCACCGCAGACCCCGAAGTGGGGGCACACGGGCTCAACTCTTTTTTCGGAATATTTTGAAATTGAAGTGACGGAAGCTTCATAAAATGCTTTCTTCTTTTTGAAAGTCTGAACGGTTACCACATCGCCGGGTACAGCATTGTTTATAAAAATCACACGACCATCCGGGGCTTTAGCTACAGCTTTACCCTTAGCGCCAGCATCTACCACTTCAACATTTTCAAAAACCACTCTATTATTTTTTCTTGCCATAGGCGCAAAAATAGCATAATTGTTAGGTTTAAATCCTGTTAAGGCTTCAAAAAATGTGGGATATATTTAGTAATTTGCAACCCACGGATGATTTCTCTCCCTAAAGTAGGAATAACAACTTTTTTACTTCAAAATTATTACAACTTTATGTCAGTTTTAGAGCAAACAGCTTCACAAAAAGCTATCGATTTAGAAAACAAGTACGGAGCCCACAACTATCATCCACTTCCTGTGGTTTTAAGCAGGGGAGAAGGCGTGTATGTTTGGGATGTGGAAGGCAAGAAATATTACGATTTTCTCTCGGCCTATTCTGCAGTGAACCAAGGACACTGTCATCCAAAAATAGTGGGCGCAATGACGGAACAAGCCAAAACATTAACGTTGACCTCCCGCGCATTTTATAATGATATGCTAGGGAAATATGAAAAATTTGCTTGTGAGTTTTTCAATTTCGATAAGTTGCTCCCAATGAATACGGGTGCCGAAGCCGTGGAAACAGCTTTAAAAATTTGTAGAAAGTGGGCTTATGAGAAGAAGGGCATTGATGAAAACGAGGCCGAAATCATAGTTTGCGAAAACAATTTTCACGGAAGAACCACCACGATAATTTCTTTTAGCAATGATCCCGTGGCGCGCAAGCATTTTGGACCTTACACCAAAGGTTTTATAAAGATAGAATACGACAATCTTGAACAACTTGAGGAGCATTTGGAAAGCAATAAAAATATTGCTGGATTCTTGGTTGAACCCATTCAAGGAGAAGCAGGAGTTTATGTGCCGTCGGAGGGATATTTGAGAAAAGCAAAGGCCTTGTGTGAAAAGCACAATGTTCTTTTTATAGCTGATGAAGTGCAAACTGGGATTGCCCGTACCGGAAAGATTCTTGCTGTTGACCATGAAGATGTAAAACCTGATCTTTTGATTTTGGGGAAAGCTTTGAGCGGTGGCGCTTATCCGGTTTCCGCGGTACTTGCCAATGATGATGTGATGAATGTAATAAAACCAGGAAATCACGGTTCCACTTTTGGAGGAAACCCTGTAGCTGCTGCGGTGGCTATCGCAGCGCTTAGTGTGGTACGTGATGAAAAGCTTGCCGAGAATGCTGAAAGGCTTGGAAAAATTTTCCGCAGTGAACTTAGCAGTTATATTGAAACAAGTAGTATAGCGAAACTTGTTCGTGGAAAAGGATTGCTGAACGCGGTATTAATCAATGACTCTGAAGATAGCGATACAGCTTGGAATATCTGCCTAAAACTTCGTGACAATGGCCTGTTGGCAAAGCCAACCCACGGAAATATTATTCGTTTTGCACCTCCCTTGATGATGAATGAAGAACAATTGAGGGATTGTGTTTCCATAATCATAGAAACATTAAAATCGTTTGAATAATTATTTTGCAGTAACTTTTATATATAAAAAGCGGCCACTAAGGCCGCTTTTTTAATAAGAAAGAATGAAGAACTACATACCGTATTCCTTCATAAGCTCTTCATTCATATTCATAATGCCTTCCATTCCTATAGTTGAAAAGAGGTAGATTACGTAAATTAAATAAATAGCGCTGAGTATAATGCCTATTATAGAAAGGATCTTTCCCGTTTTAACGTTTTGGTAGCCTGAATAGAGTTCAGGGTTTGCCATATACACCTTAGTGGCTTTGCCCGCCATAACAATAGCGACAATTCCGAATATAAGACCTAAACCATAGCAACAACAAGTTACTATAGAAATTATTCCGAAGATGAGAATTAAGGTTGCGTTGGGTAGTTTTTGTTGTTCCATAATTTATTTGATTTTTCAGTTGTGCCTTAAATGTACCCAAAAAATTTAAAATTTTAAACAATCTATATTAAATAAAGTGGTTCATCTTAATGAAATAACTCACCACCATTATAATGGCATTCAGCAAGATAAGCCCAATTTTTATTTGATAATCAAACTTGAATTTAATAAAGAAGTTTACCGCAATTACGGCCAATAAGAGGAAAATGGTATAAATAGCAGGATATATTTTAAAAGCAGCTTCAAATTGCCCTGAAAAAAGAAGGGCTGTAGCACGTTGCATGCCACAGCCCAAACATTCTACACCGAAGATTTTCTTGTTTATACAAGGAACCATATAATCTTCGAGGCCCTTTATGAACATAAAGGAAATATTTTATTTATTATGAACGATCGCTTTATAGTCAATGGCAATATCATCTGCGGTCATAAGTTTTACCAAATAAACACCATCACTCAAATTACCGGTATAGAAACTATATTTGGATTGATCACCTAAGTTTTTCTCTTGGATTACCAATTTTCCGTTCATATCGTACACTAAAGCAGATTTAATAACATATCCTTCAGGATTGCTAATTTCCAATTGCTGTAGTGGATTGTTTTGGAAAAAAGTAACATTTTCCATTACAATTAGTTTTTCATTAAGTTCCGTTTGGGGAATGTCACGTTTTACATTTGGACTTCGGAAAACAACAAAAAATCTGTTATCGTAAGTACCGGAAGGAAGGTTAAAGGTTGCGCTCATGCCTCCAGTTATTTGCTGATAGGTATTTTCAACCCTGTCAAAAATATAGGCATTGGTATACGGTTTTTTTACTTCCTCTACTACCTTAATATCCAATTTGGACTGGTTTTGTATTTTAAAGGAAATAGGCACCTGCTTATTTTGGTCAAATTTAATACCGTTAATTACATAAGGTTTACGGTTGTTGTCATCGCCAATAGGGAAGTAGGCATCTGTTTTTAAATCTTGGGCACTCAGACCGTCAAGGCCACGGTCGTATCCATCTGTAGCTTGATCATAAAATGCAATTACCATATCTCTGGTTACTGCTTCATCAAAAATAGACCAGATGCGCATTATTGGAGTGCGATTGTTCTCTCTTGCAGTTTCTGCGGCTGTTGATAAGCCTGTATCATTTGGTAGGTTAATCTGTGAGCCACTATCGCCTTCTGGTCTTTGAAATACAGAACCAGCTGTGTCTTCTCTAAAGAATACTCTGTACTCGTTTTTAATTGAAACGTTACCGGTTGCATCACCCACAAACATAATGCCCTGTCCAATAGGTGCAAAGCGTTTATTGAGATCGGTATTAGAACTTAAAGGTCCACCGCCACCTGTAGTTCCTCCAGAGTTCCAAATATCAAATGGAGCAGCAACGTATGTCCCTAAATTGTCTCCGTCATAAGGATCACCATCAGTATCTTCAGGGCCAATAGTATATACGCCATAACCATAAGGTTTTTGAGAGTAATAATGACTAGCCACAGTTCTGTCTTCATCATAGTACCAAAATGTTCCTAAAGCAGCATTTTCAGGAAGATCATAAAAAAGCTCGTTTAAATCCATTGCAGAAGGATAAGGATTTCCAGCAAGGGTCATTAATTGGTCTTCCACTGGAATAGTAAAAGTACCGCTATTTGGCCTTCCTCTAAAATCATAAGTTTGATCGAGTTGTGTTGGTGTTTGAATGGGACCAACACCTTTCATGATAAAGCCATAACCCGCAGGGGCAGCGTTGTTGCCGTTCATACGTTGGTAATTTCCTTCTGCCTCAGTACCGGGAAATCTATGGGTGTATAACCAACGTGTTGAAATGGTCATAGGCCCCGTGGTACCATCACGTCCTGTAGTGGTAGCGGCTTGTTGGGCGGCAGTTAAGCTTATGCCTGGTTGTGGTTCATATAAATGCTGAACTCCAAAACTTCGGTTTCCAGCTGCGAGGGCAGGATGGGTAACGGGCGAGCACCAATAATAGTACGCCCAAGCATTGGTTTCCGGAGTGTTTTGCTGTACGGAAAGTTGGCCATTACCACTATTATTAGAAGTAGTTCCTGATTGAATTAATTGCCCATTATTGCGCAAGTAAATACTGGCTTCCTGATCGTTTGCAGTGCCATTACGAGTAAGATTTATTTCTTGGGTTACAAAGACAACCTCATCATTAACATATATGTATGAATCGGCACCTCCGGAAGTTGGCTTAACGGTTAGCTGTGCAAAAACACCAGCCGTAGTTAAAAGTAAAGTTGAAAAGAGTAGTAGGTTTTTCATATTTTTGCGGTTTTTAAAAGCTTCGTTATTGGGGTTGGCAAAGCTTTTTTCACGGTTTAAATTTAAAAATAATATTTTATATATTTCATACAATGCTACAAAATACGTAAAAATTTCGTTTATAGAGGGTTAAGTGATAGAAAGTATTAAGTAATGGGTGCAGATTATATTTTAAAATTTTAATATTTCAGAAATGATTATCGGCGATAAAGTTTCAGTCTTGGATGATGCCATTTCAGGTGTGATTACTGCAATTAGGGGTAATGAGGTGACTATTTTTACCACAGATGGTTTTGAGTTGGATTTTTCAAAAAACGAATTAATCGTTGTGGATGGTTCCCTTTCAAAAAGAGAATTGGCAAAGATGGATATCTCTGAAATTATGTCAGAAAAAAACCACAAAAAGCCAGGAAAAAGTAAGCGCATTAAACCCAAAGAGCGAAATTTACCACCCATGGAGGTGGATTTGCACATCAATCAACTAGTGCCAAAGACCCGCGGCCTTAATAATTATGAAATGCTAACCATACAATTGGATACCGCAAAAAGGCAATTGGACTTTGCCATTTCAAAACGCATACAAAAAGTAGTTTTTATACACGGTGTAGGGGAAGGGGTTTTGAGAACTGAATTGGAATTTCTGTTCAATCGTTATGACAATGTAAAGTTTTACGATGCCGATTTTCAAAAATACGGGCGTGGGGCTACCGAGGTATATATTTTTCAGAACACGAAGTAGGAATTCGCGCTTCTACAAATCAAAATTCTGGGGTGGCTTCTTTTTCAATGACCTCAATACTTTCAATGGTTCCCATATTAAGGGACTCTTGGGTTATTTCTTCTTCGCCACTAACTAAAACAAGATTTTTCAGAACAATTTTTACATTTTTATTGATGGTATATTCATGCAGGCGGTATTCGTTTACCAAATAAGTGTCTGCTACCTCAGGGTTTAGGTAATCTGCGCCCACGTTTGGATCTGTCACATCGTTTCGCGGATTTAAATCCATGTTTTTGTCTTCATTTCGTGTTAGCACCCCGTCGCCATCATCATCATCATCCAAATAATCGGCTACTCCGTCATTATCTGTGTCTAATGGATTTGTAAGTGGATTGTCATCGCCGTCTTCATTTTGAATGTCCAATTCCAGTGCCGTTGGAACGTTATCGCCATCGTCATCTTCATCATAAATATCTGGAATCCCATCGCCGTCAGTATCGCCATCAAATTCATCTTCTGCGGGAACACCATCATCATCATCAAATAAAAAAATTGTAGTGAGTTCAGCCGAACCGGATGCCGCCAAATAATCAACGGTCACAATTGGAGCAGTGGGAGGAATACTGCTACAGAAGTAACTAGCACCCAAATCACCATCGTAAGTTCTATAATTTACAAAATTTGTAGTGCCATTCAGTGCATAAGTTTTAGGCCCGGCGTCTTTATAAAGACTATCAGAAACACCTAATTTTAGCGACAAACTTTCCAGGGCCTCGGGATTTATTTTATAAAATACATAATTGCCCTGTTGCCCACAGGCCTTAAGCTCCGCATCGTCAAAGTTGAAAGAGGTAATAATTATATCGCCATCATCACAGCTTTGAAGAAGCAATGAAGCTATAAAAAGGAAAAGAATTTTTTTCATCGGAAATTTTAAAATCATCATCGATTACAAAGTAACGCATTTCTTTTTAACTGAAATGTGGGCAAAACTGTTTTAATATGTATTTTTGCCAACCGAAACAAAATAGGAGCCTGTGCTCAAAATAGAACTCGGTTACTAGCCGATTTTTATTAAAAAACTTACCCAATGAAGAAAGTATATTTTGATAGCGCCGCTACCACGCAGTTGCGCGATGATGTTATAACTTGTATTACTGAAGTTTTAAAAACTGAATACGGAAACCCTTCATCTACACACTCTTACGGAAGATCATCAAAATCTTTACTTGAAAACGCTCGAAAGGAAATAGCAAAACTTTTAAACGTTTCTGCAAGTGAAATTATATTTACCTCCGGAGGTACCGAAGCAGATAATTTAATTCTTTGCAGTGCGGTGCGGGATCTTGGTATAAAACGAATTATATCTAGCCGCATTGAGCATCATGCCGTTTTGCATACCTTGGAATGGCTTCAAAAAGAATACAGCATTCAGCTCGATTTTGTAAAAGTTAACGAATGCGGCCAAATAGATTATGGTCATTTGGAAAATCTTTTGGCAGATACATCACAAAAAACATTAGTGAGCCTGATGCACGTTAATAACGAAATTGGTAGCCTACTTGATTTAAAAAGAGTTGCACTTCTCTGTAAGGAACACAACGCGCTTTTTCATAGCGATACCGTACAGTCTGTGGGCCATTTTGAACTTGATTTTAAGGAAATTCCTATTGATTTTGCAGCTGCTGCTGCCCATAAGTTTCACGGACCAAAAGGGGCGGGGTTTGCTTTTATTAGAAAAAATTCAGGGCTTCGCTCATTAATCCATGGTGGCGAACAGGAACGCGGACTTCGTGCTGGCACGGAAGCGGTTTACGCTATTGCTGGAATGGCAGAAGCGCTAAAACTATCGTATCACAAACTTGAAAAAGAACGAGCCTACATTACCGAGCTGAAGGATTATTTTAAGGAACAACTACTAACTGCCATTCCTGGGGTAAAATTCAACGGTAGCTGTGATGATAATGAGCGAAGCACGTATACTTTATTAAACGTTTGTCTGCCCATTTCTGCCGAAAAAGCAATGTTGCTATTGTTTCAGTTGGATTTGAAGGGAATAGCGTGTTCCAAAGGGAGCGCTTGCCAAAGTGGGAGTGAGGGCGGCTCGCACGTTTTAAATGAGATACTTTCCGAGGAAGACTTAAGTAAGCCTTCCATTCGTTTTTCTTTTTCCACCTTCAATAAAAAAGAAGAAGTGGATTATGTGGTGGAGGTTTTAAAAGAATTTATTGATAGCGGTATTACCGAATAGCGTTAGATTATCAATTGCCAATTTTGAATTTGTTGTAGGCTAAACAGCGGTGTTTAAAACTTCGCGGTAAGCCTAACGTTAAACACACGAGGCGTCAAATAATTTGGGATTGCATATTGTACCTTGGTGTAAACATCCCTTACAAAAGTGTTTGTAATAGAGTTTTGCACATCAAATATGTTGAAAATTTCAGCGCCGATGGTAAATTCCTTAAAAGGTTTCAACCAGCCACTGTCCCTTAATTTTGTATCGTCCACAATAACGTAACTCATCCCCAGATCTGCTCTTTTATAATCATTTAAACGGGTTTGATATTTATATGGGTCAGCATAACTTGGAGAACCACCGGGTAGTCCCGTGTTATACGTTAAGTTAAGGTACATTTTAAGCGAAGGAATCACTTTTACATAATCCTGGAAAAGCATTCCAAACTTTAAACGTTGGTCTGTCGGACGGAAAATGTAGCCGCGATCGTCGATATTTTCTTCTGTCTTCAAATAACCAAAACTTAACCAGCTCTCCGTACCGGGAACAAACTCACCCGCTAAGCGTAAATCAAGCCCGTAAGCGTATGCAACCGCATTATTGGTTGCACGGTAACGGATGCGTACATTTTCCAAAGTATATGGGTTTACGTCAGTTAAGTGTTTGTAGTAAATTTCAGAATTTAATCTAAACTTGCGATCCCACATTTTGAAACTATAATCGTTTCCAAATACAATATGGATAGACTTTTGAGCTTTTACACCAGGGCGTACGGTACCGGACGAGTCGCGCAATTCTCTATAAAAAGGAGGCTGGTGGTACACCCCGCCCGAAAGTCGGAAAAGCATATCCATTTCCCAATCGGGCTTTAATGAAACCTGTGCGCGTGGACTGAAAACAGTTTGCGTAGTGCTTGTGATGTTTTTTCCACTCACAGTCCAATTATGGGCACGTACCCCTGCATTCATCCATAGTTCACTGGTTCCAAGTGTTGATTTTCTACTCCATTGTGCATAACCTGAAATTCTATCAATCTGTGTATCGTTTTGAGCACGAACATTAGTATAAGGCACAATAGGAGAAGTATCAGCCTCATAGGGTTGATTGTTTGGAGGGAATATAGGCGGACGGATAGAAAATCCTGCCGAATCAATAATTTCATATTCCTGAACCCGATCGCGAATATCCTCACGTGTATATTTTATGCCGTATTCTATATTATTTTCTTCTAACGCTAGATTTCCCTTGTGCTCTACATTCAGGATTAAAGCGTCCAAATCGTTTCGAGCATGTGTAAGTTGTCCGCCGATGCCACGTGTAAATTCAACCTCGCCCAATTCCTCACTGCCAATTTCAGTATTTACTTCACCTAAACGATATTCGGCAAGTATATCATAATATTCCTGTTCGGTGGTTTGGTAAAGGGAAGCTATAAATTTTGCAGTATAGTTGTCTGAAACAACCCAAGTAGATTTTAATGCGCCAAAATAAGTATTGTAGCGATCCTCTTCACGGCCTTCATAGAAAACGAGTAAAGCGATTGGATCAGTAATAGTCCCAAAATTTGTCTGTCTGGTTAACGGTCTATAATTGTATTCGTTAATGGAAAGATTTCCCAAAAAGCTCAGTTCAAATTTATTGGTGAATTTATAAGTGAGATAGGTTTGCGCATCGGCAAATTTTGGTCTGTAATTGGTTTCGGTTTGCTTTGCTTCAACAAATAGGCTGTTGTCACGATAGCGAATTCCGAATATTCCCGAAAAACGACCGTTTTTTGAAATTCCTTCCACAGAACCGCTTGCGCCCAAAAGGCTAAGGTCTATGGAAGCGCCAAAATCAACGGGACGACGATATGTAATATCCAACACCGAAGAAAGCTTGTCGCCATATTTAGCTTGAAATCCTCCCGCAGAGAAATCAACATTACTGGTAAGGTCGCTGTTTACAAAGCTTAAACCTTCCTGTTGTCCGCTTCTAATTAGGAATGGACGATATACTTCAATTTCGTTTACGTAAACTAGGTTTTCATCATAATTACCACCACGCACAGCATATTGCGTGCTCAATTCGTCATTTCCACTCACTCCGGGAAGGGATTTTAGAAGGTTTTCTACACCAGCATTGGCACCCACCATCTTTCTGATTACCTCAGGTTCTATGTTTACAAGCCCTTCGATACGTCGGTTTTCACGACCAGAAATCACAACTTCAGGAATTTGTTCCACATCCATCCTTAAAACGGGATTCAATTCATAATCCTCATTCGGACTTAAATTGAAACGAAGCTTGGCATTTTTATGGCCAACGTGGGAAAAGGTAATAACGACTTCTTGATTTGCGGGAATTTCCAACAAATAAAAACCATTAAGATCTGAAATGGTACCATTGTCCTCATACGTTACGTTAACTCCAGAAAGTGGATTGTTGGTTTCGTCTAAAATAACTCCTCGTATTGTTGCCTTTTGAGCAAATACAACGGTTGCAAAGAAAAAGAAAAGGAGTGTAAGCGGTAGTTTAATTGTTTTCAAAAGCAAGGGTTAGGGTTGTTTTCTGAAAAATTTTGCTTCAAATGTAGCACTATTTCCCACATTATCTATTACAATAACTTTCAAATTATTCTCTGTTTCCAGATTTACGTTATCATTGAAATTATAAGTTAGAACGTCTTTTTTGTAATCATATTCCATCAAAATGAACTTTTCATTAATAGTGGCACGGTAGGAGCTTATTCCGCTAAGGTCGTCTGTAATTTTCAATTGAAGAAAATTCTGGTTGCTAATCCATTTACCTTCAGAAAAATTGACGGGCTTTATGGTGGGAGGAGTCGTGTCTGAGGCAATAGTGTAACTTCCAAAGGTTCGGGTTTTGGCAGTTAGCTTGTCTCCGTTGCGGGTTGTGGATGTATAATACGGCTGGCCGCGATAGTTCAATCTTCCAATATAGAGTTTATCACGGTCAGCTTCATTGTATGATGAAATATCTGCCGTGATTGAAATATTGCTGTGAATTGGAATTAAATCTTCGTGAAATTCCAGAACATCACCTTCATCTTTTATATTCAAATAGGTGTCTTCATATAAACTATTTGCAGGAATGTAAATGCTCCACTTGCCTTTGGTGATAGACGTGGCGTGGTCTGCATAGATATAATCGTCGGTTTTTTCAATATTTTTTTGGTCTAAAATTTCAAGCTTTGCACCCTCAATGGGCACTGAGATATACATACGATTGCCATTAAAATCATTTACTTCAATGGTATAAATAGATTGCAAACTGTCCTGAACTGTTATAAACCCATTTTCGTCTTCTTCTGTAATTATGCTCAATGGGTTGTTGGTTTCACGGAAGAGCTTTTGAACCATACTTTTGTTGGTTTCATAATAGTTATAATCAGTATATCTATTTAAATACCGCGTTTCTGAAAAAGAAAATTTATCAAAAAGAACCTTGAATTTCTGAGAACCGTTAAAGCGGGTTTCAATACTGTATGCGCCGTTTTTGTTTGAAGCACCGTCCTGTTGATCGTATGTTGTAATTCCAAAGCCAATCTTTCCGAAAGCCTTTATGTCCTCAGTTTTATAATTGCCGTCCTTCTGTTTTATCATCCGCAATTTTGTACGGTTTTGGCTTTGGTTGATGTGCGCATCTTCTCCAACGGGATAAGCAAATATTGCACTCACAATAGGTTTTTTTGAATCTGGAACCTCTATGCCAAAAAGCAATGGGTTCATGGGCCGTTGTGAAGAATCGCGAATTTCAAAGTGAAGATGTGGTCCGCCGCTGCCACCTGTATTTCCGGTATAGGCAATTAAATCTCCTTTTTTTACTGGTAATAGCGTTTTGTCGGGAAAGAGCTCTACTTCAAATGTTTCCTTACTGTATTGTGTGTCTTTTACATACTTTTCAATATCGCCGGCAAAACTTCGCAAATGTCCATAAACAGTTGTGTATCCATTGGGGTGAAGAATATAGAGCGCCTTTCCATAACCGTAATGTTGCACGTTTATTCGGCTCACATAGCCATCCGCTGGGGCATATACCGGCAGCCCTTCGCGTTGTTCAGTTTTAAGATCAAGGCCACTGTGGAAATGGTTGGCACGCATTTCACCAAAATTGCCTGAAAGCACTAAGTTTATATCCAAAGGATTGGAAAAATAATCTGTCGGTATACCGTTCTGTCCGTACGCAAACCCGCTAAAAAGGAGGAGCATTGATAAAATTTTCTTCATAGGGTAAAAATAAGAATACACTAGAATTAAAAGGGGAGAGAATTGGTTTATTGTAACTATTCTTCAATAATACAAAAAATAATGGAAAACTGTTTGCTTATTAACGATGGTATGCTAACTTTGTGAAAGAAGTATTGAACACAGATTTTAATGAGTAATCTTTCTGAAATAGTTGATTCTCTTGAAAATAGAATTGGCAAGCTGCTCAAAAGGCACGAAAAATTAAATAAGTCCAATGCAGCGTTGGAAGAAGAACTCAAAGTTTTACAGTCAAAACAGCAACAATTTGAAGAAGAAATTGAGGCTTGGACTGAAAAATGTAACTCATTAAAAATGGCAAATTCAATGCTCGGCAGCGACCAGCATAAACGAGAAACTAAACTCAAGATAAACGCTCTCATTCGGGAAATTGACCATTGCATAAGCCAACTTTCCGAATAAAAATATAACAATGGCCGAACCATTAAAAATAAAACTATCAATTGCAGACAGGGTTTATCCCCTTACCATAAACCCTTCTCAGGAAGAGGGACTACGCTTGGCGAGCAAAAAGATAGAAGAGATGATTAAGAAGTTCGAGCAGAGTTATGCCGTACGCGACAAACAGGATGTTTTGGCAATGTGTGCCCTCCAGTTTGCAGCACAGGTTGAGCAAAAACAAATTGATAATTCCAGCGATACGCAGGAAACGGAAGCAAGACTAAATGCTTTGGACCGTTTATTGCAAGAGCAGTTATCATAACGTTCTTTTAATTAAATAAGGTTACTGCCTACATTAATACTAATTTTTGGTAAACTCAACAGGAATTCTTTAAAAAGGGTGAGTTGAAGTTGTAAAAGCGAGCCGTCTTTGAGCGGATACTTGACCAGCTTGTTAACCCTAAACTTGTTTTTAAGGAGTTTATTCAAAATAATAATATTGATGTAGGCTTTTTTTATACATATAATTCAACTAAAAATGGACATCATAACTATTGTAATTAGTGCCATAGTTGGTATTGCGATTGGTTTTTTTATTGCAAAAATAATGGAGCGCAATAACGCCTCCCAACTTATAACGAGAGCAAAAAAGAGCGCATCTTCAATACTGAAAGAGGCAAAATCTGAAGCCGAAACCATAAAAAAGGATAAAATTCTTCAGGCTAAAGAGAAGTTTTTGGAACTGAAATCTGAACACGAAAAAGTAATCCTTAACCGTGACAAAAAAATTTCAGAAGCAGAAAAGAGAACACGCGACAAAGAATCACAAGTTTCCAGTGAACTCGCAAAATCAAAAAAATTAAATGCGGAGCTTGAAGAAAAAAAGACAGATTATGACGAGAGAATTTCCATACTCGACAAAAAACAAAGCGAGGTAGAAAAGCTTCACCGTAGTCAAGTTGAGCAGTTGGAAGTAATCAGCAGTCTTTCTGCCGAGGATGCAAAGGCTCAGTTAATGGAAAGTTTGAAAGATGAAGCCAAAACCCAAGCAATGGCTTATGTTCAATCCTCTATGGAAGAAGCAAAAATGACAGCCCAGCAAGAAGCCAAAAAAATTATAATCAATACCATTCAACGCATAGGAACGGAAGAAGCAGTGGAAAACTGTGTATCTGTGTTCAATCTTGAAAGCGACGACGTAAAGGGTAGAATCATTGGCCGCGAGGGTAGAAACATTCGCGCCATTGAAGCTGCTACAGGTGTGGAAATTATAGTTGACGATACTCCGGAAGCTATTATCCTGTCGTGTTTTGATTCCGTACGCAGGGAAATTGCACGACTGTCACTTCACAAATTGGTTACCGATGGACGTATTCACCCAGCACGTATTGAAGAGGTTGTTCAAAAAACTACCAAACAAATTGAAGAGGAGATTATTGAAGTGGGAAAAAGAACCGTTATCGATCTGGGAATACACGGTCTGCACCCCGAACTTATAAAAGCCGTGGGGCGTATGAAATATCGATCTTCATACGGCCAAAACCTATTGCATCACTCCCGCGAAGTGGCAAGGCTTTGTGGCGTAATGGCTGCGGAACTTGGACTGAACGCTAAATTGGCTAAACGGGCCGGATTGCTTCACGATATTGGAAAGGTTCCCGAAACCGAAACCGAAATGCCACACGCACTTTTAGGAATGCAATGGGCAGAGAAATATGGTGAGAAACCAGAAGTTTGTAATGCTATTGGAGCTCACCACGATGAAATTGAGATGACTGGATTGCTTTCTCCAATTGTACAGGTTTGCGATGCTATTAGTGGCGCAAGACCTGGCGCAAGACGCCAAGTGCTGGATTCTTACATTCAACGTTTGAAGGACTTGGAAGATATTGCATTCGGATTCGGCGGTGTAAATAAAGCATATGCAATCCAAGCGGGCCGTGAGCTTCGTGTAATGGTTGAAAGCGAAAAAGTGAGTGATGAAAAAGCCGCGCAGCTTTCTTTTGAAATTTCACAAAAGATACAAACGGATATGACCTATCCAGGACAAGTAAAAGTTACCGTTATTCGTGAAACACGAGCAGTGAACATTGCAAAGTAAGACCTGTTATAACATCAAAAAAAAAGCTCCTTTTGGAGCTTTTTTTATTTATATAATTCAGGAGATTATTTAAAAACATTCTTTACGGTATCAATACCTTTTTTGATACTTTCAACAATTGGAGAATTTTCATCATAAATATCTTCATAACCTCTGCTTGGTTCCTCAAAAAACTTACCGGTTATAAATCGATAATGTTCATCTAGACTGGCAATTGCTTTCATATCTGCATCATCCAGTTCTATAGAAGCCGCTTTAAAGTTTTCTTCTATATGTTCTTTGCTTGTAGATTTTGGGATAGCAGCAGTGCCGCGGTGCGCATGCCAACTTATCAAAATTTGCCCTTCCGAAGCATTGTGTTTTCTTGCAATTTCTTTAATCGTTTTAATTTCCAAAATATTGGGTTCAGCTTTTCCCTTCATAGAATCAGATCTATCTCCCGAACCCAAGGGGGAATAGGCGGTAAGGTGTATGTTTTCTGATTTGCAATATTTTAAAAGATCATCCTGCTGCAGGAGGGGGTGAAGTTCCACTTGGTTCATTTCAGGTTTGGTGGCAGCTTTGGCAATAAGTTCTTTTAATTTTATATCACTAAAATTGGAAACGCCAATGTGACGTGCAAGCCCGTCTTTTTTGGCCTTTTCCATTTGTTTCCAAGTTTCAATTATAGGGGCTTCCTCGGGCGTTAAGTAATCATTAGGTTTTTTTGGGAAGTCTACACCATGCTTGAAAGCCACTGGCCAATGGATTAAATATAAATCTAAATAGTCTAGTTTTAGTTTTTTAAGTGATTCTTCCAAGGCGGGTCTTACCTGTCCTTCGGCATGCGAATCGTTCCAAAGTTTAGAGGTAATGAAGACATCTTCCCGAAAAATATCACCTTCGGCAAAAACCTCGGCTAATGCTTCGCCAATTGCTTCCTCGTTTCCATAAGCAGCCGCAGTATCTATATGGCGGTACCCAGCGTAAATTGCATCTTTTACTGCCTTTTTAACATCGTTGCCGGTGGATTTCCAAGTACCTAGACCTATTGCATGCATTGCATCTCCATTACTAAATTTTAATATTTTCATTTCTCTTTTTGTTTGGTTTAATTTTTTCTTTTCAAAATACAAAAGGTTGCTTTCAGAATAAAGAAATTGGGAGGGTTTAGCTTTTTTTTAACCTGTAGGATCAAGTCGATGAGTCGATAGGATTATAAGTTTAGATTTTAATTTTACAAGCTGATCGACTCTCAACTTCTCGATTTTTAAACTTTTCAATTATCTTCTCGGGTGGAAGCGGTTTATTACTTCGGTTAAGTGTTTGCGGTCTATGTGTGTGTAAATTTCTGTTGTGGTAATGCTCTCGTGTCCTAACATTTGTTGAATGGCGCGAAGGTCTGCACCATTCTCCAACAGGTGTGTGGCGAAGGAGTGGCGAAATGTGTGAGGGCTTATGGTTTTAGGGATACCAGCTTTTTCTGCGAGGCGCTTCACGATGGTAAAAATCATCGCGCGGGTTAGAGACTTGCCGTGCTGGTTGAGAAAGAGAGTATCTTTGGCCTGTGGCTGAATCTTTTGATGTCTGCGAATTTCTTTTCTATAAATTTCAATATATTTTTGGGTGGTTGGCCCTATAGGCACGAGGCGCTGTTTATCGCCTTTTCCCGTTACTTTAATAAAACCTTCTTCAAAATATAAGTCCGAGATTTTTAGGTTTGTAAGTTCTGAAACGCGGAGACCGCAACCATACAGCGTTTCTATGATGGCACGGTTACGTTCACCTTGCTTTGAGCTTAGGTCTATTGTTTTTATGAGAGTATCTATTTCTTCAATGGCTAAAGTGTCCGGTAGTTTTCTTCCTATTTTTGGAGCTTCAATCAGTTCCAAGGGATTGGTTTTTCTGTAATCTTCAAAAATTAAGTAGTTGAAAAATCCTTTGAGGCCCGAAATGAGACGGCTTTGGGAACGTGGATTTACTTTTTTTGCGATCTCATAAATGAATTGTTGAAGAGTTTCTTCAGAAATAGTGATGGGAGATACTTCTATTTCATTGGTTTCCAGCCACTGCATAAGCTTTTTGATGTCCAGGGAATAATTGATGATGGAATTTTCGGAAAGACCGCGTTCCAATCGGAGATAATTTTGATAATCCTTTAAAATGTTCAGCCACTTCATACCGCTATATTACTACTAAAAACAATAGTTAACAAAAAACTAAATATATTTTAAGCCATAACATTAAAGGTATCTTTGCGTTTTAATTGAAACCTAAAAATAGTATTATGAAAAAATTGATTGTAGCAGTTATTACATTATTTATTGGAACCTCCGCATTTTCGCAAGAAATCGATCTAGGGGTTAAAGCAGGTGCTAACTTTGCAAATATTTCTGATGTGGAAGATCTTTCTAGCAAGACTGGATTTCAGGCCGGGATTTTTGCTGGGGTAAAATTTACAGATAAAGTGGGTATTCAGGCAGATTTACTTTACTCACAGCAAGGAGCGGAGTTTGATGCTGGAGAATTTGACTTAAGTTATGTGAATGTCCCTGTAGTATTAAAATATTATTTGGTTCAAGGGTTAAATGTTCAAGCAGGACCGCAGTTTGGTTTTATTGTAGATGATAAAATTTCTGTCAATGTTTTGGGTGACATAACCAGAAAAGCGAAGGCTGAAGATTTTGATGTTTCAGGAATTGTGGGAGCGGGTTATGATTTTCCATTTGGAGTGCGTTTGGAT
Source organism: Aequorivita sp. UBA3180 (assembly GCA_002364215.1). Classification (GTDB taxonomy): domain Bacteria; phylum Bacteroidota; class Bacteroidia; order Flavobacteriales; family Flavobacteriaceae; genus Aequorivita. Next base: position 515,744 of record DEXQ01000008.1, on the reverse strand, counting down.
GCTCGTTATAATTTTGGACTTACTGACGTCTCAAAAGAAAATGGCTTTGAAGGTAAAAACCAAGTTTTCTCCGTTGCATTGGGCTACTCCTTTCTTTAAAAAAATTAAACATTTAATAATTAAAACCGTCCATTCTGGACGGTTTTTTTATATATTATTTTTATGAAGAACGTTAATTTTTCAAAACGATAAACAAGCTTTTTACATTATAGGATATTTCTCAGAAAAATATAAAGTATTGATAATGAACAAATAGCGTTTTTAAAAAGCTATTTTTTGTTACATATATTTCATAGATTGTTACATAAGTAATAATGATATATTGATAACTTTTAGTATTTTTAATGAGACAATATTGTCGTTTTAATTAATTTAAAATTTTATTCATTATGAAAAAACTTTTACTTTTTACCGCAGTAGCATTATTTGCATTAACCTCTGTGCAATCACAAGAATTTCGCTTGGGTGCGAAAGCTGGTTTAAACGTTGCCACTTTAGGAGGAGATAGCTATTATGGTGGTTTAGGTAGCCTTGGCTCAAGAACAAGCTTTCACATTGGCGGTCTTGTTGAAATTCCTTTAATGGGAAAATTTTCTTTACAACCTGAATTATTGTACTCTTCAGAGGGTTCAGATTGGAGTTTTGGCACTTTAGGAGAAGATACAAAATTGGATTTTGTTCGGGTACCTGTATTGGTAAAATTCTATGTTATTGAAGGCTTAAGTGCTGAAGCCGGACCTGTATTTGGGGTTTTAGTTAATGCTGAAGGAACCTATTATGATGATGATGGCGATCTAGTAAGTGGTGATGCTAAAGATTATTATAGAAGTTTTGATGCCCAATTTGGCATTGGAGCTTCATATCGATTGAACATGGGTGTTTTCTTCAGCCTACGTTATAATAAAGGATTGTTGAATGTAAATGAAGAATATAGAGTTTTAGGTACAACCTACAATTCCGGTAAAAATCAAAGTAACGTTTTCCAAGTTTCTGCCGGATACTCATTCTAAATTTCAAATTTGTCATATTTCAAAAAGCAGGAGCATCGCTCCTGCTTTTTTTATTTTCTATATTTACAAAATGAAAATAATAATTATCAACGGCCCAAACCTAAACCTGCTCGGTAAGCGTGAAAACGATATATACGGGAACGAAACCTTCAACGATTTTTTTGAAAAGTTGCAGAAAAAATATGCAAACCAAGAAATCTCTTATTTTCAATCCAACATTGAAGGAGAATTGATTGATAAAATACAGGAAGTAGGATATAAATACGACGGAATAATTTTAAATGCCGCTGCTTATACTCATACTTCTGTAGGCATTGCTGATGCAGTAAAAGCAATAACAACTCCCGTAGTGGAAGTACATATTTCAAACACTTTTTCAAGGGAAGATTTTAGACATAAAAGTTATATCTCCCCAAATGCCAAAGGCGTAATAGTAGGTTTCGGATTACAAAGTTATGAGTTGGCTTTACAGAGTTTTATGAAATAGTATTGAGTACTTAGAATTGAGTAGTGAGAATAAAAAAACCGCAATATTGCGGTTTTTTATTTTAAATCACGATAGAGTCTCAATACTCAAATCTATAAGTGAATCACTTCCCCATAAGCATCGGCGACCGCTTCCATCACAGCCTCGCTCATAGTAGGGTGCGGGTGGATCGCTTTTAATACTTCATGGCCAGTGGTTTCAAGTTTTCTTCCCAACACGGCTTCCGCAATCATATCGGTAACGCCGGCGCCAATCATATGGCAACCCAGCCATTCGCCGTATTTGGCATCAAAAATCACTTTTACAAAACCGTCCTTTTCACCCGAAGCACTTGCTTTTCCACTTGCTGAGAAAGGGAATTTCCCTACTTTCAATTCATACCCAGCTTCTTTCGCTTGCTTTTCAGTCATACCAACACTTGCAATTTCGGGAGAAGCATACGTACAGCCTGGGATGTTTCCGTAATCTATAGGTTCTACGTGAAGGCCAGCAATTTTTTCCACACAGGTTATTCCTTCTGCGGAAGCAACGTGGGCTAGGGCAGGACCGGGTACCACATCGCCAATGGCATAATAACCGGGAATGTTGGTTTGGTACCAATCATTCACCATAATTTTTCCTTTATCGGTAACGATGCCGACTTCCTCCAATCCAATATTTTCAAGGTTTGAGGCAATTCCCACAGCAGATAGTACAATTTCGGCTTCCAGCGTTTCTTCGCCTTTTGAAGTCTTTACAGTAGCTTTTACCATTTTTCCGGAAGTATCCAATTTCTCTACGGAAGAATTCGTCATCACTTTAATTCCCGCTTTTTTGAAGGAGCGCTCAAATTGTTTTGAAACGTCCTCATCTTCCAAAGGCACTAGGTTTGGCAAAAATTCAACAATAGTGACTTCCGTCCCCATGGAGTTGTAGAAATGGGCAAACTCAACGCCTATGGCACCACTGCCCACAACAATCATACTTTTTGGCTGTTTCTTTAGCGTCATTGCCTCTCGGTAGCCAATTACTTTTTTGCCGTCCTGTTTTAGGTTTGGCAATTCGCGAGAACGCGCGCCAGTTGCAATGATTATATGGTCTGCGGAATATTCCTTTCCGTCAACATCTACCTTTTTTCCGGGTTTTAATTTTCCAAAACCATTAATGACTTCAATTTTGTTCTTCTTCATCAAAAACTGCACGCCCTTGCTCATTCCCTCGGCTACGCCGCGGCTTCGCTCAATAACCTTTCCGAAGTCTTTGTCAAATTCCTTTACGGTAAGTCCGTAACTATCAGCATGTTTCAGATAATCAAAGACTTGGGCGCTCTTTAAAAGTGCTTTGGTAGGAATACATCCCCAGTTCAGACAAACGCCCCCAAGGCTTTCCTTTTCAATAATGGCGGTCTTTAAACCTAATTGTGAAGCCCGTATGGCGGTAACATATCCCCCCGGACCGCTTCCTAAAACTATTACGTCGTATTTACTCATTATGTAATTTTAAGTGTATTTCTTTTGAAGCAACGAATTTACGAAATACCAAGGGAAATACTCAATTCCTATTTCCAAATTCCAAATAAATTTTCTGGACCAAGGATTATTAAAAATCTCCAACCGTAATCAAAGTAATGCTTTACAGAAAGTGTAAATATAAGATTAAAGCTTACATTTATTTTTTTGATGAAAATTTGCAAAGCCCTATGTGAATGTCGTACATTTAAAATTTGATAGTCAAGACTCCCCAAAATAAATCAAATTTCAAACCTTCGAAATTTGGTATGCCGACTGTAAGCCGACTGTAAGCCGACTCTAAGCCGACTCTAAGCCGTCTCCATGCCGACCTTACCCCACAGATACTTCATTGCTGCTCCCTAATTTAACCTATTAATCTCTCCTTATAATAGAATATTAAGGCGACAGTCCTTTCCAAGTTTTATAAAGGTTTATGGATAGAAGGATTGCCAATAAAAATGGAATAAACGCTAGCAAACGGACTGGGGTCATGATGGACTGAAAAGGCTAAATTAGAGAATATCGAGCGTTCAAACATAAAAAACATCAAAATCCAAAATTTTAAAGTTTTGGATTTTGATGTTTTTTATCCTTTTGAGAATCTAAAACTTGAAGTTAAAATATAGGGATTACTTCTTATTAAAATTCAATGAAAGTGAATTTACACAATACCGCTGTCCCGTTTCCGTAGGGCCATCATTAAAGATATGCCCTAAATGGCTACCGCAAGTAGAGCAAAGAATTTCAGTACGAAGCATGCCGTGCGAAGTGTCTTTCACATATTCTACTGCGCCTTCAATTGAATCGTCAAAGGAAGGCCAGCCGCAGCTGCTATCAAACTTGTTCTCGCTTGTAAATAGCGGGGTAAGGCAAGCGCCACAAACATAAGTGCCGTTTTCAAAATGCAGGTTATACTCCCCCGTGCGGGGGAACTCGGTGCCCTTCTCACGAAGAATGTGGTAGCGTTTTTCGCCCAATTCCTCGCGCCATTCGGCTTCAGATTTATTGATGGGATATTTATTTGGATTCTCCATTTTCGGGTATGAATTTTAAAGCGACCCCGTTAATACAGTGCCTTTTACCAGTAGTTTCAAGAGGTCCGTCATTAAAGACATGTCCTAAATGGCCCCCGCAGGTTGCACAATGCTCTTCTGTTCGGGTATATCCAAGCTTAGTGTCTGTTGAATACGCAACATTTCCTTCAATGGCACGGTCAAAGCTTGGCCAACCTGTGCCGCTATCGAATTTGTGTTTACTTTTAAAAACGGGCGTTCCGCAGCCAGCACACACGTATGTACCCTTTTTATGATTATCATTTAAGCTACTTGAAAATGCACGTTCGGTACCTTCGTGGCGTAATACCTTATATGCTTCAGGTGATAGCTGGTCTTTCCATTCGGCATCCGTTTTCGTAATCTCAAAAGTCTCTTTCTTGGATTCCTTGCTTTTCTGTGCTGGTGAATTACAGCTGAAAAGCATCATGCATAATATAAGTAGGGTGCTTAATATTTTCATATATTAAAGTTCTATTTTTTCAATTTGTGAACCATCGGCTTGCATCACTTCCAGAATATCTCTCATAGAAGGATTTGTTTTTGCAAATTCGGCAGGGACTACAGCTACACGGAATGTTTGACCATTCACATCATTGGGATCAATATTCGTCAAGTCGAAATTTCCTTCAATCGTGAATTGAACACTTATAAAGGTGCTATTGTAGTTATATTGAAAAATATCTCCAGTACCATCCTGATAATAGATGCTTTGTGGAAGTTGTGTCCAAATATCGGCTGGAGGTGATACGGTATTATCTTGACCTGATAAACGGTAAACCAAAACTACGTCGCTCTCATACACCTCAAAAGGATAATTATAAACCGAAGTAAAATATATATTTTCGGGATAGTCACTATAACTGAAAGCGGGACTTACCTCAAATACATTGGCAAACACTAAACCTCCATCTTGTCCCGGAGGTCCTGGGTCACCTTCGCAAGAAGAAAATAAAACTGTTGATGAAAGGGCTAAAAAAAGAAGTATGTTTTTCATATTGAGTAAATTTTTAAATTACGACTTTATTTATTCAAAAGTCGTTCCAAGTTTTTTAAAGTCTATAAATTTAAAGGCTTGCGGAACATTTCACTATTAAAAAAACATTAAAGTTTAAAAATTGTGGAACAATTGTTGGAAAATTAATTTTACAATAATTTTAGGAGTGTAATAAAATTTATATATCTAATTTTAACATTTAAACAAAACCATCATTTATGAAATTTATAAAATCACTTTCCATTTTACTTATAGGTGCACTGGTCGTTGCGTGTAGTACCAACCCTTTTACGGGAAAACAAACTTTGGCATTGGTTCCAAATTCGCAGATATTGCCGATGGCATTTCAGCAATATCAAGAATTCTTATCTGAGCATAAAGTTGTGAATAATACTGCGGACTCACGAATGGTTAAAAGTGTAGGACAAAAAATTGCAGCTGCTGCAGAAAGATATTTGACCGCAAATGGTTATGCTGGATATTTGGCAGATTATAGATGGGAATATAATCTTGTGGATAGCAAAGACGTAAATGCTTGGTGTATGCCTGGCGGTAAAATAGTAGTGTATACAGGCATTTTGCCAATCACAAAAAATGAAGCAGGATTAGCTGCGGTAATGGGGCACGAGGTAGCACATGCGCTTGCCAATCACGGACAGCAACGTATGAGTGCGGGTCAATTGCAACAATTAGGGGCTGTAGCTGGAAATATTGCTTTGGCTAATAACCCAGAAAATGCGCAAATTTTCAATACAGCATACGGACTGGGTACAAGTGTGGGCGTAATGCTTCCTTTTAGTAGAAGTCACGAAACAGAAGCAGATCATATAGGTTTAATTTTGATGGCAATTGCGGGTTACGAACCGAGTGTTGCCGCAGAATTATGGCAGCGTATGCAAGCCCAGGAACAAGGTGCGCCACCAGAATTTTTGAGCACACACCCTTCAAGTAGTACAAGAATTCAAAACATACAGGCTTGGGTGCCCGAAGCAAAAGCTGAAGCTAGAAAATTTGGTGTTACAACTTTTAAAAGATAAACAGAATTACATAAATTTTTAAAATCCCGCATCACGCGGGATTTTTTATTAGATTAGTGGCGTCAAAAATTTAAAAGAATATGCCCAATTTAGCCAAAGGAAGTAAGAAGCTACTAAATGCGTGGGCTTTTTATGATTGGGCAAATTCAGTTTATAGCCTTGTGATTGCATCGGCTATATTTCCTATTTTTTATCAGGCATTATTTAAGACCGCGGGGGTAACGTCAGTTTCTATTTTTGGTGGTACAATTAGAAGTACTCCATTAATTAGCTATACTACAGCAGCAGCTTTTTTGTTGGTTGCCATTATTTCTCCCTTACTTTCGGGTATTGCAGATTATGTGGGAAACAAGAAAAACTTCATGAAATTTTTCTGCTATCTGGGCGCACTTTCGTGTATGGGGCTTTATTTTTTCAGTATTGAAACTATTCATATTAGTCTGCTATTTTATTTTGGTGGGCTCATAGGTTTTTGGGGAAGCCTCGTTTTTTACAATTCCTATCTGCCGGACGTTGCTTTTAATGAGCAGCAAGACAGGGTGAGTGCACGGGGATATTCCCTTGGGTATGTAGGAAGTGTTGTATTACTGCTGTTTAACTTAGCAATGGTAGTGAAGCCTGAACTTTTTGGATTCGGTGAAGGGGGAGAAGCCAGTATGAAAGCCATGCGGTGGTCGTTCGTTACCGTAGGAATTTGGTGGATACTTTTTAGTCAGTACTCTTTTTATTTTCTTCCGAAGGGAAACAAAAGTGGAAAAAAAGTGAGTACAAAAATACTATTGAATGGTTTTAGGGAACTGAAAAGTGTTTATAGTTCATTATCGGAAAATATTCAACTAAAGAGGTATTTGGCGGCGTTCTTCGTATACAGCATGGCCGTACAGACCGTAATGCTTGTGGCTACCTATTTCGGTGAACAGGAAATTGCTTGGGGTGGTGACAACGCAAAAACCATGGGGTTAATAGTGAGTATTCTTATTATTCAATTGGTGGCCGTGGGGGGCGCAATTATAACTTCCCGAGCATCAGAGAAATTTGGCAATATTCCCGTGCTTATTATAATCAATATTATTTGGGTGGGCATTTGCGTGGTTGCATTTTTTATTATAGAACCTATTCAGTTTTATATTACTGCAGGAGTGGTAGGCTTGGTTATGGGCGGGATACAATCACTTTCACGCTCTACATATTCAAAATTTTTACCAGAGACAAAGGACACCACTTCCTATTTCAGTTTTTATGATGTTGCCGAGAAAATAGGGATTGTTATAGGAATGCTTATTTACGGATTTATAGATCAAATAACAGGAAGTATGCGTAACTCAATATTATTTTTAGTCATATTTTTTATGACCGGAGTATTTTTATTGGCAAGAGTGCCACGAAATAAAAACCGTTAAACAATTTTTGTTTAAGTTTGCGTTTATTACCTACAAACTACTTATTTATGAAGAAAATGTATTTTTTAAAAGGAATGCTTTTAGTATTTCTTGCATTTCAATTCTTTTCCTGTGAAAACGAGCCCCTTACAGGTGAATTTGTCCAAGAAGAACAGAACGATGCAGATGAGGGACAGTTTAAGGCACAAATAGAAGGCCAAGAGTTTATTGCAAATTCTGTTTCTGCTACACTTACTACCGATAACCAATTGGTAATTACAGGTTCAAAACCAGGGGGCGAAAATATAACTCTTGCAATTGTGGATGCTGCAGTAGGGTCTTTCAACCTATCCCTTGGTGGGGCCATTCAAAATTCTGGCTCATATTTTGACGGTTCAAATAATCCGCTTCCTTATATCTCGGCAGATGCTTTGGGAGGATATGGGTTAATGAACATTACCGCTCTGGATGCTAGCGCTGAAACCGTTACAGGAACATTTAGTTTTGTAGGAGTACGAATTAAAGTTGATGGTGACGGCAATCCGATTCTTGATGGCAATGGAGATCCCGTGTTAGAAGAAATTGCAATAACAAATGGAGCTTTTAATGCCATTCCTTACATTATTGATGATACCGGAGGTGGGGGAGGAACAGGCGGAAACCCTGAAAATGAATTTTTCGCTAAAATAGATGGAGTTGATTTTGTAGCTGATACTATTTCGGTTACAGAACCGATGGTTGGCGATGTACACATGATAAAGATTGAAGCTAAGTCCAATACCGGAGAGCAAATACGAATTGACGTTCCCCGTTCCTTAGGCGTGGGTACATTTGAGATGGTACAAATTTCTGACGGAACAAAATTAATCGGAGTTTACAACGCAGGCAATGGCGCCGAAAACCTGACATCAAATCCAGGTACAATTACAATTTCTGAATTTGATTTAGAGTTAGGGATATTAAAAGCAACCTTTGCCTTTACGGCAACCGATCCATTAAACCAACTTCCAGATGTTGTTGAGGTTACCGAAGGTAGTTTTACAGCTTACTTTGAAGGGGTGCCCGGAGCCAATAATGTGTTTAGAGCCAATGTGGATGGTGCAGCTTACAATTCTGAAGATATTACAATAACTACCGATGTTTTCAATCAATACCCTACTATAACCATTACTACCCTGGTAGGTGACCAAAGAATGAAACTTACTTTTCCAGCAACCATTACTGAAGGTTCATTTGAAATGAGCACTGAAGTAATAGATGGAGATGAAATTGTAGCAACTTATACCCCAGTTGTGGGAACCTCGATAACGTATGTTTCAAACCCAGGAACTATTGTAATTACAAATTACGATATTCCAAATGGTATCATTGAAGGAATTTTCAACTTTACTGCTGTAGATGCCACCGGGCAAGATCCAACGGTATATCAAATAACTGCAGGAGAATTCTTGGCAGTGCTTCCGTAAATAAAAAATAAACAAATTTTGAAAAGCCGTTTCTGGAATTTCCAGAGACGGTTTTTTCTTTTTAAAAAAGGAAGAACAGATAATATCCAGTACCAAAATGTTTCACTGAAACAGTAAGGTGCCAATAAAATATAACTGGCACAACTCTTGACCTATAAAGGATAAGAACACATAAAGCTATTGAGAATCAATACTTTTTTATTAAGAAAAACATAAATTATAAATTTTACACATTGTGCTTACTACATTTGTGACACAATGTCTTAAAAACATATATGGCGAATTCAAAACTTACATCGTTAGACAAGTTGTCATTTCAAGATTTAAAGGAAGATGCAGAGTTCATCCCACTTATGTCCGCTGAGGATGAAGATGCTATGCACAAAGAAGAACTCCCTGAAATACTACCTATCCTACCTTTACGAAATACAGTACTTTTCCCCGGAGTGGTTATTCCAATTACTGCAGGACGGGACAAGTCTATTAAGCTTATTAATGAAACCAATAAAGGCAACAAGGTAATTGGTGTTGTTTCCCAAATAGATGAAAACGAGGAAGAGCCCGGTATTGGTGATATAAATACAATTGGTACCGTAGCCCAAATACTTCGTGTTCTCAAAATGCCCGATGGCAATACCACAGTAATTATTCAAGGAAAAAAACGCTTTGAGGTGGCTGAGGTAATTACTACCAACCCCTATATGACTGCTACCATCAGAGAAGTTGCTGAAGCGCGTCCAGAAAAAGAAAGTGACGAGTTTAGAGCCATAATAGATTCTATAAAGGAAATGGCACTGAGGATTATTAAAGAAAGTCCAAATATTCCTTCTGAGGCTGCCTTTGCCATTAAAAATATTGAAAGCTCTAGCTTTTTGATAAATTTTGTTTCTTCAAATTTAAATATTGAAGTAGAGGAGAAGCAGGCACTTTTGGAGATTAACAATCTTAAGGATCGTGCACTGGAAACGCTCCGCTATATGAATATGGAAATTCAGAAGCTCTCACTTCGTAATGATATCCAGTCGAAGGTTCAGAGTGACATAAACCAGCAGCAGCGTGAGTATTTTCTTCAACAGCAAATGAAGACCATTCAGGAAGAATTGGGTGGATCATCAATGGAAGAAGAAATAGAAGAAATGCGTGAACGTGCCACAAAAAAGAAGTGGAACAAAGACGTTGAAAAGCATTTTAATAAAGAACTCTCAAAAATGCAGCGCATGAATCCACAGGTTGCTGAATTCAGTATCCAGCGAAATTATTTGGACCTGCTTTTAGACCTTCCTTGGAATAAATACAGCAAAGATAAATTCGACTTAAAACGCGCCCGAAAAATTTTGGATCGTGACCATTACGGCCTTGATGATGTTAAAAAGCGCATCATAGAATATTTGGCCGTTTTGAAACTAAGAAACGATATGAAATCACCCATTCTTTGTCTCTATGGACCTCCCGGTGTGGGTAAAACCTCTTTGGGAAAATCTATTGCAGAAGCTTTAGGCAGAAAATATGTGAGGATGAGCTTGGGCGGACTTCGCGATGAAGCTGAAATAAGGGGCCATCGTAAAACCTACATTGGGGCCATGCCGGGGCGTATAGTGCAAAGTATTAAAAAGGCTGGTACAAGCAATCCTGTTTTCGTTTTGGATGAAATTGATAAAATTTCCGCAAGCAATCAAGGTGATCCTTCTTCAGCAATGCTCGAAGTTTTGGACCCAGAGCAGAACAATGCCTTTTACGATAACTTTTTAGAATTGGGCTACGACCTTTCAAAAGTTATGTTCATAGCTACTTCAAACAGTTTAAGTACCATTCAACCTGCGTTGCGAGATCGAATGGAGATTATAAACGTAACAGGATATACTGTTGAGGAAAAGGTTGAAATAGCAAAGCGCCATTTGCTTCCCAAACAATTAAAAGAGCACGGAATGGAAAGTGAGGCTTTGAAAATAGCCAAACCCCAACTTGAAAAAATTGTGGAAGGTTACACACGTGAAAGTGGTGTACGTGGATTGGAGAAGCAAATTGCCAAAATGGTTCGCTATGCAGCAATGAAAATTGCAATGGAAGAGGAGTATGAAATAAAAGTGACCAATGATATTATTATTGAAGTCCTGGGCGCTCCCAAACTGGAACGCGACAAATATGAAAATAATGATGTAGCAGGCGTGGTTACTGGTCTAGCTTGGACCAAAGTGGGCGGAGATATATTGTTTATTGAATCTACCCTTTCCAAAGGAAAAGGTGCGTTAAATATGACCGGAAATTTGGGTAAGGTTATGAAAGAATCTGCTACAATTGCTTTGGAATACATAAAATCCAATGCTGAAAAACTTGGTATCAATCCAGATATATTCGATAATTATAACGTTCACATTCACGTGCCGGAAGGTGCAACGCCCAAAGATGGCCCAAGCGCCGGTATAACAATGCTTACTTCATTAGTATCGCTTTTCACACAAAGAAAAGTAAAGAAATCCATCGCAATGACCGGTGAAATTACTTTGCGAGGAAAGGTATTGCCCGTTGGCGGTATTAAGGAAAAAATTCTTGCAGCAAAACGCGCACGAATTAAAGAAATTCTACTTTGTGAAGACAATAAACGCGACATAAACGAAATAAAACCTGAATATTTAAAGGGGCTCACTTTTCATTATGTAAAAGATATGAGCGATGTCTTAGAGTTAGCCCTAACCAAGGAAAAGGTAAAAAACGCCAAAAAGCTATAATTTTGAGCAAAAAGATGATTAATGCAGAGTTGCCAAAACCAATTATGCATTAATCATCAATCATATTATTGCCTACGTTATTTTTAAAGTTTAATTGGAACTTGCAGCTATCAAGCCCAAGCATTATAAAAATTAATCATGGATGTTTCTTTCCTTTGCAAAAATAAATTATACTTGCATTCGTTTAGTTTTTAGTTACGGTAACTTACGTCTATGACCCAAAAGGTTTTCTTAGTTGTTTCCTTATTTATATCTCAGCTTTTGGCAGCCCAGATAGGAGGTAAGGCAACTTATCAGTTTCTAAACCTTGTTAATAGTCCTAGAATGGCTGCTTTGGGCGGAAAAGTAGTTACTAATTATGATTACGACCCTACCCAGCCACTATTCAACCCCGCAAGTATTAATCCTGCAATGGACAATCAGCTTTCGCTTAATTATACAAACTACATTGGGGATGTAAACTACGGTACGGCTACTTATGCCTATCTATGGGATCGAAGAACACAGGTTTTGCATGCGGGTATTACCTACGTTAACTATGGGCAGTTTGACGGCTATGATGAATTGGGAAACCCAACAAACAGTTTTAGTGGGGGCGAAGTAGCCCTTTCTTTGGGACATGCCCGAAATATTGCATTCACAAATTTTCACGTAGGTGTAAACCTAAAGCTTATTTCTTCTAAACTGGAAAATTATTCTTCATTTGGAGGCGCTTTGGATATTGGTATTATGTACGTTTATGAAGATTGGGATCTTCATATTACGGGAGTTGCTAGAAATTTGGGAACACAATTCACACCCTATCACGAAGAATATGAACCCCTTCCGTTTGAACTTATTTTTGGAATTTCACAAACATTGCAGAACGTGCCTATTCGCTGGCATTTTACCTTGGAGAATATGCAACAATGGAACGTAGCTTTTTCTAACCCTTCAAGAGAGGAAACTGATTTGGAAGGAAACACTACCGAAGAAAATATAAATTTTATAGACAACGCTTTTCGGCATATGATTGCGGGAATTGAACTATTTCCCGAAAGCGGTTTCAATATTCGGTTGGGGTATAATTTCAGAAGAGGTGAAGAGTTGCGAATAGCAGAAAAACGGGCTTTCGCAGGAGTAAGCGCCGGTTTTGCAATTAAACTGAATAAATTAAGATTGAGCTATTCCTATTCAAAATTTAGTACCGCTGCTTCATCCAGCTTTTTCGGCTTAAATATAGATCTTCAGTAATGGGAAAAATTACTATTGCCATTGACGGATATTCCTCAACCGGAAAAAGTACGGTTGCCAAGCAATTGGCCGATTATCTGGGCTATGTTTATGTGGACAGTGGTGCAATGTATAGAGCCGTAACGCTCTATGCTATGCAAAATGGTATTATTTCCAAAGATCATTTTGACACTTCCAAACTTATAGAATCACTTCCATTAATCCATCTTAAGTTTTATAAAGAGCCTGATTGGGGCAAAGCACATATCTTTTTGAATGGAAAAGATGTGGAAGATAAAATAAGAAACCTTGAAGTATCAGAGTTTGTAAGTCCCATTGCGACAATTCACGAGGTAAGAGCAAAACTGGTTGCCCAGCAAAAACAGATGGGCCTAGAAAAAGGAGTGGTTATGGATGGTCGTGATATTGGCACAATAGTTTTTCCCCAAGCCGAACTAAAAATATTTATGAATGCCTCAGCTAAAGAGCGTGCCCAAAGAAGGTATAAAGAGCTTTTGGAACGTGGTGAGAACATACAGTATGCTGAGGTTTTAAAAAATATTCAAGATCGTGACCACATTGATACTACCAGAGAAGACTCTCCCTTGGTAAAAGCAGCCGATGCTATTGAAATTGATAATTCTGAAATGAATCTGGAAGATCAGTTCCATACAGTACTACAGCTTGCAAAGGATCGAATTGCGGGTCGCGTTTAACTTCTTTTTTCTTTCTGAAATCTTTTCTATTATTACACGCTAACAAAAAAATCAACACATGGCTTCATTTTTTCAGGAATTTAAAAACTTCGCCATAAAAGGCAATATGATTGATATGGCGGTGGGTATCGTAATAGGTACTGCCTTCAATAATGTAATAAGTACAATTGTAAAAAAGATTGTAATGCCTCCGCTCTCAATGCTTACGGATGGTGTAAACCTGGCCAATAAAAAGTATATTCTGCGTCCTGCAAGTGAGACATCTGAGGAAATTGCAATTGGTTATGGGGAGCTTATGGAAGTGCTGATCGACTTCTTCATTATTGCCTTTACCATTTTCATGGTAATAAAATTCATCAATCGCTTTAAGAAAAAGGCAGAGGATCCTCAAGATAAAACTGTGGAAACGCCAAAGGATATCCAATTGCTATCAAATATTGAAAAACTGATGGAAGAGCAAAATTCTTTCATGAAATCAAAAAATAACATTTCAAAATAGAGTTTTTAAAAAATTTTTAAACAAATCTTTAGAATAATAAAAGATAATCTTTTTTAACTTTAAAAATGCTTCAAAGAAGAATAATAGCTAATTTCCACAAAAGCAAATTTGCCTTGCTTTCTATTATTTTATTTTTATTCCTTTCAGCTTTATGTGTTCTAAGTTATTATAGAACTATAATTGATCAAAAGCAAGCTAAACTCAGGCAGTTGGACATTGCGGGCACATTGACCCATCAGGATTTTAAAAAAATAATTAGTCATAATATTACTTCGCTTGAGGATATGCGTGACCGTATAGTTGAGAGCAATGGTAAATTCAAAGCCTATTTAAAATCTGATACGGAACGGATTATCAAACAAAACAAGTCAATTAAATTTATAGAATATATAGATAGCACGGGTATAATAAACTTTGTAGCTCCTTATTACCCAAATAGGGAAGCACTTAACTTAGATATAAAATCCGTAGGGTATCGTTACCAAAGCTGGATTGAAAACTCTAGGGATACATTAGTAAATATAACTTCCTGGGTCAATCTCACCCAGCACGGTAAGGCTTTTTTGGTAGATGTTCCAATTTATTATGACAACAGTTTTCAGGGAACAATATCCGCAGGCATGGATTTTAAAGACCAATTTGACAATATAAGCTCCAAACAAAATCTTTTTAGTGTCCGGATTACAGACAATGCGGGAAATATTTTTTACAGCTACAATAATCCCAAAATTGAAGATTTTCAAAGCGATCAAATATTTGCGCAAAGCTTAAATCCACTTGCGGATAGGGCGGAGGGTGATTGGAAATTTGAATTTATGTTTTATTCCCGTCAAGAATTAAGAGCAACCACATTGCAGAATTTCATATTGGCACTTGGCATATTTTTATCATTTCTTATTGGTTTACTAGCCTATTTCTTTTTATTGGCCAAAAGACAGTCTCACAGGTATAAAATTATGAACCAAAAACTGCAGATGCTTAATGCAGAAATTGAAAAAGAAAGGCTTAGGGCGGAAGATGCCTCTGTAGCAAAAACACAATTTCTTTCAAACATGAGCCATGAAATAAGGACTCCATTAAGCGCCATATTAAGCATTTCTGAAATACTGGAAGGCAAACAACTTTCAACAAGTGAAAAAGAATTTTTAAAATTAATGCAAAACTCATCGAAGGTATTATTAAATCTGGTCAATAATATTCTCCATATAGATAAAATTGAATCAGGCCAAGTAGAACTTTCACAAGATGTTTTCAGTCCTTTTTTCATACTTCAAAGAATTGTCGATATTTACGCACCCACCATAAAGGTTAAGGGAATTGAGGTAAAAACAAATTTTGCGAGTATTCTGAAACAGAAAAACGTAATTGGTGACGTTTCGCGTACCGAACAGATTTTTACCAACCTTATAAGTAATGCGACGAAATTTACAGAAGAGGGTTTGATAGAAATTTTTTACGAAGAAAAATCAGAAAATGGTAGGCTAAGAATACAGTTGGTTGTAACTGACTCTGGTATAGGAATTGCCCCTTCGAAAATGAATGATATTTTTGAAAGATTTAAACAACTGGATTTTGGAATCACTAAAAAACATCAAGGGAGTGGATTGGGTTTGGCAATCACTAAAACTTTGGTAGAATTGATGGGGGGTACAATTAGTGTGCAAAGCAATGCAGGGAAAGGGTCTATTTTTACGGTATCTCTAGATTTTCCTAAAGTTGAAAACCAAGATGAAAACAAAAAATTAAGGCACTACAGGAATTTAAGCTATTTAAAGGTCTTAATTGTTGATGACAATCTCTTGAACCAAAAAGTCTTGGCAAAAATACTTTCAAAAAGCCAAATTTCTGCAGATCTTTCATCAGATGGAAACGATGCTTTACTTAAATGTGCTTCCCGCCATTACGACCTTATTTTTATGGACGTACATATGCCCGGAAAGGATGGGTTTGAAATTGTACAACATTTGAGAAAAATAGATAATACTTCAGTAATACTCGGGTTTTCAGCAGATGTAACAAAAGAAGCCATTGAACGTGGAATTAAGGCAGGTATGAATGAATATCTTACAAAACCCGTTGAGCAGGGAATATTATTTGGTATTTTAAATAAATACTTTTCTTGATCCAGTTTATTACTTACAAATAATTGGGATATAAAATTACTTAACTTTCTTTGCCTTAGCCTTGCTCGTTTTAGTTTTACCCACTTCACTGAATTCAAAAGTGTAGCTATCTTTATCAGTGGTTAAAATTTTGATGTGAATGGCTTTCTTTTCAGCTTGGTTCTTAGGATTTATTTTTTTTAGGACATACTCACAATCGTTTATCCATCTAATAGAAGAAGAATCTGTTTTCCCCTGAAAATAATCAACCTCTATGGAATCATTGCGAATTATGGTTGTTTTGAAGACCTCAGTGCCCGAAAGCGCTTCAAACTCGAAGGTTCCGGTTTTAAAATCGGCACAATCTCGTTGGGTTTCATAGCACCCCGCCAATAATAGAAAACTTAATAAGGCTAAAAAAAAACGCATGCTTAAAATTTATGCGAATTTCCGAAAAATTACTGAAACCATTTAGTTTTGGTAAACATTAAAGCTACCGTCAGTATAAAAAATTACAATTCTCTCAATATTCTTTACATTTTGATTCACTTGAATGTTTCTTTTGACCTCGGTGTCATTTTCTGCAGAAAAAAGATTCAATGAGTTTTCTTCATTTGAAGTTTTAATTTGGTTTTGATTGTCCGGACTTTTTAAGTTTTCTCCGGTAGAAGGGAAGCTACCTTTTCCGAAAAGTAACCAATCCATATCAACCTCTGGAAATTTTTGATAGAGCTTCATCACAAATTCCAAGCTCGGTTTATTTCTTCCTGAGAGTAAATGTGAAATAGTGGAGCGGTTAAAATCAATTTCTTCCGCAAACGCAGCGGCAGATAATGAGTAATAATCCAGTATTTTTTCCAATCGTTTTGTAAAATCCGAAGTGTTTACCATTGTAACATATTATGAATAACAATAACGGTTACAAATGTAATTTATTTCTTTTCACAGGCCTAAATAAATGATAATAATTACAAATACCGTCAAATTAATACTTTATTTAATTAATTCTAAAATACTGAAAAACAATATTATAATCACATAATATAAATGATGAACTATAATTCAATAAAATGGTGACAAATCAACAACATCTTCGTTTACAGAAGTAATCAATAATTGATAATACTCCTGTTTACAATTGTGAACAAGCCATTGTTTAACTTTGTAAACTATAATTTAGAATATGAAAATAGAAGACTGGTACAAGAATCATTTTGAGACTCAGTTAAGAGGTCGATACATCACTATGGAACACATTTATCCGTTACTGGATATGTATAAAATTAAGTATGAGGTTTCGGTACCTGGAGTGTCAGAAAAAGGACAGGATATTCCCTTGATTAAAATTGGAAATGGTAAACAGGTGGTTTTGGGATGGTCTCAAATGCATGGAAATGAATCTACAACAACGAAAGCTCTTTTTGATTTTATTCGATTTATTGATCAAAAGGAAAATTTTCAATCAGAAATTGATGAATTTTTAGGCACATATACTTTTTATCTATTTCCTATGTTAAACCCCGATGGCGCCCAACTTTACACGCGTGAGAATGCCAATGGAGTGGATTTGAATCGAGATGCCCAGGATTTATCTCAAAAGGAAAGCAAATGTCTGCGCAAAGTATTTGAAGCGCTTAAACCTGACTTATGCCTTAATCTTCACGATCAGCGCTCTATTTATGGCTTTAAAGATGGCAAGGCTTCAACTATTTCGTTTTTATCTCCAGCAGCAAATAAGGAACGATCTATAACTCCTTCCAGAATAATTGCGATGGAACAAATAGTAAAAATGAATAAATTGCTGCAAGATTACATTCCCGGGCAAGTGGGCAGGTATGATGATAGCTTTAATAATGCTTGTGTGGGCGACACCTTTCAAAATGCAGGGGTTCCTACTATATTATTTGAGGCGGGGCAATATTCCCAAGATTACCATCGTGAAAAAACACGGGAATTTATCTTCTATTCCTTACTTGTCTTATTTAATATTATTGGGGATAGTAAACCTGCATTAAATTACAGAGACTATTTTAATATTCCAGAAAATCTTAAAAATTATAATGATTGTATTTTGAGAAATGCAAAATTGAAGGATAAAAGAGAGCAAGTATCAGTTGCAATCCAATATCGTGAAATTTTAAGAAATGAAACCATTGTCTTTGAGCCATTTATTGATGAAATTGGGTCATTAAAGAACAAGTTTGCATATATTGAAAATAATGTGGAAGGCGCTGAAATTTTAACAAATTCACAAGATATTTTAACAGTGGGTGATAATATTTCAGAAATTATTGATAAAAATGATAAATCAATGATTTATTTTCAAAGAATAAATTCTATTATAGCTTAAAAGTTTATAATTTTGCAAAAAAAAATAGATATATGCCAAAGTTTAAATTAGACGATGTAGACCACAAAATTCTTGATTTATTAATTGATAATACGCGAATCCCCTTTACAGATATTGCAAAAAAATTAGAGATTTCTGCAGGGACAGTTCATGTGAGAGTGAAAAAAATGGAAGAAGCCGGCATCATTACCGGTTCATCACTTCAAGTAGATTATAAAAAGCTTGGATATTCCTTTATTGCTTATGTGGGAGTTTTTATTTTTAAAACTTCACAAACTCAATTTGTTTTGGAACGAATAAGTGAGATACCCTTTGTTACTGTAGCCCACGTAACAACCGGAAAATTCAATATTTTCTGTAAAATTAGGGCAAGGGATACTGCCCACGCAAAAGATGTAATCTATCAAATAGACGACATTGAAGGCGTAAGCCGTACCGAAACAATGATATCAATGGAAGAGAGTATCAATGATAAAAAAAGATTGCTACATTCCATTTTTAACGAAATTTAAGTAGCACCTCTTAATTAAATTAAAAACCTTTGTTTAGCGACAAAGGTTTTTTTTATCTTTAAAAGAAAACTATGAAGCCTACTGAAATTAATCCTTCAGAATATAATTCCTATTATCAGAAATATATTGACTTGGTTGACGATGTGTCATTATCCGAAGCTTTGGAAATGGGCTTACACGATACCCCATCATTTTTTAAGAATATTCCACAAGCAAAATGGCACTATCGGTATGCTGAAAATAAATGGACTCCAAAGGACATTTTACAGCATATTATCGATACGGAAAGAGTTTTTGCATATAGAGCACTTTACTTTTCAAGAGCCGATAACGCAAACTTGAAAGGTTTTGATGAAAATATATTTGCCCAAAGCGCCAATGGAAATAATAAAAGCATCAACAATCTTTTAGAGGAATACAGTGCTGTGCGCAATGCAAGTTTCCATTTATTTAAAAATTTTAATGAAATAGAACTCAAACGAACAGGTATAGCCAACAACAGTGTTATGTCAGTAGCAGCCGCAGGATTTATCATTTGCGGCCACGAGATTCACCACCAAAATATTATTAACGAACGTTACCTTTAAATGAAGGTTTTTAAATTATTAAAGGATACTTATCTTAGTTGGGACAAAAACGATCCGTGGGCCAAAAGTGCTGTTATTGCCTACTACGCTTTGTTTTCATTACCTTCTTTGTTAATTATTACTGTACATTTTGCGGGTATTTTTTTTGGAAGAGATGCAGTAGAAGGAAGAATCACAGGGGAGATTGGAGGGTTGATAGGGCAAGGAAGTGCTGAGCTTATTCAAGCTATGATAATTAATTCTGCTTTATCGGAAAGTTCTGTGCTATTTATAATTTTTGGAATTGGGGTGCTTATCTTCGGTGCAACCGGTGTTTTTTTTCAACTTCAGAAAGCACTGAACGATATTTGGAGTGTTCGTGCTAAAAAGAATACTTTTTTGGACACATTAAAAAGACGGGTTATTTCCTTTGGGATGGTTCTGGCTATAGGTTTATTGCTGCTCATATCGCTGGTAATCACTACGGCTATCAATGCTTTGAGCGATCTAATTGGAAACTATTACACCGATCTTTCTTCACAACTTGTTCAGATTCTGAACTTTATTTTTTCGCAAATAATAATAACGGCACTTTTTGCAACAATCTTCACTTTGCTCCCGGATGTAAAAATAAAATGGAAAACTAATTTGATAGGTGCATTTATGACTTCTTTGTTATTTTTAGCAGGTAAATACCTTATTGGGTTTTATTTTGCAGCGTCAGACCCTGCTTCAGTTTATGGTGCGGCGGGAAGCCTGGTACTTATTCTGTTATGGGTATATTACACCTGCCTTATTTTATTCTTGGGAGCAGAATTTACCGTGAATTGGGCGTTGCTCAGAAATATAAAAATTGAACCCTCCGGCAACGCGACCTTATCTTACGAACTTGAAATGCAGGAACTTCGAGAATACAAGCGAAAAGTAGAGGAGGATAAAAAAAAAGCCGAAACCTTAAAGGATAACGGTACTTCTTAGCAATTCTTAACAAAGATTAGTAAAAGATTAATATCAAAAAATTTATAGTACCTCTAGTGCTTAGTATCTTCACTGTAAATTAATTGTTTAACTAATAAAAAGAACAGAAAAATGAATAAGAGAATTGCAATTTTAGCTACAAACGGTTTTGAAGAATCTGAATTGAAATCACCCAAAGAGGCGATGGAAAAAGAAGGATTTACCGTTGAGATTATTAGTGAAAATGAAGGTAAAATAAAAGGTTGGGCAGATGGCAATTGGAGCAACGAATACAACGTTGATAAAAAAGTTGGAAATGTTTCTGCAACTGATTATAACGCGCTGGTGTTGCCAGGAGGAGTTATAAACCCTGATAAATTAAGAAGAAATGATGATGCATTAAAATTTGTAAAACAGTTCTTTGAGTTGAAAAAACCAGTTGCTGCTATATGCCACGGTCCTCAAGTTTTAATTTCTGCAGGAGTAGTGGAAGGTAGAAAAATGACTTCCTTTAGCTCAATTAAGGATGATTTGATTAATGCAGGAGCCAATTGGGTAGATGAAGAGGTAGTTGTAGACGAAGGTTTTGTAACCAGCCGAAACCCTGATGATTTGCCTGCGTTTAATTCTAAATTAATCGAGGAAATTAAAGAAGGTAAGCACGAACTTCAGCATGCGTAACAGCCATGAAGTTTCAAAATAAAAAAAGAGGCTAGACAGCCTCTTTTTTTTTGATAGAAAGATTTATTCTTCCTCATCCATTTTCTTTTTATCCGGAATTTCACTTATTGGCTCATTAAAATCAGCGTCATCATAATCGTCTTCATCAAAATTAGCCATTGTTGTTTCTAAGCGAGAACTTACTTTAACTAAATATATTGTATCATCCGTTCTTACTTCAACAGCTTCAACGGTTTCATTTTTAGCATTTTTAAAAGTTATAACATGGTCATCATCATATCCATCGGGATATTTTTCCACTAGTAAAGAAAGTATTTCTGGGGTTAGCTTTCGGTAGTCTACTATTATTCGCTTCATTTAATATTCAATCTTTTGGTTTGTGGTTATAAAACTATTCAAAAAATGAAGAGATAAAAATATTTTCAATAAAATTTTCAGAAATTTTTATAATACTCAAAAGCCTTGTAAATAAAGCTATTGTCTACTTCGCTATCAGTTTTGTAATGGCCAATGTCTTCCAGAAGTACAAATAACACTTTCCCGTTTCTGTTTTTTTTGTCAAAAACCAACAACTTTATAACAGTATCAATATCATTTTTACTGAAAGTTTGTTTTGGAAAATGATTAAGAATGGTTTCTGTAACATCATTCAATGTACGCTGAGGAAAACCAACAATTTCTGCTGAAATATGGGTTGCTAAAATCATTCCTATTGCTACAGCTTCGCCATGGAGCAGCGTAGGCTTATCATCATTTTCTAGAAAATACGATTCAATTGCGTGCCCCAGTGTGTGGCCATAATTTAAGGTTTTTCGAAGGTTATTCTCAAAAGGATCTTTGGCCACAATTTCTTTTTTTATTTCTACTGAATCCCAAATAAGTTTCTCAAACTCCACTTTATCTGAGAAATCCACATTTTTTATACGCTCCCAGTACGTGTGACTATGGATAAGGCCGTGTTTCAACATTTCGGCTAAGCCTGATGTTACGTGTTCATGTGGCAAGGTTGTTAGAAACGCCGTGTCCAATACTACCAATTCGGGAAGATTTATTACGCCAATTTGGTTTTTTATATGGCCAAGATCGATCCCATTTTTTCCACCCACTGAGGCATCTACCATGGCGAGTAGGGAAGTGGGGATATTTATAAAAGGAATGCCCCGTTTAAAAGTGGAAGCTACAAATCCACCAAGATCGGTAACCACTCCGCCACCTAGATTGATTATTAAGCTTTTTTGGTCGGCTCCTTTTTCAGAAAGTGTTTCCCAAACATTGAAACAAGTGCCTATGTTTTTGTAGATTTCCCCAACGGGAATGGTGATGGATTCTGATGAAAATTCAAACTTTTTCTTCTCTAAAAAAATAGATAAGCATAATTTATTGGTGTTTTCATCGGTTATAATAAATATTTTGGAAGGACTTTTTTCCTTTACATATTTTGCTAAAGCTTCCCACCCAGTATCATCTCTTAAAACCTGACCTTTTCCATTTGAATTTTTTCCCATGAATTTATTGATTTTTCTCATATAATCAAAGTCCAAATCTAACTATATTTGCACACATTATTGTAAATTTTATGACTTCAAATTCCCTTTTTGATAATACCGAAACGGCCTTTCAACTAAAGAGCGATTCGGAACTGGAACGTGCGTATTTTCTTTTCAAGATGATTTCTAAGGAACCTTTAGTGAAAATTGGTTCTGCCGTTACAAAATTTGCCTTAAATATAAACCTTCCGGTAGAGGGGTTAATCCGTTCCACGGTTTTTGACCATTTTTGCGGGGGTGTGAATGAGAGGGATTGTATGTCTACGGTAGACAGATTATATGACGTTGGCGTTTCTTCAGTCTTGGATTTTTCAGTAGAAGGAAAGGAGGAAGAGACACAGTTTGACGCCACCGCCGATAAAGTGATTGAACTGACCGAGTTTGCAAAAAATAAGGAGGCGATGCCGTTTTCAGTTTTTAAACCCACTGGTTTTGGAAAATTTAAGGTTTGGCAGAAAATCACGGAAAGTGAGCCTCTGACGGATAGCGAAAAAATTGGTTGGAAAAATATTGAAAACCGTTATGATCGGGTTTCAAAAGTAGCCCATGATAATGGAATCCGATTGCTAATTGATGCAGAGGAATCTTGGATGCAGGACGCCGCTGATGATCTTTGCGAAAAAATGATGGAAAAATATAACAAGGAGCGACCTATAGTTTTTAATACTTTGCAATGCTATAGATGGGACCGTTTGGATTATTTAAAAAAGTTGCACCAAAGAGCTAAAATGAAAGGTTACAAGCTCGGCTTTAAAATTGTTCGTGGCGCTTATATGGAAAAGGAAAATGAAAGAGCAATTGAAAAAGGTTATAAAACACCAATATGTGAGAGTAAAAAAGCAACTGACGACACATTTAATGAAGTTTTAAAATACATTCTTGAAAACATAGACGATATGGGACTGTTTGTTGGCACGCACAATGAATTGAGTACCTATCTAACGATGGACTTGATGAAAGAAAAAGGAATTTCAAAAAGTGATGACCGTATCTGGTTTGGCCAACTTTTTGGGATGAGCGACCACATTACATTTAATCTGGGAGCAGAGGGTTATAACGTTGCAAAATATATTCCCTTTGGACCAGTTAAAGATGTGATGCCCTATTTAATCCGTCGCGCAGAGGAAAATACCTCGGTGGCGGGGCAAACAAGTAGAGAGCTTACGCTTTTGAAAAAAGAAAAAGAGCGAAGAAAATTATAAAGGGTTAAATTACTGTTCGAGAACCTCTGCTTCTACAACAGTGGCTAACTTCTCACAATTTTCAACTGTTATTTTTAGGTTTTTTTCTGAAATTTCACCTTCAATAACATAAATTCTGCAAGAGTCAAGCTCGGTATTGCTTTCTGAAAAGAGGACATCACCATCATCCAAAAGAATTGAAATTGCTGAAGTGTCCATTTTATTTTCACGAAGAATCTGCAAAGTACTTTCGGAAAAAGCGCGTTCCTTTAAACGGATGTTTTTAAGTGTTCTGGATTCTGGGCCATATGCGCAGGATGTTTTTTTTCCGCTGAGAATAAAAAATAAAAGGGCTATTCCAATTAAAAATCCACCGGAAAAATAAGCCAATCGGTATGCTAATTTCATTAATTTTTGTTTTGGGATTTTGGAAATTGAGCAGTATAACCTTTCGCCTTTAATTTAAAAGATCAAAAGGTTGATATCGCTATAAGACATGTTGAACCAATCTGCACATGCCTTGTTGGTCAAAATTCCGCGGTAAAAGTACAAACCATTTCTTAAACCATTGTCAAAACGGATGGCATTTTCAAGTCCGCCACTTTCTGCAATTTCTAAAATATAGGGTGTGAAGATATTGCTTATTGAAATTGACGCCGTTTTTGGATAGCGCGCAGGAATATTAGGTACGCCGTAGTGTATCACTTCATGTTTGATAAACGTAGGGTTGTCGTGGCTTGTCATTTCCGTGGTTTCAAAACAGCCACCCATATCTACGCAAACGTCTATAATAACAGCGCCCTTTTTCATATTGCGCACCATTTCCTCTGTAACAATTATGGGTGCTCGGTTGTGTCCGCGAACTGCACCAATAGCCACGTCGCATCTTAAAAGAGCTTTCATTAAATTTTTGGGCTGTACGGTCGAAGTGTACAAAATCCTTCCTACGTTAGTCTGGATTGTTCTCAGCTTTGTAATAGAGCTATCAAAAACTTTGACGCTTGCCCCTAGGCCAAGTGCAGACCGAACGGCAAATTCGCCTACTGTGCCGGCGCCAATAACTACCACTTCAATTGGAGGTACACCACTAATGCTTCCGAAAAGAAGGCCGTTTCCTTTTTTTGCATTAACCATAAGTTCGGCGGCAATAAGCACCGATGCGGTACCCGCAATTTCACTCAGGGCTTTTACGGCTGGATAGCTGTGGTCTTCGTCTTTAATGAATTCAAAAGCAAGGGCAGTTATTTTCTTTTTCGCAAGTGCATCAAAATATGACTTCTG
The DNA here is from genome assembly GCA_002364215.1 of Aequorivita sp. UBA3180. GTDB lineage: Bacteria > Bacteroidota > Bacteroidia > Flavobacteriales > Flavobacteriaceae > Aequorivita. The sequence goes on along the minus strand of DEXQ01000008.1, from coordinate 490,496 downwards.
TCTCGTTTTTAATTGCAATGCGGAAATTAACACTGTCTTGGGGTTTATCAGTTCCAGTTCCTCAAGGGTGGGCGGTTCAACTTTTAGAACCATTGGACAGCCAAATACCTTCTTTTTGTCACCGGTTAACTCTGCACCGGCTTCTGAATAATCTTTGTCTGAAAACCCTGCTTCATCACCAGCTCCATTTTCAATAAGCACTCGGTGTCCATTATTTACGATTGCGTTGACCGCATCGGGAGTTAGGCAAATTCGCTTTTCTTGAAAATAGGCTTCTTTGGGAATGCCGATAAAAAGTTCTCCTTTTTGTCTTGATACTTCAAGCGTTTCTTCTTGTGGAAGTAATTGGGCTCGGGTAAAAGGTGATTTTGGTTTTGTCATGATACAAGCTTGGCAGTTTCAATTTACGGAATAATTTTCACAAATTTGAATGGATAATTATCGAAAGAGGTCTTTTATCTGCTGCCAAAAAGATCTTTTTTGAAAAAGCTCTTCTTCAAATGATTTCAAATCGTTCTGCCTCATTTGGCTGAAAAGTTTAGCTCTAATCAAATAGACAAATGGAATTATCACCATCATTATTGGAATTACATAAATAATTTCAACTTCATCAACACCAAAATTTTGTTTAATTAGGTTGAATAATTGAAAAATATACATAGATAGGGGTACGAGAATAATCCAATGCCACCAATGTTTGCAAGTAAAAAACCATATAAGCAATAAAAGAACGGGAATGATTTTACCTGTTAAAAACCAAGCATATTGGTAAATAGAGGGAAATTTAGTAGTAAATGTAAACAAAGAAGTTTCCCAAACTTGAGTATCGCTTGGGAAACTTTCATATGCGTAATATAGTAAAGGAGTACATGCCATTATAAAAACAATGATGCCTCCTTGTATAAGACTTTTTCTATCCGGCTGGCGGAACCTTAACCGTTCTCGCGTCGATTTGTTGTGGGGTTTGTTCATCCTGGATTCCTTCTGGGGTACAAGAAGCAAATAATCCTGCGGCAAAAATTGCGGCTACAATAATAACTTTTAAGTTTTTCATAATAATAAGTTTTTGTGAGGTTAATATGGGTCAAACTTACACTGAAAAAACTTAAACATAATAATTATGTTAATTGTATCTTTACAGGTTATAATGCAATTAAATCCTTTGAAATTCATCATAAGGTTCAATTAATTGTTAAATTTTAACATTTATTACAACACTGAATTTTTAATTGTTACTTCACCGGCAATTTACTTTTGGTTTTATTTTGCTTAGGGTTTTAGTTAGTTTTAATTTTTATTCATTTTATTTTTCATCTAAACAACTAATGATAAAGTCAGGAATTTAAGTAGGTTTTCTTTATTTAGGTTTAAAGATGAAAATTGCAAAGTACCAAGGTACATATAAAAATTGAAATTGTATATTATGAATAAAAATCAAAAAAGATCCTTGATTTGTTGCAAGAAACTCTTTTTAGACCCTAACTCTTCCTCAAAACTTTTTAGATCCTTGCCTAAAAGTTTATTTGATAAGCGCGCTTTTATTAAATAGATTAGCGGTACAATCACGAGCATTATAGGGAAAAGCCACCAAATTTCAACCTCATCGGTTATACCTACATCATCATTAATGACACTGAAAAGCTGAAACGCAAACATTCCTATGGGTATAAGTATCACGTGGTACCACCAGTGTTTGCATGTAATAAACCAAATTATTAAAAGCAACATCGGCACAAATTTCCCCATCATTGTCCAAACAGAAACGTACACTTCTTGATACCAATTTGCGTGATATGTAAATAAAAAAGTTTCCCACGATTTTGTTTGTGGGAAACTTTCATATGAATAAAATATGTAAGGGGTCGCCGCTATGATTAGGGCTATTATACTACCCGTTACTAGGTACGATGATTTTGCTTTTGTGGATTTGTTGGGGTGCTTGTTCATCCTGGATGCTTTCTGGGGTGCAAGAAGCAAAGGTTCCTAATGAAAAAATTGCTGCGATAAAAAGTACTTTTAGAGTTTTCATAATAAATGGTTTTGTGAGGTTAATAATACTTCAAACCTACTATGAAAAAAGAAAGTTTTTTTAATTTTTTTTGCGTTATATTTATAAATTTTTTTGAAAATAGATTCCCAGCTCTATAATTTTTGCGATTTGGGGCAAACAACTAAAAAGTAATTTATAAATATTGTATTTTTCGCTGCAATGTTATTTCACTGGCATAAATTTTAAAGTTCTACTTCCTATATTATTATTTTTAATATCTATTCTATTCGCGATTTCTGGTAAAAGTTGATCGATTTTTTCGGGCCATTCAATAAATATATAGTTTCCGCTGTATAGATAATCTTCCAGGCCAATGTCAAACGCTTCATTAATATCTTTTATTCTGTAAAAATCAAAGTGATAGATAGCGCCACTTGGCGTATCGTATTCATTTACTATGGAGAAGGAGGGACTGCTTGAAATTTCCATAACCCCAAGCTGTTTAACTAGCTCCTTTATTAAAGTTGTTTTACCAACACCCATATTGCCATAAAAAAGGAATATTTTTGAAACTGAATTTTTTAAAAGTTGTTCAGCTACCTTACCAATTTCATTTTGGGTATACGTAAATTCCATAGTAAAAACGGGACGAATATAGATAATTTATCAATCAAAACCGAAAATATCTAATAATTCGGTAATTTTCCTACATAAATATTTTAATAAGAATTACTTAGGAGTAAATACTGAAAAGGGAATAACCATCTCTTCCAAAGAGACTCCACCATGTTGGTAAGTGTTTCTATAATAGCTTACATAATGGTTATAGTTATTCGGATAGGCAAAGAAATAATCGCCTTTAGCAAATATGAAAGAACTGCTCATGTTAATAGTTGGCAGATGTATTGTCTTCGGGTCTTTTGCAGCTAAGACTTCTTTGTCTTCGTAAGTCAAACTTTTCCCGGTTTTGTAGCGAAGATTAAGACTCGTGTTTTTGTCACCTATTACTTTAGATGGATTTTTCACGTTAATGGTTCCGTGATCTGTAGTAATAATTAGCTTAAAGCCCAAACGTGCAGCTTGTTGGATAATTTCCAGTAAAGGCGAGTTTTTAAACCAGCTTTGTGTAAGGGAGCGGTATGATTTGTCATTAGATGCCAACTCTTTTATAACTTCCATTTCAGTTTTTGAATGTGAAAGCATGTCGACAAAATTATAAACTACAACCGTTAAGTCTTCATCTTTGTGGCTTTTGAAGTTTTCAACCAGTTTTTTGCCCTGCTTCAAACTCGATATTTTGTGATAGCTCCAATTCAATTTAAGCCCCGAGCGCTTTAATTGAGCAGCCAAAAACTCTTCCTCCTTCATGTTTTTTCCACCCTCTTCGGTATCGTTCAACCATAAATCTGGATGAAGTTTTTCCATATCACTTGGCATTAAGCCTGAAAAGATAGCGTTACGGGCATACTGGGTGGCGGTAGGAAGAATGCTGCAAAAAAGCTCTTCGTTCGTCTTTTTATAGATATTGGCAACCGTAGGTTCAAATGCTTTCCATTGATCAAACCTCAAATTATCGACAACCACTAGTAGGGTGGGGGTTCCTTGATTCAATTGCGGTTGAATTTTTTCTTTGAAAAGCGTATGCGACATAATGGGCGCCTCGCTAGGGTCTTCAAACCATTTTGGATAATTTTTATCTATAAATTTGCAAAACTGACTATTAGCTTCAGTTTTTTGTGATTCAAGAATTTCAAACATCCCAGAATCTTCTATATCCTCCAGCTCTAATTCCCAATAAACAAGCTTTGTGTAAAGGTCTTTCCACTCTTCAAAACTATTGACCATTGAAAGATCCATCGCTATTTTTCTGAATTCCTGTTGATAGCTTGATGTGGTTTTTTCAGACACTAGCCTACTATGGTCCAAATTCTTCTTCAGGCTCAATAGAATTTGGTTTGGATTTACTGGCTTTATAAGATAATCGGCTATTTTAGCGCCAATGGCTTCCTCCATTATATATTCCTCTTCGCTTTTTGTAATCATTACCACCGGAACAGAGGCCTGTTGTTCCTTTATTTCGGCTAAGGTTTCCAGTCCGGTCAATCCCGGCATATTTTCATCCAAAAAGACAATATCAAAATTTTCCTTTTTAATTTCCTCAAGTGCTTCCGTACCGCTCTGGGCCGTAGTTACTTTATAATTCTTGTTTTCTAGGAAAAGAATGTGTGGTTTAAGCAAATCAATCTCATCATCTACCCATAGTACTTTTATGTCGCTCATATATGTATATTTGTCTTTATACTCCAAGGCTTTAGCGTGGGAGTATCGTTAAATTCGATTTTTTAAATAATTCTGCACTTTGTCGAAGAATTTTCTTCAAAAATAAACCTGAATTATTTCAAAAAATTTTTGAAGCTATTAATTTAAAGTTAAAGTTTGAAAACCCTTCCAAAACACAAAATTATAAACGACCCAATCTATGGTTTTATTACCATACCCAGCAAGCTGGTTTTTGATTTGATGGAGCACAAATATTTTCAAAGACTCCGTCGAATTTCGCAAATGGGGTTTTCATATATTGTATATCCGGGCGCGCACCACACTCGTTTTCATCACGCACTGGGCGCTATGTTTTTGATGCAGAAAGCTGTGCAAGTGCTTAAATCAAAAGGAATTGCTATTTCTGAGAAGGAAGAGGAAGCACTCTATTTAGCCATTCTTTTGCACGATATTGGGCATGGTCCATTTTCCCATGCCATGGAAAACAGCATTGTTGAAAACATAAGCCATGAGCAAATATCGCTTCTTTTTATGGAGGCTTTGAACCGAAAGTTTAACAAGCAATTAACGCTCGCCATTCAAATATTCAAGGATGAGCACCCACGTAAATTTCTACACCAGTTAGTTTCTGGGCAGTTGGATATGGATAGATTGGATTATCTAAAACGCGATAGTTTTTATACCGGTGTGCCAGAAGGCACGGTAAACGCACAACGCTTAATTGCCATGCTGCACGTTAAGGATGATAAGTTGGTGGTTGAGGAGAAGGGCATCTATTCGGTGGAGAATTTTCTCGTAGCGCGGCGGTTAATGTATTGGCAGGTTTATCTGCACAAAACGGGGATTGTTGCAGAACAGCTCTTGGTTCGGGTCCTTAAACGCGCCAAACAGCTTTCTGCTAAAGGTGTAGTGCTTCCAGCAAGCAATGGTTTAAGATTTTTTCTGAATAACAATATTAGTATCAATGATTTTTCTGAAGAGGTACTGGACACCTTTTCAAAATTAGATGATTACGATATTATTTCGGCCATGAAGATTTGGGTAAGCAACGATGATTTTGTTTTAAAAAATCTGTCCAAAATGCTTCTTAATCGCGATTTATTAAAAATTAAAGTAAAGCCACAGGATTTTTCAAATCAAAAAATTGAGGAAAAAAGAAAAAAACTGGTTGAAACATATACTATTTCTGAAGAGGAGGCATCCTATTTTGTATTTAAAGGAAAGCTTGAAAACCAGGCCTACAGTATGGAAAAAGATACAATAAACCTCCTGAAGAAAAATGGAAAAATCATAGACGTTGCAAAGGCAAGCGATCAGCTGAATTTGGAGGCGCTTTCAAAGTCGGTGGTGAAATACTATATGTGTTATCCAAAAAACAATAAGGATAGCTATCGAGGCTAAATCCTTTTTTTCTATTTTTGCAAGAATGAAAACGAACGACCGAAAATCAATTCATTTAAAATTTATTACTTTGTGGTTGCTTTTTATATGTACTTCGGTTAAAAAAAACCTTAACGCCAAATGAAATTTACAGCTGCCCAAATAGCAGGAATCCTTAACGGAACCGTTGATGGCGATGAAGGTATAGAAGTTTCAAAACTTGCAAAAATTGAAGAGGGCAGTAAAGGCAGCTTGACCTTTTTGGCCAACCCAAAATACACACATTACATATATTCCACACAGGCTTCAATAACCATCGTCAATGATGATTTTGTAGCCTCTCAAGATCTATCAACAACGCTTATTCGGGTAGAGAATGCTTATAAGGCATTTTCGCAGTTGTTAGAATATTATAACCAAGTAAAAATGAATAAGACCGGAATTGAAAACCCGGTTTTTATTTCAGAAACCGCCAAATATGGCGAGAATATATATTTGGGGGCTTTTTCATACATAGGCGAAAATGTAAAGATTGGTGATAATGTGAAGATTTATCCGAATGTGTATATTGGCGATAATGTAAAAGTTGGCGACAATTCCGTGCTTTTTACAGGCGCTAAGCTCTATTCCGAGACAGTAGTGGGGGAATCGTGTGTTATAAACAGTGGGGTTGTAATTGGTGCAGATGGTTTTGGTTTTACTCCTAATGAAAAAGGTGAATACAATAAAGTTCCACAAACGGGGAATGTTATTTTAGAAGATAATGTAGATGTTGGCCCTGGAACAACTATAGACAGGGCGACTTTGGGTTCAACCCTCATCAAAAAAGGGGTAAAATTAGACAATCAAATTCAAATTGCGCACAACGTAATTATTGGAGAAAATACTGTTATTGCCGCCCAAACAGGTATAGCGGGTTCTACCAAAATAGGGAAAAACTGCATTATTGGTGGGCAAGTAGGTATTGCTGGACATATTACCATTGGCGATAATGTAAAAATACAGGCCCAAAGCGGAATAGGAAGAAATGTGAAGGACAACGAAACCTTACAGGGCTCTCCCGCGTTTAGTTATGGTGATTTTAATAAAAGTTATGTATATTTTAAAAACCTTCCCAAAATTATGGAAAGGTTCAATATAGTTGAAAAAAAACTCGATAATGAATGAAAGTGTTGTAAAACAGCGCACCATTGGTAAGGAAATTTCACTTACCGGAGTGGGTTTGCATACAGGTAAAGAAGTTACGATAACTTTTAAACCTGCACCTGAAAATCACGGATATACATTCGTGAGGATTGATTTGGAGGGCCACCCTGTCATTGAAGCAGATGCCAACTATGTGGTAAATACCCAACGTGGTACAAACCTTGAAAAAAAGGGTGTTAAAATACAAACTTCTGAACACGTGCTAGCTGCATTAGTAGGGCTTGAGGTTGATAATTGCATTATGGAACTTAATGCTTCCGAACCTCCAATTATGGATGGATCAGCCAAATTTTTTATTGAAGCAATAGAAAAAGCAGGAGTAGTAGAGCAAGATGCCCCGAGAGAAGAATATGTAGTAAAAGAAGTAATCTCATTCTTAGACGAAGAGACCGGAAGTGAAATAATAGTAATGCCTGCTGATGAATACCAAGTAACCACCATGGTCGATTTTGGAACAAAAGTTTTGGGCACTCAGAATGCTTCCCTTAAAAATATTTCTGACTTTAAAAATGAAATTGCAAATGCTAGAACCTTCAGTTTTTTACACGAAATTGAAATGTTGCTGGAACATGGTTTAATAAAAGGGGGCGATCTAAACAATGCAATAGTTTATGTTGATAAAGAACTTTCCCCGAGCACAATGGAAAAGCTACGAACAGCTTTTGGAAAAGATACTATTTCTGTAAAACCAAACGGAATTTTAGATAATCTTACCCTGCATTATCCCAATGAAGCTGCCAGACATAAACTTTTGGATGTAATAGGAGATCTAGCTCTAATTGGCACTCGCATACGCGGAAAAGTGATCGCCAACAAGCCAGGCCATCACGTTAACACCCAGTTTGCTAAAAAACTTTCTAAAATTATAAAGCTGGAAGCTAGAAACAATATTCCAAAATTTGACATTAACCAACCTCCAGTAAAGGATGTCAACCAAATAATGGCCATGCTTCCGCATAGACCGCCATTTTTGTTGGTTGATAAGATTATGGAAATGACAGACACTAGTGTTGTAGGCCTTAAAAATGTAACAATGAACGAGCCGTTCTTTGTTGGCCATTTCCCTGGTGCACCTGTAATGCCGGGAGTTTTGATAGTTGAGGCAATGGCACAAACAGGCGGTATATTGGCATTGAGCACTGTTCCAGATCCTGAAAATTATCTTACCTTTTTTATGAAAATAAACAATGTTAAGTTTAAGCAACAGGTTAATCCTGGCGATACCTTAATTTTTGTTTTGGAATTGATCTCTCCCATCCGCCGCGGAATTGTCCATATGCAGGGCAATGCATATGCCAATGGCAAATTAGTAACAGAGGCCGAACTGATGGCCCAAATGGTAAAAACAAAAAATCTATAGATGAACCAACCACTTGCATACGTCCATCCGGGCGCAAAAATAGCCAAAAATGTAGTGATTGAACCTTTTACGACCATTCACAATAATGTCGTGATCGGTGAAGGAACTTGGATTGGCAGCAATGTGACCATTATGGAGGGCGCGCGCATTGGGAAAAACTGTAATATATTTCCTGGGGCTGTAATCTCTGCAATACCACAGGATTTAAAATTTAAGGATGAAGATACTACTGTAGAAATAGGCGATGGCACAACCATCCGTGAATATGTTACCATAAATCGCGGTACAGTGGATCGTGGCAAAACTGTAGTGGGAAAAAACTGTTGGATTATGGCCTATTGCCACATTGCGCACGATTGCATTGTAGGTGATAACTGCATTTTTTCAAACAATAGTACTCTTGCTGGGCACGTGACTGTTGGTGACCATGTAGTTTTAGCCGGGATGACTGCAGTCCATCAGTTCTGTATGATCGGAAACCACGCTTTTGTAACTGGAGGTTCACTTGTACGTAAAGATGTTCCGCCATTTGTAAAAGCAGCTCGTGAACCACTTAGTTATGTGGGTATTAATTCTATTGGTTTAAGAAGAAGAGGATTCAATTCCCAAAAAATCACTGAAATTCAAAATATTTACAGACTTCTTTATCAAAAAAACTATAACACTTCACAAGCTTCCGAAATTATAGAAGCCGAAATGGAGGCCACTCCGGAAAGGGACGAAATACTTCAGTTCATAAAAAATTCCAAACGCGGAATAATGAAAGGCTATTTTAATTCAAACTAAACGTAATCAATAAAACATTAAACCACACACCTAGTAATGGCAACATCATCAGATATTAGAAAAGGACTTTGCATCCGCTATAACAACGATATTTATAAAATAATTGAATTTCTTCACGTAAAACCTGGAAAGGGACCTGCTTTTGTTCGTACAAAACTAAAAAGCGTTACCACTGGAAAAGTAATTGACAATACTTTTTCCGCAGGGCATAAAATAGAGGACGTTCGCGTTGAAACCCATAAATTTCAATATCTATACAACGAAGGTGATATGTATCATTTTATGAATACTGACGATTATTCGCAGATTCGCTTGATGAAGGATATACTCGATACACCTGAATTGATGAAAGAAGGTGAAATTGTTACAGTTTTAATAAATACTGAAGATAGCGCACCGCTTTCAGTTGAAATGCCAGCTCATGTAGTTTTGGAGGTTACTTCAACCGAACCTGGCGTTAAAGGTAATACAGCCACAAACGCTACCAAACCTGCAATTGTTGAAACTGGTGCTGAAATTAATGTTCCTCTTTTCATAAACGAAGGTGATAAAATTAGAATTGATACTGAAAAAGGTCAGTATCAGGAACGAATGAAAGAGTAAACTGGAATGTAATATTCAATCATTACAACAATTCAATAATCTATTAATCCGAAAAAGTGAAATTCCCAACTCCCCAAACTCTTGAAAATATAGCTGTCATAATCGGTTCAGATTATGTGGGGGAACCAAATTTTCCAGTTTTTGGGATGAATGAAATTCATGTTGTTCAACCGGGAGATATTGTATTTGTTGACCATCCAAAGTATTACGACAAAGCGCTGGAATCACAGGCAACGGTAATTCTTATCAATAAAAAAGTAGAATGTCCTGTTGGGAAAGCGTTGTTGGTTTCCGATGATCCGTTTAGCGATTTCAATAAGCTTACACATTATTTTAAACCTTTCCGAAATGCTAACAGTGCAATTTCAGAATCCGCTGAAATAGGTGAGGGCACAGTAATTCAACCCAATGTTTTTGTTGGAAATAATGTGAAAATTGGTCGAAATTGTCTAATTCATTCCAACGTAGCTATTTACGACAATACAGTTATTGGTAACAATGTAACTATCCATGCAGGTAGCGTTATAGGAAGCGATGCATTTTATTACAAAAACCGCCCTGAAAAATTCGATAAACTTTTAAGTGGCGGCAACGTAATAATTGAAGACAATGTTGACCTTGGTGCGCTTTGTACTATTGACAAAGGAGTAACTGCCTCAACGACTATTGGAGAGGGCTCAAAACTTGACAATCAAGTTCACGTTGGGCACGATACGGTTATAGGTAAACGTTGTTTGATTGCCTCCCAGGTTGGTATAGCGGGTTGTGTTTTGATTGAGGATTTTGTTACCATTTGGGGGCAGGTGGGTATCACGAGTGGAATTACTATTGGTGAGAAGGCAGTAATTTCAGCACAGAGTGGCGTGAGTAAGTCACTGCCCGGCCATAAGGCGTATTTTGGAACTCCTGCAGATGAATTCAGAAAAAAATATAAGGAATTAGCTTCCATTAAGCTTATTCCAGACATTATTGAAAAATTGGACAAATTATCATGAGCAAAAAAGCAAAACAGATTGTAAGGGATTTTTACAGATCAGATATTTTAAGAGACGATACAGTTTTGGAGCGTTTTTTCCACCCTGAACTGGTGCTTATTTGGAACAGTGCCAACGGATTATCTATCATGAACTATGAGGATATTGTAAATTTCTTTGGTGAAGTAAGACGATCTTATAATGATTTAAGAATTGAGGTGAGCCATTTGCTGGCTGATGACAACCACGTAACAATTCGTTATAAATATTATATCAGAACCATGGAAAATCCTGATGAAGAGTTGGGAATTGCACATTTCATTGCAATATGGGAAGTGAAGGACGATAAGTTATATCGTGGTTACCAAGTGAGCCAACCGGTTACGGATAAAGATGATACTAACGAAAGCTACCACAGAGTTAAGGTTTAATATCCTTTAAATCCACATTAGAAAGCTGTATCTTTGCGGCGATTCTTAAAAAATCAATCAAAGATATTACTTCAATAATAAATCAAAATAAACAACAGAAAATACTTAAAAATGAGCGTTTTAGTAAATAAAAATTCAAAAATAATAGTTCAAGGATTCACCGGAAGTGAAGGTACTTTTCACGCCGAACAAATGATTGAGTACGGAACCAATGTAGTAGGAGGGGTAACGCCCGGGAAAGGTGGTCAAGAACATTTGGGTAAGCCAGTTTTCAATACAGTTTCTGAAGCAGTTGAAAAAACGGGCGCCGATACCACTATTATTTTCGTGCCACCGGCATTTGCTGCAGACGCCATTATGGAAGCTGCAGACGCAGGCATTAAAGTGATTATTACTATTACCGAAGGTATTCCAGTAAAAGATATGATCACTGCTTCAAATTACATTAAAGACAGAGATTGTCGACTAATCGGTCCAAACTGTCCAGGTGTTATTACTCCAGGCGAAGCAAAAGTGGGTATTATGCCTGGCTTCGTTTTCAAAAAGGGAAAGGTGGGGATTGTTTCAAAATCAGGAACACTTACCTATGAGGCTGCCGATCAAGTTGTAAAACAAGGCCTTGGTATTACAACTGCTATTGGAATTGGTGGAGATCCAATCATTGGTACAACTACTAAAGAAGCTTTGGAATTGCTCATCAATGATCCTGAAAGTGAAGCTGTAGTAATGATCGGGGAAATTGGAGGTCAACTTGAAATAGATGCTGCAAATTGGTACAAAAACAGCGGTATAAAAAAGCCTATTATTGGCTTTATTGCTGGTGAAACTGCGCCTGCAGGACGTACTATGGGTCACGCTGGAGCAATCGTTGGAGGAAGCGATGATACGGCTCAGGCAAAGAAAAAAGTAATGCGCGAGTGTGGCATCCACGTTGTGGATTCCCCAGCGGAAATCGGAAAGAAAGTAAAAGAAGTTTTAGGCTAACAAGCTATTCTCGACCTGCAAGGTTTTAAGAACCTTGTAGGTCTGAATCATTAAGTAGCTCTGTGAAATTCGCAGGGCTTTTTTTATGGAGAACCCGCAACCTTTTGCTATATTTGACCATAAGATAGAACCTGCAAGGTTTTCCAAACCTTGTAGGTTTTTTACCAACCATCAAAACACCTTTTAAAAATATGAAATTACTGGAAGGAAAAACAGCAATCATTACCGGCGGTAGCCGTGGAATAGGAAAAGGAATCGTTGAAACCTTCGCCCAGCACGGCGCCAATGTAGCCTTCACCTATAGCTCTTCGGCTGAAGCGGCAAATGCTTTGGCAGACGAAATTTCAAAATCTGGTGTAAAGGCAAAGGCATACAAAAGCGATGCAGCTTCCTATGACGAATCGCAAAACCTGGCCGAAGAGGTTTTGAATGATTTCGGAAGCATTGATATTCTTGTAAATAATGCAGGAATTACCAAAGACAACCTTTTGATGCGTATTTCCGAAGAAGATTTTGATAAGGTAATTGAAGTGAACCTGAAATCGGTCTTCAACATGACCAAAGCTGTACAGCGCGCTATGTTGAAACAACGCAAAGGTTCCATCATCAATATGAGTTCCGTTGTTGGTGTAAAAGGAAATGCCGGACAGACCAATTACGCTGCCTCGAAAGCGGGAATCATTGGTTTTACAAAATCGGTTGCACTGGAATTAGGTTCGCGAGATATTCGCTGTAACGCTATCGCTCCGGGTTTCATAGAAACCGAAATGACCGGAAAATTGGACGAAGCCACAGTACAGGGTTGGCGCGATGCCATTCCGTTAAAGCGTGGCGGCTCTCCTGAGGATATTGCAAATGCCTGTGTTTTCTTTGCCAGCGATCTTTCTGCATACGTTACTGGGCAAGTGCTGAACGTGGATGGAGGTATGTTGACTTAATTGAATTTTCCGCACAGAATGCTTAAAATCTTCAAATTAGAATTTATGAAGAAATCAGTTTTATTAACGGCTCTCTGGCTATTGGGTATAAGTTCAGTTTTTGCTCAAAATCAGCAGACATATTCTGAATTAGTCAATGAAGCTTGGGGTTTGTATGAAAGTAAAAATTTTCAAGAATCAGCAGAAAAATATTCTGAAGCATTTAAGTCAAAAGGGGATAAAGGAGCAATTAATGATAGATATAATGCTGCTTGTTCATGGGCCTTGGCAAAAGAAATTGATTCATCATTTGTTCAGTTATTTCGAATTTCTGAAAAAGGAAATTACACGAATTATTCTCATATTACTACTGACTCCGATTTGTCAATTCTACATTCCGATAAGCGCTGGAACGAGGTTATAAATCTTGTGAAAGTTAATAAAGAAAAGGCAGAAGCAAATTTTGATAAACCGCTCGTTGCAATCTTAGATAGTGTATATAAATACGATCAGGGCTTGCGTATGCAAGCCAATACGGTTTATGATAAATACGGGCGCGACTCTCAAGAAACGAAAGATCTTTGGAAATCGATTGCGGAAAATGATTCTTTAAACCTAATTATTGTTAAAAAAATATTAGATGAACGCGGTTGGTTGGGAGCAGATATTATTGGAAATCAAGGTAACACCACATTGTTTTTAGTTATTCAACATGCTGACTTAAAAACCCAAGAAAAATATTTGCCAATGATGCGCGAAGCAGTTAAAAAGGGAAACGCAAGACCTAGCGCTTTGGCTTTATTGGAAGATCGGGTAGCCCTTGGACAAGGAAAACGACAATTATATGGGAGCCAAATTGGTTTGGATAGAGAATCCGGTGTATATTATGTTTTACCTTTGGAAGACCCTGAAAATGTGGATAAAAGAAGAGCTGCTATGGAATTGGGAGATTTACAGGATTATGTTTCAAATTGGAATATTGTGTGGGATGTAGAAAAATATATTAAAGAACTTCCCGATATTGAAGCCAAACAAAAAAAGTGATTGAAATTACCTTCTCAACTTAAATTGAAATTTATAAAATTTAGTGACCACAGAAACAATTCTTTATATAATCATCGCCGGAGTAGTATCCATTGCTCTGGCGGTTTTTATGTATGGATATAAGTCAAAACAAACGGGTTCCCTTCGTTGGATTTTTGGAATACTCCGCTTTATAACTTTGTTTTCCATTCTACTTTTAATCATAAATCCAAAATTTAAAAGTGAAACCTATACCATTGAAAAGCCGAAACTTCCCGTACTTATTGACAATTCAGCTTCAGTCGAGGAGTTGAACCAAAGGGAAAATGTTTCGTCTTTACTTCAAAAATTAAAAGAAAACAGCGAATTAAACGACAAATTCGACGTTTCCTATTATTCCTTCGGAAGTGATTTCCGTGAATATGATTCACTTTCTTTTGATGAAAAAAATACGAATGTTTCCAAAGCGCTTGCTTCAGCAAACGAGCTTTTCAAAAACCAATCCGCACCAACAATCCTTATTACTGACGGAAACCAAACCCTTGGGAATGATTATGAATTTTCTTCCGCAACTTTTAAAAATACTATTTATCCTGTAATTCTGGGTGATTCCATAAAATATACGGATATAAAAATCGAACAGTTAAACACCAATAGATACGCATTCTTAAAAAACCAGTTTCCGGTTGAAGTTATTTTGAATTACAGCGGCACAAATCCCGTGAATTCTGAATTTGTCGTTACGCAAGGCGCTGCAACGCTCTATAGAACAAACGTTTCCTTTTCGGAAAATGAAACTTCAAAAACGCTCAATTTCACGTTAAATGCTTCCAGCGTTGGGCTTCAAAAATACACAGCGCAAATACTTCCACTTGTGGATGAAAAGAACAAAACCAACAACAGCAAGCAGTTCGCCGTTGAAGTGATTGACCAGGCCACCAACGTTTTAGTGGTCAGTAAAATAACTCATCCCGATTTAGGTTCGCTTAAAAAAGCAATTACTACCAATGAACAACGCACCATTTCATTTAAAAAACCTGCAGAAGCTGCTTCATTTTTAAATGATTATCAATTGATAATCCTTTATCAGCCCGATAGAAGTTTTGCCGCAATATTTTCTGAAATGGAGAAATTGAACAAGAATAGTTGGGTAATCTCTGGCCTGCACACGGATTGGTATTTCCTTAATGGGGCGCAGGATAATTTCAATAAAGAAGCCTCCAATCAAAGTGATGACGTGCAAGTTGAACTAAACAGTAATTACGGAACTTTCGCTGTTGAAGATATTGGTTTCAACAATTTTCCACCATTGCACACAGAGTTTGGTGCATTGACAATAACGGTTCCAAACGAAGTAATGCTTGAACAAACAGTTAGCGGAATTTCCAATGGAAACCCTTTGCTCGCCACAATGGAAATAAACGGCAAACGAGACGCAATATGGGACGGAGAAGGTTTTTGGCGATGGCGTGCACGCAGTTTTCTGGAAACGGAAAGCTTCCAAAGTTTTGATGATTTTATAGGGAATCTTGTTCAATATTTAGCTTCAAATAAACGGCGAAGCAGAATGGAAGTGTCTTCGGAAACGTTTTATTACAATAACAATCCAATTAAGATTTCTGCCCAGTATTTCGACAAAAATTATGTTTTCGATAATCGTGCATCGCTGAATATAACGGTAAAAAATACGGAAACCGAAAAGCAAACCGTTTTTCCAATGCTTCTGCGGAACAATTATTACGAAGTAGATTTAAACAGTCTTCCCGCTGGGGAATATAATTATACTGTTTCGGTTTCAAACGAAGCAGTTTCCAGCAGTGGCAATTTCACGATTTTGGATTTTAACGTAGAGCAACAATTCCTGAATGCCGATGTGTACAAACTTCGTCGGATAGCCCAAAATTCTAACGGAAAAGCCTATTATGTAAACCAAACGGAAGCGTTAATTGAAAATTTACTTACCAATGATAACTTCCAAAACATTGAAAGAAGCGAACAAAAAGTAGTACCTTTGATCGATTGGAAATATCTTCTCGCACTTATCGTTCTCGCACTCGCAGCAGAATGGTTTATAAGAAAATATAACGGACTCATCTAAAAATTAACCCATATAAAAATATACAATGGAAAAATTACCCAAACTCACAATACCCGTCATCGTAGGAATTATTTTGCTGATAATTTTAGTATCAAAATCTTCCGTAACTATTGGCTCTGGTCACGCTGGGGTGCTGTATCAAACTTTTGGAAACGGTGTGGTTACGGACCAACCGCCTCTTGGCGAAGGTTTTCACATTATTGCACCTTGGAACAAGGTTTTTGTTTACGAAGTACGACAACAAGAACTCAGTGAAAAAATGCAGGTACTTTCCAGCAACGGACTGGAAATTAAATTGGATGCCTCTGCATGGTATCAACCCATTTATAGTGATGTTGCCAAATTACACCAAGAAAAAGGAGAAGATTATTTGCAACGTGTTATTCAGCCGGCAATTAGAAGTGCGGCCAGAAGTGTTGTAGGTCGTTATACGCCCGAACAATTGTACTCTACCAAGCGAGATGCAATTCAAGAAGAAATTTTTGAGGAAACCAAAAAAATTCTTGACAAACAATACGTACAATTAAATGAAATTTTGGTGCGCGATGTAACCCTACCGCCAACAATTAAAGATGCGATTGAAAGAAAACTGAAGCAGGAACAAGAATCTTTGGAATATGAATTTAGACTCGTAACAGCAGATAAAGAAGCTCAAAAAGTTAGAATTGAAGCCCAAGGAAAAGCGGATGCAAATGCTATTTTAAGTGCTTCATTAACAGATAAAATCCTTCAGGATAAAGGAATTGACGCAACTCTTGAACTTGCAAAATCACCTAATGCTAAAGTTGTAGTAGTTGGTTCTGGCGACAGTGGTTTGCCTTTGATTTTAGGGAATAATTGATGTAATTTTTAGTAGCAAATGTAATATTGCAACAGAAAGTAAATCTCGAGGAATATATTCTATTGGTAAAACAATGCTTGGTCTTCAATATTTAAGTATTGAAGTTTTAGCAATTACAAATCCACTCTTGTTCTCCAAGAGGTAAGTACCACTGACATCCAAGTTCTTCACAACTTTCTTTCGCATCTTCTTCCTCACAACTTGTAACAAAAACTGAAACAAACAATAATAAGATAAATAATATTTTAGTTTTCATATTCGATAAATTTTTAGTCTAAAATGACATGTTTCAGTGCAATAGTAAGATTATTGTGCAATTTTGAATATTACGAATGTTTCAAACTATAGAACAAATGTTTCCAGTACCAGTTACGAATCGGTTTTTTGAAAAGATTTAATAATCACCAAGCCGCAAATCACGGCCACTGCAGTTAAACCAAAAGCCAAAAGAATGTTGCTATAAATAAAGTTCCCAATAGCAAATAAAGAACAATAAACTCCAACTACACCTGCAAAGAACCCGAGGATTTTCATTCCAAACCCTTTGAATTTTGATTCATCTCCAAAAATAAGGCTGTTAAAACTGTTTAATGTTTCTGCATTTGAAGGTTTGGTTAAATAGGTTACAAGAACCCATCCAATCGTTGTTATGGCTACACTTAATACCAATTGCCAATGCCCGGCCATTTCAACAATTGGAGTGTCCATTTTTCCGTTTACAAAGAAAAAAGCTGCAATTACAAAAGAAATAACCATTGCGGCCATTTCACTATACGGGTTTATTCTGCTCCAGAACCAGCGTAGAATAAAGAGTAAACCTGTTCCAGCGCCAATGGAAAGCAATAGATTGAAACCATCCCGGGCTTCTTCCAATACAAGTGCCAGCAAACCTGCCAAAATCATCATTACCACCGTGGAAGTTCTTCCAATTGCTACTTGTTCTTTCCCGGTTGCTTCTTTCCGAAGAAATCGCACGTAAAAATCGTTCACCACATAAGAACTTCCCCAGTTTAAATGAGTTGAAATAGTACTCATAAATGCCGCGATAAGCGATGTGATTACAATTCCCAAAAGTCCAGCCGGCAAAAATGTAAGCATGGCGGGATAGGAAAGATCATTTTTTACGAATGCCGGATTTAAATTTGGAAAAGCTGCCTGCAAACTCTCCAGATTTGGATAAACAATTATAGATGCCAACCCAATAATAATCCACGGCCATGGACGAAGCGCATAATGAGCAAAGTTGAAAAATAAAGTGGCCCACGTGGCGTGTTTCTCGTTTTTGGCAGCAAGCATCCGTTGTGCAATATAACCGCCCCCCCCGGGCTCTGCGCCGGGATACCAAACGCTCCACCACTGTACGGCAAGCGGAACGATAAGCAGCGGAATTAATAATTCAGGTTTTGAAAAATCTGGCAGCATCGCGGTTTTGGCTGTAACGGTAGGGGTAGAAAGCAGGTTTTCAATTCCACCAATTTCAGGCATATTTACTATAAAAATAGTTGCCCAAATACTGCCCACCATGGCAATTATAAATTGTACGAAATCTGTAAGTAAAACACCTTTTAAACCTCCAAACGCCGAATAAATTACCACAACGGGCGAAGCAATCAATAAAACTTCATACGAAGACAGGCCAAACATTACATGCCCAATTTTAATTGCTGCCAAACAAACATTCGCCATAATGACGATATTAAAGAACACACCCAGATAAATTGCTCTAAAACCTCTTAAAAATGCGGCGCTTTTTCCGCTGTAGCGCAATTCATAAAACTCCAAATCTGTTGTTATTCCGCTTCTTCGCCATAATTTGGCATAGAAAAAAACGGTAAGCATTCCCGTTAGCAGAAAACTCCACCAAATCCAGTTTCCGAACACTCCGTCTTCCCGAATAACGCCAGCAACAAAATTGGGTGTATCGGCGGCAAACGTAGTTGCAACCATACTTACACCAAGCAGCCACCACGGCATATTTCTATTGGATAAGAAAAAAGATTTGGAGTCTTTTCCAGATTTTTTGGCCACAAGCAGCCCAATTGCGATAAAAACAATAAAAAATGAAACTATAATTATCCAGTCAAGTGTCTCTAAATGCATAAATAGGAATGGTTTTCGGCTGTTTAAAATTGCTTGGGTGAAAGTAAATAAATTGTACCGAAATATAATAAAGCGTTAAAATTTTATATTCACAGTTTAATAAACAATCTTTTTATTTAGATTTGCCATCACAATTATGAACAATTCATTTTTACATCATCACCATATTTCTCTCCACGCGCTCGCGAGGTGATATGGCTATTGTGTAAACCCAACAATATTCAAAACCCGTTTGAGCAATCAAACGGGTTTTTTTATTCCTAAAACTGAACAGAATTTTATGAAAAAACTAAAAATAGCGGTACAAAAATCAGGGCGACTTCACGATGAATCCCTTGCATTGCTAAAGGATTGTGGTATTTATATAGACAACGGCTGCGACCAATTAAAAACATCTGCAAGCAGTTTTCCTTTGGAAATCTATTACCTGCGCAACGGCGATATTCCGCAGTATTTAAAAGATGGCGTGGTGGATTGTGCAATTATTGGCGAAAATCTATTGATTGAAAAAGGCGAAGGAATTTCAATTGCCGACAGATTAGGGTTTTCAAAATGCAGGGTTTCCCTCGCGGTTCCGAAGGCATTTAAATACACCTCAATTGCCGATTTAAATGGGAAGCGAATTGCCACCAGTTATCCCGAAACTACCCGTAATTATTTGGCGGAAGTGGGGGTAGAGGCAGAGCTTCACATTATTAATGGCAGTGTGGAAATAGCACCAAACATTGGTCTGGCAGATGCCATTTGCGATATTGTGAGTAGCGGCAGCACGCTTTTTAAAAACAATTTAAAGGAAGTTGAAGTCATTTTAAAAAGTGAAGCCGTGCTCGCGGTCTCCCCAAATATTTCAGAAAACGCAAATAAAGTTCTGGATAAAATCCGCTTTAGAATACAGTCAGTCCTGCAAGGCCGCGATTCGCGCTATGTGCTATTAAATGCGCCGAATGATAAGATTGATGAAATCATCAAAATTTTGCCCGGAATGAAAAGTCCAACCTTGTTGCCACTGGCAGAAGAAGGCTGGAGCAGCATTCATTCCGTAGTGAATCGCGATGTTTTTTGGGAAGTAATTGGAGAACTGAAACAGGCCGGCGCCGAAGGAATATTAGTTTGCCCTATTGAAAAAATGATTTTGTAAGATGAAAAAAATATACAATCCAAAACCCGAAAGCTGGAGCGAACTTTTAAAACGCCCCACCCAAACCATCGCCGATGTGGAAACTACGGTAAACCAAATATTTTCAGAAATAAAATTGAAAGGTGATACTGCCGTAAAAAAATACACCCAACTTTTTGATGGAATTTCTATTGAAAGTCTATTGGTTTCAAAAAACGAAATTGAAACTGCGGAAAAGGAAACCTCTGAAGAATTGAAAAACGCCATCAATCTTGCAAAAGCAAACATCGAAAAATTCCACAGCGCACAAAAAACGGAACGCATTACTGTAGAAACTACCGAAGGCGTGGTTTGTTGGCAGGAAAAAAGAGCCATCCAAAAAGTGGGGCTTTACATTCCCGGAGGCACAGCTCCGCTGTTTTCTACTGTATTAATGCTTGCTATTCCGGCAAATATTGCGGGTTGCAAAGAAATTATTTTATGTACGCCGCCCGATAAAAACGGCAAAATTAATCCGGCTATTTTATATACCGCAACTCTTTGTGGGGTAACCAAAATTTTTAAAATTGGGGGCATTCAAGCCATTGGCACAATGACTTTTGGTACTGAGAGCATTCCTTCGGTTTATAAAATTTTCGGCCCGGGCAATCAGTTTGTAACCGTCGCAAAACAAATTGCCACCAAACACGGCGTGGCAATAGATATGCCCGCGGGACCTTCGGAATTACTGGTGTTTGCCGATGACACAGCGAATGCTTCATTTGTAGCATCAGATTTATTGTCGCAAGCCGAACACGGGGCGGATAGCCAAGTTGTTTTGGTTACAACTTCGGAAAAGCTTTTGAATTCAGTGGAAAAGGAGGTTGAAGAACAACTTCAACAGTTGCCACGAAAAGCTATTGCAGAGAAAGCTATTGCAAATTCACAATTGATTTTGATCGAAAGCAATTCGGAAGCTATCAATCTTATCAATGAATACGCCCCGGAACACTTTATTGTGGTTTCAAAGGAAGAAGATTTTTTTATTGAAAGTATTCAAAATGCCGGGTCTGTTTTTATAGGCAATTTCACCCCCGAAAGCGCCGGTGATTATGCTTCTGGCACCAATCACACTTTACCGACCAACGGGTATGCAAAGCAATATAGCGGCGTAAATCTGGACAGTTTTATGAAAAGTATGACTTTTCAGAAAATCTCAGAAAAAGGAATTCAAAACATTGGCAATGCCATAGAAACAATGGCGGAAGCGGAAGGCCTGCAAGCGCACAAAAACGCTGTGACATTACGCTTAAAAAGTTTAGAAAAATTGTCCGGTCGAGCCCAGTCGAGACCTTAACTTGTACAAATATGACGAACAAAATAGATATACAATCTCTCATCCGCCCAAACGTAGCCAAAATGAAGCCATACAGCTCGGCCCGCGATGAATTCAAAAATTTCGATAGCGAAATGATTTTTCTCGATGCCAATGAAAATCCGTTTGAGACTAACGTAAATCGCTATCCCGATCCGCAACAACGGCAACTTAAGGGCATACTTTCAAAACAAAAAAGTATCGCCACCAATCAAATTCTTTTGGGAAATGGCAGCGATGAAGTACTCGACCTGATTTTTAGAGCATTCTGTGAACCCGCCAAAGACAACATAATTACCTTGCCGCCAACTTACGGTATGTACGGTGTTTTGGCGAATTTGAACGATATTGAAAATAGGGAAGTGCTGCTCGATTCAGATTTTCAGCCCAATTGGGATGAAATTTCAAAGACTGCAGATATGCGTACCAAACTTCTATTTATCTGCTCTCCCAACAATCCCACGGGAAATTTAATTGCTGCGGAAAAAATAGAGTGGCTTCTCAAAAATTATAATGGTTTGGTAGTGGTCGATGAAGCTTACATAGATTTCGCAAACGCGGAAAGTTGGATTTATAAACTGGATGAATTTCCAAATTTAATAATTACCCAAACCCTTTCAAAAGCATACGGATTGGCGGGAATCCGTTTGGGATTATGCTTTGCTTCCGCGGAAATAATTTCGGTTTTAAACAAAATAAAACCACCGTATAACATTAATGAACTTACACAGCAAAGCGCTATCGAACAACTTCGAAATACAGGAAAGATAAAAAATGACTTGTCTTCGTTGAAAGAAGAAAAGGAGTCATTACTTAAAGCCTTGGTTCAAGTTAATTTTATTGAGAGAACTTTTCCTACCGATGCCAATTTCATCCTTATAAAAGTGGACGATGCTGAAAAACGCTATTCACAATTGTTGGAAAACGGCATCGTAGTCCGCAACAGAAGTTCACAGCCGCTTTGCGAAAATTCACTGCGCATAACCATTGGCACCAATTCTGAAAACACAAAACTAATAAACACTCTAAAAACTTTAAAATAATGAAGAAACGCGTACTGTTTATAGACCGCGACGGCACCATCATAAAAGAAACCGTGGATGAGCAAATTGACGGGTTTGATAAAATGATTTTTTACCCGAAAGTTTTCACCTATCTAGGAAAAATAGCGAAGGAACTCAATTTTGAATTGGTAATGATTACCAACCAGGACGGTTTGGGAACTGACTCTTTCCCCGAAGAAACTTTTTGGCCCGTGCATAATTTTATATTGAAAGCGTTTGAAAACGAAGGTGTTACTTTCAATGAAGTTTTAATTGATCGCACGTTTCCATACGAAAATGCTGACACGCGCAAACCGGAGATAGGATTACTTAAAAAGTATTTTTCCGAAGAATATGACCTTAAAAATTCATTTGTAATCGGCGATAGGTTAACGGATATCGAGCTTGCCAAAAACTTGGGTTCCAAAGGAATTTATATTAACGACAACACGAATTTGGGTACTGCTGAAATTTCTTTGAATGCCGAAGAACTTCAGCAATACATTGCTTTGGAAACCAAAGACTGGCAACAGATTTATGAGTTTTTAAAACTGAAACAACGCGTTTCGGAAATCCAACGAAAAACCAATGAGACCGATATTTCCATTAAACTGAATTTGGATGGCACGGGTAAGAGCACTATAAACACTGGCGTTGCTTTTTTTGACCATATGTTGGATCAATTGGCGCGCCACGGGCAAATGGATTTGGAAATCACCGTAAAAGGCGATTTGGAAGTTGACGAACACCACACTATTGAGGACACCGCCATTGCCTTGGGTGAAGTTTTCAACCAAGCCCTCGGCGATAAATTGGGGATGGAGCGTTACGGCTTCTGTTTGCCAATGGACGACTGTTTGGCGCAGATTGCCATTGACTTCGGCGGTAGGAATTGGCTGGTTTGGAATGCAGACTTTAAACGTGAAATGATTGGAAAAATGCCAACCGAAATGTTTCAGCATTTCTTTAAAAGCTTTACCGATGGCGCCAAGGCAAACCTCAATATTAAAGCCGAAGGCACTAACGAACACCACAAGATTGAAGCTATATTCAAAGCTTTTGCAAAAGCCATAAAAATGGCGGTGAAACGCGATGCCGAGAAAATGATTTTACCATCAACAAAAGGCTTGCTATAAAAGCCCCCTAACCCCCGGAGGGGGAACTATTATGAATGCAGAAACAAACAAAAAATTAAAAGTCTCTCCCCCATTGGGCGCTGGGAGCCTGGTAATTATTAATTATGGCGCGGGCAACATCCAAAGCATCAAATTTGCTTTGAAAAGATTGGGTGTAGAAGCAATTTTGAGTAATGATGAAGCTGAAATCCGCCAAGCAGATAAAGTGATTTTTCCGGGAGTGGGCGAGGCGAGTAGCGCGATGCAAAAACTGAAAACTTCAGGTTTGGACCAAGTAATTCCCACATTAAAACAACCCGTTTTGGGCATCTGTTTAGGAATGCAGTTGTTATGTAATTCTTCGGAAGAAGGAAATACGAAAAGCTTGGGGATTTTTGACGTTGAAGTGAAACGTTTTTCAAATGAAGTGAAAGTGCCTCAAATAGGGTGGAATCAAATTTCAAATTTAAAATCCGGCTTGTTTGAAGGTATTTCAGAAAACCAATTTATGTATTTGGTGCATAGCTATTATGCGCCTTTATGTAAAGAAACTATTGCAACTTCCGAATACGGAATTCAGTATTCATCGGCAATACAAAAGGATAATTTTTATGGCGTTCAGTTTCACCCTGAGAAAAGCAGTACAGCCGGAGCACAAATTTTAAAGAATTTTTTAAACTTATAAACGAGATTCCCGCCTTCGCGGGAAATATATTATGCGAATAATACCAGCAATAGACATCATAGACGGCAAGTGCGTGCGATTGGCAAAAGGTGATTACGGCACAAAGAAAATTTATAATGAAAACCCTTTGGAAGTTGCGAAACAATTTGAGGCCCACGGAATAAAGTACCTGCACTTGGTGGATTTGGATGGCGCCAAAAGCAAGCATATTGTAAACCATAAAATTTTGGAAGAAATAGCTTCAAAAACAACTTTAAAAATTGATTTTGGCGGCGGACTAAAAACTGATGAGGATTTGCGGATTACCTTTGAATGTGGTGCCAGCCAAATTACCGCCGGGAGTATTGCCGTAAAAAAACCTGAAATTTTTAAAAATTGGCTGCAAAAGTTTGGAAGTACTAAAATCATTTTGGGCGCCGATGCTAAAGATGAAAAAGTTGCAATCAGTGGATGGACCGAGGATTCAGCTTTGGAACTGATTCCATTTATTCGAAAATATGTTGAAAATGGAATTGAATATGTTATCTGCACAGACATCAGCAAAGATGGAATGTTGCAAGGCCCCTCGTTTGATTTGTATCATAAAATTTTAAAAGAAATTACAGTGTCAGGTCGAGCGCAGTCGAGACCTACGAAGCTAATTGCTTCGGGAGGTATCTCAACTTTTGAAGAACTCCCAAAGCTCGCCGAAATTGGTTGCGAAGGTGTGATAATTGGAAAAGCCATTTATGAGAATAGAATATCTTTAAAACAACTTGAAAACTACATTTTAAATGCTAACTAAAAGAATTATACCGTGTCTCGATATCAAAAATGGCCGAACCGTTAAAGGAGTCAACTTCTTAGATTTGCGCGACGCCGGCGATCCGATAGAATTGGCAAAATTCTATTCTGAAAACGGAGCTGAAGAACTTGTTTTTCTGGATATTTCGGCAACTGAGGAGCGCAGGAAAACCTTGGCCGAATTGGTTTTAAAGGTTGCAGAAACCATCGATATTCCCTTTACTGTTGGCGGAGGAATTTCTTCCGTTGAAGACGTGGAAATCCTTTTAAACAATGGTGCCGATAAGGTTTCGGTGAATTCTTCTGCAGTGAAAAATCCACAGTTGATCAATGAACTGGCTTCAAAATTTGGCTCGCAGTGCGTTGTGGTGGCCATTGATGCAAAACAGATTGACGGCAATTGGAAAGTGCATTTAGTGGGAGGAAAGGTGCCAACAGATCTGGATCTGTTTGAGTGGGCAAAGGAAGTGGAACTGCGCGGTGCTGGTGAAATTCTTTTTACGTCCATGGACCACGATGGAACGAAAAACGGTTTCGCTAACGAAGCTTTGGCAAAACTTTCAACAGAGCTGAACATTCCAATAATTGCCTCAGGCGGAGCGGGAACCATTCAGCACTTTACAGATACTTTTATTGAGGGAAAAGCAGACGCAGCTTTGGCTGCAAGCGTATTCCACTTTAAGGAAATAACTATAAACAATTTGAAAAAAGAATTAAAAACCCAGGAAATTCCTGTTAGATTATAAATTAGATGGAAATAGATTTTAAAAAATACAGCGATGGCCTTGTACCGGCCATAATCCAAGACACAAATACCAGCAAAGTGCTTATGCTTGGCTATATGGACGAAGAAGCATTTTTGAAAACCAACCAATTAAAAAAGGTTACTTTTTTCAGCCGAAGCAAACAGAGACTTTGGACAAAAGGGGAGGAGAGTGGCAATTTTCTGGAGCTTGTTTCCATTGCTGTTGATTGTGATAAAGATGCACTATTAATAAAAGTGAACTCTGTTGGGCCCGTTTGTCACAAAGGAACCGACACCTGCTGGAACGAAGATAACGTTTCGAGTTTTGGCTTTCTTTCAGATTTGGAAAGCATCATTCAAAACAGAAAGGATAATTCGGAAAATGAAGATTCTTACATTGCATCCCTTTTCCGAAAAGGTATCAATAAAATTGCCCAAAAAGTAGGCGAAGAGGCAGTGGAAGTTGTCATTGAATCAAAAGATAGCAACGATAATCTTTTTCTTGATGAAAGCGCCGACCTGCTTTTTCATAATATGATTTTGCTTCAGGCAAAGGGTTTTACGTTGAGCGATGTGGAGAAAACACTTCGGCAACGCCATAAAGTGGAATAATCTTTTTACTTTTTCCTACCTTTAAAAAATAATCAACGTTTTTTATGGCCGCACGAAGAAGAAAAAAACCGCAAACCACCAAAATTCAACCCAAAAGAGCAAGAAACCTTTCTCCGGGAACGGTAACCTATACCGGTAAAAAAACCACTACGGTTACGGAACTGGACATTATTGATTATTCCAAAGAGCATTATGACCGCTTTGAGACCAACAATATACAAGAAGCATTTACATATGAAGATTCCAGCAACATAACGTGGATTAATGTAAACGGTCTCAGCAACACCGATGATATTGTTACCCTTGGTAACCATTTTGAATTGCACCCGCTAATCCAGGAAGATATTGTTACCACTAATCAACGCCCAAAAATTGATGAATATGAGGAGTATTTGTTTATCGTTTTTAAAATGCTGCACTATGATGAAAATGAGCATCTAACAAACGAGCATATAAGTATGGTAGTTGGGAGTGATTATGTAATCACTTTCCAAGAAGCAGAAGGGGATGTCTTTGGCGACTTGAGAGATAGGCTGGAACACGGAAAAGGGAGAATTAGAGGCTATGGTTCTGATTATTTGATGTTTGCCATACTTGATGCCGTTGTTGACAATTACTTTACGGTAGTTGAATTTTTGAGCAATAAAGTGGAAATACTTGAAGACAATCTTTTTGATGATAAGGATGATGAAAACATGACTGAGGAAATCCAAGAACTTAAAAAAGAAATCCTAAAAATTAGAAAAGCAGTTTTACCATTGCGTGAAGTAATAAACCGATTGGAAAAAATAGAAAGCCCCCTCATTGAAGAACGCACCAACAAATATATACGTGATCTTTATGACCACATTATCCAAGTAAACGAAAGTGTTGAAATATACCGCGATATGATCTGGGGCTTGATGGATATGTACATGACTACCATCAGCAACAAAATGAACGAAGTGATGAAGGTGCTTACCATCATGGCTTCTATTTTTATTCCTTTAACCTTTATGGCCGGTATTTATGGGATGAACTTTGAGCATATGCCCGAACTACACTTAAGGTATGGCTATTACTACCTTTGGGCCGCAATGATTCTTGTGTTTTTTGGTCTGCTTTGGTATTTTAAGAGAAAGAAATGGTTGTGAAGTGAATTGTTGAATTGTGAGTCGTGAGTCCTGAATCCTGAAGTGTGAAACGCAAAACGGTGAACTTATTGCTCATTGATTTCTCTATGTCCACTGTTCCTCTGTGGTTAAAATTTATTGATTGAGTCTATACTTGCTATACACTATGGCAACTACAACACAGGCTCCAACACCTCCCAAACAGTATTGGCAACAATTTTATGTCCTTCGGCAGTGGGATGTATCCCGTCATTCTGGTTTAATTCCTTAACACCCCCTACATCCTTTAAAATAAAGGGAATGAAGGCAATATTATTTTCCATAGTCAAATCAGAAAAAATAGCGCGAAACTGCGTGGTATAATCTTGCCCCATATTGGGTGGCAATTGCATTCCTGCCAAAACAATCTTTGTATCTGGGCTTTTTGTTTTAACAGCATCTATAATTGCCTGTAGATTAGCTTTGGTTTCAGAAATTGGAACTCCACGTAGTCCATCGTTTGCGCCTAGTTCCAAAACAAATATATCTATGTCCTGATTGAGGATCCAATCAATTCTGCTTCTGCCGCCGGCGGAAGTTTCCCCGCTAACCCCAGAGTTTACGACTTCATAATTCAAGCCCAAGGAGTCAACTTTAGTCTGAATAATTCCCGGAAACGCATCGTTGGTATCATCCAGGCCATAGCCAGCAGTAATGCTGTCCCCAAAGAAGAGGATGGTTTTGTTTGTAGTGGTTGCTGAAGCTTCGGTTTCGGTAGTGGTATTTTCGTTTGTATCTACAACGGCTTTCGTTTTTGTGTTATTTCCGCAGGATAGCACTATAAAAACAGTCAAGAAATAACAAAACTTTAAGAGGTTCTGAGACTTGGAAACTATTGTATCTAAAAGGGTTTGCGTAATTTTGGGCTTCGGCATAAGATCGAGAAATATTATAAAATTTAAATGACAAAGATATTAAAGATTAACGGGCTGGAGAAAACTTATAAAAACGGTTCGAAGCAATTAACGGTTCTTCAAAATGTTTCGTTTGAAGTGAAAAAAGGACAAACATTCTCTATCGTTGGGCCCTCTGGAAGTGGAAAGACAACTTTATTAGGTTTAGCTGCAGGCTTAGACACCCCCAGTGCTGGGACGGTGGAATTATGCGGACATAATTTAAGCAGCCTCAACGAGGATGAACGCGCACAACTGCGCAATGAGGAAGTTGGGTTTATTTTTCAGGACTTTCAATTATTGCCAACCTTAACGGCGCTTGAAAATGTAAGCGTGCCTTTGGAACTGCAAGGCGCAAAAAATGCTGATAGCAGAGCAAAGGAACTATTAGAAAAAGTGGGTCTGGCAGATCGCGTTCACCACTATCCATCACAACTGTCTGGGGGCGAACAACAAAGGGTAGCGGTGGCAAGGGCATTTTCCAACAAGCCTTCAATTTTATTTGCAGACGAACCTACCGGAAATCTTGACGAAGAAACAGGAGAGAAGGTAATACAGTTACTTTTTGAACTCAATGAACAGGCAGGTACCACGCTTGTGATCATAACCCACGATTTGGATTTAGCAGTAAGAACACAGCAAATTTTAAGATTGAAAGGTGGTAAGATTTTAACGAATGAAACAACTGCAACAATTTGAACAAACCTCAGTTACAATCAAACTTAAACAACGCTTGGCTTTTTAAGATGGCTTGGCGCGATGCAAAGGCGAGCAGAGCGCGATTGCTACTGTTTATGGCGTCCATTATTTTGGGGATTGCTGCCGTGGTTTCCATACAGTTATTCAGCCAAAACCTTACCGATAATATCCAACGACAATCAAAATCGTTGATGGGGGCCGATTTTACGATTGATAGTGATCAGCTTCCCAACGAACGCGCACAAGCAATTATTGATTCATTAAACCCAGATGCTTCGGAAGTAAACTTTGTGTCGATGGTGGCTTTCCCCAAAAACAATGGCACTAAATTAGTACGTGTGCGTGGTTTGCAGGGGGATTTTCCTTTTTATGGAGAGCTTAAAACACAACCTGTTGGCGCCGCTACTTCCTATCAAGCTTTAGGCAGTGCTTTGGTAGATGCTACCTTGATGTTGCAATACAACCTTCAAGCTGGCGATTCAATAAAAATAGGTGAAATAACCCTGCCCATCGCTGGCGCATTAAATGCTATTCCCGGTAATAATGCCGTCTCCAGTTCAGTAGCGCCTTTGGTTATAATTCCATATAGGCTTGTGGCCGATACCGAATTATTACAGTTTGGAAGCCGGAAGGAATACCAATATTATTACAAACAACCCAATGTAGATCTGGTGGCACTTGAAGACAGCTTGCAACCGATGCTCGAGGCAGAAAATACAGATTTGGATACGCACACTAGCACCAGCAGCAGATTGGGGCGCAGGTATGACAATGTTAGTTCCTTTCTTAACTTAACTGCTTTTATTGCACTTTTGCTGGGCTGCGTAGGAATTGCCAGCTCGGTTAATATCTATATTAAGGAAAAAGTAAAGGCAATTGCCGTCTTAAAATGTTTGGGTGCATCCAGAAAACAAAGCTTTTTAATATTTCTGATTCAGATTGCAGGAATAGGCATCTTAGGAGGTATCATCGGGACTGCGATAGGAGTGGGGCTGCAGGAACTTTTCCCCTTTGTATTAAAAGAGTTTTTACCCTTCGATATAATTATTAGCATTTCTGCCCAACCTATAATCATGGGCGTTCTCTTGGGCTTAGTGATGTCGGTTTTATTTGCCTTGCTACCGTTATTGCGAACTTGGTACGTTTCGCCATTGGAAGTGCTGCGCTTTAGCGGGGAATCCTCAAAACAATCAAAAAAAGCCACCTATGGCGTTATTGCTTTAGTTGTTTTATTTCTTTACGCCTTTTCCTATTGGTTGCTGAAAGATTGGTTATTTGCATTAGCCTTTATTGGCGGTATTCTTGTAACCTTCGGAGTGCTAGCAGGTATTGCAAGTGGAACCATGAAATTGGTTAAAACCTATTTTCCAAAAGGCGCACGGTTTACCACACGGCAAAGTTTACTGAATTTATTTCGGCCTAACAATCAAACCATAGTGCTATTGGTAGCCATTGGTTTGGGAACTTTTTTAATCAGTACACTATATTTCACAAAGGATATTTTGCTGGATAAAGCAACCATCGGCCAAACCTCAGAAAGTGCAAACTTGATAACTTTGGATGTGCAACCAGACCAAGTAACAGAGGTGATGAATACCTTTAAAGCAAATGATGTGAATGTATTGAATAATATTCCGCTGGTTACCATGCGGATGCACAGCATTAAAAATGAGTTGGTAAGCAGCTTACGAGTCGATACTACAGCCCAAATAAAAGGCTGGCTTTTAAACCACGAATTTAGAACCACTTATCGCAGTGCCCTTACAAAGTCTGAGGAAATTGTAGCAGGGGAGTGGGTTGCTGAGCACAAACAGGGTGATAAAATCCAAATCTCTATTTCCGAAAACCTAGCCGAAGATGCCAATGTAACGCTAGGCGATGCACTGGTTTTCAATGTGCAGGGGGTGCTTATGGAAACGGTTGTTAGCAGCATTCGAAAAGTGGATTGGACTACCTTGCAACCCAATTTCTCTATCGTTTACCCAAAAGGAGTCTTGGAAAATGCGCCACAATTTAATGTATTGTCAACCTATGCGCCAACAGAGGAAAGTTCGGCCAAGTTGCAACGTGACTTGGTGAAGAAATTCCCCAATGTGTCTGTGATAGATCTAAGACAGATGTTTACTGTAATAGAAGATATATTGGACAAGGTAAGTTGGATCATCAACTTTATGGCGTTTTTCAGTATTCTAACCGGGATTATAGTGTTGATAGGCTCCGTGCGAACCAGCAAATACCAGCGCATAAAGGAAAGTGTGCTACTGCGCACTCTGGGTGCAAAAAACAAACAAATAATCGCTATTACCGCCCTGGAGTATCTGTTTTTGGGAATCTTGGGAAGTCTCTTGGGTATCCTTTTGGCGTTACTTAGCAGCTTGCTATTGGCAATATTTGTATTTGAAGAACCCTTTATGCCTTCGCTTATTCCGTTCCTGATTTTCTTGCCGGGTATATCACTTTTGGTTTTGGGGATTGGGTTGAGCAATATTCGAGAGGTTTTACGGAGCTCACCGCTGGAGGTGCTTCGGAGGAGTTAGGCGTGGGGCGGTAGTCTGTATTCTGTTGTCTGTTGTCTGTTGTCTGTTGTCTATTCTGTTATAATGACTTCTTTTTGGTTTCTTTAGTCTTTCTTCTTTTTTCACGGCTTTGGATATACTTCGGAAAAATGTATGATTTATTGATTATATTTTATTAAACAAGCTATTAATAACGAAGCCGAATTTCTTTTTCTAAATAATTATTTATATTTAATCATTAATAGATAAATAGCTGCTTATTAAATACATACAGCTATATTAAAATAAGAAACAATTACCGAAGTAGTTCGTCCTATAAATAGAGTAACCATCCAAATAATGCAATATGACAATTTTAGTAGTAGGAGCAAGTGGTGCCACGGGCAGTAAATTAGTGGAACAACTTTTAATGCTAAACCACAGGGTGAAAATAATTGTACGATCTCCCGAAAAACTTCCTGACGCTTGGAAAACGAATGATAATCTTCAAATAATAACTGCCAGTGTTTTGGATTTAAGTGATGCCGAAATGCGCGAAATAGTAAAGGATTGTGATGCCGTGGCGTCTTGTCTTGGGCACAATCTAACCTGGAAAGGTATTTATGGACAACCTAGAAAATTGGTAACGGATGTTACGCGACGGTTATGCGATGCGATAAAATTCAATAAACCGCAAAGGGCAGTGAAATTTATTTTGATGAACACCACAGGAAACCGCAATCGCGATTTAGACGAATCTATTTCCTTCGCCCAAAAATGTGTTATTGGGTTGCTTCGCTTGTTGCTGCCGCCGCATGTTGACAACGAAAAAGCGGCGGATTATTTGCGTATTGAAATTGGGCAAAATAATCCCTATGTTGAATGGACAGCAGTGCGACCCGATGGTTTGATAAATGAGGAAATGGTAACGGATTATAAAATTTATCCTTCTCCAACACGAAGCGCCATTTTTAATGCAGGCAAAGTAAGCCGGATAAATGTGGCCCACTTTATGGCCCGTTTAATCGATGATTCCGATTTATGGGCTAAATGGAAAGGAAAAATGCCGGTAATCTATAGCGCAACGGTGTAATTTACTTTTTGGTGAATGCTATCAACCGTTATTGTGAGCACAGGGTGACAATCTATTGAACATTTCCGCTAGTATGGATGTGCTATAGTTTTATTGCAAAAATGAAATTATAATGGGATAGCTATAAATATGAAATATGTTATTTACGCTATATACATACTATAAACATACTATATATACGCTATAAATACGCTATAAATACGCTATAAATACTTTACACTTTACATTAATAGGTATATTTATTATTCTAGTTATTCTTTTTAAACCTTATTAATATATTCTTCTCTCGTTATGAAACTTGAGGTTTACTCGCTTCATTTCTATTTGATAATTAGGTGTTTGCGAATCTCCTTCGTCGGTTTGGTTAAAAGCGGAAGTTGTTACTATAGTGTCTCGAAAAAATTTATTCTAAAATTTTCTTCTGCAATGTTAATAGAAAACTTTTTATGCGACTGGCCTGTGGTGAGCGTAGTCGAACCATAGGAGGAAAGCGTAACATGTGTGGAATGGTAATTAACTGTTATATAGCTTATTTACATTGCTTTTGTATGTTTGTCCTATAGGAATTTTATAATCGTCTATTAAAATACGATTACCTTCTATAAATTTAATTTTATCTACAACAACAAGAAACGATTTATGAACTCTTAAAAAATTATCGTTATTTAAAATAGATTCAAAATACGATATTTTTTCGTGGCTAATAATCATTTCATTCTTTAAAAATAGTTTGGTGTAGTTTCCGTAAGCTTCTATATAAAGGAGATCTTTCAAATCTATTTGATGATGCTTTTTATCACCTTTTATAAAGAATCGCGTGAAGGTTTCAGGGGTAAATTCTTTTGAGACTGTTTTGGACAATTGTGTTTCAGAAACTTTATTTACAGCTTTCACTAAACGGTCAAAACTAAAAGGCTTTAAAATATAATCTACAACGTTTAACTCAAAACCTTCAATTGCATGCTCTTTATAAGCCGTTGTAACTATGGTTTTTGGAGGATTTGATAATGTTTTTAAAAAATCTAAACCTTTTAATTTAGGCATATTAATATCCAAAAAAATAAAATCGACAGTATTTTCATTTAAGTACTGCATGGCTTCCATAGCGCTGTAGCAATTTTTTTCTAATTGTAAATGTGGTAACATGCTACAAAACTCTTCAATTATTTCATGAGCCAACGGTTCATCATCAATAATTATAAACTTAAGCATGTTTAGCAATCTTTAAGGTTGTTTTATATAGGTTATTTGATACATCCACTTTTAATTCATGTTTATTTTTATATAATAAAGATAGTCTTCTTTTTAAATTTTGTAATCCTATTCCGTTTGATATGCTTATTTCATTAGGATCAAAATTATTTTCAATTGAAAAAACAATGAAATCTGTTTCTTCATTTAAGTTAATATGTATAAAAGCGTTTTCAGCTAAAGTTTCAATGCCATGTTTGAAGGCATTTTCTAAAAGAATAATATACAGTAAAGGAGCAATAGTTAAACTTGTATCCACATCATGGTTAAATGTAATCTCTACAGACTTTTTATATCGTATTTTATGTAATTCAATGTAATTATTTAAATATTCTATTTCGTCCTTAATTTTTACCATGTCCTTTTCACCTTCATAAATGGTATATCGCATCATATCCGATAACTTTAAAATTACTTCTGGTGCTTTCTCCGAGTTTTTAACTGTTAATGCATACAGATTATTTAAGGTGTTAAAGAAAAAATGAGGATTTATCTGCGTTCTTAAAAGGGAAAGTTCAGTTTTAGATTTTTCAGCTTTTAAATCTCTAAACCATTTCCACTGTTCATAAACCCAAACGAAAAATAAAACTGGAATGGGTAAAAAGAACACGTAGAATGGATAATCTTTCTTAATTTCTAAATAGGCTTCTAAACCACCAGAAAACAGCCTTAAATAAAGAAAATAAATAAATAACGGTAAATAGATAAGTACAATAAGTTTCCAATACTTTTTTATGAATGAAGGAATCAGCAAATACACAACACCTATCCAAAACCCCATTAGTAGTATAAAAGTCACTGGGTTATCTGGCATATCCATTAAAGTATCCACACCTAATGCTACGATAAAAACAACAATCAGCACTATAACCTTAAGAATGGTAACACCTTTACGCTTTAAATAGTTGTAATTATGAATAGGCAAGGCAATCGCCAAGCACCAAAACAGGGTGATTAATATAACTTCAATTGGATCATCATCTGGAACATTTATAACACCAAAATAATCCAACATATAAAATATGGGTATGATAATTAGTGCAATTAAAAAGGCTCTGTATTTTTTGATGTACTCAACCATAGAACAAAAGTATGTATGTAATCCTGCATTAACAAGAAAGTTGATAGACACTAGTAAAATGCAATTCAACGCTATTGTTTTTTGCACGAACAGAATTGATGCTGTTTTTCATTACATATGACTTTATTATAATGTTATACATCATATAAATTATAAAGGAGGCTTTCTTCAATTTATGTTTGTCACAAATTAAAACTAAAACAGCACATCAATTAAAAATCAACAGTTATGAATACGTTACAAATCAATAATTTAAGCAAGACCTATCCTAATGGTGTCAGGGCATTGAACGACATTAATTTAGAAATTACCAACGGAATGTTTGGTTTGTTAGGAGCCAATGGAGCTGGTAAGTCTTCCTTAATGCGAACCATTGCATCCTTACAAGAGCCTTCTTCTGGAAGTATTTTCTTTAATGGTTCTGATATCATTAAAAAACCAGAAAATATAAGAAAACATTTAGGCTATTTACCACAAGAGTTTGGTGTGTATCCAAAGATTTCGTGCGAAAAATTGTTAAATCATTTAGCAGTTTTAAAAGGAATATTAGATACAAAGCAACGTAAAGAGCAAGTAACAGCATTGTTGCAACAGGTTAATTTGTATCAACACAGAAAAAAATCAGTGTATACATTTTCTGGTGGTATGCGTCAACGTTTTGGGATTGCACAAGCCTTATTAGGAAATCCGCAAGTAATTATTGTTGATGAGCCAACAGCAGGCTTAGATCCAGAAGAAAGCAATCGCTTTTTAAACCTATTGAGTGAAATAGGGGAGAACGTTATTGTTATTTTATCCACACACATTGTAGAAGATGTTAGAAACTTATGCCCGAAAATGGCCATATTATCTAATGGTGAAATTATTTCTGAGGGAAATCCGAAAGATTTAGTGGCGAGTATTGAAGGTAAAATATGGACAAAGATGGTACCTAAAAAGGACATTGAAGTGTATAAAAAAACATTCGATGTCATCTCAACAAAATTAGTTGCAGGTGATACACAAATTAGAGTGCTATCAGATTATATACCTGAAGATAGTTTTGAAGCTATTACACCAAATTTGGAAGATTTTTATTTCGCTATGCTTTTTAATAATTCAGTAAAAATGCAATAAGTTATGTTTACAAAATTATTAAAATTTGAAGTTTTTTATCAGTTTAAACAACGTGCATTTCCAATGTTCGCTGTTCTATTTTTATGCTTGGGTGTTTTTGTTGGTAGACAAGGGTTTGCACCAACAGGTGTTAATTATAATTCTGTATATCAAGTATATTTCCACACAAGTTTGTTTACTTTAGGAAGTGTTTTTATCATCATGTTCTTTGCCATTAGTGCTATGCTTAGAGATAAGCAATATAATATGGAATCGCTCATTTACAGTTCTTCAATACAAAAGGCACATTACTTCTGGAGTCGGTTTATAGGTACCTTTATTTTTAGTGTCTTGGCTTTTACACCATTTATATTAGGCTATATCTTCGGAAACTATTTTTCTGATTTAGATGCAGAACGTTTAGGCAAATTTCAATTGCTAACTTATGTACAACCTTGGTTATATATAGTAGTGCCTAACATATTTATATGTTCTGCCATCATATTTTCTGTTTGTACCTTAACAAAAAATAGTATTGCAACCTATGTAAGTGCCGTTTTTGTTTATATGTTATATTTTGTAAGTTCCCTCTTTCTAAATTCGCCATTATTGGCACAAGCCGTTCCAGCATCACCAGAAAGTATGGCTATTGCTGCAGTTGCAGATCCATTTGGTATTGCTGCTTTTTTTGAACAAACACAATACTGGACACCTTTTCAAAAAAACTCACAATTACTATCTTTTTCCGGATTGTTTTTATGGAATAGATTAGTTTGGATAGTTGTAGGTTTGGCTATTTTATTTGGTACTTACAGATTGTTCTCTTTTAGAAAAATCTCTAAAAAAGTAAATAAAACCAAAAAAGTAAAGAGCCAAAATAACCTATTAATAGCGTATAACCCTTTACAGACAATACATAATTTTAAAGCACAGTATCTAGCATTTTTCTCTTTGCTCAAGATAGAATTGAAAAGTGTGTTTAAAAGTTTGCCATTTATTGCCGTATTAATTATGTGGTTAGCTATTGTGTTTTCAGAATTATATAGCACAGTTATTAGTGGTGGAGAATATGGCGTGAGTCAATATCCATTTACAAATCAACTCATAAGTTTAATTGTAAACCCGTTAACGCTTTTTAGCCTCATTTTAATTATTTTTTATTGTTCCGAAATTGTTTGGAAAGAGCGCAGCTTGAACTTCAACTTAATTGTTGATGCCGTACCGACAAAAAATAGTGTGTTCTTTCTCTCTAAGTTCTTTGCCATTTTATTGTTACCAGTTATTTTAATTACCACTGGAATTATAATGTGCATCCTGTTTCAGGTACGCTTAAACTACACAAATTTTGAGTTTAGCCAATATGCATCCTTATATTATCATTACGGATTGCAACTTGCTGTATTTAGTATGATTGGTTTATTTATTAACAGTTTGGCAAAAAGCAAATACTTAGGTATGGGTGTTTTTGGTTTGTTTGTGCTGTTAAGTTTAAAATCTGATGCAATTGGACTTGAACACCCTTTAACAAGTCTTGGGTTCATGCCTAGAATTTCTTATACTAATATGAATGGTTTTTATGGTGCATTAAACCTATTTAACCATTTGGCAATCTATTGGTTATCTTTTGGATTGTTGCTGGTATTCGTCTCTTTTAAAATTTGGAATAGAGGCGTAGTGTCTAATTTTCCGACCAAACTAAAATCACTTAAAAGTGGTTTTTCAAATTTTCAAAAAGTATCTTTTTCATTATTAATCATAGTATTTATAAGCTTCGGAAGTGTGGTTTTTTATAATTTGAATATCATTTCAGATTATGTAACAACAGATGACAATTTAGAATTTAGAGAACAATATGAAAAAAAATTCAAACAGTATGAAGATTTAGAGCGACCGTATGCCATATCCAGAAAAACAGAAGTTGCTATTTTTCCTGAAAGTAGACGCTATACCATAAAAGCAGATTATATGTTGAAAAACGGAAGTGACCAGCCCTTGTCAAAAGTATTTGTCACGGAGCGTCTTCCTTTAGAAGCCATCGCTATTGAAAATGCAAATTTATTAACACATAATAGTGTCTATGGTATTTATATATTTCAATTTGAAAAACCGTTACAGCCCAACGATACTGTACGCTATATTTTTGAATTAAAACATGAACTTAAAGGTTATGAAGAAGACAAAACCATTGTAAATAATGGTACTTATATAACACACAGAGATTTCGAACCTCTATTGGGCTATAGCTCTGGATTAGAAATTACTGACAAAGTAGAACGGAAAAAGAGAAATTTGCCAAAGCGTGAAGAAGAAATCATTTCAGATGAACATATTGCTCTTGAAGATTTTAACAATGAAAAAATAAACTTTGAAACTATTGTATCTACAAGTATCAACCAAACGGCAATGAGTTCTGGTAACTTGGTAAAACAATGGTCAGAAAATAATAGAAATTACTTTCACTATAAAACTAAGAATAAAGTCATTCCAATGATCGCTTATTTTTCAGCAAACTATAAAGCTAAAAAAGTGGATTACAAAGGCATTTCTATTGAGCAGTATTTCGATGAAGCTCATTCATTTAACATTGAAGACATTGAAAACAGCACCAAAAAAACCATAGATTATTGTGAGGAAAACTTTGGAGACTATGCTTTCGATTATGTTAGAATAGCAGAAATTCCTTCACATTGGTCATTTGGAGGCTTTGCACATCCAGGAGTGATAAGTATGGTTGAAGACCGATTATATTTAGCAGATGTTAGAAACGAAGAAACTTTCAATTTGGTTGCTAAAAGGACCATCCATGAAGTAGCACATCAATATTGGGGACATACGCTATCTGCAAAACCAGTAGCAGGTGGGTCTATTTTTGTAGAAGGGTTTGCAAAATATACCGAAGCCGTTGTCATGGAAAAAATGTATGGCAAACGTGCTGTTTATGAATTGAGTGAAAATGCTAGAAGTCGTTATTTTTCAGGAAGATCTTTTGCAAGTGAGCTAGAACCACCAGTTTATAAAGTACTTGGTCAAGGTTATATTTCTTATGGAAAAACATTAAACGTTATGCTCGCATTGCGAGACCTTATCAGCGAAGAAAAAGTAAACCATGTTTTAAAAACAATAAGCGATAAATATCGTAACAGTAATACTTTGGAAGCAAATACTATTGAATTTTTGGATTTGGTTTATGACGTTACACCAAAAGAGCAGCATCATTTAATTGACGACTGGTTTAAAAAAGTAATAACGTATGACTTAAGCATTGTGAAGAGTTCTTATGTAGCCTTAGAAAATGGTACTTATGAAATTACTGCAACCGTAAAAGCGAAGCGTTTTGAAACGATAAATAATGGAGAAATAATCCAAATAGGAATAAACGAACCTATTAAAATTGGAGCCTTTACAACGCATCCATCATTAGTTAAAGAGGGTAGCTCCGTATTGTATTATGAGTCAAATCAAATCAATAAAGAAATCACTGAAGTTAAGTTAATAGTAAGCGAAATTCCCAATTACATTGCTATTGATCCTTATGGAACAAGAACTGATGAGAATTTAGTTGATAATATATTTAGATTTAACAGAGAGTAATTTTATATACCGACAAATTATATTAGCTGTGAATTTTAGGAACAACAAATAGGCTTTTACATTATTGTTGACGATTTCTTTAAAGGTTATAAATCTGATATGATAAAATATGGGGTTGGTATGAACCGCAAATAACCTTGGTTGCTTAAAAGCTGACGATATAGCTTACGGCGTGAAGCAATATCTGATTTTATGTAAAATACGCGGTATGAGCTATTTGCTTTATGCGTTCTATAATTTATATTATGTAAAATAGAATATTTTGAAACATACCCATTTGTTTATACTTATAACCCAACAGTGAATTCTCAAACTACTTTCCCCTAAAATATTTACTACGTTAAAAATTGAAGCTTTAAGAACTTAATAAATGGATCAGTAGGATTATCAGTCTGCATTAAGCTTACGTATGCATTATAGGCATTAGCGTGTATGGAAATTTTTTGGCGCAGGTCGGCCATCGATGCCGCTTTTGTATAATGGTCCTTAGATTTTTCAAAATCTCCCTTGTAAAGAAATAACTCCCCAAGCGTCGCCAATTTCCACAAACTCGGAAACGGATCTTTTTCGGTGGCTTCAAATGCTTGATCTGCATAGCTTACCATTGCTGCTTTATCTTCTTGCTGCAGGTTTAAAAATGCTAGATTTATGGCGTGAAAATAGATTTGGGAATAATCTTGTTTTTCTTCAGCTATTTTAAGAGCTTCAACATAATGTTTTAAAGCCTTCTTTAAATCTTCTGTACTTGAACTGTTAAGGTATTGGCGTTTGTAGCGTTCTCCTAAAATACCCAACAATTTGGAATTATCTTTTGCCAGTGGATGCTCCTCCAATATTTTTGTTACCTCATCCTCTCTCCCGGCGCCTTCCAAGGCGTACATCAATCGCTCCAAGCCTTTGCTGTCAAGGGTTTTCAAGTTGGGTAACAACGAATTTATTACAGCATTGTATTCTCCTAAAGCAATATTTATTTCTTCCTTATTTGAAAATGTATTGAGGAAACTCTTGTTCATTAAGCTATTCAGCAATAACTGATAACTATCGTCATTTATGTCGTCAATCTGCACCAAGGAAAAGTGATCCGCTTCCACAACCTCTTGAAACTCCTTCGGAAATGGCTCCAAGCTAGAGCTCATGGGTACATACGCATCCTCTGTGGCGGCAATGGTCTTAAATTTAAAGGGATATTTGTGTTGAAATTTTCCATTCCAAGCATTTCTAAGCCTTTGCATATAGGGACTCCCCTCCTTCAGCTCCTTTTCCTCGGCGCTATATGTAAAAAAGTTTTTTAGCTCAATTTCGGGCAAACCATTACTGGGTGTTCCAAAGAAAAGCACATGGCTTATTCTGTCCAAATCATGCTTTTCAAGTTCCAGTAAAGCCTGCTGTGCTACTATGCCTCCCAAATCGTGTGCAACAATGGCGATACGCTTATACTTGGAAAACTTATTTTTTATTGAAGTAAGCAAAAAGTCTGAATTACGCTTTATATCACTTGCGCAAGCCCAGATATTCTTACCCATTTCGGGCACTATGTTGCCGCTATAACCTAACGGAAACATATCCCAACCGTCCATATCTTCATTGGCCATCAACAGTTTTGGTGCTTCCGAAAAGGTGTTTTCTGCATCCCCGGAAAAGCCATGCACAAACAGAATGGCACTATTACTGTTTTCTGTTTCCCTAAATTTTGTAACAGGTTCTTTTTTAGGAGTATTAGAAGCTTCTGCTAAAGCTTCAATTTCAGCTTCATCTGCATTTTCATCTATTAATTTTGAAGCAAAGCTCACCACAAAATCCTCAAATACTTGAAGGTTCGCGTATGGGTTTTGATCTGGATATATCTCTGGCACCTTTTTAAATATGTACTGTACTACCTCAAATATGCGTACAAAGGGATCACTTGCATCATATTTGGCGTCTCCGCGTAATACTTCAATCATACATTTGGTGAAAAGGCTGTTTTTGTCACCGTCCAAAATAACACTCAACTGCTCTGCCCGGCAAGCAGAAACTATGGTCATGCCACGGCCATCGTCCAAATTTTGGGCTAGACCATCTGCATTGGTACGCCGGGGCTGAGAATTTAAGCCCGAAACCCCAGCCGTCATTCCCGCAGCGTGGCAGCAGTCCAAAAAGAATATCAACCTTCTGGATTTCAATTGTGAAATCTTGTATTTTATCTCTTCTGCCTTTATCCACGTGTTTTTGTAGTTATTGGGGTCATAATCATTGGGGCACAGGTGGAAATATTTTTGGTTCTCGGCCTCAGGCTTCTTTTTGGCTTCATCCTTTATGAAGGTATTATCGCTATACATACCACCATGCCCTGAATAAAATAGCAGTACAGAGGAATCTTCATCGGTTCGTTCCAACAGATCATCAAAGGCTTTGAGGATGCCTAGGCGCGTTGCTTTCTTTCCGGTAAGTTTTTTTATGTTTTTCTTGTAATAACTGCCGTGTTCCTTATCGCTCAATATTTTGTACAACGCCTTGGCATCGGTTACGGTTTCGGGTAAATCGGCACCTACCCCAATCAATAGTGCGTGTGCGTTTTTGAGTTTTGCCATTGCAATATGGTTTTATAAAGGTTTAAGGGTTATTTCCAAAAGTCCATAACCTCCTCAAACGCTTTTGTTTTATTGTAATCTATGAATTGGGGATCGTTTTTAAAAAATTTCCAATGGTACAAATGTCCATTGGCTGCGGCTTTTAGCAAATGTTTGTATAGTTCTGTTTCATTATCTGTTGCGGCGTAATATTGACCAAGGGCGTAATCTATTTCCCCAAACTGGTGGTCTGCCCGTAAATTTTCCAAAGTGTTTAGGTTTTTTTCAGCATCAGCTACTTTTCCAATCTTTTGGTTGCTAATGGCCAATTTCACCAAAACATCACTGTTTTCCGGCTCCTGTGAATACACTTCTTTTAAAATACGCTGTGCTTTTTCATATTCTTCTTGATAGAAAAAAGCATCGGCCAGCATTTTTGAGACTACCGTTTCCTTTTCAGTATTTATTATTTTATTGAAGTATTCAACGGCTTTCTCCTTTTCACCTTTCAACAAATACTCCTTTCCCGCTTGCAGATAAAGTTCTTGAGCCTCGGCTGGGCTTGAAACGATATTTATTTTTCGGAAAAATTGATCCAATTTCTCCTCTTTTCCAGCCCTTATATAAGCAATTACCAAAGGCCTGTTCAACAGCTTTGCCTCCACCTCTTTCTGGGTGTTCTCCATAAGCTGTATCGCCGAACTGTATTTACCCAGTTCAATATCGGCATAGGCTTTTACGTAGATACGTATGGTACAATCTGCACAATTTTGAAGGTTCATGCTGTCCATAGCCACCGTTTTGTAAATGGCATCCACATCCTGTGGCCTATTGACGTATTGTAGCGCAATTACCATCGCAGTTTTATTGGTTAGCATGTCGAATGGCGCTATTTCATACTCCTTTAAAATGGTTTTATATACCGTGCGGTTCTCCCCTTTTAGCAGGGCCTCGTACATATTTAAAAGGTTCAACTGCCGTTTGTTTCTATAGGAATCTGGCTTTATTTGCTTTAATAATGAATCTGCAGTTTTGTATTCACCAAGATTGTAATAGTGGGCAACGCGCAAAACCTTCGGTTCAAAATAGGTAGAATCTGCAGTAATGGCTTTGTTTAATAAATTGATATATTCTTCATTGTCATTGCTATATTTTGCTTCAAGCAAATATTTATAGGCGTCATATTTTGGAGGCGCATCCTGCAACATCAGCTTTTTCTGATCTTCCGTTATGAAATAGCCTGTTATGGATTCATTAAGTTCTTCAATACAATTCAAAGGATTTTCGGCCGCACACTCTGTGGGTTTAAAAGAAATATTGGTTTTGTTGGTCTTTCCGTCAGTAAGCATTCCCTGAAAAAGAAGGTTTCCGTTCTTCAGAAAAAAATTTCCGGAAATAATTTTACTTGGCTTTAAGTATTCCTTAACAATGGTGCTTTCATTTTCCTCGATATTCTTTCCCTTTAAAATACTTCGGTATTCATCTACCTGATCTTGCGTTATTACTTGCGCCACGTTGTTTTCGGTTATACCGTGGATAATCCAGTCAGCAGCCATTTTGCTTACTATATCATATTGTGGGTCGCCCGTATTGTTTCCAAACTTGAGCACTGCAATCTTATCGCTTTTTACTACTTTGGGAAGGATGTTGGAATCTGTTTGTGAAAAATTCCTATTAACTATTAGAAAAACAGCAATTACGCATAAAGAAGTAATGATGCCCAAGGAAGAGAAATACATTTTTTGAAAAGCGGTTCTTTTCTTCTTCTCCTTTTCGTCAATTTCCGTTTCCGTTTTATGTAGCGGCGCAACACGAAATTTCCATAGAAAAAATATATAAAGGGGAAAACAAAGCAGCAGTACGATAATTAAGAAAGCAACAGATTTCTGGGGAAGCCCCAAAGGTTGCCAAGTAATGGAAAGTACCTGCAAAATTACCCATGCAGATACTATATAAATGGACAACATTTTAAAGACTTCCTTTTCATGGCACTGCTTAAAAAAGGATTTTAATTTCATACAGTCTGGTTAGTTTTGCTAAGTTACTTAAATTCAAAAAGTTTCGAGGATTTAAGGATAAAAAAATAAAAGGTATCCATTAAATGATTATATTTATATATTGTCTAACTAAAACCCTTTCAATTATGCCAACACCACCAGATATGCCGCCCAAAGATGATGGCAACAAGCCCAAGAAAAAGCCCCAGGCTGCTAAGCCAAAACCGAAGCCAAAGGTTAAGCCAAAACCAGGAGCTAATATTAACCCAGGTTAATTATAGTTACCATTCGCTAAATTAAAACATTAAAAA
The DNA here is from genome assembly GCA_002364215.1 of Aequorivita sp. UBA3180. Taxonomy (GTDB): domain Bacteria; phylum Bacteroidota; class Bacteroidia; order Flavobacteriales; family Flavobacteriaceae; genus Aequorivita. The sequence goes on along the minus strand of DEXQ01000008.1, from coordinate 445,863 downwards.
AATCCCTCTTCGGAGGGATTTTTTTTTCTATTTCACCCAGAAGAACTATATCAACCTTTCACATCGTAAACAAACGCACGGTATTTTAGAAGTGCAACGAAGAAGGCACCTCCCAGGGCATTGCCCAATAGTGCCAATGCTATAAAGGAAAGGTACTCCACAAAAATAATTTTTGGGGAACTTATTAGTCCGGCAAACACTTCCACATTTCCTACAATACTGTGGTGTAAGCCTGTAAATGCAAGTACGGCGGTGATTATATAAATAATCAATATACGGCTTAATGTATCTTTGGAGGCGGCTACCAACCAGGAGAGCAGCCCCATCAACCAGCCCGCGAGTATAGCACTCACAAGTATAACGCTGCCGTGATAATCGGTAACGTGTACTGCAATTTTTTCAATGGTATTTAATTCAAAAATCCCCAGCTTTGGCCCAATCCAGACCATTAAGAAAGCTATTAAATAGCCCCCAATTAAATTACCCAAAATAACCAATCCCCAAAGCCTCAATAAGCTGCCGAGGCTACGTTTTTTGTTGAGAACCGGAAGTGTTAGTAACGAAGTCTGTTCCGTAAAAAGAATGGATTGCCCAAGGATAATCATTATAAACCCAATGGGATATACCAGTGAAAGGCTTTTAATGATGCTATCTTCGGAAATCTTTCCTTCCAAAAAGAAAAACAAGGTACAAATCAATAAGTAGCTGAAACCTATTTCCAAACCGGCGGTCAAGGAACTCAGCAAAATACTCACTGGACTTTTATCATAGGTCTCCTGCCCTTCTATAATTTGCTGTTTCAGAATCTCTCCGTGCGATTTTGCTGAATCGGCCTCAGAAGCTTTCGAATTTTCCAATTCATCGTCAATGTGCTGCTGCTCTTGTGATTTATCGTATTTTTCCTCTGGCATAGGGTGTGTTCATAAAAAAAATCGTTTTCCGAAGATAGAATTATTTACAACATCAGAAAACGAAACTTTAATTTATATATGAATGGTGTTATTTTCGCATCATTTCTTCCAAATGTTGCCTATTGGTTGATTTTCCATAGATTTTTTGGTCTGGGTCCATTATATGTGTGTCTTCCAGCCCGCCTACATATACAGCATCAAAACCAATATCCTCAATAAGCTGTTTGGTAGCTTTTTTACTATCTTCATCCTGCGCAGCAAAAGGAATTGCCAATTTATCGGTATTTCTGAAAGCTTGATCTTTTAAATGTTCTGCATAAATGGTATTGAATGCCTTGGCGGTCTTAGCTGTTCCAAATTTCATAGCGGTATATTCAGATGCATTTCGGTTGCTGTCGCGAACTTCCTGCGCCATCTCGCCATCGCGTTCCGGATAGGGATTTGTTGCATCAATAATTACCTTATTGCCGTATTCCCCGGCATAGAGTTCAGATAATTTATCTATTGCTTTGAACGGAACTGCCAACAGATACACATCTGCATTGGCTTCCCAAGCCTCGTCGAGGCTTACGGCTTTTGACTTCCCTCCTGCTTCTTTTACCAATTGGTTCAATTGTTCGGGATGGCGGGAAGTAAACAATACTTCGTGGCCAGCTTTGGCCCAATGTTTACCAAGGTTTCCTCCTATGTTTCCACTTCCTATAATTCCTATTTTCATGACTATTTTGTTTTAATGTCTTATTCTTCTTCTGAATTTATTTCTTTCAGTGTTTGTGAAATCTTCTTTCCTTCCGATTTGTTTTTCATTTCAGCGTCTTTCTCAACCTTCAATTCGCCATCTCCTTTAATTTTAAGGTTTTCCTCTTGCTGAAATTTTCCGAAATTCGATGATTTTCTATATTCATCCTGAAAATCTGCATGTTTTTTTTTATCGTTCATAACATTTTGTTTATTTGTTTTTATGCTGAAAAATTTCCATTAAAGGCAAAATCTTTCTGTGGCTTTCGTTCACGCATTTCCTTGAGTTCCTGCTTTTTTAAATTGTCTGGCAATTCATCCGGATTTCCACCAAAATAGCCGAAGGCTACTGCAGTTGCCACATGGTAATCATCTGTAAACTCAAATTCAGAATGTGCTTTTTTGAACTGCACCCCAGCCATCTGGTGCACAGCAATGCCCATAGTGTTTGCCTGGTGGATTACATTGCCCATGAACAATCCCAAGTCGTGCAAGGCGTGAAAATTTTCCTTGTCATTCTTCTCCATTGTTTTCTTGAAGGCGTTTATCCACAGTAGTTGGGCATTACCTGCCCAAGTCTGGTTAAATTCATCCAAACAGTTAAAAATTCTATCGTACATTTCGGTGCCCTGTATTCCCCAAATTACCCTCCACGGTTGAATGTTTGAGGCACTTGGAGCCCAACGGCCTGCTTCCAATAATTTTTTGACTTCTGTTTCAGTAAGAGGCTCCTTTGAAAACATTCTGGGGCTCCATCTATTTTTTATGCTGTCCAGAATGTGGAAATCCAATGGGGTAATTTTGTTAACTGTAACTGCGTCTTCCATTTTTTCTTTTAAATGTAATAGCTTTCCATCGGCATAAAAAGTTTTTAAAAAACTTTTAACGCCCTATTTAAGTATTAACATTTTCATATCATATTTAGACTTTAATTGCTATTATTTTTGCTCAAAATTTTAGTTAATGATCGTCTGGGGAATTTTTATCGCATTTATCATTTTATTTTTAGCGTTGGATTTGGGTGTTTTCAACCGAACTCCACACGTAATCAAAACCAAGGAAGCTGCTATTTGGACTACCGTTTGGGTAACATTGGCGCTTGGTTTCTCAGGAATAATTTATTGGCTTTTTAAGGATGGATTGGTGGAAAATCCTACCAACTTGGCTCCAGACGTTGCGGTGCTTAAATATATTACGGGCTATTTGATAGAGCTTTCCTTGAGTATTGATAATGTTTTTGTTATTGCCGTTATCTTTTCCTCTTTCGCTATTCCGCAGAAATACCAACACGAAGTATTATTTTATGGAATATTGGGAGCTATCGTTTTTAGGGCGTTGATGATCTTTTTCGGTGTAGCGCTTATCAATAAGTTTGATTGGATAATTTATGTGTTTGGAGCTTTTCTGTTATTCACCGCCTTCAGGATGCTAACGCATAAAGAGTCGGAGTTTGACCCGAAGAAATCGAAAATGTTTCGATTTCTAAAAAAACTATTTCCAGTAAGCTATAAAATGGACGGCGATAAGTTTTTTATAAAGCGTATGGGTGTTCGCGCCGCCACTCCCCTATTCGTAGCGCTGATTATAATTGAGCTGACCGATATACTTTTTGCATTGGACAGTATACCTGCAATTCTTGCAATTACGGCAGATCCTTTTATTGTATTCAGTTCAAATATTTTAGCGATTTTGGGACTTCGGTCTATGTATTTCCTGATTTCCAGAATGCTTACCAAATTCAGATATATTAATTATAGTCTTGTGGTTATACTTGCATTTGTGGGTGTAAAAATGATCATTTCACACAATGTTGAAATTCCAGAATGGCTGTCACTTACTGTAATAGGTGTGTCTTTGGCCTCTGGTATTATTGCTTCAATAGTTATTCCAGACCCCAATCCTCCTGCATTAGAAGATTAATTTCACAAAATCCTATTAAAAAGTTTGGAAAGGATTTCTGCTATTGTATCTTTAAATTTATAATCAAAACCGAAAAATATGAATATCAATTTCGAGTATCACGAGGTGGCAGCGAGCCCAAGATTGGAAGCTTTTGTAGCTGAAAAATTAAACAAACTTGAAAATAAATATGACTCAATTGTAGGCGCCGATGTATACTTTAAAAAAGAGAATACATCCAATCCAGAAATCGGAAAAATTTGTAGCGTGCGTTTGAGTATGCCTGGGCCTACCATATTTGCGGAAACATCTACCGCATCATTTGAAGCCTCGGTAGCCAAAGTAATTACGGAGCTTCGTTCGCAACTGCAAAAAAGAAAAGAAAAATTGAAAGCACATTAATGATGAAAGAAATGGGAATAATAGCAAGAGATGATAGACAATTAACACTTATATATAGTAGCAATACCCGTGTGGGCACTCATACGTTGAGCTACCTAACGGGAATTGATGAAAAATATTTAGCTATAGATTTAGCAAAAACTAAAGTATCTGATACCCAATGGGCTGAAATTGCCGATGCACTGGGCGTAAAGATTGGAGATTTGGTTGATAAAAGACAATTGGAAATAGATGTGGAAAGTACCTCCGAATTTGATTCCAATGACTGGCTAAAAATTATTCAAAAAAATGATTCCGTAATCTCAAAGCCGATTGCAATTAAAGGCAATCGCACCAAGCAAATTGATAATCCACCAGAGATTATGGAATTTTTTGAAGTGGATTCTGCAGGGCTTGAGCAAAGTCCGTCAAATGATACACAACCAGATATTGAGCGTACCACAAGTAAGGAAAACTTTATTGAAAAGAATAAGTAATTATTTCTTTTCTACCGTTTCCAGTGGCTGTATACTGGGTTTGATTTTTTTGTAAACCACCAATTGTGGCCTAGTTAAAATATCATTCATTTCTGCCGTTTCTTCTTGTTGCATTTGGTATAAAAGATCAAGTTTTTTCTTCCCGGAAAACCCATCTTCTATTTTCGATTTACGAATTAAAAATTCTTCAACTTTTTGCTGAAATATTAATTCCTGTTTTTCGGTTAGAGAGAGTTCTAGGTCATAACTGTTGGTTATTTTAATGGCCTCTTCTTCTGCATTTGCATAGGACTTCTGAAAAACTGGGTCTTGGGAAAATGCAGAAATACTAAGTAATAAAATTAAAATAGAAACTATCTTTTTCATTGTCTTTAATTATTAAATGATTTTTTATCAAATTAATAATAAAAGAACCCTATCCCAATTACTTTAACGGTCTTTAACGGCTTATAACTAAGAGGTTAACAAACTGATAAGGATTTTTTCAGAAATTATACGGCTAAAGTTTTTTGCTTTATGAGCAGAATAGCATCGTTTACATTCCGAAGCTGTTCCATATCTTCGTTTTTAAACTCAATGTTGAAAACATCTTCTATGTCCAAAATTATATCTACCAAATGAGCAGAATTTATATTCAGTTCGCGAGTGAGATCACTTTTGCGACTTATTTCTTTCGCAGATACATCCTCGGGCAAATAAGTCTTGATAATAGGTTCAAGCTTTGTGTATATTTCTTCCGAAGTCATGTGCTTTAAATTTTTTTAAAGATAGCACATGCGTTTACATCACCAAAACCAAAGCTGGCCTTAGCAATGGTTTGTAACGATGTTTTTTGCATTTTCATCGAAATTTTTTCAGAAGAAATCAAAGAAGCTATTTTTGGATGCAGATTTTCACAATTTACATTGGGAAAAATGAAACCTTCGTGCAGTTGAAGAATTGCAGAAACAATTTCTATACTTCCGCTTGCTGCCAAACAATGACCGACCATTCCTTTTAATGAATTTATGTAAGGAAAGTGTTCTCCTTTTTTATTGAGCGCGATGCTCCAGTTTTCAATTTCATCGGGATCTTTAATGGTAGCAGTAAGGTGCCCGTTTATATAATCGATTTCCGAAGCTTCTGTATTTGAGTCTTCCAAGGCATTTTTTATGCATTTTTGGATTGCCAAACTATTGGGTGCAGTCATACTTCCACCGCCTCTCTGGCCGCCATTATTTACTGCTCCGCCAAGGACTTCGGCATAAATGGTTGCGCCTCTTTTTTGGGCACTTTTCAATGATTCAAGCAAATATGCCCCTGCCCCGCTTCCTGGTACAAAACCGCTAGCGTCTGCACTCATTGGGCCCGCAACTTCTGTTGGGGCATCGTTGTATTTATAGGTGGTAACTTTCATGGCGTCAAAACCACCCCAGATATAAGGGCCGGAATCACTGGTACTCCCACAAAGCATAAATTCGGCGTTTCCGGAGGCAATATGTTCATAGCCCATTAAAAGAGCTTCTGTTCCTGTAGCGCAGGCAGAAGAGTTTGCAGTCACCATATTTCCTGCGCCTATCAATCCTCCAAGATATGCGCTCACACCGCTCGTCATGGTTTGTGCTACTGAAGTGCTGCCCAATCTGCGCACGTTTTTATTATCGATTTTATGAATTGCTTCGCGAAATTTATCTACACCGCTTATACCGGTGCCGAAGATTATGCCAAGGTCCCAAAGTGGTTCCTCATCAGGTTTAGCAGGAGTTATTTTTGCATCTTTTAATGCGTCCATTCCCGCAATTACCCCGTATAAAATACCATTGCTGTTGAAATTACGAAGTTGAAGGTCTGAAAGGTATTTACGTTTTTTTTCTTCGGAAATTTTCGGGCTTGCGCCTAATTGGCATGAAAAATTAAGGTCGCGCAATTCTGGCAAGAACTCAATGCCCGAAACCCCTTTTTTTAATGCTTCAGAAAAAGCCGAAATACCAACACCATTTGGCGAAACAACTCCGAGTCCCGTAATTACAACACGCTTTTTCATTTTAAATATCTATTCACGATCATTCCACTTATGGTGCCTTTTGCAATTGTTTCGTCCTTGGCATTCAGCATTTTTACCTTACATTTCAATTTATTGAACCTATAGTATATTTTTTCTGAAACAACTTTTACTTTTTCTTCGGGAAACACAGGAAGCAGAAAATCAATTTCTGTGCTGCTTAAAACAAAATTTATCTTTTCAGAAGAAATTTTATCCTTTAAAAGATAAATACCAAAACACACCACACCAATCTGTGCCATACATTCCGTAAGTATAACGCCTGGGGTTATGGGATTATTTTTAAAATGACCCTCATAAAAAAACAAATCTTTTTTGAAAATATAAGTACCCGAAATACGCTCTTCCGAAACTGAAAGTATCTCATCCACAAACAAAAAAGGTTCGGAATATGGAAGCTGGTCTATAATATATTGATAATCCATTTTATATTTATCTCAAACTTTCGCCTCCATCCACTTTTAGTATTGTGCCATTGATCCAATCGGCTTCTTTTTTGCAGAGCAGATAGACCGAATTTGCGACATCTTCGGGTTTTGTAAGCCTATTTTGGGGATTTCGGAGTTTCGCCATTTCAATCAATTTTTCACTTCCCGGAATTGCCAAAAAGGAAGGGGTTTCAGTAGTTCCGGCCTGCACGCAATTAGTTGTAATTTTTAAAGGAGCCAATTCTACGGCCATATTTCGCATCAAAGCCTCCAAAACTGACTTGGCTGCGGAAACTGCAGCATAACCTGGCCAAACCCTTGAGTTTCCTTCGCTAGTAAAAGCGATGTTTCGCGCTCCTTTGGCAAAGCTTTCATGTTCAATCATTGTTTGGGTCCATTCATACCAGCTCGTTGCCATTGCGTGAATGGTTATATCGAAATCCTGTTTTGTAAGCATAGTTTCTTTGGAAGCATTCATCGTTTTTAAACTGCCCTTTGCTATGCTGTGGAGTAAAATCTTGACACTGTGTTTGGGAAGATCTTTACTAATTTCTTCTCTTACTTCTTCTTTTAGGGCATCTTTATTGAACGTTTTTACAGTAATTCCAGAATATTGCATCTGCTTTACTTCCGCTTCAAATTTTTTCAAATTACTTTTTCGATCGCGATGGACAATACAGATATTCATTCCTTCGGAAGCGAGTTTTTTTGCGGTGGCAAGACCCAAACCGCTACTGCCTCCAAGTATCAATGCCCATTGGTTTTTAAATTCGCCCATAATTAAAATTTCAACAATACACGTTGCGCCGAAAACCCGGGGCCAAAACTGAGCATCAGGCCCAAATCGCCCTTTTTGTGTTTTTTATCCATAAAACGCTCCAAAACATATAACACGGTTGCACTGCTCATATTACCGTACAATTTAAGTACTTCTTTGGTATCTTCAATGTTTTTGCCGAGACTTCCGAATAAATCCTCTACCGTTTCCACTATTTTTCTTCCGCCGGGGTGAAATATAAGATGATCGATGTCTTCTATTTTCAAATTATTCTTTTTCAAAAATGGATGTACAATATTTGGGAAATGTTCCGCTATTTTTTCGGGAACAGATTTATCGAGTATCATTTGAAGGCCTGTGTTTACTAGTTTAAAGCCCATCATGTCTGTAGCATCATAAAAATGGTACATTTCCTCGGCTAAAACTTCAGGACCACTGTCCTCTTGATTTGATGACATTAGAACACAGGCTGCCCCGTCGCCAAAAATGGCGGCGCTGACAATGTTCACCATTGAAAAATCCTCTAATTGAAAGGTTGCAGTGGGCGCTTCCAAAGCAATCACCGCAGCGCGCTTGCCGGGATTGGCCTTTAAAAAGTTGTTTGCATAAATAATTCCCGAAATACCGGCGGCACAGCCCATTTCAGTTACTGGAAGACGTACAATGTCTTGCCTCATCTTCAACTCATTAATTAAATAGGCATCTACGGAAGGAATCATAATTCCCGTGCAACTTACGGTTATTATGAAATCGATGTCCGTAGGCTTCCAGTTAGCTTTGTCCAACGCATTTTGCAGGCATTGTTTGCCAAGTTTTGTTATTTCGCGCACATAAATATTATTACGCTCTTCAAAACTGGTATTGGTAAATACCTCCACGGGATCCATGATTGAATAACGCTTATCTACCCCAGCGCCTTCAAATATCTTAATGACTTTTCGTTGAAAACGGTTTTCCTGTCCGTGCATCCATTGTTTTACAAAAGGAATTACTTCATCAGTTTTTCTGCTGTATTGCGGCAGTTGTTTTGCCACGGTGGTTATCTTTACGCTCATAGTTCCTTTTTGAGTATCCATTGATAGCGGAAGGCCCAGCGCCATTGAATTTTACTCTTTTGATTTGGGATTTGTCTTGATATTTTTTCTAATTCATCCTTTTTGAAACCTCTTGCGATGGAAACCAATCCATCATGTTTTGCCGTTTTAGTTTTTAAAAACAGGGTACTTACCAATTTAAAAAGGTTGAAAGCTTGTTTATTTCGGTGCAGATCGTTTATTACTGCTCCAATGGTTATTTTATGCATAAGTTTTTTCAAAAGGCCTTCAATCTCTTTATTATTGAAATGGTGCAAAAACAAAGTGCATACTGCAATATCGCAATTTGGAATTAAATTTTCTTCCAAAAAAACATCAACTTTTTGAAATTTTATATTTGGGTAACTTGTACTACTCTCTTTTGCATAGGCTAGGATGTTTTCGTTAAAATCCAAACCAATACAATCAAAATTGAAATTATTTTGATTTCCAAAATCAGCGCATTTCCGAAGCAATTCACCATCGCCACAACCAATATCCAAAATTGTTACCTTCTCAGCCTTGGAGTGGTTTTGTAGCAATTTTTTTATTCCATCAATTGTAATCGTGTTCCCGCCTAGCCATTTGTTGACAACTTTTAGATCTTTCAATAAATTTTTCATTTCAACTCCTTGAAAATCCAAGTCGTCCATTATTTCTGTTTGGCCAGATCTATATTTATTGCTGAAAGTTATCATTTTGTTGGATTGCCGTGTGTTTTTTGAATGAGTTTTGGAACTAGGGACGGAAATGTTTTTACCATTGCGAAACCCGCTTTCGCTAAATATGGATTCAATAATACTCCCTGAATTAACTTTCCAGCCTTTAATCTTTCATCAAATTCATTATGCCATTGACTTGCATATTGCCGTTCCATGGTCGTTCTATCAAATTCTTCTTTTTGAAATAGTTGGATAAACATTTCTGAAAAAATCTGTGCACTCTTAATAGCCATTGCCATCCCGTTGCCGCAAAGTGGATGTATAAGTCCTGCGCTGTCGCCAACCATAAATATATGGTTTTCAACAGGTTTTTTTTCTTGAAAAGATATTTGGCTAATGGTCAATGGTCTATCGAAAAGGGGCTTTGCACCACTGAAAAATTTATCTAAAAAAGGGTTTTTTGAAAGTTCCTGTTTTTGAAAAGCATCAATATCGCCATATTTTTTAAAAGACTTGAACGTTGCCAAATAACAAGCATTTACAGCTCCCGTTTCAGTCTTGCTCAAACCACAATAACCTCCATTAAAGTTGTGCAGGGCAACAGTATCATCGGGAAAATCATAATAGTAATGAGTCTTTACGCCTAGCCAAGGCGAACTCTTCTGCATAAATTTTCGGTTTAGAAAAGTATCAATATTTGATCTTTTCCCGAAAGCGCCCACGACAAAATCTGCCAATAGTACTGATTTGTTTTGAGTAGTAACACGAAATTGATTTTCTTCAAAAATTATTTTTTCAACAGTGTCAAAAATTATTTTAGCTTTATTTTTTAAAGCTTCATAAAGCAAATTGTCAAACGTATAACGGCTAATTCCAAAACCACCGAGTGGTAAGGTGGCTGTTATGGGGTTCCCGTTCGTATCAGTTATTTTAAATTTGGAAATCTGTTTTGCTCCTACTGTAAATGGATCAATTCCGAGGGATTTTAAATAGGGCAATACTTCGTTACTAACATATTCGCCACACACTTTATGGTTGGGATATTCGCTCCTTTCAACCAAACAAACTGAAAAATTATTTGAGGCAAGATGCAAGGCTGTGGTAAGACCTGCAAGCCCTCCTCCAATTACAATAACGTTCCATTTGTGGTTGTGTATCATTTTGTTTTAAAACTAAAAAAAATCCCGCCCAAAAATGGTGCGGGATTTATAAAATTGAATATAATTTTTATTCGCCTGCCTGATTTTGTGCATCTTGCTTCATTTTTTCGTTTGGAATGATAGCAAGGTTAACACGGCGGTTTTTTGCGCGACCTTCTGCAGTTGAATTATCTGCAACAGGAGCTGTTTCACCATACCAATTTGTGGTAAATCTTGAAGGACTTAATCCTTTATTTTGTGTAAAATAATTAGTAACGGCCTGTGCCCTATTCTTAGAAAGAGTCATGTTCATTTCGTCAGCACCTACGCTGTCGGTATGCCCCACAACCAACACATTAGTATCTGGGTATTCCTTAAGAATGTTTGATAACTTGTCCAGTGTAGCCTGTGATGCGGAATTTATATTATACTTGGCAGTATCAAAATAAACACCACTATTTTCGTCAAAAGTAACAACTATACCGTCGTCAACTCTTTCTACTTGGGCACCGGGAATTTCTTGCTCAATTTTTTGGGCTTGTTTGTCCATTTTGGCACCAATAAGTACTCCGGCACCACCACCAACAACACCGCCAATTACAGCGCCGAGTTCTCCGTTTCCACCTTTTCCAACGTTATTTCCTATAATTGCACCAAGAATTGCTCCTCCAGTTGCACCAATTACGGCACCTTTTTGTTTGTTATTGGCATTTCTTGTAGCTTCACAACTTGCTAAACTGATAACAAATGTAAAAGCTAAAGCAATCAATGCGGTTTGTTTAAAAAATGTCTTCATAATTTTTAATCTTGAATTTTAGAAAAGTTCATATTTATTTTAAATGGCTTGCCATCCAAACTTACAGTTTGCTCCCAGCGCATAGACGAATCATTTAGTTGGGCCAAACGTAATCTATAACCAGCATTTGTTTCTGATTTGCCTTTGGCATTGGTTGGTTTTAATAGGAAATCATACAAGCCCGATGTAGGGTCTATTTCCTGAATAGTAAAGATGAAATTGCGTTCACCGGTTGGGCAATTAGAGTTATCTATATTGTAATTACCTGTATTATTGTTTGGTATAAACCTCCAAGAACTTCCTTCCATACATTCTACTGATGTATCATTGAATAAAGTTACATTAAAGGTTCCTGAAGAGTCATAGGTTATATTGTCCAAAGACCAATATCCTTTGATTACTTTTCGAGATTCTTGAACGGTCTTTGGTGTACCGCAAGCGAAAGTCGTGGCTGCAATAACAACCAAAATGAGGAATTTTTTCATAAAGTTTAAATTAGTTTTGAATTGTTTAGGTTGTGATTATCTTCTGAATAATCTTGAAAGTAATGACAGTACTAAAAGCACTAGAAAAATGTAAAAGATGATTTTTGCAATATCAGCAGCACCTTCTGCAATGCCACCAAATCCAAAAATTGCTGCAATAATTGCAATAACTAGAAAAATAACGATCCAACGTAACATAATAAGTAGTTTTAATGATTAGTATGCTACTAAAGTAAATAACAATTTTAACGTTTCGACCGCCTTTATCTAAAGTTTAACAAGGAATGTTAAATTATTAGTAAGACAATAATTGTTGTAGGATTTCTTTAAATTTTTCTTTAGGAAGATAGCCGGATTCTAAATTTGCTGCAAAAGGAATAGGTGTTTCTAGGCTTGCAACACGTTTGATAGGAGCATCTAAATACTCAAAACAATTTTCTGTTACCAACGCAGAAATGTCTGAAGCAATTCCTCCAAACATACAATCTTCTTGTAAAATTATGGCCTTGCCAGTTTTCTTTACGGAGGTATATATTGCTTCGGTGTCTAAAGGAACCAGCGTCCTTAAATCAATAAGATCTGCATGAATGTCAGGATTTTGATCCAGCGTTTCCAATGCCCAGTGCACTCCTGCCCCATAAGTGATAATAGTAACGTCTTTTCCTTCTTTTAAAAGTGAAGCCTTACCGAGCGGTAATGTATAATAATCTGTCGGCACATCTTGCCGTATACTTCTATAGAGCGCTTTGTGCTCAAAAAACATAACTGGGTTGGGGTCTTCAATACTTGTTGCCAATAATCCTTTGGCGTCGTAAGGAAATGCTGGATAAACTACTTTTAAACCAGGCGTATGTGTAAACCAGGCTTCGTTGGTTTGGCTGTGAAATGGACCAGCTCCTACTCCCGCTCCGCAAGGCATTCGTACAACTACGTCAGCTTTCTCATTCCAACGGTAATGGCTTTTTGCGAGATAATTTATAATTGGATTAAAACCCGATGTAACAAAATCGGCAAACTGCATCTCAACAACAGCCTTAAATCCATTAATGGAAAGTCCCATTGCCGCTGAGACAATTGCAGATTCACAGATAGGTGTATTTCGAACGCGGTCTTTCCCAAATTGCTCCACAAAACCTTCGGTAATTTTAAAAACGCCCCCGTATTCTGCCACGTCCTGGCCCATTATTACAAGATTGTCGTGGCGCTCCATGGATTGTTTTAATCCTTGGGAAATGGCATCAATCAAGCGAATATTTTCCTTAGCAGAATTCGCAGTAACTTCTTCATAATTAAACTGTTTGTAAACATCATTTAATTCGTTTGTTTCATTGAATTCTATTTTTGGCTCCGCAAAGGCGATGTCGAGATTTTCATCTATTTCCCGTTTAAACTCATCTCGAAATTGCTGTATTTTTTTTTCGGAAAGGACGCCTTCATTCAGCAGATAGGTTTCATAATTCAAAAGCGGGTCGCGCAAGCCCCACTCGTCAATTAAATCGGTCGGAACATATTTGGTACCGCTCGCCTCTTCATGACCGCGCATTCGGAAGGTTTTGAATTCCAAAAGAATCGGACGTGGATTAGTGCGCATACTTTCTACCAAGTCCTTTAATTTTGTGTAAACCTCCAAAATATTGTTTCCCTCAATTATATGGGCCTCCATTCCGTAGCCTTTTCCGCGGTCTGCAATATGCTCGCAATTGTATTGCTCGTTTGTAGGCGTGGAAAGACCATATCCATTATTTTCAACACAAAATAAAACTGGAAGTTGCCAAACAGAAGCTACATTCAGTGCCTCGTGAATATCACCTTCGCTTGTTCCGCCTTCTCCAGTAAATACTGCACAGACTTTATTGTTTCCCTTCAACTTATTAGCCAAGGCAATGCCATCGGCAACGCCAAACTGCGGCCCCAAATGCGAAATCATCCCCACAATGTGGAATTCCTGCGTTCCAAAGTGAAAACTTCTATCACGGCCTTTGGTAAATCCGTTTGCTTTTCCCTGCCATTGCGAAAACAAGCGGTGCAACGGAATGTCGCGCATGGTGAAAACAGCGAGGTTTCTATGCATTGGCAAAATATATTCATCTTTGTCCAACACCGCCGTGATTCCTACCGAAATAGCTTCCTGCCCTATGCCGCTGAACCATTTTGAAACCTTCCCCTGCCGAAGCAAAATCAGCATTTTTTCTTCTATCAGCCTCGGCTTCAACATGCCGCGGTATAATTTTAATAAGGTAGCGTCATTGAGGTCTTTTCGGTTATAGTCGAAGAAAATTTGGGTAGAGGTTTCTGGTTTCATCATAAAAAATTTGCAGTATCAAAAGTAGAAAAAAACCCATTGTAACAAGGATTATTAAAGAGAATATTTAGCTGCGGAAAAACTTTTACAATTTGGTATCTTTGTAGCCTAAATTTTAAATGCTATGAATAATATACCCAGCGTAGATTTGGCAGACTTCCTTTCCGAAGACCCAAAAAGAAAACAGAAATTTGTGGACCAAATAGGTTCTGCCTATGAAGATATAGGCTTTGTTTCGCTTAAGAACCATTTCCTCAGTGATAATTTGGTAGATGAACTTTATAAGGAAGTGAAAAGCTTTTTCGCGCTTCCGCTCGAAGTAAAGAAAAAATATGAAATTGAAGGCCTCGGTGGGCAGCGCGGGTATATATCCTTCGGAAAGGAACACGCAAAGGGCAAAAAGGAAGGCGATTTAAAGGAGTTCTGGCATTTTGGGCAGGAACCCACTGAGGACGCAAACCTTTCCGAAGAATATCCAAAAAACGTGCAAGTAAAGGAATTGCCGGATTTCAACCACACGGGCATGGAAGCATACCGAATGCTGGAAAAAACAGGTATATATGTTCTTCGTGCACTAGCGCTTTATATTGGTCTGGATGAATTTTATTTTGACCATTGGGCCACGAACGGCAACAGCATTTTGCGCCCCATCCACTATCCTCCCATTACCGAAGAGCCAAAAGGCGCAGTACGTGCGGGAGCTCATGGAGATATCAATTTAATCACATTGTTGATGGGGGCCTCAGCAGGTGGACTCCAAGTGTTGCGTAAGGATGGCGAATGGATTGATGCCATCCCTAATGAGGACGAGTTGGTTATAAATGTAGGCGATATGCTGGAAAGGCACACCAATAACAAATTGCGCTCCACCATTCACCGCGTTGTAAACCCACCGCGCGAAGAATGGGACCAACCACGCTATTCCATCCCTTTCTTTATGCATCCGCGCAGCGATATGAAATTGAATTGTTTGCCAGAATGTATTGACGAAGAACACCCAAAAGCCTATGAAGACATTACCGCGGGCGAATTTCTTCACCAACGTTTGGTGGAGATTGGATTGATAAAAAAGTAAACAGTCGCAGTGGCAGTTTGCAGTTTGCAGTTGAACCTGAAACCTGAAACCTGAAACATTGAAATCTTTAGAAGACCAATTAAAAAACCTATTTCCGGACCATGAGCCAAATGATATTCCTCAAACAGAGGAAGAATCTACTATTTGGATGCAAGAGGACCCGTTGCTTTGCAAATATGAAAAGCGAAAAGGAAAACCAATAACAATAATAGAAGGTTATACGGGTGCTGATACAGATTTTAAAACACTTGCGAAGGAATTGAAACAGTTGTTGGGCGTGGGCGGCAGTTTTAAAAATGAACAGATTATTATCCAAGGCGATTATCGCGATAAGATTATGCAGTTTTTAAAGGACAAGGGTTTTAAGGTGAAGCGTGTGGGCGGTTGAAAAAAGTTTACAGTCGCAGTGGCAGTTTGCAGT
>DEXQ01000008.1:429763-430152 GCA_002364215.1 Aequorivita sp. UBA3180 | reverse complement strand
CAGTCGCAGTGGCAGTTTGCAGTACCCACCATTTCTAAACCTTCTAACATTTAATCCTCTTAAGCGTGCAGGCTCATAAACCCTTAAAAATTTAAACAAATTGAAATCTCAAACTATACAACCCAGCGAACTCATTTTAACGCCCGAAGGCAAAATCTATCATTTAGACCTTGCTCCTTCCCAATTGGCGCCCACGATAATTACCGTTGGCGATCCGGGTCGCGTGGAAATGGTTTCAAAATATTTTGACACTATTGAAACTACCGCCCAACATCGCGAATTTAAAACCCACACGGGCATTTATAAAGGAAAACGCATCAGTGTGATTTCCACGGGAATTGGTCCGGACAATATCGACATTGTTTTTAATGAACTGGACGCATTGGTGA
>DEXQ01000008.1:1467-429705 GCA_002364215.1 Aequorivita sp. UBA3180 | reverse complement strand
CTGGACGCATTGGTGAATATAGATTTTGAAAAACGCCAAGTCAACAGAAAGCTCACTTCACTTGATATTATAAGAATTGGCACTTCCGGAGGCCTAACCCCTGAAATTGAAGTAGATAGTTTTGTGGTGAGTGCTTTGGGAATAGGATTGGATAACGTGATGCACTATTACGATAAAACCGATAAAATCTTCAATCGCGATTTTGCCCAGTCATTTATAGACCACACCCAATGGAATCCAGACAATTCAGTTCCCTATGCCGTGGAAGCCGATAAAGGATTGTTGAAAAAACTGAGCTCTGGCAAAACAATTCAGGGAATAACTATTACCAATGTTGGTTTTTACGGACCCCAGGGCCGGGTACTTCGAGCAAAACTGAAGGATGAAAACCTTAACGAAAAACTGACCTCCTTCCGATATAAAAGGAAAAAAATAACCAATCTGGAAATGGAAACCGCCACAATGTACGGAATGGCGAAACTTTTGGGCCATCGCGCAGTTTCAATGAACGCTATCGTAGCCAATCGCGCCTCGGGAAGCTTTAGTGAGAATGCCTCAAAAACCATCGATGCCCTTATTCAATATACTTTGGAAAAAATTGCGAAATGAAAAATTTTTTAATCGGCGGCGTGCCGGAACACTTTAACCTACCTTGGTATATTGCCCTTCGCGATAAGGAATTTCAAAAACGAGGAATCAACCTACGGTGGAAGGATTACCCCGGCGGCACCGGGGAAATGGCGCAAGCCTTGCGTGAAAAGGAGATAGATATGGCCGTTATCCTTACCGAGGGCATTGTGCGCGACATAATCAATGGAAACCCTTGCAAGATTGTGCAGGTTTTTGTGAAATCGCCGTTGCTCTGGGGAATTCACGTGGCCAATGCTTCCGAATACGAAGAAGTGAGCGATTTAAGAGGGACCGATGCGGCCATTAGCCGCTATGGTTCGGGCTCGCACTTAATGGCTTTCGTAAATGCGGAAAATCATAACTGGGATTTAAAGAATGATTTAAAATTTAAGGTGATCCAGGATTTGGATGGTGCCTTGGAAGGGCTGCCAAAGGGAGAGGGCGATTATTTTATGTGGGAAAAATTTATGACCAAACCCTATGTGGACAACGGAACTTTCCGATTGGTCGGTGAGTCCCCAACCCCCTGGCCAAGTTTTGTAATAGCCGTTCGAAATGATGTTTTGGAGAAAGATGACGAAAGCATAGAAGCTATCTTAGAAGTTATAAACGCTGTAACCGAGAATTTTAAAACCCTACCAAACATTGATGAAATGATTGCCAAACGCTACGGCCAAAAAATCGAGGACGTGCGCGAATGGCTATCCTTAACCGAATGGAGCGACCGCCAGTTGACTTCAAAAGAGCTGGAAAATATTCAGCAAAAACTGATGGATTTAGATTTAATTGATGATAAAGCACAGGAAGACAGCATTTTATATCATTTCCAAAAAAAATCTTAATATTTACGCAACCCTACCGAGCTAAGTGCATCTTGTTTATATAAAAACAACTATTATGACTACTTTCTTAATCGTTCTGGGGGCGTTATTAGTCACAAACTTTTTGCTATTGCAGTTTAGCTGCAACGACGCCACAGAACCCGAAACACCTGAAGAAGAATAGAAAATTTCTCCCCGTTTCTATTCTTTAATTATTTAATTTTATTTCTAATTGTTTATTTAGGCTTTCCTTTTTTAAGGTTGCTGAGAATTTCTTCCAAAAATGTTGCTGAGCGAAGCCGAAGCACTACCAATTAATAGGAACTTTTCCCTTTTCCTTTAAAAATTCATTTGCCTTACTGAAGTGTTTGTTGCCAAACCAATAGCCTCTATTTGCGGCTAATGGCGATGGATGTCCACTAGTCAGCACCAGATGTTTTGAAGAATCAACCTTAGCCCCTTTCTTCTTTGCCGGCCCGCCCCAAAGCATAAAAACCAGACCTTCCCTTTCCGTTGAAAGTTTTTCGATTACGGCATCCGTAAATTTTTCCCATCCCTTATTTTGATGGCTTCCCGCTTGGTGCGCCCGAACCGTCAACGTGGCATTTAAAAGCAAAACGCCTTGGTCCGCCCAACGTTGCAAATTTCCGTTGTTCGGAATGGCCGTACCCACATCGGTCCGTATCTCTTCAAAAATATTTTTAAGCGAAGGCGGCATAGCTTCTTCTTTGCCTACCGAAAAACATAGACCGTGGGCTTGCCCCGGTCCGTGATATGGGTCCTGGCCGATTATCACAACTTTCACTTCATCAAAGGGTGTGTGGTTGAAGGCTGAAAAAATCTGCTTTCCCGAAGGAAAACATGTGGTAGAAGCATATTCTTTCCTTACAAATTCAACTAAATTCTTGAAATAGGGTTTTTCGAACTCATCTTTTAAAATGGCTTTCCAACCCGGCTCAATTGTTACCTCCATTATTGTTACTTTTGTATGATTGCTGAAAAAGTAAAATTAATGGAAATAAAACGGAAAGCCCGTATTGACAGTAAAACTTTAGAGGATTTAGAATTTCCTGCCGTGCTTCGGCAGGTTGCTGAATTCTGTGTTACAGAGCCCGGAAAGGAAAGTGTACTTTCTATTTCTCCTTTTAAGGATTTTGATGAAATTGAGCCGGAACTGAAACGCGTAAAAGAATTCACGGCCTCTTTTGATGGAGAAAACCGCATCCCAAACCACGGGTTCGATCCAATTTTTAGAGAGCTGCGTTTGCTTGAAATTGAAAACAGCAGTTTGGAAATTTCGGGTTTCCGAAAAATTCTATCCATTTCTGAAACCACGCGGATTCTTCTGAAATTCTTTAAAAAATTTGAAGAGTTTTATATTCATTTGAATTCCTTTTCAGAAGAAGTAAATTATACTTCGATCATTTCCGAAGAAATCAACAAACGCGTTGACAAATACGGCGAAATAAAGGACGAAGCTTCCACGGAACTTGGCGCCATTCGCAGAAGATTGAACGTGGTAAAGGGAAAAATTAATTCCTCTTTCACAAAAGCCCTTTCACAATACACACAGAGTGATTATTTGGATGAAATTCGCGAGTCGGTGGTAGAGAACCGTCGTGTGCTGGCCGTAAGGGCAATGCACCGCAAAAAAGTGAAAGGCGCCGTGTTGGGCAGTTCAAAAACGGGAAGCATTGTTTATATTGAACCGCAGGAAACGCTGGAATACGCTAACGAGCTCAGCAATCTTTTATATGAGGAAGACGAAGAAATAAAGCGCATTTTAAAGGCGATGACAGAATTTGTACGGCCGCATGCATCGCTTTTGGCGAGCTATCAGGAATACTTGATTGCGATGGACGTGCTCTATGCCAAGGCGAAATATGCGTTGAAAATAAACGGCGTGTTGCCGATTATCGTTTCCGAGAAAAAAATTTCTTTAATAAAGGCCTATCACCCGCTGTTGCTGGTTTCAAATAACAAACGGAAAGAAAAAACATTTCCGCAGCGCATTGAATTGGTTCCGGAAAAACGCATCATTGTAATCTCCGGACCCAACGCCGGCGGGAAAAGTATCACATTAAAAACCGTTGGGCTTTTGCAGGTGATGCTACAAAGCGGGCTTTTGATTTCTGCTGAGCCGCAAAGCGAAATGTGCTTTTTCAAACGAGTTTTGACAGATATTGGCGATAACCAATCCATCGAAAACCACCTGAGTACCTATAGCTATAGATTAAAAAAGATGAACCAATTCCTGAAAAAGTGTAACAACAAAACCCTTTTTCTTATTGATGAATTTGGAACCGGAAGCGATCCGGAACTCGGCGGGGCTTTGGCCGAAACGTTTTTGGAGGTTTTTTACGAGCGCGAAGCTTTCGGGATAATCACGACGCATTACACCAATCTTAAATTATTGGCCAATGAACTGCCGAACGCCATCAATGCAAATATGCAGTTCGATAATAAATCGCTGGAGCCGTTGTACCAGTTGCACTTGGGCGAAGCGGGAAGCAGCTATACCTTTGAGGTTGCGCAGAAAAACGGTATTCCGTACAGTTTAATCAACAAAGCGAAAAAGAAGATTGAACGCGGTAAAGTGCGCTTTGACAAGACCATAGCCAATCTTCAAAAAGAGCGGAGCAATCTTCGGAAAACTTCGGAATCTTTAAAAACCGAAGAACAAAAGGCACGGATTGAAAGCAAGCAACTGGAAGAGGTAAACGCGCGGGTTCAGGAAAAGCTGGAAAGCTATCAGGAATTGTTTGACGCTAACCAAAAACTCATCAGTCTGGGAAAAAAGGTTGATGTGCTTTCTGAGAAATATTTCAACAACAAGCAGAAAAAGCAATTGATTGACGAGTTGATGAAACTTGTGATGATTGAAAACAGCAAACGCAAAAAGCTGGCGCCCAAAGTCAAAAAAGCCGTAAAAGCGAAGGAGCAAAAAATTATAAAAGAAGTTGAAAAAAAGGTTGAAGTAATCCGCGAACGAAAAAAAGAGGAAAAGGAGAAGGCTAAAAAGCTACCTCCGCCAAAACCGAAAGTTACACTTAAAATTGGCGACAGAGTACGCATGATTGACGGCCGGGCAATCGGCACGATTGATACCATTGAAAAAAATAAGGCCATTGTGAATTATGGAATGTTTACAACGAATGTTAGTTTGGAAGAACTTGAAAAAGTCTGAAAAAAGTTTTCAGTTTTCAGTCGCAGTTTTCAGTGAAACTGCTAACTGAGACTGCGACTGAATACTATTTATGAAAAGTAAAGACCACAAAATAATCCTCTTCGACGGCGTTTGCAATCTCTGCAACGGCGCGGTTACTTATATCATTAAACGCGATAAAAAGAACCTTTTCAAATTTGCAGCGCTTCAAAGTGAAATTGGTCAACAACTGATTTCAAAATTCAATATAGATACTTCAAAAGTAGATTCCATCATTCTTATTGATGGCGAAAAACATTACGAAAAATCCTCGGCGGCGCTTCGTATAGCCAAATACCTTTCGGGCGCTTATCCCCTACTTTTTGGGTTTATGGTTGTGCCAAAATTCATCAGAAATGCAGTGTACGATTATATTGCAAGAAACCGCTATAAGTGGTTTGGGAAAAAGGAAAGTTGTATGATACCGACTGCAAAGCTCAAGGATAAATTCTTATAATTCCGTTTTCTATATAATAATTTTTTCAGCTAAACAAATATCATAACGCATTTAGTCCATTTTTTTTTAATTAATGGTCTGCCCCGCATTAATGCCGCCCGGCGATTCAGCAGCCGGCGCGCTCCAAGAGAAGTCGTGGTATTGACGGCCCGTGCCGGTGAGTTGAAGGGACTGTCCGACAGGAGTATTTGCCGGTTCCGAAACACCAATATCTGTGGAAGTCAAACCTACTGCCGTGCCATTGATAGCTGTAAACGATCCTTCATAACTAATAAAATAAAGTACCGATCCAGAATCAATTAAGGCGATTCCATCAGGAGAACCATTTTGGATTCCATCTGTTGGGTATGTAAAACTAAGCGTTCCAATCCCATTTGATTGGTTTGGAATTATTCCCGCTAGATTGGTTATAGTATAAACTTGACCATTCGCTCCATTATAAAGTTCTATTGAATAAGTACTTAAGTCTAAGCCTGCAGGGCCTGCTATTTCAATAAACTCACCAGTGTCGGTTCCACTATTATCGTAATGAAATTCATTAATCCAGGCCACTGGGCTGGCAAGAGTAACGCAATGGATTGACTCCCAACTATCCCCATCCCACATTTGCAAACACCCTTGATTATTAGGGTAATCCAATAAAAAAATGGTTAGCCCAAAATCTGAATAACCTGCATTAATTGCATCCCGCGCAGCTACATTAGGAGCACGTGGAGGCATAAACCCTTTATAGGTAGTACCCCCATCTGAAGTGCTACTTACTTCAAGCATGGACGCAGGTGATGGTGTGGTGGTACCAATGCCAACTTGGCAATAAGATACGGTTGCAATAGCTGCAATAACAAAGAATAAAAGTGATTTTCTCATAACTATGTAATTTACATAGCTAAGAAGGCAAGGGTTCAGAAATATAGATTGGGTCTATGCTTCTGGGGAGAAATCTAATTTAATATAAATTAATATTTCTTGCAACATATTTTTAATAGTAAACCTGGGAAAGCAAAATTACGTTTACATTTTATTGAAAAGGTTATTCTATTCTTAAGAAACTATTGAGAAAATGTTACGAATCCAAATCAAAAGTCTCCGAAGGGTTGTCGTGCGGAACATAATTTAACATGTCCTCCCCTTTTGCAATAATGGTACAAACGGTAGCATCTCCCGTAACGTTTACAACCGTGCGGAACATATCCAAAATTCTATCCACAGGGAAGATGATTGCTATCCAAGCAGGGTTTAGTCCTACAGATTCCAAAACAATAATAAGCATTACCAGTCCGGCACTTGGCACGGCCGCAGAACCAATGGATGCCAAGGTGGCTGTTAGGACTATTGTAAGCTGTTGTCCAAGCGTCAAATCAATCATATGCAACTGGGCAAGAAAAACAACCGCTACGGCTTGGTAAAGGCAAGTTCCGTCCATATTCACCGTAGCACCAATTGGCAACACGAAGCTTGTTATTTTTTTATCCACTCCTAAGTTTTCTTCCACACACTCCATCGTAACTGGCAGGGTTGCTGCGCTACTAGAAGTTGAAAAAGCCAAAGTCTGCGCAGGTGCCATTGCTTTAAAAAAGCCTTTATAGGGTATTTTCTTCACAAATATTTTAACCAACAACGGATATATAAGGAAAATCATCAGCATAAGCCCTAGAAAAACGGTAAGGGAATACCAGCTTAGTCCTTTAAATATTTCATAAACTTTGCTTATATCGTCCCCGGCCATTTTGCTCACAACACCCGCCAAAAGTGCAAATACGAAAAATGGCGCTGCCTGCATTACCAAATCCACCATTTTTAGAAATACTTCCATGGCACTGTCCATAAAATCTGTAACAGGTTTTGATTTTTCATTCGGAATCAATAACAGGCACACCCCGAAAAATATTCCAAAGAAAATAATTTGCAGCATCAATCCATTGTCTGTCAAGGAAAAGAAGAAATTTTCAGGTACAATATCTACCAAAGGCTGCAAAGGTGTTGATTCCTTGGTTTTCTCAGCCGTCTGCATTTTTTCGGTTACCGAAGCATCTTTAAGTTCCCCTTTTGAAAGATCGGTTATTTTTTGCGCGCGCTCAAAGAAATCGGGATCCTGCAGATAATTTATTCCATCCTTTATTTCGTGGCCTTCGGAAGCGGCCCAGATTTCATAACTTATTCTATTGTCTATTCTACTCTGTTCGTCAATTAATTTTCCGGGCTTAATAACGTTTACCAATAGAAGCCCCATGCTTACGGCAAAAAGTGTGGTAATCAAATACGCCAAAAGGGTCTTCCCTCCCATTCTTCCCAAACTCGAGGGGTCGCCAATATTTGCAACTCCACTAATTATTGAGACTAAAACAAGCGGTACGGCAATCAACTTTAAAAGATTGATGAAAATTTTTCCAAACGGCGCTATCCAATCTATGGTAAATTCACTCCATCCCAGTTGGCTGGAAAGCAATGCCCAAATGATACCTAAAACCAATCCGATGATTATTTTCCAGTGTAGCGCGAGTTTTTTCATAAAAAATATGTCTTTAAATTTTTGAAATTTTATTCAATAAATAGAAATCTGCCAATACCAAAGCACCCATTGCCTCTACAATGGGCACTGCTCGTGGCACCACGCAAGGATCGTGACGGCCCTTACCTTCAGCCACGGCTTTATCACCTTTACTGTCTATGGTTTCCTGTTTTTGCATAATGGTGGCCACGGGCTTAAAGGCTACCTTGAAATAAATGTCTTCGCTATTGCTTATTCCTCCCTGTATTCCGCCGCTGTGATTGGTTTTTGTGCTTCCGTCTTTTTTAAATTGATCATTGTGCTGGCTACCTTTCATTTTTGTCCCCGAAAAACCACTTCCGTATTCAAAACCTTTTACGGCATTTATTGAAAGCATTGCTTTGCCAAGCTCAGCATGCAATTTATCAAAAACCGGCTCGCCCAGACCAATAGGTACATTTTGGATAACACAAGTAACCGTTCCGCCAACGGTATCTCCTTCTTTTCGGATTGATTTTATGTAACTCTCCATTTTTGAAGCCATTTCGGCATCGGGACAACGCACGGGGTTTTTTTCAATTTCTGAAAAATCAACTTCGGAATAATTTTTTTTGAGTTCAATTTCACCTACGGAAGAAACAAAGGCGGTGATTTTTATATGCTGAAGCATTTGTTTTGCGATGGCACCTGCCACAACCCTACAAGCCGTTTCGCGGGCAGAGGAGCGTCCACCGCCACGATAATCACGTATTCCGTATTTTTTATCGTACGTATAATCTGCGTGCGAAGGGCGGTAAATATCCTTTATATGGCTGTAATCCTTGCTTTTTTGGTCTGTGTTTTCAATGGTGAAGCCAATTGGCGTTCCCGTGGTTTTTCCTTCAAATATGCCAGAGAGAAATTTTACTTCGTCCTCTTCCTTTCGTTGGGTAACGATTGCGGATTGGCCGGGTTTTCGACGTTGCATTTCTGCGTTTATAGCTTCAAAATCCAGTGAAAGTCCTGCGGGACAGCCTTCTATAATACCGCCGATGGCTGGACCGTGCGATTCGCCAAAGGTGGTGAGTTTAAAAATTTTTCCAAAGGAATTGCCTGCCATAGGTTGCTTTTTAACAAATGTAATTGATAGGGACGAATAATGAAAATAACGTTGTTCATAATATTTAAAATACATTCTGTTCATCAAATAACATTCTCGCCTTTTAATCATAACTTTTACTTAAAGTATTTATTCGTTGAATTCTAGAAATTTGTAATGTAAATATGTATGATTGAAAAGAAAAGTTGAAATTGTTGTAATATCTGATGTCCATTTGGGGACTTACGGCTGCCACGCCAAAGAACTTCTTCACTATTTAAACTCTGTAAAGCCAAAAAAAATTATTTTGAATGGCGATATTATTGATATCTGGCAGTTCCGAAAAAGCTATTTTCCCAAAGCACATCTTTTGATTATTAAAAAGATTTTGTCCTTAGCCGCTAAAGGCACAAAAGTGTATTATATAACAGGAAACCACGATGAAAAGCTACGAAAGTTTAGCAATACCAAAATGGGCAATATTCAAATATGTGATAAATTAATACTCAATCTGGACGGAAAAAAAGCCTGGTTTTTTCACGGCGATGTGTTTGATGCATCTGTACAGCACGCCAAATGGATTGCTAAGCTTGGTGGTTGGGGTTATGATCTATTGATTCTTTTCAACAGGTTTATAAATTATTTATTAGAAAAAGCGGGTCGCGAAAAATATTCACTTTCTAAGAAAATTAAAAACAGTGTAAAATCTGCCATTAAATTCATAGACAATTTTGAAAAAACCGCGACCGATTTGGCAATTGACAATGAGTCTGATTATGTAATCTGTGGCCACATCCATCAACCATGCATAAAAAAGATTGTGACAGATAAAGGTAGCTGCCAGTATTTAAACAGTGGTGATTGGATAGAAAACCTCACTGCTTTGGAATATCATAACGAAAATTGGAATCTATATTCCTACCATGACCGTCAGCATATTTTTATTCCGGAAGATGCAGGGCTTGAAGAAGAAACTGACGGATTGGAAAATATGGTAGCGGCAATGAGAGCCTTTAACTCATTGTTGTAATCTAATTTTTCAAAGCAAGTTTTAAAATTGTAATAGGATGCATCGCTTGCCTGCCCGTGCCATCACATATTTGGTGGCGGCAACTTGTTCCATTTGCCGCAATAATCGTGTCTTCCTTCGCTTTACGTACTGCGGGAAAAAGTTTCAGTTCCCCAATTTTCATGCTCACCTCATAATGCTCTTTTTCATAGCCAAAACTGCCCGCCATTCCACAACAACCGGAAGGTATAATGGTAGGTTTGTAGTTTTTGGGTAAATTCAAAATATCAAAAGTTACTTTTTGGTTGCTCAGTGATTTTTGGTGGCAATGCACGTGTATTTTAATGTTTCTTTCTTCGGAAGTAAATTGTGATGCGGAAATAGTTCCGTTTTGTATTTCAGCCGAAAGAAATTCTTCAATCAAAAATGTGTTTCTTGAAATAGCTTCCGCTGAAATTTTATCATCCACCAAACGAAGGTATTCATCGCGGAAGGACAGTATTGCTGAGGGTTCAATACCAACCAAAGGAACTTCCTTCGAAACTTTATCCTTTAAAAAAAATATATTTTTATTCGCTTCTTTTTTCGCTTCTTCCAAAAAGCCTTTCGAAATCAATGCTCGGCCACTGTCCAAATTATCTATCACTTCTACCTTATACCCCAAACCTGTTAAAAGCAAAAACGAATCCAACGCTATTTCAGTATCCAAATAATTACTGAATTCATCAACAAAAAGCAATACACTTTTATGTTTTATATTTTCAATAAGATTTACTTCAACACTTTGATTTTCATTATTTTTAAGTATTTTACTGAAACTTATAGTCGAAACTTTTGGTAATGAACGGTTTTGATGCACGCCTGCTGTTTTTTTGATAATTTTTGAAGTAAAACCATTCGTAAAAAACCAAGTGGAAAGCTTCGGAAATCTGGAAGCCATTTTGTTCAGTTTCGTGCTTTTTCCGAAGATATTGTTTGAAAATGAAATACCATTCACTTTATTGTATTGATACAAAAATTCAGCTTTGGCAGTGCTTATATCCACATTACTTGGGCATTCACTGGCACAAGCTTTACAGCTGATGCAGAGGTCAAAAACTTCTTTTAATTCCTTTGAATTGAACTTATTTACAGCCTCATTATTAGTCAAAACCTCACGCAAAGCGTTGGCACGTGCCCGAGTGGTGTCTTTTTCGTTTTTGGTGGCGTGATAACTGGGGCACATGGCTCCGGCTGCTTCCGCCGTTTTTCTACAGTCGCCGCTGCCATTGCATTTTTCAGCCAAACGAAGAATTCCCTCGGAATCACTGAAGTCCATTAATGTCTCGATTATCGGCTCTTCCCTTCCCACCTCATACCGCAGAGACTCGTCCATTTTAAAAGCATCCACAATTTTTCCGGGATTGAAAATGTTTTGCGGATCAAAAGCTGCTTTAATTCTTTTTAAAAGCGTATTGTTTTTTTCACCAATCATCAACGGAATAAATTCGGCGCGTACAATACCATCGCCGTGTTCACCGCTAAAGGAGCCTTTGTATTTTTTGCAGAGAAGCGCCACATCGGTCGTAATTTTTCTGAAATACTCCACCCCTTCCTTCTCCTTCAAATTTAGGATGGGTCGCAAATGCAACTCCCCTGCGCCAGCGTGGGCATAGTAAACCGCCTCTTGACCATACTTTTTCATCAATGCGGAAAATTCCCCGATATAGGCTGGCAAATCTTCCAAAGCCACTGCCGTATCCTCAATGCAGGCAACTGCCTTCCTGTCGCCCACCATATTTCCCAAAAGCCCCAAGCCTGCCTTGCGTAGTTCCAAAGCCATTTCAATCTCCACACCCCTTAAAACGGGACTGTGATAGCTATAACCAGAAATTTTAAGTGAGCCCGACAATGCAGTTATTTGATCCTGCAAATCTTCTTCCGAATTGCTATTCAATTCCAAAAGCAGAATTGCCTTCGGGTTTCCTTTTACAAAAAAACGGTAGGGCTCGTAGGTTTTGTTTTTTTTAGTACAATCCAAAATCACGTTGTCCATCATTTCACAAGTGAACAGATTGTGCTGCATAGCCACGACTACATCATTTAAACAGCTTTCCAGGGTTTTGTAATGCGTTGCCACCATTGCCGTGAATTGTGGTGGTAAAGGATCCAGTTGAAGTGTAATTTCGGTAGTAAAAGCAAGGGTTCCCTCACTTCCGCAGAGCAGTTTGCACAAGTTTATTTCTTCCTCAAAATCACCAAAAACAGTTGTATTCAGCAAGCTATCAACCGCATAACCCGTGTTTCTTCGGTGGATTTCGGGTTTCGGAAATTCCTTCCAAATTTCCTGTTGGGCCTCTTCGGAAATCAATTCATCATAAAGCGTTTTATAAATTTTTCCTTCCAAAGTATCGAGTGCAGTTTTTTTCAAAAATTCTTCTTTTGAAAGATTTTCAAAAATCACTTCTTCACCATTGGAAAGGATTGATTTCAGCTTTAAAACCTTGTCGCGCGTTACGCCGTACTGAATTGAAGTGGTGCCACTACTGTTATTGCCCACCATGCCGCCAATCATACAACGGTTGCTGGTGGAAGTATTGGGGCCAAAAAAAAGATTTAAAGGTTTGAGATAACGGTTCAATTCATCCCTGATAATCCCAGGCTGAAGTGTGACAGTTCTATTTTCTGTATCGACGGATATTATTTTGGTAAAATGCTTTGAAACATCAACCACTATCCCTTCACCTACGCATTGTCCCGCAAGGGATGTACCCGCTGTTCTTGGAATGAGCGACAGTTCATTTTCTTCTGCAAAAGCGATAAGTTGCTTGATACCGCGTTCGTTAGTAGGATAAGCCACTGCCATCGGTACTTTTCGGTAAACCGAAGCATCTGTGGCATATAATGATGTATGGAGGTAATCTGTAAAAAATTCTCCATTGAATATCTTTTGAAAATCTTGGAATTGCTTTTTCATTGTCGGTACTGTAAATGTAGAAAATTCCTTAACAAAACTTTGTAATTTTTGCATTTGGGATTAGCATCCCGTTAACGATTGTAGCTTTATAATACTCCTACATTTACAACGTTTATAACTAAAAGAAAAAATTATGAAAAAATCAGCTTTATTAATATTACTAGTTATTGGTGTGGGAGTGCAAGCTAATGCACAAGAGATTTCAAAAAACGCTATTGGAATTCGTCTTAGTGAAAGTAATGGCTTTGGCCCAGAGGTTAATTATCAACGTGCATTGGGCGATGCAAACCGTCTGGAACTAGGGCTGGCATGGCATAGCGAACGTTATTGGGAGGATGTAAAATTTACTGCAATTTATCAATGGGTTTGGAACATTGACGGTGGCTTTAATTGGTATGCTGGACCTGGTTTAGGCGCCGGAATTGAAAGTTTTGATCGTTATTATGATGATAACTATCCTCATTATCGAAACAAGGATTCGGAAGCTTTTGCTTTTTTTACAGGTGATGTGGGTATAGAGTACAGCTTTGATTTTCCACTGCTGGTTTCCTTCGACTTTAGACCGCAGGTAAATTTAAACTATCGAGATGACGTTAATTTCGACGTAGGAATAAGTGCTCGATATCAATTTTAAAAAACTATATAAATATATCTTGAACGAAATGCCCCACATTAAAAGGGGCATTTCCCTTATAAAAAAACAGGAAAAATCCTGTTTCATAAGTTAGCATTTTATTGCAATTTTATAGAATTCAATAAATTGAACCATGGAAAAGCATTATGTAGATTTACATTGCCACCCTTCTCTAAAACCGTACAGTAAAAGTTTTAAGTACAATCCTACCAAACAAAACGCGCTGGATCCAAATAGAAAAAACTCCATTTGGCATTACAGTCCTCCCAATTTTCTTGAAAAGTTTGTGAACCGAATTGTTACCCTTACCAAATTTACACAAACAGACTTGATGGCTTTAGCAAAGGCTAAAACCAAAGTGGTAGTGGTTTCTCTTTATCCTTTCGAAAAACATTTTTTCGGAAATGAAATAATAGGAATTAAAGGAGTGACGGACGTTTTGGTAAACCTTGCTGCAAGCATAAGCCAGTCGCGAATGGATTACATACGCAGCAACAATGATTATTTTGCAGATTTGATGGATGAATACCATTATTACCAGCAGCTTCACAATCAGGTTGTAAATATTGACGGAACAATATATACCTATAGATTGGTTCGAAATTTTCAGGATATTGAAAATAATTTTAATGCAGAAACCGATTCAAAAAAAATTATAAATATTGTACTTACTATTGAAGGCGGACATAGTTTCAATACTGGACTGGATATGCAGAAAGATATGGCAAGCCGCAGCGAAGTTATAGGAAACATCAAGACTATTAAAAATTGGGAGCATCGCCCAATGTTCATTACACTTGCCCATCATTTTTACAACGAACTTTGTGGACATGCAAGAAGTATTTCAATAGGAATGCTGAAAAAAAATCAAGACCGAGGCTTAAATACCGGTATCACAGAGTTAGGCGTGGAAGTAATCGATTTGCTGTTGGACAATACAGAAGGAAAAAGAATCCCTATCGATGTGAAACATTTAAGCACGACCTCCCGAAAAGCGTATTATCAATTACTTGACACAAAATACAATGCAGAAAAAATTCCTGTAATTGCTAGCCACGGTGCCTGCAACGGGAAGCACTCCATCGTGCAGTGGAACAAAATTGATATTTCTGAACATGCAGATTGGTTTTGTGACATTGATATAAATTTTTATGATGAAGAATTAATTAGGATTGCACGCAGCAATGGAATTTTCGGGATCCAGTTGGATGAGCGCCGTATAGGCAGTAGTAAAGCTATTGCTGACAGCAAAATGATTTTTCCAAATAAGCGAAAGCAACTTAATAAAAAAGCATTATTGGTGTGGAGGCAAGTTCAGCACATTGCCGAAGTTTTGGACAAAGAAGGACTTTTTTGTTGGGGAATACAGAGCATTGGAAGTGATTTTGACGGAATTGTAAATCCTATTAACGGGTTGTGGACAGCAGAAAACATGAAGGATTTAGCCGAAGAAATGCTGAATCATGCGGAAGATTATCTTTCAAAAAATCTAATCATGTTGAATGATTTCAACAGAATAGAGGCATTGGCCATTGTTGAGCGCGTAATGCGCGTAAATGCGATGGAATTTATTGAAAAAAATTATTAAAACTTCGAAATATTTTTTTCAGCAATTGCTCCCTCATAAAGTTTTTCATACAATGGAACAATTTTTTTGGTATCATAAACCATAGCAGCTTCAATGGCTTGTTTTTTAAATTTGGCTAATGTTTTGTCAGATTCTAAAATCTTTGATGCATTTTCGGCCATTTCATCCACATTGCCAACATCACTCAAAAAGCCACTTACGCCCTGAATATTTACTTCTGGCAATCCGCCTGTATTACTTGAAATTACTGGAACCCCACACGCCATTGCTTCCAACGCAGCAAGACCAAAGCTTTCCTTTTCCGAAGGAAGAATGAATAGATCGGTAAAACAAAGAATTTTGTCCACTTCATTGCTGTTGCCTACAAAAAGCACTTTTTCCTCTATACCTTTGTCTTCACATAATTGCTCGCAAGCTTCACGTTCGGGCCCCTCGCCTACTATTATTAATTTGGAAGGAATCTTTTTCTGAATACGGTCAAAAACCTCTATTACATCCTTTACACGTTTTACTTGTCTAAGATTACTTACGTGGGTAATAATCCGCTCGTTCTTATCTGCCATTAAATCCCGCTGACAATCAGTAAATGTGTTGATTTTCTTGGGGATGTCTATAAAATTTGGCACAACGTGTATTTCTTTTTTAATATTGAAAAGATGCAATGTGTCTTCTTTTAAACTTTTTGAAACAGAGGTTACTACATCGCTATTGTTTATACTGAAAGTAACCGCAGGTTTATAAAAAGGATGGCTTCCCACAAGTGTAATATCCGTTCCGTGAAGTGTGGTCACCATAGGAATAAAGATATTTTCTTCCTCAAGCATTTTCTTCGCCATATAGCCTGCGTAAGCGTGTGGTATTGCATAATGTACGTGCAATACCTCAATTTTATGAAGTTTTACCATATCTACCAATTTGCTTGAAAGTGCAAGCTCATAGGGTTGGTAGTGAAAAAGTGGATAAACAGGAACTGAAACCTCGTGAAAGTGTATATTTTTTGAAAGCAATTCTAGTCTAACGGGTTGCTTGTAGGTAATAAAATGAACTTCGTGTCCGTGTTCTGCTAATGCCAAACCCAGCTCTGTGGCTACTACTCCGCTTCCGCCAAAGGTTGGATAACATACTATTGCTATTTTCATTTTATTATTTTCAAATTAAAGGTTACAGTTTTTTGAACTTTAATAATCTATAGCCTCATAAATGGCTTCTTGTATTTTGCTGCGCAAATCAGTTTGTATCAATTTTCGATTTTCCGCATCGGGAAAAGTCCTGTTTGATAAAAATACGTAAACAATTTCGGCCTCGGGATCTGCCCAGGCAAATGTGCCCGTGAAACCACTATGCCCAAAACTGGTCATGGAAACACAACCACATGTTGGCCCCGATGTTCCAAGTTGGGGTTTATCAAACCCTACGCCTCTTCGCACGTTTTTATCGCAAAAATAACACGTATTGAAAAGGTCTAAAACATCCGGATTAAAATAACGCTCGCCACCGTAAAAACCTTTCCAAAGGTACATTTGCATAAGTTTGGCCACATCATTCGCATTACTGAATAGCCCCGCATGGCCGCTCACGCCCCCAAGCATCGCAGCGCCTTGGTCGTGTACGTAACCCTGAACTTTCTGGTTTCTAAAAATATTGTCCTGCTCGGTGGGCGGAATATTTTCCTTTGAAAATTTTTCCAACGGAAGATAGGTCATATAGTTTGCGCCCAAGGATTCGTAAATATTTTCCTGTACAATAAGTTCCATCGGTTTCGCAAATTTACGCTCCAAATACTTCTTCAAAATATAATACGGAAGGTCGCTGTATTTATATTCAAGCCGCGAGTTCAGGTCACTTTCACGGATTGTTTTAAAAATGGTATCCATATAATCACGGCGCATATAAAGCTTATCTGCTACCTGCACATTGAAATCCTTATCTGGAATATCTGAATAGTACTTTGAGGAAATTCCTGTTTTTTCTTCGTTAAAAGTGTGACGATAAAACGGAATCCAAGCCTTTAAACGCGCATAGTGCGAAAGCATTTCCTTTAGAGTAATATTTGCCTTGTTTGAATTTTTGTACTCTGGCAGCATTTCCGAAAGCTTCGTGTTCATGCTCAACTCTTTCTTGTCCACAAGCTGCATTACAAGCGGCAGGGAAGCCAAAATCTTCGTAAGCGAAGCCAAATCGTAAACGGTGCTGTCCTTCACTTCATTTTTAGAATTATACTCGTGGTGTCCGAAATTTTTCTGGTAAATAACCTTTCCTTTTCGAGCCACCAAAACCTGAGCGCCCGGGTACATTCCCTCGCTGATTCCCAACATAGCCAACGAGTCAATTTTATTCAGTTTATAGCTGTTAATACCAACACTTTCTGGGGTTCCGTATTGAAGCCTTCGCAGCGATTTAGTTTTCAAAATAGTGTTTAAAGGAAAATCTTCACCTAACGACACTGGAAGTTTTCCTTTGGCTTCACGTGCGCCAAAGATAAGTTGGGCAGAAAGTTTTTGGGAGATTTCACTGTTTTGATAGGACATGACAACACCTTCAAAGTTGGCCGTGGTTTTTAGATCAAGCATTGCGTAGGGTCTGGCAAAAACATCTAAAATCACAGTGTTTGTCCGGGCAATTTCATATAGCCAAACAAGTTCATTTTCAGTAAATTCAAACTTTTTCCAAGGATTTTCATTGCTTTTGTGAAACCCAATAATTACGTAGTTGTACGCCTTAAGTTTTTGGATATAATCATCTAGGCTGTTAGCCTTTACCCAATCTACTTTTCCATATTTTCTCAATTCACTTAAAAAGGTTTCACCCGAATCATCACCAAAATTTATATATGCAATTTTCTTCTCCTGAAGATCTTTTATAGGAAGAATGGCACGATCGTTTTTAATAACCGTTAATGCGTTGTCAATGGCTTCTTCGTAAAGCGTATCGTCATTTACCGAATTCAAATCGTCTATCAAATAGGCGGTTTTCACGGGTTTGTAGTTGTTTAGGCCTACTTTGTATTTTGCATAAAGAATTTTCTTTACGGAATAGGCCAAACGCTTTTCGGTAATAACTTGTTCATTGTACGAGTTGATGAGAAATTCCATTGCCTTGGGCACATCTTCGGAAATTAGAAGTATATCATTTCCTGCGAGGAATGCTGCCAGTTCTATTTCGCCAGGTTTTTTAAAATCGGATGCACCTTTCATATTAAGCGCATCTGTAAAAATCAAACCATTGAAACCTAGCTCATTTTTTAGAAGATCGGTAACCACTTTTGAGGAAAGTGACGATGGGTAATTCATCTGAATTTCTAAAGCTGGAACATTTAAATGGGCAACCATCACACTGTTTAAACCTTCATTTATAAGTTTTTTGTAAGGATATAACTCCAAAGTATCCAATCGTTCCCTTGAAAAATCTACAGTTGGCAAGGTTTTGTGACTGTCCATATCGGTATCGCCGTGGCCGGGAAAGTGTTTTGCGCTTCCCAGAATACCTGCACTTTGCATGCCCTTCATAAAAGAGAGGGATTTTTCGGTTACATTATCCCGATCCTCCCCAAAAGAGCGGTTCCCGATGATTGGATTTTTTGGGTTTGTATTTATGTCCACCACTGGCGCAAAGTTGATGTGCACACCCAAACGTTTGGATTGTTCGCCAATTCTACGGCCAATTTTTTCAACAATTTTATTATCCGTAATCGCCCCCAAGGTCATATTCCACGGAAAAGCATACGTAGAATCCAGTCGCATGGCCAGCCCCCATTCGGCGTCCATGCCTATCATTAAGGGTATTTTGGCGAGAGACTGAAATTCATTGTTCAGTTTGGCTTGGCGTACGGGACCTCCTTTGGAAAAAATGATACCTCCCAAATGATAATTTGTAATGAGGTCTTTAATCT
Source organism: Aequorivita sp. UBA3180 (assembly GCA_002364215.1). Taxonomy (GTDB): domain Bacteria; phylum Bacteroidota; class Bacteroidia; order Flavobacteriales; family Flavobacteriaceae; genus Aequorivita. Next base: position 410,950 of record DEXQ01000008.1, on the reverse strand, counting down.
TGTCGGTCTTTGCCTTTGGATCGCTCGAAAAAATATCTGCCATAAACAGTTGGCCCATTTTTTCTTCCAATGTCATTGAATCATAGATACTATCGACCCATTTTTTCTGGTTTTGAAAGTCTTTTTTGACAATCAATGGGTTTCTATCTTGGGAAAAAGCAGAAAGGCAAACAACTGCAAAAAAGAAGGAGAAAAAAAAGTTTTTCATAAGTAAACAGTCATTTTATGATAAAAATCTATTATGCCAGCTTTCGTGTGCAGGTACTTCCCAGTTTTCAAGATATTCGGCTTTTGTGTTTACCAGATTGTTAAAGACAACTGTATTTTTTGAAACAGATTTATCCTTTGCCATTTTTCTGAAATCGGCCAATGGTTTATACGCGATATATTCACCCGAATAGAAGGTAACGTTCATTTTATCGAGCAAATCCACATCAAATTTTTCCTGAAGTGACTGAATAAAATGTACCGAAGCATCAATACTGCAACCCGATGCGGAAGCATTTGCCTGGTTGAGCCCTAATACTATAAAACGGTTGTACTTTATTTCTACGCCAGCCTCAAGTTCCGCGCCATGCGCGGTCCATTTCGTCAAAAAATCTTCTGATAATTTGGTGATTTCGGCAACTTCGTCGTCGCTTAATTTCCTATTTGCCTGATAGATCCATATCCTGGAATCATCTGGCAGGTTTTTAAAATCTGTAAGCATGTTGGAATTTTCTTTCTAGTTCATTTGACCTACATACAGGTCTTCGAAAACAAATTACAGTTGATTTATAAATCTTCTGCATTTGCTATCATCTCTGCAACGTCCAACACTTGAACGCTGTCTTCGGCACTTTTGGCCTTAACACCATCTGTCATCATGGTATTGCAAAACGGGCAGGCGGCTGCAATTATTTTGGGAGCGGTTTCAAGGGCTTCTTCTGTGCGCTCTACATTAATGTCTTTTTTTCCTGGTTCGGGTTCCTTGAACATTTGGGCTCCTCCGGCTCCACAGCAAAGTCCGCGCGATTTGCAACGTTTCATTTCAACCAGTTCCACCTCAAGTTTTTGAAGTAGATCGCGTGGCGCTTCGTATTCGCCATTTGCTCTTCCCAAATAACAAGGGTCATGGAAGGTAATACGCTTGCCTTTAAATTTTCCCCCTTCCACTTTAAGTCTTCCCTCCTCCATTAAAGATTTTAGGAATTGGGTGTGGTGCATAATTTCATAATTACCACCAAGACCCGGATATTCGTTTTTAATTGTATTGAAACAATGCGGGCAAGCGGTAACTATTTTCTTTATTTCATAACTGTTCAAAACTTCAATATTGGTCATAGCCTGCATTTGGAACAGAAACTCGTTTCCTGCTCTCTTAGCGGGATCGCCGGTACAGCTTTCTTCGGTTCCCAAAACGGCGAAATCTACATTTGCTTTGTTCAGCAATTTTACAAAGGCTTTTGTTATTTTTTTTGCACGGTCGTCAAAACTTCCTGCACAACCTACCCAAAATAAGACTTCCGGCTGTTTGCCTTGGGCCATATATTCGGCCATTGTTGGGACTTTTAGTTGTTCACTCATGTTTTTGTTGTTAATTGTTCGTTGTTAATTGTTAACGGGGATTTCCTATTAGCTATTAACGTTTTTCTATTAACTGATAATCAGTCTTCAAATACTTCTATTGTTACTTCTTTCTCCACCAAATCTGTAAATCTCCCCTTATATCGCGTAGCTCTCACCAAATGGTTGTCCACCCAATGATAATTACCACCGCGCGGTTTTCCCATTAACATGGTGTGGTATTTAAAACCGTGTTTGTTTAGCCAATTTTCAGTTACCTCGCGATGGGCTTCGGTTCGGGAAGTGAAAAAGCAGATGATGTGCCCCTCGTCGTACCATTTGTTTAACGTTTTTAAAGCATCTGGAAAAGGTTCGCAGGTAGCCATACGTTCTGGTTCCTCGTTGGGAATGTCGTCAGTAATGGTCCCATCAATATCTATCAAGTAGTTTTTTATTCCTTCGGGAAGAATTGGACTCACGTGTTCACCCTCTTCTATTTTATCGTGCAGCATTTTTTCTACTTCTTCTTTTTTCATACTAAAATGTTATCAATTCTCATCTTTCCAGTTCAAACGGTCCATTTGGTTGTAGGGCCAAGGCGCTCCATTGTTTTCAATGTTTGTCATGGAAACATTTAGCTCCGTTGGAGCTGCCGATTGTTCCATCACCAAATATTGACGCATATCCATAATAATACTCAGCGGGTCGATACTTACGGGGCAGGCTTCAACACAGGCATTGCAAGTGGTGCATGCCCAAAGTTCTTCGCGCGTAATATAATCATCCAGCAGTTGCTTTCCGTCTGGTTTGAATTCGCCGTTTTTGTCAATATTTTTTCCAATTTCCTCCAAACGGTCACGGGTGTCCATCATTATTTTACGCGGGGAAAGTTTTTTGCCGGTAATATTTGCAGGACATTCGCTAGTGCAACGACCACATTCTGTGCAGGTATAGGCGTTCAGTAATTGTATTCTACTTAAATCCATTACATCACTGGCACCAAACTTAGCTGGAGCCTCGGTTGCCCCTTCTGCGGGAGCCGCAAAGGGATCAACATTTGGGTCCATCATCATTTTCACCTCATTGGTAACGGAATCCAAATTTTTAAACTTTCCTTTTGGAACCACTTTTCCGAAGTAAACATTCGGAAATGCCAATATAATATGAAGATGTTTTGAAAAGTATAGGTAATTCAGAAAAACTAAAATCCCTAAAATATGAAGCCACCATGCTCCGCGCTCAATGGTAATTAGCGTAGCTTCGGAAAGATTGCTGAAAAAAGGAACCAAAAATTGGCTTACGGGATAGGAACCAGCCTCCACGTAATGTGCCGCTCCCATTGCCTGCAATTGCTGGTCTGTCGCGTTCATGGTCAAAAAAAGAATCATCAAGACCATTTCAAAATAAAGAATGTAATTGGCGTCATTTTTTGGCCAACCTTTCATTTCGTTTGCCCAAAACCGCTTTAATTTTTGAATGTTTCTACGCGTCCAAAAAAGAATAACTCCTATTAAAACGAGAAGCGCCAAAATTTCAAAAGAGGCAATTAAAAAATTATACAGTCCAGCGGGCAAGACGGTAGAAAGCACTCTATGGGTTCCGAAAATCCCATCGATAATAATTTCCAGTACTTCGATATTAATGATAATAAAACCTACATATACAATTATATGTAGTAGCCCGGGAATTGGCCGAACAACCATTTTTGATTGTCCCAGCGCAATGCGCACTACATTGCTCCATCGTTCCGGAGTGTGGTCTGAGGCATCTACTTCGTGACCAAGTTTTATGTTTCGTATTAACTTGCGAATGTTAAGGGTGAAATACCCAACACCCACTGCAAGCGCGATTATAAAAAGTATATTCGGAATGTATTGCATGTTTTACTCTTCTGGATTGGCTGGCGGTTCGTATTCTTTGTTCTTTTTGCCGAAGACGGAAATGTGCACATAACGTTTCGGGTTAAGCTTTACGTCCTGAAGGAGCTGCTCTAGCTGTCTGGAAGCACCTTCTAAATTTTGATAAAGTTTGTCGTCTTTTAATAGTTTTCCAATAGAACCTTCCCCATTATCTACTCCCGCTACAATTTTATCCATTTTATCAACTACATTTTGAAGATCGGTGACTAATTTGCCAGTTTCCAGCTGTGCCAAGGAATCTGTTAGTTTTGAAAGGTTTCCGGCGGTTTTGTCGAGATTGGTGAAGGTATTGTCAAGTTTACCCGTGTTATTGGAGAGGATATGGTTTAAATTCTCTGAAACTCCAGCAAACGAGTTAAGAGTAGTATTTAAATTTGCAATTGCTTCCTTTAGGTTTTGACGGGTTTGTTCATCAACAATTGCATTAATGCTCAATAATAGCGTATCTACGGTCGCTAGTGTATTGTTTACTTTTTTCTCCAGGGGTCCAAGGGCTTTCGTAACAGCCGTAAGCATTCCGTCTTCCACATCGCCTCTAAGGGTATCACCGCTTTTGGCAATATTGTTTACATCGTATTGTGGAAAAATACCCAATGATTTCCCGCCAATAAGCCCTGTACTGTATATTTTTACGATACTGTTCTTGGAAAAATCAAAGTCCTTTTCAACAGTGAATTTTACCACGAGTCCTCCCTTGGAATTGGCAAAGGAAATATTCTGAACCTTACCCACCGTAAGCCCGTTTATGGTAACAGGTGCAGCTTGCGCTAGGCCTTCAACATTGTCATATTTTACATAGAATTCTCTGTTCTTGTCGAGCAAATTAGTGCCCTTTAGAAAACTGTAACCAAAGATTAACAGCAATATAGCCCCTATGGCGAGGATTCCGGTTTTAACTTCTTTCGATAGTCTCAAGAGTATAGTTTTAGTTTGTGAACAAATTTAAATGATAAATATAAAGAATGCACGCTAATTGGCTTTCGATTTTAACACTTCAGGTAGATTAACTTTTTTTCCTTTTTTAAAAGCGACAATATATGCTGAAGGATATCCTTTTTGCTGCACATAGGTTTTCATAACCTGGATTTTGTTATAGTCTGAGGTTTCACCATAGTAATACTTAAAAAGTCCACTTTCCTTTTCGCGGGCTATATCTTTGAGTCCCTTGAAGTTGTTGGGCTTTGGGTCTATTTTTTTACTGGTTGCGGCTAGTTGAACTTTAAATATTATGCCTTCGTAAATGTCTTCTTTTGTTACCTCTATTGCTTTTTCAACCTCGAGCTCCTTTACTTCGGGATCCTTTATCTTTTCAGTTGAAACCGAAAGACTGTTGATGTAAGATTTTATGGCATTGCTAATTTCCCGGGCCATTTCCGACTGTCCCTTGGCGGAATTTAGATAAGCGCCTTCGCTTTTATTGGTAAGAAACCCCGTTTCAATCAAAACACTGGGCATATAGGTATTGTGAAGTACCCAAAAACCGGCCTGTTTCACACTTCTATCCTTTCTTTTAAGATTGTTTATAACGTTGTTTTGCACCAAACTGGCCAATAGAATACTTTGGTCCAGATACTCTTCCTGCATCAGCACCATACCTATCAATGATTCTGGCGCATTTGGATCAAAGCCGCCGTATTTTTCCTGATAATTTTCCTCCAGATAGATTACCTCGTTTTCCTTTTTTGCAACCTCAAAGTTTGCTTGACTCTTATGAAGTCCCAAAACAAAGGTCTCGGCACCATATGCGTCTGAATTATGGGCGTTGCAGTGTACAGATACAAAAAGATCGGCATCTGCTTTGTTTGCTATTGCCGCCCGTTCGCGGAGCTCAATAAAAACATCGGTTTTTCGTGTATAAATTACTTTTACATTGGGCAACTTTTCCAGTTCAGCCCCCACTTTTAAGACGATATTTAAAGATATTTCAGATTCCTTGTAGCCATTGCCCTTGTTTCCGTGGTCGTGCCCACCGTGACCAGCATCAAGTACAACAACAAATGGTTTTGTAGGGTTTTCGGCAGCTGAAGCTGCAAAAGGGAAAAATGAAACTGCAATAATTAATACGAAAAAAGAAAAAAGTTTCGTTTTCATCTGTACAAGAATATTTGATAAAATGGAAGGTGGAATGCCTAGCTTATTCATTTTTATTGTTTTGCAAATAGTTAATGGGCATTTCATATAGCTGTTAACGATTAAGAATATTTGATATTTTAAAAAAATGATTTAAAAAAACGTACCCGAAAAAATATGTTTATTTTTGACCGTTTCAAATACTGAGCCAAATCTACAAAATAATAGCATCTAAGCATTGCAGACAAACAGGCATTACTTAACAATCTTCTTAACATTTCTGCTACTTTGCAGCGCTCTTCTGCATGCACAGGACATTCCGCCAAAGAATGAAACAAATCTGCCAAAAACTACTCAGGATGATACGCTTACGGTAAATATAAAACCCGTTATTGACGAGGTAAATGAAAAAGCACAGGATACTGTAAAAACTGATACCATTAAACCTGAAAAGGAAACTTTAACGGATGTTGTGGACTATTATGGTGAAGATTATGTGTTGCTCAACCGAAAGGAAAACAAGGTGTATATGTATAACAAAGCCTACATTATCTATGGCGATATGCGGATAGATGCAGGTCTAATTATTCTTGATTATAACAAAAACGAAGTTTATGCCAAAGGTATAGACAGTGCTGGTGTTTACAGCCAACGCCCCGTTTTTGTGCAGGCAAATAATAAGGTTGAACCCGATTCCATCCGTTATAATTTTGATACCGAAAAGGCCTTGGTTTACAATAGCCGTACCGAGCAAAACGGATTTAGGGTAATTGCAGATGTTACCAAAAAAGTAAACGACTCAGTGGTATATCTGCGCAACGTAAAGTTCACCACTTCAAAAAATATTGATGACCCCGAATATTATTTCTATACCAGAAAGGCCAAATTTGTTCCTAAAAAGAAAGTGGTTACAGGTTTAACAAATATGTACATTGCCGACGTTCCCACGCCTGTAGGTTTGCCGTTTGCATATTTTCCGTTGACTGAAGATCGTACTTCGGGATTTATAATCCCTTCATTTGGGGATAACAACAGTCGGGGTTTCTTTTTTCAAAATGGAGGTTACTATTTCGCTATAAGTGAATATCTGGATTTGAGCCTCTTGGGAGATTATTATACTAACGGTAGCTATGCCTTGCGGGGAGAAACATCATATGCGCTTCGGTATAAATTTAAAGGAAATGTAAGTGCAAGATTTGAAAAACTTGTGGAAGAAGAAAGAGGGTTTCCAAATTTTAGCGAGACTAGCATTTACAACATTCGATGGTCACATTCCCAAGACACTAAAAGTAGTCCCAGCTCTCGTTTTTCAGCTTCGGTAAATATTGGTAGTAGTAAGTATTTTTCACAGTCCATCAATCAAACAAACAATGCCAGCGCACTTGTAAATACCTTAAGTTCTTCTATTTCCTATTCAAAATCTTTTGAAGGCGAACCACAGGTTAATCTTTCTGTAGCGGCAACCCATTCTCAAAACACAAATACCGAAGCCATATCTATGTCGCTTCCCAATCTGAATACAAGCGTTTCCAGAATTTATCCCTTTGCACCAAAAAATGGCGTTAAAAAAGGTATTATCCAGAATATAAATTTTCAGTACGATCTTTCTGCAGAAAATCGAATCCAAACTACCGATTCGCTTTTCTTTAAGTCGGAAATGTTCAACAGCGCACAAATTGGCGCCCAACACAATATTCCCGTAACTACAAATTTCAAAATTTTAAAATACCTGAGCGCTTCCGCAGGTACCAATTTTCGTGAAACCTGGGTGCTCAAAAGTACGCGGCAGCGTTATGACCAAACCATAAACAATGGTTTGGGAGGTATTGTAAAAGATACGGTTTCGGGTTTTGAAAGTTACCGAACCTATAATTTTTCCACAAGTTTGGGAACCACGCTTTATGGACTTTTCAACTTTGGAAAAGAAAACAAGATACAAGCGGTACGCCATGTGGTTCGTCCATCGATCAGTTATAATATAAACCCTGCTTTTGATAGGTATTATGATGAATTCATTATACCCGCAACCGCTGATGAAGCTGCGCAAGTTGTAGAATATTCACGTTTTGAAAATACACTTTACGGGCCACCCAGCAAAGTATATTCCAGCAGTATCGGGATGGCTCTCAGTAATACATTTGAGGCAAAAGTTCGCGATCGCGACACTACTGCGCTGGAGCCAAAGAAAGTTACTTTACTGAACAACTTAAATTTTTCAACCGCTTACAATCTGGCGGGTGATTCTTTAAAATGGAGCCCATTGCAGTTTACCGGTAGTATTCCAATTGTTCCAAAGTTGGATTTCAACTTTAGCGGATCACTGGATCCTTATGCGCTCGACAATAACAATCAAAAAATAGATGTTTTTAATATTGACAATGGCGGAAGTCTTTTCAGACTTACCAATGCCAATGTGAGTATCAATTATTCCTTTTCCAGCAAAGATTTTGATGGTAGCGGCAAAAAGGATTTGGATAGAACAGAGAATGAAACCTTCCGAAATGGAGGTCGCCCAGATGATCTTTTTGGTGATGCTACTGATATTTATGATGGGCAAATTTATAAAGAAGACGATGAAGAGGTAGATAAAACAAATGTAGCTTGGTTCAACTACAGTATACCTTGGGACATGCGCTTAGCCTATACTATCACTTACGGAAACAGCCAACGTCAAAACGAAATTTCCAGCCAGTCACTTATGGTTAGTACCAATATGGAGCTTGCACCACGATGGACGGTTGGAGTATCTTCAGGTTATGATTTTAAGAACAAAGGCGTTACCCTTACGCAGTTCCGCTTCCAGCGCGATTTGGAAAGTTGGCAAATGAGTTTTAATTGGACACCCATAGGCAGTATAAATACAGCTTGGTATTTCTTTATCGGAATAAAATCCTCAGTACTTAGTGATATCAAATACGATAAGCGAAGAGAAAGCGACAAACAGTTGTAGCATGTCGCTGGATAATAAAAAGAATCATATACACATATATTATGAAAAAAATTATCACAACCTCCAATGCCCCAGCCCCAATTGGCCCTTATAATCAAGCGGTTTTAAAAGGAAATATGCTTTATACTTCTGGGCAAATAGCCATAGACCCAAAAACGGGTAATTTGGCAATTGACGATATTAAGACCGAAACCAAACTGGTTATGGAAAATCTAAAAGCAATTCTAACCGAAGCGGGAATGACTTTTGAGAATGTACTGAAAACAAGCATCTTTATCAGTGATATGCATAATTTTTCAGCTATTAATGAGGTGTATGCTGCTTATTTTAATGAGGCCACTGCCCCAGCCCGCGAAACTGTGGAAGTTGCAAACCTACCTAAGTTTGTAAATGTTGAAATTTCTGTAATTGCTTCACTTTAAAAAGAAATATTTGCAAAAAACTTCACTTAATTTATAGTTCCATATTTTAAAACGCTAGCAAATGAAAACTTCATCTCAACTTGCCGAAAGATTTAGAGAGGTTCTTTTGGACGGAAAATGGATTGCGAATACAAATTTTAAAGAATCTCTTTCAAATATCAATTGGCAGCAGGCTACACAAAAAACGGGTTCGTTAAATACAATTGCGGCTTTAACCTTTCACGTTAATTATTATATTGCCGGTTTATGTGATTTCTTCGAAAATGGCAAATTGGAAATCCACGATAAATATAGTTTCGATTTTGCGCCCATTAACTCGGCAGAGGCTTGGGATGCACTTAGGAAAAGCTTGTTTGAAAATTCTGAAAAATTCGCAAAATTCATTGAATCCTTTTCAGATGAAAAACTAAATGAAATATTTGCAGATGAAAAATACGGCACTTATCAGCGCAATATTGAAGGAATGATAGAACATTGTTACTATCATTTAGGGCAAATTTCATTGTTAAAAAAGCTTACTGCAGATTATTAATAGCTACTCCCCTTCTTCTTCGGTTTGCGTTCCCTTGGGGTTAAAATCAACAGGGAAGCTATTATCATCTGGAATTACGGGTAGTTCTGTGTCAATGGTCACTTTTTTATTAAAAAGTTTTCTGTAAAGCTCTTGAAAAGTATTGAAATCTACGGAATATGAAATCCCCGTACCCTGTTCAAAAATCTGATCTTCACCTATGAACTGTAAATCTGCTTGTCGGTTGAAGAATTTCATCCGTAAGCTTCCGTCTTCGTTTATTAGCCATTGCACTTCCACATCTCCAGCCACTGCCGTTTCGTTAGCGCCGCCTACGGGTACACCCACTTTTCCGTTTATAAGAATACGTTCATTTATTTGTGTAGAAAGCGTAATTCCAAAGCGATCAGAGGTTTCTTGATTGGGCGTTCTGTTGCCAATTGAATAATCCAGTCCTACACGGAATTTACCATCTTGATCAGCAAAAAGGTTGTTTACTAAACCAGAAACCCTATCGGCCACGGTTCCTGCAAAAGCGTTTGAACCTGCGTAATTATCACTCACAAAAGAATTGGAAGCCAATAAAAACAGTGCTTGGTTCTGCATTTGTTCCTGATTTTGAAGTTTGTATTGCAACTCACTTTTCAAGGTAGAGCTAACCCTTGGAAAATCTATGTTAAAGCTAAGTTCAGGCTGTGCCAGTTCGCCATTTAAGTCAACATAAACTTCAACAGGTATTTTTGTATTTATAGAAGGATTATCCAATAAAACCGATGGGTTTGCCTGGGTTTTATAAACAGCGCTCAAATCTAAGTTAGCCTTTTCGGGAGCTCCATCCCAAGTGATGTTTCCTCCAGGGACCACACCAATATTTCGCTGAATGATACCACCATACCTAAAATCAAACTCTCCTTCGTAAACTTGAAAATCACCATACATCTGGAACTTTCCGTTTGTATTTATTTCAATAAGAAGAATCCCCGCACCGCGTCCTTTTAGTGTTGAATTGTTTTCTTGATCCACCACAACTTCTACTTCAGCATTTTTGTTAATGTCCAATTCAAAGTTTAACGATAAACCTTTCACGTCTTCATTAACAAGAGTTTCTCCATTAATACGTGCTTCTTTCTCTTTGGGTGAAAGGAAATGCACAAATGAGTCATCACCAATTGATTCTGTATCGCTAATTGGAATTTTAAAGGTGGTTCCTTCTTGTGTTGTAGCTTCAACGTCAATTACCAGTTCATCTATAGGGCCCGTAATATCGGCTCTTCCGCTTATAAATGCAGTGCCGTAATACAGCGCGTCCTCTTCTGGCGGAGTGTCTAGAACTACCAATCTTTCAGGAGCTTCAATATGTAAATCCAATTCCCAGTCACTAAAATTGTTGTGGGTGGCATTTCCATATAAAACGCCTATGGTTTCATATTTTGTATCGGTTATCTGGGTTCCGTCAATTTCAAATTTATTTTTTGTTACAATTATTTGCGCACCTGTTTCAATGTCAAAATCGGTGTTTAGATAGGGTATTTTTAATCCGCTGTTTTCCAAAGTAAAACGCCCTAAAACATCTGGCGATTTATAATTGCCCGAAACCTTTGCGTTTCCAGTTATCAATCCCCTGATATCGGTAATCACATCGGCCCCAAACGGACTGAACGCCTGCATATTAAACTGATTTAAATCAACGTTGAGCTGTATTTGTGGGTTTTGTGCCGAAACATCTATTTCGCCCACAGCATTTATTGATTTTACATTGTTGTTTGTTAATGAAGTATTGATACGGTATTTGGTAAGGTCTTCGTTACCGTCAATTTTCAAAATCAAATCTCCGAAAGGAATCTCATTGATTTCCACATTGTCTATAGTAACAGAGCTGTTGGGGTAATATGCTCCATTTTTCTGAAGAAAATCAAATTTACCGTTCATATTTCCTTTAAGCCGCAAGCTGTCTATATCTGGAGTAATATTACCAATGTTTACGTCTTTAAAACGAACTTTCAAATCTTTATATGTAGAATCCCGAAGAACGCCCGCCATTTGTATCAATTCGTCATTATGGCTAAGCTCTAAGGAATCTATGCGAACTTCCCTGAAGTTATCATCAAAAACTACTTTATTCAAACGGTTGTTGTTTTCATTCAAGTACCAAACGTTGCCTTTGTAAGTAATATCTGATTTTTTAACGCCAATCACAGACTTGCCGGAGGGATTAATTGTGTGGTAAAGTGAAAGGTTAAAAATATCTTCCTTTTTTGGGCCGCCTGCAAACTCTGAACGCACGTACATAGTATCGTTCAAGGTTTTATTAATTACATTTAAATTTTTAATATTATAAAACCCAGTATATACGGAGTCTGCTGCTATGTATGTGTTATACAATGGGTTATCGTTGTCTACTTGAATATTTAGTTTTCCTATATAATTGTCGAAAAGAAGAATTTCAGGAGAGCGAAAATCGAGTTCAAACTTTGACTCGTCAGAAGAAACCGAGCCTTTCACACGGGTATTGTCTCCTAATTTCAACTGTGGCACAAAAACATCCACTATTTTATTATATACTACAAATTCATAATCTATGTATTGATTAGTAGTCACTTCCTGCGGAATATAATTGGTATAGATACTTGCAATTCCATTTTGAAAAAGATTAGGTATATCTTGAATTAAAAACTCTCCAGAAATCTTTCCGTTTAAAATATCGGGGGAGTTTATTTCAATAGTCCTAACTGGCCCCTCAAAAGAAGAAGTGATTGTAAAATCATCAAAGTAGAAATCATCCCGTTCGTTTTGATAAAAAGTTTGACTGAAATTAATGGTTCCCACAACATCATCAATGGTTTTTCCTTCCATATCAACCACGACTTTTCCTGTAAAAACGGCAATGCTATCACGTGTTATCAAATTTAATTTGTTCAATTCTGCATATTCTACATCTGCTTCAAAATCAAGTTGGTTTGTTTCTGAAGATGCGTCTATCAGTCCTTTAAAATCTAACTTAAGGTTTGGATCTTTAATTGAAAGTTCTCCATTAAAAAGTGGGTTTTTAAGATTTCCTGAAACGGTAATGTTTTTATAATTATACCCTTCAAAATTAAAAGAAGAAACCGTGCCCGAAACTTCGGTGTTTACGGTATTTTTATTAAACCCGCGCCCATCAAAATCTAAGTCGGCGGTCATTTTTCCGAGGGAAGTGGTCTTCGCTATTTTTCCAAGGTCAAAGTTATTCAATACCACATTGCCTTTATAATATGCATTATCAATATTGGTAATATTTCCTATTTTTAAGTCAAGGGTCGCTTGACCTATGCCGCTCTGTAAATTACTTTTTGTGTTGAGCTCATCACCTACTATTGAAGTATTTCCGCTAAGATTAAAGCTTTTAAGTTCTTTCAATTCAGCAGGAACAACATCTCCCAAAATTCTGGGCATGAACCTTCTTAAATCGTAGTAATTGGTGGCAATATAATGGTTGTTCGCGGTTATGGAATAACCATTTTCAGAATTTAGGATATTCTGAAAAGCGTAGTCCCCCTGTATGTTTGTATCACCCGTTTGAAATTTTAAATTGGTTGCGGTAAAATTATTTAAAGTTCCTTTTAGTTCGGCATCCAATAGAATTAACTGGTCCGGCCCAAATTCATTATAGAAACCATTTAAATCGTTTGTTGCGATTTTAGAATCTTTTAATGTGGCCTTAATAACTACATCGTTAACAAAATCTGCAAATCCATTTTTGGAATAATCCAAATCTACATTTCCCACAATTTGGGACTCAGTTGTTTTTAAATTAAGATTATTTAAAGTGATATTTGTTTCAGTATATGAAAAATCCGTCTGCATATCTTCAATCACAAAACCACGTTCGGCAATCAATGAAAGATTCTCAATATTGACTTTTACCTCAGGACCGTTGATTTTTAAGTTATTTGCAGTAACATTTACATTATCTAAAACAAATATTTCCGGATTTTCTAGGTTTTCATCAATAATCTTAACGCGACTATTTGTCAAACTCACATCGTTACTGAAAAGTGAAAAAGGCGAAGTACTCGGCTTGCCGGTATCAAACTTTTTCGCAAAAATGGAAAGGTTGTCGGTTTCTTCGTCTTTATAAGTTTTTACGTAGAGTTTTGCTTGGTCAAGTGCAATATCTCCAAAGCCAAGATCACCCTTTATTAAGTTTTGAAAACTAATAATGTTAGTTTGCACTTCCTTGCTATAAATAAGCGTATCGTTGTGGTGGTCTGCAATATATACTTCCCGAATATCTAATTCTCCTTTCCAGTTAAGGCCTAACCTTTTAATGTTTATATCGGTTCCGTAAGTTTCATTAAGATTGGTGGTTACCTTTTTGGCAACCCATGTTTGCACAGAAGGAATAGAAAAAATAATCACTATAAGCACTAGTAGCAATACAATGATTACAAAGGTGCGAACTATTATTTTTCGAAGTTTTTTGATACGTTTTTAATGTTTAATTTTACAACCCAATAAATATACCCTTTTCACTTTGATACAGAAAAATTGCTATATCCTAGGGATTGAATCTTCGTGCGACGACACTGCTGCTGCCGTAATCAACAACGGCGAAATACTCAGCAATGTTGTTGCCACGCAGGCAATTCATGAACAATACGGTGGCGTGGTACCCGAACTTGCCTCACGGGCGCATCAACAAAATATTGTTCCTGTAGTCCATCAGGCTTTACACAAAGCAAATATCGATAAAAATCAGTTATCTGCCATCGCTTTTACACGCGGACCTGGCTTGATGGGTTCCTTGCTCGTAGGTACCTCATTTTCAAAATCATTGGCGCTTGGCTTAGGCATTCCGCTAATAGACGTGAACCATATGCAAGCCCATATTTTGGCACATTTCATCAAGGCCGAAGGGCAAACGGCTCCCAACTTTCCATTTTTGGCTATGACCATTAGCGGCGGCCATACGCAAATTGTAAAAGTGACCGATTATTTTGAAATGGAAATAATTGGGCAAACCATTGATGATGCAGTGGGTGAAGCTTTTGACAAAAGTGCAAAAATACTCGGCCTGCCCTATCCCGGTGGCCCTTTGGTTGACAAATATGCCCAACAGGGAAATCCAAAAGCGTTCCAATTTCCAAAACCTAAAGTTGGCCCGATGGATTTTAGCTTTAGTGGTTTGAAGACCTCTGTGCTGTATTTCGTTGAAAAAGAAGTGAGCCGAAACCCCGATTTTATTTCTGAAAACATAGAAGACATTTGTGCCAGTGTTCAATTTACAATTGTTGATTACTTAATGGATAAGCTGAAAAATGCTGTGAAGAAAACAGGTATTAGGGAAGTTGCAATCGGTGGCGGTGTTTCTGCCAATAGCGGTATTCGCAAGGCTTTGAAGGAAGCAGAAAAAAAATACGGTTGGAAAACCCACATCCCCAAATTTGAGTTTTGTACAGACAATGCTGCGATGATTGCCATTGTGGGCGAGTTGAAATATAAATCCCAGAATTTTGCTGAAAATAATGTTGTAGCTTCGGCACGGATGAAATTTTAAAACTATAAATGAATCCCAATTCCGAAGAAATATTACAACGAATTAGAGTCGCGCTCCAGCCTTGGGGAAAAGACATTGAAGAAAAACGTATGTTTGGCGGCACCTGTTTTCTTTTTAAAGGAAAAATGTGTGTGGGCGAAACCAAAGAACGGCTTATGGTAAGGATTCCGGCGGTAAGAATGACAGAGACAACACAGAGTCGTTTTGTAAAACCAATGGGTTTTACGGGCAAGCCGATGAAGGAATTTATTTTTGTAACTACCGAAGGTTTCAAAACGGAAGAAAAACTTCAACTATGGGCCGAAATGGGCGTTGCGCACGCAAAAACAAAATTGAAATAAATGCAACTCTTTTACAACCCAAATATTTCTGATGATGCAAAAGAAATAACTTTTGAAAAAGAGGAAAGCCGTCATATTGTAAAAGTATTGCGAATGAAGGAAGGTGATTCTTTCAAAATTACAAATGGCAAAGGCTCCTTTTTTTCAGCTGAAATTATAAGTGCAAACCCAAAGAGTTGCGTGGTGAAGATAATTTCTAAAGAAAAACAGCCTCCACTGCCCTATCAACTTCACTTGGCAGTTGCGCCTACAAAATTAAACGATCGTTATGAATGGTTTTTGGAAAAGGCTACAGAGATTGGTATTTCAGAAATAACTCCAATAATCTGTGACCACAGTGAACGAAAAGCAATAAAACCAGAGCGCTACGAAAAAATTCTGCAAAGCGCTATGAAACAATCCTTAAAAGCTTACCTGCCAATATTAAACGATACTATTTCATTTAAGGATTTCATATATTTTGAAAAGACTTTTGATGGTTCAAAATACATTGCACATTGTGAAGAAACAGATAAAAAATCCTTGAAATCTGTACTGCTTCCGAAGGAAAAGGTATTGATTCTCATAGGTCCAGAAGGCGATTTTTCTACTGAAGAAATTGAACTTGCAAGGGCTAATGGGTTTATTCCTGTCACTTTGGGGGAAAGTCGTTTACGCACCGAAACTGCAGCAATTGTTGCTTGCCATAGCGTTGCCTTTAGCAATGAAATATAATACCTATTAGGTTTATCTTTCCTATTTCGTACTTTTGAAAACTATGCGAATAAAACTTTTCACTTTCTTTTTTTTGGCTTTCCTCGGAAATATTTCTGCACAGGAAATTGCACTATTACAATACGGCGGCGGTGGCGATTGGTATGCCAATCCAACTGCACTGCCCAATTTGGTAAAATATTGTAATCAAAATATAAACACAGCAATAAAGGAAAAACCCCAGACCGTAACTCCCGGAAGTGTAGATATCTTTGATTTCCCTTTTGTACACATGACTGGTCACGGAAATGTTTTTTTCTCTGCCGAAGAAGCCCAAAACCTCAGAAATTATTTAATGAGCGGCGGTTTTCTATACATTGATGACAATTACGGAATGGATGAATACATCCGAAAAGAAATCGATAAAATATTCCCCAACAAAGAATTGAAAGAACTCCCCGCTAATTTTCCAATGTTTAGCTACGTATATAAATTTGCTCAGGGAATGCCTAAAATTCACGAACACGATGGTGGACGCCCTCAAGCCTTTGGAATTTTTGTGGAAGACAGATTAGTGTTACTTTATACTTTTGAAACAGATTTGGGCGATGGTTGGGAAAATCCCGAAGTGCACAACGACCCGCAGGAAGTAAGGCTGAAAGCTTTGCAAATGGGTGCCAATATTATTAAATATGTTTTTGAAAATTGATTTCATAACGCACTCATCTTTTATTCGTCGTCTAGCAACTAGCACCCTTAACAAAACTTTGATTTTTTCTACTTTGGAATATAGTATATTTACGAAGTGAAAAAAACTGCAAAAGCTATAACCCTTGGTATTTTAAGAGCACTGGCGGTATTGGTGGGCATTATAATTTTGCTCTGGATCCTGTATCAAATTCAGGCACTTATTCTTTATATTGGTCTGGCATTGGTATTATCACTGATTGGCCGACCCGTAGTTCTCTTTTTAAAAAGAAAACTCAAATTCGGAAATACCTTCGCATCGGTAATTACCCTATTGCTCATTATAGGTTCTATTGGGATGGTGCTCAGTATATTTGTTCCAATAATTATTGAACAGGGCAAGCATATTTCACAAATAGATTTTGAACAAGTAAAGCGCGATTTAAATGAGCTGAACATCCAAGCCAGCGATTATCTTGGCGTAGATCATTTTCAATTGGTAGAAGCCATAAAACGCACCACTTACGTTCAAAACCTCGATGTTGAAATTATTCCCAGCTTTATAGATATTTTTTTCGGAAATATTGCCGGTACTATTATCGGTATTTTTTCAGTGTTATTTATTTCCTTTTTTCTTTTGAAGGATGAAAGCCTCATTGCCCGCTCTGTCTTGGTTTTTGCGAAAAGTGGCGACGAACAAAAGTTTAAAAGAATTCTAATAAAAATCAAGGAACTGCTTTCAAGATATTTCATAGGGCTATTGCTTCAAATTTTTATTCTCGCTTTGTTTTATTCTGTACTACTGCTTTACCTGGATATTCGTGATGCTGTTGCAGTAGCTTTAATTTGTGCTTTTTTAAATATTGTACCCTATTTGGGCCCTATCATTGGCTGGGGTTTAATGTTGCTTGTAATAGTATCGAATAACCTTGGTGCCGATTTTTCATCCGGTCTATTGCCGCTGCTATTTATTGCAACCGGCGGATATGCCGTAGCACAAATTTTTGATAATTTTATATCACAGCCCGTTATTTTTGGGCATAGTGTACGCTCCCATCCATTAGAGATTTTTATTGTTATACTTACCGCTGGTTTCGTTTTCGGTATTCCAGGTATGATACTTGCCGTGCCTACCTATACTACCCTAAAAGTGGTTGCAAAAGAATTTCTTTCAGAATATAAAATCGTAAAACGTCTTACACATAACCTATAACCCTTGCTTATTCCTCCGCTTTTAAATAAAGAAGTACAGCAATTTATACGAAATTTTGAGGGTGATGTTTCCAAACTCTCTTTTGCGGGAAGTCCTTTTGAAAGCATTTCCGTCCAAGCGCTTATCCAACAAATTGAAAGCCGAAGAAGAATAGAAAAAAAACTACCCACTTGGGTTGAAACTTCAAATATTATATTCCCGCCCAAATTGAATTTGGAGCAGACCTCTTCGGAAATTACGGCTCGATACAAATCGTCATTAGTCCACGGTAAGACCATTGCGGATATAACAGGCGGTTTTGGGGTAGATAGTTTTTTCTTCACTGAAAAATTTGAAACCGTCCACCATTTTGAAATAAATGAAGATCTCTCAAAAATTGCACAGCATAACTTTGAAATTTTAGGTAAGAATAATATTCATTGCCACCCAAAAGATGGACTACGAGTGGTTTTGAACGAGAAATATGACGTAATATACGCCGATCCTTCTCGACGCCACGATAGCAAGGGCAAGGTTTTTTTCTTAAATGATTGTGAGCCAAATATACCCAGAAATATTTCAGAGATATTAAACCACTGCAATCAGTTTCTTGTTAAAACTTCACCAATGCTCGATATTACTGTTGGCTTAAATGAATTGCAGAGCGTTTCAGAAATTCATATCGTAGCTGTGGATAATGAAGTAAAAGAATTACTATGGTTACTACAAAAAGACATTTACGGCAAACCAAAGATAAAAACCGTAAATTTCACCAAATCTGGCCTTGAATCGTTTGATTTTAATTGGGATGAACAATCATCGGCAAATTACAGTTTGCTTCAAAAATATCTGTACGAACCCAATGCGGCTATCTTAAAGAGCGGTGCCTTCGATTTGGTTTCGGAAAAGTTGAAATTAAACAAACTTCATAAAAACACACATCTTTACACCAGCAAAAATTTAATTGATTTTCCCGGAAGACGCTTTTTAGTGGAAAGTACAATACCCTATTCCAAAAAAGAGATGCGTGCAACCCTAAATTTTAAAAAGGCCAATATAACTATACGAAACTTTCCAGAGAGTGTTGAAGCACTTCGCAAAAAGTGGAAAATTGCAGATGGCGGGGATGTGTATTTGTTTTTTGTGACGAATCTAGAAGAAAAAAAAGAGATGATTCGTTGTTCTAAAATTTAGAGCTCTTTTTTTAAATCAATTTAATCAGCATATACTTGATTTAAACCGCTTTAAAATTTAACTTTAAAAAAGGCTATTTTTTGTTTGCGTTATTACATTTGAAGACTTACATTTGCAACCGCATTTTAGGATGACACGTTCATAAAAAACTGGAGAGGTGCCGGAGTGGTAACGGAGCAGATTGCTAATCTGTCGACGGGCAACCGTCGCCAGGGTTCGAATCCCTGTCTCTCCGCATTATAGAGTTTAAACAAAAACTCCAAAATTACAGTGAACAATATAATTGCTGTTCACGGGGTGTAGCGTAGCCCGGTTATCGCGCCTGCTTTGGGAGCAGGAGGCCGCAGGTTCGAATCCTGCCACCCCGACAAAAACCGGACACACAGTTCGGTTTTTTTGTTTAACAATGGTCGCGTAGCTCAGCTGGATAGAGCATCTGCCTTCTAAGCAGACGGTCACAGGTTCGAATCCTGTCGCGATCACTTGAAACCTCCATTTACTGGAGGTTTTTTGTTTTATAAATATTATTCTGGATATTCTACCCGAAGGTGATAAATATTGTTCAGTTTCTTCTTGAGTACCTTTTTTATAGTCTCAATTTCCTTAAAAGTAATGTTTGCGTTTAAAAACTGTCCCTGGGCCATTTGATTGTTGATTATTTTTTCAACAAACTCATCTATAATTGTGGAAGAAGGCTCCTTTAAGCTCTTGCTGGCAGCCTCCACACTGTCGGCCATCATTAAAATAGCCGTTTCCTTTGAAAAAGGAATAGGTCCAGGGTAGATGAAATCTTCCTTATTTGCTGAACCTTGCTGCTCCCGCTCCTTTCTGTAAAAAAAGTACACCAAACTCGTTCCGTGGTGGGTCCTGATAAAGTCAATCACCCTATCGGGAAGATTATTCTTTCTGGCTATTTCAATGCCCTTAATTACGTGATCTATTATTATTTGCGCACTTTCCTTCGGGTCTAATTCGTTATGCGAATTGATTGAATTTACTTGATTTTCTGTAAACATCGTTGGGTTTAGCATTTTCCCGATATCGTGGTATAGCGCTCCTACCCTAACCAACATGCTGTTAGCGCCAATTTCATTGGCCGAGGCTTCAGCTAGATTTGCAACATTCAATGAATGGTGAAATGTTCCCGGAGCTTTGTTTGAAAGCTCTTTCAGCAATTTAGAATTTGTATCGCTCAGCTCCAGCAGCGAAACATCAGAAACCAACCCGAAGATTTTTTCATAAAAGTAAATCAGTGGATGTGCGAAAAGGGTTGCCAAACCACAAAGAATAAAGTATTGAAAATTCTGCAACTGTATTGCCTGTATATTTCCTTCCTGTATCACGAAAAAGGCAAAATAGCCAAGAATGTAAATAAGTGTTATTTGCCCAACGGAAATAAACAAATTTGCTCTTTTATATAATTCTGAAACAGTTAATATGGTAACTATACCTGCAATAAACTGTAAAAACATATATTCAAAACTGTTTGGGACAATAAACCCGAGCAACAGTATGGTTAAAACATGAACAAACAAACCTACGCGTGGGTCAAAGAACGCTTTGAGAATAAGCGGTAAAATACAAATGGGCACCACATAAACATAATCGGCATGCACTTTTAGCACAAGTGTGGTAAGAAAAACCATTAAAAGAATGTTGAAGAATATAAAAGTGACCTTAGTATTGTTGTTATATATAACGGGCCTGTAGTTTTTCAGAAATAGAAAGAGCATTAAAAATACTAGTGAAACCAGCATAGAATAGCCTACTAATAGCCATAAGTAATTATTTTTACTCCAAATCTGGCTATCAAATTCTGCTTTTAACGAGTTTAAAATTTGAAATTTATCCCCTTCAACAACTTCGCCCTTGGCAATGATTCGCCCTCCCTTTTCAATGATTCCGCGATTTGGGTTTAATGCCGCAATCTCCGCCTCAATAGCTGCATTTGTCAATCTGGTATTTAGCGATACATTGGGCTCAAGCACTTCATTTAAAAGATTGTAAAGCAGTACTTGCACATCTTCCGTGTTGCTCTTTTCAATCAACTCCCTGACTTTTTTGTTCAAATTTTCTTTCTTGAACAATTGTGAATAGGTTCGTTCCTCTATTTCGTTACCGTTCTTTAAATATATGAGCCTATCGCCTTCATAATTATGTATTTCATCAGTAACACCATTTTTATATACCTCTGAAATTAGGGAACCGCCCAATCTTTCCACGGTTTTATATGGTGTGCTGTAAAGGCTGTCCACATATTTTATTTCGAGATTTTCATAAAAACTCTCAACAACTCTTAGCTCTGTTTCATCGTTGTATTCAAAATATGGTATTGCGTTACCTCTAATTTCTTCCCGCTCTTTTTTAAGCGTGTCTTCGTCTTTTTTTATGGTAAAGCTAAAGGGTGCGTACAGATTTTCGTACTGCCAAGGCTTTCCTTTTTGGAAATTATATTTAAACTGCCCACCTTTCGGAAGAAAATATATTACTAAAAGCGTTGAGGCTATAAATAGAAAAACCTTATAAATAAGAGACTGGTTTTTCGCAAACAAGGAAAAAAGGTTCTTCATATATTAATAACTTAAAGTAAAGGTATAAATAAGGAATGAGTTATCCCAAAACCAATACTTGCAAAGATTGATATTTAAGTTAGAAATCCGTAATTTCGCAGTCCTTATTTCAAATTAAAAAACAGTAGCATGAACAATAAAGTAGTTATAGTATCCGCAGCCAGAACACCAATAGGAAGTTTTATGGGAAGCCTATCTTCATTAACCGCAACCCAATTGGGCTCAGCGGCCATTAAAGGTGCATTGAATAAAATAAACCTTGATCCTTCTGCCGTTCAGGAAGTATATATGGGCAATGTGGTTCAGGCGGGTGTGGGTCAAGCCCCAGCACGCCAAGCTGCTTTGGGTGCCGGAATTCCAGATACTGTACCTGCAACCACAGTTAATAAAGTATGTGCATCGGGAATGAAAGCCGTAATGCAAGCTGCACAGGCCATTGCACTTGGCGATGCCGATGTGATAGTGGCCGGCGGAATGGAAAGTATGAGCAATATCCCTCATTATGTACATATGCGCAGTGGAACAAAATTTGGCCCCGCTACTTTGATTGACGGAATGCAAAAAGACGGTTTGGTAGATGCTTACGATCACAATGCCATGGGAACCTGTGCAGATCTATGTGCTACCGAATATAATTTCTCTCGGGAAGATCAGGATGCCTTCGCTATTAAATCATACGAACGTTCTGCAAAAGCTTGGGCTGACGGAAAGTTTAAAGATGAAGTAATTTCCATGGAAGTTCCACAACGTCGCGGAGAACCCGTTATAGTTTCAGAAGACGAGGAATACAAAAATGTGAAAATGGACAAAATATCTTCTTTGCGTCCCGCATTTTCAAAAGACGGAACCGTTACAGCCGCCAACGCATCAACAATAAATGACGGTGCGG
Source organism: Aequorivita sp. UBA3180 (assembly GCA_002364215.1). GTDB lineage: Bacteria > Bacteroidota > Bacteroidia > Flavobacteriales > Flavobacteriaceae > Aequorivita. The sequence continues at coordinate 388,431 of DEXQ01000008.1, read as the reverse complement.
GCGCGATGGTTTTAATGAGTGAAGCGAAAGCGAAAGAATTGGGCTTAACCCCCTTGGCTTATATAAAAAGTTATGCCGATGCCGCACAGGAACCAAAATGGTTTACAACAGCTCCTGCAAAAGCACTTCCAAAAGCGATTGCAAAAGCCGGAATAGAAATTAAAGATGTGGATTATTTTGAATTCAATGAAGCTTTCGCAGTTGTAGGGCTTGCCAATATGAAAATTTTAGGGCTTAACGACAGTAATGTAAACGTTAACGGAGGCGCAGTTTCTTTAGGCCATCCGCTTGGTTGTAGTGGCGTTCGTATTTTGATTACACTTTTAAATGTTTTAAAACAAAACGATGCCAAAATTGGTGCAGCAGCTATCTGCAATGGCGGCGGTGGCGCTTCTGCAATGGTAATTGAAAGAATCTAAAAAACCGTAACTATCTTCAATAATTTCTGAATGGATTACGGTATCTGTAATTTAAGTGTGGTCCCACTTCGAGCCGAAGCTTCCGATGCGAGTGAAATGGTGACGCAAGTACTTTACGGCGAACATTTCAAAATATTGGAAACCCGGAAAAAGTGGAGCCGAATCCGCTTGGCTTTTGACAAATATGAAGGTTGGATAGACAACAAACAATTTTTTAATATAGCCGAAGAAGATTATTCCGATTTTGAAAAGAAACCGGTGGGGCTTTCATCAGATTTGGTAGATTTTGTTACCGCGCCGGACAATCAGTTGTTTTCCATTTGTTTGGGAAGTAATATTTCCGCAGCGGCTTATTTAAAACATCATTTCGAAGGAAAATCAGTTTCGGCAAAACTTCCGAAGGAACATTTGGTTGAAACTGCTCTACTCTATTTAAATACCCCATATCTATGGGGCGGCAAAACGCCTTTTGGTATTGATTGCAGTGGTTTTACGCAAATGGTCTATAAACTGAATGGCTATAAATTGCTTCGCGATGCAAGCCAGCAGGCAACCCAAGGAGAAGCTTTGAGTTTTATTGAAGAAAGTGAGCCGGGCGATTTGGCATTTTTTGACAATGAAGAAGGGAAGATTACCCATGTAGGAATTATTATGAAGGATAATTATATTATCCACGCCCACGGAAAGGTGCGCATTGATAGATTGGACCACAGTGGAATTTTCAATTATGAAATGCGCAACCACACCCACAAACTTAGAGTAATAAAAAGAATTATATAAAAAGAAAAACCCCTGAAATATCAGGGGTTTTTGATTATATAGTTACAAAGCTTTTATCCTTGAGCTTCCAATGCTTCAAGTTTGGCCTTAGTTTCTTTGTATTTTGCATCTTCCCCAATCTGACTATAAATATTCATTAAATATTTAAGTACATTTTGGTTGGAAGGATTGATTGCTCTGGCCTTCTCTAAATATGGTAACGCATCTTTGTATGATTGCTCGCGTTGTTTTTTAAGCTCATCGTATTTTTTGTTGTCTGCGGCAGAATTTCCTAAGCTATTCATTTCCTCAACGATTTTATCTTCACCAGATAGCTTCAAAGCAGCAAGATTAATTAGCGCTGCCTCATAATCGGGTCTCAGCTCTAATGCTTTATTGTAATATTCCAAAGCTTTTTCCTGGTTGCCCAATTGGTCGTTGCTAATACCTAAGTTAAAATAAAGCTCAGGATTTTCAGGATCTGAGGCTACAATTTTTTCCATCAATTCGTTATATCTTGCATTATCACCCATTTTATAACTCATATCAGCATCAGCTCTCATAAGGAAAACATCATCAGGGTTTTCTGCTCTTGCAGTTTTAATTAATGCTTTTGCTTTTTCGGTATCTCCTCTTTCAATATAAATAAGTGTCATATTGCGAAGTATTTCTCCTTTTCTGGATTCGGTAACACGTGACTCAGGTTTGATAAATTCTCCAGATTTTACTGCGATATTTCTTATATTTTCAGTTTCAAAAGCTTCTACTTGGCCTGTAGCCTTATTTGTGGCTACAAATTCGTTTGTTGCCCCTGTATAACCAAGGTCCAACAGCATTTGATAATATTTGATAGCCGTATCATAATCCTGGCCATTCACGGCATTTCCAGCTGCAAAATATAAGTCTGAAGTATCCTTTTTTGTAACCATATAACTTGTATACAGTTTATCGGTAGCCATTTTATACTGTTGTGCGTTTTGATCTTTTATTGCACCATTGATTAACGTAGCTCTTAAGTTTTGCAATTGTTCACTAATTTCGGACTCGATTTTTGGATTTAGTGAAAGAGAAGTACTAAAAGCATCTGCAGCTCCTTTTAATTTATTGAAATCATTTCCAGCTGAGCCTAAAAGAGCTTCACCTTTTATTGCATAAAATTGCGCTTTTGTGTCATTATCCGCACTACCAAGCATAGTTTCTGCTTCGCCCAAATATGTCAAAGCTTCACTATATTCACTTGATTTTACGGCCTTTTCTGCTTTTTTAATTTCTTTTTTTTGTCCAAATGAAATAGCAGATACAAATGCAAGTCCTGTTATTAAAATTCGTGTTTTCATGTGTTAAAGTTTATTCGTTATTTTCGGTTTGAGTTTCGTTATTATCAAGAGTGGTGCCATCATTGGTTTCTTCTAAGATTTCTACATCGTCATCGTCGTCTTTCATAGCTTTTGCTACTGCTGCAATGGCATCATCTTCCCTAACTTTTATCAACCGCACACCTTGGGTGGCACGACCCATAACTCGAAGATCTGCTACGGCCATTCTAATGGCAATCCCAGATTTGTTGATAATCATTAAGTCATCATCATCGGTTACATTCTTGATTGCTACTAATTTACCGGTTTTTTCGGTAATATTAATAGTTTTTACTCCTTTTCCGCCTCGGTTGGTGATTCGATAATCCTCAATAGAAGATCTTTTTCCGTAACCATTTTCTGAAACAACCAAGATTTCAGAATCGCCATCATCTACTGCAATCATGCCTACAACTTCGTCTTTTTCATTGCCGAGTGTAATTCCGCGAACTCCTGAGGCATTCCTTCCCATCGGTCTAGTCTTTTCTTCTTCAAAACGTATGGCTTTTCCAGATTTTACCGCCAACATTACTTGACTGTTACCGGTTGTCAATTTTGCTTCAAGCAGTTCATCGTCTTCGCGGATGGTTATTGCATTGATACCGTTAGTTCTTGGTCTTGAATATTGCTCCAAAGGAGTTTTCTTAACCTGTCCTTTTTTGGTGGCCATAATTACATAATGGCTATTTATGTACTCGTCATCTTTTAAATCCTGGGTACAGATGAAAGCTTTCACTTTATCATCCGGTTCAATATTTATAAGATTTTGAATAGCTCTTCCTTTGGAAGTTCGCGTTCCTTCGGGAATTTCAAAAACGCGCATCCAGAAACATTTTCCTTTTTGGGTGAAGAACAGCATATATTGGTGATTGGTTCCTACAAAAAGATGCTCTAAGAAATCCTCGTTTCTTGTAGCAGAAGCTTTTTGACCAACCCCTCCTCTATTCTGTGTTTTGTATTCTGAGAGGGAAGTACGCTTAATATAGCCTGCGTGCGAAATAGTTAAAACCACCTGCTCATCTGCAATTAAATCTGTAATACTTACGTCCCCTCCTGCATATTCAATTGTAGAGCGGCGCTCATCGCCATATTTATCACGAATTTCCTCAAGTTCTTCTTTGATGATTTGCATTCTGCGCTCTTTGCTGGCAAGAATGTCTTTGTAATCCTGAATTGTTTTCATCAATTCTTCATACTCACTTCGAAGTTTATCCTGCTCCAGACCCGTCAATTGGCGAAGGCGCATTTCAACTATAGCTTTGGCTTGTATTTCGGTGAGTTTAAAAGTTTCCATCAACCGCTCCCTTGCTTCGTCTGCATTGGAAGAAGCACGGATCAATCTAATTACCTCATCTATATTATCTGACGCAATTATCAATCCTTCCAGAATATGTGCACGTTCTTCTGCTTTGCGAAGTAAATATTCAGTACGGCGAACCACAACTTCGTGACGGTGCTCCACAAAGTAATGAATCAACTCCTTCAAGTTCAGCATTTGTGGCCTTCCCTTTACCAACGCGATATTGTTTACGCTAAAGCTGGACTGTAATGCTGTATATTTGAATAAAGTGTTCAGTACGATATTTGGGATGGCATCACGCTTTAAAATGTAAACAATACGCATTCCCTTTCTATCACTCTCATCGCGGATATTGGAAATACCCTCTATTTTTTTATCATTTACTAAGTCGGCAGTTTTTTTAATCATATCTGCCTTGTTCACTTGATATGGAATTTCAGATACCACAATACACTCCCTTCCGTTTACCTCTTCAAAACTCGCCTTGGCACGCATTACCACGCGACCGCGACCTGTGTGAAAAGCTTCGCGAACCCCTTCATATCCGTAAATAATTCCACCGGTAGGAAAATCAGGAGCCTTGATGTGCTGCATCAGCTCATCAATTTCAATATCGTTATTTTCAATATATGCTATCGTCCCGTTTACAACTTCTGTGAGGTTGTGCGGCGGCATATTTGTAGCCATCCCCACTGCAATACCTGAAGCTCCATTGATCAAAAGCCCCGGAACGCGGGTTGGAAGTACGGTTGGTTCTTTTAAGGTATCATCAAAATTTAATTGATGGTCAACGGTTTCCTTATCAATATCAGCAAGCATTTCTTCAGAAATTTTCTGCATCCTAGCTTCTGTATATCTCATTGCTGCTGGGCTATCACCATCAACGGAACCAAAGTTTCCTTGGCCATCAACCAACAAATAGCGCAAGCTCCACTCTTGGGCCATACGCACCATGGCATCATATACCGAGGTATCACCGTGGGGGTGATATTTACCGAGAACCTCTCCCACAATTCTCGCAGATTTTTTATGTGCACCCGTGGCTCTAATGCCCAGTTCGTGCATTCCGAACAAAACCCTTCGGTGTACCGGTTTCATTCCATCGCGAACATCTGGCAGCGCACGTGACACTATGACCGACATCGAATAATCGATGTAGGCAGATTTCATTTCATCTTCAATGTTAATAGGGATTATTTTATCACCTTCAGCCATAAAAAATATGTTTTATTATCGTTGTTGAACTAATGGAGCAAGATACACTTTTTCGTAGGTTTAACAGGGGTTTTTGCTTTCTGTTATTCACGAATTTATTAACAAATTTGGGGGGTAAAATCGTTAATAAGTATCAACGAATATTCTTTGAATTCCACCATATATTTTGTCCTTTTACTAAAATGATATCAAAGAGGAACAGTTTTTGTCCTATTTTGGTTAATTTAGTACTTATTAAGAAGAGAGGATTTTAAATATGGATGATAATTTTTCCCCAAGAGTAAAAGATGTAATTGCCTATAGCAAAGAAGAAGCCCTTCGCCTAGGCCACGATTTTATTGGTACCGAGCACTTAATGCTCGGTCTTTTAAGAGACGGCAATGGCAAAGCGGTAACTATTCTCAATGCATTGGCTATTGACTTAAACCATTTAAGAAGAAAAGTGGAAATTTTAAGTCCAGCCAATCCTGGCGTTACTACAAATACAAACGATAAAAAGAACCTACACTTAACCCGTCAAGCGGAAAGGGCCCTGAAAACTACATTTTTGGAAGCAAAACTTTTTCAAAGTAATTCCATTAATACTGCGCACTTATTATTGTGCATTCTCAGGAATGAAAACGACCCCACTACCAAGCTGTTGAATAAGATGAAAGTAGATTATGATGTGGTTAAAGATCAATTTAAACTTATGATTACAAACGACGACGATTATATAGACACCCCGAGTGCCGAATCATTTCCGAATGATGACGATACCTCGGCTGAGGATGCCAACAAGGAAAACTTGTTTGCGGGAACTACTGCAAAGACCAATAAAAAATCCAAAACGCCTGTTTTGGATAATTTTGGAAGAGATTTGACGGCTATGGCCGAAGAAGGAAAGCTAGATCCCGTTGTAGGCCGTGAAAGCGAAATACAACGCGTTTCCCAAATTTTAAGTAGAAGAAAGAAAAACAATCCGTTGCTAATCGGTGAGCCTGGTGTAGGAAAATCAGCAATTGCGGAAGGTTTGGCATTACGAATAATTCAACGTAAAGTTTCACGTATTCTTTATGATAAAAGAGTGGTAACCCTAGATTTGGCAAGCCTAGTGGCTGGCACCAAGTATCGTGGCCAGTTTGAGGAACGCATGAAAGCTGTTATGAATGAGCTTGAAAAGAATGACGATATAATTCTTTTTATTGATGAAATCCATACCATTGTTGGTGCCGGTGGTGCCACGGGCTCATTGGATGCTTCAAACATGTTTAAACCCGCATTAGCAAGAGGTGAAATTCAATGCATCGGTGCCACTACCCTCGATGAATACCGTCAATATATTGAAAAAGATGGCGCCCTGGAAAGACGTTTTCAAAAAGTATTGGTGGAACCCACAACCGTTGAAGAAACCATCGAGATCCTTAAAAATATAAAAGATAAGTACGAAGCCCACCACAATGTAATCTATACAGATGAAGCCATTGAGTCTTGCGTGAAACTTACAAATAGATATATGACTGAGCGTTTTCTTCCAGACAAGGCTATTGACGCTATGGATGAAGCTGGTTCTCGTGTGCACATTACAAACATCCATGTTCCAGATAAAATTCTGAAAATTGAAAAACAATTGGAGGAAGTCCGCGAACTGAAAAATACCGTCGTTAAAAAGCAGAAATATGAAGAAGCGGCAAAACTTCGGGATGACGAAAAGAATCTTGAAAAAGAGCTTGCTGTAGAACAAGAAAAATGGGAAGCCGATTCAAAACTTCACAAGGAAACTGTTGATGAGGAAAATGTGGCGGAAGTAGTTTCCATGATGACCGGTGTTCCCGTAAACAGAATTGCACAGACCGAAACCACAAAACTCGCTGCACTCCCCGACCGAATTAAAGGAAAAGTAATTGGTCAGGACGAAGCAGTTGCTAAAGTGGTGAAAGCAATTCAAAGAAACCGTGCCGGATTGAAAGATCCAAACAAACCTATAGGATCCTTTATTTTTTTAGGACAAACGGGTGTTGGTAAAACACAATTAGCAAAAGTATTGGCCCGTGAGTTGTTTGACTCTGAGAATGCGTTGATTCGCATTGATATGAGCGAGTATATGGAAAAATTCGCTATTTCCCGCTTAGTGGGAGCTCCTCCAGGGTATGTGGGTTATGAAGAAGGTGGACAACTTACCGAGAAAATTAGAAGAAAACCTTATGCAGTTGTTCTTTTGGATGAAATTGAAAAAGCGCATCCAGATGTGTTTAATATGTTGCTTCAAGTTTTGGATGATGGTTATTTAACAGACAGCCTTGGAAGAAAAATTGATTTTAGAAATACTATTATCATTATGACTTCCAACATTGGAGCCCGTCAAATAAAAGACTTCGGTCAAGGTGTTGGTTTTGGTACCGCTGCAAAAAAGAGCCAGGAGGAATCGCACACAAAAAGTGTTATTGAAAATGCCTTAAAGAAAACTTTCGCACCAGAGTTTTTGAATCGTATTGATGATGTTATGGTATTCAATGCCTTGGAAAGAGAAGATATCCATAAAATTATTGATATTGAATTGAATAAACTATATGCCCGCATTTCAGATATAGGGTATGAATTAAAGCTAACAGAAAAAGCGAAGGATTTTATTGCCGATAAAGGTTTTGACAAACAATACGGTGCACGACCACTAAACAGGGCCATTCAGAAATATATTGAAGATGCCCTAGCAGAAGAGATCATAAAAAGCAACCTGCAGGAAGGTGATACAATAACTATGGATCTTGACGAAAAGTCCAATGAACTGACCATAAAAATCAAGAAGCAAAAGAAACCAACGGAATCTTAGGTTTTTTCCCTATCTAAGAACAACAGATTTTCAATACAATAATGACTCCCTAAAATTTTGTATTTTAGGGAGTAATATTTTTATTTATGATTAAAGCATTATTTTATGAGTTTGGTGAAATTAATGTCTTCAAAAATTTCGTTATTGCCATAATGAAAGAAGGCACCACGGTTAAACCTGAATACAATGATCATCTTGTTGAAATTGCCCATACTTATTTTCACAATAGACCATTTGCATATATTACTTACCGTAAAAACAGCTATGCAGTAGACCCAATGGTTTATTTGAAAACTTCACAAATTGAAAATCTAGTCGCTTTTGCAATAGTTTCAAATGAGGAACATAAAATAAAGAATGCTGAGATTGAAAAGCTTTTTCTTAAAAAACCATTAGAAATCTTTTCGAATCTTGATGATGCCAAAAATTGGGTCAATCAGTTTATTGAGAATAAAAATTTTTAGTGGCCTATGCTCTTATTTAATTACCTTGAAAGTTCTTTTTGTATCCACTATTCCATGTATAACTATAATATACATTCCTGGGCTATAGCCAGATAGATCAATAGCCATCGTTTTATTAAAGCTATTTTGAAGGGTTATCAATTTCTTACCTCTTAAATCATACACATTAGCATCTTTCACGCTCATTGTATTGTTCAACAAATAAACACCGCTATTAGTGGATTTTGAAACAATCACCTCCTCCAGCGAATTCTCCTTGACATTCATATAAACTGGTACACAATCGTCAATAGAATCTAAATTTGCATAAAAAACCTCAGTGTTTTTAAAATAGCAACTCAAAGCACCCACGCCGTTAAGATTAGGATATCCTCCCGGAGCATTAATCAGTGAAAGTGAGCCTGCTCCTTCCACCCAAACCGCATTCTCTGTACTTATAGGGTTTGAAGGTGTTGGTGAAAAGTAGAGATAATCGTAATCTAGGCCATCAACCAAGGGTCTTGGCACAATAGAATCTAACCTAAAAAAACCTCCGTCTTGAGGGAATGGCGTTATTGGGTTTTGCATTTTTATTGTATCCCCCACTTCAAGAGTAAAATCGTATAATAAATATTCCTCAAGGCCACCACTGGGGCGTATTCTCAAAAAGTATAATTTTCTTTCTGAAACATCTTCCCGTAACAAAAAAGTTCTGGATATAAAATGGTATCCTTCAAGTATTTTATACATCTTTCCATCAACCAAGGTATCTCCATCAGTGTAATATTTATCGGTATAACAACCAAAGTTACAAGTAGTGAAATGCCATTCGTTTCGGTAATCTAAAATGGGCTTATAGTCTTGTGCAAAAATTATTGGTTGACAACTTAAAAAAAGTAAAACTATCACTAGGAAAGATTTCATAACATACCATATTTGGTTCAAATGACTAAGATACCGCTTTTATCCAAAAAGTATTTCCGCATCCACATCCATTGACTGTATATATGCTACACTTGCGTGAATATCATCGGCAAGCAGCCTATCGTCTTCAATAAATGGAACAATAGACCTATATGGTTTTAAAAATGATTCTATAAAAGGTGAAGATTTCTTCGGCTCCCTAAATTTTAATGCCTGTGAGGCATTCATTAATTCAATGGAAAGAATAGTTTCTAGGTTTTCAATAATGCGCAAACATTTGGTAGCGCCATTGGCTCCCATGCTCACGTGGTCTTCCTGTCCATTTGATGATACTATAGAGTCTACGGAAGCTGGCGTGGCCAATTGTTTGTTCTGACTCACAATACTGGCGGCAGTATATTGCGGAATCATAAAGCCACTGTTTAAACCGGGATTGTTCACTAAAAATGCCGGTAATTCCCGAAGCCCAGAAACCAATTGATAGGTTCTTCTTTCTGAAATATTACCCAATTCTGCCATTGCGATTGCCAAATAATCCAAAGCTAGCGCCAATGGTTGTCCGTGAAAATTTCCACCAGAAATAATAACGTCTTCTTTCACGAAAATATTCGGATTGTCGGTTACCGAATTAATTTCAGTCTTAAAGGTTTTGTGAACAAAATGTATAGTATCTTTTGTTGCTCCATGAACTTGTGGAATACACCGGAAAGAATAGGGATCCTGCACATTTTTCTTCTCAGAAAGTCCCAGTTCGCTACCTTCCAAAAACTCTAATATTTGCTCGGCAGTTTTTACCTGTCCTCGGTGTGGACGCACCAGATGCACCAAAGCATTAAAAGGACTCATATTACAATCAAAGGCATCAATGGATACGGAGCCTATTAAATCTGCCAAATAGCATAGTTTGTAACTTTTTAAAAGACAATACACGCCATAGGCGCTCATAAATTGAGTTCCATTTAGCAAAGCCAACCCCTCTTTTGCCTGTAGGGTTATGGGTTCCCAATTGAATTTATTCAGCACTTTATCAGCTTGCATACGCTCGCCGCCGTAATATACTTCGCCCTTGCCCAACAGGGGCAATGAAAGGTGGGCCAAGGGCGCCAAATCGCCAGAGGCACCCAAACTTCCCTGCGAGTAAATTACAGGCAATATATCATTATTGAAAAAATCAATCAATCGTTGTACGGTTTCAATCTGAACTCCACTGTAACCATAACTTAATGATTGTATTTTTAGCAAAAGCATCAATTTTATAATTGGTTTTGGCACAAATTCCCCAGTGCCGCAGGCGTGGGACATCACCAAATTTTCCTGCAGTTTTGAAAGATTTTCTGAAGAAATCTTCACATTGCACAAAGAACCGAAACCCGTGTTTATACCATAAACCGGAGTTTGGTTGTCTTTCATTTTATTGATAAGATATTCTCTGGATTTTTTTATATTCAGTTGGGCTTCTTCGGAAAGGGCAAGGTTGGTATGATTTTCAACAATATCCTTGATTGTGGACAGATCGAGGATTTCTGAACTAATATAATGTGTTTTCATCGGGAAGGTATTCTTTCGGCAAAAATACTGTTTTTTAATTGCCCTGCCACTTTTCTTCGTTTCAAAAGCCGACTGAAAATTGCTGTATGCTGATTAAATGGTTTTAAAAATTAAATGTTCAATTTTATAAGAAATGTATAATCAATATGTAATTTTACGGTGAAATTTTAAAATATAGTAAATGAAAAAACTAAGCTTATTCCTTTTGGTACTTATAGCGATTGCCTGTGAGCAGGAAGAAAAACCACAATATTCCATACTTAGCGGTACTGTTGAAAATAATACTGCAGAAACCGTATTTGTGCGCGGTAACGATTTTGAACAAAGAACACAGATAGGTGAAAACGGGTCCTTTTTAGATACACTTCATATAAAAACGGACGGTTTTTATGAAATGTATGTTGGCCGTGAACGTACCGGAATTTATTTGGAAAAAGGGAAAACACTTTCAGTAACACTGAACGCTAATGAATTTGATGAAACCCTAAAATATACTGGCGATTTGGGCAACATCAATAACTTTTTAGCTGCAAAATATCTTTGGAACGAGCAAAATCTAGACTATAAGGAAGTTTTTTCAATGGATGAAGCTGACTTCTTTGAGCAATTGGACAAGAATCAGAAAAGCTTTGATAGTCTCTACACCGCCAATAGTATAACTAATGAAGATTTCAAAGAAAAACTTTCCGTGGAAGATAAATACGCACGGGCCATAATGTTGGAGAATTACCAAGAGGCACATCGTTATTACAACGGTAAAACAGATTTTAAAGTTTCTGAGAGTTTTTACGATGAATTGAAAAATGTAAACTATACAGACACCCTTGCATATCGTCATTCAGTGGCCTACCAGAGCTTGCTCGATGCTCATTTTAACAGATTGGCAGCTGGGGAAGCCGCTGAAAATGGCAATGTTGATCAAGCTATTCTTTATTTAAAAAAAGTGGATGAAAACCTTCCAGATGGTTATGCCAAAGACCGAATTATGAGTTCTTATCTACAGTTCGGACTTAAGCCAAATGAAAGTTTAGAAGAGGTTTTCAATATTTACAAAAACAGTAATCCAGGTTCTGAGAATTTAATTGCGCTTACTGAGCGTTACAACAAACTTAAAACTATAACAAAGGGGAACCCCTCGCCTACTTTTAATTTTGAAAATCACAAAGGTGGTTATACCTCATTAGAGAATCTAAAGGGAAAGTATGTTTATATTGATGTTTGGGCAACTTGGTGCGGCCCCTGCCTTCGAGAAATTCCTTCCTTGAAGGAAGTTGAAAAAGAATACCATAACAAGAATATTGAATTTGTGAGTATTTCTATCGACGAACCAAAAGATTACGATAAGTGGAAAGCAATGGTTTCTGATAAAGAATTGGGCGGCATTCAACTTATGGCAGATAATAACTGGAACTCCAAATTTGTAAAGGATTATGCAATATTAGGAATCCCGAGGTTTATTTTAATCGATCCACAGGGTAATATCGTATCAGCCGATGCCCCCCGACCATCTGACCCAGAATTGAGAAAACTAATTGATGGACTGATGTAAATTTTATCTAGTAAATTTTAGGCCATGAATTCACGGATTATATAAAAAAATATTCGTGTATTCGTGGCTTTTATTGTTCAGTAGGCTCTTCAGAAAGCTGTTCTTCCCGAGCAAACAAATCCAGATAAGCTTCCGAAAGATTATCGATAACATCACCAGCCATAACTGCTTCATATCCCAATTGGCCCGCAGCAATATCACCCGCACGACCGTGAAGATATACCCCAAATACGGAAGCGAGCAAAGCATCATAACCCTGTGAAAGCAATCCCGTAATCACACCGCTCAATGCATCGCCACTGCCAGCGGTTCCCATTCCGGGATTGCCAGTGGTATTTATATATAGATTATCTCCATAAACCGTGATTGTATAAGCGCCTTTTATTATTATTACAACTTCATATTTTTCTGAAAATTTCTTTGTTTTTTCAAGTTTTTCAAAATCATTTTTCCATTCGCCAATTAGTCGTTTTAATTCCCCAGGATGTGGTGTTAATACTGAATTCTTCGGAAGAAGTTTTAACAAAGCTTTATTTTTCGAAAGAATATTCAATGCGTCAGCATCAATAACGAAAGGAATACCCTTATTCTGCAATATTTTTTTTAAAGCAGCTACAGTTGATTCATTTTTCCCGATGCCCATGCCTATTCCAATTGCTGAAGGTTCAAAATCAAAAGAAATATCACTTAAATAATCCTCTTCTTTATCGGTAATTACCATGGCCTCGGGAATCGTGGTCTGTATAATAGCGTAACCACATTTAGGTACATATGCAGTTACCATACCAGCACCAATTCTAAAAGCTGAAGTAGTTGAGAGCACCGCCGCTCCAATCTTTCCGTAGCTTCCCGAAACTATTAGGGCATGGCCATAGGTACCTTTGTGGTCAAATTTTTCTCGGGGTTTGTAAAAACGCTGTGCTTCCAGTTTTGAAATCAGTTGCCCTATAGGTTCGGTTGTTTGTAGAAATTCAATATCCAAACCTATTTCCAAAACATCAAAATTTGAAACAAAGGGAGCCGTTTCCGGTAAAAAAAAGGAAAGCTTTGGGGTTTGGAAAGTCAAGGTATGGTTGGCTTTCAATACAGCCTCGGTATCTTCCAACGGTGAATTGGAATACAACCCACTGGGTATATCAATAGCAAGTTTAAAAGCCTTGCTTTCATTCAAATACTGGATTAATTTCTTCACCCATCCGCCCGGACAACGGTTTAAGCCGATTCCAAAAATGGCGTCCACAATAATATCTTCTGGATTTATTTCAGGAAAATCACTTTCGCCCTTCATCAATAGGGGCCATTTTTTAGTTACGTTTTTTATTTTGTCATAATTGATTAAAAAGTTTTTGGAACGCTTGTCGCTGCAGTTTACTACATATACAATTACATTGTAGCCGTGCTCAATAAGCATCCGCCCCACTACCAGCCCATCTCCACCATTATTGCCAATACCGCAGAATATGCGAATGGGCACGGGCGCTCCATTTAAGCGTTGGTGCAACCAATTAAAAATCTGCGTACCGGCGCGCTCCATCAACGCTTCTGAAGTAATCTGTTGTTTTTCAACCGTGATTTTATCTGCATCGTATAATTGTTCTGCTGAAAATATTTTCATCTGTATAATCGTTTTGTTGATTCAGGAAATTTTTAACCGCCACTTTTATTGCGGTCAATTCCAAAGATAACATTCCTTCGCATTGTTGAAAAGAACGTTTATAACTAATTGCACTTCCTACCAAAAAGCCTTTGATTATTTCTAATTTTAGAAAAAACCATATATGGAAACACGAGATAGTTTACTGCTCCGTATGCGCCCCGAAATTTCCTCTGCTAAAATCAACGCTAACATGTCTGCCGACGAATTTTTTCAAAACAAGACGCTGCGTCCTGTGGCAAAGCTTCAAAATGAACTTTTATTGGCAGTTTTCAGGAATTATGTGGCAAAGCATAAAAACGTTTTTTACGATCTTACTATCGAAAAGAGACTGGACTATATAGAAAACGCCATCCATAAGGATATGAAATTCCGAAATTCATTGAAAGGTATTATCATTGGTCAATTTACACTTGAAGAATTTGAGATTTATATTAAAAATTCCTCAGCACTGAACAAACGGATGATGGATATAGTAAAGGAACGCTTGAAAAGCAACATACAGCTTTTGGAATACGATTTTGCATGATTTAATAAGAATTGGCAAAAACAGACCAGCGAATAGTTGGATTGTTTTGGCCAGTCTTAATTCTATAACAACGATTCCCCGTTTAAATCCGTCGTCAGCACATCGCTCATATAATTGAAGAATGGACGCAAAAGTTGGTAATGGTAAATTAGATCGTCCTTGAAATCTGGTGCAAATACTTCTGCGTCGGTAAAGCGGTGATTTACAAAAAAGTTTTTAAGTCTAATTAGATCAATGTTCTTATCATCTTTGCTAAAACCTTTTGGGGCTGTCTTCACCGCGTACTCCTGATTAAAGTCACCAAAGGCTTTATTAAACTCTTTCTGATGCAAAATTTCACGTATTTCTGAACTGTCCATTTCAAACTCTTTCCGTATTCTTAAAAGATCTGCTGGATTTGGATCAAAAAAACCTCCCGCCATGTAGCTATTTCCCGGCTCCAAACGGAGGTAATAGCCACCGCGCCGTTGCGCCCCTGCCCTACTGAAACTTACGCTTCGGTGCACATTATAGGGGGTTTTGTCATTGCTGAAACGGATGTCACGATTTATCCGGAATATTTTGGTTTTGGCTATTTCATCAGTAGTATTTAAACCTTTTTCTACAGCGGCATAAAACTCTTTTAGGGCTTTTTCATTACCCAGATACTCCTTTTTATGTTCCTGCATCCACTCGCGATTATTGTTTTTCTTTAATTTTAAAAGGAAATCGAAAGCAGATTTTGGAATGGTAGGGCTCATCTTTGGTATTTTGGTAAGTAAATATACAATGAACAATTTGGAAAGTATGAATAGTGATGCATAATTACCGATTGATATAATAAATAAAATTACCTACATTTATAGTTACAACCTTAAAACTAATTTAATATGAATGCAACTACAAAACCAAACACGGCCTTTTGGATCATTGCCGTGATCGCACTTTTATGGAACTTAAGTGGCGTTTACTTGTGGCTTTATGAATATTTCCTGATAACTGAGGAAATAAGGGCCACTCTTCCACCGGAACAAGTGGAAATTATGGCTAGTGCTCCTTCCTGGAGTATGTATGTTTACGGCTTAGCCGTTTTTAGTGGATTATTGGCCAGTGTATTGTTGTTGATGCGCAAAAAAATGACAGTAGGTGTTTTTTTACTTTCCTTAATTGCAGTACTTATACTTCAACTGTACTGGATGTTTGGTATGGACATAGTGGATAAGATGGGGCCACAATCGTTGATTATGCCTCTTATTGTCATAGCTCTAGCAATTTTTGAATATTTTTATAGCAAAGGTGCGGCGCGCAATGGTTGGCTTACATAAGTTTAAAATAAAAACAAAATATAAAAAAGCTGTAGACTGGCTGATAACTTTATAAGCGAATAAAGTCCAACAATGAATGCTTGGATGATAATTTTTTGAAACGTAGTAAGGGCTTGCTATATACTCAAATTTTGTAAATGTGACGATGGATGGATTGTAACAGTCATGAAAATAAGACTGATTTCTTCCATTGATCACAATAAATAGTATACTATTCCAAAAATAACAAGTGTAATCAAAATGCTTAGGCAGACAGTTAGTATACGTACCCTTGCTTCTGAACGAACTATATCCTCAACTTTCTTTTTTAGATCTGCCCTTTGTATTTTTGTTAGCTGTGGTTGGTGATTTTCAGGCTTGTTCTTTATAAGTTTGCTATGCTCCTCTCCATAAATAGTTTTAATTCTTTCAAAGGGAAGCCTTGCCTTTCTAGTAATAACGGAAAATTTATTCCCCGCTCCTATATAAGCAGAGGCTGCCATTGGTTTATTTCGTCTTTCTCTAGTCATTTTTCAAGTATGCTAACCAATTTTTTTGTCAATCTGTAAACAGGGAAAATAATGTCAAATTACTATAAATAGTGAATTTTGATAAAATATTTTTAGTTCCGTTCTTTATTATGCATTGTTTTTCTAAGTTTTTTCTTTCTGCTTTCAAATTCAATTTACATTATAAATTATTAATGCACCAAATAAAATAGCAAATGGTGAGATAAGTCGAAAATAAATTGGTTTAAGAGCATCTGCACTTTTCATGGCAAATTTGTGATGTATTTTTCGCGGAATAAAATAAAGTGTAAGGGAAGTTATTAGCATTATCCAGCCAAAAATTTTAAAGGCATCTGGAAATTTGGAAGATTCCGAAGATAATATTAAAGAAATTGCTGGAATAAGTCGGATAGTTATTCCCGCATAGTTTATAAGGTTTGTACTACCAGCTTTCCTTAGTATACCTCTTGCTATTTTTGGATAAATAAGCATTAGAAACCCAATAAAAATGATATAAAGACCGAAAAGTATAACAATCCATTTGGCTATATCCATTATCATATTTTAAGTAGGTTTTACAAATTGAGATTTGATCTTGAATACTATATTATTAGATGCATATTAAAGCAACTAATTTAACAATAAAAAACCGGCAACTCTATTTATGAAAGTTCAAACCTCAACAATTAACAAACGATAATCGATAACTGCCTGAAGTTTTCTCTTCTTAAACTTCCCCGCCCATGCCAAATTAATATTCTCGTAACGGAAGACTTACAGCGAGAAGGCTAACAATAAAAGCTAAGATTTTATCGGCTATACCACCTTATAGGTGCTTGAATTGCTTTTATTTGAAAACTAGATTTGTTTTCAAATTTGATGAATAATAAGATTTATACCTTAACTTTTTTAAACCAACCCGTGTTGTGAAGCAAATTTGTAAAGCGCAATGGTATTTCCCTCTATATTCAGCTTCTTAAAAATGTTACGGCGGTGAGTTTGTACTGTAAAACTGGAAAGAAACAATTTATCGGCTATCTCTTGTGAACTGTATCCTTTACAAACCATTTGTATAACCTCCGCTTCACGTTTGGTAAGATTATACTTCTTCAAAAAATCATCCAAATAGCTAAAATCATTTACGTCCTCTTCTGCCCTTTCACTAAAATCCGGCATCACCGTCTTGCCTTCCAGTACTTCCAAAATGGTGTCCGCAAGCCTATCCAAATTGTTCGACTTCAATATATATCCTTTGGCGCCAGCAGCATGGCATTGCTCTGCCAATTGTTTGGAGAAATAGGAAGTCAACACCAGTATATGTAGCTTGAGATGCATCGCTTTGATTTCTTCCAATACCTGTAGGCCATCCTTGCCGGGCATATTCAAATCCAGCAAGAGCACATCTGCATCGGGTAAGGATGTAGATTGCATTAGGATATGGCCGTCATTATAGGTATTAACGATAGTAAACCGAGGGTATTTTTCCAGTATCTCGGTAATTCCTTTTATTATTAATGGATGGTCGTCGGCTATAATTACTTTTATATATTTTTCTGAAAAGTTGGGGACTTCTTGCATTAGGTCTTTCTTTATAATTAAAACTCTTAGGATTTACTCACTAATGTTGTCTTCTTTGTTATTTCAATGGGCAGTTCAGCCAAGATAAAGGTGCCATTGTTTGCATTGCCATTAATTTCGATGGTTCCATTTAGGTATGCCACATTGCTTTTTAGCATTTTTAAGCCTAAGCCATCTTTTCGTAAGTTGTTGTCTATTCCCTTGCCGTTATCTTCAATATAAACGGTTACGGAATCTTCCAGTTCTACCAATTGTAAAAGTACATGGGTTGCTTGGGCGTGTTTTATTATGTTGTTCATAGCCTCCTGTACTATGCGATATACGGTAAGGCAATATTCCTCACTCCAACTGCTTGTTTCATCCAGTCCCTCAATTATCTCTTCAACTGTAAGCTTTTGGGATGTGTTTACGGCGTTAACAATATCGTGAATAGCGGCTTTTAAACCATATTTTTCCAAAGCTACCGGCATTAGGGTGTGGCTGATGTTTCGCACGCTTTCGCTTATATCTCCCAACAATTTTTGGGTAGTTTCCAGCTTTTCCTGCGCCTTGCTTTCTGTTTTAAAAACATCAGCTTGTATTTGTTTTAAGTTTAAAATGGCAATGGATAAAATAGAACCCGCTTCATCGTGCAGTTTGTGGGCTATCTTTTTACGCTCTTGCTGTTCTGTGTTTTTTAAAGATTTTGCAAGATTTAAGCGGTGTTCCTGTTCTATATTTATTAGCTGTGCTTGATGACGCTCTTTCAGCTGTTTACGGCGAAGCCAAAGAGAAAGCGAGATTAGAAATAAAATGAGCATTACACTTCCACCAATCAATAGCAGTCGCTGCCTTTCCAGTTCTTGTTTTTGTTTTTGAAGCGACATTTCCATATCGCGTTTTTCCATCTCATACGCGGTCTCGGTCTTTAGGGCATTTATCTTTTCATTTTCGGTGAAAATTGATTTTTCAAGTTCAAGCTCCTGGGTTTGATAATATAGTGCCCTTTCAAAATTTTCTTTTTCGGTATAAAGCGTTTTCAAATAGCCATAAAGTTCTTTTAAATTTCTGTTCTCACGTACTTTTCCCTTATAAAATGGTTCCGCAGCCAAAAGATATTCTTCGGCTTTTTTCCAATTTTTCTGTTCCATTGCTGATTTCCCCAAAACCGAAAGAGAACTCGCCGCCGCCAGCTCTGCCCCTATTTGTTTACGCAGTCTGTAGGCCTCTTCCAGTCGTTTATCTGCTTCGGTATAGTTCTTAGAAATTACCAAGAAATTACCATAATTATGGTTGGCAAAAGCAATACCTCCAATGTCTGATGCTTTTTCAAAATACTCAATACCCTGTCGATAGAGGGTGTCCATAGCTTCCAACTGTCCCTTCTCACTGTAAACGGTCGCCAAGTTAACATAATTCAAGCCCAGGGACTTATAATTGGCTGCATCTTTGGCAAGAGCGATGCTTTTTTTGTAATAAGTAATGGCCTTATCAAACTCGCCCCCATTTCGGAAAGCAATCCCAAGATTGTTGTAGACGCGCAACAGGCCGGTGGTATCCTTCATTTTTTCACAAAGCCTAATAACCTTAAAATGCATTTCAACGGCCTCATCAAATTTTGAAAGCCGCGAGAGGGTATTTGCATAATTGGAATAGATCAGCGAAACCTGTTTATCGTTCTTGCTGCCTTTGGAAAGTGCTATAGCTTTTTCTATTAGCAACAATCCTTCCAAATAGTTTCCTTTAGCGCTTACAATAATATTATAGCGGTTATATAATTCCGCAAGTCGGTCTTTGTTTAGCGGCTTAAAAGTTTCTTCTATCGCAATGGCTTCCTTAATAAGTGTTTCAGCTTCGTTAAGGTGGCCAAGGTTTATAAATTCCCTGCCCAAGTTACCAATGGCCACAGCCCTGCCTTTTTTATACTGAATGTTCTTGGCCAACTGCATGGCAAGAGAGTCATAACGTGCAGCCTCCTGTGGTTCTCCATATATAAAATGAAGGTTTCCAAAAGCTATATAGCTATCGGTTTCGCCTTGACCATCACCATTTTTACTAAAAAAATTAAGCGCCTGTTCAAGATCATCAAAGCCTTTTTGACGTTCGTTCTTACTGAACAAAACCCCACGCTTTAGCAGTAACTCTGCCTTACGGGATGGATTTGCTTCATCATTGATGAGTTTTGAAAGGCTATCAATTTCTGATTGGGCGATGCTAGTGGCAAATAGAAATAATGCAGTTGGAAAAAGAAGTGATTTTAAAAGGTTGGCGAAAGGAGCTAAATCTAAAAAGGCAGAATTGTTTTTGGTTAATACCACAGTTAGTTGAAGGTTTTTAAATAAATTATTGAGGAATCATAGCTATTTTAAGAACATAAATATATACAATTCACATAAACCCCAAAAGCTTGAAAGCGAATGAAAATTATACTATTTATCCATCAAAACCTATGTGCTTCTTTTTTAAGATAATAGGTTTCAAAAAAATAGTTAATTGAACACCTAATTCGGTATTTATTTCATTTCATTAAAAACAAGTAGAGCCATCCACACCTATATGAGTTATGATTATATTGATATAAGCTAAGGAAGCTGAAACATAAAAACTAACTTCACTCAACTAACATTAAAACTACAGAATTATGGGTAACATTTTATGGATAATAGTAGTCCTACTGGTAATCGGCTGGCTATTCGGTTTTTTAATATTTCCGGCCATCGGCGGAATTATTCACATTCTACTGGTTATTGCGGTAATAATGGTAATCTACAAATTACTAACTGGAATAAAAATGTAATCAAAAGTTTAACTAGGTTTTTTTTGAGCGATTAGAAGAACCCTTTTTTTATTATAATCTTAAAGTTTTCTCTAAAAACCCTTCCCACGGATACTCCATAGCAAAGCCATAGCAAAGCCATAGCAAAGTCATTAAAACGTAAGAAAATCGCCCATTTTTCCTACAAAATAATTTAGCGTCTATTTTTCCTTTTTAATCTTTCCCGAAAACCGAGGTACAGTAAGGGTTGTCTTGCTTGTATTTATGAAATAAACCCCGGTTAATAGCACAGCCGCTGCTACAATGGATTGGGTAGTAATTTCTTCATTTAAAACATACCATCCCAAAATCAGGGCAATAATAGGATTTACATAGGTGGAGGTAGCAACTTTATCTGGTGATACCGTTTTTAGCAGATAATTGAAGGAAGTAAAGGCCACGATGCTCCCAAAAATAATCAGCAATACCATACTCCATTGCACGGGGGCTCCCCATTCCTTTGGTGCAATCCACTCTTCCCTAAAGAGAAAACTAGCAACGGCAAGGGTAATTCCCGCAGTAAACATTTGGTAGCCGGTATTAACAAAGAAATTTTTAGGAAGGTCTGCTTTCCCCACAAAAAGACTGCCGTAGGCCCAACTGAGCATACAGGCAAATATCATTACCATTCCCAATACCGTACCCTCTTGGGCAATGAGTTGTTTTTGTGCAACCAAGAGAAAGATGCCCACAATACCCAATCCAACACCCACTAAAGACATAGGCTTTATTCGTTTTCCCTGTAAAAGCCACATCAGTAGCAATACTACCAGAGGCTGTGCGGAAATCTCTAAGGCAGCGAAACCACTGTCAACATATTTTAAAGCCCAAACAATAATGCCGTTTCCAAACGATAGAAACAACACGCCCACTATAAATGCATTTATAAATTGCTTACGGGTGATGGCAAGGCTCTTCCCCATTAATTTGGCAATTATAAATATGAGAAGTCCCGCCGAGGTAAAACGAATAGAGGCCAAGAAAAACGGCGGCAATTCTGCCACGGCCACTTTATTAAGCATATACGTACTTCCCCAGATAACGTAAATGGAGAAAAAGGCAAGAATTATTAAAACGGGGTTTCTTGTTTCTGGCTTCAAGGATTTCGTTTGCGGTTAATTTGGTTAGGTACTTGAAATTTGGAATTATTTCCCACGTTTATTCTTTCTAAAATTTTTATCGCCTCTGGTTTTGGGCTTTTTATACTTCTGCTTTATAATGCGTTTGTAAGAACCTCCCTGATTTTCTTTTTTATTTTTTTCCTTCTTCTCGTGAAAGGCGGGTCCAGCTTCCTCTACATTGGTGGGGTTATTGATTTCTACTATTTGGGGTTTTTCCTCAAAGGTGAGCTGTTTTGAAATCTTTACTTCTTTAGGAAATTCAAGTTCTTCAATTTTAAAATCCATCAAGGTTTCGATAGCCGCCTTGGCATCCTCTTCCTTTTCGGTGTAGAGCAAAATGGAAGTTCCCTCCTGCTCTGCCCTTCCGGTACGGCCTATGCGGTGCATATAGTTTTCGGGGAAGTTGGGCACGTCAAAGTTGATAACATGGCTTATCTGGTCCAAATCCAAGCCGCGTGCCATAACATCTGTTGTTACAAGAATACGCGTTTTTTCGGCGTTGAAGTTTTCTATGGAACGGATTCGGTAATTCTGTGTTTTGTTGCTATGGATTACAGCCACTTCGCTTCCGAAGAATTCATCCAAAATATCAAAAAGTAAATCCGCACTTTTTTTATTCGGGACAAAGACGAGTACTTTTTTGAAATCGCTTTTATTCTGAAGCAAATGTTTCAGCAGATTGGCTTTTGTGTAAAAATTCTCAACCTTATAAGCGTATTGCGAAATATTCTCCAATGGCGTTCCGCTAACGGCCACCGAAACCGTTGTGGGCGCAATGAAAAAATCGTGTATAAAAACATTTACATCATCGGTCATCGTTGCCGAAAACATAATGTTTTGGCGCTTGTTGGGAAGCAGCTCCAAAATATTGGTCAGTTGAAACCGGAAGCCCAGATCGAGCATTACATCCACTTCATCAATTACCACTTTTTTTATGGACTTTAGCTGAAGGGCACGGCTTACCACCAAATCATACAATCGTCCCGGAGTGGCAACGATTATGTCGGCTCCTTCGGCAACGGCTTCCTTTTGGCGGTTGATGTTTGTTCCGCCAAAAACCCCAATCACTCTAATTGATGAATATTTCCCAAATTTTTCTATTTCTTCAACTACCTGCAAAACCAATTCCCGAGTAGGAACCATTACCAAGACACGCGGATTTGTTTCTTTTGAAAATTTCAAATCCTGAAGAATGGGGAGCATATAGGCAAATGTTTTTCCCGTTCCCGTTTGCGCAATCCCGACCATATCGGTCCCCGACATAATTACCGAAAACGACTGCGCCTGTATGGGCGTGGGTTTTTCAAAACCCAAATCCGCGATGGCATACTGCAGTTGTTTGGAAATATTAAGCTCGTTGAATGATTCCATGGAAAAAAGTTTGGTGCAAATATAACGCTTTGTTAATTGGGGATTTGGGATTCGTTAATTCGGGATTCGTTTATTCGGGTTTTGGGGTTTGGGATTCGGGAACTCGGGATTCGTTAATTCGGAATTTGGGATTTGGGATTTGTGGATTGAACTTTTAATTCTGATAAACTTAAAATCCCATCTTAAATCTTGAACCTTGAGTATTGAATCTCGAACCCTAATCCTCCGGCGGATGCCCGTGGATCTCTTCAAACACCGTATCAAAATTATCCCGAAGATAGCTTCGTAGTTTTAAACGGTAATCATCTTTTAGCCAACTTATAAAGTTATGTGTACTCTTGCTGATACACTGTGAGTACTTCTCAATACGGTGGTCTATATCATCGCCAAGCATTTTTGCAAGGCCAAGCGCATCGTAAACGTCTTCGCTGTTTTCTATGCAAATATAGGCGTGCTGTGCAATAGACCGTTCCAGAACCACTTTGCTCGATTCACCTTTAAAGGTTGCTTCTTGGTAAGTTTCCTTTATGTCGAAATACACTTCCTTGCTATTGGCAAATTCTGCGCGTAACTCATCAGGCATTTCATATCTGAAATGGCTTTCCAATTCCTCATCGCTTAACAGTCTGTCCATGTAATAATCAGGGGAGCGGAATATTGCCTGCCAGTCCAAAGGCGCCTCCCACGGGCCAAAACGCTGATAATTGTTGCCAAGGTCAATCACGGAAAACTTCGATTTATTGTTCAAAATACGCGAACCGCGGCCTATCATTTGGAAATACAACGTCAACGAACGTGTAGCCCTATTCAAAATAATAGTATCAATCGTCGGTTCATCAAAACCTGTAGTTAATATACTCACCGAAGTCAAAATAGCATCGGGCGTTTCATGGAACCACTTTAAAATCTGCTTGCGTTGTTTTTTGGTAGCAGTATTGTCCAAGTGCATAATGGGCAAACCATCTGCTTTTAAATGGTAATACACCTGAATGGAAGTATTGATCCCATTATTGAATATCAAGGTTTTTTTTCCTTTGGAATGGTTTAAATAAGCCTGATACAGCTGATCCAGCATTCCCACGGCAGAATAGAGATCATCAGAAGACTTTACGGTATAATCGCCATTGGAACCTATTTCGAGTGAAGTGAGCCCCATATTGTATTGAAAAACCTCAACTTCAGCCAAAAACTCATTTTCAATCAATGACTGTATACTTTCTCCAACAATCAATTCCTGGTAGTTATCCTTCATTGGAAGGCCCCTATTGGAACTTAGTGGCGTAGCGGTTACACCAAGCACAAATGATTTCTCAAAGAATTTAAAAAGTTTGGTAAATGAGTTGTAGTGCGCTTCATCAATAATTACCAAACCAATATCGGAAATATCAAGTTTGTTATCGTTCAAACGGTTGTTTAATGTTTCAACCATTGCCACAAAACAGCTGTATTTTTCTTGATCATCTAGGTTTGCAGTGCTGTTCACCACCTTGTTTACCACACCAAAACTGGTAAGCATTTCTGAAGTTTGCTTGCAAAGCTCCACACGGTGGGTCATTACAAGTACTTTTTTGTTGTGGTTTTTTAAATATTGACGGACAATTTCAGAAAAAATAACCGTTTTTCCACCACCTGTAGGCAGTTGGTATAGCAAATGATAATCATCTGGCGCGGTCTCAAACTTTTCAAAAATCCTGTCTATAGCGCCTTTTTGGTAGCTATACAGTTCTTTATCAGTTTTTTTTTCTTGAATCGCGTCTTTAGTCTCAGTCATAAAAATCCTCATTTTGCAGGATTGCAAAACTACACCCTTTTATAGGTTTTGAAAGAAGAAATGCCAGATTTATTACGAACGAATTTTCTGATATTCTATTTCTGCTTAGTCTTTAAGTAAAGTTGTTCAACTTTTTCCCGTGCCCACGGCGTTTTCCGAAGAAATTTCAAACTCGATTTAATGGACGGATTGCTATTGAAGGAATTGATCTTTATCTTTTCACCCAAAACCTCCCATCCGTAATATTCTACAAGGTATTCCAGAATATCTGCGAGCTTTATTCCGTGCAATGGGTTATTGGGTTGTTGGTTATCCATAGTTTATTTTTTACCAGTCAATCGGCCTATAATCTTTTAAAAACTTTCCGCTCCAGTGCTTTCCAGTGTTTATACCATCAATCAATGGATCCATTACACGAGCGGCGCCATCAACAATATCAAGCGGTGGCTGAAAGTCATGCAGTTCCATTTTTCTTTTTGCCAATTCTACCGGGTCTTCATCTGTAACCCAGCCCGTATCTACGGCATTAATGTAAATTCCTTCTTTGGCAAGACTTCCTGCTGCGGTATGCGTCAACATATTGAGCGCAGCCTTGGCCATATTGGTGTGCGGATGACGATCTTCTTTGAAGAATCTGTGGAATTTCCCCTCCATTGCCGAAACGTTTATAATGTGTTTTTTACCTGTATTTTCTTTCTTCATAATTTCCCCTAAACGGTTACAAAGTACAAAAGGAGCTATTGAGTTTACAAGCTGAACCTCAATCATTTCAGTAGTCTCAATTTCACCAAGCCTTAAACGCCAACTATTTGTCTTTCGAAGATCAACTTGCTGTAAATCTGCATCCAATTTTCCTTCGGGAAAAACTTCTTTTGCGCTTAAAGAATTGTCAAAACTATAAGGAATCTGCGAAAGTTTGGCTGAAGCGCGAATACCAATTCCCGGTTCCGCACCGTGCCAAGTTACAGGTAGGTTTTTGTTTTTACAAATGTCTGCAGCAAGTGTTTTTAATTCTTCCAAGCAATTAATATGATCGTGCAATAAGTTCTTTACGAACTGTGGATGTTCTTCAAAAGGCATTTCCTCCTTCGCCATTAAATGTTGGTAAAAGCCTGCCGGTCTACGTACAGTTTGTGCCGCGTTGTTTATTAGAATATCGAGGTTTTCATATTTCTGCTCAATGTAATTGCAGAAAATTTCCACGCTCGGAATATGTCGAAGATCCAAACCGTGAATCTTTAAACGGTCTGCCCATTGGTGGAAATCTTCTTCCTGTGCAAAACGATAGGCGGAATCTGCCGGAAATCGTGTTGTAGCTACAACGGTTGCTCCAGCACGAAGCAGCATTAATGAAATATGATACCCAATTTTTAATCGCGAACCCGTCATAACAGCTATCTGCCCAGTTAAATCTGTAGTCTGAAAGCGTTTTGCGTAATTGAAATCACCACACTCGGTACACATAGTATCGTAAAAGTGATGCAATTTTGTGTAGAGCGTTTTACAGACGTAACAGTTGCGCGGGGTTTCAAGCTCAAGTTCTTTTTTGGAAGATAAATCTGCAGCCTGGAGTAGTTTTGGAGCTATAAACACCACGTTTTCGCGAGCGCTTCGTATTCCCGTTTCCTTTCGGGCGGTTCGGTCTTTATTGGCCTGTTTACGCTTCTCAGCTTTTTTGGCATCCTTTTTTCTGCGGGAAAACTCATCGCGATTTGGTCGTGATAGTTGTCCGGATGCTTTTATTAAAGCGGTGCGTTGCTCTTTTGGAATCTCAAAAATTTGATCTGTATTACTGTTTAAATATTCAAGAATGTCGATGCATTTCGCTATTTCTTCGGTATTTATTTCTCTCTTTATTGAATTTCCGCCAACGGATTTGTCTAATTGCTCCATTTCTTCCTTTATGGAAGTTTCCGTTTCAAAAACCTGCTCTGGCATATATTAATTTTTCGGCAAATATAGTCACAGTTTGAATGTGCAAAACGTTTTATTTCAAATAGTAAAAACAAAATACTATTGACTTACCAATTCCTTTTGAACATTTGTTGGTACAGGTTGATAGGACGAAAACGAAGATTTAAAAGTTGCTCTGCCCTGCGTGAGTGAACGCAAATCTGTAGAGAAGCCATGCATTTCGGCTTCCGGGGTCAAACATTTTAAAACTTGGTAGTTATTGTTGTTTTCTATTCCTTGAATCATGGAACGCCGCGCTTGCAGATCAGTCATTACATTCCCCACCATTTCTTCTGGAACCTTTACAATGAGTTCCAAAACTGGTTCCAAAAGTTTGGGATTGGCATTCATAAATGCTTCTTTGAAGGCATGCGCTCCAGCAATTTTAAAAGAAATATCATTTGAGTCAACAGAATGCATCTTCCCGTCATAAACCATTACACGCACATCGCGAATGTAGGAACCCGTTAACGGCCCTTCTTCCATTACTTCCAAAACACCTTTCAATATTGATGGCAAGTACCGTAGGTCAATAACTCCGCCCACAATGCAGTTATAAAAAACCAATTTTCCGCCCCAAGACAGATCTATTTCTTCTTTGCCGCGGATATTAAAACCTTGCGGCTCCTCCATATTTTCATCCCAAGGTTCAATCTTTAAGTGAACTTCCGCAAACTGCCCCGAACCGCCAGATTGTTTTTTGTGTCGATAGTTTGAGGCAGATGAACGTTGAATGGTCTCCCGGAAAGCTATTTTAGGTTTTTCAAACCGCGCCTCTACGCCGTAAATATTTTTAAGAGTCCAATCTATAGTTGCCAAATGCAGTTCCCCTTGGCAAGCCAAAATAAGTTGTTTCGCTTCCGAAGAAAAGGAAATGTTTACGGTAGGATCCTGACTGTGAATTTTCTTTAGCGCCTCACTGAGTTTTTCTTCATCCTTTGTATTTACTGCAAACACAGCTTTTTTGATACGGGCTTGTGGAAATTTAATGGGCTTAATGGCAAGAGGAAGTTTTGGCGAAGCTAAAGTATCGTTGGTTTCTGTATATTTTAATTTTAGCGTTGCACCAATATCGCCCACCGTAAGTCTATTTACGGGTTGTCTTTCTTTTCCATCCATGATGAAAAGTTGATTTATTATTTCGGTTTCATCATTTCTGGAATTTATAAGTTTATCATTTAGCCGTACTTCGCCGCTCATAACCTTAAAAAAAGTGATTTGCCCCAAATTGGGTTGATAAACTGTTTTAAAGATGAAAAGCGCTGTAGGACTCTCTTTTAAAACATTTACTTCTTTGCCGTCCACGCTTTGTTCAGGTTTGAGGTCTGCCGCAGCAGGCGCAACGTTGTCAATAAAGCCCATCAATCTTCCCGTGCCCATATCATTCAAAGCTGAAACACAGAATACCGGAAACAGTTCATGGTTCAACATTCCTGCTTTTATTCCTTGCCGCATTTCATCTTCGTTTAAGGTGCCTTTTTCAAAAAAAAACTCCAGTAATGTTTCATCATTTTCTGCAGCTTTCTCTATTAATTCGTTATTTAATTCCTTGGCCCATTCCTTTTGGTCATCGGGAATTTCTAACTTTTCGGGCTTTCCTCCTTCTGGCGAAAATTTATACATTTTCATCTTAAGCACATCTACAATACACTGTGAACCATCTATAACTAAAGGATACTGAATTTGCACGGCATTATTGCCCACCAGATTTTTTATGCTTTTGAAGCTTTCTTCAAATTTAGCATTGATATGGTCTATTTGGTTTATTACAAACAAAGTTGGTTTGTGATATTTATCTA
Organism: Aequorivita sp. UBA3180; assembly: GCA_002364215.1. GTDB lineage: Bacteria > Bacteroidota > Bacteroidia > Flavobacteriales > Flavobacteriaceae > Aequorivita. Next base: position 359,748 of record DEXQ01000008.1, on the reverse strand, counting down.
TGTAGTTCCAGATAATTTCAGCACCAACTTCCACACCGTGCTGAGCATTTAAGACAGTAACAATAGTATCTGCAACGCGGATAGAGGAAATAATTTCACCGATAAAATCATCCAGTCCGGGTGTGTCTATTATGTTGATCTTGTAATTGCGCCATTCTGTGTGCAGCGGTGTAGCGAAGATGGAGTTACCCCGTTCGTGCTCAATGTCGTGATAGTCAGATACGGTATTTTTATTTTCAACTGTACCGCGGCGATTGATTAGGCCTGCTTCAAAAAGCATGGTTTCTGCAAGTGTAGTTTTCCCACTATTGTGGGCGCCCACGAAGACTACGTTTTTAATGTGTTTGTCGTCATATATTTTCATCTATATAAATATTTTGGTTAGTATGTTTTCAGATGCAATGCGCCAAACACTTATGATTGTGCCTGGTCTTGCCTATTTATTGTAAATCATATATTATGTGTTGATTCTTTTGATTCTTTTGATTCTTTTGATTCTTAAATTTAAGAAATTAATTCATTAATACTTTTAGACTGGTACTTTTGGTTTCGGAATTTAAAGTAATAAAATATAGTCCTGATGTGAATTTTACTCCATTCGTACTTCTGCCGTCCCAAATTATTCTTTTATTCCCCACCACTTCATCATTTAAAAGTGTGATTACTTTTCTACCTCTTATATCAAAAACTTCTATCAACACTTTTTCTGGCGTTTCTAGTTTAAATTGAAGGATTGTTTCATCAGTAAAGGGATTTGGGTAAGAAATGAATTGAAAGCTATCTGTAGTAAAATCTGCCACATTCAAAATGCCAGCTGGCGATATGCGTGTATAATAAACGTCTTGTCCCCCGTTGATTGTATTCGCCCAGGCTAAGTGGGCATAATCATTAGTGCTAACCATATCAAAATAATCTCCCATTTTACCTTGATTGGGGTAACCAACAGATGGGTCAAACGGCTCTGATATGGGTTCATTTACTGACCAGGTTTCACCTTGATCTTCTGAAAATGAATAATAAAGAACAGAGCTAATTCCATTAGTGGCATCTCTAGTGTCCAGCCAAATTATATCAATACGTCCATTAGGAGCCACTGACATTGTTCCAAACCATTGATAAGAATTAGTTCCTGTATCGGTATTTATTCGTATTGGAGATTCAAATGTATTTCCGCCATCGGTACTTTTTGCAAACATCACGTCGCCCGGATCATTGTTGGAATGACGCAATACTGATGCAGCCACATATACATTATCCTTTCCTGGGCCGTTCGAAATATCCACATCTACCCACGCCTGCCCCATTAAACCGGCTGGATTTACAGCCACTTGTACATCTAAATCACCGTCTAGGTCGACTTGGGTTAAACTTTCCCAAGAAACATTTTCTGCAGGATTCTTTGCCGAGGTAGATTTTATTAAAACAATTCCAGAGTTTGAGGTTCCCGTGATATATAAAGTACCTTGAGAATCTACAGCCAAGGTACCCCACACTGGATCGCCATCAATCAATATACACTCTTCAAAGGTATTGCTGCCATCGCTAGATCGGGTAAAAGCACCATTACAATTGGAAAAAGCTGCATTCCAATAAGAATAATTATTTCCCTCTCCTATGCCCGAAGTACGATCTATCCGCATCCATTGTTTATCACCACCCCTAGCCGGAACAGGCAATCCCCAATCATTGCCCCCATCGGTAATTTTGTATACGTCACAATCAAAACCGCTTGCAAGGCTGTTGTAATAAAAATTTCCTTCACTATCAAAATCTAGAACAGGGTCTGAACGAAAAACACCCGGGTCCAAAACTCCGGGGAATGTCCAGGTCAATCCTCCATCAAGAGAAAATCCATTTCCCGCTTGCCTAAAATTACTGTTTACGGTATCAAACTGGCGCCATCCAATTACAATTCTATTTGGGTTTAACGGATCTATTGCTATGGAAGTTTCGTTTGCAGCGTCTCCAATAATGTTATTTCCATTTTCGTCTACATTAACCTGCCGGGTGAAATAATTGGGAGTAGTTATATTATACGCAGGACTCCGTTCCATCATAGAACGGGAAACAGGAATATAGGGGTCATCTGGTATTTCTCTATGGCTTTCGAAAAATTCTTGCCGGGAAATTTGGCAATAAATTGATGAGCAGGAAGGAAGAAATAAAATGAAGACAACCAAGTGAACAAAGCTGTATTGTAAAGATAAAATTTTCATTTCTAAAGTGATTTTGTGAAGTGTTATTAAATTTACAACAATTTGATTAGAAATAAGATATGTTATAAATTTTAAAATTCAAGAGCAATAAATTAAAAAGACTTATGAATATCCTAAGAAGTTAGAGTTGATTGTATTAAATATATATTAAAGTCAGTTTAGAATTATGTTGGGGCGGCTTAAAATTGTACCTTCACCTTAACAAAAAAAACAAACAACATGAACAATAAAGGAAAAGGAATATTGGCTCTGCTAGGAGTAGCAGCTGGTGCATTTGCATTTTGGAAATACAAAAACATGTCGCCAGAAGAAAAACAAAGACTTAAAGACAAAGCCAACGAAACTGGCAGAAAGATTAGAGAAAAAGTTGAAGATGTAGAGGAAACAATTTCTGAAAAATACAAGCAACTTAAGAGCTCTGCAAAAAAAGAGGCAAACGACCTTACAAATTAGTGTAACAGTTATTGATGAATGAAAAATCCCGCCAAGTGCGGGATTTTTTTTGTTATAGGTAATGTTAAATTAGTTTTTTGTGACTTTTACAGCATTCATTCCACGTTGACCTTTTTCAAGTTCAAACGAAACACTGTCATTTTCAGAAATTTCATCAATTATACCACTTACGTGTGTAAAATATTTTTCGTTATTTTCATCATCAATGATAAATCCGAAGCCTTTGGAAGAATCGTAAAAGGAAACTGTCCCTTTTCGCACTGGGTCAAAAGCCTCTCGCTCTCCTTCTTCTTTAGGTGGAATGCCTAGCACAATATCTTCAGCTTCAATCTCTGGTTTTAGTGATGGATCTGGTGGTGTATCGGTCAAGTTACCGTTGTGATCCACATACACAAAATCTATCCCAGGTGTTTTTTCAGCCTTACGCGCTTCTTTTTTCTTTTGTTTCTCTTCACGCTTTTTAAGCTTTGCTTTTTCTTTTTCTTTTTTACTGTATGTTTGTTGTGATTTTGCCATTTATTTTTTTAATAAAAAAAGCCATCCACTGACTGCAGATGACTTTTAAATTAGTTTATGTAATATTATTTTTTATTTGTTTTACCTAGATGGGTTTTAATAATCTATCATCCTAACGTTTCCAAAGATACGGTAAATGAAGGTATTAATATCATAAAAAGGGTTAAAGTAATCTTTAAAGGTCTATACCTTGCCAATTCTCAGGTTTATAAGTGTCAAACTTTTTTTCCGCAGCAATCATTTTTTTGGCTAACTCCCGCATATCCGGTGCATTGGGAGCATCGTTTAAAATATTACTTATAATATACATTCTTTGCTGATCAATATCATTGAGTATTTTATTTTTTAAATTATGTTTTAAATCATTAAAATATTCAACATAGTCCCGCAACAGTCTTTCATTGAGAATTGCATCTTCTAAAGTATCCAAATTACTATCTGCCTTATCGAAATTAGGTAAATGATCGGTTATCTTCAATCCCTGCTCAGCTGCCATTTCTTCTGCCATTCTGTTCATTTCTCGCATTAGCTCTACTTGTTGCATTTTAGGAAATGTTTGTACCCAATTTACAAAATCTCTTTTGCCATCAATATTAGACCTCATAAATTCCAAAATTTTGTTTCTACAGTCCATGGTGCAATTTGTTAGTTAAAATACTACTTTAAATTTCAGTAGAATAAAAATAAAAAATCAATTATAATGATTTCAATTTTTCGGAATGCATTTTCCTAAGCTTTGCAAGTTTGGGTGAAATGACTGCTGTACAGTAGCCTTGTGATTGGTTTTTAGCATAGTAATCTTGATGATTATCTTCTGCTGGGTGAAATTTTTCCAAAGAACTTAACTCAGTAACAATTGGATCTTCATAATAAGTTGCCATTTCTTTTAAAACTGTTTCAGCTACCTCTTTTTGTTTTTCGCTGTGGTAAAAAATAACCGAACGATACTGCGTCCCTCTATCCGCGCCTTGTCGGTTCAAGGTTGTTGGATCATGGGTGGTCATAAAGATGATTAGTAGGTCTTCGAATGAAACGATGTTGGAATCAAAGGTAATCTGGATTACCTCCGCGTGTCCCGTGAGTCCACTGCATACCTCACGATACGTTGGTGTTCCGGGAACCTTTCCGCCGGAATAGCCGGAAACTACTTTTTCTACTCCCTTTACTTGGTTAAAGACGGCTTCGGTACACCAAAAACATCCGCCACCCACGGTCATTTGCTCTAAATTTTTATCTGCCATACTTTAATTTTTATTGCTTTTCCAAAGATAGATACTGAAGTATGTGTTGTCCCTAAAGTAATGTTAAACCTGTTAATCCATTAACGTGAAATTTATTCTTTCGGTTTATAATGAAATTTATATCTTAGAAAAAAATATAAAACAATCCTCAATGTTTAAAAAATTACTTTTCGTACTACTATTCTCAGCGAGCTACACTCTCCTATTTTCACAAGAAAGACCTATAGAAATCATCGAAGAAGCAAAGGCAAACCGTTTGTTTCTTTACGCCCTAAACAAAAACGAGAAAGATCTTGACGTTTTGATTACCGTTGAGGGAACCAATTTTCGCCAAAGCAAAAGCGTACCTAGGCCCGTGCGCGTACCGGCTGCTTCAAAAGTATTGCTGACCAATTTAATTGTGGAAAGAAATAAAAGAGCTAATTATACCTATAAACTGGAAGTAAGCGATAGCCTTTCACGGCGTGCTTTACGTAGGGAATTTGAATCAATAAAAATTGAACCTAAAAAAAAGGTTATTGTTTACATTCCCGAAAACTGCGCAAGCTGCGATACTTTAGTTTCAAATTTAGATAAGAGTAATTATTTATATACTTCGTATCGTTTTTCAGAAAAACCTGAATTAAAGGGGCAATTGGCTCCGGCCTTTGCTAATTCTACAGTAAAAATAGATTCCATTAGTACCCCAATCATAAGTCTTGGAGGTGTATTACACGTAAAAATTGAGGACTACGATCAGTTATTGGAAGAGCTTAATAAATAATCCCTTCTATTTCTTATCATACATCAATGCTGAATTTTATATGGGTAAATATCTTTGCCTTATAAAATTTTAATAACTAAATTCAGTAATTATGAACGATAATGAAAAAACAATTTGGAAGATTGACACTGCACATTCCGAAATCAATTTTAAGGTAAAACATATGATGATTTCTACAGTGACAGGAAGTTTTGAAAAATTCGATGGCAATATTGAAACTACTGCAAGTGATTTTAATGACGCGGATTTTTCATTTTCAGCAACAATTGATTCTATAAACACAAACAATAAAGATCGCGATGCGCATCTAAAAAGTGATGATTTCTTTGGAGTTGAAAAATATCCGGAACTTATATTCAAATCGAAATCATTTGATGGTGATAAAATGATTGGGGACATTACCATAAAAGGTATTACGCAACAAATAACGCTCGATGCCGAGTATAACGGAACGGCCGTTGATCCTTATGGCCAGACAAAGGCAGGTTTTGAGTTTGAAGGTAATCTAAATCGAAAAGATTTTGGATTAACCTGGAGCGCCGTGACTGAAGCGGGAAATGTAGTAGTGAGCGACAAAGTGAAATTAATTGCTTCACTACAATTCGTAAAACAATAATTTCCCAAGATTTTACTGTTCCCCTTTTAAAAATCGAGAGCTTTGTTTGTTACAAATGAAGTTCTCGATTTGTTTTATATAAATCTATTCACCATTTGCTAATTCTTCTTCCTTAAAACATTTCTTAGCATACATCAATATAAAACAACATTTTAGGAAGTAATTTTACTACATAAAATAAAAAATAATTTAAAATGAAAACACGACAAATAGAACGCGTATTGACTCCGCCACCACCACATATGGTTGGCGATGGGTTCAGGGTTCATCAATATATACCTTCCGCTTTGGGCGCAGGTTTTGAAAGAATGGATCCTTTTATAATGATGGATTACAACAGCAAATTTTACTTTCCACCTACGGATAAGCCTCGTGGTGTAGATGTGCATCCACATCGAGGCTTTGAAACTGTTACCATAGCATATAAAGGAAGTGTAGCCCACCACGATAGCGCGGGTAATAGTGGGGTAATTAATGAAGGCGACGTGCAATGGATGACTGCCGCTTCGGGAATACTGCATAAAGAATACCACGAAGAAAATTTCAGCAAAGCTGGTGGATATTTCCAAATGGTACAGCTGTGGGTGAATCTTCCCGCAAAGGACAAAATGAGCGCGCCGAAATATCAGGGAGTCACAAATGCTGAAATGAAAAAAGTGCAACTTCCAGATAATGCAGGTATTGTTGAAGTAATTGCTGGAGAATACAAAGGCGTAAAAGGACCTGCTTTTACTTTTACTCCAGTCCATATGTTTAACGCAAAGTTGAATAAAGGCGGAAAAGCAACATTCAGTTTCCCGCAAAACTACAATACTACTATTTTGGTAGTTGAAGGAAATATAAAAGTGAACAATAGCGATGAAATAAAAACCGATAGTTTGGGATTGTTTGCAAATGATGGCGAAGAATTCACCATTGAAGCAACCGATGACACCGTAGTTTTGGTACTTAGCGGAGAACCTATAAACGAACCGATTGCAGCCCAAGGACCATTTGTCATGAACACACGTAGCGAAATTGTTCAAGCAATAAGCGATTTCAATATGGGGAAATTCGGGTATTTGGAATGATAAAAAAGTAAGTATCTTAGAGGATGTTTTGTCCGGTCCAATGAAATTGAGACCTACAAAGCATCCTTTTTAAATTTAAAACTATGTCAAACCTAAAAACAATAATACCAGAACGCGCTGCAAACATAGGCAATTTTATGGTTGGCCGTTTGTTGCCGTTTCGTGAAAAACGGATGGTTGGGCCATTCGCTTTTATAGATCATATGGGGCCGGTATTTATGGACGAAACACAAAACCTTGATGTTCCTCCCCATCCGCATATTGGGCTTTCCACACTAACCTATCTTTTTGAAGGAAGTATAATGCACCGTGACAGTCTGGGTTCTGAAGTTGAAATTACACCAGGCGCCGTAAACTGGGTGACTGCTGGAAAAGGCGTGGTTCATTCTGAAAGAACTCCGGAAAGTCTTCGAAATACGAAAAAATCATTGCACGGTTTACAGATTTGGGTGGCGCTTCCGAAGCATCTGGAAAATATGGAACCCACTTTTCATCACACTGAAAAGCAGGAAATCCCACATTTTGAAAAAGATGGTGTCTCCATAAAAGTAATTGCTGGGGAAGTTTTCGGGAAAAAATCGCCAGTTCCTGTACACAGTAATCTTTATTTTTTGGAACTGAAAAGCGGGAAGAAAAGAACAGTGAAACTTGGAGATTATCTTTTCGGCGAAAGCGGACTTTACATTTTAGAGGGAAATATTTTCAGTGAAGGGAATACATACGAACCTAAACAAATTCTTATAGCAAACGACATCAAACTCTGCGAATTCGAAATGGCCGATAATACAACTGTTTATATTTTTGGAGGCGACCCCTTCCCAGAAGAACGCCATATTCACTGGAACTTTGTAGCTTCGGAAAAAGAAACTATTGAAAAAGCACGTGAAAATTGGAAAGCGCAACGTTTTCCAAAAGTTCCAGGTGAAACGGAAGTTGTTCCACTTCCAGTTTAATTTGTTTTAAAATTATTATGCGCTAATTCTTTCCGAACCCGGCTCAAGCTTTCGGGGGTAATGCCCAAATAGGAAGCAATCATCCACTGCGGCACCCGTAACAATAAATCTGGGTACATTTCAATAAACCTCAAATAGCGAACTTCTGCCGTTGCACCTAGCAATAGATTGATTCTTTTTTGCATATGCCTAATGTGGTTGTGCAAGAGTTTATCATTAAACCTTCTGAAAGCGGGGCTGGTTTCATTCGCCTTACAAATAAAATCCTCGCCTATTAAAACTACTTCAGTATCTTCAATTGCTTCTATATAACTTTCCGACGCATCGTTAAAATACACACTACTCCTATCAACGATAAACCAGTTTTCGGGAGCAAATTGAATTACGTGCTCCTTCCCCGATTCATCAAGCATATAGGAACGCAATAATCCTTTTTCCACAAAAAAGGAATGTCTGCAAATTGCCCCCTTTTTTAAAAGCAATTCCCCTTTTTCAAAGCTAAGCCTTTTCAATTCTGAAGTCAAAAGCATTACTTCATCGATTGAAATTCCAGCAATTTTCAACAAATAGGTTTCAAAAGCTTGCATTTTCATTTTACTTTAACCATTTAGGGAGGTAAATACATTTTAAAATTACGGTTTTCTTCCGAATATACTCTTGGCACTTTTTTTGTTTTCTGAAGAAGTGAACACTAAACCATTTTCAATTATGAGAAATTCTACAACGCCCTCCGTAAATGCCGGCAGTATGGCCGACATTGCCTTTTTATTGTTAATTTTCTTTTTGGTAACATCTATGATTCCAAACAACAAGGGAATTGCAAGAAATCTGCCCCAAGCTTGCCCTCCCGGCGCCGACTGTAATATTCCTATTAAAAAGAATAACCTTTTCACCATACACGTTAATGAAACTGGTGAAATTATGGCAAATGAAACCCGAACCACAGTTGGACAATTAAAAGAGGAATTAAAAAAATTTATTGATAATAACGCCGATAAAACTTGTATTTATTGTAAAGGAGAACAGCTTGCAGAAGCTTCCGACAATCCAAAAAAAGCTTCCATTTCACTATCAATACATCGCGGAGCGCCATACCAAAGTTTTATTACGGTTCAGGACGAAATCGCAAAAGCGTATTTTGAATTAAGGGAAACCTACGTTTCTGAAGTTCTGAAAAAAGATGTTTCTACAATTACCGATGCCGAACTAAAAAAAGTACAGGAGGCCTATCCTTTCCGTATTATTGAGCCATCGCAGCAGCAGTAATAAATTATCCTTTCATTGCATGATAAAATTTTATTTTAAATTTATATCTACAATACGCATTGTGATGAACTGGACCTCTGAAAACTTTAAGCCCAAACTCGAAAACCTGACGCCCGAAGTTCGCGAAAAAGCATTGGAGATTGCTCACGAATTGATTGAAAAAGGCGGCATTTCAGAAAAAAAAGCAATTTCCAAAGCCATTGTTAAAGCCGAAGAATGGTTCTATAACTTGAAAGGATGATTAATAAATTTTCAACTGATGACAAAAAAGAATAAACAATTAAGCCTGCAACAAAGCGAAGAAGTCCTCAAAATATTAAAAACTCGTTTTGAGAAAAATAAAAGTCGTCACGAGAATATTGAATGGGCAAAAGTGCAACAAAAACTGGAAGCCAATCCAGAAAAACTTTGGTCGCTGTGCCAAATGGAGGAAACGGATGGCGAGCCAGATGTTATTGACTTTGACCAAAAAAGCAATGAATATATTTTTTATGATTGTTGCACAGAAAGTCCAAAAGGGAGAAGAAGTCTTTGCTATGACCGGGAAGGGTTAGAATCGAGAAAGGAACATAAGCCGAAAAACACCGCAATCGATTTGGCCTCGGAAATGGGCATTGAGCTTTTAACGGAAGACCAATATCGGAAGCTTCAAAATTTAGGCGATTTCGATACGAAAACATCCAGTTGGTTAAAAACTCCAGAGAAAATACGGAAACTTGGCGGAGCCATTTTTGGAGATTATCGGTTTGGCACTGTATTTATTTACCACAATGGGGCACAATCATATTATGCAGGTCGTGGTTTTCGGGGAGCTTTACGCGTTTAACTTATAGCTTCTCGTGTTCCTCTAAATCTTTTCTCAAATCAAGTTTTCGAAGTTTAGGGAAAAAGAACCCGGTTCCCAAAACAGTTAATATTGTCATTCCGCCACCAAATACCACTGCGGTTACCGTACCCATCAGTTTGGCGGTGAGTCCGCTTTCAAAAGCACCCAATTCATTGGAAGAACCCACAAACATAGAATTCACCGAAGCCACACGCCCCCGCATAGCATCGGGAGTTCGCAATTGAAGAATTGTTTGTCTAATGATCATAGAAATTCCATCCGTTACACCACTTAGGAAAAGTGCAATTACTGAAACCCAAAACCAAGTGGAAAGCCCAAATACAATTATACAAACTCCAAAACCGAATATGGCTGCCAGTAACTTCATACCTGCATTTTTATTAAGTGGAAAATGGGCAGATGTAAACATAATTAACAGTGCGCCCACAGCAGGTGCGGCTCGAAGAATTCCGAAACCTTCGGGACCAACTTTCAAAATATCCTGTGCATAAATAGGAAGCAGTGCCACTGCTCCACCAAATAGTACAGCAAACATATCTAAAGTCAGGGCTCCTAAAATTACCCGTGTGTTTCTTACGAATTTAATTCCCTCTTTTAAACTTTTCATAACAGGTTCGCCAATATTAGGGTTCAAAATTGGTTTCTTCGGTATTTGAAGTAATAGCATTAATGCCATCAAAGAAAACGCAAAAACAAAACACATGGACCAATGAACGCCAATCCAATGGATGAAAAACCCTCCGGCCGCAGGGCCTACCACGGCACCCATTTGCCAAACGGAGCTGCTCCACGTTGCTGCGTTGGGATATATTTTTTTTGGAACCAATAAAGAAAAAAGTGAAAAGATTGTTGGCCCAAGAAAGGCACGCACAATGCCGCCGAGAAAAACTAAAAAGTAAACTGAATAGAGAATTACACTCGTTGAAAGATCGGCCACAATTCGAGGCCAGGTCAATAAAAACAACCCAAGACTCACCACTGAAAAACCAAAAATGCATTTAATAAGCAAGCCTCTTTTTTCACGTTGGTCAACTACATGTCCTGCAAAGAGCGCCATGGAAACTGCGGGTATCACTTCCATTAAACCAATAATACCTAATGACAGTGGATCTTTGGTCAAACTGTAAACTTCCCATTCAATCACGACAAATTGCATAGTCCACGCAAACACCATCGCAAAACGAACCATTAAAAAAATATTGAATTCCCGAAATCGTAATGCAGCGTAGGGATCAGTTTTCTTCATCTAAAAGAAATGGAGTTTTTAAGAATGAAATACTTTCACGAAGAAACTACTCCGCTATTTCAAAAGTACTACACCAAACTGAATATGGCAATGGCATACAGATAAAACCGCACAAAACGAAGGAGGCCAAACAAAAGGTAATTTCTAAATTTATAGTGAATCATTCCAGCTGCCATACTTGTCATAGAATAAGGAATTGGTAATAATGCGCCCACAATAATTAAGAAACCGCCCCATTTGCGGATGTGTTTTAAATGTTTTTTCATCTTTCCCTCCATATATTCATAAACACGAGGAATAGTAAAAACCCATTTTCCAATAAAGTATGAAATGATACCACCAATGTACGATAGCGTTGCCAATAGGGTCAAATACAGTAAAGGCTGTGGCATTTTATCGCTCCAGGCTATAAAAATTTCTGGCGGAACAAGCCCCAAAAGTGATTCTGAAGCAAGAAATACAAGCAGAATATTTATGGGAGCGTAGGTTTCTGTTATATATGTAAAAAGATTGCTGAAGTCAACCACATAGAGGTCTACTACTATTAATGCCGCTACTACCAAAAGAATCGGGATGATTGCTTTTTTAAGACTGTGCCCTACAAAAGAATAAAATCCTGTGTATTTATAGTATAGATGGGTACGCTTTAATTTATTTGTTTCGGTTTTTTTTATGGTATTCATTTCAATTTGGGATAATTCTTTGGAGTTTTAATAAAATATACTTGAATATAAACAATTGCAGTTTACTGAGGTGCAAATATATAGCTAAAGCCCCTACCCTGCAAGCATTTGGCAATTGTTTGGCGGTTAATGGAATGTTAAACATTTAGAATTCAATTCACTATAAATAACAACGTTAAAAGTTAATATTTCGTTAAATCATTACTTTGTATTACATAGTACTGTAACAATACTTCAATACTTGCGTCTTTTAGATATAACCCAATAAAAACTTTTTATTATGAGAACTTTAGACAGCAATCAGTTAACAGCAAAGATGAAAACTTCAAAAGGCTATTCCTGGAATTCAAAAAGAAGATTTCACTAAAAAAATTAAAACAATTAAAATTTTACAATCATGAGAACATTAGACAGTAACGAAAAACAGCACAGACCTTTAACTTCCAAATCACATTTATGGAATTCGAAAAGACGTTTTAAGTAACGTACTTCAAAAAACCAATAATATAATTAACTATGAAAACCTTACGAAACATTCAAAAGAGAATTAAATGCGGATCACAAAAGCAGCATACGTTGGACTATCTAAACGTCAACAAGCATTTGTTTGAAGATCCCACAATCAGAAAGACATGCAGATACATTTATTGAGACATATAAAATCAAAAACTGACTAAAGCTGTATTAAAGAAATTTGATTCAGCTTTTTTCTTTTCCCCTGTTCACATTGAATTTTGGAACAGGCTTTTTCTTTTCGGGCATGGGGCCTCTTAAATGAATAACCAGCCCATTCAAAAAATTCCGAAGAAATTGATCGCCGCATTCCATATATTTAGGATGGTTTTCATTTCTGAAAATGGCGCCTAATTCACTTTTTGTTACTGCAAAATCTACCAACGAACATATTTTTACTATATCCTCATCGCGCAGTTTGTGGGCTACGCGCAATTTTTTCATAATATCGTTGTTTGAAAGTGCCATTGTTCTTTAAGTTGAAATTATATTGCGAAGGTATCAAACTTATGCGGTAAACCTTAAATAGCTGTTATATTTTATTTAATATGTGTTAAATGGACAGTGCGTTTTCGTCATTTAAAATATCTTTAAAAGAAAAACTATGAAAAGTTCTGAAAAAAACACAAACAAAAACAAAGACGAAAAACTTCCTTATAATCCAAATGTCAGTGAACATGACAAGGATATGCTGTCACAAAAAAATATTCACGGTGATGGTGGGGATGATCAGCAACTTCGGGATCGTGATAAGAAGGTAGATTTTGCAGGAAACGAGTTAGACGTTCCTGGCCGTGAGCAAGCTAAAAAGACGAATGGCATTGGCTTTCGCGATGAGGAAAACAAACTTTTTAGTCAAGGCAGCGAAGACAATGAAAATCTGGAACAGGATAAACCGCTATAATTTTAATTATTTTCCGGTAGGCACCATGTAAAGCGGGATTTTTGTATGTTCCAAAACACTGGAGGCTACGGTTCCAAGAAATATTTTTTCCAATGTTCCGTGGCTATGGGTTCCCATAACAATTACATCTGCTTTCCATTCTTCGGAATATTCTAAAATACTTTTTGCGGTATCACCTTCTGCTAAATGTGTGGTAATATCTTCCTTCCCTAAATGCGTTGCGGTTTTGTCAAGATAATCCTGTGCCACTTTTACAAATTCTTCCTGTATTCTGAAATCTACAGGAAAAGCATAGCCCTCGTAGCCCATAAAGGGTTCATATTGCATTCCGTAATAGCGTACATCGGCAAGCACGTGCAGCAAACAGATTTCAGCATCCATTAATTTTGCAAGTTCTTTTCCTTTATTAACAACTTTTTCAGAATTGGGATTATAGTCTAAGGTTATAAGTACTTTCTTCATCATTAAAATATTTACTATAAAGTTAAAGCAGATTGTGTGAAATCCTAAATCTTTAGGTAATTATTTATTAAGATAAAGTAGAACTATGTGTTTCCTTCAGTTTAAGAATGATATTTTGAAGTGGAAAACCCAAAAAACTTTATTGTTTTACCAAAATTGCTGTAGCCTTGTTGCCAGTAAGAAGATTCCATTCATATGAAGCAAGTAGATTGCCGATTTCGTCGTAAATATTAAGCTGTGCAGTATTTGGTCCGGAAGAGCCTTGGTTAAGTGCTTCAAAATCTATTTTATTAAATCCATCCTGCAAGGGTAAGTCAAAACCCCGAAAACTACCTTCCAGCCTTGCCTGTGGTATAGCTATTTCACCGTTCACATAAATACGTATCATATCGCCATCCACAAACTCGTGGTCTCGATACATAAAGGTAGCTTTTTTGGCAGTGGTTTTAAAATCGCCCAAATATTGGTCTTTTCCGTACTCGGGCTTTTCCTCTTTATCTTTTGTGAAGTATTTTGGAGCTTTGTTAGTCCCGGAATATTCAATCAAACCATCGCCGTTTTGCATATCTACCTGCTTTTCTTTTTCTTTTCCTATATCAGAATTATCAGGGCTGTTCGGATTTTTTGTATTGGAAAGTGAAGGCGCCTTAACTGATGGAATTTCAAAACCTGTAGGACTGTTTAAATTTGTATCCGTAGCATCAAAACGTGCCGAACTATTGGGAAGATCTATTTGGGCAAAAGAAGTCCAACCCATCAAAATAGATGTGAAAAAAAAGATTTTTTTTACCATAACACTAAGCTTTGAATGTTGTAAACAATAATTGCACCAAAAATAGTATTCCCCTGGGCATAATTGGTTCAAAGTTTAAAATTTATTTTTTCTGGTTTTTTCGTTTTCCTCTCCAAATAAAGAATAACAAAATGGCACAGAGCGGAAGTACTATATATATAATTACATCGGCCGGATTTGATAAGTCTATTGGTTTTTCACTTGGTTTTGGAACTTCTGTGGGTTTTTGGGCATGCAGTATAGTACCCCAAAAAAATAGACCTGCTAAAAGAGTTTTTTTAAGTGTCATAGAAATTTTCTTTTAAAATATGTAAAAAAAAATTCATAGAGAAATTTTAACAACTTCTGTTAACTATTTGGAAATTACCCTAAAATGTCTTACTATGCCGTGTTATTATTAAAAACAGAGAGAATATATGAGACAACTTAAAATCACGAAGCAGGTAACCAACCGAGAAACCAAATCTTTAAACAGTTATTTACAGGACGTTAGTAAAATAGATTTAATAACAGCTGAAGAGGAAGTAGAGTTGGCACAGCGCATTCGTGAAGGAGATCAGGCTGCTTTAAACAAATTGAGCAGAGCAAATTTAAGATTTGTGATTTCCGTGGCGAAACAATACCAAAACCAAGGTCTTAGTCTTCCTGACCTTATTAATGAAGGAAATGTAGGCTTAGTAAAAGCCGCTAAAAGGTTTGATGAAACCCGCGGTTTTAAATTTATATCTTACGCCGTTTGGTGGATTCGCCAGGCTATTTTGCAAGCTATTGCAGAACAATCACGTGTTGTTCGTTTACCGTTAAATAAAATTGGCGATATCAATAAAATAAAAAAGGCTTCTATTCACTTAGAGCAAAAATTTCAGCGTATACCCACTGCAGCCGAAATAGCCAAAGAACTTGATTTCAGTGAATCAAAAGTGAAAAGCTCACTTAAAAATTCCACACGAAGTCTTTCAATGGATGCTCCTTTTCAAGAAGGTGAAAACGACAACAACTTATACGATGTACTTAGCTCTGGCGAAAGCCCAAACCCAGATAAAAGTTTGTTGCACGAGTCACTTCGCATAGAGATAAACCGTGCACTGGACACACTAGCACCAAGGGAAGCAGATGTGGTAAAACTAAATTTTGGGCTCTGCGGACAACCACCGATGACTTTACAGGAAATTGGCGATACTTTTGATTTGAGTCGCGAGCGCGTTCGGCAAATACGTGAAAAAGCAATAAGAAGATTACGACAGACTTCAAAGAGCCATATCTTGAAAAAGTATTTAGGCTAAACATAAATGTTAAAAATATTGGTACTACCAATATTTTATGAAATTCTTAGGAACGAGTTTTATTTCTGCGGTTATCTTTATAAGACTAACCATCAAAACCAATGACCACAGAAATAATACTCGTTTTTTCTATTCTGTTAGTTACCATTATTCTCTTTGCTTTTGAAGTTTTTTCAGTAGACAAGATTGCGATGTTTGTTATTGCTTCTCTTGCGCTAACAGGTTTGGTAAAACCAGAAGAAGCTATTTCTGGTTTTTCGAATACTGCTACTATTACTGTTCTTTCCTTGATGATTATTGCTCTAGCGCTGGAAGACAATGGCGTTATAGCTTCACTGGCACGTTTTCTAAAAAACCTTCACGTGCTTCCACTCTTTCTTTTGTTGCCCGTTTTTATGTTTATTACGGGTGGAATTTCAGCCTTTATAAACACTACGGCGGTAGTTATTGTTTTCATTAAAATTATTTCAGAATTGGCTAAGCGGTTTAACGTACCGCAATCAAAATTACTCCTTCCCATTTCCTTTGCAGGTATTTTAGGAGGTAGCTGTACGTTAATGGGAACTTCAACCAACCTTATAGTAAATTCCGTTGCACGCGATTTGGGAGCGGAAAAATTTAGCTTTTTTGAGTTTTCATTCTTTGGATTAATATTTCTGCTCGTCGGGATAATTGTAGTTACCATAGCGTCACGATGGCTACCGAAAGATTCAAAAGAGAATTTACGCGATATTTATGATCTGGAAAATTATGTGACCACGGTTGTAATCAACAAAAATTCAAATTTAATAGATAAAAAAATAGAGGATACTTTTCTGTTTGCCAATCCTGAAATTTCCATCCTCAAACTTACCCGGCGCAAACAGATCACCAACGCCCCTGGGCGCTACATTACTTTAAAAGCAAATGACAAACTTTTGCTTATGTGCGACTTGGAGAATTTGGCCAAACTAAACGAAGCCGAAGGCTTAAGCGTCCATAAAACACAGGAAAAGGACAAAAAGAGACAAACGATAGAAAGTGAGGATGAAGCCGAAAACATAAAAAAACAAGACGGCCTTGGATTTGTGGAACTGCTAATCTTGCCAGGTTCTATTTTGATTGGAAAAACATTAAAACAGCTCAGAAAACAGACTTTTCAAAGTGCGTTGCCTATTGCTATTAAAAAACGTAGAAATATACGTAATACCAAAGAGCGTTTGGTGAGAAAGGATATTGAACAAATAACTTTAAAACCTGGGGATAGATTGTTGGTGGAAATTCCAAAAAACGAAATAAACCAACTCTATGAAATGGAGAATGTGGCAATTCTTAGAGAACATAAAACCAAACCATCTGTAAATAACAAAAAGCGAATGCTATCATTCGCCATTTTGGTTCTTGTTGTGGGTTTGGCAGCAAGTGGTATTTTATCAATTTTAGTAAGTGCGATTACAGGTGTAAGTCTATTACTATTAACCAGGTGTCTTGACCTTAACGACGTGTATCACCGAGTTAACTGGCAAGTAATTTTTTTATTGGCCGGAATGATACCTTTGGGCATTGCCATGAACAACACGGGGGCAGATAAATGGATTTCTGACCATTTATTGGATATTCTTAGCGGCCAGTCCAATATTGTAATTATTGGTCTTATATTTTTAATAACAATGCTAATGAGTAGTGTGGTAAGCAACAATGCAACTGCAATTATTATGACACCAATAGCAATAGCCGTAGCGGCAGGTCTCGATCTAACGATGAAACCATTTATTCTGGCAGTTTTATTTGGCGCCAATTTTAGTTTTTTTACCCCTATGGGCTACCAAACCAATACCCTTATTTATGGAATGGGTATTTATAAATTCAAACATTTTTTTATAATTGGAGGCTTACTTTCCCTAATTTTATGGGTTTTAGGTACATTTATGCTTTCAACACTTTTTTAAATATATATTATGTCACAAAAATTTTCAATAAATGATTCAATTTCTAATCTATGGGATAAGCTTGATGGATGGCTTGACGCCATAATCCTTAAACTTCCCAACTTTGCCGTTGCCATTTTGGTAATGGTAGCTTTCTACTTTATAGCCAAAGGCATGCGGAAGTTTTCATATAGAGTACTATTCCGTAAGATTACGGAAGAATCCATAAAACAGATGCTTTCGCGCATTATGTACGGAATCGTTTTAATTATTGGTTTCTTTATAGCCCTTGGTGTAATGCAACTGGATAAAGTACTTACCTCAGTCTTAGCTGGGGCGGGTGTAGTAGGTCTTGCAATAGGTTTGGCCCTACAAGGTACTTTGAGCAATACATTTTCTGGATTGATGCTTTCCTTTTTGCCAAAAGTGCGCATTGGAGATTTTATTGAGGCCCAAGACAAGAGTGGCTATGTAGATGAAATAAATCTTCGGAATATTACGCTTCGGCAAACGGACAATGAATATGTAATTATACCCAATTCAATTTTCATAGAAAACCCCTTTACCAATTATTCTTTATCAAACCGATCGCGAATAGATGTAAGCTGTGGCGTGGGCTATGAAAGCAACCTTCAAAAAGTGGAAGACTTGGTAAACAAAATTATTACTGAAAATTTTGAGCAAAAGGAAAACGAGGGCGTAGAGTTCTTTTTTACCGAATTTGGCGATAGCTCGATAAATTTTGTTACCCGATTTTGGATATCCAGTACAAAGCCCAAGCCAAAACTGGAAGCAAAGCACAAAGCAATTAAGCTAATCAAAAAGAATTTTGATGAAGCTGGAATCAACATTCCGTTCCCTATCCGTACGTTGGATTTTGGAAAAAATAAATTGCAAATGGCGCCAAATAAAGATGAATAGTTTCCTTTTTATAAACATAATTTGATAAAATGTATCTACTATGAAAAAATTGCTAAGAATATTGCTCGCCGGTTGGGGTGCCAAGAAGATAGGCGGAGGCAAGTGCGGCTGCATAGGCACCATCGTTGTCTTTCTGATCCTTTACTGGTTGTTGGGCTTCGTTTTTGATGTTTTCTGATCATCCCAATCGTCCCCGTACTTAAGTACCGGTAAATTTTCCTATTAAGAAACGCTCCTGGAAATGGGAGCGTTTTTGGTATTTCGACATTTCCTTCGCTAAAAAAGAACGTACCGCAAGTCTGGGGAATTTTGGGAGATAACCAGGGACGTTTTCGTTCCCGCCCAAGGTTCTATAAAATATTACGCTATTTTCTATAGAATATTGCGCTATTTTTTTATAAATATTGCGCTATAATTTTCAAAATATTGCGCTATATTTATTCAATCAATAACTACAAAGCAATATCAATATGGCTATCGGGTACCGCATTGTTCGCAGGAAGAATCCTCAGAATTCCGCAGAAACGCAATATATTATGCAGCATATTTCCAAAGGAATTGTTGACATAGACCAGATGGCAGCAGAGATAACCAAGGAAAGCGCCTTTTCCGAAGCCGATGTAATTGGCGTGGTAACGGCACTATCCAGCAAACTCCAGCAGCATCTGGAACGGGGCAATAGTGTGGATATAGGCCCTCTGGGAAGGTATAAAATTGGGTTCTGCGCCAAACCCCTTCCCGGGCCAATCGCCACCAGCGCCCCAAAGGCAGAAAGGTTCTACATAAACTTCCAGCCCGGCAGCCGAATAAAAAGATGGTTGAAAACGGGGCTGACACTTAAATTGGAGAAATAGTCGATACGCTAGAAGGCAATTATTCCAGTCTTTTGTGGAGTGTCTTTTAACAAAACAATAGCATCCATTAACTAATTTTTTTGAGGAGTGTACGGTTATATTTGCACTACAAACCTTTAAAAACTTAGTATTATGAAAAAAGCTATTGCACTAACCATGCTGGCAACAGCAATTTTTGCTACCTCCTGTGTATCAAAAAAGAAGTATGTAGAATTGGAGAACCAGTATAACGACACGCGTTCTACCCTAGCAAAGACCCAGCTTGAAAAAGAAGAAATTGAAGCCAAATACGCCAAGATTGAAGAGCGCGTAGCCAGTTACAATTCAAAAATCCAGTCATTGACCGATAGTAACAACAACCGCCTACAGCAAATTGAAGGCGTTGTGGTTTCAGAAAATGATAAGGAAAACATGAGAAAAGCCCTTGCCAACGTAGATCCCCAAGAACTGGCACAGGCAAAGACTCTTAAGGATTCTATGAATCTAATCGTTTCACATAATCTTAAAAAGAACCTTGACAACAGTTTAGCCGGTGAAGGCGAAGAGGATGATATCAAAATTGATATTGATGAAACTGTGGTAATGATTACCATCTCGGACAAGTTGTTGTTCAATTCAGGAAGTGCCCGTGTTAACAAAAAAGCAAATCCATTATTGGAGCGTCTTGCGAATGTAATTAACAGTGAGCCTGCCCTTGAAGTTATGGTTGAAGGCCATACCGATAGCCAGACAGTGAAGCCTGGAGCTTACATTAAAGACAACTGGGAGTTGAGCGTGGACCGCTCCACTGCTGTTATCCGCATATTGCAGGATGATTATGGTGTTGCTCCTGAAAAATTGATTGCTGCTGGACGTAGTAGTTTTCATCCTTTAACTGAAAATGAAACCAAGGAAGGCCGTGCTACTAACAGAAGAACGCGAATTGTAATTTTACCGAATCTTGATAAATTTTTGGCTCTACTTTCCGCCAATTAATCATTAAAAATAAACTATTTTGAAAAGAGCAATCTGTTAAACAGGCTGCTCTTTTTTTTTGGAATAAGGAAAATAAATATGCAAGCACTAACAAATAAAAAAAAGGCATATCTTTAATTAAAAATCAATGCCTCCTGAAGCAATGGAAAAGAAACTACTTTCTGACTTTTGTGAACTATATCTTTATGACACCTACTCCCTGCTCCGTGTTTTTGAAAACCAGCATGTAGACCTAAAGAGAAATGATTGGATTAGAGCTAACTATAAAGAACATTTTGGCAACAAACCATTTGTTGTGATAGCCGATAGAAGGTACCGACATACCATTGATCTTGATATCTATAAAAACGGAAAGATGAAGAACAAAAAGGGAATGGCTATTGTCTCCACTTTGGAAGAAGAAAGGGAAAGAGCTCTTGTAGAACAAAAACTCTTCCCTCATAGTTTTGCTTTTTTTGATAATTTGGAAAACGCTCGCGCCTGGGCCGAATCATTTTCTTTCAAGTAAACTATTTTGAAGGAGGCATTGAGGGCCTAACCTCAATTTTACTTGGCAGTGTGCGCGAATTCATTTTTATTAAATCTACTATCAATTTACCAACATCCTCAATCTGAATTTTCCAGGCATCATCGGCATCTGGCTCATTTCCGTTAAAATGTGTTGAAACCGAACCAGGCATAATTGTACTCACTTTTACACCCTGGTCACGCAAATCCAGCATTACGGCTTGTGTAAAACCTGTCAAGCCAAATTTACTTGCGTTGTAAGCACTTCCACCTTTAAAAAAATTAGTCCCCGCCAAACTTGAGATAGTTATAAAATATCCTTTATTTTTTTTTAATTGCTCCACACTCGCTTTCAAGGAATAGAATGGACCCGAAAGATTAGTGTCAATAGTCTCCTCCCACTGCTCAATAGAAATATCTTCAACAGAGCCAAAATGTCCAAGCCCAGCATTTGCAATAACAATATCAATACCGCCAAATTGGATCAAGGTTTCTTTAACCGCCTTTTGCTGACTTTCATAATTGCGAACGTCAGCTTCCAGCCCTATGGCCTGTGCCCTATCGTTTCCGTTTGAGTTTAATCGTTTCGCGGCTTCTTCGGCAGTTTTTTTTGTTCTTCCCGTAATGGCAACGTTGATGCCTTCCTTAAGCAACGCTTCTGCAATTCCGTAACCTATTCCTTTAGTACCGCCAGTAATAAGTGCGGATTTGTTTCCTAAATCATTCATTGTTTTTCGTTTTTCCCAAAGTTACCAATTGCGAAATGGAATGTTATTAAATTCTGCTTAAATTTGAAAGATGAAGTTGTTGCCAATAGTATTTTTCATCTTTCTGTTCTTTGGTTTTTCTTCTGATGAAAAACTTCAGGAACCTTTGGTAAACCTTAAAGAGCTTTCAACAGAATTCGTTTACGAAATACGCTACGCTACCCCAAATAATTTTATAGGCGAAACGCTCTACGATTGTGCTGAATGTTTGCTACGTCCCGAAGTAGCGGAAGCGTTACTGGAAGCCAATCAATATTTTTGCGAGAGAGGTTACCGCATAAAAATTTACGATTGCTACCGCCCGCTGGACGTACAGAAAAAAATGTGGGCAAAAGTGCCTCGACCAACTTACGTGGGTAACCCATACGGGAATGGGTCTATCCATAACAAAGGTGCTGCGGTTGATATTACTTTGGAAACATTGGAAGGCTGCTATGTAGAAATGGGCAGCGACTATGATTATTTTGGAAGGGAGGCACATATTGACAATTATAATCTTTCAAAAGAAATACTTGCCAACCGAAAGCTGCTTTTTGAAGGAATGCGGAAGTTTGGCTTCAATACCATCCGCACGGAATGGTGGCACTTTAGCTATAAAAGAAACTGGAGTTACAAAACATTGAACATTCCCCTGCCCTGCGACTGATAATTATTATTTATTAGGAAGTTCTTTTTCTGCATTTCCACTTATTTTAAAAGGAATTTCAGGTGTGTTCTTATATAGTTTTAGTTCAACTACATCAGAAGGTAAATTGAAATCTGCATTGGCCAATGCTTCTTTTACCTCTTTTATTATCAAGCCTCGAAGTACCCGCGAAGCCCTTCTGTAATCAACGGTATCTACCCAAAAGAAAACTTTGAGGTTTACGGTACTTGCTGCAAGTTCGTCTTCAATCACAAAATTTTCATGAGTTTCATCACGAATTATCTCTTTGTTTTTATCCAAAACCTGCTGAATTACTCTCTTTGCTGCTTCAATATTATCTTCATAACCAATTCCAACGGTAAAATCGACTCTAAAAAAACCATCGGCGGTATAATTTTCAACAGGTTTGGTCAGCACGTCACTATTGGGGATATAAATATCGCGGCCATCAAAGGTTTTTATGTGTGAATACCGAAAACTCAATTCTTTCACCCTTCCAAAAATATCATCCACCTTTATGGTGTCGTTAATATTAAAAGGTCTGTTAAAGGCCAAAATAATTCCGGCTAGAAAATTCTTTCCAATATCCTGAAATGCAAAACCCAAAATAATAGCACCGCCACCTACTGCCGTTAACAGTCCTGTAGCGATACCGTCCAATCCTGCTACCTGCAACGCTAACATAATTGAAATAATGATTAAAATAATTTTTACTGCCTGTGCCAGAAAGCGCGACATTAAAGGGTCTTCAGATTTTTGCTGGAAACGTCTTTTATAGAAATTTGTAAGTAATTGCGCCAGCAATACTCCTAAAATCACCACCAATACTCCCAATGCAATCCGAGGAAGGATTTTTAGAAATTCTTCGTAATAATTGTGCAATGAATTTTGGATTGTGTCGCCGGGAGATTGTAAAAGTGGGAGCATCTATTTTTCTTTTAAAGATAACAATTCTTCTCCAAATAAATCTTGACTTAAAATAATCTTAAAGTATAGTGGAACGAGCTGCAACATGTATCTTTGCAAAAAAAATAAAACCTGTGGAGCTTTCAGTAAAATCATTTAAATTAATTAGCACTTTAGAGGCTATATCATTTTTGGTTCTTTTGGGAATTGCAATGCCCTTAAAATACATTTGGCATATGCCACAAATGGTGCAAATAGTAGGAATGGCGCACGGCGTGCTATTTGTGCTTTATGTTGGCGGTGCTCTTTATATGTATAAAAAGTTGAAGTGGTCCATTACAGATTTATTTATTGTGGTAATGTGTTCAGTACTGCCTTTCGGCCCTTTTTATGTAGAACGTAAATATTTATAATGAACAGGGAAACAATTCAGAATTATAGTTGTCTTTTTCAGAATTACCTCGTTAGTGAAGGTATGACAGTTGAATGGGCTATTTTTTTGAATGTGCTTTTAAACTGTATTATCGTTTTAACAGTAGTATTGATTCTTGATGTTATTTTCAGAAAATTTATTATTGAAACTTTCAAGGCTTTTAGCAACAAGACAAAAACCACCTTTGACGATTATTTGGTAAAAAGTAATTTTCCAAGATTCATCGCACATACTTTACCATTGGCAATAATTTGGTATCTCATCCCTATTATTTTTATTGAATCGCCGTTTATGACCAACCTGTTGTTGATAGCATCTCAGGTCTATCTGGTTATTCTTTGTGTATATATTTTCAGAAGTATTTTACGCACTACGCGAAATTACTTAGAAGAAAATGAGCATTGCCGAGACAAGCCCATGGAAAGCTATGTTCAGGTATTGATGATTTTTGCTTGGGGAATTGGGATCTTTTGGATTATCCAGCTTCTTACTGGGTTTTCAGTTGTTAGTCTTACCACTTTAGGTGCGGCTTCAGCTGTAATTCTTTTAATTTTTAAAGATACCATTTTAGGCTTTGTTGCAAGTATTCAGGTTTCCGTAAATGATATTGTTCGTATTGGAGATTGGATTACATTCAGCAAATTTGGAGCAGATGGGTATGTAACCGAAATAAATCTTGCAACCGTTCGCGTACAAAATTGGGACAATACCTATACCACCATTCCCACCTACAGTTTAATTGCCGATTCATTCCAAAATTGGCGCGGAATGCAGGAAAGCGATGGCAGGAGAATAAAGCGTTCCATATTTATTAAACAATCTTCCATAAAATTTCTTTCGGTGGAAGATGTGCAGCGATTGAAAAAGATTCAATTGATCAAGCCTTATTTGGAACATCGTCAAAAAGATGTTGACAAATACAATGAAAAAAACGAAATTGATAAAGAGCTGTTAATAAACGGCAGAAACCAAACAAACCTAGGAGTATTCCGATATTATGCCGATGCGCTTTTAAATGAAAACTCTGCGATCAATAAAGATCTTTTTTTAATGGTGCGCCATTTGGCCCCTACGGATAAAGGAATACCTATTGAAATATTTTGCTTCAGCAAAGACAAGCGTTGGGTAAATTATGAACACATACAGGCCGATATTTTTGACCATCTGCTGGCCGCCATTCCTTATTTCGACCTTGAAATTTTTGAACTGCCAACGGGCAAGGACATTTCTTCCACCATCAATAAGGCATCTTTTGAAAATTAAAAGTATCTTTAATTCAAAAACCTTTTGGATTTAAAAAACTTTAAGACCTACCTGTACATTTTTGGAATGCTGGCTGTTGCCTTAACCATTTTTCCCTTCGTGGCAGTGGATTATTGGTGGATTCGCATATTCGATTTTCCACATATACAGCTTACTATCCTAACATTTGTAGCACTTGTGGTTTTCTTTATGAGGTTTGACTTGAAGCGGCTAAACGATTATCTATTTGTAACCGTTATGGCTGTCTGCCTCATTATTCAAGTTTGGAAAATAATACCCTATACGCCTTTGGCAGATAAAGACATTAACGACAGCCAAGAAAAAAAATCTGGAACTAGTATTTCATTGTACGCTGCCAATGTGCTTCAATCCAACAAAAAACCTGAACTTTTAATCTCGGATTTCAAAAAAATGGATCCAGATATAATGTTACTTGTAGAAACCAATAAGAGATGGAGGGATTATATTATTGAAAATTTACCCGAAACATATAAATATAAAGTTGAGGTACCTCAAGACAATACCTATGGTATGCTATTGTATTCAAAATATAAATTGATTAATCCACAAGTAAAATTTTTGGTAGATAAAGATATCCCTTCAATTCATACAAAGCTTTTGCTAACTAGCAATGATACTGTTCAACTTTACAGCATCCATCCTACCCCGCCAATGCCCCAGCACAACTCCCGCTCAACAGACAGGGATTCTGAAATGATGAAAATTGCAAATTTAAGCAGAACATCTACTTACCCCGTAATTGTTTTAGGTGACTTTAATGATGTCGCTTGGTCCAATACCACATCTTTGTTCCAGAATGTAGGCGAATTGTTGGATATCCGCAAAGGCAGGGGGATATACAATACATACAACGCCAAAAGTTTTTTAATGCGCTGGCCATTGGACCATATATTTGTATCAGCAGAATTTAGACTTATTGCTATAAAACTTGGACAAGATATCAATTCAGATCATTTGCCCACTTATGCAAAACTCAGCTTTGAGCCTTTAAAAGCAGCCGAGCAACAACCCGAAAAACCTTCTGAAAGACAATTGAAAAATGCAAAAGAGCAGGCAGAGCGGGTTCAGCTTTAAATTTCAAAATATTAAAATAAAGTGTCTGGTTTGTCCATATTGGGTGTATGAAGGTTAGTTCCAAACCGCTCATTCGCCTTTTTAATAAAATGTGCCGAAAGCAAGGGTGAAGCCTTTTCAATATTTTGGTGCACAAAAAAGTAAATGTTTTGCAACCCTTGCTCAATCCAGGTTTCCAGGCGGTCAATCCAATCATCAAGCCGAGTATAATCGCTTTCGTGGTTAGCGCCATTATAACGAATAAACGCTGTGGGCGTGGTAAGCCGCATGTGTAGCAAATCGCGCCTTCCTGCAGTATCAACAATAGCGTTAGTGATGTTGTGTTTTTCTAAAATATTATAGAGTTCTTCGGCTACATCTTCATCGTTAAACCAATCAGTGTGCCTAAACTCTATCGCTGGTTTTATATCTTTTGGTAGCATTTTGAAAAACGGTTCCAATCTATCCATATTTTTTGGTCCGAAATTATCAGGGAGTTGCACAAAAGGCATTTCAAGTTTTTCTTTCAAATTTGAAGAATTCAGAATGTATTCATTCAAAGTTTCCTCACAATCCTGAAGTCTTTTCCAATGTGAAACTCCTTGGAAAAATTTGGGAAAAAACCTGAAATCATCCGGTGTTTTTTCATACCAACCCGCAAAAGTATCTGCCGGAAAAATTCTGTAAAAGGTAGCATTCAGCTCAATACTGTTAAACTGGGTTGAATAATAAGCAAGCTCGTCTTTTGTACCTCGAGGATAAAAGCCCTTTAAATCTGCCTTGTTCCATTTTGCACAACCTACATATAAATTTGGAGGGCTGGATTTTTTATGCTTAGTAAGAACTTTTTTAGTTCCCGGATGGTCTTTTGGCAAGGTAAAGTCTATATTTTCAGGGTCGTCAACTTTTCCGAATTTCATGATTTTCAGTTTTCAGTAAAGATACTTTTAAAATCAAATTTCAAAAAAATATTAACCTGTAACTTTTTATAAAGCTGTTAGTCTTATATTTACTGAAACTTAAAAAATCATTTATGAAAATCATTAAAACACTTACCATTGCCTTTTTAATAACCGCCATGGTTCCTGTATCTGCGCAAACTGCCGACGAAATAATCAATAACTATTTCGAAAATACCGGTGGAAAAGCGGCTTGGGAAAATTTAAAAAGCTCAAAAATGACGGCAACCGCCCAAGCACAGGGAATGGAAATTCCAGTAGAGGTTTATCAAACCAAGGATGGCAAACAATTAATAAAAATTAATTTTCAAGGTCAAGATATAACGCAATTAGCCTTTGATGGCGAAACCATGTGGAGCACTAATTTTATGACCATGCAGCCTGAAAAAAGTGATGCCGAAGCTACTGCCAACATGAAAAAACAATCAAAAGATTTCCCCTCACCTTTTTTAAATTATAAAGAGAAAGGCTTTACGGCTGAGCTGATGGGTAAAGAAACAAAAGATGGTACCGAAACTTATAAAATAAAACTTACTCAGTCCCCTATTATGGTTGACGGTGTTGAGCAGCAAAATATAAGCTATCACTATTTTGACACTGAAACCTTTGTGCCGATTGTGGTTGAAAATGAAATCTTTCAAGGCCCCATGAAAGGCCAAATGAATGTAAGCACCATGAGCGATTATCAAGAAGTTGATGGTTTATATTTTCCATTTTCGCTTAGCATGGGTGGACAGGCAATTCAACTAAAGGAAATTATTATAAATCCTGAAATTGATGATGCAATGTTTGTATTTCCTGCTACAACAACAGAAGCTGTTAAAAAAGAATAAAAATTCTTTCTTATTAAAAATCCCTGCTAGTCGGGGATTTTTTTTTCCGCATTTTTAAAAACTAAAACTCTCTAAAATGAAATATTTCATCTTTACGTTTCTCCTGATACTTTCAGGTTTAATAGCCCCAGCACAAGAAACAGCTTTAAAAGGAAAAGAGCTTTTCGGCAATATGAAGGCTAGGCATATTGGTCCTGCACTTATGAGTGGTCGTATAAACGATCTTGAAAATCATCCTACCAACGCACGTATTCTTTATGCCGGTGCCGCAGGTGGTGGAGTTTGGAAATCTAGTGATGGTGGCGCAACCTTCGCCCCAATTTTTGATGAACACGCCCAATCCATAGGGATCATTACTTTAGATCCCAAAAACCCTGACGAAGTTATTTGGGTTGGCACAGGTGAAACATGGACACGAAACTCAGTTTCAGTTGGTAACGGTCTCTATAAATCTACCGATGGAGGAAATAATTGGAAGAAAGTTCCAGGGTTTGAAAACTCAGAACGGATTGCTTCCATCGTTATAAATCCAAACAATACAGATGAAGTTTACGTAGGCGTATTAGGCGCACTTTGGAGTGATAGTGAAGATCGGGGTGTTTACAAAACAACTGACGGCGGAAAAACGTGGAATAAAGTTTTATACGTAGGGCCTTCAACTGGTGTTTCAGATATTTTGATGGACTCTAAAAATCCAAATGTACTCTTTGCTTCCATGTGGCAATTCAGAAGAACTGCTTGGGGCTTCAATTCTGGAGGGGAGAATAGTGCTATTTACAAATCAATAGATGGCGGAAAAACCTGGAACAAATTAACGAAAGACCTTCCTTCAGGTAAACTAGGAAGAATAGGAATTGCAATGGCTCCAAGCGATAGTAAAATAATCTATGCTGTTATTGAAACGGGCAAAAAAGAAACAAATGGTCTTTGGAGATCAAATGATAGCGGCAATTCGTGGGAACATTTAAATAATGATTTTGGGCTTACCGTTCGTCCTTTTTACTTTTCACGTATCACGGTAGATCCTAAAAACCCAGATATCATATTGAAAGGTGGTTTAACAGGCTCCATAAGTCGAGATGGTGGCAAGACCTTTAAAAATCTTGGAAATATGCACAGCGACATCCACGATGTGGTTTTCGATATAAATAACAGTGATATTATTTATTCAGGAACAGATGGCGGAGTTTATCGCTCTTGGAATGGTGGCTCTACTTTTGAAATTGTGGAGAATCTTCCACTTTCGCAGTTTTATCATATAAGCGTTGATGATGCCGAACCCTACAATGTTTATGGAGGCCTGCAGGACAATGGCTCTTGGTATGGCCCCTCCTCTGCTCCTGGGGGTGTTTCCGCAAGACACTGGAACAGTATTGGTTACGGTGATGGTTTTAGGGTTTTAAAACACCCTGCAAAAAATATTATTTATTCCGAAATGCAGGGCGCAGCAAACGTTTGGCGTTATGATGTTGATAGAAATAGAACTACCACTGTGCAACCGCAACCTAAAAAAGGAGATCCAGAGCTTCGTTTTAATTGGAATGCGCCTATGGCCGTGAGCAATTTTGCTCCGGACAGGTTTTATATGGGAAGCCAGTTTTTGCACCGTTCCGAAGATATGGGCGATAGTTGGACCATCATTTCACCAGATTTAACTACAAATGATAAATTCAAGCAAGACCAAGCAAATTCTGGCGGACTTTCCGTTGATAATAGTGGTGCGGAAAAGCACACCACAATTTTCACAATTGCAGAATCTCCACTGGACCAAAATATAATTTGGGTTGGTACTGATGACGGAAACGTACAGCTCACAAAAGATGGTGGAAAAACGTGGACAAACCTTACCGATAATCTAGTAGGTATTCCCAAAAACACTTGGGTTTATCATATAGAAGCTAGCGTTCACGGAAAAGGAACTGCTTATGTTGTTTTTGAAGGTCATAACACGGGTGATATGAAACCCTACGCACTAAAAACCACCGATTATGGCAAAACTTGGAAATCAATTATTTCAGAAGATATTGATTCAAAAGCTTTCGTAAGAAATATTCAAGAGGATTATGTGAACGAAGATTTGCTTTTTCTTGGAACTGAGTTTGGTCTTTATGTAACAATTGACGGCGGAAAAAACTGGTCGCAATTTACAAATAATATGCCCCCTGTAGCAGTTCATTTTACTGATCTTCAAAAAAGAACGAATGATTTGGTGATGGGTACACACGGTCGCGGTGTTATTATTATTGACAATATCAGCCCCCTCCGCGAATTAAGTTCTGAAATATTAAATAAGGATGTTCACTTCTTTAAAACTGAACCTTTCTCAATGACAGAAGATAGCGGTTTCAGTGGAAATTTTGGAACTGAAACCCAATTTGTAGGTGAAAATAAAAACACCAATGCCAAAATTGTATATTACTTGAAAAAGCGTCATACGTTTGGAAAAATGGAGATGGAAGTTCAAGATATGGAAGGCAATAAAATAACGACACTCAATCCAGGAAAATCAAAAGGAATTAATATTGTAAGTTGGGATTTTAGTACGGCGGCTCCAAAAATGGCTCAAGCCAAAACCCTCGCTTTCAGTGGTTTTACTGCTCCAAGAGTACCTGCAGGAAAATATAAAATAGTGCTGACAAAAGGAAAGGAAACCTACACCCATAATATTGAAGTGAAGTACGATGAAAAGTCAGTCACCACTTTAGAACAACGAAAAGAGCAAGAAACGCTCACTGATGAATTGTTCAATATGGTAGAGGATTTGGCGTATATGGTTTATGAAATCACCGAAACACAAACAAAAGCTACTGAAGTTATTGAGAATAATCCAAAAGGAAAGAAAGAAGCCCAAAAATTATTTGATGCTTTGGAAATCCTTCGGAAAGACTTGGTTATTACCACAGGCGATAATTACGTTGCTTCCGCTGAACCGGAATTGCGAGAAAAGATGGGCGATCTTTACAGCAATGTGGCTTCAAATTTTAATAAGGTTTCTGGAGCTTCAAAAGCAAATTACGAATTGATTTCCGAAGAATTCTCAAAAGCAAAGCAGCGGTACGAAGCTATAATGGAAAAGGAAGGAAAGAAATTCTATTCATTTTTGGAAAAAAACAATATTCCAAAAACTGAAATTCAAAGTAAAGAAGAATTTTTGAAGAAAGGATAATTTGCTTCCAGACCTAACAGGTCTTTGGGACCTGTTAGGTTTTTTTTATTTCCTATTTATTAATAAATACCGTTTTACGATTCACAAATTCCCTAATACCATCTTCACTGAGCTCGCGGCCATAACCGCTTTGCTTAATCCCGCCAAAAGGTAGGCGTGGATCGCTTTTTACCAATTCATTTATAAAAACCGCGCCTTCATCAAAACGAAAAGCCAGCTTTTCAATTTCTTCAATCTTTTTTGTGAAAATAGAAACGCCCAACCCAAATTTTGAATTATTTGAAAGTTCAATTGCTTCTTCCACTGTCTTAAATGTTGTGACAGAAAGTGCCGGCCCGAAGGTTTCTTCATTAAATACGGCCATAATATCAGCAACGTTTGTTAAAATGGTAGGTTCAAAATAGGCACCTTGCCGCTTTCCTCCTATTTCCAACTTAGCGCCCGCCTTCACGGAAGCGTTTACTTGTTTTTCCAAATCCTTTGCTAAATCTGTGCGTGCCAGCGGGCCAATAAAAGTCTCGACATCCATCGGGTCGCCGCTTTTAAGCTCTCGTACTTTTACAAGCATTTTTTCAACAAATTCTTCAGCAATTGTTTCATCGATAAGCAAACGTTTTCCCGCTATACAGCTCTGTCCCGTGTTTTGAAATCGTGCTTGCACACAGGTATCAATAGTTTTTTGCATATCGCAATCTTTCATCACAACCAAGGCATTGTTTCCGCCCAGTTCCAAAACTGTTTTCTTAATATTCCTACCCGCAATGGAAGCTACCGAAGAACCCGCTGGACCGCTTCCGGTAAGTGTTACCGCTTTTATTTTTTCGTTTTCAATAATTTTTTCGACAGCATCACTTCCAACTAATAAAGTGGTAAAACAATTATCCGGAAACCCCGCTCTTTTGAATACTTTTTCAATATTTAAAGCACTTCCAAAAACATTTGAAGCGTGTTTCAAAACACCAATATTCCCTGCCATCAAAGCGGGGGCAGCAAATCTAAAAACCTGCCAAAATGGATAGTTCCAAGGCATAATTGCAAGTATAACGCCCAACGGTTCAAAGCTTATATAACTTTTGTGTGCATCGGTATTAATCACTTCATTTTGAAGTTGTTTTTCGGCATTTTCTGCATAATACTCACACACCCAGGCACACTTTTCAATTTCTGCAATAGCTTGCGAAATAGGCTTTCCCATTTCCAAGGTCATTGTTTCGGCATACTCTTTTTTATTTTTTCTTAATTCTGAAGCGGCTGCCAACATCAGTTTCTTTCGATGGGCAAAGGAAGTTTCACGCCAATTGTAAAATCGCTTATCAGCCAAATCAATTATTACGGAAATTTCTTTTAGTGTCTGATTTTTATAGGAATTTAATTCTTGACCAGTATATGGATTGATGGAAGTAGTTGTCGCCATTGTTTTTCTTTTAAAAGTATTGAAAACATTGGGAACCTTGCTACCGATTAAGAGGATTTTAACTCCAGATTTGTTAAAAATAAACCCTTTAAATACTCGTTACCTTTTAAGTATTGTAATACATTTGCGTAACTAAATATTTTATCAATTTCAAAAAGATTCCCGCCCTT
This sequence comes from Aequorivita sp. UBA3180, assembly GCA_002364215.1. Classification (GTDB taxonomy): domain Bacteria; phylum Bacteroidota; class Bacteroidia; order Flavobacteriales; family Flavobacteriaceae; genus Aequorivita. The sequence goes on along the minus strand of DEXQ01000008.1, from coordinate 327,128 downwards.
GCGGATATAGTTATGAAAAATACAGCACTCTCTAACATACACGAAAAATTAGGCGCTAAGATGGTACCATTTGCGGGTTATAATATGCCCGTTTCTTATGAAGGCGTTAATGCCGAACACGAAACCGTACGTAATAACTTGGGCGTTTTTGATGTTTCACATATGGGTGAATTTTTAATTACTGGACCCAAAGCGTTAGATTTAATCCAAAAGGTATGCAGTAATGATGTGTCCAGAATAGTGGACGAACAAGCACAGTACAATTGTCTTCCCAATGAAACAGGCGGTATCGTGGACGATTTAATCGTTTATAAATTTGAGGATGGAAAATATTTATTGGTGGTGAACGCCTCAAACATTGACAAAGATTGGGACTGGATTTCAAAACACAACACAATGGGCGCTGAAATGCGCAATCTTTCAGATGATTATTCACTATTGGCCATTCAAGGTCCAAAAGCTGTGGAAGCTATGCAATCATTGACATCTGAAGATTTAAGCGCTATAAAATTTTATCATTTTAAAGTAGCTGATTTTGCGGGAATTGAGCACGTTATTATCAGCGCAACTGGTTATACCGGAAGTGGCGGTTTTGAGATTTACTGCAAAAACAGTGAAGTAGAACAGGTTTGGAACCAAGTGATGGAAGCCGGAAAAGATTACGGCATTAAACCGATTGGTTTGGCCGCCCGCGATACACTTAGGTTGGAAATGGGTTTCTGTCTTTACGGAAATGACATAAACGATACTACTTCGCCATTGGAAGCTGGTTTGGGCTGGATTACGAAATTCACAAAAGACTTTATCAATTCTGAAAACCTAAAAAAACAGAAAGAAGAAGGCGTTAAAAGAAAACTTATAGGTTTTGAATTGAACGAACGCGGTATTCCGCGCCATGATTACGAGATTGTTGATAAAGACGGAAAAAATATTGGGATCGTAACCAGTGGCACGATGGCGCCTTCCTTAAATAAAGGCATCGGGATGGGGTATGTTACAACTGAAAATAGTGCTCTTGGTACCGAAATTTTTATTCAAATTAGAAACAAACCAGTTGCAGCAACAGTTGTGAAAACACCATTTTATAAAGGTTAATGTTGGATTATCAAGCCATTTTAGAAGAAATACACACGTCCCTTAAAAAAATCGAAAATACGGGAGAAGTTGCAAGTTATATTCCAGAATTGGCGAATATTCCAAAGAATAAACTCGGAATTCATCTGCAATTAATTACTGGCGAAAACTATTCCGTTGGTAATGCTTCCGAAAAATTCTCCATTCAAAGTATTTCAAAAGTACTTTCGCTTGCCAAAGCTTTTCAATTGGTAGGAAATGATTTGTGGGAACGGGTGGATGTGGAACCTTCCGGTAACCCATTCAACCATCTTTCACTTTTGGAACTTGAAGATGGAATTCCCAGAAATCCGTTAATCAACTCGGGAGCTATTGTAATTGCTGATGTTTTACTTTCACACTTAAAAAATCCGAAAGAAGATTTTTTAAACTTTGTGCGTGAATTGACGCATGACGAAGGTATTTCATATAATGAAAAAGTTGCCGAATCTGAACGGATAACCGGCTTCAATAATTACGCAGCAGCCAATCTTTTAAAATCTTATGGTAATTTAAACAACAAGGTTGAAGATGTTTTGGATTTTTATTTCCACCAATGTTCCATAATGATGGATTGTAGACAACTTACAAATGCTTTTTTCGTTTTTGCAAATAAAGGAAAGTGTTTGAAAGAAGTTCAGCATTTAACTTCCAGCCAGGTAAAACGCATCAACGCAATTATGCTGACCTGTGGGTTTTATGATGAAGCAGGAGAGTTTGCCTTTGAGGTAGGGTTGCCGGGTAAAAGTGGCGTAGGTGGAGGAATTGTAGCGCTATTGCCGCATTGTTTCACCATTGCAACTTGGGCACCGGCATTGAATCCGAAAGGCAACTCATACTTGGGAATGCAGGCATTGGAGCAGTTTACAACAAAAACCAAACTGTCTATTTTTTAAAATGAAGAAAGAGTTTTAATGAAGAAGAAAGAAGAAAGGCAACGCATTTTAATCTTGGGAGGCAGTGGTTTTATAGGCAATGCTCTTTATAGGGAACTACTCTCCTATTTCGATGTGCATTGCACTTACTGCCAGCAACACGGGGCTTTTTCAGAAAACCAAGTCTTTCATAACTTTTGTGTGGAAGAAGATTCTATGCTTCTGCTATTGAATAGAATTCAGCCAACGATTATTGTTTCTGCTATAAGCGGCGATTTTAAAAATCAGTTTGAAGCTCACAAAGAAATTGTGAATTATGCTTTATTGAATGAGGGTTGTTCCGTTATTTATATTTCTTCCGCTGAAGTTTTCGACGGTAAATTTGCCCATCCTTCATATGAAAACGACACAACGATTTCACAAACTGAGACCGGAAGGCTTAAAATTTCCATTGAAAAATTGCTTTTGGAAACTATTCCATCGCAAACAACCATTTTAAGATTGCCAATGGTACTCGGCATCAATTCGCCAGAGGTTTTTCATCTTCGTCAATGTATTAGGCACCAAGCTTCTTTTGATGTCTATCCAAATTTGGTAATTACCGCAACCACCGTAAATAAGGTTTGTCAACAAATACATTATATTATAAACCAATCGCTTCGCGGCATATTTCATTTGGCAAGCAATGATATGGTGCATCACGAAGATCTTTTTAAAGAAATCACTTTAAAAATGGGTGCTAAAATGCCTATCTTTAAAAGTGTTTTCAACAGTAATGAAGATCAATATAATGCACTTCTTCCAAAATATAGCAAATTGCCAAAAACGCATCAAATAACTGTTTCACAGGTAATTGAAGAGTGCAGCCTAAATGAAGAGATTATATCAATTAAATAAAAAAATTAAATTATGAAAGCGTTATCAGACAAAGAGATTAATGAAAAATTAAAAGAATTTGAAGGGTGGGATTACCATGAAGGTGCCCTGCACACTATTTTTGAATTTGAGGATTTTAAAGAAGCATTTTCAGCTATGACCCGAATTGCCTTTGAAGCTGAAAAATTGCAGCACCATCCCGAATGGAGCAATGTTTACAACTCCTTGGAGATCTACCTTTCTACTCACGATGCTGACGGTGTTACTGAAAAGGATTTTGAGCTTGCGAAGATTATTGACGAGCTAATTGGGTAGGTAGAAATAAAATTTGTAATGCCGTTCAAATTTTTAAATTTGCAATCAAAATAGTTTAAAATTATGGGAAGAGCTTTTGAATTCAGAAAAGCAAGAAAAATGAAGCGTTGGTCTGCAATGTCCAAGGCTTTTACACGTATTGGAAAAGATATTGTAATGGCCGTTAAGGAAGGCGGTCCTGATCCGGACGCCAACTCTAGGCTGCGAGCGGTAATCCAAAACGCAAAGGCAGTGAATATGCCCAAAGAAAACGTAGAGCGTGCTATAAAGCGTGCTAGCGATAAAAGTTTGGGCGAGTATAAAGAAGTTCTTTTTGAAGGTTACGCACCGCACGGAATAGCAATTTTAATTGAAACTGCTACCGATAACAATACCCGAACTGTTGCAAACGTCCGCAGTTATTTTAATAAATGTGATGGCAGTTTGGGAACTTCAGGTTCTGTATCTTTTATGTTTGACCACACTTGCAACTTTCGTATAAATCCAGAAGGCTTGGATATTGAGGAGCTTGAACTTGAATTAATAGATCATGGTGTTGAGGAAATTTTTGAGGACGAAGATGGAATTATGATATATGCCCCATTTGAAAGTTTTGGCGCTATTCAATCCTATCTTGAAAAAAACAATATTGAAATTCTCTCCTCAGGATTTGAACGTATTCCACAGGTTACTAAAAAATTATCCGAAGATCAGGCTGCAGATGTAGAAAAACTTCTCGAAAAAATAGAAGAAGATGATGACGTTCAAAACGTTTATCATACTATGGAGGAATCTTCTGAAGAATAATATTTACTATAGAGCATAAAAAAAGCCACCTTTTGGGTGGCTTTTTTTGTTAATAGGTATATACTATCTATCGATAAAATATAAAGAAGATGCTCCAGGAAATGGAGAACTTAAATTTGGAACTAGGTTTCCTCCTGCTCCAATTTCGTTGAAAAATAATACTTTTCCACCATCATTGGCTCTTTCGGCTATAAAAACGGTTTGGCTCGGACTATCATATTCAACAGCTACTGGGTTTCCTAAACCTGTAAGCGCACCCGAGACCCTAACTTGGTTTCCACTAACACTTAGTGTACCGCCATCTGGCGTTGCGTCAAATTTTGATACAAATCCACTAATAAAATGGAAACCTCCATCACTTTCATTGGCTGCATCACCAATATCTGTAAGTATTACAAAGCCTCCATCTTCGGTGATCCCGTGAGTTCGCATAATACCCCCGATGGTAATCTGTTTATCAGGAGTGGCTGTAACATCAGTAGTATAGGTTGAAATGAAATTTTTCAAAACAGCTACATCTGCCGTTTTATCGACAACAGTGTAGAGGTCGTTTCCTATTAATTGAATTCCCCATACCGCATAGTTTACGGTTACGATATTTCGCAAAGTGAATGCCATTGTGTCTTTTGTAAAAACAAAAAACCTCCCTTCTTCAGTGTTTGGATCGCCATCTGTATCGGCATTGTCAGATACGATATAGAAATTATCTTTAACAGCAAGATCTCTTGGACTATCAAGAACCACATCGCTCGATGCCAATAGATTTAATGTTCCGTTGGCAGGTGTTTGGTCAATATTCTGAAACGTGTTAATTACTTTTTGTTCCCTGGACAGTACCGTTAATTCATTTGCCGTTTCATCGTAAAAAATTCCCTCATTATCATTAGAACTGATATTAAATGGACGTAGCACTATACCATTTGGCGTAAAGTCATAAGAATAGATAGCGCTACTAGTGTTACTTGTAGCATAAAGATTAGCTAGAACTGGGGTTGGTGGCGTATCACCTCCTCCACCGGTATCATCATTGCTACAAGAAATGACTGTTAACGCTAATCCTAAAATTGGAATTAGATATTTTATTTTTTTCATATTTTTTTTTAAGTTTAAGATTGAATTGAATAAGATACTGTATCAGTTGCTTAGAACCCAATATGCATCTGCCCTGCATAAATAATACTTAGAAATTATATATGGAAATATTTTTAGACTGCTTAACTATTTTTTAACAACAATTTGCTTATTATCAATAAGTTATCTATTTTTCCAAAAACATTATTTTAACATTTTTTCTTTTATGAGTACGCTTTGTTTTTCCCTACTATACCCTTATAAAAGGAACGGAGTTTTAGAGTATCTTCGTCTATATTACCCGTGGGATAAAATGGTTCGTTTATAATAACTTTCTTTGTTAGATAATCAAAGGCTACCGCGATGATTGGTACATTTGCAGCTAAGGCAATATAATAATATCCTGTTCTCCAAACGGCTACTTTTTTACGTGTGCCTTCTGGCGATAAGGCCAAGCGAAATTCATCTTTTGTTTTGATTATTTCAGCAATGGCCTCAACTTGGTTTTGTCCCGGGCTTCTATCCAAAGGCGCACCTCCCATCCACTGGAAATACCATCCGAAGGGCCATTTGAACAATTCTTTTTTAGCAATATAGTTAATTTCAGTTTTTAGGATTTTTCTGGTAAAAGCTCCAATATAGAAATCGTGCCAGCTAGTATGTGGCACAACGATTACAACAGCTTTCTTTATTGAAGGATCAAAAGAACCCTCAATTTTCCAGCCCATCATTTTTTCAAAAATAAATTTAGTCAGCCCCATTGAAATGCTCGTATTATTACATCTTTTGATACAATTCTCTAAGTTTTTCTGGGGTAATTATAGCTTCCCAATTGCTTCCAAGGGCATTCTCCCATAGCGGCACCATCCCTAAAGCTACAGTAATCATAGTATCCATTTGCTCTATGGAAAGATCTTTGCAAATTCCCTGTGGTATTTCAACGCCGTGTTTTTTCACCATTTGTTTGAATAATGCTACATCTTTTGGATAAAATTCCTCCAATTGCTGAAAAACAATACAATTGCCTATGCCATGCTTTGTACCCAACACATAACCAAGACCATAACTCATTGCGTGTGCAACACCCACTTGTGAATATGCAATGCTCATACCACCATGCCACGACGCCATCATTAATTTGGCACGTGACTCTTCTTCTGAAAGAGAATCACCCAAAAATATTTCTAAACAAAGATCGTAGGCCTTTTCACCATAACTTTGACTGAAGGCATTTAAAAAAGTACCATTTAAAGATTCCACACAGTGGATGAAACAATCCATACCGGTATAAAACCATTGATTTTTGGACACTCCAATTGTTAGATCTGGGTCAAGTATTACCTGGTCAAAAGGAGTGAAATCACTGTTTATTCCAAGTTTGCGTACAGGGCCTGTGAGAACCGTTGTTCGAGAAACTTCGGCACCAGTTCCTGAAATCGTGGGAACGCCCACATGGTAAATTGCTTTCTGCTTTACCAAATCCCAGCCTTGATAATCGGCAGCACTTCCCTTATTTATTAACATAATAGAGACTGCTTTTGCAAGGTCCATTACTGTTCCACCGCCAATGCCAATTATTCCTGAAGGGGCATAAGTAAATTCTGCTTTTATATCTTTCACCAAATCATCTACCTGCGATGTTTTGGGTTCTTCTTCAGCTGAAATGAAAATCAATTTGTCATTAAAACGAAGGTTAATCCTATCCAAAAACTCAGTGTTTTTTTCAAAAACATCATCCACTAAAAATATAAAAGGCGCCTTTTCTTTTTTATGGGAAGATAAAATTGAAGTAAGTTGATCAAAACAGCCTTCTCCAAAAACCACTTTGGGCACCATTGGAAAATTTCGAAACTTATTGTTCACTGTATCTGGCTTACTTTCTTTCAGAAGTTTGTTTGCTCTTACCAAATCTTCGGGAGTGTCAATTTCAACACCGGTTGTATTTGAAACTGCCATTTTTATATTTTTTCCGTATTCCAAATAACGAATGCATTCTATCTTCTCCACCGCTTCCAGAGAACGCATTGGCAAGCGATAAAAGTCCATGATGGCTTGTTTTCTGAACGCATATATTCCTTTATGCTTATAATATTGTATTGCAACGTTTTTATCACGGGGATATGGAATGGGCGACCGTGAAAAATAAAGTGCAAAGTTGTCCTTATCAACAATTACTTTTACGGTATTCGGGTCATTGATTTCCTTCCAATCATGTATTTCGGACATAAGTGAAGCCAAATCAATTTTGTCTGCATCTGGTTCATTGAACACTGCTAAGACCTTTTCCAAGCCCTCGCGGCTGGTAAAAGGTTCATCGCCTTGAACATTTACCACAATATCCACATCCATATGTTCCACAGCCTCGGCAATACGGTCGCTTCCGCAGTCGTGTTCCTTTTGGCTCATAATTGCCTTGCCGCCATTGGCTTCAATTTCTTTAAAGATCACATCACTATCGGTAACCACATATACTTCTTCGAAGAGATTAGTTGCTTTTGCGGCTTCATATGTTCTGACTATTACGGGCTTTCCCGCCAAATCTTGCATTAATTTTCCGGGAAACCGTGAAGCACCATATCGTGCTGGGATCATTGCTATTATTTTCAAGTCGAAGTTTTTAAAAATGATTTCAAAAATAAGAAGTTTAAGTTGGTGGCAATCTTTTTTTGCGAAGCTTTTTATAGAATCGAAATATCACAAAAAACAGAAATACCACAAGTAAAAAAGCCAAAATAGGTATAAATATAGAAGCAAAAGCCATAACTGCAGCAATTGCTGTTTCCACGGTTGCTATTATAGGGTTTGCAGTACCAGCTGTTGTCGCGGTTGAAGTTAACCTTGCTGCGGATGCATTTCCTTTAATTGCAGCGGCAGTGCCACCACCGGCAATAATGGCCAAAGACCAAGTAACAACAGGGCTTAAGTCGGTAACCGTGGCAACCATAACTGCAGTCCCTGCCAAGGTTGCCAAAGGCAATGCTATTGTATCCAACAAATTGTCGAGCCAAGGAATGTAATATCCAAATATTTCCACAGCAGTTGCAACACCCATAGTAATTACAGCCGTTAAACTTCCCATCCATTGCCAACTTTCATTCAGAGGGATAACTTCATAATAACCGGCTAAGCTCAAGACCAATAATGGCAAGAAAACACGGAAACCTACGGCAGCGGCCAAACCAATGCCCAAAAAAATACTGATGACGATTTCCAAGTTTTCCATGAACCACTAATCTACAAAAAATTCGTCCTTAAAACCTATTAAATACAACTTTTCGCGGGCACGAGTTACTGCTGTATAAAGCCAGCGTAGGTATTCTTTATCAATACCGTTTGGAAGATATGGCTGCTCCACAAAAACAGTGTTCCACTGCCCTCCCTGCGATTTGTGGCAGGTAATGGCATAACTGAATTTCACCTGTAGCGCATTAAAATATTTATTGTTTTTTACTGCCAGAAACTTCTTGTATTTAGATTTTTCTGAAACATAATCCTTCATTACTTCTTGGTAAAGTTTGTTGGATTCATCATACGTTAGCGAAGGGCTTTCAGAGGTTAAAGTGTCCAAAAGAAGTACGGTTTCCAGAGGTTTCATATTTGGATAATCTACCATTCTGATTTTCACTTCGGCGAAACGAAACCCATATAATTCCTTAAAAGCGAAAATTTCCAAAACCTCAATTATATCGCCATTGGCAATAAAACCTGCCTCACTGGTACTATCCACCCAAAAATAATTGTTCTTTACCACCATTAAATAATCACCTGCCGAAAGTTCGGATTCTTGAAAAAGGATGCGCTCGCGAATGCTTTGATTGTAGAGATTCGCCCTTTTATTTGAGCGAACAATAATAACAGTATCTTCATTTCCTAAAGATGAATAACTATCGTTTATTGCATCCATAATCTCCTGGCCATCGACGGGGCGGATGATATCTTGAAAATTTGTCCCGGAAAATTTAAATGCTTCATATAGTTCATCGTCGAGGCGTTCTCTAATTTTTGTAGCATTTTCCAAAATGCCACTGTCTTTTTGCTGACGTACTACTTCATCCAATTCAAGTTTTATTACTTCACGATTGTACTGATTTTCAAGTAGAAGTGCATCAAGCGCAGGACTTATGTCCAAATGCACTGGGGGCAATTGGGCAGAATCTCCAATCAACAATAGTTTACAATTATTACCGCTATATACGTATTGCATCAAATCGTCCAGCAGAGAACCATTTTCAAACAATTTTGAATCTTGGTTTATATCTGGAATCATCGAAGCTTCATCTACTATAAAAATTGTGTCGCGATGCTTGTTTTGCTGTAAAGTGAAAGACACGGAACCTTTTTCGCTTTTTGGAAAATATATTTTTTTATGAATAGTGAAAGCCTGCTTGTTTGAATAGTTACTTATCACTTTTGCAGCCCTTCCGGTGGGTGCCAATAGTACGGAACGCTTTTTTACTTTGGACAAATTTTTAACCAATGAACCTACGATTGTTGTTTTCCCGGTTCCTGCATATCCTTTTAATAAAAACGTTTCATTTTTGTTCGTGCCCAGCACAAATTTGGCCAACAATTGAAGCGCAATATCCTGTTTAGGGGTGGTGGTATGTGGAAAATCATTTTTTAAAAAACTGTAAAATTCAGATACATTCATCTTTCACTACTATCAATGAGGGTTTAAAGATAGGTATGATTTTTTCGGAATATACTTTTGTGAACAAAAAAAAATTGTAGATTTGCGATAGACCTTTTAGTAAAATCAACACTTAAATAATATCAATAATGAAATTAGTAATTCAGATTGTTCTTTGGATTGTCATCATCTTTTTGGGCTGGAAATTATGGAACTCAGTTATGGGCCCGGTGGAATTCAATAAAATTAAAGAAGCACGTTACGTAAAAGTAATTGAGAATTTAAAAGACATCCAGGCTGCAGAACTTGCCCATAAGGAAATAACAGGAAGTTTTACAGGTGATTGGGACAGTTTGATAAGTTTTATTGACACTGCTAAATTTGCCATCACACAAAGACGTGATACAAGTTATGCCGATGTTGCAAAAAACAAAGCCTTTGGAATTAGCGAAGGTTATTTTATTGAAGAATCCCTTATAGATACTTTAGGATTCACTCCCGTTAAAGATTCCCTTTACGGAAGTACAAACAGATACAAAACCATGATGAATGTTCCGGTGAAAGGCGTGGACGCTAAGTTTGACCTAAAAGCTGGAAAAATCACGAAAAACGATGCCACCTATTCCGTTTTTGAAGCCAAGGTTTCAAAAAAGGTAATTTTAGGCGATCTGGACAAGGATCTTTTAACTCAGGAAATGCAAGTTCAATCTGTTGATGGCGTTAATGGTCCAGATATAAAAGTAGGTTCCCTGGAAGACGTTAATACTTCAGGAAACTGGCCAAAAATTTATGATGCAGCAAAAGACAAATAATATAAACAATACAATAAACAATAGACTGTCCGTTCAAATTTCTTTGAACGGGCTTTCTTTTTTAGTGACAAACCCAGCGAGTGAGGAGCCTATTTTCTTTATAGAAAAAGTATTGGACCACAGCACCACGCCCGACGAACTATTGATTGATATTGAATCAATAATGTTCAAGAATAATATTTTGAATACAGACTTTGCTGAAGTTTCAGTTGTTTACTCCACCCCCATTTATAGTTTGGTTCCCGCGCCCTTGTTTGATGAAACTAAAGCCAGCGAATATTTAAAGTTCAATTCAAAAATATTGGCCAATGATTATATGGCGCACGATTTGGTTGAAAACCAGAACATCGTTGTGGTCTATGTGCCATTTATGAACATTAACAATTTTTTCTTTGAAAAATATGGCTCATTTAGCTATTATCATTCCGTTACCATAATGTTGAAAACAATTCTTGAAAAAGAAAAGTACTCACTGCCCAAAATGTATTTACACTTTCAGAAAAACAGTTTTGACTGCATAGTTTTGAAAAATAGCGAACTTCAACTTTGCAATAGCTATACCTATAAAACCCCCGAAGACTTTATTTATTATACGCTTTTCTGTATGGAGCAATTGAAACTAAATCCAGAAAATATCCCGGTAATTCTTTGTGGCGAAATTGAAAAGGATGATGAAAACTTCAAAATTGCCTATACCTATATACGCAATTTGGAGTTTATGGATTCAAATTTTACTTCCATAAAAAACTTGGGCAACGATAGGCCACACAACCATTTCATACTAAAAAACGTGATTTAATGCGGATCATTTCGGGAACATATAAAGGAAGAAGATTAACGGCCCCTAAAAACTTGCCCGTGCGTCCCACGACCGATTTTGCGAAAGAGGCCCTTTTCAACATTTTAAGGGTTCGGTATTATTTTGATGAAATTACAGTTTTAGATTTGTTTGCAGGAACAGGTAACATCAGTTTTGAGTTTGCCTCTCGCGGCGTCCCCGCTATTACGGCGGTTGATGGGCATTTGGGATGCATCCAGTATATCAACAAGATTTCAGAAGAATTTGAATTCCCCATCAGTACCGTAAAATCTGATGTAAGCAAATATTTGGAGAAAGCATCGGGCAACTATGATGTAATCTTTGCAGACCCTCCCTATGACTTTACAACCGAAGCATTAAAGAAGCTGGTGGAAGTAATTATGGCCAATTCTTTGTTGAATTCGGAAGGAATGCTTATTATTGAACACGCAAAACAAAATGATCTTTCCTCATTTCCCCATTTTGTAGAAGCACGCAAATACGGAAGTTCCGTATTCAGTTTTTTTAATTAAAACAAATAATCTTGTCGTTCACAAATAAAACTATTGATTTAGGCTTTATTGTCATGGAACTAACCGAACACTGTGTTACTGCCACTGTGAAGGAAGGTGTTTTGATTGAATTAGAGCATATCGCTGCGCTTCATGAAGTATTTGCCGAATATTACTCCGAAAGAAGTTTTGGTTATATTGACAATCGAATAAACCAATACGCCATAAACCTAAATCCCGAACTCTACAATACTCGTTATGCCAAAATGGTTGGAATAGCTATTGTATGCTATACCGACAACTGTATCAAAAATGCAAATTTTGAAAAAACTTTCTACAATTGGCCCTTTGGCGTTTTTAAAGATTTGGATGAAGCAAAACTGTGGATTGAGAAATTAATTGCCGAAGAAAAATAAAAAAATGCAGGCCTATAAGCCGGGTTCTGTATCAGCCAGTAGCTAACCCTTATCATTTATCTAGACGTACGGTTACCCGCACGCTCCATCTGCCTACCCTCCTGCATCGGGCGGGTACCCTCAAGCACAGGTTTACGTGGCATTTCACCGCATAGAGTTTACCTGGTTTCACTACAGCATTACCTGTACATCCTTTCTGTTGCACTTGTCCTAATCCCGAAGCGAGTTCGGGACCGACGGCCGTTAGCCGCTATGCTTCCCTATGGTGTCCGGACTTTCCTCTCCCGAATTAACTTCGGCAGCGATAAGGCGGCCTGCTGTGCAAAAGTACTCCAATGTTAATAAATATAGGAAAATACGAACAGCTATTTTTTTAAAACCCGTTGTACATCTTTATATTTGTTTCCGCACTATGGAACACTTCATTGTATCAGCCCGCAAATACCGCCCTGCCGTTTTTAAAGACGTTGTAGGGCAACAGGCCATTACAAATACTTTGGAAAATGCCATAGAAAACAATCACCTCGCGCAAGCATTGCTTTTTACGGGACCGCGCGGTGTGGGAAAAACAACTTGCGCACGAATTCTCGCCAAGAAAATAAACCAGGACGGCACAGAAAGGGAAGGTGAAGATTTCGCTTTTAATATTTTTGAACTCGATGCCGCCTCCAACAACTCCGTTGATGATATCCGTAATTTGATAGATCAGGTTAGAATCCCACCTCAGGTTGGAAAATACAAGGTTTATATTATTGATGAGGTGCATATGCTCTCTTCAGCGGCTTTTAATGCTTTTCTAAAAACCTTGGAAGAACCGCCGAAGCACGCCATTTTCATTTTGGCAACTACCGAAAAGCACAAAATAATACCCACCATACTTTCACGCTGCCAGATTTTTGATTTCAGAAGAATCGGCGTGCGTGATATTAAGGAACATTTAGCCGAAGTTGCAAAGGCGGAAAATATAGATGCCGAAGACGACGCCTTGCACATTATCGCCCAGAAAGCTGATGGAGCTTTGCGTGACGCACTCTCTATTTTTGATAGGGTTGTTAGTTTCGCTGGAAAAAACCTGACCCGCGAAGCCGTTACCGAAAATCTGAACGTACTGGATTATACGTGGTACTTTCAAATAACCTATTTGCTTTTGGAGAACAACATTCCGCAGGTTTTAGTTACTTACAACGATATTCTGTCTAAAGGATTTGATGGGCACCATTTTATAATGGGCCTCGCATCCCATTTCCGCGATCTTTTGGTCTGCAAAAACCAGCAAACTATAGATTTATTGGAAGTTGGCGAACAGGTAAAAGCAATGTATTTTGAACAATCCCAGAAAACAGATACACAGTTTTTAATTAACGGCATTGACATTGCAAACACCTGCGACTTGAAATATAAAAAAAGTCAAAACCAACGGCTATTGGTAGAACTTTGCCTAATGCAGCTTGCTTCCCTAACTTTTCAGGGCGAAAAAAAAAACTCCAATAACGGCCAGCGTTTCGTAATACCTCCCTCCTATTTTAAGAGTGAAAAATTTACTTCGGAAAAGATAACTTCCGCGGGAACTATTGCGCCCCAATCTCCGAAAAAAAACGAAATAGAAACCGAATTCGAATCTGAAAAAAGAGAAGTAAGTGAACCTTCAGAGGCAATTGGCAATGAAAACACACAACCGAAAACTGACAACGGACAAGCTGAAAAGGTTATCGAACGCCCCCAAATCCTAGCTGAAAGAAACGCCAAAAAGGTTTCCGCGCTTTCACTGAAAAGCATTCAGAAAAAGCAGGAGATAAAGCAAGAACTGGTTGCAAACCAACCGGATGCTGAAAATCTTCCCGTTAACCATTTTTCTGAGGAAGAAATGCAGGCTGCTTGGACGGAGTATACGGCAAACGTTGAAGGTGATGGAAAATATAACCTGCTTTCACATTTAACGATGGGAGTTCCAAAACTGGATGGCGCCATCATTCATCTTGAATTCCCAAACCAAACCATAAAGACCGAAGTAGAACGCGCAAAGTACGAATTGCTTGGTTTTTTGCGTGAAAAACTTCAGAATTACGATATAGATCTGGACATAACCGTAAACGAAACCGCTGAAAAAAGGTATGCTTACACCACTCGTGAAAAGTTTGAAAAAATGAAGGAATTGAATCCGATGATTGAAAAATTGCGGAAGGAATTTGATTTGGATGTATAATTAAACAGTAGTTTTCGGCTTCGTTCAACAACCGAATTCTTTTGAAGAAAAACCTGAAACCTGAAACCTTGAACTTGAAACAATTTTTATGCTTGGTTTAAAACTTCCCACAGACCCTCGCTGGGTAAACATTGTTGAAAAAAATATAGAAGACATTCTTACCGACCACGCTTGGTGCGAGCAGAAGGCAGCTTCCACAGCGGTTTCCTTGATTGTGAGCTTTCCGGAATATACTGAGCTCGTTCAGGAAATGATTGCTTTGGTAAAGGAAGAAATAAGCCATTTCAAAATGGTGCACGACAAAATCCTTGAGAATGGCTGGGTATTAGGCCGCGACAGAAAGGACGAATATGTGCTGCAGATTGTTCAATTCTTCCCAAAAGGCGGAAGCCGCACCACCCAACTTGTTCATCGTTTATTATACGCAGCTTTAATTGAAGCCCGAAGTTGTGAGCGTTTTCGGCTTTTAAGCGAGGAATTGGAAGACAAAGAATTGGCGGAATTTTACAGAAAACTGATGGTAAGCGAAGCAAACCACTACACGATGTTCCTCGGCTTTGCCCGCCAATACGGCGACCGAAAAGAAGTGGACCAAAAATGGAATGACCTGCTTTCCTTTGAAGCCGATGTAATGAAAGATTTGGGAAAACACCAATCTATTCACGGGTAATTCATTTTTAAATTCTTCGAAATGAAACTGAAAAGAAGAAGAAAACTTGTAAAATATGCTGATATTTTAGATCGTCCCATTCGGTTCAATCCTTTCGTTTTTAGCCGTATGTTTCTTCTCTGGGCGCTACTCGGGTTACTTGGGGGATTGATTTCAGGTTGTTACTGGGTAGTGCTGATGCTCCTTACCGATTTTTTGGGAGCCTATCAAGGCTGGTTCGTTATCCCCGTAATGGCTATTTGCGGGCTGTTGGCCGGGCTGATAATCTACTTTATCGGTGATCCGGGTGAAATGCAACTCATCGTAAACAACATTCGGTTCAACAAAGGCAAATTAGATCCCAAAAATAATCCGTCCATGGTATTGTCTTCTCTTTTATGTGTTGCTTCAGGGGGAAGTTTGGGACCGGAAGCTCCTTTGGTTCAGGTCACAGGTTCTACTGGAAGTTGGTTGGGAAAAATCTTCAGATTAAAAGGCGAAGAATTGCGCTCCCTCAGTATTGCTGGAATGGCTTCGGGCTTTACCGCTTTATTTGGAGCACCCTTGGGCGGGAGTTTGTTTTCCTTGGAAATTCTCCATCACAAACACGCTGTGGAGTATTATCAAGCCATCATCCCCGCACTCGTGGCGAGCGGGTTCAGTTATATCGTATTTGCCCTTATTGTCCATTTGGGGTTGGGACCTACATGGCATTTGCCAGCTTATGAGATGGCAACGGTGTTCGATTTTGCCTGGGCTGTCCTATTTGCGGTTATTGCCACTTTTGTAGGCTGGGGTTTTATATTCTGCACCAAATTTTTTAAAAACCTCTTCGGAAAATTATCAGTCCCTATCTATGTGAAAACGTTAATCGGCGGGCTTTTACTGGGAGTGATTTCCTTTTACATTCCGCTTACCCGTTACTTCAGCCATTTCGAAATTGAGACCTTGCTAGTAGGCGACTTTACCATCAAATTTCTTGTGGCAGTACTTGTATTTAAAATAATTGCCATTGCAATAACCGTAACCTCAGGATGGCGCGGTGGGTTTATTATTCCGCTATTTTTCTGTGGCACTGCCCTGGGATTGTTAATCCACAGCATATTTCCATCAATCAGTCTTTCGCTTACAATAGTTAGTTGCATGGCAGCAATAAATGCTTGTGTAACGCGAACACCTATGAGTACTACAATTCTTTTGGCCACGCTTACGGGGTTTACGTATTTTATACCCATACTTTTTGCAAGCCTTACAGGTTATTTTCTAGCGCCCCGCATTCCTTTTATTAGTGCGCAAATGGAAGAAAAGGAACGCAAAGCAGTTCAAAAAAGGCTGTAACAATCTATAGAAAAAGGAACTAATATGTTTAAATATCTATTTAGTTTTCATAAAATTTCTTTCTATGCGATTGCTTATAATATTCATAGTTATTTTGGTAACAACAAGCTGTAATAAAGATACTTCCAACCCACAAAACCAAGATGAAACCTATTTCACTTCAACAAAATGGAAAACAAAAAAGGGCGATGATTACCCCTATCGTGAAAAACTTTTGGACAGTGTAGTGTACAACGACACCATCCGCGAGCTTGACAAAGAGGAAATTATCACCCTCTTGGGCACACCAAACCGAACCAGTAACAACTTTTTGTATTACACCATTTCCGAAAAAAGAATAGGCTTGTGGACATTGCACGCCACTACCATGGTAATAAAGTTTGTGGACGATGATACTATTGAATGGATAAAAATCCAGGAGTAGTTTATAAAATCCTTATTTTAGGAAGCTTACATCATTCAAAATTTTATAAACACTCAGCCTAAAATAAAAACCCATGAGTACCTTTTCTAATTGTCATCATAGTTATTGTACTGCATCTATTGGTTGGGTTTGGATGGTTAATATATAAGCTGTCCCCTAGAAAGAAAGGTAAAAACAAAACGCCAAAGGACGAGGAGTAATTATTTTAGATGGACTGGAGTTGCCCAATTATAAATATATAAGGGAATAAAAGAAATAGTTGCTTTTATATAAATGTTTATTAGACTTTTAAAAAAAACATTTCTCATATTAATTTTCGGTCTATTGACTAACATTTTGGTTTCGCAAGAAATCCAATCTGGATATGTATATAAATCGGACTAAATTTTATGATTATCACGAAATAATATACTAAGTACAATTACCAACACTTACCTCAAGAATTCACCTCCAATTCCGCAGCAATCTTTTCATTATAAAGACTTTTTACAATCCCGTCACTAAGCCCTATTTTGGGAACATACACGTTTTTTGCTTTGCTCCATTTCATTGCGGATAGGTAGATGCGCGTGGCCGGAATTACCACATCGGCGCGGTCTGGGTTCATATCCAGCTCGGTAATGCGCTCTTCGTAACTAAGCGATTTCATCAATTCGTAATAAGAAGAAAGATACAGATAGCTTAAAGGCTTCCCGAGTTTCTTGCCGCTCTTTTTAAAGATAGAGTTAATATTGCCGCCACTACCAATCATAGAGACACGTTTATAATCCTTGAGTTCTTTTTTTATCCATAGCTCCATTTCTCCCCAAATACTTTCGTTCACCCTGTCTTCCAAAAGACGGACCGTTCCTAGTTTAAAACTTCGTGAGGCCATGTTTTTACCATCCGCAAAAACGGTAAGTTCTGTACTTCCGCCACCTACATCTACATAAAGAAAAACCTTATCATCCTGTATCAAGTTTTTTAAATCTGTGGAAGCTATTATAGCCGCCTCGTCATTGCCATCAATAATATTTATGGAGAGTCCGCTTTTCTTTTCAATTGCTTCGGCAACTTGGTGCCCGTTGCTAGCCTCCCGCATTGCAGAAGTGGCACAGGCACGAAAACGGGATATATTGTGGGTTTTCATGAGCAATTTAAAAGCCGTCATGGCATCTATCATGCGATTGGCACTGGTATCGGAGATTTTTCCATCGAGAAAAACTTCGGCACCCAAGCGTATGGGCACACGTACCAAAGATGTTTTTTTAAAAATAGTGTCTCTTCCCTTCTGCTCTATTACCGACATTACTAGCAAGCGTATGGCATTACTGCCAATATCTACCGCGCCATATTTTTCTATTTTCAACAAATCAGTTTACTTCAAGTTTTTTTAAATAATAATCATACATTTTAAATTGGGAACGTATCGGCTTTTTGTTGTTCTTCAAATAAGCATTATCGTTTTTAATACTTATTACGCGAGCCTTCACATTATCGCTCCATCCTATTTCAAAGTTCTCAAGAATTTCCCGCTTAATGTTCTCATCATAAATAGGACAGGATATCTCTACCCTATTATCAAGGTTTCTTCCCATAAAATCTGCAGAGGAAATATATACTTTGGTATCGCCTCCATTTTCAAAAATAAACAAGCGTGGGTGCTCCAAATACTTTCCTACAATGCTTATGGCTTCAATATTCTCGCTCATTCCCTCCACTCCGGGAATCAGGCAGCAAATACCACGCACTATCATTTTTATCTTCACGCCTGCCCTACTCGCTTCATATAGCTTATCAATCATTTTATAGTCTGAAAGACTATTCAGCTTCAATTTTATGCCACTTGGCAGTCCTGCTTTTTTGTTTTTTATTTCAGTATCAATCAAATGATAGATTGCCTTACGGGTATAATGTGGCGATACTATAAGGTGGCGGTATTTGCGCACTTGGTAATTAACCTCGAAAAACTCAAAAACTTTGTTTATTTCCTTACATATGCGTGGGTCTGCTGTAAAAAGCGTGTAATCTGTATAAAGACGGGCGGTAGACTCGTTAAAGTTACCTGTACTTAAAATTCCGTAACGTACACTTTTATTGTTTTCCACTCTTTCCACAAGACACGCCTTGCAGTGTACTTTCAATCCCTTTACACCAAAAATTAAACGGATGTCTTCGCTCTGAAGCAATTCGGCATATTCTATATTTGCTTCCTCGTCAAAGCGTGCCTGAAGCTCTATCTGTACCGTAACATCCTTTCCGTTCTTTTTTGCGTTGATAAGCGAACTGGCAATGTGCGATACTTCTGCCAAGCGATAAATGGTGATTTTGATTGATTTTACTTTTGGGTCAAGGGCCGCTTCGCGTAAAAACTTCACCACGTACATAAAAGTTTGATAGGGAGTGTGCAGCAAATAATCTTTCTCGGCTATTCTATCAAAAAGACTTCCCTGTAGGCTCAACCCGTGAATGGGCAATGGTTCTTGTGGCTCGTACTGCAAATCTGGTCTTCCCAATCTGGGAAAATTCATATAATCGCGACGGTTGTGATAGCGACCCCCGGGAATAATACTATCGGTTTTGTCAATTCCCATCTTGTTTAATAAAAACTGAAGCGTCTTTTTATCAATACTCTTGTCATACACAAATCGTACGGGATCGCCCACACTTCTATTTTTAACGCTTTTTGAAATTTTATCTATAAAACTTCGGCTTAAATCACTGTCAATGTCCAGTTCGGCATCACGGGTAATCTTAATCATATGTGCCGAAATGTTTTCATATTTAAAAATGCTGAATATATTGTGAAGACAATGGCGAATAAGGTCATCAAGAATAATAACATATTGCTTTTCTCCCTGTGGCGGAAGCACTACAAAGCGGTCTATGGTTCGGGGAATTTCGATAAGCGCATAATTATACTTTGCCTCAAAAGTATCATCTTCCTTGCTCATCATCATCGTCACAGCAAGATATGCCGCACTGTCCCTCAAACTGGGAAATTCGTCCAGTTCCCCTATCATAATAGTCATCATTGCGGGGCTCACATGGCGAATGAAGTATTCAGAAATAAACTTGCTCTGGTCTGGTGTAATTTCAGTTTCATCTATGATGAAGATATTTTCCTTCTGAAGTTCCTTTTGAATGTTGCTAAGTATATTCAAACTGTGTGCCTGCTGGTCTATTACCATAAGGGTTATTTCTTCCAAAAGATCTTTTGCCGAAATACCTCCCAAAAAACTACGCCCTGTTTTTCCAGCTTCTACGATTCTCCTGATAGTGGCGTAGCGTACCTTAAAAAATTCATCAAGATTGTTTGAAAAAATACCCAAAAACCGAAGTCTCTCCAATAAGGGCAATTTTTTATCGTTCGCTTCCTGCAAAACCCGGGCATTAAACTGTAACCAGCTTAATTCCCGATTATTGTATTGATTGCGAACTTGTGTATGTATATCAATTTTTTCGGTCATTATTTGAGGTCCCGTGGGAAAATGGTTTTAACGGTTTCACCCGTGGTTATATCGCTCCACTTTTTTTCGTCAAACTGCAACATCACAAAGCCACAGGTGGGAACATTGTCAATATAACGGTTTCCGAGCATATTTGCAACGGAGGTGAAAGCATGGTTATGTCCCACAATCATAACTTTATCGAGACTATCTGGCAATGATTTTATAATTCGCATTACGTTTTGACCACTAAAATCATAAAGTTCGTGATTGGTTTCAAAGTTTGAGTCATCTATTTTTAAAGCATCTTTAAAAAAATATGCTGTGGAAAGTGCGCGGGTAGCGTCACTGCTGATTATTCGCTGGGGTGGATCAATCTCCTTCCCCACTTTTTTTGACACCAGTTTTCCATCACGTTCTCCCCTTCCTTTTAAAGGGCGTTTATGATCATCCACATCGTGTTTCCAAGATGATTTTGCGTGTCTTACTAAGTATAGTGTTTTCATAAAGATTGTTTCAGGTTTTTGGAATTTTTAAAACTATGGTGCCAAGCGTTCAATGACCCAATCGTCGTCCTTCAAAGTATAACGAATCCTGTCATGAAGCCTATTGGGCCTGCCCTGCCAAAATTCAATTGAAACAGGTTTTACAAGAAAACCACCCCAATCTTCAGGTTTGGGAATTTCTTTATTTTCGTATTTTTTTTCGAGCTCAGCCAAGTTTTTTTCTAAAACCTCTCTGGAAGCTACAATTTCACTTTGATGCGAAACCGCTGCGCCCAATTGGCTTCCCTTGGGTCTTGAATGAAAATAATTGGTTGAATCTGCTTCCGAAGTTTTTTCAACGGTTCCTTTTATGATAATCTGCCGCTCCATATTTGGCCAAAAAAAGGAAAGCGAGACCCTGTTGTTATTGGCTATGGATTTGCCTTTTTCACTGTTGTAATTGGTGTAAAAATAGAAGCCGTATTCGTCGTATTTTTTCAACAGAACTACACGCCCCTTGGGAAAACCATCGGTGCCGATTGTGGAAATGGTCATCGCATTCACTTCATCCACTCCCCCACTGTCCTTCACCTCAAAAAACCAGGTGCGGAATTGCTGCATTGGGTTTGCATCAACCGATGTCTTGGAAAGTTCGCCTTTTTCGTATGATTTTCGGTAATGGTGAAGTTTTTCTGACATTCTTTGAAATTAAACTGCAAGTTAACTGTTTTGCAGAAGTTTTGAAATATGCCGGTATTAAATATGTATTAAAATTTAGAATGAAAAAGTCTTTCCATCCTCTGCCAATTCCACATTTTCAAAAACCTCCTGAGCTTCTTTTCTGAAAAGTTCCAAATTACCGTATCGTCCTGAATAATGTCCAAGAATTAGGGTTCCCACCTTTGCCTTTCGCGCAATCACTCCTGCTTCCTTGGCGGTACTGTGCTTTGTTTTTTCACAAAGATAGCAATGCTCTTCCAAAAAAGTAGATTCGTGGTAAAGTACGGTTGCGCTTTCTATCTGCGGAACTATCTCGGGATAGTACGCCGTATCGCTGCAATAGGCGTAACTTTTTGGCGATGGCGGATCAAAAGTTATTTCTTTATTAGGAATCAGTTTCCCCGCTTTGTTTTCAACATCAAAACCTTGCTTTATTTTGTTGTAATAACTCAAGTCAATATTGAGCTTTCGGGCCTTTTCAATATCTAATTTTCTGTCATCCGGTTTTTCCTTGAAAAGAAATCCGTTGGTATAAACCCGGTGGTCCAAAGGAATGGTTTCCACAGAAACTTTATCATCCTCAAAAATAATTTGTGGCGTGGTTTCTTCCAATTCATGAAAATACAAGGGATAATTGGTATAAGCTTTCCCCAATTTTAAAAGAAGCAGAATGGCTTGTTTTATGCCCTTTGGCCCGTAAATGTGCAGCTCTGCTTCCCTTCCCAAAAGCAGAAAAGTAGAAATAAGTCCAACTAACCCATAAAAATGGTCGCCGTGCAGATGTGAAATAAAAATATGTCGAATGCGTGAAAACTTTACCCTGTATTTGCGTAGTTGCATTTGGGTTCCTTCTCCACAATCAATCAAAAACAAATGACCCTTTATCTCCAATACCTGCGCCGTTGGGTGCGCCGAGGCTGTAGGTGTGGCAGAATGGCATCCGAGGATTGTTAGTTTCATTTACGATTTTGCATTTGGGATTTTATAAAATCTACAATTGGCAATCGTAAATTTAAAATCCAAGGTCTCTTTCAATCTCCTCCATTTCCACAATATCACCTGCTTCTTGAATCGTTGGCACAACGATCATTTCAAAGGGAACTTCGTCTACCTCGATCGCATCGTTTACGATTACGAAGGATTGTTTAGTTTTTCGGTGAAGGTTTGACGTTTTAAGAAATTGCAATAATTGCGGCAATTCCAGCGTATCGTACTTCAAAAGATTCAATACTACATTTTGTCCTTTGTATTTTGAAGGAACCTGGCTTTCTATAAATGAAGCAAAGTCAATAATATCGTCCTTTTCATCTTCAAGGACCACATAGTTTGGGTGATTCTCAATCTTCATGATGTTTTATTTTTGAAGCCAATAAATAGATTACCGCCATACGTATGGCAACGCCGTTCTGTACTTGTTCCAAAATAATGGATTGTTTGCTGTCCGCAACATCGCTCGTTATTTCAACTCCTCGATTTATCGGGCCAGGGTGCATCACAACAATTTCTTTATTTAGGGAATCGAGTATTTTTTTATTGAGTCCGAATTGCTGTGTATATTCCCGAGTTGTGGGAAAATAACTGATGTCCATCCGTTCGTTTTGCACGCGTAGCATATTTGCCACATCGCACCATTCCAACGCTTTGCGAAGGTTTGTTTCAATCCCTACATTAAGTTTTTCTATATATTTAGGAATAAGCGTTTTAGGACCACAGACCTTAACTGTTGCTCCAAGTTTTTGAAGTGCAAAAATATTTGAAAGTGCAACTCGTGAATGGAGAATATCACCAACAATTACCACGTTTTTACCTGCAACATCCCCGAGTTTTTCACGGATGGAATACGTATCCAGCAAAGCTTGCGTAGGATGTTCGTGGGCACCATCACCTGCGTTAATAATGCTGGCATTTACGTGTTTTGAAAGAAATACGCCCGCGCCCGGATTGGGGTGGCGCATCACCACCATATCCACTTTCATTGAAAGGATATTATTTACGGTATCAATCAGCGTTTCGCCTTTCGTAACAGAGGAACTCGAAGAAGCGAAGTTTATAACGTCTGCGGAAAGCCTTTTCTCTGCAAGTTCAAAGGAGAGCTTGGTACGCGTACTGTTTTCAAAAAAGAGATTGGCAATGGTAATGTCGCGAAGTGAAGGAACTTTTTTGATGGGCCGATTGATAACTTCTTTAAAATGATCTGCCGTTTCGAAGATGAGTTGAATATCGGCTTCGGTGATGTATTTTATTCCCAGTAAGTGGTTTACACTTAGTTCGCTCATGTTCGGTTATCGGTTATCGGTTGTCAATTTTCTGTTTCAGTTTCGTTTCAATTTTTTACTAGGTAAACTGCGTCTTCCCCATCGTTCTCTTTCCAGCATACTTTTACTTTTTCACCATTGATTGCATCTACTTGTCTTCCTCGATAATCTGGTTGGATTGGTAAATGGCGGCTGAAACGACGGTCTATCAACGTCAGCAATTCAATTTCCAAAGGTCTTCCGAAAGATTGAACGGCAGTCAATGCGGAGCGGATGCTTCTTCCGGTGAAGAGCACATCGTCTATAAAGACTACATTTTTATCCTCAACAATAAAATTTATTTTGGTTTTGTTGGCCTCCAATGGTTTTTCACCTCTTCGGAAATCATCGCGGTAAAAAGTAATGTCCAAATATCCAAGCTTAATGTTCTTGATTTTGTATTCAGTTTCAAGCAGGGTTTTTAGTCTTTCAGCCAAAAAGACGCCTCTTGGCTGGATTCCGATAAGTACTGTTTTGGAAAAATCGTCGTGTTTTTCAATCAATTGGCAAGCCAAACGGTTAAGCGCAATGTTTATCTCGGTTGCGTTCAGTAACACTTTTTGGCTCATAGGAAGTTCTGAATTGTATTCAGAAAGCAAAAATACGTTTTTTTTGGCTTTTTAAAGTGAAGTATTTGAAATTGATTATGTCTAAGGCATAAAAAAAGCCTTTCGTTTCAGAAAGGCTTTTCGTTATTTATAAATGAAACGATTATTTTTTACCGTCCATTTTGTCTTTAAGCTCTTGCAATTTTGCATTGGCATCACCTAATGTTGGCTTTGCCTCCTCAGCATCCTGAGCTTGCTTTTTCGCGGCAGCTTTTACAATCTTCGCTTCTTCTTCTTTGTGAATAGTCATATGTGAAGCAACCACTTTCTTGAATTCTTTGTTGAATTCAATAATTTGGAATTCTGCTTCATCACCTTTCTTCAACATAGAACCATCTTCTTTTTCAAGGTGACGGCTTGGTACGAAAGCTACGATATCATCGTTGAATTTTACGGTTGCGCCTTTGTCAACTACCTCGTCAATAGTGGCAGTGTGCTTGGTTCCTACAGCAAATTCGTCTTCGTATTTATCCCAAGGATTTTCTTCGGTTTGTTTGTGACCTAAACTAAGTTTACGGCCTTCAACGTCCAATTCCAATACAACCACTTCAAGTTCGTCACCAATGTTAGTGAATTCACTTGGATGCTTGATTTTCTTGGTCCAAGAAAGATCGCTTATGTAGATAAGACCATCGATACCTTCTTCAAGTTCAACAAAAACACCAAAATTGGTGAAGTTGCGAACAATACCTTTGTGGCGTGAACCAACTGGGTATTTTTTAGTGATATCAGTCCATGGGTCTGGAGTCATTTGCTTAATACCAAGGCTCATTTTGCGTTCTTCCTTATCCATTGTAAGGATTACCGCTTCAACCTCATCACCAACATTTACGAAATCCTGAGCGCTGCGCAAGTGTGTGCTCCAAGACATTTCGCTAACGTGGATAAGACCTTCAACACCTTCAGCAACCTCAATAAACGCACCGTAGTCTGCAATAACAACTACTTTACCTTTTACTTTATCACCAACTTTCAACTCTTCTCCAAGAGCTTCCCATGGGTGAGCGTTCAATTGCTTAAGACCTAATTGGATACGTGTTTTATCTTCATCGAAATCAAGAATTACAACGTTCAATTTCTGATCAAGTTCAACAATCTCATTCGGGTGGTTGATACGTGACCAAGAAAGGTCTGTAATGTGAACAAGTCCATCAACACCACCAAGATCAACGAATACACCGTATGAAGTGATGTTTTTAACAACACCTTCAAGTACCTGTCCTTTTTCAAGCTGGCCGATGATTTCTTTTTTCTGCTCTTCAATATCCGCTTCAATAAGCGCTTTGTGAGAAACAACAACGTTTTTAAACTCGTGGTTAATTTTAACAACTTTAAATTCCATTGTTTTACCAACGTAAACGTCGTAATCACGGATTGGTTTAACATCAATTTGCGAACCTGGCAAGAAAGCTTCGATACCGAAAACATCTACGATCATACCACCTTTTGTGCGGCATTTTACGTAACCGTTTACGATTGTAGCTTCGTCGTGGGCAGCATTTACGCGATCCCAAGCCTTAATGGTTCTAGCTTTACGGTGGCTAAGAATTAATTGACCAGTGCTGTCCTCACGAACGTCGATCAATACTTCTACTTTGTCACCAACTTTTAAATCTGGATTGTAACGGAATTCGTTCAATGAAACAACACCTTCACTTTTCGCGTTAATGTCAATGATTGCATCACGATCAGTGATGTAAACCACTTTCCCTTCAACAACCTCGTCATCTAGTGTGTCAACGAAATTCTCTGCTACCAGTTTTTCGAATTCCTCAAGCTTTCCGTCGTCGATAGGATCAATTCCCTCTTCATAGTTGTGCCAGTTGAATTCCTTTAGAAATTTTTCAGGGTTGCTTTCCTTTAAGGAAACTTCCTTTTGGGGTTTTGTAGCTTCCCCGTTTTGAGTTGCAGTATCTTCTACCTGCACTTCTTCTTTGTTTGCTTTATCAGCCATTTGTTTGTAAAATTGATTTTCACCGCAAATGCTTTAAAAATCAATGCTTTGTATTCTGCGCTCTTTCAGGATTTTACTGCGACTATCCCACAGAAGGGTTTGTTTTTATTTTGCTTCAATTCCTCTTATTCCTGACTCGTCGCTAAGAGGGGTGCAAAAATAGTGTTTTTCTTTTGAAAATCAAAAGGTTTGTAAGTTGAAACTGTAGAAATATTCTTTTGTATAAAATGCGTAGTGTTTCTTGGTTAACCAAAAGCTATAAATTTTACAAAGATCCTGCATTTTGGTTTCAATAATAACTCTATATCTACAGCTTTAGGGTTCATTACAAAAGCATTATGGTAGGCATAGAGAAAAACATTGCCGGTTTTTATCCTATCAAATATAGTAATCGAAATTTCTCAGAATTTGGCGCACTGTAGATAATCATAGAATCATTAATACCAATAAATTCAGTGTTATTTATAATCCACACTGTGTTCATTCAGTAGATTTCATACTGTATTCATACTTTATTTATGGCTTTTCTATGGCTTTTCTATGGCTTTGGGAAGGCTTTTATACGGGTGAACCTAGGGTTGGGGTCGTCTTAAAATAAAATGGAAACGGATTTTATATAATTATTTCAAAACATCAAAACAATCGTCCCTGCCCATCATTATCGGTAATGGATTCATCGGTTTCGTTTTCATCTTCGGGAGTATTTGTTTCCTCATTCAAATCCTCTTCATCCACCACGTCCATTTCCTTTGGCTCTGCAGGGGCGGGAGGCGTATATGGAAGCGGCTCCATCGTGTTAATTTCCAAAACCTTTTCTTTGGTCAACTGATTCCCCATAGCTGTGATTCCTTTTATAGCAATGAATTCCTCCAAATTCAATTCCATGTTTTCCTCGCGCTCCTGCCCTCTTTTTTTGGCGAAGACCACTTCGGCCATTGGGCGGTAATCGGTAAATATTTTTTCTAAATATGAATTGGAATGCTCGGTAATTATAGTTTCCTCTTTATCGGGATGTTCAATAAAGAAACGTTTCACATAAAACAATTCCTTTTCGCCTTCCCAATAAATGGCGCTCAACGGTTTTTTGGGGTCCCACTTTTCAAGAATTATCATATCGTCATCAAAACGAAGCTGAAGATCTGGCACAACGGTTTTTACTACTCCGCTCTGCTTCACGATCAGCAACCTATCCTCTTTTCTGAATTCACCCAAAAGTTCGCCGCGTTCGTCAACATTCAATCGCTGCACTGAATCGTCAAACCATATTTTACGGGGTTTTAGCGTTGAAAGACCTTTCTCTTTCAATTCAATTTTTTTGATAGAATATTTGGTGACAATATTTCCTTTGGAATTTCTTCCCTTCACCAACTGATCGGCAAAATCCAGATCGAACTTCAGCTTTTTAATGCTTCCGCTTTGGCGCAGATAAATGGTTACAACTTCTGCCTCGCCATTCGGATTGGCCGTAAAATAAAGCACTTTGGAACCTTTGGTTCCGTTGGTCATATCGTACTCCTTATCACGGGTGATGGAGGTTACCGCAAAACGTTTTACGTAATTTGCGCCGCGGGCACCGTCGCGGTAAATCATATTGTAAATGGTGCGTTTGTCCTTCTTTTTGAAAACCGCCACGTGGATTATATTTTTTCCCACAAAAGTTTTGGCGTCCACTTTGGTGACCATCATTGTTCCGTCCTCGGTGAAAACGATAATATCGTCAATATCGCTGCAGTCGGTAACGTATTCATCGCGTTTTAGGCTCGTGCCAACAAAACCTTCCTCGCGGTTTACATAGAGTTTTGTGTTTCTAATTACCACCTTTGTAGCCTCAATATCATCAAAAGTCCTGATTTCGGTTTTGCGCTCTTTTCCAGCGCCATAATCCTTTTTCAGCCTTTTGAAATAATCTATCGCATATTCAATCAAATGTGCTAAGTGATGTTTTATTTGAGCGATGCTATCTTCCAATGCCTCAATCTTTTGCTGCGCCTTATCAATATCGAATTTTGAAATTCTTTTGATTCGAATTTCAGTCAATCGCACAATATCCTCCTCGGTTACGGCGCGCTTTAAATGCTGAATGTGCGGCTGCAAACCTTTGTCAATTGCGGCAATTACACCTTCCCAAGTTTCCTCTTCCTCTATGTCGCGATAGATTCGGTTTTCAATGAAAATTCTTTCAAGGGAAGCAAAATGCCACTGTTCCTCCAATTCATCCAATTGTATTTCAAGCTCACTTTTCAACAGTTCCACCGTGCGGTCGGTACTTCGGCGGAGCATTTCAGAAACACCAACAAACAAAGGCCTGTTATCCTCAATTACACAACCGAGCGGCGATACCGAAGTTTCACAACCCGTGAATGCATAAAGCGCATCAATGGTTTTATCGGGGGAAATGCCGCTGGGCAAATGGATCTGGATTTCCACTTCGGCAGCGGTGTTGTCCTCTATCTTTTTAATTTTTATTTTTCCTTTGTCGTTCGCTTTGAGAATGGTATCAATCAGCGATGAAGTATTGGTGCCAAAGGGAATTTCAGTAATTACAAGTGTGTTTTTATCGAGTTGGTTAATGCGCGCCCGGCTACGGATTTTTCCGCCGCGCATCCCATCGTTGTAATCGGCCACATCCATCAATCCACCCGTTGGGAAATCTGGATAAATCGTGAATTTCTTGCCCTGCAGATGCTTGATGGAGGCATCAATAAGTTCAATAAAATTGTGCGGAAGGATTTTGGTGGAAAGTCCCACTGCGATTCCCTCTCCGCCTTGGTTCAACAGCAATGGGAATTTAACCGGAAGGTTGATTGGCTCTTTTCTACGGCCGTCGTACGAAGCTTGCCAGCGGGTAACTTTTGGATTGTAAACCACATCCAAGGCAAACTTTGAAAGCCGCGCCTCAATATATCGCGAAGCGGCGGCACTATCGCCAGTTAAAATATTTCCCCAGTTTCCTTGGGTGTCGATAAGCAAATCCTTTTGGCCAATCTGCACCATCGCGTCGGCAATACTCGCGTCCCCGTGCGGGTGGTACTGCATGGTATGCCCAACAATGTTTGCGACCTTGTTGTAGCGTCCATCGTCCAAATCTTTCATAGACTGCATAATGCGTCGCTGCACGGGTTTAAAACCGTCCTCAATTGCAGGCACGGCGCGTTCCAGGATTACGTAGCTGGCGTAATCCAAAAACCAGTCGCGGTACATGCCGGTAACCTTTTTTATGGTGTCGCCGGAGGTATCGTCGTTTACGCCCAAATAGTCGGGGCCTGTTTGTTCTTCTTCGTTATTGTTGAGTTCGTCACTCATTGAATTATTCTCTATTCTTTATTTTTATTCTCTACGTTCTCTGCGTCTTGGCGGTAAAAATTCCACCGCAGAGTCGCAGAGGACGCAAAGTTACTCCTATTAACAAACTGCTTCTGAATGCTGCAAGCTATTCTTCCACCCTATCAAGTTCCACCTTCAAATTATCAATAATAAATTCCTGTCTATCGGGTGTGTTTTTCCCCATATAAAAGGAAAGTAATTCTTCAATACTCATCGATTTATCGAGCATTACTGGATCCAGGCGAATGTCGTTGCCAATAAAATGCACAAATTCATCGGGTGAGATTTCACCCAAACCTTTAAAGCGGGTTATTTCAGGTTTTGGTTTTAGTTTTTCTATGGCGGCTACTCTTTCTTCTTCGGAATAGCAATAGATGGTTTCCTTCTTATTTCGAACGCGGAACAGCGGCGTTTGCAGAATATACAAATGTCCTTCTTTTATCAATTCAGGGAAGAACTGAAGGAAGAATGTGATGAGCAATAAGCGAATGTGCATCCCGTCCACATCGGCATCCGTGGCGATTACGATGTTGTTGTACCGCAAATCTTCCATGGAATCCTCAATATTCAGTGCCGCTTGCAACAGATTGAATTCCTCGTTTTCATACACAATTTTTTTAGTCATTCCGTAAGTATTCAACGGCTTTCCACGGAGTGAAAAAACGGCTTGCGTATTTACGTCGCGACTTTTGGTAATACTTCCGCTCGCGGAATCTCCCTCGGTAATAAAAAGTGTAGATTCCAGATTGCGTTCGTTTTTCACGTCTCCCAAATGCACACGGCAATCGCGTAGTTTTTTATTGTGAAGATTCGCTTTTTTAGCGCGATCTTTCGCGAGTTTTCGGATGCCGCTCAACTCCTTTCGTTCACGTTCGGCCTGCACTATTTTTCGCTGAATGGCATCAGCAGTTTCAGGGTTTTTATGCAGAAAATTATCTAGCTGTGTTTTTACAAAATCATTTATAAACGTTCGCACCGTTGGCAGATCGCCGCCCATATCGGTTGAGCCGAGCTTAGTTTTTGTCTGGCTTTCAAAAACGGGCTCCATCACTTTTATACTGATTGCTGAAACGATAGACTTACGCACATCGCTGGCATCGTAATTTTTGTTGTAGAATTCGCGAATGGTTTTTACCAACGCCTCGCGGAAGGCAGCTAAATGCGTACCGCCCTGGGTAGTGTTTTGGCCATTAACAAAACTGTGATATTCTTCGCTGTACTGGGTTTTACTGTGCGTTATGGCAACTTCAATATCATCGCCACGTAGATGAATTATGGGATAGGCCATATCTTCGTCGCTAATGGTTTCCATCAAAAGATCTTTTAAACCATTTTCGGAATAAAACTTTTCGCCGTTAAAATCTATCGTCAGTCCCGGGTTGAGATAGACGTAGTTTTTAAGCATTTTTTGAACGTATTCCGTGCGGTACTTAAAGTTTTTAAAAATACTTTCGTCGGGAATAAAAATTACTTTCGTTCCCTTTCGCTTTGTAGTTTCTTCAACGGCAACATCATTGGTCAATTCGCCCAGGGAAAATTCCGCAGCCTTCATTTGGTTATCGCGAACAGATTCAACTTTAAAAAATGCAGAAAGGGCATTTACGGCTTTGGTACCAACACCGTTCAAACCAACGGATTTTTTAAAGGCGCGGCTGTCGTACTTTCCGCCCGTGTTCATTTTTGAAACCACATCGATCACTTTTCCAAGCGGAATGCCGCGGCCATAATCGCGAACTTTTACTTCTTTGTCCTTAATGCGTACTTCGATAGTTTTTCCTGCACCCATCACAAATTCGTCGATACAGTTGTCTATAACCTCTTTCAGAAGTATATAGATCCCGTCATCTGGCGAAGAACCGTCGCCCAGCTTCCCAATATACATACCGGGGCGCATGCGGATGTGTTCTTTCCAGTCAAGCGAGCGTATGTTGTCTTCGGTATATTGCGTTTCAGCCATAAAGATTTGGTGTAGGGTTGCTAATATAAATATACGGGAGCACTTGTGAAACCAATACCTCGGAAAGTAATTAACAATAAAGCGAGGGGTTTTGTTAGTAAAATTCCCCCCATCCCTCAAAAGGGGGAAAGTCCCCTCCTGACCTCCCCAGAGGGGAGGAGTTTCGCACGGGTTCCCCCTTCGAACGATAGGAATTGCTAAACTTTTGTGAAGAATGAGTATTGTCATTGACTTGTTGGATTACTTTTTATAATTTCATCTCACAAATAAAACACCTTAATGGAATTTATAGATTATTACAAAATTCTTGGACTGGACAAAAACGCTACAGCTTCAGAAATAAAGAAAGCATATAGAAAACTTGCACGCAAATATCATCCGGATTTAAACCCAAATGATGCTTCGGCACAGCAAAAATTTCAGCAGATAAACGAAGCACACGAAGTTTTGATCGACCCTGAAAAGCGAAAAAAATACGACCAATACGGTAAGGATTGGCAGCACGCCGATGCATTTGAGGAAGCCAAGCGAAAGCAAGGGGCGCAAGGATTCGGTGGCGGATTTGGTGGGCGAAGAACATATTCTGGCGGCGGACAGCAATTTGACGAAAGCCAATTTTCAGACTTTTTTGAATCGATGTTTGGCGGTGGTAGTTTCAGCAGTGGTGCTGGACGCAGACAGACTGCACAATTTAAAGGGCAGGATTTGAACGCTACGCTTCGGCTTAATCTGACTGATATTCTGAAAAGCCAGAAACAAACCATCAGTCTTGGGGAGAAGAAAATCCGGCTTACCATTCCCGCAGGCGTTGAGGACGGGCAAACCATCAAGATAAAGGGCTACGGCGGCGAAGGGATGAACGGCGGCCCAAAGGGCGATCTTTTTATCACTTTTGAAATTTTCAACAATACGGCCTTTAAACGCGTAGGCAACGATCTTTATAAAACCGAAAATATAAATCTATACAAAGCTATTTTGGGCGGCGAAATCACAATTGACACCTTGGATGGAGCCGTAAAACTACAAGTGAAGCCTGAGACGCAAAATGATACCAGGGTGAAGCTGAAAGGCAAAGGGCTTCCCAAATACAAAAAAGAAGACCAGCACGGCGATTTATTTGTAACTTATAAAATTGATCTGCCGAAAAACCTTTCGGAAAAAGAAAAGGAACTGTTTAATGAACTTTCAAAACTGAGATAATGGCACGAGAGAAATACATATTGGTAAGTCACTTTTGCAAACAGACACAGATAGAAATTTCCTTTGTGGAAAATCTTCACGAATATGGGTTAGTGGCTTTTGAAGAAAAGGAAAACCAACTTTTTATGGACGAGAAGGATATTTCTGAAATAGAAAAAATGTTTCGCCTCCATAACGATCTGGGAATTAATTTTGAAGGACTGGACGCTCTTAACCAGCTACTGAAACGTATGCGAAAGATGGAAAGGGAAATGGATCTGCTTCAGAAAAGACTGCGATTGTATGAATGAGCATTTCCAAAAAGAAAGGTAAATTCTATTTAATGAAATGTTAAATGGAATTTGCGGAAATGTGCAAACCCATATCTTTATCTTCTATGAGAAAAACAACTATACTATTCGCATTGTTGGTGCAAGTAAGCATCTTCGCACAGCAGACCAATTTCAATTCAACCAATTCTTTCAACAACCAAACAGTATCTTTAAATGATCAGGAAACAGATTCTGATGATTTGAATACTGACGACCAAAATTCGCAAAGTGCATCTTCAGCACTAAATTTTGATCCAAACGATAAAACTGTTTTTGAGACCCAAAAGAGTAATTCACCCTATGAGTGGAAATGGGTTCGTGATGGAATTTGGACGGGTGCAGCACTTGGAGCTAGCGCCTATGGCTTGATACTTATAAAAAATAAAGACGATTTGTCCTTGGCAGAGCGGGAAAAGTTTTTAAATGAAGAAAGCCTTCAAAAAGAAATTGATAAATTAAATTTTCTGGATCAATGGGTTGCGGGTAAGCATAATGAAGACGCAAATGCAATTAGTGATATTCCTTTTGCGCTTTCCTTTGCAGCACCATTTGCCCTTTTATTTGATGATGAAATTAACGACCACACCGGACAATATGTGGGACTTTATATAGAAAGTTTGGCTACCACTGCAGCCATTTATACAATAACTGCTGGCTTGGTAAATAGAAGTCGTCCGTATGTTTATGACAACAGTGGGGAAACAACAAATGATAGACGATTTAAAAATAACGGCCAGCGTTCCTTTTATTCGGGACACGTGGCGGCAACAGCAACAGCTACATTTTTTGCGGCAAAAGCATATAGCGATTTTAATCCTGATGCCAATGGCAAAGTTTGGGTTTGGACTGGCGCCGCAGCTTTACCTGCAGCTGTGGGAGTCTTTAGAATGGAGGCCGGACAGCACTTTTTGACCGATGTACTTTTAGGTTATGTTTTAGGAGCAGGAACTGGAATTTTAGTTCCCGAATTACATAAAAAGAAAATGGAAAACATAGATATATATCCAAGCTCCGGAACCAGTTTTAATGGTGATAGTTATAATGGAATGGCTTTTAGATATACTTTTAAGAATTAGAAATTCTAAACAATAAAAAATCCCGCAATAGCGGGATTTCTTTTATTCTGATTATACATTGAATCGGAAATGCATTACATCGCCATCCTTGACAATGTACTCCTTCCCTTCTACACCCATTTTGCCAGCTTCTTTTACTTTGGCCTCGCTCCCGTAGGTTACATAATCATCGTATTTTATTACTTCGGCACGGATAAAACCTTTTTCAAAATCGGTATGTATTACACCGGCAGCTTGCGGTGCCGTAGCGCCAATGGGAATAGTCCAAGCTCTTACTTCCTTCACACCAGCAGTAAAATAGGTTTGGAGATTTAATAATTTATAGGCACTTCGGATTAACTTTGCCGAACCTGCCTCTTCAAGCCCTAAATCTTCCAAAAACATTTGGCGTTCTTCAAAAGTTTCCAACTCGGTGATATCTGCTTCAGTGCCAACGGCCAATACCAAAACCTCGGCATTTTCATCTTTTACTGCTTCTTTTACTTTTTCAACATAAGCGTTTCCAGTGGCGGCGGAGCCTTCGTCAACATTGCAAACATACAGTACAGGTTTATCTGTAATGAATTGTGTATTTTCAATGAACTCTTCTCTTTCACTTTCGGTTAAATCGATTGCGCGTACAGAAATTCCAGCTTCCAGCCCTGCTTTTACTTTCTGCAAAGCTGCTTCTTCCTTTTGGGCTTCTTTATTTCCGGTACGGGCGGCACGTTTCACTTTTTCAAGTTTTTTGTCAACCGTTTCCAAATCCTTCAACTGAAGTTCAATATCAATCGTTTCCTTATCACGTATTGGGTTAACACTTCCATCAACGTGAACAATATTATCATTGTCAAAGCAACGCAAAACGTGCAGAATTGCATCAGTTTCGCGGATGTTGCTCAAAAACTGGTTTCCAAGCCCCTCTCCCTTGCTAGCTCCTTTTACCAGACCTGCAATATCAACAATTTCAACCGTGGCGGGCAATACACGCTCAGGCTTTACCAATTCTTCCAATTTCAACAAGCGTTTATCGGGAACGTTTACAACACCCACATTTGGCTCTATTGTACAAAAAGGAAAATTGGCGCTTTGTGCCTTGGCATTTGATAAACAATTAAATAGGGTGGATTTTCCAACGTTTGGCAATCCTACGATACCTGCTTTCATTAAATATAATTTTGAGGGTGCAAATATACATCTTCAAAACAGACTTTCAACATTTGGCAATAGATGCTTTTAAAAAAAAGTTTGGGTTTTATTTCACTTTAAATTTGCAAGAAATTAACGTTAATAGGGTTAGTTTTACTGAATAAACCATAAATAACCAATTATTATGAAAAAAGTAATTTTAAGCTTAGCTATTGCAATCTTTGCATTAACGGGAATTAATGCCCAAGAAAATAAAGATGTGCAATCTACAACCACCGTTAAAAAAGTTACCCAAAAAGGAACTGATGTAAAAACGAAAGTGATTGCAGAGACTGAAACGGACAAGGAAACAATTAAAGTGGAAGGTAACGATAAACAAGATCAGGCTGCTGATGTAGTCAAAGACAAAAATATTGATTCAAAAGTCGTGTCTGATGACGTTTCTGTAGATGTTGCAAACCAACAACAAATGATTTCAATAAAGCAGCAACAGCAAGCAGAACTTGCCAAAAAAATTGCTGATCAAAAAGCAGAAGCTGCTGCCAAAGCTGAAAAAGAAAGACAAGCAAAGTTATTGCAACAACAAAAAGAACTAGAAGCCAGAAGAGCTGCGCTTACCAAGCGCCCAGAAGGAATGGCTAAGTTGAAAAAGGATTAAACAATATATTTTTGCTTACTATGCGCCCGTTCCATGTTTTTGGAACGGGATTTTTTTATTGCAAAACCTTTATTTTAATAGAATTTAACAAATTATGGTGTGCTACCAAAAAAAATTTAGCAAAATGTTATAACCAAAGATTGGGCATATGGGCTGTTAGTAGTTATATTATTGTATAAGAAAAATTAATAATCACAATATAACTATTATGAAAAAGATATTTATCGTTTTTGCACTTGTAGCGTTTACTACAGGTTTCGCACAGGTTGACAAAAACACGAACACAAAGGAAACAACTGTTGTAAAGAAGACATACATTGAAGACGACAAGGGAATTGATGTTGAAACCCAAAAGGCCACGATTTCCCAACAACGCCAATTAGCGTTGAAGAATACAGATGTGGTTAAGACTAACTACAGCGTTACAATGACGCCCATTACTATGAATACTGATTATAGTTATACTTATAACAACAATAAATATAGTTTTAGTGCCGATGCCAATGGATATACTTTATACCAAATAGAAAATAGCAACAAAAATTTGGAATATGCAAATCTCAAACCATTGGGACAAAAAGGATATTACCTTTTTAACAAAGATGGTCAAACTTCAGTTGGCTACTTTAACCAATACGGTAATTTTGTAGTTGAGGGGTTTGATTCAAATACAGACAATGTCTCTACCACTATTTTCATTCTTGATGAAAAAAGTAGGGATATGATGAAAGAGCAAAAAATGTAAGTTTCTTTCTGAAATAGATTTAAGAAAATACCGGTTTCCGGTATTTTTTTAATGAATTAGCTTTTCATTATCAAACCTTTACGACAATTTAACAAACACAAACCCTACATTTGAAATAACACTTAAAAACTATATCATGAAAAAAGCAATGTTACTTTTAGCGATGGTTTCTTTTTCGGTTACTTTCGCACAAGTTGATAAAAACACCAACACTCAAAAACAAACGGTCGTTACCAAAACTACGGTAACAGATGATAAAGGAACTGATACTGCAACAAAAGCTGTGACCCAAACCAAAAAAGAGGTGTTGAGTTTAAAAGATAGTGATGCCAACCAGACTAACCAAAGTGTGGTTATGAAACCTATTGAAGTAGATACTGATGTAACTTACGACTATGAAGGAAACCGTTTTAAGTTTCTTAATCAAAAGGATGAAGAAGGTTATCGTTTAATGACAATTAAGGACAATGCCACTAATGAAGAATATGCTGTTATAAAACCCACTTCACAAAACGGGTATTATATTATGTCGCAAGATGGTAGATCATCATTTGGGTACTTTAATGCTGACGGCAACTTTGTTGTAGAACGCTATGACGCCAAAACCGATGCAATCATTTCAGAAGTTTATAAACTGAATGTGAAAAGTGATAGGAAAAAAGATAAAATGTAGAATATTTATTAACTATCCCCACCACTTAATGAAAAACGCCTCTTGGTCTGAACTGTGAGGCGTTTTTTTTACTTAATAATATTTTTTTATTTTTTGTGCATAAAATGCTGTTTGGCCAATAGTTCTTCCTCAGACTCAACGTGATCCTCATCGGGAACACAACAATCTACTGGACATACCGCCGCACATTGCGGTTCATCGTGAAAGCCTTTACATTCCGTACATTTATCTGGCACTATAAAATATATTTCGTCACTTACTGGTTCTTGCGCTTCATTGGCATCCACTGCTTTTCCGTTTGGTAATACTACTCTGCCCTCTAAATCGGTTCCATCGGCATAGCGCCAATCGTCGGCTCCTTCATAGATTGCGGTATTAGGGCACTCAGGCTCGCAAGCGCCGCAGTTTATACATTCATCGGTTATTATAATTGCCATGGGATTTTCTTTTTCTAACTTTGCGCAAATTTAATGCCTATCAATCGCAACTCCAAAATAAGTATGCAATTAAAACAAAGAATTAACGGTTTTATCGCCTTAGGAACCTATCTGAAACGAATTGTATCCGAAAACGGTGATTCCAGCGCGAAAGAACTATTTCGAAAAGCCGAGGCTGAAAATGGTTGGTTTACGCAAGACAATATAAGGTTTGCGCTAGAAAGCTGGAGCGAGGCGCTTTCAGAGGAAAATTTACAGCAATGGCTTTACGGTTACAATATTGAAAAGTCCAATCCAAAAACCGTTGCCATCATAATGGCCGGTAATGTTCCCTTGGTAGGGTTTCACGATTTTCTTTCAGTCCTTATAACAGGAAATAAAGTACTGGCAAAACTTTCGTCAAATGACAGAACCCTTTTACCCTTCCTATCAAAATACTTAATATCTGTGGAGCCGGAATTCAAAAATTATATTGAATTTACCGAAGGTAGATTGATTAATTTTGATGCAGTCATCGCGACCGGTAGCAACAACACTGCTCGCTACTTTGAATATTACTTTGGAAAATACCCGCACATTATTCGCAAAAACAGAAATTCAGTTGCAGTGTTAACCGGCAATGAAACTGTGGAAGAACTCACGGCACTCGCCAATGATATTTTTAGATATTTTGGCCTAGGTTGTCGAAATGTATCAAAATTATATGTTCCCGAAAATTATGATTTTGAAGCGTATTTTAAAGCAATGTACAGTTGGAAGGAAATTATTCATAACCACAAATACATCAATAATTACGATTATAACAAAGCGGTGTATTTAATGGACAGTTTTCCGTTATTGGACAATGAATTTTTATTACTGAAAGAGGACGATGGCTTCTCCTCTCCTATTTCGGTGGTTTTCTATGAAAAATACAGTACTTTCGAAAAACTTAACAAAGAATTGGAACTTCAATCAGAAAATATTCAATGTATTGTTTCAAATGCAAATCTTCCAAATGAAGTTTCTTTTGGAAAAGCGCAAACCCCAGATTTGTGGGATTATGCAGATGGGGTGGATACGGTTGATTTTCTGTTGAAACTTCCTTGATAAAATATTCATAATTCCCACATATTTAGTAGCATAATTCACATCTTTGTACTATAAATTTTCAAAGGATGAAAAAACATAATTTCAGTGCAGGTCCCTGCATTTTGCCACAATCTGTTTTAAAGAAATCTGCCGAGGCGGTTTTAAATTTCAACAATTCAAATCTTTCATTGATAGAAATTTCCCACCGAAGCAAAGATTTTGTAGAGGTAATGGACAATGCCCGAAAGCTTGCCCTGGAACATTTGGGACTTCAGAACAAAGGCTACCAAGCCTTGTTTTTGCAAGGGGGTGCAAGTCTTGAGTTTTTGATGGTTGCCTATAATCTTTTGGAGAAAAAAGCGGCATATCTAAACACGGGAACTTGGAGCGACAAAGCCATAAAAGAAGCTAAATTGCTAGGAGAAATTGTGGAAGTTGCAACTTCAAAAAGTGATAATTTCAACTTTATTCCCAAAAATTATAGTATCCCTTCAGATACAGATTATTTCCACTGTACGAGCAACAATACTATTTTTGGAACGCAGATGCGCACTTTTCCCGAAACCGAAATCCCGATGGTTTGCGACATGAGCAGTGATATCTTTTCGCGACAGCTCGATTTTTCAAAATTCAGTTTAATCTATGCCGGTGCACAAAAGAATATGGGGCCAGCGGGAACAACTCTTGTGGTTATAAAAGAAGATATTTTAGGAAAAGTTTCCCGCGCCATTCCTTCTATGTTAAATTACAAAGTGCATATTGATAAAGAAAGTATGTTCAACACCCCAGCGGTATTTTCGGTGTACGTATCTATGCTTACTTTGGAATGGCTGAAAGAAAAGGGCGGAATTACTGCTATTGAAAAAGTAAACAACCAAAAAGCGGAACTTCTTTACAGTGAAATTGATAGAAATCCTTTGTTTGAAGGCTTTGTTGCCGAAAAAGAAGACCGTTCAAAAATGAATGCCACCTTCAACCTAAAGAATGATAAATTGAAGGCAACCTTTGACGAACATTTAAAACAAGCCGGAATAAACGGACTGAACGGCCATCGCAGCGTTGGGGGCTACCGCGCCTCTATGTATAACGCATTGCCTTTGGAAAGCGTACAGATTTTGGTGGATGTAATGCAGGCAATTGAAAAAGGGGCGTAATGCGCTTAAATATAAATAAGAAACAACTTAATAAAACAATAATCTAGGAACCTATTTTCATGAAAGTATTAGCAAACGACGGAATTTCACAAAGCGGAATCGATATATTAAAAGATGCGGGGTTTGAAGTTTTGACCATACACGTGGCGCAGGAACAACTTCAGAATTATATCAACGAGCACAAAATTGAAGTGCTTTTAGTGCGAAGTGCCACCAAGGTTCGGAAAGATATTATTGACAGCTGCCCATCACTAAAAATTATAGGCCGCGGCGGCGTGGGTATGGACAATATAGATGTGGAATACGCCCGTGAGAATGGAATTGAGGTAATCAATACTCCTGCCGCCTCCTCAGAATCGGTGGCAGAGTTGGTATTTGCGCATTTGTTCGGTGGGGTTCGTTTTTTGCACGATTCAAACCGCAATATGCCGTTGGAAGGCGACACGAGATTTAAAGAGCTGAAGAAGAGCTATGGTGCGGGTCGCGAGCTGCGCGGCAAAACTTTGGGAATCATCGGGTTTGGAAGAATTGGCCGGCAAGTAGCGAAAATAGCCTTAGGCTGCGGAATGAAAGTGATTGCCAGCGACCACGAGGTAGGCGAAGCAGATATAACCCTAACCTTTTATGACGGGCAGACCATCACCCTAAAAATTAAAACCGCGCCAATCGACAAATTGATAAAACACAGCGATTTTATAAGTCTCCACGTGCCTTCGCAATCGGGATATTTAATAGGCAAGGAAGAAATTTCAAAAATGAAGGACAACGTGGGTATCGTGAACGCGGCCCGCGGAGGGGTTCTGGACGAAAACGCGTTGCTGGAAGCTATTGAGGATGGAAAGGTTTCGTTTGCGGCACTCGATGTTTTTGAAAATGAGCCATCCCCTTCCATAAAAGTATTGATGCACGATAAAAT
Organism: Aequorivita sp. UBA3180; assembly: GCA_002364215.1. Taxonomy (GTDB): domain Bacteria; phylum Bacteroidota; class Bacteroidia; order Flavobacteriales; family Flavobacteriaceae; genus Aequorivita. The sequence goes on along the minus strand of DEXQ01000008.1, from coordinate 286,170 downwards.
TTCACTAACACCGCACATTGGTGCAGCTACAAATGAGGCACAAGATAGAATTGGTGTAGAACTGGCAAATCAGATAATTTCGATTTTAGTAAAATAGAGTGTTTTTATTCACATAAGGCGCAATAATGTTATTATATTCATTTTATAAATAGATAATTATTCATTTTCAGTAACTTGCGGAAATAATTAATTAATGTAAAACAAAATGTCAGGAATTTTAGATTTATTGAACAGTAACCTCGGAAAACAAATTATTGGAGGTATTAGTCAAGAAACCAATCAACCAGCAGACAAAACAGCTTCTGTTGTAACAATGGCTATGCCCATACTGCTAGGTGCTATGAAACGCAATGCGAGTAACGAAAGTGGAGCCGCTAATTTAATGAATGCTTTAAACAGCAAACATGATGGGAGTATTTTAGATAATTTAGGCGGTCTTTTCGGGGGCGGTGTAAATGAAGAAGTGAAGCAGGACGGGCTTGGTATTTTAGGTCATGTTTTAGGAGGTTCGCAGGATAACGCAGTAAGAGCGCTTTCCCAAAAATCTGGTTTGGACACCAATTCGGTTATGCAAATTTTACAGGTTGCAGCCCCTATTTTATTAGGTTATTTGGGAAAACAAAAGCAACAAAAAAACGTAAACTCAGATTCTGGCATTGGCGATTTGCTGGGAGGTCTTATGGGCGGCGGCAACGAACAACCAAAACAGCAATCAATGATTGAATCTTTGCTTGACGGAAATAATGACGGTAGTGTAATTGACGACATCGCTGGAATGGTTTTAGGTGGAGGCAGTCAGAAAAAAGGTGGTCTCGGCGGTCTTTTGGGAGGCTTCTTTGGGAAATAAAAATCTAAATATAAATTAGTCAAAATACTGTCATTCATAAAATGACGGTATTTTTTTTAAATGAAAGTTAAATCAGGCTACCTTCATTTTACATTTGTTAACTTTGTAAAAATCATTGATATGAAAAATTTTCTACTAATTGCGGTACTTTCATTTGTAATTTTTAGTTGCGGAACAGGAAATTCTTCCATAACCAGCTCACCTTCTGATGGAACCACAAAAAACGATACCGTCAGAATAGCAAATGATAGCCTTGAATATGAAATAATAATTGTAGAACCCGGATTTCAATCTTGGCTAATTTCCCAGCCACCACGCGGTTTTTATGGTCAAGCAAAATTAGAGGGGAAAAACCGTCAGTTTGTAGCTGAGTACAATAGCCGTGTTTTACAGCCAAATTTATATTCCAGAAATTTGTATGGTGAACAAATAAATTACGACCCAACTATTGATTATGGATATGAGGTGAATTACTTATTGTATAACTATTTTGTCTATTTTCAGGAAAAATACAATCAAAAATTTATAGGCGGAAGAAATTGAAAAAGCTTAAAAAACGTTGGAATATTAAAACCAACAGACAACTATTTATAATTTTACTGGTATTTGCCATTACTGGAAGTTCAGCTGCAAAATTGGCCGCTCCACTAACAGATTTTTTTAATATAACCAAGGAAATGGGTTGGTACATATACTGGCCGTTCCGAATTTTGATTATCCTTCCAATTTATAAAGTACTTTTGGTGTTTTTTGGATGGGTATTTGGAGAATTTCACTTCTTTTGGAATTTTGCGAAAAAAATGCTCAGAAGTATGGGGCTCGGATTTTTAACTAAACAATGATAAACCTTACAACAAAAGTTACGCATGTATTAATCGCTACGATATTCTCGTTGGCATTGCTGCTTCCTACTGCTGTACAATTTGCGCATACTTTTGAAGGTCACGAACACAAGGCTTGTACCGATATTTCAACGCATCTTCACGAAAAACAGTTAGACTGTTCAATTTGTGATTTTCACTTTTCAATATTTACCTTTATTCCTCTGGAATCTCCTGATTTCACTGTATTTCACAGTTTTCGAAATGTTGATAGTTTTTATTTTACATCTTCTTTTAATTTAGACCCTTCCCACTATTTTCTTAGAGGCCCTCCTCAACTTTCTTGATTTTTATCATTTTATTTTAATTCAAACATTTTTAAATCAAGAAAGCATGAAAAACATATTATGCTTACTTGTGGTGTTCTTTATATATACCACAGTGAGCTCACAAAATTCCTTAATGGGAAACATAACATCAAAAAATACAAATGAACCACTGCCCGCAACAATCTATATTCCGCAACTTGAAAAAGGAACCGTTGCAGATTTTGACGGTAACTATACTTTAATCAATATTCCTGACGGAAGCTATAACATAGTTTTTTCTTCACTAGGATTCGCGACCATTTCAAAAAAAATTAATTTTTCAAACGGAAAAATCGTTACCGAAAATCTTGAAATGCAGGAAAGTGCAGTTGAAATGGAAGAGGTTATAGTTTCTACGCCTTTCCATAAATTACAGAGTGATAATGTTATGAAGGTGGAACGCATTTCAACTGAAGACCTAAACGCCTCTGGTGCCGTAACCTTGGCCGATGGCATTAAAAATATTGCAGGAGTAGAAATCATTAGTACAGGGACGGGCATTGGAAAACCAGTTATTCGCGGACTAAGCTCAAATAGGGTTTTAACTTATGCACAGGGTGTTCGTTTAGAAAATCAGCAGTTTGGAGACGAGCACGGGCTGGGTATAAATGAAGCGGGAGTGGAAAGCGTAGAAGTCATAAAAGGTCCGGCGTCATTGCTTTACGGAAGCGATGCTCTGGGCGGAGTACTTTATCTGAATCCTGAAAAATTTGCGCTCTCCGGTGAAACTCATGGTGATCTAAACAGCGCTTACTTTTCAAATACATTGGGAACCGCTACAAATCTTGGAATTAAGACCTCAGGTGAAAAGCTAAAATTTTTGGCACGAGGCGCGTACGCTATTTTTAGTGATTATGATACGGGAGCAGATTATCGTGTTACCAACACTAGGTTTAATGAAAAAGATTTTAAGACTGGATTGCAATATTCTGGCACAAAATTTAAGTCAACACTTCGCTATAATTACAATCGCTCCAATATTGGTATTCCTGAGGAAATCAGTGAGCAAACGCGTTCTAAGGCTTTAGAACTTCCTTTTCAGGAAATTGATAACCATATTTTAAGTTTTGACAATACGCTATTTTTTACTAACTCCAGTTTAGATATAAAAGCTGGTTATCTGTTCAATGACAGACGTGAATTTGAAGACGAATCAGATGTGGCAGCCCTTCAGCTTAAATTAAACACATTTAATTATGATATGAAATATCACCTACCTCAATTGGGCAATTTTGAAACTATAGTGGGGCTTCAGGGAATGTTTCAAAAAAATAAAAACGAAGGTGAAGAAATTTTAATTCCTGATGCGACAACTACTGATATTGGAATTTTGGCAACTTCACACTATCATTTGGAAAAGATAGATTTTCAAGCCGGAATCCGTTTCGACTCTCGAAAAATTAAAAGTGAAGCCGCTGGAAATCCTGCTGATTTGGATTTTATTCCAGCACTTAATACCACTTTTAATAGTTTCACTGCTGCTTTAGGAGCTAAACTCGATATTGTTCGAAATTTTTCAACGCGAATCAATCTTGCCAGTGGATTTAGAGCGCCAAACTTGGCAGAACTAACTTCTAATGGGGTTCACGAAGGTACAAACCGATATGAACGCGGAAATATAAATTTATCAAATGAGCAGAATTTCCAGACCGATCTTGCTTTAGAATACAGAAACGAGCATATTGAATTTTTTGCAAATGGTTTTTACAACGCCGTTAATGACTACATTTTTCTGTCGCCTAGCAATGAAACCCTTGACGACGCACAGGTATTTGATTATTTGCAGGGCAATGCAGCGTTGTATGGGGGCGAATTGGGTTTTCACCTTCACCCCCACCCGTTGGATTGGCTTCATTTGGAAAGTAGCTTCGAAACTGTTACAGGAAAATTGAGCAATGATAAATATTTGCCATTAATTCCGGCAAATTCACTCCGGAATACATTCCGAATAGAACTAAATGATGGAAAAACCAGAAAATCAAGTTCAGCTTTTATTACGCTTGAAAATACCTTTGACCAAAAAAATGTGAGCAATTTTGAAACGAGAACGGGAGGCTATTCATTACTGAGCGCAGGGATTGAAAGCAGCTTTCAATTTCAAAAGGTTTTATTTAAAATCGGACTAAACGGAACAAATCTTACAGATAAAAAATATATAGCCCATTTATCGAGATTAAAGCCGGATAGTATCCTTAATATGGGAAGGAGTATCAATGTAAATTTAAAATTGGAAATTTAAAGAAAAAGCCCCGATCGGGGCTTTTTTATTCGTTCGCTCTAACCTCAATAATCTGTGGTGTAGGCTGCTTTTTCCAAACAAATGTGTATAACCACATTAGTGTAAAGGTGGGGACAACATCCGTAAAGGGTAAAACTTCCTCTACAAATACAAGAACAGAAGCAATTTTTCCTTCAGTTCCTTTATACATTTCACTCATTTTTTTTGCTGCAAGAGGCGCCCAAAGTAAATCTAAAAAGGGACCGATTACAGGTATGGCCATTGTTGCCATACCTACTGCATCATAAAAAATGCCTTTTCTAAGCAACTTATATTTTTCGTTTTTCATCTTCCTGTTGTGTTTAATTTATTATTGAAGAGCAAAAAACATTCCAAAAAAATTAACCCAAATCGCTGCTGATCAGTTTCAAGAATTCATTTCTGGTTTCTATAGCCTCAAATTGGCCACGAAAACCTGAAGTTGTAGTAACGCTATTCTGTTTCTGCACACCGCGCATCATCATGCACATGTGCGATGCTTCAATAACTACGGCTACCCCTTTTGGTTTTAAAGTATCATTTATACATTCAAGAATATCATGGGTTAATCGTTCCTGAACCTGCAATCTACGTGCAAAAATATCAACAACCCGCGGAATTTTGCTAAGCCCAACAATATGTCCATCTGGAATATAAGCGATGTGTGCTTTTCCAAAAAAGGGCAATATGTGGTGCTCACAAAGGGAATAAAGTTCAATATCTTTTATAATAACCATATCATGATAAGCTTCGGCAAACATGGCACTTTTCAAGATTTCAGCGGGGTCCTGACAGTTGCCCGAGGTTAAAAATTGCATCGCCTTTGCGGCGCGTTCAGGTGTTTTTACAATACCATCTCGCGAAATATCTTCGCCTACCGTATGCAAGATTTTACTATAATTTTCAATCAACGTGTCCGTTACAGGTTGGTCGTATTCTTCAAAATATCTATAGGAAGCCATTAAAATTTGTTTAATAATATTAAATTCAAAAATAAACACATAAGTCCGAATAAAAACAATATAACCCATTGGATTGTATTATAGCGCTATAAATAGTACTTTCACGGTTTAATTTTTTGCTATGATTGAAGCCCAAAATATTCATAAATTCTACGACAACCTTCACGTTTTAAAGGGTGTTGACCTATACATAAAAAAGAGTGAAATTGTTTCAATAGTTGGTGCTTCGGGCGCGGGAAAAACAACCTTGCTGCAGATTTTGGGAACCTTGGATGCTTTTGATAAATCAAAAAGTAAATTAGCCATAAACGGTGTAAATATAGGTTCCCTTTCGGGGAAGAAATTAGCGCAGTTCCGAAATGAAAATTTAGGGTTTATTTTTCAGTTTCACCAACTATTGCCAGAGTTTACAGCACTTGAAAACGTCTGTATTCCCGCATTCATAAAAAAAACTCCAAAGAACATAGCTATAAAAAGAGCGAAAGAACTACTCACATTTTTAGGACTTTCGCACCGCGAGGACCATAAACCCAACGAACTTTCGGGCGGGGAACAACAACGAGTTGCCGTAGCAAGAGCTCTGATTAACAATCCGGCAATCATTCTGGCAGATGAACCTAGCGGAAATCTCGATACCGAAAGTGCCGAAAATCTGCACAATTTATTTTTCAAATTGCGGGATGAATTTGGGCAAACCTTTGTTATCGTTACGCACAATGAAGAACTTGCAAATATGGCTGATAGAAAATTGGTGATGCAAGACGGAAAAATTGTGAGCCATTAAATGAATAAAACCGAACTGAAATCATTCCTTGACGAAAAGGTCAATCTTTACAATAACCCCAAATTTATTGAAACCGATCCTATTCAAATTCCACATCTTTTCACTTTAAAGGAAGATATTGAAATTACAGCCTTTTTAGTGGCTACCATTGCTTGGGGAAATAGAAAAAGCATCATAAACAATGGCAACCGTTTAGTGGAAATGATGGGCAGCTCCCCTTATGATTTTGTGATGAATTTTTCAGAAGAGCAATCAGAGTCTCTTTCAAATTTTGTGCATAGAACTTTTAATAATGAAGATCTTGCTTATTTTCTGAAATCGCTTCAAAATATATATAAAAACCATGGTGGGCTGGAAACCTTGTTTTCAAAACATGCCAAAAAAGACTCTATGCAACCGGCAATACATCATTTCAAAAAAACTTTTTTTGAACTCCCCCACCCTTCTCGAACACAAAAACACATTAGTGATCCCTTAAAAAATTCGGCTGCAAAAAGAATAAATATGTTTCTTCGGTGGATGGTTCGTAATGACGCTACGGGCGTAGATTTTGGAATTTGGAAAAGCATTGATTCTTCCCAGTTGTCTTGTCCGCTTGATGTTCATAGTGGTAACGTCGCACGGAAACTAAAATTACTGAAACGTAAACAAAACGATGCCAAAGCTTTATTGGAGTTGGATAATTCGCTTCGCAAATTGGACTCACAAGATCCTGTAAAATATGACTTTGCTCTTTTCGGATTAGGCGTTTTTGAACGCTTTTGATTTAAAAGTTGATACATTTCACATTATTTTTATCCGTTTCAAAACTGATTATAAAATATTGTACATTTACGTTTAATCCTTAAAAACCGATATTTTCGGTTTTAAGATAAAGTAACCTAAACCTTGATAAAACCACAATTTCCAATAGATGAAGAGCAACGCTTGGCCGCTGTACGTTCCTATCATTTGTTGGACACCTTGCCAGAAAAGGATTTCGACAATATAACCGCATTGACAGCAAATATATGTGATGTGCCAATTTCATTGGTAACGCTTCTGGATGCAGATCGTAATTTTCTGAAGTCGCATTACGGTATTCCTTTTAATGAATCACCAAGAGATATTTCTTTTTGCGGGCACGCCATATTGGAAGAATCAAACATTTTTATAATTGAAGATGCCAGAAAAGACAATCGTTTTAAAGATAACCCACTGGTTACAGAAATGAATGCCATTTTCTATGCCGGTGTGCGTTTGGTGAATAGTGAAGGTTATCCATTGGGAACTCTTTGTGTTTTTGATACCAAACCTAGGGTATTGACAAAATCCCAAAAAAAGGCACTTACTGCCATGGCCTACCAAGTGGTGAATTTATTTGAAGCCCGAAAACGTAACCGAGCATTGCTTTCTGTACAAAAAGAACTTAAGGAACGCAATGAGGAACTTAAAAATTTTGCTGGCGTAGTTTCCCACGATATGAAAATGCCGCTGGCAAATATGATTATCACTTCAGATATGCTTCGCACCAAATATGGACAGCATTTGGATGAACAGGGCAAAGAATATTTAGATTACATCAAGCAGTCATCTTTCACACTAAGTGAATACGTTACTGGCCTGCTGGAGCATTACGAGACTGATAAAACAGCATCTTTGCGGAGTGAATCTTTTGACAGCCAAGACCTTTTAGAGGAAATAATAGAACTGCTAAATATCAACGTTGATTGTGAAATAAATCTACCCGAGGAAAACATTGAAATGCAGGCCAATAAAGTTGCCCTTGAGCAAATACTTTTGAACCTTATTGGTAATAGTTTAAAATACAACGATAAAAAGAAAATAAAAATTGATATTGATTGTGAAGAAAAGAACGGTTATTACCATTTTACTATTACCGATAACGGAATGGGAATACCAAAAGAACGAATAGAGCATATTTTTGATCTTTTTGTCACCACGGGAAATTTAGACCGAAATGGAAAAAAAGGAAATGGTATTGGACTTTCCACAGTAAAAAAGCTAGTAAATAGACTGGATGGTGAAATAAAAGTTTCTTCCACTTTGGGAGAAGGGACTACGTTTAAGTTTAGTGTGAAAAAATTAGATTGAATTTAAGTATTAAAAGATGTTTACTTATCAAAAGAAGGCATTTTCACCTTTAGCTTACAGAAATAGCTTTAATTGCATTCCATTTTTTATCTTTGGGCAATATTTATAGGAATGCAGTTCAAACACCCAGAAATTCTTTACGCCCTTTTCCTGCTGCTCATCCCAATATTTATTCATCTTTTTCAACTTCGGCGTTTTCAAAAAGTAGATTTTACGAATGTTGCTTTTCTTAAAAAAGTTACCATTCAGACCCGAAAAAGTTCACAACTCAAAAAGTGGCTTACCCTATTGATGCGTTTGCTAGCCTTAGCGTGTGTTATTATTGCATTTGCACAACCCTTCACAGCCACCAAAACTGCTTTAAGCACAAAAAAGGAAACTGTTATTTATATTGACAATTCCTTCAGCATGCAGGCGAAAGGTGCAAAAGGCCCAATGCTTGAGCGCGCCTTGCAGGATTTGTTTGATAAACTTGGGGGTACCGAAAAACTTAGTTGGTTTACGAATAATTCTGAACGAAAAAATGTTACCCCACAGGATTTTAAAAATGAGGTGCTTTCCATAGTATACTCACAAAACCAATTGACCCCTTCACAAGTGTTATTGAAAGCCAATCAGCTTTATTCAAAAGAAAAAGATGTACTGAAACGATTGGTTTATCTTTCAGATTTTCAGCAAAAAGAAGTTTTTCCAGAAGTACCAACAGATTTAATACTGGATGCCGTACCACTGAAACCTGTAAAAGCATCAAATATCTCAATTGACAGCGCTTACATTGCTTCAAAGAATGCCTCAATAACGCAATTGAAGGTTAAAGTATCAAATACTACAACTGAAATTTCGGAAGTCCCTGTTTCCCTTTTTAATAAGAATAGATTGATTGCCAAAACAGCCTTGGATTTTTCAGGAAATTCTAACGGTACCGTAACTTTTGACATCGATAATTCCGAAGAATTTATTGGGGAACTACAAATAAATGAACCAAATATTCCTTTTGACAACTCGTTGTTTTTCAACATCAACAAGCCTGGAAAAATAAAGGTCTTAGCTATTAATGAAGCAGATGGAAACTTCCTGCAACGACTGTTTGAAAAAGAGGAATTCAAGTTTACACAGCAAACCTTCAAAACATTAAATTACAATGAAATTCCCGACCAAAATTTCATTGTGCTCAACGAGTTGAAAGAAATTCCGGCTTCCTTGGCCACCGCTTTAAAATCGTTTAGCGACAATGGAGGAAGTGTTTTAGTTATACCCGCTTCCCTAGCAGATTTAAGCAGCTATAACAATTTCCTATTAACGATGGCTTTGGGAACGCTTTCCGAAGAAAAAATTCAAGAAAAAATGATTACGAAAATTGTTTTTTCGCATCCACTCTTTAAAGATGTTTTTGAAAAAGAGGTCGAAAATTTTCAGTACCCTAAGGTGAATGCGTTTTATAGTGTTTCATCAAATGCAACTCCCGCAATCGGTTTTGAGGACAACCAGTCCTTTTTACTTCAAAAAAACAAAACTTATCTATTTACAGCCCCAATAAACAAGGAAAATTCCAACTTCCAGAATTCGCCTTTGGTAGTGCCCACTATTTATAATATGGCCTTGCAGAGTTTGCCCTTACCCCGCTTGTATTATACAATTGGGCAGCAAAACGCAATAGCTGTTCCCGTGAAACTAGGCCCAGATGAAATACTTACCGTAAAGGACAGTACGGAGCAGTTTATTCCGCTTCAGCAAACAAAAGCCAATTATGTTTTAGTGACTACCACTGATAAACCCAATAAAGCAGGAAATTACCAAATAGTGAAGAAAACTGAGTTTTTGGAAAATATAAGTTTCAATTATTCACGTAGTGAAAGTGAATTACAATACCTAAACCCCGAAGATTGGGAAGGTGCGGAAGTTTACAGTTCTGTGAATGATCTTTTTGATGCTATCGAAGATGCGAACGCTATTAACAGTTTTTGGAAATGGTTTGCTATTTTTGCATTGCTCTTCTTACTTTTTGAAATGCTTATCTTAAAATTCTACAAATGAAGATATTACTGAAATCCGCAACCATAGTAGATGTTTCCAGCAAACATCATTTAAAAAAACGGGATGTTTTGATAGAAAATGGTAAAATTTCAAAAATTGCTTCTACTATTTCTCCAACTGAAAAGATTAAAGAGGTTTCCTTAAAAAACCTACATATTTCCCAAGGTTGGTTTGATAGCAGCGTTTCTTTTGGCGAACCGGGTTTTGAAGAGCGGGAAACCATCGAAAACGGTTTAAAAACTGCCGCCTATAGCGGATTTACAAGTGTTGCCGTAAATGCAAACAGTTTTCCGATAACCGACAGCAAAGGGCACATAAAATTTCTAAAAAGCAAAGCCGAAGGGAACGCCGTTAACCTCTACCCTATCGGCGCACTAACCGTAGGCAGTAAAGGAACCGATCTTGCCGAACTCTACGATATGCAAAACGAGGGCGCAGTTTCTTTTTACGATTATAAAAACCCAATTGCAAATGCAAACTTGCTGAAAATAGCCTTGCAATACACACAGAATTTTCATGGGTTGGTGCAATCGTTTCCTTTTGAAAAATCTGTGGCGCGAAATGGAATGGTGAACGAAGAAGTAAACAGTACCCGGTTAGGATTGAAAGGAATTCCGGCACTTTCGGAAGAGCTCCAGATAATTCGCGATTTGTATATTTTGGAATATACGGGGGGTAAACTTCATATTCCTACCATATCAACCAAAAAATCTGTAGAACTGATTAGGGATGCCAAAAAAAAAGGACTAAATGTAACTTGCAGTGTCGCGATTTTCAACCTTATTTTGACAGATGATGTTTTGGAGGAATTTGATACGAACTATAAATTGCTTCCCCCCTTACGTACAAAAGAAGATTCCAAAGCACTGCTAAAAGGGTTGAAGGACAGAACGATTGATGGCGTAACCAGCGACCACAACCCAATAGATGTGGAGCACAAAAAAACAGAATTTGAGCAGGCTTACTTTGGAAGTATTGGTTTGGAAAGCTGTTTTGGTGCGCTCAATATGGTTTTGGGGATTGAGGAAACTGTTAAAGCGCTTACCGGTTTAAAACAAGCTTTCAATATTTCTTCAGAAAAAATTGAAGAAGGAAATCTTGCTGAGCTTACCCTTTTTAATCCTGATGGAAATTGGGAATTTTCAGAAAAAGATATTCTATCAACCTCAGAAAATGCCGCTTCTCTTGGAACAAAATTAAAGGGAAAACCTTACGGAATTTTGGTAAACAACAAATTGGCGCTGAAGAAATAATGAAGACTATACCCGCAGGAAAATCTACCGCCCTTATTGCCTATGCCCCGTTTGTGGGTTTTATTATTGCCTATTTTTTCAACAGGGAAGAAAACCACCCCTTTGCAACGTGGCATATTAAAAATATGTTTGGGATTACGTTAATGTTTATCGTTTCGTTAGTTGTGCAAGCGCAAATAGATGTAACCGTTGGCGATATTATTTGGTTAATCTGTCTTTTGCTGTGGCTCTTTTGCTGGTCGATGGCTTTTTTCAGCAAAAAGAGGGGCATTCCGTTTTTAAGTGAAAAATTTCAGGAATGGTTTACATTTTTAAATTAAAGTATTGATTATCTTTAGCTTAAATAAACACTAACCTAAAATCAAAAAAAAATGGAAACAACTGCAGACAACGGCAAAACCGTAGCCATCATTGCTTACATTACCTTAGTTGGCTGGATCATCGCTTTAATAATGAACAATGGAAATAAAACTGCTCTGGGCTCATTCCATGTGCGACAATCATTGGGTATTATGTGTGTGGGAGTAGTATTGAGTATTGTTATAAGTTTTATTGGGATTTCAATACTTACCTGGATTGTACAGCTCGCCATATTCGTATTTTGGCTCCTTGGATTGATAAGTGCCGTACAAGGTGAAATGAAACCGGTACCTGTATTTGGAGAACAATTTCAAGAATGGTTTAAAGGAATTTAGATTTTAAATAATATTTAACGAGACCTTTTCTGCTGAAAGAACTTCAGTTTAAAAGGTCTTTTTTTATTTTTGCAGCCTATGGAAAAACAGACTTTACTTTTAGAACACAATTATAGACCCGCAAAAAATGCTTCAGAAAACTCACCGGCAATCATTATGCTGCATGGTTTTGGGAGCGATGAAAACGATTTGTTTTCCTTTGCCGGTGAACTTCCGGAAAAATATGCTGTCATCTCTCTGAAAGCCCCAATAAGGCTTGAACCTTACGGAAATGCTTGGTATAATATATACTTTGACAATTCACAGGGAAAATTCAGCGATGACGAACAAGCTATTGCCTCGCGCGAATTAGTTTCGAAGTGCATAGACGAAGTAATTGAAAAGTACAAAGTTGACAAAAATAATATTACGCTGCTCGGTTTTAGCCAAGGCACTATTTTAAGCTTCGCCATCGCGCTATGTTATCCTGAAAAAATAAAAAATGTAATCGGTTTAAGTGGTTATATTAATGAAGCCATTTTAAAAGAAGGGTATGCCAAAAATGACTTCAGCAATCTTAAAATCTATACGTCACACGGAAGTGTGGACCAAGTTATTCCTGTTCAATGGGCCCGAAAGACAGAGCCTTTCCTAAAAAACTTAAATATTGATTGTAAGTATTCGGAATTTCCTGTGGGGCACGGAGTAGCTCCCCAGAATTTTTACGAACTTAAAAGTTGGTTGGAAAATCAATAAGCTATAAGCTGTTCCAATTAGTTTAGTTTTGATATAAAAATGAAGCAATTGGCGTCAATTCAAGTTCATTTTTATCGTTGAAATAATATTCCAAAATCATTTCGCCCCAATAGGTGTTATCGGTAAAGTCTGCAAGGATCCATTTATGGTTAAGGAATTTTAGTTTATTGATTTTCATATCGCCCGCCATTCCCTCAAATGGAACTAATGGATTGTTTCCCTTTTGAAGATTGAAATCATAAATCTGATCAGAAACCATTGATTCCACTTCTGCAGCTTCATAACCCAAATTTTCAAAATAGGTCATTGCATTGTCATTTCCCATTAAAGTGAAATAGTTCAAGTTCATTATTTGTCCATGAAGGCCCTCGATAGAGTCGCTATATTTTTGAACTTTCGTTTGCAGATTTTCAATTTGGGATTCCTGCGATTCAAAAATGCTTTTCTCGTTCATATATTGATAAATTATGAAAAGCAATGCAAAAAGAAATAGGTACATGAAAATTTTATTTCTCATAATCAAATAGTTATAGTGAGTGTATCATATGCCAAATGGACGTTTTGTGGAAGTTTTTTCTCCACTTCCTCATGAAAGCCCATTAAATGGCTAATGTGTGTAAAATATGTTTTTTCTGGTTTTACTTTTTCAACAAAATCAAGTGCTTCTGAGATGTTGAAATGTGAATAATGGGGTTCTTCGCGCAAAGCATTTACAACTAAAATCTTTGTCCCTTTTATTTTCTCAATTTCTTCTTCAGTAATGGTTTTAACATCCGTCAAATAGGTAAAGTCTCCCACCCGAAAACCTAAAACCGGTAGTGTGTCGTGGAATGCTTCAATTGAAATAATTTCTTTTCCCCCAATAGTGAAAGGTTTGTCTTTATCAATTTCAATTTCTTCAACGCTAGGTGCTCCGGGATATTTGTTTTCCGTTTCAAAAATATAGGCAAAACGTTCGTGCAGTGATTTAAATACTCGCTTATGGGCATAAAAAGGCATATTGCCCTGCATAAAATTGAATGGGCGGATATCGTCCAAACCTGCGGTGTGGTCGCTGTGTTCGTGCGTTAAAAGAATGCCGTCCAGTTTTGAAACCTTTTGGCGCAACATTTGCTGTCTAAAGTCAGGACCGCAATCAATAACGTAAGTAAAATCATCCCATTGCAATAAAACCGAAACACGCAAACGTTTATCTTTTGGGTCACTGCTTTTACAAACAGGGTGATTGCTGCCTATTACGGGTATGCCTTGTGAAGTTCCAGTGCCGAGAAATGTAACGCGGAATGTTGATTTCATCTGCGCAAAAATACTGGTATTTTTTTTGTTTACCTATTGTATTTGCTACCTTTGTTATATTAAAAAATAGAACGTTGCTATGCCAGAAACCATAATAGGAGACAAGGAATTTGAAAATATTCCCTCCATAAAAAGTAAGGCTTTACGAATCAATCTGAACGAAAACATTTACGGCACTTTTGCCGAAATCGGAGCCGGGCAAGAAACCGTTCGGAATTTTTTTAGAGCCGGTGGCGCTTCAGGAACCATTGCCAAAACAATGTCTGCCTATGATAAGGATTTTAGCGACGCAATCTATGGAATAGAAGAAGATGGCCGATACGTAACAGAATCAAGACTTCAAAAGATGCTCTCGCACGAGTTCAACTTGATAGAAGAGCGTATAAACCGTGAGAAACACCCCAACAGACTTTTCTTCTCGTACGCAAATACCGTTGCCACAATTGATTTTGCAAAAAAATATAAAGGGCATGGCTGGGTAGGAATTCGATATCAAATAGACCCAAAAGAACCTTATAACGAAATAACCCTGCACATTCGCTTTCACGAAAATGATGCACAATTACAGCAGATTACACTTGGTACTTTAGGTGTAAATTTAATTTATGGGGCATATTATAAATATGACCAACCCAATAAATTGCTTCGTTACCTGTACGACCATATCGATAAAGATAAAATTGAAATTGACACCATAAATTTTTCGGGGCCCCGCTTTAAGGACGTTGACAACAGATTGATGAGTCTTCAGCTAATTAAAAATGGTATGACCGATGCGGTTATGTTTAACCCTGAAGGCCACAATATACTTCCGGCAAGAATTCTTTATAAGAAAAACATTTTGGCCCTTCGCGGAAGCTTTAGACCTGTTACCAAGGTTAACATAGATATGTTTGAACGTTCCTATGAAATGTTCCTGAAGGAAAACAGGGTAGAAAAAGATAGAACTGAAGTAATATTTGAAATTACCCTTTCAAATTTGCGGGCCGAAGGTGAAATTGATGAAGAAGACTTTATGGACCGCGCCAGGCTGCTCTGTTCTTTGGGGCATACGGTTATGATTTCAAACTTTCAGGAGTACTATAAGCTAGTTGAATATTTCTCCAGATATACAAAGATGCGAATGGGGCTCGCCATGGGCGTCAATAATTTAGTGGACATTTTTGATGAAAAATATTATCGACACTTAAGTGGTGGTATTTTGGAAGCCTTTGGAAAATTATTTTTTAAAGATTTAAAGGTTTATCTCTATCCTATGAAAGATGCGGAAACGGGAGAATACACCAATAGTGAAAACCTGAAAGTACATCCACGAATGAAGGAATTGTACAAATTCTTTAAATATAACGGTAAAGTTGTTGACATCACTGATTATAATCCTGACAACATGGAGATATTTTCTCGCGAAGTATTGGCAATGATAGAAACAGGCGAAGAAGGATGGGAACAGATGTTGCCACCTGGAGTTTCAGAAATTATAAAGGATAAACAACTTTTCAATTATAAGACTACTCCTGAAAAGGTCGATAATTAATCCAATATCTGCGCAGCGTGATCTTTGGTCTTAACCTTGTCAATAACACGGGTTATGATTCCGTTTTCATCAATTATAAAAGTTTTACGGTGTATTCCATCAAATTCCCTTCCCATAAATTTCTTGGGTCCCCAAACCCGAAAACCATTTATAATCTCTTTGTTCTCGTCCGCCAATAAAGGAAAGGGGAAATCATACTTTTCTTTAAAATTTTTTTGACGTTTTTCACTATCTGCACTCACTCCCAATAATTCATAACCTTCCTTCTGTAATTTTTTATAATTATCACGAAGATTACAGGCTTCTGCAGTACACCCAGGAGTATTGGCTTTGGGATAGAAAAATACAATCCATTTCTTTCCCTTAAAATCTTTTGAGGAAATACTATTTCCATCTTGATCGTTTACTTTAAAATCTGGAGCCTTATCTCCTACCTTTAATGTTTTCATTATATTTATTTTTGCATAAAAGTACTTAAAATGACCAAGCAGGAAAAGGTAACCTTTGTTATTGATACGTTAAATAAGATTTATCCGCAAGTACCAATTCCCTTGGAACATAAGGATCCCTATACTTTATTGATCGCCGTGCTACTTTCTGCGCAAAGTACCGACGTTCGCGTCAACCAAATTACGCCCTTGCTATTTGAAGTAGCTGACAATCCCTATGATATGGTAAAACTAACCGTAGAAGAAATTAGGGAAATCATAAAACCTGTAGGACTCTCACCTATGAAATCAAAGGGAATTCACGGGCTTTCAGAAATCTTGATCGATAAATATAACGGGCAAGTACCAGCAGACTTTGAAGCGTTAGAATCTTTACCCGCTGTAGGCCATAAAACAGCAAGTGTCGTTATGAGTCAGGCGTTTAACATACCTGCATTTCCAGTGGACACACATATACATCGATTGATGTATCGCTGGGGTTTTACTAATGGAAAAAATGTAGTGCAGACAGAAAAAGATGCAAAACGTTTATTTCCAAAAGATTTATGGAATATGCTGCATCTTCAGATTATATGGTACGGCAGGCAATACTCCCCGGCGCGTGGTTGGGATTTGGAAAAAGATATAATCACAAAGACCATTGGCAGAAAATCGGTGATAAAAGAGTATTTAAAGAAAGTAGATAAGAGATGAGCGATGAACTATGCACATTATGCCCCGTAAATAAATTCCCCCTTTGGGGGTTAGGGGGCTTTTTTTTCAAAAAAAACCCCGAAAAGCTAATTCCGGGGTTTCTCCAAAGTTTAGTTTAGAAGTGCTTCAAACTTCATTTTATGGTAATCTATAACACTTAAAGCCATCGAATAATCCAGAAGAAATTTAATAGTCTCTTCTTTTGGAACGAGTTTTTTATTCACGCCGTCCACACGTGATGTTTCAGAGTAAAATTTTTGCATAGAATGTTATTTTGAGGTTTTATTTCCAAATAACGTAGCAAAAATTACTTTATTGCATTAATTGGTCAATATAATATTATGTTTATCAATTACTTTGCGCAAATTGATTAATGCATAACGCATCCGGCCCAGTGCAGTATTAATGCTAACGCCTGTTTGCTCACTGATTTCCTTAAAGCTCATATCCTTATAAATTCGCATCATCAATACTTCCTTTTGATCTTCAGGTAATTCCTGAATCAATCTGCGGACATCACTTTCAACCTGCCCCTTGATTATCTGTTTTTCCACATTTAATGCATTGTCGCTCAAAACCGAAAAGATGTTAAAATCATTATTGTTTTCAAACTTGGGCATGCGGTTGTTTTTTCTGAAATGGTCTATCACCAAATTATGGGCAATTCGCATTACCCATGGAAGAAATTTTCCTTCTTCATTATAAGCTCCTCTTTTTAAGGTTTTAATAACCTTAATAAAAGTATCTTGGAAAATATCTTCAGCGACATCCCTATCAAAGACTTTCGAATAAATAAAACTGTAGATTCTTTGCTTGTGTCGAGTTATTAACTCGCTAAGAGCAGATTCATTACCGTTCATATAAGCGCTCACTAAAAACGCATCAGAGTTTGTGCTTTGCTTCATATCAATACTTCTTTAAAAAATAAACAACTATGGATTTGGTTGCTTAGTTAGAATGTTTATTTGTTAAAAGTAATGATCAGCTATAGGCAATAATTTTTATATATGACGTTAAGAGCCGTAAATATAACAACAAAGAAATCACAAATGCAAAAAAAAGGTTAAATTTTTCATTAAAAAATAATAATAACCGCAAATGTGCATTGCTGAAATCGATATAGTATCTTTGCAAAAAGCTATAAAAAAAGAAAAAATAAATTGAGTGCCGAAACCATAGATACTAAAAAAAGCATCCTAATACAAGGTGCTAAACTTCATAATCTTAAAAACATTTCTGTTGCTATTCCTCGAAATAAATTGGTAGTAGTAACAGGTCTTTCCGGAAGCGGAAAATCTAGTTTGGCTTTTGACACCCTCTACGCAGAAGGCCAGCGCCGCTATGTAGAGAGCCTTTCCAGTTATGCCCGCCAATTTTTGGGAAGATTGGATAAGCCAAAAGTAGATTCCATTAAGGGCATTGCTCCCGCAATTGCAATTGAACAAAAAGTAAATTCCACAAACCCGCGTTCTACCGTGGGTACCTCAACCGAGATATATGATTATTTAAAGTTGCTTTACACGCGAATCGGGAAAACCATATCGCCCATTTCCGGTAAAGAAGTTAAAAAAGACACCACCACAGATGTTATAAATTTCATAAAAAAGTTTCCTGAAGGTGAAAAATTATTGCTCCTCGCCCCTATTCTTTTGGAAGAAGGACGCACAATGGAAAACAAAATCAAGGCATTGGCACAACAGGGCTATTCACGAATTAAAATAAAAGATGAAGTTTTACGGATTGATGAATTGGAGAGCAAAACATTTCCGAAGAAAATAGATTTGGTCATAGACCGAATCATAACGAAAGACGAAGAAGATTTTTACAACCGCCTTGCCGATGCCATTGAAATAGCTTTCTTCGAAGGAAAGGGCGAACTTTATATTGAAGCACTTTCTTCAAAAAATATCACAGAATTCAACAACCGTTTTGAAGCAGACGGAATGGTTTTTATGGAGCCAAACGTACATCTCTTCAGTTTTAATAATCCGTACGGCGCCTGTCCTACTTGCGAGGGATACGGCGATGTAATTGGGATTGATGAAGATTTAGTCATACCAAATACTGCGCTCTCAATTTACGAAAACGCCATATTTCCGTGGCGAGGCGAAAGTATGAGTTGGTACCGCGACCAGTTGGTTAACAATGCTTATAAGTTTGACTTTCCAATCCACAAACCGTGGTTTCAACTCACCGATGATCAAAAACAATTGGTTTGGGATGGCAACAAGTATTTTGAAGGATTAAACTCTTTCTTTTCCTTTTTGGAATCCAAAAGTTATAAAATCCAAAACCGGGTGATGCTCTCTCGCTATCGCGGAAAAACGAGATGCACAACCTGCAAGGGAAAACGATTACGTCCCGAAGCTGGTTACGTAAAAATCAACAATACAGCAATTCAGGAATTAGTTGAACTACCATTGAATAAAACGGCCGAATTTTTCAAAAACCTTAAACTTTCAGAGTTTGATGAAAAAGTCGCAAAACGTTTACTACTGGAAATAAACAACCGCCTTCGTTTTTTGCAGGATGTTGGTTTAGGCTATTTAACATTGAACAGAAAATCGAACACGCTCTCGGGCGGCGAATCGCAACGAATCAATCTCGCCACCTCTTTGGGAAGCAGTCTCGTGGGCTCTATGTATATTTTGGACGAACCCAGTATTGGCCTTCACCCAAAGGATACCGAGCGGCTTATTGTTGTTTTACAATCGCTTCGTGATTTGGGCAATACCGTAATTGTCGTGGAGCACGATGAAGACATTATGAAAGCGGCCGATGAAATAATCGACATCGGACCCGAAGCTGGAACTTTTGGCGGCGAAGTGGTTGCCCAAGGAACCTATACTGAAATATTACAATCAGATTCGCTAACTGCAAAGTATTTGAATGGTGAAATGGAGATCGAAGTTCCAAAGAAACGGCGTACTTCAAAAAATAAAATTACAATCAGTGGGGCTCGGCAAAATAACTTGAAAAATATCGACGTAACTTTTCCACTGAATGTTTTCACGGCTGTAACGGGCGTTTCCGGTAGCGGAAAAAGTACGTTGGTAAAGAAAATTCTCTATCCAGCCCTGATGCGTGAAATTGGCGGATATGTTGAAAAGCCCGGTCAGTTCTCAGAAATAAAGGGAGATTTCGGTACCATAAAAAGTATTGAATTCATTGACCAAAATCCAATTGGCCGCTCCAGTCGAAGCAATCCCGTAACTTATATTAAAGCGTATGATGATATAAGGAATCTGTATGCTTCCCAAAAACTTTCAGACATTCGGGGATACAAAGCAAAACATTTCAGTTTTAACGTAGATGGCGGCCGGTGTGAAACCTGCAAAGGCGAAGGCGAAGTAACCATCGAGATGCAATTTATGGCAGATGTACATTTGCTCTGCGATACCTGTAACGGCAAACGTTTTAAAAAGGAAGTTTTGGAAGTAACCTTTCAAAATAAAAATATTGACGATATCCTCACAATGACCGTGGATGATGCCGTTGCTTTCTTTGGAGAACAGAAGCAAGATAAAATTGCGGCCAAACTACAACCCTTACAAGATGTTGGGCTGGGCTATGTGAAATTAGGGCAAAGCTCCTCTACTCTTTCCGGCGGCGAGGCACAACGTATTAAGCTTGCTTCATTTTTGGTAAAGGGAACTTCAAAAGAAAAAACCGTTTTCATTTTTGATGAACCTACAACGGGACTTCACTTTCACGATATAAAAAAACTTTTGGCTTCGTTTTATGCCTTGCTTGACAGAGGGCATACCGTAATTGTTGTAGAACACAATTTAGATTTAATTAAATGTGCCGACCATATTATTGATCTTGGACCCGAAGGTGGTGAAAACGGAGGACAAGTAGTTGTATTTGGTACTCCTGAAGAAGTTGTGAAAAGTAAGGAATCTTTTACTGCAATATATTTAAAGGAGAAAGTTTAAAATAATTGATTTTTTGGCACACTAATTGAAATCAAAGTAATAGAAAATAAGACTTTTAGTTTTTTTGGTTGGTTAGTTTTTAAAGTCCGTTGAATTGGTGAAACAGTTCAGCGGATTTTTTATTTGGATGCTCCCAAAATTCCAATTTAATCTTACAGTAGCTCAAAGTATTACTGAAAATCAATGCTTTAAAAACTTGGCACGGTCGTTGGTTATTTAAAAGCGTACTCCGCTAACCAAGAAACATCAAGCAAGTACAAACCTTTTAAATATTGAAACTTATGAAAAACATAGCATTTATTTTTAGCATCCTTTTAATGGGGTTTTCAGCAAATGCAACTTCCACTGAAAGTGAAAACAACCTAAGAAGAGGATATGACGGAAGCGCATATATTTTTGTTGAAGGCGACGTAGAATTTTCCGTTTTCCCCGACGGTCAATTTGATTTCGTGTATATTGGACCCCAAAGAGCTTCAAACGTTACCATAAACACTCCCAATGTGAATATAAGTTTCAATTCGGGTTATGATTATGACGCTTATGTACAATACGATGATTACGGAGCGGTAATACAAGTAGAAAGTGTTCCTATCTATTATGATTACTACGGACGCATTATCCAGGCTGGAAATGTTGATATTCAATATAATGACAGAAGAATAGTTAGAGTTGGCGGTTTACACGTAGTGTATAATAATTATGGTTACTTTTCACACGCCACTGGTATTATAAACGTTTACAATCCTTATTATATTTATCGTCCTTGGCACGTGTATTACACACCTCCTATTTATACCCACTGTGTAGTTTATGATCTGCCCTACAGAAGATATTACAGTCCAGTTAGATATAGTTACCACGACCACGTAATATATTACAAAAAGAGACATCGTGTAGCTTACCATAATGGCCACAGAGAATTTTATCGTCCAGGTAGCCGAGTTTACGATAAAAAAGGAAGAGCTTCAATAAACAGGAATTATAATCCGAATAGAAAAAATACTATGGTTTCGACCAGCAATACGCGATCTAATAGTACAGTAAGAAATAATAGCACTACCCGAAGCAATAATGCTATCCGAAACAACAACTCTCGTAGCAACAATGCTGTACGAAGTAATAATACACGTAGCGAAACCGTAACTAGAAATAGAAGTTCGAGTAGTAAAGGCGCTGCTGTTATTGATAGAAGCAGTCGAAATGATAGAAGTTATTCCAATACACCAAGTAGACATACTGTAACTTCTCGAAATAGCGGTAACACAAAGGTAAAAAGCAATACTACTAGAAACAATGTAAGAAATACTCGGAGCGAAAACGCAGTTCGCTCAACCAATAACAGAACTGTTTCTAACAACAAAACGGTTCAAAGACAAACACGGGCTACATCAAACAACAGAAGCAGTTCGGTAAGTAGGAATAAAACCCAGGCACCAAAGCGGGAAACCGCCAGCCGTAGCCGCAGTACAGTAAATAAATCCAGCGCACCTTCGCGCAGCAGCTCAAGAGCTAAGACCTCACGGGGTAGTTCATCAAGAGAAGCCAATTCCAGAGGAGGACGCGGATAAAGATAGTTTTTTGGTTGGTTGGTTAAACCTCCGTGATTCGCCCTTGGCGGAGATCGGGGGTTTACTTTTTAAAAAATCACTGTTATTGAAGACCAGTTGCTATAAGCGAGGCCATTTGTTTGGTAAGTTCTTTTCTGCTGTATTTCTCAATTCCTTCGGAAGAAACCTTTAGGTGGCCATTTTTAAAACCTTTGTATAATTGAAGGATTTCAGCCTTCAATTCATCATCATCCCAATAGCTGAAGAATTTCCCAGATTTAGTTTCAGCGATAATTTTCTCAATATCACTTTCTTTTGGTCCTAAAGCAATTATAGGGCGTTTGGCGGCAAGATATTCAAAAAGCTTTCCGGGAATAATGGCACGGGTCTCGGCACTGTTTATTTCAACTAAAAGTAATACTTGGCTTTTATTTTGAAGCTGAAGTGCTTCGGAATGGGACACATACCCTAAAATTTCGCAATTTCCAATTAGTCCGAAGTTTTCAAGACTTTGTTTCACTTCTTCGCTTAGAGCTCCTGCAAATTTCAACTGTAAATCATTTTTGAAGGGAGCATTTTCTTTGCAAATTTCAGCAAGTATTTTCCACAATACCTCTGGGTTTCTTTCACTCAACAATGAGCCAATATGTGAAATAGAAAAAACAGAATCTG
Organism: Aequorivita sp. UBA3180; assembly: GCA_002364215.1. Taxonomy (GTDB): domain Bacteria; phylum Bacteroidota; class Bacteroidia; order Flavobacteriales; family Flavobacteriaceae; genus Aequorivita. Next base: position 263,191 of record DEXQ01000008.1, on the reverse strand, counting down.
TCGTAAAATCGCTTTTCTCAGCAATATCGTAACCGTTGGTAATAACCTCAATGGGCTTTTCAGTAATCATCCCAAATTCCTTTTTGGTCGTTGGGCTCGTCACTGTAATAATATCTGCCGATTTTAAAACCGAAGCTTCCAAGGCTTTATGTTTTCGGGCTGAAGCTTTGCTCAATCGAAGTGATTTGTGGTAATGGATGGTCGTCCACGGATCGCGAAAATCTGAAATCCACTTTACATTCAAATCTTTTTGAAGTTGCATTCCAATCAAGTGAAGGCTGTGCGGAGGACCCGTTGTAATTACAACATCCACAGGATTTTCAGAAATATATTTTGAAAGAAACGATACCGAAGGCTTCACCCAACCCACCCGCGCATCGGGAATAAAAAAATTACCGCGAATGTAAAGCATCAGCTTTTCCATTGCCGAAATTTCCTTTTTTGAAATAATGCCGCTACTTATCTGCTTGGTTTTCTTTTTTGAAAAAAGTTTCGCAAAACGATACGGCTCTTTGATCGATTGTTTGATAATTTCGATATCCGAAGGAATTTCCGACGAAAAATTTTCATCAACCAATGGATAGTTCGGGTTTTTTGGGGCATACACTATTGGTTCCACACCAAACTCCCTAAAATATTTTACAAACTTCAACCACCGCTGTACGCCCGGACCGCCCGCGGGAGGCCAATAGTATGTGATGATAAGGGCGCGTTTCATTTATTCTTGCAGTTCTTTTTTTCGAAAGGCAAAATACAGCCCGCTCAATAAAATTAATAGGAATATAATACTGCTCACCAAAGAAATGGTACTTCCAGTTTGGATTACTTTTGGTTCAAACTTGAATTCTATTTTATTATTTCCCGCTGGGATAACCATAGCACGAAGTACATAATTGGCTCGGAAATATTCAGCAGGTTTACCATTTATATATGCGTTCCAACCTTTTGGGTAATATACTTCTGAAAAAACAGCCAATTGCGGCGACTTGGTAGAAGCTTCGTAAACTAGATGATTGGGTTGATAAGTGAATAGTTCAATAGTTGCCGTACTGTCCCTTTCAATTTTTTGGTTCGGAATTTTTGAAAGAAATTCTTTATTGATAACTGCGGTTCTTTTGGTGTCCAAACTGTCCAAAAGCTGAATTTCCTCATTTGCATTTTCCGCAGGTAACACGTTTTCAACAAACCAAGCATCTCCATTTGCGTATGGATTGCGCTGCGCTACTGGACCACCGTTTTTGGTTTGGGTAATGATGTAACGCACATTCATCATATTCAAAATTCCAATATTACCCTGACTGATGTAAAATTCAAATAAATCCTGCATTCTTCCAGGTTTCGCAGCGTGATAACCGCCCAAAGCATTGTGATAATAACTTGCGCGACCACTGTTAAAAGCATTTGCAGCCGCATCATAAACCCGATAATGCCCATCATCTTCCAAGATTTGCATATCGGCTCCGTTTTTTTGAAATGGTTCTTCAACCAACTTTGCTTGTACAAAGTCTTCCTCATCTACGTATCTTCTATCCACGCCTACTAAATCAACCAAAACCAAAATACAAAGTGCTGCAACAGCAAGGCCTTTTTTAACTGTTCCTTTAATAAAAAACCAAAGAACTGCAGCAGTTAAAAGCACAAAAATTAATGAACGGATGGCATCGGAGGTGAAAAGCGACATTCTATCCTCGCGGATCGCTTCCAAAAACGGAAGCCCCATTTCTTCCCTAAAATAGCTATCGTACGGGCTCGCAAAATCGAACAATGTTGTTTTAAAAAGAATAAATATCAATGTAATTCCGCCCACAATTCCTGTTGACCAAAGCAATGCCTTTTTCTTTTCATCTTCTTTTTCAAAATGGCTAAAAAACTGATGTAAACCAACAATAGCAAGGATTGGAAGAATCAATTCAATAATTACCTGAATAGAGGAAACCGCGCGGAATTTATCGTACATCGGTACGTAATCAATAAAAAATTGGGTCAATCCTTTAAAATTGTCTCCCCAAGATAGCAGCAGGGTTAAAATAAATCCAGCAACGACCCACCACTTCAATCTGCCACGAACTAAAAAAAGTGCCAGTACGGCAAGAAATATAACAATTGCGCCTATATATGCTGGAGCTCCCACATAAGTCTGTTCGCCCCAATACATCGGAATCTGGTTCAAAACTTGATTAGCTTCCTGTGCCGAAGCACCCATCCGCATTAAGCTCTCTACGGTTTTTGAATCCTTCGGAAATGCTTCGGAAGAGCTTCCGCCCATAAACCGCGGAATGAAAAGATTGAAACTTTCTAGCCTTCCATAGCTGTATTCCGTGATATAATCGTAATCAAGCCCTGTTTTGTTATCTTTTGGGGTGCCGTCCGCATTTACGGTCAGTTCAGTTTTTCCACGGGTAGAAGTATCTGCATATTCCTTGGTTGCCAAAATATTTGTGGCATTCAACCCTATAGATATAATTACTGCGACCATCATTATACCTACGGCTTTAAAATAATGGGGCAGCATTTTCTTTTTAAAAGCATCAATCAAATAAACAATGCCGATGATTACTACCAAAAGCATTAAATAATACGTCATTTGGAAGTGGTTGGCCACCAATTCCAGCCCCATCGAAACCGTGAGCAGTAAAAATCCCCAGAGATATTTTCCGCGGAAGGTGAGAAATATTCCACTTAAAACAAAGGGCATATAGGCTATGGCGTGGGCTTTTGCGTTGTGCCCAACGCCAAGGATAATAATTAAATACGTTGAAAAGCCAAACGCCAGCGCACCTAAAAAGGCCAGTTTATAATCCACTTTCAGCACCAAAAACAGGATATACATTCCTATGAAATACAGGAAGAGATAATCTGCCGGACGGGGAAGAAAACGAATGGCAAGATCGAGCTGTTTTATGTAGTTGTTTGGGTATTTTGCACCCAATTGGTAGGTTGGCATTCCGCCGAAAGCGGCATCGGTCCAATAAGTTTCTTCGCCCGTAGCCTCTCGAAAATCATTTTGTTGTTTCGCCATACCGGTGTATTGCACAATATCGCTTTGGAATATTTTTTTTCCCTGTAAAACCGGGTTAAAATAGGCCAGCGAAGCCACGATAAACAAAACGAAAACAACTAAATGCGGAACAAGTTTTTTATAGTTGGGCTGCATAATTTGGCTTGTGATTTTGAAGAGGGGAAATTATGAAAAATATATTTAACGTTGGGCGCTTGAAGTTCTTCAAGTTTTTGCAGGTCGTAAATTCATTCGACCTCGCAGTTTCCTGTTTTAGTACTACTCTACCTCTTCGTAATCTACATATTCACCAACTTTTTTACTGTTTCGGGAATTTGGAGAAGGATTTTTATCAATTGTAATACTCCCCTCCTTTTCGGGCTGGGTGTTCATATTTGGATTATTTCCGAAGAACTGCTCAAACTGCTGTCCGGCTTTTTTCGAAATATAACGCATTAAATAAGGGGTTGCCAGCCTAATAAGAAACTTTAGACCAAAATATACCAGAAGAACGATTAATATCGTTTTTAGGAATGTCATCATAACTGTAAAATTCTTTCCAAAAATAAGGATTGGTGTAGAAAAAGACGAATGTTGACTATTAAATAAATGGTAAAATCTTATATCTTTGAACTAAACCCAACTTTCCATGAATATCAAACTTCCCTTTCTCTTTCTGCTGAGTTTTATGACTTTCTTCAATATTTCGGCACAATATACCGAAATGATCAACACCAATCGCCCAGGGGGCTCACAGGGTGCTTTTTCGGTAGGTACCAATGTACTTCAGGTTGAAACTGGGTTTAGCTACGGAAAAGAAAAACACGAACTTTTAAAGACAGAGACAAACGGTTTTAACATTGATTATTCCGTGCGCTACGGTTTTTGGAAAGAACGCCTGGAGGTGAGTCTTATGGGCGAGTTTCAATCAAATTCGGTTACAGATAATCGTTCTGCAGTTGCAAGGGAGTACAGCCTTTCAAACTTTAAAAGCAATACGCTTGGTGCAAAATATTTAATATATGATCCCTATCGAAAACGTGAACTTAAAGGTCCTAACCTTTACAGTTGGAAGGCAAATAATAAAACGCAATGGGCAGATTTAATTCCTGCAATTTCAATTTATGCAGGCGCCAATTTTGATTTTGCAGACAATCCATTTACTCCCGAAGCCGAAGGCAAAATAAGTCCGAAATTTGTTCTTTCAACTCAAAACAATTTTATTGGCGGATGGGTTTTTGTAACCAATATAATCGTGGACCGCGTTACTACAGATTTTCCCACCTATGGCTATATTTTAACCCTAACACACGCTACCAATCGCTATTTTTCAGTTTTTCTCGAAAACCAAGGTTTAAAAAGTGACTTTTATTCAGACCAATTGGTGCGTGGAGGTGCTGCTGCGCTTATTAATCAAAATTTACAAGTCGATCTCTCACTTACTTATAGTTTTAAGGATACTCCGTCTAAATTTTATGGGCGTGCGGGCTTAGCCTATCGATTTGATATGCACAATAAAGATGAATATTTGGAAGATGATGCTAAAAAGGAGATGAAAGACAAAAAAGAAAAGGATAAAAAAGAAGAACGCCAAGAAGAACTGAACTTGGACGAAGGTGGCGAATAATAACATTTTGTGTATGATTACAATAAAACAACTAACCTCAAAAAGTGATCTAAAAAAATTTGTCACTTTTCCATTTAAACTATACAAAGACAGTAAGTACTGGGTTCCGTCGCTTATTAAGGATGAAATGGAAACCTTGGATACTGAAAAAAATCCGGTTTTCAAAAATGCCGAAGCTTGGTATTATTTGGCATATAAAAATGATGAAATTGTTGGTCGCATCGCAGTTATTTTAAATCATTTTGAGGTAAACGAACAGGGAAAGAAAAAAATCCGCTTTGGCTGGCTGGATATGGTGGACGATATTGAAGTGACCAAAGCCCTACTTGAAAAAGTATATGAAAAAGGCCGCGAACACAATCTAGAGTACGCCGAAGGCCCCGTGGGTTTTAGCAATATGGAAAAAGCTGGTATCCTCACCATGGGTTTTGAGGAAATGAACACCATGATTACTTGGTATCATTATCCGTATTATGCAGTGCATATGGAAAAACTGGGTTTTGAGAAACAGGCAACTTGGGTAGAATATAAAATGAACATACCCCCCGCTATCCTTGATAAGGTCAAGAAATTCTCAAAAATTGTTCGAGAACGTTATCAAATATCTGTTATTCGCTTTAAGAACAAAAAGGAAATCCTGCCGTATGTAGATAGCATGTTCGATTTATTGAACAAAACCTATAACAGCCTACAGACCTTCGTTCCAATCCAGCAATACCAAATAGATTATTATAAGGAAAAATATTTCAGCTTTATACATCCTGATTATATAACCTGTATAAAAGACAAGGAAGGAAAACTTATAGCGTTTTCAATCGTAATGCCTTCCTTTTCCAAAGCCCTGAAAAAAGCGAATGGAAAACTTTTCCCACTTGGTTGGAGCCATATTTTAAAAGCGCAAAAAAAGAACGACACTGCGGCTTTTTATTTAATAGGCATAGACCCAGAATACCAAGGGAAAGGTGTTACCGCCATTATTTTTGAGGAAATGCAATACCTCTTCAATTCCAAGGGAATACAGACCGTTGAAACCAATCCAGAATTAAAGGAAAACACTGCGGTTCAGTTACTTTGGAAGGATTACAATCCTGTGCAACATAAGGAACGGAGTACTTTTAGGACGGATATTTAGATTTTTTGATATAGGGTTTTATGTATGAGTTCATATGTTACAGATACACGTGGTACTGTCGCTATAATATTAATTATCATATGAATCTATTTCCCTAATTACATTTTCACCTACTTCATCAAGTTGACCGTATAAATCAATCATCCAATCAAACTGAAAAGCTGCTAAATTAATTACATTTCTATATGATGCAGATGAAGTGTACTCTTTAAAATCCTCAATATATTCAGATTGAGGTGTAGCTCTTAAGTTTAATGAATCTGGAGGTAAGAAAGCTGTTGCGAGAACCAACGATTTATCAAACTGAGTGGAAATATAATTTTCTTGGCCTTTTAGATATCCATTATAACTTCCTTCATTTTGTGAAATGTCATCTACGAGCCTGTGGTAACGAATCAAAAGAGAATCTAAATCCGTATTGTTTATTTTACCGAAATAATTAGAATTTTTTAGAGCTTCATAGCCATCTGTGTTAGGTTTGAAATGAAACTCCAAAAAGGCAGACCCACAACCCATGAGCAGAAGCAGGTTTTCTTCTTCCTTTTTATCTAGAATTGCTGTTCTTGCTTTCTTACAAAGATTTCCAATATTTTTTCGATACTTAGTTAATGAATCTAACATTCTCATATCTTCTTGGGTGTGTGATTTTATCTTTCCCAAGTATTCCCTCAATATTTTATCATCTTTCTTTACCTGATTCCAATTGTTTATCTGAAGAGCAATCAAAATACCTATAACAACCAATAAAATCTCACCAATGGCATATTTCAAATACCTACTGGTTTGACCTTTTGATAGTAAATCATATCTTATCTTTCTAAAGATTTTTATCATTGGTTAGTGTTTGAATATAATGCAGAACAATTTGCTATATGATAGTTTTTTATTGTTGTTATTCCGTAAAGTTAATTAAAAACGCCAAAAAGTTATTCCTAAAAAATTTAGGGCATAAAAAATCCACCCAAAAAAGGTGGATTTTTCAATATCATAAGATTCCCGCCTGCACGGGAATTTGTTTAAATCTTCTCTCCCATCGCCTCAGCAACAGCCGCAGAAAGACGTTTGTAAGTTCCATTCTCCAAACGCTCGCGGATAGATGAAAATGCTTCCAAAGTCTCTTCAATATCCTGCATGGTGTGTGAAGCCGTTGGAATCATTCTTAAAAGAATCAATCCTTTCGGAATTACTGGATAAACTACAATTGAGCAGAATATTCCGTGGTTTTCACGCAGGTCTTTTACTAGCGCCATCGCTTCCGGGATGCTTCCTTTTAAATACACTGGCGTTACGCAACTTTGGGTTGTTCCTATATCAAAACCTCTTTTTTTCAATCCACCCTGAAGTGCGTTTACATTTTCCCAAAGTTTTTCCTTCAGTTCAGGCATAGTGCGAAGCATATCCAAACGCTTCAAAGCACCTTCCACCAAAACCATCTGCAATGATTTCGCAAACATCTGCGAACGCAAATTGTATTTCAGGTAATTCATTATTTCTTCATCTCCTGCTATAAATGCACCTGTACTTGCCATAGATTTTGCGAAAGTTGCAAAATAAACGTCTATTCCGTCCTGCACGCCTTGCTCCTCTCCTGCTCCGGCACCATTTTTACCAAGTGTTCCGAAACCGTGCGCATCATCCACAAAAAAGCGGAAATTGTATTTTTTCTTAAGTGCGATAATTTCTTTCAATTTTCCCTGCTCGCCGCGCATTCCGAAAACGCCTTCAGAAATAAGAAGAATTCCACCACCTGTTTTTTCAGCAACCTTTTCAGCACGCTGTAAGTTTTTCTCGATACTTTCCATATCGTTATGCTTGTAGGTGAAGCGTTGCCCCAAGTGAAGACGAACCCCGTCAATAATACAAGCGTGGGCATCAACATCATAAACAATCACATCGTCTTTTGAAACAAGCGCGTCTATGGTTGAGACCATTCCTTGATAACCAAAATTCAATAGATAAGCTGCTTCTTTATCTACAAAAGCTGCAAGTTCTCTTTGAAGTTGCTCGTGAAGGTCGGTATGGCCACTCATCATTCGGGCGCCCATCGGGTATGCAGAGCCCCATTTTTTGGCGGCTTCAGCATCCACTTTTCTAACTTCTGGGTGGTTGGCAAGACCTAAGTAATCATTGATACTCCAAGTGATTACATCTTTGCCCTTAAATTTCATTCTGTTAGAGATTGGACCTTCCAGTTTTGGGAAAACAAAATAGCCTTCCGCTTGTTCAGCCCATTTTCCTAACGGACCTTTATCTTTATAGATTTTATCGAATAAATCTTTCATTAAATCTTTAGTTAAAAATGCGGGACAAAATTAATTAAATTATTTGTGAGATATTAGATTTTGGACATTAGATTTTAGAAAGGCACTTTCAGAAAAAAATCCCGAAAGCACATTGCTATCGGGATTTAAGTAGTTTAAAACTTTATATTTTTTATTTCAGAAGTTATTTCACAAATTCTATTTGATGGATTTCAGCAGTTTCAGAATCAAAAAAGCCTTGCTGGGTCATCCATTCGTCATTATAAATTTTGCTCATATATCGTGAACCGTGATCGGGGAAGATGACAACTATATTGCTGTTTTGGTTAAATTCACCTTCTTCCTCAAGTTGCTTCAAACCTTGCATTGCAGCACCGCTTGTGTACCCTACAAACAAGCCTTCTGTTTTTGCAAGTTCACGGGCTGTGTGGGCACTGCTTTCGTCGGTTACTTTTTCAAACTTGTCAATAATGTTGAAATCTGTAGCGGTAGGAATTAAGTTTTTTCCCAAACCTTCAATGCGGTACGGATAGATTTCATTTGCATCAAATTCCTTGGTTTGGTGATATTTTTGAAGAACCGAGCCGTAAGCGTCGATACCTATCACTCTAATATTTGGATTTTTTTCTTTTAGGAAACGTGCCGTTCCCGAAATGGTTCCTCCGGTTCCACTGCAAGCTACCAAATGGGTGATTTTTCCAGTAGTCTGCTCCCAGATTTCTGGCCCAGTGGTTTGGTAATGTGCATCAATATTTAATTCGTTAAAATATTGATTGATGTAAACAGAACCTTTTATTTCATTGTGAAGACGCTTTGCAACTTCGTAGTAGGAACGCGGATCGTCCGCACTTACGTGGGCTGGGCAAACGTATACTTTGGCGCCCATTGTCTTCAGCATATCAATTTTATCTGCAGATGATTTTGAGCTTACAGCCAAAATACATTCATACCCTTTAATAATGCTAACCATAGCAATACTGAAACCTGTGTTTCCACTTGTGGTCTCAATAATGGTATCGCCTGGCTTAAGAATGCCTTTTCTTTCAGCTTCTTCAATGATATAAAGTGCAATGCGGTCTTTGGTAGAATGTCCCGGGTTGAACGCTTCAACTTTTGCGAAATAATTACCCTTCATTTTTTTGGTAATTTTGTTAAGCTTTATCAACGGTGTGTTGCCTATAAGTTCCAACACGTTATTGTGGGCTTTAATTTCTTCTTTCATAAAGAGGGAGTTCGTTTTAAAATAACTTCAGTTTTAAACTGAAAATTTTAACCGCACAAAGGTAAGGAATTATTTTTATTACTCCTTAATTCCTTCCAAATCCAATAAAAAGGCATAGTCCATAGCTACTTCCTTTAAGGCCTCAAAACGCCCGGAAGCTCCGCCATGGCCTGCATCCATATTGGTTTGCAACAGCAATATATTATTGTCAGTTTTTAAATCTCTAAGCTTGGCAACCCATTTTGCGGGTTCCCAATATTGTACTTGGCTATCGTGCAGCCCCGTTGTTACAAGCATATTTGGGTAGGCTTTGGCTTCCACATTATCATAGGGTGAATAACTTTTCATATAATTATAGTATTCAACCTCATTAGGGTTTCCCCATTCATCGTATTCGCCGGTAGTTAATGGAATAGAATCATCGAGCATAGTTGTAACCACATCCACAAACGGTACCGATGCAATTACACCGTTATATAGTTCTGGAGCCATATTTATAACGGCACCCATCAAAAGTCCACCAGCAGAACCTCCCGAAGCATATAAATGTTCTTTGGAAGTATAACCCTGCTCTATCAAATATTTGGAAGCATCGATAAAATCGGTAAATGAATTTTTCTTTTTTAGCAATTTTCCATCCTCATACCATTGTCTTCCCATATATTCCCCACCGCGAACGTGAGCAATTGCGAAAACAAACCCACGATCCAAAAGACTTAACCGAACCGTGGAAAAGTATGGGTCAATGGTAGCGCCATAGGATCCATAACCATATACCAACGTTGGGTTTGCACCATCTTTTTTGATACCTTTTCTGTAAATAACCGACATCGGGATTTTTGTTCCATCTTCGGCGGTTGCCCATAAACGCTCAGTTTCATAGTTATTCTTATCAAATTTTCCGCCCAAGACTTCGGTCTCTTTCAGAACCGTTCTCTCCTTTGTTTCCATATTAAAATCAATAACCGAAGCGGGAGTATTCAAAGAATTATAACCGTAGCGAAGAATTTTGGTATCAAATTCGGGGTTCTGCGTTGTGAAGGCCGTATATGTTTCGTTATCAAAAGGCAAATAATAATCTATATTGTCTTTCCAATTTTTTATTCGAAGCTTGGTCAATCCATTATTGCGTTCACTAACTACCAAATAATCCTTGAAAATATCAATGTCTTCCAAAAGCACATCATCGCGGTGCGGAATCATATCAACCCAATTCTCCTTGGAAGTTTTGTCTTCCGAAGTTTTCATGAGTTTAAAATTGAGTGCTTTGTCTTTATTTGTGAGTACGTACCAATTGTTTCCGTAATGCGAAATGCTGTACTCCAACCCTCTCTCGCGCGGCTGAAAGATTTGGAACTTACCTGTAGGATTGCCTGCAGACAGTATGCGGTACTCTGAAGTTAAGGTACTGTAGCTTCCTATAACAATAAATTTTTTCGATTTTGTTTTATAAACATATGTACCGAAGGTATCATCAGCTTCGGTAAATACAAGTTCATCGGTAATAGGATCAGTACCCAAAGTATGGCGATAAATTCTATCTGCGCGTAGGGTTTTGTCATCCTTTCTGGTATAGAAAAGGGTTTTGTTATCGCTACCCCAAGTGGCGCTTCCCGTAGTTAGCGGAATGCGCTCTGGGTAAATCTCGCCCGTTTCAAGGTTTTTTATATAAATGTCGTATTTTCTTCGGCTTAAGGTATCTACCCCAAATGAAACCAGTTTGTTATCTTCGGAAACATTTAGACCCGTAAGGTTGTAATAGGAATAATCCTTCGCCATTTCATTCACATCAAAAAGAATTTCTTCGGTCGCCTCCAAACTTCCTTTTTTTCTAGTATAAATAGGGTAGTCCTTCCCTATTTCATACCTAGTGATGTAGTAATAACCGTTCAATTTATATGGAACTGATTCGTCATCCTCTTTTATGCGCGCCTTCATTTCCTCAAAAAGATTTTCTTTGAATTTTTTGGTATGCGCCGTCATTGCTTCGTAGTAATTATTCTCTTCCTTCAAATAATTTATTACTTTTTCATCTTCGGGATTGTTGAGCCAGTAATAATTATCAACCCGAATATCGTCGTGGGCTTTTAATTCCTTGGCTATTTTTTCTGCTTTCGGGGGAGTAATTTCCATATTTTTATCTGAAGTATCTTGATTTTTGCAAGCAACAGCAAAAGTAAGGCAAGCGATTGAAACAATTAAACTATTTTTCATAATTGAAGGTTGTTGAATAGCCTTACAAAGTAGTAAATTTGCATCAAACTTAAATACAAAAAAATATGTTTGGAGATTTAATGGGAATGATGGGCAAACTGAAAGAAACCCAAGAGAAAGTAGAAGCTACAAAAAAACGTTTGGACACTGTTTTAATTGATGAAGAAAGTAATGACGGACTTCTAAAAATAACGCTTACCGCAAACCGACAAATCAAAACTATTGAAATTGATGATGCGCTGCTTGAAGACAAAGAGCAATTGGAAGATTTCCTAATCCTTACTTTGAATAAAGCCATCGAAAAAGCTACTAATGTTCACGAAACAGAAGTGGCTGCCGTTGCAAAAGAAGGTATGCCAAATATTCCGGGGATGGATATGTTTAAATAAATAATGCTAAACTTATTATAAATGCGTTCAGCAATTTTTTAAACATCTTGTTTTTCACGATATTGAGCATTCAAATATTCAATAAACCTTAAACACCTAATTATGTTTGAACTTAAAAAAAGTGGTGATAAATTTCACTTTGTACTTAAAGCAGCAAATGGTCAAGTTATTTTAACCAGCCAAATGTACGCTACAAAAGCTTCTGCAATGAACGGGATAGAATCTGTTCAAAAAAACTGCGGAAAAGACAGCAGTTTTGAAATGAAAACCGCAAAAAACGGAAAAATCCATTTCAACATTAAAGCAACAAATGGGCAAATTATTGGCAGCAGCCAAATGTATGCCGCTGAGAGTGGGGCTAAAAACGGAATTGAATCCGTCCGAAAGAACGCACCCGGAGCTACGGTGAAAGAAGTGGAATAAACTTTAGCCACGAATCCACAAATATCGTTTTAAAAATATTTGTGGATTTGTGGCTTTTATATTATTTCCAATAATTATTCGCAGCAGCAATAGTTGCAAATTCAGTTGCAACTACCTGCCCTATAGCGATGAGCATTGCAGCGTCCTGGGCATAAATAGGCCTTAGTTTTTCACGAACCGATGCATCCGGTTGTGTTGCCTTAATTACCAATCGCGCCATTTTAACGGCTAGCTGCCTTCCTTCTTCGGGAGTTTTTGTAATTAATGAATTTCCCGGAATCATTTGAACCTGTTCTGACATAATACTTTAAGTTTTAAATATTTTCTTTAAAATTAACGAAACCTACAATAATCCAAAAAAAGAAATTTTAAGTTGGGTATTCTGTAAGTGTTTTAAGAAATGTTTCGTGCATTTCATTAGTATAATCAAGGTGGGTAACAATACGTAGCTTGCCCTGCCCCATTGCGCTAATTTTAATATTTTTTTGAAGAAGATCATTCATGAATTTCTCTTCAGATATTTCTTCAGCCAAGTAAAATATCACAATATTGGTTTCAGTAGGCTCTACTTTTTTTACAAATTGTTGCTGTGATAGTACCTCTGCAATTTCAAAAGCCTTTTTATGGTCTTCCGCTAAACGCTCAATTTGATTGTCCAGAGCATAGATTCCAGCCGCTGCCATAAAACCAATCTGCCGCATGCCGCCACCCAAAACTTTCCGGATGCGCATTGCTTTCTGCATAATTTCTTTTTTTCCTATTAAAACGCTCCCCATAGGCGTACCCAACCCTTTACTTAAACATACTGAGACGGTATCAAAAATTTTTCCGTAGTCTTTCGGATCTTCTTTTTTGGCAACCAAAGCGTTCCAAACTCGTGCGCCGTCTAAATGCAAACCTAAATTGTGGTCGTTGCAAACTTTGCGGATTTTTTCAATTTCTGAAAAATCATAACAGGCGCCCCCACCTTTGTTTGTCGTGTTTTCCAAACAGACTAAACTAGTGAGTGGACTGTGGTAAAAATCAGGCGGATTAATATTTTCGGCCACTTGCCCAGCTGTAATCATCCCTCTGTGTCCGTCAATCAACTTACACGATACACCACTATTGAAAGAAACCCCACCTCCTTCATAATTATAAACGTGCGCCCATTTATCTGCTATCAACTGTTCGCTCGGTTGGGTGTGCATTTTTATGGCGGCCTGGTTCGCCATACTGCCCGTTGGGAAAAATAATGCAGAATCCATCCCAAACATATCGGCCAATTTTTTTTCCAGTCTATTTGCGGTTGGATCTTCTTTATATACGTCATCCCCCACTTCGGCTTCTAAAATTGCCTGCATCATGCCCTTCGTGGGCTTAGTTACCGTATCGCTTCTTAAATCTATTATCATTATCAGCTTTTAGTTTTCTCGAAAGAATTTCCCGTTCTCATCAAAGTTTTTTATCATTTCAGAAATAATAATGTCCATCTTTATCAGTTCCAGTGAATTGTTATGCTCGGCATTAATATTTTTATATTTTGAATCGTTTGTCAGGTCAAATTCCTTAAATTTTTTTTCAAAGGGTTTTCCTCCAAAAACAAACTTATACTCCTTATGGCAAGACTGAACTGACATATTCCCGAAAGCATTTTCGTCAATTTTCTCTCCTTCATAAGGCTTTACCTCCCCCTCTCTTAACGCGTTTTTATCTTTAAGGAGTTTTCCTATTGTGCTTTTTCTACTAATGCTTATAGGCATAAAGCTTCCACAATTATCAAACTTTTGAAGCTTCATAACATCTTCATCTTCACTCCAAAAAACATACACAGCATAATAGGTAGATTTTGACGTGCAAAGCTTTCCACTGGGCAAATTAAACATTTGGATGTTGCCATCACAATAATCTTTTCTGAAGAAATATTCAGGGTTTTGTTGCAATTCAAGTTCCGCCATTTTTTGGGCAACCTTAGCATCCACATACGCTTCATCATTTTGAGTGAAACCTGCAGCAGATATAAGCACTGTAAATAAAAATAGTAGTTTTTTCATCTGTAAAAATATTTTGAGAAATACGTTTTTATAAGAAACCATAAAATTAGCCGAAATATTCGTTCGGCTCACGAAGTTAATAGTATTTTTGCTAAAATTCTTACCTTAAATATGACAACAACAGACCAAATAAAAGACCTTAAGGTGCGGTTAGATGCCTTGAGGCGCTATCTTTGACATTGCTGGAAAAAACATAGAGATTACAAACGACGAAGAAAAAACCTTTGACCCCAACTTTTGGAACAACCCACAGGAAGCCGAAGCTTTTATGAAGGTTTTACGAACCAAAAAAAAATGGGTAACCGATTACGAAACAGCAAAAACCCTCACCGAAGAAGCTGAAATTCTTCTTGAATTTTATAAAGAAGGCGAAGGAAAACCTGAAAATGTAGATGTTGCCTTTGAAAAGGCTGAATCTGCAATTGAAGATCTGGAGTTCCGCAATATGTTGGGCGAAGAAGGCGACGACATGAGCGCTGTACTACAGATTACCGCGGGCGCCGGCGGAACCGAAAGCTGCGATTGGGCACAAATGCTGATGCGGATGTACCTGATGTGGGCCCAAAAAAACAATTTTAAAGTAAAGGAACTCAACTTTCAGGCGGGCGATGTTGCCGGCGTAAAGACCGTAACCTTGGAAATTGAAGGCGAATATGCTTTTGGATGGTTAAAGAGCGAAAACGGCGTACACCGCTTGGTGCGTATTTCTCCTTTTGATAGTAACGCAAAGCGACATACAAGTTTTGCGAGCGTTTATGTATATCCGTTGGTTGATGATACTATTGAAATTGAAATCAACCCGGCCGATATTTCTTGGGAATTTGCCCGCAGTAGTGGTGCTGGCGGCCAGAATGTAAACAAGGTAGAAACAAAAGCCATACTTACCCACCACCCTTCCGGTATTGTTATTCACAACAGCGAAACACGAAGCCAGTTGGACAACCGTGAAAAGGCAATGCAGATGCTCAAATCGCAATTGTATGAAATTGAACTTCGCAAGCAAATGGCACAGCGTGCCGAAATTGAGGACAACAAACTTGCCATAGAATGGGGCTCGCAAATACGCAACTATGTGTTACACCCATACAAACTTGTTAAAGATGTACGTACAGGCCACGAAACCGGAAATACTGACGCTATGCTGGATGGTGAGATTGATGAATTCCTAAAAGCCTATTTGATGATGACTGGGCAGAAGGAGAAGAAGGATGAGTTGTAACTTTTTTTTGTAAATTGTATTCATAAAATTGGTAATATGAAAAAGTTATTTCTACTGTTTTTTGCATTGATTACAATTATAAATTGCTCTAAAAAAGATGATGATATAATAAACACAGATCCAGACCCAGATCCTACTGAACAGAATGAAGCCCCATTAGCAGTAAATGACACAATAACTACTCAAGAGGATATTTCTGTATTAATTAATGTTTTATTAAACGATAGCGATCCTGATAACAATATTGATCCAACCACTGTGGTTGTTGAAACTGGCGCCACAGATGGAACTACAACTGTAGATGCTGCCACCGGTGCAATTACTTATACACCAAACCCAGAATTTGTCGGAACAGATACATTTACATACAAAGTTTGTGATGATGGCAATCCATCACTTTGTGATACTGCAACAGTTTCAGTAAGAGTATTGGCTGCTAATGGAGATGTCACACCCCCTTGTGTAATGGTTGAAAATTTAACATACTCTCAAACAAACGAAACTATAACTCTATCTTGGAATCTTTGCGTTGACCCTAATGGTGAAGAAGTTACATATTCTATTATTCTTTATTCTTCTGGATATGATTGCTATTTGAATGCCGTCTTTTATAACATAAACGAAGAGGTAGAAACAACTGAAACTACTTATACTTTTAACGATAAATTATTTTTTGTTAAATATTGGGCGGTAGTCACCGCAAAAGACCCTGCTGGAAATACCTCGGAACCGACAAACGTTTACTTTAATTCAGTCCCCATTGGAACTTATACTGGAGATATTGAATTAAATTATCAATATGAGGTTGATGTTTTTGAAGACAATCAATTAGATGTTTTAAATGGAAACATAATAATCGGACAACCTTGTAGGGATTTCGGCATATATGTTTCTACCCCCATTTCAGATCTTTCACCCTTATCTGGAATTAAAGTAATAAATGGCGACGTTATATTGAAAAGCTATGGATGGCATAATTTCCATAACCTAGAAGGGTTTGAAGAAGTGACTAAAATTGGCGGTAAATTAAGGATTGAAGGTGAAAATAATAGAGGTTTTATTAATGATATAAGCCAGTTATCTAATTTAACTGAACTGCACGGTTTTCAAATGATTGGAAATTCAATTCCTATTTTAGAAGGATTTAATAACATTTCTCAAGATTTTAATAGCTCTTTTATATTAGAAAATAATTTTAACCTCACTGCTATTAGTGCATTTCAAAATGTTCCAAAAATTCTTGGGAATTTTAATGTTATTGGGAATTCCAACCTTCAATCTTTTTCTGGGTTCAATCAAATGAATCAATTTAATGGAGATGTTATTATCTCAAATAATTCCAATTTAAACTCCTTTTCTGGATTAAATAATATTAATACTGCTAATTTTTTTCAAATTAAGCATTGTGAAGAATTAATTAATATAAATGCATTTCAAAATTTAAACACTACTAATTATTTTGAAATTGGTTTTTCTGGTCTTGAAAATGTAAATATGTTTCAAGATTTAACACAAGTAGCTAATGAACTTACAATAAATAACAATCAAATTTTACAAAATACTAATGGCTTTACAAATTTGGGTAATATTGGAGAAAGAATAACTTTTATAAATAATAATTCTTTGCAAAATATTAGTTTCAATTCCATTCAATATGACTCTAGTAATCCTTTGTATATTTATTTAGTTAACAATCCTTCTCTAACAAATATTAGTGGCTTTGAGGATTTTAATTATTTAAAAGATATATATCTTGAAAATAATCAAAATCTTTCATCACTAAATACTTTTCAAAATCTTTCCAAAGTTTATTATACTATTAATTTGAGAAATAATGATGCGTTAACAAATCTGGACTTTCTTTCAAATCTTGAATTAATCGAATGCGATAATTTCCCAACAGGCAGCGATTTAACCATTACTGGAAATTTTAGTTTGGGGGATTTTTGCGGCTTAAGGGATTTCTTTACTAATAATGGCCTCTGTTCACAAGAATATTTAATTGAGGGCAATGGTTATAATCCAACTCATTTAGAGATTATAAATGGCGATTGCAGTTTATAAAAACAAAGGGAAGGAAGATTTAAAAATCTTCCTTCTCCTTGTAACTTTCATATTGGATAATAATTTAAGTCTATAACATCTTTTTTGCGCCTACTAAAACATCTTCTGAATATTATTAATATATCACTCTAAAAAAATTATGAAAAAAACGCTACTCCTATTTGTAATCCTAGCTTTGAGCCTAAAATGTTCAAAAAAGGATGATGATATTCAGAGAGTCGAAGGTGCGCCCATTGCTGTTGATGACTCAACAACTACTCCAAATAATCGATCTGTGGTAATTGATGTACTATTGAACGATGAAGCGGGGGATAATCCTTTAGACCCCTCTTCGGTGATTATAGAAAATGCTGTAAGCCATGGAACTACCGAAATAAACCCCGTAACAGGTGCGATAAAATACACTCCAAATTCCACATTTATCGGGGTTGATACCTTTACATACAAAGTTTGTGACAATAGTAGTAATGCACTATGCGACAGTGCAAATGTTACCATAAATGTAACCAATAGGGGTGGGGATGGCACCCCACCCTGTCAAATGGTCGAAAATTTCACAGCCACATATACCTCCGATAGCATTACAGTCTCATGGAATCCTTGTGTTGACCCTAATGGAGAGGAGGTAACTTATTTATTAACTTTTCTAAAAGAAGGCTATGACTGTTATTTTGATGGTATCTATGATATGTACTGGCTTGATTTTACTACCACGGAAAATTCATTCACCTTTACAAATGCAAACACAGACAATAAACTTCAGCTATTTCATCGATATTATATTAATATAAGAGCCCAAGACCCAAGCGGTAGTACTTCTGACCCAAATTTAATTTCGGTGAACTTTATGCCAATTGGTACACTTAATCAAGATATTATTTTAAGGCATCAATATGCTGTAGATTTATTTGAAGGACATCAAATCGATGTTGTAAATGGAGAAATTTATACGTATGAACCTTGTATGGACTTTGGAATCCCCACATCGAGTCCTATAATCGACCTCTCTCCATTAACTGGAATTAAGGAAATTAATGGAGATGTTATTCTTAAAAGTTTTGGTTTACACCAGTTTCATACTCTAAAAGGTTTTGAAGAGGTTACGAAAATTACAGGGAAATTAAGAATTGAAGGTAAATATGACCGCACCTTTGTCAACGATGTAAGTCAATTATCAAATTTAACAGAACTGGGTGGGTTCGAAATGATCGGTAGCACAATATCTTCTATTAATGGAATGAATAACCTCCAGTTTTTAAACGGAAATTTTTATTTAGAGAATAATTTAAGATTAAATGAAATAGTCGGTTTTAACAATCTCCAAACAATTAATGGAAATATAAATTTCAATGGCCAAAATTTGGGAACTATAAATGGCTTTGATAATTTAACCAACATTAATGGATTCTTGAGTTTATCATCTTGTCTTGGAACAGGAACCTTATCGGGGTTTAATAACTTAAATACAATACAAGGTGACTTTAGAATTGAAAATACTAAATTTTCAAGTATTGATGGCTTTCAAAATCTTGTTAATATATGGGGTGATCTTTATTTCGCTGCAAACGAATCAACGAATATTCCTTTGTTCAATAGTCTCACATCTTCTTTTAATGGTGATATTTATATAACCCACAACACTCAATTGCAGAGTGTTTCAGGTTTCTCAAATTTAAGTTCGGTTTCAAAAGATCTTATAATTTATAATAATGGAATAACTTCCCTGTCAGGGTTTTCAAATTTAACTTCAGTAACGGGAAACTTGACAATAAGCAACTTGAATTTATCATCGCTAACTGGATTTACCAATCTCTCCTCAATTGAAAAATCATTGGATGTTTCCTATAACTCCTTCAATACTATAGAGGGACTTAATAATCTAAATACGGTTGGAGAGAATATTTCTTTATTACTCAATAATAATTTAACTAATATTGATTTTTTGGTGGCACTATCTTTTATTGGTGAAAATTTAGTGATTAATAATAATCAATCACTTTTAAATATTGATGGTATTAGTAACTTAGATAGAATAGAAGGAGGAATTGATATTTTGTACAATGATTCTTTATCATATCTATCTTTTAGTCCATTTACAGCAACAAGTGATTTCTATTTAAAAATTGTGAACAACAATGCTCTTTCCAGTATTTCTGGGTTCCCTAATGCATCATCAATAAAAAGCGTTGACATAAGTAGAAATCCTAGTTTAAATAACTTAAATGGCTTACTAGATTTGACCACAATTCAAGATTTCCTAATTCTAGATGATAATGATTCCATAACAAATCTTGATTTCTTATTAAATTTGATACTCATTGAATGTGGTGTAGGTTCAAACAATGATTTAACGATAACTAACAATTTTTATTTAGGAGATTTTTGTGGCCTAAGGGACTTTTTTACAAATGGGGGATTATGCTCTGGAAATTATGTAATAACGGGCAATGGATTTAATCCAACCGCTCTTCAAATAATAAATGGCGATTGTAGTTTATAAAAAAACAAAGGGAACAAGATTTGAACAAATCTTAATTCCCTTTGCAAATCATATTCCTTCTGCTGGCATTATCCGTTTCGAAGTTTTTACGGGTATATTCTCAGCTGTTTTTAAAACTTAAGCACCCCGATATGATAGTTCAATAAATTTACAAAAAATTAATTATTAATATACTCGTTTTCAAAATTTTAACCTTTACGCCTTCCTACAAAATCTGTGGCCCAAAAAGCCAATAGCAAAAACAAAAAAATTCCAGAAATATACTTGGCAGGTTCAAGCCCGCCATCACCAATCCCGATAAATCCCACAACTGCGAAGACTATTGCTAGTATAATGTATATCGCTTTCCAATGAAGCATATGGTAGTTGGCTAGAAAGTTGTTTAATCAAAGTGAATAAAGTTAAAACATTTTTATTTAAATTTTAACAATGAAATCATCTTTTTTAACACAAAAAGCTATTTGTCCATAATTTGAAAATAACTTTTAGCCAAATAATATTTGCCCTCCTCACTAAAACCTTCTATTGATATTTCATAAGTACCCGACACGTCCGACGTATAAAAAGTTGTTGAATAACTTCCGCCGGAAAATTGAACATTTGGTTCCCAGAACAGTTGTATGCGATAATCTGGAATTCTAGCCTGTACTTCCTTATTACTATAATCTGGTCTGTAATACTTTTTTTGTTTAATAAGGGGCGGAAGCTCCATTTCATTCAAATAATCGTGAGATAGATTTTGAACAAAGTTTCCGTTTTTGGTTTCTACAGCTATAATTCCGCTAAAAATTTTAGGTCCACATCGATACGGTTCGTTGACCACACGTATACTTTCAATATCGCGGGCATTGTAATTTATGAGTTCTTCATTGTTCTGGATTACAATTCCATCCACAAGCACCAATGGGTCAATGTCATTAAACTTTGCTATTCTATTAGGATCATACTCGTTGTTTACAATAAATTTAGCATTATCTCCAGTTCCTCTAATTGCTGCCAGAGTAATTACCTCTATAAAAGTTTCTCTTACGGTAGGAAACCTTGTATAATCATCAAGTAAAAAAACGGTTCCTAAATTATCATAAAATATAGAGTTGATTTTATTTTTTAAAATGCTGTCCTTCTTTACATCAAAATAGGCGTTCTCAACTTGCAATTGTATACTACGTTCCTCTAGCCAATCTTTTAATTGTTTGTCTAATTTTAAAAAATAGGGCTCGCCTTGGCTTAAATGAAAATCTTTTTCATTCATAACAATTTTAAAATCTCGCCTTGTAGCTTCATCTCCATATAATTGCACGATACTTTTTTCTGAATCATAACCTTCTGCCACAGAAAAGAAAAAACGCCCCTCGCTATTGGTTTTAGCAATTTTATAAATAAAATCCTTTCCAGGTATGGTGAGCGCTACTTCCCTATTTGCCAAAGGAACATCACCAAGCTTGGAGAGAACAACACCTGAAATTAGTTCGCCCCGCAGTTCTGGCAAATAAAAATTTTCTGATGAAATAGCTGTTTTGGCTTTTATAACTTCACCGGAAATTTCAACCGGGTTTACCTTTCTTACCGACAATCTATAATTTCCATTTACAGTGTTTGAGTTGCTTTTCAGTTTTAAATCCACTTTTTCACGAAACCCAAAAGTTTCTTTATTCAAAATAGTTTCAAATACTTCGGAACTGCCATCACTTCCAGAATTTTCAACAGCGCTTTCAGTCGATGCATCTATAAAAATTGTATCCTTTGTTGTATTGACGAGTTCATTTTTTTTGAAAGTATTTATAATATAAATAGACTTCTCTGCAAAAGCATCTTGAATGTTATTCCTTGAAAAGTTAGTATATCCAATCAATTTATAAACACCCGTTTGCAAATTAGAAGGTAGAAAGAAATCTCCATTTGCAACCCCTTTTTCAACCTTTATTTTATGGTTAAAGACTAACGAATCTTTTTGATTCCTCAGCGAAACGTAAACCACTTTACTTAAAAGGCTTTTTCTGTTTGAAGTATTGAGTATGTAAGCTTTATACTGAAGCAATTCTCCGGCAAGCAATACTTCAGAATTAATGGATAGTGCTACAGTTTCCTTGGGAAAAATATTTACATCAACTGTAACATTATCTTTAGGAATTTGGGCTGTCGCAAAAAATCCTAAAAAAACGAAAATTGTAAAAACTAATTTTTTAACCATAATCAATCTTCCCAAAAACTGGGTCTTACATTTGATGAAAAAGAAGTGCACACAGTGCATTCTGGCTTAGCGATAGTGTATAAAAAATTTTGGGCAAAACTTACTACCTGATAATCATAGTAGGTTAAATAATTATAGATTATTTCGCGCTCGTCCGGATCGTTATCCAGTGACGTATTGTCGCGGTAATCTAGCAATAGTAAGTCACAATCCACAAAATAAGGTGGTTTTTCCAAGCTAAAATCTTCGTAATTAAAATAAATTCTTTTTGATGTCATTGATGACGCCTCAAAGAAACCCAAAACTTTCTCTTCAGGATTTGCTTCAGAAACCATATTACCGGCAACGTAACCGGGCTGACCTTGCGATAAAAGGCTTTCAATACTACCAAGTTCATCTATTATTTTATAAAAAGTATAGGCCTCAACACTTTGCGCATATTGTTTTACGAGAATACTGTATCGAGTCTGCAGCTTAGCATCAAATTTTGACAAATAACGCACTGGAAAACGAAACACCCTATTTTCATTTAACTCTGTTGTAGTAGTTTGGTTAATTCCAGATGAAAATTCAGTAGAATAACAAATTTCTTCAGGCTCCCGAGGAGTTAAAACTACTTCATAACTTCCAGTGGAAGGATTATAATTGATAATTTCTGAAATATATGGAGAAGGATTGGGAGCAATAATTTTATAGGTCTCTTCGTACTCATATCTAAAATATTTTGCTTGGCCTGTTAAATCTTCTGTGTCCACCAAAACTTGAACGCCATCCTTGTTATCCATAGCATCTACAATTCGTTCCGCATAAAGTGAGCCTATTTCTACTATTGGTGGCAAAGTAACTGCAGTTGATGAATAACGCTTCCCATCTGAAGTGACAATCTTTAAAATATAAGATGTATTGGGGGCCGCGCTAAACGGCTGTTCAGATAAATAATTACCGGACTCACTATCCCAATAAAAACTATAATTATAGCCATTACTTGCTGATACAGTAACTGTGGCGCTGTTCACAATTAAAATTTCGGGATCTTCGAGCCTTGAAGTTTTACTTAGTTTTACAACTTGTGGCCTTACCTCATTGGTAATGGTGCTTTCCACCACCAAAACACTTTCAAAATCTACAGTTTCAATTTCATAAGGCTCCGTGCAACTTATTTGTAAAAGCATTAATGAAATGAATATGGTATATAAGAATCGTAACCTCATAATTCCTAAAACTTAAAGTTATACGTTATAGTTGGTACCGGCACTGAAAATATTGATGTTTTATAAGCCTTAATCTGCCCTTCCTCATTTACAAAAAATACCGAATACGGATTATTTCTTCCTAAAATATTATATACTGAAATGTTTATAAAACTATGAGCCAGTTTATTCAACTTATGGTTGCCTTCAATATTTACCCCCAAATCTAGCCTGTAGTAATCTGGAATACGGTACTGGTTTCGGTCGCTGTAAAGCACCTGCTCCTCCCCCGCAAAAACATATCGCCCAATGGGATAGGTAATCGGTCTCCCGGTTTGATAGGTGAAATTTCCAGAAAAACTAAAGCGCTTGGTCAACTTATAATTAGCAACTACCGAAAAGTCGTGAGGCTTGTCATAATTCGCTGGAAAAAACTCGCCATTGTTTACCCTCTCTTGCATAAGCTGGCTGTCCAGCTTTACTTCTGATCGGGAATAGCTGTAACCTACATATCCATTAAATCTACCCGAATTCTTTTTAACCAAAAACTCAACTCCATAAGCCCTGCCCTCACCCTGCAATAAGTCGGTTTCAAGGGCATCGTTCAAAATTAACTGCGCTCCAATTTTATAATCCAGCAAATCATCCATTGTTTTGTAATATCCTTCCAGGCTGAATTCCACGTCCTTGCCAGATAGATTTTTGAAGAAACCCAAACTGTATTGGTTGGCCCGCTGGGGAGCAATATTAAGATCTGAAAGTTTCCAAATATCCGTCGGTGACTGCGTTGTATTTGTAGAAAGTAGATGTAAGTATTGAATAGTCCTATTAAAGCCGCCCTTTACCGAAAAATCGTTCCCTAGTAAATAACGTGCAGATATTCTATATTCTGGTCCACTGTATCTTTTTATTGATTCATTGTTGCCAAACTCTTTAACTTCAATTATTGAACTTTCATTTTTGGGTACTCCTTCTTCATAAACATTTTGGGTTGAAGGTCCGAGCGCCATATAAAACGAATAGCGCAATCCCAAATCAATCAGAAATTTATCGCTCACTTCAAATAAATCTGAAAGATATATGGCAGACTCCAGTCCTTTTTCACGATCGATTGTTTTGGCTTCTACATCAGAATTAGGCCCTATAGGCATTATTTCTCCAGGATCTATTGAATAAAGTTTACTGCTTAGTCCATAACTTAGTTTGTGCTTTGTGCTTAACTTATAATTGAAATTGAGCTTTGCTTGATATTCATTCAATTCATATCCAAAATCAAAATCTTCATTGGCATCTGCTTCATAGTTGACTCCATATTTGTATTGGCTGTTTACCAAAATTAGCTCAGCTCTACTTTTTTCACTGAAGATATGTCCATATTTCAACGAAATCAAGCGGTTGCTGTAATCAAAAATAGAATCTGATGTTATGCTGAAACGGTCTTTGCTATAATAAAAGGTGCCTTGAACCGAATTGTTATTGTCTATATTATGCTTGTATTTTACAATACCATCATAAAAGGACGCCTCGCTATTTTTAAGTTCCTCTTCATCAAGACTTCTTAAAATCCAATCTGAATACGTAGCTCTAAACCCTGCAATAAGTGATGCCTTCTCCTTCACTACGGGAACTTCCACAGCAAGATTGGCGGTTATTGGCCCAACAGAGCCTTCACCAGCAAACTTTTCCATATTGCCAGACTTGGTCTCGATGTCAAAAACCGAAGAGAGTCTCCCACCGTATTCAGCGGGGATGCTTGCTTTATAAATTTCAAGACTTCCAGTTGTAAATGGGTTTACGGCTGAAAAGAAGCCTAAGAAGTGTGAAGGATTGTAGAGTACCGCATCATCTAATAATATTAGGTTTTGATCAGCTCTTCCGCCACGAACATTAAATCCACTTGCGCCTTCACCTGCCGTTTTTATACCAGGCATGGTGGTTGCAACCTTAAGAACGTCGCGTTCCCCCAATACTAATGGAATTGTCTTAATAGATTCAATATCAATATTTGTAACCCCCACTACGGCATCGCGCACATTTGCATCTTTGTTGGATTTTACAACAACTTCATCAAGAGATTCTGTATTTTCTCGCAATTCAATATCCAACGAACCATCGCCATACATAATTACGTCTTGACGGATTTTTTCAAACCCCAAGAGATTTGTTTCCAACTTGTTCAAACCATAAGGCAGCCGAATGCTGAAACGCCCCTCAGAATCTGTTACCGCATATTTTGTTCTATCAGTTGTAGAAATGGAAAGATTTTGAAGTGGCTCACCTGTCTTGGAGTTTTTAAAAATACCTGATAGGGTGTAAGTCTTATTTGCTGCATTAGGGCTCTGTTTACCAATAGTTACCAATTTTCTTGTTTGGACACTACCCTGCGAAATGAATTCTTCTTGAAAAATAGGCGCGTTGTTATTATCATCAACTACCTTTTTATCGGGTTTTTCTTCGTTAAAATAATCAGTGGGCAAATCTGTATAAACATAGGTGTTGTTTAGCAGAATAACATTTCCACCATTTAAAAAATAATTAATATTTGTATTGCTGAAAAGTTCGTCCAAAACCTTTCGGAGTGATTCGTTTTCAAAATCTTTTGTCACAAAATGCCCTTTCAGCCAGGTTTCATCAAAAAAGAAAGTTTTGCCGGAAAGTGTTTCTACCTTTACGATTGCCTCTTGTAGTGCGGTATTGTTAAACTTTACGGTTAAATTTTGATTGTTTTGCCCAAATATTCCAGTTGTTGACAATAAAAGTATTGCAATGACGAGTAATTTATTTTGCATACGGAACTTTAGCTTCAAATTATTGGTATTTTTCGGTTTCGGGCCCATCAAGGTATTTGATCAATCTGGCCATAAATACATCGGGATTGGATTTATAAATAGCTTTATAGCTTTTAAAATACTCACGTATTTCCTCAGATTTTTGTGGA
This sequence comes from Aequorivita sp. UBA3180, assembly GCA_002364215.1. Taxonomy (GTDB): domain Bacteria; phylum Bacteroidota; class Bacteroidia; order Flavobacteriales; family Flavobacteriaceae; genus Aequorivita. Next base: position 236,790 of record DEXQ01000008.1, on the reverse strand, counting down.
AGTATTTCCCGAATGTCTTTTGAGGAATTAACTAAAAAAAACGTTCCATTGTGTTTGAGCACATAGTAATTATCTTCAGAAAACCTATATTGAATTCCGTTTTTCAGGGCTTTGTCTTTCATTTTTTTGGTATGCTTTATATACAGTTCCAAATCATTGCCAACATACCCAACTTCAAAAAAACCATTGCCACCAAGCCCGAGATCAATCTCTGGAAGCCTCACAAATTTGTGATTATAAATTGAAAATGAATCTACAAACCCTGGGATAAGTGTGACATTAAATACGCTTAAATTATCATCAGATCGGGCAAGAATATTATCTCGCAGAAGATCATATTTTAATAAAACATTTACGTAATGTTGCCCATTATATGTAATTGAACCCCGAGTATAATCATAGCCCTCATAGTACCTATAGGTGCCATCCGTATTCAAAAACAGATCAGTGAATTCTGTACCGTTATAAAGGCCAGTGTTATCCAAACCTACAATCTTATCATAGGTTTCATAAATATTATCCTGTAAATTTGATTGTGAAAATGCTGCTAGATGAAACAATATACAGCAAAGAAAAATGTGTTCGGTTTTTGAAATACTCATTCTAAAATTTTGCGATTTTAAAAGTACATAAAATAGATAGCCATTCTAAAATTATATAGTTAAAACAACACCAATCGCCAATTTTTTAATTTTAAAATATATATTACTCAAGAAATAATAAGATGTATTTTTAGCTTTACAGATAAAAAACGATGAAAGCAGCATCCTTAAAAGAAATAAAAACCGAACTAAACCACCGTTCCACTCAGGAATTGCTGGAGCTTTGCCTTCGGCTTTCAAAATTCAAAAAAGAAAATAAGGAACTGCTCACCTATTTGCTTTTTGAATCTGCAAATGAAGAAGCTTTTGTCCAAAACATCAAAAATAAAGTTGATGCAGATTTTGAATCCATAAATACTAAAACATTTTTCTATATAAAAAAGAGCGTTCGGAAAATTTTGAGAGAGCTGAAAAAATTCATTCGCTATTCACAAAAGAAAGAAACCGAAGTAGAGCTTTTGCTTTATTTTTGCGAAAAGCTAAAGGATTTCAAACCATCCATAAAAAGAAACACGACTCTCACCAATTTGTACAATCGACAAATAGATTATATATCAAAAAAAGTGGAAACACTACACGAGGATTTGCAATATGACTATAGATTGGAGTTGGACAAATTATAAAAAAAGTAAACTAACATTAATTAATTAGAATGACAACACTATACCATAACCCACGTTGCAGCAAATCGCGCCAAGCACTTCAACTTTTGGAGAAAGAAGGCGAGACCATTGAAATTATAAAATATCTTGAAAACGCTCCAACCCACCAAGAATTGAAACAGGTTATTGAACTTTTGGGAATAGAGCCCATAGAACTTGTGCGAACGCAAGAAACGCTATGGAAAGAAAACTACAAAGGCAAAAATCTGAGCAACGCAGAAATAATTGATGCCGTGATTCAAAATCCCAAGTTAATTGAACGGCCTATAGCAATTAAGGGAACCCATGCAGTAATAGGGAGACCCCCGGAGAAAGTGCTTGACATTTTATAGTTTCAGGATTTTTATTTAACAGAAATTTAGCAGTTCCTAATTAAACCACGGCTATTTTCGTGTGTCAAAATTGCTAAAAATTACATGAAAATCAACCTCTTAGTACTATTCGCATTTGCCACCTCCCTCTTGATGGCACAAAATCCTGAAAAAAAAGAAGTTAACGTTAAAGGCCTTATTCTTGAAGAAGGCACTGACTATCCTTTAGAATATTCTACTGTTTCCTTCATAAACAAACAAGGAAAAACCGTTACTGGAGGAATAACAGATACCGAGGGAAAATACAGCATTGATGTACCAGCAGGTGTTTATACTGTGAAATATGAGTTTATTTCCTATAAATCAAAAGAAGTTCCAAACCAAAACCTAAATAAAAATACTACCCTTCCTACAGTAAAACTGGCTTTGGATGCTGCTAGTTTAGATGAAGTTGTGGTACGTGCTGAGACCACTGAAGTTCAAGTAAGGCTTGATAAAAAAATATATAATATAGGTAAGGACCTTACTGCAGGTGGCGCTACCGTTAGTGATGCATTGAACAATGTTCCTTCGGTTACGGTAGATGTAGATGGCGCCATTGCGCTCCGCGGAAATGACAACGTACGCATTCTTATCAACGGCAAGCCATCTGCAATTGCGGGGTTCGGCTCTACCGATGCTTTGCGACAGCTGCCCGCAGAAGCCATAGAGCGCGTAGAGGTTATTACTTCACCTTCTGCCCGTTATGATGCCGAGGGAACTGCCGGAATTTTAAACATCATCCTCAAAAAAGAAAAAACACTTGGCCTAAACGGCTCGCTCAGCACCAGTTTGGGAGTACCTTTAAATAGTAACGCCACAGGTAATATTAACCTAAGAACCGACAAGTTTAATATTTTCAACACCACGGGCGTGTATTACCGAAACAGTCCCGGAAATGCCTTTTTTGATAATAGATATTTCTCCCGTACCATTTTGGATGACGATGGAAACACCGTGACAATAGATCCTCAATTCGATCAGGTTATAGAGCGCAGAAAATACGAGCGTATGGGAAAAGGATTCAATACCAACTTGGGTATTGAATATTTTTTAACTGATCGCTCTTCCGTTACGGCGAGTGCATTTTACCGCAAAGGAGATGGTAATGATGAAACTACAAACAATACCTTCAACTACAACGACAATACTGTTGAACAACAGATTACGAGAATTGAAAACGAAGGTGAAGATGACGAAACCTATCAATTATCATTGAATTACGTAAATGAATTTAACGATAACGGCCACAAGCTTACAGCCGATTTTCAATATGAGAACGATACGGAAACCGAAACATCCTTTATCACGGAAGAACTTATTTTTCCAGCAATGGAAACATTGCCAGCTGAAGATATCATTCAAAAAGAAGACCAGAAAGAATATTTAGCGCAAGTAGATTATGTGCTTCCTATAGGTGAAAACGCTCAGTTTGAAGCAGGCTATCGCGGTAATTTTGAAGAATCCATTACAGACTATACTCTGTTTGAGGAAAATGGTACTACGGGCAATTTTATAAGAAATGATAGCATTTCAAATATTTTCACCTATAACGAAAACGTACACGCCTTTTATTCGCAATATGGAAATAAAATGGGAAAGTTTTCTTTCCTATTAGGGCTTAGATTGGAAAACACACAATTAAAGGGTAAAGTTGAAGCTGAAAATATTACTGGCAGCACTGCTTTTGACTTAAATTTTGATAAAAACTATACAGGTCTTTTTCCAACGGTAAATCTTACCTATGAGCTAAAGGAAAACGAAAACATCACGCTTGGTTACAACAGACGTATAAATAGACCGCGCAACTGGTTCATTAACCCGTTCCCGTCACGTTCCAGTGAAGCAAATGTATTCCAGGGGAATCCTGATTTGGATCCGGCATACGCAAGCGCTTTTGATTTAGGGTATTTAAAACGCTGGAAGAAACTTACATTAACATCCTCTATCTATTACCAGTACGAAACCGATGCCTTTGAAAGAGTGCAAGAGGAAACCGGAGAAGTAACCAGCAATGGAATTCCCGTAATCCGTACTATTCCTATAAACCTTTCCACCAACGAACGTTATGGCTTTGAATTTGGATTGCTTTATAATCCTACAAAATGGCTTAACCTAAACGGAAGTTTCAATTATTTTCTGTTCAAAACTGAAGGGTTCTATAACAATGTAGATTACGGTGCCGAAAACACTAGTTATTTTGGGCGTTTCAGCAGCAAAGTAAAACTTCCCGCAAAGATTGAGTGGCAGACCAATGCTTTTTACAGAGGGCCATCCAATAACTCCCAAACAGAATCTGAAGGCATACTCTCCGTCGATATGGCAATGAGCAAAGACATTATTAATGATAACGCTACATTAGCTTTGAACGCACGAGACCTTTTCAATTCACGTAAAAGAAACAGTCTGACTACAACCGATACGTTTACCAGTGAAAGCGAATTTCAGTGGAGACAACGCCAGGTAACACTTACGTTTACATATAGATTTAATCAGAAAAAGCAACGCCAGCGCCCTGAAAGAAATGGTAACGGTGATGATGAGGGTGGCTTTGAAGGTTAAACAAGATTGATTGCAATAAAAAAAGGGAACCAAGTTGGTTCCCTTTTTCATATAAAATATTGAAGTAATTACTTCATTTCGTTCTTACGTTTCGCTTCACGCTTCAATTTCCAGTTTTCGTAAAGTGCTCCGCCTATCCAATAAGGAAGAATACTTACCAAAAAGATCATCAACCAAAAACCCATAGTAAGGATGGCTAAAAATGCAAGAAAACCTAGATATTGTTCAAATGTAAACATGATGCAGCTTTTTTTAAATGATGCCCCAAAGATAATAGGTTTTTTTGAAAAACGACTACAAAACTTTTCGATTTATTCACAACAAATAAACAGCCGTGCGGGTTGAACTACTTTTGCCTTTTCGTTACCTTTGCATCAAAATAAAAAGCTTTGCAAAAAAGTTTAATTAATTCAAAATAAACCATCTCACAATGCAATATAGAATAGAAAAAGATACCATGGGCGAGGTAAAAGTACCTGCCGATAAACTTTGGGGCGCACAAACGGAACGTTCCTTTGAAAATTTTAAAATTGGACCAAAGGCTTCCATGCCATTGGAAATCATTTATGGTTTTGCATATTTGAAGAAAGCCGCCGCCTATACAAATTGCGATCTTGGCATTCTTTCGGAAGAAAAAAGAGATTTGATCGCAAAGGTCTGTGATGAAATTCTGGAAGGAAAACACGATGATCAATTTCCATTGGTAATCTGGCAAACCGGAAGCGGCACCCAAAGCAATATGAACGTGAACGAAGTAATTGCTAACCGTGCCCACCAAATTGCTGGTAAAACAATTGGTGAAGGCGATAAAACACTTCAGCCGAATGATGATGTGAATAAATCACAATCTTCAAATGATACTTTCCCAACAGGAATGCACATTGCTGCTTATAAAAAGTTGATTGAAACCACACTTCCCGGTGTTGAACAACTTCAAAAAACATTTTCAAGTAAAGCTGATGAATTTAAAAATGTAGTGAAAATAGGCCGCACCCATTTTATGGATGCCACTCCCCTAACCCTTGGGCAGGAATTTAGTGGTTATGCCGCACAACTTGAGCACGGAATTAAAGCATTAAAAAATACCCTTCCACATCTAGCTGAACTCGCTTTGGGCGGAACTGCCGTTGGAACAGGTTTAAACACTCCAAAAGGTTACGATGTAAAAGTTGCCGAATATATTGCAGAGTTTACTGATTTACCATTTGTAACGGCAAAAAACAAGTTTGAAGCACTTGCAGCCCACGATGCTTTTGTGGAAAGCCACGGCGCTTTAAAACAATTGGCTGTTTCATTAAACAAAATAGCGAACGATGTTCGGATGCTTGCCAGCGGTCCAAGAAGCGGGATTGGCGAGATCAATATTCCCGCAAATGAGCCCGGGTCTTCCATTATGCCTGGAAAAGTTAACCCTACACAATGCGAAGCGTTAACCATGGTTTGTGCGCAAGTAATTGGTAATGATTTGGCGATAGCTGTTGGTGGAATGCAGGGCCAATTTGAACTAAATGTTTTCAAGCCTGTAATGGCTGCTAATTTCCTTCAATCGGCACAATTGCTTGGCGATGCCTGTGTTTCTTTTGATGTTCATTGCGCACAGGGAATTGAACCAAATTACGAAGTAATTAAAAAGCAATTGAACAACAGCTTGATGCTTGTTACGGCTTTAAACCCAAAAATTGGATATTATAAAGCCGCAGAAATTGCAAACACGGCACACAAAAACGGAACTACCTTAAAGGAAGAAGCTGTAAACCTTGGCTATTTAACTGCGGAAGAATTTGATGAATGGGTGAAGCCGGAAGATATGGTTTAATGATTTAAGATTAACGATTGACGATTTTAGATTGTCGATTTTTTTCTGCCACGAATTCACGAATTATTTCAAAAACATTTCGTGAATTCGTGGTTTTTTTAATTCCCCCTTCGGGGGTTAGGGGGCCTTTTCTTCCCATAAAATTTCCTATATCTAAAATATGCCACCGCACTCAAAATAGCTGCAAATAGCGTAATCCACCAAACAAATGTTGGCGTAGCAGGCGCATCGCCGCTTGCATAGGAATGTAGTCCGCTTAGGTAAAAATTCACCCCAAAATAGGTCATCATAATTGAAGCGTAAGCAAACATTGCCAAAACGTTAAATGTCCAACGGCCGCGAAGCCCCGGCACCAATCTGGCGTGGATAACGAATGCATAAATCATAATGCTGATAAGCGCCCAAGTTTCTTTGGGATCCCAGCCCCAATAGCGCCCCCAACTCTCGTTGGCCCACTGTCCGCCCAAAAAGTTACCGATGGTCAATAAAACCAACCCTACAGTTAGCGCCATTTCTGTAATAACAGTAAGTTCGCTGATATTAATTTCCATTTTTTTATAGTTGCCTTTGGTGGTAAAAATCATTAGAAACAAGGAAACCGCTGCCAAGATCATACCCAACGTAAAAGGTCCGTAGCTCATAACAATCACTGCCACGTGAATCATTAGCCAATAACTGTCCAAAACCGGCTGTAAAGTAGAAATTGATGGATCCAACCAGTTCTCGTGCGCAACCCAAAGGATGATTGCACCTGCAAATGCCGTGGCTGCGACGGTTAAATCACTTTTTCTTCCAAAAGCGAGTCCAAAGAAAATGGTGGCCCAAGCTACATAAACTACAGATTCGTATGCATCACTCCAAGGCGCGTGGCCACTAATGTACCAGCGCAATGCCAAGCCTAATGTCATCACTGCAAAGAAGACCCACATTATAATTTTGGAACCTTTAATAAGGGTGCGAAGTATTTTTCGATCTTTAAAAAGCTGTGCAATTATAAACACCATCATTAAAATTCCGAAGACCGCAAAATATTTATAAAGTCTGTTGAAAATATCTGCTTTGTTATAGATTGTCTCGGCACGAAGCTTGTTTTCTGAAGGCATCACTTCTTCGCCATATTTTTTCTGAAAATTGGTAATGCTTTCCAAAAATTCATTCGCCTGTTTATAATCGCCACTTTCGCGCGCTTTCTTCAAACTGTCAAAGTAAAGCGGCAGAATATTTTTGGCGTAAAGTGAATCCATTCCCTTTAAATTGGCCTCACCCAATTCAGGATAGGAAACCCATTTGTTACCTTCATCTCCGGGAATTGGGAATATTTTCAGAATACTTCCGCTCAAAGCGGCATTCAAAAGTGAAAAGTTTTCATGGGCACGTATAAAGTCTTTTTGAAATTGGTTTGGTGTATTTGTGCGCGTTGCGGCTTCCAAATAAGGCTCCAACTTATAATTTCCTTTTTCATCAAAAAGGTCAAGCAAGGCAATATCCTTTTGGCCTTCGGGTACACCGGCCACGTGGCGAATACTGTCGTTGCCGCGTTTTAGGGCAATCAACGGAACTTCTACCCAGAGACGAGGAAATTCAGTCATAGAAATAAAAACCTGGTTTGCATCCAGACCTTCATAGGTTTCGCTTCTGCTAACTTTTCGCAATAGTTCACTTGCAAACGTGTTTATTGGCTTCATTCGCCCATTGTCCTGGATTATTAAATGGCCAAATTCAGCGGCGTGTTCCTTACTTACTGCGTTTGCCTTAATCAAGGAATCAATCTGTGCTTTGGGCGGTGGCGTATGTACGGAAGGTGCATGCTGCTGCGCAAATCCAGCAAACGAGAAAAGCAAAACGATGGTAGTAACCATGCTTTTCTTTTTACGTTTTATTCTGCTCAATATTTCTTCCAATTTTCCGAAACGGCTATGTTTACTAAAAAGAATAGCCATTAAACCTAGGTAAAGAAAGAAATACCCAATATAGGTTATCCAAGTACCCCACCAATCGTGATTAACGGAAAGAATGGTTCCACCTTCATCGGGATCAAAACCAGACTGGAAAAAACGGTAGCCTTCGTGGTCAAGCACATTATTCATAAAGATATCGGAATCAAAATGGGTCTTGTCCTCGTTGATTACGGTAACCTTACTTTTGAAGGACGAATACCCTTTTTCGGTACCGGGATATTTTTCGGCAATAAAATCATTTAAGGTTATACTGAACGGAAGCTCGATTTCCTTTGAACCATAACTGGTATAAACCTTTAAACCTGCAATTTCAGTTTCAACAGGATTTGGGGCAGTCCCCTTTCCGCCAAGTAAGGAAACAGTTTTTGTTTCATCTCCAGAAGCTATTTCAAGAATTAGTGCATCTTGATTGCTGGGTTGCCCTTCAGAGGCCTTTACAACTCCAAATTCTCCCTTGGTAACCGGCTCCGGAACCACGAATGAAATTCCACCCATACGGTAAAGGGAGCGAAGGTTAAATGGTTGTACGCTGTCTGCAACCACTTTTCCTTGAGATTGGTCTGCCATTATCATATAATCACCTTCAAAAGGGCTGGAAATAGTATAATTGCCATCTTGGGAATAGGTGATGTTAATTGCTCCATCAGTAGGTTTATTTACCGCAAAAAGAATGTTATGTATGTCTGAGACCTCTCCCACTTTTACCCAATGGTCGTGACGCTCGCCATCGCCAGATTCCACGATTTTTATATATTCCTCACCATTTTCGTTTGGCGTCAAACCTTCTACGGCACCATCTATAAATTCCTTGAATTTTATTATTACTGGCTGATTGTTATAATCGGTTTCTATTCGGAAGTCATTGTTAAGTTTTTCTGAAAGCCTTAATTTTTTGGGTTTCACTTTTCGACGTTGTGCTACGCCGTCAATAATATAATCACCATCAATAAAAACATCCAAGTAGGCCTGTTCTGAAAGAATAGTATTTTCCGTTTGTCCCTCGCGAATGTGCATCACACCTTCAAAACCTATATAGCGTGTTACGAAAGCACCGACAATCACCAAAATAAAAGATACGTGAAGCATCAGTGAAGCCCACATTTTGCGTTTGTGAAGATTATATCGAAAAATATTACCAACAAAGTTGATTACAAAGAGCAACATTATAGCCTCAAACCACCACGCATTGTATATAAGTTCGCGTGTATAAGGCGTTGGCGGACTTTGGGAATCAGCATCCATAAAGGTTCCCGCGGCCATGGCTGCTGCAAAAACTATAAATAAAACGGCGGTTAAACGGGTAGAGAAAAGAACGGAAGCAATCTTTTTTTGCATTACAGGAAATTTTGGCGCAAAAATAAGGAATTGCGCCCATTTAGACTACTGAAATCTGTTAACTATTGTCGTTTTTTGAATCTTATTTTCTGGCGTTGAAAATATTCAGATGTATGAAAGTTCCCATGTTTCGGGCACGGTTTTTTGCAACATTGGCTGTTTCGCCTTCAAAAAGCTCATCAATGGTTTCATGCCAAAGATTGATCCACGTCCCAAAGTGGAGTTCATTAATGGTACCACCCACTTTCTTATCTACCTCAATATGAGCGTGCATAGGGTTTCCAAAGTATTTTCTTTTAAAGAAAAGATTCGTCTCCCAAAAATCGGTAAGCAATTCTAAGTGAGTCTCCCAATCGGTGATGATTCTATTAAAAATAGGCCCTAGAAGTGTGTCTTTTCTAATTTTTGAATAGAACGTTCTTACTAGCAAAGACACATCTTCTCGGGACTCTATTTTCTTTTTCATCTATAGCAAAGTTATCAAAATCAGCAGTAAGTTGGCAATTAGGCTCACTATAAGTAACCAAAAAGAAAATTTTCGGTTTGAACCAGCCAACAAGGCTGCATTATATCCCATACATAAGGCCACACAGATAGTTAGCTCAACGCCCGAAACTATACCAGTACCCTGGGCCAAAACCGTCATAGCGGCAATAGAGCCGATACAGCTGTTCAAAATAATGGTTAGCGGAATGTACATGTAAAAATCATTTTCAAATTCTTTTTGCAGTGTTTTTATTGAAAGTGTTTTCATATTATAAATAGGGTTTTGAATTTTAAGGTGTAAATTTACAATGCGAAACAGGCCTTAATTTATGAGGCAAATCATAAAGAAATGATTCCTGAAAGTCTACTAATAAATTACAACGCAACGCTTGAAAACATTAATGCTTCGGAAATAATTCTACACGAAAAGAAACGGGCGGATTTCTATTTTCAGATTAAGACCGGCGAGGTTAAAATGTTCAACCTTAATGAACAGGGAAAAGAATTTGTGCAAGGCATTTTTTATGATGGCGAAAGTTTTGGCGAACCACCTTTGCTGGGCGATTTTAAATATCCTGCCTCTGCTTCGGCGGTAAAACAAACGCAACTATACAAATTGAACAAAACAAAATTGTTTGAATTGCTTACCGAAAATCCGGAAATAAATTTAAAATTCACCAAAGCGCTTGCAAAACGGCTTTATTACAAGGCCACCATTTTAAAGGAAATCTCAGTACATCCTCCCGAACACCGTATTTTAACTCTAATAGATTTTTTAAAACGAAAATATGGCTCCGAAGGACTTTTTCAAGTGGAACTAACCCGTCAACAAATTGCAGATTTAACAGGACAACGGGTTGAAACTGTAATCCGTGCAATAAAACAGCTGGAGCAGGACGGTGAGATAAAATTGATAAAACACAAAGTTTTTCGTTGAGAAACGCAAAAAGAGAAGTGTAAAAAGATTAAAGAAAATACTAACTTCGCACTATGATAAAGGTAGTTTTTTTAGGCTTCGGAAATGTAAATAGTCATTTACTCAACGCTTTAAATAAAAATACTGAAATTTCTGTAATACAGGTTTTTAACAGAAATTATATTAAGCTTATTTCATCTTTTGAGCATATTCAGTTTACTGATGATATTTCAAAAATTGCGGAGGCTGATATTTATATAATCGGGATTCCCGATGATGCCATTTCAAGGTTTTCCGAATCATTAGCTTTTCAAAATAAATTAGTCGTGCACACTTCGGGCGGTGCTGCTATGAAGGTGCTTTCTTCAAAAAACCGACGCGGTATTTTTTATCCGTTGCAGACTTTTTCAAAACATAGAAAGGTTGACTTTAAAGAGATTCCTATTTGCATAGAAGCCGAAAACCCCAACGATTTAGGTTTACTGCGAAAGTTGGGCGAAACCATTTCAGAAAACGTGGTGGAAATTTCCTCAGAAAAAAGAGCAAAGTTGCATCTGGCAGCGGTGTTTGTGAATAACTTCGTCAATCATTTATATGAAATAGGCAGTGAAATTTTAAACGAGGAAGATTTACCGTTTGATTTGTTGAAACCGCTGATTGCCGAAACCGCTTCAAAGATTAAAACCCTTTCCCCCGAAGAAGCGCAGACCGGCCCGGCAAAACGGAACGACAAAAAAACTATTGAAAAACATTTACATTTGTTGACAGACAGCCCCCATGCAAAACTCTACAAACTGTTTACAGAGCAATTAAACCAGAAATATGGAAAAGAGCTATAAAGAATATTTAAAACACATAACCACCTTTATTTTTGATGTTGACGGCGTACTAACGGACGGCACAATTCAAGTAAATACACAGGGGGAAATGTTCCGGACCATGAACATTAAAGATGGCTACGGACTAAAAACAGCGATTGACCAAGGTTATAATGTTTGCGTTATCTCAGGTGGCTCCAATGAAGGCGTGCGCATTCGGCTTCAAAATTTGGGCGTGAAGGACATCTTTTTAGGCGCCCACCACAAAACCAAAATTCTGGAAGACTACTTAAAAACCAAAAACATAAAACGAGAAAACACTTTATTTATGGGCGATGACCTTCCCGATTATGAAATTATGCAGGAAGTTGGCCTGCCTACTTGTCCGCAAGACGCCGTTCCTGAAATTAAAGCGATTTCAAAATATGTTTCCCATAAAAAGGGCGGTAAAGGCTGCGTTCGCGATGTGATTGAACAAGTGCTGAAAGTACAGGGAAAATGGCTGGTTACTAAAGGTGTAAGTGCAAAATATGATTAAGCTGGGTGCCGGAAATCTACCAGCCGCTATCTGTAATGCAAAAAGCTTTCATAGAATATAAAACTTTCAAAATTAAACCTTGAACTACCTAAACCTCATCCGATACCAAAACTTACTGTTCATCGCATTAGCACAGGTTTTCATAAAATATGGTCTTTTTCAAGCTTTTAGGGTAGAAACAGCCTTGAATCATTTCGGTTTTGCATTGCTAGTAATAGCAACAATCTGCATTGCAGCTGCGGGAAATATCATCAACGACATTTACGATGTTGAAATTGACAAAATCAACAAACCCAGTAAAGTTTTGATTGGCAAAAAGATTTCGGAAAGAAGAGCAAACAGGCTTTTTATAATATTGAACATCACCGGTGTTGCAATAGGTTTTTATCTGGCCAACACTATAGAAAAGCCAGGTTTTGCCGCGTTGTTCATCGTTTTTTCTGCACTGCTTTATTTGTACGCTTCATATTTGAAGGGAATGTTGCTTATTGGAAATATTTTGATTTCAGCTTTGGTTGCAATGAGCCTGATAATTGTGGCACTTTTCGATTTGCTTCCAACTATAACCCTACAAAACCAAGCTATGCAGTCCACGGTTTTTAAAATAGTTTTGCATTATGCGTTGTTTGCTTTTTCAATAAATTTTATTCGTGAAATTGTAAAGGACCTGCAAGATATTAACGGCGATAAAAAAGGAGGAATGAACACCTTAGCCATTGCTTTAGGGCGTAAAAGAACATCTACAATAGTATTCGTTTTATGCCTTTTGATGGTCTTTGGCGTCGTTTTTTATATGTATGAATATTTATACAATCAGCAAATTATAATGTTGTATTTCCTTTTCGTCATTCTTGCACCATTACTCTACTTTTGCATAAAATCTTATGATGCCGATACACCAAACAAATACGGTTTTCTTTCAAAATTGTTGAAAATCATCATGTTTTTGGGCATTTGTTCCATTCCATTGTATGGATTTGTAACTTTATAAAAACCAACCTGAAACCAGAAACTTAAAATGCTTCGCGAAAAATTAAAAAACTACAACATCATTCTTGCCTCCGGTTCGCCGCGAAGGCAAGCTTTTTTTAAGAAATTGGATTTGGATTTTACCATTCAAGTTAAAGAAGTTGAAGAAATTTATTCTGAAGAATTAAACCGTTCAAATATTACGGATTATCTTTCCCGACTTAAAGCTTCAGTATTTAAAGATTTAAATAAAAATGATGTTCTAATAACCAGCGATACTATTGTCTGGCTGAACGGAAAAGCCCTCGAAAAGCCTAAAGATTTTAAGGAAGCCAAACAAATGCTTCAAAATTTGAGCGGACAAATGCACGAGGTCATCACTTCGGTGTGTTTTACTTCAAAAGAGTTTCAGAAAACGGTGAATGATATTACAAAGGTTTGGTTCAAAAAACTATCCGAAGAAGAAATCGATTTTTACATAGAAAACTACAAACCCTTTGATAAAGCAGGAAGCTACGGTATTCAGGAATGGATTGGTTACATTGGCATCGAAAAAATAGAAGGCTGCTATTTTAACGTAATGGGGTTGCCAACGCGACTTGTTTATAAAACGTTAAGCGAGATTGCCAACCGTTGAATTTGTGGTATTTTTGGATAAAATTCTACGAATAATGAACTTTTTCAAACTTTTCCTTCTCTTCGTTATTTTGACAGTGCTAAGCAGTTGCAATTCTTCCGAAGAAAAAAGTGATTCACAACTAATTTTAGCTAAAAAGGAAACCTCCAAAACAGCTGCACCGCGCAACAATTCAGAAGAATTTAAAGAGTATTGGTACAGCGGAACCGCAGAAATTACTTCGTATAGCCTGATGCAAGAGCGTTACGGTGAAATTCGTGAGGGAACGGCAGTTAATATTTTTGTCACGGAAGATTTTCTAGCAGATGCGCAGGTTAAGGCAAATAATCCTTCAGAAGAAAATGTTTCGGTGATGAAGCTGAACCAAATGAAGAATTTCAATACCGGCATTTATCCTTACTCAATAATGACGAGCACTTTCAGCCCAATTGCAGAAAAGGAGCATCCGCTGAAAATTACAAACAGCGTGCAGGAATGGTGCGGCCAAGCTTATATGCAACTTAACAATCGTGAGGATTTTGAAATTGAAAGTCACTCCTATTTTCAAGGCGAGGCCGACCAAAAGCTTTCTTTGCCGAAAACCTATTTGGAAAACGAACTTTGGAATCTTATCCGAATCAATCCCGAAGAACTTCCAACGGGCGATGTGATGATTATTCCTTCGTTTGAATATTTGCGACTTCGGCATAAGGAAATTAGGGAACACAATGCTTTCGCCAGTTTGAAACAGGGCGATTCCATAACCATTTACACTTTAAACTACCCTGATCTACAGCGGCAATTGATGCTCTTTTTCAACAGCACCTTTCCGTATGAAATTGAAAAGTGGGAAGAAGTTAACGCAGCAGACCAGAACGACACGTTGCGATTAAAAACCACTGCCACAAAACTGAAAAGGATTAAAAGTGATTATTGGACCAAAAACAGAAACGAGAATCTCAATTTGCGCGATACGCTGCAACTGAAATAAAAAATATGAATATTCAAGAACACACCCTTCAACTTATTGAATCTGCCGCCCTGATTCTGATTTTGCTCTTTATAAGACTGATGCTCAAAAGAACGGTACGCAACTTTGCCAAAAAAATAGAAAGACTTGAACACCGCACGGGTCTCATCATGAAACACGTGGACTTTGCCGTTTTCTTTTTGATGGTTTTGGGCCTCATACTTATTTGGGGAGTGGATTTCAGAAATCTGGGGCTGGTAATGTCATCGGTTTTTGCGGTTATCGGTATTGCTTTTTTTGCGCAATGGTCAATACTCAGCAACGTAACAAGTGGCGTGATAATGTTTTTCACCTTTCCCTACAAAATAGGCGATTATATAAAAATCCATGACAAGGAGATGCCCTGTGAAGGTATAATTGAAGACATAAAAACTTTTCATATTATTCTGCACACAAAAGATAACGAAATTGTTACCTACCCCAACAGCATGATGCTCCAAAAAGGCGTGAGTATTGTAAAGGCCGAAGAGTTTCACGAACAGCAACACGAACTCGATAAAAATAAGGAAGGCCTCCCACACGAATAATTTTCACAAATAAGTATCTTTGAAGGATTTTGAATAAATCAGCACTATAATTTTATGCATAAATCATTTTTTTTAAGACTTCTATTTTTATTTCTCACGATAGTTGCCTCCGCTCAAGCTCCCAAAAAACCTACTGCCTCTGAAATATTCCACGATCTTCAAAAATTAAATTTTGTTGGGTCTGCACTATTTATAGCCGCACATCCCGATGATGAAAACACCCGGCTCATCTCCTATTTGGTCAACGATGTACATGCAAACACTGCCTATCTTTCCATAACACGGGGAGATGGCGGGCAAAATTTAATTGGCTCTGAATTACGCGAACTTTTGGGCGTAATCCGCACACAGGAACTTGTTGCAGCCCGAAAAACGGATGGCGGACAACAATTTTTTACCCGTGCCAATGATTTCGGTTATAGCAAAAACCCTAATGAAACCTTTGAATTTTGGACCAAAGACGAGGTGCTCAGCGATGTGGTCATGACCATCAGAAAATTCAAACCAGACATTATCGTAAACCGTTTTGACCATCGCAGTCCCGGCAGTACGCACGGGCATCACACAGCTTCGGCTATGTTGAGTGTGGAAGCTTTTGATATGGTTGACGATGCTGCAAAATTTCCAAAATCAGCTACGGAATACGGGGTTTGGAAACCACAGCGATTGTTCTTCAATACTTCCTGGTGGTTTTACGGAAGCCAGGAAAAATTTGAAAAAGCAGACAAAACGAATCTCGTTTCAGTGGAAACTGGAAACTACTTCCCTGCCCTAGGGCTTTCCAATGGTGAAATAGCCTCTTTGAGTCGAAGCATGCACAAATCGCAAGGCTTTGGCAGTACAGGTTCCCGTGGTGCAGAAACTGAATATTTGGAATTGTTGAAAGGCAGCAAGCCTACCGAAAATAATCTTTTTGAAGGAATAAACACCAATTGGTCGCGACTTGAGGGCGGAAATGAAATTGGAGCGATTTTGAATCCTTTGGAAGAAAGTTTCAACTTTCAAAATCCTTCTGAAATGCTTCCGCAGTTGCTGAAAGCCTACCCGTTGGTTTCAAACTTGAAAGATAGTCACTGGCAAAAAATAAAACTCGAGCAATTAAAGCAATTGATTTTGGATTGCGGCGGCATTTTTATTGAAGCCGTTTCCAAAGTAAATTCAATAAACCCGAATGAAATCTTCAAAGTGAATATTGAAGCCGTTAATCGCGGAAATGTAGCTGTTGTTTTACGAGCTGTTAAAAATTCCGAAGAAAAAATACTTTGGAATGAACCGGAACCACTGCCTTTTAATGATAAAAAAAATATTGATATAACTATTAATGCAGGAAATAGCAATCTATCATACTCTTCCCCTTATTGGTTAAACGAAAAAGGCACGGAAGGAATGTATGCAGCGCCTGAAGCAATGATTGGTCTTCCCGAAACTCCCGCTTTGGAAAAAGTAGTTTTTGAACTTCAGTTTGGAAACCTTACAATTCCTTTCACGAAAAACATAATTTACAAATTTAACGATCCAGTAAAAGGTGAAGTGTATCGCCCACTGGAAGTATTGCCCGAAGTCACGGCCTCTATCTCCGAAAAGGTTTTGATTTTTGCAAGTGATGATGCTGAAAATGTTTCAGTAATCGTTCGCGCCGGAAAAGATAACATTTCCGGAAATGTAAGCCTAAATCATCCCGAAGGCTGGAAAGTTGAACCACCACAGCAAGCATTTCAGCTTGAAAGAAATGGCGAAACTAAAACCTTCAATTTTACCGTAACACCGCCAAGCGGACAAAGTGAGGGATATTTACAAACAATTGTAACCACCGATGGCAAAAGCTACGATAAGGAGCTGGTTACAATTGATTATGACCATATTCCTTACCAAAGTGTTTTGTTGCCTTCGGAAGCGAAAATTGCAAAAATTGATATTCAGAAAAAAGGTCAGAATATAGGCTACATAAACGGTGCGGGGGATGCAATTCCTGAGAGTTTAAAGCAGATTGGGTATTCTATTACGACAATTGAACCCTCCAATATTTCCGCAGAAAATGTGCAGCATTTTGACGCAATCGTTATTGGAATTCGGGCTTATAATACCGTTCCTGAACTAGCTTTCGCACAAACTGCCTTAAACAAATACGTGGAAAACGGCGGTACGATTATCGTGCAATACAACACCAGTCGCGGTTTGGTTACTGAAAATATTGCACCTTACGAGCTAAAACTTTCGCGAGATCGTGTTACCGATGAATTTTCAGAAGTGAGGATATTGGCGCCCCAGAACCCCATTTTAAATACCCCCAACAAAATCACACAAAAAGACTTTGAGGGCTGGGTGCAGGAACGCGGCTTGTATTTCCCCGATGAATGGGCGAAGGAATTTACACCAATTCTGGGAATGAACGACAAAGACGAAGCTCAAACAAAAGGCTCGCTTCTTGTGGCCAAATACGGAAAAGGATATTATATTTATACGGGATTGAGCTTTTTCCGCGAACTACCCGCTGGAGTTCCCGGAGCATACAGATTGTTCGCGAATATGCTTTCAATCGGAAAATAATTTTAAGAAAGTGACCGAAGAAAAACAAAAATTCGTCTGGAAATGGAAGTACACACTAGTGCTTTTGTTCAATGCTGTTTATATCTATCTGTTTTATTTATTAATGCAAAACTTCGCCTAAATGCAGCAGATTGATTGGATTGTTTTAATCGGAACCCTTCTTTTTATCGTGCTTTACGGCACATGGAAATCGCGCCAGCAAAAAGACGTGGGCGATTATTTAAAAGGCGGAAACACAGCCCATTGGTGGACCATTGGTTTGAGTGTTATGGCAACGCAAGCCAGCGCCATTACCTTTCTTTCCACACCCGGGCAAGCTTTTCACGACGGGATGGGCTTTGTGCAGTTCTATTTTGGATTGCCAATTGCAATGGTTGTAATCTGTTTGGTTTTTATACCCATTTATCACAAGCTGAATGTTTATACGGCCTACGAATATCTTGAAAGCCGTTTTGATAAAAAAACACGAACACTTACCGCAATCCTATTTTTGATACAGCGCGGATTGGCCTGCGGGATTACCATTTTTGCGCCCTCTATCATACTTTCGGCAGTATTGGGCTGGAACTTGATTTATTTGAATATTATCATCGGAGTGCTTGTAATTATTTACACCGTGAGCGGCGGTACAAAGGCTGTAAGTGTTACACAAAAACAGCAAATGGCGGTTATTTTCTTCGGAATGTTGATTGCTTTTCTTTTAATTCTAAATTATCTTCCGCTTGATATTTCGTTTTCCAAAGCCCTTGAAATCGCCGGTGCCAATGGCAAAATGGATATTCTCGATTTTTCATTTGATTTTGATAACCGCTATACTTTTTGGAGTGGGATAATTGGCGGAACTTTTTTGGCCCTTTCTTACTTCGGAACAGATCAAAGCCAAGTGCAACGCTATCTTTCCGGAAGAAGTGTGAAACAGAGCCAAATGGGTTTAATAATGAACGGTCTGCTAAAAGTACCTATGCAGTTTTTCATATTGCTTGTGGGGATCATGGTTTTTGTTTTTTATCAATTCAACAGCTCTCCGTTGCATTTCAATCCTGCTGCCGTTAAGGATGTAAAAAAATCTGAATATGCAGCTGAATACAAGGCTTTGGAAGCACAAAAAGAAGCTATCGACCAAGAACTGGCCGCAACGCAGATAAGTTATTCAAAAGCCGAAAGTGATGCTTCCAAACAAACCTTGGCCCAAGAAATTAAAACCCTTAACAACACCGAAAAGCAGTTGCGGGAACAGTCGGTAGCAGTGATCAAAAAAGCAAATCCAAATGCCGAAACAAATGATAAGGATTACGTTTTTATACATTTCATCCTAAACAACCTTCCGCGTGGGTTGATAGGTTTGCTATTAGCCGTAATTTTAAGTGCCGCAATGTCCTCAACCGCTTCAGAACTGAATGCCTTGGGAAGCACCACAACCATAGACCTTTACAAACGAAACGTACCCGGAAAACGTGAAAAACATTATGTGGCAGCATCACGCGGGTTCACACTGCTTTGGGGAATTATTGCCATTGTGGTAGCCTGTACGGCAAATTTATTTGATAACCTCATTCAGCTTGTAAACATTATCGGTTCCATTTTCTACGGAAATGTTCTAGGAATATTTCTACTTGCATTTTTTATAAAATATGTGCGCAGCAAAGCGGTTTTCATCGCTGCGCTAATCACTCAAGTTATCATTATCTATTTCTGGTATATAGACCTTATGCCCTATCTGTGGTTAAATTTGGTGGGGTGTGTAATTGTAATGGGGATTGCCATTTTACTTCAAGTTTTATTGCCAAAGAAAGATGATGCCGGAATTACGATTTCAGAACAATAATGTTTTAATTCAACTGTCACACTGCCCGCCACCAAAGAGTGATTAGGTTTCGACTGGGCTCAACCTAGGGTTTTGATTCTGTGCTTCATACTTTATTCATACTCTATTCATACTCTATCTATGGCTTATATATGGGTGAACCTAGAGTTTAAGCAGTCCTAAAATAACGCTGTAATATTCGGCCACCAGTAGTCCGCAATTGGCACAGGAAATACAATGTATTATTACCGAAATCGAGGTTGGTCTGGATTATATGGGGCTGGACCACGGTGCTTGGAGCGTTATATAACACCTCTACCCAAATACTGATATTCCTGTACTTGAAAATGAGTATAGACTATTCAAAACCAGCTGAATTTCACTATGAATTGGCGAAGGAACTAAGCAGTCTTCGCAAAAAAAGTGTCTTTATTGTTGGTAGCGGCTGTAAGGCACACAAGTTGCGCTTGGTCGCTTGGAACAGATTAAAGAAAACTATGCTTTTGATTGGGCAACAGAAGCAAACGAAAATATAAAAACCCTTATTTTAAATTCAGACCACCAAAAACTCAGCGATTTTAAAGCGCAAGGAAAAGCTTTTGACTGGGCCATCCCAACTCCAGAACATTGACTGCCTTTACTTTATATATTAGCACCAATAGAAGAAAAAGAAATGATAACATTATTTAACGACAAGCCAGTTGGAGGGTCGTTAACAATGACTTCAGTAAAAATAGAACCGAATTATTAATTGGGTCTATACCCACTTGAAAAATCTTAATGTTATTCCCTAAAAACCAACTTTGAAATCCGGTTATTTCCCGAAGCAAAAGCAATACTATCGTTTACAAATTCAATAGCGAAAAATCCTTCTTTAGAAAGTTCTTTCCAGTTTTTTCCGCCATCGCCACTAAAGGAAATTCCAGGTGAACCGATGGCTACAATCCCCTGCCCTTCTGTTCCGGGAATATATTTTACGGAGGAACGATATCCCGGTTCTTTGCCGTTGGCAATCAACCTCCAAGTTTTTCCGCCGTTTTTGGTTATGGCTTTATTCCCTTCGTTATACGATTTGTCTTCCCAATTTCCACCGAAAATTATTCCATGCTTTTCATCCCTAAAATCAATACTGTAAATGCCAGTCATTGCTTTGCCTCGAAGGATTGGCGTATCAAAGATTTCCCAAGTTTTTCCTTTATCGGCGGTATGCATCACACGCGATTTTTTTCCGCCAGTTGCCACCCAGGCGTTATCGCCAAAAACGGCTATATTACTATTGCTTGCCGCAAAAGCCGCTTCGCCCTTTTCAACCTTTGGAAGGTTTTCGCACGGCAATTTCACCCAAGTATTTCCACCGTCACGAGTTATGATTACAGACATACAATTGTCCACGGGATCGCCAATAGCAATACCTTCGTTATCATTCCAAAATTTCATGGAATCATAAAAAACATTCTCGCCTTTTTCGTTATAAACTTCTTCTATATTGGTAGCTTCGGTACCATTAAAACCAATTTTATAAAGCACAGCCGGATTGGCAATACTCAAAACGAAAACCGCCTCTTTTGTGGTTGCAATAGAACGAAAGTGTAATAATGAATCGCCGTATTTTATAATTGCCAATTTGGGAGTATCACCATCAATCAATCCCACCTTTCCCTTATCTGCCGAAAACCAAACCCTTTTTTCATCCAAAGGCTGGATGGCACGAATACTTAGACTATCAATAAAAACGGGGGTTATTTCAACGGAATTGATTTCAATTTCAGTTTTCTTTTCACAGGAAAAAAGAAAAAGGACAATAAATGTGGCAATGGCAAGACGCATAGATTCAATTTTTGGCAAAAGTAATGATTCTAAAATTTCAAATGGGTTATTGGGTTATTGAGTTACTTGGTTATTGGGTTATTGGGTTATTGGGTTACTGAGTTACTGAGTTACTGAGTTACTGAGTTACTGAGTTACTGAGTTACTTAAAAGTTATTTCGATTTCGGCTTTCGTATTTTGTACTTCGTATTTCGTATTTCGTATTTCGTATTTCGTATTTCGTATTTCAAAAATCTAAGTTTAAAAAGATACCTTTGCAATCGCAAAACGCAGAAAATGAAATTACACAGAAATTTAGTATTCGCAACCATAGACTCCCTTCACTTGATTTTTAACGAAAACAAGCAAGCGGACAAGGTGCTAAAAAATACCTTAAAGCGCGATAAGCGCTGGGGTGCCCGCGACCGTGCTTTTATAGCCGAAACTACCTACGATATTGTACGTTGGAAACGGTTGTACGCCGAGATTGCCGAAGTACGCGAACCTTTTGACCGTCCAAATCTTTTTAGGTTATTTACGGTTTGGGCAACTTTGAATGGGATTGCCATCCCAGAATGGAAACAGTTTGAAGACACCCCAACCCGCCGTATAAAGGGAAAATTTGATGAACTTTCAAAAATCAGAAAGTACCGCGAATCTATTCCAGATTGGTTGGATGAATTGGGACAGAAGGAACTTGGCAAAAAGTGGGATAATGAAATTGCTGCTTTAAACCAACAGGCAGATGTGGTTTTACGAGTAAACACCTTGAAAACTACAGTTGAAAAACTTCAAAATGAATTGGCGGATCTTGAGATTGAAACCGAGATTTTAAAAAACTATCCCGATGCCTTAAAGCTGAAGGAACGCGCCAATGTTTTCACAACAGATGCTTTTAAAAACGGGTTGTTTGAAGTGCAGGATGCCTCTTCGCAAAAAGTGGCGGAAATGCTCGATCCAAAACCCGGAATGCGCGTAATAGATGCCTGTGCCGGAGCCGGCGGTAAAAGTCTTCACATTGCGACAATGATGGAAAACAAAGGCCAATTGATTGCAATGGACATTTATGAAAACAAGCTGAACGAGCTGAAACGTCGTGCCCGACGCAACGATATTTTCAATATTGAAACCCGCGTTATTGATTCCACGAAAGTGATAAAAAAATTGATCGATAAAGCTGATAAGGTTTTGATTGACGCGCCGTGCTCAGGCTTGGGTGTTTTAAAAAGAAATCCGGATGCCAAGTGGAAACTACAGCCCGAATTTTTGGATAATATTCGCGCCACACAAAAGGAACTGCTTGACAGTTATTCGCGTATGGTAAAACCGGGCGGGCAATTGGTTTATGCCACTTGCTCTATACTTCCTTCGGAAAACGAAATGCAGGTGAAAGCTTTCTTAAGTCGCGAAGAAGGAAAAGATTTCACATTGTTAAATGAAGAAAAAATAATGCCCAGTAAAAGCGGATTTGATGGATTTTATATTTCTTTGCTGCAAAAAAAAGATTAATGTCAAAACACTATTAAAAAATGAACAAAATATTTACCCTATTTCTTTTATTAAGCCTACAAACCCTTTTTGCCCAACAGCCTTATTATAATGATGTAAATCTTTCCTTAACCGGACAAGACCTATATTTTGCGCTGCAACAAAAAATTGAAAATGCAAGCACATCTTTCAATTATGGCGATACACGTGATTCCATGAAAATCACAGATGAAGACCCTGAAAACAATAATAATGTTTTGTTGCTTTACGGTTATGACGATGCGGGAAGTTGCACTACAGACCGAAGCCGTGACAAGGATGATTTTGGAGGTAGCAGTTGTCAATACAACCGCGAACATACTTTTGCCCGATCAAACGCAAATCCTTCAATGGGAAATGTAGATAATGGCACTACCGGAATTGGTGCAGATCCACACAACATTCGTCCAACTGACCAGCAAATGAACAACAACCGCGGAAGTAAGAAATTTGCAGATGGCTCTGGGAACGCTGGTGATGTGGGTAGTGGATATTGGTATCCCGGTGACGAATGGAAAGGTGATGTTGCTAGAATAATGATGTATATGTACACCCGATATGGCGATCGTTGCAAACCTTCATTAAACGGTAATGGGGCGTTACAAGGCTCTACAGAAATGCTACAAGTTTACTTGCAATGGAACGCTGAAGACCCTGTTACAGATTTTGAGGACCAACGAAACCCGTATTTGGAAAATTTCTACGGAAACCGAAATCCTTTTATTGACAATCCATATCTGGCAACGCTTATTTGGGGTGGCCCCGCTGCAGAAGATCGCTGGGGTTTAATTGGAACCGAAGAATTTATTGCGGAAAATATTTCAGTTTATCCAAATCCAACTTCAGAAATTCTTTGGGTGAAGGACGACACTTCTTTTTCAGTTGAAAACTATTCCGTTTATGATATTTCTGGAAGAAGAATACTATTCAACACTTTCAGTACTTCTGAAAAGAAAGTGGATGTTTCAAATCTCAACAGCGGAGTTTATCTTTTAGAATTGGTTTCTTCTGAAAGAAGAATTACCAAAAAAATTGTGGTTCAATAAAAAAAATTGAACATTATATAGAAAGAGCGGGCAATGCCCGCTCTTTTCATTTTTGGATTATTTCAGCGAATAATTTATTTTACAATAATTCGTGCCGTTTTAAAAGATTTGGTGTATTGGCCACCTACCCTTACAAGATAAACTCCACTTGCCGCTTCCCCCATATCGAGCTTTGCCTTAAAGGAATTACCTATTTTATCTAGCATCTTCACCTTAAGTTGTTGCCCCAGCATATTATAAATTGCTAAATAAGCTGTTCCCTCATATGCTGTTATAAAGTTTACTTCAAAATTTTTGTTGTTTTCTGAAGTAATTATCAAATCACCTTTGCTGATTGAAAAGTCATTTACGCCAAGTGTTCCAATATTTGCGGTATAGTCTTCAGTTTCTCCGAAACTGGTTTCTTCACAGGCGTCTGCCGGCACTTGGCCATTCCAATTGGTCTTTGCACGCATTCGGTGCGGGCCCATTGCTGCTCCTGCGGGTACAACCAAATCCATTGTGACTGTATAGGTTCCCTGACCTTGCCCGGAGGCAATTTCTACATTATCAACTACAACTTCATCTGCAGTAAAAGTGGAATCATCATTGAAATCAATCCAAACTTTCACAAACTGATCGCCATAGCCAGTGGTTATGGTCAATTCATTTGTGCTATCCGGTGCCAAATTGGCTACAAGGTTGGTGAAATCGCCATAACCTTCACAAGCTGAAGGATTATTTATTTCTGCAACTGAAAATAATTGAAAACCATCACCAAATTCACAGTTCAAAAAGGGCTGGCATAAAATGTTTTCTATTTCGGTTGTAATGGCATCATTCGCAGCATTTGCATCACCTGCCAAAGAAGTTGAGACAGTTACGTTATAAACACCCAGTGCTGTAAAATCTGCTGTTTGCGTAAAACTATAGCTCATCTCCTGTTCGGAATCAATAGGCCCCGCAAAAGTTTCAACTACGGGTGTACCACCGTTTATAACATACTGTACATTAAAATTTGATTGGGTATCAGCCCCAAAGTTTTTTATCGTTGCAGTGATAGTTTCGTTGCCCAAACCTGAACCAGATATTGGCGCTGTAATCTCTAAAGCTCCAACATCATTCGCCAAAAGATGTGTGATATCTTTTGTGAATGGATCATTGGCAGGAAATTCGTCTCCCGCCAGATTAGATTTAACTTGAATAGAATATGTTTGTCCGGGGTTTGACAAGTCAATAGTTTGAGAAAAAGTATAGTTTGCCGTCGAACCTGCAGCTATACTCCCCGAGAAAGTTTCAGAAGCAATCAGGTTGCCGTCCACACGAAGTTCCAAAGGAATATTTGCTTGAGCCGCAGTTCCGAAATTTCGGATGCTTACTTCAACTGTTTCGGCATTTGTCAAGATTCCATTTTCCGGTTGAATTAGGGCATTAACACCTACATCTTTAGCAAAACCTCCAGACAGGGTGAATGCAGCAATTTGGGTTCTCCAGTTGTTATCTGATGAAAAATATTCCGCTGTGTGCCAAAAAGTGAAATTATCCGGATCTAAAGTTAAATGTGAATAGTCACCAAATCTATTGGTAAACGTTTGTACGCCAGCACCAGGAATTATTTCTGTCTCAGCAACGGTCATTTGACCCAAAGGATCTCCGTCAAACCTACCCGTATAGCGTATTCCTGCTTTCAGCGAACCACTGGCTATGTTAAATGCAAGGCCAATATTTCCTGCGGCATCCATTCCAGCACTTCCCATAAAACGACTATTTCCATCTGCAGGCGCATAGGTGCCTTCTTGAAATATGGACCAAGGGTTTGAAGCGTCATTTCGAAGTTCGATCCATCGAATGCCGGAAGTGTCATTGCCATCAATATCTGTATTAAAAGTGATTACCCAGCTATTGTGACCGGCGAAGCTTCTATAATTGGGCGCATACGATATTATACCGCCTATCATATCAATCTTTTGATTAGTGCCTGGTTGGGCCACATCACCAGATCCAAAAGGAGCAAACACAGAATTGAAAGGGGCTGTGGGTATTTCCAAAGGTGCCGATATGGTAGAATTACTTGTTGTAATCCAATCAAGATCAATTTCCCATACTTTTAAATGGTCAAAAGTAACTCCCGACCATCCATCATCTTGAAGATATGTTACATACCCAGGAACATCTGCAGGATAAGTGGTCCCCAATAAATTTGCCGGTTCTGGACTTAAAACCGTGTTTGTATTTTGGGTAACGCCTGGAAGCGGAAAGCCCACAATCTTTGGATTGGCTCCCCCTGCCAACATCACATCTCTTTCAACCGCATAAACCTTATTTGTTGTTCCAATATTGGCCGTAAGATAATAAGCGTCATGCCAAACGCTATAATGGGGATAATCAGGAAAGCTTCCAAAGGTATATTGATATACATTGTAAGCACCTGTGGGGTCATTTGTTTCAGAAACGCCTATTGCAAGTGAATTGTTTAATGAACCAAATTCACTAACAAACCAACGGTCTGCCAATTGATCGTAAAGCACAATGGGATCTCCGGAATTGGAACCAATTCCTAAAAATGTTCCCAAAGCTACGGGGCCAACTACAAGATTGCCCGTTTTGTCAAAAATCTTTACGATAGAGTTAACCGCATGAACGTAATGGTTCGGACCCGCAGCTCCTGTAGGATCTGGCGGAACAAAACCCGACTCTGAAGAGGAAGCGCCTATAAAATTTTGTTCAATCGCCCTAGTTTGGATATTTCCAAAGTTCTTTTGAACTGTTTGGTCAATACCCGTGGGCAAGGCATTTGCATTTACTTGTTCATGATAGCGTGAACCGTTTTGTACAATTCTGATTTCCTTAATAGTTTGGTCAAGATTTTCTTCTTGAAGGGCAAAATCCCTCAAAGGAATTGTTTTTCCTATAAAAGTTCCAACGATAACCTCGTCTGGTGGAAAAGTTTCCTGGGAATATGCTCCCAGTCCAAATAGCATACAGGCTACAAATAGTAGTTTTTTAAGTTTCATGGTTTGATTTTAAAAAATTGAAGAGGAAAGGTAAGGCATTTTCCTTAATTATTAATTGTTAATAACCAGAAGTTTATAATAAATTGAGAACTCATAAATCTTACATTTTTATGTGATTAAAAATCCTTCAAAATTGGTTATCTTTGCACCTTCAAAAAACATCAAATATTTAAAAGGATGATTCACTTTTTCGGGAACGTTGAAAACACTGTTTTTGCAGTCCAGACCCAGGGAGAAATTACAGAGGAAAATATTAAAAAGTTGGAGTGGCTTTTTGGCAACCAACCTAAAATAAAGCAATCCGTCCTGTCTACAAACGCGACGGATTTTTTTGTTGGGCCACGTGCCGCAATGATTACGCCCTGGAGTACCAATGCTGTGGAAATAACCCAAAATATGGGCGTTGAGGGAATCATTCGTATCGAGGAATTTCATAACAACAAGGTTGAAAAAGGAACTTTCGATCCTATGCTTTCGCAGAAATTCAACCAATTGGATCAGGATATTTTTGATATCCACATTCAACCGGAGCCTATTTTGGAAATTGATAATATTTCCGAATACAACCAAAAGGAAGGTTTAGCATTAAATTCCGAAGAAGTTGAATATCTTAAAAATCTTTCCAAAAAACTGGGACGAAAACTTACTGACAGTGAAGTTTTCGGGTTCAGTCAAGTTAATAGTGAACATTGCCGCCATAAAATCTTCAACGGCACCTTTGAAATAGACGGCAAGGAAATGCCCTCTTCCCTTTTCAAATTAATAAAAAAGACTTCAGCTGAAAACCCGAATGAAATTGTTTCGGCATACAAGGATAATGTGGCATTCGTAAAAGGCCCAAAAGTAAAACAATGGGCGCCAAAAAGCGGCGACAAGCCCGATTGGTACGAAGAAAAGGATTTTGAAAGTGTTATCTCTCTTAAAGCGGAAACCCACAACTTCCCAACAACCGTGGAGCCTTTTAACGGTGCGGCAACCGGAAGCGGTGGTGAAATCCGCGACCGCTTGGCTGGCGGAAAAGGTTCGTTACCATTGGCGGGAACTGCGGTTTATATGACTTCCTATTCTCGATTAAATGAAGAGCGTCCCTGGGAAAAAAGTATGAAAGAGCGCGATTGGCTCTACCAAACGCCGCTTGATATATTGATTAAAGCAAGTAACGGAGCTTCAGATTTTGGAAATAAATTTGGGCAACCGTTGATTGCCGGGTCTGTTCTAACATTTGAACACGAAGAAGAAGCGAGAAGATTAGGTTTTGACAAAGTAATTATGCTAGCCGGCGGAATTGGCTACGGAAAAGCAAGCCAGGCCATAAAAGACAAACCACAGGAAGGCAATAAGATTGTAGTTTTAGGCGGTGACAATTACCGAATCGGGATGGGCGGTGCCGCGGTTTCTTCGGCAGATACAGGGGAATTCCATAGCGGAATTGAGTTGAACGCTATACAACGAAGCAACCCCGAAATGCAGAAACGTGCCGCAAACGCAATCCGCGCAATGGTGGAAAGCGACGAAAACCCAATAGTTTCCATCCACGACCACGGCGCTGGTGGACACTTAAATTGCTTAAGCGAATTGGTTGAAGATACAGGAGGAAAAATTGATTTGGACAAACTCCCCATTGGCGACCCTACCCTATCTGCAAAGGAAATTATGGGCAACGAAAGCCAAGAGCGCATGGGCTTGATTATCGGGAAGGAAAACATTCAAAAACTGAAGCGGGTTGCTGACCGCGAACGTTCGCCAATGTATGAAGTGGGGAAAGTTACTGGCGACCAACGCTTCTGTTTTGAAAACGAAAAAGGTGAAAAACCTATGGATTTCGCCTTGAAAGATATGTTTGGCAGTTCGCCAACAACAATAATGAAAGATAAAACCGTAAACAGGAATTATAAAAACCCTGATTATGAAGTTTCGAAAATAAAAGATTACATTGAACAAGTGCTTCAATTGGAGGCTGTAGCTTGTAAAGATTGGCTTACCAACAAAGTGGACCGTTGCGTTACAGGCCGCGTTGCCAAACAGCAAACCGCAGGACCGTTACAACTTCCATTAAACAATTGTGGCGTAATGGCGCTTGATTTCCACGGAAAGGAAGGTGTTGCGACAAGTATCGGACATTCGCCATTAACAGCATTAATTGACCCTGCTGTCGGTTCGCGCAATGCAATTACTGAATCTTTGACCAACATTGTTTGGGCGCCTTTAAAGGATGGTTTAAAAAGTGTTTCGCTTTCTGCCAACTGGATGTGGCCCTGTAATAATGAAGGGGAAGACGCACGTTTGTATGAGGCGGTGAAAGCGGTATCAGACTTTTCAATAGATTTGGGAATCAACGTTCCCACGGGTAAGGATTCGCTTTCCATGAAGCAGAAATACAAAGACGGCGAAGTAATTTCTCCCGGAACGGTGATTATTTCGGCAGCGGGAAACTGTAACGATATTAAAAAAGTTGTGGAGCCAGTTTTACAAAGAAATGGCGGCAGCATTTACTACATAAATATTTCTCAGGACAGTTTTAAATTGGGCGGTTCGTCTTTTGCACAAACGCTAAATACAATCGGTAATAATGCGCCAACTGTAAAAAGTGCGGAATATGTAAAAACGGTTTTCAACGCTTTACAACATCTTATTCGCGATGAAAAAATCCTTGCCGGGCACGATGTGGCCTCGGGTGGATTGATTACAACGTTACTGGAAATGTGTTTTGCAGATGTGAATTTGGGAGCAGATTTGGATCTTTCAAATTTGGGTGAAAACGATTTGGTGAAAGTATTATTTGCGGAAAACTGTGGTGTTGTGATTCAAGCTTCGGAAGATGCTTCGGTTGAAAAAATGCTTTCTGATAAAAAAATCGATTTCCGAAAGATTGGAACTGTTTCAGAAAGTGATTCCCTTTCAATAAAAAATAATAATAAAGAATTAGAATTTTCTATTTCTGAAATGCGCGATGTTTGGTACAATACTTCGTATTTATTGGACAAAAACCAAAGTGGCGAAAGACTGGCAAAAGAGCGTTTTGATAATTATAAAAATCAACCGCTGAAGTTTGAGTTTCCAAAGGATTTCACAGGGTCCTCCCCCAACCCCTCCAAAGGAGGGGAGCGTCCTAAAGCCGCCGTTATCCGTGAAAAAGGAAGCAACAGCGAGCGCGAAATGGCATATATGATGCACCTCGCGGGTTTTGAGGTGAAGGACGTGCATATGACCGACCTGATTGAAGGTCGTGAGGATTTGGAAGACATCAAACTTTTGGTTGCCGTTGGCGGTTTTAGTAATAGTGACGTTTTGGGAAGTGCCAAAGGTTGGGCCGGTTCTTTTCTGTATAACGAGAAGGCGAATACGGCTTTAAAAAATTTCTTTGCAAAAGACGATACACTTTCCCTTGGGGTTTGTAACGGTTGCCAACTTTTTGTGGAACTTGGATTATTGAATCCAGAAGACGAAGAAAAGCCAAAAATGCTTCATAACGATACAAACAAGTTTGAATGTGTGTTTACTTCGGTGAAAATTCAGGAGAACAATAGTGTAATGCTGTCTTCAATGGCGGGAAGTACTTTAGGAATCTGGTCTGCGCACGGCGAAGGGAAATTCAGTTTCCCAAAAGTAGAAAGCCACTATAATATTGTTGCAAAATACGGCTACGATGCCCTACCCGCAAATCCAAACGGCAGTGATTTTAATACTGCCATGATGACTGATAAAACAGGAAGACATTTAGTAATGATGCCACACTTGGAGCGTTCTACTTTTCCTTGGAATTGGGCATACTATCCTAAAGACAGGATGCAAGATGAAGTTTCGCCTTGGGTACAAGCGTTGGTGAATGCCCGGGAGTGGATTGAAAAAAAGAAATAACATCTTTTTTAGATAGAAAATTTTAATCTAAAAGAAGTATATTTAAGGAATGACTCAAACAGTCATTCCTTTTTCTTTTCTGAGAGAAACTAAAATAATTTTGTTATTTTCACTTCCTCAACATTACTATCATGACAGAACCAAAAAGACTCTTCGACTTCCCATACTACCAACTTGAAAAATATCCTCAGGAAAAAGCCCTCGTTACAAAGTACAATGGCGAATGGAAAGCCACATCAACGCAGGAATATATAGATAAGGCCAACGCGTTAAGCCGCGGTTTAATGCGATTGGGCGTAAACCCCAACGATAAAGTGGCAATAATATCTATGACCAACCGTACCGAGTGGAATATTTGCGATATCGGCATTATGCAAACCGGCGCACAGGATGTGCCCATCTACCCTACTATTTCTGAAGATGAATACGAATATGTATTAAATCACAGTGAATCTGTTTATTGCTTTGTTTCCTGTAAGGAAGTTTACGATAAAGTCCAGAAAATAAGAAATAATGTTCCTTCACTCAAAGAAGTGTATTCTTTTGATGAAATTGAAGGGGCGAAAAACTGGCAAAAAGTTTTGGATGAAGGAAAGGACGAAAGCAACCAAGACGAATTAGACAAAAGGAAGGAAGCCATTAGTGAAGATGATTTGGCAACCTTAATCTATACTTCCGGTACCACCGGAAAACCGAAAGGCGTAATGCTTTCGCATAAAAACATTGCTTCCAATTCAAAATATAGCGTAGAGCGTTTGCCCTTAGATTTCGGAAAATCGAAGTCATTAAGTTTCTTGCCCGTTTGCCATATCTATGAGCGAATGATTCTCTATATGTACCAATACTGTGGGGTGAGCATCCACTTCGCAGAAAGTTTGGAAACTATTAGCGATAACCTAAAAGAAGTTAAACCTGAAGTGATGACCGCCGTTCCCCGTTTGCTAGAAAAGGTGTACGATAAAATTTATGCCAAGGGTGCCGAACTTACGGGAGTTAAGAAAAAACTCTTTTTCTGGGCAATAGAATTGGGACTAAAATACGAACCCTATGGCCAAAATGGCTGGTGGTACGAAACTCAATTGAAACTTGCCAACAAATTGATTTTCAGCAAATGGCGCGAAGCCTTGGGTGGAAACTTAAAAGCAATAGCTTCCGGTAGTGCAGCACTGCAACCGCGTTTGGCAAGGGTTTTTAATGCTGCACAAATTCCGGTAATGGAAGGTTATGGTCTTACAGAAACTTCGCCAGTGGTTTCCGTGAACGATATGCGTAACCACGGTTTTAAAATTGGCACAGTAGGCAAGCCGCTAAGGGATACCGAAGTTAAAATTGCCGAGGATGGCGAAATTTTAGTAAAAGGTCCGCAGGTAATGTGCGGTTATTACAAAAATCAGGAACAGACGGAAGAGGTACTGAAAAATGGTTTTTTCCACACAGGAGACATTGGCGAAATTGATAGTGAAGGTTTTCTAAAGATTACCGATCGCAAAAAGGAAATGTTCAAGACCAGCGGCGGAAAATATGTGGCGCCACAACTTATCGAGAATGCAATGAAGCAATCCCGTTTTATAGACCAGATAATGGTAGTGGGCGAAGGCGAAAAAATGCCAGCAGCACTAATCCAGCCTGACTTTGATTTTGTAAAGGAATGGGGAAGCAAAAAAGGAAGAAATATTCCATCAGATCCAAAGGAATTGGTAAAAAACCAAGCCGTTATAGATCGTATTCAAAAAGAAGTTGATTTTTATAACGAGCGTTTTGGAAAGTGGGAAAAGGTGAAAAAATTTGAACTTACCCCTGAGCAATGGAGCATTGAAGACGGCCATCTTACTCCTACCATGAAGATGAAACGAAAAGTAATCAAAGAGAAGTATTTAGACTTGTACAATAAGATTTATGAGCATAATTCCTAAATATTCATGAATTGGCTCCTACTAATTATAGCCGGCCTATTTGAAGTGGCTTTCGCAGCCTGCTTAGGAAAAGTAAAAGAAACCTCCGGCCTCGATTCCAAATTGTGGTTTGGAGGTTTTTTGATCTGTCTTTTTATAAGTATGTTTCTGCTTATAAAAGCCACAAAAACGCTTCCCATCGGCACTGCTTATGCGGTGTGGACAGGTATTGGAGCCGTGGGCACGGTCTTGGTCGGGATTTTCTACTTCAACGAGCCCGCTACATTTTGGCGTGTGTTTTTCATTTCAACCCTTATTCTCTCCATAATCGGGCTAAAGTTTGTTGCCAATTAAAGTTCCGTTAAACTACTTTTTTCCTATGTAAGGACTTTCCAAAATTTTTATCTTTAAAAGAAAATCATCTTTTAACAATGAAAACGCTTTGGACCATAGGGCATTCTACGCGTTCCCTCGAGGAATTTTTAAAGCTGTTGCATTCCTGCAAGATTGAAACCCTCGTGGACGTTCGCCATTTTCCCGGCTCCCGAAAATTTCCGCAGTACAATAAAGACAATTTAAAGGTATCGCTTCCCGAAAACGATATTGAATACATGCATCTCATAGATTTAGGTGGCCGCCGAAAACCAGAGCCAAATTCAAAAAACGACGCCTGGCGGCTCGATTCCTTTAAAGGATATGCAGATTATATGCAAACGGAACAGTTTCAACAATCCCTAAAAACTCTTAAGCAAGTCGCTTCAGAAAAATATACTGTAATTATGTGTGCAGAGGCTGTGTGGTGGAGTTGTCACCGCTCCTTAATTGCAGATATTTTAAAGGCTGAAGATTGGAAAGTGTTGCATATTATGTCAGAAAATTCAGCAACCGAACATCCATATACGGCCCCCGCAAAAATAGTGGACGGGAAGTTGGATTATTCTAAAAAGACGTGAGACGGTAAGACGTAGGACGTAAGACCATAAAATACTATTCGTGCTGTAATTTATAATAGTTGGAAGGACATGTTTCACATAAAGCCCACGTCTTACGTCAACCAGTCCTACGTCCTACGTCATAAAGTCCTAAGTCAAAAAAAACCCATTAATATACTATGCACGCATAATAAAATTTCGTATCTTTGGTATTCCATTTTTTCAAAGTCTTTTAATGAAGGAAAAAACAATAGATTACATACTTCGCTCCACTTGGATGAGCGTAACAAAAATGTATAATGAGGAAGCTGGAAAAAAAGGAAGCACCATGGCCACGGGCTTTGCACTTATAAGCATTGATCCCGAAGAAGGAACCCCTTCAACGGCACTTGGTCCAAAAATGGGAATGGAGGCAACCAGCCTTTCACGCACCTTGAAATCTATGGAACAAAAAGGATTGATTGAGCGAAAACCAAATCCTGAGGACGGCCGCGGGGTTTTAATACACTTAACCCCATTCGGCAAGGAAATGCGCGAGTTTTCAAAACAAGTGGTTTTGGGATTTGACGAAGCCGTTCAAAAAAATGTTTCCAAAGAAGAATTGCAAACGTTTAGAAAAGTGGCAAACACGATCATCGAATTGGTCAATTCAAAAAAAATATACGACTCTGAATAAAGAGTTAGGAATTAGGAATTAGGAAAATAGTTATAACCCAATTAACGAATAACTATTAACCAATAACTTTAAAAAATATGTCAAAAAGAAGAATTAACAAAGTAGCGGTAATCGGTTCCGGAATTATGGGAAGCGGCATAGCCTGCCATTTCGCCAACATTGGCGTGGAAGTGCTTTTGCTCGATATTGTTCCCCGCGAGTTGAACGATGCCGAAAAGAAAAAAGGACTTACCCTTGAGGACAAAGTGGTGCGAAACCGAATTGTAAACGACGATTTGCAGAAAGCCATAAAAAGCAACCCTGCCCCACTCTATCACAAGGATTTTGCGAAGCGGATTTCCACCGGAAATCTTGAAGATGATATTTCAAAAGTGAAAACTGCTGATTGGATCATCGAAGTGGTAGTGGAGCGTCTCGACATAAAAAAACAGGTTTTTGAAAATCTTGCAAAACACAGAAAGGAAGGCACGCTTATTACCACAAACACTTCGGGTATCCCAATACATTTAATGAGTGAAGGCCATAGCGAGGATTTTCAGAAACACTTCTGCGGCACCCACTTTTTTAACCCGCCGCGCTATCTAAAACTTTTTGAAATTATTCCCGGTCCAAAAACTTCGCCCGAAGTTTTGGAGTTTTTAAATGAATACGGCGAAAAATTCCTCGGAAAAACCTCCGTGGTCGCAAAAGATACTCCTGCATTTATAGGAAATAGAATAGGAATCTTCGGTATACAAAGCCTTTTTCACCAAGTGAAGGAAATGGGACTTACTATTGAGGAAGTTGATAAATTGACCGGTCCCGTAATCGGCCGCCCAAAATCAGCAACCTTCCGAACCGTTGATGTTGTTGGATTGGATACTTTGGTGCACGTTGCAAAAGGTATTTATGACAATGTGCCAGATGACGAAGAGCACGGAATTTTCCAAATTCCAGGTTTCATCGATACGATGATGGAAAAGAAATGGTTGGGAAGCAAAAGCGGACAAGGCTTTTACAAAAAAGTAAAAAATGATGACGGCAGCAGTGAAATCCTATCGCTCGACCTCGATTCAATGGAATACCGAAAAAGCAAAAAAGCATCTTTCGGCACTTTGGAAAAAACAAAATCGGTTGACAAAGTTACCGACCGTTTCCCAATTCTTATAAAAGGCGAAGACAAAGCTGGCGAATTCTACCGAAAAAATTTCGGCGCAATGTTCGCCTACGTTTCCAAAAGAATTCCTGAAATAACTGATGAGCTTTATAAAATTGACGATGCAATGAAAGCCGGTTTCGGCTGGGAAAATGGTCCTTTCGAAATTTGGGATGCCATTGGCGTGAAAAAAGGAATTGAACTAATAAAAGACTTAGGAAAAGAACCTGCCTCTTGGGTAAATAAAATGCTGGAGAGTGGCGTGGATAGCTTTTACGAAGTGCGCGAAGGCAATACCTATTATTACAGTATTCCAGACAAAATACATAAAAAAATACCCGGACAGGATGCCTTTATCATTTTGGACAACATCCGCAAATCCAAGGAAGTTTGGAGTAACAAAGGTATTGTGGTTGAGGATTTAGGTGATGGTATTCTAAATGTGGAATTCCGAAGCAAAATGAACAGCATTGGCGGCGATGTACTTGCGGGTGTAAACAAAGCCATAGACCTCGCTGAAGCCAGCTTTGACGGTTTGGTAATTGCCAATCAAGGGAAAAACTTTTCCGTAGGTGCCAACATAGGCATGATTTTTATGATGGCAGTAGAGCAGGAATATGAAGAATTGAACGCTGCCGTAAAATATTTTCAGGATACAAGTATGCGAATTCGCTACTCCTCCATCCCTGTTGTGGTTGCACCACGCGGAATGACTTTGGGCGGTGGCTGCGAGTTTACACTTCACGCAGACCGTGTGGTTGCAGCAGCCGAAAGTTACATAGGTTTGGTGGAATTCGGTGTTGGGGTAATTCCCGGCGGTGGCGGTTCCAAGGAAATGGCGCTTCGCGCAAGCGATACTTTTCAAAAAGATGATGTGGAATTGAACAGGCTTCAGGATTATTTCTTGACCATAGGAATGGCAAAAGTTTCCACTTCGGCCTATGAAGCTTACGATACTGGAATTCTTCAAAAAGGAAAAGATATAGTAATCGTGAACGAAGCAAGACAAATTGCAGCTGCAAAAGCTGTTGCACGTTTTATGGCGGATCAAGGCTATACAAAACCTATTCCGAGAACAGATGTAAAGGTACTTGGAAAACAAGCTTTGGGAATGTTCCTTGTTGGGACCGACCAAATGGTTGCGGGTAATTATATCAGCGAGCACGATAAGAAAATCGCCAACAAGCTAGCCTACGTTATGGCAGGTGGAGATTTGAGCGAAGCAAGCTACGTAAGCGAACAATATTTACTTGACCTTGAAAGAGAAGCTTTCCTAAGTCTAACCGGAGAAAGAAAAACTCTGGAACGACTTCAGCATATGATACAGAAAGGAAAACCCCTACGTAACTAAAAACGACATAAGACTTTAGGACATAAGACGTAGGACTAAAAATAATATATGGCAGCAAGACATAATTTTAGAAAACTTAACATTTGGAAAGAGGGAATTGAAATAGCAAAAGAAACATATGCTATCACTCAAATGTTTCCAAAATCCGAAACATATGGATTATCCAACCAAATGCAACGCTGTGCTGTCTCTATTGCTTCAAACATTTCCGAAGGTACTGCCAAAGGAACTAACAAGCATTTTCTTCAATATCTGGAAAATGCTCTGGGCTCCTCATATGAATGGGAAACCCAGTTGATTATATCGTATGAAGTTGGGTATATTTCCGAAGACACTTTTAAAAATTTAGAAACTAAAATACAGACAATCCAAGGAATGATTATCCGCTTTATGGAAAGTCTTTCAATTTAATATTTATTTTAACGGTATAGTCTTATGTCATAAGTCTTACCGTCATAAGTCAAAAAAAAAATCATTATGAAACAAAGAACTGCATATATTGTTAAGGCATACAGAACTGCGGTGGGAAAAGCACCTCGCGGAGTATTCCGTTTCAAACGTCCAGACGAATTGGCTGCGGAAACCATTAAATATATTATGGACGAATTGCCGCAACTCGACAAAAAACGAATTGACGACGTAATTGTAGGCAACGCAATGCCAGAAGCCGAACAAGGCCTTAATATGGGTCGCTTGATTTCGCTAATGGGATTGGATATTGTTGATATTCCCGGGATGACGGTAAACCGTTATTGCGCTTCGGGATTGGAAACTATCTCCATTGCTGCTGCAAAAATTCAAACCGGAATGGCAGATTGCATTATCGCTGGTGGCGCGGAAAGTATGAGTTATATTCCAATGGGCGGTTACAAACCGGTTCCAGATTATAAATTGGCAAAGGAAGGTCACGAAGATTATTACTGGAATATGGGTTTAACGGCTGAAGCAGTCGCTAAAAAATACAACGTTTCCCGCGAAGACCAAGATGAGTTTGCCTACACAAGTCAGATGCGCGCTTTAAAGGCACAGGATGAAGATCGTTTTCAGGATCAAATAGTTCCCATTGAAGTGGAGTACACTTTTGTGAATGATGCTGGAAAAAAAGTAACCGAAAAATATACTGTTAACAAAGACGAAGGTCCACGAAAAGGAACGAATGTTGAAGCACTTTCAAAACTTCGTCCCGTTTTTGCCCAGGGCGGAAGTGTTACTGCCGGAAACTCTTCACAAATGAGTGATGGTGCAGCTTTCGCAGTAATTATGAGCGAAGAAATGGTGAAGGAATTAAACCTAGAGCCCATCGCCAGATTGGTAAGCTTTGCAGCCGTTGGCGTAGAACCGAGCATTATGGGAATTGGCCCTGTTTACGCAATTCCAAAAGCATTGAAACAAGCTGGATTGAAGCAAGATCAAATGGAACTTATAGAATTGAACGAAGCCTTTGCCTCACAATCTTTAGCAGTTATCCGCGAACTTGGTTTGGATAAAGAAAAAGTAAATGTGAACGGCGGTGCAATCGCATTGGGCCACCCACTGGGCTGTACTGGAGCAAAACTTTCCGTGCAACTTTTTGATGAAATGCGCAAACGAAACCTACAAGGAAAATATGGAATGGTAACTATGTGTGTAGGAACCGGACAAGGCGCTGCGGGGGTTTATGAATTTTTGAAATAACAACTTAACAAAATTATAGAGTAATGGAAACTGAAACAAAAAATAACGAATTGCTTCGCGGCGGACAATTTCTTGTAAAAGA
Organism: Aequorivita sp. UBA3180; assembly: GCA_002364215.1. Classification (GTDB taxonomy): domain Bacteria; phylum Bacteroidota; class Bacteroidia; order Flavobacteriales; family Flavobacteriaceae; genus Aequorivita. Next base: position 198,281 of record DEXQ01000008.1, on the reverse strand, counting down.
AACTAAAGCTGAAGACGTCTTCACCCCAGAAGACTTTTCCGAAGAGCAAAAAATGATGCGCGATTCCGTAAAGGAATTTGTTGACCGAGAAATTTGGCCGAAAAAAGAAGAATTCGAACATAAAAACTATGCACTTACGGAAGAAATAATGCGCAAAGCTGGCGAAATGGGCTTGCTTGGCGTTGCCGTTCCCGAAGAATATGGCGGACTGGGCATGGGCTTTGTAACCACAATGCTTGTTTGCGATTACATTTCAGGTGCAACTGGTTCTGTGGCTACCGCTTTTGGTGCGCACACAGGTATTGGAACATTACCAATAACACTTTACGGAACAGAGGAACAAAAGAAAAAGTACGTTCCAAAACTCGCCACTGGCGAATGGTTTGGAGCTTACGCTTTAACTGAACCGGGAGCAGGAAGTGACGCTAACAGCGGAAAGACAAAAGCCGTACTTTCTGAAGACGGAAAATATTACAAAATCAGCGGGCAGAAAATGTGGATTTCAAATTCGGGTTTCTGCCATACAATGATTGTTTTTGCACGTATTGAAGATGATAAATACATCACTGGCTTTATTGTTGAAAACGACCCCGAAAACGGAATTTCAATGGGTGAGGAAGAAAAGAAGCTAGGAATCCACTCCTCCTCTACCCGTCAGGTATTCTTCAGTGACACAAAGGTTCCTGTTGAAAATATGTTGGGCGAGCGTGGTGAAGGTTTCAAAATTGCTATGAATGCCTTGAACGTAGGTAGAATTAAACTTGCCGCAGCCAGTCTTGATGCACAACGTCGTGTTATAGCGAATGCTGTACAGTACGCAAACGAGCGTATTCAATTTAATGTGCCTATTTCTTCCTTTGGAGCAATAAAACTGAAATTGGCCGAAATGGCGACCAGTGCTTATGTTGGCGAAAGTGCCAGCTACCGTGCTGGAAAAAATATTGAGGATAGAATTGCACTTCGTGTAAAAGCTGGTAATTCTCACCAAGAAGCAGAATTGAAAGGTGTGGAGGAATACGCAATTGAATGTTCCATCTTGAAAGTTGCCGTTTCTGAAGACATACAAAACTGTAGTGACGAGGGTATCCAAATTTACGGCGGAATGGGTTACAGCGCAGATACCCCAATGGAATCTGCTTGGCGTGATGCCCGTATTGCACGTATATACGAGGGTACAAACGAAATCAATCGAATGTTGGCCGTTGGAATGTTAGTGAAAAAAGCAATGAAGGGGCACGTAGATCTTTTGAATCCTGCGCAAGCCGTAGCTTCAGAATTGATGGGAATCCCTTCTTTTGAAACGCCCGATTTTTCGGAATTGCTTTCTGAAGAAAAAGCAATGATTGCAAAACTGAAAAAAGTGTTTTTAATGGTAGCCGGAAGCGCAGTCCAAAAATACGGAACCGAACTTGAAGAGCATCAGCAAACGCTAATGGCAGCGGCAGATATTTTGATTGAAATCTACATGGCCGAAAGTGCCATTTTACGTACCGAAAAGAACGCCAAGCGTTTCGGCAAGGATTCGCAAAAAGAACAAATTGCAATGTCGCAACTATACCTTTACCACGCGGTTGATATTATCACTGTAAAAGCAAAAGAAGCGATTCTATCTTTTGCCGAGGGAGACGAGCAACGCGCTATGCTTATGGGTCTTAAGCGTTTCACCAAATATCAAAATATGCCAAATATTGGTGAGTTGCGAAGAACGATTGCCCATAAAGTTATTTCGGAGAACAACTATCCGTTTTAATTGAATTGATAAATTATTCTTAAAACCGCTCCTGAAATGGAGCGGTTTTATTTTTAGCAGTATTTTGGTGCGAAGTTTGTTATTTTTAAAACCAAAGAATATTTATAATGAAAAAGCTCCTTTTCCTTTTAACCCTTACCACAACTTTTTTCTGTTTTGCACAAGATAACACCGATGTTTATGTTGTTGCTATTGCCCCTGCATATGAAGGTTTACAACTACTGAATTTACAAAAAGTTTCAAATAACGACGGTTATAACAACCAGCCATCCTTCCCTTCCAACGAAACCATTCTTTTTGCAGGAAACAATGAAGGTCAAAGTGATATAGCAGAATACAATTTGAATTCAAAAACTAAAAAGTGGTTCAATAAAAAAACCGAAGGCGGCGAGTATTCTCCTCAAAAATTTCCTACAAGCAATGATGTTGCAGCCGTTCGGCTTGACAACGATGGTTTGCAAAGATTGTATAAGTATGATTCACAAACAGGAAAATCAACAGAATTAATCAAAGATTTACAAATAGCATATTTTGCTTTTTACAATTATGAAAAAATACTTGCAACAGTATTGGACAGCGACAAAATGAATTTGGTGCTGATAGATTTGCAATCAAAAAAAACAGACACATTGTTTTATAATGCAGGACGTTCCCTTCAAAAAGTCCCAAAAACCAATTCAATGAGTTATTCTTTGGTTAACGAAGAAGGAAATCTAGACCTTTACCTATTGGATATGAATTCCTATGAAAACTTTTTTGTAACCCAATTGCCTATCGGCATTCAGGATTATGTCTGGATAAACGATACTCAAATTTTAGTTGGAAGCGGAAACAAACTCTATATGTACGATACGTTAGGCGAGTCGGAATGGACACGCGTTGCCTCCCTTGAGGATTATGGCTTAAAGAATATTACCCGTATGGCCATCAGCCCAAATGGCAAGAAGCTCGCTATAGTGACTGAATCCAAATAGATACATTTTTACATTCTCTAAAAGTTTTAGTAGGTTCTTCGTTCTTTTTGGTATTTTTAAACAAAATTACTTTCCCAATGAAAAGTTTTGTTTTCTTCATTATAGTTTGTTTTACCTTTTCATCCTTTTCACAGACCGAGCAAAGAATTTACGACATAATAAACGCTGTTTCTTCTGAAAGGATTAAGGCAGATATCACCACGCTTGCAAATTTCGGCACTCGAAATACATTTAGTGATACAATTAGCAACACTCGCGGAATTGGTGCAGCAAGACGATGGATTAAAGATGAATTTGAAACAATTTCAAAAGATTGCAACAATTGTCTTGATGTCTTCTATCAAAAAGATTTCGTAAAAGCCGAAGGGAACGACCGCGTTCCCCAAGATACTTGGATTGTAAACGTGGCTGCTGTGCAAAAAGGAACAAAATACCCCAATCGTTACATCATTATGAGCGGCGATATCGATTCCCGAAACAGCGACGGCAGCGATTTTACCAAAGATGCGCCCGGCGCCAATGACAACGCCAGTGGCATGGCTGGAGCTATTGAAGCAGCACGCGTGCTTTCAAAATATAAATTTGAAAGCAGTATCGTTTATTTGGGGTTGAGCGGTGAAGAACAAGGGCTTTTCGGTGGAAAAGGTTTCGCTGACTATGCCAAAACACAGGGTTGGGATATCATCGGCGTTTTAAATAACGATATGATTGGCAACATTGAAGGTGTTAATGGCGTAATCAGCAATCGCGACTTTAGGATTTTCAGTGAACCCGTCCCTCCAACCGAAACAGATCGAGAACGCCAAATGCGACGTTTTTACGGTGGCGAGGTTGATGGTATTTCACGCCAACTCGCCCGTTACGTTTTTAAAACTACTAAGACATATATGCCAGAAATGAATCCTATGATGGTTTACCGTTTGGATCGTTTTGGTCGCGGTGGCCACCATCGGCCCTTTAACGATTTGGGCTGGGCGGGAATCAGAATTATGGAGGCACACGAAAATTACAACCAACAACATCAAGACATTCGCACGGAAAACGGCATTGAATATGGCGATAAGTTAAAATTCGTAAACTTTGGTTATGCCGCAAAGCTTACTGCTGTGAACGCCATAACTATGGCCAGTCTTGCCTGGGCGCCCCCAGCACCGAACAATGTAGCCATTGGAGGTATTGTTGAACCATCAGCAAAATTGAAGTGGGACAAAGTAGATGGAGCAACCGGCTATAAAATCTATTGGCGCGACACCACAAGTCCAACTTGGGACCACAGCCGATTCGTAGGCGATGTTTCAGAATTTACCTTGGACGGAATAGTAATTGACAACTACTTTTTTGGCGTAGCAGCAGTTGGAGAGGATGGCTTTGAAAGTGTTGTTGTTTTTCCAAATTCGATATTTAGATAATAATTAAGCAATATGATTACATCAAAAAATCAAAACATTATTCCCCCTTTGAAAGGGGTTAAGGGGATATTTTTCCTCACAATTTTATTTTTATTTAATACTGTAACAGCACAAAAATTCACCCGTGCTGATACGCTCATAGGAAGCATCACCCCTGAACGCGTTTGGTGGGATGTTACCCATTACGATTTAAAGGTAAAAGTGAATCCTTCCGAAAAAACCATTGAGGGCAGTAATACAATCTCCTATAAAGTTTTAAAACCAAATGATGTAATGCAGATAGACCTGCAAGCCCCAATGAAAATTGACAAAATACTTCAGGACGGCAAAGAAATCACGTACACTTCCGAAGGAAATGCTCATTTTTTAAAACTTCAGAAAAAACAAAAACGGGGAAAGGAAAACAAAATAACAATCCATTTTTCAGGAAAACCCATTGAAGCAGTTCGCCCGCCTTGGGATGGAGGCTTCACTTGGGCCAAGGACAGCAACGGCAAGCATTTTATTGCAACTTCCAACCAAGGTATTGGCTCCAGTGTTTGGTGGCCTTTAAAGGACCACCCTTCCGAAGAACCCGATAACGGTATTACCATAGCCGTTACCACCCCAAAAGATTTGATGGATGTGAGCAATGGAAGGTTGAAAAAAGTTATTGAGAACAAAGATTCAAAAACTTGGGTTTGGGAAGTAATAAACCCAATAAATGCTTACGGAGTAGACATAAACATTGGCGATTATGTACATTGGGGTGAAAAATACAATGGGGAAAAAGGAATTTTAAATATGGATTATTATGTACTTCGAGAAAATGAAGAAAATGCAAAAGAACAATTTAAACAAGCACCAAAAATGATGGAAGCCTTTGAGCATTGGTTTGGCCCCTACCCTTTTTACGAAGACGGTTACAAACTCGTGGAGGTTCCTTATTTGGGAATGGAACACCAGAGTAGCGTGACCTATGGCAACAAATTTCAAAATGGTTACTTGGGTCGTGATTTGTCCGGTTCAGGTTGGGGACTGAAGTTTGATTTTATAATCATCCACGAAAGCGGTCACGAGTGGTTTGCAAATAACATTACGAATAAAGATGTGGCAGATATGTGGATCCACGAAGGGTTTACTGCCTATTCAGAGAATCTTTTTCTGGATTATTTCTTCGGAAAGGAAGCTTCAGCAGAATATGTAATTGGCACCAGAGATAATATTTTAAACGATCGCCCCATCATTGGAATTTACAATGTGGACCATCCAGGAAGCGGCGATATGTATTACAAAGGCGCAAACATACTTCACACTTTAAGACAACTTATTGAGAATGATGAAAAATGGCGAAGTATTCTGCGTGGATTGAATAAAGAGTTTTACCATCAAACTGTTACCACAAAGCAAGTTGAGGGATATATTTCAAAAGAAAGCGGGATAGATCTTACTCAATTTTTTGACCAATACTTACGGACCATCATGATTCCAAAAGTGGAATATACCATTGATGGAAAAAATCTAAAATTTCGATATGTAAATATTATTGAAAATTTTGATATGCCCGTAATAGCCTTGGTTAACGGAAAAGAGGAATGGATTTTTCCAACTTCGGAATGGAAAACGAAAACTTTTGCTTCGCCTATGGAAAATTTTCAGATTAAAAAGGATTTTTATGTGAATTCTGAAAATCTTGAATAACAATTTTTACACCCTTTAATTAAAAAAAATGAAGAAATTATTCCCCACGCTCCTACTATGTGCTCTTAGCTTAACACTCACGGCACAGAAAAAAAATAAAAAAGACAAGGAAAATGAAGACCCAAAATGGGAGGTTGCAAATCCCGGAGAGGATTTCAACTATAAAACCCATTCCTTTACTACAGATGAAGGCACTTGGATGAACCTGGACGTAAGTCCCGATGGAAAAACTATTGTGTTCGACCTGCTGGGCGATATCTACACTTTGCCAATTTCGGGAGGAACCGCCAAAGCAATCAGAACGGGAATTCCTTTTGAAATCCAACCCAGATTCAGCCCCGACGGCACAAAAATTTCGTTTACCAGCGATGCTGGCGGCGGCGATAATATTTGGGTGATGAATGCCGATGGAAGCGATGCAAAACAAGTTACCAAGGAAGATTTCCGCCTGTTGAACAATGCCGTGTGGAGTGCGGGCGGCAATTATTTAATTGCACGCAAACATTTCACTTCGAGCAGAAGTCTGGGCGCAGGCGAAATGTGGCAATACCACAAATCGGGCGGGACGGGCTTACAACTCACAAAACGAAAAAACGACCAGCAGGACGTAAACGAACCTTTTGTTTCCCCTGATGGAAAATATCTTTATTACAGTGAGGATATGTATCCGGGCGGCTATTTTCAATACAACAAAGACCCCAACGATCAAATTTATGCAATAAAACGATATGAATTTGAAACTGGAAAAACCGAAACCATTACAGGTGGACCCGGTGGTGCTGCACGACCCACAATTTCAAGTGATGGTAAAAAATTAGCTTTCGTAAAAAGAGTACGTACCAAAAGTGTGCTTTACATCCAAGATTTGGAAACAGGGCAAGAATGGCCTATTTACGATCAATTGAACAAAGACCAACAGGAAGCTTGGGCGCTTTTTGGTGTTTATCCAAATTTTAGTTGGATGCCAAACAACAACGAAATCGTTTTTTGGAGTGGTGGAAAAATCAACAAAATTGATGTGAATTCCCTAGCAGTGACCAATATTCCCTTTACGGCAAACGTAAAGATAGATTTAGCGGAAACAGTTCACTTCAATAATAAAATTGAGACTGAAACTTTTACTCCAAAAATGATCCGTCACACCGTAACTTCGCCAAATGGGGAATTTATTGTTTTCAGTGCTTTGGGCCATTTATATAAGAAAACTTTGCCCAATGGCGAACCCCAAAGACTTACAAGTAGTACCGATTTTGAGTTTGAACCTTCCTTTTCACCAAACGGTTCCGAAATAATATATGTAACCTGGAACGATGCCGAAAAAGGAGCGATTTATAAAATTTCCGCAAACGGTGGGATTCCGGTGAAATTAACTTCAAAAAAAGGAATTTACCGAACCCCTTCCTACTCGCAAAATGGAGCATTTATTACCTTCAGAAAAGAAAAAGGAAATACCGACCAAGGTTTTACTTTTACGAAAAACGATGGCATTTATGTAATGAATTCCGATGGAAGCAATGAAAAATTTGTAGTAGATAAGGGCGAATACCCTATGTTCAGCAAAGACGGAAAACGGATTTTTCTGCAGACCGGTGGAACCTATTTTGGAGATATCGAAAAAAAACTAATCAGTGTTAACCTTGAAGGCAACGATGAAAAAATCCACCTAACTTCAAAGTATGCAAATAGATTAATACCCAGCCCAAACAACGAGTGGATTGCTTTTACAAACCTCCATAAATTGTATGTTGCCCCTTTGGTGCTGAACGGTCACACTATTGACTTGGATGACAAAACTAAGGCCCTGCCCGTTTCGCAACTTGCGAAGGATGCTGGTATAAACATTCATTGGTCGTCGAACAGCCAAAAAGTGATGTGGACCTTGGGCGATGAATATTTCAGTAACGAATTGAAGAACAGGTTTACGTTTTTAGAAGGCTCTCCGGAAGAAGTGCCGGAAATAACTTTAACCGGAACAAAAATCGGTCTGCAAGCCCCGGTGGATAAACCAAGTGGAAGGATTGCTTTCACAAATGCCCGAATTATTACAATGGAAAACGATGAAGTAATTGAAAATGGAACCATCCTAATTAACGGAAATAAAATTGAAGCCATTAGTACAGCCGATAAAGTTTCTATTCCCTCGGGCACAAAAATTTATTCCGCAGAAGGAAAAACCATTATGCCCGGCATGGTTGATGCGCATGCCCACGTGGGCGCTTTCCGCTATGGTTTGCCCACGCAGCAATATTGGCCTTTTATGGCAAATTTGGCTTTCGGGGTAACTACTTCGCACGATCCTTCGGCTAATACTGAAACGGTATTTACCCTTTCTGAACTTCAAAAAAGCGGGCAATTGGTGGGACCGCGATTGTTTTCAACAGGCTTCATTCTTTATGGCGCAGATGGCGATTTTAAAGCCGTTATCAATAATTTAGAAGATGCCAGAAGTAGTATTCGCCGTACAAAGGCCTTCGGCGCAAAAAGCGTAAAAAGCTATAACCAGCCCCGCCGCGACCAGCGCCAACAAGTATTGCAGGCAGCTCGCGAGATGGGTATAAATGTGGTGCCAGAGGGTGGTTCCACTTTTTATCACAACATAACTCAGGTTATCGATGGCCACACAGGGGTTGAGCATAATATTCCCGTGGCACCAGTTTATAAAGATATAATTGAAGTTTGGGGCAAAAGCGGTACAGGATATACGCCAACCTTAATTGTAAATTACGGCGGAATGAACGGTGAGTTCTATTATTACGAGCGCGACAATGTTTGGGAAAATGAAAAATTGTTGACCTTTACGCCGCGTAGCATAGTGGACAGCCGATCGCGCCACAGAATTAAATCACCCCAAGACGAATATGAAAATGGCCACATTTTGGTTTCCGAAACTGCAAAAACTTTGAGCAATGCAGGCGTAAAAGTAAATATGGGTGCTCATGGTCAATTACAAGGTCTGGGCGCACATTGGGAAACCTGGATGCTACAACAGGGTGGCATGAGCAATTTAGAAGCCTTAAAAGCTGCCACTATTAATTCTGCGGAATATATAGGGGCCGGTGAAGATATTGGTTCGCTCAAGGTAGGAAAACTTGCCGATTTAATCGTGCTGGATAAAAACCCATTGGAAGATATTGAAAACACCGAATCCATAAAAATGGTGATGATTAACGGTAGAATATACGATGCGGAAACCATGAACGAAATTGGTAACAACACAAAAGAACGCCTTCCCTTTTTCTGGGAGATGGACAAATACAACCAAGCTTTCCCTTGGCATCAGGAAACCCACGGGTTTATGGATGGTGGCTGCAGTTGTCATTAATAAAAAAAGCCCCAAAAAGGGGCTTTTAAATTTACTTAAAATATTGAATTACATTTTTGGCATCAATACTTTATCCACAACGTGAACAACACCGTTTGATGCATCCATATCAGCACTTGTTACAGTAGCTGTGTTACCTTTAGCATCTTTAATCATTACTTTTCCACCTTTTTCAGACAAAGTCAAAACTTCGCCATTAAGGGTAGTAACATCAAGTTTGTTATTGGCTTCTTTAATTTTAGCCAAAACATCAGCGGCATTCATTTTTCCTTGTAATACGTGATACTTCAATAAACCTTGAAGTTGCTCCTTATTTTCAGGCTTCATTAGGTTATCCAAAGTTGCTTTTGGAACTTTGTTAAAAGCTTCATTGGTAGGTGCAAATACTGTGTACTCACCTTCTGATTTTAAAGTCTGTGCCAAATCTGCTGCCTGAAGTGCGCTAACCAAAGTTGACAAATCTGAATTGCCCATTGCTTTTGCAGCAATTGAGTTAGCTTCCATCTCTGCCATTCTCGCTTGGTTATCTGCCTCAACTTTCATCAAGGAATCTTTTTCGCGCTCCATACGCATCTGTTCTGCTTGTGCTTGCGCTTCAGCTTCTTTCTTTTTCGAGTCTTCACAGCTTGCAAAAAGCATTGTTACTACTGCAAGAGACATTACAATTGTTTTTAGTTTCATAATAGTTTTTGTTGATTTAATGTTTGCACCAAAGATATTTCAAGCGCAGGGAATTTTTTCACAATTCAGATTAATCTTTAGTTAAATTTTTTGTAAATTTTTTAGGATAATCTCAACAGACCATCCATATTACTAAAGTTTTGCTAATAAGGAAATTGAAAGCCATAAAATAGTATCTTTAGGGAAATTAACTTTAAAATTTTTTATAATGATTAAATCGAAGTATCAAAGCGTTTTGGATTTAGGTGAAAAACTAAACATCCAAAACGGTGATGTAAAAGAAGAAAATGGCCAATTAAAAGTTTGGGGAACAGCTAAAAATCAGTACGAAAAAAATCTTCTTTGGGATGAAATAAAACGTGTGGGAGGTGAAAACCCAACCGATATTATGGCTGATATTAAAGTTGCCGATACTTCTGTATTTGCCCACCATACTGTAAAAAGCGGAGAATCATTGAGTAAAATTGCAAAGCAATATTATGGCGATGCCAATAAGTACCATGCTATTTATGAAGCTAATAAAGGAAAATTAAAATCTGCAGACCTTATTCATCCCGGTGATGAATTGGTAATTCCAAATATTTAAGAATCAGTTAAAGAAAGCCGTCACCATATATTTAAAGTGACGGCTTTTTTATTTGAAATTTTATAGTCCGCTGATATAACTTCCGTATAAATCTTTGAAATGCAAGCCATTTCCTATACTGAATTTGCTCAGTTTTTTGTTTTCCGCCAATGCCCAAAGAATTAACTCCTTTAAAAAGTAACCATCCTTTTTTGGTGTTTCTGGTTGGTATTTTTCTATTAATCGCTGCAATGGAATAATTCGGTCCAATTCATTTTTATATTCTTCATCAGTATAGGAATCCAGCAATTCAAAATCATTTTCCTCAAAAAACCAAGCAACCACTTCGGCATACGGATCTGGGTCACCATCCTTAGTGAGCTTTTCAATTTTTGGGAATTTCTCCTTAAAAATAGTATTTACAGCATCTGCAATCAATTGTTGTGCGACCTGCGAAACGCCTTCTTGTTCCCCTTCATAAACCAATTCTATCTTTCCGGTAATGGATGGAATTATACCCACAAAATCTCCCAAACGGACGCTGGTTTTTTCTTCACCGTTGTGCAAAGCTCTTCTTTCTGCAGTACTCAAAAGATTCTCAAAAGCAGTAATGCTTAATCGTGCGCTCACACCACTTTTAGCATCAATAAAATCATTTTCACGTGCCTCAAAACTTATTTGTTCCAAAATATCTTTTGCCAAATCTGGCACATAAACGTTTGATTTTGTTTTGATCGCTTCTTCGGTTTCCTGTTCCGTTATAGTCCGCGCAGTAGTAATATCTTCAGGGTAATGTGTTAGAATTTGGGAACCAATTCTATCTTTTAGCGGTGTAACGATACTTCCTCGATTTGTGTAATCCTCTGGATTTGCAGTGAAAACAAACTGAATATCCAACGGTAAACGCACTGCAAAACCTCGAATTTGAATATCGCCTTCCTGTAAAATATTAAAGAGCGCAACCTGTATTCTCGGTTGCAAATCGGGAAGTTCATTAATGACAAAAATGCAGCGGTTACTTCGAGGAATCATCCCAAAATGAATCACGCGGTCATCGGCATATGTCAATTTTAAATTTGCAGCTTTTATTGGGTCAACATCACCAATAATATCAGCTACCGTAACATCTGGAGTTGCAAGTTTTTCTGAAAAGCGATTGTTGCGGTGCAGCCAACTTATCGGGGTGTCATCGCCTTTTTCGTGCATCAAATTTTTGGCATAACGGGAAATTGGATTAAAAGGATCGTCATTAATCTCGCTACCCTCCACAACAGGAATGTATTCATCCAAAAGACCGACCATTTGGCGTGCCAATCGGGTTTTTGCTTGCCCGCGAAGCCCTAAAAGATTTATATTGTGTTTTGAAAGAATGGCGCGCTCCAATTCTGGAATTACGGTAAGTTCATATCCGTGAATGCCAACAAAGGGGGTTTCTTTCTTCATTATTTTTTGAAGTAGATTGCGGCGCAATTCTTCTTTGATTGACTTCGGTTCGTAACCTGATTTTTTAAGCTGTCCGAAGGTTTTTATTTTTTCTGTATTCATCGTTTATCTAATTCGTTTCGTTCTATTCGTTTCATAATCACTAAAAATCATTTCGCCCAAACCTTTCAAGCCTGTATAAAATGCCTTCCCTTGGTTGGCTGCCGTAAAATGCTCAATAAACTGCATTAAATACGGGTCTTCGGCAATCATAAAAGTGGTGATGGGGATGTGAAGTTTTCGCGCTTGCGAAGCCATTGCGTAGCATTTGTTCACAATATAACTGTCAAGGCCGTTGCTGTTTTTATAATACCGCCCGTCGGGTAGCCTTACACAGCTTGGTTTTCCGTCGGTTATCATAAAAATCTGTTTGTTGGTGTTCCGTTTTCTTCGCAATAAATCCATCGCCAACTCCAGCCCAGCCACGGTGTTGGTATGATAGGGACCAACATTCAAATACGGCAAATCCTTTATTTTAATGGGCCAAGCGTCATTTCCGAAGACCAAAATATCCAAGGTATCTTTTGGGTAGCGCGTGGTTATAAATTCGGAAAGCGCCATCGCCACTTTTTTTGCTGGCGTTATACGGTCTTCACCGTAAAGAATCATACTGTGGCTGATGTCTATCATCAAAACCGTGCTCATTTGGGTTTTGTACATGGTTTCCTCAACCACCAAATCGTTTTCAGAAAGTGTGAAATCTCCCAGACCATGATTTATCTGTGCATTTTTGAAACTTTCCGTCATCGAGATTTGTTCCAAGGAATCTCCAAAGCGATAATCGCGAAATTCCCCCGCTTGCTCATCTCCCCTGCCCGTTTGTTTGGTTCGGTGGTTTCCTGCGCCGCTTTTTCGGAGCTTTCCGAAAATCTGTTCCAACGCTCGTTTTCGAAGTGCCCTCTCGGTTTTTTCGGTAATAGCCAAGCCATTTTTACCGTCCATTTTTATTTCTTCACGCAAATAACCTTTCTTTTTAAGGTCTTCCACAAAATCATCCAGCGTATAATCATCTGTTGTAAGATTATACTCTTCATCCAACTGTTTTAACCAGTCCATTGCTTCATCCACATCACCCGAAGTATGGGTAATAAGTTCTTGAAAGACTTCGAATAGTTTTTCAAATGGCGATTGGTCTTTGGGAGTGTGTTTCGTGAAGATAAATCCGCTCTTGGCTTCTTTCTTATTCATATTTTAAAATTAAAACAATCTTTGTTTATAAAAAAAGCCGAAACGTTAAACTACTACCAAAAAAAATTAATTATTTAATATTTAGGTAATTGAAATATGAAAAACAAAATTCATTAGATTTGTTTTGAAAATCAACAATATAACTTCCAAAATACATCTTTATGAAAAATTTCAGTTTAATCTTTTCAGCGCTCTTGCTCTTTGTTTCGTGTAAAAACAACCAAAACAAGGAAACCAAGGAAGTTGCTGATGTAAAAACATACACTATCGAGCAATTTATGGACAATGAAGAAGCTTGGGAAGATGGTTTTTCTGCGGACAAGTCAAAAGTTTTGATAACAAGCAACCGCTCCGGCATTTTTAATATTTACAGCGTTTCTGCTGAAGGTGGGGAATTGATGCCCATAACCCAGTCTGATAGTGCTTCGGTTTATGGTATTTCCTATTTTCCAGATGACGACAGGATTCTCTTCAGAATGGACGGTAATGGAGATGAAATTTTTAAAATTTTTGTGAAGGACAGCAGCGGCATTCAAAGACTCACGCCCGAGAAAAATGTTAGGGCGCTCTTTCAAGGCTGGGCAAAAGATGGTAAAAGTTTCTATTACAGCAGTAATGAACGCAACTCCCAGATGATGGATGTTTATGAAATGGACATTGTCACCTTTAAACCCAAACTTCTCCTTAAAAATGACGAAGCAATGAATTTTGGCGGGATTTCAGCAGACAAAAATTATATGTTGCTCTCCAAAGCTGTAAATACCAACGATAGTGATCTATTTCTACTCAATCTTGAAACAAATCAAAAAACTAAGATTAATGAAACACTGAGCAAAAATTCGCCCGAGGATTTTTCACCCGATGGGAAGTCATTTTACTACACTACCGATGCCGATTCTGAATTTTCTTTTTTAATGAAATACAATATTGAGGACGGCACAAAAGAAAAGGTTTTAGAAAAAGAATGGGACATCAACGCGTTCTATTTTACCCATAACGGAAAGTATCAAGTGCTTTTTAGCAATGAAGACGCCAAAACAAAAATGTACGTTACCGAAGTTGCAACTGGAAAGGAATTAAAATTCCCTAATATTGATGGTCAAGCCATTGAGTTCGCAAGTTTTTCTAATGATGAAACCATGGCGTTATTGACCGTGGGCAGCTCACAACTTCCCGCAAATACATATTCCTATAATCTTGCATCGGGGGAATACCACAAGCTTACCGATGTTTTAAACAAAGAAATAAATCCAGACGATTTGGTGGAAGCAACCGTTGTGCGTTTTAAATCTTTTGACGGATTGGAAATTCCTGCCATTTACTATCAGCCTAAGCAGGCGAGTGCAACGAATAAAGTTCCGGCGTTAGTTTGGGTTCACGGTGGTCCGGGCGGTCAATCCAGACAGGGATTTAGCTCTTTTATACAATACCTCGTAAATCACGGTTATGCAATTTTGGCTGTAAACAACCGTGGCAGTAGTGGTTACGGCAAAACTTTTTTCAAAATGGACGATCAAAACCACGGTGATAAGGATTTAAAAGATTGCATTGCCGGGAAAGATTGGTTGGCAAGCCAAGAAAATATTGATAAAGACAAGATAGGAATTATAGGCGGCTCATACGGAGGCTATATGACGATGGCTGCGCTTACCTATGCTCCGGACGAATTTAAGGTTGGCGTGAATATCTTTGGGGTAACCAACTGGATCAGAACGTTAAACAGCATTCCACCCTGGTGGGAATCTTTTAAAGATGCGCTTTATTTAGAAATGGGCGATCCAAATACCGCAGATTCCGTTCGCTTAAAGGAAATTTCACCATTGTTCCATACCGAAAATGTTACTAAGCCCTTAATGGTACTGCAAGGAGCGCAGGATCCACGTGTTCTTAAAATTGAATCGGACGAAATTGTGGAAGGTGTAAAAAAGAACGGCGTGCCCGTGGAATACGTGGTTTTTGAAGATGAAGGCCACGGATTTGTTAAAAAGGAAAACGAGATTGAAGCCTACGGAAAGGTTCTAAAGTTTTTGGATCAATACCTTAAAGGAGAAGGCCAAACATCTTTGGATACAGGCACCACGGAAGCAACCGAAGTGAAATAGCAGTTTTATACAATTCCAATGTTTTTGGAATGTGCAATCGCTTTTTCGCTATTGGCAAAATAACAAGTAGCAACACCCATAGATTCAATATTCAAAAGAATTTCTTGGGTTGTTGCTTTTTTTTGTTTTGAAGTCTGCCTAATGTAAATGGCTTTAATATTTTGTGGAAATATCTTTACAATCCTTTCATAAAGGTAAGGGTCTTTCTGTGAGTCATCACCCAATAAAACGTATTCAAGTTTTGGGTAAAACATAATGATATCCTTTATCTTTTCAAATTTATGGTCGTGGCTGCCCCTTCCTGTAAAAAGAAAATCGGAGATTCCGGTTTTAATTTTTTTCAGTTTTATTACTGCCTTCGGCAATTTGTGAAGTCGTGCAAAGGAATCGATAAATTCATAAAGGTTCCACTCGCTGCTGGAAACGTAAAAAAACGAATTGGAAGCCGTTTCATTGTTTTGCCCTGCTTTGCTCAAGGCTTGGTAGTGTGGCACCACATCCTCAAAAACCTTTCGTTTGTTGATGTTTTTTAGAAGTAGCACATACAGTTTCTTAAAAAAATTTCCGCTGTGCGAAACCAAAAAAGTATCGTCAATGTCTGAAATTACGCCGACCTTGCTTTCAAAAGGCTTCAACAATTCAGAATTTTCCACGATGCCGTAATCATAAAGTTCGCAGCCCACTTTGTATGGATGCCAACCACTTTCAAGTTTTTCGGAATACGGAATTGTAAACCGAAAGTATCCATCAGCCAATGTTTTGGTCGTGACTTCTAAATTTTTAAACTTCAATTTTACCTCAACATTTTCCAAAGGTTTTATTCGGAACATATGAATTACCGAAACCGCATGGCGAATTCCCTTACGGTCCAATCTGAATTTGTCGGGCGCCCACGATTTGAAAACGTGGCCAAAAACAACCAATTCTTCATCGTTCACATAGCCACGGTACAATTTTAAATCAAGTTTCACTAATTGAGATTTCGTTAACGGTTTGGTATTTCCAAAATAGGTATTTTTAAATTTAATTCTTACTAATGAAATCAGAAAATTATATTTTATTGGTAGTAAACCCCATAGCCGGAGATTCTGAAAAGACTGCTATAATAGACGCAGTAAAGATAGAAGCTATAAAGCACAGCTATCGGTTCCAGCTTTACACAACTACCGGCAAGGAAGATAAAAAGGCAATAGAAAAAATTATTGAAGACGTAAAACCTTCTCGTGTTTTTGTTGCGGGTGGCGACGGTACCATTTCATTGGTGGCGGAATGTTTGTATGAAAAGGAAATAATTCTCGGAATAATACCTGCAGGTTCTGCGAACGGAATGGCCGTGAACTTTGGTCTTCCCAAAATGATTGAGGAACAGATAGCAATTGCTTTTTCAGATTGTACCTTAAAAGTAGATGTGCTTTTTATCAACGGCAAAATATGTCTTCATATTGCAGATTTAGGTATCAATGCAGAATTGGTAAAAAATTATGAAACCTCAGGAGTTCGGGGCAAATTGGGCTATTTTTTACAGTCCATTCCAACTCTTATGAATTCAGAATCACCTTTTCATTTTACAATTGAAACGGACGAGGGAATAGTAGAGGATTCTGGTGTTCTTTTGGCCATAGCCAATGCAAATAAATTTGGAACTGGAGCCACCATCAACCCTCAAGGAAAGGTGAATGATGGTAAATTTGAGATTTTGATTTTCAGAAATTTGGATTTCATCGAAATTTTCAAAACAATGAATGACCAACCAGATATGTCGTCAGATTTTGTGCAAATAATATCAACCGATAGTGCTATAATCCATTCAGCTAAAAAAATTCCATTCCAAATAGATGGGGAATTTATTGGGGAAATTGACGAAGTTAAAATTACAATTGCCCAACAAAAATTAATAGTGGCATTGCCTAAAAAATTCTGTAAACTACATACACCCTAAACCTAAATAATGAATATTCAAAAAGTATCCTTTACCAATAAAGACGAAGAACAACTGGCAGGCCGTTTGGAACTTCCGCTGGATCAAAAGCCTCATAATTTCGTCATTTTCGCACATTGCTTTACCTGCACCAAAAATTTAACAGCCGTTAAAAATATTGGAAGGGCACTTACAGATTCGGGTTTTGGGGTTTTAAGGTTTGACTTTACAGGCTTGGGCGAAAGCGAGGGGGATTTTGAAAACACCAATTTCTCCGGAAATGTAGAAGATTTAGTTGAAGCCGCCAATTTCCTAAAGAAAAATTATGATGCTCCCACCCTCATTATTGGCCATTCCTTGGGTGGTGCAGCGGCAATCTTTGCGGCAAATAAAATTGCTTCCATAAAAGCCGTTGCAGTTATCAATTCTCCCAGCCACCCTTCGCACGTATTGCACTTGTTAAAAGAAAGTAAACATGAAATCACAAAAAGCGGAAGGGCGAAAGTGAATTTGGGCGGAATTGATTTTACAATTAAAAAACAATTTTTAGACGATTTGGAAGACAAATCGTTTTTAAAAATTGTAAGTAACTTCAAAAAAGCGTTGCTCATTTTACATTCTCCTCAGGATACTATTGTTGGAATAAATAACGCCGAAGAAATATATACAGCCGCACACCACCCAAAAAGTTTTGTATCGCTTGACGGTGTGGACCATCTATTGAGCAAAAAAGAAGATTCAAAATATGTGGGGCAAGTAATTGCAGGCTGGGCTTCCCGTTATCTGGAAATTCCTCCTGTTGCGGAGGTAAAAAGTAAAAGCAAAGTTGCCGCTAGTTTAAATGGAGATGAAAAATTCACAACAAATTTAAAATTGGGCGATCATTATTTTATTGCAGATGAACCCACAAGTTTTGGAGGAAACAATTTTGGGCCCTCGCCCTATGAATTTCTTTCCGCAGGGCTTGCTTCTTGCACAGTTATGACCATACAGATGTATGCTAGAAGGAAAAAATGGAATGTTGAAAATGTAACCTGTCACATCAACTATTCAAAAGATCATGCGGTAGATTGCGAGCATTGCGAAGAAGATTCAGCCAAAATAGACACCTTTACCCGTGAAATAAAATTATCAGGGAATCTTTCCGAAGAACAAAAAACAAGGCTCCTTCAAATTGCTGATAAATGCCCAGTTCATAAAACACTTCACACAAAAACCCAAATTATTACATCTTTAGATATTTCTTAAGCAACCACAATCGTATCAATCTATTTTGTAAACTTGTAATGTATTTAAACTAGAGTTTATGAAAATAAAAACACATTTAATTCTATTAATAATCGCTGTAACAACTTTACAAAGTTGCTGTTGGTATGGCGATTGCAACGAAGGAGATGATTTACCTCCTTCCTTTATCGAATCCCAATACGAGCCAGTATTTATGGAACGCCCCGCGTTTGAAAGTAGTGTTGTACTCTCTCCAGCAAAACCAGTTATAAATGCAGGAAAAATTTATGTTATCGATACTTTTCTTTTTATCAATGAAAAGAACGAAGGTTTTCACGTTTTTAATAATGAAAACCCTTCCAGCCCATCCCCTATTTATTTTATAGAATCACCAGGAGCAACAGATTTAGCTATACGAGAAAATATTTTCTACATAAACCAGGCAACTGATCTTATAGCCGTTCAAGTAGATTTGATCACCGGAGGTCTCAATGTTTCTAAACGTATAAGGGATACCTTTCCTGAAATGCTTTCCCCGGATGGATTTTACCCTATTGATATTCCCCAGAATAGTGTAGTTGTAAACTGGATACCGAAAACCAATACGCCATGAAAAAAATAGCATTACTTATTTTAACAATAACTTTTGCATTAGCTTGTAGCCAAGATGGAGAAAATGCATCTCAAAATGAAGCTATGGGCACGGGCACCAATGATGGACAAGGGGGCTCCTTGGCACGTTTCGCAATGCTTGGCGATTATTTATACACGGTGGATGAATACGGTTTAAATGTTTATAATATAACTACTCCATCTGATCCTGTATTTGTAAACAACGTTCCTATTAGTTTCAGAATCGAAACCCTTTTCAATTACAAGGAATATCTATATATAGGGTCGCAGAATGGAATGTTTATATATAGCATTGGCAACCCTGAGTTTCCTGAATACTTGGCAGATGTACAGCATTTTACCTCTTGCGATCCCGTTGTGGCAAATGCCACCACAGCCTTTGTTACACTGTGGTCAGACTTAGGTTGTGGAACCACTGTGAACCAATTGGAAATTTATGATATTACCGATGTCGTAAATCCAACGTTATTAAGCGTTAGAAATTTAACATTTCCTAAAGGCTTGGGACTTTATGGAGATTATTTATTTGTTTGTGATGATGAAATAAAAGTTTTTGATATTTCAGACCCAGCGCATTCAGTTTTGGTTCACAATATTAATAGATTAGCCTTTGATGTGATTATACAAGATGATTTGCTTATAGCAATCGGACAAGATGGAATTTATCAATATCAACTCAACCGAAGTGATATTACAGACACTTCGCAACTTAGTGTTTTAAACTTTTAAAGTATTCTTAAAAAATTGGAGTCGCATTAAAACTATTGTACCTTTAATTTAAACTAGTATTAAACCAAAAAATAAATCATGAAAAAAGTTAGTTTAATTTGTAGCCTCTTTGCCATAATGGCTTTTGTAGGATGCAAAAATGAAAAAAAAGATATGGACGGAATGAATGATTCCATCCAAATGGAGTCAGAAAACCAAACAAATGAAATTAAGGAAGAATCCAAAACGGTTTCCGTTTCAATGGACTCTAAAAGTGGAAGTACTGCAAAGGGTGAAGCCTATTTTACAGAATCAAATGGAATGGTAACTCTCGAAGCAAAGTTTTCCGGACTTAAACCAGGTACCCATGCCATCCATATACACGAAAAAGCCGATTGCAGCGCTGAAGATGCCACCTCCTCTGGCGGTCATTGGAATCCTACACATGCCCAGCACGGAAAGTGGGGCGATGCTGAAGGATACCACAAAGGCGATATAGGAAATTTTGAAGTGGGTGATGATGGGATAGGTCGTATTTCTATGCAAACAGACGAATGGTGTATAGGCTGTGGCGACGAGAATAAAGATATTCTAGGCAAAGCGGTAATAGTACACGAAGGTAAAGACGACTTCACAACCCAACCTACTGGCGATGCTGGGGGTAGAATAAGTTGTGGGGGCATAATAAAATAATACACCACAAATCTTAAAAAACGCCACCCACAAATGTTGGGTGGTTTTTTTTATAATCTTTTCAAGAAATATAATTTTAAAAATGGCTATAAATCATTATCATTGAAATTTATTTTCATCAATGATTTGCATAGCCCCTTATGAGTTCAACTTTTCGCATCCTGTTTATTTCTTTACTTCTTTTATTTACCCTAAATCCAATTTTCTCCCAAGACAGAAAAAATTATGAACTTCTTTGGGAAATTAAACACAAGACTGGAAACAAAAAATCTTATTTATTTGGAACACTTCACCTAAAAGATGCTCGAGCTTTTAAGTTTAGTGATTCAGTTATTCCTGCGATAAAAAAATCTGAAATGTTCGCTTTGGAAGTACATCCAGATTCTGCAACAAACAGTTTTGGCGACAATTATTATAACTCGAATATAGAGAATGTATATAAAAAGATTCTTTCAAAAGAAGAATATAAAAAGTTAAAGGCTCGCTTCTTTGAAGTCAATAAAATTGATTTAGACAGTTTTCCCCTAAAGCATCCAAGCTTAATAGAGTCTATGCTAACTTTTGATGAGGATAGACCCGATGACCGCCGTACATTTCTCGATGCCTATTTATACGGAATTGCCTATAATTCCAAAAAAATAATAATTGGGCTTGAAGAAGTAAAAGATCAAATTCCCGCAATTGAAAATATGAGCGATATGGAACTCAGGGAAAGTATTCTGTCTATTCTTGACAATGCGGGAGATGAAAAAAATAATGAATTTGATAAAATAACAGAGCTTTATTACGAAGGAGATTTAGAAAAAATTTGGAACTACATTAGTGATAGCCAGGCTAACGATTCTATCATGATAAAAAGGAACAACGTCATGTTCAACAGTTTGGATGAAATTATGAAAACCCATAGCATATTTGCGGCTGTGGGTGCAGCACATTTGCCAGGTGAAAATGGTTTGATCACCCTACTTCGCGAAAATGGATACCAGGTAATTAAAGTAGAAGCAACTTTTAATGATTACGAACAACAGTACGAAATTGCTCCAGACCTAGATAGATGGGTTATGGATAGGAATGATTTTTTAGGGTATAGTGTTTTAACGCCCAGTAAAGCGGTACCTGTTGAAATTACCGAAACCATAAACGCCATGACCAGTACCGACCTCATTTATGGTGGCACTTTTGTGTACATGGTCGCAGACTTAAGAAATCAAATCTTAAAAGAGGGTTATGATTTTGTTGAAAATATTATAAATACCCAAACCCAAAAGGATACAGACTCCATTATTAGTAAAAATACCTTTGTGAAAGATGGAGTTGACTTTACAGAAGTTTTGATCAAAAAAGCAGAAATCTATACACGATTGCAGGTTGTTTTTAAAGATAAAATAATCTATACGTTTATGTCCGAAAATTCTTTAGAGGAAATCACTTCAGTATACGCAAACGCATTTTTTGATTCCGTGGAACTATTTGCTCCCAAAATAGAAGCATCGGTGTGGCAAAACCATACAGACCGTATGGGCGCTTACAGTGTAGAGGTTCCTGGTAAAATTCAGGATCGCAGCCAGACAAGTGATAATCCTAACGGTGATAAAGATTCGCCTTATATTATTAATATTTTTTCTGCAGAGGATAAAGCCAATAAGACTGTTTATTTGCTTCGTTATAATGATCAGCCAGTAGGGTATTATTTGGACGAAAAAGAAAGCTACTATGATTATTTTGATAACTATTTCAAAGAGAATGGAACGTTTCTGAAAGAACCCCAAGACATAATGGTAGATGGTAATGAGGGAAAAAAATACGAGCTTTTATTTTCAGATAAATTCCATACCGTAGCAAAACTTATTTTGAGGGGTAACAGGACCTATTTGTTAATGGCCCAAAACTATAATGAAGATGATAAAATTTCGGAAGACGATTTGTTTTTCAATTCCTTTAAATTTTTACCATACGCAGAGCCTTCTTTCGACACCATTATAAATATCCAAGATAAATATTCATTTAAAGCTCCCAGTAAAACAGTAATTGTCAACGAAGAAATTCAGGATGAATATTCAGAATATAGCCATGTAAAAAACTATAGTTCCCTAGACCCTACTACATCGGGAACTTACTTGGTTCAGCATATTAAATTAAAACCGTATTATCGTAAAAAATCAATTCAAGAGTTTTATGACGATTATGCCGAACTACTTACTGAATATGACGATACCATTGTAACTAATGTAAATATTACAATGGGCGGAAAACCAGCACGTGCAATTAGAATGAACAACGAAAATACCCACGTAAAACAAAGGATGAGGTTATTGCTGGATGACGATTCAATCCTTCTTTTTTTAACTTATTTGGGTGATGAAGAAATAGATAAACCACGGGTAGATACATTTTTCAACTCATTGGAAATAAAGAAAAGTTCCAATAATTTTGATCTTACAGCCTCTAAAGCCGATTTGATCTTTAAAAACCTAAAATCCAATGACTCCATAAAATTTGCAGAAGGCAAAGGCGCCCTAAACTATTATGAATTTGATGCTTCTGAATATAAACTTCTTGAGAAGAACTTAAAACGCGAATTCAAAGATGACTCTATTTATTATGGTACAAAATATTATATAATCGGTGCGTTGACCGATCTGGAGAAACCAGAAACCCTCAAAACTTTCACGGACTTTTATAAAAATAAAAAAAGCAGCCACCACGCACGCATGGAAATTCTTGAGCAAATGTTGAAGCTTAAAAACAAGAATTCAGAAGCAACCTATTTTGACCTTTTAGAAAATCATAAACTTGAACGTAAAGATGTTAATGGTTACGATATAATGACCACGCTCTCAGATACATTATCACTTTTTGTCAATCACGATGCCCAATTGGCCAAACTTACAGACATTAATGATTACAGGGATGGTATAGCTTCTATTTATGCCTACAATATTTCAAACGACAGCGTTTATGGAAACAAAATGCCTTTGCTAAAAAACAAGTTGCTCTCATATATGTATCAAGACGTGACAACCTATTTAGATACAATAGCTCGAAAGAACAACCATCATATAAATGAAGGCCTAATGTATAGCTACATTGAATTTTCAAAGGAATTTGAAAATAAACCCGAAGAAGTAGTAAAAACACTGAAGCTTATGTCTGAACAATTCAAGGATAGTAAATGGATTCAAGCACAAGCACTTATGGCGGCAACAAAATTGAACGTAGAAATTGAACCACAAACACTGAACGAAGCTTTTGAAGATATGTATGTTCGGTTTGAGTTGATGGAAAGTTTGATTAAAGCTGAAAACAGTAAATCAATCCCCAAAGTATATCTAGAGCCCAAGGAATTTGCAAAACTTTCACTTTATAATAATGTTGGAGATGATTACGACGGCTATCCAAATATTTTTGACTATTTAGGTGAAGTAACTGTTGGCGAAAAAAATTATTTTGTATTTACGTTTTCCTATGGGGAAATAAGCGAAGAGGATACAGAAGAAACTGACGGAACAGAAAAATATGTAGGTATAGTTGAGAAAACCCCTATCAATTTTTCAGAATTTGAAATGGCAAAATCCTTTACAGATTGGGAAATAGTTGAAGATGACTGGAAAGCGCAGGCCACAAAAACTATAAATGATAAGGTTAAGTCTGAAAATTCTGAAACTGAATAATAACTTTCCAAAAAATAAAAAGTCCCACTTCTGCGGGACTTTTTTTATGGATAACTATAAAATTTTAAATATGTAATGCCCTATCATCCGTTGCAGCAAGCGCAGCTTCTTTCACAGCTTCAGCATAGGTGGGGTGCGCGTGGCTCATTCTGGCAATATCCTCGGCGCTTGCACGGAATTCCATTGCGGTAACGGCTTCAGCAATTACATCGGCAACACGGGCACCAACCATATGCACTCCCAAAACCTCATCGGTATTTTTGTCAGAAAGAATTTTTACAAAACCATCGGTATCGCCACTTGCACGGCTTCTTCCCAAGGCGCGCATCGGGAACTGACCGCTTTTATATTCAACTTTCGCTTCTTTAAGTTGCTCTTCGGTTTTTCCAACGGAAGCAACTTCCGGCCATGTGTAAACCACTCCCGGAATTAAATTGTAATCAATATGTGGCTTTTGTCCAGCTATAATTTCAGCAACCATAACACCTTCTTCCGAAGCCTTGTGCGCAAGCATTGCCCCACGAACCACATCGCCAATGGCGTATATATTTTTAATGTTTGTTTGAAGGTGATCGTTAACGTCAATCATTCCGCGTTCAGTTATTTTCACACCTGCGTTTTCAGCTTTCAAACCTTCGGTGTAAGGCTTTCTTCCTACGGAAACCAAGCAGTAATCTCCTTTAAAAGTTACTTCTTTATCGTTTTTATCGGTTGCGGTAACGGTTACTTCTTTTCCTTTTTTGGAAACTGCGGAAACTTTATGTGAAACGAAAAATTTCACTCCTTGTTTCTTCATCACTTTCATCAATTCCTTGCTTTGCGAAGAATCCATTGTTGGGATAATTCTACCCATATATTCCACAACGGAAACCTCAGCACCCAAACGGTGATATACTTGCCCAAGTTCCAAACCAATCACACCGCCACCAATAACGATAAGGTGTTTCGGTACTTCCTTCATATTCAAGGCTTCGGTGGAAGTGATAATCCGGTCCTTATCCAACTTTATGAAAGGAAGTGTAGCCGGTTTACTACCCGTAGCGATAATTGTGTTTTTTGCTTCAATGGTTTCTTTTTTCTTTCCGTTTGTTATTTCAATGTGCGTTGCATCTTTAAAAGCGCCCATTCCGGTGAAAACTTCAACTTTATTTTTATCCATCAAAAACGCAATACCCTTGGTGGTTTGGTCCACTACGGAAGTTTTGCGCTCAATCATTTTTTTCAAATTCAATTTTATATCGCCCGTAATTTCAATCCCGTGCTCTTCAAAATGCTTCATGGCATCTTCATAATGATGTGAAGAATCAAGTAATGCTTTACTTGGAATACAGCCTACATTTAGGCAGGTTCCCCCCAAAACATCATATTTTTCAATGATTGCGGTTTTCATTCCCAATTGTGCGCAACGGATTGCTGCTACATAGCCCCCGGGGCCCGAACCAATTATTGCTACATCATAAGTGCTCATAAAATATCTCTTTAAAATTGAAGTGCAAATTTAACAGTTAAAGCTTAGATAGTAAAAGTTATAATCAATAAAGTTTTGGCAATTCTGAAAACTAAATTTAGAAAAGGAAATGGCTTATAATTTTACCACTCCTTTAATTTTTCGCAAATTTGCCAAACAACCTAAAATAACTATCATGGCTTTTAAACCAGCAGACAAAATTCAGGATTTACAATACTTTGGCGAATTTGGAGGTGTTAATCCTTCCATTTCAGATTCTTCAACCTATACCTTTCTTTCCGCAAAAACGATGTTTGATACTTTTGAAGGCAATGCGGACGGCTGTTATTTATATTCACGACACTCTACCCCTTCCAATCTATATTTAGGTCAAGCTTTGGCGGCCATGGAAGGAACCGAGACCGCAAACGTTGCCGCAAGCGGAATGGGCGCAATTACCCCTGCAATTCTTCAGCTTTGTAAAGCAGGCGACCATATAGTTTCCAGCAGAACTATTTATGGAGGAACATACGCTTTTCTGAAAAACTTTGCACCACGGTTGAATATTGATACTTCGTTTGTGGATATTACAAAATTGGATGAAGTTGAAAATTCAATTACTAAAAACACAAAAATTATTTACTGCGAAACAGTAAGCAATCCACTTTTGGAAATTGCGGATATTGAAGCCCTTTCAAAAATTGCGAAAAAGCACGGCTTGCAATTGTTGGTTGACAATACCTTTTCACCTTTGAGTATTTCTCCTGCAAAATTGGGAGCCGATGTTGTTTTGCATAGTTTAACCAAATTCATCAATGGAAGTAGTGATACCATGGGGGGCGTAACCTGTGGAACGCAGGAATTTATAGATAGTTTGCGAAATGTGAACGATGGCGCAAACATGTTGCTTGGCCCCGCAATGGATAGTTTGCGTGCGGCTTCTATTCTGAAAAATTTGCGAACGCTTCACATTCGTATAAAACAGCACAGTGAGAATGCCTTGTATTTAGCTGAAAAATTTGAGGCCGATGGTTTGAAAACGGTGTATCCGGGATTGAAATCGCACACGGGCCACGAGCTTTTCAAAAAAATGATGAACGAGGAATACGGTTTTGGAGGAATGTTGACCATTGACGTAGGCGGAATTGATAAAGCTAACGAATTGATGGAATTGATGCAGGAACGCAATTTAGGATACTTGGCCGTGAGTCTTGGTTTTTACAAAACGCTTTTCAGCGCGCCGGGTTCTTCAACTTCTTCAGAAATTCCCGAGGAGGAACAAAAGGAAATGGGGCTAAGTGATGGTTTGATCCGTTTTTCAATTGGTTTGGATAATGATATTAAACGTACCTACCAAATGATGCGTGATTGTATGGTGGAGATAGGTATTTTAGGGAAATAGCGAATTAATTTTATTGTTTTTTCAATAACGCTTTTATTTCATCAATTTCACGTTGTTGGGAATCTAGCTTAGTTTGAAGTTCGTCATTCTGTTTCTTTAATTCAATTATGTATATATAGGCCTCTTCAATCTTTTCGAGATTAGTCACGGTCATATCACCCAGATCAATGGTCATGCCATCTTCCTTAATTTCTTCAAAAGATTTAACATTTGGCAAATGACCATTTTCTATAATGAACGATTCCAATTCAGCTAAAGTTTTAAAGGAATATTCGCTGTTGATGTCTGAATAACCTTGAAAATAGGATTCAAATACATAGTCGGGATAGGTGGTTGTATCAGATTGGAAGTTTTGTGCCCGCGCAGTTCCGTACACACGCAATGGAAAACCACCTGCAAGATCAATTTCTACTTTTTCCGCGCTTGACGATTTAAAAATAAAACTATCCGTAGTATCCTCATACTCTAGCCCCCACGCCGGAAAAGCAGGGGAATGTGACAACACCATTCTGTCTGCATTTCCGGAACCTTGAAACATATATATCATTGAAGGTGGCGTACCCGTAGTATTTGGAAATGCAATACTTGTTTGATCACTGGTAAATGTAATATCATCTGTTGGGGTTGCAAGATTTAATACACCTCCGGTTCTTGACCAATAAGATGGTGAGGGGTCATCTACCCAACTTACATTCCCCGCGCCGTCAGTTTGCATCACTTGATTAGCTGTTCCTCTTGAAGCTGGAAGTATATAATTATTACCTGTTGTTGTTCCTATTGAAACATTGCCTCGAAAATAGCCTGCATAACTACCTGCTTTCAATACATCGGAATACAATCCATAATGTGTGCCTCCGGCGGTATTTAAAATTTGACTGTAAACACCATATTTTGAACCAGTTCCAGTACCGCTTAATCGACTGGACACCCCGTAATGTGGTCCTGAACCGCTCCCCCGCAAATATATAAGCGACCCATAGTGAAGACCATTTCCAGAATTGGATATATCGGTATAATTTCCAACTTGCTGCCCTGTACCAGCTCCTTGAAGCCAAATTCTATCTCCATAATGATCTCCAGTCCCATTTCCGTCTAAAACACTGTAGGACACATAATGATCACCATCACCAGAACCTGAGAGGCTTGCAAAATTAGCGTAATGATTGTTATTGCCAGAATTAGTAATAAATAGCCTATTACCGTATTGAACCCCTGTACCAGCACCTTCCAATCTAGTCCAATTTCCGTAATGCGCTCCCGTACCCGTTCCTCTTAAAACATTGTATGAACCGTAGTGCAGCCCATTACCGCTATTATCAATTACATTAATGGTTCCCAATTGGGCACCCCCACCAGAGCCTGATAATTGAATCTCGGTGCCATTGTGTGTGCCAGATCCATTGCCTTCTAGCCTAATAAACTCGCCGTAATGTGTGTTATTTCCGGAGTTAGTAATATGAACTCTATTGCCTAATTGAATTCCAGTGCCAGTACCTTCCAGTCTTGTCCAGTTTCCGTAATGCGTTCCTGAGCCTGTATTGCCCAATAAAGTATAGTTTCCAAATATGGTTGCGTTACTAGTCCCATCTATGAAATTATGAGTAGCATATCTTGTTCCAGAGCCATCACCAGATAATTCGTTTTTTGTACCGTAAAAAGCACCGTTCCCATTATTAAAGATTCTGTTTTCGGTTCCGAATATATTTCCAGAGCCCGTTGCCACCATATTGTTGACGACCCCATAATGTTCTCCCGTGCCATTTCCGTTATTGAAATTAAAAATTCCATATTGAAGCTCATCGTTAGTGTTGCTTAGTTGGGTAAACACACCTGTTAGTTGCCCTCCACTACTTCCAGAAATACGGTTGTCCAGCACTGTTTGAGGGGCAGACCCGCTGGGAACCAATTCTGAATAAATACCTGTTTGATACCCTGCACCCGTAGTGTTCATATAAATGTCTAACCCTTTTTTTGTATTGCTATTGCTGACGGTACTTTCTATTCGGGCAATTTCTGAAACTGTGGTAAACGTTCCGGTTTGCAGTATGTTTAAAGGTCTATTTTCAGAATCTGTAATATCCAGTTTGTAATCTGCTGTGTTTTTCCCGATGGCTAAATTTCCCATAGTAAACTGGTCGTCATTTATATCATCTGGCGAATTTGTGGTGCCTTCTTCATAAAAATCGTGATCTTCCGCACTTGCCGAAGTAACTAAACGTTCCCAAATACTTCCATTGAAATAATAATATCCCACTCCCGAGCCTCCAACAGTTCCAGCGTTTGTATTATAAATCAGTAATCCTGTTGCAGCCGTATTCAACCCATCAAGCATCGTGTCGGAAACATCTGAAAGTGAAACTTGCGGAATTAAAACACCTTTATCAGTTGCATTAATGTCCAATATAGATGATGCATCTGGTGTCGTGGTACCAATTCCAACTTGAGCCTGTGAACCCGTAGTAAGAAAAAAGACAGAAAAAATTATCGGTAGTAAATGTTTCATTGTATTAATCAATTAATTTTCACTAATACTTTAAAACTGCATTTTTTTTTCAAGGAACAACCTAACCTTATGGGATAGTTTTTGAAAATAAATAGTCAATTAGTTGATTATTAAATAATTGCAAGCTATTTAATTAAAGAAATAAATTAAGATTTAGAGTAATTACTTTAAGTTTTGACGAACTAAACAGATTCTAACATAAATTGGAATGCCTCTTTCCTATTGTTTACACCCAACTTACTGTATGCATTTCGCAGGTGAAATTTTACCGTACTCACCGTTACGTGCATCTGGGCTGCAATATTAGAATTGGTTTTTCCGGCTATGCACAATTTGAGGGTTTCAAATTCCCTATCAGTAAGGGGAGTTTGCAGTTTATGGTTTAATTCTTCCATATTTAAATCTACGGAGAGTTCAGATGGACTGCTATGCAGTTCCATAAAGCGCTTCTGTAAGGCTTCCATTTGCAACGTTTGTGCTACGCGTTCGGCTTTCACCTTTTTGTGTTTTGTTATAAAATATAATAACAAAACTAGAATGATAATTAAACTACTAACTATTATTATAATTAATTCATTTTTTGCTTTTGCCAGTTTTGCATCATTTAATTCACTTTCAAAAGTGAGCTTTTGAATTTCTTTTTCTTTTTTAGCGGTTTCATATTGCGCTTCCAAATCAGCCACGCGGGCTTTTATTTCTACGTTACTTAACGAATCTGCTAGTTTAATGAATGCATTACGATAATTTAACGCTTCTGCTGGTTTGCCATTTTTTAAGGCAATTTTATAAAGTAGATCATAGGCTTTTTGTTCACTATGGGAAAATCCATTCTTCTTCGCAATGTATAAGGCACTCTGCGTAAATTTTTCTGCCTCTGCATATTTGGATTGTTCTAATCTAACGTTAGCCATAGCTAATAGTGTAGTGATGTACTCTTCTTGTTCGCCTAATGTTTTAGAATAATTATGAGCTTCTTGGTAATGTACAAACGCACTGTCAAGTTTTTGTTTTTTCAGAAATATTTTTCCCAGATTGCTTTCGGCATACACCAGCATTGTTGGGTTATTCAAATTCTTAAAAAATGTGCGAGCTTTGTTTAAATGATTGATCCCTTCATCTAATTGGTCTAAATCATTATATACCATAGCCAATCGCAGATGGTTAAGTGCAATATCTGTAGTATCCTTAATAGTTTCTGATAAAGCCAAACACTTTTTTGTGGTTTCCAAAGCCTTGTCAATTTGTCCTAATTGGTAATAAACACCTCCCAAATTTCCATAGGTTTTGCTCAACACATCATTTAGCTGTGGGTCGTTTTTACCTTCTGCTAATTTCATAACCTTTTGATATGCCTCCAACGATGCCTCATAGTCGGCTTTTCCCATAAAGACCAATCCACGCGTATTATAGATCATAGCTAATAAAAAATCTGATTGGGTTTGTTTGGCGAGTTTTTCAGCTTTCTTAAGATAAAAAAAAGAAGAATCTGCGTGATTTATCTGTCCATAGGCTATACCTAAATTCAGATAATAATGCCCTTGCAAGGAATCTTTCGTTTGAGCTACAACTTCTTGAAGTGAAAGCAGATTGTCAATTCCCTCCCGTGGGTTTTCGGTGGTCATAAATTCATCTAAGACCTTTTCTACTTGATGGTTGGCTGTTTGACTATTTATTAAAAGAGGTGCAAATAAAAACAAGGCAAAAAGCAACCTGCTTTTGGTTTTGAAAGTTTTTAGTTTGCAAGACATGTTAGCGAAAGTTGAATCTCTTAATTTCTAAATATACCAAAAATGGATTTAATGAAAGCTAAGCAATTGTGGTTCGTTTCATAAATATCTTTAATTGCGATGTTCTTTTTAACAATTTAATAATGGGAAAGTATGTAGTTGAAGATGAAGTTTTAAATACAACTATTCCTAAAGTATTTGTATGATAGTCCGGCTAATCTGTTCCTTTTTTTAATTTGCATAGGTTTTTACAAAATCGTAACATTACATTCCATTTTAAAATTTCCCTATGCAAAGTCAAGACATTAAGCCCACCGACCCAAAAGTCGATCAGATAGTTGAAAACGTAGAACTGAATATTTGGGAGGCGCTTATCCCGGTCTTTGCACTTATCGGGATGCTATTTTACAATGTTTTTTATGCCTATGGCGATAGCGCATTGGACGGAAGCAACCAATTTATTCTTTTAATGGGCGGTGCCGTGGCGGCCATTGTGGGTTTTTTCAACAAGGTGAAATTTGACCAAATGCTGGAGGAAGTGGCGATCAACATAAAATCGACCGCAGGGGCTATTTTAATTTTATTATTGGTAGGGGCATTAGCCGGAACTTGGCTTATTAGCGGCATTATTCCCACAATGATTTATTACGGTCTTCAAATTCTCAATCCAACAATATTTCTCGCCTCTTGTGTAATTATTTGCGCCATTATCTCCGTGGCTACCGGAAGTAGTTGGACTACTTCAGCTACTGTGGGTATTGCACTTGTAGGTATTGCAAATGCATTGGACATTTCTATAGGAATGACCGCAGGCGCCATTCTTTCGGGAGCCTATTTTGGCGATAAGATTTCACCTTTAAGTGATACCACAAACCTTGCACCTGCAATGGCAGGCACAGATTTGTTCACGCATATTAGATACATGCTTTATACTACAGTTCCAACGTTGATTGTTACTTTGATAGTTTTCATAATTATAGGTCTGAACTTGGATACGTCAGGAACAGCAGATACCCATCTAATTCTCGCCGCTGTAAAAGATTCCATAAATGTGAGCCCTTGGTTATTTATAGTACCTATTGTTGTTATATTTTTAATTGTGAAAAAAACCGCTCCGCTAATAGCCTTACTCATAGGAACGCTTTTAGGTGCAGTTGCGGCATTAATATTTCAACCGGATATTGTCGCTTCTATCGGAGGAGGTTCTTCCCTTACCTTTGAAAATGGCTATAAAGGAATAATGAACGCAATAACTGTAGATAGCGCCATCCCTACAGAAAATGAAGCTTTAAAGGATCTCTTCTCCGCAGGGGGTATGTCTGGAATGTTAAACACTATTTGGCTTATATTGTGCGCAATGGTTTTTGGTGGAATTATGGATGCCATTGGTGCATTAGCGGCAATTAGCAAGGCATTGCTAAAATTGTTCCACACAACATTTGGTCTTTTTGCCAGTACTGTTGCGAGCTGTTTGGCGCTAAACCTTACCGCCAGCGACCAATACCTTGCAATCGTGGTTCCCGGTAAAATGTATGCAAAAGCCTTTAAGGATAAAGGTTTAGCTCCTGAAAACCTCTCAAGAACTTTGGAAGATTCGGGAACGGTAACTTCTGTATTGGTACCTTGGAATACTTGTGGCGCATACCACAGTGGGGTGCTGGGCGTAGATACACTTCACTATGCGGGTTATGCTATTTTTAACTGGCTAAGTCCATTTATGACTTTGCTTTTTGCCGCCTTCAGAATCAAAATCAGGGAGTTAGCTACCTCTCCAAAAACAGCTTAATTTTACATAGCTTTTACTTATAGTTAAAAATTTAACGTATCGTAAAAATCTATCGGTTTATAGATTAATACATTCGCTTCAATTCCTTTATCCGTAAGGAGTTTCTATCTTTGCACTAGAAAATTTTAACCCAAAAAAATAAATAAAATTATGTCATTAGTAGGAAAAAAATTCCCAAACATTTCAGTAGATGCAATGAACGAAATGGGGGATACTTTTAAACTTAATGTGCTTGAAGAAGCAAAGAAAAACAACAAGAAAGTATTGCTTTTCTGGTATCCAAAAGATTTCACTTTTGTATGCCCAACAGAAATCCATTCCTTTCAGGAAGCACTTTCAAAATTTGAAGATCGCAACACTATGGTTATCGGTGCTTCTTGCGATACGCCCGAAGTTCACTTTGCTTGGTTAAACACACCAAAAGATAACGGTGGTATTGAAGGTATAACTTACCCATTATTGGCTGATACCAACCGCAACCTTTCCAATGCCCTTGGAATTCTTGATATTACCAACGAGCGTTATGATGAGGAAACCGGCTTGCTTATGGTAGATGGCGACAATGTAACGTACCGTGCAACTTATTTGATTGACGAGGAAGGAAAAATTTTCCACGAAAGTGTAAACGATATGCCTTTGGGTAGAAACGTAAACGAATTCGTAAGATTGATTGACGCCTACACCCACGTACAGCAAAAGGGCGAAGTTTGTCCAGCAAACTGGGAAGAAGGTAAAGATGCAATGAAAGCAACTCGCGAAGCTGTAGCAACATATTTGAGAAACTAGATTATGGTACTCGAATTAACAGAAGATAGCCTACAACAATTGATAGCTGAAGAAAAGGACGTAATCGTTCAATTTTCGGCGGGATGGTGCGGCAACTGTAGATTGATGAAGCCAAAATTTAAAAAATTGGCTTCGGAAACGGAAGATTATAAATTCGTTTTGGTTGATGCCGAAAAATTCCCTGAAAGCCGAAAAATGGCAAATGTTGATAATCTGCCTACTTTCGCAACTTTCAAAAATGGTGAATTGGTAAATCAGGTTCAGACCAACAAATTTGAACTTTTAAAAGATCTTGTAGATGAAGTTGCCCGTAATTAGACATATTCAGAAGAACAATTCTGTAGCACAAATAGAAAGCTGTGTAGAAGTTTTGGAATCGTACAGCGAATACAACAGAATTACGGATGAAGAACTGGACATCATCGGCGAACTTATCACCAATCTTTGCGGAGCGGTGGAAGTCCACAAAATGATTGATGACGGAATGCCGGAGCGAGACGCTGCAAATGCTTTTGCACAAAAGGTGTTGGGCTCCATAGACCGATAGAATTTTAATTTCTTTTAATTTGTAAGAATTCCTTTGTAAGCAATTGCAAAGGAATTTTTTTTATTCCCCTCTAATTTAATATCAGAAATTACCAGACCGTTCACTGCAGAAAGATATCTTCAATTGTTTTTAACACAATATTGTCCTCTTTTAAAAATTTAAGTGTCCAATTTCGATATAATTTTGTAACTTTCAAATAATAAACACTTTACGGGTATACAAATGAAATTATTGATAGTTACTATCGTATTAATTATGATATCGCAATTTGTGTTTGCGCAAAATTTCACTGGCAGTTTTGACCTCGTCGTGGGGTCCGAAAATCCGAATTCCAATAGCCGAAGCGATACCCTATCCTTCTTTTTTGGTGAAAACAAGACGGCATTAATTATCCATGCCAGGGGAAATCAACCTGATCTGCGACTAGTCTTTAACCCAAAAGACAGCACCATAACTGGATTATTTGAAGTCAACGAAAAGAAAGGTGGCTATGTTTTGCCGATGAACAAAAAATACTGGCCCTCTATGGATTACGCGTTATCTGATTACGGTACGGGTCCCAAAAAACAGTTAAATATAACCGGAGAACAAAAGAAAATCAATGGTGTGTATTGTAGTGAAATGATTTGCAATACCGATAAATTTGAAGGTTCATTTTGGATTGCAGAGGAAATTGAACTGAGCTTGGTGCAAGTAATGGCCTATCAGACCGTAGGAGCCGGGAAAGACACAGATGCAGTAGAAATGCTGGCTGAATGTGGAATACAAGGCTTCACAATGTTAACAAAATTACGCTTGTTTGAAAGGAAAGATGTAGTAATGTTGTCAATAATTAAATTGACGAATACTTTTGACGATGCCATTTTTAGTACCGAGGGCCATACGCTTGCCGATATGACAGAAGAATAAATGGTTCATCCCTTCCTAAGAACTTATATCATCAGCAAAATCGTAAAATTGGATATGCCCAAAATCACCAAACACATAAAAGCCTGTCAATTACCCATTTGGATAATTTAAAAGATGATAAACCGAATACCTAAATACATTGTAAAGACGATTAAAAACCTTTATGAAGTCTTTTGGAATCATTGTGAATTTGATTGCTTATTTTTAAGCAATTAAATTGTTAAGAAATTATGGCAAAAATAAAATTAGGTGACAACACCATTGAAACATCCGGAAACCTTCCAAAAGTGGGAGAAAAAGCTCCAGATTTTGAATTGACCACCCGCGATTTAAGTTCAAAAAAACTCTCAGATTATAAAGGGTCGCGCGTGGTAATGAATATTTTTCCAAGTATAGACACTAATGTTTGTGCCACCTCGGTTCGAAAATTCAATGAAAAAGCTACTGGCTTGGAAAACACAAAAGTACTTTGTATTTCTAAAGATCTTCCCTTTGCACAACAGCGTTTTGTAAACGATGAAGAACTAAACAATGTTACCAATCTGTCAGATTTTCGCGATGGCAACTTCGGAAAAAATTATGGGGTGGAAATGACCAGCGGCGCTCTTAGAGGTCTTCATTCGCGTGCAGTAATTGTGTTGGACGAGGATGGCAAAGTAATTTATAATCAGCAGGTGCCCGCCATTGGTGATGAGCCCGACTATCTTTCCGCGTTAAAAACTCTTTTATAATGAAGAATTCATTTTTAGGAAAGCGCCTTAAAGCATTTCGCTATGCTTTGAAAGGTGCTTTTCTTTTACTTCGCAATGAAGCGAGCATTCAAGTGCAAACCGCTTTGGCGATAATAATGACCATTGCAGGTTTCTATTTTGAAATAACTATCGTAGAATGGATGTTTCAAATATTCGCAATTGGGTTAGTTCTCAGTATAGAAGGATTAAACACAGCTGTGGAGGAAATTGCAGATTTTGTACACCCAGATTTTCACAACAAAATTGGATTAATAAAAGATATAGCCGCGGGTGCTGTATTTTTTGCTGCCGTTACCGCCATAATCATTGGATGCTTTATCTACATTCCAAAATTTTAATTGATTATTTACAAGTTCTTTTCTTTAAAGCTTAGCGCTTAAAAATTATCCAATTGGCTAATGATATTTTCGTTGTTTTGGCTGTAAGTTTATTTATTGAATATTTTTTCACTAACTTTATTACAGCCAAAATATTTGATTATGAAACAATTAGCCGTTATTTTTTGTGCGTTGATTTTTTCTTTCCAAAGCAATTCACAAACCAAGCAAGCCCCAGAAGTACCTTCGCCCATCATCTTTATTTATGATGCCAGCGGCTCTATGTGGGGCCAAATGGAAGGTAAAACTAAAATGGAAATCGCCTCCTCGGTACTTTCTTCTTCCATTGACAATTTTGCCGAAAACCAAAAAATAGGCCTCGTAGCTTACGGAAATCGAAAAAAAGGAGATTGCCAGGATGTGGAAACCTTAATTCCCATAACCAATACTTCAAAGAGCCAAGTAGCGTCAGCCGTTAAAAGCATTAAACCTTTGGGGATGACCCCCCTCGCCTATTCGGCAGAAATGGTAATAGACCAACTTCGAAAAAGTAAGGAAAAAGCCACTATTGTTTTAATAACCGATGGGATAGAATCCTGCGACGGCAATATCTGCGATGTGGTAAAAGCAGCCAAAAAAGAGGGAATCGATTTTAAACTTCACATTGTGGGCTTCGGTCTAAAAGCTGGTGAAACCGCACAACTGGAATGCGCCGCCAAAGCCGGTGATGGCCACTATTATGATGCCGCCGATGCCAGTGGCTTAAGCGAAGCAATGACCGAAGTAGCGTCAGAAACCGTAGATAAACCAAAAGGCAATCATGGAGTGTATGCCACCATGAACGGAAAACCAATAGATGCATTGGTTACTGCGTATAAAGCTGGCACCAAAAATAAAGCGGGAGGAACGCGTACATATCGCGACACTTCCTTTGTGTATTTACCGCAAGAAACTTATGATCTTGAAATTCGACCTTTGGAAAATTCAAGAGTAGAACCTATTGTTTTAAAAGATATTAGAACTTCCAACGATAAAAAAACCTATAGTATAATAAGTTTTGATGGAGGAAAGTTTGCCGTTTCCACCACCAATAATGGCGAAGGTTGGGATTGTACCGTAAAAATTCTAAATGCCGATGGAAAAACGGTTGGCGGTGGCCGCACCTACGGGAGAACTAAGGAATTTGAATTAAATGCTGGCACCTACAGCATTGTGTTGCAAGCTATAAATTTGAATGGGACAGATACCAAAGCCACTGTTGAAAATAATGTGATCACTGGCGGGGAGACCACGGATGTAGCTTACAATTTTGAGTCGGGTACCCTGGAAGTTTTGCCAATGGGCGGAGGGAAATTAATAGATTGTACAGTTAATGTTATTGAAGTCAATTCCCGAACTAGCGTTGGTGGCGGAAGATCCTACGATCATGGTGTGAAAATGAATATCAACCCAGGAACTTACGAAATAAAAGTCCGGGCACTGAAAAAAACAGGCTTTAGTGGCGATAAATCGACCACGATAACCGTAAAAAAAGGTGAAGATGTTAAGCAAACGTTCAATTATTAAGTATTAAAAATGAACCCTAAATTATTTACTTTTTTTATAGTCTTCTTTGTGCCGCTAATAACTGCGGAAGCACAAAGTGAATTGGGCGAAGGGTTTTTTTCACCAAATACAACCGAAGCCGAAACGCTTTATTTATTCGATATTCCCAACAGCAGAGCAGGCAGCCAAGAGCGCCCAACAGACAGTATAACCTTTATAAA
Source organism: Aequorivita sp. UBA3180 (assembly GCA_002364215.1). Taxonomy (GTDB): domain Bacteria; phylum Bacteroidota; class Bacteroidia; order Flavobacteriales; family Flavobacteriaceae; genus Aequorivita. The sequence continues at coordinate 160,336 of DEXQ01000008.1, read as the reverse complement.
GCGATATGCTAACCATGTAGATGGTATTGGGTATGCTCCCCAAAATTTTGCTCCATTTCACGAAAAATTAGATTATGGCGTCTTTATTATTCGAGTAAAGCGATTGGGTAGGGATCATCACGAAATTGTCATAAATGAAGAAACAGGAAAAACAGCCTACGTAAGAGCTTGGCAAGGAAATTTTATGACTTGGGGCGAGTTTTTTCTCATTTGCCATTCAGTAGAATTTATAGATAAAAACCAAAAGGTATTTGATAAGCCAATGATAAAATCTGCCGGAAGAGTAGTGAGTCCTACATACTTTAGGGCACGGTACATTATGGGCGCTTGGATGGAGGTAGAAATATTGGGAGACGATTACAATACTGTAAAAGGAAAAGGATGGATACGGTGGAAAAAAGACGGTAAACTGTTGATTACCTATAACCTCTTTTCTTAAACTTAAGAATATGAGAAACTTCTTCAAACCAGCCCGAATTGCTTTTTACTTTTTGATGCTAATCTCCTTTTTTATAGCTGGAATGTATTTTGCAGGTTTAATAGATGCTGGCAAGGGACAGGGTTTAGCTGGTGGAGCCATTGTTTTTGGATATGGCGTTATGTTTGGTGCCATCGCGTTTATTGCCTCTTTTTTTATTGGCCATTTTGTTCGTCATAAATTTATAGTGTACGCCAATATCGTTTTATTGGTGGTTATACTTATCACATATGGCATAACCCATTATAGATATATTCAGCGGCAAAACGCTAAAGAACAAAATGAACAATTCAAGCCCGAACCCACCACTCCAACTCCTCAGTCCAAACCAATTGGGATGGTAACATTTTTTAAAAACGACATATCGAATTACACAACGATAAAAAACCCATTAGCAGAAAACGACGAATTGGGTCTCGGATTTTTTAAACCAAACTTTTATCAGCATCCCACTCTTTTTTTCTATGGAAACGTGACGCATGAAAAACCTGTAACACAGCATTCTCCCACAGATAGTCTTGCGCTAGGTAAAGATCAATTTGGCGATTTTACCCTGATTTCTGCGCCACCATGGTTATGGCCCGAGGCTATGAACCAGCCCTTTGGCATTTTTTATTTTAAAGTGAAAACTGTGGGGGGTGAATTCATTGAAGTAGAAGTAAATTCAAAAACAAAACAAACCGCTTTCCTTAACAAACAAAATGGGGAACTCCTCTTCTGGCCTGAGTTTCTGTTAACTGCTTCTTCAATTGATTTTATTGAAGGCAAAACGCAAATTCCAAAAATAAAACCTGTAGATCATGCAGCTGAAGTCAACACGCCTTTTGTACACCTCACAACTTTGCAAGTAAAAGGTGAATGGCTACAGCTAATCTTAAAAGATGAAAAACATCGTGAAGTAGGAAAAGGTTGGGTTCGTTGGCAGAGAGACGGTAAAATATTAATAGCATATAAACTTCCCAATATATAAGTCCATTTTAATATTTTTTTAGGAAAAGCATTGGTTAAAAATTTAAACTTTCGGGATGGTCTCTATTCTTTACTTTGAATATGATACGTTAAATTTTCGTTTTTCTCCTTTTAAAATTTATTTTGAATTTGTTTTTTGTAATTTCAAATTTTCCTCACTGATATTTGTATTTTTGCTTAAAAGACAACCGTTCCATTAATGGCCAAAAAGAAAAAATCAACAACTAAAACACCCAGAAAAAAAATAAGCTTTTCGCTATCCAAACAACAGAAAATTCTTTTGGGTAGCTTTTTGTTTTTGTTGGGCTTGGCACTTTTGTTTTCCTTTGTTTCCTACTTTTTTACGTGGCAGGCAGATCAAAGTGAAATTGGCGCCTTGACAGAACGGGAACTGCAAACCAAAAACTGGCTCAACAAGTTTGGAGCTAATGTAGCGCACTTTTTCATTTATGACGGTTTCGGAATCTCAGCCTTTATTTTTGCATTTCTTGTTGCACTGACCGGAGTTTATTATTTTTTCGATTATGCCAAAAAACAATTGGCAAAATTTTGGTTTTGGGGTTTGCTTTTAATGCTTTGGATTTCAATTTTCTTCGGTTTTTTTGGTGAAAAAACAACCCTTTTTAGTGGTATCATTGGTTTTGAAACTAACGACCTCATGCAGGATTACTTGGGCTTGGTTGGCACCATGCTGGTAATGATTTTTATTTTGATTGTCTATTTAGTTGTACGTCTGAAGCTTACGCCGGAAATGGCCATTGACGCATTTAGAAGTTCCAAAAAACACATTGCTTCCGAATTTGTTTCCGATGAAAAGGAAAACGATTCCGATGATGAAAAAGGAAACAAAACTGATGATAAAATTGAAGAGGAAGAAGATTTTTCCAAACCTTATATTGAAGAGAAAGTAACGCCCCCACCTCCAGTAACCGAAAAATTAATTCTGAAATCAGACGTGGAAGGCGATGTGGAAATGGAAGTGGAACAAGTTGCCGATGAAGAGGAAATAGAAAACCTTAGCGATAAACTGGTAAAAGATTTTGGGGAATTTGACCCAAAACTGGAACTGAGCAACTACAAGTTTCCTAGTATTGAATTGTTGCGCGACCATACCGTAGGCGCTGCCATAACCATCGATCAGGAGGAACTTGAGGAAAACAAAAACCGAATTGTTGAAACGCTCAGCAATTATAAAATAGGTATTGCAAATATTAAAGCTACCGTTGGGCCGACAGTAACCCTTTACGAGATTGTACCCGATGCAGGTATCCGTATTTCAAAAATCAAAAATCTTGAAGACGATATCGCGCTTTCGCTTTCGGCTTTGGGAATTCGTATTATTGCGCCAATTCCCGGTCGTGGCACCATTGGTATTGAGGTGCCCAACAAAAATGCAAAAATAGTTTCTATGCGGTCTGTGATTGCTTCGGCAAAATTTCAGAATGCAGAAATGGAACTTCCCATCGCTTTCGGAAAAACCATCAGCAATGAAACTTTTGTAGTTGACCTTGCAAAAATGCCGCACATGCTGATGGCTGGGGCTACCGGACAAGGAAAATCTGTTGGATTAAATGCAGTATTAACCTCACTTTTATACAAAAAGCACCCTGCGGAAGTAAAGTTTGTTTTAGTAGATCCCAAAAAAGTGGAACTTACGCTTTTTAATAAAATTGAAAGACATTATTTGGCAAAACTGCCCGACACCGAAGAAGCTATTATTACAGATACTACAAAGGTTATAAACACTTTAAATTCCCTTTGTATTGAAATGGACACACGTTACGATTTGCTGAAAGATGCAATGGTCCGTAACATTAAGGAGTACAATACTAAATTCAAAAATCGAAAATTGAACCCTAACGAAGGGCATCGGTTTTTGCCGTACATCGTTTTGGTGATAGATGAATTTGCCGATTTGATTATGACCGCTGGTAAGGAAGTGGAAACGCCCATTGCACGTTTGGCGCAGCTTGCGCGGGCGATCGGAATCCATTTAATTATTGCTACTCAGAGACCTTCGGTAAACGTAATTACGGGTATTATAAAAGCCAACTTCCCTGCGCGTATTGCTTTTAGGGTAACCAGTAAAATAGATTCTAGAACCATTTTGGACAATTCCGGTGCCGATCAGTTAATAGGTCGAGGGGATATGCTTTATACACAAGGCAATGAACTTACTCGAATTCAATGCGCATTTGTAGATACGCCTGAAGTTGCAGATATTACAGAATTCATTGGCTCACAGAAAGCATATCCCGATGCACACTTACTGCCAGAATATGTAGGCGAAGAAGGTGGCACAACTCTTGATATTGACATAGAGGAACGCGATAAACTGTTCCGTGAAGCCGCAGAAGTATTGGTAATTGCACAACAAGGTTCCGCCTCATTATTACAGCGAAAACTAAAATTGGGGTATAACCGCGCAGGTAGAATTATCGATCAAATGGAAGCGGCGGGCATTGTTGGCCCGTTTGAAGGCAGCAAGGCACGGCAAGTTTTGGTTCCAACAATAGATGCGTTAAATCAACTTTTAGATAACGAACAAAATGACAATTAAAATGCAAAAACTAGGTATTCTTTTAATCGCTCTTTTTATCACTACTTTTTCTCAGGCACAGGATGCAAAGACACTTTTGAAAGAGGTTTCAGCAAAAGCAAAGAGCTACGATAACATTTCAATCGATTTTAAGTATAATTTGAATAATTCCAAAGAAAATGTAAACCAAGAAACCCGTGGCGATGTTACGCTACAGGGCGATAAATATGTTTTGAATATGCTTGGAACTACCCGAATTTTTGACGGTAAAAATATTTACACCATTGTTCCCGAAGACGAAGAAGTAACCATTTCGGCATATAATGCCAAGGATGACAAGGAGATTACCCCTTCAAAGATGCTTACTTTTTACGAAAAAGGCTACACCTACAAAATGGATATTGAGCAAAATGTAAAGGGCAGAAAAATTCAATATATAAAACTTATCCCTATTGACTCAAAAGCTGAAATAAAGGACATTCTTTTGGGAATAGATGTACAGACCAAGCATATTTATAAGCTGATACAGACCGATGACAAGGGTACAAAATACACCCTTACTGTAAATTCATTTAAAACAAACCAACCCGTTTCCAAAACCTTGTTTACTTTTGACGAGGCTAAGTACAAAAAAGACGGTTACTACATAAATAGACTATAGCTCCGTAAGTGAAAATACTGGACAGGTACATATTGGTTACATATTTGAAGACGTTCTTGAGCGTCTTCATTATTTTAATGTTTATATTTGTCCTACAGACCATTTGGCTCTACATTTCCGAACTTGCCGGAAAGGATTTGGATGTCTGGATTGTTCTAAAGTTCCTTTGGTACGTTTCTCCTCGTTTGATTCCGCTGGTATTACCGCTCACCATTTTGGTGACCTCCCTTATGGTATTTGGAAGTTTTGCGGAAAAATATGAATTTGCCGCCATGAAATCGACGGGAATTTCCTTGCAACGCGCTATGGGAAGCGTTATCGGTTTTATCATCGTACTTTCCATAACCGCTTTCTTTTTCGCAAACAACGTAATCCCCTATTCCGAATATAAATGGCAGAATCTTCGGCGGAACATTTCGCAATTCCAGCCTTCTATGGTTATATCCGAAGGACAGTTCAGCCAAATTGGTGATATGTTCAATATCAAGGTGGAAAAGAAAACCGGCGATCGGGACCAGTTTTTGGAAGACGTGGTAATTCATAAAAAAAATGAAGCCAAACCAAACGGGAACTATACTGTTATAATTGCAAATAATGGCGAGCTTGCAAGTGAAGAGGGCAGCAATACGCTATCGCTAATTTTAAAGGAAGGAAATTATTACGAAGAAATCCAGCCCAAAAATCCTGCGAAACAACAAGGCGAGCCCTTTGCAAAAAGCTATTTTGACGAATATTCTATCAACATCGATCTTACCGAACTGAATAATAAAGATGTTGATAAAGAGAATAACGTTAACAACCAAAACATGTACAATATCAGTGAATTGCGTGTTGAGATCGACTCACTTTCTGACAGTTATTCCGCAGATATTCAGTCATATACCAAAAACATGTACTACCGTAGTGGGGCAGAAAAATTTAAAGAAAATAAAATTAGTGATTCTGCAAAACCTCCAGCAATAAGCTCCATTCTTGAAATTTATAATCCAGCCCATCAATTGCAAATTGTAAAACTTGCATTAAACAATGCCAAAGGAACCCTACAAACCGTGGATGCGAAAAAGGTAGAATTTAAAAATAAAACCAAAAGACTGAACAAAACCGAAATAGCATTGCATGAAAAATATGCTTTGGGCATTGCTTGTATTATTTTGTTTTTTGTGGGGGCACCGCTTGGAGCCATTATTCGAAAAGGTGGAATGGGTTTGCCAATGGTGGTCGCTATCCTGCTATTTTTAACCTATCACTTTATCGGTATCTTTGCCAAAAACAGCGCGGAGGATGGAACTATGCATCCCTTTATTGCAACTTGGTTAAGTACAGCCATTATGCTACCTCTGAGTGTTTGGCTTACCTATCGCGCCACTACAGATCAAGGGATTTTCGACTTTGATTCATTTATGCAACGCATTGGGCGATTGTTCGGGATAAAAAGGAAAAAATCTTCCGAATAACATACAGCAATCCTAAGCTTCTTTTAACTATTTACAGCCGTACATTTTATATCTTTGCACAACATATTTGAAGCTATGATTTCTACAGAAAAAGAAAATTCCGTTAAACTCAACACTATTGAAGAAGCCATTGAGGATATTCGCAATGGAAAAATAATCATTGTAGTTGACGATGAAAACCGAGAAAATGAAGGGGATTTTATTGCCGCTGCCGAAATGGCTACTCCAGAAATGATCAATTTTATGGCAACCCACGGAAGGGGGCTCATATGTGCGCCATTAACAGAGGATAGATGTAACACCCTCGATTTAAATATGATGGTGGAAAATAACACCGTGCTGCACCACACTCAGTTTACCGTTTCGGTAGATTTGATCGGCCATGGTTGCACTACCGGAATTTCCGTTCACGATCGTGCAAAAACCATTAAAGCACTCGTTGATGAAAATACAAAAGCTAGCGATTTGGGAAGACCTGGCCATATTTTTCCGCTCCGCGCGAAGCAGGGTGGGGTTTTAAGGAGAACTGGCCATACCGAAGCTGCAATTGATTTGGCACGATTGGCAGGATTAAAGGCCGCTGGGATTTTGGTTGAAATATTAAACGAAGATGGCACGATGGCGCGACTTCCGCAGTTGATGAAAGTTGCGAAAAAGTTTGATTTGAAATTGATATCCATCGAGGATTTGGTGAAATACAGAATGGAGCACGATTCCTTGATTGAAAAAAAGGAGGACTTCAAAATAAATACGAAGTTTGGAGATTTTAGACTTCGCGCCTATAAACAAACCACAAACGATCAAATCCATATAGCACTTACAAAAGGAACGTGGAACGACAATGAACCTGTTCTGGTTCGTGTTAATGCAACTTTGGTAAATGGTGATATTTTGGGAACGCTTACCAACAATGCCGAACAGAAGTTGGATGATATGTTCAACGTTATAAACAGCGAAGGAAAAGGCGCCATTGTTTTTATTAACCAACAAAGTCAATCGCTTAATCTTTTAAACCGTTTAAAAGAACTTAAAGAAGCACAGAAACCCAACGAAATCGCAAAAGCACCCCGTATTGAAATGGACAGCAAAGATTTTGGAATTGGAGCCCAAATTCTTCACGATTTGGGAATTCATAAAATTCGTTTGGTTTCAAATAGCGAGCAAACCAAACGTGTAGGGATGATTGGATATGGTTTGGAAATTACGGAATATGTGAATTATTAAAGAGTCGACAATATTGCGCTTTTCATAGCCTCTGCCCGCTCCTTCACTTGCTTTGGCGTCCAGCCAATTTTTATGAGTGATGAAATTGTACGGCCCATAATAGCATCACTTTTTGAGAAATCGGTATTGTTTAAATCTTGCATTTGGCTTCTAACTTCAGCAGAAAGTTTACCAAGCGATTTCAAGTTTCGTAAATGTTCCCAGCCGTTTATATAGTGCCAATTATTGGTGAACCAATAAAAACAGGCATCTACGCCAGCTTTAGCAAGTGCCTTATGTGCTTTTTGGGTTAATTCTGCTGTGGGAAGAAAAAAGTTCAAAAACGAATAATTTTCCTCGCCACCTTCGGGAACCCGTCTGAAAGTAACACCTTCAATAGTTTCTATAGTTTCACGAAGAATAGTATAGTTTTCCTTTTGAGTCTTTAAAATATCATCCAGTTTATTCAATTGCGCAATTCCCACGGCGGCATTCAATTCAGAAATTCTGAAATTATAGCCTAAAAAAGGATGCGTTTCCGCCCCACGATCTTTCCCTATATGGTCGTGGCCATGGTCCTGATAGTGGTCTGCGTGCAATGCATACTTTTCATTATTTGTAATAACCGCCCCACCTTCGCCACAGGTAATGGTTTTTACATAATCAAATGAAAAGCAACCCAGATCACCGTAACTTCCCAAGGGTTTTCCTTCATAAGTTCCACCAAGAGCCTGACATGCGTCTTCCAAAAGAATTAAATTGTGTTTTTTACAAATTGAATTTAAAGCTCTCAAGTCTGCCATAGAACCGCACATATGCACCGGCATAACACATTTGGTCTTTGGTGTGATCGCTGCTTCCACGGCTTGTGGGTCAAGGGTCAAAGTATCATCAATATCTACCAAAATTGGCACCGCGCCCAAAGCTAAAATTGATTCAAAACTCGCCACAAAAGTGAAGGTTGGCATAATTACCTCATCGCCCGCGCCAATGCCAGCAGAAGCTAAAGCAACCGTAAGAGCAGCCGTACCACTGGAAACCAATTGGCAGTAGTCTGAACCTATTCTTTCGGCAAATGCTTTTTCAAACTCTTTTGCTTTCCAATGGTTATTGCGCATTCCGTCAAAACCGTATCGCATTAATACGCCAGTTTCCAATACATCGTGTACTTGTTTGCGCTCTTCGGCGCCAAAAAATTCAAATCCGGGCATTTTTTAATGATTAAGGTTGAATGTAGAATGAATAATAGATGTGCTTCAAAGATAATGGTTGTGTTGTGAAATGGGATTTTTAAACATCAATTTACTTCAATTATAAGTTCGTCAATACCGCGACGCACTTTTTTGAGGTTAATAAAAAAGTCGGATTCGTCACGATAACCTACCGGAAGTACAATTACGGACTCCAAGCCTTTCTTATTCAATCCAAGCAGTTCATCATATTTTTTTGGTTCAAAACCCTCTATGGGGCAGGCATCAATGTTCTCAACAGCGCATACGGTCAAAAGGGCGCCAAGGGTTAGATAGAGCTGGTTAACCATCCAATCCTTTATTTCTTCACTATTTTTTTCAGTAAAGGAAGCTAGCAGGTTTTGCTCAAAAGGCTCTAGAATGGCACGCGGTGTTTTTCGCTGTGCTTCTACTCTTTTGAAATGTTCATAAATAAAATTCTCATTGATTTTCTTTTCAACACATAATACTAAAACGTGTGAAGCATCGCGAACCTGCGGCTGATTGTAGGTAAGTGGCATCAACTGGGATTTCAATTCAGCATTGCTAACCACAACCAATTTTAAAGGTTGTAAACCATAGGAAGTTGCCGTAAGGTTAAAGGTTTCTTTTAAAATATTCAGCTTCTCTTCGGAGAGAGTTTTTGTGGAGTCAAACCTTTTGGTGGCATAACGCCAGCTAAGTTTTTCAATTGTATTTGAAGTCATTTAAAAATGTGAATTAGTATTCAGCACAAAAATAGCGATAAAAATTTTGAACTTTTATCGCTATCCTTTTGCTACTAATTAAACAATTAAAAATTAACCTCCACTCCCATATACTTCTTCGCAATTCTCCCAAATAACTTCTATATCTTCTCGTAAATCGTCTATTCTGTTACCAATCTCTTCCCCCAATTTATTGATTTCTTCTTGTGAACACCCTTCATTTTGAGCATTTTGAAGAATCAATAGTTCGTACTCAATCAACATGCTTTGATAATTAATTGTTCTTTCGCGCCTCATCAGGCAAGCCTCAAGAGATTGCCCATTTCCCTCAGAGTCCACGATATTGGTCATGTCATCATTATAATCTTCATTCCATTCCCGGTAGAGCTCGATACTATTTGTATAACAATCACTTGGCCCCAACTCATCAATGCCACAACCGGAGAAATAACTTAATAATAAAAGACAACTAAGAATCAATTTAATTTTAAAAGAATATTTCATTTTTTTTGAATTTTTACAGATTTCACCACTTTATTATTTAATAGAATCTTCAATTCATAATTGCCCTCTTTCAAATGGTCGATGCTCATATAGATGACATCGTCCTTTTTTTTTGAATCTAGGGAGTTTTTCATTTATGAAGCCATTTTGCCTACACCAAAATTAAATAGATATATAAATTGGGCTTAACAGAAATGTTCCAAAACATAGAAGATATGTTTCAGCACTTATAATTAGAATGTTTATCAAGGGTTACGTGTTGTTTGAAAGATATTCGTTGGGCGTACAATTATAAACTTCCTTAAAGCATTTACTAAAATAGGAAGGTGTATTAAAGCCAACTTGATAAGCAATTTCTGAAATGGAAGCGTCAGTTTCCTTTAGCAAACGAATAGCTAACTTTAATCGTTGTGAGCGTATAAATTCACTTGCAGACATTCCTGAGATCGCTTTAAGTTTACGGTGAAGTTGTGTGCGACTCATATGCATAAGCTTTCCAAAACGTTCACTTGTAAAATCTGGTTCAGTAATGTGTTCGTCCAGAACATTTTGCAAACGTTTTAAAAAATCACTTTCTGTTGAAGTTAATGACAATTCAGGATTGATGCTTAAGGTTTTGCTGAAATGCCTTTGCAGCTGCCTTCTGGTTTCGATGAGTTTTTCAACTCTAATTTTCAACTTTTCACTTTTAAAAGGTTTGGTTACATAAGCATCGGCGCCGGTTTTTATCCCTTCAATTTCGTTCTCCTCCCCTACTTTTGCGGTTAGGAGAATTATTGGAATGTGGCTAGTAAGCTCATTTGTTTTAAGCGTGTTACACAATTGGATACCATCTATCTCGGGCATCATAATATCGCTTATTATCAGGTCTGGCATTTTTTCCAATGCTTTCGCAATGCCTATTTCCCCATTCTCTGCTTCAAGTATTTGATAATTATTCTTAAATATTGAAATGATAAAAGCCCGGATATCGGCTTCATCCTCGACTATCAATAGAAGTGGATTTTCTTTTTCAACGTTTTCAGTCTGTGGATTGGTTGGTGGTTCTGTGCTTTCTATTTTGTCATCAAAAACCAAAGCATCCTTTTCAAAGGCTGTATACTCAACTGGAACGGAAACAGTAAATTGAATTTTATTATCATCAATATTGTTTGCGATTATTGTTCCCTTTGAAAGTGAAACCAATTCTCTTACCAGGGCAAGGCCCACTCCCACACCTTCGGAAAGTCTATTATCCTGATAAAATCGTTGAAATAATTTACTTAAATCCTTTTTGCCCACATAATCAGTTTGATTGATTATTGAAAGCACCGCTACCCCATCCTGATTACTCGCTTCAAAAACAATGGTGCTGTTTTCCGGAGAGTATTTTATTGCATTAGATAATAGATTTGAAATAACCTTTTCAATTATATCTGTATCATACCACACATTTTTTAGGCCTTTAATCCTGCTTGAGATCGCAATGTTTTTTTTATCAGCTTTGTATTGAAAGGCACTGATAAGCTGCTTGAGCAAAATTGTCAGGTTTCCTTGTTTAATGGCCAATTTACGCTGGCCGGAATCTATCATTGACAAATCGAGCATTTGATCGACCAAGCCCACTAATCTGTCTGCATTCTGCTTAACCAGTGATAATTCCTTTTTATCATCTTTTGAAAGTTTAGCTTTTGCCAATTGATTTTCAATCGGTCCAGATATTAGTGTAAGTGGCGTCCGGAACTCGTGTGAAATATTTGTATATAGTTTGGTTTTAAACTCATCCAGTTTTTTCAGGCGTTCGGTTTCTTCGTGTTCCAACCGCAACTGGGTTTTTATTTCCCAGCGCCATTTTAAATATCTGTAGAGATAAAATCCAAACAATAAAAACAATAATGCATACATACCCTTTGCCAAATTGGTAGCATACCAAGGTTTTAAAATTGTAAATGAATAGGTTGTCGGTTCTGTATTCCAAACGCCATCATAATTGCTGGAGATAACCTGAAATACATAATCATCTGGCGGTAGGTTTGTGTAATGTGCAGTGTTGTTATTTCCCGCATCAATCCAATCGGAATCATTGTTTAACAGTTTATACCTGTATTGATTGCGTTCCGGTTGCGAAAAATGAAGGGAGGAAAAAGTGAACGTAACTGTATTTTCATTATGCTGAAGCTGTTGACCTGGCACGAGTTTTCGATCTTGGTTAAAGATTTCAAAGCCCGAAATAACCGTTTTTGGTTTTATGGGATTAAACGATAACTGGTTTGGATTAAACCAGTTTAAGCCTTCCAAACCACCAAAATACAGCACGCCATTTTGATCTCTAAAATATGCGCCTGTATTGAATTCAAAAGCTTGCAGTCCGTCATAATTACTATAATTTTCAATTACTGAAATAGTATTATCTTGAAATTTTAATTTTGAAATGCCCTTGTTGCTGCTCACCCATAAGTATCCTTCCTCATCAGGAAGAATTCCGTAGATTACATTATTTGGCAAACCTTCCGCTGTGGTAAACTTTTGTACTGTCTTTTCTTTTGGATTAAAAACTTGCAATCCATCCCCATTTGTTCCTATTAATAAAACCGAACCATCAAAGTATAATGACTTTACATTACTATTTACCGACTCTATTTTATCAATAGTATTGTTTAGAGAGTTTAGTTTATAGAGACCGTTAGTCTCCGTCCCAATCCAAAGTTCATTGGCGTTTCCCTGTTCAATAGTTCTGATATTATTGGTGCCTAGATTTGAATTTTCGGTGGTATATTCCTGAATAATTCCTCGGTCACTATCAAACTGAATGAGCCCATGGTCCCTGGTACAGAGCCATATAATATTGTCATGATGCTTATAAATTTTCCAAATGGTAAAAGAGGCGGTTTTATTAAAGGAAGTAATTGTACCGCTTGCATCCCTCACTTGCAACCCGTGAGTTTGATGGCCGATCCATAGTTTGTCCTCATCTGCTAACAAACTCATAATGCGATCTCCCAATAAATCTGAGTTTTGAGCTGTATAAGTGTAAAAATTTTGTTTATCAATATTTAAGCGCGTGAGCCCTTTTCCGGAGGTTCCTACCCAAATATTGTTTTCGGAATCTTTAGCAATTGCCCTAATTACATCAACATCCACATTTAGTGGAACTTGATCGTTTGTAAGTACGTTGAATTTAACTAGATACTCATCATAATAGCTGAGGCCAGTACCGTCAGTACCTAACCAAATGGTGCCGGTATTGTCTTCAAACAAACTTAGAACGTCATTATAATGCAGTGCATAGGGGTTATTTTTATCCTCGGTAAAATTCTGAATGGTTTTTTTATCAAAATTCACCAAATAGACCCCCTTGCCATAGGTTGCAATCCACAATTGGTTGCGTTTATCAACAAGAAGATCTTGAATTATTAAATTTTCAGGAAGTATTGCATTTTCAAATCCTTTGAACTGTTGAAAATGTAATTGGTTTTCTTTTTTAATGAAAAGTCCCTTTCCAGAGCTCCCTAGGTAAAGACTATTGTCAATAGCCTGCGAAGCTGCACTAAAATTTGTTCCCGATAAAATTTCCCTAAAAATATAATGATCATTCTTTATTTCGAAAAAACCGTTGTTTGTAACAGCTAAGATGGTTTTATCTTTCATTTCGAAAAAATTATAAACGGTGCGTTTGGAATCTTTTGGTTTTAAAAATTGAATTGTGTCCTTGGTTTGATGGTTTATTCTGTAAATTCCATTTCCATACGTACCCAAAAAATAATCTAACTTCTCGCTTTGAATAAGTGTACTTACGTTATTGACACTATTTACAAAATTAAAAGTATCGTCTTCTACATTGTATTTTTGAAGTATCCCCGAATTGGAGACAATCCACAATTCTCCACTTTTCGCTACATAAATTTTACCAAGCTTACTAAATGTGGGCCGGGTAACGTCTTCAAATTGAATATCAAAATGTGTAAAATTTCGGCCATCATATTTGTTGAGTCCATCTTGGGTTGCAAACCACATAAACCCAGTAGTGTCCTGAGCTATACTCACAACGCTATTTTGTGACAGCCCCTGCTCCACGGTAAGTTCACGAAAAGCAACTTGTTTATTGTTTTGTGAAAACCCGTCACAGAAAATCAATAATGAAAAAATTAACTTTAAGAGTTTCATTGCTAGTTGGTTTGTGAATTAAAGTTACTAAAAATATTATGGGAAACGGGAAAGCAGAGAAAGGTAACTTGTGGTGTTCAATAAAAAGTTTAAAAAAAGCTTTAAAAAATCAAAAAAAGCTTTCTATATTTGCACCCGCATTGGAGAAATGGCAGAGTGGTCGATTGCGGCAGTCTTGAAAACTGTTGAGGGTAACACCTCCGGGGGTTCGAATCCCTCTTTCTCCGCTAAAAGCCCGTAAACACTACGTTTACGGGCTTTTTTTAATCTAGAAGACTTTCTTTCCTCTTAAATTGCAAGCAACATTAGTGCAACTTTTTGTTTAATAAACAGATAAATTACTTAAACGTTTTGTAATTTCACCTATTTGTAAATCGAGTTAACTATTCTATCAAAAACAATAATATGCTTGGACTATTCAAAAGGAAAACCGAAAAAGAAAAATTAGAGAAAGAGTATCAAAAACTTCAGAAAGAATCTTTCAAGCTCTCGAGCGTGAACCGAAAATTGAGTGACCAAAAAGCATTTGAAGCTGAAGAAGTGTTGAAAAAGCTTGAGAAGTTGCACTAAACCAAAATGTTCATAATGACCGAAAGAGAATTAGATAGAATAATTGAAATGGCTTGGGAAGACCGAACTCCTTTTGAAGCCATTGAATTTCAGTTTGGTCTTTCAGAAAAAAATGTGATCAAAATAATGCGTAGCTATTTAAGAAATAGCAGCTTCAAACTTTGGCGTAAACGCGTTAACAGTGGTGTTAGTAAAAAACATCTCAAAAAAAGAAATCCAGAAATCAATAGGTTTAAATGCTCACGGCAAAAAGCAATTTCAGGAAACAAAATAAGTAAAAGATAGCACAGCTAATTTTCTAAAATAAATTACCTCTTTCATTTTTAAGACTCACCATAATTAAATATATTTCTGAATCCTTTTCAATTATTTCAGAATTACTGCGCAAAATCTTAAAACAATGAGCAACTACCACATCAAGAACTTAGAAGAATATTTTCAGGTTTACAGAAAATCGGTCCGTGATCCGGAAAACTTTTGGGAGGAAATTGCAGAAGAAAACTTTCTTTGGCGCCATCGATGGAATAAAGTGTTGGAGTATGATCTAGTTAAACCTGAGGTTTCTTGGTACAAAGGTGCTAAACTGAACATTACAGAGAACTGCATAGACCGACATATCTACACCCGAGGCGACAAAACAGCGATAATTTTTGAACCGAACGATCCCGTTGAAGAAGCGCAGCATATAACTTACAAAGAGTTACATGAACGTGTCTGCAGGTTTTCAAATGTACTGTTGGAACAGGGGATAAAAAAAGGAGATAGAGTTTGTATTTATCTCCCTATGATTCCTGAATTAGCGGTTTCGTTATTGGCCTGCGCCCGGATCGGCGCTATACATTCAGTGGTTTTTGCTGGTTTTTCCTCCACAGCACTTTCTACCCGAATCAACGATTCAGAATGCAAAATTGTTATTACCAGTGATGGCTCCTATCGCGGCAATAAAACTATTGATTTAAAGGGAATTGTGGACGAGGCATTGGAATCCTGCCCAAGTATAAAAACCGTGTTGGTAGCCAAGCGTACTCATACTGAAATAACAATGAAAAAAAATCGCGACAAATGGTTACAACCACTACTGGACGAGGCTTATCACGATTGCGTACCTGAAATTATGGACGCTGAAGACCCATTGTTTATTCTATATACTTCAGGCAGTACGGGAAGACCCAAGGGAATGGTACATACCACAGCTGGCTATATGGTCTATACCGCATATACTTTTAAAAACGTATTTCAATATAGGGAAGATGATGTGTATTGGTGTACAGCAGACATTGGCTGGATTACGGGCCACAGTTATATAGTTTACGGACCGTTGGCAAATGGCGCCACGACCCTAATGTTTGAGGGTGTTCCCTCCTACCCTGATTTTGGCAGGTTTTGGCAGGTTGTGGAAAAACATAAGGTTAGTCAGTTTTATACTGCTCCCACAGCAATTAGGGCGTTAGCAAAGGAACGGTTGGATTTTTCTGAAAACTATGATCTTTCTTCCTTAAAAATCTTAGGCAGTGTGGGTGAACCCATAAACGAGGAAGCTTGGCATTGGTATGATGAAAACATCGGGAAACGAAAATGCCCCATTGTAGATACTTGGTGGCAAACCGAGACTGGCGGGATAATGATTTCGCCAATTCCTTATTCTACACCCACTATTCCCACTTATGCCACACTACCATTGCCCGGCATACAACCCGCGCTGATGGATGAGAATGGTGATGAACTAAAAGGCAACCTCGTTAGTGGGCGTTTGTGTTTAAAATATCCTTGGCCTGGAATGGCCCGAACCATTTGGGGCAATCACGAACGGTATCGTGAAACATATTTTTCGGCTTTTGAAAACAAATATTTCACCGGTGACGGAGCATTGCGCGACAGTACAGGCTATTATCGTATCACAGGCCGTGTGGATGATGTTATAATTGTTTCTGGCCATAATCTGGGCACTGCGCCTATTGAAGACGCAGTAAACGAACATCCAGCCGTGGCGGAAAGTGCAATTGTAGGCTTCCCACACGACGTGAAAGGTAATGCGCTGTATGGATTTATTATTTTAAAAGAAATCGGTGAAAGCCGTCTGCACGAAAATTTACGCAAAGAAATAAACCAGATTATTACCGAACATATTGGTCCGATTGCAAAACTTGATAAAATACAGTTTACTACAGGTTTGCCCAAAACCCGAAGTGGCAAAATCATGCGACGAATACTCAGAAAGATTGCAGAGAAGGACACTGCCAATCTAGGCGATATTTCTACCTTGTTGAACCCAGAGGTGGTACAAGAGATTATGGAGGGGGCCCTTTAAATGATAATTCATTCTTTTATATCCAAAATTTTCAAAAAGGAGTTTTAGCAATAAATTGAAAACACATTTAAACTAATATGGCCGTAATTATTTAAATGAGTTAAAAAAAAGTGGAAATAAATTAGTTGAAAAATCAACAATTGAATATCTTTATAACACTGACAGTTAATAATTTATAAACCTCTAAACTCCTCGTCATGCTTTGGACCATCCTTTTTTTATTTTTAACCGTGGTGGCCGCCATCCTTGGTTTTTTAGGATTGGAATTTGGCCCAATTGAACCCGCCAAAACCGCATTCTATGTTTTGGGAGCTTGTTTGCTTATTTCTGTATTCATGCAGAAGCGAAAAAAACGCAAAAGATATTATGAATAGTTTTAGAATAATTTTTTAAAAAAGGCCGCTCACTTACTATAGCGGTTTTTTTATTAAAAAATATTTTTTATAACCCTTTGTTAAACAACATATTATATGTTATAATTGCATTTAAGTTAAACAATGTACGGATATAGAACATTGCATTTCAATTGTAAGTAGTATTTTGGCTTAACAAAAAACCTCCACATGAATTCCATTCAAGTTAACTCACTTCCCCTAAAGGATGTTATAAGGGATATAGCAGAAGTTTTCAACATTTCCTATTCCGAAAATTGCGGCGAATATTTATTGCAGTTGCCCGAATCTGTTGGCGAGGGTACTATTCGCGGGATTAATTTTGAAGGCGGGCTAGGCCTTATTCAATACAATTGTCTTTTCAAGGAAGATTTGGAAATACATTTTGTAGTAAACCACATACATCCGTTAAAATTTCTTTATACAGTAAGCGGCACCTTACAGCACCGTTTTGAGAATGAAGAAGACTTGCATGAGATTAAGCAATACCAAAACGCCATTGTAGCCAGCAGTAAGCACAATGGCCATGTATTACTGTTTGAAGCCAACCAACGCATAACAGTGAACAGCTTAGAAATAGAACGTGAAAAATTTCAGGCCAAAATGGAATGCGACATAAAAAGTCTTGATGACGAACTAGAGCAATTATTTAAGGATATTAAAGCCAACGGAGCATTTTATCACAGTGGAAATTACAGTCTTAACATTGCCGATATCTTGACACAAATGGTTGATTTTACTGATGAAAATTTTACTCGCAAACTGTTTTTGGAAGGCATGGCCTATCAAATTTTAACGCATCAGATCCTTCAATATCAAGATGATAAAAAAGACGAAGGAAACCGTACGCTAATCCGCTCTACTGAATTGAAACAAATAAACCATATTTCCAGTCTTATAGAAAGCAATATTTCAGATGTACCCACAGTGGAGAACTTAGCACGTGAAGCGGGACTGAATATAAACAAGCTGCAAGAAGGTTTCAAAA
Organism: Aequorivita sp. UBA3180; assembly: GCA_002364215.1. Classification (GTDB taxonomy): domain Bacteria; phylum Bacteroidota; class Bacteroidia; order Flavobacteriales; family Flavobacteriaceae; genus Aequorivita. The sequence continues at coordinate 142,191 of DEXQ01000008.1, read as the reverse complement.
AACTATATGGCACTACTGTAAATAATTATGTACAGAAAACAAGGCTTGATGCAGCTTACAATCTTTTGACCAAAACAGATCTTAGTATTTCTGAAATTGTAAATGCAATTGGGTTAAGCAGTAAAAGCTACTTTTCGAAAATATTTAAGGAAAAGTATAGTATATCACCTTCCGAATTTCGCAAAAAGCACCAGGATAAATAAAAAACCCCAGTCAAAATAAATTCCGACTGGAGTTTCCTCTTCTTCATAGCAATTCTTTACTGTTGCTAAAATAGCTGAGTTAGCCATATTTTTTTAACTCAAAAAGACAAATCATTAACCCAAAATCTTTTTTTAAATTATTATTTTTATTAAAAAAAGAAAACCCTTCCGTGCAGCGACGTTGGAAGGGTTTTACAGTTGCGTTATGTAGGTACAACTGCTATTTCCAGTTTTTTATTTCTTTTTCCAGTTGGGCTCTAGATTTTCCGGTTTTATTTTCAAGCTTTTTTAAAGTTTCTGAAAAGGTTTCATCTTTAAATTCAGAGACGTTTATATCTAAATTGTAGTTTTTATTAAAGTCTGAAGCTATCTTTTTCCACTTCTGTTCTAAATAATCATTGCCATCCTTTTCATTTTCAGTATTGTCGGACTCGGTATTATCTTTAACGTAGCTTTTTTCATCTGGCTCGTTATGATGTTCACTTTGGGCACCTTTACCTACACTATGTTTTGGATTTCCTTTATTGCTCATGATGTAAAATATTTGTTGCAATCTTGCTTAATTATTAATTAATATTCTTTTAAATTAACATATATCGTCTGTAGACTACCACAAAACGATTATTTTTCAATATATTTACCAATCCACTCTTTCCTTTTTATCCCCACAATAGAAACCCCTTTCTCATTGTGTTGATTAAGGGGTTTCGCCGTATCCTTAAAACGGATACTCAATTTCAAAACAACCATTATTCTTCCTCTTCTACTGGATGACGCTGGTTTTGTGGTCTGTTTTGAGGATTCCTCTGTTGATTTTGTTGTTCATTTTGAGGATTCCATTGCTGATTCTGATTTTGTGTACTCATAGCAATTTGATTAAAATAATAAATCATTTTTCTTTTCACAATTAAAGTTAACTTCATATCAAACTTTTGAAAGCCAACAAAATCATAAAATTGCAAAACGATTTATTTTTTTAACTAACCATTATCTTAAAAAAGCATTTTGTTGACATTTCGTTAAGTCTGAAGATCAAAATGAAATGGAAAATTTTATACCCAGACCCTTTCTTTATAACTCGTTGGTGTTTCGTATCTTTGCGCTTTTAAATTTTGAACCATGTACACCAACGCATTACAAGCCATTTCGCCAATAGACGGCAGATACGCATCAAAAACATCCAGCCTTATTCCTTATTTTTCTGAAGAAGCGCTCATCCGTTATCGCGTGCAAGTGGAAATTGAATATTTTATTGCCTTGGTGGAGCTGGAACTTCCCCAATTAAATGATTTTCAACAAAAAAACTTTTCAAAATTAAGAGACTTGTACCTTGAATTTACTGTGCAGGATGCCATAAAAATCAAGGAAACCGAAAAAGTGACCAATCACGATGTAAAAGCTGTTGAATATTTTATAAAAGAAAAATTTGACGCTTTAAATCTTCAGAAATACAAAGAATTCATCCACTTTGGACTGACCTCACAAGACATCAACAATACTGCAATTCCACTTTCGCTGAAAGATGCCATCAACAACGTTTACGTACCGCTCTTGATGGAAGTGAAAAATAAACTCAAAGCACTTTCTGAAGATTGGGCCGAAGTTTCCATGCTTGCGCGGACGCATGGACAACCTGCTTCTCCAACCCGTTTGGGAAAGGAAATAGAAGTTTTTGTAGTGCGAATTGAGGAACAGTTTGATTTAATGAACGATATAAAAAGTGCTGCAAAATTTGGCGGTGCAACAGGTAACTTTAACGCACACAAAGTAGCTTATCCAGATATTGATTGGAGAGCGTTTGGAAAAAAGTTCGTACAAAATAAGTTAGGGTTGCACCACTCCTTCCCTACCACACAGATTGAGCATTACGATCATATGGCTGCTCTTTTTGATTGTTTGAAAAGAATAAACAATATTTTAATTGATTTGGACAGGGATATTTGGACCTACGTTTCCATGGATTATTTCAAACAAAAAATTAAAAAAGGGGAAGTTGGTTCCAGCGCCATGCCACACAAGGTAAACCCTATAGACTTTGAAAACAGTGAAGGTAATTTGGGAATTGCAAATGCGCTTTTTGAACACCTTTCCGCAAAACTTCCTATAAGTAGATTACAACGTGATCTTACTGATAGTACCGTTTTAAGAAATATTGGTGTTCCCATTGGGCATACACTTATTGCTTTTCAATCCACCTTAAAAGGCTTGAACAAATTATTGTTGAACGAATCGAAGTTTGCAGAGGACCTTGAGAATAACTGGGCTGTAGTAGCCGAAGCAATCCAAACCATTTTAAGAAGAGAAGGCTATCCAAACCCTTATGAAGCTTTAAAAGGATTAACGCGCACCAACGAAAGGATTAACCAAACTTCAATTGCAAATTTCATAGAAACGCTGGAAGTGCCTGAAAGCGTTAAACAGGAAATGAGAAACATAACGCCCGGAAACTACACCGGCATTTAAAAAATAGACCTATAAAAAAGGCTTCAACCAAAGAGAAGGAAGAAGCCTTTTTCGACTATTAATCAACTAATTTAATCTTTAAATATTTTTCCAAAACCTTCGAGTTTAGAGACGTCCAGATCGCCTCGTTCAGCAGATTTCATTAGTTTCAACATTTGGTCCGGGCGCATATTTTCACCCAACAATCTGAAAACCGCAAAACCACGATTATCATCACTCGCAAAAACAATCACCTCATCAATAGCATCTTCTTCACCTGTATACTTTAGAGTTGCATTCCAGTCATTGCTTTTAATGCGGGTAAGCTCTTTGTATTGCTCTTGGTCTAATATGTTTTTTAACTTTTGGCGTTCCATCTCATAATTGGCTGTATCACCTTCAACAATAGGATAAGCAACAACATTCACTTTTTTAATAGTATTAAGAATGTCTTTCTCTTCTTGTGTAAAATTGCTGGTGTTTCCCTGGAGCAAACTAGCTGCTATGTCCATTTTTACAAATTTGTCATCGTCTTGCTTTTCAACCAGATACTTTTGCAAGGACTTGTCACTACAAGAGACCAATGCTAGTGCACCCAATATTAAAGCCATAAAATATTTCAGTAATGATGCCATCGTTATTGTTTTTTCTTGGTGTCAATATTCTTAAGTTCTTCGCTACCGGGAACTTTTAGATCTTCAGTCAATTTTGAGATTTGCTTTAAATCTATATTTCCGGTGATGCTCATAATAACGGTTGTGGGTTTTCCGTCCACAATTCCATCCATATGCATCAACAGTTCACTTACAAAGTTTTCATTTTTGCCTTCTTTGCTGTAGAATTTTATATTTCTGCCATCTTCTTTTACGCGCATCAATTCCCCTAAATTTTTAGAGGTAGAAACATATTTTGCCACAGCGGCATCCATTTTTTGTGAAACGGCTGGATTATCGGTGGTAAAAATTTTAATGTTGTCTAGATCGTTTACCATTTTCAGATATGCCTGCGCTTCTGGATCAGTGGAATTAAGATCCATTTTGCTCAAAAGTTTGAACATATTTTTGGTAACCACTACAGAGGTTACATCTTTTTCGTTTTCAAAGGAATCAAAAGCGTTTTGAGTCCACGAAACCATAGGCGCTATTGCCAGTGCTATTACTATTGCTATTTTTTTCATCGTTTATAAGTGTTATTAAGTTATTGTTTATTTTTAAAACTTATTATTCAAAAATTTTATTTTTTGTTTTTCCAAATTGGCCCACAACGGTAAGCTGTTCTGTACCTTTATTTAGGTTTTCAGAAAGCAGCATCATTGCTTGTTTGCTTTTTTCAAACGCCGCCAAAGCCTCTTTCTCCTCTTTGGAGTAATTGGGTTGTGAAAGGTAAAAACCACCCACCCCGAACGCTACAACAAGCATTGCGGCGATGGAATACCACCAGGTTTTATTGCTTTGTGGTTTTGATTCAGGCAAGGCAAACGTTCTGGTGGAGCGTTCTGCTTTTGCTACTTTTAGACCTGCAAAAATTGGCTGGTACTGAATTAAATCATCAGCTACCCTTTCATTGTTAAAATAGTCCTGTAACAATTTTTCTTCTGCAAGGGTGGTTGTGCCTTCAAAATAGGCCTCAAGCAATTTTTTTATCTTAACTGACTCCATAATTATAATTTTTTATCATTGCGTCCCTAACTGTTTTGCGGGCTCGGGAAAGTGCCACTCGTATTGCGGTTTCGTTACTATCAAGCATCTGCGCTATTTCTGAAAACTCAAATTCTTCTACATCGCGTAGTTGGAGAACGATTCGTTGTTGCTCTGGCAAGGTTTCCATTATTTTAAAAACAATTTCAACACCGTCATTCGCTTCAATTTTCTTTTCAATATTTTCTGAGGTTTGAAAGTTGTTATGTACAATTTTCAAATTTGATGCCTGTTTTGATTTTAAACGGTCCAAGCAATAATTCTTAGTCATTGTAATTGCAAATGCTTCGGGGTTTTTATAATTCTCAATATTTTGCTTTCCTTTCCACAATTTCAAAAACACTTCCTGTACTGCATCCTCAGCTTCATCCTTTGAGACCAAAATTCGTTTCGCCAAACGGTATAGCTTATCCTTAAAAGGCATTATTAAAGTAATAAACTCGGTCTTTTCCATTTTGGTTGGTTGTTGGTTATGGTGCCGTCTATTTAAATGACGAATAGGTTCTGTTTTTGTTACATTGAAATTTTATCCGTGAATTTTCGACAAAATTTTAGACTGTATAAAGTCCCTAAATAATTTCGACTAAAAAAGCATATTTTTACCGTTACAATATAATCCCTAATTTACCTGTTTAAAAAGAATATCTTAATAAACCTATTTATGAAGAAAAGAATTTTCATTTCCCTTTTAATCATTTCCGTACTTTTTGTTTCGTGTTTTGAAGATGCTGATGATAACCTTCAACCTGCATCTACCATAGACATTCAGAATTTTATTTACCGAGGCCTTAATTATTTCTATCTATATAAAGCGGACACTCCAGAACTGGCGAATGATGCTTTTGCCAACCAGGATGAGCTAAATAACTTTTTAAATAATTATCAAACTCCAGAAACTCTGTTTGACTATTTGTTGTCATCCCAAGATCGTTTCAGCAATCTTTATAGCGACTATACACTTATTGAGAATGCACTTAGTGGTATAACCCTAAGCAACGGTATGGAGTTTGGCTTGGTTTATTATCCAGACAACAGCGGAAATGTTTTTGGCTACGTGCGCTACGTGCTTCCCAATACCGATGCCCAATCACAAGGTTTGGTACGGGGTGATATTTTTACAACAATAGACGGTCAACAGTTGAATGAAAACAATTACAACGATTTGCTTGCGCCAAACAGTTATACCATTGGGCTCGCTACTTATGATGGGACTGATTTTACCCTTACGGGAGAAACTGCGCTTTTAAACAAAACCCAGTACAATGAAAATCCTGTATATAAAGCTGAAACACTAACCGTCAACGGAAACAAAATAGGCTATTTAATGTATAACGGTTTCATAAAAGATTATGATACCGAACTTAACAATGCCTTTGCTCAGTTTAAAGCTGATGGAGTGAGCAGCTTGGTTCTCGATCTTAGATACAATGGCGGTGGTTCTGTAGAAACGGCAACCGATCTTGCTAGTATGATTACGGGACAATTTAACGGTCAAGTTTTTTATAAGGAATTTTGGAATGCAGACAGACAACCTGAATATGCGGAAAATGGTGTTTTTGACAATACAATCAGTAATGGAAGTTCCATCAGCAGCTTAAATCTTTCACAAGTTTATATTATTACCACCAGAAGAAGTGCTTCGGCCAGCGAATTGGTTTTGAACGGACTAAAACCCTATATAGATGCTGTTCAAGTAGGTGATACAACCACAGGAAAATTTCAAGCTTCGTTTTTGTTATACGATGCTCCCGCACCACAGTTTAGCAGAAGTGAGGCAAATCCGAACCATACTTATGCCATGCTTCCTTTGGTGTTTAAAACAGCTAATGCTGCTGGAAACACAGATTTTACAGAAGGTTTGTTTCCGCAGATTCCATTACAGGAAAATTATTTCAACCTGGGACAATTGGGTGATGAAAATGAACCCTTGCTTGCCGCTGCGCTTTTTGAAATTGCAGGCAGACCTATGCCATCCAATAAAGGAGTTCAGTATTTAAAAGAATTTTCAGACAGTAATGCTGATTCTCCTATTTACGGAAAAATGATTGGTAACTAACATTAATGATTTTAAAAAAAAGAAACTCCGTTGAATTTTGAAGATTCAACGGAGTTTTTTATGTTTTGAAGTTAGATTATTCGTTGAAATAAATGCCTCCGGGCACTATCCCCGTTTGGAAATTTTGGACTTGTTGGTTTGTTGAAAGATCATATATAAGTAGTGAACCTCTACTCGCAAAATCGTCTGCATCTGTAGCGTACAACATTCCATCCTTTGCCTCCAAAGCATAGAAAAAGCCATCTACAATATCATTACCGGGTAATGATATAGAAGCCACGTTTAAACTGTAAACCTTTCCATCCAAAGAGTAGAAAAGATTGCTTCCATCCATTGTTAAGCTCGATGGGTGTTCAACGGTACCGAAGGTGTAGGTGTTTAAAATTTCATTATTTGAAAGATTTATTTCCACAAGGGAGCCCGCAGTTTCATTTCCAGTATAATTAGGATTACCTCCACACAATACAAATAGGGAATTGCCCGCAATTACCATTGAGTTTGGAGCATCGCCAACCGTAATTGTACTTTCAAGCGTATTTCCTGAAATTACGGAGATTAAGTTATTCTGCCCAAAGCCACCTTGGTGGGCTACATAGATTTTATTATTGTACGAAACCATTCTTTCCGGTCCAAAAGAAACAGGAATAGTTGATGAAACTGTATTGTTACGCAAATCTAACACTGCCACAAAATCATCAGCGGTATCGTTGGGATCACCCCAGTTTGTTACGTATCCTTTACTTCCATCGGCCCCCATAAAGTAGCGTGGATTATTAACTCCTGCTTTAATAGAATCAACGGCTTCAAAGGAATACCTGTTGGCAATCATGATTTTGTTTGAATTGTTTACAACTATATAGGCATTGTCATCTTGAAACCCCATAGACTGTACGATATTGCCCAGTTCGGTGCCGTTTACAGTTCTATAAATATTTTGGGTAACTGTACTGAAATCTTCAGAGATAAACGTAATGTTTCCACTACCATTTCCAAAGGGGCCTTCGTTGGTCACTAAAATTCCCTTTTCAAAAGCTGCGGGCACATATTCTGGTGGAGTATCATCGTCATTGCTACACGACATAAAAAATAGAGCTGTAATTGCTGCAAAAAGTACTTTATTCATCATTTTCATTTTAATTATAATTTAAAGTTTAAAAATATTTCAATATTTCTTGAGGGCATGGGCCTAAACGCTACATTTTCATAATAGGTATTAAAAGCATTTTTAAGCCTTCCCCCAAAAGTAATGTTTGGATCAAAAGGTAAGTGATATTCAGCACCAAAGTTGAAAATCGTATAACCAGCAACACTTTCACTATTGTCGGTGGTGGTATAGGCTTTACCATTAAACAAACCCTGGGCGTAAATAGCAAATTTTCTAAGATTGTATTGCAAAGTTCCGCTGGCCTTATGGATGGGAACGTAGATAAGCTGTTTTTTCTTTTCCAAATCTTCTGCCTTCGTATAGGAAAAGTTTGCATTAAAATCCAATGTTTGTTGGTTTTTTAATTTTATGAAATAACCAACGGCTACCTCAAGACCATAATTTCTGGCTTTTTGGATATTCATCGGTTCCCAAATTCCGCCATTTCCGGGAATCCATTTTATTAAATTTTCTGAAGAAATATAATAAACCGCTATATCGGCCTTAAGATTTCCGAAAGAAAATTCCTGCCCCAATTCCGTTTGATACGAAGTTTCTGGCTGCAATTCAACATTGCCACCGGCGTACCAATATAAATCATTGAACGTAGGAACTCGATAGTTTTTTGAGCCGTTCACACGAAAGGCGTATTGTTTTGAAACTATCCATTTTGCATCGGCCGAAAAAAGCCAAGGATTTTCAAAATCATTCAAAAATTCTTTTCGGATGTTAAATCCATAAGTGAATTTTTTTGAAACTTTATGATTCAACAAAAGCACTGCAGCCATTGTTCTTCGGTCATTTTTCCCCACATTGCTACCTTCGGCAGTTACATAATTGTACTCTAATTTTCCGTTTAAGCGTAACTTTTTAAGAAGAAAAATCTCTGCTTGAAGGAAGCTGATAAATGTATTGGCTTTTCCTTCGTCATAAAACGGTTTGTAACTATCCGGAAAATAACGGTACTGCTCAAAAAGATGTGCCGCTGCCAACTTGGTTCGAAAAGCACCCAGTTTTTGTTGCACTTGCCAAAGATTTCTCGTAGCAATATCTTTATAGGCATCTTTGCCAACAGTATTTAAGCTTCCCGAAAAATTCCGGTCGTTATACGTATATTCCGAATTCCAGGTTGCCACACCATTTTCCAGCTTACGCGCTTCATTTATTTTTGCCGAAAAACGTAAAAATTCTCCGTGATTATTTTTTTGATTCCTTCCCACATAATCATAATCATTTTCTGAACTGATAAAATCCACACCGACATTTAAATAATGATTGCCCCAAGTTTGTGTTGTATTGGCATTACCTCCCAACGTGGCAAAACTACCATAGCGTAGCCCAAATTTCGTAATATCCATTTTTTCAAAAGAAAAGGAATTATTCAGATGAATACTCCCGCCCACGGCGCCACTACCATATTGTACACCACCGCCGCCACTTCTTATTGAAATTTTGTCATAATTTAAAGGAGAAATTACATTGAAATCGGTTTGGCCGGTAAATACCGAGTTTATATTGATTCCGTTCCAAACTACGGCAGTCTGGGCCGCATTTGTACCCCGAAAGGAAGGTGAAGATACCATCCCAAATCCGTTCTCCTTAAAATAAATTGTTGAATTGTACCGGAGCGTTTCCGTTAGCGAGCCAGCATTTCTTTCCACAATGGAATCTTCGAGTTTTTCAAGTTTAAATCCTTTTGAAAAATGTACGAGCTTTGAATCAGTCAGCATTACTTCGGGCAACCGCTGGATACTGTCCAATTGCGCATTCGCTGAAACCGAGGCCAGAAAAATAATATAAATAATATGGAAACTGATTTGCTTCATAATTCAACCTTTATCCCGAAAGTTTGACGTTTTATGTTATGAATAAGGCAGGTCTCCTGGCTTGTCTTTTTGTGCAACCTTCCCATCCGCCATATGCGAACAGTGGTTTTTGAAGCATGCACGCCCGAAAATACTTCGGGACGACTTACAGTTGCGGGAACAGCTTCGGATTTTAACCGAATTCCCTTTTAAGAGCGTTTTACGATACGGAAAACTGCTCACCAAAATTCACTGCAAAAATAGGTTTTAAATATTAGTTCGCCCAAACAAAACCATTATTTTTGGGGATGCAAAAAATTGTTTTCCTTATAAACATCCTTATTTTTTTTACTGCCTGTAAAAACAATGGCGATACTTCCGAACCAATAAAAACTGAAAATCAAACCCAAAAAATGGTAGCAGTTACCTATGCGGAGGGTTTTGAAATTGAGGAGCTGGGAAATTTTAAGGTTATCACTTTAAAAAAGCCCTGGCCGGGAACTGACAAAACGTTTAAATATGCTTTAGTAAAAAAAAACACTCCTATAAAAAATCCTGAAAATTATGACGCTGTGGTTGAAGTTCCCGTGAGACAAATTGTGGTCACCTCCACTACCCACATTCCTTCATTGGAAATGCTGAATGAATTGGAAGCTCTAATCGGTTTTCCAAATCTGGATTATATTTCCTCAGAAAAAACACGAAAGAAAATTTCCGAAGGAAAAATTTCTGAGATCGGCAAAAACGAAGACTTGAATACAGAGATTTTGATAGATCTGAGTCCAGATGCGGTTATTGGTTTTGCCGTGGACGGAAATAATTCTGCATACTCAACCCTTCAACAAATGGGGATTCCAGTGCTCTACAATTCAGATTGGACCGAAACGTCACCTTTGGGAAAAGCCGAGTGGATTAAGTTTTTCGGAGCCTTTTTCAATAAAGAAAAAGAAGCCGACAGTATTTTTAAAAATATAGAGACCGAGTATCTATCTGCTAAAAAAATAGCTTCCGACGCCAAAGAAACCCCAACTGTGATCAGTGGTGCAATGTATAAAGACGTTTGGTATATGCCGCAGGGCGATAGTTGGGGAGCGCAGTTTATTGCCGATGCAAATGGCGATTATCTTTGGAAACATTCTGAGGGTACTGGAAGTTTATCCCTAAATTTGGAATCTGTTATTGAAAAAGGTCATAAGGCCGATATTTGGATTGGCCCAGGACAATTCACAAGTTTGGAGGAAATGAAAAACGCAAGTCAGGCCTATTCACAATTTAATGCCTACAAATCTGGGAAAGTGTATTCATACAGCCTGAAAAAAGGGGAAACGGGTGGAGTTGTTTATTATGAATTGGCGCCTAACCGACCAGATTTAGTCCTCAAAGATCTTATTAAAATTTTCCATCCTCAATTACTGCCCGACTACAATATTTTCTTTTTTGATCAACTTCAATAATGCAAACTTCTCAAACATACCGGTTTCACTTTTTGGTTCTGTTTTTAGTGCTCATTGCAGTTTTTTTGGTGAATTTAAGTATGGGCTCAGTCTCCATTCCTTTAGATGAAATATTTTCGGTTTTTATAGGAAATGGTGCTTCAAAAGAAACTTGGCGTTATATTTTAATGGATTACCGTTTACCAAAAGCAATTACGGCAATGCTCGCCGGTGGCGGATTGGCAATTTCTGGATTGTTGATGCAAACCTTATTCAGAAATCCTTTGGCAGGTCCTTTTGTTTTAGGGCTTAGCAGTGGCGCAAGTTTAGGCGTTGCCATTTTAATTTTGGGTGCAAGTGCATTTGGAGGATTTTTTGGAACACTATTATTAAGCCAGTGGAGCTTGGTAATCGCCTCCGCATTAGGGAGTTTTTTGGTACTACTTGCCGTACTAGCCGTAACTTTCAGAATAAAAGACACGATGGCCATTTTGATCATCGGGTTGATGTTTGGCAGTGTGACAACAGCCGTAGTTTCGGTTTTGTCATATTTCAGTAATGCGGAACAACTTCAACAATACATTTTTTGGTCCTTCGGAAGTTTGGGTAACCAATCGTGGCAAGGCGTCTTTATTTTAGTAATTTGTTTTTTGGCAGGTTTGCTTTTAAGTATTTTTAGCAGCAAATCATTAAACGCATTACTTTTAGGTGAAAATTATGCGAAAAGCATGGGGCTTCACATCAAAAAAACCACATTTATAATAATACTGGCTACGAGCATTCTAGCTGGAAGCATTACGGCCTTTGTGGGACCCATTGCCTTTGTTGGGCTTGCGGTGCCACACTTAGTGCGCCAGTTTTATAAATCTTCGAACCATTTAGTCTTAATGCCTGCCGTTCTGCTTTGTGGCGCATTGCTTATGCTGGTCTGCGATACCCTGGCTCAATTGCCGTTCAGTGAATTTACATTACCCATAAACGCCATCACCTCATTGGTTGGCGCTCCCATGGTTATTTGGCTTTTAGTACGAAAACGAAAACTTTTCTTCTAAATGGATTCAAAGAAAAAAAATATCATTTTGGAATCACGAAACCTTACCGTGGGTTATGTGAAAAAAACAGGAAATCTGATAATTGCCGATACAGTCAATTTTTCAATTGAAAAAGGAGAATTGGTTGGTTTGGTTGGAGCGAACGGTATTGGAAAATCTACCCTTTTACGAACCTTGACTGGAATGCAAAATTCTTTAAATGGCGAGGTATTTTTAAATGAAAAAAATTTAAAAGAATATTCCTCATTCCAATTGGCGACACAATTAAGCGTTGTTTTGACCGAAGCACCCACCTCAAAAAACCTCTCGGTTATTGAAATGGTTTCCTTGGGAAGACAACCCTACACAAACTGGGTTGGCTCGCTTTCCGAAGAAGATAAAAAAACAATTCAATCTGCACTGGAAGCAACAGAAACTGAAGCCTTGGCCAATAGAAAATGTTTTGAACTGAGCGACGGACAAATGCAACGAGTGGCGATAGCGAGAGCATTGGCGCAGGACACCCCACTAATTATATTGGATGAACCCACAACACATTTGGATATTTATCACCGTGCCTATATCCTGAAACTATTGAAGAAGTTAGCCTCGGAAACAAAAAAAACAATTCTTTTTTCAACCCACGAAATAGATTTGGCCATTCAGCTTACTGACAAAATGCTCGTGATGGCAAAAGGAGAAACATATTTTGACGACCCCTGCAAACTGATTGAAGCTGGAAGATTTGATTCACTTTTTCCGAAAGAAACCATAGATTTTGATGGAAAAACCGGACGTTTTACCATTAGGAAATAAGTATCTTTACTTTAAAATTTATTGCAATGAACGAAACTTTTCTATTTCTCTTACTTGCTGCTATTTGCTTGTTAATCGGTGCATTTTTAGGTCATTACTTTGCTCGTTTAAAAAGTAAAACCGAAACAAGTAAACTTGAAGAACGCCTTGAGAACGCACAACTGCAAGAAGGTAAACTTAACGAACGTTTGGGGCTTTTAGTCTCGGAAAAGGAATCTTTACAAAAAGAGAAAGAACAGGCAAACATGCAGCTCTCACGCCAAAGCGCGGAATATGAAGCCTTGTATTCCGAACTTGAAAAGGAAAAGGAACGCTTCAAAAATTTCGAAAAAGATTTCAATGACAAGTTTGAAAATCTTGCTAATAAAATCTTGTTGGATAAAACCCACAAATTCACGGAATTGAACAAGGAAAATATTGAAGGAATACTAAAACCCTTGAATCAAAAAATCAAGGAATTTGAGGAAAAAGTTGGGAAAAGCAACGAAGATTTCATCAAAGGACACGCAGAACTCGGGAAACAGCTTCAATTCCTAAACGAACAGAATGTGAAAATAAGTGAAGAGGCAAACAATCTTACAAAGGCACTGAAAGGAGAAAGCAAGACCCAAGGAAACTGGGGCGAACTTATTTTGGAACGCGTATTGGAAAAATCGAATTTGGTCAAAGATCGGGAGTATTTTGTCCAAAAATCCTATACCGATGTCGATGGGAACAAAGTGCTGCCTGATGTTGTTATCCATTTGCCCAATGACAAAAGAATGATAATAGATTCAAAAGTATCTTTGACAGCTTATGAAAAATACGTAAACGAAGAAAACGAAGGTTTAAAGGAAAGATTTTTAAAGGACCACGTTCAATCCTTAAAAAATCATATTACCCAATTAAGCTCAAAAAAATATGAGGATTTACACGGAATCCAATCTCCCGATTTCGTTTTGATGTTTATTCCCATTGAGCCAGCCCTATATTTGGCCCAAAATTTTGATAATTCTTTTTTTTACACTGCTTTTCAGAAAAATATATTGTTGGTGAGTCCAACCACACTTCTTTCAACATTGCGGACCATAGACGCGCTGTGGAGCAACGAAAAGCAACAACAAAATGCGTTGGAAATTGCCAACCATGCAAGTAGCCTTTACCACAAATTCAAAATTCTATTGGACGATTTGGAAACGGTTGGAAATAGAATAGCTTCCACAAAGAGCGCATACGATGGAGCGATGAAAAAATTAACAGGTAACCAAAATTTAATCAAGGACATCAACAAACTTGAGGAATTGGGCATTTCACCAAAGGATAAAATGAAGGCTTCGTGGTTAAAAAAGGCAAATGTTAATAACGACGATGAACAAGATTCAAATTAAGAAATTATGAAAAAAATACTCATCATTATCCTGGGAAGCCTATTGGCGCTTTATTTGCTTTACTTCGCTTTTGTGTATTTTGTACCCTATAGTGAAGGGACCAGAGCGGGAGAACTTATTAAATTTAGCCATAAAGGCGTAGTTGTAAAAACCTGGGAAGGAGAAATCAGTCAAGGTATTAGCGGCGCACAGATTTTTTCCTTTTCAGTTTTAGATCAGGAGAAGGATGTAATAGATAAATTAAAGGAGTATCAAGGCAGCTATGTAAAAGTAAGCTATGTAGAACGCTTTACTACCTTCTTCTTTTGGGGCGACACAAAATATTTCATTAATGATGTGGTAAAGGAACAATCACCACACTTTAATCGTCAATAGATTTTAAAAATTACTTTTTAGCAATTTTCAGCGTAGTCTGCAGGTTATTTGAAGTTACTTTTACAAAATACAAACCGCTGTTCAGTCGGCTCATATCTACCTGAGTCAAAATGCCCGACCCCTTTCCTTCTGAAACAAGTGTACCAAGTACATTATAAATTTGATAACTATCTACTTTGAATATAGAAGAAATGATCAATTCATTTCTTACGGGATTGGGATAAAAATTTAAGTTTTTCACGAATTTATCCTCTACGGAAAGTTTTCCAACCACGGTAACTTTTCCGCGCATCAAAGGATTTGATTCATTTTGATATTCCGTTACTCCTCGTTTTTGAAAAGTGTGTGAAAATTCAGTATTTAAACCATCAAGTGTGCCACTGCTAAAGGTTTCGGTGCCATTGGGAAGAGCCGTTACACTTTTTTGTGAACCATCATTCCAAATCCACAGAACAGTATCTCCAACCTCTATTGTAGGGCTTGCCACAGATTCATTGATACCTTGTCCCCAAGCAATTTCAACAACATTCTGACCCATCAGAATATTCGTTGCAATAAAAAATAAGAACAAAGTAATTTTTTTCATAAATGAATATCTCAAAAGGTTAGTTATCTAATTTACAAAAAAAAACACAAATCTGATTATTTACTCAGATACATTTTTCTCCTTGCATAGAGATCATAAAAGGCATCATCCTTTAAACTATCGATAAAAAGTATGCTCTCGCCCGTACTCTTCATCTCGGGCCCCAATTGTTTATTTACATTCGGGAATTTGTTGAAACTAAAAACCGGTTGCTTTATAGCAAAACCTTCCAGTTTCGGATTAAAATCAAAATCGGTTACTTTGTTATGTCCCAGCATTACCTTTGTGGCATAATTTACATAAGGCTCTCCATAAGCTTTCGCAATAAAAGGAACCGTACGCGAGGCGCGTGGATTGGCTTCAATAATGTACACTTTATCATCTTTTATTGCAAACTGGATATTTATCAACCCAACAGTATTTAATGCTTTCGCAATCTTATGGGTGTGATCTTTTATTTGCTGCATAACAAATTCACCAATGTTAAAAGGTGGCAAAGTTGCGTTTGAGTCTCCGGAATGGATTCCGCAAGGCTCAATATGCTCCATTATTCCAATAATATATACATTTTCACCATCGCAAATTGCATCTGCCTCGGCTTCAATGGCACCATCCAAATAATGGTCAAGCAATAACTTGTTATTCGGAATTTTACGTAGTAAATCCACCACGTGTTCTTCCAATTCCTTTTTGTTGATTACAATTTTCATCCCTTGTCCACCCAAAACATAGGAAGGACGAATCAATAACGGAAAATCAAGCTGGTCTGCAAGTGCAAGGGCTTCTTCAGTAGTTTCTGCCGTTCCAAATTCTGGGTAAGGAATGTTGTTTTCTTTTAAAAGTGTTGAGAAACTTCCTCGGTCTTCGGCCAAATCCAAAGATTTATAAGTTGTTCCGATAATATTGATTCCATAACGGTCAAGCTTTTCGGCAAGTTTTAAAGCCGTTTGACCACCCAACTGAACAATTACGCCTTCGGGTTTTTCGTGACGAATAATGTCGTAGATATGTTCCCAGAAAACTGGTTCAAAATACAGTTTATCTGCAACGTCAAAGTCTGTGGAAACCGTTTCGGGATTGCAGTTTATCATTATAGTTTCATAACCACATTCGGCTGCCGCCAATACACCGTGAACACAGCAATAATCAAACTCGATGCCCTGCCCTATTCTATTTGGGCCCGAACCGAGAACGATGATTTTTTTCTTTTCGGTTACTATACTATCGTTTTCTGAATAAGGCTTTTGGTCTTCAAGCTGCATTTCGTTTTCAAAGGTGGAATAATAATAGGGTGTTTCCGCTTTAAATTCTGCAGCACAGGTGTCAACCAATTTATAAACGCGCTGAATGTTCATTTCCTCACGTTTTTTGTAGACTTGACTCTCAAGACATTTCAGCATATGTGCAATCTGACGATCCCCGTAACCTTTTTGTTTAGCTTCCAATAATAATTCCCTCGGAAGTGTTTCCAAAGTATATTTTGAAATTTCCTTTTCCAATAAAAACAGTTCTTCGTACTGGCGAAGGAACCACATATCAATTTTTGTGATTTCGTGAATTCTGCTCAGCGGAATACCAATCTGGATTGCATCATAAATTACGAACACGCGGTCCCAACTTGCGTTTTTGAGTTTATCGAGAATTTGCTCGTAATTGGTATAACTTTTTCCGTCGGCGCCGATTCCATTTCTTTTAATTTCTAGCGACTGTGTAGCTTTGTGGAGCGCCTCCTGAAAAGAACGACCAATGCCCATTACTTCACCAACCGATTTCATTTGAAGTCCTAATGTACGATCTGAGCCTTCGAACTTATCAAAATTCCAACGTGGAATTTTTACAATTACGTAGTCCAACGTTGGTTCAAACAATGCAGAAGTTGACTTGGTAATCTGGTTTTTTAGCTCGTCTAATGTATAACCAATTGCAAGCTTGGTAGCAATTTTTGCAATAGGATATCCAGTGGCTTTTGAAGCCAATGCCGAAGAACGTGAAACCCTAGGGTTAATCTCAATGGCTATAATTTCTTCATCATCATCAGGGCTAACGGCAAACTGAACGTTACAACCTCCCGCAAAATCACCAATACTACGCATCATATGGATGGCCATATCTCGCATTCTTTGGAAAGTGCGGTCGTTGAGCGTCATTGCGGGTGCCACAGTTATGGAATCTCCGGTGTGGATGCCCATGGGGTCCATATTTTCAATGGTACAGATAATTACAACGTTATCATTTTTATCGCGAAGCAATTCAAGTTCATACTCCTTCCATCCCATCATCGCCTTATCAATCATTACTTCGTGAATAGGAGAAATTTCCAATCCGTGCGATAGCAATTCATCAAAATCTTCTTCTTTATAAACTATTGAAGCGCCTGCGCCTCCTAACGTAAAAGATGCCCTAATAACCAAAGGAAAGCCAAATTCTTGAGCTATTTCCTTTCCTTGCAGATATGAGTTGGCTGTTGCCTGAGGTGCCATTTTCACCCCTATTTTCTCCATTAACTCTCTAAATTCCTCTCTGTCCTCGGTAATATTAATTGCGTTGATATCAACACCTATCAACTTTACCCCAAAGTCTTTCCAAATTCCTTTTTCGTCCGCTTCAATACACAAATTGAGTGCTGTTTGTCCGCCCATCGTTGGAAGTACCGCGTCAATCTGTGGGTGCTCTTTTAAAATTTTTACAATTGATTTTGTGGTAAGCGGAAGTAGGTAAATATGATCGGCCATAGACGGATCCGTCATAATGGTCGCCGGGTTGCTATTTATCAAAACGGTTTCTATTCCATCTTCGCGCAAAGACCGAAGAGATTGAGAACCGGAATAGTCAAACTCACAAGCTTGACCAATAACTATAGGTCCAGAGCCAATTATAAGAACAGATTTAATAGAAGGATTTTTTGGCATTTTCTTTACTTTTTTTGTATCGCAAATTTACGGTGCATTAGGGTATAAAAAAAAGGTGTTGCTTAGTTAAACAACACCTTTTATATATAATTTATCAACATTACTTTTTGTGACGGGCTTCAGAAGATACAGATAGTCTTTTTCTGCCTTTCGCTCTGCGGGCAGCTAAAACCTTTCTTCCGTTTACAGAAGCCATACGCTCTCTAAAACCGTGTTTGTTTCTTCTTTTTCTTTTTGATGGCTGAAATGTTCTTTTGCTCATTTTAGTATTCTTTAACTTCTGTAATTTCTTTTTTCAAAAACTTTTGGAGTACTCCCTCAAAAGTCGGGTGCAAAAATACAACAAGTTTTTAGTTAGGCAAACCTTTTTATAAAAATATCTGTATTTTTTTTACTTCCTAAATATAATATAAAATACCTCAGGTTTCAGAAGGCTTTTACTCATCTTTTACTAAAAATAATTTTCTATCCTATATAGAAAATATTCAAAAAAGCATTTAGATTTTATACCTTTGCACCCATTTTAAAGACGACTCATGTTCAATAAAAATATAAAATTAGTTTTGGCCGCTTTGGTAATCGGCGCGGCTGTTTGGCAATTCACCGAAACAAATATTGGCAATGGTATTATGCTCATTTTGCTCTCCTTAATGTTTGTGCTCTTGTATTTTAAAAATGAAATTATCCTGCTTGCATTTCTCCGCTTGCGGAAACAAGATTTTCCTGGAGCCAAAAAATGGTTGGATAAAATTAAGAACCCAAACGCGGCCTTGGTACCCAAACAGGAAGGTTACTACAATTACCTAAACGGTCTGATGATTTCGCAAACCAATATGGTTGAAGCTGAAAAGTACTTTAAAAAAGCTGAAAAACTAGGTTTGAATATGTCTGCAGATATGGCGATGACAAAATTAAACCTTGCCGGAATTGCAATGACCAAAAACCGAAAACGCGAAGCTGAACAGCTTATGACTGAAGCGAAAAAACTGGATAAGCACAATATGCTGGACGATCAAATAAAAATGATGAAACAGCAAATGAAAAAGATGGGACAGCCCAGACAGCAATTTGGCAAAGGCAGCCGCGGAGGAAGAAGGTTTTAAGTTATTTTCTTTTTAATAGTATTTATCTCTATCTATTGCATTTAATCGATTTTTAATGGCTGTTTATCGAATACACTACTGTAAATCAAGTAAATAGACTACCTTTGCCCAAAGCTTTTGCTTATGGGTAGAAAACTACTTTATCTCTTTTTATGGGTTTCCTTCTCAGCACAATCACAGATTGGGCAAGGCGATTATTTCTCTGAAGCGATTGGAAAAAACATTAGAAAATACACGAAAAATTCACAAAAAGCTTACGCTGAAGAGGATTTTGAACGTGCAGAGTTTCTATTTGATTCGCTTATAAATAATGTAATTAACGGGAGTTATTTGGACAATTTTAAAGTTCGAAAACTTTCCGGCAGAAAGATTGAGCTATACAAGTTTGAAAAGCCAATTTTCCTGATGACATATGCTTCTTGGTGTACGCCCGGTGTGGGTGAAATTCCAGCCTTGAACGAAATAGCTGAAAAATATTATAAAGACATTGATTTTGTGGTGCTTTTTTGGGATTCAAAAGAAAATGTGCGAAAATCTACCCGCGACTATTCCAAGAGGATTAATATAATATACGTGGATGAAAAAGAAAACACCAATGACCACATTGTTGAGATAATGAAACACAGTCTTGGCTTCCCCACATCCTTCTTTATTGATGAAAACAAACGCATTGTAGATGTTAGGCGTGGCGTATTGCACCCATATAATGAAAAGTATGAAATTTCATTTGAGCTTAACTACAATTCGTTTTTAAATGGTATTTCGCTTCTGAAAAACTTAGGATACGAAGACAAAGAGCACTTTGCTTCAAAACAAAACCCATAAAAGCGTTACGCTTTTATGGGTTTCAAATATTACATTAAGATAATTTTTATTGATAATATCCTTTTTCGGGAATTTCAATAAAATATTCCTTACCCGAAGCATTCTTCAAATAGGTATCCCGCAACCATGGATTGTGAAGTTTTAAAATTTTGTAATTTATTCCGTAAGGCTTTACCCATTCCGACCAATCCTCAACGGGTGTATCCACTT
This sequence comes from Aequorivita sp. UBA3180, assembly GCA_002364215.1. Classification (GTDB taxonomy): domain Bacteria; phylum Bacteroidota; class Bacteroidia; order Flavobacteriales; family Flavobacteriaceae; genus Aequorivita. Next base: position 122,189 of record DEXQ01000008.1, on the reverse strand, counting down.
TTACAGTGTAGGTAGGGATATTTGTGTAAAGATCCTTTTCCCTAAAGTTGAAACCATATTTTTGGGGGTTGCTCATAATTTCTTTCAAGGCCAAGATTCTAAAAACATATCTGCTAGTTTCGGTATTTAACAATAAGTCGTAATAGCTGGTCTCTTTCTGTCGGTTTATCTGTTTGTTCATCCCCCCAACACCCGCATTATATGATGCAGCGGCCATAGTCCAACTTCCAAATTTCTCTTTTGATTTTTTTAAATATTCCGCAGCGACCATTGTAGCTTTTTCCAAGTTGTAACGCTCGTCTACGTAATCATTGATTTCAAGGCCATATTCCAATCCCGTTCCCTTCATAAAATGCCAAATTCCAGAAGCTCCGGCAGGAGAACTTTGGTACTCCAAACCACTTTCCGCTACGGCAAGGTATTTGAAATCGTCCGGAAGTCCGTATTTTTTCAATAGTGGCTCTATCTGTGGAAAATATTTGTTGGCTCGCTTAAAAAGCAGCAATCCGTTGGATTGCCAGTAAGTGTTTACCAATAACTCCCTATCCATCCTTTCGCGGATATCTGGATTGTGAAGCGGCACAGATTCACCAGCGAAGTCCATTTTTTCGGGCAGTGGCAAAGCGTATACATTGTAATCATTAACCAATTTTTTTTCAAGATTTGCATCTGTTGGGGCATCCTGCACTGCATGAATGCTAAGGGCACTAACCGCAACAATAATTACGCCCAACCCTATCTTACCTATCATTTTCATATAATCATATTTTCAATAAAGATACTTAATTCATCAATTTTTATTGATCAAAGAACAAATTATTCTTCAAAAATTTCCAGAAGCTTTTGCGAAATTTCCCTCCCTTTATTCAAAATCATAATATGTGTTCCGCCCTTTATAACTTCATAGTCGCTAATATATTTTGAAGGGAACACCATATCTTTATCACCGTGAATATGTAGCACATTATTTATCTTTTCCCTTCGGCTCCAATTTACCATTTTCTCAAGCGCCCAATCCAAATATTGCTTGTCCCGAACGTGCAGATATTGCTGATACAGTGACAGTCGCTTTTTTGTTTTTGGTCCAATGGAATATTTCGTCAAATCGTCGGCACTTAAAACTAAGCTTGTTGGGATGAGTTTGTAGGCTTTGGTCAAACTTGCTAGTTTCATGCGCCGCGGAAGCTCATTGCGGGATTTCACACTAGAAATAATTATAAGCTTTCTCAACTTTAAAAACTGGCTCATTTCCTGTACCACCACGCCCCCAAATGAGACCCCAATCAAGATAGCATCTTTTTCCTTTACTCGTCGTGCCATTCTTTTGGCGTAAGCTTCCAAACTTTCATTTTTTTCTGGAATCAACCATTCCAAAATATGTACTTCATAATTCTCGGGAAATTTAATATTCCGGAAAATTTCACTTCCGGCAGCCATGCCTGGAACAAAGTAAATATGTGTTTTTTCAGAATTCATAAGTCTTTTGTGAAGAAAATGGCAAAGCCCAAAGATTATTCGTAAATTTACGGATACAAAGATAGAATTATAAAACTGTTTCTTTACAACTGAATAACTTCAGTCATAATTTGCTTTGAACACAAACCAAACATCAAAAAGTAGCGTATATAATAACACTTTAAGTTACCATATTCCGTATCTTAAAATAAACATTCCATATCACTGCATTCTAAATACCCTTTTTCAAATTAAAATAACTCCCAATGATTGAAGATGTAGAAATTACCGACAACGAATTTTTGAGACAGTTCGAACTCGAAATTGGCGACAATATGGCCCGCATAGAATATGCTTTGCAGGACCGAAAAATTTTTCTCACCAAATATGAAATGCCCGAAGATCTCGAAGAACAAGGTTTTAGGGAGATATTTATAAAAGCCGTTTTTGAAGAAGTAAAAAACCGTGGCATAAGCTTGGTGCCCACCAGCCCTGAAATTGCAGGATTTATGCGAAAAAACCGCAGAAAGTATAAAGATTTATTGCCAGTGGGAATTAATATTTAAGCCAAAACGGTTTCAGCTACCTCAAACCGCACCAATCCATCCTCATCAATTTCAGTAAGTTTAATTTGCTGTAAGGTATTTACCAATTCCGGATTCCACGGGGCTTTTACCTTTACGTAATTTTCTGTAAAACCGTGAATATAGCCTTCCTTGTTTTCGCCCTCAAAAAGAACTGTTCGGGTTGTGCCAAGCTGACTTTCATAAAAAGCCCTTCGCTTTTTCGCCGAAAGACCGCGCAACATTTTACTGCGCTTGTTTCGCACCTTCATCGGCACAACACCCTCCATTTCAGCCGCAGGCGTGTTGTCCCTTTCGGAATAGGTGAAAACGTGCAAATATGAAATATCCAATTCGTTTAAAAAATGATAGGTTTCCAAAAAACGATCATCCGTTTCGCCCGGAAAACCAACGATAACATCAACTCCAATACAGGCGTGTGGCATTACTTCACGAATTTTCGCAACTCTTTCCACATAAAGTTCACGCATATAACGACGCCGCATCAATTTTAAAATTTCATTGCTTCCACTTTGTAATGGAATGTGAAAATGCGGCACAAAAGTGCGCGATTTTGAAACAAAATCTATGGTTTCATTTTTCAAAAGATTAGGTTCAATTGAAGATATACGAAGCCTTTCAATGCCCTGCACTTCATCTAAAGCTTTTACCAATTCCAGAAAAGTATGCTCGTGCTTTTTGTTGCCAAACTCTCCTTTTCCGTAATCCCCAATGTTTACGCCAGTTAAAACAATTTCCTTAATTCCCTGTGCCGAAATATCCCCAGCGTTCTGTAAAACATTTTCCAAAGTATCACTTCGTGAAATACCGCGCGCCAATGGAATGGTGCAATAGGTACATTTATAATCACAGCCATCCTGCACCTTTAAGAACGCACGGGTTCTATCGCCAATGGAATACGAACCAACGTAAAAATCGGCATCCTCAATTTCACAGGAATGTACTTCGCCAAAATCGTTTTTGGAAAGATCATTTAAGTAATCGGTAATCTTAAATTTTTCGGTAGCGCCCAATACCAAATCAACCCCATCTACATCTGCCAATTCCTGTGGTTTTAATTGTGCATAACAACCTACAGCGGCAACAAAAGCTTTGGGATTGGCCTTCTGTGCTTGCTTTACAATTGTTTTAAAGCGCTTATCGGCATTTTCTGTGACGCTGCACGTATTTATTACATAAATATCAGCTTTTTCAGAAAAATCAACACGGTCAAATCCCTCCCCCTCAAAACTTCTTGCAATTGTAGAAGTTTCGCTGAAGTTGAGTTTACAGCCCAATGTATAAAAAGCGACTTTTTTTGATGCGTTCATTATTGTATTTTTGGCAAATGAGGGCACAAAAATACAAACTTAAATCGGTTCCCGAAAAAACATGATAGCGCCGTTGAAAAATCAAATTTTAAGAATTTCAAAATATTGCGTGCTCTTCTTTTTAATTTCCTGTGGAAATAATGAAGAAACCGAAAATGACCATCTCGTCTTCCGCTACAACGAACACGGAAACATCCCTACGCTCGATCCTGCTTTTGCAAGAAATCCGCAAGCTATCTGGCCGGATAACCAACTTTATAATGGTTTGGTGCAACTGGATGATTCCTTAAATATTGAACCTGATATTGCGAAAAGCTGGGTTATTAATGATTCAACTTACATCTATACATTTACCCTGCGGAATGATGTTTATTTTCATCAAAATATTGCTTTTGCAAAAATGGATTCCGCGGGGCCACCTCGATACACGAGAAAAGTTGTGGCACAGGATTTTGTTTACAGTTTTGACCGTTTGACCGATGAAAAGGTTGCCTCTTCGGGAAGCTGGGTGATGAATTATGTTCAAAAATATTGGGCCGAAAATGACAGCACTTTTATAATTCAACTAAAACAGCCCTTTCCTGCATTTTTGGGATTGCTTACCATGCGGTATTGTTCCGTGGTTCCGAAGGAAGCGGTGGAATATTATGGCAATGAATTCCGAAGAAACCCGGTAGGCACGGGACCTTTTCAGTTTAAAATGTGGGAAGAAAACGTAAAGCTCGTATTCCGAAAAAACCCGCTTTACTTCGAAAGAGATGAGAACGGAGAAAGACTTCCATACTTGGAGGCCGTTTCAATTACTTTTTTGCCCGATAAGCAAAGTGAGTTTTTGCAATTCGCACAGGGGAAACTAGATTTTATTTCAGGTTTGGATGGTAGTTACAAAGATGAATTATTGACTACCCGCGGAGAACTTCAACCCAAGTACGAAGATTTGTCTTATATGGTTACAGGGCCCTATTTAAACACGGAATATCTGGGTTATTTCCTGGGAACAAACACCCCAGAAATACAAAGCAAAACATTGCGACAGGCAATTAATTACGGTTTCGATCGCCAAAAAATGGTAACATATTTACGCAACGGAATGGGCATTCCCGCCATTCACGGTTTTATTCCCAAAGGTTTGCCCGGTTATGCTGAAATTGACGGTTATACCTATCAGCCGGAAAAAGCAAAAGAATTGATTGAACAGTACAAAAAGGAAACTGGTGATTCTAAACCTGAAATTACAATCGGTACCAACAGTCAGTATTTGGATTTATGCGAATATGTGCAACGCGAACTTGAAAAACTTGGAATTGCCGTGACTATAGATGTAATGCCTCCTTCCACACTTCGACAGATGAAAAGCAGCGGTGAGCTCGATATTTTTCGCGCCAGTTGGATTGCCGATTATCCCGATGCCGAAAATTATCTTTCGCTTTTTTACAGTCCCAACTTTGCTCCCGATGGGCCAAACTATATGCACTTTAAAAATCAGACTTTTGATAGTATTTATGAAAAGTCACTGAAGATTTCAAATATTGAAGAACGAAAATTGAATTACACCAAAATGGATTCCATTATTGTCGAAGAAGCGCCCGTTGTACCTTTGTTTTATGATATGGCCGTGCGGTTTGTAAATAAAAATGTTTCGGGCCTCGGCATAAATCCACAGAATTTTTTGGTTTTGAAGCATGTCAAAAAAACAAAATAATTTGTAACTTACTTTTTTAAACTTCATAAAAGTAAACTATGGGATTTGGAGGTTCTGCTCTGGCAATGGCACAAACGCTTCGCAACAATGCAAAGCAACTTGTAAAACGTGATAAATATTTCGAAAAGGACATTACCCCTTCCAATAGTAGCTACGGAAAAATCATAGACCATAAAAAAATGTCGCCCGAGCAGTTTGAAGCATTCAAACAAAAACTGCGTCAAAATGAAATAGAGCGACAAAAACGGCTAACCCTAGTTTTTGGAAGCGTTATGATAGTAATTGTTGGAGTCCTAATCTACCTTTTATTTTTTTATTAAGCTTTTCGCCACTTTGAAGTTTCCTCAAAAACATGTTCCAAAATCTTGGCGTCCATCTCTGAAAACTCGATATTTCTTCGGTTCATAACCACTTTTGCAACTTCAAAGGCCTTGTCGGTTTTATAGGTTGTAAAACCGCCACTTCCGCCCCAACTAAAGCTTGGGACAAAGTTTCGGGGAAAACCGCTTCCGAATATATTGGTGCTCACGCCCACAACCGTTCCTGTATTAAACATAGTGTTGATGCCACATTTACTGTGATCGCCCATCATCAATCCGCAGAATTGCAGACCGGTGCGTGCAAAACCTTCAGTTTCGTAATTCCAAAGGCGCACTTCGGCATAGTTGTTTTTTAAGTTACTATTGTTGGTATCTGCGCCCAAATTGCACCATTCGCCCAAAACGGAATTCCCTAAAAAACCGTCGTGCCCTTTATTTGAATACCCAAAAATTACGCAATTATTCACTTCTCCTCCAACTTTGCTATGCGGACCAATAGTGGTATTGCTGTAAATTTTGGCTCCCATTTTTAATGTTGAATGTTCGCAAAGCGCAAACGGACCGCGAACGGAACACGCTTCCATAATTTCAGCATCCTTGCCAATATATATTGGTCCTTCGGAAGCGTTTAAGGAACAAAGTGGCAATTTTGCACCTTCTTCAATAAAAATGTTTTCGGGATTGCTCGCCCAAACGGCTTCGGGAATGGATTGCGATTTACGACCTTTGGTAAGCATTGAAAAATCGCGTTTTATCGCTTCGCCATTTTTTGAAAAAATATCCCAAGTGTTCTCAATTCTTAAAACATCATCGTGGGCATATTGAATTATATCAAAGGTTTCAAAATCTACTTCCTGCCCTTCTGTTGTGAAAAAAGCAATCGGTTCATCATCAAAGAATACAGCCTTATTTTCCTCCAAACCTTTAATGATGTTCACCAAATTTTCCGAAGGCAGAAAAGACGCATTTATGAAAATATTCTTCTCGAGCTCCACGAACGGATACTTTTCCGAAAGATAATCTTCTGTTACCGTCGTGGTGGTAAAACCCAAAAGATGTTCCCATTTTTCACGAATGGTTAAAATACCTACGCGAATATCCGCCACCGGACGGGTAAAGGTGAAAGGCAAAAGCTGGTTGCGGACGTTGCCGTCAAAGAGGATATAGTTCATTTGGTTTCAAGTTTCAGTTTAACCCTTCGACTGCGCTCAGGGTGACATTTTCGATTTCATAATCCAATATTACTCAAAATTCAGCAATCACCAATCGTTAATCAGCAATCTAAAATCAAAAAGCCCCCGATTTCTCGAAGGCTTATATTTTTTTAGTAAAAAGTGAAGACTACTCTTCTGTTTTAGCTTCTTTTGCTGCAGGTTTTTTAAACTTGTCGTATTTGTTTTTAAATTTGTCAATACGTCCTGCAGTATCAATAAGTTTTGCTTTACCAGTATAAAAAGGGTGTGAAGAACGTGAAATCTCCATCTTTACCAAAGGATACTCAACACCATCAACTTCGATAGTTTCCTTTGTATCTGCAGTTGATTTAGTAAGGAAAACGTCTTCGTTACTCATATCCTTAAAAGCAACTATTCTATAATTTTCTGGGTGGATACCTTTTTTCATCTCTGTAATATTATAATTTAAAATGCGCTCTTCCGACCTTTCGGAATTGAGTTTGCAAATTTAAGTATTAATTGGAAACTAGCAACAAAATTATTCACTTTTTTAATTCGTTACTAAATCGCCTGCAAATGTAACGTTTTGCTATCTTTGTTTACTAACCAACCGAACTTAAAAAACAACTTAAAAATGGAAACGCAACCAATTTCAATTAAAAAGTCTGCAGTTAATTATGGTCTTATTCTAGGTGCAGTACTTGCACTTATGACCACCCTAATGTATGTTTTAAACCCAGACCTTTTCACAAAATGGTGGGTGGGTATTATTAGTTTTATACTAATTATTGCCCTCGGAATTGTTTCAGTAGCCAAAGCAAAAGGATTATTGGGCGGAATAATGAATTTCAAACAAGCCTTTACAGTTTATTTTATTACTGTTGCAATCGGGCTATTGATCAGTACTGTAGTTGGGATTTTAATTTTCAACATTATAGATCCAGATTTGGCTGTATTTCTGCAAGAAAAAACATTAGAAATGACCGCGGAATTTTTACAAAAACTGGGCACACCACAAGCTGAAATAGACAAGCAAATGGCAAAAATGGCCGAACAGGATAACTTTGCAATTGGCACACAACTGAAAAATTATGTCTTCAGTCTTGCGTTTATGAGTGTTATAGGATTGTTGGTAGCACTTATATTCAAAACAAAAAATCCAAATCCGTTAAACTAATTAATGAACATTTCCATTGTCATACCCCTTCTAAACGAAGAAGAATCGCTAAATGAATTGTACCGTTGGATTGCAGAAGTTATGCAATCCAATGGTTTTTTATACGAGCTCATCTTTATTGACGACGGAAGTACGGACGATTCCTGGAAGATTATTGAAAAAATCTCTGAAGAAAATCCAGTAGTAAAAGGAATCCGTTTTCAGAAGAATTATGGAAAATCACAAGCATTGCATGCAGGTTTTGCAATGGCCAAAGGCGATGTAATTATTACGATGGATGCCGATTTGCAGGACAATCCTGAAGAAATACCAGAACTGTACAAAATGATTACCGAGGATGGTTTCGATCTAGTTTCCGGTTGGAAAAAGAAACGTTACGATTCAGTGCTCAGCAAAAACATGCCTTCCAAATTGTTCAATTATGCAGCCCGGAGAACTTCGGGTGTAAAATTGCATGACTTTAATTGTGGATTAAAAGCCTATAAAAAGGACGTCGTAAAAACCATAGAGGTAACCGGCGAAATGCACCGTTACATCCCCGTTTTGGCGAAAAACGCTGGTTTTGGGAATATTACCGAAAAGCCCGTTCTGCACCAAGCCAGAAAATATGGAACCACAAAATTTGGCGCAGAACGCTTTATTCGTGGTTTTTTAGATTTAATTACTATCTGGTTTTTGTCAAGATTTGGCAAGCGACCTATGCATCTCTTTGGGGCTTGGGGCGCATTAATGCTCATTATAGGTTTCCTTTTGGCGCTGTATTTGGGAATTGACAAACTGTTCTTAAATCCCTTCGGAAGACTTATCACCGAGCGACCACAATTTTATATTGCGCTGACTGCAATGATTTTGGGTACCCAGCTTTTTCTTGCCGGATTTTTGGGCGAATTGATCCTTCGAAGTAAAAAGGATTCCCGAAACTACATCATTAAAGAACAGCGAAACTTCCAAGATTAACCATTCAGATTCGTTATTTTTGCACTTTAAATTAAGCGAATGATTTACGTAGATCCGAAAATTCTAGCCCGGGTAAACCAATGGCTCACCCCCTTTTTCGACAAAAAAACCCAGCACGACATTAAAGAAATGATTGCTTACGATCCCGAGGGATTGGAAGATAGTTTTTATAAAAACCTAGAATTCGGTACCGGTGGAATGCGAGGCATTATGGGCCTTGGCGACAACCGAATAAATAAATACACCTTGGGAAAAAATACCCAGGGGCTCTCAAATTATTTAAAGAAGCAATTTCCCAATAAAGAAATTAAAGTCGCAATCGCTTATGATTGTCGCCACAACAGCCAGGAATTTGCAAAAGTAGTGGCCGATGTATTTTCAGCAAACGGAATAAAAGTATGTCTTTTTTCAGAATTGCGCCCCACCCCAGAACTTTCCTTTGCCGTAAAACATTTGGATTGCCAAGCCGGAATTGTTTTAACGGCATCGCACAATCCACCCGAATACAACGGCTATAAAGTATATTGGGAAGATGGCGGACAGTTGGTGCCGCCGCAGGATGGTGAAATTATTGCCGAAATAAATTCGCTTAAATACGAAGACATAAAATTTGAAGCAAACGAGAATTTAATTCAATATATAGATACCGAAGTAGATAAAGCTTTCGCAATGGCTTCAATTGAAAACGGAACTTTTAATACTTCAAAAGAAGCAAAAGACAATTTAAAAATTGTTTTTACTTCCCTTCACGGTACGTCAATTACAATGATTCCAAAGGTTTTGGAACAAGCTGGCTATAAAAATGTTTCCATAGTTGAAGAACAAGCAGAGCCCAACGGAGATTTCCCAACGGTAAAATCGCCCAATCCAGAAGAACCAGCCGCTTTAAAAATGGCTTTGGAGCTTGCCGAAAAAGAAAATGCAGACATTGTAATTGGCACCGATCCAGATTGCGACCGTTTGGGAGTTGCTGTTAGAAACAATAATAATGAAATGGTTTTGCTGAACGGAAACCAAACAATGGTTTTAATGACGCACTTTCTTTTGGATCATTGGAAAAAAGCTGGCAAACTGAACGGCAATCAATTTGTGGCTTCTACAATCGTTTCAACGCCAATGGTCGAAAAAGTGGCGGAGCATTTCAACGTAAAATATTTGGAAGGGCTCACGGGTTTTAAGTGGATTGCCAAAATGATAAATGACTTTCCCGAGCTCGAATTTATTGGTGGCGGCGAAGAAAGTTTCGGGTATTTGGTGGGCGATTTTGTGCGCGATAAAGACGCGGTTACCTCTACCCTACTGGCCTGCGAGATTGCCGCACAGAAAAAATACGCTGGCAGCAGTATGTTTCAATATTTGAATGAAATTTATAATACGTACGGCAACTATCGTGAGCATTTAATTTCAATCACAAAAAAAGGAAAACAGGGCGCCGAGGAAATTTCGGCAATGATGAAAACGCTTCGCGAAAATCCGTTTAAAGAAATTGCTGACAGTAAAGTGGTTCGGATGGACGATATTTTAAGAAGTGAAACCACAGATTTCACAAAACAGGAAACTTTGTCACTAACCCTGCCAAAAAGCAATGTATTAATATATTACACCGAAGATGGCAGCAAAATTGCAGCACGACCCAGCGGCACCGAACCCAAAATAAAGTTTTACATTAGCGTGAATACTTCCGAAAAGAATAATTTTGAAGAAATACTTCAGAAAAAAATTGACGCTATTGCCGCACAACTAAACGTGAGTTAATGAATTATTTCAAAAAAATACTGCGCTACGCCTACCCCTATAAAAAGTTTGCTTTTTTAAATATATTCTTTAATGTGCTGTACGCTTTATTCAGCACGCTTTCATTTGTTGCGCTAATACCTGTTTTAGAGATTATTTTCAGCGATCAGCGTACGCTCGGGCCACGCCCGGTTTATGAAGGTTTTTCAGGTATTAAGGATTTTTCGCAGGAATACCTCAATTACTTCATCATTGAAAACATCAACAAATACGGGGAGTTTAAGATTTTAATGTATATGGTTGGCATTATAATCGCTTTGTTTTTGTTGAAAAATTTAAGCAATTATTTGGCGATGTTCTACTCCACATTTCTTCGTAATGGCGTATTAAAAGATCTTCGAAACGACCTTTACGGAAAGGTGATACAGTTTCCATTGGCATTCTATTCCGAAAAGCGGAAAGGCGATACCATTTCCAGGCTTAGTGGCGATGTGGACGAAGTAAAAAACTCGGTGCTTTCCGTTTTGGAAATGATTGTCCGCGAACCGTTGACCATCATTTTTTCTTTGGTTACCATGCTTTTCATCAGTGCAAAACTTACACTTTTTGTGTTTCTCTTTCTTCCTATTTCTGGTTTTTTAATTTCAAAAGTAGGGAAATCGTTAAAAAGAGGTTCGCTAAAAGTACAACAGGAACAGGGCGTTTTTCTTTCTATTTTGGAAGAAACTATGGGTGGCCTGCGCATAATTAAAGCCTTTCACGCCGAAAATCTTTTTCAGAAAAAATTTGAGGACAGTAACGAACGCTTTTATAAACATTCAAATGCAGTACTTAACCGTCAAAATCTTGCATCGCCGCTGAGTGAGCTCTTGGGCATCATTACCATTGGAGTGCTGTTGGTGTATGGCGGCTATTTGGTATTTGTGGACCGCACACTGGAGGCCAGTTTCTTTATTGGTTATATTATGCTGGCCTACAATATTCTTACGCCTGCCAAAGCTATCGCCAAAGCCAGTTATTCGCTTAAGCGTGCCGATGGTTCCGCACACCGAATCTTGGAATTATTGGAAGCTGAAAATACCATTACCGATATTGAAAATCCTGTGCAAAAGGAAGGTTTTGACGGGGTGATTTCTATTAAGAATATTTCATTTAAATATGAAGACCAATACGTTTTAAAGGATTTTTCACTTGAAATTCCGAAGGGAAAAACCGTTGCGCTCGTGGGCCAATCTGGGAGCGGAAAAAGTACAATTGCAAATTTACTCACCCGTTTTTATGATGTGAACCAAGGAAGCATTGAAATTGATGGCGTAGATATAAAAAACATTTCGAAAAGGTCTTTGCGTGGTTTAATGAGTATCGTTTCGCAGGACTCTATTCTTTTTAATGATTCGGTGGGAAACAATATAAAACTTGGAAAACCTAATGCTACCGAAGCTGAATTAATGGAAGCTTCGGAAATTAGCAATTCCTACGAATTTATAAAAAATCTCCCCGATGGTTTTGACACCAATATTGGCGATGGAGGCGGTAAAATAAGCGGCGGCCAAAAACAACGGTTGAGCATTGCTCGTGCCGTTCTTAAAAACCCGCCGATAATGATTTTAGACGAGGCAACTTCGGCTTTAGATACCGAAAGCGAACGTTTGGTACAGGATGCTTTGGAAAAAATGATGAAAAACCGAACTTCCATCGTTATTGCCCACCGTCTTTCCACTATTCAAAATGCAGATAATATTGTGGTTCTTTCCAAAGGAAAAATTGTGGAACAGGGCAAGCACCAAGAGCTTTTGGAGAAAAAAGGCGTGTACTACAGCTTGGTGGAAATGCAATCTCTTGCTTAATTCAATAGCCTAAATTAAACCATTGTTCTGTAACTTAGTCCTATAAATAAGTTGCGCACTCAAATAATGGTTGAAGAACGAGAACTGGTAACGGCATTGCAGACCGAAGCGGAGAAAGAATCTGCTTTTCGGGAGCTAGTAACGCAATACAAGGAACGGCTTTACTGGCAAATACGGAATATGGTTTTAGACCACGATGATGCCGATGATGTGCTACAAAATACATTTATCAAGATTTTCAGAAATATTAATTCATTTAAGGGAGAAAGTAAGCTTCATACGTGGATGTACCGCATTGCCGCTAATGAATCTATCACATTTTTAAATAAAAAGACAAAACGCAACAATGTTTCAATAGACAATGTAAAAAACAATGCGGTTCGCAAGTTGGAAACAGACGTATATTTTGAAGGCGACGAGCTGCAACTTCAGTTTCAAAAGGCCATTGCAACATTGCCCGATAGACAGCGATTGATTTTTACAATGAAATATTTTGAAGACCACACCTTTGAGGAACTTTCGGAAATACTGGAAACCTCAGTAGGCGGATTAAAAAGCAGCTATCACATTGCCGTAAAGAAGATCACGGAATTTATTAAAAATCAAGATGAAACTCTTTGAAATTTTTAAAGTCAGAGTTAAGTAATGGAAAAAAATAAAAACATACCAAACTTTAAAACTCCCGAAAATTATTTTGAGGATTTTGAGGTGCGCCTTTTTAGCAAAATAGCTGAAGAAAGCTTCCCCAAAACTGCAGGATTTAAGATACCTAAGCAGTATTTTGAAAATCTGGATTCAAAAATTTTAAAAGAAGTTGCAGCTTCAGAAAGAACAGGAAAAGTAATATCGCTCTTTTCTCGGAAATATTTTGGATATACTTCCGCAATTGCGGCTTCTCTTGTTATTGGCTTTACAGTTTTTAATACCAAAAGCAATACTACCAGTCTTGACTCACTTCAATTGGCTGCTATTGACACCTATATTGAAGAAGGCAATTTAAACTTAGATCTTTACGACGTGACTTCATATATAGAAAATGAAGACATTGTCAATATAAATTTGGACACCAAGTATGCTACCGATAATTCACTAAAAGAATATCTTTTGGAAAATATAGACACAGAAACCTTAATTAATGAGCAATGAACAAATTAGTTATTCTCCTTTTCCTATTGGCCGCAACCGTGCAGGCACAAGACGGAAAACATGAAAAAATAAAGGCTTGGAAAACAGCTTACATTACAGAAAAGCTTTCGCTCACCTCCTCTGAGGCAGAAAAATTCTGGCCCATTTATAATAAGTTTGACGAAAAATTCCACGAGCTTAGAAAAAAAGAGCGAACTGAAATTTTTAAAAAGCTACGTGACGGACTGGAAAATCTTACAGATGCAGAAGCCAATGAATTGATAGACAAAAATCTTTCCATCGAATCCAGTGAGCTTGAATTGCGCAAGCAGATGACAGCAGAATTGCGAAAAGTGATTTCCCCAAAGAAAATCATTTCACTAAAAAAAGCGGAAGACGATTTTAAGCGGGAACTGTTAGATAGGTATAGAAATAGCAAGGGTGATAAAGGTGAAAAAGGCCCGAAAGGCCCGAAATAAAAAAAGCCCCGATAAATTCGGGGCTTTTTTTATTTAATAAGGCATTTTGAATTACATAGCTCCCCATTCTTTTAAAGATTTTTCATTCAAGGCCACATAATCACTATTACCAGCGGCTTTCGCCATTTCCAATGATTTTTTAGCAGCTTCAATAGCGCCTTTTTTATCACCTGCTTTTGCGTAGATCAATGATTTTTGGCGTAATTGCCAGAATTTTGGATCCTTGTTCATTTCAATAGACTTATCAATCCAGGTTTTAGCTTGATTGATGTCTTTACCGGCTTCCAAATAATAAACCGCAGCAGAGTAATAATCATTTGCAGAAGGGCCGTTCATAACTCTCTGAATGCTTGCAGTTACAGTTTTATCAGTATTAAACTTAATTGGTACACCCACATAAGTTTTTTCCCAAAGCATTCCCAGCATAGCAGAATCATTTTTCAACTCGTCAAAACTCATTGTAAAAGTTTCTATATTCATAGGCATTGGATATGCCTGTGCAGATACCTGTGCTGCAACCTTGCTATCATCCCACTTCTCTGGCATGCCCCAATTGTTGGTGTCATCATAAAAGTATACTTCCCAGTTTGATGCTCCTGGCTTGGTATAAATAGCATATGAACCAGCTTTTAATGTTTTACCGCCTATTTCTACATCACTATTAAAAGTAATTTTGGTATTTGCATTTGCACCAGTACGCCACATAGCGTCATAAGGTACCAAACCACCAAAAATGGTTCTTCCTTTCATGGAAGGTCGAGAGTATTCCAAAGTAACATCTGTCAGGCCTACTTTTTGTTCAATTTTTTGAAACGGACTTGGTTGTGGTGTTTCTATTTGTGCCTGTATGCCAAAGGTTAACATAAGGGCAGAAAAAAGTAAAATAATTTTTTTCATCGTAATGGTTTTAAGGTGATTATAATTTTCACGAAGTTACTGTTTGGAAATTTTTTAATAGTTAAGGAAAACCTAAAATCTTAGATTTTTGCAATGAAAAGAAAACACGTAATCTTCGATTATAGTTTAAACACAGCAGAATTGTTAATATTTTGTTTAAACTTTTTTTGATATAATAAAACAAACTATTTTTAAGAAAAAATTTAAGCTATGTTGAAGTTTTTAAAAAGAATACTTAAAATTCGCTTGCAAAACAGTTCCGTGGAAACCAAAACCTATAGGCTTTTGCGCATGAACCGCAATCTTTCGTTCAGGCAAGGAAAATAGGTAGTGAATGAAAATTTACACACTACACGCAAAACAGAACCTGCCCATATCTATAGAGGAGGCATGGCAGTTTTTATCAGACCCTAAAAACCTAAAAGTTATTACTCCAGATTTTATGGGGTTCCACATTCAATCGGGTGCTGACAGGTCTATGTTTGCGGGACAAATTGTGGAATATATTGTCACACCTATTTTAGGCATCAAAACCAAATGGGTTACGGAAATCACACACGTTGTGGATAAAAAATATTTTGTGGACGAGCAACGCTTCGGGCCTTACGCCTTTTGGCACCATAAACATTTTATAAAAGAAATTGACGGCGGGGTAGAAATGGAAGATTTGCTTCACTACAAATTACCTTTTGGTTTTTTGGGCCAATGGGCACATCCTTTTTTGGTAAAGTCGAAACTCGACAAAATTTTTGAATACCGAAAAAATAAGTTGGTAGAACTTTTTGGCACCATCTAACCTCATAAAAACGAATTATGCAAAAAAACATACTTTTAATAGGCGGTTCCTACGGAATCGGAGCCTCCATTGCCGAAAAACTGAAGAGAAATCACCAGGTAATCATCGCTTCCCGTACCAAAGAAAATATTCCCGAAGGCATAACACACCACACCTTTGATGCGTTAAATGATAACATTTCAGACTTAGATTTACCCCCCAAAATCCACGGATTGGTTTATTGTCCGGGCAGCATAAACCTAAAACCTTTCAAAATGATGAGTTCCGAGACATTTAAAGAAGATATGGAACTAAATTTCCATTCCCTGGTTCGCGTGGTTCACGGCTTATTACCCAACCTAAAAAATGCAGAACAGGCTAGTCTTGTGTTTTTCAGTACCGTTGCCGTGAAGGTAGGGATGCCGTTCCATACTAGTGTGGCTGCAGCAAAAGGTGCCATTGAAGGTTTTGCAAAAGCACTCGCTGCGGAATATGCCCCAAATTTTAGGATAAATGTAATTGCGCCCTCGCTTACCGATTCGCCTTTGGCTTCAAAACTTTTAAATAGCGAATCCAAAAAGGATAAAATGGCGGAGCGTCACCCCTTGAAAAAAGTGGGCACTATAGAAGACATTGCCGCTATGGCGTCATTCCTGCTAACTGATGGTTCACAATGGATTACCGGACAGGTTTTAGGGGTAGACGGCGGACTTTCAACTTTAAACATCAACTAAATTTTGGCTGAAAAAGTAAATATATTTTGGTTTCGAAGAGATCTGCGGTTGGATGATAACGTTGGATTTTACAAGGCCCTGCACGGAAAATTCCCGGTCTTGCCCATTTTTATTTTTGATCCTGAAATATTGAATGAGCTACCCAAAGACGATGTGCGTGTTACTTTTATTTTTGAAACGCTTCAAAAAATGCGGGATGAATTACAGAACCACGGTAGCAGCATTGCGCTTTACCACGGAAAACCGGAAGCTATTTTCAAAAAAGTGATTTCGGAATTTGAAGTGCAAAACGTAATAACCAATCACGATTACGAACCCTATGCAAAGCAACGAGATGAATCCATTAAAAAATTTCTCGATGGTAAAGGAATTGGTTTTTACACCTATAAAGATCAGGTGATTTTTGAAAAGGATGAAGTAGTGAAAGATGACGGCGATCCCTATATTGTTTTTACACCCTATATGAAAATCTGGAAAAATAAGTTCAAAAAGGTGTATGATGAAAAGATTTATTATACAAATGAATTTTTAAAGAATCTATACCAAAACTCACGAATGCCGAATCTTTCGTTAAGTAATCTCGGTTTTAAAAAGTCAAAAATAAAAGTTCCGGCTTACGATGTAACACCCACGACCATTCAAGAGTATGAAAAACGAAGAAATTTCCCTGCTGCAGATGCTACTTCCCATCTTGGGCCACATCTTCGTTTTGGAACCGTAAGCATACGGAAAATGATGAAAAAGGCCACTGCCGAAAAAAATGAGGTTTTTTGGCAAGAACTTATTTGGAGGGAATTCTTTATGCAAATCCTTTGGCATTTTCCAGAAACGGTTGAAAATGCTTTTAAAAAGAAATATGATCGTATTGAATGGCGAAATAATGATGCCGAATTCAAAAAGTGGAAAGATGGAAAAACCGGCTACCCCTTGGTTGATGCAGGAATGCGGCAATTGAACGAAACTGGCTATATGCACAACCGCGTGCGGATGGTCGTTGCCAGCTTTTTGTGCAAACACCTTTTAATAGATTGGCGTTGGGGTGAAGCTTATTTTGCTGAAAAACTATTAGATTATGAAATGTCCAATAATGTGGGCAACTGGCAATGGGCGGCAGGCTGCGGCGTAGATGCAGCGCCATATTTCAGAATTTTCAACCCCACAACACAGATTGATAAGTTTGATAAGGACTATAAATACATCAAAAAATACGTGTCCGAATTTGGGACTGAAGAGTATCCTGAAAAAATGGTAGATCACAAAGATGCCCGTGAAAGATGCTTAAAAGTTTATAAAGCTGCAGTTTCTTAAAAACTGTTAATTTCTGTACGATTATTCCTATTTTGTGTATTATATCGATAAAATGTGTAGTTTTATCGATATTTTCACATTTAATTTTACAAACCCCAAATTGTAAAGTATGGAAACCTACAAAAATGTTTACAGTAATGGTGAAGTGATCGTAACATATGAACCAAGTCGTTGCATTCACGCCGAGGCTTGCGCCAAGGGCCTATCCGAAGTTTTTAAAACTTCTGTAATTCCGTGGATTGATTTAGATGGTGCCAGTACCAAGAAAATAATTTCACAAGTTAAAAAATGCCCTTCCGGAGCTTTAAGTTGTACCAAAATAAGACCAAAGCAGTTTGTTAAAGATTTTGTAATTTGAGAGAAAATTTGGGTGGTTGTGCACAATTTTTCTACTCTTGCACTGTTAAATAAAGCATTGCAAACAAACCTGAAAACATGAAGAAGATTTTAGTACTAGCCCTCCCCCTATTTCTATTTACGCTACAATCAGTTGCGCAAGACTCAATCCAAGTTCGAAAAAACACCCTTAACGAACAGATGACCAATGCTTTTGATAAAAGCAATAGTTATCAAGAATACAAAGTAATCAAGAAGACCCAGCTTGCTACTTTAAAGCGAAATATTTTAGATTCCGTTTCTTCATTAGAGAAGAAAATAAATACTCAGGAAAGTGAATTAGGTCTTCAGAAAAACGAAATTGATTCGCTTCGTCAAAATCTTCAAAACACCAAACAAAGCTTGGCTACTGCTAAAGAAAAGGAAGACGGGATTGAAATTTTTGGCATTCTCACTTCAAAAGCCACTTATAATGCTATTATGTGGAGCATTATCCTTATTTTATTATTGATTAGCGGCTTCTTATTCTACAGGTTTTTGAACAGCCACAAAATTACAAACGCTGCCCAACTGAAAATGGCAGAGATGGAAATTGAACTGGAAGATTACCGCAGAAACAGTTTGGAACGCGAGCAAAAGTTGCGCAGAAAACTTCAGGACGAGATCAACAAAAACCGGAAAGCTTAATATTTAAGGTTCTGTACGTGTAATTTTTGCACCAATGGCGCGAAGTCTTTCATCTATGTTTTCGTAACCCCTATCTATCTGTTCAATATTGTGGATAGTGCTTGTGCCGTGTGCCGAGAGCGCTGCAATCAAAAGTGAAATTCCCGCCCGAATATCTGGTGAAACCATAGTTGTAGCTTTCAGATTTGATTGAAAGTTATGGCCAATTACCGTTGCCCTATGCGGATCGCAAAGAATGATTTTGGCACCCATATCTATCAATTTATCCACAAAGAACAGGCGGCTTTCAAACATTTTTTGGTGAATGAGCACGCTTCCTTTTGCTTGGGTACAAACTACTAGCACAATACTCAGCAAATCTGGGGTAAAGCCAGGCCAGGGTGCATCTGCCACCGTTAGTATGGAACCGTCAATATAACCTTGTATTTCGTATTCCTTTTGGGATGGAATGTGAATATCATCTCCTTTTTTATTCAGCTTTATTCCAAGTTTTCTAAAGGTTTCGGGAATTAACCCCAAATTTTCCCAACTCACATTTTTAATGGTGATTTCACTTTGCGTCATTGCCGCAAGGCCAATCCAGCTACCAATTTCTATCATATCTGGCAGAATACGATGTGTACAGCCACCTAGATTTTTTACACCTTCAATAACCAATAAATTTGAGCCAACTCCTGAAATATTTGCGCCCATGGCATTTAGCATTTTGCAAAGTTGTTGGATATAAGGTTCGCAAGCAGCGTTGTAAATAGTGGTTGTTCCCTTAGCCAAAACGGCCGCCATTACAATGTTTGCAGTTCCAGTAACCGAAGCTTGGTCTAAAAGCATATAAGTACCCTTCAACCCTTTTGGAGCTTCAACTCCATAAAATCGTTCCTCCTTATTGTAACGGAACTTCGCTCCAAGGTTTATAAAACCTTCAAAGTGAGTATCGAGCCTTCTTCTGCCAATTTTGTCACCTCCTGGTCGCGGAATATAACCTTTGCCAAATCTAGCCAACAACGGACCTACAATCATAATAGAGCCACGAAGGGAGCTTCCCTCCTGCTTAAAAAGTTCTGATTCTAGATATTCCAGATTAATTTCATCAGCAATAAAAGCATATTTACCTTTTGCCAGTTTTTGGATTTTCACCCCAAGGTTCTCTAGAATTTTTATCAGTTTATTCACGTCCAGAATGTCCGGAATATTTTCAATGATTACCTTTTCAGGAGTTAACAATACTGCGCAAAGAATTTGTAAGGCTTCGTTTTTGGCACCCTGAGGCGTTATTTCGCCCTTTAATTTATGCCCGCCCTCTATTTGGAAAGTTCCCATAGATAATGGTTGAAATTTTAATAACGCTTGCGGTTGCGGTTATTTGATTTGTAATTTTTCTTGTTGGAAGAGTTGGTATTGAAACGCTTTTTGTTTTTCATCAAATCAGAAGCGTTACTCAAATCTTCATCGCTATTCTTTAGGTTTATTTTTCCGCCGGAAAGTTCAAAAAGATGTTCAAAGATAACTTCGTCCTCCACAGTATCCTTGTTCCAGTTTAGAAAACATTTTTTCATGTGATTGGCAATTGTAAGGATAAGTCCCTCTTTTTTATCGCCTTCTTCCCAACTGTTTGCAACATCAATCATTCGCTTTATGTTGTTACCATAAAAACGGTATTTGGGATGGTTTTGTGGATAGTTCAAGGGTTCCGGCCTTTCCATTAATTCTTCACGGGAAGGAATTGGGAAAGGAGAATCCACATCAAGTTTAAAATCGGAGATTATAAAAAGCTGGTCCCAAAGCATGGGCTGAAAATCTGGCACATCGCGAAGGTGCGGGTTCAGGTTTCCCATAACCGCGATGATGCTTTTGGCAATTTTATTACGCTCTTCTTTGTCCTCGGTGGCAATGGCGTGGTCTACCATCTTTTGTATATGGCGGCCGTATTCCGGAATAATCAATTTTGGGCGCTCTGTATTATATTCTATTTGTGCTACTTCTTGTATCAAAATGTTTTAATTAAGGGAAGAATATTTGTGTATTCGGAAAGATTGAAAATCATTTCTCTCGCAAAATACTAAAAATTAAAGTGAAATTACACCTTCAACGTTGGAAACTTCAAGATATTTTTTCACTACATCATCGGGAGATTCCATCGTAACTTTTATTGAAATGCTGGAATAGGTTCCTTTTGATGAATCACGTGTTGCTATTTCGGCATCGGTACCGTCAAAAATAGCTTCTATTTCTGCTATTTTTTCTAAGCTGGCGGGTACTATAAACTTGAACAGATAAGGTGAAGGCCACGTGGTATCTTCTTCAAGTTGTTTTTTTAATCGGTCGTAAAATTCTGTGGTGTTTTTTCCTTGATCCATCAAATAATTTTGCTCTGTGAGCAACAAAGATACACTTTCACCACAAATATTTATTTACTTACTTTGTAGAAAATTGTAACTTTTGGACACGAAAAGAATTGTAATTACCGGCGGGCCCGGCTCGGGAAAAACGGCACTTATTAATTATCTGGAAAAAGAAGGCTATCCCGTCATGCACGAAATTTCAAGAGATGTAATTCTTGAAGCACAAAAAGAAGGGATTGAACAATTGTTTTTGGAGAATCCTATTTTATTCAGTGAAAAATTATTGGAAGGCAGATTGAAGCAGTTTCACGAAGGAAAAAATTGCGCAGCCCCCGTACTTTTTTATGACCGCGGGATGCCAGACGTTACTGCTTATATGGACTTTGTAGCTACCCATTATCCTGAAAATTTTTGTGAAACATGCAATGAATACCGATATGATGAAATATTTGTGCTCCCCCCATGGGAAGAAATTTACGAACAGGATAACGAGCGCTACGAATCTTTTGAACAGGCCGAGAAAATATTTCATTTCCTTAAAAATGGTTATCAAAATTATGGATATAAAATTCATGAAGTACCCGTGGGCACTATTAAAGATAGAGTCGAAAATATTCTGAATCACCTTAAAAATACACCTTGACGAATGTCCGCGACATCCTGACCAAATATTGGGGTTATACTTCCTTCAAACCTTTGCAGGAAGAAATAATCGCATCCGTAATGGACGGGAAGGATACTGTGGCACTTTTACCCACAGGCGGCGGAAAGTCACTCTGTTTTCAGGCTCCTGCTTTAGCACTAGAGGGTACTTGTATTGTAGTTTCACCTTTGGTAGCATTAATGGGCGATCAAGTGAATGTTCTAAAGGAGCGCGGGATAAAAGCGCTAAAGCTAACTGGCGGAATTTCTTTTGATGAACTAACCACACTTTTGGATAACGCCCTTTACGGAAATTATAAATTTCTTTATCTATCGCCCGAACGGCTTCAGCAGGAAATAGTCCAAAACTACATCAAGCAGATGAACGTGAATTTAATCGCGGTTGATGAAGCACACTGTATTTCGCAATGGGGAAATGATTTCAGGCCTGCCTATAAAAACATTATAGTGCTTCGCGAAATACATCCGCTGGCACCCATCATCGCACTTACAGCTACGGCAACGCCCGAGGTTTTGGAAGATACCATTTCAGAATTGAAAATGGAATTTCCTGCGATCTTCAAAAATTCCTTCGTTCGCGAAAACCTTTCATATCAAGTTTTTAAAGTAGAAGACAAACTTTACAAAACCGAACAACTGCTTAAAACAAACAAAGGCTCTGCAATTGTGTACGTGCGAAATAGAAAAGGTACCATTGAGATCAGCGAACAACTAAATAGTTTAGGCATTTCTGCCACTTTTTATCACGGGGGAATTTCAGCAAAGGAAAAAGCACAAAAACTGCAAGCGTGGCGCAACGGGGTTGTCTCTACTATGATTGCAACCAACGCTTTTGGGATGGGCATTGACCACCCAAACGTTCGCTTTGTGATTCATCTTCAAATACCCGAAAGTTTGGAGAGTTATTTTCAAGAGGCCGGACGCGCGGGACGCGATGGCGAATATGCTTCCGCGATACTACTATATAATGAGTACGACAAAATATATGTGAAGCAACAATTTGTGGAATCGTTGCCCACAACTTCAGATTTGAAAACTATTTACAGAACACTGAGCAATTATTTTCAGATTCCCTATGGTGAAGGAGAATTCACAAAACACAATTTTGGTTTTTCAGAATTTTGCAGAACTTACAGCCTGAATACCCTTTTAGCGTACAATGCACTCAACAGTTTGGACCGTTTGGGGATTATTCAACTTTCGCAGGAGTTTGGACGAAAATCCATTGTGCATTTTTTAATTTCCTCTCAAAAAGTGTTGCACTATTTTGAAAAGGACATAACGGTTTCTGTCATTGGAAAAACAATTCTTCGTATTTATGGCGGTATTTTTGAAATGCCCACGGCCATCAATCTGGATTTGATTGTGAATAAAACGGGGCAGCCCATTGAAACCGTAATTTCAATATTAAAAAAAATGGAGCGCGACCAGGTCGTGGAAATGACGCTGCAGATAACCGATGCCACACTTACGTTTTTGGTTCCAAGGGAAGATGACAAAACCATAAACGTAATTTCACGCGAGGTGGAAGCACTAAACCGAAAGAAAAAAGCGCAGGTAAATTCCGTTCTCAATTATATTGAAAATACCAAAACTTGCCGAAGCGTGCAGCTGGTTTCCTATTTTGGTGAAACTACTGCTTCAAAATGTGGCATTTGTTCGGTTTGCAAAGCGCTAACTTCAAAATTTTCAAAAACCGATATGCAACAACTGGCAGGACAGATTTTGGCACTACTTGAAGAATCGGAATTAACTTCGCGGGAGATTTCAGAAAAACTTACTTTTGCCGAAACTGATATCCTGAAAGTACTCCGTTTGCTTATGGATGCCGAGAAAATAAGTGCCAATCCAAAAAAACAATATTATTTAAACTGAAAAAATGCAAAACGATTTAAGAATAGTATTTATGGGAACGCCCGACTTTGCTGTGGGGGTTTTAAAAGAAATGGTGGAAGCAGGCAAAAATATTGTGGGCGTAATTACGGCACCTGACAGGCCAGCGGGCCGGGGCAGAAAGCTGCTGGGATCAGCGGTGAAGAAATATGCGGTTTCACAAAATTTAAAAGTATTGCAACCCACAAATTTAAAAGATGAATCATTTCTTGAAGACTTAAAAAATCTGAATGCCAATCTTCAAGTAGTCGTGGCTTTTAGAATGCTTCCAAAAGCGGTTTGGCAAATGCCCGAGTTGGGAACTTTCAACCTACACGCTTCACTTCTTCCACAATATAGAGGTGCGGCTCCTATAAATTGGGCAATAATTAATAGTGAAGAAAAATCGGGCGTTACCACTTTCTTTATTGATGAAAAAATTGACACTGGTTCAATTATTGCCAACAAGGAAGTAGTTATAGAAGAGAATGAAACGGCGGAAACACTTCACGATAAACTGATGGATGAAGGGAGCAAACTGGTTTTGGAAACACTTGAATTGATTGAGAAGAGAAAAGCAAACCCAAAACCACAGCCCAAGACAAGCAATTTAAAAGAAGCTCCAAAACTCACATCAGAAAACACGCGTATAGACTGGACAAAGCCAGGAAAGGAAATTGCTTCTTTTATTCGCGGGCTTTCACCCTATCCAGTAGCATGGACTATTCTTCATAATAATAATGAGGAATTGAAGACAAAGATTTATAGCGCAAGCTTTGAGAGAAGTGAGCAAATTTTAAAACCTGGAAGTATTCAAATTTCCAAAAAAGAACTAAAAGTAGCCTGTGCAGATGGATTCATTATTATAAAAGAAATACAACTTCCCGGTAAACGCAAAATGGACGTTTCTTCGCTTTTAAATGGTTATTCATTTGATGAAGATTCCAAACTATCGTGAACCCTTGTCAGTACTGATACTATTAAAAACACATAAAAAAGCATCAAGTTTATTAACAAACACCCCAAGTTATCAACAAAAATAACGATTTCCTGCGTGGTTACTTGCCTGAACGGATATTCCTGTTAAATTTGTAGGGCAATTAATCGAAGTTTAACCAACAATTTAATTTAAAAAAATTATGAACAAATCAGATTTAATCGATGCAATGGCAGCTGATGCCGGAATTACAAAAGCTGCTGCTAAGAAATCTTTAGAGTCTTTCTTGGGCAACGTTCAAAAGTCCCTTAAAAAAGGTAACAGAGTATCACTTGTAGGATTCGGATCTTGGTCAGTATCAAAAAGAGCTGCTAGAGAAGGAAGAAACCCTCAAACAGGTAAAACCATTAAAATTGCTGCTAAAAAAGTAGTTAAATTCAAAGCTGGTTCAGATTTACAAAACAGTGTAAACTAAATTGTAAAATATTTTACAACATTGTTAGCCCTTCTTTTCATTTAAATGAAAGGAAGGGCTTTTTTATTTATCTGAACCATAGTTAATTACGAATTTTCAATAAAAAATTATATTTAACTAATAATAAATCAATCAAACAACCATCTCAGTGAATTTTTGGTATTTCTAAAATTATTCCTTAGATTTAAATTACCAAAAAAACTATATGACCACTTTAAAACCAGCCAAGGGACTATTATTGGTCGCAGAACCCTCTATTATAGGGGATGTATCCTTCAACCGATCTGTCGTGCTTTTGGCCGAGTATAATGAAAGTGGATCTGTGGGGTTTATTCTTAACAAGCCCCTTCAATACAAGCTTCGCGACTTCGTTCCTGAAATAAATTCAAAACTCCCCGTATTTAACGGAGGGCCGGTTGAACAGGACAATCTTTATTTTATTCATTGCATCCCAGAAATTATTCCAGACAGTATTGAAATTTCCAACGGTATTTATTGGGGTGGGGATTTTAGTGCAATAATCGATTTATTAAAAGACGACAAGTTAAATAAGAACCAAATACGTTTTTTTCTGGGCTATTCTGGTTGGGAGAGTGAGCAATTAGAGCAGGAACTGGAAGTAAATAGCTGGGTGGTAGTCCCAAATAACTACAACAATTCGATTATTGGCAAGACTAATATTAATTTTTGGAAAGAAAAAATGATTGAGTTTGGGGGCGACTATATTTTATGGTCCAATGCCCCAGAAAATCCAAGCTTCAATTAATCCATTCTAGCTTTTAGGTTCAACTTTGGCAGCAATATCTTAGCTGTAGAATTCACAAATTCCTTTTTTCTGTATTTTGTAACGGAAACAATCCCTTGAATGGTGTTTGTTATAAAGATTTCGTCCGCTTTTTGAAGTTCGAATGGAGAAATAGAGGCTTCCCGCAACCCAAGTTCTGGTGTTGTATTTATAATAGAAATAAGCTGTTTGCGCAAAATTCCGTTTAAACAACCATCCAAAAGTGGCGGGGTTTTAACAATATTTCCTGAAATCAAAAAAATATTTCCGTTAAGTGCTTCCACTACTTGCTTGTTTTCATTCAGCAATAGGCAATTATCATAATTATTTTCTTTTGCATAAATACTTCCCAGAATATTTACAATTCTATTGGTTGTTTTTAATGTTGAAAGCAAGCCAGAGTTTATAAAATGGTCTTTGAAAAGTTCAATTTCGCAATCCGTTTCTGCTAATGTATAAAAAGGCTCCTCTAATTTTTCAAAAGAAATGGCATAGTCAACTTCATTCGTTGTCGGCGTATATTTCCCTCCTGTTTTACGCCACACAATAATTTTCACACGAACAGCGGCACATTTTTTTTCAGAAGAATTGATTGTTCGCAAAATTTCTTCCTCTAAAAATTCCATTGTAAAATTCATCGGAATTTCCATTCGTAGAATTCGCATAGATGCCATCAATCGAAAATAATGGTCTTCCCAAAAGTATATTTTTCCTCCTGAAAAGCGAAGTGTTTCAAAAACAGCATCGCCATAATTAAGGCCTCTATTGCCCAAAGCAATAATTGTTTTAGAATTATCCAGTATGGTTCCGTTCAAGTTTATCATAAAAAAGCCGCCCACTTTTTAGTGAACGGCGCAAAGATATTATATTTTAAAAGTATTTTAGACTGATCCCAAAATTGACTTTAGGTTGGAAATCATATTTTCCCAAAGCATTTTTCCTTCTTCTACTTCATCTTCTTCGGCAAAATCCGTTACCATTAGCGAAACATCTTTTGTAATTTCATCAACCTGAATGCGAAGTTCAAAGTAAAAATCTTCACCCTCATCTTCTACCCACCTAAATTTGATGCGTTCAGGGCTTTTTTTACTGAGCAGTTTTGCGCGCTCTTCACTTTCAGACCAAATAAATGTATAAAACTCACCACGTGAATTTACGTTGTCTGCATACCATTCGGAAAGGCCCGAAGGCGTTGAAATATATTGATATAAAAGTGAAGGGGAAACCTGGATAGGGAATTCCATTTCATATTTTATTTTATCTTCCATAGTTCTTTGTTAGTTGATGCCCAATATATATATATTAATTTTAACCTCAAATGAAAGATTGAAAATTTTTCATTCAAATAATTTTGCAAAAAAGAGAAAATAATTTCAATAAAAACAGAACCTAATATTTGCGGCAGATTATTTTGTTTCTATCTTTGCAGCCGCTTAGACATAAAGTTTGCAGCAAAAAAATATGGCGAGGTAGCTCAGCTGGTTAGAGCGTCGGATTCATAACCCGGAGGTCGCGAGTTCAAGTCTCGCTCTCGCTACAAAAATCCCCAAGGTTAATTCCAAGGGGATTTTTTTCTTTGATACCTTTATACAGGAAAAATAATCAATGCTACTTCTGCAAGAAATGTCTTTCTAAAACGAAAAAATCTTCCGTTGGTCGAAAATTTCTTGGGTATATGCCCATTATTCTTACATTTGTTAAAATCTAGTTAATAAATAATTGAGCAACAGCTTTATATAGGTAGATTAAACGTTTAATTTTACTCTTGAACTTTTAAAACCTATTATTATGAAAAATTATTTATTTGCATTAGTAATGCTAGCAGGTCTAGCTTTTAGCTGTACCCCAGAAAACCAAATTAGCGATGAGCAACAAATCGACAAAGTCAAAATATGTCCGCCAGGAGACCGAAACTGTAACGGGATTCCTGATAATCAAGAAGACTAAAATAAGTTTTTACTTAATTTTTCTTGCAATTGTAGCGGTGCTATCACCGTTCTTACACATCTTTTATATTTTTAATGATAGAGAGGGCATATTTGGATTTTCATACATGTCCTCTTTTATGTATTCTTTGAGCCTTCCACTTATGGCAATCTGTTCTGGATTACTTTTAAAATTTGTCGCTCAACAAGTTTTGGAATTTAGAATGTTTTTAATTTTTATAAGCCATTCATTTCTTTTCGTTGGAATATTTTTTATAATTTACACCTTGGTTCCATTAACAGATTTTTCCACCTCTATATATTTTATCTCTCTATTTATACTTTCAGTTGCCCTTACTTTTGCCGCTCATTTTTTACACCGGGCTATATTTACTACAGAACAACGCCTCAAAAAAATAATATCAAAACTTTTCGACTTTATAATTCTTGAAACTCCCCGCAAACACGTTTCAGAGGAAAAACAGATTGACTATGTTATTTCCTATGAAAAGATTATTAACGAAATTGGGGATGAATGAAACAAACAATGACCAACCTTACTAAACTGCGTATTTCCGGTATGCTTTCTGAAGCGGCCCAACGGGAAGCTGAGCAAAAAATAATGGAAAAACGCAAACAGGAGTATTCAGAAAATGAAGCTCGAATAAATTTTGTTTGAAAATAATTGAAACTTTATTGGGCCAGCATTTTTTCCAATTCTGAATAGCTCACGGATGATTGCGCACCACTTTTCATGTCCTTAAGTGTGTATTGTTGTGCTTCCATTTCCTTTTCGCCTGCCAATACCGTAAAAGGAATATTCCGTTTGTCCGCATAGCCCATTTGCTTGCCCATCTTAGTATCATCGGGATACAATTCAGCCTTTATCCCTGCGTTGCGCAAATTTGTTATCGCTTCCATTGCATACAGCGCTTCCTTATCTCCAAAATTTATAAAAAGCGCCTTACTGTTTTCTGAAACCGTTTTGGGGAAAAGATTCAGTTCCTCAAGAACCAAATAAATACGGTCCAATCCGAAAGAAATACCAACACCGCTAATATTCGGCATTCCAAAAATTCCCGTTAGGTCATCGTACCTTCCACCACCGCCAATGCTGCCCATACTTACTTCGGCAGGAGCCGCGACTTCAAAAATAGCACCCGTGTAATAATTTAAGCCACGTGCAAGGGTAACGTCAATTTGCAACGAAGCCGTTTGCAATCCGAGTGTTTCAATATTTTCTGTAATAAACTCCAACTCTGTTACGCCTTTCATCCCTAATTGAGAGCCATCGAGCAAACCTTTTAGGGAGTTCAATTTTTCTACATTGCTGCCTTTAAAGGAGAACAGTGGTTGCAGCTTTTGGAGTGCTTCATCTGAAATACCTTTTTCGCGCATTTCCTTTTTTACGCCTTCCTCCCCTATTTTATCGAGTTTATCCAAAGCAACCGTAAAGTCAATCAATTTATCTTCGGCGCCGATGGTTTCGGCAATCCCGCTCAATATTTTTCGGTTGTTGATTTTTATGGTTACGCCCTTTAAACCGAGTTTGCTAAAAACGGCATCGTACAATTGCACAAATTCTACTTCCTGCCAAAGCGAAGTAGAGCCCACAACATCGGCATCGCACTGAAAAAACTCACGGAAACGGCCTTTTTGTGGTCTGTCTGCCCTCCAAACGGGTTGTATCTGATAGCGTTTGAAAGGAAAGGTAATTTCGTTTTGGTGTTGCACAACGTAACGCGCAAAAGGCACTGTGAGGTCGTAACGAAGCGCTTTTTCAGAAATTTTTGTAGTTATTTTATTGCTGTCCTTTTCAGAATATAGTTTATCGTCTACTTTGGAAAGAAAATCCCCACTGTTCAAAATCTTAAAAATCAACCGATCGCCCTCTTCGCCATATTTCCCCATCAAAGTCTCGCTGTTTTCAAAAGAGGGCGTTTCAATAGGTTGAAAACCATAGAGCGAAAAGGATTCTTTGATTACATTGAAAATATAATTGCGGCGCGTAACTTCCTCTGGGTTGAAATCGCGCGTTCCTTTTGGGATGGATGGTTTTTTTGACAAAATCTGTGAGCTTTTGATTTTTTATATTCTGCTTGGCAAATATCCTAAATAATAATGAAGTTTGCCACAATAAGATTGGCGGAAAAAATTATTTGCCTCACTGTTATTCTGTAACTTTATTGCCCCTTTACAGTCTAACGGTTAACACAAACTAAAAATATGTTTTCACTTTTCCGGGAAAATGTTCGAATTGCGCTGGATTCCATTAAAAGCCAACTCCTAAGGACCATTCTTACCATTGTTATTATTGGAATTGGCATATGGGCACTCGTTGGCATTTTGAGCGCTGTGACGGCGCTGGAAAACACTATTTCGGGCAATTTTGCCTCAATGGGCGCCAATACTTTTAATATTCAGCAATACGAATTTACCGTTCAGTCAAATAGAAGTGGAGAAAGAGAGAAAGTCAATCCAATAATTAGCTACAATAATGTACGTGAATTTATTGATAAATATGAATTTCCGTACACACAAACGTCCCTTTCATTTCAGGGCACATCCACCGCCGAAGTAAAATACGGTTCTGAAAAAACCGATCCGGAAGTACAGGTTTATGGCGTGAATGAAAACTATTTGGAAAACACGGGAACCGAAATTGATAAAGGAAGAAATTTCACCATTTTTGATGTACAGAATAACAACAAGGTGTGTTTAATAGGCTCTGATTTTGTAAAAAATCTTTTTGAAGATGAAGACCCAATCAATAAAACCATCAGTATTCGCGGGGTGAAATTTAAGGTTATTGGTTTGTTGGAATCCAAGGGATCCACTTTTGGGAACAATCAGGATTTAAAGGTTTTGATCCCTGTTCAGGTTGCTCGTGGCATTTTTACACAACCCAATATTAATTACAATTTAAGTGTAAAAGTGGATGACAAACAAATGATGGAAGCCGCACAGGACGAAGCTATCATTACTTTTAGAAATATTAGAGGCTTAAATCCTGTGGAAGAAAACAATTTCGGTATTGAACGCAGTGACGATTTAATAAACCGCATCGCAATGATTACGGGTTATTTGGAAGCCGCAGCGTGGATAATCAGTATCATTACCATTTTGGGCTCTTCCATAGCGCTTATGAATATTATGCTGGTTTCGGTAACCGAACGTACACGGGAGATTGGTGTGCGAAAAGCAATGGGCGCGAAACGCTCCACAATCTCTACCCAATTTTTTATGGAGACCATAGTTATTGGACAATTCGGAAGTGTTTTGGGGATTATCCTGGGAATTTTAACCGGCTTTGCGTTTGCCAAAATCTTTAAGTTTGACTTTACGCTACCCTGGGCCGCGATCATCTGGGCAACCATCATCACTTTTATTGTTGCAATAATTGCCGGTTCCTATCCTGCTTCAAAAGCGGCGCGGTTGGATCCTATTGAAAGTTTGCGTTATGAATAATAGAGAAAATTACAACTAACAATTCCAAATCCCAATCATATTCAATTTTGGATTTGAGAAATTTTAACCGGTGCTTTTAATTATTCGCTTAACAAGTCGCTGAAATACGTATAAAGCTCTCCTTTGGTTATTACCGAACCTTGTTTTATCAAAACAAAAATATCTTTGTTGCGATCATCAGTGATTGCTTTTGTGGAAGTATATAGATTTACCGAATCATCATGAAGATTTTGTTGCAGCCACTTGTAACCATAATCTGTTGTAATGTCTATATTTTCATCATCAATCTTTATGGCTATCAGTTCCATAAATGCTTCAGAAATATGAAAAAGCATTAATTGTGTTGGTGAAATGTGTTCCAAATACTTCACCTTATTTAATACTCCTTCCCAAATTAGATCACTGAAAATATCGAGCTCCTGTTCTGCAACTTCCGGTTTTTCAGTTTTAAGTGTTTTCCATTCATCAGCGGTAATGGACTGTGTGGCCAAAAAATTAATGAATTCCTGGTGCAGTTCCTCAAATTGTTCTTTTGTTAATCTGGTGTACTTCATAAGTTTGTAAAAAAATAAAACCTTCCCCGAAAACGGGAAAGGTCTTAAAACAATTAATCGTGTTATTTAGTTTACTTCTTCCGAATTTGCTTCTTCAGAGGTAGTCTCTTCAGCTTTAGCTTCTGCCTTAGGCTTAGCTTCTGGTTTTGATTTTGTTGCCGGTTTAGCTTCAGCAATCACTTCAAAAGTGAAGTTGCTTATCACATCTCTATGAAAACGGATAGTAGCATCGTAAGGACCGGTACGCTTAATGGCGCCACCAGCAATAGTGATGTACTTTTTATCAATAGACACACCTTCTTTTTCAAGAGCATCTGCAAGATCTGCATTTGTAACAGAACCAAACAACTTATCGCCCTCGCCAGTTTTGGCGGTAATTTTAATTTCAAGACCGTTAAGTTTCTCTGCCTGGGTTTTAGCTTCGTCAACCACTTTCTTTTCTTTAAAAGCGCGTTGTTTCAAAGTTTCAGCCAATACTTTTTTAGCCGAAGGAGTAGCAAGTACTGCGTGCCCCTGTGGAATCAAAAAGTTTCTTCCGTAACCGTTCTTTACGGTTACCACATCATCTGTAAATCCCAGATTTTCTACGTCTTTTTTTAATATAAGTTCCATAATGTTCTCTGGTTTTTTATTTTAATAAATCGGCTACGTAAGGCATAAGTGCCAAATGGCGCGCTCTTTTTACGGCAACTGCCACTTTGCGCTGATACTTTAATGAAGTTCCGGTAAGTCTTCTTGGAAGGATTTTACCTTGTTCGTTCACAAATTTCAATAAGAAATCTGGATCTTTATAGTCAACATACTTAATACCCGATCTTTTGAAACGACAGTATTTTTTAGTTTTGTTGGTCTCTATGTTAAGCGGGGTAAGATATCTTATCTCTCCGTCTTTTTTTC
Source organism: Aequorivita sp. UBA3180 (assembly GCA_002364215.1). Lineage (GTDB taxonomy): Bacteria > Bacteroidota > Bacteroidia > Flavobacteriales > Flavobacteriaceae > Aequorivita. The sequence continues at coordinate 89,673 of DEXQ01000008.1, read as the reverse complement.
CTTTTGCTTGTTGTTGTAATGTAGCCATAATTTAAGCTGATTTTTTATTGCGGTTTCTTCTTTTTTCTGCCCAAGCAATTGCGTGCTTGTCAAGGCTCACTGTAAGGTAACGCATAAAACGTTCGTCCCTTTTAAATTCAGTTTCAAGTTCGTGAACTACTTCACCGTCAACGGTGAATTCAAAAAGGTGATAAAACCCACTTTTTTTGTTCTGGATTGGGTAAGCAAGTTTTTTCAAGCCCCAATTTTCTTTGGATATCATCTCAGCACCTTTAGAAACAAGAAGATCTTCGTATTTCTTTACTGTTTCCTTTATCTGGTCTTCAGATAAAACGGGATTTAAGATGAAAACAGTTTCGTAATGATTCATAAAAAATCTATTAAAATTAATGTTTAAAACCTTGGCTTTCTGCCAAAGAGGGTGCAAAAATAATACTTTATTTGGTATAATCAAACCTTATTTTGAAATGTCTTCAGAAAAATCAATTTTAGACGAAGTGCGCAATTTTTTCGATTAAAATCAAAAAAAGTTGCATTTCATCGATTATTTGCATATTATTGCCTTACGCAAAACCTACTATTGTGGAGAAAACAATACTTAAATGCGCAATTGTAGATGATTCTACACTGCAGCGGCTTTCCATTGTAAAGCTTATCCAAATGCACCCCTCACTTGAGCTTGTTGGGGAGTATAAAAATGCAATTGAGGCCAAAATGGGTCTCGCTTCCAATGAAATTGACCTCATCTTTCTAGATATAGAAATGCCCATTCTTTCTGGATTTGATCTTTTAGATGATATCCAGAGAAAACCCCAAGTCATTTTTGTTACAGGAAAAACCAAGTATGCTTTTAAAGCATTTGACTATGATGCCGTTGATTATCTTCGGAAGCCTATTGCCAAGGACAGATTTTTAAATGCCGTTCACAAAGCAATTACCAATTATAAACTTAAGCATGAGGAAGGCTTTGATGATGAAGATTTCATCTTTGTAAAAAGCAACCTAAAAAAGCGAAAAGTTTTTCTTAATGAATTACGTTATATTGAGGCTTTAGGTGATTATGTGAAGCTTGTAACCGAGCACGAATCACTTGTGGTTCTTTCAACAATGAAGGCTTTTCAGGCGCTTCTTCCTAAAGAACGCTTCTTAAGAATACATAAGTCTTATATTGTGAATTTAGACAAGGTGCAACGTTACAACAGCAAAACAATTGAACTGGAGAAAGACCAATTGCCGTTGAGCCGAAATAGAAAATCTGATCTTGTAGAGGCACTGGCAGCAACCCAGAACGCTTAATAATTATCCACATCTATATTTACGCGAACGCTTGAAAATTCTTTAATAGAATTAAAGCTTCGCTGTACGTTATCAATATATTTTTTCGTCTTTTCCAAAGATTGGTTTTTAGGAATTTTCACAAGTATATTCATGATATACTTATTCTTTATTCTTCCCACTGGCGGTGGCTCTGGCCCCAGTATATTTTCTTTAAACTGCAATTCCAAAGCTTGGCCAAACCATAGTGACGCTTTCTGTACACGCGCTAAGTTCTTATCCTTAAAAACTATTTTAATGGTTCGGTAAAAAGGAGGGTATTTATAATTGTAGCGTTCTTCCAGCTGCTCCTTGTACATCGCTTCATAATCGTTAACGCTTACTTGTTTTAATATTTGATGGTACGGATTATATGTTTGTATCAAAACCTTGCCGCGTTTTTGGGTACGCCCTGCCCTGCCCGAAACTTGTTGTAGCAACTGAAAACTGCGTTCGTGCGCACGAAAATCTGGAAAGTTCAAAAGATTATCTGCATTCATTACCCCTACCAAACTTATGTTTCTAAAATCCAAGCCCTTGGCAAGCATTTGTGTGCCTACCAAAATATCAATTTCCTCGTTTTCCAAAGCTTCAATCAATTTGGAATAGGCATGCTTTCCCTTGGTTGTGTCCTGGTCCATCCGCGCCACTTTATGGTTAGGAAACAGTGTTTTTAATTCGGCTTCAATCTGTTCGGTTCCAAAACCTTTAGTGTCCAGTGTTTCGCTACCGCAGGCAATGCAGCTTTTCATCATCGCCATATGATAGCCGCAGTAATGGCAACGTAACTGGTTTTTATACTGGTGAAATGTTAGGCTCACATCACAATTGGGACATTGTGGTGAGATTCCGCAGGTGGTACATTCCACAACGGGCGAAAACCCTCTTCTGTTTTGAAAAAGAATGACCTGCTCGCCATTTTTTAAAACCTCGCGCATTTCTTCCAAAAGCCGGTCACTGAAATGGCCCGTCATTTGTTTCTTACGGGTTTTTTCCTTGATATCGACCAACTCAATATCCGGCATCAACACATTTCCGAAGCGTTTTTTTAAAGTCACCAATCCAAATTTTCCAGATTTTGCGTTGTGGTAACTTTCCAAAGAGGGCGTGGCGGAACCCATCAAAAGTTGGGCTTTTTGAAGATTAGCCAAGACAATTGCACTGTCGCGGGCATTGTAGCGCGGTGCAGGGCTGTATTGTTTGAAAGAAGGTTCGTGTTCCTCATCCACAATAACAAGCCCCAAATTTTTAAAAGGAAGAAATAAGGAAGAGCGCGCGCCAATAACAACTTGCGCTTTTTGTTTTGCTGAAAGCACATTGTTCCAAACCTCAACCCTTTCATTCACTGAAAATTTAGAATGGAATACTGAAATCTTTTCACCAAAATATTTTTGAAGTCGTGTAATAAGTTGTGTAGTTAAAGCAATTTCGGGGAGCATATAAAGCACTTGCTTTCCGGCGGCTATAACCTCTTCGATAAGGCGCACATAGATTTCCGTTTTTCCACTTGAGGTAACGCCATGAAGCAATACTACATCATTTGTTTTGAACGCTGTTTTAATTTCTTGATATGCCTTTGTTTGTTGCTCACTCAACAACTTTATTTCAGAAGAAGCTTCGCCGGAAAATTCCACACGATCGTGCTGAATATAATATTCCTCCAAGATACCTTTATCTATCAAAGCCTTTAGTGTAGCGGCGGATGCTTCACTCTTCTTTTGTAGCGCTACACTGCTGATTGGTTTTTTGACTTGCGTATTCAGCATAAAAAGATGCATAAGCACCTGCCGCTGTTTGTGCGCACGGGTGAGTGAGTCTAAAAGCTCGCGCAATTTTTCTTCGGAAGTATATTTAGGGGCAAGTTTTATGTAGCGCTTCATCTTGGGGACGTATTGCTCATAAACCGTTTCTTCGACCTCGATAATATTTTTATCTAGTAAATTTTGGATAACTGAAACAATATTCTTCCTATCCAAAATGGAACGTGCATCATTTATATGAAGCGATGATTGGTGCTGCAAGGCTTCGTATAAAACGAACTCGTCATCGGTCAACGATTCCTCATCCTGGAAATTTCGAGATGAAAGTTTGATAATGGTTTCACTCTCTAAAAGAAATGCACTGGGCAGAGCCGCTTTAATTACTTCTCCTAAAGAACACATATAATATGCGGCCAGCCATTCCCAATGTTTCAATTGAAGTTGGGTGATAATGGGTTCCTCATCCAAAATATGGTCTATGGATTTTGTTTCGTAACCTACGGGTGGTTGGTCGTGTACCTGATAAACGATGCCCGTGTAAACCTTTGACTTTCCAAAAGGTACGGCCACGCGCATACCCTGCTTTAAAAAAGCAGCTTCATCTTTATTCACACCATAGGTGAAGGCTTGCTTTAATGGAATGGGAAGGATTACGTCTATGAAATACAAAAGTTATTGATTATTGGGGTTATTGGGTTATTGGGTTATTGGAAATAAAAAAACCGCCAAAATTGGCGGCTTAAAGATAGTGCTTTTAAAATTTTATTAATTGACGCGCGTCCAGGTTTGTGTTCTTCCCAAAAGAGAAAAACCTATGTAACCGCGAACGTCCAATTTGTTTGGGCCATCAAGTTCTATGTAGCATTTATATACTTTTCCATTGTTGGGATCCATGATGGTACCGTCATTGTATTCATCGCCGTCTTTTTCAAGTCCTTTAATGATTACCAGGCCAAGCACCGGTTTGTTTTTGTCCTCTCCCGGGCATTTGTCGCATTTTACATTTCTTTTTGCGGGGTTGAGGATTTCTACGATTTTTCCGTAAACCTTTCCATTTTGCTTATAGATTTCTACAATGGATTTGGCTTCGCCGGTTTCATCGTCGATGGTTTTCCATTTTCCGGTTACATCCTGCGCCGTGGCAGTTAATATTGTTAAGACAATTAGGGAGCAAGTTAAAAGTATTTTTTTCATCTGTTTAAAAATTTAGGTTTATAGTTAAAGTTTATCTTTTAGCCGCCTTATAGAAACATTCAATTCAAACCCTAGCAGCAATAGGTTTGCGTTTATCCAAATATAGAACATCAAAATTAAAAGTGCGCCAATGGAACCGTATAACTCGTTATAATTTGAAAAGTTATTGATGTAAACTCCAAAAAGATACGTTGTGACAATGAAAAGGACCGTTGTAGTAATGGCTCCCACTGAAAAAAAGCGGGACTCCTTCCCTTCTTTGGTTCCAAAATAATACAAGGTGGCAATAACCCCGTAGATCATTATTACAAACACAACAAATTGAAAGAACGAAATCCAGAAAACATCATTGTCTATATAGGCTCTGGACTGAAGGTCGTTTATAATATATTCGCCATATAATATGACCCCTACCGAGGTTAACAACAACAATGCCAAGAAAATAGAAACGATTATTGCAACCAGGTATTGTCTAAAAAAACTGCGGTTAATAGTTACATGAAAAGAATGCTCAAAAGCGCTAAAGATGGTATTAACACCATTGGCAGATAAAAAGATGGATAGAAAAAACACAAACGATATTAATCCTGCGCGAGGATTTACCGCAATATCTGCAATTATGGGATAAAAGAATTCAGTGGTTTGGGCAGGCAACAAGGCTTCCATAAATATCAAAAAACGCGTTTGGAAACCGTCGATGGGAATATAGGGAATGAGGTTAAGCAGAAATAACAGAAAAGGAAATAGCGCCAGAAAAAAACTATAGGCAATGGAACTGGCCCTGAACGAAAATGTGCCATTTAAAATGCCCGCGACGTAAACTTCCAGCAAATGGTATAAAGAAAACTCACCCAATCCCGGAAGTTTAATCTTTTTACTGAAACGCACTAAATCCCGGACAATCGGAATGTTTATTTCTTCTTCCTCCTCGCTCATTTAACCGCTTTTAGGCTCAAATCCATATTGTGGACCGAATGGGTCAGCGCGCCGCTGGAAATATAATCTACGCCACATTCGGCATATTTTCTGGCGGTTTCCAAGGTAATGCCGCCACTGGACTCTGTAAGGCATTTCCCGTCTATGAGTTTTACCGCTTTGCGGGTATCTTCATAATTGAAATTATCTATCAAAATTCTATACACGCCCTCGGATTGTAATATTTCTCCAATCTCGTCCAGGTTTCGGGCTTCAACTATAATTTTAAGCCCGAGCTGGTTTTCCTTTAAATATTTTTTTGTCTTTTCAATAGCCTTGGTTATTCCGCCACAGAAATCTATGTGATTGTCCTTCAGCATTACCATATCATAAAGTGCAAAGCGGTGGTTCTCCCCGCCCCCAATCTTTACAGCCCACTTTTCCAACGCACGGATTCCGGGAGTGGTTTTACGGGTGTCGAGTATTTTGGTATTTGTGCCCTCCAGTAGTTTTACATATTCGTTGGTTTTAGAGGCAATGGCACTCATACGCTGCATTGCATTCAAAACGAGTCTTTCCGACTTTAAAATAGATTGCGAAAGACCTGAAACATAAAACACCACATCGCCAAACTTTACGGGGCTGCCGTCTTTTATTTTTATATCGAGTTTTAGGCCGGGGTCAACGTATTCAAAGACCTGTCGGGCGAATTCTACCCCAGCAATGATGCCTTCATCTTTTACCAAAAGTTTTGCCGAGCCCCGTGCATCTTCTGAAATACAGGCAAGAGAGCTGTGGTCGCCATCGCCTACGTCTTCACGGATAGCGTTTGCAATTATGATATCTATTTCTTTGTTGAATTGTTTCTGTGAAATCATAGCAAGGAAATTTTAGCTAAAATACTTTAAAAAGTTTGAAGGACGAAGTGGGAAGTGGGAAGTAGCAACTTTTATCTTTGTATTTTTAACTTCTGAAAACTTTTTGATGAAAATAACGCTGCTCGCCATTGGCAAGACCGACAACAAACAACTGCAAGCCTTGATGGATGACTACACCAAGCGGTTGGGGTTTTATGTTTCCTTTGAAATGGAGGTGATACCCGATGTGAAGAACGCCAAGAATCTTTCGGAAGCGCTTCAAAAGCAAGCTGAAGGGGAAGAAATCTTGAAGCGAACCACTACTGCTGATGTTTTGATTCTGCTAGACGAAAAAGGAAAAACCTATACTTCCGAAGGGTTTGCTGAGTTTCTTCAGAAGAAAATGAACAGCGGCCTGAAAAACCTCATCTTTGTTATTGGTGGACCGTATGGTTTTACCGATGCTGTTTATGCAAGAGCTAACGGGAAGGTTTCACTTTCTTCTATGACTTTTTCGCACCAAATGGTTCGGCTTTTCTTTATAGAACAGCTGTATCGTGGGTTTACTATCCTTCGAAATGAGCCGTACCACCATCGGTAGGGATTTGTTTATTCAGGACCTGCCTGCCAGAGGCACAACAGGCAAGTTTGGAATTTGGAATTTGGGATTTGGGATTTCAATTCCATTGGCAATCTATGTAATCTGTTAGCATGTGGAATAATAATCCCACAGCTATGATCCTAGTTTTCCTAAAGAATAACAATACCACATATCCTGCCATCGCCCAATAGGTGTGCAACGGGTGGAAGTTGATGCTGCAACGTCCGGGATCGAAAATTGGGGTGGCGAGGAGGTGATCTAAATCTACTAGCATAGTCGCAAGCATAATGAGCCAGGCTTTTTTCCATTGACTTCTGAAAAAAACATAAGCTATAAGGCCGGGAACCAAAAGATGCAACGTATAGTGTACCAGCGTTTGTAGCATCAGATCAGGTTAGGGATTGGTTATTTTTGCCAACAGTACTATCTGCCCCAAATGATAGGCATCGTGCTGGAGAATGCCGTGGATGTGCTGATAATAGGTGAGTTTATTTACCGGATATTTATTGATGAAATCTGCCTCATTAAAGGTGCTAAGGAAATAGAGCCATTCCTTTTGGGTTCTTTCCAAAGTTTCGAGGGTTTGTTGCCACGCTTCTACGGAAGTATCTTTTATCTTTTCTATATAATTGTTTGACGGGGTTTGGATCACTTCGCCCTGTACTCTCTTCAATACGTTTTCACGCCAAGCAATTATGTGGTTTACAATTTCCCAAATAGTGTTGCCGTTTTTTATTGGGCGTTGGGCGGCCTGTTGTGGAGTTATTTGTGAAAGTGTGTCCTGTATGGTAACGTCCAGCCAGGGATGGCCGTGGTATAGGTCTGTGAAAAGGCTTTGTATGCGGTGGGATTCGTTCATAAAAGATTGTTGATTGTTGAATGTTGAATGTAAAGATAGTGAATTGCTTAATTGGTATAAAAAGGAAAACGCCCCTGTGGGAGCGTTTATGTTACGGACAGGTATAGTCTGCCAAATCGTTTCGTAATTTTTCCTCATCGCCGGATTGTTCGCGGTGGAATTTTATAAAATTGGTTGCTTGTTCTAAATCCAACTGTGCTTGGGCATTGTTTGGATCCTGATCTAATTTTGTCTTTGCGGCTTCGCCTTTGCATTTGGCCTTTTTGCCCATTTCGAGGGATTTGTTGTACTGGTCGTTACAGGCAGTTAATGTTGTTTTTGGCTATCATTTAAATATAGAAAATTTTTGGATTCACTACACAGGGCTGGTGCTAGTGGGAATAGAGAAATTATTGCGTTAATATAAGGTATTTTAGAAGTATCTAGGGAGTATCTATGGGGTATAATCGGCATGGAGTCGGCTTGCAGTCGGCATGGAGTCGGCTTACGGTCGGCATGGAGTCGGCTTATGGGAGAGAAAATGTTGCTCATAATGTATAATCCGGGAGCGGATATAGAACAGGGTTATAAATATACAACATTGAAGGGGTGGTTTGCAAGTTTTTTTTAATTGTTTATGGGTTATCTGTTTAATTGTTAAGTAAGTTTGAAACATAAATACACTAGGACGTTAGGGATAAATTATCCTAAATAATAGCTATTTTAGTATTTACTTACACGGGGATTTATTAAAATAAAAGTTAACTTTGGTGGTCACAATAAAAATTTGAAGCCGATATACTTCTTCAAATTCACTGGAGTTGGCAATAGTTATTAGCTTTATTATTGAATTATATCTAATATGGAACAAAAGGTACACGAAGGGCGGAATGTAAAACGTTTTCGCGAAATGCTTGGTATGAAGCAAGAGGCACTTGCCTATGAGCTTGGCGAGGAATGGAACCAGAAGAAAATTTCACTGTTGGAGCAGAAAGAAAGCATTGAAACTGATTTATTGAAAGAAATTTCTGAAGTGCTCCATATTCCGGTTGAAGCTTTTAAGAATTTTGATGAGGAAAAGGCTGTAAATGTAATTTCTAATACTTTTAATGACAATGCTGCGGTTATAAACAATAATCCTACTTTTCACCCCATAGAACAATTAATCAAACTCCACGACGAGAAAATTGCTCTTTATGAGCGCATGCTGAAAGAGAAGGATGAAATGATGACTCGGCTGGAGAGGTTGATTCGGGGGAAATGATTTTTTTGAGGTCACGGGCAGGAAGCTTGCCGTAACGGGGTTGGATGGGTCGCATTGCAAATGCTCAAAGTAGCTGGGCACGCTTTGCAAAAGCGCGCCAGGGAGGATAATGTTTTGCGATGCGGTGTACTTGACATTTAGCTGTGGAATTTGTAATGCAGCCATGGGCGGGGCGTACTGCGTGCCGTAGGAGATGGGAAACTGCATGAGTTCGTAAAAGTTGTCCACGTTTATTACGTGGCCGGTTTCATTTTGTTTAGCCATGATTTCTATGGTTTTAGATTAATATTAAACTAAAATTATGAAATCGGACTTTTATGGAAATACGTGTTTGCACGTATTTTTTTTTGGGGGGGGGGTTGGGAATAGGTGAGTTTGTGAATGTGGTGGGTTTGTGGGGATGGGTATGGTTTTTAAATGAGCACGCTTTATAAAAGCGCGCTAGAAAATATTAATCAAAAAACAATTCCATAAATGCAAAAATGAATACAACATTTAATACCGATGTGAAAAATGTGATGGCCAGAAATTTTGTATAATTTCTAAACGGCTTTAAAAATAGCATCATTGCTGACATAAAGAATAAGATCACTATTAACAACATCAAACCATTAGAAATAAGACGGCTGAAGCTTAGGGAAGTATAATCATACGGATTGAAATGAAATAATTCTGATAAAAAATCTAGAATAGTTGGAAAGAAGTATATTAAAAGGGTGCCAACTAAAATAATAATCCACTTTCGTAAGGAAAAATTCAAATTTTTTCTAATCAATAAATACGCAAGTAAAAACGTTTGAAAATATATTAAAAAGCCTAAAACAATCCACGGATAGAAAAAACCCCAATGCCTGAACCTTGCCAAATCTTCTTGATATTCAAAAATTGAATTGCCCCTATAATTGGGTAGCAACTGTGGATTTGAGATATATTTCCAATTAAGAATCAAGAAAACACCAAACGCGGCACAAACTAGCATTAATGTTATGGACATTAATAGATTGAAGGTTTTGTGGTGGTTCCGTTTCATTTTAATTATGCAATGTAAGGCTTATGAGCACGCTTTGTAAAAGCGCGCTAGGAGGATAAACTTTTCAGAAAGAATTGGAAATATGCTTCAACCAAGATTCTCCATTCTCTATTACAAATTTCATGATCTGTTTTGCAGATTCTGTTGTGGTAGTCTCTAAAAATTTTCCGATTAAAGCACCAGCTTTTTTTTTAACTTTTTCTGACTTAGAATCATCTTTAATTATTTCAACTGATTTAATAAGTTCGTCTTGTTCATTTGCACTTATTGAAGAGTTTTTAATTAAATCAATAATTTTTTCGTCAATATTTGAAAAATTAAAATTGCTTTGATTAAATGTACTACCAATGAATTGACTTTGATTCGAATAGTTTTTTTGTTCTTTAATTTCGCTATTGGAAGTGGTAATAAATATGCGATCACTTTTCGAACTCAATAATTTTATAACATCTTTAAAATATTCTGAATTATCCTTTAAATAATTATTTTCTATTTTTAATATATCCAGTTGTCTTTGATAATGGTTTATTTGACCTTTTAGTTTTAATATTAATAAATCTGCTTGCTCAGTTGTAACACCATCTACGGTATTTAATATTATATTGTTTTTGTCTTTATATAAAAACATTAAATAATCCTCAAACCAAACTTGAAGTGTTTGCTTATCTATGCCCTTCGGCACATCAAAAGATACATAAAGTCCATCATCACTATCTTGAGTGTTCATTTTGATTTGGATTTTTTTACTTTCCTCTATATAAGTTGAAAAAAATGAAAGGTATTGGGTAATAGCCAATTTGAGGTGTTTATCAATTCTAATAAATGTATATTTTTTCAATTGTTTCTTTGCTAGTTTTGCATCTAATTCTGCTTTCTCCTTAGCTTTTTGTAACTCGCCGTTTTTATCTTGAAGTAAATCATTTGCTTTAGCTCTCAAATTATTATTTTTATACAAAGACAATGATAAAAAACATAATATAAGTATTAATATTATTGACAAAATTGCCGTCAATTTATTAAAATCAATATCATTAAAAATATAGCTAAAACTTATTTGAGAAAAATTATACAGCATAAATTATCTAATTATATTGTTTAATTTATTTAGGTGTCACAAATTTTGAATATCTCTTTATTGAATATCTTTGCAAATTATTATAATTATCAATTCTTATTTAATCACTCCACCCCCTCAATCAAAACCCCCAACATCTCAATAGCAGCGTCACTAATGCGGGTGCCGGGGCCATAGACCGCCACTGCGCCAGCATCAAAAAGGTATTGGTAGTCCTGCGCGGGTATTACACCGCCCACAATGACCATAATATCCTCACGGCCGTACTTTTTTAGGGCCTCAATAACCTGTGGCACAAGGGTTTTGTGGCCTGCGGCTAGGGAGGAAACGCCCAGTATGTGCACGTCGTTTTCCACAGCCTGTTTGGCTGCTTCGGCGGGGGTTTGGAAGAGTGGGCCTATGTCCACATCAAAACCTACATCTGCATAGCCGGTGGCTACTACTTTGGCACCACGGTCGTGACCGTCCTGCCCCATTTTGGCAATCATAATACGGGGGCGGCGGCCTTCCAATTCGGCAAACTGGTCTGCTAGTTGCCTTGCCTTATCAAAACTTGGGTCTTTTTTCATCTCTTTGCTATAAACGCCGCTAAAGGAGCGTATTTGTGCCTTGTATCTGCCGAATTCCTTTTCCATCGCGGTTGAGATTTCGCCAAGGGTTGCTCTGTGGCGGGCAGCTTCTACGGCTAAAGCTAACAAATTTCCTTCACCTGTCTTTGCACATTCGGTAATTGCTGCCAATGCCTTCTCCACCTTTTGGGTATCGCGCGCTGCTTTTATTCGGTTTAAACGTTCAATCTGCGAGGTGCGGACTTTTTGGTTGTCTACATCCAGAATTTGTAGCGGGTCTTCTTTCGCGAGACGGTATTTGTTTACGCCCACTATAATATCCTGCCCGCTATCAATACGTGCTTGCTTACGCGCAGAGGCTTCCTCTATGCGCAACTTTGGAATGCCGGCCTCAATGGCTTTGGTCATGCCGCCGAGTTCTTCTACTTCTTCTATGAGTTCCCAGGCTTTGTTGGCAATTTCGTTGGTAAGACTTTCCACATAATAGCTGCCCGCCCAAGGATCCACGGTTTTGGTGATCTGGGTTTCGGTTTGCAGGAATATTTGGGTGTTTCGTGCAATGCGTGCGGAGAAATCGGTGGGCAGTGCGATGGCCTCATCCAAAGCATTTGTGTGAAGCGATTGCGTTCCCCCGAAAACGGCTGCTGCTGCCTCAATTGCGGTTCGAGCTACGTTGTTGAAAGGGTCCTGCTCGGTAAGGCTCCAACCGCTGGTTTGGCAGTGGGTGCGCAGGGCGAGCGATTTTTCATCCTTAGGGTTGAACTGTTTTACAATCTTTGCCCACAGCATACGTGCGGCGCGCATTTTTGCGATTTCCATAAAGTGGTTCATCCCGATGGCCCAAAAGAAAGAGAGCCGAGGCGCAAAAGTGTCTATATCCATACCCGCTTTTATTCCAGTGCGGATGTACTCTAAACCATCTGCTAAAGTGTAAGCAAGCTCAATGTCTGCAGTAGCTCCCGCTTCCTGCATATGGTAACCGGAGATGGAAATGCTATTGAACTTGGGCATATTCTTGGAAGCAAACTCAAAAATATCACTGATAATTTTCATGGATGGTGTAGGCGGATAAATGTAAGTATTCCGCACCATGAATTCCTTTAGAATATCGTTTTGGATGGTTCCCGTCAAATCTTTAGGCGAAACGCCCTGCTCTTCCGCAGCGACAATATAAAAAGCCATAATGGGAAGCACGGCGCCGTTCATCGTCATGGAGACGCTCATCTTGTCCAACGGAATTTGGTCGAAGAGGATTTTCATATCCTCCACGCTGTCAATTGCTACGCCTGCTTTGCCCACATCGCCCTCCACGCGGGGATGGTCGCTATCGTAACCTCGATGGGTGGCAAGATCAAAAGCTACCGAAAGCCCTTTTTGACCTGCGGCGAGGTTACGTCTGTAAAAAGCGTTGCTGTCCTCAGCCGTTGAAAACCCTGCGTATTGGCGGATGGTCCATGGACGACGCACGTACATTGTGGAATAAGGCCCGCGAAGGTTTGGCGCAATTCCTGCGACGAAGTTTAGGTGTTGAAGATTTTTTATGTCTTCCCCGGTGTATTGTTTCTTGATTTCGATTTCCTCGGCGGTTTGAGTGGTTTCTGGTTTCTGGTTTCTGGTTTTTGGTTGACCTGCAGAAACACCCTTCTCAGGTCTTCCGTCTTCCGTCTTTAATTCTAAATGTTGTAAATTTTTTCTGGCCATTATATTTCCAATTTTTCAATGAAAGGGTCAAAGTAAACCCCTACTGGCGTGATGAGCTGATAGGCTATGGTTTTACTATTGCGGCTAATAAAGTATAGGGCATTGTAATACTCAAAGTTCTTTGCCTCGGAAGAAATTTTATAGACGCTTTTGAAGATACAGTTCTTAGGATAACCCACATATTTTGCGGTAATTTTTTCATAGGAAGAACTGGAATCCAAAAGGTTTTCAGTTTGGGTGCGCATCATTCCCAAAAATAACTGGGCATCCCTTTTTGAAATTTCCATATAAGGCATTCCGAATACCAAACAGGTGGAACCTGATTCTTCATCAAAATAAATATACAGCTCTCCGTCCAGATTTGCTTTATGGTTGATGTTCTTTATCTGTGCATTAGCCTCCTCTTCGGGAAGTTTTGTTTTTAGTGTCTGCTGATACTCTGCCATAGAATAGCGCTTAAAGCTGAGCGGAAGAAATATACGCACGCCATTTTCTTCCAAAAAATGATATTCACCTTTAAGTTCCACTTCTGTATTGTCATCCTTTAGTTCCATCCAGTCAACTACCTGTTTACCCACCTCGAAACAAGAAAATAGCGTTGTTGCTATCAATACCGTAAATAAATAGAAGGTTAATCTTTTGATCATAATGCTATAATATACTTGTTTCCAAATAAATTGCGAAGCCAATCATCATTGAGGCTATCGCAAGAAACTGGTTTCAGGTTTCAAGTTGCAGGTTGCTGTTTGCTTCCGGCATCCCGCTTCAATTCAATATGCTGTACATCTTTTCTACTCTTTGCTCAATCTTTCCTGTTCAATTTTTTCTGCCAAGCGCCTTTCAATAATTGGGGCGATAAGCGTTTTTACCGGATTGTGCTTAACGAAAGGGAAAAGCTCCAAATCGTCTTTCATCCTATCGTTTTTGTTGGGGTGATAATTGGTTCCCAAAAGTTTCAGTTCGCCATTGTCAAAAAGTTGCTGTTCCTTTTCGGCGCTTTCCTTTGTTTTCTTTTGAATGGTTCCTTCCTTTAATTGCTGAAGAAATCCATCACCCTTTTCTATTTCCTTGAATAGTTGTAAGGCTTTTTCCGCAAGTTCATCCGTTAGGCTCTCGATGTAATAGGTACCGTCGGCGGGATTGCTTACTGCGTCAAAATAACTTTCGTGCTTTAAAATAAGTAATTGGTTTCGGGAAATACGCTCGCCAAATTCGTTGTTTTTGTGATAGGGTGCATCGTACGGCATATTGCAGATTGTATCTGCCCCACCTAAAATTGCACTCATACATTCGGTGGTGCTGCGAAGTAGGTTTACGTTGTAATCGTAAAGGGTTTTGTTGCGTTTTGAAGGGGTGGCAATGATGTGGCAAGTTTCATTTGCGCCATATTCTTTTGCCAATGTTGCGTATAGCTTACGCAGGGCTCTAATTTTTGCAATTTCGAAGAAGTAGTTAGGACCTGTGGCGATTTTGAAAGTAAGCAATGACCTCTCGACTGCGCTCGAGGTGACAGAAAAATGGTTTAAATATTCATTTGCGTGGGCCAATGCGTATGCCAATTGCTGAATTATGTTGGCACCTGCGTTTTGGTATAAGGTTGCATCAACGGAAAGTAAGTTTTCAGAAGAATGATTCTGAAAAATACTGTCCAAAATCTCGTGGTCCTTTTTTAAGTTGTGGAACCAGTTTCCGGTGCGGGCAAGGTTTCCTATTAAATCTATGTTGTAATAAACCGTTGCTTTTTTTTCTGATAAGAAGCTGATGAGTTTGTCGTAAAATGCTTCGGAAAGAAATTTTAGGTTGAAGTAGATTGAACTCTTGTCAAAAGGAAAATCCTTAAAAATGGTCTCAATTCCAAACTCCCTTTCCGCTGAAAAGATAATGGCCTCTGCCCCTCTTTGCAAGGCATCCAAAGCGATATCATTCGCTATATTTTCATCATCGATAAATATTTCTTGGGCAATTTTCCACGATTGGGGCTGGCCGGGAATGGGCTGAAAATCTTCCTTGAAATCATCTTCGTGGTAAAAGGGTTTTACGTTAATGCCTTCGGGACTTTGCCAAACCAAGGTTTCATTATAGTCGGCGCCTTTTAAATCGTATTGTATTTGCTGTTTCCACTGTTTTGCGGAAACTTCATCAAAATCTTCAAATAGAAATTTACTCATCGTTTTTCTTCTTTTTTGATGCTGTCTTCGTGTTCAATTATATAAATATCCTCGTTTTCCTTTTTCAAATAATATTTTTCACGAGCGAACTTCTCCATCTCGTTACTGTCCTCCATCTTTTTGATGAAGGTTTTATCGTGGTCTATTTCGTTTTGATAAAACTCTGCGTTCTCTTCCAAGGCATTGATATCACTATCCAACTCGTTATGGATAAGATAGGAATTGGTGTCAAAAAAAAGCATCCAAACAATAAAAAGTATCAGTATAAGCACGTATTTATTGCTTATAAACCTGATCCACTTGTTCTTTTTAAGTTCCTTGAATTTCACGATTCGGTATAGCTTAGTTTTTGATGGATGATGCTTCTTATAACGTTTACCGCGACGGTATTGTATCTATTTGTGGGAATAATGATGTCTGCAAATTCCTTGGTAGGCTCTATGAATTGCTGGTGCATCGGTTTTAGGGTGTTTTGGTATCGGTTGAGAACTTCTTCCAGGTCGCGACCACGGGTGGCGATATCGCGCTTTAAACGGCGAATCAAACGTTCGTCGCTATCGGCGTGCACGAAAATTTTAATATCGAACATTTCCCGAATGTCGGGATGCGCCAAAATTAAAATTCCTTCCACAATAATAACCTTTTTTGGGAAGGTAGTAATTGTTTCGCCAGTTCTATTATGCTCCACGAAGGAATAGACGGGTTGTTCAAAAGAATTTCCCTTCCGAAGCTCTTTTAAGTGGCTTACCAACAAATCAAAATCGATTGCCTTCGGGTGGTCGAAGTTTATTTTTGTGCGCTCTTCGAAAGAAAGATGGCTTGTATCGTGATAATAGGAATCTTGTGAAATAACGCAAACTTCATCAACGGGAAGCTCTTCCACAATTTGATCTACAACTGTTGTTTTTCCGCTACCGGTGCCTCCGGCGATGCCAATAATGAGCATATTTTTTCGTTTTCACAAAGGTAGGGAAAAGGGTTGCAGGTTTCAAGTTTCAGGTTTCAAGTTTTACACATCCCTCCAGCCCCCTTCAAAGGGGGAGCGATTTTGTTTTTGAATTCGGTTTCATTTTCGATTTCTTCCCTATTTTTGAAGTCTTAAAATTTTGAATGAAAACAATTCTCCTACATCCCTCCTATTTTCCATCCATTGAGCAGATGGCTGCTGTGGCGCAGGCCGAAAGTGTTGTTTTTGAAGTTGAGGATAATTACCAAAAGCAGACCTATCGCAACCGTACGTTTATAGCACATAGTAACGGGAAGCTCCTTTTGAACATTCCGATAAAACACAACAAAACCGGAAAGCGCAAAAAAACGAAAGATGTAATTGTGGAGAATGATTTTCCGTGGCAGGAACATCATTGGAGAAGCTTGCAGAGCGCTTATAGAACCTCGCCATTTTTTGAGTATTACGAAGATGATTTAGAAGATTTTTTCACCAAACCCGTAGAAGGTTTGATGGCCCATAATCTAAAAATTTTTGAAGTGCTTTGCGAACTGTTGGGAATTGATGTAGAAGTATCAAAAACTACTTCTTTTGAAAAAAAATCTGTAATAACCGACTTGCGTATTTTGATTGATGCAAAAAGAAAGTCAGCTTTCCAGCCTGAACCATACACACAAGTGCATGAAGCAAACCATCCCTTTCTGCCCAACCTTTCAGTTTTGGATTTACTTTTTAATGAAGGGCCGAATGCCTTAAGTTATTTGGAAAGGCAACAGTTAGTTTATGATTAAATATTTTAGAATGAAATTGGTTATTGCTAATAGTTAATTGTTAATTGTTAATTGTTAATTGTTAATTGTTAATTGTTAATAGTTAATTGTTAATTGTTAATTGAATTTACCACCCCACCGTTGCCCGAACTGCGTAATGGTCGGAAAAGGTTTTTTTCAGGGTATCAAACAATAGTATTTCAAGGCCTTCGGAAGCAAAAATATAATCTATACGCATAGGGTATTTTTCAAACTTAAAGGTTGTACCCAGCCCATTGCCCCGTTCACGGAAGGCGTCCTGCATTCCATCCTTTAATTTTCTATAACTGTATGAAAAAGGCGTGTTGTTGAAATCTCCGGAAAGGATAACGGGATGTTTGGTTTTCGATTTGTGTTCTAGAATTGCCTCTACCTGGTTTTGTTGCATTTCAAACGCGCGCGACACCCTTTTACGAAGTTTTTCATTATCGCTTTCCTGCAAAAAGCTTACCCGCGGGATAATGCCGAGCGATTGTAAATGTAGACTGTAAATGCGAATGGTATCGGTGTCTTTTACAACATCGGCGTACAGGGTGTTATTATAGGTTTCTTCAAAATCAAAAGCTCCTGTATTAATTAAAGGATATTTTGAAAAGATGGCGTGGCCCAATTTTGCCTTTTCAGATTTAAAGTGAATATATTGATGCGGATACATTGAAAAATCAATTGTATTGGGCTTGTAATATTCCTGCACACAAACCACATCTGGGGATTCTTCAAAAAGCATTTCAGAAATTATTTGCGGGGCATCGGCTTTTGGGTTTTTTTCATAAGCGTTGAAAAGACGCACATTATAAGATAGTACACTGAGCGTATTTTTATATTGGGAAGCGTCGCCTTCCGAAGAAACTTCATAAAATACGTTGAAGTAAAAATAGGAAATCAAAAGCACGGTAAATGAGACAAAAAATCTGCGCCTGAATTGTATAGCCCAATAAATTGCAAAAATGATATTTACAATTATAAGCAGTGAAACTACCAAACTTAACAATGAAAGTGTAGGAAATGATCTGGGCGGTAAATAAGGCAGTATGAAGGAAATCAACAATAAAAATGCTGCGAGCAGGTTGCCCCAGTATATAAATTTGTTGAGAGATTTCCGCATTGGTTAGTCTTCTTTTCCGGCTTTGAACAAAAAGTCTTTTTCTTCTTTTGTAAGACTTTCGTAACCGCTTTTTCCTATTTTATCAAGAATACTGTCTACCTTTTTTTGGTTTTCAGATTTTTCGGCTTTGGATGTAGAACGTCGTGGAGCGGGTTGTGTTGTGCGATGTACCTTTTTGAAGGGCTTTTTTGTACGGGGTTTAAAAAGATTAGCGACCCAATCCATAAAATTTTCAAACCATTTACCAATGTCGTTTCCCTTGGCAAGCTGAATTGCATAAATATATCCAAAGAGTGCTCCGCCCACGTGTGCCATCAATCCTCCGGCATTGCCCGATGAGGGAATGCGTACCAAATCAAAAAGGAAAAGAAACAGCGCAATGTGCCAGATTTTAATGGTAAAGGTGAAAAGCCTTACCTCAGTATTTGGGGTATAGGTTGCTATAAAGACCATAATGGCAGTTACCGCTCCCGAGGCGCCAATAAGAAACCCACGGTGCATTTCAAAAACAGGAAAGAAATTATAGGACAGCATAAATAACAATCCACCCGCTGCGGCACCCAATAAATAAATGGTAAGCAGTCTTTTTCCAGTGAAAAGATTTAATACAAACTGCCCAAACCAATACAACCATAGCATATTGAACAAAATGTGAAAAAATCCAAAATGCAGAAATCCGTATGTAACTATTGACCAAGGATGAAATAAAAGTGTATCGAAATCATCACTAAGTACAAACCAACGCGCAAAGTATTGTGGACTAACGCTTAAAAAGAAAGCTCCCAATCTAACCACCAAAAAGGCTGCAACGTTGATCACAATCAGCTTAACCAAAACATTGGCGGTTTTATATTTATATGAAAGACTAGTAGCAGCCATAGTTAATTCCAGCGATGGTTATCAAAACTATTCTTTTTCCAGTACCAGGCCATAATAAAACCGAAGAGCGCTCCACCTATGTGTGCCCAATGCGCAATACCCGTGGCCGTTCCGGTAATACCGAAAACCAAATCCAATAAAATAATTCCGGGAATAAAATATTTTGCTTTTATGGGAATTGGAAGGAAAATAAGCATCAATTCTATATTTGGAAACATAATTCCGAAGGCCACCAAAATTCCATAAACAGCACCCGAGGCCCCTAAAGCGACCCCATTATAAGATTGCGCCATAGCTTGTATATTCTCCATAGAAACTGTGTCTAGCACAGCTCTGCTTCCACCATCGCGGCCAGAAAGGTAATTCATTACTTCCGTTTCGCTCCAGCCACCGGCTATTAAAGAATCCATCACACTGTGGATTTGAAAATAATTCACCAAAGTATGAATTGCCGCTGCACCAAGTCCCGCAGAAAAGTAAAAGAATAGAAACTTTTTTTGCCCCCAGCGCATTTCCAAAGGCGAACCAAAAGCCCAGAGCGCATACATATTAAAAAGTATGTGAAAAATAGACGAAGGGTCGTGCATAAACATATGCGTAATAGGCTGCCAATATTGAAAATTTGGGTTTTCAAAATAGTAAAGCGCGAACAATTTTATAGAGAGATCCCCAATAATAAATGACCCTATATAAAAGATCACGTTAATTATTAATAGAAATTTTACAGTATCGGTTATTCTTCCCATTTACATAAATTTTTTATCGAGATCGCTCACGTCCATTGTTGTAAAAACCAATTTATTCCTTGGGGAAACAGAAGGTTCTTTGCACGCAAAAAGTTGATTGATCAAATGTTCCCGTTCCTCCCTGTTCAAAGAAATACCGGTTTTTATTGCCATACTTGCCGCCATTGACTTTGCAAGCATATCGTTTTGGCTAAAACCGCTATCGGGTACTTCTTCCTTTATATCGTACACCAATTGGCTGAGCAAATTTACAACATGGCTTTCCAATATCAGCACGGGAATTCCGCTAATCTCAATGGTTTCATCTTTTATTTCTGAAAAGATAAAGCCCGTATGCTCCAATTGTTCGCGTACTTTTTCAATAATTTCGAGATCTGGCCTTGAAAAATGCAATTGCAGCGGAAACAATAATTGCTGACTCACCGCTTCTTTTACAGTGATGTTTTTCAGCAATTCCTCGTAAAGAATCCGTTGGTGCGCTAGGTTTTGGTGAATTACCATCATACCGTTTTTTAAAGGACTTACGATGTATTTATTCTGAATCTGGAAGGTTATCTGTCCCGATTCTGCTTCGGAATTTTCAAAAAGACTCCCGGTTACTTCCTCGCTTTCAAATTCAATATCTTCCAGGTTTGAAACCGTTGCAGTTTCATCTTTTAACCCTACATAAAGTGATTCCCACGCAGCAGACTGTTCTCTTTTAAAAGGAAAATTGATATTGCCCTGTTTGGGTTTTTCCTTAAAAGGATTAAACTCTCTATCCACTTCTATGGAAGGCGCTGTTGGTTGTTTTTTGTTATAATCGTACGGTGTATCAAAACCTTTGTCCCTTTCAAAATCGAGTACTGGCGCAATATTGAATTGCCCTAAACTGTGTTTAACCGTTGCGCGGAGCATGGCATAAATGGAATGCTCATCGTCAAATTTTATTTCGGTTTTTGTGGGATGGATGTTGATATCGATGGAATGCGGATCTACTTCCAAAAAGAGAAAATAGCCCGGATGCACATCATTTTTCATCAAACCTTCAAAGGCCGACGAAACCGCGTGGTGCAGATATGGACTTTTAATAAAACGATCATTCACAAAAAAGAACTGCTCTCCCCTACTTTTCTTTCCGAATTCGGGCTTCAATACAAAGCCTTCAATTTTTAAGATTTCGGTTTCCTCGCTTACGGGAACCAATTTTTCATTGGTTTTGCTTCCGAAGATATTTACAATACGTTGGCGGGAATTTGACGATGGAAGGTTAAAAACATCGCTCCCATTGTGAAGCATTTGGAAAGCAACAGTTGGGTGCGCAAGCGCAACACGATGGAATTCGTCAATAATGTGCCGCGTTTCCACGGGATTGCTTTTTAAAAAGTTCCGCCGCGCGGGAATGTTGTAGAAAAGATTTTTTACTGAAATGGTCGTGCCCTTTGGAACCACCGCCGGGTCCTGCGAAATTACTTTGCTGCCTTCAATGGTGAGGTGTGTTCCTATTTCAGAATCTTCGGTTTTGGTTTTTAGCTCAACGTGCGCAATGGCGGCAATAGATGCCAAAGCTTCCCCACGGAAACCTTTGGTATGCAAATTAAAAAGATCTTCAGCCGATTTGATTTTTGAAGTGGCGTGGCGCTCAAAACTGAGCCTAGCGTCGGTAACGCTCATCCCGATACCGTTGTCGGTAACCTGCACGAGGGTTTTTCCCGCATCTTTAATTACCAGTGTGATTGAAGTTGCCTTTGCGTCAATGGCGTTTTCCAATAATTCCTTCACTACCGAGGCGGGGCGTTGCACAACTTCGCCAGCTGCAATCTGGTTTGCAACGTGATCCGGTAATAACTGAATAATGTCTGCCATTAAAATTTATGCGTAGAAAATAGATAAATCAAATTCAATAATAAAAAGGAAAAGTAGCACGAGAATGGCAATGATTACAATCAGTCTTCGGTTTGCTTTTCTGTCGGAAGATTGCCGTAAATCTGCCCAAGCGGTTTTGAATTTTCCTTTCAAACCTTTGTTGTCTCCAACTGTAGTTCGGAATTCATCAAATTTATGGCCCATTGAAAATGGGCTGCCGTCTCCGTCAAATTCGTAATGACGCGGTTTGTAGCTGTACTTTTTGTTTTTTCTCTTACCTATTAGTCCCATAATTGTCGTGCTTCAAAGTTACTTAATTCAATTAGGAATTCAGAATTATGAATTCAGAATTTAATTGTTTTTTGAACAATTACCATGCCGAAGTCCTCCCCCAGCCCCTCCAAAGGAGGGGAGCAAACCCAAGATTTTATGAAAATTTAAAACGTCCCTCCCTCGGGGAGGGATTTAGGGTGGGACTAAAATTTTGATTCCTTCCTCAGCTGTGCCATTTTTATCGCAGCAATTGCGGCCTCAGTACCTTTGTTACCGTGTTTGCCGCCGCTGCGGTCTATGGCCTGTTGCATATTGTTATCGGTAAGCACGCAGAAAATGACGGGAATATTACCGTGGACGTTCAAATCTTTTATGCCTTGGGCAACGGCTTCGCAGACATAGTCAAAGTGTTTTGTTTCGCCTTGAATTACGCTTCCAATTGCAATTACGGCATCAAGCATATCATAGCTTTGCGTAATTTGATTACACCCGAAGATAAGTTCAAAACTGCCGGGAACATTCCAGCGGACAATGTTTTCATTGATGGCACCGCAATCCTTTAAAGCATCAAAAGCGCCCTGAAACATTCCTTCTGTAATATCGTGGTTCCATTCTGAAACAACAATCCCAAACCGAAAGTCCTTCGCGTTTGGGATTGTTGTTTTATCGTAAGCCGATAAATTTGTATTTGCTGTAGCCATTTATTTATTCATTGCTTCCGCTCGGCCGGTATAGATTTCAGCCTTAGTAGCTTCGGTAGATTTTGGGTACTCGTCTGCTATTTTTTTGAAATGCGCCAATGCCTTATCATTTTGGCTCAAAGACATGGCGGCAATACCTGCTTTCAAAAGAAAACGCGGCGTTGTAAAATCGTTGGTACGCATTGATGCTGCTTCCTCGTAATATTTCAAGGCATCCTCATTTTGACCCAATTGTACAAAAGCATCACCAATTGCCCCTTTTGCCAAAGGTGCCAAAACATCGTCATCACTGCTGAATTTGTCTAAATGCGCAATAGCATCTTGATATTTATTTGTATTCAAATAAGCCATTCCAGCATAATAATGCGCAAGGTTGGCTGCATTTGTACCGCTGTAGTTCTCAATAATCTCCAAGAAACCATACTTGCCTTCACCACCTTGTAAGGAAAGGTTGTAAAGTGAATCTTTTGCAGGTGCGGTCAACGCCTGTTCCCAATAGCTCTGGGCTTGGAACATCTCGTTCATTGCCTCTGCCTCTTTCGGGGTTTTAATATATTGATCGTAAGCAAAGTATCCCAACACCAGAACTGCCACAACAATGATAAAGCCCAAAATTCCTTTTTGGTTCTTTTCAACCCAAGCTTCCGTTTTTGATGCGCCTTCGTCAAGCGTATTAAATACTTCTGCCGTTGTGCTGTTTTCTTCAAGCTGCGTTTCTTTTTCAGCTTTTGTAGTTGGTTTGCCTCCGCGTTTCTTGTACGTTGCCATAGTTTTAGGTTATAGTGGCGCAAAAATAAAATTTTAAATGGAATTTGAAAGGATAAATATTTCTTATTTTTTAATAATTTGCAAAGCAGCCTTTTGTCTTCGACAAGCCGTCATTACTGAAAAAATTTGTGGAGAATTGAAAATTTTCATAATTGACCTAAGACAAAAGGACATAAGACGTAGGATTAAATCATTCCAAACCTCTTATTTTTACAACCTTTAAAACGTTTTTTTAAAATTAACTTTCATTTTTTTAGTCTTACATCCTACGTCTAAAAGTCTTATGTCATTTTTATATGATTTTACAAAAGCTCTCTTTGCTCAACTATAAAAATTTTGAAGCCGAAACCTTCGAATTTGACCCAAAAATAAATTGTTTTGTGGGAAATAATGGCGTGGGAAAGACCAATGCGCTGGATGCAATCTATCACCTTTCCTTCGGAAAAAGTTACTTTAACCCCATTACGACCCAAAACATGAAACACGGAGAGGATTTTTTTGTGGTGGAAGGTTTTTACGAACGAAAGGAAACGCCCGAAAAAATTGTGGTAAGCGCAAAAAAAGGACAGAAAAAAATTATAAAACGAAATGGGAAAGCTTATGACAAATTTAGCGAGCACATAGGGTTTCTGCCTTTAGTCATCATTTCTCCAGCTGACAGGGATTTGATAATTGAAGGAAGCGACACCCGTAGAAAATTTATTGATGGTGTTATTTCGCAACGCGATTCCGATTATCTGAATACGCTCATTAAATACAACAAAGTGCTGGCACAGCGCAATTCGCTTTTGAAATATTTTGCGGCAAACAACACTTTTAGTCAAGACACCATTGATATTTACAACGAACAGCTTCACAATTTCGGGACTTCTATTTTTGGAAAGCGGACTGCTTTTTTGGAAGAATTTCTACCGATATTTTTAAATCGCTACAAATCCATCAGCAGTGGCGCGGAAAGCATAAATTTGGTTTATGAAAGTCAATTGCAGGAAAACGACCTGTTGACGCTGCTTCAGAAAAATATTACGAAAGATAAAATTACACAATACACCAACTTTGGGATACACAAAGACGATTTGGTTTTTGAGATTGACGGACACCCAATCAAGAAATTCGGGTCGCAGGGGCAACAAAAATCGTATCTTATAGCTTTAAAATTGGCTCAGTTCGATTTCATAAAAAACCATTCAAAAACGAATCCTATTTTGTTATTGGATGATATTTTTGATAAACTTGACGAAACACGGGTGGAGCATTTAATTACTTTGGTTGACAATGAAAATTTTGGACAGCTATTTATTAGCGATACCCACGCGGAAAGGACTGAAGAAGTTATAAAAAAAGTACATCAGACTTATAAGATGTTTCCGCTTTAGGAGTTAAGTGTTAGGTGTTAAGTGTTATTGGTTAATTGGAAATAACGGATCTTTGTGTTTTTGTGAGAAAAAAATGCACGCAAAGGCGCAAAGGCGCGAAGAAAATTTGAAAAAAAATGATTTATAAAATCACATTTCTACTAATTACCTTACTTTTTGTTTCTTGCGAAAAACCAAATCCCGAGGCTCAAAAACAAAACCTCAGCGGTTATTGGGAAATAAAAACCGTGAAAATGCCCGATGGTGAAAAGAAAGAATTTGAAATAAACACTGTAATTGACTATATTGAAGTGAAGGGCGACAGCGGCTCACGAACCAAGGTTTCCCCAAAGTTTGATGGTACTTTTAGGACAAACGGCGTTGCGGAAAATTTCACTTTAAAAATTGAAGAAGATAGCCTGCGGATGTATTACAAAACTCCTTTTGACGAATGGAAAGAAACCGTTATTGAAGCAAAGGATAGCACACTTACAGTTATAAATAGGGATACTAAAATTTATACTTATTCAAAATTTAAAAAGTTTGATTTCGGAATACCGACAACTGATAACTGATAACCCAAAACAGAAAAATGGCAAAAAGACACGCAGAAAATATTTCAATTGGAGATGCTTTAAAAGAGTTTATCGATGCAAACCGCCTGGAGAAAGGTTTGGACAAAGTAAACGCCAAAGAAGCTTGGGATTCGGTAATGGGCGTGGCTATCTCGAAATACACGACAGATATAAAATTGGATCGTGACACACTTTATGTACAGCTTTCATCATCCGTTCTGAGGGAAGAGTTAAGTTACGGAAAGGAAAAAATCATCAAATTGCTGAATGAGGAATTGGGAAAGGATTTGATTAAGAAATTGGTTTTGCGATGATTTCTGCTTTGTCAATGATAATAATCAATTTTAAAATAACTTTTTAAAAGAAATGACATGAAAAAATTATTACATTTTACAATTCTGCTCATTTCAACATTTGTATTTTCCCAAGAAAATTGGAATTATCTGCCTATTGAAATTACAAACAATTATCATGGCGCTATTTACACAATAGACGAAAATATAGTACACGTAGTTTCAGATGATGGCGTATTTTATAAAACCGAAAATGGCGGAGAAACTTGGACACAGTTTGATAGCAGTGCGCAAGAATTCTTTTTCGATCTTGCTTTTGACGGCCTGAATAATGGTTATGCAGTTGGTGGCAACGGGAATATTTTGAAAACCGGAAATGGCGGAGAAACTTGGAATACAATTAACTCTGGAACTACTGAAGCACTTGTATCAGTAGCTGTTAATGCCCAAAATAGCATTTGGGTTGTGGGTGATAATGGCACTGTTCTACATTCTATAGACGGCGGAAATTCATGGACTTCAAATAACACACTGACAATAGAAAACTTAAATGACGTAAAATTCAAAGATGAAAGCATAGGCTATATTGTTGGAGATAATGGCACGCTACTTTATACCGAAAACGCCGGAAATAATTGGGAGGAGTTGGCAATTCCAGCTGCAGATGATTTATCTGCACTGTCTATAAATGGAGATTTTATATACCTTTTGTCTGGTTATGCCAATTCATTCTTTAGTGACTATGGCTTTTCCGGAATCGAAATTTATAAAAGCAATAATAATGTAACTTGGGCCCACTCACCGATTGATGATTTTTTAAGTGGTGCCTCCGATTTGTACTTTTTAAATGATGATTTGGGATATATGGTTGCCTCAGATGCCTTGCTTTGCGACTGTTGTTATGTTTACATCGATAAAACCATCGATAGCGGTGTAACTTGGACGGATAGCTACTATGAAGAAACAAATGCCGCAAATTGCAACGCCAATGTAGGTTATGCAGATATTATATTTCCTTCAGAAGATGTGGGTTATGTTTTGCTTGGTTCGCGTGTTTTAAAAACACCCTATGAAACCGCTGGTGTGGAAGATTTTAATAAGAGCGGCGTATTTACAATTTACCCAAACCCAACTGTGAATAGTAAATTCAACTTACAAATCGATATTTCAGATTTCGAAGGCATTTCAATTGAAATTTTGGATATAAATGGAAAGAGGATTTTTACAGAAACTTCATTAAAGAAAAACAACAGCATTTCCCTTCCGAACATTTCCGAAGGCATTTATTTCATTAATCTTTTGAAAAATCGAAATATTGTAGGCAACCATAAGTTGATACTTCGTTAAATTACAAATACAATAATAGGTAGGCATTCCCGCACCTATAAATAAAAACGCCTTCCAAACGGAAGGCGCTTTCAGTTAAGATATTTAGTAAATGCTTAAAACATTTCGCGACCCGCAAAATGGAAAGCACTTTCAATAGCTGCGTTTTCATCGCTATCACTTCCGTGAACTGCGTTTTCGCCGATAGAAGCTGCGTATAATTTACGGATGGTACCCTCAGCCGCATCGGCCGGATTGGTAGCGCCAATCAACGTACGGAAATCCTCTACTGCATTTTCCTTTTCAAGAATAGCCGCAACGATTGGGCCGCGCGTCATATATTCTACCAATTCGCCATAAAATGGACGCTCACTGTGTACTGCGTAAAATGCTTGCGCATCTTGCGTAGTCATGTGGGTAAGTTTCATCGCTACGATTCTAAAACCTGAAGCGTTAATTTTTTCAAGAATGGCGCCAATGTGTCCTTTTTCAACCGCATCTGGCTTTAACATTGTAAATGTTCTGTCTGTTCTCATTGTGTTTTTAAAATTTCGGCAAAAATAACTATTTGAAAATGAAAAGCAACTATTTACGGAATGTTTAATGATTTCTTAAGGTTTCGATAGAAATATCTTGCCCGAAGCATTTCACTCATAAATTGTATTTATTGTATCTTCGCCAACTATGAATAAAGACACTACTGAAGCAGTTCAAAAACTCTTGGCTTCCCCACAAAAAGTTGTAATTGTAGGCCATAAAAACCCAGATGGCGACGCGGTGGGCTCGTGCTTGGGACTTTCTTTTTTTCTGAAAAGCCTGGGGCATAATGCAACCGTAGTTATGCCGAATGACTTTCCGGATTTTTTAAAATGGCTGCCAGGTTGCGAAGAAATCATTATTTATGAAAAAGAAGTTCAGAATACTAATGAAATATTTGAAAATGCAGGTTTAATTTTCACTTTGGACTTTAATAGTTTAGATAGAGTTGGCGGTGAGTTACAAGTTGTTTTGGAAAAAACAACAGCAAAATTTGTTATGATCGACCATCACCAGCAACCCGCAGATTATGCTGTTGCAACCTATAGTGATGTTAAAATGAGCTCTACTTCCGAAATGGTTTATCATTTTATGGATGCATTGGGACAGGCTGATAAAATCTCAAAGGAAATTGCCATAAATCTCTACACAGGAATAATGACCGATACCGGCTCATTCCGTTTCTCCTCCACCAGCCCAACCACACACAGGGTGGCTGCCAAATTGATAGAAGCCGGTGCCGAAAGTGCCATTATCAATCAAAATGTTTACGACACTAACAGCCCAGAGCGTATGAAACTTTTAGGCGTGGCTTTAAATAATCTGGTGATTTTACCAGAAATGCACACAGCCTATATCACCCTCACTCAAAAAGAACTGGATGACCATAACTTTAAAAAAGGCGATACCGAAGGATTTGTAAACTATGCGCTTTCAGTAAAAGGAGTTGTTTTCGCTGTAATTTTTATTGAAAACAAGCAGGAAAACCTTGTAAAGATTTCCTTTAGAAGCAAAGGGAATTTCTCCGTAAATGATTTTGCCCGTAATTATTACAGCGGTGGCGGCCACATAAATGCCGCGGGCGGAAAAAGTTCACAGGACCTTAACAAAACAATATCTGAATTTATTAGTATCTTGCCCCGTTATAAAAATGAACTTACAGATGCTTTATAAGCCGTTTTATAGTATACTCTTTTTTGCATTTCTTATTGGCTGTAAAAGTCCTGAGGCCAGACGGCCAGTGCAAAGCCACTCGGGCACTTTCATTAAAGAATCTGCTGAGCGCAATAAAAAAATCTATGATGAGGAAAAAAGCTTTATAGAAAAATTAATGGCCAATGACTCTATCAATGATTATATTTCTTCTGAACAGGGATTTTGGTACTATTACAACACACGCGATACTACAAATTCAGAAATGCCAAATTTTGGAGATTTAGTAAAATTCACATATAATATAAAGGACCTTAACGGCAGTGTGATTCTTTCAGAAAAAGAGAATGGCCTGCAACAATATAAAGTTGACCAAAGCAACCAAGATTTAATTTCTGGGGTTCGTGAAGGCATAAAACTCATGAAGGAAGGCGAGACGGTAACCTTTCTTTTTCCTTCCTATAAGGCTTTCGGCTATTATGGAATCGAAGAAAAACTCGGCACCAATATTCCAGTGCAGAGCACAATTACCCTACATTCAATTGAACAATCAAACTAAAATTAATTTTTAAAAGATGAAAAAACTAACATTTTTATTTTTATTTCTAACCCTTGCATTTGCTTCCTGTCAGGAAAAATATCCAGAGCTAAAAGATGGAGTTTATGCTGAATTTATTACAAACAAAGGAACTTTTGTCGCCAAACTTAAAAATGAAACAGCACCCCTTACCGTTTCTAACTTTGTGGCTTTGGCAGAAGGTACCAATGGAATGGTCGACTCACTTTACAAAGGAAAGCGTTTTTACGACGGGCTTACCTTTCACCGAGTTATCAAGGATTTTATGATACAGGGAGGCGACCCCAAAGGCGACGGTACGGGCAATCCTGGTTATGCATTTCCAGATGAGCCTACTGATTCTATTCAGTTTTCCAAAAAAGGCCTTTTGGCAATGGCAAACTCAGGACCAGATACTAACGGAAGCCAGTTTTTCGTTACTTTAAAAGAAACACCTTGGCTTAATGGACGTCACACAATTTTTGGTGAAATAGTAATCGGTCAGGAAGTAGTTGATTCCATTGGAAACATGGAAACAGAAAAGCCCGGTGATAAGCCAAAGGAGTCGGTAATTATAGAAACAGTGAACATTATCAATAAGGGCAATGTAAAAGTTCCTTATTTCACTGAAGAAATGGCAAAGCTTGAAAAAGAGAAAAAAGAAAAAGAAGAGCGCATCAATAAAGTAGCTGAAAAACAAGCTGAAGAACTTAATGCTATAAGAGCTAAAGCAGACTCGCTTCCTTCAGGGCTTAAAATTTATTTCAACGAAAAAGGTGAAGGGCCACAGCCAAAAGAGGGAGACAAAATATTGATGAACTATGCAGGATACCTTGCCGATGGACATATGTTTGACTCAAACATTCTTGAGAACGCCGAAAAATTTGAAATGGTAGACGAGATGCGCAAAGCTGCACAACAGTACGTACCAGTGCCCACGGATTATAGCACAGAGGCGAAGTTGATTCCAGGCTTCCGCGAAGGTCTTTTGAATATGAAAGTTGGTGACAAAGTGACCATTTTTATACCTGCCCATTTAGCTTACGGAAAAAGAGGAATTCCAGGGGTAATACCCCCGGATTCTGAATTGATATTCAACCTAGAAATTGTTGAGATAGCGCAGTAATTGGAAAAAACTTTTAACTAAAAAAGGAACCGAGATTAGGTCAGTCATGGTCGGAAGAAAAAATCTTCCGACCATGACTGTTTTTACAGCTCCTTGTATTTGATCTTAATTTTGAAGCGTTACCGCACCACCAGCTTTTTGGTAGTACTATCATTGCCCGCTTTTAGGGTTACAAAATAGATGCCTGCCGCATAGCCCGAAACATCCAGTTTTATGACCGTTGTGTTTTCCAACGGCTCTTTGCTTTCCAAAACCTGCCCCAAGTTGTTGGAAACCGTAACCGCCAAGCCAACAAACCCTTGGTTGGGGAGGTTTATGGCAACGGTGCCGGTTGTCGGGTTGGGGTACATGGTAAAATCTTGGAGTGTTGCCGCTGCCACGCCCAGCGCATCGCACTCTGCTTGGTTGTTTACAAAGGTTGTCCCCGGGTCTTTTAGCCAATCGTCCAGATAGGTGGCGCTGGCATCGTCCACGAGGATGCAGTCTAGATAGTCAGAAGTTTCGTAAACATTAAAGGTTGCAATATTCTCGTTATTGCCGTTTCTTACATCGAGGCTTTCGAGTGGGTTATTAGTTGCGTCAAAGCCCAAAAGTATTAGGTTTTGGGTTAAATCAATATTCGATATGTTATTATGACTCACGGAAATTGACGTGAGCAATGGATTTTGGGAGGTATCCAAAACTCCTGATATATTATTATATGTGGCTATAACTAAATCAATGACCGGATTGTTTGTAAGGTCCAAGCTCCCTATACCGTTAATATCACAATACAATTGTTCCAAACCGGGGTTTTGGCTAATATCGAGCGCAGTCAAAAAATTTTCAGGACAATATATTATCTCAAGGGTGGTAGTTGGCGGCAGGAGTAGTTCTGTAATATTGCTGGATGCGCAATTTAGCCCCCATAAATTCATATTCTGTGAGACATCTAGTATTGGAAGGTTGTTATTGGCACAATTTATAAGCTCCACTGCGGCAAAATCCTCAATTCCAGCAAGATTCTGTATGCCTTTCGAGAATACTACTAACTCCGTTACGTTCTCAATATTTGCTGTAAGCACCAAACCATTATTGGGCACGCCATCGCCCATGCCGTTCTGCTCCAAGTAATTTTCAAAATTTGCATCGGGGATGGCCGTGAACTGTGCAAAACAAAAAAAGGAGTTCAATAAAGCTATAAAAATCAAAAATCGTTTCATAACCCTATTTTTTAATGTTCTACTAGCAATTGCTTGATGGTCAACTGGCCATTGTCGTAAAAATGAAGGAAGTACAATCCTTCGTCAAGACCTGAGGTGTCAATTGTCTTTAACACATTTTGGCTTTCGCCCGAAAGTACCATTACCCCATACGCATCGAATATTTGATAAGGATAGGTATTGGCCGGTTTTTCCCGAAGGTCAAGATTAAGTTCTCCATCCATTGCGTTTGGATAAAAATTTAAGCCTGCTGTGGCACAGGGATAGCCCGAAAGCGTATAATTTGAGACGGCAGTCAAAGCTGGTATTATGGTCATGGCCACTTTCATCCTATTACCCTGTTTAGGTGTTAAATAAGACATGCACGGAACAACCGAGTGCCCCATAATATTATGTTCATCGGGATCATAGGGATCACCGGGATCGTTGGGGTCGTCTGGATCTCCATTGCCATCAAAACCGCTTTCCAACCATTGGCAAGTGGCAAAATCAACTTTGTAATTCATATCAGGATCGGCTGGAGTATCAGTTATATAATCGCCACAGATAGCAGAATTGGAACCATCCGCAAATTCGGGACATTCATAGGGGTCTTGCTGTGTGTTTTCACCGGTTCCGTGATGGGTGTGCCACAAGGAAAGCACGTGGCCCATTTCGTGGGAAAGGATGTGCGATTTTACCAATGGATAGGTTTGCAGGGTTACCGGGTCTTCCATAAAACCAGAAACCAAAAATGCGGTTTTAGGTTGACTTGATGTTCCATAACCATCCCAACCTAAAAAACCAACAGAGTCATCATACATATAAATATCCACACCATCGGGATGGTTATTTATATCGAATACGCTGGCGCCTGGGCTATAAAATTCTGAATCATCATCAATATAATCAATCTGATGATCCCATACAAAATAGATGTTATGGGGGTTAAAGGCGGTATCCAAATAACTCAGTGCCAAACTAACATCAGATGGAGACTGTCCTCCCATGTGGCTTGACTTTCGTATCACGTGTACGTATATCCGAACACAAAAGGAGTAGTTTGAATAATTTTGTGTTCTATATGGTTCGATTAATATCTCTTGGTTGGCGGCCGCAAGAGTATCAATTTCACAATAAACCTGTGCGTGGGCCTTACCGCACATCACAAAGATCAAAGAAGTAAGAAGTAAGAAGTAAGAAGTAAGAAGTAAGAAGTAAATTTTTTCATGATTGTATCAGTTTTAAAAATTACATTTCTTAAAGATACGTTAAAATTTCATAAAAACCAATTTCATCAAAATAAAAAAAGGAGCCTGTTACAGCCAATCATAGTCGGAAGAAAAAATCTTCCGACCATGACTGGAGATTCGGTTCCTCTTTTTTTGATTCAAGAAACAAGAGCCAAGAATCGAGAAGGATTCTTTTAAATAACATTTATCTCATTATAATAGAATCGTCTTGTGTCTTTCAGCGAAGCGGTCTTTACTCTTGGCTCTATTTCTTCGGAATATTCTTCAAGATTTCAAGAACAAACTCCCAGTATTTTTGTGCGGAGGAAATACTCGCGCGCTCATCGGGAGAGTGCGCCCCCTTAATGGTCGGTCCAAAGGAAATCATATCCATCCCGGGATAGTTCTGGCCCAAAATACCACATTCCAAACCAGCGTGGCAAGCAGCCACATGTGCCTTTTCGCCGTTCATCTTTTGATAAAGATTGTCCAAAACCTTTAAAATAGGACTGTCCATATTTGGTGCCCACCCGGGATAATCGCCAGCAAGTTTTACTTTATACCCAGCAAGTTCAAAAGTTGAAGTCAGAGCGTTTGCCAAAACATCTTTTGAAGATTCCACAGAGCTGCGTGTTAAACATTCTATTTTAATGTTTCCATCAGCAACCATAACTTTTGCAATATTGTTTGAGGTTTCCACCAAATCGTCAATATCAGGGCTCATTCTGTAAACACCATTGTGAGCTGCGTTCAAAGCATTCAAAAATATTCTTTGATCATTTTGGCTCATTGCTTGAGAAAAAGTCTCGCTACTTTTTTCAGCAGTAATGGAAAGATTGGGTTCCAAGGACTTATATTCTGACTGAATGTTATCCTTCAGCTTTTCAAAAGCCTCCAAAAACTTTTCTTCGGAAGACACCACAACCGTGGCCACACTTTCCCGCGGTATTGCATTGCGAAGACTTCCGCCTTCAAGTTTCGCCACCTGCATAAAATCTTTTGTTGCAAAAAGCAAGCGGTTCATCAGTTTGTTGGCGTTGCCCAACCCTTTGATGATGTCCATCCCGCTGTGGCCGCCTTGTAATCCCTTAACCTTAATTTGATACGTGGCTCCGTTTTTGGGAGCTTCGGTTTGGCTGTAAGTGCCCGTGGCGGTTACATCCACCCCACCGGCACAGCCCACACCTATTTCATCATCTTCTTCAGTGTCCAAGTTTAAAAGAATATCACCTTTCAGCAAACCACCTTTTAAACCTTTTGCACCGGTCATTCCGGTTTCTTCGTCTATTGTAAACAGAGCTTCAATTGCGGGATGCTCAATTTCATTACTTTCAAGAATAGCCATGATCGTGGCTACCCCCAAACCGTTATCGGCGCCAAGGGTTGTGCCTTTTGCGCGAACCCAATCACCATCCACATACATCTCGATTCCCTGAGTGTCAAAATTAAAGTTGGTATCGTTATTTTTTTGGTGAACCATATCCAAGTGGCTTTGCAGGACCACGGTTTTGCGGTCTTCCATTCCCTTGGTCGCCGGTTTGCGGATTATCACGTTGCCCACTTCATCTTCAAGGGTTTCCAAGCCGAGGCTTTTTCCGAAATCTTTCATAAACGCAATAACGCGTTCCTCCTTTTTTGAAGGGCGTGGTACGGCGTTCAGATCGGCAAATTTGTTCCAAAGTGCTTTGGGGTTTAAGTTTCTTATCTCTTCATTCATTGTTTATATTTTTTGTTATGAAAAAAATCCGCCACGAATGCACGAATAATTATGTTTCTTAGTGAAGTATTATTTAAAAGAATTTTAAAATATAATTATCATAAAAACATTTGTGAGTTAGTGGCTAACGTTTCTACCACAAAATTACCTTTTTTCATTCGCTATAAAAATTATGTGGTGAAAGATTTCCTTCGTATGTTTGGAATATGGTAAAACGGACCTCAGCTTTCCTCACCATTTTCCTGTTTGTGCAGATAATAGCACTTCAGGTTTTAAAGTTTTTCCCAGAATTTGTTGAGAAATATTACAGTCTCGGGATATATCCATGGATTTCAAAAATTTCGCGTTACATTTTTGGATGGATTCCTTTTTCAGTGGGCGATTTGTTTTATCTGCTAATTGCCATTGTAGCCATTCGGTGGCTTTATAGAAATGTGAAACGTCTTAAAAACGACCAAGTAGGTTTCGCCGTAGAGATTCTGGGAGCGGTTTCAGTGGTTTATTTTATGTTCCACGTGCTATGGGGATTTAACTACTATAGGCTTCCACTGCACAAATCCCTGCAGCTTGAAAGCGATTATACCACAGAACAATTATTGGAAACCACCAATCGTTTTATAGAAAAAAGCAACGCCATGCATCGCGAACTAGGTTTTGCTGATAGCGTGAAAGTTGAATTACCCTTCACCCAAAAGGAAATGTTCAAGAAAACCTTGAACGGTTATAAAAATTTAGAAGAAGAGTTTCCGCAGTTGGCTTTTTCGCCACGAAGTATCAAAAAAAGTGGTTGGAGTTTGGGGCTTACCTATATGGGCTATAGCGGTTACCTAAATCCATTTTCGGGTGAAGCGCAGGTTAACAATCTGATGAAAACCTATAAATTTCCGGTAGTGGCCTGTCACGAAGAAGCCCACCAAATAGGCTATGCTGCAGAAAATGAAGCCAATTTTATAGCCACGCTTTCTACTTTGCATAATGATGACCCATTTATGCAATACGCGGGCTATATTTTTACACTTCGGTATTTGATAAATGAAGTGGCGCGACGCGATGAAGCTAAGTATGAAGAGCTTTTAACGCAAATAAATCCAGGTATCTTGGAAAGTTATAAAGAGATGCGAGATTTTTGGGAAAGCTATCAAAATCCGTTTGAAACATTCTCAAAGCTTTTTTGGGACAACTTCCTAAAAGCAAATAACCAAAGCCGCGGCATTATGAGCTACGACTATATGGTTGCGCTTGTGGTGAATTATTATGAGGGTAAAAAACTTTAGCTCCCAACTTTAATTGTTAATTGATCATTGAACATATTCCGCCTCTGCAGGTTTTGCAAAAACTTCAGCGTCAAGCATGGTTTCAGTTGCAGTAACCTTATCAAATTTTATATCCATCTTTTCCCCTTTGGGTTTCCCGTTTTCCACGTTCCACCACGTAAGCTTTTCAGGCAATAGCAAACCATTTACATCTTGCCATTTGTCGTACTTTATATAATGCCAATCATCGCTTTTCTTTTGGTCTTTAAAGGTTACTGTATACGCCAACCAAACCATTTTATTGGTATCTGGCTCAAAATATAGGATGTACTCATCCTCAGGCGAATCGCCCACGCCCTTGTTATAGGAAACTTTTAAACCGTCATACAATTTGCCATCAAGTTCGGTGGGGGCTACAGCTTCATAATTTATTCCCGGGTCTGAAATAATAAAAGGCATTGCATAGAAATAGAACATTAAATTGTGGTAAAATACCGGATTGCCTTCATAACCCAAATCGTGTTTTAACAACCACACCCCTTTTCCGTCATAACCTATGGACCAATCCTTGGATTCTATTTTTGTTTTTCTGTTGGGCAAAGAAACGGTATGTGTTTCGTGGCCATTTTTTCCCTTCATTTCAAAACAAAGATTGTTCATCTTTTTCCAATTGTCCAAACCACCGTGAGCGGTAAATACGGTTTGTAATGTTGCGGGATAGGTTTTTTCAGTGTTTGTTTGGGCATTCTTTGGATCGCCATCTGGGGCTTCCACTCCAGTTGAATCAAATTCGGTGCCCTCAACCCGTGGATCTTCTCCGGTAGTTTTTTTATCGTCCCTACAGGCAGAAAGAGACATTATAAGTGCAGCAAAAAAAATCAGCTTTTTCATATTGATTGGTTTTTAGTTGTTTAAAAATAAAAAAGCTTCCCTTGTTGGGGAAAGCTTTTTAGAAAGGTTTATGATTTTTATGAATTTAGCATTTCATACTTGACCATATTATCTTTTTTCAGTAATCTTGTTCTGCTAAAAAAGCTTTTATGAAAAGAAAATACTTCGGCCAAATCCTCATAATTAGCGCCCTATTGCTTTTCCAATCCTGCCACATTCAGATTGAAAACAACCGCCGTATTACTATTAGTGGAACAGTTGTAGACAGCCAAGGCAGTCCAATATCTAACATTTCCATTCGCAGTGAAGTTTTTGGAGAAGTTATTGGCGCAAGTGTAAGTGATGAAAATGGAAAGTTTGAATTTGTATCCCTAGAAGCCCAAAGTAGTAAAGGGTTGGATATATTGGTTAACGTTAAACCCTCTAGTTATGAATATGACGATTATTATTATGGTTTTGATAATGACTACGGTACAGGGCTACCGGAAAATGACGAATATTCCGGAAAAAGATATTTTAACCCATCAAGTAATAGAGAAGAATCAAGTTATAATTTAGGAAGAATACAATTAAACGAAATAGCTACTTTAAGCCTTTTTCTAAATAACCTTCCCGGGGATGAAAATGTAGTGTCATACTATCTGGAATACACAAATGATGTTTGCAAAATTGATGTGAATTTAGAAAGCTCTCCAGACGAATGCGTGATAACCCAAGGCGATTATATTACAGTCCTTGATCCTGAGTCTCAAAATACACAAGTTAACCTGCAAAGCCAATTAGGTACATCTGTGTTTTTTAAATATCAACTAAACAACCAGCCAGAACAGACCATTTCCATTCCTCTAACCAATAGTGAAAATTCGTATGTTTTCGAATATTAAACTAATTCCGCTTATTTTTCTCGCTTCATTAACTGCTTTTGCCCAAGAACCGAATAACATAAACAGCACTGAAGATGAGGATGAGCCACATAAAATAGGTAACATTATTTTGGGAGCCTATATTCCTTCTGCCTTTGGAGATAATTTTGTAAACAACGGAATGGATTTAAGCCCCGGTGCAAAAATTGCTTTTAAAGTAAATACCTATCCAGGAATTTACGTAGGGCCTTATTTTAGCTTTTTTAATGGCGAAGTTTCCGATCAAACTTTATTGGGCAATTATGATAACACTACTAATTTTGTAATTGGAGCAGTTGCGGGCTATGATTTTTATGTAATCAATTTTGATATCTCCTTGGGAATGGGCGTAGGGTATTCAGTATATGCCAACAGAGGCTTGGGTGATAATTTTAATGATACCGCAACAGCACTTTGGTTTAGCCCGGAGGTGAGTTATAGACTGAACACCTATTTAGGATTATTCATAGCTCCAGAACTACGCCATGATTTTATGAATATTGACGTACCTTCAGAACTTGAAGACACTTTTGGGGGCGTAAACTACTTCAATATTAGCTTTGGACTTCGCATCAATTTGGGCACCGGATATAAGTTTCAGTAGCGTATCTTTGCCGCATGCACAAAAACATTACAAGCTTTCAAAACCCGCTGATAAAACAGATTGTTTTATTGCAAGAGAAGTCGCGCGAACGCCGCAAAACACAACTTTTTGTAATTGAAGGACTGCGCGAAATTTCATTGGCAATAAAAGGCGGCT
This sequence comes from Aequorivita sp. UBA3180, assembly GCA_002364215.1. Taxonomy (GTDB): domain Bacteria; phylum Bacteroidota; class Bacteroidia; order Flavobacteriales; family Flavobacteriaceae; genus Aequorivita. Next base: position 51,459 of record DEXQ01000008.1, on the reverse strand, counting down.
ATCTTTTGAAAACGGTACTTTTTTGTTCCGAAATAGTTTCCGAAGAAGAAATTTATATTCTGAAAGAAACTGGCGATAACGAAACTGAGTTTATTGAGATTTCTTCTGAAGTATATGAAAAGCTAGCCTACAGAAGTTCCACCGAGGGCGTTTTGGCTATAGCATATTCCAAAACCTTAGAACTTGCCGATCTTCAACTTGCAACCAAAAACCCTTTAATTTTAGTAGCTGAAGCCCCCGAAAAACCAGGCAACATAGGTGCGATACTCCGAACCGCGGACGCCGCAAATGTAGATTGTGTAATCATTGCCAACCCGAAGACCGATATGTTCAACCCCAACATCATCCGCAGCAGCGTGGGTTGTTTGTTTACAAACAGGATTGCCACTGGAAGCACTTCAGAAATCATATCGTTTTTAAAGGAATCCAAAATCAACATTTATTGTGCTGCTTTGCAGGCGTCTGTAAATTACGACACTCTAGATTTTAAAAAACCAACCGCAATAGTTGTAGGCACTGAAGCCACGGGACTTTCCGAGGAATGGCTACAAAACAGCACCCAAAACATCATTATCCCGATGCAAGGCGAAATAGACAGCATGAACGTTTCCGTAGCCGCGGGAATCCTTATATTTGAGGCAAAGCGTCAGCGTGGATTTTAATATTCAGTCGCAGTCGCAGTTTGGAGTAGTAATTTGAAACCTGAAACTTGAAACCAGAAACACTTTTTTACATAATAATAGCAATCCTAGTCATCAGCTTTGTTATTGACCAAATATTAGATTTCCTCAATGCAAAACACTTCAACGACCCACTTCCCGCAGAACTGCAGGATGTTTTTGATGAGGAAGAATACAAGAAATCGCAACGCTACAAAAAGGAACGTTACAAATTCGGAATAATCACAGCCGCCGTTTCCCTCATTGCTACCCTCCTCTTCTTCTTTTTAGACGGTTTTGCATTTGTAGACAGTGTAGCCCGTTCCGTTTCAAACAATGAAATTATCATCGCCTTGGTTTTCTTCGGAATTATTATGATTGCCAGCGATATCCTCAGTACGCCCTTCAGCTATTACAGCACTTTTACTATTGAAGAGAAATACGGTTTTAATAAAACCACACGTAAAACTTTTTTCCTTGACAAACTGAAAGGTTGGGCAATGGGGGCCGTTATTGGGGGAATTCTTCTAAGTGCAATTATTTGGTTTTACCAAAGCACGGGTAAAAACTTTTGGCTTTACGCTTGGGGCGTCATTACTGTTTTTACAGTTTTAATGAATCTTTTTTACACGCGTTTTATCGTTCCACTTTTCAACAAACAAACCCCTTTGGAAGAAGGAAGTCTTCGTGCCCAAATAGAAACCTATGCCTTAAAAGTAGGTTTCGCGCTCGATAAAATCTTCGTGATAGACGGCAGCAAGCGCAGTACAAAGGCAAACGCGTATTTCTCTGGTTTTGGCAGTGAAAAGCGCGTCACGTTGTATGATACTCTAATAAAAGATTTAAACGAAGAAGAAATAGTGGCCGTCCTTGCCCACGAGGTAGGCCATTACAAACGGAACCATATTATCATCAACCTTTTCACAGCTGTCGTTACCACAGGTTTTACGCTTTGGCTGTTATCGCTTTTTATAGGAAATCCGCTGCTTTCCGAAGCATTAAATGTTTCGCAACCTTCCTTCCACATAGGCTTGGTAGCGTTCGGGGTGCTTTATAGCCCAATTTCGGGCATTACAGGCTTATTGATGAATTATTTAAGCCGAAGGTTTGAATACCAAGCAGATAATTACGCAAAGAATACTTTTGCGGCATTGCCGCTGATTTCAGGTTTAAAAAAGCTTTCTAAAAATAGCCTGAGCAACCTTACACCGCATCCGCTTTATGTGTTTGCGCATTATTCACATCCTACGCTATTGCAAAGGTTCCGAAATTTGAAGAAATAATTTTTATCATTTGAATATAATGTAGGAAAAAGCTACTTTGCGACCTCTTAAAAATTTCAAATGAATACAAGACTACTATTATTTTCAACCATACTTTTTTCCTTTTCAATTAATGCCCAAATAGATTTTGAAGCGCATATTACTGTCGATGACACCGGCGGAACTAATAATCCAACATCGGTATATGCTGCAGATCTTGATGGTGATGGTGATATGGATATAATATCTTCTTCCATAAACGACTCTAAATTAGCCTGGTATAAAAATACAAATGGAAGTTTCGGAGCACAACAAATAATTACAGAAAACGCAATTAGAACCAACCAAGTAATTGCTATAGATATTGATAATGACAGTGATATAGATTTAGTTAATGCTACCTATTATGGTATCTTTTGGTATGAAAACGTAGACGGTCAAGGAAATTTTGGAACTCCGCAAACTGTTAGCGCCCCAGAAACACATGCCAGAGAAATTCAAGCTGCAGATATGGACGGCGACGGCGATTTGGATATAACTGCAAATTCTAGCTCAACCAATTCAATTGCATGGTTTGAAAATATGGATGGGCAAGGTACTTTTTCTGTTGAGCACATTATCGCAAACAATTCAGCTAGCTATAATAATATTTATGTGGAAGATCTTGATAGCGATGGCGATATGGATATTTTGGTCTCAGACTATACAAATGATAATGTTTCTTGGTTCAAGAATATCAATGGTCAAGGAGATTTTGGCCCAATACAAGTTATCTCAACAAATGTGCAACGTCCAAGAGGGGTTTCGGCGGCAGATATTGATGGCGATGGAGATAAAGACGTTCTTGCCACTTCCCTATTATTCGACCAAAAATTAGTTTGGTATGAAAATTTAAACGGACAGGGCAATTTTGGTCCACAGCGTTTTGTAAGTGCTGATGTACAAGGTCAATTTTTGGTCACTTCTGCAGATGTGGATAATGATGGCTATTTAGACGTAATATCAGGATCCGATGCCCAAGGAATAATTTATTGGTACAAAAATCTGGATGGCCTTGGTAATTTCGGACCAAAACAACAAATAACAAACCAAACAGAATATCTTAGGGAAATCAACTTGGCAGATTTGGATAGCGATGGCGATTTAGATTTAATTTCCGCCTCTGCTACAGATGACAAAATAGCATATTACATAAATACTGATGGACAAGGAAATTTTGGTACTCAAAATGTTGTGGTGGAAATTAACGGTACCAACAGACCATATACAGTTATGTCTATTGATATGGATGGTGATGGCGATAAGGATGTAATTTGTGCATCCAGTGGTGATGACAAAATATCTTGGTTAGAAAATATGGATGGTATAGGAAACTTTTCTTCACCAAAAACCATTTCTTTACAATTGAATTATCCAATCTCTATTGACGCGGCAGACATTGATGGCGATGGAGACATGGATGTAGTTTCTCAATCATATTATAATAACACAGTAGCGTGGTTTGAAAATATGGATGGGCAGGGCACCTCTTTCACAGCTCATATTTTTAGTCCGCTTATTTCATCTCCTTACGTAACCTATCCTATGGATGTAGATAATGATGGAGATATTGATATTGTTTCTGGTGGAGATTTTGGGTTGTTATGGTATGAAAACACGAATGGCCAAGGAAATTTTGGCCCAACCCAATTAATTAATAATACAGGTATGTGTATAGAATCTGTTAGAGCTGCAGATATTGACAGTGATGGACTTTTAGATTTAGTTGCAGCAGACTGGTGTAATGATGTCCTATTTTGGCATAAAAATAACGGGGGAGGTAACTTTGGAGCACAACAAACAATTTCAACAGAAATAAGTGGTTCATTATCCGTGGATATAAAAGATATGGATAATGACGGCGATCAGGACGTCCTTGCTTCCTCATTCGGCGACCATTCCGCAATTTGGTTTGAAAATTTAGATAATCAGGGTACATTTGGCCCATTGAGAGCTATAAATAATAATACAGAGGGCGCCTTTGAAGTCTATGCTAAAGATTTAGATGCAGATGGAGATATGGATGTACTTACAGCTTCTTTTTCTAGCAATACGGTCTTTTGGCATGAAAATCTTGGTAGTGGGAATTTTGGTTCAGAACAAATAGTCTCCTCCCAAGTTGACAATACAACTTGTGTATTTGCAGATGATTTTAACGGCGACGGGAAAATGGACGTACTAGCATCGTCATATTCCTTAGACGAAATAATCTGGTTCGAAAACCGCGGCCCACTCGGCATCGAGGAAAACACAACATCCTTTTCAGCATCTACCCAAACCCAACAAACGGAGTACTTTCAATAAATAGTAGTTCAACAGTATCTGAAATAACTATTTATAACAACATCGGACAACTCCTTTTCACTTTCAAGGAAAAGAATCAAATTGATATTTCAACTTTAAGCAAAGGCATATATTTCGTGAAAATTAAGGACGAAAACGGACAAACTGAAACTAAAAAAGTGATAAAAAAATAAATTGAAGTATCTTTCAAGGTAATTTATTCAAGCCCTTGAAACCCATCACCCGCACCGTATGGATCCTCTCTCTCGTCAGTCTGTTTACGGATATGGCCAGCGAAATGCTCTATCCAATAATGCCTATCTATTTAAAAAGTATTGGGTTTTCAATTTTATTGATTGGTGTTTTGGAAGGTTTGGTAGAAGCCGTGGCGGGATTGAGCAAAGGCTATTTTGGGCAACTATCAGACAGCAAAGCAAAACGCGCGCCTTTCGTGCAGCTCGGTTACTCGCTGAGCGCCATTTCAAAACCGATGATGGCGTTTTTTGTATATCCGCTGTGGATTTTCTTCGCAAGGACCACAGATAGATTGGGAAAAGGAATCCGCACCGGTGCCCGTGATGCCATGCTTTCCGCAGAAACCACCAAAGCAAACAAAGGAAAGGTTTTCGGCTTCCACCGTTCCATGGACACTTTCGGCGCCGTTCTCGGTCCAGCTCTCGCACTAATCTATCTCTATGTTTATCCCGAAGATTATATCAACCTCTTTTACATCGCCTTTATTCCCGGCGTATTGGCGGTTATCGCTTCTTTTCTTCTAAAAGACAAAAAAGTTGAAATCATTTCCAAAAAGAAAAAAATCGGTTTCTTCTCTTTCATCAATTATTGGAAACAAAGCCCTTCGGAATATAGAAAAGTAGTGCTGGGTTTATTGTTTTTCGCCCTCTTCAACAGCAGCGATGTTTTTTTGTTATTAAAAGCGAAAGAAGCAGGACTGGACGACGCCTGGGTGATCGGAATTTATATTTTTTACAATTTAATTTATGCTCTCACCGCATACCCCTTGGGAAGTTTTGCAGATAAAATTGGTTTGAAAAAAATGTTCATTTTTGGATTAATCATATTCAGCTTAGTTTACTTCGGAATGGGTTTAACTACAAATTTATACGCAATAATCGCTCTCTTCTTCGGCTACGGAATTTATGCCGCAGCAACCGAAGGTATTTCCAAGGCGTGGATCACGAACATTTCCAAAGACGAAAACACTGCCACCGCCGTGGGCACTTACACCGCCTTTCAAAGCATCATCGCGATGGCAGCAAGCGTAATGGCTGGACTACTATGGTTTTATTTTGGGGCAAGCGTAACCTTCATCGTTACAGCTATCGCTACGGTTTTGGTTATCCTGTATTTTGTCGGAAATTTTTCTGCAACAACTAACTAAAAATTTCCTACACTCCCGAAAAACCGCTAATTAAATTTTCAAAGCCATCCCTCATACAACACTCCGCACCCAGCACCCAGCACCCAGCATCCGTCACCCGTCACCCAGCACCAAGCACCCAGCATCCATCATCCATCAAAAATTCTCAAATCCAAAATCGTAAATCTAAAATCGTAAATACTATCTTTGCCCTCTGTTAAGAATTTACACCTATGACAATTTCATACAACTGGCTAAAACAATTCATCAACCTCCCTTGGGACGCCGAAAAAACTGGCGAATTATTGACCGATCTCGGACTTGAAGTAGAAGGAATAGAAGATTTCTCTTCCGTAAAAGGAGGATTGGAAGGCGTTGTGGTAGGCCACGTTTTAGAATGCACCCAACACACAAACGCTGACCGACTAAAAGTGACCAAAGTTGACGTTGGCACGGGCGAACCCATACAAATAGTTTGTGGGGCACCCAATGTTGCGGTAGGTCAAAAAGTACCCGTTGCTACCGTTGGCACCACACTTTACGATGCTGAGGAAAAGCCTTGGCAGATAAACAAAGGCAAAATACGCGGCGAAGTTAGCGAAGGAATGATCTGCGCCGAAGACGAACTCGGCCTCGGAAAATCGCACGACGGAATCATGGTTTTGGATGCTAAATTAAAGCCCGGAACCCCTTTAGCTAAAGTTTTGGAGGTTGAAAACGACAAAGTTTTTGAAATTGGCCTGACCCCAAACCGTGCCGATGCCATGAGCCATTGGGGCGTTGCGCGCGATTTAAAAGCTGGACTGCTCCATCAAGGTATTTCTACAAAACTAAATACACCATCAACCAGCAGTTTCAGAATTGATAATCGCACGCTAAAGATTGACGTAAATGTAAAAGACAATGCTTTGGCGCCACGTTATTGTGGGATTACAATAAGCAATCTCAAGGTTGGAACTTCACCTGCTTGGCTTCAAAATAGATTGAAATCCATTGGGCTATCACCTATAAATAATATTGTGGATGTTACCAACTATGTGCTTCACGAACTTGGCCAACCATTGCATGCCTTTGATGCTTCAAAAATTGCTGGGAATATTGTGAATGTGAAAACACTTCCCCCAGGAACAAAATTTACAACCCTCGATGGCATAGAACGCGAACTGCACAAAGAAGACTTAATGATTTGTGATGCTGAAAAACCCATGTGCATCGCAGGAGTTTTCGGAGGAATTAATAGTGGCGTCACAGAAAGCACAACAAGTATTTTCTTGGAAAGCGCATACTTTAATCCTGTAAGCATTCGCAAAACTGCAAAACGCCACAGTTTGAGCACAGATGCTTCCTTCCGTTTTGAAAGAGGCATTGATCCAAACATTACTGATTACGCGCTTCGTTACGCAGCCATTTTAATTATTAAAGTAGCCGGAGGACAAATAACTAGTGATTTAATAGATGTTTATCCTAAGAAAATTGAAGACCATCAAGTTTTTCTGAATTTTGAAAAAGCAAATAAACTTATTGGTGAAGAAATTCCGAAGGAAACCATTAAAGACATCCTTACTTCGCTTGAGATGAAAGTGAATAACGTAACCGAAACCGGCATCGGGATGACTATTCCCGCTTACCGAAACGACGTTACCCGTGATGTTGATGTTATTGAGGAAATACTTCGTGTTTATGGTTACAACAACATAAAGTTTACTCAAAAACTGAACGCTTCAATTTCCACCATTTTGCCCGGTGAAGATTATGATGTTCAGAATAAAATAGCTTTGCAGTTAACGGGGCTTGGTTTTAATGAAATGCTGAACAATTCGCTTACCACACCAAAATACAACGAACTGAGTGAAACCATCAAAGAAAACTATAACGTAACTATGCTCAACCCCTTGAGCCAAGATCTTTCTGTGTTGCGCCAGTCCATGTTATTTTCAGGTTTGGAAGCTATAGAATATAACAGCAACCGAAAAAACAGCGATTTAAAATTGTTTGAGTTCGGAAAGACCTATCACAATTTTCCGGGTGGAAGAACAGAGACAAAACACCTTTCTCTTTTCATCACAGGTTTGAAAACGGAAGGAAATTGGGTATCCCCAGAAACAAAAAGTAATTTCTTCTTCGGAAAAGGAACTGTTGCAGCTTTAATGGAACGCTTAGGGCTTGAAGGTTTTACCGAAGATTCCACTGATAACGATATTTTTGCTGAAGGAATTTCCCTAAAAAGAAATAAAGAAAAAATCGTTGAATTTGGTATTGTAAAACAAAAAGTCACCAAAGAACTTGATGTTGATGCCGAAATATTTTTCGCAGATTTCAACTGGGATGCGGTTCTGAAACAAATTTCAACTAAAAATTTTAAGTTGAAACCCATCGCAAAATTCCAAGCAGCGCAACGCGACTTTGCTTTGTTGCTTGATAATTCCGTACGTTTTGGCGATCTGCAAAATGCGGCCTTTAATACCGAAAAGAAATTCCTAAAAGCTGTTACACTTTTTGATGTTTATAAAGGCAAAAATCTTCCCGAAGGCAAAAAGAGTTATGCACTTAGCTTTACCATTCAAGACGAAGAAAAAACTTTGACCGATAAACAGATTGACAAAATAATGGGTAAACTCCAACAAAAATTTGAAAACGAATTTGGAGCAACACTTCGATAAAAACAAAAAAACAGCGACTTTAAAAGGTCGCTGTTTTCATTTTAATTAATTGGGAATTGGGTCAAAATTACTTTGGTAAAACAACACTATCAACTACGTGAATCACTCCATTCGATTGGTTAACGTCAGCAATAGTAACAGTTGCCATTCCCCCATTTTCATCCATCAACATAACATTTTTGCCTTTCATCATCGCTGTTAAAGTTCCGCCATTCACAGTTGTATAAGTAGCTTTGCCATTCCCTTTTTTGATATCCTTCATTATGGCTGCAGCACTGTGTCTACCTGCAAGAACGTGATAGGTTAGGACGGTTTGCAATGTTTTTTTGTTTTCAGTTTTCAGTAAAGTTTCCACAGTTCCTTTTGGTAGTTTTTCAAAAGCCTCGTTTATTGGTGCAAAAACTGTAAACGGACCATCGCTTTGAAGTGTTTCCACCAAATCTGCAGCTTTTACGGCTGCTACAAGTGTTGTGTGGTCTTTTGAATTTACTGCATTTTCAATAATGTTTTTGCTGGGATACATTGCTGCCCCGCCAACCATAACTGTTTTTTCGTCTTTCATCATTTTGTCTTGAGCAAAAATTGATGAAGTTCCAGCCATAAGGGCAATAGAAAATAATGTTGCTGTAATAAATCTTGATTTCATAATAATGTGTTTTTAGTTTTAAGTTTATGTGTATATAAACGAAAGTCCGGAAACTACGGTTTTGCAGTTTCCGGACTTTAGGGTTTATTTAACTTTTATAAAACTATTCTTCCGAAGGTGGAAAAATTAACCCATCAATAATATGAAAAAAGCCATTTTTATGATAATAGTCTGGAGCTATAACTCTGGCAATATTTTTATGTTCATCAATTAGCATTAATTGTCCCGCATTTTCCATAATTTCTAATCTGTGCCCCTCAATGGTCGTCAAGTATGCCTTACCGCTATTTTTCTCCACTGCAGTTTTAAGGCTATTGCTATCAAGTCTTCCGGGCACGGCTAGGTACTTTATCATTGAATTTACTAAAGGGGTATTTCCTAAAATTGAGTCCCTGCTTTTCTTCGGTAAGTTTAAAAACGCCTCATCCGCTACTGCAAAAATGGTAACCATCTCTTGATTTTCCAACTTTTTACGCAAGTGTTCATTTTTTAAGATTTTAGCCAAAATCATAAAATCTGGAGCTTCTTCAATATTTTCATAAAACGTTTTACTTGAAGTAAACTCGCTATCTCCCAACATTTTGGTAACCTCTGCATTTTTAGTTGACTTGTACTTCTGTGCGGATACGGTTGCTGTAAAACAAATTATGAAAACTAAAAGGAATGTATGTTTGATCTTCATTTGTGTAAGAAATTTAATAAAGTGAAAAGCGAAATGTCCGAAAAGTTACTTCTGAAAATTTTCAAATCAGTTCGGAACATTTCCTAAAAAATTAGATTGTAAATATAGCAAATACGAAGCCAAATTATCTATGAATGAAAAAGCGTTTCCAACATTTAAAATTTCACTCAAACTGTGTTAAATTCTTGTTTTGCACAAATGTACTGTGTACATTTATTTTTCCAAAAAATTGCAACTTATGTTTTCTCGGACCAATATTGAAAAACAACTGTTGAAATATCGTTCAAAACGAATTGACGAGCAGTCTGTTATGGATGAAGTAAACCGAATTTTTTCTGAAAATAAAAAACAGCGCGAAGCAATATTTGCAACACTAGAGAAAGAATCTGTAGAAATTGAAAATCATTTTAATTTTGATTTACTGGAAAGTTCACACATTTTTCACATAGATGACATTAAGAATCTTTGCATAAATTATCGTTTACGCTTTTTGGGATCACACTTTTTTAAGGGCGATTTTCCCGAAGAAGCAATTTCAGAAATTAGAAATCTTGAAAACAAACACGGCATTGCCTTGAAAAACTTTAAGATTGTTGCTCCCGCAAAACTTCTTAAACTTGAAAATGCTGACGATCCGTTGCTATTTGCACCAATGGGCAACGATTATTTTTACTTAATCCACAAATGGGGAAATGATCTGCATCCGTTTAGAAAATTATTGATGTGGCCCTATAAAAATTTTGAAAATCTGGTGTTTACCGTAGCTTTACTGAGTCTTTTCATAACTGCCTTAATGCCCATGCAATGGTTCACCCCGAACGCAACTTTTGCGGAATATCTTTTTTTATTCCTTTTCATTTTCAAAGGTGTGGGCGGAATGATAATTTTTTATGGCTTTTCAAAAGGAAAAAATTTCAACGGCGCCATTTGGAAAAGTAAATATTACAATGCTTGATTTCAGTATTGAGTAAAATAAATAACTTATTGATTTAATAACAAATAATTTAAAATCATGTCAGAAAACAAAGAAGAAACCGTTCGCATATATACAGGCTCCGATATAATAGCAACAGGATTAGTAGGAAGATTGGAGGACGCAAATATCACCCCAATACTTCGGGACGATGAACAAAGTGGAGTCATGTTTGGTTCGGGAAGTAAATATGACGATCAAGTTCGTGTATTTGTTCGCAAAGATGAACTTGCCATTGCCCAACCAATTGTGGATGCCTATTTGAAGGAAATTGAGGAATAGTAAATCCTTAAAAAATACAATGTAACAATGAGCACTAAAAGCAAAAGAATACTCGCTCTATTGTTGGATTTGACGATAATTGGTGTTATCGCAAGTGTAGCAACAAACTTTTTTAAATTTGAATGGGAACTGGGTGAATATTTATTATTTAACCATCACATAACTTGGGGATTAAGTCTATCCTTTTTATTCTATTTGATGTATTTTATTTTATGTGACGTTTTTGGAAATTCAGTTACTATTGGTAAAGAAGTATTGAAAATCAGAACGATTTCTGTTAGTGGTAAGCAATTAAAATTAAAAAATCGAATTTATCGAACCCTATTAAAAATTCTCAGCATTATATTTTGGCCAATCAGTGCAACTGTATTTTTGATAAATGGCTTTACTATTGAAGACGGTTTTTGTAACACGAAAACTGTTGAAAAACAGTATCATTTATTAAATTAAAAAGACAGGCTCTATTTGATTTTTTCAGATAAAGCCTGCCTTTTTTATGAAATTTCGATAACAATCTTAAGCCTCTACGGAATACATTTTCTCGCGTAACTCCTTTATTTTTTTATCGCCCATATATTCATCAAAAGTCATATAGCGATCAATAGCACCGTTTGGTGTAAGTTCTATAATGCGGTTACCCACCGTTTGTGCAAATTCATGGTCGTGGGTGGTTAACAAAATGGTTCCTTTAAAATTTTTCAAGGAATTGTTGAAAGCGGTAATTGATTCCAAATCCAAATGATTTGTAGGTTCGTCGAGCATCAGAACGTTGGCACGCTGCATCATCATTCGGCTTAGCATACAGCGTACTTTTTCCCCACCCGAAAGCACGTTGCTTTTCTTCAAGGCCTCTTCACCACTGAAAAGCATTTTGCCCAAAAATCCACGTAAGAAAACTTCTTCACGCTCCTCCTCTGTTTTAGCATATTGGCGTAACCAATCTACCAATGAAAGGTTGTTTTTGAAAAATTCTTCATTATCCAATGGAAGGTAACTTTGATTAGTGGTAATCCCCCATTGAAAAGAACCAGTATCTGCCTTTGCGTGGCTGTTTAATATTTCATAAAAGGCAGTTGCAGCGCGAGAGTCGCGCGAATAAATAATAACCTTATCACCTTTTGCCAAATTGATATCTACATTCTTGAAAAGCACTTCTCCATCGATAGAAGCAGATAGGTTTTCAACATTCAAAATCTGGTCCCCCGCTTCACGATCGCGTTCAAAAATAATTGCCGGGTAGCGGCGGCTTGAAGGTTTTATTTCTTCTACGTTAAGTTTTTCGAGCATCTTTTTACGTGAAGTTGCCTGTTTACTTTTTGCTACGTTTGCACTGAAACGCATGATGAACTCCTGCAGCTCTTTACGTTTTTCCTCTGCTTTTTTGTTTTGCTGTGCACGTTGGCGTGCTGCAAGTTGGCTACTTTCGTACCAGAAAGTATAGTTACCACTATAGTGGTTTATTTTGCCAAAATCAATATCGCTGATGTGGGTGCATACAGCATCGAGAAAGTGACGGTCGTGGGAAACAACAATCACGCAGTTATCATAATTTGCAAGGAAGTTTTCAAGCCAATTGATAGTTTCATAATCCAAATCGTTGGTGGGCTCATCCATAATAAGCACATCCGGATTTCCAAAAAGCGCTTGGGCCAAAAGCACACGTACTTTTTGTTTTCCATCCAAATCCTTCATCATTGTATAATGCAGGCTTTCGTCAATACCAAGATTTGAAAGCATGGCTGCGGCATCACTGTCGGCGTTCCAACCGTTCATTTCTTCAAAAGCCACCTGTAGTTCACCAATTTTTTCGGCATTATCATCCGTATAATCTTCGTACAGTTTGTCTATTTGGGTTTTTATGGAAAACAATTCCTTATTACCACGCACTACGGTTTCCAGCACCATAAAGTCATCATAAGCATTGTGGTTTTGTTCAAGTACAGACATACGTTTGCCCTTTTCTAAATGAACATGGCCGGAAGTAGGATCCTGCTTGCCTGAAATGATTTTTAGAAAAGTGGATTTTCCGGCTCCATTGGCGCCTATAATTCCATAAATATTGCCACTTGTGAACTGTGTGCTCACCTCGTCAAACAATACTCTTTTACCAAATTGCACCGAAAGATTTGAAACTGAAAGCATAAATTTTTAAATTTTGCGCAAAAGTAGCTATTTAAGTGTAACGCTGAAAACATTAACGTTTTAAAAATCCTTTTAACTACCATTTAACAAATTGCATTATAAGGGTCGTCTACATTTGTTTATTAATCCTTAAGTGCGTGCGATTGTTTAAAAAAATACTTCCTCTTTTATTACTTACTTTATTGCTATCCTGTAAAGACACGGAAGAAAATGCCGTACAAACTACCTGGATAAGCGGACAGATAGTAAACCCAACATTGGATTTTATTATTTTTTCCCGTGGAAACGAAATTCTGGATACAGTAAAACTTGATTCAAACAACTTCTTTTTATACAAAACAGACAAAATAAAAGCTGGGCTCTATAACTTTATGCATAGTGAAACCCAGGTTTTCTATATTGAACCTGGCGATAGTTTATTGATGCACATTAACACTATGGATTTTGACGAATCTCTGGCCTATTCAGGAAGAGGTGGTGAGCAGAACAATCTGTTGATGTATCTCTATTTAAAAAATGAGACTGAAAATAATAATTTACCAAATTGGTATACGCTTTCTTCAGAAGAATTTACCCGTAAAATAGATTCACTGAAGCAACTAAAGCTTCAGGAATATCAAGATTTTATAAATAGATATGAGGTTGCCGAAGGTTTCAAAAACGCAGCTTTGGCAAACATTAACTATGATTATTTTATAAAAAAAGAAAAATACACAGCGGCCAACCGAAGCAATCCAGAAAAATTTGACCAGCACTTTTTTGATTACAGAAATGATGTAGATTTTGAACGTGATGAACTCAGGTTTTATTACCCCTATTATCGCTTTATGAACCGGTATTTTGAGAATGTTATATACTCAGAATATGATAATGTAGCAATGGTAGATCGCAACTCATACGACTTTAATCATCGGAAAATCCAATTGATTGATAGTTTAGTGACTTCAGATACGCTTAAAAATAGCTTATTGCGAAATAACGCCCTTTGGTATTTATTAAACGCAAATGATGCCAAGGAAGAAAGAAGGTTTTTTGAGGAATTTTCAAAAATGAACACTAATAATAAACATATTGCAGAAGTTTCCAAAATGCTTGAGACTACTGTAAAACTTACTCCCGGAAACACAGTACCCAATGTGGCTTTGGTCAATACCGAAAATGTTGTAAAAGACTTGTTAAGCATTATTAAAGCACCTACCGTCATATATTTCTGGTCTGGGCAATCAACCGCCCACTACAAAAACATTCACAGCCGCGCTGCCGAACTGAAGTCAAAGTACCCCGAGTATGACTTTTTGGGAATTAACACTGATACCCACTTCAAAAAATGGCGGCAAACTATTTCAAAATCGGGTTACAATCCCTTGCAGGAATTTCAGATAGAGAATTTGAGCGATGCTGAAAAAAAACTTCTTCTAAGGTATAAAAACAGTGCAATAGTCCTTGATAAGGATGGGATAATCCTTGAAGGAAAAACCAACCTATTCAATACAAATTTTGAAGAGCTGCTTTTAGGTTTTTTGAATAGATAATATTTTCACCTTCAATCAATGATCAAAACTTGTCGTGCGACGGAGCGCCGAAACAAAAATTAATTCCCCTTTTTGTAATCTTCCAAAAATTGTTTTAAACCACTATCTGTCAACGGATGTTTAAGCAGACCTTCAATGGATGAAAGCGGCCCTGTCATAACATCGGCACCAATTTTTGCACAATTGATAACGTGCATGGTGTGGCGCACGGAGGCTGCAAGAATTTGCGTCTCGAAACCGTAGTTGTCATAAATCAAACGGATGTCCGCAATAAGTTCCAAGCCATCGGTTGAAATATCGTCCAATCTCCCGATAAAAGGGGAAACGTATGTTGCTCCGGCTTTGGCAGCCAACAAAGCTTGCCCTGCGGAAAAAACGAGGGTACAATTGGTACGGATACCGTGGTCGGTAAAATATTTAATTGCTTTTACCCCCTCCTTTATCATTGGCACTTTTACCACGATCTGCGGGTGAAGTTCAGCAAGCTCCTCGCCTTCCTTGACCATTTCTTTAAAATCGGTTGCAATTACCTCTGCAGACACGTCGCCATCCACAATATTGCAGATGTCCACATAATGTTTTAAGATGTTGTTTCGGCCGGTGATGCCTTCCTTCGCCATCAATGATGGGTTTGTAGTTACGCCGTCAAGTACGCCCAAATCTTGGGCTTCGCGTATTTGGTCTAGGTTTGCGGTATCGATAAAGAATTTCATAAATGTGGATTTATATTATTGATGTAAAAATAGCGAAGAATGTTTCCATGAAATAGCGTTGTTGAAAAAGATTTATAAGTTAGTTGTCTGTTCTCAATTCTCTGTTATAGGTTGTCTGTTGTTGCGGGAAGGAAAATGTGAATTGCGGGGAGGAAAATGTGAATTGTTCGAGTGAAAATGTGAAATGTGGGAAGAAGAATGTGAAATGTGAATGGTAAAACGTGAAATTTCGAAAGTGAAATATGAAAGGTGGGAGGTAAAATGTGAAAGTAAAAAAGGAAAATATGAAATGCGGAAAGTAAAATGTGAAATATGGGTAATAAAAATAGGAATGTGGGGATAATCTAGTTCCTTTTATTGTCGTTTTCCTCAATAAAAATATCGTCCTTTCTCCATATATAAATGGGCATAGTAACTATACTCACAAATAGTAATAATACAGTCCAATTCCCTTTTGTGTTTTTATCAATGTTTTTGAATTTCCAAATTCTAAAAATTAAATAAGCTAACGCTGGTAAATACAGTATGCAAACTAGAAGGTTTTGATATTCAAAAGGAACTAGATTATTCGTTATCCAAAGAAAAAAATCTATATAATAAAATGTTACCGCATAAGCCAATCCCACTAAATATGATATTGTCAATAAAATTTTTAAATAAAATTTCATAAACATATTCCCTTTTACTTCAACCCATAATGCCGCAAAAGCATCCGTTCATAGACCTTATCGGGCAGGATTCTTTTTAGCACAATAGAAAATTTCTGCAATGAAGAGCCTACTTTATAGTGGATTCGGGGGTTTTCGGTTTCAATAATTTTATGGACCACTTTTGCCATTTCCAACGGATTACCGCCATTGTCCACATGTTCGTTCATGGTTTTTAAGGTGTTACCGTAATCTTTTTTATATGGGGAATTTTCCAAAACCGGAGCGTGGTAACGGCCCGCTGCAATGTTGGTGGCAAAATCGCCCGGAGCGATGTTGGTCATTTTTACACCAAACTGCAAGGTTTCCATGCGCATAGCCTCAATGGCAATTTCCAAGGCCGCCTTGCTGGCAGAGTAAATACCACGATACGGAAGTCCCATATATGCCGCGATAGAAGTAATATTCAAAATATGCCCAAAACCTTGTTTGCGCATTTGTGGCAACACAGCTTTTATAACATTTATAGGGCCGTGAAAATTGGTGTCGAACGCTTTTTTAATTTCACTTTCAGGAGTTTCTTCAATTGGGCCCGTTATGCCTACCCCAGCGTTGTTTATAACAACATCAATTCTTTGAGCTTTGCCTATAACTTCAGCAATAACCGCTTCGATGGACTCAGTTTCATTCACGTTCATTTTCAGAAGTGGAAATGCTGAATTAGTAATATTCTGGGGATTTCGGCTGGTTCCAAAAACGCGATAGCCTTTTTCGGTAAGATATTCGCCAATGGCTTTACCAATTCCCGAAGAACCGCCTGTAATGAGTACTGTTTTTGGCATAAGATCTTGTTGAAAAGCAAAGGTGCGCTTCTGCGGCGTGTTTTCCAAATAGTTTCGTCAAAAAGAAGAGAGAAAAAAGATTTCCGCCTTTTGGATTTTGGAGTTTGTTTTTTGGAAGTTGCCATTTTTTGTTCCCGTCCCGAAACTTCGGTATAGGGAACAAAAAATGGCAAGCTACCTACATCACACCGCTACGACCGTATACCCTTGCTGCGTTCCCGCCCTGGGGGATTCAACAGGAGCTGGTTGTGTAGGACTTGCCGCTGCAAAGATAAGGCTTTTTGAGGTTTTTGCAAGTATTTTTACATTTCAATTTTAATAAATACCTTGCGGAAAAATAATAGTTCGTAATGAAAATCCATAACATTTTAGTTCCTACCCTTTTAGTGCTTTTGATGGGCAGCTGTGGAAGCAATTCTGAAGATAAAAAAGATGCTTTTTCTCTGGAAATTAAGAACCAAAAGAAAGCTTATACCACAGAAGATGTGCTTACTATTTCTCTCAACAACAAAAAGAATATTGAAACAGATTCGGTTGTCTATTTTTTGAACAAGGATCGTGTATCGATAACAGATAACACTTTATCCCTTTCGGGGAAAAAACTTGGCGAGAAAACCCTAAGGGCTCAAATATACAGTGATGATGAAACATATGAAGCTTCTACGAAAGTTACCATACTTTCTTCCATAAAACCAAAACTTTATACTTATAAAGTACTGGAAACGTATCCACACGATATTAATGCCTATACCCAAGGACTTGAGTTTGAAAATGATACCTTATACGAAAGCACAGGCCAGTATAAGGAATCATCTTTGCGAAAAACTGATTACAGAACCGGAGAAGTTCTTCAAAAAGTAAGTCTTCCCGATCAATACTTTGGCGAAGGGCTCACCATATTAAACAATAAAATATATCAACTTACCTGGCGCGAAAACACTGGTTTTATCTATAATCTGAAAACAATGGAGCAAACTGGAACCTTTGTATATGGTGAAAGCAAAGAAGGTTGGGGACTTTGTCATGATGCCGAAAAGAATATCTATAAAAGTGATGGTACCGATAGAATCTGGACCTTAAACTCCAACACGCTAGCCGAAAAGGATTATATTGAAATTTTTACAAACACCAGTAAAATAAGCAGTGTGAACGAACTTGAATGGGTTGATGGAAAAATATATGCAAATGTGTACCAACAAGGTTCTATCGCTATAATTGACCCTTCAAACGGTGCCGTGGAAGGTGTTATTGATCTCACCGATTTAAAGGACAAAGTTACACAGCATCCTAAGCTGGACGTGCTTAATGGTATTGCATATAACGGGGAACCGAACATACTTTACATTACCGGAAAAAATTGGGATAAGCTTTTTAAGATTGAAATTCTTTTGAAATAATAAAACATTTCAGATCTAAGGAAGCAGATTTTTCTGCCACGAATGCACGAATATTTTAAGTAATTATTCGTGCATTCGAGGCAATTTTTTTGTCTCCCATTTCCCTCAATGAAACGACCGCTTTACTCAAAAGCGGTTTTTTTATGGTTTGATGTTTGGTTTCTTTGAATCAACAAAAACCATCATTATGAAAAAATCCATCACAATCCGAATTCCAGAGCCTTGCCACGAAGATTGGGCTAAAATGACCGCAACTGAAAAGGGAAAATATTGCAGTGTTTGCACCAAAGATGTTTTCGATCTCACTTCAAAAACAGATGAAGAATTGGTTAAAATCCTTACTAAAAGCAAAAATGCCTGTGGCAGGGTAAAAAAATCACAACTAAACCGCGAAGTAAAAATGGAGCGTAAAAGCGGACAAAGTTTTGCTCCTCTGGCAGCCTCGATGTTACTTCCACTGACGCTCTTTTCAAACAATCCAGGGTCTGAAAATAATTCACTTTCGGAAAAACCAATGGTTTCTTTAGGAATTGGTCGTTTCAGCAATAGTTTGGACAGAATTCAAATTGTTACCACTGGAACTATCAGGGATGAAAATGGAAACCCTTTAAAAAACGTTGCAATTTCTTCAAACGAAACCGGAGCCAGAGAATGGACCAATAAAAATGGAGAGTACAGCATAGTAACTTTAGATAGAGAGCAATTAACCTTTCAAAAGGAGAATTTTATAGAGCACCATATTAAATTGTCCAATAAATCAGAGCGACAAGACATTTATTTAATTTCAGAAACTCCTGTTACCACTTCGGTATTAGGGAGAATTGCCGTGCAGCAAATAGAGGAAAAGACTGAACAAGTTTCATTCATTACAAAAGGAGTGGTGTCTGACGATACAGCCTTACCGCTTCCAGGAGCAAATGTTATTATTAAGGGAACTTCCAAAGGAACACAGACAGATTTTGACGGTAATTATAGTATTGAAACCAAACCGGGTGATGTCTTGGTATTTAGCTATGTAGGGTTTGAAACTAAGGAAATTACGGTTTCAAATGTCTCAAATAATATTGATGTATCTCTGGAAGCGGGGGATTTTTTTCTGGGTGAAGTAGTTGTGGGTGGTATTTCTTGGGAAAGTTCTGAAGATTACGTGTCGTACAAAGATCCGGATTGGTATGAAAAAGCAAAACAAGCTTATAAAAATACCGTGAAGTTCCGCAAAATAAAGATTGCCAAAAAAAGGGCATTGCGAAAAGCAAAACGCAATAATAAGTAGTGGTTAGTAATTGCATTTGGCCGAATTGCGCAAATTACCCGTTGTAATTGGCTTTTGAAAAGTTCTTTGTATTACAATAATTAGCTTCATAAAAAGTTATATTTTTACCAAAATTATATTTGAATGAGGTATTTATACGGTTTGGCAATTTTGTGTTGCCTAGTATTATGGAGTTCTTGCCGCAACGATTTTGAAACCGTTGCCAGCACTGGGAACTTAGAATTTTCCAAAGACACGGTTTATCTTGATACTATTTTCACCAATATTGGGAGCAGCACCTATAATTTAAAGGTTTATAACCGAAGTGACGAGGATATTAATATTCCTACCCTACGGTTGGCTCAGGGAGAAGCTTCCAACTATCGGTTGAACGTTGATGGAATGCCCGGAAAAGTGTTTGAGAACGTACAGGTTTTGGCTAAGGACAGTATCTTCATTTTTATTGAAACCACATTCGACATCAATAATCTGCCCACGAATCCGAAGGATTTTCTTTATACAGACCAACTTCTTTTTGATAGTGGCGGTAACGAACAAAAAGTAGAATTGGTAACGCTCGTAAAGGATGCTGTTTTTCTTTTCCCTGAAAAATATGCTGACGGAACCACTGAAACATTAAACTTAGGACAAGACGAAAACGGAGAGGATATACTTGTAAAAGGATTTTTTCTCGAAGATGATGAACTTACTTTTACTAATGAAAAGCCATATGTAATATACGGTTATGCTGCCGTTCCAGGAAATAAAACACTTACGGTAGAAGCTGGAGCCCGTGTTCATTTTCACGATGGAAGTGGAATAATCGTAGCACAAAACGCATCGATGAAATCACTAGGTTTACCAAGTTTAGATCGTGAGGCAATGGAAAATGAGGTAATTTTTGAGGGCGATAGGCTGGAACCAGCATTTGCCGATGTTCCGGGACAATGGCTTACTATTTGGCTAACCTCTGGAAGTGTGGACAATGAATTTAATTATACAACAATTAAAAACAGTACCGTAGGTATTTTAATGGAAGACTGTCCGGTTACGTTAAAAAATGTTCAGATTTACAACAGCACCAACGTTGGTTTACTTTCCAGGACGGGAAGTATCGACGCTGAAAATATGGTAATAAACAATAGTGGCCAATCCTCTTTGGCTATACAATTGGGCGGAAGTTACGAATTTAGACACTGCACTTTTGCCAATTATTGGACCAACGGTTTCCGTTCCTTCCCTGCCGTTTCATTGGACAACAGCTTGGAAACTTCCACCGAAATTCTTGTTTTCGATTTGATAAAAGCAGACTTTAAAAACTGTATTATTTACGGTAACGAACGTCGTGAGCTTTCGCTTTTCCAAGTTACAGGGGGCGCTTTCAATTTCAATTTTGAAAATTGTTTGCTGCGTTTTGAAGACCCTACTGGGGAATTTGATAATGATCCGTTATATGATTTTAACAACAGTGCCTTATATACTGCAACAAAATTTAATTTAGATCCTGTTTTCCAAAATACTGAAATGAACAATTTCAATATTGAAACTGGAACCTCGGGAGCAGAAAATATAGGGAAAGCCGGCGTACTTCCATTAACAGATTTAAATGGAACTTCCAGAAGCAATCCGCCTGATGCCGGTGCATATGAGACCACGGTCTTCCCCGAAGATTAATATAAAAAACCCGTCAAATAAGACGGGTTTTTTATATCAATCTTTGAAAACAATCATTTTACTTGTAACCATTTCAATTTAAGTTTAGAGTTTTTGCGTTCCACGGGTTGCATTACCAACGTATCACCACTGAAATAAAACCTTCGTTCGGCAGTCAATCCAAATTCAGAAGGGTTGGAGTGTGAAAGTTTGAAGTGCGAAACAATACTATCCGCTTCAGAAACTTTGTAATTACCCATATAGTAGTAGGATTTGGTGATATGTTTCAAGGCTTCCAAAGAAATGGAATCGTTGAAATTAGGGAATTCAATTCCTGCTTTTTCGTAACCATTTTCATATAGATGAAGTGCTACATGTTTATTTTTATCATACAACAAATAACCGTCCATTCCGCCTTTGTAATCGCTCCAGGTATTGGTTGTGGTGTCGCGCACCTTCATACTTTCCAGTTTCCAAAGCCCTGTAATTGTAGCCTTGGACGGTTCATCCTTGCCACAGGCAAAAGCTATCGCTGCAATTCCAAGGAAGATGATTCGTTTCAAATTCTTCATTTTGAAAAAAAGTAAATTAGTAATCAATTCTTCCCTCCTTGGCTTCCCACTTTTTAAAGACTTTACGCCCCTCTTCCCTTTCCAGATTGATGAATTGTATGTTTCGGTTTTCAATATTTTTATCAATTTCATCATAAATAAAATCATCGTCAAAGCCTATTTCCGCTGCATCCTCTTTAGTACAGGCGTAGTAAACCGCTTTTGGTCGCGCCCAATAAATGGCACCCAAGCACATTGGGCAAGGCTCGCAGGAAGTATAAATAATACAATCCTCGAGTTGGAAAGAGTCTAATTTTTCACATGCTTTCCGGATAGCCACAACCTCAGCATGAGCCGTAGGATCGTTGCTTGAAGTAACCTGGTTAAAACCTTCGGCTATAATTTCTCCATTTTTTACAATCACTGCTCCAAAAGGGCCTCCGGCATTACTATCCAATCCTTTTTCAGAAAGTTCGATAGCACGTTTTATAAATTGTCTGTTTTTTTCTGTAATCATTTTTTTAATTTGAAAATAATAAAAGTTCCTCCCCATCTTCGTAGGTATAGTTTCCCACTTCCGAAAGACCGAGCTTTTTTAATAGTTTTATTGAAGAAATATTTTCCGGAATAGTTATACCAACTATGGTTTTCAGTTTTAATGTTTCTGAAGCAAACTGCATAACGGCTTGCGCAGCTTCAAAAGCATAACCTTTCCTGCCGTGTTCAGGTAAAAAAGCGAAACCTATATCTGGGTGCTCAAGAGTATCACGCTTATATAGTCCAGCGGAGCCAACTGGTGTACCGTTTTCTATCAATGAAACCAAATAAGGACCAAAGCCATGCTCTTCATAACTGCTCAAATAATTCTTCTGCATATAAGCTTCGGCGTCTTCAAGAGATTTGATGTTTCTGTCGCCAATGTTTTTAAGCCAGCCTTCGCTGTTCATAAGTTTATAAATAAAGGGAGCATCCTGTAAAGTGTACTCCCTTAATTTAAGTCGTTCGGTATAAATCATTTTTAGTTTTTAAAAAGTGGCAACCCTGCCATCATTTCATTTACTTTTTCAGCAATGCCTTCTAATCTGGCCTCATCTGAATGATTCATAATTACTTCATCAACTAAATCGACAATTTTTTCCATATCCTTTTCAACCAACCCGCGCGTAGTAACAGCAGCCGTTCCAATACGAATTCCACTGGTAACAAAAGGCGATTTGTCATCGAATGGCACCATGTTTTTGTTCACCGTAATTTCGGCTTTGCCCAAGGCTTCCTCAGCTTCTTTACCTGAAATATTTTTGTTGCGAAGATCAATAAGCATCATATGGTTATCGGTTCCGCCGGAAATAATATCGTACCCTTTTTCAACAAATTTCTGAGCCATTATGGCTGCGTTCTTCTTCACCTGTACCATATAATGAAGAAAATCATCTTTCAAAGCTTCCCCAAAGGCAATCGCTTTTGCGGCTATAATATGTTCCAATGGACCACCTTGATTTCCTGGGAAAATAGCACTGTCAAGCAAACTGCTCATTTTCTTTAGGCTACCATTTTTAAGCTTGTGGCCGAAGGGGTTGTCAAAATCCTTTCCCATTAAAATCATTCCTCCACGAGGTCCGCGAAGGGTTTTATGGGTTGTTGTGGTAACCACGTGGCAATGCGGAAGCGGGTCGCCAATAATTCCTTTTGCAATTAAACCAGCTGGGTGTGCAATATCTGCAAAAAGCAGCGCGCCAACCTTATCGGCAATCTCTCGAAAACGCTTGTAATCTATCTCTCTTGAATACGCCGATGCACCGGCAATAATCATTTTCGGTTTTTCCTTTATGGCAATTTCTTCTACTTTATCACAATCAATACGTCCAGTTTCTTTGTCAACTCCATAAAAAACAGGGTTGTATAGTCTTCCAGAAAAGTTAACGGGTGAACCGTGCGTTAAATGCCCGCCGTGGGAAAGGTCAAAACCTAAATAGGTATCTCCAGGATTCAAACAAGCTGCAAAAACCGCAGTGTTTGCCTGCGAACCGCTATGAGGTTGTACGTTTGCATATTCAGCTCCAAATAAAGCTTTTGCACGGTCAATAGCTATTTGTTCAACCTCGTCCACCACTTCGCAACCGCCGTAATAGCGTTTGCCCGGGTAGCCTTCAGCATATTTATTAGTTAAAACAGAACCTGCGGCTTCCATAACTTGGTCGCTCACAAAGTTCTCTGAAGCAATCAGCTCCAGACCATTCAATTGGCGTTGCTTTTCGGCTTCTATCAATTCAAAAATCTGTTCGTCACGTTGCATAGTAAAATTTTATTGTTTTGAAGATTGTATTTAGAGTTCATTTTTTTCGATTATAGCTTTGGAGTGCTACTCCTAAGGCATAAATTCACACAAAAGTTAATTAAAATCAAAAATAGCAAATCCATTCGGTAACTATAATGAAATATATATATTTGATGAAGAATTTTACTAACAAAACATAGGTTGTAACCAAAAAAGAAAAGTGAATTAATTTATTGATTTTTAATAAATTGATTTTTTTTAACTAGTTTTATTTACAACTACAAAAGAATATAAAAAATGCCAATAACCGCAAACGACCCCACACGCAAAACCTGGCTGGACACCGCTCCAGACACTGATTTTCCAATACAAAACATACCATTCGGCGTATTTTTAACGCGCGACGATATTATCACCATAGGAACCCGTATAGGCGATTATGCCATTGACCTTGGCGCCCTGCACCAGCTTGGATATTTTAAAGGAATTGAACTTACCGATGATATCTTTCTACAAGACACCTTAAATGATTTTATTAGCGATGGAAGAAAAACGTGGCGCTTGGTTCGAAATAGAATCGCTGATATTTTTGATGCGGAAAATCCTAAACTTCGCGATAACAAAGATCACAGACAGCACATCCTTTTCACGATGGATGAAGTAGAAATGCAACTACCCGTGCAAGTGGGTGACTATACTGATTTTTATTCCAGCAAGGAACACGCAACGAACGTTGGAACTATGTTCCGCGGAAAAGATAATGCCTTGATGCCAAACTGGCTTCACATACCCGTAGGCTATCACGGAAGAAGCTCCTCAATAATCCCGAGCGGAATTAATGCCCGACGACCTTGGGGACAAACCATGCCAGAGGGTGCAACGGAGCCTGTGTTTGGCCCTTCCAAATTGGTAGATTTTGAATTGGAAATGGCATTCATAACTACCGATGCAAATGTATTGGGAGAGCCAATTCCTGTTGATGAGGCAGAAGAATATATCTTCGGATTAGTACTTTTCAACGATTGGAGTGCACGAGATATTCAAAAGTGGGAATATGTGCCGCTCGGACCATTTTTAGCGAAGAATTTTGCTTCGTCCATTTCGCCTTGGATTGTAACCTTGGACGCACTGCAACCTTTCAAAGTTGAAGGCCCGAAACCCGAAATGGAGCAACTACCCTATCTTCAGTATAAAGGAAAGAAAAGCTACGACATAAACCTTGAAGTATATATTGCTCCTGAAAAAGGAACTGAAACAAAAGTTTCTACTTCAAACTTTAAATATATGTACTGGAATATGAGCCAGCAGTTGGCACATCACACCATTAATGGCTGTAACGTGAACAGTGGCGATATGATGGGAAGCGGAACAATTTCAGGTCCAACGCCAGATAGTTATGGCTCTATGCTAGAACTTACTTGGCGCGGGGAAAAGCCTATTAAACTTTCCGATGGGTCAGAACGTAAATTTATAAACGATAATGATACCGTTATCTTAAAAGGTTTCTGTAAAAACGAAAAAGTGCGGATTGGTTTTGGGGAATGTAGAACAAAGCTTTTACCTGCCATCAAACAATAATATTTGGCACTACTATTGTAATTTAGCCTTCATAACCAAATCAATTTCGGTATGAAGGCTTTTTACTTACTCCTATTTACTGCACTTTTCAGCATTTCCTGCAATAGCGTTAAACGTACCCAAAAGTTTGTTGCCCGAGGCGATTATGACCAAGCCATTGAGCTTGCCGTAAAAAAACTTCAAAAAGATAAGGGCGCAAAAGAATATGAACCGCACATCCGTCTTTTGGAAGAGGCTTATTTAAAGGCCAAGGAGGACGACACTCGCCATATTAATTTTCTGAAAAAGGAAAATAGTCCTGCTGGCGCCAAAGAAATTTACTATACTTATCTCGATCTGCAGGCGCGTCAAGATCTGATCCGGCCTTTGCTTCCGCTTTACAGCAACGAAATGGGCAGAAAGGCGAATTTCGTGTTTTCAGATTATAGCAATGACCTCTTGGCGGCCAAGAATGCGTATGTAAAGGCGTTGTACCAGGAGGCCATCGTTTATATGCAGCGCAACACGAAAAAAGATTACCGAAGTGCTTTTAATGTTTTATGCGAACTGGAGGAAGTGCAACCGAATTATCGCGACGTACATCAGCTTAGGGAAGATACCCGCTTTCGCGGAACAGATTTCGTATTTGTTACTTTAAATAATCATACTGGTCAGTTTATTCCATTTCGGTTAGAGCGGGATTTGCTTGATTTCAACACCTATGGTTTGGATGATTTTTGGACTGAATATCACGGCCAACGAGAAAACGGAATTAATTATGATTTGGGAATTGATTTAAATTTTCAGACCATCCAAATTTCCCCTGAACGAATTTCAAACAAACAATACATCCGCACACAGCGCATTAAGGATGGACAGGAATATGGTCGTGACCGGAAAGGAAATATTGTGCGTGACAGTCTGGGCAACCCAATCAAAATTGATAAGTTTATTAATGTTTCGGCACAAGTTACTATTACTACCCAACAAAAAAGTGTGTTGGTAGGCGGCACTGTGGTTTACAAAGATTTAAACAAACGACGTCAATTAAACAGCTTCCCTCTTTCTTCGGAATTTGTTTTTGAAAATGCATTTGCGAAATATCGAGGCGATGAACGCGCCCTGACTGCTGAAGATCGAAGGCTACTGAATAACTATTTCATACCTTTTCCGAATAACGAACAAATGGTGTTTGATGCCGGAACAGATATAAAAGAACGTTTTAAGGAGATTTTGAGGGATAATTCCTTTTAGTTTTAAACAAATCGCTCCAAATGCGAAGCCTCAATAGAATGGTGTGAATCGTGATGCACTACTGCCCCATTTTTAATTACTATCATCTGTGGACTTTCATGATGCACTTTAAAACGGGCGGCTATTTCGTTTGAAATATCACGGTTTTGCAGCAGGTCCAAATAGTATAGTTTTAGCTGAGCGTCAGTAAGCTTGTAGTTTTTTTCAAACAATTTTAAAACCCCTCGGCTAATTCCGCAACGAGTAGAGTGCTTAAAAACAGCAACAGGTTTGCTTTTGGATTCTTCAACTATTTCATCCAATTGGTCCATTTTGCCCAAAACGTGCCACGGCACTTCTACTATCTCTTCTTTTGCAATTTCTCTCGGCGTTTTAAATATATCTAATAATCCCATGGTTTTCTTTTTTTACAAAACTACAAGTTATAGCCATGACATTATCTAAAAGAAATTATAAAAAGCAAAATCTTAAATCAGTCATAATGTCCGTTAAACAAGTGGTTTTCACGGACATTTTGTCTTAATTTTAGTGTGGCTTTGTATTTGAAATACTCAAAAACAAACAAGAAATAACAACTATATATATGAACTTTAACAACTTTACAATAAAAAGCCAAGAAGCCATACAGCAAGCGCAACAGATTGCGCAAGGCTTTGGACAGCAGCAGATTGAAAACGAACACATCCTCAAAGCTATTTTTGAGGTAGATGAAAATGTAACACCATTCATCTTAAAAAAACTTAACGTAAACCTCGTTACACTAAAACAAATTCTGGACAAGCAATTGGAAAGCTTTCCAAAGGTTTCCGGAGGCGATATTATGCTTTCGCGCGAAGCCAACAAAACGGTAATCGAAGCCAGCAATATAGCAAAAAAGATGGGCGATGAATACGTTTCCATAGAGCATCTATTATTGGCAATCTTGAATTCCAAAAGCGCAATTGCACAAAGTCTAAAAGACCAAGGCGTAACCGAAAAAGGAATGAAAGCCGCAATTGAAGAATTACGCGGGGGCGAAAACGTTACGTCACAAAGTGCTGAGGAAACTTATAATTCCTTGAATAAATACGCCAAAAATCTTAACCAACTTGCCCGCGACGGCAAGCTCGACCCTGTGATTGGCCGTGATGAGGAGATTAGAAGAATTCTTCAGATCCTTTCCCGAAGAACCAAAAACAACCCAATGCTCGTAGGTGAACCTGGAACAGGTAAAACCGCAATTGCAGAAGGTTTGGCGCACAGAATAGTTGATGGGGATGTGCCTGAAAATTTACGCTCTAAAGAAATTTATTCTTTGGATATGGGCGCGCTGATTGCAGGAGCGAAATACAAAGGCGAATTCGAAGAGCGTCTAAAAGCCGTTATCAAGGAAGTAACTTCCAGTGAGGGCGATATCGTCCTTTTCATTGATGAAATCCACACCCTTGTCGGTGCCGGTGGCGGACAGGGCGCAATGGATGCCGCAAACATTTTGAAACCCGCCCTTGCCCGTGGAGAACTGCGTGCAATTGGTGCAACCACTTTGGACGAATATCAAAAATATTTTGAAAAGGATAAAGCATTGGAGCGCCGTTTCCAAAAGGTCGTAGTTGACGAACCCGATACCGAAAGTGCCATTTCAATACTTCGAGGTATAAAGGAGAAATATGAAACCCACCATAAAGTTCGCATTAAAGACGAAGCGATTATTGCTGCCGTAGAACTTTCAGAAAGGTATATTACAAACCGTTTTCTTCCCGATAAGGCGATTGATTTGATGGACGAGGCGGCATCAAAGCTTAGAATGGAAATCAATTCAAAGCCTGAAGAACTGGATGTTTTGGACAGAAAGATTATGCAACTTGAGATTGAAATCGAGGCCATAAAACGTGAAAAAGACGAAACGAAGCTGAAAGCGCTTCACGCAGATCTTGCAAATTTAAAGGAAGAGCGAAATGAGCTGAACGCAAAATGGCAAAGTGAAAAAGAGGTGGTTGACAATGTTCAAAACCTAAAAACACAGATTGAAGACTTTAAACTGGAAGCAGAACGTGCAGAACGCGAGGGCGATTTTGGAAAAGTGGCAGAACTTCGGTACGGAAAAATTAAAGATGCACAAGCTGCCTTAAGTAAATTGGAAACCCAACTTGCAGAAAATGACGAAGGAACTTCTATGATTAAGGAAGAAGTAACGCGTGAGGATATTGCAGAAGTTGTTGCAAAATGGACCGGAATACCTGTTACCAAAATGCTTCAAAGTGATCGCGAAAAACTGTTGACTTTGGAAGACCATCTCCACAAACGTGTGGTTGGGCAGAATGAAGCCATTGTTGCGGTTAGTGATGCCATTCGCCGTAGCCGTGCGGGATTGCAGGATGAGAAAAAACCTATTGGTAGTTTCCTATTCCTTGGAACAACGGGTGTAGGTAAAACCGAGCTTGCAAAAGCCCTTGCGGAATATCTGTTTGATGATGAAAATGCAATGACGCGAATTGATATGAGCGAATATCAGGAACGCCACAGCGTGAGCCGTTTGGTGGGCGCGCCTCCGGGATATGTGGGTTATGAAGAAGGCGGACAGCTTACCGAAGCCGTGAGACGCAAACCATATAGTGTGGTTTTATTAGACGAGATTGAAAAAGCACACCCAGATACGTTCAACATTTTGCTTCAAGTTCTAGATGAAGGCCGATTGACTGATAACAAAGGGCGACTTGCAGATTTCAAAAACACGATTATTATTATGACCAGCAATATGGGCAGCGATATAATCCAAGAGCGCTTTGAGACTGTAAAAGATCCCGAGACCGCAATGGAAGCAGCCAAAATAGAAGTGCTGGCGCTTTTAAAGCAGACCGTGCGCCCAGAGTTTTTGAACCGTATTGACGACATCATCATGTTTACCCCGCTTTCAAAAAGCGATATTCAGCAGATTGTGAAGCTACAATTGAAAGGCGTTTCCAAAATGCTTTTGAAACAGAACATCGTGCTGGATGCCACACCGGAAGCCATTAAGTACCTTTCGGAAAAAGGATTTGATCCGCAGTTTGGCGCAAGACCTGTAAAAAGGGTAATTCAGCGGGAAGTGCTGAACGAGCTAAGTAAGGAAATCCTCGCCGGAAAAATAACCACTGACAGTATAATCTTGCTCGATAGCTTTGATGACTCACTGGTATTTAGAAACCAAGAGAATTTAGTTGAATAGAGATTGGATTAATTAGTCAATTTGAAAAACCCTCAAGAATTTACTTGGGGGTTTTGTGTATCTCTAATTCATTAATAGCCGCATTAGGCCAAAAAAAGACCCCTTAAAATTTCAAACATTGAAATTTTAAGGGGTCCGGCTTCAAATAAAGCGGTAACTAAAGTTTAGTTTAAAACTACCACTTGTCAATCTGTTCCTTCAATTTTTCTTTGGATTCACCTGTTTTCTCTTGAAGGCGACCAAGCAATTCGTCCGATTTTCCTTCGGCATACTTTAGGTCATCATCGGTAAGGTCTGCGTATTTCTGCTTAAATTTACCTTTTACTTGGTTCCATTTTCCTTTAAACTGATCTTCGTTCATAGCTTTTTTGTTTTAAGTTAAATTAATTTTTCTTTTTCGTTTTATAAAATTACAACAGGAACCCGCCCATTTCTAATAATGAAATATTAAAGATTCCACAGTTTTAGTTATAACTTTGCCAATGAATCTTAAAAAATGTTATTTAAAAATATCTTTATGAAACATTTCATCGTATTGTTAACACTATTGCCATTTTTTACATTCTGCGGCCAACAAAAGAATAAAGAAGAAACCTCACAGACTCCCCAAACCCAGGAAAGTATTTCTGGTAATTACAGCGCCACCTATTACCTTATACGCCATGCCGAAAAAGTGCGCACAGACCCAAAAGATCCTGATCCTGTTTTAAATATAGACGGCATGGTGCGCGCCAAGCGATGGGCCTCTTATTTTGAACCCATCAAAATTGATGAAATTTACATTACCAAATACTTGCGTACCAAGCAGACCATTTCGCTCATAGCACAGCAAAAACAGATTTCCCCAAAGCGCTACGACCCCAATACTGTTTATTCGGAAGAATTTTTAAAACAAACGAACGGCAAGACTGTGCTTATTGCGGGCCACAGCAACACCACCCCGCAATTGGTAAACCAGCTAATAGGCGAAGAAAAATTTGAGGATATGGACGATAATGATAATTCCACACTTTTTAAGGTAACCATAAACGGCAATGACAAAAAAGTTGAGACCATTACTGTTGATATGTGATTTGTGATTTGTGATTAAAAATATTCTTTATTAATTATTCATTAAACATTATACATTTTTCATTATTCATTCTACTTTTGTAGCTATGGCAATTCAGAAAAACGTAAAAATAAAAAACCGAAAAGCTAAGTTTGAGTACGAAATTCTCGATACCTATACTGCTGGCATTGTGCTTCGAGGTACCGAAATTAAAGCCATACGCGAAGGCAAGGCATCTATTGCCGAAAGTTTTTGCGATTTCAGCAATGGGGAGCTTTTCGTGATTAACATGACCGTGCAGGAATACAGCCACGCCACCCATTACAACCATTCCCCAAAAAGCGAGCGCAAGCTACTATTGAACCGCAGCGAACTAAAAAAACTGGAAAAAGAAGTAAAAAACAGCGGACTTACGATAATACCCCTATTACTCTTCACCAATGATAAAGGTTTGGCCAAGGTAGATATTGCCCTTTGCCGCGGTAAGAAAGAATACGACAAACGCGAAGCCATTAAAGAACGCGACTCTAAAAAACAGCTAAGCAGGATTAAAAAGGCTTTTAATAATTAATTCATAAAAATTTTACTGGCACACAAGCTTTTGGTATTTTGGTTGAAGAATAAACCATAGTACCCATTGTTCCTTTTTATGAAAAAAACAATCCTTGTTTTTCTACTTTTTTCAACGTATTTTCTTCAAGCCCAAATAATCGGGAAAGTCACTGATACCAAAGGTCAGCCCCTGCCCTACGTAAACATTTATCTTCAAGATAGCTACATAGGCACCACCACAAATGACGATGGTAATTATTCACTAAATGTAGCTGAAAATACTGATTACAAAATCATCTTTCAGTTTTTGGGTTATAAAACCTTGACCAAAACCATTTCCCCCAACGTTTTTCCTTTTATTCTAAACGTTTCCCTCGAGGAAGAAACCACCAGCCTAGATGAAGTTGTGGTTAACACTTCAGAAGATCCCGCTTATCGTATCATTCGAAAGACAATCGCACAACGCAAAGAAAACCTAGAAAAGCTAAGTGAATACTCTGCAGACTTTTACTCACGCGGCCTCTGGAAAGTAAAGAACGTACCCGAAAAAATAATGGGGCAGGAAGTGGGTGATTTTGACGGAATGCTTGATTCTACACGTACGGGCATCATTTACCTCTCAGAAACCATCTCAGAAATAGCCTACCAAAAACCCGATAAATTCACTGAAAAAATAATTGCCAGCAAAGTAAGCGGGAACGATAACGGCTTCAGCTTTAACAGTGCACAAAGCGCCAATCTTTCTTTTTATGAAAATACGATTGAATTAAACGCAGCTCTCGTTTCACCCATTGCCAATAATGCGCTGAGCTATTACAACTATAAATTGGACGGCGTTTTTTACGAAGGCCCCAAACTTATCAATAAAATAAAAGTCATTCCCAAACGCCCAAATGACAGGGTTTGGCAAGGCTACGTTTATATAGTTGAAGACGATTGGCAACTTTACGGCGTGGAACTTTCTACAACTGGCGCCGCCATACAAGTGCCCTTTGTGAGCAATTTGATGGTGAAGCAGAATTATAAGCACGATACTACAAATGAGTTTTGGGTGAAAATTTCACAATCCGTCGATTTCGGTTTCGGTTTTTTGGGAATGGAGGGCGATGGTCGTTTTATAGCCGTTTACAGCAATTATGATTTTAAGCCACAGTTTACCAAAAAATCCTTTACCAACGAAGTGCTTTCCTTTAAACCCGAGGCCAACAAAAAAGACAGTCTGTTTTGGAGAGGTAGCCGCCCCGTGCCCTTAACTGATGAAGAGCTTAAGGATTACATAAAAAAAGACAGCATCCAGGTTTTAAGACGCTCCAAGCCCTATTTGGATTCGCTCGATGCCAAGTCAAACAAACCTGGTGTTTTGAGCTTGTTAACAGGCTATGCCTTTAAAAATTCCTTTGAAAAATGGTCTGTTGGCTATGAAGGCCCGTTGCCCAACATAAATTTCAACACCATACAGGGCTGGAAGAGTACGGCGGGACTAACGTTTAACAAATGGTACGATGATAACCAAACCAATACCCTTTCGGCAGCTCTTCGTGCAGATTATGGCATTGCGGAAGATAGACTTCGGTTTACGGCAGACATTCTTCGGAATTTTAATTGGACCGATAAATTGCGTATTTCTCTTTCCGGAGGAAGCACAGTGACCCAATTTAACGCTTCCGAACCTATTTCACCACTTATAAATACTTTCGCCACCCTTTTCTTTGAAAGAAACTATATGAAGCTGTACGAGCTTAATTTCGGACGAATCGGCTACAGTCAGGAAGTTTTTAACGGGCTGCACCTGTATGCCGCTGTGGCTTATGAAAACAGAAAGCCGCTTTTCAACAATACCGATTATGTTACCATTCCTTTTGATGATGTAAGCTACACGAGCAACAACCCATTGGCTCCAAACGATTTCAACAACGCTGCGATTGAGGAACACAACATTGTAAAGAGCAAAATCCGCACGCGAATCAACTTCGCACAAAAGTATTTTTCGAACCCTGATATGAAATTCAACATTGGCGACAACAAATACCCTGAGTTAAATCTTTCGGTGGAAAACGGAACGGCGATTACTGAAAGCTATTATGATTACACCCAATTTGAAGCCAGTTTGAACCAATCCATTTCCTTGGGAAATAAGGGCCAGTTCTACTACAATTTAAAAGGGGGAACATTCGCAAATGGCGATGGAATCTCGTTTATTGATTACAAACACTTCAACGGAAACCAAACGCGGGTGGGCACTTCGCCGAATTATACCAATGTTTTTAACTTGATGCCCTATTACGATTTCAGCACCAACAAAAGCTATTTTGAGGGACATTTGGAGCATGATTTCCGCGGGTGGATTTTGGGGAAAATCCCCGGAATCAATCAAATCAACCTCAACTTGGTAGCTGGCGCACATTTTTTAAGTACCGAAGAAAGAAAACCATATTCAGAATTTTCCGTAGGTATAGATAACCTTGGCATTGGTAAGTTTAGATTGCTACGTGTAGATTATGTACGGTCGTACTACAATGGCGGAAGTGATGGGGCCTTCATTTTTGGATTGAAGTTTTTGGATTTGTTAGGGCTTTAAATAAAATTATTATGAAAACCATATTTAAATTAATACTCGCCTTTTCGTTTTTCACAAGCTGTATCCCGATGCAAAAAGTGCCGAAAGATGCAGTAATGACAGACTTTTTCCACTTTCAAAAAGCGAAGGATTACGATGCTTCCAAATGGGCGGTATTTCTTCCCGGAACCGGTGGCTTGCGGATTTTTAAGGACACAACGCATTATTATGACGTTGCCGAAAAACTCAACGCCGAGGGAATTTCGGTTTTGCTGGTTGATAATGCCGCAGCTTATAAAGCTTCCAAAAGAGACGTGGACGAAGAGGAACCCGCACAAATTCTTTGGACGCTGGAAGAAGCCTTAAAATGGGCAAAACAGAAAGGAAAAATTGATCCCAATTCTGATGGAAGTATTGTGGGGTGGTCGCGCGCAGGCTTGGGTTTAATTCCTTTGGCAAATGACACTTCAGAACTTGAAAGGCTTAAAGTGAAGAGCATTGCAATGTTTTATCCTGCAAATGGTTACGAAATTCAACTTAAACCAAAAGTTCCAGTGCTCGTTTTGACAGGCGGAAAGGACAGAATCGTAAAAGTTGATGATATTTTGAAGTATATGATAGCCGAAAACGCAACCATTAAAGTGTATGACGATGCATATCACGGATACGATGTAGCAAGTTTGGAAAAAGGAAAGTATTATCGCTATATTCCCTTTATCAGCAAAAAGCATTACCTTTTGAAATACAACGAAGAAGCCGCAAAGGAGTCGACAGACGAATTAATTAAATTTCTAAATAAATAAATTTACTGCGCTTCTGCGATATTTTTTTCCGCAAAATCACAAAGTTCACAAAGAGAAATTATGGCAATACCCTTTCCTATTATAATTACCGAGCGGTTAAATCTGCGGAAAATAATTCCAAGTGATTTGGATAGGGTTCACTTTTTACGTTCCGACAAAGCAATCAATAAATACATAAAACGGGAACCACAAACTTTGGAAACCGCCAAAGCACATATTGAAAGATTGGATTCAAATCTAAAAAGGGATATAGCCATCGCTTGGGGAATTACAACCAAAGAATCAAATGTATTGATTGGCTCAATTTGTCTTTGGAATTTCTCTGAAGATAAAAAAAATGCCGAAGTGGGTTACGACCTCGACCCAAAATTTCAAGGCAAGGGAATTATGAGCGAAGCACTAAAAGCGGTTTTGGATTTTGGCTTTAACCAAAGAGGTTTTGAAACCATCGAAGCTTATACAGATTTTAGGAATATTCCTTCAAAAAAGCTCTTAAAACGACATGGATTTATTCCAAGTAGGAACAAACAAGATGCTGATAACCAAAACAATGAAGTGTATTATATAAACCGTTAGTTTTTGTCTTCCAAAAGTGGTACAAATCGGAATTCCCCATACTCTTCTTTTTCAAATTCGGTCTCAGATTTACGTAAAAACACGGTCATAATTTGCGTATTTTCACCTACGGGAATGACCAATCTTCCACCAATTTTCAATTGCGCCAACAACGGGTTTGGAACAAAAGGTGCTCCGGCCGTTACGATAATTCCGTCAAATGGAGCTTCCTCCTCCAGCCCAATATAGCCATCTCCAAATATCAGGCGTTTGGGTTTGTAACCAAGTTTTGGTAAAAAAAGTTTTGTCTTTTTGAAAAGTTCGTTTTGCCTTTCAATTGTATAAAGTGTTGCACCAATTTCCAAAAGCACTGCCGCTTGGTAGCCACTCCCCGTTCCTATTTCAAGTATTTTATCGCCTTTTTTAACCTCTAGAAGTTCCGTTTGGCGGGCAACGGTATAGGGTTGCGAAATGGTCTGGTCTGCAGCAATTGGGAAAGCTTTATCAACATAGGCATGGTCCACAAACCCAGAGTCCATAAAAAGATGCCGTGGGATCTTGCCAATGGCCTGCAGAACATTTTTATCAACAATCCCTTTCTCCTTAAGGGTTTCGACCAATTTTTTACGCATTCCTTGGTGTGTAAATGTATCTTTCACGGCTTGTTTATTTTAAACCACAAAGTAACCAAATTTGTTATCAAAGCACAATTTACATTTGCATAAATATGTATCAATAACTTGTAAACTCTAATCCCATAACCTTTTCAACTTTCCCCCGAAACACGTACATTTGTGAAAAACACACGCCAATGCTAAAAGCGGGAGTTCTGGGTGCCGGTCACTTGGGAAAAATACATTTGAAATTGCTGCAACAATCCACAAAGTATGATCTTGTGGGTTTCTTCGATGCCAGCAAAAAAGCTTCGGAACAAATAGAAACTGAATTCGGCTACAAAAGCTTTCCTTCCATGGAAAGCCTTATAAATGCTAGCGACATGGTGGTTGTAGTAACACCCACCAGCGCTCATTTTGAATGTGCTGAAAAAGTAATAAAAGCTGGAAAACATCTTTTTATTGAAAAACCAATCACACAAACTGTTGCGCAAGCTGAACAGATACGCGATTTGGCCAAAGAAATGAAGGTACGCGGACAAGTAGGACAAGTGGAACGCTTTAATCCGGCATTTCAGGCAATTAAGGATAAAATCCACAACCCAATGTTTATTGAAACGCACCGTTTGGCGGAATTCAATCCGCGCGGAACAGATGTTTCGGTGGTTTTGGATTTGATGATACACGACATCGATGCAATTTTAAGCGTTGTAAAAAGCCCTGTAAAAGCTGTGAGCGCAAGCGGAGTTTCGGTAATTAGCGAAACTCCAGATATAGCAAATGCCCGAATTGAGTTTGAAAACGGTTGCGTGGCAAATCTTACCGCAAGCCGCATTTCACTCAAAAAAATGCGGAAGGCACGTTTCTTTCAGCGAGATGCCTATATTTCAGTGGATTTCCTGGAAAAGAAATGCGAAGTTGTAAAAATGAAGGACGCTCCAAAGGAAATAGACGATTTCGCAATGGTTTTGACCAATGCCGAAGGTATTAAAAAACAGATCTATTTCGAAAACCCAAAAATAGAAGCCAACAACGCCATACTAGACGAACTTGAAAGTTTTTACGAAGCCATAAAAGCTGATAGAACGCCGGAAGTATCGCTTATGCAAGGCACCGAAGCGCTTCGGGTTGCAATGTTGATAATTGAAAATTTTAAGAAAATATAAATCACATAAAGTTCATTTTAATGAAAAACGTAGCAGTAATAGGCGCAGGAACCATGGGCAACGGTATAGCCCACACCTTCGCACAATTCGATTATAAAGTACAATTGATTGATGTTCAACAAACATCGCTTGACAAAGGTATTGCCACCATTACCAAAAATCTGGACAGAATGGTAGCCAAAGAAACCATTACTGAAGCCGATAAGCAACGAACCCTCAAAAACATAACCACCTACACCAATCTTGAGGAAGGTGTGGAATACGCAAGTCTTGTAGTGGAAGCAGCTACAGAAAATGTAGATTTGAAGCTGAAAATTTTCCGTGATTTGGATAAATTCTGTCCTGACGATACCATTCTTGCTAGTAATACTTCCTCTATTTCAATTACACAGATTGCTTCGGTAACGTCGCGACCGGGAATGGTTATCGGGATGCACTTTATGAATCCGGTGCCGATTATGAAATTGGTGGAAATCATTAAAGGTTACAGCACCAGCGAAGAAACATTCAAAATTGTTGAGGAGCTTTCCAAAAAACTGAACAAAGTGCCCGTAGAGGTAAATGATTACCCAGGTTTTGTGGCAAACCGCATTTTGATGCCGATGATAAACGAAGCTGTTGAAACACTGTACAACGGCGTGGCTGGCGTGAAGGAAATTGATACCGTAATGATGCTCGGAATGGCGCACCCAATGGGCCCACTGGCAT
Organism: Aequorivita sp. UBA3180; assembly: GCA_002364215.1. Classification (GTDB taxonomy): domain Bacteria; phylum Bacteroidota; class Bacteroidia; order Flavobacteriales; family Flavobacteriaceae; genus Aequorivita. Next base: position 13,587 of record DEXQ01000008.1, on the reverse strand, counting down.
TAGCAGATTTTATTGGCTTGGACGTTTGCCTTTCAATTTTGAAAGTGATGCACGAAGGCTTCAAAAACCCTAAATACGCCCCTTGCCCGTTATTGGTTAATATGGTAAGGGCAGGAAAACTGGGCGCCAAAAGTGGTGAAGGTTTTTACGACTACAGCCAAAACCGAAAAGCAGAAGACATTTCAAAGATGTTTTCAAAATAATTACTTGTAGGCTGTTATTGCAACTTCCACTGAATACTGAATACTGAATAAATGGCAAAAATTATCCCCTTTAAAGCCGTCCGCCCTACGCGGGACAAAGTGAGTCTTCTTGCAGCACGTTCCTATGACAGCTATACGGCAATGCAAGTAGAGTCGCGCTTGCGGGACAATCCGTTTTCGTTTTTGCACATTGTGAATCCGGGCTATAAATACCAAAAAGAAATTTCAGGTGAAGAACGTTATGGCTTGGTCAGAAACCGCTATCAGGAGTTTAAGGAGGATGGCATATTTATCCAGGATGAAAAGCCTTCATTCTATATTTATAAAATTGTAAACCGGGACGGACTTGAGTTTAGCGGTATTGTTGCCGCCGCAAGTGTTCAGGATTATGCAGATGATGTTATAAAAAAACACGAGGACACACTTGAGTTTCGGGAATTGATCTTTAAAGAATATTTAAAAACCGTGGGCTTCAACGCTGAATCTGTACTCCTCACCTATCCTGACAATCCTGAATTGGAGGAGATAATAAACTCTGTGATGTTGAGCCGTCCAGAATATGAGTTTACAACCACTTATCGCGACACGCATTATGTATGGAACGTAGATAATGAAGAAACCCTGCAAAAAATTCAAGAAATTTATAGTGAAATGCCTTCATTATACATTGCCGACGGCCATCACCGCTCTGCTTCTTCTTATTTATTGGCGAAGGATTTAAAGGAAGAAAACCCAAACCATACAGGCGATGAAGCTTATAATTTTTTTATGAGCTACCTCATTCCTGAAAGCGATTTAAAAATATACGAATTCAACCGTTTGGTAAAAGACCTTAATGGTATGGAAAAAGAAGAGTTTCTAATAAAATTGGATGAATTTTTCCGAATAGAAAACCGTGGCATGGAATATTACAAACCCTCAAAGTTGCATCATTTCAGTATGTATTTGGATGGTGAATTCTATTCATTATACCTACGCAAAACAAAATATGAAATAAAAAACGCCTTGGATGCTCTAGACACACACATTCTATACGTAACAATTTTAAAGCCACTGTTAGGTATTGAAGATCTCCGCAACGATCAACGCATAGAGTATTCCCACGGAAAAAAGGATTTGGCATATGTTAAAACCGCTGTGGATTCGGGAACCTTCGCCGTAGGTTTTGGGTTGTTGCCCGTTACAACAGAAGAAATAAAAATGATTGCAGACGAAGGCTTAAAGATGCCTCCAAAAAGTACTTATATTGAACCAAAGCTTAGAAGCGGCGTTACTATTTACGAATTCTGAAAAAAGAAGAAAGAAAAAGAAAAAAGATGACTATTTCAGAGAATTTAAAAAAATTCAATAGAGAACTGCCCGATAACGTTACGTTGGTAGCGGTTTCCAAAACCAAGCCAACTAGTGATTTGATGGAAGCCTACAATGCCGGGCAGCGCGTTTTTGGTGAAAACAAAATACAGGAAATGGAGGCCAAATGGCAGGAAATGCCAAAGGATATAGAATGGCATATGATTGGCCACGTGCAGCGCAATAAGGTGAAATATATGGCACCGTTTGTGAGTTTGATACACGCGGTGGATAGCCTGAAGCTTTTAAAAGAAATCAATAAAGAAGCAGAAAAGAACGAGAGAACAATTAATTGTTTGCTTCAAATAAAAATAGCCGAAGAGGACAGTAAATTTGGGATGGAGGAAGCAGATGCCGTAAAAATTTTTTCGTCTGAAGAATTTAAAAGACTTCAAAACGTAAAAATTGTTGGCCTGATGGGAATGGCAACATTTACCGATGATGAAAAGCAGATTTCGGAAGAATTTCAGAAATTGAAAAAAATATATGACCAATTCAGAATTCAATCCCGAAACTTCGGGACAGAATTAAGAATTTTGAGTATGGGAATGAGTGGCGATTATAAGGTTGCAATTGAAAACGGCAGTAACATGGTGCGCGTGGGCAGTGCCATTTTTGGTGAACGGAATTATAATTAATTAGGGTAGTGAATAAAAAATTTGATGTACGCAATTTTAGACATAGAAACCACGGGCGGGAAATATAATGAGGAAGGTATCACCGAGATTGCAATATATAAATTTGACGGTCACAAAGTCGTAGACCAATTTTCAAGTTTGGTAAATCCAGAAAAACCCATTCAACCTTTTGTTGTAAACCTTACGGGAATTAACAATGAAATGCTTCGGCACGCGCCAAAATTTTATGAAGTGGCCAAACGTATCATTGAAATTACCGATGGCTGCATTATGGTGGCCCACAATGCGCTTTTCGACAATAGAATTCTTACAACAGAATTTGATCGTTTGGGATATCAATTTGAGAAAGAAACCCTTTGCACCGTTGAACTTGCAAAAAAATTGATTCCAGATATGCCTTCATACAGTTTGGGTAAATTGGTGCGCTCTTTGGGAATTCCGCTCAGTGACCGCCACCGTGCGCAAGGTGATGCAAAAGCTACCGTAGCACTTTTCAAGTTGTTGCTGGCCAAAGACACTTCAAAAGAAATAATAACAGAAACCTTACGAAAAGATCCAAAACGACAACTAGAGCCCAAGCTTCTTGATATCATTGAAAATGCTCCCTCCGAAACAGGCGTGTATTATATGCACAACGAAGCAGGAAACGTAATTTACATTGGTAAAAGCAAAAACATAAAAAAAAGGTTACTGCAGCATTTTACTAATGACAACCGAAAATCAAAAAAAATACAACTAGAAGTAAAGTCGGTTACTTTTGAAAAAACAGGCAGTGAACTGGTTGCCTTATTAAAAGAAACTGAAGAAATAAAACAGAACAAGCCTTTGTTCAATAGAACACATCGGCGCACTCTTTTCACACACCAGTTAACATCTTTTGTGGACGAAAAGGGTTATATAAACCTAAAAATTGAAAAGGCTGATGCCAGAAAAAAAGCCATTACCACTTTCAGCAATTATCAACAGGCAAAATCTACACTTTTCAAAATAACAGAGGACAACCAACTTTGCCAAAAACTTACAGGGCTTTACGATACCAAAAAACAATGTTTCAATTTTACTATAAAAGAATGCTATGGGGCGTGCGTAGGTAAGGAGTCGGTGGAAGAATATAATAACCGTGTAAAAGCATTTTTGGAAAAAAGCAGCTACGATAACCAAAATATGTTAATCATAGATCGCGGAAGGGAAATTGAAGAACGTTCCGTTATTTTAATAGAAAATGGAATTTATAAGGGTTATGGGTTTTATAACTTGAATTATCAGATTAACAATCCTGAAATTCTAAAATCTATTATTAACCCGATGCAGGGCAGTCGCGATGTGCAACACATTATCCAGAATTATTTACGAAGGAATAAAGTACTTAAAATCGTAAACCTTTCTGCCAATACAGTTAATTAAGCTAAAGTTGCTTATTTTAGTCCTTCAAAAATTTCATATTGAAACCAACCAATAAAAGATCCTGGCGTTACCGACTTCACGAAATCATTTATGAGGCCGATACACCCATGGGAAAGCTCTTTGATGTAATACTACTTATTCTTATTTTACTAAGTATTGTGCTTGTTATGCTGGAAAGTGTGCAGGGAATTGATGCAAAATATCACGAGATACTTTACATTGGAGAGTGGGTCATCACCATATTTTTCACTTTTGAATACATTGCACGCATTATAACAGTAAAAAAACCGAAAGCTTACATTTTCAGTTTTTACGGGATTATCGACTTTTTATCAACCATTCCTCTTTATATATCCTTTCTTTTTGCGGGCAGCAGTTTTTTATTGTCCGTACGTGCGTTGAGGCTTTTAAGAGTTTTCAGAATTTTGAAATTAGCCCGCTACGTTGGCGAAGCAACAAAATTGCGCAGGGCATTAATAAGCAGTAGGGCGAAGATTCTGGTTTTTCTATTTGCAGTGCTTGTAATTGCAGTAATTGCGGGTACATTGATGTACATCATAGAAGGACCCGAAAACGGTTTTAAAAGCATTCCCACAAGTGTGTATTGGTGTATCGTAACTCTTACTACAGTGGGCTTTGGTGATATAGCCCCCGTAACTCCTTTAGGCCAATTATTGGCAACGGTCATTATGATTTTGGGTTATGGAATTATTGCCGTTCCCACAGGAATTGTAAGCGCTGAATACACAAGGAGTACAGATAAGGACTATGTACACGTAAACACACAGTCCTGTAGAAATTGTGGGGCGCAAAGACATCGGGATGATGCAAAATATTGCCATGAATGTGGGGAAGAATTAAACCCTAAAAGTCACATAGAAACATAATGTCTTCAAAAAAACCATTGCTAATATGTGTAGTGGGTGCTACGGCTATTGGCAAAACTTCTTTAGCTATAAAACTTGCAAAAGCTTTTAATACCGAAATAATTTCGGCAGATTCACGTCAGTTTTTTAAAGAAATGAATATAGGCACTGCAGTTCCTTCAAAAGAAGAGCTGGAAGCCGTTCCGCATCATTTCATTCAAAACAAAAGTATTTTTGAGGATTACTCCGTTGGCGATTTTGAAAGGGACTCACTTGCATTATTAAAAATTCTTTTTAAAAAAAACACAGTGGTTGTAATGGTTGGAGGTTCGGGATTATATGTAGATGCCGTGATAAAAGGTCTGGATAATTTTCCAGAGGTGCCTTCGATAATTAGAGACCGGTTAAATTTTGAATTGGCTGAAAAAGGCATTGAAGCACTTCAAAGGGAACTAAAAAATATAGATCCCGAATATTATAAAAAGGTTGATATTCATAATCCACACCGATTGGTTCGCGCTTTGGAAATTCATAGAGCTACCGGCAGGCCGTATTCATCTTTTCTTAGAAAGGAAAATTCAAAAAGAGATTTCAATACTATTTTTATTGGCTTAACTGCAGAACGGGAGCTAATTTACAATCGTATAAATCTTAGGGTAGATATTATGATGGCAGACGGACTACTAGATGAAGCTAAATCCCTACTATCTTTTAGAGACAAAAATGCTCTGCAAACAGTGGGCTATCGAGAGCTTTTTGAATATTTTGACGGTAAAATTTCTTTGGAAGAAGCCATTTCAGAAATTAAAAAAAATACCCGAAGGTTTGCAAAACGCCAGAATACATGGTTTAAAAAAAACGAAGCTATCAACTGGTTTGGTTATGATACCCAACCGAACGAAATTATAGATTATATAAAAGAAAAAAACGCCCTATAAAGGCGTTTTTTTACACTTATCTTAATATTTACAATTAATTGTCCACTTCACTCTTCACCACCAAACGGAACCCTTCACCATGAATATTGATTATTTCCACACCATCATCCTTACTTAGATATTTCCGAAGTTTGGCTATGTAAACGTCCATACTTCGTGATGTGAAATAATTGTCATCTCTCCAAATTTTTGTCAATGCCAGTTCACGTGGCATCAAATCATTTTTATGAAGTGCCAAAAGGCGCAGCAATTCATTTTCCTTTGGGGAAAGTTTTATTGGGGTTTCTTTGTTATAGGTCAAGAAACGCAGTTTGGAATTTAAGTGGAAATTGCCCACCTGAAATTCAAATTGCTTACTGTCTGCAATAGAATCAGTAGCTTTTCTTTGAATAATTGCTTTGATTTTCATCAAAAGCACCTCGCTATCAAAGGGCTTATTTAAATAATCATCTGCTCCTACTTTATAGCCTTTAAGCACGTCCTCTTTCATGGCTTTTGCAGTAAGAAATATAATCGGCACATCTTCGTTTTTCTCACGAATTTCCTTTGCAAGTGTAAAGCCGTCTTTGTATGGCATCATTACATCTAGTATGCAAAGATCGAAATCGTCTTTTTTAAATTTCTCAAAACCTTCCATCCCGTTTTTAGCGTGGGTAACGTTATAATCGTTCATGGCTAGGTAATCTTTCAATACTGTCCCAAAGTTGGGATCGTCTTCAACAAGAAGGATTTTTTTGTTTTCTGTTTCCATAATTTTAAGATATTAAGTGTAGTTTTATAATAAAAGTGCTGCCTTTTCCTTTTTCGCTTTCTACGTAAATTTCGGCATCGTGGTCGTCCAAGATGCGTTTTACATAGGCCAGTCCAAGACCGTGCCCTTTAACGTTGTGAATATCACCTGTGTGTTCTCGGTAAAATTTTTCAAATATTTTTTTCTGGACAGGCTTGCTCATTCCCATGCCTTGGTCGCGAATTTTGAGAATAATGCTATTTTTTACATTTTCTGAATAGATGTCAATTTTGGGCTCTTCTTCAGAATATTTAATTGCATTGTCCAAAATATTTACTATTACATTGCTTAAATGTGATTCATTGGCCAAGACAGTTGATTTTAAAGCTCCGTAATGGGTATTAATATATCCTCCCCTATCTTCTACAATAAGGCTTACGTGAGAAATGGCTTCTTCAACTATATCCTTTAAATCCAAGCGTTCCTTAGGAAGATCTAACTCGTTCTTTTCAAGTTTAGAGATTCTAAGAACATTCTCAACTTGGGCATTCATTCTTCTGTTTTCGTCCCTTATCATCCCCAAGTAACGATCTAAAAACTCCTTATTATCCTTAACTTTAGGATTTTTAAGTGAATCCAGCGCCAGATTAATGGTTGCTATGGGAGTTTTGAACTCGTGGGTCATGTTATTTATAAAATCACTCTTTATTTGTGAAATTTGCCTTTGTTTGTAAATCTGTGATATTGCACTGGAATATGCCAAAATTATCACTGCCGTAAACACCAACGAAAGTATGGCCATCCCTAAAATACTATTTAGAACTAATTTTTCCTTTTCTGAAAAGTTTACATATAGTTCATAATTGTTTTTGTTTTCATTTACAAAAAGCGGTACTATATAGGTACTTCCGTCGTCAAATTTAAAACCCTTGGAGCGTACTTTAGTTTCTAGGTTGTTGCTGTAAATAGCAAATTCAAATTTAGATTTTAACCCTCTTTCTTTAAGCTCTTTAGCAATAAGGCTCCTTACCTCTTCTTCATTTACCCTTTTATAAATTGGCACCATTGCCGTTACATTGCTAACAAAGTCCTCAAACTGCTTTCGTTCATAATCTTTCATTCTAGAAAAAGACTCCACGCGTGTATCAGTCATGGTTATTCCATCCAATCCTTCAGAAATTTTAGTTTTTGTCTTCCTGCTGGTAAGTTTACGGAACTGAACGCTATCCATATCAGAATCAAAAAGCCCCGAAGAAAGTTTATAATCCTGTTCTAAAATTCCGTCGGTATATATATAAGTTTCATTTGTAGCTTTATTTTGAATTCTATAGGCCAGTTCTGTAAAACTTTGATTGTCTGGGATTTGAATGCTGTCTACATATGCACTATAAACCTGATAGTAAGCTTCGTTTTCTCTTAGTTGGATTTCTTTTGCAACCGATATCAACACTTGCTTTGAGTTGATTGTAAACTGTTCTGCTTTTGTACTATAAGCATTTGATATCCAATATCCTTGAACGAAAACTATTCCCAACAATGAGAGGCTCATGAGCGCTATAAGCAATACGAATAGCTTTTTGTTCATACCTCAAAAGTAAGATTTTAACATTTAGTGACTTGTCCATTTAACCAAATGTTAACAAAAGAAGAGAATGGATTTAAGAAGCTTTTAAAAGAAGTGTTTTATGTATTTCTGTAACTCGTTTTTTTGTGGCCTCAAGGTCTATATTATTTACTACAATATCAGCTAATTGTATTTTATCTTCATCGCTCCATTGATTGTCCATTCGCTGTTCTATTTCAGCTTTTGAAATTTTATCACGTGCCAAAATACGCCTTATTCTTATAGGTTTTGGAGCAGTTACAAGGATGACCGTATCGCATTCTTTATAACTACCATTTTCAAAAAGTATAGCAGCTTCTTTTATTACATATGAAGTATGCTGTTTTGAAACCCATTTTTTAAAATGTGCCGCAACCTTGGGATGGATTATTTCATTTACGGACTTTAGCAGGCCTTTGTCATTAAAGATTTTTTCGGCAACAAAAGCGCGATTTAGACCTTCTCCAGTATATGCTTCCTCACCAAGTAATTTTACCAATTTACGATGAATGACCTTGGACGAATTGGTCAATTTTTTTGCCTCTACATCGGCTATATATACGGGCACACCAAGCTTCGAAAACATTTTTGCTACTGTAGTTTTTCCACTCCCTATTCCACCTGTAAGACCTACAATTTTCATTTCTTATTATTTTGAACAGCCAAAAGCTAAATTATTTAAAGATCAGAAAATCAATCTTTTTTGGCTCAAAAACCACATTCCGAACATTCGGAGGCATTTTTTCCAGTATGGGAAGCATAAAATTTTCCTCCTTATTTCTTTTGGAATAATCACATATTACCCGAAAGCTATCTTTCGAAATTTCGGAAAAATCATTCACCGATACATCGTATGAAACCGTAACATTTGGGGAAACCAATTTAATATCCAAATCTGGAGGCAAATTAATTACCTCAATAGGAAGCGTAAATTTTCCTTGTGAAAATTCGGCTACTTTTAGGCTCACCAATATTTTATCGGGTTTTATAGAGACAATCTCATTGTTGTTGTTTATAATTTTTACAGTTTTGGAAATATCTTTTTCAATATTTTCAATTGAAATCACTTCTGTTTCTATTGCGCCTATGTTTTTTAGACTGCCGGAAGGACCAGATATAACAACAGAATCTGGAGATACATTAATACTGTCAATAGGTTTAAAACCATCTTTGAAGGTAAAACTATGCTTCGGAATTACCTTAACTTTTTTCAAAACAATTGGATCCAAAAAAACTTTTAGCTCTTCAACAGAAAGGTTTTTTATAGCCAAGTTTCTATTGAAGTTGGAAGAGACCATACGGTTTAATTCACTCTTTGTAATAGTAAAGTGATCTTTTTCCTTATTATAATATTTATTTATTTGTAGTTCAATAGTTGGCTTTTTAAATTTGTAAAATAATATTTCAAAACCATTTGCGGTAAGGTCAAAAGTAATGTTCTTTAAATTTCCCTCAGATAATGCAGCATTTTCAGGAACGTTTTCATATTGAATTTTAGCAACCATAGTAGCGGTAAATTCCCTACTAAACTTGGTTAACACCCAAAAAATAGCTGCGACCAATAAAAAGAAAAGAAAACGCTTTACTTTAAGATTTTTGTGCTTTTTAAAAAATCCTTTCGACATATTTTTATTATTGGGCATCAATAAATTTACTTAAAAAATAAAAAGGGAAATTGTTTCTGGGGATCTTTCTTTAGAAAATTTATAAAAATGGTTGACATAGCAAACGCTATTCCATAGCCAAAAAACTGAACAAATACAGCTTTTATTGAAAGTATACCTATATATATACTTTTATTCCTTAAAGAAGAATCTACAAGGAGAAGAATTAAATATAAAGTGACAGGAACTAAAAACAAGGGTGAAACAATAATTGAGAGCAATAACGTAAGCAATACGAATATCACAAAAATAGTAGGAAACCAATATGTTATTTTAGCCGCCGAAGGGTGCCAACTATTTAATATAGGACGTACCAATCCAAACTTTTTTACTTGTATATAAAATTTTTCCCAAGAAATTCTGCGTTTGTGATATACAAATGCCTTGGGAAGAAATGTAGTATTGTAGCCTGCTTTTAATATACGTTGTGAAAGATCAGGGTCCTCTCCAGGGTGAATTTTTGAATAACCTCCCGTTCTCTCAAAAGCTTCTTTTGAAATACCCATGTTAAAACTTCGGGGTTCAAAACTATTGATGCTTTTCACACTACCTCTTATTCCTCCTGTTGTAAAAAAAGAAGTCATGGCATAGTTAATAGCCTTCTGCAAAGGTGTAAAACTTTCATGGGCAGCATCTGCACCACCAAAACAATGATAATAATTTTGGTTTAGAAATTTATCCACAACAGTTAAATAATGTGGAGGCAACAGGCAATCAGAATCAAGAATTATAAAATAATTTCCTTTTGCGCGCTTCATTCCATAGTTTCGAGACTCTCCCGGACCAGAATTATTTTTATAATAGTATGAAATAGAAAGTTTATTTGAAAATTCCGCTACTACACTTTCTGAAGTTTCAGTGGATCCATCTTCTACTAAAACTATTTCAAATTCATTTCCAAAATCCAAATTCACAAAACTCTCCAAAAGTTCCTTTACTTCTTGAGGACGGTTAAACACAGGGATTATAAAGGAATAATTTATTTGCATCGGGCAAAGTTAATCAAATAAAAAAAGCCACCCACTTTCGTGGATGGCTTTTCATATCAATTATGAAAATCTAGTTCTTCAACACTTTGTAAGTTCCGGTTTGTCCATCAACAGTCACTTTCATAATGTAAGTTCCCGCTGTAAGACCAGAAAGGTTGATGTCAGATGTGGTAGCACCAATCTCAGTGCTGATAACCTGCTGACCCAATAGGTTGAACAGAGATACAGATTCTATATTGCTGGCAGATTTCAAAGATAGAACCTCAGTGGCTGGATTTGGATAGTAAGAGAATCCTGCCAGTGCATTATCGCTAACGCCCAACGAATCGCAAGTACCGCTCCAAATGTAAACACCGTCCATTAGTGGATCTGGAATGCCCCAGGCCGCACCGTCAAACTGCGCTGTAGGATTGCCTATAGCTGTAGAAGAGGTAACTACCCAGAAAACACTTCCGGTAGCACCACCATCGGTAACAGAAAGCTCAATCCAGTAGGTGGTAGGAACACCAGCCTGACCGTTGAAGGTAAATGGCGTAACGCTCATCTCAACCTCGTTCACGTCAAAACCAAAGTTGCTGCCGATAACCGCCTGGTTGTCGATGGTAACAGAGGCCTCAGAACCAATTAATGATCCAGGAAGACCAGCTGCGTCATCATAATAGTTAACATCAACGTTGGAAATACCTCCGTTGGCGAAAATACTAGCTGTAATATTCTCCAGTGTGAAGTTCTCGTCAGCCGCTACGGTAACATCGTTAGCAGTCATAAAGGCCGCAGCAGAAGAACAGTTGAAACCATTCTCAAAAGTACCGTCGTTAGGGTTCTCCTCATCACAAGCGCCGCCACCGCCGCCGATAGGAGCACAATCACCTTCCCAAATGTAAACGCCGTCCATAAGTGGATCCGGGATACCCCAAGCTGCACCGTCAAACTGTGCAGTAGGGTCGCCTACAGCTGTAGAAGAAGTAACTACCCAAAATACACTACCTGTTGCACCGCCATCGGTAACAGAAAGTTCGATCCAATACTTAGTCGACATACCCGCTTGTCCGTTAAAAACAAATGGTGCAACGGTCATCTCAACTTCGTTCACATCAAAACCAAAGTTGCTTCCGATAACTGCTTGGTTGTCGATAGTAACAGAGGCCTCAGAACCAATTAATGATCCAGGAAGACCCGCTGCGTCATCATAATAGTTAACATCAACGTTAGAAATACCTCCATTGGCGAAAATACTCGCTGTAATATTCATTAGAGTGAAATTTTCATCCGCCGCAACTGTAACATCGTTAGCAGTCATAAAGGCCGCTGCAGAAGAACAGTTAAAGCCATTCTCAAAGGTACCGTCATTAGGGTTCTCCTCGGTACAAGCCGCCAAGTAAGTTGGGTTATTCATTCCCAATGCAGAAATGTCCATTGATGGAGCTGCATTCTCAGAAATGGTAATAACTGGGTTTACATCAGTTCGTTGCTGTTCAAAAACAACAGGACTATTAGTACCCATCATTTTAATTTGTTCTTGGCTAAACCCAATAGCACAAACAAAAAAGAACATCATAAGAGTAATTTTCTTCATAATAATTTAAGTTTTAAGTTAATTTGGCACTAAGGTATTCAAAAAAAAAATTGCAACAAAACTTTAACGCAATATATTTAACAATATAATAATCTCTTCAATAAGATAAACATCTGTGAATTTAATAATACCGCCAACAATTATCATATTCATTGAAAA
>DEXQ01000008.1:0-1331 GCA_002364215.1 Aequorivita sp. UBA3180 | reverse complement strand
ACCCCCCCGCCAATGGCGGGTGGTCCTGTTGTTATGGCCAAGTAACTTGCCCGGGGCTAGTCCTTGAGCACCTTGTACGTGCCGGTCTGGCCGTTCACCGTCACCTTCATCAGGTAACTGCCCGTGCTCAGCCCGGATATGTCAAGCTGCGTTGCGGCAGCTCCCACCCTGCTGTCCAGCACGCGCTGGCCAAGAAGGTTGTAGAGTGACACGTGCTCGATGTTGTCCACGCTCTTAAGGTTGAGCACCCCAGTGGTCGGGTTCGGGTAATAGCTGAACCCGGCTATCGAATTGTCCGAGACCCCAAGGTTCGTACCGTCTATCACGATGTCGGTAACCGCCCCAGTGTTCAGAACGAAAACATAGTAGGCCTGGCCCGCAAGGGTAAAGATCGACGCCGAGGTGCCCGGAACGCACTGGTTGGTGTTCTGCGGCACCAGCACAAGGTCGGTCTCCGTGGCGTTCTCGTCAGGAGCGGTATAGAAGGTCACCGAGCTGGCACCGCCAGGGGTAACGATCATCGCGTTGGCAGTCCCGTCGCCACCGGCAACGAAATTGTACCAAACGCCGTTGGCGCCCGTAAGGTCGCAGCCCTGTGGGTTGCCGTTCTCAGTGGTAGCGGCAGGCATCGCAACCGAAGGGTCCGTGTAGGGGAACCCTATCTCGTCGACATCGATCGAGTTCACGATCATATCGTTGGGCGGAGGCGTAGGCATACAGGTAACGTCCATCGTGAAGTTGCCGGTGGCACCGCCAAAGCTGTGGATCAGTATGTAGAACTTCGTGTTCCCATCAGTGGCGAAGGTAACCTCGCTCTGAAGGCCGCACGAGTCGTCGTTACCCACAACGCAGGTAAGCGCGGCGCAGGATCCGGTATAGACAGAGATCTTGGAGTCAAAGTCGGTGCCGTTGCACAATGAAAGGGTGATATCGCCCGGAAGGCCGCTGGTGTCGTCAAGGGTGTACCATACCCCCGGAGAGGTGATCGCGGGACCGCAGACAGGAGCACCGGAATCTACCGTGGCGCCCACGGTGGTGCCCGTTACGGAATCACCGCAGCTTACAGCTATCGCGCCGCCGCAATCGTCGTTCGGCAATGGCTCGGTACAGGTAACGTCCAAACTGAAGTTACCGGAGCCGCTGCCAAAGCCCTCCACCATGATATAATAGGTAGACGTGCCGTCCGAAACGAAGGTCACCTCGCTCTGAAGGCCGCAGGAGTCGTCGTTGAAGGCTAGCTCGTTGGCAAGGTTGCAATCGTCAAAGACGCGAAGCACAGAGTCATAGTCCGTACCGCCGCCACAAAGCGAAATGGTCACCAACTGCGCAGA
>DEXQ01000011.1 GCA_002364215.1 Aequorivita sp. UBA3180 | reverse complement strand
AGCCTTTATTCAGGACGGGTCAATTTATAAAACAACGGGTACATATTGCATCTGTAGTGGATGATTTTGGAAATACCATAGGGGTGGTAACAATGGAAGATATTATTGAAACGCTGCTTGGACTTGAGATTATGGACGAGAGCGACAACATAGAAGATATGCAGCTACAGGCACGAAAAAACTGGGAGCGCCGCGCTAAGCGTATGGGAATTGAGATTAACAGAGATATAGAACTAGAACGGGGCGATGATGAACAGGAGCTATGATGATTATGTTGACACTCCCATAGGGATATTAATGCTTTCCTTTAATGAAAAGTTTGAATTGGTTTCGGCTATTTTTCCTGAGGATGAAATAACGCTTCCCGTAGCCAATGGTTTGGGAAGTGAGGAAATTCAGCGTGTGAAGAAACAATTCAAGGAATACTTCAATGGTTCCAGAAAAACTTTCGATATACAACTTTCACCCGAAGGAACCGAATTCCAAAAAAGGGTTTGGAATAAACTTTCAAATATTCCATACGGCAAAACCGCAACCTATCAACAGATGGCCAATACGTTGGGCGACCCAAAAGTGATTCGTGCAGCGGCTTCTGCAAATGGGAAGAACCCTATTTCCATAGTAATTCCCTGTCACCGTGTTATTGGTAGTGATGGTTCGCTTACGGGTTATGCCGGCGGATTGCACAGAAAGAAATGGTTGCTGGAACACGAAAACCCTTCACCGCAACAATCCCTTTTTTAAATGAAACCATTTCTAAAATTTGTAAAGTGGCTGTTAATTCTGCTAATTGTTGCAGTATTGGGGCTTTACATTTCAGGCTATGGCTATATTTTAAAGGGAGTTTGGGTAGTTTATCTTCACGGACACACCACAGCCTATATTGACGATTTTAAGTTTTTTGAAAACGAAAAAATTCCCGCAAGTACCAACCCGCAACCTTGGCCAATCCATAAAGACTACAATATTGTTGAGGCTACAAAAACACTTGCCGAAACAAACGATACACTCGGCACCGTTGCCTTTTTAGTAATAAAAAATGATAGTATTTGGTATGAAAAGTATTTTGATGGTTTTGGGAAAAGTTCGCAAACAAACTCTTTTTCCATGGCGAAAAGCATTACTTCGGCTTTGTTGGGGAAAGCAATTGACGATGGGTTTATAGAAAGTTTGGACCAGCCAGTTGGTGATTTTTATCCGCAATATGCCGAGAGTGGAATGACGGTTGGCGATCTTTCCTCAATGGCCTCAGGTTTGGATTGGGACGAATCCTATTCCAATCCGTTTGGGATGACGGCGCGGGCCTATTATGATGATGATTTGGCGGAAACTATCCTGAAATTGGAAGTAGTTGAAAAACCTGGCGTTCGTTTTAAATATTTAAGCGGAAATACCCAGCTCTTGGCAATGGTAATTCAAAAGGCTACGCAGAAACAGTTGGCAGATTATTTATATGAAAGTTTTTGGCAACCCATGGGTTTTGAGCAACCAGCAATTTGGCAAATTGATGATGATGAAAGCAGATTGGTCAAGGCGTATTGTTGCTTGGGAAGCAATGCGCGGGACTTTGCACGTTTCGGGAAACTGTATAAAGATTACGGAAAATGGAACGGAAAGCAACTGCTAGATTCTACATTTGTGGTGAAAAGCATAACGCCACGCTTTGCGGAAAGTCCAGAATACGGTTATGGGTTTTGGCTGAGTGATTTTAAGGGAAAGAAAATTTTTGTGATTCGTGGTATTTTGGGACAGTATGTTATTGTGGTTCCAGAGGACGATTTGATTATTGTTCGGTTGGGCCATCAACGTGGTGGTAAAACAGGGATGCCTTTTAGTTTAGATTTTTATGTGTATGTTGATGAGGTATACAAAATGCTTACTCAAAATCAATAATTTTTTCGTAGCTTTAAACTTCTCCCCGATTGCAATTTTCAAATTATGATTAAGCGTATAAACTTGGAACATATTCTGTTTCTTGATATTGAAACCGTTCCGCAGCATGAAAATTTTGATGAATTGGACGATACTTCCAAAACGCTTTGGGAACTGAAAAGCCAATACCAACGCAAGGATGAAATTTCTGCGGAAGACTTTTACGAACGCGCCGGCATTTGGGCAGAATTCGGGAAAATTGTCTGTATTTCTGTAGGCTATTTTGTGCTAAAGGGCGACGTTCGCAATTTTCGCGTTACCAGTTTTCACGGTGATGAAGTGAAAATTTTAAATGATTTCAAAAGTCTTTTGGAAACACATTTCAACAAACCCCACCATTTACTTTGCGCGCATAATGGGAAGGAATTTGACTTTCCCTTCATTGCCAGACGGATGATTATAAATGGTATCGATATTCCTTTCAAATTAGATCTCTTCGGAAAAAAACCTTGGGAAGTTCCGCATTTGGATACGCTGGAGCTTTGGAAATTCGGCGATTATAAAACCTTTACTTCCCTTAAATTGATGGCGCACGTTTTGGGCATTCCGTCGCCAAAAGATGATATTGACGGCAGCCAGGTTCGCAGTGTTTATTATGAAGAAAAAGATATTGACCGAATAATTACTTATTGCGAAAAAGATGCTGTTACGGTAGCACAGATTTTCCTTAGACTTCGCAATGAAGGTATTTTGGATGAAAGTGAAATTCTTTCTGTATAATGCGTTAATTCTGGCAGTAATACTTATTTAAGGATTTCATTATAAATTTTAGTAGCTTTACCAGCCACATTCAAATATATTTTTTATGACAATTTCAAAATTTATCCAAAAATCGTTTTTGATACCTATGTTAGCTGCGCTTCCTCTTTTTATATCTTGTAAGGATGAGAAGAAGATAGAAGAGAAGGCGCCAGCCACAACCCAAGAGGCAACCCTTGAACAAAAGAAACAGGCTTTACAGAATGTTGCGCCTACTTCTACCACCACAACTAATTCTAGCAATAACGGAGGTGCCGTGAATCCGCCCCACGGACAGCCAGGGCATGATTGTGCCATTCCAGTGGGTGCGCCTTTGAACGGAGGTTCGGGAAGTACCAATGCCACCCCCACGACCAATAAAGCGAATGCCGTGCCGGCATCTATTTCTGGCAAAGGTGTAAACCCGCCCCACGGGCAGCCAGGCCATAGATGTGATATAAAAGTGGGGGATCCACTTTAAAAAACCTATACTTAAAAAAAGCGGCCCGTTTCAGCAATGAAACGGGCCGCCTTAATTATCAATATTAACTAACTATTCTTTTATAAAACGCTTCATTAGTTTGTTGCTATCAGTATTTATTTCAAGCATATAGACACCGCTTTGCAATGATGAAACATCCAAGTTTTCGGTAAATGAACCTTTACCAACAACTTGTCCAATCACATTATAGATTACATAATCCTTTCCAGTTGCTTCAACTAACGAAATATTTAACGTATGTTTTGCAGGGTTTGGATAGATAGACATTTCTGAATTGTTGAAACCTGTATCTCCAGTTATACCTTGGTTAACGGAATTACTGATTATTACCGTATAATCCTCCACTTCTCCATAGGTAAATGTTTCGCAAGAGGTTGGGTTTGCATTGTATTTCATAGAAACACGCATTCTTGTTGCCCCGGAAAGTGCAGATGTAGGAACAGTAAAACTTCCAGAAACAGATGATGCGGTTGTGCGCGAACGTGAATATACTTGTTCACCAGAATCATTGAAATCGCCGTCCTGGTTATAGTCAATCCATACGCGGTATGCTTCACGATATACAGTACCCGTCCATCGTGGTGTAATGGTGATGGTATTGCTGCTTCCTTTGGTTAATGAAGTAGAAATACTTGTGAAATCTGCATACCCATCATTGTTACCAGAAAGATTGTTGATGCTTCTAAGTTGGACTCTATCTATGTATTCATCATTTGTATTATTTCCTTGTGAAGTACAATACGTAACTGTATTTGAAAGCGTAGTAACGTTTACAGTGTTACTGAAGCCCGAATTGTTACCGGCCGCATCGTGTGCGCGAACTTTAAAAGAATAAGCGGTAGCAGGTGAAAGCCCAGTAATATTTGCTGAAGTGCCTGTAACGCTTCCTAAGTTTGTACTGCCTTGGAAAACATCATAACCGGTAACGCCCACATTATCTGTGGAAGCATTCCATGAAAGGCTAAGCGTAGTTTGGGTTACGTTTGAAGCTGCCAAACTTGATGGGGCGGTTGGAGCCTGAGTATCTGGCGCTCCTGCACCCAAGTTGATTGTATAGTCTTCAACCTCCCCATAACTGAAAGTTTCACAGGATGTTGGAATTCCGTTGTATTTCATAGAAACCCTCATTCTTGTTTCTCCTCCAACAGTCCCTGATGGAACCGTGAACGTTCCACTGTTTGGAGTGTTAGTTGAAGCAGCTTTGGACCAAACCAATTCACCTGCATCTCCAAAGTCTTCATCACCATTATAGTCAATCCACACAGCATAGCCTTCATTGTAGATAGTTCCAGTCCATGTAGGAGTTACGGTAATGGTATAAGTCGCACCTTCATTTAAAGTAGTTGAAATACTTGTAAAGTCTGAATAAAGTTGTGCGCCCGAGGCATTGTTGATGGTATTTAACTGTACGCGGCTTATGTATTCATCATTTACATTGTTACCCTGTGAAGCACAATAGCTGCTTCCGCCACCACCCCCGTAAGGAGCGCCAACGCCAACTGCATACCAAGCGTTAGTGGTTGCAATTTCCTCTGGACTATCTGCCCCATAAAGGTCTCTTGCTGCTTGAATAGCACCATTTCGGGCATCGCTGTACTGTGAGTTTGAGTTTAAGTAAACAGTTAGATTTCTATAGGCAATTGCGGCTGCTTTGTCCATCCCGATTCCGGTAACGTTATAGCTGTTTCCTAAATCGTTTGTGCCGCTTTTCCCTACGGTTAAAATATAAAACCAAAAGTTTTGCACGCCAGAGTTTATGTGTACACCACCGTTATCGCCTGAACCGGAATACCAATTGGTTCCCAAATAAGTGTCCGGATCGCCGTAGGCATTTGGGTTGCTCATGGAGCGAAGTGCGCCCCCGCTTCCGCCAGCACCAATGTCATCACCCATAAGCCAGTCGTTTGTGCCAGAGGCAAACTTTTCAATGGATTCACCGAAAATGTCTGAAAAAGATTCATTCAAAGCTCCAGATTGGTAGCTATAAACAAGATTTGCGGAATATTCAGTAACACCGTGAGCAATCTCGTGGCCACAAATATCCAAGGATACCAATGGGCCATAGTTTACGCCATCACCGTCGCCGTATGTCATACGGCTACCGTCCCAAAATGCGTTCACATAATTTGAGGAATAACTAACGTATGATTTTATAATGGCTCCTGCATTGTTATAGGAATTTCTTCCGTGTTTTTGGCTGAAGTATTTGTGGGTACGTTCCGCGCCAAAGTGCGCTTGAACACCTGTAGGATTGGAAGTAAAGCTAGTTGAACTGCTTGTAACATCCACCGCATTGTTATAGTTGGTGCCGTTATTCATGTCAAAGGTCTGAATTCCGTTACCGTCAGCTGTTTGGCGCAAACGGTATGGGCCAGAGGCATTATCGGCCGTAAAGGACACCGTGCCGTTATAAAGGCTGTTTCCCGTCGCGGGCACATTTGCATGGTGAATGCGCTTGTTTTCAAAAATGAATTGTCCCGTTTTCGCATCAATATATACATCGGCTCTGTAAAGCGGTGCCGTTGCGTAAATATCAAACTTATAGGCAAGTCGGTTTGTTTCGGTTATGTTTTTCATTGCTGGAAAAATTACCAATTCGCCAGTAGGTTTATGGTAGTCCGCCAAAGCTGCTTCCGAAGCATTTTGCCACATATATTTTGTAGCGCCCACGTGCGCCATAGCACTGTTCAAAGCTTGCGGGCCAGATATTGAAGGCGTAACACTAAAATCATCTGCAATGGGGGAATAAAATGAATTCAATGTCTGTACCATGCCATTTTTACTACTCAATGTTACGGTTGCAAATTCCACTTTTACACCGTTAAAATACTGTTGCATTTTTTGGTGTATAAATCCTAACGGGTCTTGTTCTTGTTTTAGCGTAGTAAATGAAGTTTGTGAAGATGGGTTTAAAACGTCCTTGAAAATTTGAGTGGAGTTTTGAAGCGAATACGATTGTGATGCCTCAAAAACTACTAGACTTGGTGGTTCTTTTACGCTTCTCTTTTCATCTTTTTTGTTTTGGGCAGAAACCACTGCGGTAAAAGCAAAAATTAAAAGGGTGAATAGAAAAACGAACTTGTTAATTTTTTTCATAATAAATAAGATTTAGTGAATAAATAGGTTTGTTGTGTTGTTAAACAACTCTTAAATGAACGATAATTTTAGATAAAATGAAATTTTATTCGATGAACTGTAGTTAAAATTTTAATACTCCCTTTTATCCTATCTTTGAAATTATGAATAGAACACCATTGTTATCAGTCAATGCACTTACAGTTTCCTTTGGAAATAAGAAAAAGCTTGTTGAGGTTTTGCACAATATTTCTTTTGATGTTTTCGAAAATGAAATAGTGGGCATAGTAGGCGAATCTGGTTCCGGTAAATCGGTCACTTCACTTTCCATCATGGGTTTGTTGCCCAAAAAGCTAGCAAATCTTTCGGGAAACGTCATTTTTGAAGAAAAAGTACTACTACAAATCACCGAAACAGAATTCCGAAATATAAGAGGAAAGGATATAGCAATGATTTTTCAGGAGCCCATGAGCGCCTTAAATCCCTCATTGAAATGTGGTTTTCAGGTTGCCGAAATTCTACGGCTTCATTTAAAGATGAATGTTTCAGAGGCAAAAAAGGAAACCATTTCATTGTTCGAAAAAGTGAAATTGCCACGCCCAGCAGAGATTTACAATAGTTATCCGCACCAGATAAGCGGCGGGCAGATGCAGCGGGTTATGATTGCCATGGCCATTGCCTGTAAGCCTAAACTCCTTATTGCCGACGAGCCCACAACGGCCCTCGACGTAACCGTACAAAAGGAAATCCTTTCTCTTCTGAAGTCTATTCAGCAGGAAACAAAAATGGCAATGCTCTTTATCTCGCACGATTTAAGCTTGGTTTCTGAGATTGCCGATAGGGTTGTAGTAATGTATAAAGGCGATATTATTGAAAATGCAACAACTGAAGAGATATTTAAAAACCCAAAGGCAGCATATACCAAAGCTCTCTTGGCGTCTAGGCCGTCGCTGAACGTACGTTTAGCAAAATTACCCACCATTGCATCAATAGCCGATAAGAGTTTTAAGCCCAGAGAAGTAAAACCAGTGGAACGGGCTAAAAGGCACAAACACATTTATACAAAAAAACCAATCCTGGAGATTGTCAATTTGGAAAAATATTATTTCAGCAATGTGGGAATGTTTTCAAAAGCAGAAGTTGTAAAAGCTGTAGACGATATTAGCTTCACTGTTTTTGAAGGTGAAACTCTAGGTCTTGTGGGCGAATCAGGCTGTGGAAAATCTACTTTGGGAAGAACCATTCTTCAACTTGAAAAAGCAACTTCAGGAAGCATAAAATATAGGGGGAAGGAACTTACAAGGCTTTCAAAAGGTGAAATCAGAAATCTTCGGAAGGAAATACAGATTATTTTTCAGGACCCCTATTCATCGCTGAACCCGCGTTTAATGATAGGCCAGGCGCTGATGGAGCCGATGGAAGTGCACGGTTTGGGTAAATCGGCTAAAGAAAGAAAAGAAAGCGTGTTGTCACTACTGGAAAGAGTAGGACTTGATGAAAGCTATTTTTACCGTTATCCACACGAACTTTCGGGCGGGCAACGCCAGCGGGTTGGTATTGCACGGACAATAGTTGTAGAGCCTAAGCTGGTAATTTGTGATGAATCCGTTTCGGCTCTTGATATTTCGGTGCAGGCGCAGGTTTTGAACTTGCTTAACGAACTAAAAAATGATTTTGGTTTCACCTATATATTTATATCGCATGATTTGGCAGTGGTAAAATATATGTCGGACCAACTTTTGGTAATGAACAAGGGGAAAATTGAGGAGTTGGGCGATGCCGATGAAATTTATGAAAACCCCCAAACAGACTATTCAAAAAAACTAATTGAAGCGATTCCCAAGGGAATTTAAAAATATAAAATTAAAAAACCCGTTCTAACCTCACGAAGAACGGGTTTAATAATTTATCTGTGTGTAATGACAGATTTGGGGCGTAAAACAACCATAAAAAAAGTTTAGACCAATAAAAACACTTTCTTAAAAATGAAAAGCACATTTAGTACCAATTCTTTTGTGCTTTTAAATGATCTAATTACTTTTTCCATATGAGGTTAAGTTGGTAAGATTTGGGTCTGCTAAGATGAAAACATTTTTCTAATAAAGCGATAAAAAGCATATAAATTCGATGAAATACACTAAATTTTAACATTTAAGCATTTTTACTCCCTTTTTTAACATAAAAAAACCATGCTAGCGCATGGTTCTTGAATTGTAAAAGTGGAGCAAATATTAAAATTTCATCTCTTTAATTTCTCCATTAACTATCAAATCACCTTCTGTAGCTTTTTGAATTTCTTCAACTGAAACCCCTGGAGCGCGTTCAAGTAAATGAAATTTTCCATCCTTGATTTCAAGTACAGCAAGATTTGTAACTATTTTTTTTACACAGTTTACACCGGTTAGCGGCAAACTGCACTCTTTTAATAATTTTGATTCTCCTTCACGGTTGGTGTGCATCATCGCCACGATAATATTTTCAGCAGATGCTACGAGGTCCATAGCCCCGCCCATTCCTTTAACCATCTTCCCTGGTATTTTCCAGTTCGCAATGTCACCATTTTGTGAAACCTCCATGGCTCCTAATATCGTTAAATCTACGTGTTGGCCGCGAATCATCCCAAAACTCATAGCCGAATCAAAAAACGATGCGCCGGGCAATGCTGTAATGG
The DNA here is from genome assembly GCA_002364215.1 of Aequorivita sp. UBA3180. Taxonomy (GTDB): domain Bacteria; phylum Bacteroidota; class Bacteroidia; order Flavobacteriales; family Flavobacteriaceae; genus Aequorivita. The sequence goes on along the minus strand of DEXQ01000011.1, from coordinate 237,806 downwards.
TTTGCTTTCCCGCATTTATTAAATCTGGGTCTTCTTCCCCTTCAAAGGGAAAAGGCCCCATGCCGAGAATACCGTTCTCACTTTGGAATTCCACACTTATATCATCACGTACAAAATTGGCAACTAATGTTGGGATACCGATTCCTAAATTTACGTAATAACCATCCTTCACTTCTTTTGCAATGCGCTGTGCTATTTGTTCTTTTGAAAGTGCCATAATTTTAATTTGAAGATTTTTAATTTGAAAACTTGATGATTAGCTGTACTTCAGTAGTGTAATAATAACCTGCATTTATTTTCAAATCAGTTTTTATTTTTGCTTGTACTGATGATTTTAGATATAATTTTTATGATTGAATCCAACTCTGAAAATAATTTTTCTGAAGGGTTTGGAAAATGCTTTGAAGCTGTACAAAGTTTCAGCCAAAATTCAGTTTCATCTGCTTCTTTCGCTGCTATTTTAAATTTGTGGATAAAATCAGCTTGACTTTCTGCATTCTGTGCTTCTTTTGTATTTGCTCCTATGGAAGTGCCGCTTTTGAATACCTGTGATGCCATTTCAAATTTGTGAAGTTTTCGTAATTCTTCTGCAAAATCAATAATGTCAACAGCGAACGCGAAAGTCTTAGATACAATCAAATTGTCTTTGTCATTTCTCATTCTCTAAAGTATAAATACCCCTTCACTTTTCAAATTTTCAAATCAATACATTTTCAAATCATTTTTTTCTAACTGTTAGTTGCTCAATTCTCTTTTCGTACTTCTCTCCTTGGAATATGCGTTGTATAAATATTCCTGGGATATGTATTTGGTTTGGGTCCAATTCCCCAGCGGGAACTAATTCCTCCACTTCGGCTACGGTAATTTTTCCGGCGCCACACATAGCTGGGTTAAAGTTTCTCGCGGTTCCTTTAAAGATAAGGTTTCCTGCCTCATCACCTTTCCAGGCTTTCACAAAAGAAAAATCTGCCTCAAAGGCTTTTTCCATTACGTGCATTTTTCCATGGAATTCACGGGTTTCCTTTCCTTCGGCTACCTCCGTTCCATAACCTGCGGGTGTGAAAAAGGCAGGAATGCCACTTCGGGCGGCTTCACAGCGTTGTGCCAAGGTTCCTTGTGGAATGAGTTCCACTTCCATTTCACCACTAAGCATTTGGCGTTCAAACTCTGCATTTTCCCCTACATATGAAGAAATCATTTTCTTTATCTGATGCTTTTTCAGTAGCAGGCCAAGCCCAAAATCATCTACCCCTGCGTTGTTTGAAATACAGGTTACGTTCTGAACATTTCGCCTTACCAATTCTGAAATAATATTTTCGGGAATACCGCACAGCCCAAAACCGCCGAGCATAAAAGTCATTCCGTCTTCAATGCCTTCACAAGCTTCGCGGACGTTTGCAACTGTCTTTTTTATCATTTTTTAAATTTTCTGAAAATTACGAAAATTCAGACTATAAAAAAACCTCACAGGCTTTGAAAACTTGTGAGGTTTGCTTTTGATCAAAGAAGATTTTTAAAAATCGAATTCATCAGGAATTTCCTCTACATCAGGATTTCCTTCACGCCATTTGGAACAATCAGTTTCAATGGAAAGATTTGCCGGACGTTTAAAATTTCCAGTGGAAACGTCAAGATCTTCATCGGCATAACAACTCTTCATATACATAGCCCAAATGGGCAACGCCATTGTAGCACCCTGTCCGTAGGCAGTTGACCCAAAGTGGGTGGCGCGATCATCGCCTCCCACCCAAACGCCAGTAACCAAGTTTGGAACCATGCCCATAAACCAGCCATCACTGTTGTTCTGGGTAGTTCCGGTTTTACCGGCAATAGGGTTTTTGAAATCGTATGGATAGCCTGTAACCGCTTTTTTATAAATTGGTGAGCCTGTGGCCCAAGTACCTCTCAATCTGGCTCCCGAACCCGATTGTGTTACCCCTTCCATCAAACTTACGGTTACGTAAGCAGTCTCATTACTGATAACGTCTTTTGTTTTAGGCACATTTTGATAAAGAACGGTGCCATTCTTATCTTCTATTCGCTGAATTAAAATAGGTTCTACGTAAACCCCTTCATTTGCGAAAGTGCTATACGCCCCAACCATTTCATAAACAGAAACATCAGGTGTTCCCAACGCTATGGAAGGCACTGCGGGCATATTTTCGGTGTCCACTCCCATTTTTGCAACCAAGTCTATAACTGGTTCTGGGCCTACACGATCAATTAATCGAGCGGTAATGGTATTTATTGAATTTGCCAACGCATACTTTAAAGTTACCATACCGCCATAACGGCCACCAGCATTTTTTGGGGCCCAAGGCTTTATTAAATTGTGCTTACCAGCAGGAATGGTATACATAGTATTTGGTAAAGTATCACAGGGAGACATATGCATTTGGTCTATGGCGGTAGCATATACAAACGGTTTAAAGGTAGAGCCAATTTGACGCCTTCCTTTCTTTACCATATCATATTTAAAGCGCTTGTAATCTATACCGCCTACCCACGCTTTCACTTCCCCGGTTTGGGGAGTCATTGACATCATTGCTGCCTGTAAAAAAGATTTGTGGTAACGGATGGAATCCATAGGGGTCATTACTGTATCAATCTCACCTTTCCATGAAAAAATACGCATAGGTACTTTCTTTTTAAAGCTACTAATGATTTCTTCCTCGCTTTTTCCCTGTTTTGTCATTTCTCGCCAACGGTCGCTTTTGCGCATTGCAGAGTTCAATATCCCTTCCGTCTCTTTCTCCGTAATATCACGGAATGGGGCTGTTTTGTTGTTTTTGTTCTGCTCATCAAAGGCTTCTTGCAGATGTGCTATATGCTTTTTAACAGCATCTTCAGCATATTCCTGCATTTTACTATCTATGGTTACATACACTTTTAAACCATCTTGGTAAATATTGTATTTGCTGCCATCGGGCTTGGGGTGTTCCTTAATCCAATCTTCCATAAAATGGCGGGCATATTCACGGAAATATGTTGCGCTACCTTCATCATGACCTTGCGGGGTGAATTTTAAATTCAAGGGTAAGGCTTGAAGCGAATCCATTACTTTTTCTGAAATAAAATCATATTTTTCCATTTGGGCCAAGACCACATTTCTCCTTTCCAAAACCAATTCCGGTCTCCGGTTGGGATTAAATAGCGAAGAATTTTTGAACATCCCTACCAGCATGGCGGCTTCAGCGGTTGTCAATTGCGATGGTGGCTTGTCAAAATATATGTTTGCGGCGCTCTCGATCCCTACAGCTTGATTTAAAAAGTCATACTCGTTGAAATACATCGTGATTATTTCCTCTTTTGTGTAACGTCTTTCCAAACGGGTGGCAATAATCCATTCTTTCACTTTTTGAATAACCCTCTCTAATTTATTTGATGCCCTCTGGTCCGTAAAGAATAATTTTGCCAACTGTTGGCTTATGGTACTTGCGCCCCCACGGCTGCCCAAAAACGCAACAGCGCGGATGGTTCCTCTTCCGTCAATACCTGAGTGGTCATAAAAGCGCACATCTTCGGTGGCTATCAAAGCATTTACCAAATGGTCGGGTAGGGTGTCAAATGGAACGGGTGTTCTGTTTTCTTTGTAGAACTTACCAATAGTTTTTCCATCGGAAGAAATAATCTCAGTAGCGAGATTCTTTTCAGGGTTTTCAAGGCTGGTTTCATCGGGAAGACTTCCAAATACGCCCCAGGACGCTAATAGAAAGAATAGGATAATCAATAAAATGAAGCCTGCAAAAAGCTTCCAAAATGTTCTGATGTGATGGCTTACATCAGATTGGTTTTTCTTTTTCGGGGATGTCTTTTTTTTCGTTGCCATATTTATTTCACTATTTGGAGGCTTCTTCAATACTGATGCCAACATCTGTAATGCCTTCGAGTTTTGTAACGCCTTCCACCTCGCCATTATTGCGCATTGCTTGGGCTATGTGTACGGTATAGGCACCTTCTTCAAAAAACTGAACATTCTCTTTATACCAAAGTTTGTTTTCCTTTACAGCCCCAATGCCTTGGCCCATCCAGGAACCATCAGGATTGGCCATTCGGTATTCCAGCGTATCGGCAACGGTTTTACCATTTGGAAAATTCATATTCACTATCAAAAATAAATTATTGTATTTATAATCGTTTGTATTTCTGATATTTAAAAAGAGATTATACTTTTTAAGTGAATCCAGTTGCGGAACTTTAAATTCAACAACTTCTTCTGAGCCCCAATGCCCGTCCATGGCTTGAATTTCACTGAAAACAGTGCCCGACTCACAAGAAACGAGCAAAACAGTAGTCAAAAAAAGTGCCAATAGCTTATTCATTTTTAGAAGGCTTTCTGTTTCTGTTTTGGTTTCCTGATTTATTTCTGGGCTTACTGCCAGATTTTTTGCGTTGGTTGTCTTTCGGACTGTTTCCCGCTACAGATGTTTCCGCTTTTCCACGCTTTTTGTTTCTGCTTTTATTTCTGCGTTTTTTATTTTTTTGCTTTGGTTGGTCAAAACGTGTTAGGCTATCTTGGCCCACCACATTGCTAAACGGTTCCTTTTCTACTTTTGGAGCTTCTATAATAAATTCCTCCAGCGCCATAGGTTTCTTGCCTTTTTTGTTCAGTTCTATTATTTCATTCGCTTTTTCTACGGTAAGTTCGTGCCAATTTGCAAATTCTTTTTCATAGGCATACCAAAGCAGCCCTTTGAAAATATCTATCTTTTGGCAGATGGCAGTGCCTTTTTCGGTTTGTAGTTTGGTTTCGGTATTGGGGAAAGACTCCAGCGCTTCCAAATAGGTATCCAGTTCATAATTCAAACAACACTTCAACTTACCACATTGCCCCGCAAGTTTTTGTGGATTTAACGAAAGTTGCTGATAGCGAGCCGCGGAAGTATTCACTGAACGGAAATCCGTCAACCAAGTAGAGCAACAAAGCTCGCGCCCACAACTGCCTATGCCCCCCAAACGTGCGGCTTCCTGCCTGAAACCAACTTGTTTCATTTCAATTCGGGTGTTGAATGTACGTGCAAATTCCTTGATTAATTCGCGAAAATCAACCCGTTCTTCAGCGGTGTAATAAAAAATTACTTTTGAGGCATCACCCTGAAATTCAACATCGCTAATTTTCATTTGCAGCCCGTGGCGGATGGCAATTTCACGCGAACGTTTTTGTACATCTGCTTCTTTGTCACGAACCCCTTGCCAGATGTCTATATCTTTTTGTGAAGCTTTTCGGTAAACTTTCGGGAGTGCCTCAATCTTTAATGGAATTTTTTTCTTCTTCATTTGTACCCGAACCAGCTCCCCAGTTAAGGTAACCATCCCAATATCGTGGCCCGGCGAGGCTTCCGTAGCAACCGTATCGCCAATGCTTAAAGTAAGATTTTCTGGATTTTGGAAAAATTCTTTTCTTCCGTTTTTAAAGCGCACTTCCACCGCATTAAAGGGTTCCATATTGGCAGGAAGTTGCATATTTGAAAGCCAGTCAAACACCGTTAATTTGTTGCAGCCATCGGTTCCGCAAGTACCATTGTTCTTGCATCCCTTTGGCTGTCCGTTGGCGCCAGTGGCACAGCTGGTACAGCCCATATTTTTTATATATAAAGCCCTTTTCCAAATGAAGAGGGACGAAAATTAAACAAATAATTTAATCAGTAAAGATACCAATAATATTTTCGATTTAGGATTGACGATTTTAGATTTTTGAAACCCCTAACCCAATCCTGCCAAAAGTCCCCACTCTAACCCTCTCCAAAGGGGATGGAATAATAACCCTGTTTCTCCCCTCCTTTGGAGGGGCGGGGGGAGGACTATTTTTTAAACTTCAACTTCTCAGAACGCCCTTTTTTAAAAATCTTATTACTGTTCGGGATGCCCTGGCGCAGGCGCTTCTGCTCTTCGTAGGGCAAGTGGATTATTTCAATACACTCCTCGCTACAGCAGTTTTCCATGGCCACGGCACATTTCTCACATTGTATAAACAGCAAATGGCAAGCTTCGTTTGCACAGTTTGTGTGGGTATCGCAAGGTTCGCCGCATTGGTGGCAGTTTGAAATTACATCGTCAGTAATGCGCTCGCCACGGCGATGGTCAAAAACGAAATTTTTTCCGATGAATTTATTTTCCAAACCTAAATTATCAACCTGTCTGGCATATTCAATAATACCGCCCTCAAGCTGAAACACATTTTTAAAACCCTTGTGCTTATAGTATGCGCTGGCCTTTTCACAACGTATGCCGCCGGTGCAGTACATAACCAGCTTCTTGTCTTCTTTATGGTCTTTTAAATCTGCTTCTATAATGTCCAGCGAATCCCGAAACGTGTCCACATCAGGAGTTACAGCATTTTTAAAATGGCCTATTTCACTTTCGTAATGGTTGCGCATATCTACCAAAACCACGTCCGGATCTTCAATAAGTTCGTTGAATTTTTGCGCATCCACGTGGATTCCCTTATTGGTAACGTCAAAAGTATCGTCGTTCAGGCCATCGGCGACTATTTTGTTGCGGACCTTTACTTTCAGTTTAAGGAAAGATTTTAAATCTTGTTCAATGGCAATGTTTAAGCGAACGTCTTTCAGAAAATAAATACCGTCAAGAAACTCCTTAAATTCCTTAAAACGTTTCGCCGGTACCGAGAGCTGGGCATTAATGCCTTCATGGGCCACATAAATTCGGCCCAAAACATCCTGCTCGTGCCAAGCGATAAACAAATGATTTCTGAAAAGATGCGGATTGCCAATCTTGGCATATTGATAAAAAGAAAGGGTAAGCCGTTCCTCGCCGGCCTGTTCCAATAATGCTTCCCTTTCTTTTGCACTTAATTTGTTGTACAGTTGCATGCTATACTTTTTTTAGGTGAAAAGAATTGATTTTTTATAATGGTGCAAAAATACAGGTTTTAAGGAAATAGGGGAGATTAAAATCTTTTTAATAGCTAAATTCTTTAAAGAATTGTAGGAAAAGCCTCCGCCAAAAAGGGGGAAATCCCCCTAAAAAAAACAGGAAAAAACCTGTTTGATATTTAAAAGGTTTAGGATAACTTTAAGAATTCAACTAACTTTAAACGGCTAACTTATGAATACACACGCCCACACGCCCACACGCCCACACGCCCACACGCCACAAGGCTTCACGTACAGTCATTGAATTTTCTTAAAGCAATGAAAACCTTTATAACCATATTCATCCTGGCCCTTAGCACAAACGCTTTTGCACAAATAACCCAAATTCCAGATCCAAACTTTGAACAAGCCCTTATTGACCTTGATATCGACAGCGATGGCATCGTAAACGGACAGGTGCTTACAAGTGATATTGAAACTGTAATATCACTGAATGTTGAGAACAAAGGTATTCAGGATTTAACAGGTCTTGAAGATTTTATCGCTTTGGAAGATCTTAATGTTTCAAATAATTTGTTTAATTCTCTAATACTTACAAGTAATACCAATCTTAAAACCCTTATTGTTAATACTAACTTTAATCTTTTTACTTTAAATGTATCAAACAATTTTTTGTTAGAATATTTATACTGTTCGCTTTCAACCATTAGCGAATTAAACCTCACTAATAATATAATGCTTAAAGAATTAGTACTTGGCGACGATTTACCTTCTGGCACAAATATTATTGAACATTTGGACTTAAGCAATAATTTGGCATTGGAAAAACTCCATTTAATAAATATGGATTTTTTAAAAACAATAAATTTAAAAAACGGCAATAATATAAGTTTAGCAGACGTAATTATATACTGTGAACTGGATTTCGGTGCTGTATGCGAACCTTTTCCTTGTATGGAAGTTGATGATATAGTAGCTGCCCAAAACAATCAATTTCCCTATTCAGAATGGAGCGTAGCCGTTAACTATGCCGAAGACTGTACTTTGGGTGTTTCCACACAAGTAAATCTTATCATCTCCATCCACCCCAACCCCGCCAAAGACGAACTCTTTATTACTGCCCAAAACACCACAGAAAATCTAAAAATCAAAATCTTCAACATAGAAGGCAAACTGTTAAGCGCACAAAACATAACGCTTCAAGACCAAAAGGCAATAGATGTCTCCCAACTCCTAAACGGCATCTACTTTCTAAACATAGAAGATGAAAACGGCAACACCACCATCAAAAAATTCATAAAGCAGTGAAAACCTTTATAACCATACTCATACTGGGCCTTAGCACTACCTCTTTTGCACAAGTAACGAACATCCCAGATCCAAACTTTGAACAAGCCCTAATTGACCTTGGTATCGACAGTGATGGCATTGTAAACGGACAGGTTCTTACAAGTGATATTGAAACTGTAATATCACTTAATGTTGAAAACAAAGGTATTCAGGATTTAACAGGTCTTGAAGACTTTGCAGCCTTGGAAAATTTAAATGTTTCATTTAATATGATGACCTCATTATCCTTAACAAATAATGTAAACCTTAAAGAGTTGATTTTTAACACTAGCTTTAATCTAGTAGATATCGATGTTTCCAATAATATAAACTTGCAGTCGCTACGCAGTAGTTATTCATTGCTTACTCAATTAGATCTAACAAACAACCCAAATCTTTTGGAACTGATTCTTGGAGAGCCTTCTCCCGCAGGTAATCATTTAATAGAGTTTTTAGACTTGAGTGTACATAGCGATTTGATTAAACTTCAATTGATAAACTTGGAATATTTAAGAATAGTTGATTTACGTTCGGGGAGCAATAACATTCTTACAGATGTATTTGTAGAATGCACTTTGGATGGTGGGTTTGACTGTGAACCCTATCCATGTTTTATGGTAGATGATATAGTAGCGGCCCAAAACAATCAATTTCCCTATTCAGAATGGGAAGCTTTGGTCACATATTCAGAGGATTGTACTGCGGGGCTAAGTGATAATAAAGTTGCTACATATTCCATCCACCCCAACCCCGCCAAAAACGAACTCTTTATTACTGCCCAAAACACCACAGAAAATCTAAAAATCAAAATCTTCAACATAGAAGGCAAACTGTTGAGAGCACAAAGCATAACGCTTCAAGACCAAAAGGCAATAGATGTCTCCCAACTCCTAAGCGGTATATACTTTCTAAACATAGAAGATGAAAACGGTAATACAGCAGTAAAGAAATTTATAAAGCAATAGGCATCTGATAATTTTATATTGCATAAATTATAATCAGGCATTATTTTTGTTATTATAAATTCACTTCAAGGTTTCATGTTTTCAAACTAAGAAATCTTCTTGTTTTCTTCTTGCTCTCCAACCGTATGCCGACTGTATGTGGACTTTATGTGGACTTTATGTCGATAGTATGTTGATTATATGTCAACCATTCTCCCTATATACCTTAGGTTTACCTCCTATATTCCCCACCATTCCCTATAGCTAGCAGAAACTAATGGCGGGTTTTTCATCAAATAAGTTTTGAGTATGCCAATCCGCTGGCCTACGGATTGTTAACAAAAACCTTATCCTCTCACAATTTCCTTTTGCCCCACAAACAAAGAATTGGTACATTAGCAGTTTAACACGATCCTGAAAAATGGCACTCCAAAAAAGCCAAAATTTTCAAATTACAAATCATCAAATCTTCAAATCAAAAAGAAAATGAGCACCGAAAAAGACGCAAAACTAAAAGCACTAAAGCTTACTCTCGATAAACTAGACAAAACCTACGGCAAGGGCACCGTAATGAAAATGGGCGATAGCGCCGTAGAAGATGTAGACGTAATCCCAACTGGTTCGTTGGGTCTGGATGTTGCCCTGGGCGTAGGCGGTTACCCACGCGGAAGGGTCATTGAAATATACGGCCCCGAATCTTCGGGTAAAACCACATTAACGCTTCACGCAATGGCAGAGGCCCAAAAAAAAGGAGGCATTGCCGCGTTCATTGACGCAGAACATGCCTTTGATAGAATCTATGCTGAAAAACTTGGCGTTGACATTGAAAACCTTATCATCTCACAACCCGATAATGGCGAACAAGCTTTGGAAATTGCAGACAATCTAATAAGAAGCGGCGCCATAGACATTGTGGTTATTGACTCCGTAGCCGCACTTACCCCAAAAAGCGAAATAGAAGGCGAAATGGGTGACAGCAAAATGGGCCTTCATGCACGTTTGATGAGCCAAGCTTTAAGAAAACTTACCGGTTCCATCAGCAAAACAAAATGTACGGTAATCTTCATCAACCAGTTGCGGGAAAAGATAGGGGTAATGTTCGGAAACCCAGAAACTACAACAGGTGGTAACGCTTTAAAATTTTACGCTTCCGTGCGTTTAGACATTCGCCGTTCCACACAGATTAAAGATACCGAAAGCAACGCCACCGGTAACAAGACCCGCGTAAAAGTGGTTAAAAACAAAGTGGCGCCTCCCTTCAAACAAGCAGAATTCGACATCATGTACGGTGAAGGAATTTCAAAGGTGGGCGAAATTATCGACCTCGGCGTAGATTTCGAAATTATCAAAAAAGCAGGCTCTTGGTTCAGTTATGACGATACCAAATTGGGGCAAGGTCGCGACGCGGTTAAAAACCTACTGCTGGACAATCCAGAATTAATGGACGAGCTAGAAAAGAAAATCAAAGATGCCATTGCCGCGATAAACCAATAAAATTTTTATGTTACCTACGCAACCCTTTTGATAATGTGGTATCTACAAAATGTAGGAGCCTTGATTATTACGGTTGCCCTCTGAAATAAGAGGTATTTACAACGGAACAATAACTCACGGTACCGCATTTGACGTTAGACGAGCTCATAGAATTATGCAAAAAGCAAAATGCCACGGCGCAGGGCGAATTGTACAAACAGTACAACAGAATCCTTTTCGCCATTTGTCTTCGATATTCGCCTAACTATACTGAGGCTGAGGATAATTTGCAGGATGCTTTTATTACTATTTTTATGAAAGTAGGGCAGTATAATGGCAAGGGTTCCTTTGAAGGCTGGATGAAACGGGTAACCGTAAACACAGTACTTCAAAAATACCGTAAACAACGAACCTTTGAAATTGTTGATGAAGGACAGATTGAAGACGAAGCTGAGGTAGAAATTGAAAGCGAGGATATTCCGTTGGATTTTTTGCTGAAAATTGTGCAGGAGCTTCCCGATAGATACCGATTGGTGTTCAGTATGTATGTAATGGACGGCTATCAGCACAAAGAAATTGCAGAAATGTTAGGAATCAGCGATGGAACGTCTAAATCAAACCTAGCACGCGCCAGAATGATCTTAAAAAATAAAATTGAAGAGTATAATGCTAAAAACGATAACACTTAAAAGCATTATTTTGAATTGTTTAGATTAAATAAGCCCCTGCGTTTGGGTAGGGGTTTTTGAAAAATTTCCCTTTTAAAAGGGTGAGAATGAAAGAAAAGAAAAACATAGACAACATTTTTAACGAAGGCTTCAAAGATTTTGAGGCCACTCCTTCGCCGCGCGTTTGGGAAAATATCCAGGCCGAGCTTAAAAAGGATAAAAAAGAACGAAAAGTTATACCCCTGTGGATAAAACTTAGCGGTGTTGCTGCGTTGCTTGCCCTTTTGTTGACCGTGGGAGATTCTCTTTATAATTCCACAGATGCAGAAATTCCTTCGATTACTGATGAAAACGTGATTAAAACCGAAAAGGAATTACAGCAGAACTCTTCTGAAATAGAAAATGATGCAAATGCAACTCAGGTAGCTTCTGAAGACAAAACGCTTCAAAATGATGCTGCAGGAGATGAAAGTCTTTCCGAGAGTGATTCAGTCAAAAGTAAAAGTGAAGAAAAATCTTCAAATAAGTTCTTCAAAAATTCTTCTATAGCTTCCAATAATTCTGAAAAAGAAGCTTCAAAGGCAACAGAAAATCAAAAGAACAATTTAATTGGGAGGGATCCTTCTAAAAAGGCTCTGAACGAAGGAATAGTTTCTTCAAAAAACAATTCTGAAAAGACTGATATTGGCAAAACCGCAAAAGAAGAAAAACTTATTAATAAGGACATAGTTTTCGACACCAAAAAAGAAGCCGTCGTTGTTAATGAATATTCAGAAAAGTCAACTTCAGAGAAAAAATTGGTGAAAACCGAGAAAGAAATAACAGAAGAGTCCAAAAACAAAAAATCAATCTTTGACGCTATTGCAGAGAAAGATGAAGAAATAGTTTCCCAAAAGAAAAAGAAAGAAAAACCAGAACACCGCTGGAACGTAGCTCCAAATGTTGCTCCCGTATATTATAGCAGCTTGGGTAACGGTTCTTCCATTGATCCTTCCTTTGCGGACAATCCGCAAGAGGGCGATGTAAACATGAGTTATGGCGTGCAGGTAAGTTATGCCATAAGTAAGAGGTTGAGTGTACGTACTGGGGTTAATAATGTAGATTTAAGTTATAGCACTACTGGTATTGAAGTAGGTACCGGTCCAGTGGCCGTTGCATTGCGTTCCGTTGATTACGGAGGGCGGGAAATTGTTGTGACAGCCTTTGATAAAGGAGCCTTGGCAAATAATGGACCCTCAAACGGTTTTGGAGATATTACTCCCAAGTCTACGCAGGGAGATGCTCGATTGATACAAAATATAAATTATTACGAAGTGCCTGTAGAACTTAAATATTCAGTTATCGACAATAGGTTTGGCGTAAATGTAATAGGTGGTTTAAGCACTTTGTTTTTAGGAAATAACGAAATTTCAGTAAAGGCTGATAATTTCAATAGTGTGTTGGGAGAAGCCAATAATCTCTCCTCTGTAAGTTTTTCAACTAACGTCGGGCTGGGTCTGGACTATAAATTGTCCAAAAAATTTACGTTTAATATTGAGCCCATGTTTAAATACCAGCTCAACCCTTATACCGATTCTTCTGTAAACTTTAAACCCTATTATTTGGGTATTTACAGTGGATTGAGTTTCAAGTTTTAGGTTAGTTTTTAGTTGAATGTGTTTGATATACTTCAAACAAATGATTGAGAGAAAACCGTTCTGCGCCATAGGACGGTTTTTTTATTGCTAAATTTTACACCGTTGGTTTAAGTAATTCACTTAAAATTACTTGCCGTGTCTTGCTTTTCAATTCTTTTCTGTTTTCTAAGGTCAATGTTGCAGTAGGAATTATTTTGTGCACTTTTACGCGCATCCTGCCCGGCCCACCTTTAAAAAACGAATACGGAAAGCGTTTTTTATTGTCGTGAAAGGTCATTGGTGCAAGCGGTATTTTGTGCTCAATAGCAAGCCTGAAGGCGCCATCCTTAAATTCATCCAGTAATAATGAAAGATCCTCCGGCACCCCGCCTTCGGGGAAAATACAGACACTTAAACCCTCGTTCAAACGTATTTCTGCTCTTCGGAAAGCTTCCACACGGCTTTTAGTGTTTCCGCGGTCAACTAATATACAAGTGCGTTTGTAAATATATCCGAATAATGGAATCTTTGCCAATTCCTTTTTGCCCACAAAAACGAAAGGATTTTTTGTGGCATAGAACATCAACATAATATCGGTCATCGAAGTGTGGTTGGCCACAAACATATAGCTCTTTCCTCTTTCATATTCCACTTCACGTTTTATTATAGTGTAACAGCCAATTCCATAAATAATAATAGCAGACCAAGCTCGGGCAACCTTGAAGAAAAAAGGATACCAGGAATTTTTCAGAATGCTTATTACCAAGAACGGAAAGAGCAGGATAGTGGCCAAGGCGACTATCAAATAAAACCAGATACGGTAAAATGCTGAAAAAATTTGTTGAATTAGCTTCATGGAGGTTCAAAAGTAATAATTTGAACGATGCGAATAAATCAAAAAAAGTACCTTTGCTGAAATTTTTTTAAACCATGTCAAGAATACTTACAGGAATACAAAGCACAGGCACTCCTCATCTCGGAAATCTTTTAGGCGCAATCGTTCCAGCCATCGAAATGGCAAATGACCCCAAGAACGATTCTTTCCTTTTTATTGCAGATATGCACTCATTAACGCAAATAAAAAATGCTGATACACTTCGCACAAATACATATAGTGTTGCCGCAACTTGGTTAGCTTTTGGGTTGGATATTGAAAGGGTGGTGTTTTATCGGCAGAGCGATGTGCCACAAACTACTGAGCTTTCGTGGTATTTGAGTTGCTTTTTTCCGTTCCAAAGATTGACGTTGGCACATTCCTTTAAAGATAAGGCAGACCGTTTGGAAGATGTAAATGCAGGGCTTTTTACCTACCCCATGCTTATGGCTGCAGACATCCTTTTATACGATGCCGAAATTGTTCCCGTGGGAAAGGACCAAATGCAACATATTGAAATAACGCGCGATGTAGCGTCACGTTTTCATGCGCAGATGGGTGAAACTTTTGTGATGCCCGTTGGCAAGGTTCAGGAAGAAACAATGTATATTCCCGGCACGGATGGTACTAAGATGAGCAAATCCAAAGGAAATTATATCAACATATTTTTGGATGATAAAAAACTTCGGAAGCAGATAATGGGTATTGAAACCGACAGTACGCCGATGGAAGCGCCGAAAAATCCTGATACTTGTAACGTTTTTGCACTGTATAAAATTCTTGGCACTAAAGAAGAGGTTGTGCAAATGCGAAAAAACTACGAAGCAGGAAATTACGGCTACGGCCACGCAAAACAAGCCTTGTTTGAATTGATAACTGGAAAATTTTCTAAAGAGCGCACTCGCTACCACTATTTTATGGAAAATCTACCTGAAATAGATGCAGCTCTGAGCTCGGGTGCCGAAAAAGCAAGAAAAGTAGCGGATGGGGTTTTAAAAAGAGTTCGAGAGAAGGTGGGATATTAAACCAATTGAAATAATTTTCCCGGCAACGGACGGACCACTCCCTTAATTTCCATATTCATTAAAACACTTGCGGCTTTATAGGCGGGAATATTACACTCCAGTGCTATTATATCCAAAAGTTCTTTTTCTTTTTCCTTTAGAAAGCGAAATACTGCTTTTTCATCTTCGTCCAATTCTACAAATAGTTGGGTCTGTTTGGGTTTTTGGGTTTTTTCCAATTCCCAACCAAGCATATATATTATATCTGCGGCGCTGGTAAGCAATTGGGCTTTTTGCTGCTTTATCAAATTATTGCAACCCCGACTTTGGCTATCTGTGGCTCTTCCGGGAACTGCAAACACTTCACGATTGTATGAATTTGCAATATCTGCCGTTACCAAACTCCCCCCTTTTTCGGCAGATTCTATTACAATTGTCGCTTCAGAAAGACCAGCTATTATTCGGTTTCTTTTTAGGAAATTATTTCTATCAAAAACATCGCTGCTCCAAAACTCTGTAATAAAACCTCCGTTTTCCTCAATTTTTTGAATATATTTTTTGTGGCTTTTGGGATATATTTGATTGAGTCCGTGAGCTAAACATGCAATATTCTGAAGGTTATTATCGATAGCGGCTTTGTGTGCGCAAATGTCAACCCCATAGGCTAAACCTGAAACAATTACGGGATTAAGTGGAGCAATTTCCTCTATCAAACTTTCACAAAACGCATTGCCGTAACTGGTGATTTTCCGCGTACCGACTATGCTAATTATTTTCTTTCCCACCAAATCTATATTTCCACGGTGAAAGAAAAGTATGGGTCCGTCTAAACAGTGTTTTAATTTTTCGGGGTAGGTTTTGTCTTTAAAGTAGCTGTACTCAATGTTGTTTTCTTCAATAAAATTTAATTCCGCATCGGCCTCTTCAAGCTGTTTTCCCAAATTAATATCTTTTAAGCGTAGGAGGCCAATGCCGTCAATCTTGGCGAGATTGCTTTTTTTCTCTTTGAAAACTGCTTCCGCAGAACTCATTTTGCGCAATAATTTTTTTGCTGAAATATCACCCAGATTTGGAATTCGCTGCAGAGCAAGCGTATAGCGTAATTCGTCTTTCGAAAGCATAGTTTAAAAATTAAATCGGGGGAGATTTTAAAAATACAAAATTTTTAAGTTGTTAATAAATTACCAAAACAAAAATTGGATTGCCTTCAAAAAAGCCTAATTTTGTTATTATGCAACTTATAGCCTACATATCTGATCTGCTTTACCGTTACGAATGTGTTATTATTCCTGGGTTTGGAGCGTTTTTGACGCGCTATAAATCTGCCCATATCGATGATGCTTCAAATACATTTCATCCGCCTTCTAAAATTGTTTCGTTTAACAAACAATTGCAGGCCAATGATGGTTTGTTTGCGAACTATGTGGCTTCGGCAGAAAAATGCAGTTATGAAACGGCGTTGCAGCAAATAAGAAATTTCACGGCTCAAATCTCAAGAGAACTTTCGGAGGGAAAAACCATTTCTTTCAAAAATATAGGAGAGTTTTCGTTGAACGAAGAAAAATCACTTCAGTTTGAACCGTTACAGCAACAGAATTTCAGTACTTCGGCTTTTGGTCTATCTTCTTTTGTTTCGCAAAAAATAAGCCGCGAGGTTTACAGGGAAACTGTTGAAGCTATAGAAGAGAAAGCACCAATACATTTTACGCCTGAAAGAAGGGAGGCTAAACCCTACCTTAAATATGCTGCTATTGCGGTTATAGCTTTGTCGGCCATAGGTTTCGGAAGTTTAAAGCTTTATGAAAGTCAGGTTCAAAAATTCAACTATGCTGAAAGGGAAAAGGCCAATAGTCTTGTTGAAAACCAAATACAGGAAGCTACTTTTGTAATTGAAAATCCCCTGCCGGTGGTTAGTCTGCAAGTTCCAAAACATACGGGATTGTACCATATTGTTGCCGGTGCCTACCGCATGGAAGCAAATGCTGAAAAGAAAGTCTCACAACTGCGTGAAAAAGGCTATTCTCCTTTAAAAATGGAGGTTAACCGCTATGGGCTGCATCAAGTTCTCTATGCTAGTTTTGATGACAGGTTGGAAGCACAGCGAAAACTCTATGAAATTCAGAGATCTGAAAATGCCGATGCTTGGCTTTTGATTCAGGAAATTCAGTAAAATCTCTTTATCGTCCTGTTTTTTGTTTCTTCATTTTTCACTTCTCTATATTCCGAACTTAGGTATCTTTGCAAAAATTTTCACAGATGCAATCTAAAACTCCGCAACAATCTTTGACTGTTTATACAGATATGGTTTTGCCCAGCGAAACCAATCCAATAGGAAATATGTTTGGAGGCGAACTATTGGCAAGAATGGACCGTGCAGCCAGTATAGCTGCTCGTCGCCATAGCCGTAGAATTGTAGTTACAGCCTCAGTAAACCATGTAGCGTTCAACAAAATGATACCTTTGGGGAGCGTTGTAACAGTGGAAGCAAAAGTTTCCAGGGCCTTTAGTAGTTCCATGGAGGTTTATATGGATGTTTTTATTGAAGACCGTGAGAGCGGGGAAAGAAGCCTTTCAAACGAAGCAATATATACATTTGTGGCTGTGGATGAAATGGGCAATCCCGTGCGTGTTCCCGAAATTGTTCCAGAGACCGAACTGGAGAAAAAACGTTTTGAAGCGGCCCTTCGTCGTAAACAATTGAGCCTTGTACTTGCTGGAAAAATGAAACCCAAAGATGCTACAGAGCTAAAGGCTTTATTTCAATAACCTGCATACTATTTTCATAAACTATTGATTCCGTTAGCCTTCTGGGGGGGGGTGGTTTTATGTTAAAATGAAATATTTTCCCAAAATCATGATTGCTTTAATGCTGGTATTAAATATATTTGGAATCCTTTCGTGAAATTTTCTGTTAAATTTCATAAAGGGATTTTTTTAAATCTATTATCAAATCCATAGCAATTATGAAAAAAACTACAATTTTTTCTTTTCAAAGTATCTGTTTTTTGGCGTTGACTTTTGTGTTTTCGATGTCCTTTGGCCAAAATTCAACTGACATCAAGTTTCAGGGTGAAACCATTGTAATGCCCGAAAACATTACGAGCTTTCAATGGAGCCAAATGCCAGAATCTGCAAGACTGAACAACGGTTATGTGGGCTGGGTTCAATTTTATGAAACGCCAACGCAGAACGTTCAAGATATGTTCAAACAAAACAATTTGGAGCTTTTGGAGTATATTCCGCACAAAACTTATCTTTTTTATTTTCCTGAAAATACGTCAATTTCATTTTTAAGAGCTAATGGGGTGCGTACAATTGTTCCTGTTGATGGAAAGGCTAAACTTTCTTATCAATTAAAAAATCCACCTTATGAGCATTGGGCTATGGATGGTGATAATATTTTGGTAACTCTTCAATATCATAAAAACGTGAGCAATAACTATGTAATCAATCAATTAGCACAACAACAGATAATAGTTAAGGAAGATCATAAAGAATACCAAACCCTAGATTTGTCGATTCCAAATAATTGTTTGGAGACAATTTCAAATTTATCTTTTGTTAAGTGGGTTGATCTTGTGGTTGCTCCAGCCGTAAAGGATGATACAAAGGGAAGAAGTCTTCACAGAGCAAATAATTTGGATACACAAACAGGAGCAGGAAGAAATTACACCGGAGAAGGTATTGGAGTAATGGTGCGCGATGATGGACGTGTGGGCCCACATATAGATTTCCAAGGAAGATTGACAAACCTTACAGCTGTTTCAAATCAATCACATGGTGATGGCGTGGGTGGAATTATGGCAGGAGCCGGTAACTTGGTGCCACAATATCGCGGTATGGCAGCCGGGACCGATGTTTATGTAGTAAATTATGTAAGTGACTTTTTGGATACTCCTACGTTAACTTTGATCAACGATGGAAGTGTTCAAATCACAAATTCATCATATAGTAACGGCTGTAATGCGGGATATACCAGTATAACAGAGACGGTAGATCAACAAACACTTGATATTCCAACATTATTACATGTTTTTTCCGCAGGAAATTCAAACAATAATAATTGCGGATATGGAGCTGGTAATCAGTGGGGAAATATTACCGGTGGCCATAAGCAAGGCAAGAATGTAATAGCAACTGCAAATGTATTTTATGATGGCTCATTAGTAAATTCTAGTAGCCGTGGTCCAGCACATGATGGAAGAATTAAACCAGATATTGCAGCCAACGGCCAAAACCAAATCTCCACAAACGAAAATAATACGTACCAAACATTTGGAGGTACTTCTGGTGCTGCACCTGGTATTGCGGGTATTTCTGCACAACTTTATCAAGCCTACGGAAACATAAATGGTGGCGATTTTCCACCTTCAGCCTTAATAAAGGCAACTTTGCTTAATACGGCTAACGAAGCGGGAAATATTGGACCAGATTATAAATTTGGTTGGGGAATTGTAAATGCCTTGCAAGCTGTAAAGCTGATTGAGGACGGGCGTTACCTTTCTGATCAGGTTAGCCAAGGAAATACCAATAACCATACTATTAACGTGCCAGCTGGTACTACCCAGGTACGCTTTATGGTTTATTGGAGCGATCCCGCCGCATCACCTGGAGCTGATCCAGCATTGGTTAATGATTTGGATTTATTGGTAACAGATCCTTCCAGTAATGTTTTGGAGCCTTGGATACTCGACCCAACCCCAAACCCAGTAACATTGGATAATCCTGCAACAACTGGTCCTGACCATTTAAACAATGTAGAGCAAGTTTTAATCAATGCGCCTGCCGCTGGTAATTATGATATTGATATTACAGGTTTTAACGTGCCTTTTGGTCCTCAAGAATATTTTGTTGTTTATGAACTGATTTCAGAAAATGTTGTGATGACATATCCTAATGGAGGCGAACATTTTCAACCTTTTGTTGCTGAAACAATCCATTGGGACGAAGTTAATACTACTGAAGATTTTGTATTGGAATATTCTATCGATAATGGTAGCAGCTGGACCAATATAGCAACAGTGCCAAATGATACTCATTTCTACAATTGGACTACTGCGAACGAAATAACCGGAAACGCACTAATTAGAGTTACGAGTGGTGCTTTTCAAGATGTTAGTGACGAGACATTCCACATAGCCAGAGCTACAAATAGTTACAATATTGTAGAGGTTTGTCCAGAGTCTGCAACTTTTGAATGGTTAGCTGTTGATGGTGCGGAATCATATGATTTTTATCTGTTGGGGGAAAAGTATATGGAAGTAGTTGCTACTACAAATACAAACTCCATTACCATACCTATTACCAACCCAGATGATGAAATGTGGTATGCTATAAGTGCCAAAAATGATTCTGAAGGATGGGAAGGTGAAAGAACCCGTGCTAAATTTTATGCGGGAGGAATTTTGGATTGCCAATTAGGTGTTTCTGAAAATAGCATAGAAAATGCTGTTGCTCTCTATCCTAACCCGGCAACAAGCGAAGTATTCATTAGTATTTCAGATAAAACCTTCAGCACTTTTGATGTAACAATTGTAAATAGCCTAGGTCAAGTTTTGGAAAGTAAAACTAATGTAGATAATGCATCAAGTACTAGCTTGAATGTTTCTAACTACAGTTCAGGAATCTATTTTATAACAATTAAGGCTGGGGAAAGTACAACAACAAAAAAACTGGTTGTTCAATAATCTTAGGAAAAATTGATTTTAAAAAAGGGAGCTGTTTGGCTCCCTTTTTTTTACATCCTATAAATCCAATCTGCAGGATTTATTTTTGTTTTGTTTTGATAAATATAGAATTTCAGGACTGTTCTTCCTTCAGTAGGACTCTTGGCAACAGTACCTATAGTCTGTTTGGTAGAAACCTTATCGCCTTTTTTCACTGAAACGGTAGCAAGGTTACTATAAACCGAAATATAATCACCGTGCTGAATAAAAACTACTTTGTTGGCTCCTTTTATTATTTGAATAGCCATAACCTGACCTTCAAAAATGGAGCGCACCTGCTCATTATCTGCAGTAGCTATCTCTACACCGCTGCTGTTGGTAGTAACGTTCGGAAACTGCGGGTGTTGATGTGTCCCAAAACTCTTTACAACCATACCTTTCTCAACTGGCCACGGAAGTTTTCCTTTGTTGTTGGTAAAGCTTGCGGCAAGGGTTTTCTCTTCTGCAGTTAGAGCAAACTCCTCTGTTTTTGCCGGTTTGGTTATAACGTTTTTAGTTGAGGTAGATGTAGTTGTATTCCCTTTAGCTTTTTCTTCGGCAAGAGCTTTTTCTCTGGCTATTCTATTTGCCTCTTCTATTGCGGCTTTTATAAGCGCATCAATCTGGCGGTCTATCTCGTCTGCCTGCTTCTGTTTGGTTCTTATTTGTGATGCAAACTTACTTTCGTCCTTTTTTAAAGTTGCAACCAATGCTTGTTGGTTTTTGCGCTCTTCTGTTAATTGTGATTTCGCCACTTCGTTTTCTGCAATCAATTTTTGTTTGGTCTTTTTCTGCTCAATCAAATCTGCATTTAGTTTTTGAAGTTCTTCGGTTTTTGCTTTAATGCCCTCTCCCTGTTTTTTTCTGAACTTTGCATACTGCTTCATATATTGAACGCGTTTGTAGGCTTGCAGAAAATTTTGCGAAGACAATAAAAACATAATCCTGCTCTGCTGGTTTTTACTTTTGTATGATTTTCTGACCATTTCAGCATAATCTGCCTTCATAACCTTAAGCTCTTCGCGCAGTGTGCCTATCTTTTCAATATTGTCATTGATGTTTCGGGTAAGTAAGTTTGCTTGCTGGTTGGTTACACGAATAAGGTTTTCGCTGGCCGCAATGCGCTGGTTGAGGTCTTCAACTTGCGAAAGCACTGACTTTTCCTCCTTTTTGGTTTTGAAAAGAAGCGAGTTTATTTGTTTTATTTCCTCTAGAATAGCCTGCCGTTTTTCCTCTAGCTCCTTTTGTTTATCAATTTGGGCCGATATAGAAACCGTCGTTAAAGAGATCAATAAAAAAAGATATGTGCGAAAGTGCTTCATTTAGTTAAGTTGGATTTCTTCGTAGCCTTGTGGAATTTCAAACGGAAAACTCACGTCTGCATTCAAATCTATTTTTTTGAAATTCATTTCTATTTTCGTTTTTGAACCCTTTTCAGACGTGTCTATTAAAATTGTTGTTGGAAAATATTGACCGTCAATTTCTTGATACTCACCGTAACGAATGCTCAATAACCTGTCAGCATTTGGTTGCGATAGGGATTCCAAGGCAATTTTGAAATTTTCTGGATTTAAAAACAACGAATGTATAAAATTTTGGGGTTGTTGCTTAGGCTGAATTTTGAATTTATTCTGAAAAACTTCTGCTTTATATTCCGAAGGATTCAATGTGAAAATAGATTGGCCCAAAAGCATATTCTGGGCTTGCTGAAAATTGATTGGGGTACCAATCCATTCACCCAACAATGCAAAATCACCTTCAAAATAGGTGTTGCCAACAGTTTCATAGTAACTCACGCTTGTAGGTGTTATCAGGACCTTTGCGATAGTAATACCCAAAACCGAAGCTTTTATCCAAATGTTTTTATCTTTTTCCATCCGAAGGCTCACAGTAATGCTCTGTAGTTTTTCATCGGTTTCATAAACCAACTGCACACGGCCTGCCAAGGTTTTAAAATCTGGCGCGATTGCTTTATGGGCAGAAATAACTTCCTTAGCGGAAGCATCTTCGATTGTTGTTATTTTCTTGGTGCCACTACAGGATGCAAGTACCAATAGCAGCAAAATATAAAAGGATTTCAGATTCATAGCTGTTTAATTCGGTAATATGATTGCGGTGGCTTTGTCAGCATACATTTTGGCTTTTTGGGCATCGCCTTTGGTTCGGTGCGCTAAGCTTAATTGTTCGTAAAAATCGCGTTCCATTTTTGGATCTTCCAATATAAAATCCAAACCAATTTCAAGACTTTCAATTGCAGCCTCACTTTTTTGAAGCCCGTTATTTGCCACACCGTTCAATAAATATAAAAGTGGCTGTGCGGGAAAGATTTCAAGACCTTCGGAGCTCAATTTTGCAGCGGCCTCATATTTTTTGAAATCTATTTGGAACAAAAGTGTATTCTTCAAAAGATTGTAATTGTCTGGGTCTTGGACTATTCCTTTTTCATAGGCATTGAGCGCATCTTCCTTTCTGTTTTTTGCTGCGTAATAATCACCGAGTTTTTCGTAAACACGGCCATTTTCAATTGAAAATTGATTCACTATTTCACCTAATTCAGTTTCGTATTCGGGGTTTTCATTAACAAACTGAATAAAATCACCCAACACTTTGTATTGTGTTTCTTTGTCAACTTCTTCCGAATTAAAAACGATTTTCATTGATTTTATAGCCTCCGTGGCATTTCCTTCGTTTAAGTAAAATTTGTAAAGTGCCAAATGTACCAACTCGGATTTTGGGTTATTTTTTAAAAGATTTTTTGCTGCCTCAAATGCTTTTTCCTTATTGCCCTGTTCGCTGTAAAGAAAAATTAAGTTTAAATATTCCTTTTCGTTTTTTGGATTGTTGTCAATTTTTTGTTCCAAATTTTCAATGGCTCCCTCAGTGTTTCCTGTCGCCCTGTAAATTTGGGCTCTCAAGGCGTTACGTATGTCGCTTTCGCCCCAAACCTGATCGAGTTCATCCAATTGCTCCAAGGCTTTATCATATTGCTTGGTGAGTATATATAGGTTGGCCAGATCTTCTTTATAATCTTCATCAAAAGGAATTAATTTTTGAACCAACGGAATTGATTTTTTATACTCTCTTTGCTGATAATAGAGTTCATAAAACTGTTCCAAAACATCCAAACGGTCTCCTTGGCTTTTCAATACTTTGTTGAAGTTTTCTTCGGCTTCTGCATATTGCTTTAAATAGGTATGGTTTTTACCCATTTCAAAATAGACCACGGCCTTGTTTTCCTCACTTTTTGCTGCTTTTTCGGCTTTGTTTAATGCTGTCAGCGCAAGCTCATAATTCTCAATACCTTTTTGTTTGAGAGCCTCAAAAAAGTTTTCCTGAAAGGCATCGGTAACATTTCCTAAATTGTCAGACTGCGTATCGATTGAATCATTTTTTATTTCTTGGGCGCAGAGTTGCTTCGGAAGAAGAATTCCGAAGAAAATTAAGAGTATGTGTAAAAAATTTTGTTTCAACTTATGAGATTCCTGCCTTCGCAGGAATTTTATTTTAATTCAGAATAATCGCCAATGCTCACATTGGTGAACTTGCCATCAAAAGTAGCATGATTGCCAATCATTGCGTTGTCCAAATTCGCGTTTTTTATTTTTGAATTGGTTTGAATGATACTATTTTTAATTGTGCTATCTTCAATTACCGTGCCTGCGCCAATAGAAGCGTAGGGGCCAATAGTACTGTTTTTTAAAATTACATTTTTACCGATAAAGCAAGGTTCAATAATTTTTGAATTTTCATTGCTAATATTTTCAGAAATCAAAGGGTAATTCGCTTTAGAAAGAAAACCCAACATTTTTTGATTGGTTTCCACGGTAACCTCTTTGTTTCCGCAGTCCATCCACTCATCAACCGTTCCGGTTTTGAAAATTTTTCCAGCGGCCATCATCCTTTTAATTCCGTCGTTAATTTGGTATTCACCACCGTTGATTATATTGTTGTCCAAAACGTATTGCAACTCATTTTTTAATTGCGAAACATCCTTAAAATAATAGATACCTATAACGGCTTGGTCGCTCACATATTCTTTTGGTTTTTCAACCAATTCGATTATTTCGTTTTTATCGTTGAGATTTACAACCCCATAGGCTTCGGGATTTGCAACTTTTTTGGTCCAGATTACGGCGTCCGCTTCTTTGTCCAAATCAAAATCTGTACGAATCAAAGTGTCTGCATAAGCAATAACAGCTGGTCCGGAAAGCGAATCCTTGGCACACATAATGGCGTGGCCAGTACCTTTTGGATCAAGTTGGCGATAAATGGTTGGTTTTGCACCTAAACTTGTTGCAAGCGCTTTTAAACTTTCAACCACATCGTCTCCAAAAAAAGCAGGATCGCCGAGAATGAAAGCGATTTCATCAATTTTTTCGTTAAGAACACCAGCAATATCTTCCACCAAACGGTGCACGATGGGTTTTCCTGCAACGGGAATTAAAGGCTTCGGGACAGTGAGTGTATGTGGGCGAAGACGGCTTCCGCGGCCTGCCATTGGGACTATTATTTTCATTTAAACTTGATTGAATTCGATTTATTACTTTACTCCAGTACTTCCAAAACCTCCCGCTCCGCGAGAAGTTTCCCCAAGTTCTTCAACTTCTTCCCAAACGGCGCGTTCGTGTTTTGCTATTACCAATTGGGCAATACGTTCGCCGTGTTCAATAGTGAAATCTTCGTTGGAAAGATTCACCAAAATCACCCCAATTTCACCGCGATAATCGGCATCTATGGTTCCAGGTGAATTTAAAACTGTGACTCCTTTTTTAGCTGCCAAACCGCTACGGGGACGAACTTGTGCTTCGTAACCTATTGGCAATTCAATAAAAAGACCAGTTTTTACGATGGCTCGCTGCAAAGGTTTTAAGGTTGAAGGCCCGTCAACGCAGGCGCGTAAATCCATTCCAGCGGAAGCGATTGTTTCGTAGGATGGTAATGGGTGATTGGATTTGTTTATTATTTTAATTTTCATTGAAGTTATTTTCGAATTATTTTTAAAAATTCCTTCTTTTCAGAATAGAACATAATTGCTGCAAACACTATTAACAACGCAGTTCCCAGCCAAATATTTCCGTTGAAAACATAAAAGGAAATTGCCGAAAAACCAATGGCCAACAGCAAATAACCGCATATCTTTTTCACTTGGTAAGGAACATCATAATACTTACGGCCGTAAAGATACGAAAGCACCATCATACTGCCATAGGCTGAAAGTGTTGCTATTGCTGACCCCATATAACCTATAATCGGTATCAAAACATAGTTCAGCACGAGCGTAACTATGGCTGCAAAAACCGAAATATATGCGCCAAATTTTGTGCGATCGGTTACTTTGTACCATACGGAAAGGTTGTGGTAAATTCCCAAAAAAAGATTCGCCAAAAGTATAAGCGGGACAATTTTTAAAGCTTCCCAATATTGACTGTTTGGGATTAAAATTCTTTTAAAAATGTCTATATACACTACTACTACCAAAAGAATCAAACATCCCAAAAGCGTAAAATATTTGGTAATGGTAGCATACGTATTTTTTGCGTTTTCGTGGCCGGAATGGTTGAAGAAAAAAGGTTCGATGCCCAAACGGAAGGCCATTACGAAAAGCGTCATAAACATCCCCAATTTGTAGCACGCAGAATAAAGACCCACTTGAACTTCAGCTATATTTTCGGGCAAAAGATATTTCAGAAGAATCCTGTCAAAGGCTTCGTTGATGCTGAATGCAATCCCGGCCACTAGCACTGGAAGGGCGTATTTCATCATCTGTTTCCAAATGGTTTTGCTGAAACCGAAACCTATTTTCATATAAAGCGGCAGCAAAACTAAAAGCGTTACTGCGCTGGCAATTAAGTTTGCAATAAAAACATAAGCCACCTTGTTTTCGGGAAACCAAAGGGAATTCCAATAACTACTGCTTTCTGCAACTTTTGGAAGTATCAGTAAAAAAGATATGTTGAAAGCGAGATTTATAACAACATTGAAGATTTTGATTACTGCATATTTCATTGGTTTTTCATTGGCCCGAAACCAAACAAAGGGTAAAACCACCAAGGCATCCAAAGCAAGAATCAATAAGCCGTAGGTTACGTATTCGGGTTTAAACTCTGAAACCTCTGCGATGTAGTTTCTGAAAAGCAAGGTAATTCCTAAAAAAAATAATGTGGAAACCGTAAGTGAGGTTAGCGTTGTGGATTGTACAATTTTTTGTTGCGAAGCATCTTTTGTTACAAATCTGAAAAAAGCAGTTTCCATTCCGTAACTCAATAAAACATTCCCCAAAATAAGGAAAGCCATTACTGTGGAAAAGATTCCGTATTCCTCGGGCAACAATACTTTTACATAAAGCGGCACCAGAATAACCGCTAATACACGGGGTAGCACGGTGGCCAAACCGTAGATAAAAGTCTGTTTAAAAAGTTTTTTGAAAACGCTCAATGCGATGCGGTTTTATAGCGCAAAAGTATTGAAAATATCGGGGATTGGAGTATTTAATGCAATGGATATTATTGGAAAAGATCGCCTATTTCCTTTGGAATTTTTAAAGGCTTAAAGGTTGTCCCGTCCAAAAAACACCAAAGGGTTTTGGCCTCAACAATGATTTTTCCATCAGTTGGGCGAATTATTTTATAATGGCGCTCACTTTTTACACCGTCATAATTGTCAATCCAAGTTTGCGTTTCAAGCTCTTCGCCCAAAAATGAAGGATTTTTATAGGAAATAAAATGGTTCAGAACTACCCAAACATTCTTTTCCCGCTGTGCTTCCGAAGTTTTTGAAATCCAATGTGCTTCCGCAGCATCGAGGCACCACTGCAGATAGGTTACGTTATTTACGTGGTTTAACCCATCGATGGCCGAAGCAGGAACAATGAACCGATTTTTAAAAATTTCAGGTTTCAAAATCCAAGGATTAGTTTAGCTATAAGAAAATAGGTTAGAATTCCGAAAACATCATTGCTGGTGGTGATGAACGGGCCCGTAGCAACTGCGGGGTCTATTCCCCTTCGGTCCAAAATAATTGGAATAAAGGTTCCAATCAAGGCTGCCAAAAGAATAACGGAAATTAGTGCAATGCCAATGCTTATGGATTCTAGGTACGTAGTGAAAAATAGAAAGTGGCTGATCACCAAAACTACCAAGGCAATGGCAAGACCGTTAACGAGTGCCAATCCAGATTCGCGGAGCAGTCGCGAAATAATATTTCCTTTAAGCGTATCATTCGCCAAACCCTGTACAACGATGGCGCTGGACTGTACGCCCACGTTACCAGCAGTTGCCTGGATTAGTGGCACGAAAATGAGCAACTTGGGATAGCTTTCTAATATAGTTTGAAAACTTGCAATGATGCTGGCAGCACCAAGCCCGCCGAGCATACCAATTAAAAGCCACGGCAAGCGCGCACGGGTTTGTTTTATTATTCCATCATCGGCCTCTACGTCTTGGCTAATACCCGCTGCCATTTGGTAGTCTTTTTCGGCTTCTTCTTTTATGAAATCTACAATATCGTCAATGGTAATTCTTCCTACCAAAATTCCTTCCTCATCAACAACCGGGATGGCTTCCAAATCGTATTTCTGCATAATCCGGGCTACATCTTCTGCTTCGGTGTGTACGTTTACATAATCCACTTTCGGAATATAAACATCGCTAATGTGAGCCTTTCCAGGTGCTGTAAGCAAATCTTTCAATGAAAGTCTTCCCTTGAGTTTTCCGTGCTTATCAGTAACATAAATAGAGTGTACGCGGGTCACGTTTTCTGCCTGTCGGCGCATCTCCCGTACACAACCTGCTACGGTCCAGGTTTCTTTTACACGCACGAGCTCTTTCGCCATCAAACCACCGGCAGTGTCTTCGTCATAGCGTAAAAGATCAACAATATCTGCGGCGTGGTCTTCATCTTCTATGTGGCCAATTACCTGTTTTTGAACATGGTCATCGAGTTCTGCAATAATATCTGCAGCATCATCGGTGTCCATTTCGTCAAGCTCATCGGCAATTTCAGAAGGGGAAAGATTGTCCAAAATTCGCTCCCGGAAATCATCGTCGAGTTCCATCAGGGCCTCACTGGTCACTTCGCTATCTAAAAGTTTTATAAGATAGGTAGCGTCATCAGTGTCAAGCTCATGAAGGAGTTCCGCAACATCAGCAAAGTGAAAATCATGCAACAGCTCTTTCAGCGCATCGCCATCGTTTGTGGCGATAAGCTGTTCAATCTGCTCGATAAATTCATCAGTCAGTTGAAATTGCATCGTTTTCCAGTTTTTGGGTAAGGGCTATAAATTGCGAAACAGAAAGCTGTTCCGGGCGTTGGCCAAAGATAGCATCTTCTTTTATTTTATCGGAAAGATTGAAGGATTTTAAACTGTTGCGAAGTGTTTTTCTTCGCTGCTGAAAAGCAGTCTTTACAACCTTATAAAGCATTTTTTCATCACAGGGAAGCGTGCAGTTTTCTTTTCTGCGAAGCCGAAGCACGCCACTATCCACTTTTGGAGGCGGATTAAAAACCGATGGCGGCACGGTAAACAGATACTCCGCATCATAAAAGGCTTGTGCCAAAACCGAAAGGATACCGTAGGCTTTGCTGCCTTCTTTTTCGCAGATGCGCTGTGCAACTTCCTTTTGGAACATACCGGTAAACTCTGGAATTTGTTCTTTCCACTCCAGCATTTTAAAAACGATCTGGGTAGATATATTATATGGAAAATTTCCGGTTATAGCGAATTGCTCGTCTCCGAAAAGCTGTGAAACATCGTACTTCAAAAAATCTGCTTCAATGATTTTAAGGTTTTTGTTTGGGTAATTTTCTTCCAAATATGCAATGGACTCCGTATCGAGATCCATCGCGATTACTTCCACATTTTTTTGAATTAAATACTTAGTAAGCACGCCCATTCCGGGACCTATTTCCAAAACATTTTCATAGCCCTCGAGCGTCAATGTATCGCCAATTTTTTCGGCAATGTTTTCATCTTTCAGAAAATGCTGGCCTAAGTGTTTTTTGGCCCGTACTTCTTTTCCCATTAGTGTTCGCTAATAATTTCTAGTTCGGTGCGGAAGGCTACAAACTTCCCTTCAAAAGGTTTGCTTTGTGCACGAAGTTCTGCAGCGTTTTCAGCGTAATATTTTTTTAGGGTTTCTTGGCTGTCGGTAGTGTATTGAACGGAATAGGTGATACCGCCCATTTCCTCTTCAACCACAACACGCGTCATAAGTGCTTTACTAAATTTTCCGGTGGCTAGCATGGCGGGAATGTGTTCTGTTTTCATCCAATCAAGCCAACGCTCGTGAATGGTTTCTTCAATATTTATGGTTACGTTGTATATGTACATTTTCTTAAATTTTCAAAATTCAAGGGCCAAATTTCAATTTGACGACCAGTATGTTTTTAGAATGCCTTTGGAATTTGAAATTTTTATTTTGGTGCTTAATTAATAGCATCCCCGCGCAAAGCACGGTACTTTTTACGCGAATCCACAAAATAAATACTGTCCGCAAAGTTGAAAATAATCGCTTCGTATTGTGCTTTTGCTTTATCGGGCTGGTCTAGCTTTTCTTCGTAAATTTTTGCGAGGCGGTAACGGGCATCATCGGCCAAAATATCTTCATTGTAAAACTCTATAATTTTCAAATAGTTGGTTTCAGCTTTATTATAATCACCTATTTTTTCATAAATTTCTCCTTGCTTCAATAAAGCTTCGTCCTCTATTTTTTCGCCTTTGTGGTTTGTTAAAATATCTTCCAAAAGATCAACAGCTTCGGTGTTTTTATCCTGAAAAGCCAATAGATCTGCTCGTGCATATTTTTTTAGAGCTGTTTGGGTGGAATCTTCCAAGGAATTATCACTAATAAGCAAACTGAGCTGCATGGCATCATTCGCCATCAGTTGTGAAGTAGATTTTTTAAGCACGTCAAGTTGCACTTGTGCCCATTCAAAATCGCCCTTAAAATAACTGGTACGCGCCACTTTATAACGGGCTTCCTGTGCCAAAACATCGCTCTGTACTTTTTTCTGGATTTGGGAATAATAGATTAGGGCTTCATTGAATTTTTCATCAAAAACCAAAATATCTGCCAGCTCCATTTTTACCCGCGCTTCCTGATACGCAGTTAAGTTCTGTTTTGCCAGATTCTTCAGGTTTGCTATGGCGGTTTCTTTTTTATTGTTTTGAAAAGCCAAAAAGTGATTGTAGTCTATTTGCAGCAAATAGGTGTCTCGATTTTGTCCAAATTCATCCAAAAGGCTTTCAAACTTTTTTTCAACTTCAGCATATTGTTTGGTAGTGGCGGTCTTCACTTCCATCTTCATCAAAATTTGATTGCCCTGAAGTTTGTTTTGTGGTGTGAAGGAATTATCGATTATGTAATTTACTATTTCCCTTCCCACTTCATAATCCTCATCTGCTATAGCAATGTAGGCAAGTTCCGTTATTCCGCCAAGGTCTTCGCCTATACGTCTATAAATAGCTTTTTCTTGTATAAATGCTTTTTTGTATTCTTTTTGTTGAATAAACAACCAACTAAGCAATTCATTATAAAGAATATCGGGGTTTTGCTGAGAACGTTGAAGTAATGTTTTTTTGAGAAGCAAATTGGCTTCGTTATTTGGATCTTCAGTTGTGTAAAGGCTAAAATAACGCTGTGCGGCTCCTTTGAAGGCGTTGTTCTTTTCAACTAGCCCTAGATAACTGTCAAACATTTTTTCCAACTTTCCCTGTTCACCATAAATCTGTGCGAGTTGCATGTTGAAATCCAATTTATCGCTGAGCGACATGGCTTTTTCATATGCGGTAACGGCTTCTTCCAAAAGACTATATTTCTCAAAAGTACTGCCTATGTTATAGGAAAAATTAGGGTTTGCCTCAATTGCCTCAATAGCTTTGTTATAGTTTAAAGATGCAATCTCGGGCTGGTTTTGAAGTGAATAGTTATATCCTAATTCTATATATAGCTGGGGAAAATTTCTGCCGTTGTCCAATTTTTCTTTTATGAGGCGCTCTGCTTCGATGAAGTTTTCAAGTTGCTGGTTGCTTTGCACCATTCCCATAAAATAATCGAGGCGATAGGGGCTTTCTTTGTTCAGTTTTTCATAGATGCGTAAGGATTTTTCAAACTGCCCTTGTTCAAAATAATTTTTTGCCAAAGCATCGCTCTGCGCATGGCTTGCCGCAACAGTAAAAAGGAATAGTATAAAAAGAATTTTACGCATGCCGTAAATATAAACAAATGACCCGATAGCCGTAAGGTTCAAAGTAGATTTATCAAAAATAGCGCCGTAACCGCAATGCTGATATTTTTTTATGTAGCATTTTTAAATGAAAAAAGGGACCGCGATTAAGCCAGTCCCTTCTTTTCAACATTAAACAATCTCCTCTTATTGTTTAATGAATTTGTATGTGGCCGATTGGCCATTTATGGCTAATTTCAATACATAAACTCCTGGTCTAAGTGATGCAACGTTTAGGGCTGCGTCATTTTTATTAGGTGAATCATCCAAAACTTTTTGACCGAGTATGGAATAAATTGAAAGGTGCTCAATTATATTTTTGGATGAAAAGTTCAGGATTTCTCTTGTAGGATTTGGATAAAATTTGAAATCTTCAAAACTGTTTTCACCTACTGAAAGATCAGACTTTGCGTCATAATAAAGCCCGTAACCGTAAGAACCTCCCCCGCTTGTTCCGGCAAAAGCCATACAGGGTAGTTGGTCGTTTGTTTCGGCAATAACAGAGGCAAAGCCATCAAAAACATTCAATCCACTGTCGCCCACTCCTTCAAATGGACCAAAACCAGTGCCGTCGTATTGGAAAGATCGATTTAAATCATCTTCAGAATCATCAATATCATCGCGTACATATGCAGTTTCAATGGTTTCTGTACCTACTTTGCTCATCCACGTATCTATATGTGCAATGTTTGCGTCACTTCCCGCACCTATATAGTTTATGGGTGCGTAGGCAGCGCCATTTTCGCGACGATATGCTTGGCCTGTGTATGAATCTGAACTTCCTGCGGCACGCGAGGAGGTGATTACTAATACTTCATCTGAAGCAAAATCTTTTCTTGCTGCCCTTATTGTTGGGTTCAAACTTTCTGTTGAAGCTCCAGTTGCAAGAGTTTCATTTGCGTCCCACGATGCGGGATCATTGTAGTTTGAATTTGCTGCCGCATATAAATTTCCTGAAGACGCTCCTGTGAAGGTAGTGTAACAGCCACCGTCTAATCCATAAGTGAATTCTACTTGTTGGCCGCAAAGTCCGACAGATATTTCGTCCACCCAATCAAAACCATAACTTCCAGCAGTACTTCTTGCAGAAAATACTTCAGTACAGCTGGTGGTTTTTTCATAAGTTGCAAAAACTCTTTGGGCATTGGTGTTTCCCGGAAAATTGCGATCTACACCAAAATCGGTCACGTCGCTGGCAATTACCTGGGCATCAAAAGCACCAGTTGCCATATTCCAACGCCACACTTGGAAATTTTCGGAATCAGTAACTAAATAGGCCAACAAATACTCATCGCCAGTACCATCCATGCTGATAATCTGCATTTTTCGCATTGCGGCTGTTACGCCTACTTTTTTCCATTCATCAAAGGTTTGGCCGTAATTTGTTGAACGATAAATATATATTGAGTCAAATGTTCCGCCAAAGTCGATAAGATTTTCGTATGCGCCAATATAGATGTCACCGCCTCCAGTAACGTCCATATCTACACCATCAATAAAATCATCCCGTAAAAAGTGGTCTGCGCCCCAATCTTCTGGAATTTCTGGCAGCCCATCTCTTTCTAATAATTGTGTAGGGTAGAAAATGCCATTGTAGGGAAGATTTTCTACTGTTTCGGGCAATCTGTTGGTTACTATCGGCTTGTAGAGTGCCGCTACATTTGGGTCAATTTCCTGCCAAGCATTTTTAATTGCAATACGGTTGGCATTTATTTCTGCAGCCGTTCCATTTTGTTCAAGAACTTTAGCTTGCTCGTACAAAGCTTCAAGTTCCGAGGTTCTTTCAGGAATGATTATACTATTCCCGTTAAAGTCTGACTGTGCTATCCCTGTGATTATACAAAGTGAGCACATTAAAAAAGTAATTACATTTTTCATGATTACGTGTTTTTTAATTAATACTTGTTTATTTCACTTTATAATCGAGGAGTTTACTAATGAGTGATTTAAAAACTTAGGGCAAATCTATGGTAATGTTTCAGCACGGCTTATAATTATTGTACCAAACCCTATAACAGATGTAACATTCATGAAAAAAGCCGAAAACTACTGGGTTTTCGGCTTTATTTCTATTAAAAATAGGGCTTTTTATCCCAATTTCTCAATGTCTAGATCTTCAATAGCGTCCCAAGTTTCGTCCAAATCCATATTGGTTCCGTTTGCTTCCAGATAGAAGCGGTTGCCTTCCATGAGTTGGATCTTACTTTTATTGTTGCCAGTTCGATATTCCTCAATGGCTTTTTTGCCATTTTTGGTAACAGTTCTTCGAGAGCCGTTTTCGTCTTCTTCTTCAAAATCTTGCGACATTACCATCCGAATACCCATTGTTGCTGCTGCCCCTACTTGGCCAGCGCCATCTATAATACTTATGGAAAATTTTTTCGATTTGTCTTCATTGGCATAGGTGGCTTCAATAGATGAAATGTTCATCATTCCTGCTTGACCTGCCTTGTAGCTTATACGGTTCATGCCTTCTACTTTTTCCGGAAGCCAAGATTTTAATTCTTCATTTGTTAATGGCGTAGTTTCTTGAAGGTCTTTTATGTCTTCCTGCATATTGGTCATTTCCTGAACTGCATTGGTAGAATTGGAAACAGCATCCTTGGTTTCCTTAATTTTTTTGCTCACGGGATTATCCTTACAGCTTATCAAAACCGAAAAAACAAATAAGGCCAGTACATACTTTTTCATAATTGAAAATTTTAGTTAGTGAATAATTTGTTGAATTATAGCACTAATATAATCAATATCAGTAAAATAAGCAGCGATTAAAAAGAAGAAGATGTTTTAAGGACTACATTTCTGAAGCCACTTTTTCAAGCTCTGCGTACCAATTTTCGCCAAACTTTCGGATAAGGGCCGTTTTCACAAACTTATAAACCGGTACTTTGAGTTCCTTGCCTAAGGAACAAGCATCATCGCAAATGGGCCAGCGGTGATAATTTATAGCGGCAAATTCACTGTAATCCTGAACACGGACTGGGTAGAGGTGACAGGAAATCGGTTTTCTGAAATCAATCGTTCCCGCATTAAAAGCGTCTTCAATACCGCAACTGGCTATACCTCTGTCAGTAAAAGTAACGTAGGCACATTCCTTTCCGTCTACCAATGGGGTTTCCAATTCGTCAAGTTCTGTTTTGATGTGTGTGCCTTGTTGTTCAATGGCGGCAATCCCTTCTGGTCGAAGGAAAGGTTTCACTTTGGGGTATATTTCCTGAAGAATTGCGACTTCTTCTTCAGTGACAGGAGCACCCGCTTCGCCTTCAATACAACACGCTCCCTTGCAAGCATTGAGGTTGCAGACAAAATCTTTTTCGATAATGTCTTCAGAAACGATTGTTTTTCCCAGTTGAAACATGCGGCAAATATAGTTTCTTTACTTATTTTACGTAGTGGAAATTATACTTTTATTAACGATAGATAAAGTTAGGGCATCCATTTTAATTGTCTAATTTTGCGCCCTCAAAAAAAAAGGTGATGGTTTTAAATTTTAAGGAAATAGTTACGGCCACTATGGTTCTCTTTGCAGTTATAGATATAATAGGGAATATTCCTATTATAATTGGGCTGCGCGAAAAGGCAGGTCATATTAACTCGGGCAAAGCTTCTGTAATTGCCGCGATAGTGATGATTGTTTTTCTTTTTTTAGGAGAAAGCATTTTAAAATTGATTGGCGTTAACGTGAATGAATTTGCGGTAGCGGGCGCGCTTATACTTTTCTTTATTGCCTTAGAAATGATTCTGGGCGTCACACTTTTTAAGGAAGGCGATACCAGTCCAGATTTGGCTTCTATATTTCCTTTGGCCTTCCCGCTATTGGCAGGGCCAGGAAGTTTGACCACGTTGCTTTCGTTGCGCGCGGAATATGCCATTCAAAATATTATTGTTGCAATATTGGTGAATATTGTAATCATTTTTGTAGTTCTTAAAACATCAGGCAGGTTACAACGTTTTCTTGGAAAGAACGGAATTGCGGTAATCCAAAAAATATTTGGTGTAATTTTGCTGGCGATTGCAGTGAAACTTTTTACATCAAATATTCAAGAATTGTTTAATTAATTTATAATGAAAATACTTATTTACATTTTGATAGCCTTAGCCGCAGGACTGGTAATTTTTAATGCAACTAAATTAGATTTCAGTAATTTATTTGAAGGCGACAGTGCCGTGGCAACAATTAGTATTTTGGCAGGTCTTTGCGCAATTTTATTACTGGGTATTTTGCTTGTGTCCAAAATTATCGCTGCCCGGGCTAAAAAGTAGTTCGTTAATTTTTTTCCAAATGGTTGTTGGTCTCCAATTCCAAAACTTTTAGGAGCATTGGGTCATTTTCGTTAAGAATAATTTCATACTCATTTGGACCAAAAAGCTGCTGGGCAATGTTTGCCTTCAGTGTTCTCTTCAAATCTTCGGTGTAATTTGAAAGATCTATCTGTGCTTCGTTGAACTTTGCGTACTCAATAAATTCTTTTGAAAGCTTTTCGTCAACGATAAAGGATTTTCTGAAATCTTCAAATTTCCTGCCTTTAAAAATAGCTCGGTTTTTTTCGAGGTATTCAAAAATGAAATAACTCATAAAGCCACTTCTGGAAACATATTGAAGGGTTTCATTTTCAACGCTTGTGTCTTTCGGAACAAAAACATCAGGTATAATCCCGCCACCGCCATAAACCACTTTCCCTTTCGGGGTTTTGTGTTTTAAGGAATCGGCCACTTTTATGCTATCAGCGTGTATTAGTTCACCATTTCGGTAACGTTTTTCGTAATCGCTATAATAGGTGTCGTTACCATTACCATAAGGACGCTGGATAGAGCGCCCGGTAGGTGTGTAGTAGCGTGCAATTGTTAATCGCACCGCGCTTCCATCGCCGAGGGACATTTCGCGCTGTACTAATCCTTTTCCGAAAGAGCGGCGGCCAATAATTGTTCCTTTGTCGTTATCCTGTAATGCGCCGGCTACAATTTCACTGGCCGAGGCCGAATTTTCATTGATTAAAACGTAAAGTTTTCCGTGTTCAAAATCACCACGGCGGGTTGCATAGGTTTTATTAATATCGCCACTTTTATTTTTTGTGATGAGGATTAATTTGTCATCACCCAAAAATTCATCTACCACACGCTCTGCAGTTGAAATATAACCACCGGGATTGTTGCGGAGATCCAAAACCAATTTTTTGATGCCTTGGTCTTTAAGTTTATCCAGCGCAGTTTCAAATTCCTTAAAAGTTGTTTCGGAAAAACGGTTGATTTTTATGTAGCCCAAATCATCGTCCAATTTATACGAAGCATCCACACTTACTAGTGGCACTTGCTTTCTTCGCACCTTTAGTTCTAAAACTTTCTTCTCGCTGGGTCGATAAACATCCAAAGCTACTTTGCTGTTTATTTCGCCTTTTAGATAATTGGAGATGCTATCGCGATTTACCAATTCACCAAAAAGTTTTTTGCCGTCGGCATATAGAATTCTATCGCCTCCCTTAATGCCGGCCTTTTCTGCTGGGCCGCCTTCAATGGAACGGATTACGGCTATGGTATCTTTATAGATGTAAAAACTAACCCCAATACCTGTAAAAGCTCCGCGCATATCATCGGCATTGTGCTGGTACTCGCTTTTGGGAATATACACCGAATGTGGGTCGAGGTTTTCAAGAATTCCGTTTACGGTAACGTCCACAATACTGTCTGTGTTTACTTTATCTACATATTCGTAATCTATATAATCTATGAGCCTATTGAGTTTGTCTTTTTTTGAACTTGTGGCAAAGATTTTTTCTGTGTCGTCGTTAAAATTGAGTTTTGACCCAATAAAAACACCTGCGGCCAGCGCCAGTCCAATCAACAAAGGCAAGTATTTTTTTTGATTTCCCATCATTCTAAATCCAAATCTGCAAGATGTTGTATGCTTACTCCGGCTTTTTCAAGAAAGGCGATGCCAGAGTTGTCTTTATATTCGTTTAAATAAACCATTCTTTTTATACCAGCTTGGTGTATTAATTTACTGCACTCCTTGCAGGGCGACATTGTTATGTAAAGCGTTGCTCCCTGGCAGGCTTGGGTACTTGAAGCTACTTTTAAGATTGCGTTTGCTTCTGCGTGAAGCACATACCATTTGGTATAACCTTCCTCGTCTTCGCAAATATTTTCAAAACCTGTGGGTGTGCCGTTATAACCATCACTGATTATCATTTTATCTTTAACAATAAGCGCGCCAACCTGTCTTCGTTTGCAATAAGAAAGTTTGCTCCACTCTTGGGCCATCCGTAGATACGCAATATCGTATTTGCGTTGTTTGCTGTCTTTCATACTCTTAAATAGACAACGAAATTACTTGGAAGTTACACCACTGCCAAATAAAATGTTGTTAAGTTATTGCCAAATGAGTTAATGAAGATATGCGCTGAAAAGTTTATTAGAGATTTTTTCTAAAAAATTACTCTTTATTGTTTCTAATAAAATTTTAGAAAATCCAATTGTCGATTAGCATTGGGATAATCATTCCTATAACCAAAGAAGACACCACCAAAACCCAATCGCGTTTATTGAAGCGGAAGATGGTTTGGAAGATAAATGCGATGATTAAAATAATGATTACAACAATAATTTGCGCGGTTTCAATACCGAGGGCAAATTCCAGTAATGGCAAAATGCCGCTTCCGCTGTCCAATGCGGTGAAAAAAGAGGCAAAACCAAGCCCGTGGATCAACCCGAAGAAAATTGTAACGATATAGAAAATGCCCATTTTCTCCACTTTCTTTTCTTTCCCGGCAGTGAAAAGATTAAAAAGCGCCGTAACCAAAATTGTGACTGGAATTAAAAATTCAATAAGCTTTCCTGAAACAGTTACCACATTATAGCTTGCCAACAGCAATGAAATTGTGTGGCCAATGGTGAACATAGTCACCAAAAGCAATAACCTTTTCCAGGAGGAAAAAGTATAGGCTGCACAGAGCACAATTAAAAAGAGAACGTGATCGTAAGCTTTCCAATCCAATACGTGGTGGAGGCCAAGGTTAAAATACAACCAGAAATCAGACATTGGGGATATTGGGTTTTCAGGGTTTGCCCAAATATAGTGATTGTGGGGAAGATTTCATATATTTAATTAAATTTCTAAATATTTCAATTATGAAGAAAGTCACGCTTATATTTTTAACAATTTTTGCAGTGCTTCAATCGTTTGCGCAAAATCCAGACCCCGAACTTTTTAAAACATGGAATCTTTACAAAATGGAATTTGATTTTGGAGGCCCACTTTACATTGAAGATATTGACCCTCCAATACACCCTACATTAACTATTTTTGAAGATTTATCTTTTGAGGGTTTTGGAGCCTGCAATTCCTTTTCAGGGAATTTTCTATACGATGAAATATTAGATAAATTGAGACCGTATAATTATTCTGATACTACGGAAGACTGTGAAACAGAATTTCACGATGATTTTGAATTGTATTATTTTGAATACTTTTCGCTGAATCAAGCACATTTCTATGGTATAGAAATTTCTTCTTCAGACAATCTCCAACATTTGTATTTTGGGCAGGGTCAGTTAGGATATTGGCTGGATTTCATTGCTGGAGAGCCACTATCCATTAAAGACAATAATTCCGAAAAATTCAAGCTCTACCCAAACCCAGCTTCCGATCAACTGTTTATAAAATCCGAAGATGCCAAAATTATAAAAACAATAGTTTATTCAGTATCGGGGAAAAGAATTATGGAAATTGTGCCAGCAAATGAAAGTATCAATATAGCCGTCTTGGCTAAGGGGATGTACTTTCTCGAAATAACCACTTCAGAAGGTAAAAGTGTGGAAAAATTCATAAAAAAATAAAACCCCAACATTTCTGTTGAGGTTTTTATTTGTACTCGAGGTGGGAATCGAACCCACACTCCCGAAAGAACTGGATTTTGAATCCAGCGCGTCTACCAATTCCGCCACTCGAGCAAGCGGGAGGCAAAAATAAACAATTATTTATAATTTACTTAAAATTTTATCCAGCTATTTTTTTAAAAATCGCTAACTATTAATTTTTACCTTTACAGCCTCAATAAACCAAAACCAAAAGTTATGTCAACTGCCATCCCAGAACCAAAGATTTTTGCCTGCAAACAAAGTGAGGTGCTCGCGCAAGATATTGCAGAAGCCTTCGGTATTCCGTTGGGAAAAGTTATTACTGCGCATTATAGCGATGGCGAATTTCAACCTTCTTTTGAAGAGTCTGTTCGCGGTAGCCGCGTTTTTTTGATTGGCTCCACCTTTCCAAACAGCGACCATTTAATGGAGCTTTTGTTGATGATTGATGCCGCAAAAAGAGCTTCCGCCCGTCACATTACTGCCGTTTTGCCATATTTCGGTTGGGCGCGTCAAGATCGAAAAGATAAGCCGCGTGTTCCTATTGCCGCAAAACTGGTCGCCAAAATGCTGGAAACTGCGGGGGCGACGCGTATAATTACAATGGATCTCCACGCAGATCAAATTCAAGGATTTTTCGAAAAGCCAGTTGATCACCTTTTTGCCTCAACTATATTTCTTCCCTATTTAAGAAGTTTGAAATTAGACAATCTTACTATCGCTTCCCCAGATATGGGCGGTTCAAAACGGGCATATGCGTATTCAAAATTTCTGGAAAGCGACGTAGTTATTTGCTACAAGCAGCGGGAGAAAGCGAACGTTATTTCGCACATGGAACTTATTGGCGATGTAAAAGGCAAAAATGTTGTTTTGGTTGATGATATGGTTGATACCGCCGGAACCCTTACTACTGCTGCCGATTTGATGATGGAGCGCGGTGCGCTTAGTGTTCGTGCGGTTTGTACCCATCCGCTTCTATCAGGAAATGCTTATGAGCGAATTGAAAAATCGCAATTGTTGGAGCTTATTGTTTCGGATTCTATACCAACAAAACCAAGCAATAAAATTAGAGTAATCAGCTGTGCCAAATTATTTGCTGATGTTATGCTTAGCGTAAACGCGAACAAGTCTATAAGCGGAAAGTTTTTGATGTAGGTTTCTTTCCAAAGAAAAAATCAAAATTCCTAAACCGATAATCCAAAATAAAATTTATCTTTGCACTCCCTAAAAAACAGCTTTTTAGGGAGTTTTTTAATAAATAAACAATTCAAACAAAATGAAATCTATTACAATTAAAGGATCACAAAGAGAAAGCGTGGGCAAAAAGGCAACGAAAGCCCTACGTAATGCTGGAATGGTTCCTTGCGTAGTTTACGGAGGGGATGAGCCAATTAGCTTTTCAGCAGAAGAAATTGCATTTAAAGACTTGGTTTACACTCCAGACGTACACACGGTTGTAATCAACCTAGGAGGCACAAAAATTAACGCCATCCTTCAGGATATACAATTTCACCCAGTGACGGACCGTATTCTTCACATCGATTTTTACCAGATTTTTGATGATAAGGAAGTAACTATGGAAATTCCTGTACGTACCGTTGGTAACTCCCGCGGTGTTCGTAACGGTGGGGTTTTACGTATTGTTAACCGTAAGCTTCGTGTGAAGGCTTTGCCAGAAAATCTACCGGATTTTATTGAGGCAGACATTACCGAAATGCGTATTGGTAACAAAATGTACACAAAGTCACTTAAAACTGACAATTACAAAATCATGCACCCAGATAACACCGTTATCTGCCAGGTTAGAACTTCACGTACTGCTATTGTGGACGAAGTTGAAGAAGAAGATGAAACTGCTGAAGGTGCAGAAGGAGAGGAAGTTCCAGCTACAGAAACCGATGATGTTGCTGCAGTAAAGGAATAAATTTCTTTTTAAGAAGATTACCCAAAAGCATCTCGTTAATTCGGGGTGCTTTTTTTATTTTTACCGAAGATTGACAGCAGTATGTTTTCATTTTTCAAAAAACTTTTTTCGACAAAAACTGTCGATACTATTTCAGAAGAAACAGATCCAATGAAGAAATTCCTTATTGTGGGCCTTGGCAATATTGGTCCAAAATACGCAAACACCCGCCACAACATCGGTTTTAAAGTGGTCGATTTTTATGCCGAAAAAAATTCACTTATGTGGGAAACGGCAAAATTGGGCGACGTTACTTCGCATAAAGTAAAAGGAAGAACGCTCATATTTCTGAAGCCGAGCACGTATATGAATTTAAGCGGAAAGGCCGTAAATTACTGGCTTGAAAAAGAAAAAATCCCTTTGGAAAGTACGCTGGTGATTACGGACGATTTAAATTTGGCCTTTGGAGCCATTCGCATAAAAACCAAAGGCAGCGACGGCGGGCACAACGGGTTGAAGGATATTCAGAATACGCTGCACACCACCAATTACAACCGTTTCCGTTTCGGGATAAGCGATGCTTTCTCAAAAGGGAGACAGGTAGATTACGTTTTGGGCGAATGGGAAGCCGAAGAGGAGAAACAACTGCCCGAGCGGCTGGAGTTAAGCTGTAAAATTATTGAATCCTTTGCCCTCGCGGGAATGAATATTACGATGAACACATATAACGGCAAATAGTTTTGAAGAAATATCCATCAGCTTCCGCATATAAAAATTCCCGCCAAAGTGTGGTCACAATCGGCACTTTTGACGGCGTGCATATTGGCCACAAAGCCATTTTGAAGCGTTTGGTAGAAACCGCAAAAAAGGAAAATCTGGATTCCGTGGTGCTTACTTTTTTCCCGCACCCGCGGATGGTGCTTCAGCAAAATGTGGACATCAAACTTATAAATACTATTGACGAACGCACCGAATTGCTTGAAAACACAGGGCTGGACCATTTGGTTATCCATCCGTTTACCCACGCTTTTTCACGATTGACCGCTTTGGAATACGTGCGTGATATTTTGGTAAATAGTTTAAAGGCGAAAAAAATCATCATCGGTTACGACCACCGCTTCGGAAGAAACCGCAATGCCGATATCGAGGATTTAAAGGAATTTGGAAAAACCTATAATTTTGAAGTAGAGGAAATTTCAGCAAAGGAAATTGACGATGTTGCAGTAAGTTCCACAAAAATCCGAAAAGCCTTGAACGAAGGCGATATTGAAACGGCCAACAATTATTTGGGGTATAACTTTATGATTTCGGGCGAAGTGGTTAAAGGAAAAGCCATTGGCCGAACTATAAATTACCCCACTGCAAATCTGAAATTGAAGGAAAAATACAAACTCGTTCCCAAAAACGGCGTTTATATTGTGCAGTCCACAATTGAAGGCGAAAAAATCTTCGGAATCACCAGTATCGGTACCAACCCCACCGTTGGCGGAACCGAAAAAACAATCGAAACACATTTTCTCAATTTCAACAAAGACCTTTACGGAAAGGAAATAACCATTGCGTTTTTAAAATACATTCGCAACGAGGAAACGTTTGATTCGATGGAAATTCTAAAGCGGGAAATTGAAAAGGACGAAACCTTCGCAAAGCAATTTTTAAAAGACCGTGAATAAATTTCTTTTCAAACAAATTGACAATATTGGTTTGGTCCTTTTTAGGGCCGTTTTTGGTCTTTTGATAACCATCGAGGCTTTTGGTGCAATAGCTACTGGTTGGCTGAGACGAACATTGGTTGAGCCACCATACACTTTCAACTTTATCGGCTTCGATTTTTTGCAAAATCTACAAGGGCCCGGAATGTACTATTACTTCGTGATAATGGGTATTTTCGGGATTTTTGTGATGCTTGGTTTTAAGTATAGGTTCAGCATGATAGCCTATGCGCTAATGTGGACGTGCGTATATTTAATGCAGAAAAGCAGCTACAATAACCATTATTACCTAATGATGCTGCTGTGCTGGATTATGGCCTTTCTTCCCGCCAACCGATGGTTTTCAGTGGACGCAAGGCTAAATCCTGAAATTAAATCACCTTCCATGCCGCGTTGGGTGCTGTTGATTTTGATTTTGCAGGTATGGATTGTTTATACCTACGCTTCAGTTGCAAAATTATACCCCAATTGGCTAGATGCCTCCATGCCAGCATTGCTGATGGAGGGTAAAAAACATTACTGGCTTATTGGCGATTTTTTACAGCAAAACTGGGTGCATTGGGCCATTGCCTATACAGGCATCTTTTTTGACTTGCTAATCGTGCCATTGATGCTTTGGAAACGCACACGATTATTGGGATTTGTAATTTCTGTGTTTTTTCATCTCTTCAACTCAATTGTATTTCAAATAGGCATCTTTCCTTATATGTCCATTGCTTTTGCGCTTTTTTTCTTTTCTCCGGAAATACTCCAAAAACGGTTTCTTCCGAAGAAAAAATTATATACGGGCAATGCGGTAATCGTGCCGAAATATAAAAACCTGTTGCTTGCGGTTTTTGGGATTTATTTTGCCTTTCAAATAGGTTTGCCGCTGCGGCATTGGTTCTTTAAGGACGATGTGCTTTGGACCGAAGAAGGCCACAGGCTTAGCTGGCGAATGATGCTCCGTTCCAAAAGCGGAAGTCTTACGGTGTGGGTAAAAAACAAGCCTGACGGTGAAAAG
Source organism: Aequorivita sp. UBA3180 (assembly GCA_002364215.1). Lineage (GTDB taxonomy): Bacteria > Bacteroidota > Bacteroidia > Flavobacteriales > Flavobacteriaceae > Aequorivita. The sequence goes on along the minus strand of DEXQ01000011.1, from coordinate 193,662 downwards.
AAGCGGTACAATTATAGTGACCTTTTGGGTCCCAAGCAACAAGGCTCCGTCGCTACAAAGCCAGATGTTATGTGGCAACTTGCCCAAAAAATAAAAGCAGTGGAAGCTAAAAAAGGGCGTGATGTGGCTGTGTATATGGAAGCTTCCGTTCGCGTAAATCACGGTAAATATCACCCTTTTACCGATCCAACCGTAGATTTGGCCGCCGAGCCTTGGCATCCCTTTAAGCATAGTGAATGGATTTTGCCCTCGCCAGAGGATTATAATGAAAAGCCAAAACCAAACTCAAACTAAATTTCATTATCTTTAAATAAAAAAGGAATCATGGATATTCAATTGGAAAAATACAAGTTGGTTGAATGGTTAATCCAACAAAATAGTGAAGAAGTTATTGAGAAATTGAAGAATTTCAAGGAATCATTTTCTAAAGATACTGACTGGAATTATGATATTTCTGAAACCGAAAAGCTTTTTGTTGAGGCTGGATTAAAAGATATTAAGGAAGGAAATGTTTTTACAAATGAAGAAGTAATTCTTGAGATTAATGAAAAGTATGGCCTGTAAAAATGGAAATAGTTTGGTCAAAACTTGCGCTTATTACGTATAAAGAAATTTTTGAAAATCTTCAATTTCGGTGGACGAAAAAAGAAATGAGAAAATTCAGGGATTTGACCCAAAGTCTGCTGCAGAAAATTGCAACTCAACAAATAACGTGTCCTGTAGTAAATGAAAAACTAAGTATCCGAAAAGCTGTCGTGCATAAAAATGTTTCGTTTTATTATCGCGAAGACATTTCTGCCCAAAAAATTTACATCATTACCTTTTTCAATAATAGAATGAATCCCAAAACCTTAAACAAACTTTTAAGGGAATAGATTTTAATCATAAAATAAGACCCCAAAGTGTTTGAAAACCTTTGGGGTCTGTTGTAACTTAGCGGCTTCAAAAATCAGAACATGCTACAAGTAACCGACATCCGCGAAAACAAAGAAAAGTACATAAAAGCACTGGCCAAACGCGGCATAGATGCTGCTTCCGTTTTGGAGGAAGTTTTAAATGTGGATGAAGAACGCCGCTCTTCGCAAGCGCAGCTGGATGAGGTTTTGGCACAGAGCAATTCCTATTCAAAGGAAATCGGGAAACTTTTTCAAAGTGGCGAAGTCCAAAAAGCAAATCAACTAAAAGAGAAAACAGTTGAACTGAAGGAGTCCTCAAAACAACTGAACGAACAAATGCTTGCGGCTGCCGAAAAGTTGCAGCAATTGCTTTACACGCTTCCAAACATCCCTAATGATTTGGTGCCTGCAGGAACCGATGAAAACGATAACGAAGAAGTTTTCAAAGAAGGCGAAATTCCAAAACTTGTTGATGGCGCAATGCCGCATTGGGAGCTTGCAAAAAAATATGATTTGATTGATTTTGAGCTCGGCGTAAAAATTACGGGCGCAGGTTTTCCTGTTTACAAAGGGAAGGGGGCGCGTCTGCAACGGGCGTTGATTGCCTACTTTTTGGATAAAAATACAAAAGCCGGTTATACCGAATATCAAGTGCCGCATTTGGTGAACGAAGCTTCGGGCTATGGCACGGGCCAACTTCCTGACAAGGAAGGGCAGATGTACCACGTGGGCATTGACGATCTTTATTTAATCCCTACCGCTGAGGTTCCCGTAACAAATATGTTCCGTGGCGATTTGCTGAACCATTCCGAATTGCCAATTACCTGCACAGGCTATACTCCCTGTTTCCGTCGCGAGGCAGGAAGCTACGGCGCGCATGTTCGAGGGTTGAACCGTTTGCACCAATTTGATAAGGTGGAAATCGTCCGCATCGAGCATCCTGATAATTCCTACCAAGCTTTGGACGGAATGGTAGAGCACGTAAAAAATATTCTTCGCGAATTGAAATTGCCATACCGAATTCTTCGCCTTTGCGGCGGCGATTTGGGCTTTACTTCAGCATTGACGTATGATTTTGAAGTATTTTCAACCGCGCAGGACCGTTGGCTGGAAATTTCCTCAGTTTCAAATTTTGAAACCTTTCAAGCCAATAGGTTAAAACTTCGCTTTAAAGACAAAGACGGTAAAAACAAACTTGCGCACACCTTAAACGGAAGCGCTCTGGCATTGCCGCGCGTTCTGGCGGGCATTCTTGAAAACTATCAAACCGAGGATGGAATAAAAATCCCGGAGGTTTTGGTGCCGTATTGCGGGTTTGATTTTATTAAATAATTCTTTCCGCAAAGAATGAACGAATTTAATGAATGGTAGAGCGCAGTCGCGAACTATCTCTATTTGGATTTTTACAATATTTGTGTATTTGTTGCTCCATTTTCCTCATAAACGTAGTCTTTTGGTGCTTTCAGTATTTTCAAAAAAAATGGAGTTATTGTTTTCATTTTTTGTAAACTTTTCTATTCGTCAAGCCCATTAAAAAATATATAATAGTCTTATTAATAGAATGTTATAAAAAGGGATTTAATTTTTTTTGTAAACTTTTTATTTTTTATGTTGAAAACTTTGTTAAAAAAGACAAAACAATTCACCTGAAATAACCTTTTAATTTCTTCATATTTGTTAGTCCCGAGTAACGACAAATTTTAATCTAAAAACAAAGGACATATGAGTGCAATTGAACCAATTTTACAGGAAAATAAAAACAGATTCGTAATATTCCCGATCCAACACCACGACATTTGGGATTGGTATAAAAAAAGCGAAGCCAGTTTTTGGACAGCCGAGGAAATTGATTTGCACCAAGACCTTACCGATTGGAATTCAAAATTGAATGACGACGAGCGTTATTTTATAAAACACATTTTGGCATTTTTTGCAGCTTCCGATGGAATTGTGAATGAAAACCTTGCCGAAAATTTCGTAAACGAAGTACAATACAGTGAAGCCAAATTTTTCTATGGTTTCCAGATAATGATGGAGAACATTCACAGTGAAACCTATTCTCTTTTGATCGATACGTACGTAAAGGATGAAAAGGAAAAAGACCAACTTTTCAACGCCATTGAAACTTTTCCGGCGATTAAAAAGAAAGCCGATTGGGCATTAAAATGGATTGAAAGTGATTCGTTCGCGGAGCGTTTAATTGCATTTGCAGCAGTTGAGGGTATTTTCTTTTCAGGAGCTTTCTGCTCTATTTTTTGGTTGAAAAAGCGCGGCTTGATGCCAGGGCTTACCTTTTCAAACGAATTGATTTCGCGCGACGAAGGCGTTCACTGCGACTTTGCCGTTCATCTTCACAACCACCACTTGGTGAACAAAGTTTCTAAAGAGCGCATCCGCGAGATAATTGTTGACGCTTTAAACATTGAGCGCGAATTTATTACAGAATCGCTACCTGCAAGTTTGATTGGGATGAATTCAAAATTGATGACGCAATACCTTGAATTTGTAACCGACAGGCTTTTGGTGGAATTGGAATGCGAAAAGGAATACAACGTTACGAACCCATTTGATTTTATGGATATGATTTCGCTTCAAGGGAAAACCAATTTCTTCGAAAAACGCGTAGGCGAATACCAAAAAGCTGGGGTTACCAACAAAGACAAGGAATCAAACAAAATCAGTTTCGACGCGGATTTTTAGAAAGCAATAGCTTTCCCACAAATATATTATTTCAAAATGTAAAAGTTGAATGTGTGCAATTTTCATTGCATAATAGGATTTTCAGCTACCATTACTAACCACTTAAATAAAAGAATTATGAATGTAGTAAAAAGAGACGGCCGGAAAGAGCCCATAATGTTTGATAAAATTACGGCTCGCGTGCGCAAACTGTGCTACGGTTTAAACGAATTGGTAGATCCTGTAAAAGTAGCAATGCGTGTAATTGAAGGGCTTTACGACGGTGTAACAACCAGCGAGCTGGATAATTTGGCTGCGGAAATTGCCGCAACAATGACCACTTCGCATCCGGATTACGCACGTTTGGCGGCTCGAATCTCTGTTTCCAATCTACATAAAAATACCAAAAAATCATTTTCGGAAGTGATGACGGATCTTTACGAATATGTAAATCCGCGTACCGGAAAAAAAGCGCCTTTGCTGAGTGATGAGGTTTTTGAGGTGATAAAAAACAACGCCGAGGAATTAGATTCAACAATAATTTACAACCGTGATTTTGGGTACGATTATTTCGGTTTTAAAACTTTGGAACGCTCCTATTTGCTGAAACTGAACGGAAAGATTGCAGAACGTCCGCAGCATATGTTGATGCGAGTTTCCGTAGGAATTCATATGAACGATTTGGCAGCAGTGAAGGAGACCTACGAGTTGATGTCGAAGAAATATTTCACCCACGCAACCCCAACGCTTTTCAACAGTGGAACACCAAAACCGCAAATGTCTTCCTGCTTTTTGCTTGCAATGAAGGACGACAGCATCGATGGAATTTACGATACGTTGAAGCAGACCGCAAAAATCTCACAATCTGCCGGGGGAATTGGTCTTTCAATCCACAACGTTCGTGCAACGGGATCTTATATTGGTGGCACCAACGGAACTTCAAACGGAATTGTGCCGATGCTTCGCGTTTTTAACGATACCGCACGTTACGTTGACCAAGGTGGCGGTAAGCGAAAGGGAAGTTTTGCAATTTATGTGGAACCATGGCACGCTGATATTTTCGACTTTTTAGATTTGAAAAAGAACCACGGAAAAGAAGAAATGCGGGCTCGAGACCTTTTTTACGCCATGTGGATTCCAGATTTGTTTATGCAACGGGTGCAGGACGACGCTGAATGGACGCTTATGTGCCCGAACGAATGCCCAGGACTTTTTGAATGCCACAGCGAAGAATTTGAAGCGCTTTACCATAAATATGAAGCAGAAGGAAAAGGTAGAAAAACCGTAAAAGCACGTGAACTTTGGGAGAAAATTCTTGAATCGCAGATTGAGACCGGAACGCCTTATATGCTTTACAAAGATGCGGCGAACCGAAAAAGCAATCAAAAGAATTTGGGGACCATAAAATCATCAAACTTGTGTACGGAGATTATGGAATACACTTCTGCAGATGAAGTTGCGGTTTGTAATTTGGCTTCCATCGCTTTGCCAATGTTCGTGAAAGGCGGTGAATTTGACCACAAAGAACTTTTTAAAGTAACAAAACGCGTTACCAAAAATCTGAACCGTGTAATCGACAGAAATTACTATCCGGTGATTGAGGCGCAAAACTCAAATTTCCGCCACCGTCCGGTTGGGTTGGGAATTCAAGGTTTGGCAGATGCTTTTATCATGCTTCGTTTGCCCTTTACCAGTGATGAGGCCAAAAAATTGAATCAAGAAATTTTTGAAACACTCTATTTTGCGGCCGTTACAGCTTCTATGGAAGAAGCGAAGGCAGATGGACCGTACGAAAGTTATAAAGGCTCACCTATTTCCGAAGGATTATTTCAGCATAATTTATGGGGAATAAAGGACGAAGAGTTAAGCGGCCGTTGGGATTGGGACAAATTGAGAAAGGATGTAAAAAAGCACGGTGTTCGAAACTCTCTATTGGTTGCGCCTATGCCAACCGCCTCCACATCGCAGATTCTTGGGAACAACGAAGCTTTTGAGCCCTATACTTCAAATATTTATACACGACGTGTGCTTTCAGGGGAATTCATTGTTGTGAACCAACACCTTTTGGAAGATTTGGTGGAACTTGGGCTTTGGAACGAGGATTTGAAAGAGGAAATCATGCGCGCCAACGGTTCAATCCAAGATGTGGAAATAATTCCGCAGGAACTGAAAGAACTTTATAAAACCGTGTGGGAACTTTCTATGAAAGATATTATTGATATGAGCCGCCACCGTGGATATTTTATTGATCAAAGCCAGTCTTTAAATCTTTTTATGGAAAATGCAAATATGGCAAAACTAACCTCGATGCATTTTTATGCATGGAAAAGCGGCTTGAAAACGGGAATGTATTACTTACGGACCAAAAGTGCCGTGGATGCCATTAAATTCACACTTAAAAAGGAAGAGAAAAAAGAAACCGTTGGTGCTGAAGTTGAGGCAAATGTAGTAGAAGATGTATCAACAAAGCCAATGACACCGCAGGAATTGCGCGAAATGCTGGCACAATCCAAAAACGCTCCGGATGATGATTGCTTGATGTGCGGATCGTAAATTTTGGAATAACTTTATAAATAAAAAAGCCCTTGCTCAATTGAACAAGGGCTTTTTTATTTATTTTTTGCGATGCTTATTATTCCTCTGCGGGCATGGACATTCTGGTATATTCCAAAACAAGCGCGCTCAACCAATCCCAATTGATTGATTTGTAAGGATATTTTTCCATAAAGGCTGCATTGTCTCCAAAGAGGAAGTCATAATTTTCCTCAAAATCACTTTTGGGCAGCCAAAATACTTTATCGCCTTTTTGAACGTAATATGACTTTACAACACCGCCACCAATGGTAGGGCCTGGGCCCATTTTAAAACCTTTTGATTCTTTGGCAAAAGGATCGTGGTAAACCGAAATTATCTGGCTGAATTCCGGATTTATCAGTTGCATCAAAAATTCTTTCTCGTCCTTTTTGTTTTTTAGGGAAACCTTTTGGTTTACAAAATAAATCTGGTCATTGCTGGTCAGTTTATTTACGCTGTTTCTTCTGCCCATCCCGAAATTGCTGAACTTTTGTGATACCTTTCCGAATTTCTCCCAACCGCTGGCATAAAGATAGGCTTCTGCAATCTGTGATGCATCATAGGTTTCTTTTTTGTCGGTAATACTGTCTTTAAAAACAATTTGGGCAATCTGCCCTTTCTTTGTAACCACGCCCTTACAGTACCCGTTATGTTCGGTACCATCTTTCATGATAACGGTTGATACTTTTTTTGTGGCCGGTTGGTCAAAACCTTCATTAAAATAATAGGTTTTTAACATATCCTTTTCCTCGTCGGTATATTTAACCTTGTCTTGCGCAAAGACAAAACTACAGGCCATTAATAGTACGATTGATAAAAATTTTAGTTTCATAATGTTGAGATTTATTGGTTGCTGAAACAATATTCCAACAATAATTTTAAACGGAAAATTTTTTTGGTGTAAAATTGGTCCGTAAGGCATCAAAATACGGCAGATGCCCTATGAAGATTAAAAGTGTTTGTGCATCTTCTAAAGAAAAAGGAGCCCGATTTGGACTCCTTTTCTAAAATATGGGATGAAATTTATTACGCTTTGCGATAGCTTGTGTAATATTCCTCCATCAAGTTCATCAAGGCCGTTACCAGATCTTTGGTTTCAAGCAATAGGCTGAAATACAAAGTGGTGTTTTTAGGGCTTGATTCTTCGGTACGGGTACGCGCTATCTGCTTTTCAATTTTGTTTGAAAGGCTTGCGAAGATTTCGTCTTTTTTCTCAAGTACATTCCCGATGCGCTGGAATTCCTTTTTGTGGAAGATGTCTTCAATTTCATTTAAAAGCTCTTCCAAATGATTGTCTATTTCCTGAAGATCCTTTATTTGGTTAAAGCGAAGCGCTTTGTGATTGTTGTTCACGTGCTTGTAGCTCGCCTTTGAAATAAATTCCAAAGACTGCACCACGTCGGTCAAATAACCAAGGATTACAATGTAGAAGTTACTTCCGCGCACACTGGTTTCATCCAGATTCTTAATGAAGTAGAAAATATTGTCTCGCAGTTCTTCAACTTCGTCATTAAGTTTATTTACACCTTTTTTGCTCTTCTTCAGTTTTTTGGTGTCCTGTTTTGCAAGGCCACGAAGCATATCGGTATAAATTTTATTTGAACGTGAAACTACATTGCTAATGTTTTCAGCACTTTCTTGGATAATCCCCTGAACGGTTTTGCTCTCGGTTTTCTTCAAGCCGCTCTTGTCCAATTTCAGTTTCACTTTATTTTTGTGAGAAAGATAATTTCGCACTAATAAAAGAATAGCCAATAATAACAACACGGCTATCATTGCGCCACGACCTATAAATATTAGATAGGCAAGCGTACCTGCTGCTGCAAATGCCACAAATGCAGTAAAGAACCAACCACCTATTACGTTCATTACCCCTGCAACGCGGTAAACGGCACTTTCGCGACCCCAAGCTCTATCAGCAAGTGATGTACCCATGGCTACCATAAAGGTTACATAGGTGGTGGAAAGTGGTAGTTTCATAGAAGTTGCCGTAGCAATCAGAATTCCGGCAACCATAAGGTTTATGGAGGCACGGATCATATCAAAAGCTGGAAGCTCGTAGGTTTTGTGTTTGGGTAGGTTCACTATCGGTTTTTCAAAACGTTTATCTATTTTCTGCTGAAGCGATTGCGGAATGATATATTCAAAATAGGTTGCAATCTGGGTGCTGGACTTTACCAAAAACCTTGAAAGCATGTTTGGGCTAAATTTTTCATGGCCCTCGCCTTGGCGTGCAAGGTCAATTTCGGTATCAGAAACCGTTCGTGCCTTTTTGGAAAACCACAATGTAAGAACCATTACACCACCAGCAATGAAGAGCAGCATAGGCTCTGCGGGAACTTTTTCAGCAAGGCTGTGCATATTATACTCTGAGGCCGCGACACCAGAAGTTGACCAGTCAATATAACTATGGTATGCCGCCATTGGAACCCCAATAAAGTTTACCAAATCGTTTCCTGCAAATGCCAACGCAAGACTGAATGTACCTACTGCTATTACGATGATTAAAATATTCTTTTTAAAAATCATCATAAAAAGTTGCGAGAACACAGTCCAAAAAATGAAGCTTCCGCCGATAAGCATCCAAGTATCACTTTCAACAATATCTTTAAAATCGCCATAGAAAGGAGTTCCCTTTAAACCTTTAACAAGTATGAAATAGCTTATACAGGTAAGAGCCAAACCTCCAAAAATAGCTCCGAAATATTTCATTTTTCGCTCAACGTGGAAGGTAAATACCAGCCTCGACAGGTATTGAACTACTGCCCCCACGGTAAAAGCAATCACAACCGAAAGCAGAATTCCTGTTATAATTTCTACCGCTTTTTCGGTATTGATGTATTTTGTAATTGCTGAAATGGTCTCTGCATCGTTATGGCCAATTTTTATCAGCGCCATAATAACGGCAGCGCCCAAAAGTTCAAAAACAATGGAAACCGTGGTAGATGTTGGTAAACCTATAGTATTAAAAAAATCCAGCAGCAAGATATCGGTAATCATTACCGCCATGAAAATAATCATTATTTCGTCGAAGTAAAATTCTCCGGGGACAAAGATGCCCTTTCGCGCCACTTCCATCATTCCACTGGAGAAAACGGCACCAATGAAAATACCTAAACTGGCTATTATTAAAATAGTCCTAAAGGAAAGTGCTTTAGAGCCAATGGCTGAGTTTAAGAAGTTTACGGCATCATTACTAACGCCAACCACTAGATCTGCAATTGCAAGCGCGGCAAGTGCAACAATCATTAATAAATAAATATTATCCATTCTAGTTTTAATTAAGTTGGTGCAAATTTCCCATATAAAATAGGATTGATTGTTACCAAATTGTTATCTGTATTTTTCTTAAAAATGAAGGTCAAAACCCAGCCTGTATTCCAAAGAGCTGCTTTCACCCGCAATGGTTGAATATGATAAATCTGTTTGAACTTTTAATTTATGGCCCACTATATATTTAGACCCTCCCAAAGTATATTGATTTTGTGTGTCATTGGAAGAAAAAATATTGTCTGGCAAAATGGTGGTAAAACGTCCGGAAATTTCCCAATTGTTTTTAAAAACATAGCCTCCTTGAAAATTGAGCCCTTGCCCCGTATAAACCTCCTGCTCTGTAATAGAACCATCACTATTGGTTACTAGGGGGTTTTCAGCATCGCGATAACTATATTCTCCCATTAATGAAAACCCGTTATATTTAAACATAGCATCCACAAAAATGGTACTTATATTGGTTTCGTAAAAACCGATATCATTGCGCATATAGCTGCCTTGATTGCTTCGGGTTTTTACGGCATTATTGTTAAAATCATAAGTGGCGCCAATGGCAAGTTTTGGCGTTTTTTCTCTATAAATATCTCCGCCAATGTAATCACCTTTTTTGGTAAATTCGCCAAAAGGCAATAGCTCTACGCGGGTTGTATATTGAAACCCTCCAATATTTCCGGTTGTAATATTTCTACCTTCTCCCTGTGAAACGGCAAACATTTCGCGAATTAGGAAATTTTCAGAAGCCTTAAAACTATGGCGCAATTGTACTCCAAGGTCCCTGTCAATATTGAATAACCTGTTAAGTCTGGAACGGTCTATAAGCTGAAGATTACCGGAAGATATTACACGTTCCCTGTTCCCGGGAAGTTTTGCCTGTCCTGCCCATAGCTCCAGATTTTTGTAGAACCCCCACATTATTACTGCATCATAAATAATTCGAGGGGCATTGCCAGTGAATTCTGAAGCTCCTGCCACATCAAAATTTGAAAGACCTAGTTCAATTTTATAGCGCAGTTTCGGGGAATAGGCAAATCCGTCAAATTTTAAACGGGCGCGACGGATAATAAAGCTTTGTTCCGGTTTTCCAAATTTATCGCCATCGTAATCCCAGGAAGAATTGGCCCGTACTTGCATTCGTGGCGCAAATCGGACGCTCCACGTACTGTCTTTGCCCACAATGTTAAGCATACCGTCACCAAATTTTGGAACACTTATTTGTGAATGGACCGCGGAAACACACAAAAATAGAAAACCAATAAAGAAAATATTCTTTAGGTACATTTTAAAATCGATTATAGTTTTTGTCGCTGCAAAGGACTAAATTTTTAACTAATGGTATGTTTCCATATTGTTAAGCTACGTTTCCTTGGCTCCTATAAATTTAATAAAAAAAGGGCCGTCCTCAACGAACAGCCCCATTTGAAAATCTAGTCGACAAAAACTAAACGATTTCAAAAATTGCCCAATATAATAGGCAATTACAAAGAAAATCTATCGGTCATAACTTAGTGTGAAGATAGCTTTACCAAATCATTAAGATATTGATTCGAAACAAAGGGTTGTTTTTTAAAACATTGAAAACAAACAAGTTAAAGGTTTAATGTTAAGTTAACGTTACCAAATGGTTTCGTAAGCGTTAATTTTGTAAATTTGATTATTCTGAAAATTTAAAACTTTGAAAAATGAAAAATTTAATCACCCTTTTTGCAATCGTATTAACAGTTTCAATGGCATTTGCACAAAATGCTAATAAAAACACGTATTATTTGGATGGCGATATGATTAAGGCAACAATATATCACGATAATGGAACGGTTGCACAAACTGGCTACTATACTGCAGACAATAAGCTAACTGGAGAATGGGTGAGCTATGACTTTAACGGTAATAAAACTGCCATTGCGCAATATAATAATGGTGAAAAAGTGGGCACGTGGTATTTCTTTACAAATGAAGACATAAAAGAAGTTTCTTATGCGGATGCCCGTATTGCCAAGGTTGTAACTTGGAAATCTGACGATATTCAAATTGTTTCTAATTAAACTCTAATTCTATTTTACATAAAAAAACCCTAGCTCAAATGCTAGGGTTTTTTATTTTTCACGTAATACATTTTAGAATTTGAGTGAGTAGCCCAAACTAATTTCTTGTCCCGGACTCCATTTGGAAAATAGTTGATCCTCTGCTCCAAACGATTGATAAACGCTTTCAATATCATCATTTAATAAGTTGTCAAACTTTAAGGATATTGTTGAATTTCTGTTTGATCCAAAGCTTTTTGAAATGTTCAGTTTCACATTGTGAAAGGGCATTGTATATACATCTGCCACATCTCCTGCACCTACAATTTGAAGTGTTTTTCCCTGAGTATTGTAGAAAAGGCCACCTTGGAGTCCAGTTTCCGGATCTTTATAATTGAAGCCAAGATTTATTAAATAAGGGCTTTGGCCTTGCAATTGTCTATTGTCGTCAAGTATTTCACCGGTACGTAAATTATCTAGCCTTCCTTCCCTTTCGTCTTCACTGTACTGCTGTTGCGATTCTATAAGTGAGAAATTTAAATTGAAATCTATATTCTGTAAACCGCTTATAAACCCGAGATTTTTTCTTATTTCTAGCTCACCCCCAAAAACTTTTGCGTCTCCTAAGTTTAGTGGCGTGTATTGTCCATACGCCCTTCTGATAAATGAAAGCTCAATAGGATCAGTAAAAGATTTATAGAATCCGCTTATTGCGAAGAAATCTCCTGCTTCTCCATATTGTTCGTATCTGATGTCAAAATTATTTACATAAGTAGGCTGAAGGTTTATATTGCCAATAAATGTGGTGCTGCTTATTGGGTCAAAAATTTCGGCGAGTGAGGCTTCTTTAAATGAAGGTCTTGCCGTAGTTCTTGAATAGGAAGTACGTATTTTTTTGTTTTCATCTTCATTCAAATCAAAAATTAGATTTGCCGATGGGAAAAAGTCTGATTTTTCTAAAATTTTGGCATCTTCCAGTCTGGTTCCGTCCTGTCTTTCACCTGTGTAAATCAAGTCGAATTTTTCAAACCGCACCCCTAAAGCTGCATTCATCCAATTTGTTACCTTAAATTCTTCAGCTATATACCCTGCTGCGATTTGAATTTTTGAATTGTAAGAATCTGAATCGTTGGAGTCTTGGCGCACATAGGTTCCGCTATTTGTATTTGGGTCATAAATATTTTCTGGGATCAATAGTTGGTTTGGATTACCTCCAAATGTTGCCGACGAAAAATTAAGCAACGGCAAAGAGTATTTTATTACTTCAAAGTCTCTTTCTTTTTGGGTAAAGGCACCGCCAATTTTAGCTTTTGCTTCAAAGCCAAAAAGATTGTGATCCTTTTCAAGGCCAATTTTTCCGGCAAGATTTACCTCTTCAAGTGATCTAAAAAATCTGGAGGCATCGCCAGATTCACTTGGCTCAATTGTAAATACTTCCTCGCCCGTATTGGGATTTATTGATACTCTAAATGGAGTTGTGCGAAAATCTTTATCGTCCACCTTGGCAAGGGAGGGCGATAGGTTCCATTCCAAATTCCAGTCATTATTACTGCCAAGGGTATGTGTGCCTTTTAATAGTCCATTTGTAATGGATCTCTGAACGTAGGTTAGGTTGTCTTTTTTAATCGTATTGCTGCTAACTATAAAATTGTCCAGCCTAAAAATGCCAGCTTCAGATTCTCCATTTTGGATGTGAAGTACATTAAATTGATATTTTGATTTTTCGGTTTTAAATGTTAACCCACCAAGGGCGCTAATTAAAACTGTATTGTTTCCTAACTCACCAGTTTGTGTGCGGTCTGCTAAAAGTTCAAAATTAGATCTGTCTGATTCGTCTTTTCTGAATAGCTGGCCATTGATGTATTCATCATAGTATTTTGTTTCATTTCGATATGACACTGATGCCAAATACCCTAATTTATTTTCGCCTACATCAAATTGATCTCCCGCTGTTATAGCAAAGTTATAGTTCATAAAATTTTGTTCTCGCTCTGCTGCCATTTGCGGGTTAAAGCGTTGGGTTAAATCTCGAACAAGCTCTCCATCTTGTTGCGGTAAAGGCACTTGTTGTGATTGGGGAATAGGATTGTCCCTTAGCCCGTCATCAAAACCTAAAAAGTCTGTACCGCTTTTATCGCCTGTTAAGTAGTTGTTTTTAAAATGAAAATCAGCGTTGTAGCCCAATCCAAGAGAAATACTATATTCAGCTCTGCTAGGAATGTCCTTGGTTACAATGTTTATTACACCGCCGGTAAAGTCGGCTGGCTGGTCTGCAGTTGCAGATTTGGTAATCAATACATTTTCTAGAATTTGTGAAGGAAAAATATCCAGTTGCAGTGTATTTCTATCTGGATCCAGACCGGGCACTTCCATGCCATTTAGTATGGATTTAGTGTATCGGTCTCCTAAGCCCCTAACATACACGTATTTTCCTCCTTGTACCGAAACGCCCGGCACGTTTTGAACTGCTGAAGCCACATCGCTTGCACCAGTTTTTTTAATGGATTCCAAAGACAAACCATCCATTAGGGTAACCGAGTTTTTCTGGATGCTTAAAACAGATGCTTCCGTATTTTTACGGGCAGTGGTGGTAACAACCACTTCATCCAGTTGTCCAGCAGAAGCATTAAGCGTAACATCAACTGTTGTAGTTTGGCCTGAAGTTATTTTCACTTCCGTAATTTCCTTAGTTTGATATCCAACGAACGAAAAAACAAGTGTGTAAGTTCCAGCATCTAACTTTAGATTGTACTTGCCATCAAAATCAGAGGTTGTTCCCGTTTGTGAACCCTTCACAATAACGTTTGCAAAAGAAAGCACGTCATTATATTCACCATCATTTATAACCCCCGTAACAACACCTGTTTGTGAAAAGGAAATCTGAAATAAAAACATTGCAATAAGCAATGGGAAAATATTTTTCATAAAAATATATTTATAAAATTTGCCCGTCTTCTTTTAGAAAGACGAGCAAATTGCTAATTGATTTAAAACAAGTTAAATGAGAATTCAAATTTTTACAAGGCTCCTTTAGATTTTGCGTAAGTCCAAGAGAAGCTTGAAAGATTAGCCCCACCGGAGTTTCCAGCTGTTGCCCAAGAAGCAGCTCTTTCAGTAAATGTTGGGTTAAGTATTATCTGACTTTCACCTTCGCCAGTTTTTTCGGCAAATATATTTTTAGCTTCAGTAACTCCATTAGGTAAGCTCACAGTCCAATTTGAAAATGACAACTTTCCATCAAGAAAGTTCTGTGCCACTGCATTGTTGTCTAACTCTACATCAGAATCTGCTTTAAAACCTACTGCATAAATGTTTTTTAGGGTGCCCATTGCTCTGTCGCGCAAATCTGCATATTCGCCATTTTCTGTAGTAGTATTTCCGATTAACGTGATACCGTCCAATGTGAATCTTCCTTCCAACGATCCTGCTGGGCCGTCAATTTCCAAAGCGTGGTCTGAAACATTCCCTAAGATTGCAACAGAATTTGAAATTGTACCGGAATAAGCCTCGTCTATATCAAGGGCATCATCACCGCAGGCCCAAACTATTGCGTTTGAAACATTTACTGATCCTCCGAACCACTCGATGCCATCATCCACATTTGCTACAACTTCAATGTTTGAAATAGAAGTTCCTGTTCCCACGGCTCCAAGTGTAAGACCGTTAATTTCATTACCATCACCAATAGAAGTGCCTCCGTGGCGAATGGAAACATAATTCATAGTACCTGAATCATCTGCATTATCAGATCCTCCATAAAGACCATTGGTGTCACTGGCTGGAATACCTTCAATTTGGTTTTCAAGGGCATCACCAGACAAAGAGGCTTTTGCCTTACCTAATATTATAACACCGCCCCAAAGGCCTCTGTCATTTTCGGTAAGATTAGTGCCAGATTTCTGTCCCAACGCTATATTATCTGCAATTGAAGTAAAAATAATTGGCTTATCAGCTGTTCCATTGGCTTCAATTTTAGCGCCTCTGGCAACAATAAGTACAGCAGCACTCGCTTCTTGACCCGCATAAGCTTTTATTATTGTTCCTTCATTAATGGTTAAGGTAGCACCGGAGGTAACTGTTACACGGCCGTCAAGTTCCCAAATAACATCATTGGTTAATGTCATGTCTGATGTGATTTGACCAGATAGTTTATTGTTTACGGGATCTGGGTCTGGATCAATAATTGGTCCGTCGTCATTACTGCTGCAGCTAACGCTAAGCACAAGAGCAAAAATCGCTATTAGAGGTAAAAAGAATTTTTTCATTAGTTTCATCTTAATTTTATAGATTAATTTCTTGGGGCAAAGATGGTTCCCTTATGTAAGGTTTGTGTTAATTGGCGATTACCAATTGGTCAAATTAGAGTTAGCTTAAGGTTAAGGCACACAAAAAAAATGATTGATTTGGCATCTGAAAAATAGTATCTTGCCTCAAAATTTTCACAAACTATGATGCAATGGGAACAGTTGCTTTCGCTACGGAAGCAAGGCGATAAAAGCAAAAGATTACGAATAGAAGAAAACGAAACCCGCTTGGGCTTTGAAGTAGATTACGACCGCGTAATTTTTTCGTCTGCTTTTCGAAGCTTGCAGGATAAAACCCAGGTTATTCCATTGTCAAAAACATCATTTGTGCATACGCGTTTGACGCATAGCTTGGAAGTTTCGGTGGTGGGGCGCTCCTTGGGAAGAATTGTTGGGAAGGAAATTTTGAAAAAACACCCGCAGTTACAGAATACGCATGGCTATCAATTCAATGATTTTGGAGCCATTGTTGCCGCCGCTGCTTTGGCGCACGATATTGGCAATCCTCCGTTCGGTCACAGTGGCGAAAAGGCGATTGGCGATTATTTTCTGAACGGAAATGGAAAACGTTTTAAAAATCAACTTTCCGAGAAGGAATATCAGGATTTGGTTGCTTTTGAAGGAAATGCAAACGGTTTTAAAATTTTAACCGAATCCAAAAATGGCGTTGAGGGTGGACTACGATTAACGTACGCAACGCTTGGTGCATTTATGAAATACCCAAAACAATCGCTTCCCAAAAAATCTACTTCTCACGTTGCCGATAAAAAATTCGGCGTTTTTCAAAGTGACACTGGATTTTTCAATGAAGTGGTCACAGAACTTGGCCTTTTAAGTAGGGGAAATAACGGTTATTCGCGCCACCCACTTACATTTCTTGTAGAAGCTGCAGATGATATTTGCTATACTATTATTGACTTTGAAGACGGTATAAACTTGGGTTTGATTGAAGAAGACATTGCGCTGGAATATTTAATTAATTTGGTTCGAGATAGTTTGAAAAAAGACATCTACTCACGCCTGCAAACGGTGCAGGACAGGTTGGCTTATTTGCGATCACTCGCCATTAATACTTTGATTGCCGAAGCAGCTTCTATTTTTATTGAAAACGAAGAAGAAATTCTGAAAGGAACTTTTTCTGAAGCATTGTTAGACAGAAGTCAATACAAGGCCCAAATTGCTGATATAATAAAGATTAGCATTGAAAAAGTTTACCAAAGTACAGAGGTGATGGAAAAGGAAATAGCTGGCTATACTATATTATCAACTTTGCTGGAAACATTTACTTCTGCTTTTGAAAATTATCAAAATGGAATAGCGCGACATTATGACAAAATTTTGCTGCAACTTATTGATTCCCATTCTCATAAAAACCAATCTGTCTATGAATATTTAATGGAGTGTTGCAATTATATCTCACGCTTAACAGATGGGAATGCACTTCAGAATTTTCAAAAAATAAAAGGCAATTTGTAGCAAAATCATGTTTATATGGTTTAAAAATGTTAAAAATTGAATTTTAGAGGGTTATATTGTCAATTTTATGATATTTTTAGCAATCCTTTATTTGGGAATAGAAAATCAATAATTTATAGATAGATCTTATCTACCATTAATCACCTAAAAACTTAATTTAAAGCTTATGAAAAAAGTTCTTTACTTAATTATCATTTTTGCTGTAAATGTTTCCTTTGCGCAGGATTACAGCAATTTGGTAAAAACGTATCTTCAGCAAAACCGAACGCTGCATTCTTTGCAGCCACAGGATATAACAGATGTATCTATTACCTCGCAGAGTTTTTCAAAAAGTATGCAGGTTCATAACGTATATGTAGAACAACGTTATCAAGGCATTGAGATTTTTAATTCAACATCTCCATTCGTTATTAAAGATGGAGCTGTGTACAGTGCTAAAATTTCTTTCACTGAAAATGTTTCCGCAAAGGTTAATAGTACTGCTCCATCAATATCGGCAGTGGGCGCTATTGGGAAGGCAGCCAATGCACTTGGCCTGCAAAGTCCCACAAATTTAAATTTGATTGAAACACTTTCAGACCACGACTACATTTTTTCTAATGGAAATATTTCTTTAGAAAACATTCCGGTAGAGCTTGTGTACCAAAAAATGGAAAATACGGGCAACCTGAGATTAGCTTGGAACTTGAGCATTTATCTTTTAGATGCATCACATTATTACAGTGTTCGAATTGATGCTATGACTGGTGAATTATTAGAAACAATGGACTGGGTTGTAAGCTGTAATTTTGGCGAAGAAGCTCATTCGCACTCAAACGAACAAAGTGTTTTGTTTGCCAATAAAAGTGAAGCCAGCTCTCTTGTAACAAGCGCCGCTGCGGCCTATCGTGTATTCCCATTGCCATTGGTTGGACCCAATGATGGTGCAGATCAATTAGTGAATGATCCATCAGACCCTATTGCCTCTCCATTTGGATGGCATGATAATGATGGAGTTCCAGGACCAGAGTATACATACACTCGTGGTAACAATGTTATTGCACAAGAAGACAAAAATGGAAACAACGGAGTGGGTGCAAAAGCCGAAGGTGGTCCAACACTTACATTCGATTTTCCATTTAACTTACCTCAGAATCCAAATTCATTTACCGATGGAGCCATCACCAATTTGTTTTATATGAACAATATGATGCATGATGTTATGTTCCATTATGGTTTTGATGAAGCTAGCGGAAACTTCCAGGTAAATAATTACACTGGAGCCCCAGGTGCTGGTGATTATGTTTTTGCCGATGCACAAGATGGTAGTGGAATAAATAATGCAAACTTTGGAACTCCTCCAGATGGTGGAGCGCCAAGAATGCAAATGTACCTTTGGACTGCTCCTGGCACAGTATTGGGAACCTATTTGACTGTTAACAACGGACCATTGGCTGGACAATATTACGCTATGGATTCCAACTTCGCAGAGCCGTTGACCAATACTCCAATAACAGCAGATCTTGTAGTGGTTGAAGACGATAACTCAGGTCCTTCCACAGATACTTATGACGGTTGTGATAATATTACAAATGGATCAAGTATTTCAGGAAAAATAGCTGTTGTAAGGAGAGGTGAGTGTAACTTCACCGTTAAAGTATTAAATGCACAAAATGAAGGCGCAATAGCTGTAATAATTGTGAACGATGTGCCTTTAGAGCCAATTGTTATGGGCGGAAATGGGGCTCAAATTAATATTCCTGCTGTGATGATTTATCAATCTGATGGAGAAGCTTTAATTACTTCACTTTTAAATGGAGATACAATTAATGCAACTTTAGTAGATGATGGATCGGGAACTGATAACTTTCAACGCGATGGAGATCTAGACAATGTAATAGTTGCTCACGAATACGGTCATGGTGTTTCAAACCGTTTAACTGGTGGACGCTTACAAGCTGGATGCTTGCAAAACCAAGAACAAATGGGAGAAGGATGGAGTGATTATCTAGGATTTGTACTTACAATGAAACCTGGTGATACTCGAAATGACCCTCGTGGAACAGGAACTTATGCTTTAGGACAAGGTATTTCAGGTATTGGTTTAAGGGCCAAAGCCTATAGCTCAGATTTTGCTGTTAATGATTTTACCTATGATGATATTAAAACACAGTCAGTTCCACATGGAGTGGGATCAGTTTGGGCCACAATGTTATGGGATTTAACTTGGGATTTAATAGATGTATATGGTTTTGATGCAGATCTATATAATGGTACAGGGGGTAACAATGTTGCATTGCAACTTGTTCTTGACGGTATGAAATTACAGCCTTGTAGTCCAGGTTTTGTAGACGGTCGTGATGCAATACTTGAAGCAGATCAAATTGCCTATGGCGGAGCAAACAGATGTTTGATCTGGAGAGCTTTTGCTAAGCGTGGTCTTGGTGAGAGTGCAAGCCAGGGAAGTTCAGGTAGTAGATCTGACGGTACTGAAGCTTTTGATGTGCCTGCCGGATGCGAACTAGGAGTTTCTGACAATGGTAACCTAGAAAATAACTTTATAGTTTATCCAAACCCATCAAATGGAGAGATTACAATCAAATCTCGTGTGGATGTTGGAGAAGCAACTATATCAATTTTTGATATGAACGGAAGAAAGGTGTTCACGCAGCAACTTGAACTTCATACTACTGCAAATGTAAATGCAAGCGGTCTTAACGCTGGAATTTATTTAATACAGATAGAGGGAGATAACCGTTCTCAAACATCTAAGCTGATAATTAACTAAAACTGAAATAGTTTTAAATAGAAAAGAGGCTCAGAAGAGCCTCTTTTTTTATAAATATTTTTGAATGGTTTTATAGATTTCTTCTGAAGAAATACCTGCTTGTTTCTGAAGCTCCTCAACAGTGCCATGTTCTAGAAAAACATCGGGAACGCCCAATTGTTTAGTTTTCCGCTGATAATTATGAATAGCGGCGAAAGAAGCAATACTCCCTCCCAAACCACCTACGGTAGTACCATCTTCCACAGTAATTATAGTTTCGTATTTCTGAAAAACTTCGTGCAGTAGATTTTCATCCAGAGGTTTTAAAAAGCGAACATCAACGCAGCCCACTTTTTCCCTTTCGGAAGCGGAAAGCAAGTCAATTGCTTTCAACGCATTATGATTTATAGTGCCAATAGTTAATATGAGAATTCTATTCCCTTCCTTTAGAGTTTCACCCTTTCCAATATCAATTAAATTGAATGGTTTTTGCCACTCGAGTATATTGCCTCTCCCACGCGGATAACGGATAAAGATCGGCAAATCAAGTCCCTTTTGGGCCGTGAACATTATATTCCGCAGTTCCGTTTCGTTACGGGGTGCAAAAATAATAAGGTTTGGAATGCAGTTTAAATATGCTAAATCGAAAATACCGTGGTGTGTTGCCCCATCTTCACCTACAATTCCGGCGCGATCCAAACAAAAAATTACAGGTATTTTTTGAAGGCACACATCGTGGATTACCTGATCGAAAGCCCGTTGTAAAAAAGTAGAATATATATTGCAGAAAACGGTAAAACCTCGCGTAGCCATTCCCGCTGAAAAAGTTACTGCGTGTTGTTCAGCAATCCCTACGTCAAAAGCACGTTGGGGAAAAGTATCCATCATAAATTTTAAGGAACTTCCCGTAGGCATTGCAGGGGTAATGCCTATAATTTTTTCATTTTCTGAAGCTAATTCAACCAATGTTCTTCCAAATACATCCTGAAATTTGGGGGGCTGCATGTCGTTGTTTTTCGGAGCAAGATCTCCCGTAAGGGCATCAAATTTTCCAGGGGCATGATAAACAACTTGGTTTTCTTCAGCTTGCCGTAACCCTTTTCCCTTGGTTGTAATTACGTGAAATACTTTTGGTCCCGAAACATTTTTAAGCCGTTCCAATTCTGAAATTACCAAATCCAGATTATGTCCATCGATTGGTCCGGAATAATTAAAGTTTAATGCTTCAAAAATATTATCAGACTCTTTTGCGCCGTTTAGTTTTACTTTGGTGAAATAATTTTTCAGCGCGCCCACACTGGGGTCAATGCCAATGGCATTATCATTTAGAATAATCAAAAGGTTTGTGTCCGTAACTCCTGCGTGGTTCAATGCTTCAAAGGCCATTCCGCTGGCAATGGAAGCGTCGCCCACTACAGCAATATGTTGCTTTTCTATTTCACCTTTTAATTTTGAAGCAATTGCCATTCCCAGAGCTGCAGATATTGCGGTACTGCTATGCCCAACCCCAAAAGTATCATAGATACTTTCGGCCCGTTTTGGAAAACCACTGATGCCATTTAACTGCCTATTTGTGTGAAAAATGTGCTTTCTGCCAGTTAAGATTTTATGTCCGTAGGCTTGATGACCAACGTCCCACACCAAAATATCATCAGGGGTATTAAAAACGTAGTGTAAGGCGATGGTAAGTTCAACTACACCTAGACTCGCGCCCAAATGACCTTCTTTTGTTGCCACAATATTTATAATAAATTCACGAAGTTCCTGCGCTAATTGCGGCAATTTTTCCTTTGGAATTTTCCGAAGGTCGGCAGGATAATTTATTGTATTTAGTACATCTTGTGGCACGGTGTAAAGATACAGTTATTGCGAATTTGTTAATTGATGAATTCGTTAATTTGTTAATTCGTAATTTCGTTTTTAACTATGATTATAAAATTCCAAGAAACTTGAGTATAATAAATCCTTACGACGATACCTATTTTATGAAAAGAGCCATGCAAGAAGCTGAAATGGCCTATGATAAAGGCGAAGTGCCCATTGGTGCCGTAATAGTTATAAACAACCAGATTATTGCCCGTTCGCATAACCTTACTGAAACACTTAATGACGTTACGGCACATGCCGAAATGCAGGCAATTACCGCTGCTGCTAACTATCTGGGAGGAAAGTATTTAATAGACTGTACGCTTTATGTAACGATTGAGCCTTGCCAAATGTGCGCAGGAGCATTGTTTTGGAGCCAGATTTCAAAAATTGTATATGGCGCTAGAGATGAGCAGCGTGGGTGTATTGCCTTAAATACTAAACTTCACCCTAAAACCGAATTTAGGGGAGGAGTGATGGCAGATGAAGCATCACAACTGCTAAAACGGTTCTTTATCGAAAAAAGGAACTTAAACTAAAATAAAAAGCCTTTCAAAAATGAAAGGCTTTTACAACTCGAAACGTATATCTTTTTAGTCGTGGATTACGCGAACTTGAGCCGCAACCATTCCTTTTCTACCTTCTTCTTCAACATATTCTACTTTGTCACCTTCGTTAAGGGCTTCGCCGTTTAAGCCGGTTACGTGTACAAAAATGTCTTTTCCAGTTTCATCATTGGTGATAAAACCAAAACCTTTTGATTCGTTAAAAAATTTTACTGTTCCTTCCATTTTAAATAAAAAATAAATTAATAATAAGTTACAAATGTATAATATTTATGATTTTAGTTGTTAAGAAAATGAAAATTTTTTGAAAACGGATTGTCTTTTAAATCTTTTTTTCCTTCTGATAATCTTGCATTTTTTTAATATTTTCTTTGGTAAGCATATAGTCTTTCACACTTCTGTTTTTCCAGCGGTAATAAATAAACAGCGGCATGAGTACGAGAAATCCGATCATTAAGGATAGACCAATGATTAAATTGCCCGTGGCTTCATCATCAAGCTTGAGGTAAAACCCGATGCCTAAAGCAATAAGTACAGAAATGAAGAGGATGCCAATAATGTATTTCATTTTTATTTTTTATTAATTCCAACTTCGCTTATTTACCTGAAAAATCAATCAATTTTCTGCGATAGGCAGTAAGTAGTTTTGATTTTGAAACGAAACCATAGTATCTTCCGTGGCTTATCACCGGAAGGTTCCAAGCGCCTGTGTCCTGAAATTTTTTCATAACATCGGTCATTTTATCTTCTTCCATATTGATGATATTTGGAGGGCTGTGCATAAGCTCCTGGGCTTTTAATTCTTCATAGAGGTTTTGGTCAAACATAACCGGTCTTAAATCATCAAGAAGGATAATTCCCTCAAGTGCATTTGTATCTTTGTCAAGCACAGGAAAAAGATTTCTTTTGGATTTTACAACGGCTTGATGCACAATTTCACCAAGATTCATCTGTGGGTAAATTGATATGAAATCACGTTCAATAACAGACCGTATATCCATCAAGGTAAGTACGGCGTGATCCTTATCGTGTGTTATTAGTTCACCCTTTCTGCCCAACTCCATTGCATAAACTGAATGTGGAATGAAGTATTTGGTAATGGAAAAACTAATAGCCGCCGTAATCATCAATGGAATGAAGAGTTCGTACCCGCCAGTTACTTCCGCAATTAAAAATATTGCGGTAAGTGGCGCGTAAAGAACACCCGCCATTAGGCCCGTCATTCCCACCAATGTAAAATTGCTTTCAGAAACACCGTTGGGAAATAGACCGCAGTTATTCAGAATTTTTGCAACCACGTTGCCCATGATACTTCCCATAAACAATACGGGAGCAAAAATACCACCTACGCCACCGGCGCCAAAAGTAAGTGCACTGGCAATAATCTTGAAAAAAACTAGACCTGCCAAAAGTGCGATTACTACCCAAATACTAGTTAAGTCTAGATTAAAGATGTTGTTCTGTAAGGCTATTTCGGGGTTTCCTTTTACAAGATTGTTTATTACATCAAACCCTTCACCATAGAGTGGAGGGATAAAATATACAAGTATCCCCAGTCCTACACCGCCTGCAAGTAGGCGCTTTGCGGGAGAATTTATTTTTTCGAAAACCGTTTGAAAATAGGCATATACCTTTGTGAAATAAACAGAGGTAAACCCTGCGGCAAGACCCAGAATCATATAAAATGGCACATCGCTTAAATAAAATGTGTCGGTATTCTTAAAGGGAAGAAGAATATCATTTCCGAAGAAAAAATACGATGTGAGAATACCCGAAATAGAAGCCAACAAAAGCGGAAGCATAGAAACCAAAGTTAAATCCAGACTGAAAACTTCTATTGCGAAAATTAGTGCTGCGATGGGCGCTTTAAAAATTGAAGCCATTGCTCCCGCTGCGGCGCAACCAATTAATAGGGTTCTGTTTGCCTGGTTAAGGTGCAAAACGCGAGATAGGTTTGAACTTAAAGCGGCTCCAGTAGCCACGGTAGGGCCTTCCAATCCCACCGAACCCCCAAAACCTACAGTTATGGACGCCGTTAAAATACTGCCAAACATTTGATACCGCTTTATAAACCCTTTCTTTTTTGATATTGCAAATAGCGTGGAAGGAATGCCATGGCTTACTTTCTTTCGAATTACATATTTTATTATAAAATAAACAAGGGTGAGTCCAAGGATGGGAAACACAAAATAAAAGGCCGTATGGTAATATTGTATTAGGTTTCCTTCCAGCATGTGCTGGATAAAGTGCGTAAGGTTTTTAAGAATGACCGCGCCAACGCCAGATAAAAATCCCACAACTATAGCTATTAAATACACAAACTGCGTTTGCGAGATGTATTTAATTCGCCAAATAAGAAAGCGGGTCAGTAAGTTTCGTTTTTGTTTTGGCATTGGGTTTTCAGTTCCGTATTAAGTTTTTCAAAGTCTTGCGGGTAAATTTGATAGAGCGTTTCCACATAGTGTCTATTATTGTAATACCCGTTTGCAAAATCTGTTTCTGCTTCGGCCAACAATTGCCGAGCGGTTTCACAATCTTCTTTTTCCTTCAAAATTAAGGCTTTATAATATTTCCCATCAGCGAAACGGTCCTTATTGTAAAAAAGCAATTTGTTAAAATCTTTTAAAGCTTCCTCAAAATTACGCTTTTCATAATAAGCAATTCCGCGGTACAGGAATGCCGTGGGCTCTGCCCAATCTTCACCGCTTTCTTCTGTGATTTGGGTTAAATACTTATCGAAATAACTGATTGATTTTTCATAATCCCTCAGTCCCAAATAGGCAATGCCACGCCAATAATCTACACTATGGCCCTGTGGTGCATCTGTAAAATTTGGAGTCAAAGTGTCCGAAGCATCAAAATCTGCGATTGCTTTTTTATAGTCGCGGTAAAACCATAAATAATTGTAGCCTCTGTAGGGTTGCCAAATAGCAGCATTACAGGCTACGGCTTTGTCCATTTCAATTTTCCACTTATTCGGCATACCGCGTTTTAAATAAGCTACGGAAAGTTCGCGGACAGCATCACAATTATCGGGGTCTATTGCAATGGCTTCCTCAATACGGGTCATACTTTTTGGTGATCCCTGCGGAAGATGGCTGCCTCCATCAAAGACTTCGGAAGATATTTTTTTGCGCTTTTCTTTGGAAAGTGCGCTGTAATCCTTGCTTTTTTCTGCACATGAAAATGCCAGAAATAGCACGAATATACTAAGGAAGTATTTCGATAATTTCTCCATTTTCAATTTTATAGGATACGTAATGGTAATAATTTTTGGGCATTTTATCTGCAGTATAAATTGCCCAATGCGAAGGATCTGAAGTTATTTTTAAAAGTTGGGCAACCATTTGTTTGGTATGTGAAACCTCTTCATAATTTTCATTGATTTCAATAATCTCGAACCAACCGGGATTACCTTCACAGTTTACCAAAAACCTGAAATTTACATAACCAGAATCGGTATAGCCTTCGTTTTTATATGTTTTATGAACACTTTCAGTAAAAGTTCTTTTGTTGTTTTGGTATGCATCAAACGGTGCGCCGTGGTGGGTTTTGTAAATTGTGCGATTTCCACAGAGCTCAAAATTATCATTTAGCAAAGCGGTTTCTTGGTCTATGTAACCTATATAATACGGATACCTGCTTTCATCTGCCTTAAATTTTCCGTAGAAATTATAATAAACATAACCGCTAAAACCAATAAAGGCTAAAACAAGAAACCCAATAACTAATGCGGCGATCTTTATTGTTTTTTTCCAATTCATCTTTAAAGCTATCAAAAAATCCTGCAAGTGCAGGATTTTTTATTATGAATTTATTTGAACCTTTAGATGAAGTTCCTCCAACTGTTTTTCGTCAATTGGCGCAGGCGCGTCAATCATCACATCACGGCCCGCGTTGTTTTTCGGGAAAGCAATAAAATCACGGATTGTTTCCTGACCGCCCAAAATGGCAACCAATCTATCCAAACCGAAGGCAATACCACCGTGCGGAGGCGCGCCATATTGAAAGGCGTCCATCAAAAAGCCGAACTGTGCTTTTGCTTCTTCAGAGGTGAAGCCCAAATAATCAAACATCAACGCTTGTGTCTTTTTGTCGTGGATACGGATGGAACCGCCGCCAATTTCGTTTCCGTTTAAAACCAAATCGTAGGCGTTTGCTTTTACTTCGCCAGGATTTGTGGCTAAAAGTTCAAGCTGTCCCGGTTTTGGGGAAGTAAAGGGGTGGTGCATGGCGTGGTAGCGCTCAGTCTCCTCGTCCCATTCCAAAAGTGGAAAATCCACAACCCAAAGTGGTGCGAATTCATCATTTTTGCGCAATCCAAGCTGTTCTGCCAAATGCATACGCAACGCACTCAACTGTGTTCTAGCTTTGTTTTTTGCTCCGGAAAGCACACAGATTAAATCGCCCGCTTTTGCGCCAGTAACTTCTGCCCATTTTGCTAAATCTTCTTCAGTATAAAATTTATCTACGGAAGATTTATAAGTTCCATCCTCATTGCAGCGAACGTAAACCATTCCCAGAGCTCCAATTTGCGGACGTTTTAGCCAATCGATTAAATTGTCTATTTCTTTTCTGGTAAAATTATTTCCTCCGGGAACGGATATGCCAACAACCAATTCAGCTTGGTTGAAAACACCGAAATCTTTATGCTGCGCCACTGAGTTCAGTTCGCCAAATTCCATCCCAAAGCGGATGTCCGGTTTGTCGTTTCCGTATTTTTTCATTGCTTCATCATAGGTCATTCTTGGGAATTCGGAAATTTCAACGCCGTTTATTTCTTTCAGCAAATGTTTGGTCAAACCTTCAAAAGCATTCAGAATATCTTCCTGCTCCACGAAAGCCATTTCGCAGTCAATCTGTGTGAATTCCGGCTGGCGGTCTGCACGCAAATCCTCATCGCGGAAACACTTCACTATTTGGAAATATTTGTCCAATCCGCCCACCATTAGCAATTGCTTAAAAGTTTGCGGGCTCTGCGGAAGCGCATAAAACTGCCCTTCGTTCATTCTGCTTGGAACTACGAAATCGCGCGCGCCTTCGGGAGTTGATTTTATTAAATAAGGAGTTTCCACTTCAATAAATCCTTCTTTTGAAAGATAATTGCGAACCGCCATTGCAACCTTTGATCGGAAAATAAGATTTTCACGAACAGGTTTTCTGCGGATATCGAGGTAACGATATTTCATTCTTAAATCCTCACCGCCATCGGTTTCATCTTCAATAGTGAAAGGTGGCGTTTCGGATTGATTCAAAATAGTTAATTCAGAAACCAAAATCTCCACATCGCCTGTTGGCATATTTGGGTTTTTGGATTCGCGCTCAATAACGGTTCCTTTTACTTGAATAACGAACTCGCGTCCAAGTTTTGTGGCTTTTTCCATTACTTTTTTGGGCGTTCTTTCCTCATCAAAAATAAGTTGGGTAATGCCGTAGCGATCGCGGAGATCCACCCAGACCATAAAGCCCTTGTCGCGGGTTTTTTGTACCCATCCCGCGAGGGTTACTGTTTTATTGATATCTGCCGCGCGAAGCTGGCCATTGTTGTGCGTTCTGTACATTTTATTCTGAAAAAAATTGAGACGGCAAATTTAATAAGTATTAAATGAATTGTTGTGGTTTTGAAGGGATTATTATTTAGAGCATGGGTCCACATCAGTACACTAACTTTTTAAATAAGAAAAGACCTGCCAATTATTTAAAATTGACAGGTCCTTGAAATAATTTAATGTTCGACCAGACTTAGACTGCGCTCAGTGTAATACACTAGATAAGGTAGAAGCTCTATTGATTTTTCAACCTTAGTTGTTCTTTCGCCTTCTGTTTCTTTAATTCCTTTAACCTTCGCTTTTTTCTGAATCTAATCTTTGCGCGGTTCACCAAATAAAACATTACGGGAACCACAATCAAGGTTAGGAAGGTAGCGAAGATCAAGCCGAAGATTACCGTCCACGCCAGCGGGCCCCAGAAGATTACGTTGTCACCACCTATATAAATGTTTGGTTTGTAATCAGTAAAAAAACCAAAGAAATCTATGTTTAGACCAATGGCTAAGGGAATAAGCCCCAGCACGGTTGTAATGGCAGTTAGCAATACAGGACGCAAACGCGATTTTCCGCCGGCAACAATTATTTCAAAATATTGCCTTTTTGTAAGCATATCGTCATCGTCCATTTCCAGGTCGTGCATTTTTCGGTCTATAAGAATCTGGGTGTAATCTATAAGAACGATGGCGTTGTTAACCACAATACCTGCTAGCGATATAATACCCATCATGGTCATAATAATTACAAAATCCATCTGGAAAACCACGAGACCGAGGAATACCCCTGCCAGGCTGAGTACAATAGCCATTAAAATGATTAAAGGCTTGCTCAAAGAATTAAACTGCGCTACCAGAATAAGCATAATACCGCCCATAGCATAAAACAGTGCTAACAAGAGAAAACCCATATTGTCTGCCTGTTCTTCCTGCTCACCGGTAAAGGCAAGATTTATATCCTTTGGAAGCTCGTAATTCTGCAGTTCTGTTTTTAGGTCATTTACAATTTCGGTACCGTTATAACCTCCAAGTACGTTGGAATATACCGTTATGGTCCTTTTTAAATCCTTTCTTTTTATGGAACTGAAAGAAGCTGTGTTGTTCTTTGTTACCATAGCTGAAATAGGTACTTGAACAATATTGCCTTGGTTGTTCCTAAAGGTAATTGGTTGGTTGAAAAGTGCGCTTTCGTCATAGCGGGATTTCTCGGAAAGGCGAACGTTTATTTCGTAATCGTCATCACCTTCTTTATAGGTTGAGGCTTCTTCGCCAAAAATAGCGCGACGCAAGGTCTGTCCAATCTGTCCTGTGGAAATGCCCAACTGCCCCGCTTTTTCACGGTCCACGGTCACGTCCATTTCGGGTTTGCTTTTGTTTACGTCTATTTTCAGTTCTTCGATACCGCTGATGCCCAAACCTTCAATATAAGAACGCAGATTTTCAGCTTCGCGAAGCATTTGTTCGTAATCCTCTCCGGTCAATTCAATGTTTATTGGGTAGCCAACGGGCGGGCCGGCGGCATCTTTTTCAACAATAATGGAAGCTCCTGGGAAACCTTTTACCGACTCGCGCACTTCTTCCAGAACCGTGCTACTCTTTACGCCACGGCGTAATTGGAAGTCGCGCATGGAGAGCGTAATCTTTCCCTTTTGAGGCATATCATTGCTCTGTCCGCCATCGGTCTGTGGGTTTCCGGCGCCTTGGCCTACCTGTGAAATGGCAGATTCTACCATATAATTATACCCATTGTCATCATATTTTGCAATTGCATCAAAAACCTGTTGTTCTACCTGCTTGGTAAGTTCATTGGTTTTTTCAATGTCGGTTCCCTGTGGATATTCAATATAGGTAATAATCTGGTTCGGCTCATTTTCTGGAAAGAAAAGTACTTTTGGTTGTGCAATTCCCACTAAAATAAAAGAGAAAATTAAAAGTCCGATGGTTCCGAAGAAGAATACATAAGCTTTTCTTCCGCGCAAAGCGTACTTTAGGGTTCTTTCGTAAAAATTCTCCAGTTTTTTGAGGGATTTGTACTGAAAATAATCTACTGCACCTGCCAACACATATTTATAAAGCCAAAGCAGCAATGCCGCAAGTATCGCCAAATTTCCAAACCCTCGGAAAGCAGCTACATCCATTGCAAAACCGGCAACCAACAGCAAAACACCCACTCCCACTAAAATCAAGCTCCAGCGTACGAGTTTCTTTTTTGTTAACGGTTCCTCTTCAGTTTTCATAAATTCTGAAGTAAGCATGGAGTTAATTATCAATGCCACAAAAAGCGAAGATGACAGCACCACCGAAAGCGTGATGGGGAAATAAATCATAAACTTACCAATCATTCCCGGCCATAGCCCAAGCGGGAAAAATGCTGCAAGTGTGGTGGCTGTAGAAGCAATAATAGGCCAAGCAATCTCGCCCATACCTTGTTTGGCTGCTTTTCGTGGAGACATCCCCTCGCTCATTAAGGTGTAAACGTTCTCGACTACCACAATACCGTTGTCTACCAGCATTCCCAGACCCATAACAAGCCCAAAAAGCACCATTGTATTTAGCGTGAAGCCCAATGATGAAAGGATAAACAGTGACATCAACATAGAAAGCGGAATGGCGAAACCTACAAAAAGTGCGTTGCGGAAACCAAGGAAAAACATCAATACAATTACCACCAAAAGCACCCCGAAGATGATGTTGTTAACCAAATCATTCACTTGGTTTTCGGTCTTTATGGATTGATCGTTGGAAAGGCTTATGTGAAGACTTTTAGGAAGATAATTTTCCTGCTCCTGGGCTACTATTTCTTTTATTTGCTCAACGGCCTCAATCATATTTTTACCAGCACGCTTTTTTACATCCAGCATCACTACAGGATCACCATATTCACGAGCGTAGGTAGTTGGGTCTTTTTCTTGGAAATTTATAGTCGCAATGTCTTTTAGGAAGATAATTCCATCATCTTTTTTAACAACAACCTTTTCCAGCTCCTTTGGATCTTCAATTTCACCAGTAATCCGTATGTTTTTCTGAACGCCGTTGGTAATGATATTTCCACCGGAAATGGTGCTATTTTCACCTTTTACAGCATTAATAATATTGTCAAAACTTACCTGTGAAGCGGTCATTTTATAAATATCAACAGCTATTTCCACCTCTTTTTCTTCGGCCCCACGAATGGTGGCTTCCTTTATTTGTGGAAGCAGTTCTATTTTATCCTGAAGATATTCGCCGTATTCCTTCAACTGCTGCACAGGGTAATCGCCCGTAAGATTTATGTTGAGGATGGGCATTTCTTCTGAAAAGTTAAGGTCAAAAACATTGGGCTCTACCTTGGCGCCATTGGTGAGTGTGGGCCAGGTGGTTTCAGCTTTCACTTGATCTACCTTGTCTTTTACCAATTGCTTTGCAACGGGGATTTCTACCGTTTCCTCAAATTCTACAATTATAATAGAGTAATCCTGAAGGGTTGTTGAGGTGATTTCCTTTACACCACCAACGTCCTTAAATTCTTCCTCCAAAGGTTCAGTGATGAATTTTTCAACATCTTCAGCAGAGTTACCAGGGTTTACTGAGCTAACGTAGATTTTGGTCTCGATAATTTCGGGGAAAGCCTCGCGGGGCATACTATAATATGCGTAAGCACCCAAAAACAGGATGATGGCCATAATTACATAGACCGTCATTTTATTGTCAATGGCCCAAGACGATATGCTAAATTCTTTATAGGGATTTTTGCTCATGGTGCAATGGGTTTCTTAGTTTTTGATGGTTATTTTCTGGCCGTCGCGAAGGGTTTTTGCACCTTCCTTGATTATGGTATCGCCTTTTTTGAGACCCGATTTTACTTCGGTGTGGTTTTCATAAGACAGCCCAGTTTCAAGTAATATACGTTTGGCAACTCCAACGGAATCATTCACAGGTTGGTATAGATACGCAATTGTCTCGCCTGCGGCATTTTCCTGTAAAATATTTTCAGGTACGGTAATTACGTTTTCGGCGCTGTAATCATTTACTTTCACGGTTGCGATAAGGTTTGGTTTTACCAAACCGTCTTTATTTGGAATCTCTATCTGAATATCAAAACTTCTATTGTTTGGGTTAATATAGTTGCTTACTTGGCGTACTTTCCCAGTGAATTCTTCGTTAATGGAAGCTAAGGTAACCTTAACCTGTGTTCCTTTTTTTATGTTTTTCAGATAGGTTTCTGGAATGGAGGCTTTTACATACATATCGCTTAAATTTACCAAGCGGATAATGGGCGTTTGGCCCGGAACTACTACTTGTCCAGGATCTGATATAATTTCATCTACAACCCCACTAAATGGAGCGGTGATGACAGTTTTTGATAATTGTGACCGCAACTGTTGGGTAACGTTTTTAGCCGATTCGTAATTGGTCTTGGCTTGCAGATACTGAATTTCTGAACCAATTTTTTGTTCCCAAAGTCTTTGTTGGCGTTCAAAAGTGGTTTGTGCCAAAGCCATTTGGGCTTCTTGTTGCGCCACTTGGCTTGAAAGACCGCCATCGTCAATTTTTGCCAGTCGTTGTCCTTTGGAGACGCGTTGCCCTTCCTTTACATATACATTGGTTAGTACTCCAGAGTACTCAGCATTAAGCACTACGTTTTGATCTGTTTCCACATTGCCTTGAACTTCAACGTAATGTTTGAAAAGCGTATCTTTTATCACTTCGGCAGTAACCAATGCAGGGCGCTCCTTTTTTTCGTGTGTCTCAATGTATTGGTTAAGTTTGTCTATTTCAGCTTTTAATTCCCGCTGCTGTTTGTTTAATTCGGCGCGTTTCGCTTTTACAGCGGTCATATCGCCAGCGCTTATTATAGCATCAACAGATTTGTTGTCTCCACCGCAGGATACCAGCGTGGCAATTAGTATTAAAAGAAAGAGTGATTTTTTCATTTGTTGATTTTTTTTTATTCTAATTAGTTGAAGTTTTTTAGTATTTACCTTTTATTTCTTCCGAATTAATTCGCAGTTGCGGAATATTCAAAACGGTTTCAAGATTTGCTTTCTCATTTATTACTTCCAGCATCGCTTGGAAATATTGCTGTTGGGCGGTATATAACTGTGTTTGGGCCTGGCGCAGATCAAAACTGGTTGAAAGACCTTCGGTGAATTTTATTTGGTTTTTATTTTCAATACGCTCGGACAAAGCAAGATTTTTCTTTGAGTTTTCATAATTCTCAATCGCAAATTGGTAATTGCTCTGCGCCGTGGTTAAGTCCAATTTTATTTGTTGTTGCGTCTGTTCAAAATCGGTCTTTGCTTGGTCGAGCGCTATTTTTGTTCGCTGGTTGGCCGCACTTCGCATGCCGCTACTGAAAATGGGTATGTTAAGGCTCACTCCTAAAACTGAGGACTGAAACCATTTTTGGTCACCATTAAAAAAAGTAAAATCATCACTGTTTGCGGAAGTTCCGTAATTAACAAAAGCCGATAGACTGGGCAGAAATTTGCTTTTTTCCAATCGGTTTTCGAAATAACGTTGCTCTATCAGGTTTTGCGCAATTTTATAATCTGCGTTGTCTTCTATATTTAACGAAGCATCCAAAAGAGCAAGACTGATATTTTGGTTGGCTAATTCAACCAGATCGTCCGTTAAAGTAACGGGTGTTTCCACATCTATGCCCAAGGCCAGATTGAACATTTGTTTAGCAATAGCTTGGCTTCTACGGGCGTTGTTAAGCTGTGTTTCAATGTCCAAGAGTGTTATTTCCAACTGCTCCACGCTTTCTTCCTCGGCCAAACCATTTTCAAAGATTTTACGGGTTTCGTTGAGGTTTTCCTCAAGATTAGACTTGTTTTTTTCGAAAATAGCTACCAATTCCTGCGCCAATAAAACACTGCCGTAGGCATTGATAACGCCTTTGCGAACTTCCAATCGGGTTTTTTCGTTGATGTTTTCGGAATATCTCAAAAAAGATTTGGCGGCTTTAAGCCCTACGAGATAACTTCCGTCAAAAATTAGCTGGTTTAATGTGGCAACTGCGTTTGCGTTCTGTTTGGTGCCAAAGGTTACGGGAACGAAAGTGCCGGGCTCACCCCCTGTAATTTCTGCTGGCAAAAGGGTAACGGGCTGTTTTAGGTTGTTGTTGTAAGACACATTTGCATCTATCTGCGGAAGCCCGCTCGCCGTGGTTTCCCACTTTTGCTTAATGGCCTTTGCGATATCGCGGCGTGCGTTTATGGATGCATAATTACTGTCCAGCGCAAAGGTTACTGCTTCTTGCAGGCTAAAACTATATTCTTTCTGCTGTTGCGAAAAACCTAAAGTTACAGATAGTAATAAACTGAAAATTAAAAGTTTTTTAATCATTGGTCTGGTGCTCTTTGATGAATTTTTTTAGTGTTAGAAAACCTTCTGGCGTTACAATTCCGCGAATATGATATTCAAGATATTCCTCGGTTAAAAATTGCGTTGAAAACTTTTCCAGCGGAAACAGGTTTTGGTCTTTTATTCCGTGAATGCCCAAAAAATATAGCCTTGAAATAAAATCTATGTCAAGGTTGCTTCGATATAAACCTTGGTCAATGCCCCTACGAAGATTTTTCCGGGTACATTCCATCATTTTTTCAAAATGGCTTTCTTTTATGCCTTCAAAAATTTCAGGATAATACTTTTGAAGCTGATATTGCGGCGATGATTGCTCTGCTTCAATTGTTCCCATTACAAATTTTTTAATTTCGAAAAGTTCTTCGATTGGGTTTTGTTCTAGCGAGCAAATTTCATCAATACCTGTAGTAATATTGTGAAGTACATTACGGGTACATTCCTTAACAAGAGCCGTTTTGTTTTTAAAATGCGTATAAATGGTTTTTTTCGAAATGCCCATTTCATTGGCAATATCGTCCATGGTTACGCTTTTAAAGCCAAGCTTTAGGAATAAGTCTGTCGACTTTTGAATTATTTTATTTCTCATAGCGGGCGCAAAGATATGTCGGGAAACTTTTAAAACAAAAATAGTTTCCATAGTTTTATCTTATTTAACAGAAGCTTAACACCAAGGGTATTTTGCAGCTATAAATTGTGTGCTTTAAAATGCTTATTTTACTTTAGCCAAAATTTTCTTCAACCATGGAAATTCTAAAAAAGTACAACGGCGACCTCCAAGAATATCTTGCCAAAGCCGTTTCGCATAAAGAGCCGCACCAGCTCTATGACCCCATAAAATATATTCTTTCGTTAGGAGGCAAGCGTATTCGTCCCGCATTGACATTAATGGTGTGCGATTTTTTTGGGACAGATTATAAAAAGGCAATGAGCGCTGCGCTTGCCGTTGAATTGTTTCATAATTTTTCGCTAATCCACGATGATATTATGGATAACGCCCCACTGCGAAGGGGGAAGAGAACAGTTCACGAAAAATGGGACGTGAACACAGCGATACTTTCGGGAGATGCAATGCTTATTTTGGCCTATCAATTTTTTGAGAATTATGAACCGAAAATGTTCCGAGAGCTTGCAAAACTCTTCGGTGAAACAGCGCTGCAAGTTTGCGAAGGCCAACAGCACGACATGGATTTTGAAACCCGTGATGATGTTACGCTCGTGGAATATATACAAATGATAGATCACAAAACTGCGGTTTTATTGGGCGCAGCAATGAAAATGGGGGCTATTGTTGCAGCAGCTTCTGATAGTGATAAAGAAAAAATCTATCAATTCGGAAGAAATTTAGGTATCGCCTTTCAGTTGCAGGATGATTATCTGGATGTCTTCGGCAATCCGGAAACTTTCGGAAAGCAAGTAGGCGGCGACATTATTTCAAATAAAAAAACCTTTCTTTACATAATGGCTGTAGGGCAGGGAACTTTGGCGCAAGCGGAAGAACTGGATCATCTTTTCAGCATAAACCCCAAAGACCCAACGGATAAAATTCTGACTGTAAAAGAAATCTTTTTAAACTCCGGTGCAGCTGAAGCCACCCGAAAAGAGATTGAAAAATACAGTAATCACGCTTACTCATTACTAGATGGCATTAATATTTCTGAAGAAAAGAAAGAAATGTTTCGTGAGTTTGGCCACAATTTAATGCAACGAAACGTTTAAAATCCATTCACAAAAGCAAATTTACCCTAGAATCCATTTGGGAATATTTTAAGATTTCAAACCGTATAAATCTGGGCAATACAGTCAGCTAGTTACTTTAATTATTGTATTTTTGTACCGTTTTATCAAAAAGACCCATTTGTATATTTATCATGGATAAATTTTCCTTCTTAAACGCGGTTCACCCATCCTACATCGCGGAACTTTACGAAAAATATTTACAATACCCCGACAGCGTTGAACCTAGTTGGAGAGCCTTTTTCCAAGGTTTTGATTTTGGTTCGGAAAATAGTGCACACGATTTTTTCGGTATAGACGAAGCATCGGAAGCACCACGACTTGCAGAGGGTGATAATTGCGAGGATGTTGTAAAGGAATTTCAGGTTGTGAAACTTATTGATGGTTACAGAACCCGGGGGCATCTTTTTACAAAAACAAATCCCGTTCGTGAACGTAGAAAATATGCGCCAACGCTTGCTTTAGAAAATTTCGGGCTTTCACAGCACGATCTAAAAGCTACTTTTAAAGCAGGTGAAATTTTAGGAATAGGCGAAACTACGCTGGAAGAAATCATAAATCATCTTGAAAGCATTTATTGCGATTCTATTGGAATTGAATATATGTACATTCGCAAACCGGACGAGATTCAATGGATACAACAGAAACTGAATGTAAATGATAATCAGCCCAACTTTTCTACGGAGCATAAAAAACACATCTTAAAAAAACTCAACGAGGCTGTAGCTTTTGAGAGTTTTCTTCATACAAAATACGTGGGGCAAAAAAGGTTTTCACTGGAAGGGGGCGAAAGCTTGATTCCTGCTTTAGACACCCTAATTGAAAATGCCGCTGAAAAAGGAGTGGAGGAATTTGTTATGGGTATGGCTCACCGTGGGCGTTTGAGCACACTGACGAATATCTTCGGCAAAAGCGCAAAGGATATTTTCAGCGAATTTGATGGAAAGGATTATGCGCAGGATATTTTTGATGGCGACGTAAAATATCACTTGGGTTGGACCTCCAAAAGAAAAACTGAATCTGGAAAAGAAATAAATTTAAATATTGCTCCAAATCCTTCACATCTGGAGACCGTGGGCGCGGTGGTTGAAGGAATAACAAGGGCCAAACAGGACGACCATCACAAAGACAATCCAAACAAGGTTTTGCCTATCATCGTCCACGGCGATGCGGCAATTGCAGGACAGGGTATTGTGTATGAAATTGTACAAATGGCGCAGCTGGATGGCTACAAGACCCAGGGAACTATTCATATTGTCGTTAACAACCAAATAGGTTTCACCACAAATTATCTGGATGCGCGCTCCTCAATTTACTGTACCGATGTTGGAAAGGTTACACTTTCACCAATATTGCACGTAAATGCCGATGATGTGGAAGCTGTGGTACACGCCATGAATTTTGCTTTGGATTTCAGAATGGAATTTGGACGCGATGTATTCATCGATTTGTTGGGCTACAGAAAATATGGTCACAATGAAGGCGATGAACCGCGTTTTACACAGCCCAAACTCTATAAGGCTATTGCCAAGCATAACAATCCAAGAGACATTTATGCCGAAAAACTTATTGCCGAAGGTGTAATTGACAAGGG
This sequence comes from Aequorivita sp. UBA3180, assembly GCA_002364215.1. Lineage (GTDB taxonomy): Bacteria > Bacteroidota > Bacteroidia > Flavobacteriales > Flavobacteriaceae > Aequorivita. The sequence goes on along the minus strand of DEXQ01000011.1, from coordinate 156,046 downwards.
ATATACCGATAAACTGGAGCAGGAATTTAAAGACAAGCTGGAAGAAAATCTTGAAGATTCCAGAAAAGAAGATAAAACCACCATCACTCCCTTTATGCAGGATGAATGGGATGGATATGATTATGCCGAAGAAGATAAAATGATGGAAGATGTTGATACAACTTTTGATTTGAAAAAGTTGGATGAAATTGCCGAAGTCATTACCAAATTGCCAGAAGACAAAAAATTCCTAAAAAAAATAGCCAAACTTGTTGATGCAAGACACCAAATGTATTTTGAAGACAACAAGTTGGATTGGGCGATGGGAGAATTGCTTGCGTACGGAACCCTTTTAAAAGAGGGCCACGATGTGCGTATGAGCGGGCAGGATGTGGAACGCGGAACTTTTTCACATCGCCACGCCGTTATAAAAGTAGAAGACAGTGAAGAAGAGGTAGTTCTTTTAAACCATTTGAAAGGCGACCAAGGCGATTTTTACATATACAATTCCCTGCTTTCGGAATATGGCGTAGTTGGATTTGATTACGGTTACGCAATGGCAAGCCCGAAAACGTTAACGCTTTGGGAGGCACAGTTTGGCGATTTCAGTAATGGGGCGCAGATAATGATAGATCAATATATTTCTGCGGCTGAAGACAAGTGGAAACTGCAGAACGGTTTGGTAATGCTTTTGCCACACGGCTATGAGGGACAGGGAGCAGAACACTCTTCAGCCAGAATGGAGCGCTACCTTCAATTATGTGCAACCGATAATATGTTTGTGGCAGACGTAACAACGCCAGCTAATCTTTTTCACCTTTTCAGACGACAATTAAAAGTAAATTATCGCAAGCCGTTGATCGTATTTACGCCCAAGAGTTTGCTGCGCCACCCAAAAGTGGTTTCCACTAAAGAAGAATTAGCCAACGGAAGTTTTCAAATGGTGATTGACGATGCCGAGGCAAAAGTTGCGAAAGTGAAAACATTGGTATTCCTTACCGGTAAATTCTATTACGATCTGCTTGAAAAACGAGAAGAATTGAAAAGAGACGATGTGGCTTTGGTACGTGTTGAGCAATTATTCCCATTGCCAACAGACCAAATGAAAAAAATCCTTAAAAAGTATAAAAATGCAGACGATGTGGTATGGGCGCAGGAAGAACCTAAAAATATGGGTGCCTATTCTCATATTTTAATGCATTTTGAAGAAGCGAGGAATTTCAGGGTTTGCAGCAGAAAAATGTATGCAGCTCCTGCAGCGGGCAGTACCGTGAGATCAAAAGCACGTCACGCTAAAGTGATTGAAAACGTGTTTGATAAAAATATGGAATAGTTTTTCTGAAAATTTTTACAGAAAGAAAAAAAGAAATTAAATTTAAAGAATTGTAAACCCAGGGTTTATATAAATTATAGAACGTATGGCATTAGAAATGAAAGTCCCATCCCCGGGAGAATCCATCACCGAAGTTGAAATAGCATCTTGGCTAGTAAAAGATGGCGATTATGTTGAAAAAGATCAAGCAATCGCTGAAGTAGACAGTGACAAAGCAACACTTGAACTTCCGGCAGAAGCCAGCGGAATCATCACTTTAAAAGCTGAAGAGGGTGACACAGTTGCTGTAGGCGATGTAGTTTGCCTAATCGACACAGATGCGAAAAAGCCCGGCGGCGATGATGCTGAAAAAAAATCTGAGAAAAAGGAAGAATCTCCAGAAAAAGCAGAAGCCAAAAAGGAGACTCCTTCAAAACCATCAACTCCCAACCAAGAGCAAGATAAAAAAACGTATGCAACAGGGTCGCCTTCGCCTGCAGCTAAGAAAATTCTTGATGAAAAAGGGATTTCTTCAAAAGATGTAAAAGGAAGTGGCCGCGATGGACGAATAACTAAAGACGACGCTTCAAATGCTACACCTTCTATGGGAACTCCAGGTACTGGTAGCCGTGGCAGTGAGCGTAAAAAACTCTCTATGCTACGTAGAAAAGTTGCCGAGCGTTTGGTTTCAGCAAAAAATGAAACCGCTATGCTTACTACTTTTAATGAAGTAGATATGACTGCTATTTTTGAATTGCGAAACCAATACAAAGAGCAGTTTAAAGAAAAGCATGGGGTAGGCCTTGGCTTTATGTCATTCTTTACATTAGCAGTGGTTCGCGCGCTGGAGCTTTATCCAGACGTAAACTCAATGATTGATGGTGATTATATGATCACCTATGATTTTAAAGATATATCAATTGCTGTTTCAGGACCAAAAGGATTGATGGTCCCTGTAATAAGAAATGCTGAAAATCTAAGCTTTAGAGGTGTTGAAAATGAAGTGAAAAGACTTGCAATTAGAGCTCGAGATGGACAGATTACTGTTGATGAAATGACCGGCGGTACTTTTACAATCTCTAACGGAGGTGTTTTCGGAAGTATGCTTTCAACTCCAATTATTAATCCACCGCAATCTGCAATTTTGGGGATGCACAATATTGTTGAGCGTGCTATTGTGCGTGATGGTGGAATTGTTGTAGCGCCAGTAATGTATGTGGCACTTTCTTATGATCACAGAATTATTGATGGCCGTGAGTCTGTAGGATTCCTTGTGGCAATAAAAGAAGCTTTGGAAAGTCCCGAAGAACTTTTAATGGACAATGACGTTAAGCGTGCTTTGGAATTATAATTCCAACCAAAGGATGAAAATAAAAAATCCGGCCTGTAGAGCCGGATTTTTTTGGTTAGTTAGGAAACATCTTCTCAATAAAAAATAATAGTTGTAATTAAGTTTAATAAAAGAATCAATACTATTGAGATAGTCAGCGCGACTACTAAAGGTTTTTTTGAAGTTTCCGTAGTAGAAAAATCCTTTTCTTTATCCTTTATATAAACTGTATCTTTCATAGTGTAAATATCCAAAATTTCTGAGGAAAATAAAATACGTGGTAACACGTAATTTTTGTCAATTAGAATATAATTGTTTCTATAACAGCTTGTCATGATGCTCTTTTGCCCAGATAAGCAAGCTGTTGGTCTTTGGTTCAATATTGAGTTTTGTGATGATATTGCTACGGTGTTTTTCAACCGTTCTGTATGAAATAAAAAGTTGTGAGGCTATTTCCTTATTTGTTTTATCCTGGGCAATTAGTTTTAAAATCTTTTTTTCTGAAGGAGTAAGTGTGGAGAGTTCGCTATCTTCCACAAGTACCACGCCAATAAGTTCTTTTATCTTTTCGCTAAAAAAAGGAACACCTTCTTTAACGGTTTTAATGCAGTTTTCAATTTCTTCAAGCGCGAATTCTTTTAAGATGTATCCAAAGATATTAAGCTCTTGCGCCTTTTGGTATAGGTCCTTTTCTTTATGAAGTGTTATCAATACAATTTTGGTCTGAATGTCGGTTCCCTTGCATTGTTGGGCAATCTCCAGTCCAGACATGTACGGCATCTGAATATCCAAGATGGCTATGTCTGGTTTTTTCTGGGTGATTAAATTGTAAGCTTCTCTTCCATCGTTTCCGCTTCCCAATAGATTATAACCCTTTTCTATCAAAAAGTCGCTTAGTCCTTTTAATAAAAGGGGATGGTCGTCTGCAATAATGATGGATGGTGTAGTTTCGCTCATAATGGAAATTGAAATTCCAGCACAGTGCCGGTGTCTTTTTTAGAAGTTACCTTCATTTGGCCTTTTAAGAATTTTGTACGTTCCAAAAGTGTTTTTAAACCTAAAGATTTTACATCCTGATATTTTTCGGCAAAATCAAAACCTACACCATTGTCACGTATGGATATCAGGATATTGTTGGCAAACTTTTTTATTGAAACCTTGCCTGCCTCTGCATTTGCGTGTTTAAGGATATTGCTCAGGCTTTCTTGAATGATTCTATAAATATTCACTTCGTCTTCTTTTGAGAATATATCATCTATGTTGTCAATTTCAGCAGAAATGAAAAGTGTTGTGTTTTCATCTATTTGGTTTATGGTATACTCAATTGCCTTGGTGATGCCGAGTTCCTGTAACTGAAAAGGATGCAGATCGCGCGAGATGGCCCGAACTTCCTCAATGGTGTGGTCAACCATTTTTTTGGTGTCTGCATCGCCACTGCTCATCAACTTGTTTTTTATCACCAACAATTGTTGGCCAATGCCATCGTGGAGGTCTTTTGAAATTCTTCTTCTTTCGCCTTCCTGCGAAATGAGAAGCTCCTGGCTAAATTTTTCCTGAAGAACTTTATTGCTTTTTAAGTGTCTTTGGTTTCTGTACAAAAGAATAAGTCCAAAACCCAGAAGAATGGCAATACCCCCGAAAAGCATCGCTTTTTTGAAACTTTCATTATCTTTTTCCAAAAGGCTTATGCTGGTTGTTTTTTCTACCAGTTCTTTTTCTTTTTTTTCAGTTTCATAAAGCGTTTGGTAATATGCGAGGGCATTTGCGGTACTTCGGTTGTAAATGGAATCTTTTATGGCGGCGGAAGCTTGGTTGTTTTCAATGCTTTTTTTGTATTCTCCCATATCATAATAGATTTCTGATAAAAAGGAATACGTTCCCATGATTTCATCCTCCATTCCCAAACTTTTGGCAATCTCTAGTTTTTTCTTTGCCAGCGCTAATGCAACTTCATAGTTGCCGATGGTCTGTAGATATTTGGCTTTTCCGCCCAAAAAGTTCAGTTCGGCAGGGGGATTTCCTGAAAGGTCAAAATCTAAGGCTTCTAATTGATCCAGATGTTTTTTGGCTTCAATGATTTGATTTTGTTCGCAATAATATTCAATAAGCCGAGAATGAATTCCTATGTAGGTAGATTTATTTGAATTGTCACGCTCAAAGCTCTTTTCGGCCATCAGTAGTGCCTTATGCTCCAAATCGCGATTGCCCATTTTTTTATAATCAAGGGCTTGGTTGTAATATTCATAGGATAAAAATCGATTGAGCCCCAAACTCTTCATTTTCTCAATTAATGCATCGCGCTCTATCTTGGCTTTTTGGTGAAAACCATTCATACTGAACATGCTGATGATGCCCTGTTGGGCATAAACCATGTAATCGTATTCCTGTTTAAGCTCATACAAGGTATAAGCTCGGGTGAAGTCTTCACCGGCAAGTACAAATTTCCCCATTTGTGAATATGCCTGCCCTCTAAAAAGATAAGTATCCGCAATATTCATAGTGTCTTTTGATGAAAAATTTTCTAATGCCACGTTGTAGTCCTCTATTGCTCTTTTAAGGTCTACCTTGGTATTGGCGCTACCGCGTTTCATATATAATCCACCTAATAAAAGGCTGTCCTCTATTTTATATTTTCGGGCCAAAACGCTGTTTATAACGGTAATTGCGTTTAGTGGATCATTCGCATAATTGGTAAGCGGATACTGAAGGTTCATTGCTTTTTTTGCCGCCAGCTCTATGCTGTCCAATTCCTGGGCAAGATCTATATATTGTAGACTGTATTTAATGAAGGCATCTGTGTCTTTTGAGTAAGTACGTTTTAATAAACTGTCCAGCGCTGTAAGCTTCTTCTGTTTGTCAGGTGTCGTATTTACAATCTTTTCATAATGTGAAATATTCTGGCCATACCCTAAAATTGAGTAAAGCGTAAAAAGGAAAAGTAATGCAAAAATTTTTTTCAGCACAAAAAAGTTTATTTCAGAAGAAAGATAAAAGTACTTAAATTATTGGAAATAAACATATCGGCAATCATTCTATTTAACGTAAAAACAATTTCTGCCATAATCAATTACCGCTCTGTGCTGTTTTAAAAAATCTGCACCAATTATCCCGTGAATGGCGTTTTCATTTACTTGCTGAAGTGCGGCGTTTACGTGTGAAAGATCAAAGAGTACAAAATCCATGTTATTAACGCTCCAACTCTTAATGTTAAATTTATTTCCGCGAGAGAGCATGGTTTCCATATTTATGGCCCCGGCCCCGGCAGCTTTAATAATACTCTCCTCGCTTATCAATAAAAAATGGGCGCTATCGGTAAAGCCAACACAGCTCGTGGAAGCACCGGTGTCCAAAATAAAGTTGCCCGAAACACCATTGATTTTTGCCGAAAAAAGATAATGGCCGGTGGCAAGCCTTTTTAACGGAATACGGTAAAAACCCTCGGCTTCAATAAATTTGCGTAATTGCATCAGCTTTTTTGTGTAAAGATAGCAAACAAAATAAGTAGCTTTGCAGTTATGCTTACAGATACCCATACCCATTTATACAGCGAGGCCTTTGCCGAGGACCGCAACCAAATGATGCAACGGGCCTTTGACGCCGGCATTGACCGTTTTTTTATTCCCGCCATTGATTCGGGTTATACCGAGGCGATGTATGCACTAGAAAAGGAATATCCTGAAAATGTGTTTTTAATGATGGGGCTGCATCCCACTTCGGTAAAGGAAAATTTTGAAGAAGAATTGGCCCACGTTGAAGAACAATTTAAAAAAAGAAATTTTTACGCCGTGGGCGAAATAGGCATTGATCTTTATTGGGATAAATCTACTTTGGGAATACAGCAGATTGCTTTCAAAAGGCAAATACAATTGGCCAAAAAATACAAGCTGCCCATTGTAATCCATTGCCGAGATGCTTTTGATGAAATTTTTGAAGTTTTGGAAACCGAAAAGGGCGATGATCTCTTCGGAATTTTTCATTGCTTTACCGGAACTTTTGAACAGGCGCAACGTGCATTGTCTTTTAATATGAAACTGGGTATTGGGGGAGTGGTTACTTTTAAAAACGGAAAAATAGATACTTTTTTGGATCAAATCCCTTTAAAGCATATCGTTTTGGAGACCGATTCGCCTTATCTTGCCCCCGCACCCTTTCGCGGAAAGCGTAACGAAAGTAGCTATTTGACATTGGTCTGTAAAAAACTTTCGGAGATTTATAATGTTTCGGAAGAAGAGATAGCAAAAATCACCACTGAAAATTCTAAAGTGGTATTTAAAATTTAAATTCCAAAAAACAAGTGCCAAATTCCAAAAAAGTTGAACTTTGGAATTTGGAATTTTAACATTTGGAATTTCATAAATATAAATTGTATGCCAAAATGAAAACCCAACCCAACATACTCCTTATATATACAGGTGGAACCATCGGGATGATAAAGGATTTTGAAACCGGTGCGTTGCGCAACTTCAATTTTGATGAACTGCTGAACCATATTCCCGAACTGAAACTCTTGGATTGCAGTATTACAACTACTTCTTTTAAAAAACCAATTGACAGTTCAAATATGAATCCCGAATACTGGGTGGATATTGCAACTATCATTGAAGAGAATTATGAAAAGATGGATGGGTTTGTGGTACTACACGGGAGCGATACGATGAGTTACACCGCTTCGGCTTTAAGTTTTATGTTAGAAAATTTGGGAAAACCTGTGATTTTTACAGGATCTCAGCTTCCCATTGGCGATCTTCGCACAGATGCAAAGGAGAATTTGATAACTTCTATTCAAATTGCATCGCTTCAAGAAAAAGGAGTTTCAAAAATTGCTGAGGTCTGTCTTTATTTTGAATACAAATTATATCGTGCAAACAGGACCACAAAAATTAATGCCGAGCATTTTGAGGCATTTGCTTCGCTAAATTATCCTGAGCTGGTGCAAAGCGGTGTACATTTGGTTGTAAACAACGAAGCACTTTACAGGCCGAATAGAAGAAAAAAACTGAAGGTCCATAAAAGTTTGGAGAGCAACATTCTGCTTGTTAAAATGTTTCCAGGCATTGATGAGGCCACAATTAAATATCTTTTTGACTATCCAGATATGAAAGGATTGGTGCTGGAAACCTATGGAGCAGGCAATGTTACCAACGCCGATTGGTTTATTAATTCGCTAAAAGCCGTAATAAAAAAGGGCATTCCCGTTATAAACGTTACCCAATGTTCGGGCGGGAGCGTGAATATGGGGCTATATGAAACCAGTACTGAATTAAAAAAAATAGGTGTAATAAGCGCAAAAGATTGTACTACAGAAGCATCCTTGGCAAAATTGATGTATTTGTTGGGTCAGAAAATTTCGGCTAATAGCTTCAAAACCATCTTTGAAACCTCTTTACGTGGAGAAATGCAATAAATTAACCGCTTAAATTATTTTATAGCGTTGTTTTTTTTTTGATATTTGGCACTCCATTCAAAAAAATGGCTGAAATTATAGAGAGAGGTGGCCGAGTGGTCGAAGGCGCACGCCTGGAAAGTGTGTATACGCCACAAGCGTATCGAGGGTTCGAATCCCTTCCTCTCTGCAACAAACGTAACAGTGTATTAATTAACTCATTTGTACTGTCAATTAATATTCTTGCAGATTAACTAAATTATTTTATATCTTTAAACCTTTAACTAAAAACAAACTTTAAGTCGATAGCAATGAAAAAATTATTTTCTATTATGGCGGTTGCCGCAATGGTATTTGTAGGCACATTAAACGCGAACGCTGCAACAGCGCAAACAATGCCAACTAGCTCTCAAGCATTGGTAACAGCAGCCACAGTTTCTTTTATACAAGATGAAACTACTACTGCAGCAGAACCTGAAAAAGGATTTCACCAAGAACTGAAAGAACGTTTTGTAGAGGGTGGTCCTGGATTTATGGGAATCGTATTGCTGTGTTTAATTCTTGGATTGGCAATTGCTATTGAAAGAATTATCTACCTTAACCTTTCTACCACCAATACTCAAAAATTGGCTCAGGATGTGGAAGACGCATTAAACAGTGGCGGAATTGAAGCTGCAAAAGAAGTGTGCAGAAACACAAAAGGTCCTGTTGCCTCCATTTATTACCAAGGTCTAGATCGTGCCCACGAAGGTATTGACATTGCTGAAAAAGCTGTTGTTGCCTACGGTGGCGTACAGATGGGTCAATTGGAGAAGAATGTATCTTGGATTTCACTTTTCATCGCTTTGGCTCCTATGCTTGGTTTCATGGGTACGGTAATCGGGATGATTATTGCATTCGATAAAATTCAGGCAGCTGGTGATATGAACCCATCACTTGTGGCAGGAGGTATTAAAGTGGCGCTTTTAACAACCGTATTTGGTTTGATCGTGGCTATTATACTTCAAATTTTCTACAACTATATTATCGCTAAAATTGATAGTATCGTAAACAGTATGGAAGATGCTTCTATCACATTGATCGATATGTTGTTCGACTACAAACAAAAAAACAAAATCTAAACAAACCACAAGATGGCATTACATAAAATTTTAAAAATAGTAGCGTTGCTTCTAGGCGTTGCGGGAGTTATTTTTCTTGCAATGATCATCGCTAAAGGTGATGAGGCTGTATCAGCAACCGGCGAAGGCGTTGATGGTTTCTTGTATGTTGCTTATATTACATTTGCTATAACAATTGTATTTGTTTTATTCTTTGTACTAAAAGGAATTTTCGCAGGAAACATAAAAAACACATTAATATCTGTTGGAGCTTTTCTACTTATAGTAGTAATTGCATACGTTCTGGCAGACGGAAACCCAATGCCAATGCAGGAAGGCGAAATGCTTTCAGAAAGCGGCTCAAAATGGGTTGGAACAGGACTATATGCTTTTTATATACTAGCAATACTTGCTGTAGGCTCCATGGTTTTCAGCGGAATTAAAAAAGTAACAAAATAATGGCAAGAAGAGCAACACCCGAAGTAAACGCAGGGTCGATGGCTGACATCGCTTTCCTATTGCTTATCTTTTTCTTGGTAACCACTACCATTGAAAAAGATAAAGGAATTGCGCGACAGCTGCCCCCTAAGGAAGATGTTGTTGACCCGCCAAAAATTAAAGAAAAAAACCTGTTCATAGTAAATGTAAACAGGAGCGATCAATTATTGGTTGAAGAAAAATTGATGGAGCTTAAAGATCTCCGTCAGGCCGCAATCGCTTTTCTTGACAATGGCGGAGCTCCTTCCGGAAGCCCAGAATATTGCAATTATTGCAAAGGGAAACGTGACCCAGAATCATCTGATAACCCAGATAAGGCAGTAATATCTGTTCAGAACGATAGACTTACCTCCTATAAAATGTACATTGCCGTTCAAAATGAATTGGTGGCAGCATACAATTTTTTAAGAGATAGGGAATCAGAAAGATTATACGGATGGAAATTTACCGAAAAGAGTAAAGATCTTGATGAAGGAAAGATAAAAGGGGAAGCTGCCAAGGAAGCATTACAGGAAAAATTGGAGAACGTACAAAAATTATTCCCACTAAAACTTTCAGAAGCGGAACCAAAAAAATCTGGACAATAACACAAAGAGTATGTCAAAATTTAAAAAGAAAAAAGACGGCGGATTGCCAGCCATTTCTACAGCATCCCTTCCGGATATTGTATTTATGCTACTGTTCTTCTTTATGGTTGTAACAGTACTGCGCGACGACAATTTGCTTGTTCAGAACAAATTGCCAAAAGCAGATCAGGTTGAGAAATTGAAAAAAGACCGTTCTGTATATATTTATGCAGGAAAGCCAAGTTCAAGATATCAGGACAAGTATGGTTCCGAAGCTAAAATTCAAATTGGCGATAAATACACAGATTTATCCAATATCAAATTCGCTTTGACCGAAGCACGACAAAAATTACTCCCTGAACTTCAGGATAAAGTAATGGTGGCCCTTAAAGTAGATGAAAAAACAAATACTGGAATGGTAACTGATATTAAACAGGAATTACGTGATTTAAATATGCTTAAGATTATTTACATTACTACCCCTGGAAATGAAATAAATCCATAATAACAATCGACTTATTTTAAAAACGCCTTGTGCCGAATATTTTGGTTCAAGGCGTTTTTTATTCTTCATATTTTTAAAATACAATTATCTTTGATACGTATGCAAAGAGCGTTAAAAATATTTTTCACACTTTTCTTGGTTCTAGTTTCTTTTGAAACCATGGCGCAGGACACCATTCCACCTCCCGCAGTTGATTCTTTATATAGAGAGGACCAGTTTTATATAGGGGTTACCTATAATCTCCCCCTTAATCTTCCGTCAGATGGCAATATTCGTGGTCTTTCGGGAGGAATACAATTTGGCTTTTTAAGGGATATGCCCATTAATAAGCAACGAAACCTTGCAATTGCTATTGGTGCAGGGTTGGCAATTGATCAATTGGGGCAAAATCTTTTTATAGGTGAAACAGCCAATGATGAAACCATTTTTAGGGTTCTCGATGATAATGTAGATTATACCCGAAACCGCTTTAATATGGCAATAATAGAAGCTCCTGTAGAGTTTAGATGGCGAACATCAACACCATCAACTTATAAGTTTTGGAGAGTGTATACAGGTTTTAGAGTAGGATATGCATATTGGTACAAGGCAACTTTCAAACAAACCAATAATAATGTAAATCAAACTAAAATTCCAGAATTTGACCCTTTAAGGCTCTCAGCTACGATTAGTTTAGGATACAATTCCTTTAATTTCTTTGCTTCTTATAGTATAAATCCTTTCTTTAAGGATGCTGTTACGGTAGATGGGGAAAGTGTTGATTTTAGAGCACTAAAGGTTGGATTGCTGTTTTATATCCTATAGCCAAAGATTGAAAAGTATCAGCTGTGGGATAGCGCCCAGCAATAGACCAATACCCAGTTCAGAATAGGTGTGGGAATCACTATTTAGTCGCGATGAAGCTACCCATCCATTTACAAACAAGAAGAAGCTTATGGTTACCAAGAGGTTTATTTTAAAGTGAGCACTAAGCCCCACAAGAAACACCAAAATACCAGCTACACCCATTTGATGTAAACTCACTTTTATTCTAAAAAGAACCATTACGAGTGCGCTAAAGGCTGAGAATAACATACCGACGTAGAAATAATACAGCTCCGGATCCTCATAAGGATCAAATATCATTTTTATGATAAGCAATAATAGAATGCACTGGATCATTAAAGGAAATTTACGCTCCCTAACATCTTTTAAATAGATAGTTTCTACTATTCTTAAATTTTTCAGAAGGAAAAAAACAACCAATGGTATAAAAATGGTTATTATGGCAATAGCGAACAAATTGGCACGCATCAATTCTGGCTCAAGGTATCGCGGAGTAACATTAAAATAGAGCAGAGTGCCCAAAAGCGGCATCAACAGCGGATGAAATATATAAGATGCAGCTTTTAGGAAAAATCTCATTAAATTTCTTTTCGGAGGCGAGCTACTGGCAAATCCAGCTGTTCTCGATATTTGGCAATGGTGCGGCGTGCTATGGGGTATCCTTTTTCCAATAATATTTTTGCCAGTTTATCATCAGTTAGGGGTTTTCTTTTGTTTTCTTCGGAAATGGTTATCTCAAGAATTTTCTTTATCTCTCTTGTAGAGACATCTTCTCCTTGATCGTTTTTCATCGATTCACTGAAAAATTCCTTTATTAATTTTGTTCCGTAGGGCGTATCAACATATTTACTATTTGCTACACGCGAAACCGTTGAAACGTCCATATTGATTTTATCAGCAATGTCTTTCAAAATCATCGGTTTTAGCTTGCGCTCGTCCCCGGTCAAAAAATACTCCTCCTGATGGTGCATAATGGCATTCATAGTTACAAAGAGGGTTTGCTGACGCTGTTTTATGGCATCTATAAACCATTTGGCGGCATCAAGCTTCTGCTTAATAAACATAACAGCGTCTTTCTGCGCTTTTGACTTTTCTTTAGACTCTTTGTAGCCCTTTAGCATATTTGTGTAATCATGACTCACGTGAAGCTCTGGGGCATTTCTTCCGTTTAGAGTTAAATCAAGCTCTCCGTCAACAATCTTTATGGCAAAATCAGGCACCACATGCTCCACAATTCTATTGTTTCCAGAATAGGTGCCGCCCGGTTTGGGGTTCAGTCCTTCTATTTCGTGAATCGCATCCCTAAGTTGGTCTTCGGTAATATCAAACTTCTGAATAAGTTTTTTATAATGCTTTTTGCTGAAATGATCGAAAGAATCATCCAAAATATCAATGGCCAACGCCACAGAAGGTGTTTGTTCCTTTCGCTCCAATTGAATCAACAAACATTCCTGAAGATCGCGTGCCGCAACGCCAGCTGGGTCTAGCTCTTGAACTACTTTTAAAACTTTTTCAACCTTATCTTCCGATGTATAAACGTTTTGAGTAAATGCCAAATCATCCACAATATCTTGAAGCTCACGACGTATGTAACCGCTTTCGTCCACACTGCCCACCAAAAACTGCGCAATCTCCTTTTCTTCTTCGTCGAGCCTATAGGTATTCAATTGTTGCATTAAATATTGTGTAAACGATGTTCCGGCAGCATAGGGCATTTGCCGTTCCTCATCATCTGCGCTGTAATTGTTTGCGGAGAGTTTATAACTTGGCACCTCATCATCACTTAAATAATCATCAACGTTTATGTCCGTTTCAATTACTTCATTGCCTTCGTCATAGTTGTCGTCAAATTCATCATTGCTAAATTCATCATCAAAGTTTTCGCTTTCCTCTTTTCCGCCTTCCAAAGCAGGATTTTCCTCAAGTTCCTGTGCAATACGTTGCTCAAAAGCCTGCGTGGGCAGTTGAATCATCTTCATCAACTGTATCTGTTGGGGAGATAATTTTTGGGAAAGTTTAAAATTTAATTGCTGCTTTAACATAAATCTATTTACTACTTCATAAAGTTAAAAAAAACCAGCTACTAAAATAATTAAGTAGCCAGTTTTAATACAATCTTATGCTTTTGTTGTTTAGAATTCCGCATTGCCCGGAGTACGCGGGTAAGGGATTACATCGCGAATGTTCCCCATTCCCGTGGTAAACTGTACCAAGCGCTCAAAACCAAGGCCAAAGCCACTGTGCACGGCGGTTCCAAACTTACGAAGGTCCAAATACCAGTATAGTTCTTTTTCATCAATATTCATGGCCTTCATTTTTTCCAATAAAACATCATAACGTTCCTCACGTTGCGATCCGCCCACAATCTCACCAATGCCAGGGAAAAGCACATCCATTGCGCGAACGGTCTTGCCGTCATCATTTAAACGCATATAGAATGACTTGATATTTGCAGGATAATCAAACAGAATAACAGGGCATTTAAAGTGTTTTTCAACTAAAAAGCGCTCGTGCTCACTTTGCAGATCGGCTCCCCATTCTTCAATTATATATTTAAATTTTTTCTTCTGGTTGGGCTTGGAACGCTTCAGAATATCTATCGCTTCGGTATAGCTTACTCTTTTAAAATTGTTCTCCAAAATAAAACGAAGCTTCTCGCGAAGTTTCATTTCGCTGCGCTCGTCCTGTGGCTTGTTCTTTTCTTCCTCTAACAAGCGGCTCTCAAGAAATTCAAGATCGTCTGCACAGTTTTCCAAGGCAAAATTTATTACATACTTGATGAAATCTTCTGCCAAATCCATATTTGCATCCAGATCATTGAATGCAACCTCTGGCTCTATCATCCAGAATTCCGCCAAGTGGCGACTGGTATTTGAATTTTCAGCCCTAAATGTTGGCCCAAAGGTATAGACCTTTCCAAGCGCCATCGCATAGGTTTCGGCTTCCAATTGTCCGCTCACAGTAAGATTTGATTCTTTTTCGAAGAAATCTTCTTTGTAATTTACATTTCCGTTTTCATCAAGCGGCGGATTTTTGGCATCCAAAGTAGAAACGCGGAACATTTCACCCGCACCTTCGGCATCGCTTCCAGTGATTACGGGAGAGTGCATATAATAAAAACCGTTTTTCTGAAAATATTCGTGTACTGCAAACGCAAGTTTGGAGCGCATACGCATTACTGCGCCAAATGTGTTGGTCCTAATTCGCAAATGGGCCTGTTCACGCAAAGTCTCCAGGGAGTGTCGTTTTGGTGAAAGTATGGTCAGCTTTACATCTTCAGGATTGGCCTCGCCCAAAACCGTCAATTTTGAAACTTGAATTTCCACAGTTTGCCCTTGCCCTTGGCTTTCTACTAGCGCACCCTTTACTTCAATGGCGGCGCCCACGGTTACTTTTTTGAGAAGTTCTTCGTCAAAATTTTCAAAATCCACTACACATTGTAGTGTTTTTATGGTAGAACCATCGTTTAGTGCGATAAACCTATTACTTCTAAAAGAGCGCACCCATCCGCGCACCATAACTTCGTGGTGGGTCGGGTCGCTGTTCAATAACTCAACTATAGTTTTGTATTGCATAGTCTTATTTTAAGAGGAGCAAATATAAATTTTTTAATTCTGAATTCTGAATTCTAGGTTCAGAATTGGTCATCTTCTTCATCTGTCAAAATCTCGATGGCAGGTTTTTTCATCGTTTCTTTGTTTGCAATGCTTCTTTCCAAAGAAAGTAGGAGCGTGGGCAATAACAAAAGATTGGAAAGCATAGCAAAAAGTAAGGTTATGGAAACTAGCGCGCCCAAGGCCACCGTTCCCCCAAAACTGGATATCGTAAATACTGAAAAACCAAAGAAAAGTACAATGGAAGTATAAAACATACTTACCGCAGTTTCGCGCAAAGCCGCAAAAACAGATTTTTTGATCTTCCAATTGTTTGCTATTAGTTCTTGTCTGTACTTTGCGAGAAAGTGAATGGTATCGTCCACCGAAATTCCAAAGGCAATGCTGAACACTAAAATAGTGGAAGGTTTTATGGGAACGCCCACAAAGCCCATGACTCCAGCCGTTATTATCAATGGGAGCAGGTTTGGGATCAGGGAAATCAAAATCATTTTAAAACTGCGAAACATCCACGCCATAAACAAGGCAATCAGGAAAATGGCGAGCGAAAGGGAAAGTATCAAATTGTTTACCAAATAATGCGTTCCTTTTTGGAATACCAAAGCTTTGCCAGTTACTGAAACATCGTAACGTTCCGGCGGAAAAACTTTGTCAATTTCCCGATGCAGATCCTCTTCAATGCGTCCAAACCTGTCTGGCTCAGTATCTTTCATAAACGTAGTGATGCGCGCAAACTGGCCTGTGCTGTCCACGTAACTGTTTAAGAGGTTCGTATCTGTATTGCTGCTTTTTGCGTAGCTGAGGATAAAATTCTTCTCTTGGCTGTTGGGCAATTGATAATATTCGGGGTTACCATTGTAATACGCTTGTTTGGAATATTTCACCAATTCAACTACGGAAAGCGGCTTCGCAAACTCGGGGATTTCCTTTATATGGTCCTGCAGTTCGTCAATTCGTTTTAAGGTGGAAAGGCTCATAACGCCCTTTTTCTTTTTGGTGTCCACCATTATTTCCAAAGGCATAATGCCTTCGTATTCTTTCTCAAAAAAGCGGATATCTTCAAAAAAACCAGTATTCTTCGGCATATCCTCAATAAGGCTACCGGAAATTTTAATATTGTAAATTCCAATGATGCTTCCGCAAAGCAATAGCACCGCCGAAATATAAATGGTGATGCGACGTTCCTTCACCATACGCTCAATCCAATTCACAAAACCATTTATCCACGTTTTGTTTAAGTGTTTTAAGTGCTTGTCCTTGGGTACCGACATATAACTGTAGATAATCGGTATAATAAGCAAACTCAGTAAAAAGATGGCTACAATATTAATGGAGGCCACAATACCAAACTCGCTCAACAGCTCGCTCTTCACCAAAATAAAAGTAGCAAACCCCGATGCTGTTGTAAGGTTCGTCATTAGGGTAGCGTTCCCTACTTTTGCAATTACCCGTTGTAATGATTTTGCTTGGTTTCCGTGAAGTTTTATCTCTTGCTGGTATTTGTTTATGAGGAAAATACAGTTCGGAATCCCGATTACAATTATCAAAGGTGGAATAAGGGCCGTAAGCACTGTAATTTCATAATGCATCAGGCCCAAAAAGCCGAAAGCCCACATCACCCCGATAATTACCGTACACATAGATATAAACGTAGCACGCCAAGAGCGGAAGAAGAAGAAAAAGATAAGAGAGGTAACAAAAAGCGCTGCGCCAATGAACAACCCGATCTCGTCGATTATACTCTGTGAATTCAAGGTGCGTATATACGGCATCCCCGAAGTATATACTGTTACGCCCGTTTTTTCCTCAAAATTTTTAATGAGCGGGATTAAATCGTTTATCACAAAATCCTTTCGCGCAGGCGTATTTACAATATCTTTCTTCATGTAAATAGCAGAACGAATGCTCTGTTTATCGGGGCTATAAATAAGCCCATCGTAAAATGGAAGCCTGTTAAAAAGCTCGTCTTTATACGTAGCAAGCTTGGCATCCGTAAAAACCGAATCCTTCATAAAAGGCACCAGTGCAAAGCCGGTAGTATCGGTTTTCTTTTCCAGTTTTTGGAGGTTGCCAACCGATAGGGTAAGCTCCACCTCATTATACTCACTTATGTCTTTGGAAAGTTGGTTCCACGCCTTAAACTTTTCAGGTGTAAAAATGGAAGAATCCTTCACTCCCATAACAATCAAGTTGCCTTCCTCGCCAAAATGCGAAAGAAACTGATCGTATTCAAGGTTAATGGGGTGGTCATCCGGAAGTAAATTTGCCTCCGTATAGGTGAAGCGCATGTTTTTCCACTGTAGGGCCAACAGCACCGTAAGACCTGCAATGACTATTAAAATCCCGGTACGGTTCCGTAAAATAAAGCGGGCCACCCAGCTCCAAAACCCAATGCTGAAAAGTTTGTTCAAAGCAATTTTTTATAGACTTGGCAAAGGTACGTATTTGCAATAAGTAAGGAATTTATTTTGAGGGTAATTTAAGAGGAGGAAAATGTTATATGAAGTCTTTCAAAACCTTTATAAGAACCGCAGTTTTCAAAGGACGGCATTTTTTTACCCAAAGATGCCGTCCTTCGAAGTAAATGATGCCGTCCATAAAAATCACACAACCCACAAATGGTAACTAAAAACAGGTTAAACCTTTAAATAAAAAGTAAACTTAAAAGAAATATTATCTGAGAATTTAGGTAGGTTGTAGTACCCATAACGGTAAGCCGCGCTAAGCCCAAACCCAAAGAGAATTTTATTTATTTCAAAACCAGTTTCGTTATAAAGCTGGTCCAGCGTATTAAAAGGGATTCCAAAGTGTTGGTCCTTGTTGCTCATATCGCCTAGGGCATGGCGCGTTATCAGTACCAGTTCCGGCTTCCATTTTTCCGTAAGCTTGAACCTGCGCAAACTATGTTTTATTTGTAGTGTAGTAAGCCTGTCTGAAAAGAATTCGCCAAAATACATCGTCTCAAAACTTTGGACGCCCGCCACCGAAAAGCGTTGCAGTACCTCATCTTTGGTGGGTTGGTTGGGATAAGAGTGGAATAAATGCGTAAGCGGAACATCGCCCGTTGCCAACGATCCTTCCAACAGAATATTGGTTGATGAAAGATCGGTGCGCTTTATGTAATAATCCAACTTCAACCCAAATTTGGTATAGGTAAAATCGCTTTCCACCACATCTTTCACCCCTTGGGTAATCTGCGCACTTATTTTCGGAAAACCATCAAAATACTCTTTCGTGCCGTCTTCATTTGTAAAGAAATTTGTCTTCGGACTAATTCTGAAAGAAACCGTTGCCTCTGCCAACTGGTAATTTCTGTAGGGTACACCATCGTGTATGTAATAATAGTTTTCAATATTTTCCACATTGCTGTGTTCCAAACGAACTTCTGCCAATATTTTTGGTGAAAGTTCACTCGCAATACTCGTATACCATTTTCGGTATTTATAAAATTGGGTGATGTTAACAAGACGAGGTTCAAAGATGGAATAAACACGCGCATCGGTCAAATAATCAAAAGTTCCAATTTCTTTTACATCATCGGCATAATATACACTTAGCCAAGCCTTCTTTTCTTTGTTAACTCGAGCGCTAACACCTATCCCATATTTAGAGGTTTTGTCCTTAAAACCATAAGCATAGTACCCGCCAAATTTGTAATTCTTAAAAAGTCTGTCATTGGTCAATCCCCCAATGCCCAAACGCAGGCCTTCATAATTGTTTAGCTTAATTAGGGTCTTTAGATCAATGTCAAAAAAACCTATAGGATAATATCCTGAGGAAAGTGGATGGTCTTTTTTGTCCTCAACTCCTGCGATGGTGTCCTTATCTGTTTTTATTGCCGGCTCCTGCGCAAAAGCAAAAAAGGCAATACTGAAAAAGACAGGAAAAAGAAGTTTTCGCATTCGGAAAGGTTGGTTTGTAACCATTTAAAAGTAAAGAGAAAGCGGCTATTATGCCGCTTTATTATATTTAGTTTAACGAAATGTGTATTACACAGTCATTATTTCCTTTTCTTTCTTGGCCAAGATTTCATCAATTTTTTTGATGTGCGCATCGGTCATTTCCTGGATATCGTCCTCAAGGCTTTTTTTCAAATCTTCCGAAATATCCAAACCTTTTAGATCGTGGTTAGCTACCTTTCTATCGTTACGTACACCAATTTTTGCCTCTTCTGCAGCAGCTTTGGCTTGCTTTGCCAACTCCCTTCTGCGCTCTTCGGTCAGTGGTGGTACGTTAATGATCACACTTTCTCCATTGTTCATAGGATTGAAACCTATATTGGCAAGATGGATTCCGCGCTCTATTTCTGGAATCATTTGCTTTTCCCAAGGCTGTATACTAATGGTCATCCCGTCTGGCGTGCTCACGTTCGCTACTTGGCTCAAAGGCGTAGGGCTACCGTAATAATCTACCATCACACTACCAACCATTGAAGGTGAAGCCTTTCCGGCACGAATGTTTACCAGTTCTTTTTCAAGATGCTTTAAGGCATTGCCCATAGCTTCTTTTGTGCCTTCAATTATAATATCTATTTCGTCTTCCATAAGATTCAATATTCAAAATTCAATATTTTTTTACCACGAATGCACGAATAAATTATTAGTGTATTCGTGGCAGTTTTTTACAAATTCACTTTAGTTCCAATCTTTTCACCGGAAACAACTTTTAGTAGATTTCCTTTCGTGTTCATATCAAAAACAATGATTGGCAACTCGTTTTCCTGGCTCAAGGTGAAAGCGGTGGTATCCATCACTTTCAGCCCTTTTTGCAATACATCTTCAAAACTGATAAAATCAAATTTTGTTGCCTTCTTGTCCTTTTCCGGGTCACTGGTGTAAATACCATCCACGCGAGTTCCCTTCAAAATAACATCTGCACCAATCTCAATAGCTCTTAAAACCGCTGCGGAATCTGTTGTAAAATAAGGATTCCCAGTTCCGCCACCAAAAATAACAACGCGGCCCTTTTCCAAATGTCGAATGGCTTTCCTGCGGATAAACGGCTCCGCAACCTCATTAATGTTAATGGCGCTCTGCAGGCGTGTGGGCACATCTTCATTCTCAAGGGCGCTTTGCAATGCCAAACCATTGATTACGGTAGCGAGCATCCCCATATGGTCGCCCTGCACGCGGTCCATCCCGCTGCTGGCTCCGGCCAAACCTCTAAAAATATTTCCGCCGCCAATAACGATGGCCACTTCCACTCCCTTATCGGTTATCTGTTTTATTTCGTGGGCGTATTCCTTAAGTCGAACGGCATCTATTCCGTATTGCTGTTCGCCCATCAAGGCCTCGCCAGAAAGTTTTAAAAGAATTCTTTTGTACTGCATAGTTTGGGTTTGCTGTGGCAAAAATAAAGAAAATTATTGATGCTATGGAAGGAATTAAAAAAGTAGTTTTTCTATTTATAAGTATCCATCTGCAAAAAAAGTTTCGGTTTAGTGATGACATCACGCTTTGCAATACGATGTAAGAATGTTCAGAAAGATATAATCCTTAAAATTTCAAAACTATGAAAGCAATATTACTTTATTTTTTTCTTGGGATCTCTACATTCATGATTTCCCAAAACACAGGAAAAATACTACCGCCCTCAAATCCTTCGTTTCACCTTGCCAATATTGAAAAAAACGAGTGTATTACAGATGCACAACGGCAAGAATTACGCGACAAAATCACACTAAATAAACAATTAATACTCCAGAAAAACCCAAACGCATTTTATCGTAGCAGCGCATCACCTTTATTTATCCTGCCCATTAGGCCCAAAGCTGGATTTGATGATTATGGTTATTACATAATCAATAACCAAGTGGATCACAATTTGACCCCAAATGGAAACCTATTGGATTATGAATGTGGCGATCGTACGTATGATTGGGGAAACGGTAACCATGAAGGTACAGACTATGTACTTTGGCCCTACCCCTGGAAACGGATGCAAGAAGAAATTATGGAAATAGTGGCCGCCGCCCCAGGTACTATTATCGACAAACGTGATGGGCATTTTGACTTAAACTGTGTAAACAACGGCAATCCCAACTGGAATGGCATCATCATAGAACATTCCGATGGTTCCCAAGCATGGTATTGGCACTTTAAGGACGGTGCCATCACCTCTAAAAATATTGGTGATACCGTTGCAGAAGGTGAATATTTGGGCGCTGCGGGTAGCTCCGGCAGCAGTACCATTCCACATTTGCATTTTGAAATTTATGATGCAAACAATAACTTAATAGACCCTTATGAAGGCCCCTGTAACAGTATGAATGCCGAGAGTTGGTTTGTAGACCAGCCAGACTATTACGTTCCCGAAATTAATAAACTTTCCACCCATAATTCCACCAACTTTGATGATGAATGTGGCGTGGTAGAGAATACCTATGAAGAACTTAATTTTGAACCTGGAGAAACGGTTTATTTTCGAATTTTTTACCGAGACCTACAAACAGATAGCGATACCCATATTATAGTAAAAAGACCGGATAATTCAGTACTTTATGATTATGTATTTACATCGCCTTGGCCTTTTTACACAGGTGCCTATGCCCAATGGGAATACCCGGTAGATGGCAGCTGGCCAGATGGTGTCTATACCATTGCTGCTGAATTTGGAGGAAACACCTATGAAACTATTTTTGGAGTGAATACAAATTTGGGTATTGAAGAGTTGGATCGTTCAAATATTTCAATATACCCAAACCCTACAGCCAACCAATTATATATTAAAGCCAATTCACAAATTGAAAGTATTATTCTTTATGACCTCTTGGGAAAAAAAGTAGTGGAAACCGCTCCTTTAGCTAAAAATGCCGAGCTAAACATAGCATCCCTAAAAACGGGCATGTACCTAGCCATTATTTCTTCCGAAGGGAAAAAAACGGTTAGAAAAATCGTGAAGGAATAAATTTCTGAAAAAAATGTCCGGTCGAGTCCTTCCACTTCGCTCAGGGTAAACTAGAGTCGAGACCTTTTTATTTTAAAACACATTAAAACCTTTGGTAGATACTTCTTCCAGAGGTTTTCTTTTTTGTAGGAAAAATAATGCAACAGTACAGGAAAAACCCTGTGTAATAAACAGGGAAAATCCTGTTTTATATGTAATAATTTTAAGATAATTTTAGGAATTCAACTAACTTTAATCGACCAAGGTTTGAAAACACACGCCCACACGCCCACACGCCACAAGGCTTCACGTACAGTCATTAAATTTTCTTAAAACAATGAAAACCTTTATAACCATACTCATATGGGCCCTTAGCACAACCGCTTTTGCACAAGTAACGAACATCCCAGATCCAAACTTTGGACATTTCCTCTTATCCCATGGGGCTATATTCAGTAGCATTGGTCTGTAACGGACAGATTCAACAATCAAAAACTTTGGCAAAACAATAGTAAAGACCCACAATCATGAAACATATAATTTTATTTCTCACAATATCTTTTTTTCAGTCAAGTTTTGCTCAAGATATAAAGCTTTTTGACAATATCTGGTATCTACATAATCTTTCTATTGGAGGTAATAATTATATACCCCCATCTAATGATGAAGTTAATTTTGTTTCTTTAAATTTCTTTGAACCAGATCAAATGGAAACGATGGTTTGTGATGTTTTATCTGCAGATGTCAACTTCACTGGTTTAGATCAGTTTAACCTTTTTAATGCAGGCTCGACTTTTGACGATTGTCAAATTCAAGCGAATACAGATTTTGAAATTTTATATTTAGATAATTTTTTTGAGGCTCATCTAAATGATGATTTTAATTATTTTATTGAAATAGATGGAAATGACGAAAAAATACTGACAATAACAAACTCTTCTAACGACCAAGCCATTTACGGCGATCACATTTTATCTAGTCAAGATTTTTACAGTTCTCAATTCGCAATCCTTCCAAACCCCGCTAAAAACGAATTGTTCTTAACTTCAAAATACACATCAGGAACCCTAACCCTAAAAATCTTCAACATTGAAGGCAAACTATTAAGCAACCAAACCTTAGAAGTTGCAAATCAAACTTCCATAGATGTTTCAAGCTTAACAAGCGGCATCTACTTTCTAAACATAGAAGATGAAAACGGCAACACAACAACCAAAAAATTCATAAAACAATAACCCATTCACAAACTCACAAACTCACAAATTCACATACTCAATACTAACATCTAAATACTAAAAAAATGGCATCAAATTCAGAAGTAGGCCACGCTAAAAATGTAGCGAACTTCCAAGACCTAATCGCCTTTGTAGAAGGCTATGGCCCCATCTACAACCCATCAAAAACCAGTCTAACCGCAGAACAGCTCACCGCCCTGCACGCCACGGCAAACGCCAGCCTGCAAAACGTAATCAACCTAAACACGGCATACAATGATGCTGTAAACAGCAGGGTAGAAGCCTTTGCAGACCTACGCCCCCTTAGCACCCGCCTTGTAAACGCCTTGGAGGCCACAGACGCATCCCAAGAAAAAATAGACGATGCCAAAGGCTACAACCGCAAGATCCAAGGCCAGCGGGCCACTAAAGAAGAACCCCTAGACCCAAACGTGCCTGCGCCCCGAAGGATCAGCGCCAGCCAACAGTCTTATGATCAGCTCATCCAGCATTTCCAAGGTCTAATCTCCGTCTTGGCCTCAGAACCAAGCTACGCCCCAAACGAAACCGAACTGCAAATAACATCCCTTCAGGCCCGCGCCCAAGATTTAAGCAATAAAAACAACCAAGAGGCAAGCGCAGACACCGCAGTGAGCAACGCCCGTCTGGAAAGAAACAGAATTCTCTATCAAGAAAACACAGGTCTGGTAGACACCGCCCTCGATGTAAAAAAATACGTCAAGTCCCTTTTCGGAGCCTCCAGCCCAGAGTACAATCAAATAAAGGGCATCAAGTTTAAAAAGTATAAAGATTGAACCTCCGCCCATTCAGTTAATAATAGGGTTTACAGTCTAAACAGAAAGCAGGATTTTCATAAATAGCGCATCAACTTTTTATATTCTAGTTGCAACTTTTATACATTTTGCTTCCGCTTTAACAAATCTGCCCTCCGCTTTTTATATAATGGCGGGCGCATTAACAAATCTTGCGACCGCCTTATATATTTTAGCCTCCGCTTTAACACTTCTCACATTGGCTTTAACAATTCTTGTTTCCGCTTTAACAATTCTAGCGTTGGCTTTAACACTTCTTGCGTCCGCACTTATACTATTACCTTCCGCTTTCAACTATAATAAAAAGTACAATTCGTGTATGCGTGGTGCGCAAACAAAAAAAGAGGCTGAAATAAATCAGCCTCTTTTTAATTATAAGATATACTTAAAAGCTTACGCCAAAGAAACTCTTCTAAAGCCAACAACCTCAACATCACCGTACGATTTTACGTAATCTGCAACGCTTTTTTTGTCGTCTTTAATAAAGTTTTGGTCAAGTAATGCTTTTTCGTGGTCAAGAGTAGTGTTATCGCTGATGAAGCGCTCCAATTTCCCCGGAAGGATTTTGTCCCAGATTTGCTCTGGCTTGCCTTCAGCTTTCAATTCAGCTTTTGCATCAGCTTCGGCCTGTGCCAAAACTTCAGGAGTCAATTGCGCTCTTGAAATGTACTTAGGAACGTTCTTAAGCGTTTTGCCCAAACGGCCCAACTCAATATTGTCTTTCTCGATAGCTGCAATACGCGCTTCAGTTTCAGATTCTACAAAAGCAGGATCAAAGTCTTTGTAAGAAAGGGTAGTAGCACCCATAGAAGCCACTTGCATAGAAACATCTTTTGTCAATTCCTCAGCATTATCAACGGCTTTTGAAAGACCAGTTAAAGCAGCAATCTTGTTTACGTGAACGTACGAACCTACAAATGGAGCTTCCAAAATTTCGTAACCGCCTATTTCTATCTTCTCACCTATAACACCAGTTTGCTCAGTCAACTTTTCAGCAACGGTCATTCCGCCAAAATCTGCAGCCAAAAACTCCTCTTTTGAGGATGTGTTAAGTGCAATCTCGGCCATTTTGTTTGCCATTTCAACGAAAGAATCGTTTTTGGCAACAAAGTCGGTTTCACAATTCAAGGAAATAGCCACACCTTTGGTGTTGTCGCTATTTACTTTTGCAGTAGCAACACCTTCGCTAGAGTCGCGGTCTGCTCTTTTTTCTGCAATTTTCTGTCCTTTTTTTCTAAGGATAGATATTGCTTCTTCCATATTTCCGTCTGCCTCGACCAATGCCTTTTTACAGTCCATCATTCCGGCGCCGGTGGCTTGTCTTAGTTTATTTACTTCTGCGGCTGTTATGTTTGCCATTTTTATAAATTTTTAAGTTTAATATTAAAAAAAGTCGTTCAATTTTATTTCAGCAAAGAAAAGAACCAAACGACTTTTAGATTTTAAGATAAAGTTATTATTCTTCTTCGTTAAGAACTTCTTTCTTTGATTTTTGACGCACAGGCTGCTTTGCCTCTTTCATATCTTCTACGTCTTCTTCGTCAGTTGAAGGAACTTCGGCTTTTACTTTTTTAGCTTCTTTCTCCTTTTTGGGAGCTTTGGCTTTTTTTGCCATTCCTTCTTCATCATCGCTATCGTCATCACTACCAGCTTTTCTTTCAGAAAGCCCTTCAATAATAGCTTCAGAAACAAAACTCATAATGCTTTCGATAGATTTTGAAGCATCATCATTAGATGGGATTACGTAATCAATAACGCGTGGGTCACTGTTGGTATCAACCATTGCGAAGATCGGGATGTTCAATTTCATAGCTTCTGCAACCGCAATGTGCTCACGGGTTGTGTCAACCACAAAAAGTGCTGCGGGAAGACGGCTCATATCAGAAATGGAACCTAAGTTCTTTTCCAATTTAGCACGAAGACGATCTACAGCCAAACGCTCTTTCTTTGAAAGGGTGTTGAAAGTTCCGTCCTGCTTCATTCTATCAATAGAAGCCATTTTCTTAACGGCTTTACGGATAGTTACAAAGTTGGTAAGCATACCGCCAGGCCATCTTTCAGTGATGTAAGGCATGTTTGCGTTCTTTGCTTTTTCAGCAACAATGTCTTTTGCTTGTTTTTTGGTAGCTACAAAAAGGATTTTGCGTCCACTGGCCGCAATTTTCTTTAGGGCCTCATTGGCCTCCTGGATTTTTGCAGCGGTCTTGTAAAGGTTGATAATGTGGATCCCGTTGCGCTCCATATAGATATACGGGGCCATGTTTGGGTTCCATTTGCGGGTTAGGTGGCCAAAGTGCACACCAGCTTCAAGTAAGTCTTTTACTTCTACTTTTTTTGCCATTTTGTTTTAGTTTACGTTCTGTGAAAGGATAGCAACCGCTTCTAAAAATGAATTTGGTTTAGATGCTAAACTAACTCCGCCAAAGACGGATAACAGCTTTTTTAATTAATAATGAATATGAACTTTTCAACTTTAATTGGGTATCCCCAAAGAGATACCCAATCTAGTTGAGTAATATTAACGTTTAGAGAACTGGAATTTCTTACGCGCTTTCTTCTGTCCAAATTTCTTGCGCTCTACCATTCTTGGGTCTCTTGTAAGCAAACCTTCTGGTTTAAGGATGCCGCGATTTTCATCGTTAAGCTCGCACATAGCGCGGGAAATTGCAAGACGAATGGCTTCTGCCTGTCCTGTGATTCCACCTCCAAATACATTTACTGAAATATCGAAAGTCTTTTCGTTATCTGTAAGTGTCAAAGGTTGTTTTACTTTATATTGAAGTGTTCCAGTTGGAAAATAGTTTTCCAACTCACGCTTGTTGATGCTAATGTTTCCTTTACCTTCTTTAAGGTAAACACGTGCAACAGCGGTTTTTCTTCTACCTATTTTGTGAATTGTCTCCATTACTTGTTGTCGTTAAAGTTAATAGCTCTAGGTTTTTGTGCCTCTTGTCCGTGGTTTGCATCTGCATAAACTTTTAAGTTTCTGAAGATATCTGCGCCCAGTTTGTTTTTAGGAAGCATTCCTTTTACTGCTTTTTCAACAAGCCTTGCAGGGTCTTTCTTGTACATTTCTGTAGCGGTAAGACTACGCTGCCCACCAGGATAACCTGTGTGGCGAATGTAGGTTTTATCGGCCCATTTGTTACCAGTAAGGTTAATTTTACCAGCGTTAATAATAATTACGTTGTCACCGCAATCTACGTGTGGGGTGAAACTTGGTTTGTGCTTACCGCGAAGTAATTTAGCAACTTCGCTTGCAAGACGACCCAATGCTTGCCCGTCCGCATCTACCAGTAACCATTCCTTTACAACGGTTGCCTTATTGGCAGATACTGTTTTGTAACTTAATGTATCCATTTAGTCTTTGTCAATTGTTAATAAATCATTGTTTTCTCACCCTAAAACAAAACGTATTTTGTCTAAGAGGGGTGCAAATGTAGTGTTATTTATTTGAAAAGCAAGGGATGACAATTAAATTTTCTTTTGAAAAATGACTCAAGACCGCTGTGCTAAAAGACAAAAGACATATGACTAATAAAAAAAAGAATTATGAATACAGAATAATGAATGCAGAGTTATGAATTTGGAGCTAAAAGGTGATGAGTCGATTTCGATTTCAGTTTCGATTTCGATTTCAATTTCAATTTCCCTCTTACTCCAAAGTCACAATCAAATCATCCTTCATTACCATCGTTCCGGGTTTTAAAGAAATTGATTTTACTTTTCCAGCCTTGTTCGCCGTAATTGTGCTTTCCATTTTCATGGCTTCAATAATAAAAAGGTGATCGTTCTTTTTTATTTCCTGCCCTTTTTTCACCAAAATTTTATACAAACTTCCTTGTAGTGGAGCGCCGTATTGATTGCTGTCTTGCGGATCTACTTTTACGTGAACTTCTTTTTCCACTTTAATAGATTTGTCTTTAATTTCTATAAAACGGTTTTCACCATTTACTGAAAAGAATACAATACGAACTCCATCTTCATTGGGAATTCCTACAGAAAGCAATTTTACAATAATAGATTTTCCGGGTTCCAATTCTATAATAGCTTCCTCCTGAAGCTTCATTCCATAAAAGAAATTTTCAGTAGCTAAAATGGCCACATTGCCGTATTTTTTATATTTTTCGTGGGCATCTTCAAAAACACGGGGATATAAACTATACGATAGAAAATCTTCAAATTCTATGGGTCGGGTAAATCCTTGCTGAAACTTTTTTCTGAATACTTTAAATTCTGAATCAAAATCTATCGGCTCCAAATGGGCATTGGGCCTATCGGTATAAGAGGTGTTGTTCTTCAGAATTATTTTTTGAAGTTCTTTTGGAAAGCCACCCAAAGGTTGTCCTAAATCGCCTTTAAAGAAATTAATTACAGATTCTGGAAACGAAATGGCTTCGCCGCGCTGCATTACATCTTCGGGCGTAAGGTTATTGGTTACCATAAAAATAGCCATATCGCCCACTACTTTTGAGCTTGGCGTAACTTTTACCAGATTTCCGAACATTTCGTTTACCTGCGCGTACATTTTTTTTACTTCGTGAAAGCGATCACCCAAACCGAGGGCTTCGGATTGTGGACGTAAATTTGAATACTGCCCCCCGGGAATTTCATGTTGGTAAACCTCAGCAGTTCCCGCTTTTAAGCCGGATTCAAACGGATAATATTTTTCACGAACATCTTCCCAATAATTTGAAAATTCGTTCAATTTATTAATATCGAATTTATTTTCGCACGGTTGGTTGCGCATCATTTCAACTATTGAATTAAAGTTGGGTTGGGAGGTAAGTCCCGAAAGCCCGCCCAAGGCCACATCTACTACATCTACCCCCGCTTCAATGGCTTTTAAATAGGTGGCAGATTGAATGGAGGAAGTATCGTGCGTATGCAAATGCAACGGAATTTTTACCGTGTTTTTTAACGCTGCAACAAGTTCTGCCGCGGCATACGGTTTTAAAAGACCCGCCATATCTTTAATGGCAATCATATGCGCGCCTGCATTTTCCAGATCTTTGGCGAGTTGGGTATAGTATTTTAAAGTGTATTTTGTTTCTTTCGGATCGAGAATATCGCCGGTATAACTAATGGCGGCTTGCGCAATGCCGCCCGTTTTATTGCGAACGTAATTTATGCTCGGCTCCATGGCTTTTACCCAGTTTAACGAGTCGAAAATTCTGAAAATGTCTATTCCGTTTTCCCAGGAGGTTTCAATAAATTTTTCGATTAAATTATCGGGATAGGCTTTATAACCCACGCCATTTGAACCACGAAGTAACATTTGGAAAAGTATATTCGGCATCAATTTGCGAAGCTCGCGTAATCGTGTCCACGGACTTTCATTTAAAAACCGAAGGCAGACATCAAAAGTAGCGCCGCCCCACATTTCAATACTAAAAGTGTTGGGATGGTTTTTAGCAAAACTTTCTGCAACTTGCAACATATCGTAACTGCGCATACGAGTTGCGAGCAGGGATTGATGCGCATCGCGGATGGTTGTATCTGTATAATGAATTTTTTTATCTTCCTTTAACCAAAGGCAGAATTTCTCTGGTCCCAGTTCGGTGAGCAGATCTTTTGTGCCTTTCGGAAATTCTTTCTCGGCTTCAAACTTTGGAATTTTTGGTGTTCTAAAAATTCTGTTTTTATCAAAAGTTTTTACGTCCGGATTACCATTTACTATTACTTCACCTAAATAATTTACAATTTTTGAAGTGCGATCCTGTGGTAATTTTATATCGAAAAGTGAAGGAGTATTGGCAATAAAATTAACGGTCGCTTTTCCGTCCTTAAACGTTTCACTATGTATTACATTTTGAAGAAAGTGAATGTTTGTTTTTACTCCGCGAATACGAAATTCGCGTAGAGCACGCGACATTTTTCGTACCGCGCCGTCTAACGTTCTGCCGTGCGCCGAAACTTTAACGAGCATAGAATCAAAAAACGGACTAACGCTGTACGATTGGTAAATACTTCCGGCATCTAGCCGAATTCCCATTCCGCCAGCACTTCTGTAGGTTGTAATGGTTCCGTAATCTGGGGTAAAATTGTTTTCGGGATCTTCGGTAGTTAATCGGCATTGCATGGCGAAACCATAGGTTGCAAGCGATTCCTGATCGTAAATTTTAATTTGTTTGTCTGAAAGTTTATACCCGCCGGCAATAAAAATTTGCGTTTTTATAAGGTCTATTCCCGTTACCATTTCGGTAACTGTGTGTTCTACTTGAATGCGCGGATTTACCTCGATAAAGAACACATTATCGTCTTTATCTACCAAAAATTCTACGGTACCTACATTGTTGTATTTTACCTCTTCTGCAATTTTTAAAGCGTATTTATAAAGAGCATCTTTTACTTTTTTTGAAACGTTATACGAAGGCGCAACTTCAATAACTTTTTGGTGCCTTCTTTGTACAGAGCAATCGCGTTCAAACAAATGGCGAATGGTACCGTGGTTATCTGCCACAATTTGCACTTCTAAATGCTTGGGATCTTCCACATATTTTTCGAGAAACATTGTGTCGTCTCCAAATGCGTTAAGCGATTCGCTTCGGGCAGATTCAAAATTATTTTTTAGATCGTCGTTATTTCTAACAATACGCATGCCGCGTCCACCACCACCGGAAGCCGCTTTCAACATTAATGGGTAGCCAATGGTAGCTGCTTCAGAAAGTGCAACTTTAAGTGAAGTAAGTTTTTTTGTATTGCTTTTTATAATGGGAACATTGCATTTTTCGGCAATTTTTTTGGCGGTAATTTTATCGCCCAAAGCGTCCATAACCTTCGGGTCTGGCCCTATAAATACCAGTCCGTTTTTTGCGCAATTTCGGGCAAATTCAGAGTTTTCGGATAAAAATCCGTATCCGGGATGAATGGCATCTACGCCTTTAGATTTTGCCAATGCAATTATGGCATTACCGTCTAAATACGGTTTTAAAGGTTGGTCGTTTTCGCCAATTTGGTAAGATTCGTCAGCTTTGTAACGATGTTGCGAATAGCGGTCTTCGTAAGTGTAAACGGCAACTGTTTTTAAATTTATTTCTGAACAAGCGCGTAAAACTCGAATGGCTATTTCGCCACGATTAGCAACCAACACTTTTTTAATTTTCATGGATACGGTTTTTTAAAATTTTAAATAAGGCGTTAAAGTTAGCAATTGCACAATTGTATAAAGAATAATAAATAAATAACTATAGAACCTATTACGACAATCAAGTTTTGGGGAGTAAGAAAAGTGTAAAAATATAAAACTATGAGAGTATATATGGGTTTTCACTTTTATAATTCCGAATAACAAAATCTAGCGCACTTTGTAATACCTCGCCCATATTTTGTGCTTTTTTAAATTTTATATCGCCAGTTAACTCAAAGAGCTCCATTTTTAATTGTTTCATTTTTTCGGGTGGTGCAATCTTATCTTTCTTCATACAGGCCATAAGCCCTTTTAAGCGTTTTTTCATACTGGTGGCGCGCTTAGCCAACAGCGATCTTTCTTCATTAATGTATTGGTCTATGGATGCTTGTTGTAAAAGTTCGGTGGTCATTGCCACCAGCTTGTTGTTTTCCTTCAAAAATTGTGGTTTGTAAACTTTTGAATTTCCTTCATAACTCTGTTGGTCAAAATCTATGGCGCGAATTCGGTACTGAATACGGTCAAAATCGTGGGTTAAAACCATTACGTAATTATACGAACGCATATCGCCCAATAATCGCACAAAGCAACGTTCGTTAAATTTCACGAACTCTTTAGCAATTTCCATTTTATCGCGATGGGTGCAATTTTCTAAATGGTTTTCTATAAAATCATCGCCGGGAATACCCGAAATATGTTCTTCAATTAAAGTGTTTTTTCGCACTAAAAAGTTTATGTGATTTGGCGAAAGCAAATCTTCCAGTTCCAAGCCGTAAATACGGGAAGCATCGGCTTTTTTAATATACAAATAGAGGTAATTGTCGTTTAGGATATTTCGAACTTTTATACGAAAAGGTTTTGAATTTCCGAAAGTGCAAAAATCTATACTGTCTATATTTAAGTAGGGAAAAATAGTATCGCTACCATCGGAATGCAAGATGGAATATACTTTTTTTAGGCTTTGGTTGATTTCTTCGGTTTCAAATTCAGAATAATAAACACTTACCCAAAGGGTGTCTTTTCCGTTTTTATCGAATACGGCCACCGAGCCGTGAAAACGCAACAAATCGTCGTAGTAGATAGGAATTTTAATGGTTCTTCCGTGGCGGGTTAAGTATTTTAAAAGCGCATCCGAAACGGGATATGCGGGTTTCTTTTTTGAAATTAATTTGTTTCGCTCCATAATTGCGGTAATAATTTTTAAAGATATGGATTTAAAAAAAGACGTAAGACCGCTTCGCTGAAAAGATGTAAGACCGCTGAGCTGAAAGACTTAAGATAAAAGACTAAAAATATAATAATTCGTTTTCGATTTCAAAAGCTTATTCCTTTAAAAACTTTTTCAACGCGACATCTTTTCCTGAATACACTTGTATATAATAAACCCCCGAAGCTAGGCTGGAAACCTCCACGGTTGGGGAAACGGTTTCAACATCCAATTGCAAAACTTTGCTGCCCGTCATTGTGTAGATGTTTATTTGGTTTATGGTTTTGTCTTGGGTGTTTAGTTGTAATGTGTTTTTTGTAGGATTGGGGTAGAGGCTTATTGCTTTTAGGAATGAATTATCTTCCAACCCTAAAGTTGCAGCGTGTTTTATTATCCAGAAATCGGCTTCCCCTCTGCTGTTTTCTGTTTTATCGCCTGAAATATTGGAACTGGATTGGCCACAAATCATAAAGCTGCCATCGTCATTCTGAATTGCTTTTGGCAGTCTTTCCCCCAATGAGCCATCTATATCATTTTGCCATTCAATTATGCCCACAGAATTAAGCTTCATTATCCAAAAGCTCTGGGAATCTTCAAAAGTATTATCTGTTTTATCGCCGGAAATATTTGAAAGAGAGCTACCGCTAATAAAATATCCTCCATCAGAAGATTCTATAACCGTAAGAGGAATATCTCCAGAGTCTCCCCCTATGGTATTTTGCCAGACAATATTGCCTGCTGAATCTAATTTTAATACCCAATAATCCTGATACCCTTGTGAATCTTCCGTCTTATCTCCAGAAGCATCAGAATTTGATTGCCCAATGACCATATATCCACCGTCATCTGTAAGTATCAAATTTGTTAAATAATCTTCTCCGTCCCCTCCGTAAATTTTTTCCCACACGGAGTTTCCATTCATATTCAATTTTGAGACAACATAATCACTAAAAATACCGCCCGTACCCGAGCCAGCTATTATAAAACCACCGTCATCGGTTAACCGAGCATTGCTTAGATTTGAATTGGCAAAAAAATCGTAACCCTTCTGCCATTGAATATTCCCATTTACATCCAATTTTAATATCCATACGTCGCCAACAACTGTTTTATCCCCAGATACACCTGAAGAAGCTGTGCCGCCAATTAAAAAACCTCCGTCGGCCGCTTGTTCAACGTCAGCAACAGTATCATTGTCATCACTTCCTATTGTTTTTTGCCACATTATATTTCCGGACACATCCAATTTTAGTATCCAGTAATCTGTGCCTCCCTGTGAATTTTCAGTTTTATCACCAGATATCCCGGAACTGGAATATCCCAATACAATGTAGCCATCATCGGATATTTGGATAATTTTTCTTAAATAATCGTCCTGATCGCCCCCTAAGGTTTTTTGCCATTGAATATTGCCTGAGTTATCAAATTTCACCACCCAATAGTCATATCCACCTCTTGAGTTTTCGGTTTTCTCTCCCGAAATGTTAGATTCTGAAAAACCACCAACCACAAATCCCCCATCATTAGTTTTGGAAATAAAAGATGGTTGGTCCCAATCACTCCCCCCAATAGTCCGCTGCCAAAGGATATTCGGGTCCTGAGCATAAAGTGAAACTGTAATAAATGTTAAAACTAAACTTGCAATTAAATTTCTTTTCATAATGAATGGTTTTTATTTTTTCAAATTTTCCAAAGCCTTTCAGCTTTGATTTCATTTTCGATTTTGATTCAAAAAATTATTCCTTAATAAACTTTTTCAAAGCCACCTTCTTCCCAGAATACAACTGCACATAATAAACGCCCGAAGCCAAGCCGGAAACATCCACGGTCGGGGAAACGGTTTCAACATCCAATTGCAAAACTTTACTGCCCGTCATGGTGTAAATGTTTACTTGGTCTATGGTTTTGTCTTGGGTATTTAGTTGTAATATGTTTTTTGTTGGGTTGGGGTAGAGGGTTATTGCTGTTGCGAATGGGTTTTCTTCTATTCCTAAGGTTTGGGCGTGTTTTATAATCCAGTAGTCTTGACCTCCACGAGAATTTTCGGATTTATCTCCTGAAATATTTGATTGTGAGTTTCCTCCCAAAATATAACTTCCATCTGAAGATTGCATAACTGAAGTTATACCATCAATTTCACTTCCACCAATAGTATTTTGCCATTCAATAATCCCAACGTTGTTTATTTTAACTAACCAACAATCGAAATTGCCTTGCCCGTTTTCAGTTTTGTCCCCTGAAATAGTAGACCGGGAGAACCCACCTATAATATAACCGCCATCGGAGGTTTGGTTTGCAGAATATGCTTGGTCAATATCATTGCCCCCAATAGTATTTTGCCATTCTATTGTTCCGTTTGAAGCAAGTTTAACAATCCAGAAGTCGGATTCCCCTTCTGAATTTTCGGTTTTATCGCCTGATATATCTGAAGATGATCTTCCTGATAAAAGAAAGCCATTGTCTAAAGTTTGTACTATAGAATTCAAAACATCTGTCCCACTGCCACCTATAGTTTTGTCCCACACGATGTCTCCAGAAGAATCTAGTTTTACAATCCAGAAATCAAATCCTCCTTTTGAATTTTCAGTTTTATTTCCAGAAATATTTGAGTCTGAATATCCTCCTAGAATACAACCGCCATCATGTGTTAATGCCATTGTAGAAAATGAGTCATATGATGACCCCCCGATAGTTTTCTGCCAAATAATATTCCCCGAAAGGTCTAGCTTTAATAGCCAATAATCATCTTCCCCAATTGCGTTTTCGGTCTTGTCGCCAGAAATGTTTGACCACGAATCTCCACTTATAAGATAACTGTCATTTGAAACTCTTATTTGGGGAAAACTTTCAGAATCACTCCCGCCTATAGTTTTGTCCCATTCTACATTTCCAGAAGCATCAAGTTTCACAATCCAATAGTCATCTAAACCTCTCGAGTTTTCAGTTTTATCACCAGAAATGTCGGAGGTTGATTCCCCACAGGCAATGAATCCACCATCGGGAGTCAATTCAATAGAGTGAAGATCATCTAAAGCATTTCCCCCAATGGAATTCTGCCATTCAATATTACCTTCTGCATCTGCTTTTACAATCCAAATATCAAAAAATCCATTGGAAGCGTCAGTTTTATCTCCTGAAATATCCGATCCTGAAGCACCTCCAACAATGTAACCACCGTCTGGTGTTTGTTTTATACTATAAAGTGTTTCATCTCCACTCCCCCCAATAGTCCGCTGCCAAAGAATGCTCGGGTCTTGGGCGTAAATAACAATTATATTAAGCAACAATGTTAAAACTGTAATGGTCTTTTTCATAATATTTTTCATTTGGGTCTTTGGGGTGCAATATTTTATTTATAAAAAATAAATTTTTGGAATTTGGAATTTGGAATTTGGAATTTGTTTTTTTGGAATTTGTCCTTTTGGGATTTTCGCCGCAAGGCGTTTAGTGCGCCTCCAACCAATTCTCCCCAACACCCAAATCTACATCCAACGGCACGGTAAGCTTGTAAGCATTTTCCATTTCGTGCTTTACCATCGTTTTTAATTTTTCCAGTTCGGGTTTGTAGGCATCGAAAACCAATTCATCATGCACTTGAAGCAACATCTTGCTTTTGTAGTTTTCAGCTTCCAGTTTTTTGTGGATGTTTATCATCGCTATTTTAATAATATCCGCAGCACTTCCTTGAATTGGTGCGTTCACCGCATTTCGCTCTGCGGCGCCACGCACCACTTGGTTGCTTCCGTTTATGTCTTTTAAATAGCGTCTTCGTCCCAAAACGGTTTGCACATAACCATTTTCACGTGCAAATTGAATTTGCTCGCTTATGTAATTCCGAAGTTTTGGATAGGTTTTATAATAGGTTTCTATCAAATCTTTTGCTTCACCACGGGAAAGGTCGGTTTGGTTGCTCAAGCCGAAAGCGGAAACGCCGTAAATAATTCCGAAATTCACGGTTTTTGCATTGCTTCGTTGCTCGCGGGTTACTTCATTTAATGGAACATTGAAAACTTTTGAAGCTGTGGAAGCGTGAATATCCTCACCATTTTTAAAAGCTTCGATCATCGTGGTTTCTTCACTTAAAGCAGCAATTATTCGTAGCTCTATTTGCGAATAATCCGCTGCCATCAAAACGTAATCTTCGTTCCGCGGAATAAACGCTTTTCGAACTTCACGTCCGCGTTCGGTGCGGATCGGAATATTTTGAAGGTTTGGATTGTTGCTGCTCAATCGGCCCGTGGCCGCGACGGTCTGCATATAATCTGTGTGAACTCTGCCAGTCGTTGGTTCCACCTGCCCCGGAAGCGCATCCACATAGGTGCTTTTCAGTTTGGTGAGCCCTCGGTATTCCAAAACATCGCGGATTATTTTATGGTCTTTCGCCAAATAGGAAAGCACATCCTCGGCGGTGGAATATTGTCCCGTTTTGGTTTTTTTCGGCTTGTCTATCAGTTTCATTTTTCCGAAGAGAATATCGCCCAACTGTTTTGGCGAAGCGATGTTGAAGGTTTCGCCAGCTTCTTCATAAATATATTTTTCAAGTTGAAGAATATCCCTGTCCAACGCTTCCGAAAGGTTTTGGAGGAAATCTTTGTCCAGATTGATGCCCTCCAATTCCATAGCCGCCAAAACCCGAAGCAATGGCACTTCAATATCGTCAAACAGTTTTTGGGTATTGGCTTCGCCCAGTTCTTTTTCAAAATGTTCCTTCAGCTGAAAGGTTACATCGGCATCCTCCACGGCGTATTCGGTCTGCTTTTCAACTTCCACATCGCGCATATTCAACTGGTTTTTGCCTTTTTTACCAATTAATTCCGTGATGGAAACTGGCGTGTAATTAAGATATGTTTCGCTGAGAACGTCCATATTGTGGCGCATATCTGGGTTTATTAGGTAATGCGCGAGCATGGTATCAAACAATTTTCCTCTTACCGAAATATCGTATTTCGCCAAAACTTTAATATCGTATTTTAAATTCTGACCAATTTTTTGGATGCTTTCATCTTCAAAAAACGGACGCAATTCCTCCAAAAGTTGCTGGGTTTCCTCTTTGTTTTCAGAAAAAGGAATGTAAAAACCCTTTCCTTTTTCCCAGGAAAAAGCGATGCCAACAAGTTCGGCCTCCAATGGATTCAAACTGGTGGTTTCAGTATCAAAACACACACTTTTTTGCTTCATTAAATTCTGAAGAAACAACTTCGTACCCATCCCTGGTTGCACGGTTTGGTAAAAATGTTCCGTGTTTTCAATGGTGGCGCGGGAATTGTAGTTTTTTATTTCTTCGACAGCTTCACCATCGCCGCCAAAAAGTGAAAACTGTCCACTTCCTGCAGAAGAAGAAGTTGCTTTTTTTGCACTTTCAGAATTTGAAATCTGTGTAACTTTTTCCGAAGCGCCTTCTTCAGAAAACAACTTTAAAAACTGGTCTTTCAGTCTACGGAATTCAAGTTCCTCAAAAATCTGCTGTACTTTTTCGCCGTCGGGCATGGAGAGTTCGTAGTCCTTTTCGTTAAAGGTAACATCACAGGTGGTGCAAATGGTGGCGAGTTTTTTGGAAAGCAGGCCGAGCTCGGCATTTTCCTCAACCTTTTCCTTCATTTTGCCTTTCAGCTTATCTGTATTTGCCAAAAGATTTTCCATCGAGCCGAATTCCGCAATAAATTTCTTTGCGGTTTTTTCGCCCACGCCCGGTAGTCCGGGAATGTTATCACTGGCATCGCCCATCATTCCCAGATAATCAATCACCTGTTCCGGTCGCTCTACGCCAAAGCGTTTCTGCACTTCCGGAATTCCCCAAATCTCAATGGCGTTGCCCATACGGGCGGGACGGTACATAAAAATATTTTCGGTTACCAATTGTCCAAAATCCTTATCGGGCGTAACCATAAAAACCTGGTAGCCCTGCTTTTCTGCTTGTTGCGCAAGCGTTCCAATAATATCATCGGCTTCCAAACCTGAAAGTTCAACGCAGGGAATGTGCATGGCTTTGATTATTTCCTGAATTATAGGAATGGATTGGCGGATAACGTCGGGCGTTTGGTCACGGTTTGCTTTATAATCAGCAAACATTTCGGTGCGTTCGGCGCTTCCGTCTTTATCAAAACAAACGGCCAAATGGTCGGGACGCTCGCGACGGATAACGTCAAAAAGTGAATTGAGAAACCCCATAATGGCTGAGGTATCCTGCCCTTTGGAATTAATGGTTGGATTTTTTATAAGTGCGTAATACCCGCGAAAAATAAGGGCATAAGCATCAAGAAGGAAAAGGCGTTTTTTTTGGGTGGACATAATTTTATTTTATTGGGAAATGTCTCAGCGAGAGCTCCCGATAGCTATCGGGACAAAGGCCGAAGCGAGTTCATAAATTGAAAACGATTCAACGACACTCAAACGGAGATTCATCTTGTTATCAAAAATAAAAATAACACTTCAGATACGAAGGGTTTTCCGTGAAAAAGAAAATTATAAATGAAGCAGTTTATTGTGAAAGGCAATTCGTATTTTTCCGCCCTAAAATATTTCAGATGAAAAAATACTCCTTAGTAATCCACGGCGGTGCAGGAACATTGGTAAAAGGGCTTATGACGCCCCAAAAGGAAGAACAATACAAAGCTGCGCTCAATGAAGCTTTGGAAAAAGGGTATGCTGTTTTGGAAAAAGACGGAAATGCAATGGATGCAGTGGAAACTGCAGTGAAACATTTGGAAGATTCTCCGCTTTTCAACGCTGGTAGGGGAAGTGTCTTCACCAATGATGGCACCCACGAAATGGATGCCGCTATTATGGACGGAAAAACATTGGATGCTGGCGCAGTTTCATTGATCACTGGAATTAAAAACCCAATTTCACTGGCTCGCGATATAATGGAAAAAACAGATCACGTTTTTTTGGCGGGCGAAGGTGCAATGCGCTTTGCAAAAAGTTTGGGCTACACCCTAGAGACCCCAGAGTATTTTTATGACGAGCATCGTTATCAACAGTGGCAAAACATAAAGGACAGTGACAAATTTCAGTTGGACCACAGTATGAAAAAGGAAGGTAAATTTGGTACAGTTGGCGCTGTTGCTTGTGATAAAAACCGAAACATCGCCGCCGCCACCTCAACGGGCGGAATGACCAATAAACGATGGGGCCGCGTAGGCGACAGCCCTATGATAGGAGCCGGAAATTACGCAAATAATAAAACCTGTGCCGTGAGTTGCACGGGCAGTGGCGAATACTTCATTCGAGGAGTTGCAGCCTACGATGTGTCCTGTTTAATGGAGTACAAAGGAATGACCGTGGAAGAAGCCGCTTCCGAAGTAATCAACAAAAGAGTTTTGGAAATTGGCGGCGACGGCGGTTTGATTGCCGTCGATTCCGAAGGAAATATTGCAATGCCTTTCAATACCGAAGGGATGTACCGCGCTTTTAAAACTTCCGAAGGAAAAAAAGAGATTGGTATATATCGGGAATGATACTATGGATTCTGTGGATACTATTGTATTTTCAATCAACAATCAACAATCAACAATCAACAATCACAAAGTTTGAGATTCAATAACACGAATGTGATGCGGTGAAATTTTAAGTTTCTTTTTCTTTATATCGAAACGGTCACCATGTGCTAAAATGTGAGTTTTCAAATTGTTGAGGGACATTGGCGTACCATCAGCAACCACGGCTTGATTGTTATGTTTTAATTTTCGCGGGTCAAAAAGGATAACCATCCCTGAACCAATAACTTCAACAATATTACAGTTTTTGATAACGAGGCCAGTATCTTCCGCCAAACCTATACCTATAAGTTTGGGAAAGCGTGCTACAGCTTCGGCAAGTCTTCCAAACCGTCCGCGACGTATAAAGTGTGAATCGATTATCAAGTTGGGAATAAAACCCATGCCTTCTCCCATTAAAACCGCACCCTTTGTAAACGCTTCTTTGATGCCACCGCCTTTTATCATTTCCTGGCTCATGCACATCGCACCAGCGCTGGTTCCGGCAATTACGAAGTTATCTTTTTCGTAACGCTTTTGAATTATTTTGTGGAGCAGTGTTCCACCAATATATTGTACGATTTTAGATTGGTCACCTCCAGAAAACATAACGCAATCTGCTTTTTTCATCAAGGTTAAATGCAGCGGATCTTCAGCTTCCTCACGATTGCGGATATCCATAATGCGAACGTTGCTACAGCCCAATTTTCCAAACGCATGCAGGTAGTTTTCGCTCACTTCATTCGGAATACTGGAAGCAGTTGGAATAACTATTATTAAAGCTTCCTTGCCACCGCTTTCACGAACCACGCGGGATAAAATTCCTTCTTGAATATATTCCAGAGTATATATTTCACTTTGTTCAATGCCCTTATCTTCATTTCCACCTATGGGGATCAGTGTGCCTTTTACGCTCATGAATTTATTTGATTTGCGGGCAAAAATACGCTAATTGTTATAAAAATTAATCATATATTTATCAAATTCGAACCAAACAAACAAATCCGTCAACTTATGCGAATTAGAGAAATCAACGCCATGCGAGGGCCAAATTACTGGTCTATACGTCGTCATAAATTAATAGTAATGGTCCTTGATCTTGAGGAAATGGAAGAACTTCCTTCCAATAAAATTGAGGGCTTTAGTGATCGGCTAAAAATGATGTTTCCCAGCATGTACAGCCACCGTTGTAGCGTTGGCGAACCGGGCGGATTTTTTCAACGTGTGGAAGAAGGCACTTGGATGGGCCATGTTATTGAGCATATTGCCTTGGAAATACAGACCTTGGCAGATATGGATACGGGCTTCGGAAGAACCCGTGGTTATGGCGAAAAGGGTGTTTATAATGTGGTCTTTAGTTATATTGAAGAAAATGTGGGGCGCTATGCCGCCAAAGCTGCTGTCGATATTTGCAAGGCGCTTATTTCGGGCGACAGCTATGATTTGGAAGCAGATATTCAGCGGATGCGTGAAATCCGTGAAGACGAACGTTTGGGGCCAAGTACAGGTTCTATTGTAGAAGAAGCTGAAGCCCGTGGCATTCCTTGGATTCGTTTAAATAAATACTCCCTTTGCCAATTGGGTTATGGTGCTAACCAAAAAAGAATACAGGCAACAGTAACTTCAGAAACCAGTAGTATTGGGGTTGAAATTGCATGCGATAAGGAAGACACAAAATATCTTTTGGAACAGGCCGAAGTACTCGTTCCCCGTGGAGATATTATCGGTCGCGAAAGTAGTTTGGAGGCTGCTTGTAGATACGTAGGGTTTCCCTTGGTTGTAAAACCCGTAGGCGGAAACCACGGTCGCGGAATAACTGTAAATATTAAAAACTATGAGGATGCCTTAGTGGCATTTCACGCCGCAAAAAATGTTTCTTCAAAAGTAATTATTGAAAAATATATCACTGGCGAAGATTATCGCTTGTTGGTTATAAACAATGTTTTGGTGGCCGCTGCCAAGCGCACACCGGCAAATGTAGTGGGTGATGGTAAATCTACTATTAAAGAGTTAGTTGATGAGGTAAACAAGGACCCTCGCAGAGGTTATGGTCACGAAAATGTGCTTACTAAAATTACCATCAATGATTTAACCAAAACCATTATTGCCGCTAAAGGTTACACCGAAGATTCGGTTCCAAATCAAGGCGAGATAGTTATTCTTAAGGATACCGCAAACTTGAGTACGGGCGGTACTGCGGAAGATGTTACGGATATTGTGCACCCCTCAAACGTTTCCATGGCAGAACGCATTTCAAAAATAATTGACCTCGACATCTGTGGAATTGATATAATGACAACAGATATCAGCAAGCCGTTGGAAGAAACCGGAGGTGCCGTATTGGAAGTAAACGCTGGTCCAGGTTTTAGAATGCACTTAGCACCAACTACTGGATTGCCTAGAAATGTAGCAGCACCAGTGGTAGATAAACTTTTTCCTCAGCAGGGGAATACAGGAAGAATTCCTATCATTGCAACTACTGGCACCAATGGAAAAACCACCACCACACGTTTGATTGCCCACATGGCAAAAATGAAGGGATACAGGGTAGGTTACACTACCAGCGATGGCGTTTATATCCAAAATAGATTATTGATGAAAGGTGATTGCACCGGGCCCGCCAGTGCCGAATTTGTTTTGAAGGATCCAACCGTAAATTTTGCAGTTTTGGAATGTGCCCGTGGCGGACTGTTGCGCGCAGGTCTTGGTTTCAAAAAATGTGATGTGGGGATTGTTACCAACGTTGCTGCAGATCATTTAGGGTTGAAAGGAATACACACAGTAGAGCAATTGGCAAAGGTGAAAGGCGTAATTCCCGAAACTGTTTTGCCAGATGGCTATGCAATTCTAAACGCCGATGACGATTTGGTTTACGAAATGCGAAGAAGCATCAATTGCAACCTCGCACTATTCTCTATGGATGAAGAAAATCCGCGGATAAAGGCGCTCCAAAAACTTGGCGGAATCACTGCAGTTTATGAAAACGGCTATGTTACCCTTTGTCGCGGCACCTGGAAAATGCGCATTATGAAAGCTGAAAATATTCCCTTGACCTACGGAGGGAAAGCTACATTTATGATCCAGAATGTTCTTCCGGCGGTGATTGCTGCAAACGTTCGTGGTATTGGAATTGAAGATATGAAAATAGCCTTGGAAACCTTTATTCCTTCAGCTTCGCAAACACCTGGAAGATTGAATCTTTTTAAGTTTGAAAATTTCAGTATTCTTTTGGACTATGCGCACAACCCGGCAGGAATGCGTGCACTACAAAACTTCACCGATAACTTAGAAGCGACTGAAAAAATTGGGATAATTGCTGGAGTAGGCGACAGAAGGGAAGAAGACACCAATGAATTGGGAAGCATTGCCGCCGAAATGTTTGATGAAATTATAATAAGACAGGACAAAAATTTACGCGGTAAAAGCGAAGAAGATTTAATAAAAATGCTTGACGCGGGAATAAAAATGAAGGATCCCAACAAGAAGACCACGATTATCCCTTCCGAAAAAGAGGCCATTACCCACGCTGTAAAAAATGCGAAAAAAGGTTCGCTAATTATTTGTTGTAGCGATGTAATACCCGATGCCTTGGAGCTGGTTATGAAATTTAAGGAACAGGAAAGCAAGGGCGAGATGATCTTTGCCCAATAAAAAAAGCAAAAGCCGCTCCTCCTCAAAAGCGACTTTACTTTTTTAACACTGAAAAATGAAATCAATTTGATCAGGATTGATTCCGAAACAAAACTAATAGCTAACTATTACCATATCCTTAATTCAGTATTATCAAAAAAGTTTTTTTAAAAGAAAGCCGCACCTCACAGCGGCTTTCTTTTTTTTAACAACTGAAAAACTCAATTGTGAATAGTTTATAATGTTGTTTATATAGTTTAATTTATTTATCATTTTCAATTATATTCAAATAATACAACAGCCATAAGCCCTAGGCACAGGCCCGCTATTTCTTTATGCGAAAGTGCTTCACTGTAAACAAACCAATTAACCAGGGAAAGCAGCACTACGTTGAATATTAAAAACAATACCGAAGCAATTACTATGTTTTTAAATGTAAAACTGTAGGCCAAAAAGCTCAGGCCCACTACGTAAAAAAGCATTCCTCCGGCAAAATAGATTTTACTGTTGTTGATTACCCAGTTTTTCATCAACAAATCGCCAAATGTATCAAACAGCGCCCCAATGGTAATGTAAAGTATTGCATTATTCATCTTAAAAAATTTTAATTTGAAATGTTATGGGGATCTAAAACAGTTCGAATTTAGATTGTTATTAAGACAATCCTTAAGATTTTTTAGTGAATGGACTGTTTTTTTTAGCGAAGTATTATTATGATTGTTGCAGCAATTGCCTAAGCTGGTTTTTTTTGGAATTACTGACGGGGATTTCCACATTGTTTATTAGCAGAGAATCTGTCTTTAAAGATTCAATTTTAAGAAGATTAACCAAATAGGACCGATGTGTTTTTGTAAATTTTTCTGAATTTAATTGGGAGGCAAGAAACTTTAGGGTTTTTGGAACCAAATATTCCCTTTCTGAAGTTATTACATAACAATAATTGTCAAATGCCTTTAAATAAAGTATTTGTGACTGTCTGATTTTATAAAGTTCATTGTTAGTTGAAAAGGAAAGATATTCTTCGTCGGTTTTATAATTGTTCCAAGCAATTTCAATATTGCTCCTTAGACCATTTTCGGTAAATGGTTTAACGATATAGCCCAGCGGCCGTGTTTCCTTAACTCTTTTTATGGTATGTGGATCAGTTTGTGAGGTTAGGTATAGGTACGGAATTTCAAGGCTGTCCAATTTTTCCGCGAGATTAACACCATCTTTTTCACCGTCCAGTTGAATGTCAACCAGTACTAGATCTGGACTCTTTTGAATTATTTCACTCAAAGCTTCCTCAAAATTGTCAGCATTGCCACAAATTCCATAACCGTGCTTTTTTAAAGCGGTTTCTATGGTAAAGGAAATTAATGGATCGTCTTCTACTATGTAGATTTTCAATTGGCCCACAAGGTTTTTTCT
Source organism: Aequorivita sp. UBA3180 (assembly GCA_002364215.1). Lineage (GTDB taxonomy): Bacteria > Bacteroidota > Bacteroidia > Flavobacteriales > Flavobacteriaceae > Aequorivita. Next base: position 111,151 of record DEXQ01000011.1, on the reverse strand, counting down.
TAAAGATACTAAAGTATTTCAAACTTTTTGATGTTTAAAACCACTTCGGTTCCGTTATTTTCTGAAGACTTGTAATTCAAGGTGGCCCTTAATTTTTTCGCAAGCGTGTTCATCAGTTTTATTCCAAAGGAAGTTTCCTTTATTTCACCATTAAACCCTTTCCCGTTATCGATAACTTTTAAAACCAGGGTGTCATCTTTCTTTTCAAAATCAATAGAAAGCAAACTTTCCGAAGTAATATCCTCAAAAGCATGTTTTAGGACGTTTATTATCAATTCGTTCAGAATAAGCCCGATGGGAGTTATGGTTTCAATACTAAGCACTATGGGTTCAATATTTAGCACATACGGTAATTTTTCTTTTTTGAATTGGTGTGTTTCAAAAATGTCTTTAGTCAGGGCCTCCAAATATTCCTTGCTGTCAATGCCCACTAATTGGTCTTTGTTGTAAAGCCTTTGATGTATCAAAACCATGGATCGAACCCTGTTCTGTGCTTCGCGAAGGGCAATCTGGGCTTCTTTACCAACCATATTTTCAGATTGCAGATAGAGCAATGACGAAACTATTTGAAAGCTGTTTTTAACACGATGGTGTGTTTCCTTTAAAAGTACATTTTTCTCATCTATGGTTGCTTCCAGTAGTTTCTTCTGTTTGGCAAGGGACAAATTCTTCTTTCTGTTTTTATAAAAGAAAAACCCTAAAAATGCAGCAAACAAAAAGCCGATAATTGAAAGGATAGAATACAACCTGCTCTCTTTTTCGCGAGCAATAATCTCTGCGTTCTTTAGCGCTGAGGTTTTATTGAACTCAAACTCCATTTCCTGTTGGGTCTGCTTCTTTATGTTTTTTTCGTTAAAAATAGTTTCCCTTGCATCCACATACAACTCATAATTTGCAATAGCTTCTTTATAATTGTCTGTTGCCTTATATGCGCTATACAAACATTCACACGCTTTTGAAAAAACCTGGAGATTTTCTGTTGAAGAAGTAATTTCTTTTGCTTTTTCGCAGTCTGCAATCGCCAGATTGTATTTTTCCTGCTTCAAAAAATGATCGCCTCTATAGGCTAGGGATTCGGCAAGCTTTCCGCTTATGTTGCTACTTTCGTAAAATGAAATTACGGTGTTTAGGTATGGTAAGCCTTCCTCAAAATTATTTAGATTTGTATAGGCTATACCAATATTCAAATCTGAATTTACAAGCAATAATGGCGGTGATTTGCCTTTTTCCTTTAATTTCTTACCTTCAAGAAAAGCCTCTAACGCCTTTTCATATTTTTCGGTATTTAAGTACAGATCTCCTTTGTTTGTCATAAAAACGCCTGCGGCAATAAAAGAGCTGTCGCGCAATGCTGCTCTGTAACCCTTGTCGTAATAATAGGTTGCTTTTTCATATTCCTCCATTTGGTTATAAAAATTAGCAATGCTATTGTCTAGGGCCAGGCGTTCTTTTTTGTAGATTATTTTTTCGTCACCTACCAAACTTGTAGTATCCACTTTATCAAGAAATTCCTGTGATTTTAAGGTAAGTGAAAGTGCTTTGGGCATATCTCCTTTTAGTACGTAAACACCTCCTTCAGTATTTAAAATGGAAGATCTTAAAAATGGTAATTCCTCATCACTTATAAAGTCTTTTGACTTTTTAATGTAAAAGAGCGAAGAGTCTAAGTTTGTATTGTAATAGTAATAGTTAGAGTAGTAATAGTATGTAGTAGCAAGCAACTTAGGGACGTTTGCTTTTTTTGAAATTTCCTCAGATTTTTTAATCAAGGCTAAACTACCCCCTCCGTAACGCAATTTGCTTGTCGCCCTGCTCAAATAAGTTACTTTTTCATCTGCCGTAGGAATTTTTGCAGTAGCTTTTAAAATGGAATCAATAACCGCAGAATTAACTTGCCGCTCATTTTGGGAAATGCAGGCAAAACCAATTATAAATGCTAAAACTGAAAGTGAGGTTTTCAAATTTGTTTGCTAAACTTTTTCTAAAATACATTTTTAATCCCATAAAAGATAACAACTTGTAAATTATAAAATTATAGCTTTCTTTTTGCCTTTCAAAAAACCAAAAAATAAAATATACCCATAACAAGCAATTATTAAAAATAGCGCAAACTTAAACCCAATGTTATCTGTTAAAAATCCGTATGCAGGCGGAATTACAGCTCCGCCAACAATTGCCATACAAAGCAATCCCGAGGCTTGTGGTTTTAAATCACCCAACCCGTCAATCGTTAAAGCAAAAATGGTCGGGAACATTATTGAATTGAACAGCCCAACCGCCAAAATAGACCACATGGATACCAAGCCATAGGTGTGCATGGAGATAAGCAACATGAGAACAGCCAATCCCGCAAAAATAGAAAGGACTTTTGTGGGTTTCATTATTCGGGTAAGGTAAGCGCCCACAAATCTTCCCACCATCGCGCCGCTCCAATAGAAAACCACAAAAGCACCCACAATGGCTTTATTGTCAATTTTTCCTAAATCGGTATTTAAAAGATTTTCGGCAAGGTATTTCATCGTTTCATTTTGAAGGATTATTTCTGAAATATTCATGCTCATAAAATAATTCACCAAATAGCTGCCAATGGCAACTTCGGCACCTACGTATAGAAAAATGCCGAGCGCCCCGAGCATAACGATTTTGTTTTTCAGCAGTTTTCCGTAACCGCCCACGGGGCTTTTTTCCAAAATCTTCGGAAGTTTTATAAAAACGAACATTAAAGCCAAAAGCCCTATAAATACAGCAATGAAAAGGAAGGGCGTTTGTACTGCGGAAGCTTCGGAAATGTAATAGGAACTTCTGTCAACATCTGTCAAAACCGAAATTTCTTCTGAGGATTTAATTGTATCACTCAACAAAAATGACGCGCCGATCAAGGGTGCGATTGCCGTTCCCAATGAATTGAAGGCTTGTGAAAGATTCAATCGGCTGGAAGCGCCGCCTTCACTTCCCAAGACCGAAACATAAGGATTGGCTGCCACTTGCAGCACGGTTATTCCGCCTGCGAGTGTAAAATATGCAATCAAAAATATCCAAAATACCCTTTCGGAAGCGGCTGGATAAAAGAGCAAGCAACCCACAGCCATAGTGACCAAGCCCACTATTATCCCTTTTTTATACCCAATTCGCGAAAGCAATGCTCCCGCGGGAACTGAAATTACTAAATAAGCCAAAAAGAAAGCAAATTGCACCAGTCCCGCCTGAAAATAACTGAGTTCAAAAACGTCTTTTAATCTTGGAATGAGGCTATCAACCAAAACGGTGATAAACCCCCAAAGGAAAAAAAGTACGGTAACGGTAATAAACGCGGAGCGGAAGGTTTTTTTTGGGGTCATGATTGGTTCTCTATATAATTACTTTTTATCATAAAAATCCGAGGAAAAATTTTCGTTTTTATCGTTTTGATATTTTGTTACCCAAAACCCATCGTGAATGGAATAATAGCCCGTTTCACCCTTTTTGTTCACGGCAATATAACCCACTTGAAAATCCTTATAGTTCGGACTCTTTTTAATAATTCTTCCTATCGCTTCCTCGCAAGCCTGTTGCGGTGTTTTGCCTTGGCGCATTAATTCTACTATTAAAAAACTGCCTACGGTTTTCAAAACTTCCTCGCCCAAACCCGTTGCGGTTGCGCCGCCAATTTCATTGTCGATAAAAAGGCCCGAACCAATTATTGGCGAATCTCCCACGCGTCCGGCCATTTTGTAAGCCAAACCGCTAGTGGTACAACCGCCCGAAATATCGCCGTTTTTGTCAATGGCGAGCATGCCGATGGTATCGTGGTTTTCAATATTTATAATGGGTTTATATTGCGAAGTCTTTTTCCATTCCTCCCAAGCTTTTTTAGAAGCTTCAGTTAGCAGATTTGTTTTTTCAAATCCTTCGGAAATCGCAAATTTTTCCGCGCCCTTTCCGGCCAAAATAACGTGCGGCGTATCTTCCATCACTTTACGTGCAACTGAAATTGGGTGCATAATATGCTGAAGGTAAACCACGGCGCCATAATCACCGTCCTTATTCATAATACAGGCATCCAGCGTAACATTGCCGTCCCGATCTGGCAAGCCACCAATGCCCACTGATTGGCCTTCGGCATTGGCTTCTTCAACCATACAGCCTTTTTCCACGGCGTCGAGGGCAGATTTTCCTTCCTGCAATACACGCCAGGCTTCAGCAGTGCTGTCTTTTACGTTCCAAGTGGCAATTACCATTGGAAAACCGGAAGCTTCATTTGGAGTTTTATTTTCTTCCAAAACTGAAGCTTTTATTTCCGAAGCGAAAACCGATGAGCCTACGGCAATTCCCAAAGTGGAAAGTGAGGCGTTTTGTATAAATTTTCTGCGTTTCATATAATTTTGGTTTCAGGTTTCAGGTTTCAGGTTTCAGGTTTCAGGTTTCAGGTTGAGGACTTTATTTTTAAAATTTAAGTGGTCATGATAGGTGTTTCCCTTTAGTCCTGTTTCATTTAATTTCTATCTCATCCACAAAAAGCCAAGCCTTTCCGCCGTAACCCAAATGCCCTTTTGGTAAATCGCCGAAGTTTTTTGCAATGATTTTTACGAATTGAACATTTTTTTCTATTTCAAATGAAATTGTTTTTATTTCAACTTCTTCGGAAGGGTGTGTGGCATCTATTTTTTGAATTGGCAATTCTGTAAAATCTTTTCCGTTTTCTGAAACTAAGCAGACAACCTCGGTGGGGTAAAAAATCCAACTGCGTTGGTCCCGTAAAAAACTTACCGCAACAGTTTTTACTTCTTTTTCAGAACCTAAATCCACAGTGGCTTTTAAATCTGTATCGTGGTAGCCTTGCCACGTACCAGTTCTAAAATCATTTGCTCCGTGAATGCCGTCAATTAATGCATTTTTTCCGCCGCCGTTGTATTGGTTGGCATATTCGGTTTCCAAAGTTATGCTCAGGTTGGTGTCTATTTTGTAAAAATGGGTTTTAAGTAAAGTGCTCCGTTTGCCAAGGTTTCTGGCAGAAGGCTTCAACGGAAGCTTCTCCGCATAAATTTTTAAAACAGTTTCTTCGGAAATGGTAAAGGGTTGTGTGTATTTTTTAAATTCTGAATCGTTCAGTGAATAATAAATATCTGTTTTTGGTGATGAAACGCCCAGCGAAATCTGCGTTTCATTTTTAAAGGCCACTTCTCCTTTTACAATAAATGGAGGGAGGACGATTAAGTTTTCGGTAATTTCAGTTATTGGAATCTCATCATCCTTTGTGGCCCATTTAGAAGGTTTGTCAGTCATTTTAAAAACCAGTTTTCCGCCATCCATAATTTCGGAATGAAAGATAAAACTTCTGTTTAAGGATTTTCCGTTCAGTTTTGCTGAGGAAATATATTTGTTTTCATCGGAAAGGTTTTCAGCAGAAATCTCAAACTTTTTTCCGTCCTCCAAATTGATAATTGCCTTTTCAAACAAAGGCGTCCCAATAATATATTGATTGTTCGCTGGCGTTACGGGATAAAAGCCCATCGCACTGAAAATGTACCATGCGCTCATCTGTCCACAGTCCTCATTTCCGGAAATTCCATCAGGGGCGTTTTGGTACAATTCATTTAAAATTTGATGTACTTTTTCCTGCGTTTTTGCAGGCTTATTTACGAAATTATAGAGATAGGCCATATGGTGGCTTGGCTCGTTTCCGTGTGCGTATTGCCCAATCAAGCCTGTAATATCAGCTTGTTCGCGACCCGAAGTTTCATTTTTTGCGGTGAAAAGTTTGTCGAGTTGGTTTTCAAAGTCGTCTTTTCCGCCCATTAAAATTATAAGTCCTGAAATGTCCTGCGGGGCATAAAAACTATATTGCCACGAATTGGCTTCAGTGTAATTAAAGTTCACCTCATACGGGTCAAATGGTGCAAACCACGTATTGCGGAAGCGGCCGCGCATAAACTTGGTTTCGGGGTCAAAAACGTTTTTGTAATATTGCGCTCTTTCCGAATAAATTTGGTAATCTTCCATATTTCCCATCGCTTTTGCCATTTGGGCAACCGTCCAATCATCGTAGGCATATTCGAGCGTTTTAGAAACCGATTCACTCTCTTCTTCCACAGGAATAAAACCGAATTCCTTATAGCTTTTCAAACCCAATTTATCCTGCAACGTGCTGTGTTTCATAGCTTCAAAAGCTTTTTCGGCATTATATCCGCGAATACCTTTTAAATAAGCATCGGCAATTACGGGCACGGAATGATAGCCAATCATACAGCCCGTGTAATTGGCCGCCAAAGGCCAAATGGGGAGGATTCCGCCTTCGTCGTGTTTTGCCAAAAGCGAATTTATAAAGTGGTTGGTGCGTTCTTTTTCAATAATTGTGTACAGCGGATGCGCGGCACGATAGGTGTCCCAAAGTGAAAAAACAGTATAGTTTTCAAAATCGTTGCTTTGGTGAATTTCCAAATCCATTCCGCGGTAACGGCCGTCAACGTCTTGATAGAGGTTTGGCGCAAGCATCGTGTGATAAAGCGATGTGTAAAAAATGGTTCTTTGATTTTCGTTTTGGGTTTCGATTTCGATTTTGCCCAGCTGTTTTTCCCAAGCAGCTTCGGCTTCTTCTTTTATTTGCTGAAATGTTTTGTTACCAATTTCAGCTTCCAGATTTTTCTTGGCACCGGCTTCGTCAACGGCTGAAATACCAACTTTTACAAAGAGTTCATTTCCTTTGGAAGCTTCGAACTCAAAAGCAACTTTTGTGGGATTGTCCCAATTGCCCACGAAGCGGGAATAATATTCTACATTCTTATAAGGCCGGGAAAATTCAATGTTGAAAAAAAGTCGCTGGTCCTTTGCCCAAGCCTCGGAATGGCGGTGCCCAGAAATTTCGGTTTTTGAAAGAGCCTTTATTTCAGAGCTTAAAACCATATCGCGATGCTCGATATCGAGGATTAAAATCTGTTTTGAACCCTTCGGAAAAGTATAGTGATGAATACCGCTGCGTTTGGAAACCGTGAGTTCTACTTCAATATTTGTATCGTCCAAAAACACTTTGTAATAGCCGGGGGAAGCGGTTTCATTTTCGTGTGAAAAGTGTGCGCGATAGCCAGAATTTCCACTGGCGCCATTATTAAAATTCGCAGCATTGGTAGGCATTAAAAGCACATCGCCATAATCGCTGACGCCAGTCCCGCTAAGGTGTGTGTGCGAAAAGCCGTAAATATATTCATCACTGTAATGATAGCCGCTGCAGCCGTCCCAGCCTTCCAAGCGCGTGTCGGGGCTTAACTGCATCATCCCGAAAGGCATGGTGGCGCCGGGATAGGTGTGGCCGTGCCCACCCGTGCCGATAAATGGATTTACAAAAGAAGTCAGTTTTTCAGAAGAAATTTGCTGTGAAAAACAGAAAGCAGAGCATACAAAAATGAATAGGGATAGGGTGTTTCGCATTTCAAAAAAAATATTTTGAAAAGATACTAAAACCGTTAAAATAAAGTGAAGGTACGCCTCAGTTTTTTGAAACGCACTATCTTTAAGAATTCTCTTTATCTATGCGTTGGTTCATATTTATTGTCATTTACATTCTTGTTGATATTTATGCCTTTCAGGCCTTAAAAACAGTGGCAAAAAGTCCGTGGCTGCACGGGTTGTATGTTTTTATTTCGCTAGCTGTTTTAGCAGGATTGATTTATGAACTTTCCTTTTTGGGTTCTGCAAAAATGATGGAACCTCCAAAAATGTATTTCTTCGGAATTTTTCTGGCTGTCTTTGTTCCAAAATTGATAATAATCGTGTTTATGTTTGGAGAAGACATAGCCCGATTTTTTGTTGGAATATTTATGAAAGTGGCCGGAAGTGATGAGGCGCAATTTATGGCTTCCCGCAGAAAGTTTGTAAGTACCATTGCTTTGGGCATTGCGGCAATTCCATTTGTGTCTTTGCTTTACGGGATGATTCAGGGAAAGTACAATTATAAAGTGTTGAAATATGCTTTGGAATTTGACAACCTGCCCGAGGCATTTGACGGTTTTACGTTGACTCAGATTAGCGACATCCACAGCGGAAGTTTTGATAATCAAAATAAAGTGGAGTATGCTGTAAACCTTATTAATGAACAGCAAAGCGATGTAATACTTTTTACGGGCGATTTGGTAAACAATATCGCTGATGAGATGAACGATTGGAAAGCACTATTTTCAACTTTGAAAGCTCCTGAGGGTGTTTTTTCGGTTTTGGGAAACCACGATTACGGCGATTATGTGAAGTGGGAAAGTGCTTCAGAAAAATTTGAAAACCTTCAGAATTTAAAAAATCTTCAAAAAGAAATGGGCTGGAATCTGTTGCTGAACGAAAATCGGTACCTTCAGCGAAGTGGTCAGAAAATAGCCTTAATAGGGGTTGAAAATTGGGGTGAGAACGGGTTTAAACAGGCTGGCGATCTGGATAAAGCCTGCGAAGGAATTTCAAAAGACGATTTCAAAATTTTGATGAGCCACGATCCATCACATTGGCAGGCAAAAGTAAAGGACGATCCCCGCCATTTTCACTTAACACTGAGCGGCCATACCCACGGAATGCAGTTTGGCATTGAAATACCGGGAATATTAAAATGGAGCCCCATAAAGTACAGATATAAAAACTGGGCAGGAATTTATGAGGAATTTGGAAGGTATATAAATGTGAATCGTGGTTTTGGTTTTTTGGGCTATCCGGGCAGGGTGGGCATTTGGCCAGAGATTACGGTAATCCAACTTAAAAAGAAACAGAATACCGTATAATAATCGGGAAATGTTATATTTGTAATACAATTGTTCAACTAACACATTAAGGCAAATGTCAAAATTTGGAGAATTAATTGAAACACGAGTTCCAGTTTTGCTGGACTTTTATGCAGAATGGGACGACGCCTGCAAGGAAATGCACCCAGTATTGAGAGACGTTGCCGCGGCACTTGGCGATAAAGCACGTGTTATTAAAATAGACGTTGACAAAAATAGGGAGCTTGCCGAAGCTCTTAGGGTTAAAGGCCTTCCCACCCTAATGATCTACAAAAATGGCGAAATGAAATGGCGCCAAAGCGGGGAACAGGATGCCAATACACTTATTGGGCTTGTGAACGAATATGTTTAGACGCTCTAAACTCCTCATTTATTTATCAGTACATTGTTTTATTTCATAAAAAAATATGGAAAAGAGAGTATTTTGGTAAGTATTTTCTTCTTTTCCCCCTCTTTCTTTTAGTTTATTGAATTTCCTACAATAAATGTTAAAATTTTAAAATTTTATCGTTAAAGTGATTGTAAATTCGGATTAAGTCTTTTAATTTGTCCGAAAAATTTTACATTATCCCCAACTGCTATGAAAAAATCCTATAAAAGCTCTTGTATAATTACAAGATTATTATTTCTATTTATTTTTTTTATTGCATTAACCGCTGAGGCTCAAGTGGGTATCGGAAATACAGACCCCGCCGCCTCATCCATGCTTGATATTACCTCTACTTCAAAGGGTTTTTTGGTTCCAAGGATGACAACCGTGCAACGGAACGCAGTTGATGGGCCTGCAAATAGCTTATTGGTTTATGATACTACCCTAAAATCTTTCTTTTATTACGATACGACTACTACTGCTTGGGTCCGAATCAATTCGGCATCAAATCAGAGAAATAATTATAAACTTGTAAAATCTGCTGCAGACTTGGCTCCCGAACTTGCTGCTGGAGGAGGTTCCAAGTATTTGCTCCAAACCAATACTTTATACGAAATCAATGGATTGATCACCCTTGCGTTTCCAATAGATTTGAACAATGCTTATGTGTCAGGGTTGGATGCTACCGAAGATATATTAACGAAAACTTCGGGGCCAATCTTTCAAGGTACAACTGGCGGAAGTATTCGAAATGTCACTTTAACAGGTGGTGGAAGTGCCTTTGCCATTACAGGCGGTTCTTCTTTATTGGTTCAAAATACGGTCATAACTAATTTTGCGAATGTTGGTTCAATTTCCAATGTGGGACTTTATTTCGGGAATATTGTACAATTCGTTGGAAATACTACAGGTATAACTTATTCAAATATTGGGAATCTTCTTTTAAACAATCAAGCTTGGTTAGACACAAACAACGGCACTTTTGAAACCTTTACGGGTACATTTGGATTGATTGAAAAAGTAAGTGGTTTTAGTTCTGTCAATGGCTCAGATGTAGCATTGGACGTGAGTTCAAACCCGACTGTTGGAAGTGGGGTTTTACAAGGGACGGTTTTTTCTGGAACAACATCTGCTCCCAATGGATATATAAAAAAATATACTACAGGGTCTTATCCTGGTTATAGTTTTACAAATTCGTGGACGGTGAACTGTCCAGGAATACCGAGAGAATCTGATGATGTTTCATCAGGGAATATATATTATAATGGCACCATCACCACGGGCTTTGTACAGACTGTAACAAATGGCAATGAGTTCAATCTTTCGGGAACTTCGCCAAACTTAAACACAACAACTGCAGTAAATTTGTTTAGGGTCTCTTCTCCGCAAAATAATCGGTTGACCTATCTTGGAAAAAAAACCAGAACTTTTCAAATCAACGCTTCTCTTTCTGTAAGGGGTAATAGTGGGACTGGAGATTACTATGCATTTTTCATCAAAAAAAATGGGGCTACAGGAACATCATTAGTTGAAACTAATACATTGATGAGAGTAAATAATACTTCCGATATTTCGAGTAATTCAATTTCGGGAACTGTTGAACTAGCGCCTAATGAATATGTAGAAATATGGGGACAAAGATTAATAGGATCGGGAACAACTTCTATAACAGTATTTTCTCTGAATGTTAATTTAAAATAAAAATTTCCTCATATCAACCAGTGACGAATCTCCCATAAGCCATAGATGCCTCCTAAATAGAGTATGAATAGAGTATGAATAGAGTATGGTATCCTCTATTCTGTCCGCCTACAGAAAATACTTTAAGAACAAGAATCAAACGCCACGGGAGATAAATTCTTTTCCTTCAAATATTCCAAAACCTTCGGCAAAACATACCGAAGGTTTTTTTCTGCCTTTAGGCTATCGTGAAACACAACTACGCTTCCGGGCTTTATATTTTTCAACACATTTTGAAGGCATTTTTCTGGGGAAGTGTTGGCGTCATAATCATAGCTGATGATATCCCACATCACAATTTTATAACCTTTTGCTTGAAGAGCTTTGGCTTGTTTTGAAGTGATTTTTCCGTAGGGTGGTCTAAATAATTTTGAGTTGATTACCTTATCAGCTAAAAGCGTATTTGCAATATAAGTTGAGGTATTGGTTTTCCAACCGTTCAAATGGTTGTGAGTATGGTTGCCAACCGCATGACCTTCCGCAATAATTCTTTCAAAAAGCGCTGGATATTTTTTTGCATTTTCGCCTATACAGAAAAAGGTTGCTTTGGCATTATTTTTTTTCAATTCGTCTAACACCCACGGAGTAACTTCGGGAATGGGGCCATCATCAAAAGTGAGAAATATAGCATTTTTTTTTCGTGAAAAAGCCCAGATTCGCTCAGGGTATAACCGCTGTATGAATCTGGGCATTTTTACCAAATTGAACTCCAAAATGTTTTAATTTACGGGCACATCCTCGTTAACCTGATTGGTTGGCTCCAGTTCCATTTCTTCCAGTAGCGAAGAATCCAGTGGAATTTCAATGGTGGAATCTTTTTCAACATCTTTGTCTAAATCCATGGCCTCATCTGGAGAATAGAAGTGGCGGAAGAGCTTTAAATAGTCGTTAAACTCCTTTGCTTCGGCTCTGCCATATTGTTCTTCGTCATACACAACCACCAGCTGTACTAGGCCGCGGTAACGCTCCATATCGCTAATTATATCTTCGGCGATGGCACGTTGTTTATTAAATTTCAAACTATTGTAATAAGTTAAATTTTCTTGATATTTTTTGGTAACATCTTCATAGACCTTGCGAGCCTTTTCGGGTTTGTCAAGCTCGTAGTAACCAATAACAAATGGTTCCAAAAGGGAATAATATTCAAAATAATTTATTGGCATCTTCTCCATTGCAAGATCCAGCACCTTTTCGGCTTTTTCGTTCTTATCTTCGTTAATAAGTGCTTCTGCAAGCCGAGCAAGATTGCTTCTATAAGTTATGCCATTTCTTCTGGTCTCGGTATCGTGATAAATGTCCGGGCTGCCGCTATTGCCCCAATCCCAAGACATAACAATATCATACATTTTATCAGTATCAATTCTGCCCATATCAAAAGGACTTCTTTTGTTTAAAGGGGTTTTAATGGGAACTAATTTATAAACCACTCCGTCCAACTGCAGATAATCTTTCATCCACAAATAATCATCATCACCAAAGCTTCCGCCACTGAAATAAATAGGCCGTTCCCAATTATTGTTGGCGATAATGTCCAGCATCATCATTCTGTTTTTATAAATAATATCGCCCTTAAGATTAATGTCTATATATGGAACAATCTTATCGGCATCCTTTTCATCAACTATACCATTTCGTAATACAGCTTCTTTATCTACAGGTATTCGAATAATTTTTGAAGGAAAAGTGTTTACTTGCTGTCCACTAGGAAGCTCCATTTGGGTTGCCGGGCTGTCATTGGCCACAAAATTCATCCACGTTTTAATATCAATGGTATCTTGAGTGGTTTGTTGATATATTAAGAAATCGCGTGTTCCCCAACGGTATTTGTTATGCGCTAGTTGTGAGGGGATAGGGTCACTGGTAAAGGCCTTTTTCTTCATATCATCAATATACCAATCTGTCTGGAACAGGCTAGTGTTAACGATACGTACATCTTGCCTATAGCCTTCAATGTTTTGTGCGTACCAAAGCGCAAAGGTGTCATTGTCGCCAATGGTAAAGAGAATCGCGTTTTTATCGCAGGAGTCCAAATACATTTTGGCCATACTCTGCGCGGTATATCGGTTACTTCGGTCGTGGTCGTCCCAATTTTGGGTGGCGAGCAAAACTGGTGCGGCCAAAGTAGTAATGGCAAGTACTACAGGCAATGCTATTTTCGGTTTTAAATAATCTTTTGCTAGGTCAAAAAGGGCATAGACGCCATAACCTATCCAAATGGCAAAAACATAGAAGCTTCCTACAAGCGCATAATCACGCTCCCGTGGCTCAAAAGGTCTTTCGTTTAGATAAACTTTAAGTGCCAATCCTGTGAAGAGAAAAAACACAAGCAAGACCCAAAAGCTCTTTTGGTCATTTTTAAAATGAAAAACCAAGCCAATAATTCCTAAAATGAGCGGAAGGAAAAAGTAGGTGTTTCGTGCTTTGTTATCTTTCATGTCACTGGTAAGGCCGTCTTGATTGCCCAAGCGCAATTCGTCAATAAATTTAATTCCACTTATCCAATTGCCATGAAGGTCTGTATATTGGCCCTGCACATCGTCCTGTCTACCGGTGAAATTCCACATAAAATAACGCCAGTACATATAGCCAAACTGAAACTCGAACATAAATTTCATGTTCTGAAAAAAGGACGGTTTTTGAATATCTATATATTGTCCAAAATTTTTCAAGAACTTGTCATAATCGCTTTTGTCAACCAGACCTTGGTTGTAAGCCTGTTTAAACTTATTGACTTCTTCTACTAGTCTAGGTTCGCTTAAATATTCACTTTTTATCGAAAAATCCAATCCTCCCGTAAATTCCATGTAGTTGGCATTGTGTTCTGTACTCCACATACGGGGCATAAAGGCCTTTTGTGAATCCTCGGTATTTTGACCGGCATTTTTGTAATTGTTTACGATGATGTATTTTCCGGTAGCTTCATCCTTTTCGTATTTTGGTTTTTCGTCTTTATAAGGGTTGTCTTCATCAAGCCCAACGTAGGTTTCAGTGAAAAGAGGCCCATAAAAAAGATGGGTTTCTGGGTACTGTTCGCGATTGTAATAGGCCAATAGCTCACGTGCGTTGTTGGGGTTGTTCTCGTTAATTACCGTTCCCGCATTGGCGCGAATGGGCAACATCAACCAACTTGAAAATCCAATAAATATAAAAAGTACGCATAATAAAAGGGTGTTTAGCTGTACAAATCCTTTTTTTCGAGTCAAACGAAGTCCGTAAATGAATAGTACTATAAAAAGAACCGCGGCGAAAATGGTTCCGGAGTTAAACGGAAGCCCAATGCTATTGACAAAGAATAGTTCCGAAGCACTGAAAAATTTCATCGTCATTGGCAATAAAAGCTTGAAGATGAATAAGAGTATGGCTACGGTTACAATATTTGCAATGATGAAGTTTTTTACCGTAACGGTTTTATAATGCTTGAAAAAGTACAAAAATCCGATGGCCGGAATGGTAAGCAATGCCATAAAATGAACTCCAAAGGAAAGTCCGATAATAAAAGCAATTAAAATAACCCAACGGTTACCACGCGGATCAAGCATTTCCCGCTCCCAGCGCAAAGCGGTGTAAAACAATACCGACATTAAGAAAGCCGCACTTGCATATACCTCAGCTTCTACGGCATTAAACCAAAAACTATCCGTGAACGCAAAGGCTAATGATCCCACAGCTGCACTACCAAGAATGGCTATTGAGCCAGTTTTTTCGATTTCTTGATGTTTAGAAACCAAATTGGTAAGCAAGATAGTTAGCGACCAAAACATAAATAGTATGGTAAATGCACTGGCAAAAACGGACATTAGGTTTATGGTAAGCGCTATTTGTGAAGCCTCAGCAGCAAAAATTGAGAAAAAGGCACCGAGCAATTGGTAGAGCGGAGCTCCCGGGGGGTGTCCAACCTCTAAATTACTAGCAGTTGTAATATATTCACCTGCATCCCAAAAACTGGCTGTAGGCTCAACGGTTAACCAATACGTAGTCAATGAAATAGCAAAGACAAGCCAACCTGTGATCTTGTTCCATTTTGTAAAGCTGAAAGAACCCATAAGCACTTAAAAAAAATTATGGGACGAATTTACTAATAATATACATAGCCCCAAGTATGTAATTGAGGTAACGTATAATATGATGTGATATTTTTAACGTATAACGACTTTGAAAAAAGGGAACGCATTTTTTTGCAATAAAATGTTTGCACAACACAAACTTTGTATTAAATTTGCCACCTCATTGTGGAATTGGCCCATGGTGTAACTGGCAACACGTCTGGTTTTGGTCCAGAAGAGTCTAGGTTCGAGCCCTAGTGGGCCAACAAAAGTCTCAATCTTTCTTAGATTGGGACTTTTTTATTTTTACCCAAATTTAATCTGAATTTTTTTGTCCTCATAGTTTCGCCCACAATGTTGAATAACCTTGGCATTTTTGCATTTATAAAACTTTAGTAAAAAAAAATTTTAAAAATGTAATTGAAACTGCTGAATTTCAAAAGAGTAAGAATAAGCTTTCGGTGTTGGTTAAAAATGTTGCCTCTTGGTCACTGTCCCACAGTCTATAAAAGATAATATTTTGTTAAGTTTACGGCCATTACCACCTAAAAAAACATCGACAATGAAAAACAACCTACTCTTTTTATTATTACTGGCTGTGTCTTTTTTTGGTTATTCCCAAAAAGAACTTTCAGCAGATTACAGTTACACTGTTAGTGAGCCCTATCAAGTTTATGATGCTCCAAAAAAATATTACTTCTCTGATGGCAATCAAATTTTGAGTGTAAAACCTTGGAAAAATAGTATTGTCCTGCAAAAATTTGATGTTGCTACCCTCAAACAAATTTCGGCCACAGAATATGAGGATTTCCCAGATAATTATCAAGTTGAGGGAATGGAGCAATTACAGGATAAATACTACCTTTTCTATTCATCCTGGACAGGAAAAAAAACCCAACACGAACAATTGTTTTATAGAGAAATAAACTTTGAAACAGGCACTTTTGAAGGCGATGCGGTAAAGTTGATTGATATTGACGGAAGACTCGCCGGTACGTTTGCATCTACAGCCGGAATGTCGGCACCTTTTGCCTTTGGATTTGGAGTTACGGATAAATTTGACTTTTTAAAATCCCTGGATGAGTCTAAAATTCTTGTTCAATATAGAAGAAAACCAGAGGAGAAAAATGATAAGGAAAGCTATGATATTATTGGAGCTGAAGTTTTCGATAAGTCGCTGAACAAACTTTGGGCAAATGAGTACACTATGCCTTATACTGAACGAAGAATGGATGTTGAGGATTTTGCCGTTGATTCTGATGGAAATGCTTATTTGATGGCTAAAGTTTTCCATGACGACAGTAATAAAGACAAGAAAAGAAGAAAGGACGAAGAGGCAAACTACCATATGGAACTCTTCAGGCTTTCAAAAGATTCTCCCGATATTGAAAAAACTAAAATAAATCTGGGCGATAAGTTTATAAACGGAACCTCTCTATTTGAGTCTTTTGAGGGTTATATGATTTGCTCTGGCTTCTATACCAATGGCCTTAACAATGAATTGCACAATGCAGATGGGCTATACACTTTTAAGATTACCAAAGAAGGAAATTTGGTGGATGAAAAATTCTATGAAATTCCTTTGGAAGTGCTAAATCAATATGTTAAAAACCGCACCAAGAAAAGAAACGAACGAAAAGATGAAGACGGAAAAGCAGAATTTGAGCACATGAAATTGCGAAATCTTGTGATTAGTGACGATGGTAGTCTGTTATTGATTGGTGAACAAACATTCTTAGTAGTGCACTATACCCGTAGAGGAAGTTATGTAACCTATCACAATAACGACATATTAGTATCAAAAATAGATGCTTCCGGAAACTTAGCATGGATGAAAAAAATTCCAAAAAGACAGTACGGTAAACCTAAAATGGGCGAAGTCTATGATACCAGCAAAGTGTATCAGGGAGGCATGTCTTACTCTTATTTTAATACCAATGGAAACCATTATATAGTATTCTTGGACAATGTAAAGAACATAGACCTGGAATTGGACCAAATTCCGGCCTTACACAGTGATGGGCACGGTGGGTATCTAACTTCTTATAAAATAAACGATAACACGGGTGAAATGTCTAAAGGTTCCATATTGGACACTAGAAATGTTGCCGAAGATCTAGAAGTTTATCAATTCAGCAATAACAGAATTGTAAAGACCGATGAAAACCAATTTGTTTTGGAAGTTTATAAAAAAAGCAAAGAGGATGTGCTTATTAAAGTAGATATTAAATAACAGTATTATTTTGAAAAGCTTATATAGAACAGCCATTTATTATTAAATGGCTGTTTATTTTTATAGTATAAGTTTAGTTAGGTTTGCAGGAAAAAAGCTAAAAATGAAATTTACATATTTCTTATTCTTTATAAATTTCTCGTTAATCGTCTCGGCCCAGGATATTACAGTAATTTCCGGCGATTTTAAAAAACTAGAGAATATCTCTGAATACAATCTGGTCTTTGATTATTCAGATTTGACTGTAACAGAATTTGAAAGTGAAGAAGCATATCTTCAAAAAACAATGCTTGAAAAAGAACAGGTAAAGCCGGGCAATGCACGTGTTTTTAGGGAAGAATGGTTTGGCGACAGGGTATACCGATATGAACCTCGATACATAAAAGCCTTTAATGAATATTTTAAAAAAGGAGAAGTGAAGGTGATAAAAGATCGACCGGATTTACCTTTTACTATGAAAATTCATACAACTGAAATCTACCCGGGATATAATAATGGATTTATAAGAAAAAGTGGAAATTTGGAAGTAACCATTTTAATTTATGAAACCGGGAATATTGAAAACATTTTATTTTCTGCCAGCATTGTAGATGTAGAATGTACCTATGCTGGAGATAAAGCAACCCTTGAGGGTTTTGATTTTCACCAAGGCGAACGTATAGCTTATGGCTATTGGAATCTTGCTAAATTTTTCGCAAAGCAATTGCGCAGAGGCATTAAATATAACTAGTTTGCCATTTCATTCTCCATATCAATAACCTTCGCCACCGTTTTTACTAGACGGTTGTGATTTTTTACAAATGGATTGGTGTCATCCCAGACATAACCAGCAAGTACAGCGCAAATCTGTTCTTTTATTATGGGGTTTTCGGGACGATGGAAAAATATTTTTTGAAGATTGCCAGTGTACCACTCATTAACATACGTTCTAAAAACGTCAACCCCCTTCATAATATAGCCTGTGTAATCTTCTTCCCAATTAACGGTTATGCCGTTCAATTCCTTCGTGATTAATTTAGCTGCTTTCAGTCCAGATTCAGTTGCAAAAGTAACGCCCGATGAAAAAACTGGGTCTAAAAATTCGGCACTATTTCCTGTAAGGGCATAACCTTTTCCGTAAAGTTGTTTTACGGCTTTTGAATAGTTTTTTATGATATGCGGTTCAAAAAGAAAATCCTCGTCTTTCAGCCTGTCATAATAGTAGTCAGAAATTTTAAGCATTTCGCGCAGTTTTCCCTTGTTTGTGCCTTCATAAGATTCAATGAATTCAGTTGGCCCTACAAAGCCAATACTGGTGTTTCCGTTTGCAAAGGGTATAAACCACAGCCATACATCATCCCTTACCACATCAAAAGTAATGAGCGTGCCTTCAATCCCCTCAGGGCGTTTGGTGTCTTTTACGTGTGTATAGATAGCGGAGTTTGGAGAAAGGGAAGAAGGTTTTTCCAAATCCAACAACCGCGGTAAAACCCTTCCATAGCCACTGCTGTCAATAATAAATTTCGCGGTTATATTATATTCTTTTCCATTTTCATCTTTTACAGTGGTGGTAGAATGGCCGGTGGCGTCAAACTTTACATTGGTTACTTCATGCCCGAATGATACGTCTACTCCTTTTTTCACAACTTCCTTTACAAGGGTGTGGTCAAAATCGGCTCGGGGCACCTGCCAGGTATAATCCCAACCGGGCGTATGCTTTTTACTGAAGTCAAAATTACACACTACATCATTCTTTAAAAAACGGGCGCCTGCCTTTATTTCGTACTTTCGTTCCATCAAGCAATCCAAAAGTCCTGTTTCCTCAAAATGGTCCATACAGCGCGGCAAAAGACTTTCGCCAATAACGAAACGGGGAAACGTGCTTTTTTCAACAACTTTGCAGCTTACCCCGTTGTTTTTTAAGTAGGAAGCAGCAACGCAGCCTGAAGGCCCTGCGCCAATAATTAACACATCAACAGCAATATCATTCATATTATTAAGATATAGATTGTTAAAAAATTCTAAATTTGCATTCTAAAGTTACCAAATTATTTTAGACCAAAACGTTAATAAATCAATTGATTCAACTATAAATGCCAACATTACAAGGAAAACTGGAAATAGCCGATTTTGATAAAACCATTTTTAAAAACGAGCGTGTCCAACTTCACAAAGATATAATAGAAAGAGTTCAAAATAGTTTTGACTTTCTAAAAGAATTTTCTGAAAATAAAATTATTTACGGTGTCAACACAGGTTTCGGCCCGATGGCTCAATATAAAATAAAGGACGATGAGCGCATCCAGTTACAGTACAATCTTATTCGTAGCCATGCCTCGGGTACCGGGAATGCTATTCCAGCAGAATACGTTCGCGCTGCAATGCTTGCCCGATTGAATACTCTCAGCTTAGGGAACAGTGGTGTTCACCCTTCAGTTATTAAGTTGATGGGCGAACTATTAAACAAGGACATTATTCCACTTATATATGAACACGGCGGTGTTGGCGCCAGCGGCGATTTGGTGCAGCTTGCACATTTGGCTTTGGTATTGATTGGGGAAGGCGAAGTTTTCTACAAAGGCGAACGCAGAAAGACTGAAGAAATTTTCAAAATCGAAAATCTTGAACCCATAAAAGTAGAACTCCGTGAAGGATTGGCCTTGATGAATGGAACGTCAGTAATGACAGGGATAGGTGTGGTAAACGTGCTTTACACAAAACAAATTATGCAGTGGATGATTAAAGCATCTTCCGCTATTAATGAAATTGTAAAAGCATATGATGACCACCTTTCCTTAGAACTGAATGAAACCAAGATGCATGTGGGTCAACGTGAAATTGCAGAAATGATGCGCACCCATTTAAAAGACAGCAATCTCACCCGAAAGCGCGAGCACCATTTGTACAACGGTTCAAAAAACGAAGAGGTGTTTGTTGAAAAAGTGCAGGAGTATTACTCTCTGCGTTGTGTGCCCCAAATTTTGGGCCCTGTGTTGGACACGCTCAATTCCGTTGAAAAAATATTGATTGAAGAAGTAAATTCAGCAAACGACAACCCAATCGTGGATGTTGAAAAACGGCACGTGTATCACGGTGGAAATTTTCATGGCGATTATGTTTCCTTGGAAATGGACAAGTTGAAAATAGTGGTTGCAAAAATGACAATGCTTGCTGAACGTCAATTGAACTATTTATTGAATTCAAAATTGAACAACATACTGCCTCCATTTGTAAATTTGGGCAAACTTGGATTGAATTTCGGAATGCAGGGCGTACAGTTTACTGCTACATCCACAACAGCCGAAAGCCAAATGCTAAGCAACCCAATGTATGTGCACAGTATCCCGAACAATAACGACAATCAGGATATAGTGAGTATGGGTACAAATGCTGCACTTATCACCAAAAAAGTGATTGAGAATGCCTTTGAAGTAGTAGCAATTGAACTCATAACCATTGTTCAAGCTATTGAATATCTAAAAGTTCAGGATAGCGTTTCTTCCGAAACCAAAAAAATGTATAATGAAATCCGGGGAATTGTCCCTGTTTTTAAGGAAGACGTAGCAATGTATCCATATGTGAACAGCGTAAAAGAATTTTTGATGGATTCTGTAAAATAAGAACAGAATAATTTTGTAAATTGTTCGTCTCTCCTCACTAACTTAAAACCAAGATAATTATGAAAACAATTTTTTCCTTTGCACTTATTCTAATTTTGGGGACAACCGCAGTTTCTGCTCAGGAACTAGCTTTAGTTCGCGACAATGATCTTTTTGGCTACATAAACAAAAGTGGTGAATATGTTATCCAGCCGCAATTTGAAAAAGCAGATAGTTTTTCCGGAAAGCTCGCGGCCGCTATGAAAGATAAAAAATGGGGCTTTATCAATACTTCTGGCGAATGGGTTATCCAACCACAATATGATCGCGTAAAGGCTTTCAATTCTGGGTATGCGGTGGTATTGGAGAACGATCAATGGAAATACATTAACGCTAAAAATGAAACCTTAAATACCCCTGCCACTGACAAGATTTATGATTTTGACGGTGGGGTAGCAGTTATCCGCAGCGGCGAAAAAATAGGTTTGATGGACACTAATGGAAAAACCATTTTAGAACCAAAATATGATGAAATAAAAGGTTTCAACAATGGCTACGCAAAATTTAAAAATGGTGAAACTTGGGGCTTGCTCAGCAAAAAGGGAGAAGAGTTTGTTCCCGCAGATTATAACGAGATTGGTGATTTCAGTAAAAACGGAATTTGGGCAAGAAAAGGTGAAAGTTTCGGTGTTTTGATTAATGGAACATTTACGCCAATCAGCGGAGTGGATAAAATCTGGGATTTCACAAATGATTCTCCATTAACCTATGCCCGAAGTAACAAAAAAATGGGGTTCATAAATGGAAAGGGCGAATGGGTAATACAGCCTGCTTATGATAAAGTACGTGCATTTAATGCTGGTCTTGCTCCTGTAAATCTAGGGAAGGAATGGGGCTTTATTAATGAAAAAGGTGAAAAAGTTATCGATATAAAATTCAGAGATGCCGAAATATTTTCTGATAATGGCCTAGCTCCTGTAAAAGAAAAAAAACTATGGGGTTTTGTTGATAAAACCGGAAAATTAGTAATCCCAATGGAATACGATATTTCAATAGGAATGTTTGGATTCCTGCAAAGCGGTTCTGATAAAGGGTTTATTGACGGTATAGCTCGTGTAAAGAAAGATAAACAATGGGGCTTTATAAATGAAAAAGGCCAAGTTGTAGGCAAATGGCACCAGAATGCCGAAGCTTTTGTGGATACTTCAAAATAGAATAAAGAATAAAGAGAAAAGAAAACTTCGCATCTTTTCGACTTTGCGAGAAAATTTTTATGGAAGAGAAAAAAACGAAACAGAAATACGCATTAGTAACAGGAGGTTCCCGAGGTATCGGCCGTGCAGTATGTATTCAATTGGCGAAAGATTTGGAGTATAACCTTCTTATAAATTATAACGGCAACAAAGAAGCCGCCCAACAAACCTTGAAAGAGGTTGAGGCACTCGGTGGCAAGGGTGAAATAATCCAGTTCGATGTTGCCAATCCCGAATCCGTTAATAAGGCATTTGACGTATGGCACGAAGCCAATAAAGATGCTATCATTGAAATCATAATTAACAATGCCGGAATTACCAAAGACGGTATGTTTATGTGGATGAAACCTGACGATTGGCACAGCGTAATCAATACCAGTTTGAACGGTTTTTATAATGTAACCAATGCTTTGATCCAAAAATTATTGGTCAATAAATATGGGCGCATTATCAATATGGTTTCAGTCTCCGGGTTAAAGGGAACGCCGGGACAAGTAAATTATTCCGCTGCAAAAGGAGCTGTTATTGGAGCCACAAAAGCTTTGGCACAGGAAGTTGCAAAACGAAACATTACAGTAAACGCAGTGGCTCCGGGATTTATAAAAAGCGATATGACTGCCGAACTTGACGAAAAGGAACTGAAAAAAATGATTCCCGCCAATCGCTTTGGCGAAGCTGAGGAAGTAGCGCATGTAGTTAGCTTTTTGGCTTCTTCTAAATCTTCCTATATTACGGGGGAAGTGATTAACATTAATGGCGGAATTTATTCATAAAACGAAGGAGAAGTGAGAAGAGTAGTTATAACCGGAATGGGCATTTATTCCTGCATCGGCAAAAACCTGCAGGAAGTAAAGCAGTCGCTTTATGAAGGAAAATCTGGAATTATTTGTGACGGAAAACGAAAGGATTTTGGATATCGTTCCTGTTTAACCGGCTGGGTGGAAGAACCCAATTTGAAAGAACAACTTTCCAGAAGGGAGCGTGTCAGTCTAGGCGAAGAAGGCGCTTACGCCTATGCCGCAACTATTGAAGCTTTGAAAAACGCTAAAATAGACCAACAATTTCTCGATGAAAATGAAGTGGGAATACTCTACGGAAATGATAGCACCGCAAAATCGGTCATTGAATCTGTAGATAAAATCCGTGAAAAGAAGGATACAACCCTAGTGGGTTCGGGCGCTATTTTTAAAGCGATGAACTCTTCGGTGACAATGAATCTTTCAACAATTTTTAAGTTGCGAGGAATTAATTTCACAATAAGCGCCGCCTGTGCCAGTGGCTCACATTCCATTGGAATGGCCTATTTTCTTATAAAAAATGGTTTGCAGGATTGTATTATTTCTGGAGGAGCGCAAGAAATAAATGAACTCGCAATGGGCAGTTTTGACGGTCTTGGGGTTTTTTCAACGCAATTGGACCCAACGAAGGCCTGTCGTCCTTTTGATAAGGATAGAGACGGATTAGTGCCCAGTGGTGGTGCGGCTACTTTAATTATTGAAAGCTATGAGAGTGCCGTAAAACGCGGAGCGCCAATTCTAGGTGAAATTATTGGCTATGGGTTTTCTTCAAATGGCGACCATATTTCAACCCCAAATGTTGATGGTCCCGCACGAGCTATGAAAATGGCTTTGGAGCAAGCAAATATTAAAGCTTCAGAAATTGATTATGTAAATGCCCATGCAACTTCAACACCCGTTGGAGATGCAAATGAAGCACTTGCAATTACGGATGTTTTTGGTGAAAACGGTCCCTATGTTAGTTCTACCAAATCCATGACAGGTCACGAATGTTGGATGGCAGGAGCAAGCGAGGTAATTTATTCCATGTTAATGATGGAACACTCTTTCATAGCGCCAAACATAAATCTTGAAACACCAGACGAAGCTGCTTCAAAATTAAACCTTGTTAACAAAACGTTAAATAGAAAAATTGATGTATTTTTGTCCAATTCTTTCGGGTTTGGGGGAACCAATTCCGCATTGATAATTAAAAAATGCAAACATTAAAAATGAATAAAGAAGTTATAGTTGAGAAGATAAACTACTTTTTGGTAGATGAGTTTGAGGTAGAAACCGAAGACATTGAACCAAGGGCAAATCTAAAGGAAACTTTGGAATTGGACAGCTTGGATTTTGTAGATTTGGTAGTTGCCATTGAAGCCAACTTTGGCGTGAAATTGACTGGTGAGGATTTCATTAATGTTATTACACTACAAGATTTTTACGATCTGATTGAAACAAAAATCAGCTGAAATTTGCAATAATTATTTATGGCGGGCGAGTGGGAAGGCAAAAGCAAAGGAACCGTTTTAGGGTATAAAATCTTTATATTTTTTATCAGAAAATTAGGTGTTCGCGCTGCATACGGCCTGCTTTACTTTGTTGCTCTTTATTACGTATTCTTCGCCGGAAAAAGTACACGATCCATATATTACTATTTTCGTAAAAGGCTTAAATACGCGCGAATTAAGAGTTTTTTCAGCATTTACAAAAGTTATTATGTATTCGGCAAGACCATTATAGACAAGGCCGCAATCTCCTCAGGCCTAAAAAATAGATTCACCCATGAATGTGATGGCGTCGAGAATATAATCGATCTGCTCGACAAAAAACAAGGCGGCATTATGATCAGTGCCCACGTTGGCAATTTTGAAATAGCTGAATTTTTTTTTGAAGAAATCGACACCCGTTCACAAATAAGCCTTGTTACTACCGATGCCGAACATAAAAACATCAAGGAATATATGGAAAAAGTAACCATGCGTTCCAATGTAAAGTTTATTTTGGTAAAGGACGATATGTCGCATATTTTTGAAATAAACAATGCGCTAAGCAATGGCGAATTGGTTTGTTTTACAGGCGATAGATATATGAAAGGCCAAAAATTATTGACCGAATCATTGATGGGAAAAGAGGCAAACTTTCCCGCCGGTCCATTTTTATTGGCAAGTAGACTAAACGTTCCAGTTTTGTTCGTTTATGTAATGAAGGAAACCAACAAACATTATCATTTATATGCCCGTCAAGCGGAAGTGAAAAATCGTGATGCCGAAGGTTTATTAAAAAAATACACAGAAAGCGTCGAGTGGATGCTGAAAAAATATCCGTTGCAATGGTTCAATTATTTTGATTTTTGGGAAACGGATGATTAAGAAATGAAAGAAGTATTAATAATTTATTATTCCCAAACCGGACAGCTTTTCGATATTCTGAAAAATGTTGCTTCAACAATTTCAGATGAAAAAGTAAACATATCCTATTGCGAAATACTTCCGAAGAAAAAATTCCCTTTTCCATGGAAACAGGAGGAATTTTACGGAGCTTTTCCGGAAACTTTTCTTCAAATTCCCACGCCGCTGGAAGCGATTCCGGCTGAAATTCTTCAGAAAAAATACGACTTGGTGATTTTAGGATATACAACTTGGTATTTAACACCTTCCATCCCCATCAATTCATTTTTAAAATCCGAAGAGGCAAAAACTTTGTTGGCAAATACACCTGTTGTCACGGTTTCCGCAAGCCGAAATATGTGGATAATGGCGCAGGAAAAAGTGAAGAAATTATTAGTTGCGAACAATTCGAAATTGGTTGGGAATATCGCTTTGGTGGATAGAAACATGAATCATATAAGCGTAATCACAATCGTTCATTGGTTGATGGGTGGAAAGAAAACGAAAATGTTGGGCATTTTCCCAAAACCAGGTGTTTCAGATAATGATATTGAAGCGGCTTCGCGTTTTGGTCTTCCCATAAAAAATGCACTATTGCAAAACGAATATTCAAAATTGCAACAAAATCTTTTGGATATTGGTGCCGTAAAAGTAGATCCTTCTCTCATCGCTACGGATATTCGCGGAAATGTTGTTTTTACAAAATGGGCTAATCATTTAATCAAAAAAGAAGGCGAAGAAAGAAAGAAATGGCTCGTTTATTTTAAATATTATTTGTTATTTGCAATATGGCTCATAGCACCAATAGTATTTGTTGTATTTTTGCTCACTTATATCCCAATGTACCATAAAATACAGCGGGATAAAGCCTATTATTCATCAGTTGCATTAAAGCAAGATTAATGAAGAACGTTTACATTACAAGGATTGCGAAGTTTTTGCCTAACGAGCCCGTGGACAACGAGACCATGGAGGAAAAGCTTGGGGTTATCAATGGAAAGACCTCAAAAGCGCGCCGCATCATCCTTCGGAACAACCAAATAAAAACACGTTATTACGCCATCGACAAAGATGGAAACGTAACCCATAACAACGCACAGCTTGCTGCGGAAGCGGTTGAGGCTTTGTGTGATGAAACTTTCAACAAAAACGATATTGAATTGCTGTCCTGCGGCACCTCCAGCCCAGACCAGATTTTGCCGAGCCACGCCGCCATGGTTCACGGCTTTTTAAAGAATGGAAACCTTGAAATTAATTCCCCTTCCGGCGCATGCTGCAGTGGAATGAATGCTTTGAAGTATGGTTATATGGCCATAAAATCAGGACAAGTAAACAATGCGGTCTGCACAGGTTCTGAGCGTTGTTCTTCTTGGATGAAGTCGGATATTTTTGAAGATGAAGTTGCACATTTGCAGGAAATTGAAGAACACCCAATTCTTGCTTTCAACAAAGAATTTTTACGATGGATGCTTTCTGATGGTGCGGGCGCATTTCTTTTAGAAAGCGAGCCAAATGGGGAAACGCCATTGAAAATTGAATGGATGGAAGGCTACAGTTACGCTTTTGAACTTGATACTTGTATGTATGCTGGGGGAGACAAACTGGAAGACGGCAGCTTAAAACCTTGGAGTGAATATCCCGCAGATGTTTGGGGAAAAATGTCGCTATTTGCAATGAAACAGGACGTAAAATTGCTTGGTGAAAATATTCTTCAAAAAGGGGTAGAAAGCATGAAAGATGCCATGGCAAAACACAATATAACCGAAGACGATATAGACTATTACCTTCCTCATATTTCCTCCTATTATTTTAAGGAAAACCTTTATAACGAAATTGAACGCCAAGGACTGCATTTGCCTTGGGACAAATGGTTTTTGAACCTTCAAAAGGTTGGGAATGTTGGCGCAGGTTCTATTTATCTTATGCTGGAAGAATTGGTACATTCCGGAAAGCTTAAAAAAGGAGATAAAATCTTCCTTCAAGTGCCGGAAAGTGCGAGATTTGCTTATTCCTATGCTTATTTAACGGTTGTTTAAATGAATCAATTCACCGAAAAAATAACGGACAAAGATTTCATCGGAAAATTGATTCCACAGAAATTTCCTTTCGTTATGGTGGACAAATTGCTTCATTTCGAAGAAAAAAAAGTGGTTGCGGGATTAACTATTTCCGAAGAAAATATTTTCACTCAAAACAATAAATTTACTGCACCTGGATTGATGGAGCATATGGCCCAAACGGTTGCGCTTTATACAGGTTATCAATTTTTTCTGAAAAAGGAAGATGCGCCAACTGGTTATATTGGCGCCATAAAAAAAGCAGAGATTTTTGAACTTCCTTCCCTCGGTAAAGAATTGAAAACTACAGTAATTATTTTGCACGATATTATGGGTGTTACCTTGGTGACTGCTGAAACCGAGTGCGATGGAAAAGTTATAGCTTCCAGCGAAATGAAAACCGTATTGGCCAATTAATTATGCAAGCAATGGATATTTCAAGTCTCGATATTTCCAACTTTCTGCCGCATCGCGATCCAATGCTGATGGTTACTTCAGTATTGGAAATTGACGAAAATTCAGTTTCCACACAATTTCATATTTCAGAAGATTGTGTTTTTTTGAAAGATGCAAAACTTTCTGAAACTGGATTAATTGAAAATGCCGCTCAAGCTGCTTCAGGTATTGTTGGGCAAACTTTTTTTGAAAAAGACGATGTGGAAGGAACCGGAAACAAGTTAGTTGGTTATATAAGTGCGATCAAAAAAGTGGAGATTTTTGAACTTCCGAAAGTTGGAGAAACAATTATCACCAAAGCAAAACTTATCTCAAGGTTTGACACTGGCGAAATGACCATGTGCAGCCTTGAGGCTGAAACATTCGTCGCTGAAAAATTAATTGTATCTTCTACTATGAATTTTTTAATCCATGAAGTCTGATTATGAAGAAAAAAGAAGTGCCACAAGACAAAAGCAATCTGGAATCCGCAAATTTCCGCGAACTCTGCTATGCCGTTGATGAAAATGGCGAATACACCACCGAAAACAGCACAGGCTGGGAACCAAAAACCGTAGCGCTAAAAAACGCTATCGAAGAAATTAACGAACGTATTGAGGATGCAAAAAGCCGTGTATTAAAAGGCGAAACCAGCCCAATAGAATATTATATGGAACTCCACAAAATGGACGTTGGCATTTTGGCGAGCTACGTTGGTTTTTGGCAATGGAAAGTGAAAAGACATTTTAAACCTTCGGTTTTTAAAAAATTGAGTGATAAAACTTTGAACAAATATGCTGAGGTCTTCGAGATTTCAATTGAAGAATTGAAGTCGATGGGTCGATAAGTTTATGAGTTTAAAAGTTTATAAATTTCCATAGAATCCATAGAATCCATAGAATCAAAAGTATC
Source organism: Aequorivita sp. UBA3180 (assembly GCA_002364215.1). Classification (GTDB taxonomy): domain Bacteria; phylum Bacteroidota; class Bacteroidia; order Flavobacteriales; family Flavobacteriaceae; genus Aequorivita. Next base: position 82,632 of record DEXQ01000011.1, on the reverse strand, counting down.
CACAGTATCAATAGAAAAACCAGAAACTTGAAACCTGAAACCATCATTAACTTCACCCACCACCAATCTGCACACTGCGAAAACGGCGTTGTTTCAAATTTGATGAAACACAACGGTTTCAGTGTTAGCGAACCAATGGTTTTTGGTATTGGCAGCGGTTTATTGTTTTGCTATATTCCACTGCTGAAAGTGAACCACGCGCCAGTAATCACTTATCGCGCACTGCCTGGACATATTTTTAAAAAATTTGCAAAACGTACGGGCGTTAAAATGAAGCGCGAAAAATTCAGCAATCCAAAAGATGCAAAAGCGCGTTTGGATGAAAATCTTGCAAAGAATAATCCCGTTGGTTTGCAAGTTGGCGTTTACAATTTGTTGTATTTTCCAGATGAATACCGCTTCCATTTCAATGCCCACAATATGGTGGTTTACGGAAAACAAGACGATAGGTATTTAATCAGTGATCCGGTGATGGAAGATGTTACTTCCCTTTCAGAGAAGGAGCTTGAAAAAGTGCGTTTTGCCAAAGGTGCTTTTGCGCCAAAGGGGCATATGTATTACCCGATTTCTTTTCCCGAAAAGCTGGAATTGGAAAAAGCAATCGTAAAAGGTATTAAAGATACTTGTAAAGCAATGCTTGCGCCAGTTTCGTACGTTGGTGTAAAAGGAATTCATAAAATTGCTGGTTTAATTAGAAAATGGCCGAAGAAAAAAGGTGTTAAAACCGCAAACCATTATTTAGGACAAGTAGTGCGGATGCAGGAAGAAATAGGAACTGGCGGGGGCGGCTTCCGTTATATTTACGCAGCATTTCTGCAGGAAGCCGGTAAGCTTTTAGGCAATGAAAAGTTAATCGAACTTTCAAAAGAAATGACCGAAATAGGCGATCTATGGCGTGATTTTGCTTTGGAAGCATCTCGAATCTACAAAAACCGAAGCGCCCAAACCGACAGTTATAATAAAGTTGCAGATCAATTGGACCATATTGCCGACTTGGAAAAGGTGTTTTTTAAGAAGTTGAAAAAGGCGGTGTGAAGAAGTTAATGATTATTGAGTTAATTGTTAATAGGAGAAAGATAGTAAAAGTAAAAAAAGATAAAAGTCCCCCTTTGGGGGATTTAGGGGGACAATGATTGAAATAAACAAACTTTCAAAAAAGTACAATGGCGCCGAATATTTTTCGGTAAAAAACCTTGATTTGAAAGTTGAAGAAGGCGAAATCTACGGTCTGCTCGGCCCAAACGGCGCGGGAAAAACCACACTTATCTCCATGCTCACTTCTTTGTTGAAACCTACTTCTGGTGCTTTCACAATTAATGGATTGAATTTTAAGGATCATAAAAACCAATTGAAACAATTAATTGGTATCGTTCCGCAGGAATACGCGCTTTATCCGACACTTACCGCTTTTGAGAATTTAGAATACTTCGGAAGTATGTATGGAATCAAAGGAGAAATCCTAAAAGAATCTATCAATTCGCATTTGGAAATAATGGGACTTTCAAAATTCGCAAATAAAAAAACCGATACGTTTTCCGGTGGAATGAAGCGACGCGTAAATTTGATTGCTGGAATACTTCACCAACCAAAAGTTCTATTTCTTGACGAACCAACCGTAGGCGTGGACGTGCAATCCAAAAACGTGATTATTGACCATTTAAAACTGCTGAACAAACAAGGAACAACCATTGTTTACACCTCCCACCATTTAAACGAAGCCGAATTTTTCTGCACCCACGTAGCCATTATTGACCGCGGTGAAATTATTGTAAAAGGAGTTCCCTCGGAATTGATAAAAAACCAACCCGAAGCCAAAAATCTTGAAGAAGTATTTTTGGCAAAAACCGGCAAAGCTCTTCGTGACCATGCATAAACTTTGGGCTTCCACATATAAGGAAATGCTTTTGCTAGTTCGCGATTTGGGTGGAATAGCGATTCTTTTTATAATGCCTTTATTGCTTTTAATTGTGATTACTTTAGTGCAGGACAGCACCTTCAAAACCATCAGTGATATAAAAATTCCCGTGCTTTTGGTGGACAACGACAAAGGTGAAGTTTCAAAAAACATTATCGAAAATCTCTCCGAATCCAATTCGTTTGAAATTCTTCAGAAATCTTCCGAAGAAGAAGCAAAGGAGGCCGTATTCTCCGGAAAATATCAACTCGCCATCGTGATTCCCGAAAATCTTTCGGCATCGCTTCAAAAGAAAGTGGATCAGAATGTGGAAGGAATTCTGTCCAAATTCGGGTTGGAAGAAGATACTTTGGCGGTTGCAAAAGAAACGATTCCGCAAAAGGAAGTGCGTTTGTATTTTGACCCCGCAACGCAGGTAAGTTTTAAATCTTCCGTGAAAAACGGCATCGATAAAATGATTTCGAAAATTGAAACGCAAAGTATTTACAAAGCGTTTCAAACGGAATTGGGCGAAGACGATGCCGAACCGATTTTCGAAACCGAAAACTTTATCGCCTTTAAGGAAATCCTTCCAACAAAAAACAATGAGGAAATTATTCCGAACTCAGCACAGCACAACGTTCCGGCGTGGACGCTGTTTGCTATTTTCTTCATTATTGTTCCTCTTTCCATCAACCTTTTAAAAGAAAAAAACCAAGGCACTTTTGTCCGTTTGCGCACCACTCCGGTGAGTTATGCTACCGTTCTGGGCGGAAAAACAATCGTTTATCTCGCGGTCTGTCTCGTTCAATTTACACTTATGCTGCTCGTGGGTATTTTTCTTTTTCCCGCCATCGGCCTCCCGGGAGTGGATGTTTCCGGAAAGTTGCCGATGCTATATTTAGTTGCGTTTTTTTCTGGGCTTGCCGCGATAGGATTGGGGTTGCTGATTGGCACCGTAGCAAAAACACAGGAACAGGCAGCGCCGTTTGGCGCAACTTCGGTGGTTATTTTGGCGGCGCTGGGTGGCGTTTGGGTACCCGTTTTCGTAATGCCGAAATTTATGCAGTTTGTTTCCAAAATTTCCCCGATGAACTGGGGCTTGGAAGCGTTTTACGACGTATTTTTAAGAAATGTGGGTTTTGTTAAAATCCTTCCCGAAATTTCGTTATTATTGTTGTTCTTCCTCACCACAATAGTAATAGCAATAATCTATAACCGAAGAAAAAATGCCGTCTGACAACAAAAAAGAAATAAGTTTTACATCAGAAATCCGGGTGCGTTTCACCGAAACAGACCCCTTGGGAATTGTATGGCACGGCAATTATATCCAGTATTTTGAAGACGGTCGCGAGGCTTTTGGGCGTGAGCACGGCATTTCGTATTTGGAACAAAAGGCGAACGGCTATACTTCCCCAATCGTGAAATCATCTTGCGAACACAAGCTGCCTTTGCGTTATGGTGATGTGGCAACCATAAAAACCACGTTTATAGATTCGCCAGCTGCCAAAATGATTTTTCAGTATCGCATCTTCGACCCAAAGGGAAGATTGGTCTGTTTGGGCGAAACCATTCAGGTTTTTTTGAACGAGCAGGGCGAGCTTTCGCTTACAAAACCTGAGTTTTTTGCTAACTGGAAAAAGAAAATGGGACTATAAAAAATGGCTAAAACTTTCGTTTCACATAACAATATTTTGAGCAATCTCGGTTTTGACAGTGAAGCCGTAGTTGAAAATATTTCGAAAGGGAATTCCGGGCTTGAAAAATTTGATGATACTTCCCTTTTGCCCGAACCGTTTTGCGCTTCAATGACTTCTTCTGAAAAGGTAAAAGAAAAATTCACTGAAATTGGCGATATTTCAAAGTTTACGAAACTGGAACAGATGATGATTCTTTCATTGAAAAAGGTCATTGATGCCGCTAATATTCCTTTAAATGAAAAAGTTGGACTTATCATTTCGACCACAAAAGGAAATATTGATGTGCTTGAAAAAGAAAGCAGTTTTCCGAAAAGTCGCGCATATTTAAGCGAATTGGGAAAAACAATCCAAAACTTTTTCGGTTTCAAAAATGAAACGATTGTACTTTCAAATGCCTGTGTATCGGGCGTTTTGGCTATTTCTGTTGCAAAACGTTTCATTTCGGAAAAAAAATATGACCATGTCTTTATAAGCAGTGGCGATTTGGTTACGAAATTTATCCTTTCGGGCTTTCACTCTTTTCAAGCTTTATCGGCAGAGCCCTGCAAACCTTATGATAAAAACCGAACGGGAATCAATCTCGGTGAAGTTTCGGCCAGCGTTTTGGTTACTTCGGAAGAAAAAAATCTTTCAAAAGAAGCCGTTGAAATTTTGGGTGATGCAACCTGCAACGACGCCAACCATATTTCAGGTCCGTCGCGAACGGGCGAAGGACTTTTCAGAAGTGTAAAATCTGCATTGAAAGAAGCAAATATAAATGCTAATGAAGTGGATTATATTTCCGCACACGGCACCGCCACGCCTTTTAACGACGAGATGGAAGCAATAGCCTTCAACAGATTGGGAATGGAAAATGTTCCACTGAATAGTTTGAAAGGCTATTTTGGCCACACGCTAGGTGCTTCGGGACTTTTGGAAACTATTGTGGGAATGCATTTTATGGAGAAAAATATTCTTTTTTCTTCCAAAGGATTTTCCGACCTTGGGGTCTCAAAAAATATAAATATTATTAAAGAGAATACATCGAAAAAATTGCAAGTATTTTTGAAAACCGCCTCTGGTTTTGGAGGTTGCAACACAGCGGTGATTTTAAGAAAAGTAAACAATTAACCAATCAAAAATGTCAAATTCAACTAAAAAAATGAATGCCGTTGAAGCTTTGGAAGAAGCCCACCGAATAGCCTTTGCACCTTTTGTTTTCCAGGCTTCGGTGTCACTTCGTAAACTTGGAATACTCGATTATATTTTTGACCAGCGTGAAAAGGGCGGCCCCACGGTTGAAGAAATTTCCCAAGACCTTTCCATCACTCCCTATGGCGTAGGGGTACTGTTGGAAATTGCCGAAACCTCAAACATTGTAAGCAAAAATGAAACAAACCAATACGAGCTTACAAAAGTGGGCTATTTTTTAAACTACAATACAACTGCGGGAGTAAATCTCAATTTCGCAAACGATGTTTGCTACAAAGGGCTGTTCCATTTAAACGATTCCATCAAGAATGGCAAACCCGAAGGGTTGAAAGAACTTGGTCAATGGAAGACAATTTATGAGGGCCTTTCCCAACTAAACCCTGTTGAACAGCAATCATGGTTTGATTTTGATCATCATTATTCCGATGATATTTTTGGGGAGGCTTTGGAAAAGATATTTGAAAGAAAACCAAAAACGCTATTTGACGTTGGTGGAAATACAGGCAAGTTTTCCATTAAATGTTGTAAGTACAATGAAGATGTTAACGTGAAAATTGTTGATCTGCCTGGACAGTTGAATATGGCAATGGCAAACGCTGAGCAAAATGGTTTTAAGGAAAGAATTTCTGGACACGCTATCGATTGGCTTTCCGAAAATCCTCAAATTCCTAATGGTGCTGATCTCATCTGGATGTGCCAGTTTTTGGATTGTTTTTCCGAAGATGAAATAGTAAAGATTTTAAGCACCTGCGCAGAATCTATGGATGACGATGCCGAATTGATAATTGTTGAAACCTTTACCGATAGACAGGCCTTTCGCGCTTCGCAATTCATTTTGGAAGCAACTTCACTATATTTTACAGTGCTTGCAAACGGAAATAGTAAAATGTATCCGGCCAGTGTTTTTTTAAGATTGATTGATAAAGCAGGTTTAAAACTTAAGGAAGACATACAGTTAGGTGAATATCACACAATGTTGGTCTGCGAAAAGAAATAATGTTTTGTCTGAAAAGTTCTTCATAAAAAATTATTGCCATATAAAAAACCAGACCGTTTCGGTAAATGGAAAGGCAATTTTTAAGGATGTTCCGATAGCTCTCGGGACAGAAGATTTTTCAACATTTATTAAGAATGCATACAAGTTTTTGAAAACCGATTATTCCAAGTTTTTCAAAATGGATAATCTCAGCAAACTTGCTTTTTTGGCGGCAGATGTTTTGTTGAAAAGTGAATATTTAAATGAAAAAGAAAACAATATCGCCCTAGTTTTTTCAAATAATGCTTCCAGTTTGGATACTGATAGAAAACACCAAGCAGCAATTGAAAATGATGCTGAATATTTCCCCAGTCCGGTGGTTTTTGTTTACACATTGCCAAATATTTGTTTGGGCGAGATAAGTATCAAACACAGGCTGTATTCTGAAAATAGTTTTTTTATCTTTGACCGCTTTAATGCGGAACATTTACAACTGTACGCCAACAGTTTATTGCGAAACAAAAAAGCAGAAAAAGTACTTTGTGGTTGGGTAGATTTTGATGAAAACAACTACGAGGCTTTTCTCTATTTAGTTGGAAGCGAAGGCGAAATAGAACATAACACCGAAGAAATAAATAGATTATACAACAAATTATGAGCGAATTAAAAGAAGAATTGAAAGCAAAAATCATTGAACAACTGAACCTTGAAGACGTTTCAGTGGCTGACATTGCAGATGATGACGCCCTTTTTGGCGACGGATTGGGATTGGATTCCATTGATGCGCTGGAACTTATCGTGATGTTGGACAAAGATTACGGCATCCGCTTGAGCGACCCAAAAGAAGGAAAAAAGATTTTTGAATCTGTACAGGTAATGGCAGATTATATTCAAGAGCACCGCACGAAGTAATTTTGGATGTCAGGCTGAATGTGTCACACTGAGCGCAGTCGAAGTGCAGTCGAAGCCTACTTAACTTATAAAAACCTCTTATTTTTAAATGAGCAAAGGCATAGCCATAACCGGAATGGGTATTATTTCTGCAATTGGCAACAATGTAGCAGAAAACTATGATGCGCTCATAAACGAAAGAAAAGGCATCACCCGCGTTGATAATGTTGAAACCATTCAGCGCGATGAAATTATGGTGGGCGAAGTAAAATTTACCAATAGCGAATTGATTGCCCAACTCGATCTTCCACCAGATAATAATTATTCGCGTACCGCAATGCTCGGCGCAATTGCCGCAAAAGAAGCCATTGCCAGCGCAGGAATCACTGACATCAAAAAATTCAAAACAGGCATCGTTTCCGGAACCAGCGTGGGCGGAATGGATATGACCGAAAAATGTTATTACGAATATCTTACCGAAAAAAAGTTTCAAAAATATATTGAAAGCCACCACGCGGGCGATTCCACACAAAAAATTGCAGAGCAATTGGAAATTGAAGAAAGCTTGGTTACAACAATCAGTACCGCTTGTTCTTCGGCTGCAAATGCAATTATGCTCGGTGCCCGTTTGATAAAATCAGGAAAGCTTGACAGAGTTTTAGTAGGCGGCGCAGACTGCCTTTCAAAATTTACAATCAACGGTTTTAAAACCTTGATGATTTTAAGCGATACCTTCAACACTCCTTTCGACGAAAATCGAAAAGGTTTGAATTTAGGTGAAGCCGCCGCTTTCCTAGTTTTGGAAAGTGATGAAATAGTAAAAGCCGAAAACAGAAAAGTGCTAGCTTACGTAAAAGGCTACGGAAATGCTAACGATGCCTTTCACCAAACTGCCTCTTCGGACAATGGCGATGGCGCGACTTTAGCGATGGAAAAAGCACTGAAAGTTGCAGAATTAAAACCTTCGGAAATAGATTATATCAACGCTCACGGGACTGCCACAGGTAATAACGACCTTTCGGAAGGGCGCGCGATACTTAGGATTTTTGGCGAAGAACTGCCAGAATTCAGTTCAACAAAAGCATATACGGGTCACACTTTGGCAGCCGCTGGAGCAATTGAAGCTGTTTATTCAGTTTTGGCACTTCAAAATAATGTGATTTTTCCCAACTTGAATTTTAAAACCCCGATGAAGGAATTTTCAATAATTCCTCAAACGGAATTAAAGAAAAAGGAATTGAAAACGGTACTTTCAAATTCGTTTGGTTTTGGAGGGAATTGTTCGGCAGTAATATTTTCAAAAGAAGCGTAATGAAGAAAGTTTACATAAATAGCATCGCTTCCATTTCACCTCAAAAAACCTTTGACAATACTATTTTTTTGGATGAAATCACCGATTATAATGACACAGTAATTTTTGCCCAAGACCCAGATTATAAACAATATATTCCGCCCGCTGCCGCCCGAAGAATGGCAAAAGGCATAAAAATGGGCGTGGTTGCTTCAAAAATCGCGATGGAAGAAGCGGGAATTGAAACCGTGGATGCCATAATCACTGGCACCGGAATGGGCTGTATGATTGATTCCGAGAAATTTGTGAGTGCTATAATTGATAATAACGAACAATATTTAACGCCAACCTCTTTTATTCAAAGTACACATAATACGGTTGCTGGACAGATTGCTTTGGGAATGGAATGCAAAGCTTATAATTTTACGTATGTGCATTCCGCGATATCTTTTGAATCTGCGTTGCTCGATGCTAAAATGCAACTTGAGAGCGATGAAGCCGAACATGTTTTAGTTGGTGGCGTTGAAGAATTGGGCGAACATACCACAAAAGTGCATCGCTTAATAAATCATATAAAACCTGAAGCGGTTGCCATTTCTAAGGTTCTAAATTCAAAAACCGAAGGTGCCGTTTTTAGTGAAGGAACCAACTTTTTCGTAGTTTCAAACGAAAGAAAGGAAAGCTGCTATGCAGAATTGGTTGCCGTGGAAACTTTTAATACACTTCAAAAAGAAAAGGTTTCAGAAACAATTGAAACTTTTTTGAAAGAAAATAATTTGAAAGCTGCCGAAATAGATGTCGTAGTTTTTGGAAACAACGGCGATGTTGATTTTGACAGTTTTTACAATCAACTTTCCGAAGGGATTTTAAGCAAAACCCAACAGGTTTTTTACAAGCATTTGGTGGGCGAAAACAACACTGTTTCTGCGTTTGGGGTTTGGTTGGCTTCAAAAATCTTGAAAACCCAGACTATTCCCGAAATCGTAAAAATCAACAAAATCAATCCTTCTGATATTAAAACGGTTTTGTGCTACAACCAATACCGCGGTCAAAACCACAGTCTTGTTTTGCTGAAAAAATGTTGAGGTTTTATACCATAAACGCACTTGCTTTGGTAGTCTTTTTTGGATTACTACTTGCAGGTTTTTTTGGTGATGTTCCGGCTTGGCTCTATATTTTATTTGTACTTATTTGGATTTTAATTACAGCTATCGGGTCTTTTCAGATTAAATGGAACTATCATTTGCAATCGCTAAATCACAATTTCAAAACTTCAGAAAATCATATTTCAATCACTTTTGACGATGGTCCGAACCCAATATACACGCCAAAAGTTTTATCACTTCTGAAAGAAAATAATGCGAAAGCAACTTTCTTTTTAATAGGAAAAAAAGCTGAAAAGCAACCAGATTTGGTTCGGCAAATTTTGAGTGAAGGCCACGCCATCGGCAATCATTCGTATTCACATTCCAAAAACTTTGGGTTTTTTTCTTCGGAAAATGTCGCTGCTGAATTGAAACGAACCAATTCAATATTAAAGGAAATTACCGGAAAGGAATTAAAACTGTTTCGCCCCCCTTTTGGCGTAACCAATCCGAACATTAAAAAAGCTCTGAAAACTACGGGACATCTGTCTATCGGCTGGAGTAAGCGCAGCTTTGACACGACAAGCCTTTCTGAAAAAAGAATTGTGAAGCGTATTACTTCAAATTTAAAAAAGGGTGATATAATCTTGCTTCACGACAGCAGTGCAAAAACCGTTGCCGTATTGGAACAGTTATTGTTAACTTTGCAACCGCAGAAACTGCAGTCGGTTCCGGTGGATCGTTTGCTCGAAATTGAAGCTTATGCATAATTATCTTTTACTATTAGTTTTTATTGTTATTGGCGGATCAATTCAGGCGCAGGAAACCGCGATGAATGCTTCGGAGATTGTAGCTTTCAAAGAAAAAGTGATCGTTTCGGCAAAAACTACTAAAACCATCAAGACCGATTTTGTGCAATATAAACACCTCGATTTTTTATCGGATGACGTTAAAACATCAGGAAAAATGGTTTTTAAAGCACCCGGTCTAGTGAAGTGGGAATACACAAATCCGTATCAATACAGCGTGATTTTTAAGGAAGACCAACTGCTAATCAACGATGGAGGAACCAAGAGTAAAGTGGATATTGGAAACAGTAAACTCTTTAAAAAACTGAACCAATTGATTGTAAACAGCGTAAAAGGTAATATGTTCAGCGATGCCGATTTTACGGTTACTTTCATCAAATCTCCAAAATATAATAAAGCGGTTTTTGTTCCAAAGGATAAAAAAATTGCGGGTTACATCGCTTCCTTTGAACTGCTTTTCAATAAAGATGATGCGCAAGTTTATGAAGTGAAAATGATAGAGCCGTCGCAAGATTTTACACGCATCGTATTCAGTAACCGTACATTAAATAGTCCTATAAATGATTCGGTTTTTAGCAATTAGTTTTTTGGCAAGTCTCCTTTTGGTTTCGTGTTCATTAAAGACTACGGAAGGTTTACGGCAAGTACACTTCAATAAAACTGTAGTTGAAAACCCATATTTTTCAAATCCTGAAATTGATTATGTTTATAAGGCGAAAATTGAAGTTTACAAGAAAAATTTTGGTGGAATTTTAATCATAAAAAAAACAGGGCCCGAAAGCCATCGAGTGGTGTTTACAACCGAATTTGGCAGCAAACTGTTTGATTTTCAGTTTGAAGGCGATACTTTTACGAAACACTTTATTGTAAAGGATTTGGACAAAAAATTTATTGTCAACATTTTAAAAGATGATTTTAAGCTGCTTGTGAATGAAAAGGCAAAGGTTTTGGCAGTTTATGAATCTGAGAATCAACGAATTTATAAAGCGCAGCGGGAGGATAGATTCAATTTTTATTTTATTGGAGAAGAATCGGAAATACTTCAAAAAATTGTAAACACCTCAAAAACAAAGGAGATAGTGAAGATTAATTTTACTACTTCCGACGGAAAAATTGCGGATACAATCGCCATTAAGCACAGCAATATCAAGCTAACTATAGATTTGGAAAAATTTAAAAAAGAATAATATGCTCATCGAAGGATTATATAAAGTTACCGCCACAGAAAACACTTCAGAAGGAATTTTGGCAAAAGTCCATTTAAACAAGGACCACGCTATTTTTAAAGGCCATTTTCCCGGAAACCCAGTGATGCCGGGTGTTTGTATGATTCAGATCATAAAGGAATTGACTGAGGAAGCAACCGGAAAAAATTTGTTTTTGACAGTTTCGTCAAACATCAAATTTATGGCAATTATCAATCCTGAGAAAAATCCTGATTTACAACTCGCCATTGATATTGCTCAGGAAAACGGGGAGGTGAAAGTGAAAAATACTACGTTATATGACGATACAGTGGCCTTAAAACTCAATGCTACTTTTAAAGTTATTGACTAATGAAATATCTATTTATTATATTTTTTGTTTCATTTATTTCAAATGCACAGGATTTGAAAAAAATTCGTTCAGAATATCCAAAAGCCGTGCAAAATGTTGAAATCACTACTCAACTTGATGGCGAACTTGCAAAAGTAAATCCCTCAAACAAGCCAGTTTTACTTGCTTACAAAGGGGCTGTTTCCACATTGAAAGCAAAATTTGCTAAAGCAAGAAGTGATAAAAAGGAATTTTTTAAAGAGGGAATTTCTTTGATTGAAAGTGCCGTCAAGGCTGATGGTTCCAATATTGAAATCCGTTACATCCGAATGAGTGTGCAGGAAAACTCGCCACGATTTTTGGGGTATCATAAAAACATTGATGAAGACAAAGAATTTATTTTAAAGAATTACAAAACTATTTCTTCCACGGAGTTGAAAGAATTGGTTAAGGATTTTGTTTTAAAATCTGAAAATTTTTCAGAAACTGAAAAAGCTGGATTTTGATTTTTTCCTTTTCTTAAACAAAAGGGATTCTTTAATTCTATTTTAATCCTAAAACTTATATTTGCTTTGCGTCCTCTGTGACTCTGCGGTGCAAATTTACCGCAAAGTCGCAGGGTTCGCTGAGATTAAAATTCCCAAATGGATCAAAAATTACTTTCAGAAAAATTCAAAACCCTGAAATGTTGCGTAATTATTCCCACCTACAATAATTACAAAACCTTGCAGCAGGTCATTGAAGGTGTTTTGATTTATACCAAAGATATAATTGTGGTGAATGATGGTTCTACAGATTCCACTTCTGAAATATTATTACAGTTCCCCCAAATTCAGCAAATAAACCTTTTAAAAAACAAAGGAAAGGGTAATGCGCTGCGCCAAGGGTTTAAGCACGCCGATAGTTTGGGGTATTGCTACGCAATCACTATTGACAGTGACGGACAACATTTTCCTGAAGATATTCCTGCGTTTATCGAAGCTCTGGAAAACGAAGAAAACAAAGAAGTACTGTTCATTGGCGCACGGAATATGACCCAACACGGCGTTCCGAAAAAAAGCAGTTTTGGCAACAAATTCTCCAATTTTTGGTTTTGGGTGGAAACGGGAACACGCCTGCAAGACACACAATCCGGCTTTAGATTGTACCCGCTTTTTGCGATGAAAAAACTGAAATTTTATACCAGAAAATTTGAATTTGAAATTGAAGCGATCGTAAAAGCTGCGTGGAGCGGGATTGAAGTGAAAAACATTCCGATAAAAATACACTACGAGTTGGAAGATCGGATTTCACACTTCCGGCCCTTTAAGGATTTCACCCGCATCAGCATATTGAATACGTGGTTTGTACTTGTTACCTTTCTATATATAAAGCCTCGGAATCTTTTTAGAAAATTAAAAAAAAAAGGATTCACGCGGTTTATAATGGAAGATCTTTTGGGCAGTGATGATTCGGCCGAAAAAAAAGCATTTTCCATCGCACTTGGAGTTTTAATAGGGCTTTCCCCGCTTTGGGGTTTTCATACTGTGGTTGTTATTTTTTTGGCGCTGCTTTTTAATTTGAACAAAGTAATCGCATTTGCATTTTCAAATGTTAGCTTGCCGCCATTTATTCCTTTAATACTTTACTTCAGTCTTAAATTGGGCAGTTGGCTTTTGGGGGAAAGTTTTGTGCTTGCCGTAAGTGAAATTGATCCAAGTATTGAGTTGGTAAAATATTTAAAATCCTATATTGTCGGTAGTTTGGTGCTTTCGGTCACCGCAGCAATAGTTTGCGGATTCGCAAGCTACCTATTCTTAACGTTGTTTGAACGGAAAAAGATTTTCGATAATGGGTAAGTGGTTTTTCAAAGTGTATCAATTTTTGCAAAAGAATAAGATTGGCAGTGCTTTGCTGCTTCTTTTGGTGCTTTTCGGGTTGGTGTTTTTGGTTTCCAAAATCCGTTTTGAAGAGGATATTTCAAAATTGATTCCTACAAACAGTGAAAATCAAGACCTTCAAAAAGTACTGAAAACGGTCAATTTTACCGATAAAATTATTGTAAATATCCATCGTAGCGATTCTTCTGAAATTGAAGATTTAACAGAATACGCTTCGGAAATTGTAGATAGCCTCGAAAAAAATTCAACGCAATTTATAAAAAATGTACGCGGAAAAGTAAACGACGGCGATTTACAGCGCACAATGAATTTTGTGTATGAAAATCTGCCGTTGTTCCTGGAAAAGGAGGATTACAAAACCATATCCCAAAAACTTGAAAAGGACAGTATTGTTGCCCGAACGGAGGCTAATTACCGAACGCTGATTTCACCTTCCGGCATTGTTTCAAAAGATATTATTTTAAAAGATCCTTTGGGACTTTCCTTTATTGCTTTAAAAAAATTGCGGCAACTTGGCGTTACGGACGACTTCGTTTTAAAAGATGGGTTTTTGGTAAGCAAGGATGAAAAAAATATCCTGCTTTTTATCACTCCAAAATTCGGAAGTAGTGAAACTGCGGAAAATTCAAAGTTTGCGAAGCAGCTTTATTCACTTCAAAATACATTGAACCAGAAATATTCCGGAAAGGTGAAAAGTGAATATTTTGGCGCGGCATTGATTGCGGTTGCAAATGCACAACAGATTAAAAAAGACATCCAGTTTACCGTGGGCATAGCAATGTCTTTGCTCATTTTGGTCTTTATATTTTTCTACAGGAAAATTTATGTGCCTATTATTCTCTTTGTGCCAACAATTTTTGGCGGGTTGCTTGCCGTGGCGTTGCTTTATTTGATTCGCGAGGAAATTTCAGCTATTTCCCTTGGAATTGGCTCGGTTTTACTGGGCGTGACATTGGATTATTCACTCCACATTTTAACGCACATCCGCAATAATGAAACGCTGGAAAGTCTTTACAAAGACGTAACCGAACCAATTTTAATGAGCAGTTTAACGACTGCTTTGGCGTTTTTGTGTTTGCTGTTTTTAGATTCGCAAGCCTTGCAGGATTTGGGAATTTTTGCTGCCGTAAGCGTTTTGGGCGCTTCGGTTTTTGCACTTTTCTTCATTCCGTTGGTATACAAAAATCCGCTTTCGCAAAAGCAACAAGTGAATATTTTGGATAAAGTTGCAGACTATCCATTTCACAAAAACAAATGGTTGTTGATTGGTTTGGGATTGATTTTGATCGTAAGCATTTTCACATATCAGAAAGTTGAATTTAATAAGGACATTTCAAAACTTAATTATGAACCGGCTGAAATTAAGGCCTCGATGCAGCATTTGGATGAATTGACCGATATTTCCTCAAAGTCAGTCTATCTCGCAACCTACGGAAAGTCTTTGGAAGGTACTTTACAATTGAACGATTCCATCCACGAAAGCTTGGCATTGCTAAAAGAAGAGGGGAAGATCAGCAGCTTTAGTTCCATTGGCGCTCTGGTACATTCGCAACGCGATCAAAGAAAAAATATAGCGGTGTGGAAACAGTTTTGGAGTGAAACCCGAAAGGACAGTCTGGAAACCAATTTGATTGAAAGCGGGGAAGAGCTGGGCTTCAAACCAACCACTTTCAATAGATTTTACTCTTTGTTGGATGAAAATTTTGAAACACTGAAACCCGAGGATTACCAGCAAATCCCTTCAGTGCTTTTGGAAGATTACATCACAACAGAGACTGATTTCACTACGATTACAACGCTTATAAAACTAGAGGATAAAAATGCTTCAGATATAAAAAATACTTTTAAGAAAATCCCGAATACCATCGTGATTGACCGACAGGAAATGAACGAGACCTTTTTGGGCAATCTTAAAAACGATTTCAACAGCTTGATTGGGTATTGTTTGCTGGCCGTACTTTTAATACTTTTTCTTTTCTTCCGAAGCTTTTCACTAACCTTGGTTACTGCCGCCCCCATATTTCTTACCTGGTTATTAACGCTGGGAATTATGGGACTTTTTCATATACAATTCAACATTTTCAATATAATTATTTCAACCTTCATTTTCGGACTGGGGATCGATTACAGCATTTTTATGACCAAAGGTTTGTTGAAGGAATTGCGCACCGGCGAAAAAGTAATGGTTACTCACAAAACCTCTATTATGCTTTCGGTTTTGACTACCATTCTGGGCGTTGGCGTTTTGGTTTTCGCAAAGCATCCTGCACTGTATTCCATTTCAATTGTTTCAATAATTGGAATATTTTCAGCAATGTTTACTTCGTTTACCGTGCAACCTTTATTGTTTAAGCTTTTCATCGGCAGCTCCAAAAAACGCCCTATCACGTCGCGAATGTTTGTGCATTCTCTATTTTCTTTTGGCTATTTTGGTTTGGGTGGAATCTGTCTTTCCATTTACAGCATCACATTGATGCCGCTGTTTCCCATTAGCAAAAAAATAAAAATGAGCTGGTTTCACAAAGTGATTTCGAGGTTTATGAAATCTGTGCTTTATACCAATCCTTTTGTAAAGAAAAAGGTTATTAACACTACGAATGAAGACTTTTCAAAACCAGCTGTAATTATTGCAAACCACACCTCTTTTCTTGATATTTTGGCAGTTGGTATGTTGCATCCAAAAATTTGTTTTTTGGTGAATGATTGGGTTTATAATTCCCCAGTTTTTGGAAAGGCTGTACAACGTGCCGATTTTTATCCAGTTTCCAGCGGTATTGAAAATAGTTTGAAGCCACTTCAGAAAAAAATAGACCAAGGCTACTCGTTAATGGCCTTTCCGGAAGGAACACGCAGTTTGAGCAACAAAATCAAACGTTTTCACAAAGGGGCGTTTTATTTGGCGAATGAATTTAACTTAGACATTCTTCCGGTGTTAATTCATGGAAACAGTGAAGTGAATCCCAAGGGAAGTTTTATTATAAAGGACGGCAGCATTACCGTTGAAATTTTGCCCAGAATAAAGGCCGATGACGATTCCTTTGGAAAAAACCACACCCAGCAAGCAAAGCAAATAGGAGCGCATTTCAAAAGTGAATTTGCAAAACTTCGCGAAACGATTGAAGGACCAAAATACTTTCATCAAAGTGTTTTGGAAGAATACCGCTATAAAGGTGACGCACTTTGCCGAAATGTAAAAAAGGATTTAAAAGAAAATGCGGAAATATATTTTGAAATTATCCGTCAAGTAGAAAAAAGTGGAAACATTGCGCATATTTCGGAAGATTCGGGGCAACTTGATTTTCTTTTGGCACTGGATGGTCCCGACCGAAAAATTTTCAGTTTTATTGAAGATAACGAAATGCGAACAATACTTCAAAACAGTTATATCACCCAAAAATATGGGAAGTTACACTTTACGGATTCTTTTTCGGACACATTGCATCCAAACATTGAAACCGTAATTGTTTCTTCAGAAAAAATAGCTTCCGAAGTAATTTCGAAACTACCTAAACTTTCCGTGAAAACAATAGTTTTGCTAAAGGAAAACTTTTCCGAACAAACTGAAAATATTCTTACTTTAGGCTATCAAAACGTGTATCGAAATACGAATATTAGTATCTTTAAGCCATCGGGAAACACAGCGAAATGACGGAAAAATATGATGTAGTTATCATCGGCAGTGGCCTGGGCGGGCTGGTTTCGGCGATTATTCTTGCTCGGGAAGGCTATAGTGTTTGTGTGCTTGAAAAAAACCAACAGTTTGGCGGAAACCTTCAGACCTTTGTACGCGACAAAACCATCTTTGACACTGGCGTGCACTACATTGGCGGTCTTTCCGAAGGACAAAATCTGTACAGATATTTTAAGTATTTGGATATTTTGGACGATATCACCCTCAAAAAAATGGACGAGGATGGTTTTGACAGAATAACTTTTGACAATGACCCAAATGAATATCGCCACGCACAAGGTTATGAAAATTTCAAAAAAACACTGCTCGAAGAATTTCCCGATGAAGAGAACGCAATAGATGCTTATTGCCAAAAAATGCAGGATACCTGTAGTTTTTTCCCACTTTACGGTCTCAAACTTGGAAAACCATATTATGAAAACACTTCGCTATTTGAAGTAAAAGCGAAGGAATTTATAGATTCCATAACTGAAAATGAGAAGCTTCGCGCGGTTTTGGGTGGCAGCAATCTGCTTTATGCAGGAGAAGGGGAGCGAACGCCCTTTTATATGCACGCTCTTTCGGTAAATTCATACATTGAAAGTTCATATCGCTGTATTAACGGCGGAAGTCAAATAACGAAAGCCTTGCTTGCCCGTTTTAGAGAAAAGGGCGGAAAGGCCTATAAACGTCACGAGGTGACAAAATTTGAAACTGAGGAAGGGGTAGTTACTGCCGTCCAGACGGCAAACGGGAAAACCATTTACGGCGATATATTTATTTCAAATGTTGATCCAAAAATGACGTTGGAAATGATTGGGCACGATAATTTCAGAAAATCATATACCAGCCGCATTGAAAATATAGAGAGTACCATTGCCGCGTTCAGTCTTTATTTGGTGTTGAAGCCAAATTGTTTTAAATATCTTAACCATAATTACTACCATTTTAAGGATTACCGTTCTATTTGGGACGTTCACAATTATACCGAGGAAAGTTGGCCAGAGGCCTATATGATTTCTATGGGAATTAAAAAGGACATGGCCGAATATGGCGATAATATTACGGTAATGACCTATATGCGTTTTGAGGAAATGGAACCGTGGATTGACACTTTCAACACCGCAGCACAAAAAAATGACCGCGGACAAACTTATGAAGAATTCAAGGCATACAAATCTGAAATAATCATTAAGGAATTGGAGAAAAAGTTTCCAAATCTTCGGGATTGTATAGAGGCCGTTTATTCCTCCACGCCGCTGTCATACCGAGATTACATTGGGTGTAATAAAGGCTCCATGTATGGTTATGTGAAAGATGCCAACAATCCGTTAAAGTCATTCGTTTCGCCTAGAACCAAAATCAAAAATCTGTATTTTACAGGGCAAAGTTTAAATATGCACGGCATTTTGGGCGTTACCATTAGTGGCGTGGTAACCTGTTCAGAAATATTGGGTGGCGAATATTTGCTGGATAAAATTTTGGAAGCCACAAAAAAGGAAGAAATTACTTAATATTTTTCGGAGATGGGACATATCAAAACAACACCGATTGAAAGAGTCCGAAATATTTCAAGAGAGGATTTCATTAAGAATTATTACAAACCACAAAAACCTGTTCTAATTGAGGGGTTGACGGAAGATTGGGCAGCTTTTCAAAAATGGAACTTGGATTACATCCATCAACATGCTGGGGAACAAATCGTGCCACTTTACAACAACGAGCCCACCAAAGGCAAGCAGAATTCCGCCGAGCCAGCAACAGAAATGAAAATGGCGGATTATATTGAACTGATAAAAACACAACCAACTGACCTGCGTATTTTCTTTTACGATCTAAAAGTGAATCTTCCAGAACTGCTGAAAGATTTTGAATATCCAGATATTGGACTAAAATTCTTCAAGCGTCTTCCTGTGCTATTCTTTGGTGGTGAAGGCTCCAAAGTACTGCCGCATTACGATATGGACTTGGCAGATTTGGTACATTTTCACTTTCATGGCACCAAAAGCGTGACACTTTTTTCACCCGAGCAAACAAAGTACCTGTATAAAATTCCATTTGCCGTTCACAATTTGGAAACTATAGATTTGGACAATCCAGACTTTGAAAAATATCCTGCATTGCAATATTTGGAAGGTCTTCACGCTACAATGAAACACGGCGATGCACTTTATATGCCAAGCGGTTATTGGCATTACATAAAATATTTGGACGGTGGTTTTTCGATGACGCTTCGGGCATTTCCAAGACATTTGGTGCGTTTGGGAAATATGCTTTACAACGTTTTCATAATGCGACATTTTGAAAACATTATGCGGAAATCCTTTGGGCAGAAATGGATTGATTATAAAGAAAATCAAACACTTTCAAAAACCAATAATCGCGCAGCGAAGCTGAAAAAACAAGCCAGTTAAGATGAAATATTTGGAAAAATTATTCGCTCTTGCGTTTTTATTGATTTTTCTGAATTCATGTGGAGTTTCCAAATCCATCCACAATAGGCCAGATGTTAGTGGTTACGATGCTAAAATTCCCGAAAAAGTAAAAATAAACGATTCCACTTTTGTTGCGGGAGACAATTTTCTTTTGAAAAACAAACAAGGCCAATGGGAACTTTATGTGGAAGGCAACCCGTTACAAATTGGCAAAATCACTGGAAGTCTTACCCAAGAATTAATGCAGAAACAGGAAGCTATTTTTTTCAATAAAGTGGAAGATTTGGTGCCTTCAAAAACACAGCAATATTTGCTTCGGAAATTTTTGGCGTGGTACAACCGAAAAATATATCTACACATTCCCGAAGAATACAAGGCCGAAATTTATGGGCTTTCGCAGTTTTCATCCTCAAATTTTAGTGAGATTGGCGAGCCGTATTTAAGATTACTTTATTTACATGGCGCACACGATATTGGCCACGCAATGCAGGATTTGATGCTTGTAGGCTGTTCTTCTTTCGCCGTTTGGGGCGATAAAACTGAAGATGGCGAATTGCTAATCGGGAGAAATTTCGACTTTTACGCAGGCGACGATTTTGCGAAGGAAAAAATAATTGCTTTTGTAAATCCTTCCGAAGGGCATAAATTTATGTCAGTCACTTGGGGCGGAATGATGGGCGTGGTTTCGGGAATGAACGACCAAGGATTGACAGTCACAATAAATGCAGGAAAATCTGAGATTCCTCTAGTTGCAAAAACGCCGATTTCAATCGTAACCCGTGAGATTTTACAATACGCTTCAACTATTGAAGAGGCCGTTGCCATTGCAAAAAAGCGTGAAGTTTTTGTTTCCGAAGCTATTTTTGTGGGCAGCGCAAAAGATAAGAAAGCGGCGATTATTGAAGTGGCGCCGGATAATTTCGGCGTTTATGAAGTTGAAAATACCGATGAACTTATTTGCAGCAACCACTTCCAAAGTGAGGCTTATAAAAACGACGAACGAAATTTGAAATGGATTGAAGAAAGCCACTCGATGTACCGTTTTGAAAGAATGGAAGAATTGATTTCAGAAGACAAAAAACTGAATGTTAATGATGCAGTTGCCATTCTTCGGAATAAAAAAGGATTGGACGACAAAGAAATTGGTTTTGGCAATGAAAAAGCATTAAACCAACTTTTGGCGCACCACGGCATTGTTTTTAAACCCGAAAGCCGAAAGGTTTGGGTTTCTTCCAATCCGTATCAGTTGGGCGAATTTGTAGAATATGATTTAGATGAAGTTTTTGCAAATAGACAAGGAAATCCGGCAACTAAAACCATTTCAAATTCAAAAGGAAACATTTCCGAAGATCCTTTTGTGCATTCAAAAGAATATAAAGATTACGAAGAATACCGAGTTTTGGAGCGGGAAGTGGAAGCGGCAATTGAAAATAAGGAAACTATTTCAGCAGAAAAACTTGCCGCATTGCAACAAAAAAATCCTGAGTATTGGAAAGCTTATTATTTAACGGGAAAGTATTACTTTGAAAAAAATTATGATGCCGCCGCGAAAATTGCTTTTGAAAAGGCTTTGACGAAAGAAATTACAACCGTTCCGGATAAAGAAAAGATAGAACATTATTTAAAAAAATTAGGAGAATGATTCCAGAGATAGAGAAAGCTTCAACAGCAGAAATTAAAACATTTCAAGAAGAAAAATTGAAAAAGACTCTTCAATATTTGGATGAAAATTCTCCTTTCTATAAACGCTTTTTCAAAGAGAGCAACATTCGGATTTCAGAAATAAAAACGTTGGAAGATATTCAAAAAATTCCAGTTACAACAAAAGACCACCTTCAACAATTTAATGACGATTTTATCTGTGTCCCAAAATCTGAAATCATCGATTATGTAACCACTTCGGGTACATTGGGCGATCCAGTAACTTTTGCGCTAACCGATAATGATTTGGAACGTTTGGCATATAATGAAGCGATTTCCTTTGTGTGTTGTGGCATTGGGAAAGAAGATACTTTACAGTTAATGACGACAATGGACCGCCGTTTTATGGCCGGGTTGGCGTATTTTTTGGGCGCTCGGAAATTGGGCTCGGGAATTATTCGCGTGGGTTCGGGCATTCCGGAATTGCAGTGGGATTCTATTTTAAAGTTTAAGCCAACCTATTTAATTACGGTTCCGTCTTTTCTTTTGAAGTTAATTGAATATGCGCAACAGCACGAAATAGATTTAAAAAATACGGGCGTAAAAGCTGCAATCTGCATAGGCGAACCCATCCGCGAACAGGATTTTTCACTGAACATTTTGGCAAAAAAAATAAAAAAGGATTGGGACATCGAACTCTTTTCAACCTATGCCTCCACCGAAATGAGCACGGCCTTCAACGAATGTGAAATTCACAACGGTGGCCACCACCATCCAGAACTCATAATCGCTGAAATTTTGGATGACAATAATTTGCCGGTTTCCGAAGGGGAAGTGGGCGAGTTGACCATAACAACTTTGGGTGTAGAGGCCATGCCTTTGCTACGTTTTAAAACGGGCGATATGGTTCAAGCTTATAATGAACCTTGCAAATGTGGCAGAAATACCCTGCGTTTAGGGCCGGTTGTAGGCCGAAAAAAGCAGATGATTAAATATAAAGGTACAACCTTGTATCCGCCTGCGATGTATAATATTCTGAACGATTTTTCGGGAATAGAAAGCTATGTGATTGAAATTTTCCACAACGAACTTGGCACCGATGAAATTTTGATTAAAATAGCTTCGGAAAAAATTTCTGAGGATTTATTATTGGAAATAAAGGACCATTTCCGCGCAAAACTTCGTGTTGCGCCAAAGATTGAATTTGCTTCTTCTGAAGAAATAGAATCACTGCGTTTTCCGCCCCTAAGTAGAAAACCTATCGATTTAATCGATAGAAGGGCATAAAATTATTCCTCAATCGGGACACTTTCACTCATTAGCTTCCAAGTGAATTTTTTCTCACTTTTCCGATCCATAACAAAAACTGAATAGTAACGCAATAGTAGTGTGCTGTCTTCTGGATTGTTCCTTATTGGGACCAATTTATCGGTCATATTGCTTTTGTGAATGTTAAAGCGTTTCACGGGTTGTTTCCAAAGGGAGTCTTTCCAGACGAAAACATAGTATTCGTTAAAATTTGTATCCTTCAATTTTGCGTTTACCAATAAAACGTCGTTTTGAAAATTCTTAAGTTTTATAAGATGCAAGTGAGCGCCGATGCTTTCGGGTATAGTTAGTTCGGGCAGCAGTTCATTTTCAAAACCAATCAAAGTTTTTTCGGTTGAAGTATCCATTTCTTTTACAAAAGCATAAATAGAGTCTTTATTTCCAATAAAATCAGCTCTAATGGCACCTTCGGGCGGCGGCGGTTCTTCATTTATAACAACTGGGTTTTCATCAATGATAATCTCTGTCGCAGGCTGATTTCCATCCCCAAGCTTCTTACAGCTCAGTAAAAGAAACACTGTTGCGAGAAACAAATACTTCATTTAAATTTTGAAAGTAATCACTGGCATATTGGCGTGGTTTACCATATCTTCACTAATGCTGCCATTAAAGAAATGTGATATTCCTTTACGGCCGTGGGTGCCCATCCCTATAAGTTGTGCATTAATGTGCTTTGCAAAGTTGAGAATGCCTTTTTCTACAGAAGTATCATTATATATATTTAATGTGTAGTTTTCAACGCCCATACCTCTTACAAAGTTTTCCATTATGTTTTGCGCTTGCACAGAAGTTTTAAAATCTGCGGGTGTGTTTACAAAAAGTAAATGCATTTTTGCCCCAAGTTTTTTTGCAAATTTTTGTGCCTTGTCCAATGCCCCACGGCCTTCTTCTGAAAAATCTGTAGCGAATACAAAATCCGTAACGTTGAATTGTTCATGATTGTTTTTAATTACCAGCACCGGTATTTTGGAAGTTCTGACTACTTTTTCAGTATTGCTTCCTACAAACATCTCCTTAAAGCCGCTGGCTCCACTGGAGCCCATAACAATTAAATCTATTTTGTTTTTTTTGCAAGCTTCTTCAATATCCTCATAAATTTCGTTGTGGCCAATGGCTTCATTTACCGTTGTTCCTTTCAGATACGGTTTTGCGCGCATTTCACTAAAACGTTTTTCAGCCAATTTTATAAAATACAGCGATTCCGGAAGCGTCCCTGAATCACTTGAAGTGGCCAAATGCAACGGCATTTCCATAGAATGGAGAACGAATATTTCACTTTTATGCCTTTCGGCGAATTTCAGAGCTACTTTCAAAGCATTTTCAGCTTGCTCGGAAAAGTCGGTTGGGACGAGGATACGTTTCATAAAATTGATCGGTTTTGTGTGTTTTTGGAAGCATTAAAGTACAAAAATAAATCGTTTGCGCTTGGTTTTTATAATATTAAAAAATGTAGTATATTTGCACCGAATTTGATACGAAACTATCTGAGGGGACTAAAGTCCCCTCTTTTTATAGCTTAAAATGATGCGTGAAAAAGTAGCAGAACTGCTGGAAAATGCGCTGGAAGAAAACAAATCACTGTTTTTGATCGACCTAAATATTTCTGAAGACAACCAAATACGGGTCATCCTGGACGGCGATAAAGGCGTTACGGTAGAAGATTGCATAGCGGTTAGCCGTGCCATAGAGCACAATCTGGACCGCGAGGAGTATGATTTTTCTTTGGAAGTAATGTCCGCAGGTGTTTCAGAACCATTGACATTGCCTAGACAGTACAAAAAAAATATAGGCAGAAATTTAAAGATTAAAACCAAAGACGGAGAAAAAATTGAAGGCGAATTAACCGCCGTAACAGAAGACAGCTTTACCCTAAAATGGTCTGCGCGCGAGCCCAAGCCTATTGGAAAGGGAAAAGTTACCGTTCAAAAAGAGGCAACCTTGCCCTACAAAGATATTATGGAAGCAAAAGTGATGATAACATTTTAATTGATATGGAAAACTTAGCACTAATCGAATCTTTTTCGGAATTTAAGGACGATAAACAAATAGACAGGGTAACGCTTATGGCGATACTTGAAGAAGTTTTCAGAAATGCCCTGAAAAAAAAGTACGGGAGCGATGATAACTTTGATATTATTGTAAACCCAGACAAGGGCGATCTTGAAATATGGAGAAACCGCATAGTAGTGGCCGATGGGGAAGTGGAAGACCCGAACGAGGAAATTTCATTGAGCGCTGCCCGAAAAATTGAGCCCGATTTTGAGATCGGCGAGGATGTTTCGGAAGAAGTAAAACTTATTGACCTTGGTCGCCGTTCCATCTTGGCATTGCGCCAAAACCTTATTTCAAAAATCCACGAGCACGACAATACTATCATTTACAAGCAGTTTAAGGATCTTGAAGGAGAAATTTACACTGCCGAAGTTCACCACATCCGTCACCGTGCCGTTATTCTCTTGGACGATGAGGGCAATGAAATAATTCTTCCGAAGGAAAAGCAAATTCCTTCAGATTTTTTCAGAAAAGGAGACAACGTGCGTGGAATTATTGAAAGCGTTGATTTGAAAGGAAATAAGCCGACCATTATTATGAGCCGCGCCAATCCGGTTTTCCTTGAAAAACTCTTCGAACAGGAAATCCCAGAGGTTTTTGATGGATTAATTACCGTAAAAAAGGTAGTGCGTATCCCTGGCGAAAAAGCAAAAGTAGCCGTAGATTCTTACGATGACCGTATTGATCCCGTAGGTGCCTGTGTGGGTATGAAAGGTTCCCGAATCCACGGCATCGTTCGTGAGTTAGGCAATGAAAATATTGACGTTATCAATTACACAAACAACCTGAACCTTTACATAACGCGTGCTTTGAGCCCCGCAAAAGTAACTTCCATCAAGATTGACGAAGAGAAAAAACGTGCTGAAGTTATTCTTCGCCCAGAAGAAGTAAGTAAGGCTATAGGCCGCGGCGGACACAACATTCGTCTTGCCGGTCAGTTAACAGGGTATGAAATAGATGTACTTCGCGAAGGGGCAGAAGAAGACGTAGAGTTGAGCGAATTCTCCGATGAAATAGAAGGCTGGATCATCGAGGAATTCCACAAAATAGGTTTAGATACCGCCAAAAGCGTATTGGAGCACGACATCAATGATCTGGTAAAACGCACCGATCTGGAGGAGGAAACAATCCGCGACGTTATAAATATATTAAAAGAAGAATTTGAAGAGTAGTTGAAACTTTAACTACTTTTATACAAATTTTTTAAAAAGACAAATCAGGAAAAAGCATTTATGGCTGAAGTAAAAACGAAAAGACTAAGTCAGGTATTACGTGAGTTCAACATCTCGTTGGATCGTGCCGTGGAATTTTTGAGTTCCAAGGGGTTCGATGTGGACGCAAGTCCCAATACCAAAATAACGGGTGAAGAATACGAAGTCCTTTTTGAAGAGTTTGAAACCGACAAAAGTAAAAAAGTAGCTTCCAAGGAAGTAGGCGAAGAAAAACGCAAAGAAAAAGAAGAACTTCGTTTAGAGCGCGAGCGCGAAATGGAGGAGAAACAGAAGAAAGAAGAATCTTCGCGCGTAATAAAAGCGGAAGCAAAACTTGATGGTCCAAAACAGGTAGGTAAAATTGACCTGGATACAAAAAAAGCCAAAAAGGAAGAACCTAAAGAAACAGAGAAGCCTGTTGAGACCAAAAAAGAAGAAAAGCCAGAGGTTGTTGTTGAAAAACCCAAGGTAGAGAAAAAAGAAACGGAAGAAACAAAGCCTGTTGCTCCTGTTAAGGAAGAAAAGGAGAAAAAAGAAGAAAAGCCTGCTGTTAAAGAGACTCCAGTTATAAAAGAGGAGCCCAAGGAAGAAACCTCCAAAGAGTCAGATACCGTTACAACCCAATATCGTAAACTTGATGGGCCGAATTTTACGGGTCAAAAGATAGATCTTACCCAGTTCAAAAAACCCGAAAAGAAAAAAGAGGCCAAGTCTGATGATAAAAAAGACAAAAAAGGCAAAAGGCGCCGTATAAGCAAAGAAACCAACAAAGGTGGTGGTAATAACTTTAAAGACAATCGCGGAACTGGCAGAAAGGGCCGAAGCAGCACTCCAAAAGAAGAGCCGAGCGAGGAAGAAGTGCAAAAGCAAGTACGTGAAACCTTAGAGAAACTTCAAGGGAAATCGTCAAAAGGTAAAGGAGCCAAGTACCGTCGTGAAAAAAGAGATACGCACCGTCAAAAATCCGAAGACGAGCTTGCACAGCAGGAAGCAGACAGCAAACTTATTAAAGTTACAGAGTTTGTAACTGCTAATGAAATGGCAACGATGATGGATGTTCCCGTTACCAAAATTATTTCGGCCTGTATGAGCTTAGGAATGATGGTTACCATGAACCAGCGTCTTGATGCCGAAACCTTAAGCATTGTTGCTGAAGAATTTGGTTATGAAGTGGAATTTGTAACAGCTGACATTGAAGAATCTATAGATCGAGAAGTTGATGCTCCAGAAGATCTTGAGCCACGTGCGCCGATTGTTACCGTAATGGGTCACGTTGATCACGGTAAAACTTCACTTTTGGATTACATCCGTAAGGAAAATGTTATTGCCGGTGAGTCCGGTGGAATTACCCAGCACATTGGAGCCTACGGCGTTGAACTGGAAGGGGGGCAAAAAATAGCATTCCTTGATACTCCTGGTCACGAAGCGTTTACAGCAATGCGTGCCCGTGGAGCCCAAGTTACCGATCTTGCAATTATTGTGGTTGCAGCAGATGATGATATTATGCCGCAAACCAAGGAAGCCATTAGCCACGCACAAGCAGCGAGTGTTCCAATAGTTTTCGCAATAAATAAAATAGATAAGCCCAACGCAAATCCAGATAAAATAAAAGAAGGACTTGCCAATATGAACCTTTTGGTTGAAGATTGGGGTGGAAAGATACAGTCGCATGACATTTCAGCAAAAACTGGAGATGGCGTAAAGGAGTTACTTGAAAAAGTGCTGCTTGAAGCGGAATTACTTGAGCTAACGGCAAATCCAAATCGCCAAGCAAATGGTACCGTGGTAGAAGCGTTCCTCGATAAAGGTCGTGGGTATGTTTCAACAGTTCTTGTGCAAGGCGGTACTTTAAAAGTAGGTGATTACGTTCTTGCAGGCCAGCACAGCGGAAAAGTTAAGGCAATGCAGGATGAGCGAGGAAATAATGTGAAAGAGGCCGGGCCATCAACACCAGTTTCAGTACTTGGTTTAGACGGTGCGCCACAAGCGGGTGATAAATTTAATGTATTTGAAGACGAGCGTGAAGCAAAAGCTATTGCTACCAAACGAACTCAATTACAGCGAGAGCAGTCTGTAAGAACACAGCGCCATATTACGCTTGACGAAATTGGAAGACGTATCGCCCTTGGTGATTTCAAGGAATTGAACATTATCCTTAAAGGTGACGTTGATGGTTCTGTGGAAGCTTTGACAGATTCATTATTGAAACTTTCCACAGAAGAAATTCAAGTTAATATAATCCACAAAGCAGTGGGGCCTATTACCGAAAGTGATGTGCTTCTCGCTTCGGCTTCTGATGCAATTATTATTGGTTTCAACGTACGTCCAATGGGCAATGCACGTCAAATTGCAGATAAGGAAGAAATAGACATCCGTACCTATTCCATCATTTATGACGCTATTAATGACGTGAAAGATGCAATGGAAGGGATGCTTTCTCCAGAAATGAAAGAAGAAATTACCGGTACTGCTGAAATTCGTGAGACTTTCAAAATCTCGAAAGTTGGTAAAATTGCGGGATGTATGGTATTAACAGGAAAAATATTCCGAAGCTCCAACATTCGCCTGATCCGTGAGGGAGTAGTGGTTTACACTGGAGAACTTGCTTCTTTAAAACGTTTTAAAGATGACGTGAAAGAAGTTTCGAAAGGGTATGATTGTGGTATTCAAATTAAGAACTACAACGACATTTATGAGAATGATGTTATTGAAGCTTTCCAGGAAGTAGCTGTGAAGAAAAAGCTGAAATAATTCAAAAATCAAATAATTTGCAGAGCGCCTTGAAAATTATTTTTCAGGGCGTTTTTATTTTCTTCTTTCGGGTTTTAGTATAAACGCCGAAGAAAAGCTTTTCTGAATTTCAAGAAGTGCTCTCTCTGCTTCAATCCTGGAGGCAAAATTTCCTGCCCAGACTTTATAGTTTGGGGTTTCATATTCAATCGAGGCGGGCCAGTTGCCATAGCTACCACGGTATTTTCTTAACATTTGGTTTGCCTTGTCCAGTTCGCCATAATATAGCTGGATGGTATAACCATCAGAAAGCTTATTTTCCTTTTCCAAATCTTTTTTCAGTTCCAGGAGTTGGGTTATTTTTGGATCTGTATTTATGTTTAATGAGGCGCTTTGCCCAAAGCTTTTACCGCAATAGAAGCTCATTAATATGCTGGCAATAATTATTTTGGAATAGGTTTGTAAATTCATCTGCTTATTTCTTTAAGTGCAAAGGTAAAACTTAATAACTGTGTAGGTCATCAAAATATTATTTAGAACAAATATAAATTAATAGTTAACACTTTGTTTGCATTTTCAAAATCGACTTTATAATGTACTTTTGCTGCTTTATTTGTGGTTCAGAATGAGCATTAAGGTTACATTTGTTTGTAACCAATTCTGTACCAAACTATCGACCATAATTTAACCATTAGTATGAAATGGGCGCAATAAGAAATTTCGAGACCAGCCGAAATAACTTGTAAGCTAATTCCATCTAATCAATAAAAAACTATATAATCAACAGATGAAAAAGGTGAATTTTATACATCTACGCTCAAAATTGCCACTTCTTTTGTTAGTGTTTTTACTAACTTTTTCAACTACCATATATTCCCAGGATGCTCCTGCTGAGACTCCAACTGAAGCTTCTGCGGGTGTTGCTACTGGTGCTGGAGGTGATGCTGCCGCAGGCGAGGCTTTGTTTAAAGCCAATTGTGCTGCTTGCCATAAATTGGATAAAAAAGCAGTTGGCCCGGCGCTTAGAGGTGTTGGTGAAAAGTTTGATCGAGACTGGCTTTACAAGTGGATCCACAATAGCCAGGCTCTTATTGCTGCTGGAGATGCTCAGGCGGTAAAACTTTTTGAGGAAAATAATAAAGCTGTAATGACGGCGTTCCCTGCGCTATCTGAAACAGATATTGACGATATTCTTGCCTATACCGATCAGCCAAAAGCTGATCCTGTGGCTGCAGCAGGAGCTGAAACTGCAACTTCAAATGCTGGTAATGACGGGGGTTCTGTGTCTAATTCCATAGTAATTGCTGCTCTAGCGCTTATTTTCTTGTTATTGGTTATTATGCTGTTCTTGGTTACCAATACATTGAAAAGAATTGCTGAGGCAAATGGAGTGGTATATGAAGAAAAAGAAAAACGCACCCCGATTTGGAAGGCTTTTGTTCAAAACCAATTTTTAGTGTTGGTCTTTTCAATATTCCTATTGCTTTCCGCAGGGTATTTCGCATATGGCTATATGATGCAAGTAGGCGTAGACCAAGGATATGCTCCGGTTCAGCCTATACACTATTCACATAAAATTCACGCAGGCGATAATCAGATAGATTGTAATTTCTGCCACAGTTCCGCAAGAAAAAGTAAACATTCGGGAATTCCTTCCTTGAACGTTTGTATGAACTGTCACAAAAATATTTCAGAAGTGGCCCCGGAAACAGCTACGGAAGAGTATTCAAAAGAATTCTACGATGGCGAGATTGCCAAGCTGTATAAGGCCGTAGGTTGGGATCCTGCTGAGCAAAAGTATACAGGTAAGACAGAGCCTGTTAAATGGGTTCGTATCCATAATTTGCCAGATTTCGCATATTTTAATCACTCGCAGCACGTAACAGTGGCCGGAATTGCTTGCCAGACCTGTCACGGAGAAATTCAAGAAATGGAAATTGTTGAACAATTTGCGCCACTCACAATGGGATGGTGTATTAATTGTCACCGAGAAACTAATGTAAACTTGGCGACCAATGAATATTACGCCAAGATACACGAAGAGCTTTCAAAGAAATATGGTGTTGAGAAACTAACTATCGCCGAAATGGGTGGATTGGAATGCGGAAAATGTCATTATTAATAAAATTTTAAAGGAAAATTACAGATAGCAATATGGCATCAAACAAGAAATACTGGAAAAGTGTTGAAGAGCTGAAAGAAGACAGCACAATTGTGAAGGCGCTACAGGACAATGAGTTTGTAACCGAAATACCTACAGACGAGTTTCTTGGCGATAAGGAAGCATTGGAATCTTCTTCAACTACGCGTCGTGATTTTTTAAAGTATGTAGGCTTTACTACGGCAGCTGCAACTTTGGCCGCCTGTGAAGGTCCTGTGGTTAAATCTATCCCGTACGTAGTTCAGCCCGATGAAATTGTTCCCGGAGTTGCAAACTATTATGCTTCTACAATGGCCGATGGTTTTGATTTTGCCAATGTTTTGGTAAAAACTCGCGAAGGACGTCCCATTAAGATTGAAAGAAATGATTTAGCAGTGAATGGAGGAAGCGCAAATGCAAGAGTGCATGCTTCTGTACTATCATTGTACGATAAAAACAGATTGACAGGGCCAATGCTAGATGGCGCTGCTGTTACATGGCCAGAATTTGATACGGCTGTTGCCCAGAAAATGAATGAAATGGCAGGAAAAGACATTGTGTTGCTTACGCAAACTTTCGCCAGCCCTTCAACATCAAAGTTAATTTCTGAATTTACTGCCAAGTATCCAAACGTTCGCCACGTTGTTTATGATGCAGTTTCATGCTCAGGAGCTTTGGACGCTTTTCAAAATAAATACGGAACCCGAGCACTGCCTGATTACGATTTTTCAAAAGCTGAAGTGATTGTTTCCGTCGGGGCAGATTTCTTAGGAGATTGGCAGGGTGGGAGCTATAGCAAAGGCTATGCGCAAGGACGTATTCCGAAAAACGGAAAAATGTCGCGCCATATTCAGTTTGAGGCTAACTTGACACTTACTGGCGGAAAAGCTGACAAACGCGTGCCGGCCACACCTTCTCAACAAGTAGAAATTTTAAAAGCATTGACCGGTGGAAGTGCTTCAGGCTTGCCCGCAAATATTGCAGATGCAGTTGCTAAAGCTAAAGCACAACTCCAGAAAGCGGGAAGCAAAGCTTTGTTGGTTACAAATTTACCAGACGTTGCATCTCAAACACTAGCTTTAAATTTTAATGCTAATAGTGAGGCAATAGATGTAAATAGGCCATTGCTTACCAGACAGGCGAGCAATAGCGAAGTGATGAACGTAGTGAATGGTGTAATTTCAGGAAGCATCAAAGGTTTAATCACTGTAGGGGTTGATCCTGTTTATTCATTGCCAAACGCAACAGAATTTGCAGAAGGTTACCAAAAGTTAGAAATGAGCCTTGCATTTGCTATGAAGCAAGATGCAACCGCCTCTTTAGCAAAAATGGTTGCCGCAACGCCCCATTATTTAGAGTCTTGGGGTGATGCACAAATTAAGAAAGGAACTTATAGTCTTACTCAACCTACTATCCGTCCGTTGTTCAATACACGACAATTTCAAGATAGTATTTTGCAGTGGACCGGTAATACACAAAATTATTACGACTACTTAAAAGAAACTTGGACTAGTTCTGTTTTAGCAGGGGGTTCATGGAGCCAAGCACTTCACGATGGTTTTCTTGCCAGTGATGTTGAAGTGACAATGGAGCAAGTAAATGCCGCTGCAGAAGGAGCTGGTGTAATAGAGGAAGGTACTTCAAACGGTGCACTATCATTCCTTTCGCAAGAAGGGGGGTATGACCTTACTCTCTATACTTCAGTTGGGTTAGGAGATGGTCAACAAGCAAACAACCCTTGGTTGCAGGAATTGCCAGATCCAATTACAAGAGCGTCTTGGGACAATTATCTTACTGTTTCTGCTGCAGATGCAGAAGCTTTAGATCTTGTTAATGAGCATGTTTCCAATGGGGCTTTAAACGGTAGCTATGTGAATATTAAACTTGGCAATGTTGTAGTAGAAAACGTTCCTGTAATCATTCAGCCAGGACAGGCCAAAGGCTCTGTTGGTTTGGCTTTGGGTTATGGTAAGAAAGCTGCAATTCAAGAGGAGATGCAAACAGGTGTAAACGCTTATCCTCTATATCAAAACTTCTCAAATATTCAAAAAGTAACTATTGAAAAGGCTAGCGGTATGCACGAGTTTGCTTGTGTACAGCTGCAAAGCACCATGGCCGGACGTAGTGAGGATATTATTAAGGAAACAACCCTTGAGATTTTCAACACTAAAGATAAATCAGTTTGGAACTCTATTCCTGTGACGGATTACGATCACAGTCCAATTTCTGTTCGAGATAAAAAGGCAGATATATGGAGCCCTTTTGAAGACACCGTGGGCCACCACTTCAATCTTTCCATAGATTTGAACGCTTGTACGGGCTGTGGCGCTTGCGTTATTGCTTGTCACGCAGAAAATAACGTTCCTGTTGTTGGTAAAGAAGAAGTAAGAAAGTTCCGGGACATGCACTGGTTGCGCATTGACAGATATTATTCTGCTGGAGAATCTTTCAAAGAAGAAATTGAAACCCTTGAAAACCTTCCTGCTTTTGATTCCTATAAAGTGGTTGAGGTTCCAGCATACGAAAACCCTCAAGTAGCATTTCAGCCTGTAATGTGCCAGCACTGTAACCATGCGCCTTGTGAGACTGTTTGTCCAGTAGCGGCAACATCACATGGTCGCCAAGGACAAAACCAAATGGCTTACAACCGTTGTGTGGGTACGCGTTACTGTGCAAACAACTGTCCATATAAGGTTCGTCGTTTCAACTGGTTCTTGTATGCAGAGAATGATGCATTTGATTTCAATATGAATAATGACTTAGGAAGAATGGTTCTTAATCCAGACGTGAACGTGCGTTCGCGTGGGGTTATGGAAAAATGTTCACTTTGTATACAAATGACCCAAAAAACTATACTTGACGCAAAACGTGACGGAAGACCTGTGAAAGACGGTGAATTCCAAACAGCTTGTGCAAACGCTTGTGAAACCGGCGCAATGGTATTTGGGGATGTAAATGATAAAGATTCTGAAGTATTAAAGCTTAAAGGAAATGACCGCATGTACCACCTATTAGAGAATGTAGGTACAAAGCCAAATGTTTTCTATCATGCCATTATCAAAAACACTTCAGAAGCATAAAAATTAATAAAAAACCAATTATTTAAGAATTAAATATGTCGTCACACTACGAAGCACCTATTAGAGAGCCGTTGGTTCTGGGAGAGAAGTCCTATCATGACATCAGTGTAGATGTTGGGGCACCCGTTCTGGGAAAGGCCAATAAATCTTGGTGGATAGTTTTTACCATTGCCCTAGTAGCATTTTTATGGGGACTGGGTTGTATTATTTATACAGTCTCAACCGGAATTGGAGTCTGGGGATTGAACAAAACCATTGGCTGGGCTTGGGATATCACAAACTTTGTTTGGTGGGTAGGTATTGGTCACGCTGGAACACTTATTTCGGCGGTATTACTACTTTTCCGTCAAAAATGGAGAATGGCTGTTAACCGCTCTGCTGAAGCGATGACCATTTTTGCAGTAGTGCAAGCAGGTTTATTCCCTATTATCCACATGGGGCGACCATGGTTGGCGTATTGGGTACTTCCTATTCCAAACCAATTTGGATCACTATGGGTAAACTTTAACTCACCATTGCTTTGGGACGTATTTGCAATTTCAACATACCTTTCGGTATCCCTTGTATTCTGGTGGACCGGATTACTTCCAGATTTTGCAATGATTCGCGACAGGACTACTAGCCCTTTTCAGAAAAAAATATATGGCATCCTAAGTTTTGGATGGAGTGGCCGTGTAAAAGACTGGCAACGTTTTGAAGAAGTATCACTTGTTTTGGCAGGTTTGGCAACGCCACTGGTACTTTCGGTACATACAATTGTATCTTTTGACTTTGCTACTTCGGTAGTTCCCGGATGGCACAGTACCATCTATCCACCTTACTTTGTTGCAGGAGCTATATTTTCAGGTTTTGCAATGGTGCAGACACTTTTGATTATTATGCGTAAAGTGTCAAACCTTGAAGCCTATATTACCATACTTCATATTGAATATATGAACAAGGTTATCTTGCTTACAGGTGGAATTGTAACCACGGCATATATTATTGAATATTTCATTGCTTGGTATTCTGGTGTGCCTTATGAAAATTACGCTTATCTATCCTTTGGCGCTGCAACTGGTCCTTATTGGTGGGCATTCTGGGCACTTATAATCTGTAATCTTATTGTGCCATTATCACTTTGGGTGAAAAAATTGAGAAGAAATATCGTGTGGACATTCATTGTTGCATTGATTATTAACATTGGAATGTGGTTCGAGCGTTTTGATATTATTGTTATCGATTTGAGTAAAGACAGATTGACTTCCACTTGGGCGATGTTTCAACCTACATTTGTAGATATCGGAACATTTATAGGAACCATTGGATTCTTCTTTGTGCTTTTCCTTTTGTATGCACGTACTTTCCCAGTGATTGCCCAGGCTGAAGTAAAAACAATTTTGAAATCTTCTGGTGAATCATTTAAAAAATTGCGTGCGGTGCACGGTGATGACCATAGCCACGTGCAAAATGTAGAACCTTACCCTGCCGATGCAGGTCCTTCAGCAAACGTTGAAGATAAAAATTTTGATTCTTCATTTAATGAACTTGACGAAGAAACAGAAAACAACGAGGTAGATTATGAAGCCCACAAGGACAAAATTGATAACCTACTCAGCGGTATCGGTACATTTGATCCTGCAACCCAAACACAAGACGATCTTAAAAAGATAAGTGGGGTTGGGCCAGTAATGGAACAAAAACTTCATCAATTGGGTATTTTTACTTTTGAGCAGGTAAGCAGAATGACTGACCGCGAATACGATTTATTGGACGAGATAATTAGTGATTTCCCTGGAAGGGCCAAGCGAGATGATTGGGCAGGACAGGCACTAATTTTAAAAAATAAAAACTAATTATGGCTTCAAAAAAGATACACGCTATTTATACTGATGACGATCTGTTATTGCAGGCCGTTAAGCAAACACGTTCTGCAAATTATCATATTTCTGAAGTTTTCACGCCATTTCCTGTTCATGGTCTTGACCACGCCGTAGGATTGGCCCCCACAAGGCTTGCGATCACCTCATTTTTGTATGGCCTTACCGGGTTGAGTGTCGCTGTGTTGCTGATGAACTATATAATGATTGAAGACTGGCCTCAAAATATTGGAGGAAAACCAAGTTTTACATTTTATCAAAATATGCCAGCGTTTATACCTATTATGTTTGAGCTAACAGTTTTCTTTGCTGCTCACTTAATGGTAATAACCTTTTATATGAGAAGTAAACTTTGGCCATTCAAAAAAGCTGAAAATCCAGATTTACGTACTACAGATGATCATTTCTTAATGGAAGTTGATGCCGAAAACCACGACGTAGAAAAACTTACAAAGTTTTTATATGACACAGGCGCATCGGAAATTAGTCTAATTGAAAACGAGCAAGACCATTAATATGAAAACATTAATAAACATAGGAATTGCCATTATTGCCTCTGCAACCATGGTTTCTTGTTTTAACGATAATAAACCGAACTATCAGTATTTTCCTAATATGTATGAACCGGTTAGCTACGAAACCTATGGTGAATATCCTGTATTCCCAGATCAACAAGAAGCAATGATTCCACCAGATAATACAGTTCCCCGTGGTTTTACACCATACGATTATGAAAACAGTACGGCCGGTTTGGAACTTGCAAAAGCTGAATTGCAGAGCCCTTATGATGTAACTGAGGAAAACTTAGCTACAGGAGCGCAATTATATACGTTATATTGTGCAGTATGCCATGGAGACACTGGAGATGGACAGGGAATTTTGGTGAAACGGGAAAAGTTTCTAGGAATTCCAAGCTATGCTGATGCAGGACGTAATATTGTGATGGGAGGTATATATCATGTTCAAACCTACGGTTTAAACGCAATGGGTTCATACGCTTCACAAGTAAGCGAAAAAGAACGCTGGCAAATAGCAATGCATGTTATGAATTTAAAAGCTGCTTTAAATGGTGAACCTGGAATCCTGGAAACCACAAAAGCTGCTCAGGATTCAATAAAAGTTTTGAAAGAAAAAAATATGGAAGCTGTTACTGCCTCCGAAGTAGAAAAAAAGTAAGAAATTAAAGAGAATAGCTAAAGATATGTACACGCTACCTAGTAAATTAAAACTGTTTTCTATCATTATTATGGTTCTTGGGCTTGCAGGAATAACCTATGGTTTTCTTACTGCACCAAAAACTATAGAAGATGTTAAAGAAATAATGGCTGAACAGGATGCTCACCACGGTGGGGAGCACGCTGTTGAAGCTCACGGTGAAGAAGAACATACAGCAAACTTTGTAGATGTTGCTCGCGGTGAAGAAGGCTATTCTGAAGCTGCTATGGAACATGCCACTGATCTAAAACCAGAAGGCCATGGATCAGCTTCTCACGAAGAACATGTGTTGCACCAGTTACAAACAAGACCTTGGTCAGCAACATTTGTTGCAGCATTTTTCTTTTTGATGATTGCACTTGGAGTATTGGTGTTTTATGCAATTCAATATGCATCACAAGCAGGATGGTCTCCAGTGTTATATAGAATAATGGAGGGTATTACAACATACTTGTTGCCCGGTTCTATTATTGTATTTTTAATAGTTGTTTTTGCAGGAACTCACTTCTTCCCATGGCAAAATGAAGAACTTGTCGCTGGGGATAAAATTTTACAGGGTAAATCAGGATACCTTAATTTTCCTTTCTTTGTAATTCGTGCTGTAATTTATCTTTTGGGTTGGAACCTATACCGTCATTTTTCTAGAAAAAATTCATTGGCTCAGGCTGATGCCAATAACTATGATCCGTACAGAAAAAACTTTAAGTTATCGGTGTTTTTCCTTATATTTTTCATAGTAACGGAAGCAACAATGTCTTGGGACTGGTTTATGTCTATGACGCCACACTGGTACAGTACTTTGTTTCCATGGTATGTTTTTGCTAGCATGTTTGTTTCAGCAATAACTGTAATTGCTTTGGTGACAATATATTTAAAAAGCCGCGGATTGATTCCCTTTGTAAGCGATAAACACTTACATGATTTGGCAAAATATATGTTTGCTTTCAGTATTTTCTGGACCTATTTATGGTTCAGCCAGTTTATGCTTATTTGGTATGCCAACATTCCCGAGGAAGTAACATATTTCATCATCAGAATACAAGAATACAAACTGTTGTTTTTCGGAATGCTTATTCTTAATTTTGTATTCCCAATTCTTGTATTGATGAATAGCGATTACAAGAGAGTACCTTGGTTTGTAGTTATTGCTGCTGTATTTATTTTGGTGGGTCACTATGTTGATATATTCCTTTTAGTGATGCCTTCAACAGTAGGACACAACTGGTATTTTGGTATTCCAGAGATTGCAGCATTATTGTTCTTTATGGGGCTTTTCATTTTTGTTGTAGGCACGGGACTTGGCAAAGTTTCCTTAAGGCCGAAAAATGATCCGTTTATTAAAGAAAGTGAAAACTACCATTTTTAATCAATTAGTTTAAAGAAGATATTGTAAGATGACCGCATTTTTAGTTGTATTAGTAATTATTCTTTTTGGAATTTCTGTTTGGCAAATGAGCAGAATATTTCAATTGGCGCAAGGAAAGCCTTCTGTTAATTCCGAAATTGCTTCGGATAAAGACAATAACACGCAGGGATACCTGATGATGGGCTTTCTGGCTTTTATCTATATTTTGACCATACTTACCTTTTGGTTTTGGGGAGATGTACTACTTCCAGATTCAGGATCTGAGCACGGTGCCAAAATAGACAATTTGATGCTGATCTCTATGGTCATCATTTTTCTGGTTGGTATACTTACACAGTGGCTGCTTCACTATTTCGCGTTTATTTATAGAGGTAACAAGGCAAAAAGAGCTACCTTCTATGCAGATAATGATAAACTGGAATTTATCTGGACCATCATTCCTGTAATAGTACTTGCCGGTCTTATTATCTATGGTCTCTTTACCTGGACAGATATTATGAATGTAGATAAAGATGACGATCCATTGATTGTTGAATTATATGCTCAACAATTTAACTGGAAAGCACGTTATGGAGGGAATGATAATACACTTGGAGAAGCTAATGTACGTTTAATAGAGGGCGTTAACCAACTTGGAGTAGATCCCGCAGATCCTAATGCACAAGATGATAAAATAGTAACCGAACTTCATTTGCCTGTAGGTAGAAAAGTATTGTTTAAAATGCGCTCACAAGACGTACTCCACTCAGCATATATGCCACACTTTAGAGCACAGATGAACTGCGTTCCGGGCATGATAACTCAATTTGCCTTTACCCCAACTATAACTACGGCAGAGATGAGACAAAACGATAAGATAGTTGATAAGGTTGCACGAATTAATGAAATTCGAAAAAAGAAAAGTGTCGCACTTACCGCGGCAGGGGAAGAGCCTTTGGAAACTTACGAATTCGACTATATTCTTTTGTGTAATAAAATTTGTGGTATAAGCCATTATAACATGCAGATGAAAATTGTAGTAGAATCTGAAGAAGATTATAAAGCCTGGTTAGCCGAACAACCTACACTGGGA
Organism: Aequorivita sp. UBA3180; assembly: GCA_002364215.1. Lineage (GTDB taxonomy): Bacteria > Bacteroidota > Bacteroidia > Flavobacteriales > Flavobacteriaceae > Aequorivita. The sequence goes on along the minus strand of DEXQ01000011.1, from coordinate 43,579 downwards.
GAACAACTCGAAAGTAAATAATATTAGCTTAAATAGATATGTCAGCACACGCACAGGTCCACGGAGTAGAAGATCATCACGACGATCACGGGCATCATCATAAAGAAACATTTATAACTAAATATATCTTTAGCCAAGATCATAAAATGATTTCTAAACAATACCTTATCACAGGTTTGTTTATGGGGGTTATAGGTATATTGATGTCATTGTTGTTCAGATTGCAATTGGCATGGCCAGACCATAAATTCACCATTTTCGAAATATTTTTGGGCAAATGGGGTACTGATGGAGTAATGGATCCAAGCGTTTATTTAGCATTGGTTACCATTCACGGAACTATTATGGTTTTCTTTGTTTTGACGGCAGGTTTGAGCGGTACTTTTAGTAACTTATTAATTCCTTTGCAAATTGGAGCCCGAGATATGGCCTCTGGATTCCTGAATATGGTATCTTATTGGTTGTTTTTCCTTTCTAGTGTGGTAATGTTGTTCTCACTTTTTGTAGAAGCTGGACCCGCTTCTGCAGGTTGGACTATATACCCTCCATTGAGTGCTTTACCCCAGGCCATCCCCGGTTCAGGTGCAGGGATGACACTTTGGTTAACCTCTATTGCAATTTTCATTGCTTCGTCATTATTGGGTTCATTAAACTATATAGTTACCGTAATTAATATGCGTACCAAAGGTATGTCCATGACCCGTCTTCCTTTGACGATCTGGGCATTTTTTGTTACTGCAATTATTGGGGTAGTATCTTTCCCAGTATTATTCTCAGCAGCATTAATGCTAATTATGGATAGAAGTTTTGGAACTTCTTTCTTCCTTTCTGATATTTATATTGCAGGTGAAGTTTTGCACCATCAAGGTGGTTCTCCTGTATTGTTCGAGCACTTATTTTGGTTCCTAGGTCACCCAGAGGTTTATATTGTAATTCTTCCGGCGATGGGTATAGTATCTGAAGTAATGGCAACAAATTCCCGTAAACCTATTTTTGGATATCGAGCGATGGTAGCATCTATTCTCGCTATTGCATTTCTTTCAACTATCGTTTGGGGGCACCATATGTTTATTTCGGGGATGAATCCATTCCTTGGTTCTGTATTTACCTTTACTACACTTTTGATTGCGATTCCTTCTGCAGTAAAAGCTTTTAACTGGATTACGACCCTTTGGAAAGGAAACCTTCAGATGAATACGGCAATGCTGTTTTCCATAGCATTTGTTTCCACATTTATTACTGGAGGTCTAACCGGTATTATCCTTGGAGATAGCGCCTTGGACATTAACGTTCACGATACATATTTCGTGGTAGCTCACTTCCACTTGGTAATGGGTATTTCAGCATTATATGGATTACTCGCGGGTGTTTATCACTGGTTCCCAAAAATGTTTGAGGGCAGAATGATGAACAAGAAACTAGGCTACATTCACTTCTGGGTTACTTCAATTGGAGCATATGGAATTTTCTTCCCAATGCACTTTGTGGGAATGGCTGGTTTACCTCGTAGGTATTACAGCAATACAGCTTTCCCTTATTTTGATGATTTGGCAGACATTAACGTGGTAATGACAATCTTTGCGATTATAACGATCTCTGTTCAAGTTGTATTCTTGTATAACTTTTTCCATTCAATTTTCTACGGGAAAAAAGGTCCAAAAAACCCTTGGAATGCAACTACGTTGGAATGGACTGCAGAAGTAAAACACATACACGGAAACTGGGATGGACCTATTCCGCACGTTTATCGTTGGGCTTATGATTATAGTAAACTCAATAAAGACGAAACCGATTATGTAATTGCTGGTCAGGATTTTATTCCCCAGAACGTTCCGCTGCAGGATAACGAAGATGAATTAGACCATTAATCTTTACCATAAAAATTTTTAGAAAGCCTTTTCAATGTTGAAAAGGCTTTTTTCTTTCTACGTATAGAATGCGTAGTACTACGTATTATTTTTTCAAAGCTTTTGCCGTATCTTTACACTATTGAGTTAATAATATGTAGGAAGTGAGGAATCTACTGTTTATTTCAAAAGCCATACTGAAAAGTATGGCTTTGTTTTTTCAAACGTCTTCTAAAGGATTACTATATTTGTGTTATGAACGAACACCTCGATCCCACCGGAGAAAATCTATCACCGCAGGAACTTGATATTGAAAAAAAATTACGGCCCCTTAGCTTTGAGGACTTTACTGGGCAGGATCAGGCTTTGGAAAACCTTCAAATTTTTGTCCAGGCCGCCAATTTGCGTAGTGAGGCCTTAGACCATACGCTTTTTCATGGCCCTCCGGGATTAGGGAAAACAACCCTTGCCTATATTTTAGCAAATGAGCTGAATGTAAACATTCGTGTAACTTCGGGACCTGTTTTAGACAAACCGGGCGATCTTGCTGGACTATTGACTAATTTGGAAGAACGCGATGTTCTTTTTATTGATGAAATCCACCGCTTAAGCCCAATTGTTGAAGAATACCTCTACTCCGCAATGGAAGATTACAAAATTGATATTATGATTGAATCGGGTCCAAATGCACGCTCGGTTCAAATCAATCTAAATCCCTTCACACTTATTGGTGCAACTACTCGTTCGGGTTTGTTAACTGCGCCTATGCGTGCCCGGTTCGGAATTTCTTCGAGATTACAATACTATACCACCGAATTGCTCACTACTATTTTACAACGAAGTGCGGGAATTCTACAAGTACCCATAACTATGGAAGCCGCAATAGAGATTGCTGGCAGAAGCCGTGGTACACCGCGTATCGCCAACGCACTTTTGCGAAGAATCCGTGATTTTGCACAGATAAAGGGAAATGGTAAGATAGATATTGAAATTGCAAAATATGGATTGGACGCTTTACATGTGGATGCGCATGGATTGGATGAAATGGACAACAAAATCCTTTCAACCATCATCGAAAAATTTAAAGGCGGTCCGGTAGGAATCACAACTATTGCCACTGCAGTTTCAGAAAGTACTGAAACCATTGAAGAAGTTTACGAACCTTTTTTAATTCAGCAGGGCTTTATTATGCGAACCCCACGAGGCCGTGAAGTTACCGAAGCAGCCTATAAACACCTCGGCAAATTGAAAGGTCCAACCCAGGGCGGACTTTTTTAATGTGCTATTTCGCGGTAGAATTTCTCGATTCCAGCAACTTTTAACGGTGAATGATAAATCTAAAAATACAGCCAAAATAAAATCCGAAGCCAAGCGCCTCGGTTTTTTGTCATGTGGAATCAGCAAGGCTGAATTTTTGGAAGAGCAAGCACCCCGATTGGAAAATTGGCTAAATAAAGATATGCACGGCGAAATGGCCTATATGGAAAACCACTTCGATAAAAGGCTGAATCCAACACTTTTAGTTCCAGATTCCAAAAGCGTTATTTCGTTGTTGCTGAATTATTTCCCTTCGGAACTTCAACCTTCGGAAACGTATAAAATTTCAAAATACGCTTACGGTACCGATTATCATTTCATTATAAAAGATAAACTGAAACAGTTGATGGATTTTATTTCAGAAGAAATAGGCGAAGTCCATGGTCGCGCCTTTGTTGATTCTGCGCCAGTTTTAGATAAAGCTTGGGCTGCAAAAAGCGGTTTGGGCTGGATTGGGAAGCATAGTAATTTGCTCACCAAACAATTGGGTTCCTTTTACTTTATTGCTGAATTGATCGTTGATCTGGATTTAGAGTACGACACACCCGTAACCGACCACTGCGGAAGTTGTACGGCCTGTATTGATGCCTGCCCAACAAACGCAATTGTTGCAGATAGAGTAGTGGATGGCAGCAAATGTATTTCTTATTATACCATTGAATTGAAGAATGAAATACCCACATCAGAAAAAGGAAAATTTGAAGATTGGATGTTCGGTTGCGATATTTGCCAAGACGTTTGTCCCTGGAACCGTTTCAGCAAACCGAACAATGAGCCGCTTTTTAACCCGCATCCCGAACTGTTATCTATGACCAAAAAAGATTGGGAAGAAATTACGGAAGACGTTTTTCAAAAATTATTTAAAAAAAGCGCCGTAAAGCGCACCAAGTTTTTGGGTTTAGAACGTAATATCAACTTTTTGAAAGATTAACCTACAAACTTTCGCCATTTCAACTAACATCATAACTTTGTAAGTTAGTCTTTACAATTATACATTAGTATAATAATTCGTAGAATTATAAATATCCACAGTATCAATAGACCAAAATATGAGCAAACAGAGCAGACGTAGAGAAGCCCTATTATACCACGCAAAGCCGAAGCCTGGGAAAATTCAAGTAGTTCCCACAAAAAACTATTCCACCCAGCGGGATCTTTCGTTGGCCTATTCGCCGGGAGTTGCAGAACCTTGCCTTGAAATTGAAAAGGAAAAAAATAACGTTTATAAATACACGAACAAAGGCAATCTGGTTGCTGTAATTTCAAATGGAACGGCTGTACTAGGCTTGGGGAATATTGGCCCTGAAGCCTCCAAGCCCGTAATGGAAGGTAAAGGATTACTCTTTAAAATATTTGCCGACATTGATGTTTTTGATATAGAAATAGACACTGAAAACATCGATGAATTTGTTGCCACCGTAAAAAATATTGCGCCCACTTTTGGTGGTATCAATCTTGAAGATATAAAAGCCCCCGAAGCTTTTGAAATAGAAAGAAGACTAAAAGAAGAGCTGGACATTCCCGTAATGCACGACGACCAGCACGGCACGGCAATAATTTCAGCGGCGGCTTTGCTCAATGCTTTGGAGCTTACAGATAAAAATATCGCAAATGTTAAAATAGTAATCAGTGGAGCGGGAGCGGCAGCGGTTTCGTGTACGCGGCTTTACAAAGCTTTTGGTGCTAAGAGCGAAAATATTGTAATGCTGGACAGCAAAGGAGTTATACGAAAAGATCGCGAAGAACTTTCTGAAGAAAAAGCAGAATTTGCATCGTATAGAAAAATTGATACCCTCGATGAAGCAATGAAAGATGCCGATGTGTTTGTTGGGCTTTCAGTTAAAGATATTGTTACCCCAAAAATGCTGGAAAGCATGGCTCCCAATCCTATTGTTTTTGCAATGGCCAACCCCGATCCTGAAATTGAATACGATTTGGCCATTAAGACTAGAAAGGACATCATCATGGCAACGGGTAGAAGCGACCATCCCAACCAAGTGAACAATGTACTTGGTTTTCCTTTTATTTTCCGTGGGGCGTTGGACGTTCGTGCTACAAAAATCAACGAAGCCATGAAAATGGCTGCTGTAAAGGCGTTGGCAGACCTAGCAAAAGAACCGGTGCCGGAACAAGTGAATATTGCCTATGGCGAGACCAAGCTTACTTTTGGAAAAGATTATATTATTCCAAAACCTTTCGATCCTAGATTGATAGCCGCCGTACCACCCGCCGTCGCCAAAGCAGCAATGGAAAGTGGTGTTGCCACTACTGAAATTACGGATTGGGAAAAATATCAGGATGAACTTTACGAACGGATGGGCAGCGATAATAAAATAATTCGTCTGTTAATGAACAGGGCAAAACTTAGCCCAAAGCGTATTGTTTTTGCAGAAGCAGATCATTTGGATGTTTTAAAGGCTGCGCAAATAGTCTTTGAAGAAGGTATTGGCACACCTGTTTTGTTGGGTAGAAAAGATATCATACTTGAATTGATGGAGCAGATTGATTTTGATGCAGATTTGGAAATTATCGATCCAAAAAGTGATGAAAACGCTGATAAACTTAAATATTATGCCCAAAAGCTTTGGGAAAAGAGAAGAAGAAATGGTATATCACTTTACACTGCCGAAAAGTTGATTCGCGAACGGAATTATTTTGCGGGAATGATGTTAAGCGAAGGCGATGTGGACTGTATGATTTCAGGGTATGCACGTTCGTATCCGTCCGTTGTAGTTCCCGTGTTTGAAACCGTCGGAAGATTTGAAGGCGTTACAAAAGTGGCTACCACAAATGTGATGCTTACTAAACGCGGCCCATTGTTTTTTTCTGATACCTCAATAAACATTGATCCAACTGCGAAAGAACTTGCCAAGATTGCACAAATGACGAATTACACGATGAAAATGTTCGGACTACAGCCCGTTATTGCGATGATTTCATATGCCAATTTCGGCTCTTCCAAAGATCCGCATGCTTCAAAGGTGCGTGAGGCTGTAGAGTTGTTACACAAAAGTAATCCAGATATGATAGTTGATGGCGAACTGCAAACCGATTTTGCATTGAACCCAGAAATGCTTCAGAAAAAATTTCCATTTTCAAAATTAGCTGGCAAGAAAGTAAACGCCCTTATTTTCCCAAATTTGGATTCAGCAAACAGCAACTATAAATTATTGAAAGAACTTAACGGTGTGGAGTCCATCGGCCCAATTATGCTGGGAATGCGCAAGCCCGTTCACATTTTACAACTGGGCGCCAGTGTGGAAGAAATGGTGAATATGGCAGCCGTAGCCGTAGTGGATGCCCAACAAAAGGAAAAACGCGCAGCGGCGGCAGAAAAACAAGTAAATCCATAGTTTATTAACTCTAATATTTTCACAAAAACCCCAATGGCTGTTGCAAATAATTATACTATATTTGAGCCTTTAAGTTTTCGTTAACACATGATAACCCATATACAGGGCAGACTGGTTGAAAAAAATCCGACCGATGTAGTGATAGATTGCAATGGAGTAGGGTACTTTGTCAATATTTCCTTGCACACATTTTCCGAACTCCCCACTAGTGAAAATGTTAAGTTGTTTACCCATTTGCTTATTCGGGATGACGCCCATACACTGTACGGTTTTTCCGGTGTTGCAGAACGAGAAATTTTCAGATTGTTAATTAGTGTCTCTGGAGTTGGTGCAAGCACCGCTAGAACTATGTTATCATCATTGGCGCCCGAACAAGTGCTGGATGCCATTGCGCAAAATGACATAACAACGATCCAATCAGTAAAAGGAATAGGGGCCAAAACTGCGCAGCGCGTGGTTTTGGATTTAAAAGATAAGATTTTAAAAGTGTACGGTTTGTCGTCTATTTCTACTGGAACAAGCAATACTAACAAAAATGAAGCGTTATCTGCTTTGGAGACGTTGGGCTTTGTTCGCAAACAGTCTGAAAAAGTGGTGGATGCCATTGTTAAGGAAAATCCGCAAGCTTCGGTAGAAATGATCATTAAACAAGCTTTAAAAAATTTGTAGAATTTGAAGGCAAAAAATTACGTTTACAAGGGTGGCTTTTTCAAGCTTTTAACAATTTTAAGTTTCATATTGTTCAGCAATGTTTCGCTGGCACAGGATCCCGACACAACGGCTGTAGGGAGTGAAATGGGGAGAATGGATTTACCCACTCCCGTCAGTATTCAGGATCTTTATACCTACGACCCCATAACCGATAGATATATTTATACCCAAACCTTGGGTAGTTTTAATATTACCTACCCTATAATTCTAACCCCTCAAGAGTATCAGCGCCTTATTCAAGAGGAGCAGATGAGAGCTTACTTCAAAGAAAAAATTGATGCAGCAGACGGTAGAAAGGAAGGTTCCGAAGAACAGCAAAAAAACCTATTGCCCACTTTTTATGTGAATTCAAATTTCTTTGAATCCATTTTTGGCGGAAACACAATTGAAGTTATTCCACAAGGTTCCGTCGAGATGGATCTTGGGCTATTGTATACAAAACAGGACAACCCGCAATATTCCCCACGAAACCGAAGCAATTTCTCCTTTGATTTTGACCAGCGTATTAGCTTAAGCCTTTTGGCTAAAGTGGGAACCAGGCTTCAGGTTACGGCTAATTACGATACTGAAAGCACCTTCGATTTCCAAAACCAGATTAAGTTGGAATACACCCCAACGGAAGACGACATAATTCAAAAAATTGAGGTGGGTAATGTTAGTATGCCGCTGAATAGTTCCTTGATTCAAGGAGCGCAAAGCCTTTTCGGGGTTAAAACACAACTTCAATTTGGAAAAACAACCATTACGGGAGTTTTCTCTGAACAAAAATCTGAAACCCGTACCGTTACCGCTGAAGGTGGCGCGACCATTACGGATTTTGAACTTTTCGCATTGGATTATGACGATAATCGTCACTTCTTTTTATCACATTATTTCAGGGATAATTATGATCGTGCCCTAAAACAATATCCTTTCATAAACAGCAATGTTCAGATTACCCGTATGGAGGTATGGATTACCAACAGAACGAGTAGAACCGAAAACGTTCGAAATATTGTGGCATTGCAGGATATAGGCGAATCGGATCCCTTGAATGTTGGATTGAACACACCTCCGGGAGGCTTTATTCGAGCTGGAAGGAATGCTTATCCGGACAACACGAACAACCTTTTTAATCCGTTTGGTATCAATGGAGGAGAACCCACTTTACTCAATCCACTAATTCGTGATGTGGCTACCGTACGTCAAGGTTTTACGGGAGTTCAAGTAAGCGAAGGAGTAGATTATGTTACACTTGAGAACGCAAGAAGATTGGATCCGGGCGAATATTCCTTAAACTCGCAATTGGGTTACATCTCTCTGAACCAGCGTTTAACAAATGATGAGGTTTTAGCTGTATCATACCAATTTACCGTTAATGGGAAAGTATATCAAGTAGGAGAATTTTCAAATGATGGAGTTGAGGCAAATGGAGGTACCATTCCAGGAACTGGAGGCACAAATCCTCCTGTGGAGGAAACTGGTCTTGCCCAAAACCTTGTAGTAAAACTTTTGAAGAGTAGCATAACTAACGTAAATGAGCCAATCTGGGATTTGATGATGAAAAACATTTATCCTATTGGGGCTTATCAGCTTGAAAAGGAAGACTTCAAACTTAATATTCTTTATACCGACCCTTCTCCGTTAAACTATTTAACCGAGGCAGGTGCTGAACTTCCTCCAGATGTAAAGGACGAAATTCTCTTGAAGGTTTTCAACCTTGACAGATTGAACTTCAATAATGATCCACAACAGGGGGGCGATGGTTTCTTTGATTTTCTGCCGGGAATTACGGTTGATGCACAAAATGGTCGCATTATTTTTACGACCGTGGAGCCCTTTGGGAAGCACTTATTTGAAAAATTGGATTTGCCAAGTACATCGGCTACTTATTCAATGCCTGAAACCTATAACCCAAATCAGTCCAAATACGTTTTTAGAACACTTTATACAGGAACTAAAACACAGGCGGAACAACTTGAGAGCGAAAAGAATAAATTTCAGTTAAAAGGAAGTTATAAATCTACTGGTGCTGATGGTATTCCAATTGGCGCGTTCAATATTCCGCAAGGCTCCGTTACCGTTACGGCCGGTGGAAGAACTTTGGTAGAAGGTGTGGACTATACCGTAAACTATCAATTGGGAAGAGTTCAGATTTTAGACCCTTCATTATTGAATAGTAATATTCCAATTTCGGTCAGTACAGAAAATAACTCACTTTTTGGGCAGCAAAGTAAACGTTTTACAGGCTTAAATGTAGAGCATAAATTCAGCGATAAATTTTTGATAGGTGCAACCTATTTAAACCTTAACGAGCGCCCACTCACCCAAAAATCATCATATGGGGTTGAGCCGATTAACAACACCATCTATGGAATAAATTTAAATTATTCAACCGAAGTGCCCTTCCTTACCCGATTGGTAAACAAACTTCCAAACATTGATACCGATGTGGAATCAAATGTTTCTTTACGTGGAGAGTTTGCATATTTAAAACCAGGGGCTCCAAAAGTTTCAGATTTTGATGGTAAAACAACTGTATATGTTGATGATTTTGAAGCCTCACAAACAGGAAACGATATAAGTTCGCCCTCCAGTTGGTTCTTGTCAAGTACTCCAGTTGGGTATGGTGGTGAGTTGGGAAATGACAATTTAGGATATAATTACAACCGTGCAAAACTCGCTTGGTACACTATCGATCCTATTTTCTATAGCAGCCAGCGCCCAGAAGGGATAAATGATGAAGATCTTTCTTCACCATTTACGCGTCGTGTTTTTAGGGATGAAATTTTCCCTAACCAAGATATTATTCAGGGACAAACCCAAGCTTTATTCACACTGGATCTTGCATATTACCCATCTACAAGAGGAGAATATAACTACAACCCCGAAGCTGCTGGAACAAATGATTTGCCAAACCCCGAAGATAGGTTCGGCGGTATTATGAGACAGCTTACGACTACCGATTTTGAACAATCGAATGTTGAATACATACAGTTCTGGATAATGGACCCGTTCATTTATGATGAAACTAGCGGCAACCCAGGAGGAAATATCAATTTTAACTTGGGAAGCATTTCAGAAGATGTATTAAAAGACGGAAGAAAACAGTACGAAAACGGGTTGCCTGAAGATGGAGGCAATGCTAATACAACTGCTACAGCTTGGGGTAAAGTGCCTACCAACCAATCATTAGTTTATACTTTTGATACTGAAGGACAGCAACGTACAAACCAGGATATTGGTTTGGATGGTTTGGATAATGCAGAGGAAGCAGCTGAGTTTGGTGTTTTTGGAGGCTTACCTGACCCTGCAAATGATGACTATCAATACTTCCTTCAAGCTGAAGGAAATATTCTGGATCGTTACTTAAAATATAACGGAACACAAGGAAATTCTCCGGTAGAAGTTACAAATAATAACCGTGGAAATACTGCCCAGCCGGATGTTGAGGATATAAATCGTGACAACACCATGAACACGATAGACAGCTATTTTGAATACAACGTTCCTATTTATCCGGGGATGAGCAGAGAAAACAACAGTTTTATTTCTGATGTGAAAGAGCTGGAGGTAACTACGCAAAACAATGATGTAATTCCAGTGCGTTGGGTGCAGTTCAAAGTTCCAATAAGTGAGCCAGATCAGGCAGTTAATGGCATTTCAGATTACAGATCTATTCGGTTTATGCGAATGTTCCTTTCACAGTTTTCTCAAAATACCGTTTTACGTTTTGGCACCATGGAATTGGTTCGAGGCGATTATAGAAAATTCCAAAAAACTTTGGATGATGTAACCCTTGAAGATCCTTCCAATGACAATACCCTGTTTGAAGTTGAAGCTGTAAGTATTGAAGAAAACGAAAACCGAGAACCAATTCCCTATAGACTTCCCCCAGGGCTTGTTCGTGAGGAATTGAATAACAATAATAATATTATACGAGAAAATGAGCAATCATTGGCCTTGCGCGTATGTGGCTTGGAACCAAATGACGGGCGTGCAGTCTATAAAAACTTTAATGTAGATATGCGCCAGTACAAAAATCTGGAAATGTTTATCCACGCAGAATCATTGCAGAATGAAACGGCGCTGAGTGATGGACAATTGGTAGCATTCATGCGTTTGGGGAATGACCTTACAAACAACTATTATGAAGTTCAAATCCCATTAAACCCCACCAATTTTGGAGCAACGAATGCTGAGGAAATTTGGCCAGTCGCAAACAGGCTGAATCTTCCGTTAGAACTATTGCAACAAGTAAAAACCAGAACTCCATTAAACTCAACCGAAGTTGTTTATTATACACAATCAGAACTTGAAGGAGGTCTGTCGGGTGGAGAGAATGAGCTTACAATTGGTATCAAAGGAAATCCAAGTTTTGGAAATGTTAGAACCATTATGCTTGGTGTAAAAAACAGTACTTCCAATGATTTATGTGGGGAGGTGTGGTTTAACGAGCTTAGAATGTCTGAGCTTAAAAATGAGGGAGGCTGGGCTGCCGTAGTAAGTATGGATGCTAACCTTGCCGATTTTGCCACTGTTAGCGCCACAGGAAAAAGAAGTACAGTTGGCTTCGGTTCTATTGAACAAGGACCAAACCAGCGAAGCCGTGAAGATCTTCAACAATATGATGTAGTTACTAACGTAAACTTGGGACAATTACTTCCGAAGAAATGGGGGATTCAATTGCCGTTTAATTATGGACGCTCCGAGGAACTGATAACGCCACAATACGATCCGGAATTTCAGGATATTGAACTTGATACCAGGCTCGACAACACAGAGGATGAAGCCGAGAAAGACAGAATTAAGGAACAGGCCGTAGATTATACAAAGCGCCAGAGTGTAAACTTTATCGGTGTGCGTAAGGAGAGAACCGGAGATGGAAAACCTCAGGTATATGATATTGAGAATTTTACAGGCTCCTTCTCTTACAATCAAACAGACCATCACGATTTTGAAGTGGAAGACGCTGTTGAGCAAAACGTTCGGGTTGGTGCTACCTATAATTACAACTTTACGGCGAAACCAGTGGAGCCCTTTAAGAAAAATGATTCATTGTTTACAGGACAGTATTGGAGATTTCTGAAAGATTTCAACTTCAATTATTTGCCGACGAATATTTCAGTAAGTTCAAATATTACCCGACAATACAACGAGCAAAAGTTTAGGGAAATAAACTTATTGCCCGGCAACATAGGCTTGCCTACTCTTTATCAGCGTAATTATCTGTTTGATTGGCAATACACCATCAACCATAATTTAACGAAATCATTGCGTTTCAATTTCACCTCTTCAAATAATATGATAGTTAACAATTATTTGGATGATAATGGTTTGATAAATAATGATATCGGAATTTGGGATGGTTTCTTTGATGTGGGTAACCCAAATCAGCATTTCCAGTCATTACAACTAAATTATGACTTGCCTTTCAGTAAGTTTCCTTTCCTAAAATTCCTTAGGGCAACGTATTCCTATACCGGTGATTACCAATGGCAGCGTGGAAGTAATCAATTTAATGAAATTGAAATCGAGTTGAGTGACGGAAGCAGAAATGTGTATAACTTGGGTAATTCGATCCAAAACGCAAGTACGCATCAAATTAATTCTAGTTTAGATATGAATGGTTTTTACCGTTACATAGGGCTTACTAAAATTAAGAAAAGCAAGCCCCGAAAATCTGCCGGCGATGGTAGTGGTGGTGCAGGAGATGAAAAATCATCAAGTGGCGGTGAAGGCAAGGCTAGTAGAGAAAGCAAACTGGAGGAAGAAAAGAACAGTACACTTTCAAACGGAAAGACGAATACGCCAAACGTACTTGGAAGAGGTGCTGCCAGTCCGGAAGGTGGTTTGAATGCTGGCGACAAGGCCATAAATACGGTAATTGGTCTTGCCACAATGCTTAAAAAGGTACAATTTAACTATCAAGAAAATAATGGTATCTACCTTCCGGGATATTTGCCGTCAATTGGATTTATAGGAACTTTGAAGCCAACAACAGGCTTTGTTTTTGGAAGTCAAGCAGACGTTAGGGAATTAGCCGCCAGAAAAGGGTGGTTGACGCTATATCCAGAATTTAATGAGCAATATACCGAGGTAGAGAGCCGTCAAATGGACATTCAGGCCAATCTAGAGCCTATTAATGATTTGACAGTTGATATAAACGGAAGCAGAATTTATTCTGAAAACTATTCCGAAAACTATATTGTAGAGAACGACCTTTATAATTCTTTGACGCCGAATACCTTCGGAAACTTTAATATTTCAACAGTATTAATAAAAACTGCTTTCAGCGCTAGCGATGAAAATAGTTCAGCTGCTTTTGACGATTTCAGAACCAATAGATTAACTATTGCGAACAGATTGGCAGAGGATTATTACCAAGGTGGAGCCATCCCGAGAGATTCGCTGGGTTATCCTGTAGGTTTCGGAAGAAACAGCCAAGATGTGTTGTTGCCGGCATTCCTTGCGGCCTATAAAGGCAGTAACGCTTCAAAAGAAAAGACAGGAATATTTAGAGATATTCCGCTTCCAAACTGGGATATTAAATATACAGGTTTAATGAATATTCCTTGGTTCAAGAAAAATTTCAAACGTTTTTCATTGACTCACGGATACCGTGCAGGATATACTGTAAATCAATTCCAGTCTAATTTGGACTACGACCCGAACAATCCCGAAGCTGTAGACCAAGCAGGAAACTTTAAAGTGAAAACATTGCTTACAAATGTTAACCTGACCGAACAATTTTCGCCTTTACTGCGAGTGGATTTTGAAATGAACAATTCTGTGAAAATACTTGCTGAAATGCGTAAAGACCGTGCGCTTTCATTGAGCTTTGCAAATAACCTTTTGACTGAGATAAAGGGTAATGAATATATCATAGGACTTGGTTATAGAATTAAAGACCTTCGCATTGCTACCAATTTTGGAGGAAAAAAATCTGTTATTACAAGTGATTTGAACTTTAAAGTGGATCTTTCCAGAAGAGATAACATTACGATAATTAGGTATCTAGATATTCAAAATAACCAGACTACCGCAGGGCAAACTATATATGGGGCACAATTGTCTATTGACTATGCGTTGAGCAAAAACTTGACTGCCCTTTTCTATTATGACCATACATTCTCTAAATATGCTATTTCAACTGCATTCCCACAAACAACCATTAGAAGTGGCTTTACATTGAGATATAACTTTGGAAACTAAATAAAATACTGACTTATTTAATTTATTATGAACGTACCATCAAATTTAAAATACACAAAAGATCACGAATGGGTCTTAATTGAAGGAGATACCGCAACAATAGGCGTTACAGATTTTGCACAAGGCGAGTTGGGCGATATTGTATATGTTGAAGTGGAAACTGTAGGCGATACAATGGCGAAAAACGAAGTTTTTGGAACTGTGGAAGCCGTAAAAACTGTTTCCGATTTATTTTTACCTCTTTCCGGAGAGATAATTGAATTCAACGAAAGCTTGGAATCTGAACCAGAAAAAGTTAATTCAGATGCTTACGGAGAAGGCTGGATGATAAAGATGAAATTTTCAAACCCAGATGAAATAGCAGAATTACTGGACGATGCCGCTTATAAAGCACTTATTGGCGGATAAAAGGTTATTGTTTATAGCTATAATTTACAGTTGCTTAATCACGGTACTGTTTTTTATTCCCAGTCAAGATTTACCAAAAACCCAATTATTAGAAGCAGACAAGTTAGTTCATATACTTGTTTATTTTATATTGGTCAATCTTTGGATGCTTTATTTGTATGTTAGTAATGATTATCATTTTGAAAAAAAGTGGATCCCCATTCTCCTGCTTTCGATACTGCTTTATGGCATAATAATTGAGATATTTCAGGGACTGTTTACAGTTTCACGCAGTGCAGATATTCTAGATGTGGTCTCAAATTTATTGGGTTCTTTACTTGGTATCTTTTTTTTCAAAATTGTAAAACAAAAATTAAAAGCTTAAAATTTTAATTAAGTTTTAAATTGAACGATAATTTCTATATTTTAGCAACAAGTTAAACACACTATTATGGAACCCAAAAAAAATCCGAAAGCAGACGTAGGCCGAAGAAGCATGCTGTTTTTCCAACTTGGAATGGTTGTTATGCTTTTTTTGGCATGGCAAGCAATTGAATGGAAATCTTACGATAAATCCGATAATGATTTCGGAAAACTTGACGTAGGCGAAGAATTAGAGGAAGAAATTCCAGTTACGCAACAATTAACGCCACCGCCACCGCCACCGCCACCGCCACCAGCGCCGGAGGTTATTGATGTGATTGAAGATGAGGAAGACGTGGAAGAAACCATAATAGAATCTACTGAAACAAACCAAGAAGAGAAAATCGTTGAGGTAAAGGAAATTAAGGAAGAAGTAGTTGAAGAAGAAATTGCCGACGTACCGTTTGCCGTTATTGAAAATGTACCGATCTATCCTGGATGCGAAGGTGAAAAAAGTAACGATGCAAAGAAAAGATGTATGTCATCTAAAATTAGTGAATTCATTAATAAGAAATTTGACACCAACCTTGCATCAGATTTAGGTTTGGAAGGTAGACAACGTATAGCTGTTCAGTTCAAAATTGACAAGAGTGGGAGAGTTGTTGATGTTCGTGCACGTGCACCGCACCCTAGGCTTGAGAGAGAAGCAATGGATGTTGTACAGTCCCTACCTAATATGACTCCCGGAAAACAACGTGGAAAACCAGTTGGGGTGCTTTATTCCCTTCCGATAGTGTTTGATATTCAATAATTAGAAATATTTATATTAAAAGCCCCGTCTTTACTAGTAAAGACGGGGCTTTTTTCGTTTTGGCATAACAGTTGTGTTTGTAAAGGTGTTAACCTTTTAAAAACTTTATTATGAAAAAAGCTGTAAAAAATTTCGCAAACAAGAGAGAGGATAAAAAACAAATCAACATCAAATGGAATTCACGTCTGTTTTTCCAAATAGGTGTTATAGTTAGTCTACTTACTGTTTTTTTTATAATGCAGACTAATTTTGAAATAACTGCAGATACTGCAGAGCGGCACATTCCTACTACCTTGGAGGAGCCTCCAATGATTTCCTATGTTCTGGATATTGAAAAACCAAAACCTATAGAGCCAACCAAAAAAATTGTAGAAAAACGCGTGCCTATCCAAAAAGTAGTAAAAAGTGATGTGTTTGATGTGAAATCTAATGATACGCCTATTGACGAAACACCAATCGCTAATACTGATATGCCTGTAATAAAAGCGCCAACAATTACCCATCAAGCTCCAGATAAACCTTCGGAGCCTACGGTAACAAGAACCGTTATGAATGTAGAATTTGTACCAGTATTTCCAGGGTGCGAGCCGTTTGCTACCAATGCCGAGAAAATTGACTGTATGTCTTCAAAAATAAATGCTTTTATCAATAAAAATTTTCGAAAGGAAATTTTAGAAAATTTGACTCCAAATGAAACACACAGAATTTATGTGAAATTCAAGATTGATTCCAACGGTTTTATCACTGATGTTGCAGCAAATTCACACAATGCCACTTTAAAGAAGGAAGCCCAGCGAGTAATCAATAATTTACCTGTAATGAAGCCAGGCAAACAGGGAGATAAGAACGTAGATGTTGTTTACACCGTACCTATTGTTTTCAATATTCATTAAAAATTTGAATAAAAAGTAAAAGCTCCCAATAAAATGGGAGCTTTTTTTAAATCCGGTCATTCCAAAAAAACTGTATCTTTCGGGTTTAAACAAGCAAACCTCAAATGAAACATTTTATATTTTTTCTCATATTTTGTTTTCCAATAATTTCTTCAGCGCAAACTGCTTCGGCACAATACGAAAAATATCCCGTCTTTAATGAATGTGAAGGTGCAGAAGTTGAGGCTCTAGAAAGCTGTTTTAAAAATACGTTGCAACAATTCATTTTTAAAAACTTTCAAGTCCCTGAAAAGGTTTTCGCGGAAAATTACAAAGGAAATGTAAATGTACTTTTTGAGGTAACAAAAGAAGGGAGGTTTAAGGTGCTATATGTTGATGGAATTTACGAAGAATTAAAAACAGAGGCGCGTCGTGTTTTCGAGTCACTCCCCCAAATAGAACCAGCTACCTATAACGGAAAACCAGCCTATGTACAGTTTATCCTTCCTATTGCCATTCCATTGGTGGCGCCGGGAGAAAGCATAGTCCAAACTTCTGAAATTATAAAGAAAAACGAAAGAGAACAATTGGTTGAAGAATATGATGCTATTGAAAACCTGCCTTATAATAATGAAGAATATAGTAGCAATATTAATATTCCACTTTCACACCATAACTACAGCTTATTTGATCCTTCTCTTAACCGTGTTGGGCTTAACAATCACACGGCCCAAAAGCCTTATATTTATTCTGAAGTAAACAAATACTATGATTTTGAAGCCGCCAATCAGGAAATTTTAAAAAATAAATCTTCGTGGTTCGGTCGTAAACTTTGGAATGAACACCTTATTACCATAAAGGGAAAAGATTATTGGCTAACCTTAGATGCAGGAGTAGATTTGCAGGCCGGAAAAGACTTTGATGCAGAGCTAGATACTTACAACAATACGCGTTTGGTTTATACACAGGGCGGAATTGGAAAACAGATTGGTTTTTTCGGAGTTATTTATGAAAGTCAAGGGCGTTTTGCAGATTATTTTAATCGTTATGCAGAATCTATTCGACCCGATGGGGGCAATCCAGCAATTATTCCTGGTCGAGGTATAGCAAAACAATTTAGAGTAGATT
This sequence comes from Aequorivita sp. UBA3180, assembly GCA_002364215.1. GTDB lineage: Bacteria > Bacteroidota > Bacteroidia > Flavobacteriales > Flavobacteriaceae > Aequorivita. Next base: position 25,596 of record DEXQ01000011.1, on the reverse strand, counting down.
CCTATGATTATCCAATTGCTACAGGACATATTTCTTATACGCCTTCAAAATATTTTAATATCCAATTGGGCCACGGTAAAACCTTTTTAGGTGATGGATACCGTTCTTTATTGACAAGTGATAATGCAAGTTCATATCCCTTCTTCAAAATAAATACCACCTTTTGGAAATTGAAATATACCAACACTTGGATGTCTTTGCGGGATGTTCGCCCCGAGGTTACCGAAGACGGTTCTTTTCGCACAAAGTATATAGCAAACCACTATTTGAGCTATAACATTACCAAAAGATTGAACATTGGTCTTTTTGAATCTGTTATTTGGCAGAATGATAACGGTAGAGGCTTTGACGTGAATTATCTAAATCCAATTATTTTTTACCGCGCTATTGAATTTTCAACGGGTTCCCGCGGTGGTAATGCGCTTATTGGCCTTACTACAAAGTATAAAGTGAATGACAGAGTGAATATCTATGGGCAACTTATAATTGATGAATTTTCTTCGAGCGATATCTTTGGTGGTGAAGGAAGTTATAAGAATAAAACAGGCTACCAGTTGGGTCTAAAATATTACCATGCTTTTGGATTAAAAAATCTTTTCCTACAAACAGAGTACAATAGAGTACGTCCTTATACGTACTCGCACAATACGGTAGTGCTAAATTATGGGCACAACAATCAATCTATGGCACATACCCTAGGTGCTAATTTTTCTGAATTTATAGGTATAGCGCGCTACCAGAGAGGTAGAATTTATGGGGACGCAAAATTTATAGTTGCCAAGCGGGGTTTTGAATTTAATACGCCGGAAGATTCTTTTTTCTACGGCGGAAATATTTATGGAACTGAAGATGACCGTGTTTCAGACAATGGTAACGAACTGGCGCAGGGAAATACCACAGATTTTTTCCACGCTGAAGTACAAGCGGGTTACATAATAAACCCCGCAACAAATCTAAAGATTTATGGAAGTTTTATTTTTAGAAGTTTTGACCCCGAAGTTGACACAGAAACTGTGTTTAAAAACCAAACTACTTGGGTCAATTTTGGGCTAAGAACAGATTTATTTAACTGGTATTATGATTTTTAAAAAGAATTAATTTTTCTCCTTCTCTTTCAATTTTTTTTCTATTTCCTTATACTTTTTCATTGCTTCTTTATTTCTTGCCTCCCTGTCTTCTGAGCCTGCGCCTGCTTCTTGGGCCACTTCTTTATAAATCATTTTCAAAAAAGCTTCTGTTTTAATAAATCCGCTTCCAAATCCTTTATCATCATATTCTTTAGTTAGCTCTGTCGTTTTTATTATTTCCTCTTCTGTTTTCTTGTTGAGGTAGAGATTATATACACGCTTATAAAGAATGGATAGCATTTCTATAGTATCTCTTAAATCTTTATATGAACCCATATTTCCGTAGCCGGGAATTACTTTAGTGTCTTCATTTATCACCAAAAGAGCTTTCTCCAAACCTGCGATGTAACCTTTTAAGCTGCCCCCATTCTCAGTGTCTATGTACGGGTATTTTCCATTAAAGAAAACATCGCCGGTATGCAATACGTTACTTCCTGTAAAATATACCATGGAATCACCATCTGTGTGGGCATTGCGAACGTGAAAAACATATATTTTTTCTCCGTTGAAATAAAATGTAAGATCTTCAGCAAAAGTTACAATTGGCAGTGCTTCTTCATCGATTTTTTTTGTTTCCTTGGCAATAACATCCTGTAGGCGGTTTCGAACATTTTCCTGCGAAAAAATTACAGTACCTGTTTCGGCCATCGCAGGATTGCCGCCTGTGTGGTCCCCGTGAAAATGTGTGTTCACCAAAAACCGAACAGGTTGATCGCTAACTTTTTTTATTTCATTTTGAATTTGTTCAATACCATCGGCATATTGATCATCAATCATGAACACTCCGTCTTTGCCAAAACTTAACCCTATATTGCCTCCCTTGCCTTGTAGCATGTAGACTTTATTAGTGACTTTTATAAGTTTGGTGTTTACTTTTTGTCCGCCATCAGTTTGGGCGAAAACAGTTAATACAGAGAATAATAAGATGGTATTTAGAATAAATTTTGAGAACATATATTTTTAGTTTGAAAAATTGGTTCAAATTACTAAAAATGCTGAAATAATACAGTAAGATTATTGATAATATATTGTGGAAAAAATACAGGAAGCGTATCTTTGCACAGCCTAAAAAAAATAGCTTGTCCGTTTCCCAATCACAGTCAATTAGTCCGTCCGTTATCAGGAATTTTACTGAAATCACTAAGCTTCGGCTTTCGGTGAGTGTTGTGTTTTCTTCGGTTGCGGGTTATCTATTGGGGGCAGATTCAATTGACTTCTTTGTGCTCTTTCTGTTATGTGTAGGGGGTTATTGTATGGTTGGCGCTTCAAATGTTTTCAATCAAATCATCGAAAAAGATTTGGACGCACTAATGGAACGCACTAAAAATAGGCCGTTGCCAGCTGGCCACATGACGGGGCGTTCTGCAGTTATACTTGCGAGTATATTGACGGTGGTGGGTATTATTGTTCTTTACACCATAAATCCCGTTACGGCAATGTTTGGTGCCATTTCAATATTTATGTATGTGAGCCTGTACACGCCTTTAAAAACCAAAACACCACTTTCGGTATTTGTGGGTGCGTTTCCGGGCGCCATTCCATTTATGTTGGGGTGGGTGGCTGCAACCGGTAAATTTGGTATTGAACCTGGAACACTATTTATGGTTCAGTTTTTTTGGCAATTTCCGCATTTTTGGGCTATTGGCTGGTTTCTTTTTGATGATTATAAAAAAGCCGGCTTCTTTATGCTTCCTAATGGAAAACGTGATAAAGGAACTGCCATACAGGTTATTCTCTACACAATTTGGACCGTACTTGTTTCTTTAATTCCTGTTTTAGGAATTACTGGTAAATTATATTTAACGCCAATATCAGGTGTTTTGATTGGGCTTTTGGGGGTTGGGCTTTTGTATTATGCAATCAAGCTGTACAAAGAAAAAACTTCCATTGCCGCCAAGCAGCTTATGTTCGCTAGTGTAAGCTACATTACATTACTGCAAATAATTTACGTTGCAGATAAATTTTTAAGATAACCGCAGCAAATGTCTTCGGAAAATATATAAGAAATAGAAAAATGGATTTAACACAGGGAAGTGAAGAGTTAAAAACCTCCAGAGCAAAAAAGAATATGCTTTGGTTCGGCATTATTAGTCTAACCATGAGTTTTGCAGGACTCACAAGTGCCTACGTTGTTAGCAAGGAAAGGCCCGATTGGATTTCAAGTTTTGAAATACCACAGGCTTTTTACATAGCGCTCATTGTGATGGTCTTGAGCAGTTTTACAGTTTATTTTGCACTGAGGACTATCAAAAAGCAGCAAAATAAGCTTGGTATGTTTTTTTTAGCGACCACTTTTTTGTTGGGCAGCTTGTTTGTTTTTTTCCAGTTTAAAGGTTTTTCTGAAATAATAGCTAGCGGCTATAATTTTACGGGTCCTACAAGCAGTATTACTACTTCCTTTATATATCTGGTAGTATTATTGCACGTTGCGCACGTTTTTGTAGGGTTGATATCTCTTTTGGTTGTAATTTATAATCATTATAAACTAAAGTATGAAAACGGTAAAACCCTTGGTGTTGAACTAGCTGCAACTTTTTGGCATTTTGTGGATATTGTATGGATTTACCTGTTTTTATTTTTATATTTCGTTAAATAAAAATTAAACGTATTTTTGAACCTTTATTTAAAACCAAATTCTTTTTATGGAAGCTACTGTTGTTAAAACAGGTACCGAAGATAAAACCTGGGGCGGCGGAAACCAACCGTTGAAAGCAAGTTATGGCAAAATGATGATGTGGTTTTTCATCGTTTCCGATGCCTTGACCTTTTCAGGTTTTCTTGCCTCTTATGGATTTTCAAGATTCAAATTTGTAGATGCCTGGCCTATTGCCGATGAAGTATTTACTCACTTTCCGTTTCTTCATGGAGTAGAAGCGCCTATGTATTATGTGGCGTTTATGACTTTTATTTTGATCTTTTCGTCCGTTACCATGGTTTTGGCTGTGGATGCGGGACACAAAATGAAACAGAATAAAGTAATTCTTTATTTGTTCCTTACTATAATTGGAGGCCTTATTTTCTTGGGCTCGCAAGCTTGGGAGTGGGCAACTTTCATTAAAGGAGACTATGGTGCAATTGAAACCAAAGGAGGGCAGATCATCCAGTTTTTGGATAAAGAAGGCGAGCGTGTGGCAATAAGGGATTTTGCAGCTGTTAACGACGGAGATCGTATTCCACAAACACGTGAAAATGGACTTTGGTTTACTGAAGATGCAGAATATTTACCAAGCGTGACCTTTAATCAAGTGAAAGAAGGATTTTTGGCAAATGATAACCTTTTGGTAAGACTTCAACATAAAGACGAACATGGTCAGCATATTATTTTGTCAAGGGAAGAATCCATTGCCAAAGTAGTTAATGATGGTCAATTGGTTGTAGAGGGTGCAAACCTTCGCCACAACGAATATGGGCATCCACTTTTTGCAAACTTTTTCTTTTTCATTACGGGTTTCCACGGTTTCCACGTTGCAACAGGAGTTCTGATTAATATTATCATATTTTTTAATGTAATATTAGGCACCTACGAACGCCGAAACAGTTACGAAATGGTAGAGAAAGTTGGTCTTTACTGGCACTTTGTAGATTTGGTATGGGTATTTGTATTCACATTCTTTTATCTTGTTTAGATTTCAAAAAATTTAAAAATGGCACACGAACATAAATTAGCAATCTTTAGGGGCGCTGTAAAATTCAAGTCAAACGTTAGCAAAATCTGGGGGGTTTTTATATTCCTTTCTGTCGTTACCATCATTGAGGTAGCATTGGGCATTGTCCGTCCGGACTTTTTAATAGACAATCGTTTCTTGGCTTTAAAGCTGCTTAACTGGATTTTTATCATCCTTACCATCGTAAAAGCATATTACATTACTTGGGACTTTATGCACATGCGCGATGAAACTACCGGCCTGCGTAGGGCTGTAATCTGGACTTCTATTTTCTTGATATCCTACTTAATTGTGCTGATATTGATTGAGGGCGATTATATTTTTGAAGTTTACAAATCCGGATATATAAAATTCGATTTTTAAAGAATTTTTAAAATATTTAAAAGCCCTCTTTTTGAGGGCTTTTTTTATTGATTGTAAGCGATTTTAATGAGGGCTATTCCTTTATAATTTTCTGTACAATTTCCCCACGATCCGTTACTATCCTCAAAAAATACATGCCGCTTTCAAGGGTCGAAATATCCACTTGTTGGATATTCCCGGTTTGTTGAAGCACCTTTTTGCCCAGAATATCAAAAACCGTAGTGCCTATAACACTTTTGGTGTTAGCATCTATGTAGAGCAAACCATCAGTAGGGTTTGGATATATTTTAATAGGATCAATTTGGCTCTCCTCCACCCCTAAAATGGTCAGGTTTTCATACCACGCTATTTTATCGTCGTTCTGCGATGAGGCAATGACGTCCATATCGCCATCGTTGTCTATATCTGCGGCTATCACGGAACGGGGAAATTGATGCTCCGTGCTGATAACGTTTTTAGATCCAAACGAACCCGTTCCGTCCAGATTTTCAAACCAAACGATTTCGCCATCAAAAGTTCCTCCACTAGATGTTAATACATCTATATCGCCATCGTTATCCAAATCTGCGGCAAAGACTTCCAAAGCTTTATCCAAAATATTACTTATCGTTTTTTTGGGGCCAAAGTTGCCAAAGCCGTTCAGGTTTTCAAACCAAGCTACTTCATTATCTCCGAAAGATACTGTAAGCACATCCGTATCACCATCACCATCCACATCTGCAGTAATAAGATTGGTTACATATTGCCCCATCTCATATATAGAGTTAGGCTCACCAAAAGTACCATGGCCATCGATATTGTCAATCCAATAGATTTTATTAGGAGCAGTACTATTTCCCACAATATCCATATCACCATCGCCATCCACATCTATTGCTACTACGGAACGTGTGCCCGAAACATTATTATCAATAAGGTGCATAAAAAAATCTCCCTGCCCATCCAAATTTTCATACCATGCTAACCCTGAAAAATCGGAACCTGAAATTACATCCATATCACCATCACCGTCCAGATCGCCCGCAACCACAGTAAATGCCCCGTCGGCAGTATTGGAAATAATTTTTTGGACACTGAAATTGCCCTGCCCATCCAAATTTTCATACCAAATTATTTTATCTAATGAAAATGCCGTTGTTAGGATATCCATATCTCCATCACCGTCTAAATCTGCTAAAAATATAGAATAAACCTCATCAAAAAGGTTGTTTTCAACAATATTCTCTGTTCCAAAATTACCTAACCCATCCAGATTTTCAAACCAAGCAATATTATAAGACCCAGTTCTAGAACCCGATACTACATCTAAATCGCCATCGCCATCCAGATCGGCAGCAAGGGCACTTGTAACTAATCCATTATCCATATAAATAATGCGCTGAGAACCAAATTGTCCTCGACCCGTACATACAACTAAAAGAAATGCTGCAACAAAAATGTATTTACCCATACCCATCTATTTAAAAATATGGCTCCCAATAGCTGGGAGCCTAAATTTTTGTTTTAATTTTTTAATCTTGTTTGAATATGATATCCTGTTCCGTATTTCCTTCTTCATATGTCTTCTCAATTTTATAAAGACCGGGTTGCAGTTGTTCAATAAGGTTCGGATTATTTATACCAGTAGAATCTTTTGGAATTAAGGTAATATTGGTATTGAACACATTGTCGTTAAAGCGGGTAATACTCCCGCCAATAGGCCTATAATTTGGATTGTCATAACATCTACGCGGTTGCGGCCAAAAAACAGGATTATTCTCAATTTTAATACCTATAGCGGAATGGTTTGGATGATAGATCGTGCTAAAATCACTTTCATATTTGCTAACTTCCTTAATGATATTCTGGGTATATGAAAAGGATATATCCTCATAGGGTACTGGATCAGGACAATCACAACTGCATTCCAAAAAACGATATTCAAATCCGGGCTGAAATAGGGGTTTGTATAATTGAGGGTTCTGGTTGTTAGGGTCATAATATGCTCCTGCATAAGGCTCGTAAAGTGAAGCCACATTGGTAAGGGCGACATTATAATATCCGCTTGCTATTTTTTCATGAACGCGGATGGCCTGCCCTACGGTTAAACTCTTTGTTGCACATCCACCATAGGCATCACCCATAATATTGATGACATCCTTATGTGCTATTGTGTATTGAAAACCTAACTCATCCGTTTCAGTACCAAAATAAGTACAGGTATTTTGATCTACATAGGGGGTACAATCACAGCTAGAGTCCCAAAAACCACTATTAGCATTGGTATCCACTATTTCATCCCCCGTTGTGGTTGCATTAAAATATTGATTGTTTGGGTCCCGGGTGGTATGCTCATTAAAAGAGCGGGTATGTTTTAAATTAAGATTGTGCGATATTTCATGTACTGTATTATTGCCAGCCAATCCACTTCCAGAATTTGTGGCACATACAAAACCTGGCCTATATGCTATACCCCCAGCAAAACCCAACCAGCCAACTGCATATACATTTAAGGCATTTAAATCTTTATATCCATTGGCAGCTGCCCAATTGACCATTGCACGGAATTGAGGTCTCGTTTCAAGCACATAATATCCATTTGTGTCAGGGTCTCCGTTAGGTAGAGGTACCGTAACTTCTGGGCTATTAAATTCTTCAAGTCCCCGAAATTTAAAAAAGATATTAAACGGGTTGTACATAATATTAAGATTGGCTATTGCTTGTAGGGCATCATGCTCTCGATTATAAAAATCAGTATCGCCATTGGGACGATTGACACCCCAAAATTTTACGTTAAAGACAAGAGGTCCATAATTATTTAAGGTTGCAATGTCTGTGGAATAACTGTATATTCCAGCAGGGTCGGTTCCATTTTCGATAACAACACATTCTTGGTTATTTATCTGCGCATTCATAAAAAGTACATTAAGCATAAATGTACAAAAAAGTAATCGGAAAATAATTTGGTTTTCATAATAACAGTATTTAGTTAAACAATAAATTAATTAGCTAAATAACTGGGGAGGAATCTAAAAGTACAAAAACTAATGACTGAACGGTAATTGTATGAATTTTTTCGACCACTGACCTTCGTGTCATTGGATGCAAAAGAAAATAATACTGAATTATTAGCCTGGCTTGCGGCCAGAACAAAGGAGCTTAGGCTGCAAAAAGGCTTGACTCAACTCCAATCTTTTCACGAGACAAATGTTCATATTGGAAGGATTGAACAAGGAAAGCGTGATATTTCCCTTACTACATTGATTAAACTGTGTGACTACTTCAATATTACTCCTGAAGAATTTTTTGATGGTTTTAAAAGTATTCCAAAAAAATAAAATTAACACCCAAAAGATTGTCCAACCCCCATTTACCCTGTATTTTTGCAAAAGCAAAAAATGCTAGAAATGAAGAAGTATCTCGTCCTTGGAATTCTATTTTTACTGCCCATTACGGCCTATGTTTTTTTTGCTTCCGGAAAAAATAACTTTGCCACTTTGCCACTGCTTACACCTTCAGTCACTGAATTGCAAAATTTTGAAACACTAAACGGTAAACCTGTTCGGTTGGAAAATCATATTACGGTTTTAGGTTTCTTTGGAAGTGATTTGGAAGCACACAGGGCATATGCTTATAATTTAGCGCATAAAATATATAGTAAAAATCATAAGTTTAACGAATTTCAGTTTGTAATTCTTCTGCCAAAAGGAACCGAGGAGCAAGCCAGAAATATTGAAGAAAAACTAAAACAAATTGCTCCCACCGATGCATGGGTTTTTGCTTTCGGGACCGAAGAAGATATAAAGGAAGTATTTCAATCGTTGAAGTCTGATATAGCTTTGGATTCCAATATCTCTACTCCGTATGTTTTCATAATAGATAAAGAACGCGGTCTTCGGGGCAGGGATGATGATGAGGATGAGGGCGTTATGTATGGATTTGATTCCAGTAATATTGCTGAAATAAACAATAAAATGAGCGACGATGTTAAAGTGTTGCTTGCTGAATACAGAAGGGCGCTAAAAAAGTATAACACTTCAGATAGGGAGATATAGTTAGAAAAAGAATAAAGAGTTAAGAAGAAAGACATACGCAATAATTTTTAAAGCATCCACAAAATCAATAGCATCCACAGAATCATTTAAAAAATGAAAAAAAATTATTCCTACATCGGTATTTCGTTTATCATCCTGGTTTTTGGAATTTGGGCAGTGCCAAAAATTATCAATACACTTTCAAAACCTGATTTAGAAACAATCGGTTCCGTGCCACAATTCAGTTTTACGGACCAAAACGGAAAAACCATCACCAACGATGATTTTAAGGACAAGATATATGTAGTTGAATTTTTCTTCACTACCTGTCCATCCATCTGTCCAATTATGACGGAAAATATGCTGAAAATACAAAATGAGTTTTTGGGAAATCCCAAAGTTGGCATCGCCTCTTTCTCTATTGATCCAGATTATGACACTCCCCAGATTTTAAAGGAGTATGCCCAAAACAAAGGGATTACCAAACCGCAATGGCATCTGCTCACTGGTCCAAAAGATGAAATCTTCAAACTTGCCAATGAAGGGTTTAACCTCTATGTTGGCGAAGCTCCCGAGGTAGAAGGCGGGTTTGAGCATTCAGGCTTTTTTGCTCTTGTAGATCAAAAAGGAAACATTCGCTCCCGAAAAGATGAAAACGGAAACCCAATCATTTATTATGATGGTTTGGAAGAGAAGGGAATACAAATGCTAAAAGAAGATATTAAAAAACTTTTGTAACCTATGCAGGCTTCACCCCAAACAACCAAGAATTATAATGTGTGGATCTGGATACTTTCCATTGCCATTCCACTGGCGGTAGCGGTATTATTTACTATAAAAATTCCGGGAGTAGAGCGCCTTGGTTTTTTACCGCCAATCTATGCCACTATAAATGGACTGACTGCCATTATTTTAGTTGTTGCTGTTTATCAAATAAGAAAAGGAAACCGAAAATTACACGAGCGCCTGATGAAAACTGCAATCACTTGTTCTGTATTGTTTTTGGGAATGTATGTAGCCTATCATATGACCTCAGATTCCACCCCCTTTGGTGGTGAAGGAATCATCAAATATGTGTACTATTTTATTCTTTTAACGCATATATTATTGTCCATTGCCGTTATTCCTTTTGTATTGATTACCTATGTTCGGGGTATTTCGGGTCAATTTTATAAGCATCGAAAAATTGCGCGAATCACCTATCCCCTGTGGTTGTATGTGGCGGTTACTGGAGTGATTGTTTATTTAATGATTTCTCCTTATTATTGATAGATTATGAAACTTAAAATTGCTTATATATTAATTCTTCTTTTTTTAGTGTCCGTACTTCCCGCTGAGGCCCAATGCGCCATGTGCCGTGCCGTGCTTGAAAGCGAAGAAGGGGGGCAAGCCGCCAAAGGCATCAATAACGGAATCGTTTATTTAATGATTTTCCCATACCTATTGATCGGCGGCATTGGATATGCTATCTACAGAAGCCGAAAAAAGGCGCGTGAAGAAAAAAAATTATAGTTTTTCGGAAGAAATTGTAACACCTGCCACCTATAATAGTCTTATAAATACTCGAAACCATTAAAGTTTTAAGTCTTAACAAGAATTTCACATTTGCAGGGAGAATTCCCCTTTATTTTGTAAATCAACAAATTTTAGGATGATAGAGATCAAAAACCTTCACAAGTCATATCACATGGGCAAAAATTCGCTCCATGTTTTAAAAGGAATAAATTTCACGGTTTCTGAAGGCGAAATGGTCTCCATCATGGGCTCTTCCGGTTCGGGAAAATCTACGCTGCTCAACATCCTCGGTATTCTTGACGAAGCAGACGAAGGCACCTACACGCTGGACGGCACCTTGATCAAGAACCTGAACGAGAGGGTGGCCGCCCGTTACAGAAACAAATTTCTGGGTTTTATCTTTCAATCCTTCAATCTTATCAATTATAAATCGGCTTTGGAAAATGTGGCCATGCCGCTCTATTACCAAGGTGTAAAACGAAACATTCGTGTGGAAAAGGCAATGCACTATCTTGAAAAAGTAGGTCTTGCCGATTGGGCTACGCATCTTCCCAACGAACTTTCCGGAGGTCAAAAACAGCGGGTTGCCATAGCTCGGGCTTTGGCGAGTGACCCCAAAGTATTGCTTGCAGATGAGCCAACGGGCGCACTGGATACAAAAACTTCCTATGAAGTAATGGAACTCATTCAAGGTATAAACGATGAGGGCAAAACCATTCTTATTGTAACCCACGAAGACGATATTGCACATATGACCAAACGTATCGTAAACTTAAAGGACGGAATTATTATTGACGATTCCGTTGTAAACCAAGTTCGGGCAAAAAGCGAAGCCTATGTTTAATATTGAACGCTGGCAGGAAATTTTCGAAGCTATTCGCAAAAACAAACTGCGAACCTTCTTAACGGGGCTTTCCGTAGCTTCGGGAATTTTCATTTTGGTGATTCTGCTTGCAATCGGTCAAGGAATGTCCAATGGGGTTGCAAAGGAATTTGAAAATGATGCCACCAACCGTATCAGTGTGTGGACAAATGTTACCTCCGTAGAATATAAAGGTTTAAATCCCGGTAGGATAATAGAAATGGACAACCGCGATTATGAAATGGCGGTAAACAAAAACACTGATAAAATTGAACTCAAGTCTGGGGTTTACAGCAGATGGGGACAATTGACCACATATAAAAAAGAAAGCGGCAGCTACAGGGTAGAAGGCGTTCGTGGCGATTATCAGTTTTTGGAAAATGAAACCTTGGTCGTAGGAAGATACATTAACCAAAACGATTTAAATTCCTTTGAAAAAAACGCCGTGATTGGAAACCAAGTCTATCTCGATCTTTTTAAGGGAAAGGAAGCGCTTGGTGAGTATATAGACATTACAGGAATAAAATTTAAGGTAGTGGGGGTTTATACCGATCCGGGAGGCGAGCGTGAAGAAACGCGCATATTCATTCCACTTACCACAGCACAACGTGTTTATAATGCTGGCGATAAACTGCGCTCACTTGCATTCACACTGGAAAAGCACGATAAATATGAAGACGCCCTGGCAGCTTCTGAAGCCTTTTCGGCGCAATTGGAAGCTGACTTAAAAACAAAACACAGCATAGCGCCGAATGATGAACGGGCCGTAAATGTGAACAACACGTTGGAAAACACAAAACGGTTTTACGATCTCAACAATATGATTCGGTGGTTCTTTTGGGGTGTGGGAATATGTACAATTATTGCGGGCGTAGTGGGCGTTAGCAATATTATGCTAATTATTGTAAAAGAGCGCACAAAGGAAATTGGCGTACGTAAGGCCATTGGCGCACAGCCTTGGTCCATCATAGGCATGATTTTGCACGAATCTATTTTTGTAACCGCAATTGCAGGATTTGTAGGTTTAATTTTCAGTCTTTTGTTATTGCAATTAGTTGGACCGTATATTGAAACAGATTACATAAAAAATCCTTCCGTAGATTTTTCGGTAGCTATTACCACGGTAATTATCCTCGTGGTGGCTGGAGCCATTGCTGGATTTTTTCCTGCCTACAGAGCCGCAAATATCAAACCCATAGAAGCCTTGCGCGATGAGTAAATTACTCAGCAGAGACAGTTGGGCCGAAATTATTGAAGCCCTTAGCAGCAACTGGTTCAGAACAGTGATGACGGCTTTTGGAGTTTTATGGGGAATTTTTATCCTCGTCATTCTCCTAGCGGCAGGCAATGGCTTGGAAAACGGCATTAAGCAGGGTTTCAACGGGATGGCCACCAACTCAATGTTTATGTGGGCACAGACTGCCTCGCAACCTTACAAGGGCTTGCCCAAAGGCAGGCGGTACAACTTTAAGACCGATGATGTGGAAGCCATAAAGCAGCAAGTACCAGGATTGCGCTTTGTTTCACCCAGAAATCAATTGGGAGGGTTCCGCGGAAGCAACAATGTAGTTCGTGGCCTTCAAACAGGTGCATTTAACGTATATGGTGATTACCCTGAAATTATTCAACAACAACCTATGGATATTACTTCGGGTCGTTTTATAAATTATTCAGATATAAATGAAAAGCGAAAAGTTGCCATTATTGGCAGTGGGGTACAAAGTGCATTATATGATCCCGGTGAAGAAGTAATTGGTAGTTACATAAAAATAAACGGCGTTAACTTTTTGGTTATAGGAACCTATAAAAAGAAAGGAAACAACGGTGATCCCGAAGAAATGCAAAAAGAAATATACGTGCCTTTCACATCTTTTTCGCAGGCCTTTAATATGGGCGACATTGTAGGATGGATGGCAATAACGGCGCAGGATGATTTTTCCATAACCAATTTAAAATCCCAAATTTTTGATGTTATAAAAACACGCCATACCATAAACCCAAACGACGATAGGGCCGTGGGAAATTTTGATCTTTATCAGGAATACAGTAAAATAAACGGCTTATTTACTGCGCTTAATTTTGTGGCATATTTCGTTGGAATTTTGGTACTACTTTCGGGAATTATTGGTATCAGCAACATTATGTTGATAGTGGTAAAAGAACGCACTAAAGAGATTGGAATCCGCCGTGCTCTGGGAGCTACTCCCTGGAGCATTCGCGCACAGGTACTGTTGGAGTCCATATTTTTGACTATCATTTCGGGAATGGCGGGTATAGTTTTGGCAAGTGCTGTTTTATGGTTCGTCAATTATCAACTCAGCGGAATGGATACAAGCGAAATGATGTTTATAAACCCATCAGTAAATATAGGTGTAGTTTTCATAGCGCTTACAATATTGATAGTTTCAGGCCTTTTAGCGGGATTAATTCCTGCCCAAAACGCAATTAAGGTGAAACCTGTAGAGGCATTAAGAACGGAATAAACAATTATTAAAGTGGAAATAATTAGCGATCCAAAAGTAGCAACAGTTTTTGAAAGCTATCCCAAGGCAGTGAAAGCACAAATGCTTCAGCTTCGGGAGACGGTTTTGAAAACAGCCTCTGGGATTGACGGTCTCCAAAAAATTGAAGAAACCCTGAAATGGGGTGAACCGAGTTATTTGACAAAACACGGAAGTACCGTTAGGATAGATTGGAAGGAAAAAAATCCTGAGCATATTGCAGTTTATTTTAAATGTACATCAAAACTGGTTCCAACATTTAAATCACTTTATAAAGATAAATTCAATTTTGAAGGCAATCGGGCTATCGTTTTCCAACTAAAAGATAAAATACCCGTAAAAGAATTAAAACATTGTATCGCTTTGGCGCTCACATATCATAAAATAAAGCATTTGCCACTATTGGGCACATAAAACAAATTAACGAATCATCAATTTAAGACCATAATTTCAACGATCGAAAAAATGAAAAAATCAAAAACCATAATCATTCTTGTAACAATTGGAGTATTGTTTTCAGTTTCTATGTATTGGCTCTATTCAAAAAACATAGAAGATCCCGTTGTCTATGAAACCGAAAAACCTGCAATGGGTTCCATAATTAAAAAAACGGTAGCTACGGGAAGCATTGTTCCGAAGGAAGAAGTATTAATAAAACCCAATATTTCCGGAATCATTGACGAAATTTTTGTGGAGGCGGGTGAAATTGTAAAGGCAGGAGACCTGATTGCGAAAGTGAAAGTCGTTCCAAACGTTTCTTCATTGAATAGTGCCAAAAACAACATCAACAGTGTCCGTACACAAGTGGAGACTGCGCGATTGGCTTTTGAAAACCAAAAAAGTATTTACAATCGCCAAAAAGAACTTTTTGAAAAAGGCGTAATCTCTGCCAATGAATTTGACAATGCACAATTGGCGTATGACCAAGCACAGCAAAGGCTTAGACAGGAACAAGTAGGTCTTACGGCTGCAAGCCAAAATTACGATATCGTAAGAACTGGAACTACCAGAGGCATGGGTGCTTCGGCAAATACCGAAATTCGCGCAACGGTTTCAGGCATGGTGCTGGATGTTCCCGTTAAAACAGGAAACCAGGTAATTGAAGCAAACAATTTTAACGACGGAACAACGATCGCTACCTTGGCCGATGTGGACAAAATGATTTTTGAAGGAAATGTAGATGAAAGTGAAGTAGGAAAAATTAAGGAAGGTCTTCCTTTAGAAATAACCGTGGGCGCACTTCCCGACAAAACTTTTGATGCTGTGCTAGATTACATCGCCCCAAAGGGAGTGGACGAAAACGGCGCCATTCAGTTTGAAATAAAAGGAACCATGAAAAATTTGGATACTACCTCTACTTTTATCCGTGCAGGTCTAAGCGCAAACGCCTCTATTATTTTGGCCAAGGCAGATGATGTTCTTACCATTAAGGAAGCCCTGGTACAGTACGATCCCAAAACACAAAAACCTTTTGTTGAAGTAATGGTGGGCGATCAAAAATTTGAACGCAGACAGGTGGAACTGGGTGTAAGCGATGGTATAGATGTAGAGATCAAAAGCGGCGTATCCAAAGATGACAATATAAAGGTTTGGAACCAATTGAAACCAGCCGCCGGACCATCCGGCAGAGGCTAATTGTTTAATTTTTTAAAATTTTGTAACGCAATGGCAATGCAAAAGACTTATTCATCAACAGAAAAACTTATGAAGAAGATAGCGATCCCTTTCTTTTTTTTGATATTCACTATTTCAATTCAAGCCCAAACCAAACAATGGACGTTACAGGAATGTGTAAACCATGCTTTGGAAAATAATATTTCTGTAAAACAGAGCGAGCTTGATTTAGAGCTTACAGAAACCGATAAGCTTGAGGCAGTAGGTAACTTTTTACCTTCTCTAAACGCAAATGCCAGTGCCTCCAAAAACACTGGACTAAGTTTAAATCCAACCACCAATCAGTTAGAGAATACTACCTTTGGTTCAGCTTCGGCTGCTATAAACCTGGGGCTTACACTTTTTGATGGATTGAGAAATGTACGCCAATTGCAACGTTCTAAACTCTCTGAACTTGCAGCCCAATACCGTTTGGACAAAATGAAGGACGATATTGCTCTGGCAGTAGCAAATTCCTATTTACAGGTTTTGTTGAACAAGGCAAATTTGGAAGTGGCAAAATCACAAAATATTGTAACCTTGGAACAATTGGACAGGACCAATAACCTTGTGGATGCTGGTGTACTTCCTCGCGGAGATCTTTTGGAAATTAAGGCTACAGATGCTGCCGAAAAGCAACGCATTGCTGTTGCGGAGAATACGGTAAAGATTTCATTAATCAGTCTTGCACAATTACTTCTTATTAAGGACTATTCAAATTTTGATATAGCCGATGAAGAGTATAAAATTATTGATGGCGGGATTGCCGATAAGGATGTGTCAGAAATAATTGAAAGCGCTAAGGAAACGCGATCTGAAGTGAAGATAGCCCAGAAAAATGTGGATTTGGCCAAAAAAGACCTGCAGATTTCCCGTGGAGCGTATTATCCAACACTTTCGGCATTCTTTGGTTATAATACCCGTTATGCTGACAACGATCCGCTAAACCGAGAATTTATAGACCAACTGTATCTTAATGATGGTATTGGTTATGGGCTTCAACTTAATGTCCCTATTTTTAATGGTTTTACCGTACGGAGTAATGTAAAACGTAATAAAATCAATTTAAAAAATACGGAGTATCAATTAGAGCAGGCCCAGCTTGATTTGGAGTCCAACGTTTATCAGGCCTATGTAGATGCAAATGGTGCATTGAAGGCTTACGAAGCGGCTACAGTTGCGCTGGAGTCACAGGAGTTAGCATATCAATATGCTAAAGATAGATATGATGTGGGCCTTACAAATGCATTTGATTTTAGCCAATCAAAATTGCGTTATGATAATGCTAGAATTGAAGAAAACAGGGCTAAATTTGAATATATTTTTAAATTGAAGGTACTGGAACTATACTTTGGGGTTCCGGCCAACGAATTAAAATTTTAAATATGAAGAAAAAAACACTCGTTTGGGTTATTGTTGCAGTAGTAGTACTGATTGCTTTTTTGCTTATTGGGAAAAAAGCTGGTTGGTTTGGAAAATCAGGTGATTTCAAAGAGGTGGAAGTTGCCCAGATTTCTGCAATTGATATTGTTGAAACGGTAGCGGCCACGGGGAAAATTCAACCCGAAATTGAAGTTGCACTTTCTTCAGAAGTTTCGGGAGAAATTATTGAACTTCCTGTTAAGGAAGGACAAACAGTTGAGAAAGGCGATTTGTTGGTAAAAATAAACCCAGACCTTATACAGGCCGCCGTAAGTCAATCGCAAGCGGGTCTTCAAAACGTTCGGGCACAATATGCACAAGCACAAGCCAGTGAAAAAAATGCACGTTTAAACTACGAAAGAAACAAGGCGCTATTTGAAAAAGGGGTGATTTCCAAATCTGAATGGGATAAATCTGTTGCAGATTACGATATGGCCCAAGCCAATGCAAAAGCAGCGTACTATAATGTTCAGAGCGCTTCGGCAAATGTGAAACAATCTGTAGATAACCTCTCAAGAACCACCATTTATGCGCCAATGAGCGGAACCATTTCCAAGCTTTCTGTTGAATTGGGCGAAAGGGTAGTGGGGACTGCACAAATGGCTGGTACCGAAATAGTGCGCGTTGCCAACCTTCAAAATATGGAAGTGGAAGTGGACGTTAACGAGAACGACATCGTAAAAGTTTCCGTGGGCGATTCTACCATTGTTGAGGTAGATGCTTATTTAAAACGAGAATTTAAAGGAATTGTAACCGAAATAGCCAATAGTGCCGAAAGCGCCCTCACTGCAGATCAGGTTACAAATTTCAAAGTAAAAGTTCGTATTCTTCCTGAATCATACAAAGATCTTACCGAAGGAAAACCCGAAAGTTTTTCACCTTTCCGTCCGGGAATGACCGCTACCGTTGATATAATTACGAATAAAAAGAAAAATATCATTGGTGTACCCATCAGTTCAGTGGTTATAAAAACTGACACGACAGACACAAAAAAATCATATACAACTAATGAAACTTCAACCGCAACTGCTGAAAAATTTGAGGCTGTATATGTAAAAGAAGGAAATGAGGCAAAGCTACGCGTTGTAAAGACGGGAATTCAAGACGATTCAAACATTGAAATAATCTCAGGACTGAAAGAAGGCGAAACCGTAATCACGGGGCCTTATAACACAGTTACAAAATCGCTGAAACAGGGAGATAAAGTTGAGGTTTCTTCAGCTGAAGAGAATAAAAAAGATAAATAATGGCGGTTATTCTATGTCTTGAAACTGCAACTACCAATTGCTCCGTAGCAATCGCGGTTGATGGTGAGGTAAAAGCAATTCGCGAAGAGAACAATCAAAAATTTTCCCACGCAGAAAAACTTCATGTTTTCATTGAAGAAGTTTTGAGGGAGGCTAAAATTGAAAAAAAAAGCATTGACGCTGTTGCCGTAAGCAAGGGGCCAGGTTCTTACACAGGGCTCCGTATTGGCGTTTCAGCAGCAAAGGGATTGTGCTTTGCATTGGATATCCCGTTAATTTCAACACCCACTTTAGAAGTTTTGGCACAGCAAGTAAATATGCCTAATCGCCACATTATTCCACTACTTGACGCTAGAAGAATGGAGGTTTATTCGGCAGTTTATACTTCAGACAAAAAACAAGTACGCGAGACAAAAGCTGAAATTTTAAAGGAAGATTCATTTGCCGACTTTTTGGAAAAAGGGAAAACTATTTTTATTGGTGACGGCGCAGTAAAATTTGAAGCAATTTGCAAACATAAAAACGCTGTTTTTCAAAAAGATTTGTTTCCTTCCTCAGCAGATATGGTAAGTTTGGCCGAAACTAAATACAAAATAAGCGACACAGAAAATGTCGCTTATTTCGAGCCTTTTTATTTAAAGGAATTTATGATGGGGTAGACTTATAACAAGGAATCGAAATAGGCAATGGTCTTAACCAAATCTGCTTCCTTGTCAAGATCGATATTGTTGTCTTTTATGTATTTTTTCATTTCGTTCTTTTTACTATCCATCATTTTTAAAATCTTGGATTTGCTATTTGGCATCTCCAAAAAACTGCCGTCCTTCACCAAATAATAAGTAGTTGCCTTCACAAATGATGGAGGTGTATCTTGCTGATATGATGTTTGTGCTTTTCTTGGCTCTCTGAATTCAGCTTTTGTTTTTTTATACAAATCATATGTTTTTCCGTCATTCAATACATTGAAATAGCCACCTTTTTCATTTGAGCCGTTAAAAGGTACAAAAACATAAATTTCGTTGATTATCTTCACGAAGATGTCTGGCGATTTAATGAGCGCACTATAAGTTTCATCAGAAACATTTTTCTTTATTTCAATTTCGTCGGCATAAGCGTTGTAACGCATAGGCACATCATCTTTTATTAACTGATCTTCCTGAAATATTTTCCCCTGTAAAAAATTGGGATTTGCATAAGCCTCATCTTTAATAGCAGCAAACTGCGCCTCGGTAAGACCAAAAGCCAATGACTTTTCATTAATGTCAATAGTTCGGTCATATACACTGGTGTAGCTACTTTGTCTGGCTTGGGAAAACATTGAAATTGCCATTAAGACAAAAGCGGCAGTAAATATTATCTTTTTCATTTTTAATTTTTTAATTTGTTTTATAAAAATATGAATTATTCCTACAAATTTAATGATTTATTTCTTTAAAGTCTCCAAATTAAAATGGTGTACATCTCGCTGTGGGAAAGGTATAGAGATTCCTGCAGCTTCCAGTCGGACTTTCCCTTCCTCCAGAATTAACCAGCGTAGGTTCCAGAAATCTTCATTTTTGGACCAATAACGCACAGTAAGGTTTACAGAGCTATCTCCAAGTTCAGCAACTGCTACCATTGGCATTTTGTCTTCTAGTTTTAAAACAGTGTCTTGTTCGGAAACCAAATTTAAAAGAATTTCCTTTGCTTGCTTTATGTTATCGTCATAACCTATGCCGAAAGTAAGATTTTCACGCCTGATGCCCTCTTCGGTATAATTTATAATATTATCATTGCTCAATTTTCCGTTTGGAATTATAGCAAGTTGGTTTCCAAAGGTTGTCAATTTGGTGTTGAATATAGAAATTTCCTTTACCGTTCCATCAACACCTTGGGCGCTAATAAAATCACCAACCCGAAATGGCTTTATCAATAAAATAAGAACACCTCCCGCAAAATTTGCCAAGGAGCCTTGCAGCGCCAATCCAACGGCAAGTCCTGCAGCACCAATAATGGCTACCAGCGAAGCCGATTCAACACCCAGTTGGGTAATTACTAATACGAAGAGTACTATCTTTAAGCCCCAATTTATAAGACTGGCAATAAAATTTTCAAGCGTGGGGTCATAATCCTTTTTGTCAAAAAATCTTTTTATAAAACCGTTGATTATTTTAATCAGCCAAAGTCCTATAAAAAGCATCAAGATTGCTCCAATTACACTTGGTAAAAAATCAATCAGTTTTTGTCCGTACTTTTCAATGTAAATATCCAAGTCTTGAAATTTGTCCATAAAGTTTATTCGTTTTTGTTTAATAATTCAATTGCAATTTTTGTGTCCTTTATCGGCAGTTTGCAGGTATTGTTTTTGCAAACATAAATAAGGGTTTCACCGGGCACAAATCTATTTTTAAATAGAGGCCCGTTATTTTCACCTATACTTCCGGCAATAATTATATTTGGCAGATAGTGTGTGTTTATTTGCTTTGCTTTTTCAGAAACATCTTTTCCCACGATTACTACTTCGTAAAAATCGTTTTTAAAATTAAGCAGAAGATCCAGCCAGTTTGAAAACCCACTGGGGTACTGCATAATTTCTTCAGAGACATTCTTTAGCATCTGCTGCGAAATTTCTTCAAAATCGGAATTTTCAAAATATTTTGAAAGCAGAAATAAGTTTTTTGCCATTGCGGAATTTGAAGCCGGAATCACATTGTCCCGATATTCAAAATTTCGGCTTACGATGGCAGGGTCTTCTTTTGATGTGAAATAAAACATATGTTTTTCCGAATCAAAAAAATTAGTGATCGTATAATCAGTCATCTTCTTTGAAAGTTGGAGCCATTTTTCATCTAGCGTTATTTGATATAGTTCCAAAAAAGCATCGATGGTAAAGGCATAATCCTCTAAAAAACCATTTATGCTGCTTTTACCGTCTTTGTAATTGTGAAACAAGGCGCCATTTTCTTGTAGTTGTTTTTCAGAAATGAAGTCTGCATTTTTAAGGGCAGTGTTAAAGTATTTCTTTTTTCCAAAGGCTTTATAAGCATCAACATATCCCTTAAGCATTAGGGCATTCCACGAAGTTAGGGTTTTGTCGTCCAAACGCGGTTTGGCTCTTTGGTTGCGATAGGTGAGGAGGGTCTTTTTCCAGCTTTTCTTTTTTTGCTGAAATGCTTCGGAGGTAAGATCAAATTCATTTTCAATTTCGGCATCCGTTTTTTGGCGGATGAGCACATACTGGTCTTTTTCCCACTTTCCGTAACTGTTCACATTATAATATTCTTTAAATATTTTGAAGTCATCTTTTAGCAGTTTTTGTAATTCTTCTGAAGTAAAAACGTAGAAAGCGCCTTCTTCCAATGCTCCATTTTCGTTGTTGCTATCTGCGTCAAGTGACGAATAAAAGCCACCTTCATCATTGGTCATTTCAAGTGAGATAAAATCCAAGGTTTCTTCAACAACATCGCTATAAAGTGGATTCTGTGTAATTAAAAATGCATCGCTGTAAAGGCTTGCCAGTTGGGCATTGTCGTAAAGCATTTTTTCAAAATGGGGTACATGCCATTTTTCGTCGGTACTGTATCGGGCAAAACCTCCGCCAATTTGGTCATAGAGCCCACCAAAAGCCATTTTATCTAAGGTTAGGGTTACTTGGGCCAGTAATTTATCGTCTTTTTCAGAAACTGCCTGTCTTAATAAAAACGCTAAATTATTCGGCATCATAAATTTTGGAGCGCCTTTAAAACCTCCGTTTTTTTCATCAAACCTATTTGACCAATCCTTTGTAATTTTCTCAACGGGAAAATTTTTAAAATCAACGATTTCGGTTCTCAAACGAATGAGGTCCATGCTTTTAATACCTTCTTCCAATCGGTTGGCATAGGCAATCAATTTTTCGGGCTCATTCTTGTAAATTTCCTGTATCTGCTCTAGCGCATTAATCCAGTCTTTTTTTCTGAAATAAGTCCCGCCCCAAACAGGTCTTCCATCCGGAAGAGTCACCACATTTAAAGGCCAGCCAGCACTACCAGTCATTAGTTGTACGGCGTATATATATGTTTGGTCCACATCGGGTCTTTCTTCTCGGTCTACTTTTACTGAAATAAAGTTTTTATTCATTACAGCGGCCACCGTACTGTCCTCAAAACTTTCGTGTTCCATAACGTGGCACCAATGGCAGGCAGCATAGCCAATGCTTACAATCATTAGTTTTTTTTCTTTTTTGGCTTGTTGTAAAGATGCTTCGTTCCAAGCCTTCCAATCTACAGGGTTGTGGGAATGCTGTAACAAGTAGGGGCTGGATTCCTTACTTAAATCGTTAGTAAATTTGTGTGTTTCCAAGTTGTTTTTTGTTGAAGAATTGCAACCGAATAGAATTTGTAATGCCAAAAAAAACAATATCAATCGCATAATATTTTTTTTAAAAGAAAAAAACGCCTTTGATATACCAAAAGCGTATTTTCCGAAAATCATTAAGTATTACTTTACTTCAAAAGTAATTTTAACGTTTACACGAAATTGGGTAATATTGTTATCGTCAATAACACAAGTTTGCTCGTTAATATAGGCTGAACGAATATTTTTCACGCTTTTTGAAGCTTCCTTTACTGCATTTCGTGTAGCGTCTTCCCAGCTTTTGCTGGAGTTAGAAAGTACTTCGATTACTTTTAATACTGCCATTTTATTTGGTTTTGGGTTAAAAATCAGTGAACCCCCAAATTACAATTATTAAGCGCTAATTTTCAGAAAATTAAGTTAAAAGAGAAGATTTTGACAGCTTATCCATTAATGGCCACCACTTGGTTTACCTGGCCGTTTAGCATTTCTTTTAGCATGGTTTCAATACCGTTTTTCAGGGTAATCGTAGATGATGGGCAGCCACTACAGGCACCTTGAAGAATTACCTTAACTGTTTTGGTTTCAGTGTTGAAAGAATCAAACATAATATGCCCACCATCACTAGCTACTGCTGGTTTAACATATTCATCCAGTATGGAGATTATTTCCTTTTCAAGATCGGTGTATGCTTTGGGAGAATTTTGGAAAGTACTTGTTGAGGTAGATTTATTTTCAGCAATATTTGTAGCGTTCAATACTTCATCGTTCAATACTGGTTTTCCTCCTTCGATAAATTTTCTGATGAATTCCCGCAGTTCTGATGAAATATCCTGCCATTGCGCTACATCATATTTCATGACCGAAACGTAGTTTGCGCTTATAAAAACTTCTTTCACAAATGGAAAGCTGAACAACGCTTTGGCCAATGGTGAATGGATGGCTTCGTCAATATTTTTAAATTCAAAAGTTCCCGATGCCAAGGATTTGTTGGCAACAAATTTCATAACACTGGGATTTGGAGTGCTTTCCGCATAAATACTTACCGGAGATTTTTTTACTGTGGTTTCTTCTGAAATTACAGGTTTCCCAGTATTTAGGTACTCTACAATCGAATGGGCTACTTCTTGTTGCACATCTTCCCATTCAACAATATTATATTTTTCAATTGCGATAAAATTTTGGGAGATATAGACTGTTTTGACGAAAGGCAGATAAAAAAGCTGTTGCGCTAATGCACTCGGTTTTGCTTCATCAATATTTTTGAATTCGTAGCTGGAAGAGCGTGATAGAAAAGAGTTAGCCGTGAATTTAACAATATTCGGATTGGAAGTTTGAGAAATTTCAATGTTAAATTGGGACATTTACTTGTTTTTTTTTGCGAAAATATAAAAAGAAAAACAATGTATTCAATATATTTGGCACTGTAATACCCAGATTTATGAAAAAATTAATACTTCTTTTAACGTTTGTATTTCCTCTTTTCGTTTTTTCACAACCAGTTACGTTGTTCCAACAGTTTAACGGTAGGTATGATTTTACGGCAGTTGGAAATACGCTTAATGCATCTGAGAATAATGCTGGTTACTGTGACATACTTACTCAAAGTAGTGCTTCACTTGCTTTAACTCCTGGGCAAACGTTTGTTTCCGCGCATCTTTATTGGAGCTCTGTTGGGCCTGGAGATTTTGATGTGGCTATAAATGGTGCCCCGGTTAGTGCGCAGCGAATATTTAGTCATACTTTTAATGGAAATCCTTATTTTGCTGCTTATGCAGACGTTACGGACTTAGTTGCCGCTACTGGAAATGGGACCTATACGTTTTCTGATCTGGATGTGTCAGCCTATGTGTTTCCGGGCAGCGTTTATTGTGGAACTAATTATGGAGGTTGGGCTATTTATGTTATATATGAAGATCCTTCACTATTGCTTAATCAAATAAGTCTTTTTGATGGAATGGAAAGCGTTTCTGCAAATAATAACTCTTTGGATATTACACTTACAAATATTGATGTTAGTTCAGATATTCTTTCCAAAATTGGATTCTTAGCTTGGGAAGGAGACTTAAACATTCAACAAGGGGAAAGTTTAAAAATAAATGGAAACCTTATTTCTAATGCACTTAACCCTCCCAACAATGCTTTTAATGGAACAAACTCTTATATAGGGCCACCAGGAAATGTCCAGAATTATAATATGGATTTGGATTATTACGATTTAGTTGGGATCGTGCAAGCCGGTGACACCTCTATTTTAATTCAATTAACCTCAACACAGGATTACATTATTGTAAACAACCTTATTACTAGTGTTAACTCAGAGCTTCCAGATGCAACCATTGAGATTGATGATTTGGGAGTACTATGTCAAAATGGTAATATTGATGTTGACTATACGGTATATAATGTTAACAGCACAAATGAATTACCAGCAAATACTCCAATAGCATTTTATGCTGATGCAGTGCTTATAGGCCAAACCACTACTACTAATATCATCCCTTTAGGTGGTTCTGAAAGCGGTACTATTACTTTAAATATACCAATCGCTACTCCAAATAACTTTAACCTCAGAGCCGTTGTTGACGATATTGGAAATGGTACGGGTATCGTAGCAGAAACCGACGAATCAAATAACGAATTCATTTATCCAGTTGATCTTAGTACGGCTGGTATTTTGCTTGATCCAGGCCCAGCTTGTTTGGGCAGACCGGTTATTTTAGATTCGGGAGTTACCGATCCTCCATTTAACATTCAGTGGTTTAGAAATGGTACCCCCATTCCAGGAGCTACCAATGCTACCCTTACCGTTACAACAGATGGTATATATTCGGTTGAAGCAGTAGATGGTATTTGCAGGGTAGATAGTAATTCAGTTGTAATTACTTTTAGACCCCAGCCGGTTGCTAACCCA
>DEXQ01000004.1 GCA_002364215.1 Aequorivita sp. UBA3180 | reverse complement strand
GCAGCTCCGCAGTTTCAAAATACTTGAAAAAATGTAACAGATTGTGTTGATAATTGCGAATGGTTGCTGGGCTAAAACCTTTTAAGACCATTTTTTGTTGATTGCGGTCCAGTTCCTTTTGAATTTTGTCCGAAGGATCAAAACTGGGTAGGGCAGAAGGGACTTCAGTGGCTTTCATCTTAAGTTTTTTGCCGAAAATCCTTTTTAGATGCGCTATGTTCTCTGCTGTATGTACAATGCTCCAAAGCTTTTGGTTGTAGTGGTAAAAGGTGCCGTTCAGCTTTTTGAAAGCCTCCCGTTCCGCCTTCATTTCATACGGAATTTTAAGTTTGATGCGCCCGGCATTGGCACGGGGCGTATACAGTACTATTACGGGATTTTTAGAACTTTCCATCATCAAAAAGAGTTGCGTTTATATCAAAATTAAGGAAAATAGAAACCAACTAAATGCGCAAATCATTTAATAAAAGTGTTTAACCGTTAGAAACCAATAACGTATATTTACAGTAATAGCAGCAACAACATGGACAGAAAATGTAAAATATGCCAAAAACCATTAAAAGGGCGAACCGATAAAATTTTCTGTTCTACCTATTGCAAAAACCAGTATCACAAACACCTTCGCTATGCATCCAAACAGGCAGCCATAGAAATAAACGGCTATTTAAAGCGAAACTATTCCATCTTATCTGAATTGCTTGGGAATAATAAAACACAAATCAAAGTATATAGAAACGTACTTGAAAAGAAGAAATTCAGGTTCAAGTATCATACCCATTTCCATATTAACTCACACAATAAAATGTTCCACTATATCTACAACTTGGCCTGGATGGAATTTTCTGATGATGAAATATTGATAGTCCGCAAAAAACAATAGGCAATGGCATTGCATTCCTTTCCCTTGCATAACTTCATAAAAAAACTCGCAGTGTCAGAATGCATTCCTCGGCCTAAAACCGTCAAACAGGCCAGAAATAGGAATATCAAAACGCTAATGGTAAATACAACTTTAATCGGGTATCTCTAAGCTCTAAACAAAAAGTAAACCGGCAGCTATCTAAATCCAATTAGTGCAGATACTCTCAAAGCATCCCCAAAACCTCAATCCCAACCGCATCCTTGCCAAAATTCGCATATTCCTCTTCCCCCAGGACCTCCATAAACCGTAAACCCAAAACAGGTATATACTGTAGTCCTTCTTCTTTTGTGGGTCCCCCCTCAAGTGTTTGCACTAATCTTTCAGACCGATCCTCCTTGGATCTCCTAAGGATAGGAGCCTCATAAGTAACAAAGGTATTGGTAGCTGCATCGTAAACAAGCAGGCAATAAAATAGCTCAAAGTGGGTGGCGCCTTTGGGGAATTTGGCAGCGGCAGGATTAAATCTTGCCCACTCCAATGAAAAATCCAAGGCGTCGATCCTCGGATTTCCAAAATGCTGCCGTATGCCTGCCTTCGGCGTAAATACGAATTCCCGTAGTAACTGCTGTCCCTTTAGCGTTTTTAACCCTTGCCCTACATTTCTGGACCCCGCGACGGAATCTTTATCAAGCGCCTTGATTTTCAGGAATAATTGCATCAGGCGTTGGTGCAGGCTGCCGTCATTTAAATGGCAAAGAATAGGATGTAGCGAAATCTTGAATTCCTTGACAAATACGCTACACAATGTTAATTCTTCGCTGTTCTTGTAAATCCGGGGATTTTTTTTATTATTTTCGTAGTTAAATCCTCCCATAATTACCACTTGTTGGTTTCTAATATAAATTTAGAAACATTTTCTCTCAAAAACAAGTGTTTCAAGCCGACACCATGCCGACTGCAAGCCGACCGTAAGCCGACTTATGCCGACTCCATGCCGACTATACTTCATATATACCCCATAGATACTTCCTGTTTGCCTCCAGTTTGCCCCTCCCAGGACCCACATCCTTTATACGGCGCGCCGCTGTTTTACTATTTGTACTCCGAGGGCAATAGCGTACATAGCGGCTGCAAAAAACCAGACATAGGTAATTTTTCCCTTCCCCATCACATAATAATCAAAAGCCGTACTTGCAGCCACCAGTATATTGAGGCCGAGTATAGTGTAGTTCAGTCTTAAGTATTTTTTTGGGGAAAGTTTGCCCAGTACCATAAATAGGTTAAAAACCGCTGTTACAAATTGAAGCATTGCCAGCCCGGTCTTGCCATCCTCCACTAGGCCCAGTCCGCCAATAAAAAAGATAAAGGCATTCAGCAAAAAGCTGAACCTGAATATTTTGGCTTTTAGTTTTGGATTCATTAAGCCAAAATAAAACATTTTTTTCACTCAAATTCAAAACTTAAATCAGGAATGTGGTTTAAGTGCTTCTTTTGTGAAATATTTCTTCCGCAGCCAAAAAGAAACCCGCACCAATAAAATTAAAGCTGGAACTTCTACCAATGGGCCAATTACCCCGGTAAAAGCTTGCCCAGAATTTAATCCAAAAACGGCAATGGCCACTGCAATGGCCAATTCAAAATTGTTACCGGCCGCCGTAAAGGCCACCGCTGCAGTTTTGTCGTAGGTTGTCCCCATCGCTTTTGTAACGAAAAATCCAATTAGGAACATCAATGCAAAATAAATAAGCAATGGCACGGCGATAATCAAAACATCCATGGGTATTTGCACAATCAATTCACCTTTTAGGGAAAACATGACTACGATGGTAAACAAAAGCGCAATCAGGGTTATGGGAGAAATTGCGGGAATAAATTTCTGATTGTACCACACTTCGCCTTTAAGTTTCACTAAAATAAGCCTGCTCAATATTCCCATTACAAAGGGAATCCCCAGATAAATGGCAACACTCTCGGCTATGGTTGCTATGGAAATATCAACAATGGCGCCCTCAAACCCGAAATAGGGCGGAAGCACCGTAATAAAAAGCCAAGCGTAAAAACTATAGGCAAAAACCTGAAAAATACTATTCAGCGCAACCAAACCGGCACCGTATTCACTGCTACCTTCGGCCAGGTCGTTCCAAACCAAAACCATGGCGATGCAACGCGCCAGACCAATCAAAATAAGCCCGACCATATATTCTGGATAATCGCTTAAAAAGATTATTGATAGAATAAACATCAACACAGGACCAATAATCCAATTGAGTACAAGCGAAATGGAAAGGATTTTTGTATTACGGAAAACCTTTGGCAATAGTGCATAATTCACCTTTGCCAAGGGCGGATACATCATTAATATCAAACCAATGGCTATGGGAATGTTTGTACTGCCACTATTAAAGGAATTTAGAAACTCTGGAAAATTGGGCGCAAAATAACCGATGCCAACACCCAGCGCCATCGCAATAAAAATCCAAAGCGTGAGATAACTGTCGAGAAAACTTAGTTTTTTAGTTGAAGCCATTTTTTATGAATTGATTTGTGAAAAAACAAATTTCATCTCAATCGCAATCTGTTCGCTCCGCGCCGTATATACTTCTTGTTGTTGAGGTGTACCGTCCGAAATTTTTGGGTCTTCGTACATTATTGAAATCCGTTTATCCGAACCAGCCACAAAAGGACAGCCTTCATCGGCTTGGGAACAGGTCATGATCGCAGCAAAATCTTTTGTGGGATTTGCCGCGTCGTCATATTTTTTTGAAAAGGCAAGAATTGGAGCTTTTTCGGAAGCATATTTTATACTATAAACAGGGTTTTTGCTGTCGCCTTCTTTAGAAATTCCAAAGCCCGTGTTTTCCAAAGTTTCAATAATCATTGGGTAAACTGCCGTAGCTTCCGTTCCACCGGAAAAGCATTCAATATTTTTAATTTGAAAATATGCCGCCATAGTCTGCGCCCAAAGCTGCGCCAAATGGCTTCTGCGGGAGTTGTGTGTGCAGATGAAGTTTAGTTGGATTGGCTTTTCTTCCTTCTTTTTTGAATTTATATAATCAATAAGAGGTTGCAGAACAGTTTTTCTTTCTTCGGAAAGATTTGTTGCCTCCAACGCTTCAATATATTCCCGGATTGGCTTTAATAGTTTCATTATTTAATTTTTATATACCCACTACTTTACTACGGCGTTCCAAAAGCACGTTGTCTTTCCAAACGCCATGAAGTTGACCCACTTTTTCTTTGTAACCCACTTCGCGGAAGCCGCATTTTATATGCAATTCACGGCTGGCTACATTGTCACGAAATATTCCCGATTGCAATGTCCAGATATTGTTAGCTTCACTAATTTCTATTAAATTCTTCAGAAGAAATGCTCCAGCACCCTTTCCTCTTGCCGCTTCCGCAACATATACGCTCACTTCGGCAACGCCACCGTAAACGCAGCGGCTGGAAACAGGGGAGAGGGCGGCCCAACCCAAATAGTTATTGTCTTCAACCGCGATTATTCTTCCAAAGGGAAGATGCCCGCTGTCCCATTTTTCCCAACTGGGGATGGTGGTCTCAAACGTTGCAGTGCCTGTTTGCAGACCTTCGCCATAAATTCGGGCGACTTCGGGATAGTTTTCTTCTGAAATTTCAATCAGATTCATACTAGCAACAATTACCGTCCGGGGAGCAGCAGGGCTCATCATTTATTTCAGCCAATTGTCTTTTCGGTTTTTCAGGCTTCGTTCCCGGTTTTTCAGCATAGACTGTAACACTGAAAATACCCGTTCCTGCATTGTTGAAGGTTTTCACTTCTTCCTCGGAAAGATATTTTTCAAGAATATCGTTCGGGATTACGATTGGCTTCTCTTTTTGAATTTGGATATTCTGAAACCCCGCATCTTCTATAAACTGCAAATATTCGGTTTTTTGGATTGCTCCCGCCACGCAGCCGGCATACATTTCGGCGTCTTCCTTAAGGGCATCTGGAAGGTTTCCGACCAAAACGATATCGGAAATACTAAAATGCCCGCCCGGTTTCAATACCCTGAAAATCTCACCGATTACTTTTTGTTTGTCCGGCACCAAGTTTAAAACACAATTGCTCACTATTACGTCCGCAACATTGTTACTAACTGGCATCGCATCTATATCTCCTTCACGGAATTCCACATTATTAAAACCCAATTTCTCCGCGTTTGCACGGGCCTTTTCTATCATTATCGGCGTAAAATCGATCCCGATAACTTTGCCTTCGGCCCCCGTTTCGTGTCTTGCCACGAAGCAATCATTACCCGCGCCCGAACCCAAATCGATAACTGTATCGCCTTTTTTGATTTTTGCGAATTGCGTTGGCAGCCCACAGCCCAAACCTAAATCTGCATCTTCCACATAGCCGCCCGTTTCGGAATAGTCATCCATCATAATGTTGTAAACCTTGTTGGATGGAGTGGTCGCGCCACAGCAAGAGGAAGCATTTTCTACTTTGCCCTGTTCGGCTATTTTGGCATAACGTTCTTTTACTATTTCCTTTAATTCTTGTTCGTTTTTCATTTTTTAAAAGTTTTGATTTTATTTTAAATTTTTTTAGCAACAATTTTCTTTTGAAATGTCCTGGTCTAAAAACTGCATCATAATTGTCTTCATTTTTGTCCAGTTATCTTTGTCAATGCAATAGCAAATACTTGTTCCTTCAATACTTCCTTTAATCAAACCAAGGTTTTTGAGTTCTTTTAAATGTTGGCTAATAGTTGGTTGTGCCAAACCTATTTCTTCTACCAAATCACCGCAAATGCAAGCGTTTATTTTAAACAAATGCTGAAGAATTGCTACTCTGGCAGGATGTCCAAAAGCTTTGGCGAATGTTGCCACTTGGTTCTGCTGTTCTGTGAATATTTCAGTTTTTGTAATTCCCATCGTTTTGTATCAATTATTATATTGCAATATTACGATTAAAGAATTAAAGTACAATAGAATTTTTAAAAAAAGTGGTTATTTTTTATTGCTCGGTTTTTGAAACTTTCTTTTTATAAGCCCATTCCGCTATAAAACAAAGACAGATAATTCCCAGGGAAATAAATACTCCCAATAAATTTGAAGTGGATTGTTGAACTATCAAAACAATAAAGGCAACGGATGAAAGAATAGCTCCAATTATACTGATTGTTTTATTCGATTTTATTTTTTCCGCTTTGCGAAAACTTACATAGTTTACAACTGCAAAAATCAACAAGAACCCTGCGCTGCCCGAGGTTGAAATGCTTTCTAAGTTTAAAAAATTTGCTGTTAATAATGTGAGTATTACCGTAATAATTAAACCAATGGGCTTGTTCCAAAATTGGTCTGTAAAGGAATGGGGCAGTTCATCATCTTCTGCAAGCTCATAGCTTACTCGGCTTCCACCGTAAAGTGTAGCGTTTATGGCAGAAAATGTTGAAATAAGCGCGGCAACCGTCATAATGGTGAATCCAATCTGCCCAATCATCGGTTTGGCGGCGGCTGCCAAAACATAGTCTTTAGCGGTTGCTATTTTATCAAAACTTAAAGAGCCCACAGTAACCATCGCAATAATTATATAAAGCAAAACCACAAAACCCACGGAGATAAAATAGGCTCGGGAAACATTTTTCTTCGGATTTTCCAAATTAGGAACGGCATTGGCAATAAGCTCAAAACCTTCATAAGCTACAAAAATTACCATTCCGCCCGTAAGTAATAAAAACGGACTTTCCCAGTTTGTGGGATTAAGCTGTGAAAGATTAGCATTTCCGAATAAGCCATAAATTCCAATTCCTGCGAAGGCCAATAAGATAAATAGTTTTACAAAAACCGCAAGGCTTTCAATTTTGCCCACAACTTTTAGACTGTAGTAATTTATAAGCGTTGCCAGCAAAATAACGCCACTCACAAAAATGTGGGTATCAATTGCTTTTGAGCCAGTTATGGAAATCAAATTAGGCGCATAACTACCAAAAGCGCTGGCGTAAAGCGAGAGCATAATTATATAGCTTATCCACAAAACGTTATTGATGCCGCCACTAAAAATACCTTTACCAAAACCTTCATTCACAAACCGTACTGTTCCACCACGATCGGGAAACGATAGTGATAATTTTGAATAGCTATAAGCTGTAAACAAAGCAATAATCCCAGCAAAAAGAAAAGCTATTGGTGTTCCACCTTTTGCGAGTGAAACAGCCAAACCCAAAACAGCAAAAATTCCACCGCCAACCATACCGCCGATGCCAATGGCTATGGCGTCTTTTAGTTTTATGGAATCTTTGGAGTTTTTCAATTTGAAATTATTAACGATTTAAAAGTTTCTCAAAACATATACTGTTTTCCACTCCAGCATATTGACCGTAGTTGTCAATAAATCTATAACCGCATTTTTTATAAAGCGAAATGGCCTCGGGTTGTTTAATACCAGTTTCCAATATACATTTTGAGTTGCCCAATTCCCTTGCCCAAGTTTCCAGTTCTTTTAAAACTTCCACGGCAATTCCCTTTCCGCGTTGTTCCAAAGGAACATACATTCGTTTCACTTCCATTACGTTTGGCTCAAATTGCTTAATAGCACCGCAGCCCACGGAAGTATTATTTTCGTCATAAGCAACAACGGTATGTTTTATGGAATCTATTTTATTGAATTGATCGTAAAACGGATGGTCATCGCCATCGCGAATCGCAAGGTCTGCATCGAGCTGTTTCACCAATTCAATAAAGTCTTTGTTTGTGGAATCTGTGCGTAAAAGTTTCATCAATTTTGGTTTTTGGCGAAGTGAAGATACCAAAAACGTGCTGAATTTCCATAGTGGAAATCCAACACGCTCACTAACAAACCAACACTTAGGAACAGTAGGTTTCTATTTAATAATTATTTTTTGTGAGGTGACTTGGTCGTTATTGGTGATTTTCAAAATATAGGTTCCCGCATTTAAATGACTAATATCCATTTCCATAGATATTGCATTATTGTTTGTGCCTTCTTTTACTTTTCTAGCATTTAAATCAAAGAGTTCTACTTTTGAATTTAATTCATCCTTTGGAAAATTTACAATCAAAACATCATCCGCAGGAACAGGATAAATAACATAACCGTATTTAATTGGAGTTGTTGTGCCCAACTGAATTCCATTGCCTTCAACAACCAAATAAGTATTATTTCCATCAATATCCGTAAAAGTTTCAACCGCTCCCGAAGGCCACTGAATTTCAATTTCCGATGCATTTGAAGCATCTCCCAACCCAAAATGATTGGTATAACTGTTCTGGCTACAATAACCGCTTGCGGCTTCAATCTGGCGTGTTTGCCAAACTTCATTACCGTTTATGGTAGCCCTAATTCTAACTTTCGCCCCAACAGCCGGACCGTTTGATGGATCGCCAACACAGTGAATTTTTATCCAATTATTCCCGCTTCCCGTATTTTTGAACAGCGAATTGCTTTGGTTTTCATTTAAAGTATTCGCCAAAATCACATCCAACCAACCATCGTTGTTATAATCGCCAAAGGCGCAGCCAAACGTATTGCCTTGGTGGTTTGCCAAACTGCTGTTTGTGTCTTTGGAAAAGTTTCCGGTGCCATCATTTATAAAAAGTGAATTTGTTACCTGTCCCGCAAAATAGGCATTGCAAACCAAAAGATCTAAATCGCCATCATTATCAACATCTGCAAAGGCAGAACCGAACGAGCTTCCAGTTTCCGCAGCAATTGCTGAACTAGTTTGCTCTATAAATGTTCCATTTTCATTAATAAATAATTGATTGTTTTGTCCACCCCAATTGGCTACAAAAAGATCGAAATCGCCATCGTTGTCCACATCTGCCCAAGAACTCCCTGCAGAGTTTTTTCCGTTTTGGGTAATGGAAAGATTGGTGATTTGGGTGAAATTATTAGGGCCGTCATTTCTGAAAAGTGAATTGTTGGTATTGTCTTCATTCGCAACAAACAAATCACTGTCGCCATCGCCGTCATAATCAATCCAATTTATGGAACGCGAAGCAAGGGTTTCACTGGTAATGGACAGACCAGTCACAGGTTCAAAAGAGCCATCGCCTTGGTTTTCGAAATACAGATTTCGGGTAGAAACTATGCTATTCGTAATGTAAGCGTCCAAAAACTGATCGTTGTTGAGGTCAATCCAATTCACCATTTCAGAATAGGTCAGCGGAATTCCGATAGCGTTTGTGGGCTCATATTCAAAAGTACCGTCGCCATTGTTTCGGTAGAAATAATTCTTTTTTCCAACGCCATTTCTACCGTAGGTTACAACCACCGCATCCAAATCACCATCATTGTCAACATCGGCAAAACTTGCCCCGTCCGAACGGTCGTTGTCTGAAACTATATCATCAGCGGTTACGGTAGTGAAAGTGTTGTCGCCGTTGTTAATGTAAAGCATATTGTTTTGCCCAGCAGTAGGCCCGTTGGTAAAAAATATATCATCCCAGCCATCGCCATTCACATCAATAAAATTGGCACTTCGCGAAGCGGAAGGGGTTGTTGTAATATCCTCGAAGGTGGTTTCTTCAAAAGATTGCGAATAATTTCTTTGAATAAAAAAAGTGGAGATAAAAAAACTGAGAAATAGTAATGATTTTGCCATTGTGTTAAGTTTTTAAAATTATTCTTTGCAGCTTAAATTGTTTTCAAGTGGAAAATTAATTTTAAAAGCCAATGAATTTGTGGGAATTGTTTTGAGTGCAAAAATTTTGTTCTGAATGACCCGATTTCTGATTTGAATTGATTTTTCAGAACTTTTTTATTGCGAATCCATAAAGTGATTTTTAGAATTGAAGTCCAACTATGGTATTACGGACGTCATAAAATTCATAATAAATATTCAATAGAAGAAAGTTTCAAAAGAAAGTCAATTGAAACGAAAGCATTTTAGAAACGCATTTTCGGGCAATGTGGTTAAATACTTAAAATCATAAGCGATGTATGGCCAAGCACCAATAGAAGTCGATTTTTTTTGAAGTTAATTATTTGGAATGGTCAAACTTCCCTTTTACAGTTTTAAAGCGGAGAATTCCATAGCCAATAATAGCCGAAATGAAGGAACCTATTAAAATCCCAATTTTTGCGGAATCTATATATTCTGGACTGCTGCTAAAGGCCAGGCCAGCTATGAATATAGCCATTGTAAAACCTATTCCAGCTAGAAAAGAAACGCCAATTATCTGTTTATTGGTAATATCTGCAGGCACTTCAATAATTTTAAGTTTTCGGGCCAAAAAGATAACCACAGAAATTCCGATACTCTTGCCTATTATCAAACAGACCATAATATTTACAATTAAAACTGTTTCCAGGCCCTCGCCGCCACTTATGGCTACTCCGGCGTTGGCAAGCGCGAAAATTGGTATTACCAAATAGGCAACCCAGTTGTGAAGTTTGTGCTCTAAATGCTGCAAGGGCGAACGGTATTTGTCAGACCAACCTTCCAAATCCTCTATCAGGTGGAGTTGTTCTACAGAAAGAACCGGTTTTTGTAAAATGGTACTATCTTTTATTTTTTTTACCACTGTGTCCAATTGGTCAGTAAATTCATGGGTGCTTATTTTTTGTCGCACTGGAATAGCAAATGCCATTAAAATTCCAGCCAGAGTAGGATGGAGCCCTGCTTTCAAAAACAATAACCAGATTACAAAACCCACAACTATTGTAAAAAATTCAAAATAAAACCCTTTGTAGCTTAAAAAATATACAACAGCCAATATGCCCAATGCATAAGCGAGCAATATTAAATTTAAACTGCTGCTATAAAATATGGCAATCACTAAAACCGCCGCCAAATCATCAACAATTGCGAAGGCAGTAAGAAATATTTTCAAACTTAATGGCACCCGATTGCCCAATACTTTTAAAATTGCCAATGCAAAAGCAATGTCAGTAGCCATCGGTATTCCCCAGCCCTTTAACGTATCGGGATTTTGATTTAGAATAATATATAAAATTACTGGAAGCGCAATGCCACCAATTGCGCCAAAAAGTGGAAACATAACTTTTTTGGTGGAATTGAGTTCACCAATTAAAAACTCTCTCTTTATTTCCAAGCCTATCAAAAAAAAGAAAATAGCCATCAGTCCATCGTTAACCCAAAGTATCAAAGGTTTTTTAAGTTCAAAACTGTCTGTAACAATTCCTATTTCATAATTCCAAAATGACAGATAGCTTTCGGAAAAAGCTGAATTTGCCCAGATCAAAGCAATAATTGTGGTTGCCAACAGCAAAATTCCACTGGAACTTTGAAGGTTGACAAACTTTTGAAAGGGAGAGAGTAGTTTTCGTTTTATCATATACATTTTTCGAATTGGCAATATACAAAACTCATAATAATTTTATTCTGCTTACCTATTTTGAAATCATAAGAAACACCGCCTTCCGCAACTGCATACTGCCAACTTTTTTTTACCTTTGCAACTCTTTAAAAGAAAGCAAGAATATGTTTGATAATTTAAGCGATAAGCTGGACAAAGCGCTGCACGTACTGAAAGGTCACGGCAGCATCACCGAAGTAAACGTAGCCGAAACTTTAAAAGAAGTCCGCCGTGCCCTTTTGGACGCTGACGTTAACTTTAAAACCGCCAAGGAATTTACCAATACCGTAAAGGAAAAGGCACTCGGCCAAAACGTACTTACTACGCTTCAGCCGGGCCAATTGATGGTAAAGTTGGTAAAAGACGAGCTTACCCAATTGATGGGTGGCGAAACCGCTGGGGTGAATTTGAGTGGCACGCCAACGGTTATTTTAATGTCTGGTTTGCAGGGTAGTGGTAAAACTACTTTCTCCGGAAAACTTGCCAATTATCTTAAAACTAAAAAAACAAAAAAACCACTTTTGGTAGCCTGTGATATTTACCGTCCCGCGGCAATTAACCAATTGCACGTGGTGGGCGACCAGATAGGAGTGGAGGTTTACAGCGAACCTGAAAATAAAAATCCGGTACAGATTGCCCAAAACGCCATTGCACATGCGAAGCAAAATGGTTTCAACGTAGTGATTGTTGATACCGCGGGTCGTCTGGCCATAGATGAGGCGATGATGACGGAGATTGCAAATGTGCATAAAGCAATCAACCCACATGAAACTCTTTTTGTAGTAGATGCAATGACGGGGCAGGATGCTGTAAACACGGCTAAAGCATTTAACGAAAGGTTGAATTTTGATGGGGTCGTGCTTACCAAACTCGATGGTGATACCCGTGGTGGTGCCGCTATTTCCATTAAAAGTGTTGTTGATAAGCCAATTAAGTTTATCGGTACAGGTGAAAAAATGGACGCCATTGATGTGTTTCACCCAGCCCGTATGGCCGATCGTATTTTGGGGATGGGAGATGTTGTTTCACTTGTGGAAAGAGCCCAGGAACAATTTGATGAAGAGGAAGCCAGAAAACTTCAGAAAAAAATTGCGAAGAACCAATTCGGTTTTGACGATTTTCTTAACCAAATACAGCAGGTGAAGAAAATGGGAAGTATGAAGGATTTGGTAGGAATGATTCCAGGCGCTGGAAAAGCCTTGAAAGATGTAGATATAGACGATGACGCTTTTAAAGGAATAGAAGCCATAATCCATTCCATGACTCCAAAAGAAAGAACAGAACCAGCAATTATAAACGGAAGCCGTAAAAAACGAATTGCTGCCGGTAGTGGAACCAGCGTTCAGCAGGTAAACCAATTGCTAAAACAGTTCGACCAAATGAGCAAGATGATGAAAATGATGCAAGGCGGCGGCGGACGCAAGATGATGCAGGCTATGGGGAAGATGAGGTAAATGAAATATGTTAATTGTTAATTGGAAGCGATACCATTAACCATTAACCATTAACCATTAACATTTCAACAAATGACAATACTAGACGGAAAGAAAGTAAGCAACGACATAAAAAATGAAATAGCTGCTGAAGTTGAAAAAATGAAGGCCAATGGTGAAAAAGTGCCTCACCTTGCCGCAATTATTGTGGGCGATGACGGTGCGAGCCTTACTTACGTGGGCAGTAAAGTGAAAGCTTGCGAACGGGTAGGTTTTGAATCTACTTTGGTAAAAATGCCGCATACTACCAGCGAACTGGAATTGCTAAAAAAAATCAAGGAATTGAACGAAGACGACAATATTGACGGTTTTATTGTTCAGCTTCCATTACCTCCGCAAATTGATACTCAAAAAGTTCTTCTTACCGTGGATCCTTCAAAAGATGTGGATGGTTTCCATCCTGAAAACTTCGGAAAAATGGCTTTGGATATGAGCACATTTATTCCTGCAACACCTTTTGGAATTCTTGAATTATTGCAACGATATGATGTTGATACTAAAGGAAAACACACCGTAGTTATTGGAAGAAGCCACATAGTTGGTCGCCCAATGAGTATTTTAATGAGCCGCAAAGGGTGGCCCGGAAACAGTACCGTTACACTTACGCACAGTAACACAAAAAACATTGCACAAATTACCACGCAAGCGGATATAATTATTTCAGCATTGGGAGTTCCCAACTTCTTAAAAGCCGAAATGGTAAAGGACGATGTGGTAATTATCGATGTGGGTATAACAAGGGTAGAAGACACAGACCACCCCAAAGGCTATGTGATTACAGGTGATGTTGACTTTGAGAATGTGAGTAAAAAAGCTTCGTTTATAACACCTGTACCAGGTGGTGTTGGCCCAATGACAATTGCGATGCTTCTTAAAAACACACTTTTGGCAAGAGAACAACGAAAGGGTTAAGCTTTTTCGCCTTCCGCCAAACGCCAATCCAAATATTTGTGAAGATCAGTTTCAATCCAACCCATGCCGATTGATAGTACAGCCAAATCATCTATGTAGCCAACTCCCGGAATAAAATCTGGCACCAAATCAAAAGGGTTGAAAACGTATAAAAGAGCTACCGCTATGGAGGCAATTGTAAACCACGGCACATTTGGATAAGTGCCTTTTTTAACGTCTTTCAGCATTGCGAACATAATTTTTCCGAGCTCGGCATATTTTCGTAAAGGACTGGCATTGCTCAGTTTTTTGGAAATGGCTTCCTCATTTTTCATTACTAATTCAACATCTTCGTCTTTTATTTTAGTGACTTTTTCCTCAACGTATTCTTCGTTAATTTTAGAATCCATCATAGCAATGTTAGAAGGTTTTTTATCTTTCTTTTTTCTGAAAAGCATAGTTTATTCGTTTTTGTAATTTAAAAATAAGCAATCGAATCATGAATACTTTTAAAATTTTGTTATAAAAATTTGTTGAGCAAATAAATAAGTATCAGAATAGAAAGAAGTATTAGAAACCAGTAAGGTTTAAGATTTTTGGGGTTTTTTCCGAAGAGAATTTTAGTAAGCGTAAACATAAAGCTTCGGTGCTTGGCTATGTAATTATATATGTGGTCACTGAGGTAATTGAACCATCGATTTTCTGAATACCATCGATGCCATTTTACATTTGGTTTTTTGAAATATAGAAAACTTCGGTAGGCAGAATTGGGGCCACTATAAACTTGGCCATCCTTTTCAATAAGCCGCGATGCTTTTTTAAATTCTTTTAAAGGAATATCAGGGTATTTATCCGAAACTTCTTGAAATGTTTTATAATGAATACGATTTTCGGTTTTAGATTTCCACCGAGTTATCCAGTAGTTGCAAAAACCACATTCCCCGTCCCAAACCATAGTAGGTTTTTCACTGGGAGGGAAATCCGTTTTTTGGATTTTAGCAAACATTTATTTTTGGGTTTACAAACGTTCCTCTTGGGTGACTGAATCCTCTTTTCCATATTCTTTCCTATAAATACGGACTATTACCATAAAGAGACTGATGAGTAAGGGACCAAATATTAAACCAATAAACCCGAATAACGGAACGCCCACGATAACCCCTATCAAAGTAACCAATGGGTGCACATTGTCCAGTTTTTTAAGCACATAAAGGCGAATAATATTATCTGTTGAACCCACAACTACAAAACCGTAAATAAGTATTCCCCAGGCCTGAAAACTGTGTCCTGTAGAAAGTGTGAGTACGAACACGGGAAGAATACCCACAAGGGTTCCAACAAAAGGGATCATACTCCCAATGGTGACAATTACGAACCAAAAGAATGGGTCTTCAATTCCAAATATTAAAAAACCAATTAGCGCAACAATTCCTTGGGCAACTGCCACTAATGGAATGCCCAGTGCATTTGACCGAACCATGGCTTGAACTTCGATACCGATCTCCTTTAAATTCCCTCGATGCATTGGGATATATTCTTTTAGTGAATCTCTTAAATCGGTTCGGTTTGTAAACATGTAATAAAGCATAAAGTACATTAGTCCAATAGCAATAAATGCATTGAAAGTGCCCCCGGCTAAATTCTGAAGGTTGTCTGAAAGCCAGCCAGTAATAGCTGAAGGGTCTATTTGTGATGTAAGATCGTAGCCAACTGTATCTTCAATTTTTGCAAGCTGTTCTTTAAGGGCTTTTATAACTGCTGCAGAATTCTGGACGGCATCCCCAATTTTGTTGGTAAGCATTAAAATAATTCCAGCAATGGGGATAAGAATTCCAACGAAGGAAAGGAGCATCAAAAATGCAGCGGCAAGCGAAGGGTTCCATTTTTTTTGGTTCACCAATTTCGCCATCCATTTACGCATTAAAACATAAATAGTCACAGCTCCTAAAACCCCAGTTAAATAGGGGAGAAGCTCCCGAAAAATGAGGCTGCCCATCAATAAAATGAGCAAGATGACGAATATTTGTCGGATTATTTGTGGAGGAATGTGTTTGGTCATTTGGCGAATAGTTGTGTCATATCAGCAAAAGCTTTAAATTCCAGCGCGTTTCCGGCAGGATCTTTAAAAAACATTGTTGCTTGTTCTCCCACTTGTCCTTTAAAACGGATGTATGGTTCAATGATGAAGGTAAGGTTTTTTTGGATTAGTTTCTCAGAAAAATCCTTAAAGGTCTGCATATCCAGTACAACTCCAAAGTGTGGAATTGGCACATTCTTGCCATCTACTGGGTTGCTGCTTTCTTTTTCTTCAGAATTGATTTCTTTTAAATGAATAACAAGCTGGTGCCCGAAAAAGTCAAAATCTACCCAATGGTCGCTGCTGCGTCCTTCGGTAAGTTCTAGTATGTCTCTGTAGAATTTTCTGGAAGCTTCTAGATTGTCCACAGGAATTGCAAGGTGGAAGGGTGGTATGGTATTGGCCATTAATTATTTCTTAAGGCATGAATGAGTTCCTTCTTATTCATTTTTGAACGGCCATCAATGCCCACGTTTTTTGCTTGTTCATAAAGTTCATTTTTGGTCCATTCTTCATAAGGTTCTGAATTTCCACCTTTTTTGCCGGCATTTTTGGTGTTAGCAATACGAGCGGCTTTTTCTTTGCTGTAACCCTTATCGCGAAGGGCTTCGTATTGATCTTCGTTTTTAATTCTAGGATTTGGCATAATAATTAGTTTTAAATGAAAAACCCTCTGTAAAACAAAGGGCTTTTGCAGTTACTATTTAATTTTGATCAGTATCTTTTCTGTTTTTGAGTAAACCGATGCCCGCGAAAAAGAATACTATTCCCAAGATTCCTATGGCCCAAGGGCTCATTCCTATTTCCATGCTTCCGAATACTCCAAGTATTCCCATTACCAATCCTATTCCGCCGGCAATCGTTAATATAAAACCTAAAATCTTAATCATAATTAATTGAATTTGATGGTTAATTGGATTAAAATTAAAGGAAAAGCTTCATTCCATAATGAACCTTAACAAAATCTTTACAGGATGAAATTTATTCGGAAGGAGCGTCCCAACCTATCATAAAATATTTAATAGGAGCATTGTCGGGAATCTGGCTGGCTTCAACCTCAAGGTCCATATTATAACGCAGTTCCTCGGGCAGACTCCTTTTATCGATTGTTAAATATACATCTGTTTCCTTAAGAAAAACGACCACCGCATTAATGGTGGTTTCAATATTGTCAATAGTGTAATTAGCCTTTACGTCTTTAAAAGTACTTGCTGTAGTTAACCCTTTTTCGGTTTTATAGCGGGCGTCAAAAACCTGAATATTTGTTATTGTTGAGCTAGGGTCATTTTCACTATCGGGCGACAGCAATAGAAGTTTTTTACCACCTTTTTCATAAATCTCAACTTCTCCCTGTGTTTCCAGAGCGTTGGGTGATGAATTAATTTTTACAATAGAATCTTCCGCAAAAATGGAATCAATTTGCTTCATTTTTATTTCCTTATTTAGGTTTCCAATGGAACCATTCTTAATCAAAAAAGGATCGCTGTCCTTTCCGCATTGAACAAAAGCAAGTGAAACTATTCCAATTATTAAAAGTGTCTTTTTCATTTATGTTTTTTAGTTTTTTGAATTTATAAGTTTTTTTACTGAATTACTTCATCAATTTTCCCAAAATACCCAAAACACTGCGAATTACAGTTGGGCTGGAAAGTGTTTTTATCCAAGGATTTGAACTGCTTCTTCGACGGGAGGAACTTCTGCTCGAGGTGGTTTTTCTCGCTGCTTCATTTTCCTTTTGGGCTTTTTCCTTTGCTTCTTCCTTGTTGGCTATTTCAATTTTTTTTGTCAACATTTCATAAGCGCTTTCGCGGTCTATAACTTCGTTGTATTTCGGAATTAACTTCGAAGTTTTCAACAAATCCTTCAATTCACCATCCGTCAAAACATCCATACGGCTCATTGGCGCTCGCAGCATCGTGCGTGCCAATGGCGTTGGAATTCCTTTTTCGTTCAGCGCGCTTACCAATGCTTCGCCAATCCCCAAAGCTGTCAAGACCTCATCAGTTTTATAATAGTCTGAAAGTGGATAGTTCTCGGCAGTTAATTTGATTGCTTTTCTGTCTTTTGCTGTAAAGGCACGAAGTGCATGCTGTATTTTCAAACCCAATTGGCTCAAAACAGCATCGGGCACATCGGTTGGGTTTTGGGTCACGAAATAAAGACCAACCCCTTTGGAACGTATCAATTTTACGATGC
Source organism: Aequorivita sp. UBA3180 (assembly GCA_002364215.1). GTDB lineage: Bacteria > Bacteroidota > Bacteroidia > Flavobacteriales > Flavobacteriaceae > Aequorivita. Next base: position 21,820 of record DEXQ01000004.1, on the reverse strand, counting down.
TTTCAATTTGGTCGAGTAATGCGCTGCTGGCTTCGTTAAAAATTAAATGCGCCTCGTCTATAAAAATCACCAACTCGGGCCTGCCGCTATCGCCCTGCTCGGGGAAAGTTGCGTAAATTTCAGCCAAAAGGCTCAACATAAAAGTTGAAAATAGCTTCGGGCGATCCTGAATATCGGTCAATCGGATAATGTTTATATATCCCCTTCCGTTTTCATCAATGCGAAGCAAATCGTCAGTATCAAAGGATTTTTCGCCAAAAAACAAATCGGCTCCCTGCTGTTCCAATTCTACAACTTTCCGAAGAATAGCCCCCGTGGAGGAGGAAGAAATGCGCCCGTATTCCTCGGCAAATTCGTCTTTGCCTTCATCGGTAGTATATTGCAATATTTTTTTAAAATCCTTTAAATCAAGCAACGGCATTTTGTTGTCGTCACAATATTTAAAAATTACGGAAACGATGCCTGCTTGCACATCACTCAAATCGAGAATTCGCGAAAGCAATACAGGGCCAAACTCGCTCACCGTAGCGCGAAGGCGAACGCCTTCTTGGTCTGAAAGTGTGAGTATTTCAGCGGGAAATTTCTTTGCTTCATACGGAAAACCGATAGCAGCGTGGCGTTCCTCAATTTTGGCATTATTGGTTCCTAGTTGTGCAATTCCGCTGAGGTCTCCTTTAATATCCATCAAAAGCACAGGAACACCTTTTTCCGAAAGATTTTCGGCAATAATTTGAAGGGTTTTTGTTTTACCTGTACCTGTTGCGCCCGCAATCAATCCGTGACGATTCAAGGTTTTTAATGGAACTTTCACATAAGCATCTTTAACGGTTTCGCCATCAAGCATCGCTGCACCAAGATTTATAAACTCTCCCTTGGTTGTGTAACCGTTATTGATATAATCAAAAAAAGCCTGTTTGTCTGCCATGACACTAAATTTTGCTCAAAAGTAATAAATTATAGTCCATCAAGGTTTTTAAACCAGCAAATTCCCACAAGGCTAAACATTTTTATTTGGAATTTGCTTCCGAAATACTATAGTTTTCAACTTCAATTCGAGTAATTTTGCACCGATGAAAAAAGAAGTACAGCAATTAGTGGATAAAGGAGTAATGCTTCCCTTGATGGAAGAGTTTTACACGATACAAGGCGAAGGATTTCATAAAGGAACCGCGGCATACTTTATACGCGTTGGCGGTTGCGATGTAGGTTGCCATTGGTGCGATGTGAAGGAAAGCTGGAATGCAGAACTGCACCCGCCAACGGCCATTGAAGCAATTGTTGAAAATGCCGCAAAATATTCAAAAACCATTGTAATTACTGGAGGCGAGCCCCTTACTTGGAATATGGGACCCTTGACCGAAATGTTGAAAGAAAAGGGAATGCAAACCCATATTGAAACTTCCGGTGCATACAGATTAACTGGAACTTGGGATTGGATTTGCCTTTCGCCAAAAAAAATGAAACTTCCCACTGAGGAAGTTTATAAAGCTGCAAATGAATTGAAAGTAATTGTTTTCAACAAAGATGATTTCCGTTTTGCGGAAGAACAAGCTGCCAAAGTAGGCCCAGATTGTATTCTTTATTTGCAGCCGGAATGGAGCAAGCGTGAAAAGATGAGTCCGCTAATAGTGGATTACGTGATGCAAAACCCTAAATGGAAGGTTTCGCTACAAACGCATAAATACTTAAATATCCCTTAAATAACTTAAGCTTTTTTTAAAGGAATTTCAACATATTCGTTGTCCCATCCTATCATAAGGGTAGTTCCATTGCTGTCCGGTCTAAAAATCATTGAGAGTGATTCTATAGGTGCCGCAGCGTCTTTGACAGGGACGACCATTCTAGCAACATCTTTTTCTTTTTTATAGCTGTAAGCGCCCCAAACATTGGTATCACTATTTATAATAACAGTCCAATTATCTTCATCTGGGATTGTATACAAAGTATAGGTTCCTGGGTTTAAAATAGTCTTTCCGAATTTTAAGGGGGTGTAAATCGTAAGTTCGGTTGCTTCATTGGCGCCAGTTCTCCACACTTCGCCATACGGTACCAAATCACCAAAAATGTCGCGTCCCTTTTTTTGGGGTCGACTATAGATTACACGTGCCAAGGGCGGACTGTTCTTGTCAGGTCTGGCCATTACCAAATCCATAGGTGAAGCATCCATCTGCGGAAAGCTTTGCGCCTGGCCGGTCTGGAAGGTAAACGATGCGGTTAGAAGGCAAGCAAATAGAAATATTTTATTCATATGAAATATTTTAGATTTTATAAAATGTTCAAAATTAGACGTAATTTTTAATAAAAAGTTTCATCAAAACTCAATAAAACACAATCATAAAACGCTAATTTCGCCAAATTTAGTGCGCAACTATTGCGCCAAATTCCAGATCGTCTTCGCGCAGGCCTAAATGAGGGCTTTTTTCACAGTAATTTGTTAATAACTTACCGCTTATAAAATGCGGAAACCCTTAATTTTATTGGGGATTTGGTTATATTTGTTCGTTACGAAAAAAACTGAAAATCATTCAAATTATTATATGAGCGAAGAACAGAAAAAAGGCAGCTACGGTGCCGACCAAATTCAAGCGTTAGAGGGAATGGAACATGTGCGCATGCGTCCATCAATGTATATTGGTGATGTTGGAGTGCGTGGCTTGCACCACTTGGTTTATGAAGTGGTAGACAACTCTATTGACGAGGCCATGGGCGGTTATTGCGACACTATTGAAGTGGCTATTAATGAGGATAATTCGATATCCGTAAAAGATAACGGCCGTGGAATTCCCGTAGATCTTCATAAAAAAGAAGGCGTTTCTGCGCTACAGGTTGTTATGACCAAAATTGGAGCTGGTGGAAAGTTCGACAAAGATTCTTATAAAGTATCCGGGGGTCTTCACGGAGTTGGTGTTTCGGTAGTAAACGCACTTTCCGAGCACTTAACTGCCACTGTACATCGTGATGGTAAAATCTGGCAGCAAGAATACGAGCGCGGAAAAGCTATGTATCCCGTAAAGTCTATTGGAGAGACCGATTATCGTGGAACTATCGTTACGTTTAAACCAGACCCGCAAATTTTCCAACAATCTTTGGAATATAGCTATGATACATTGGCCAGCAGAATGCGCGAGTTGTCTTTTTTGAATAAAGGAATTACTATTTACTTTACAGATAAAAGGCAAAAAGATGAAAATGGTGAATTTCCCACTGAAAAATTCCACAGTGAAGAAGGTTTGAAGGAGTTCATCCGCTTTTTGGATGGAAACCGAGAGCCTATCATTGCCGATGTAATCTCCATGGAAGGTGAAAAGAATGACATTCCAGTGGAAGTTGCAATGGTTTACAATACTTCATTTAATGAAAACTTACATTCATACGTAAACAACATTAACACACACGAAGGCGGAACACATCTGTCCGGCTTCCGTGCTGGATTGACGCGTACTTTAAAAAAATACGCAGATGCGTCCGGAATGCTGGATAAACTGAAGTTCGAAATTGCCGGTGACGATTTCCGCGAAGGATTGACCGCTATTATTTCAGTAAAAGTTGCAGAGCCACAATTTGAAGGGCAGACTAAAACGAAACTTGGTAACCGTGAAGTTACGGCGGCGGTAAGCCAAGCGGTTTCCGAAATGCTTGAAAATTATTTGGAAGAGCACCCAAATGATGCAAAAACCATAGTGCAGAAAGTAATCCTTGCCGCCCAGGCACGTCACGCAGCACGAAAAGCCCGTGAAATGGTACAGCGCAAAACCGTGATGAGCGGGGGTGGCTTGCCAGGAAAACTTTCCGACTGTTCTGAACAAGATCCGGAAAAATGTGAAGTATTCCTCGTAGAGGGAGATTCTGCGGGCGGAACTGCAAAACAGGGCCGCGACCGTAATTTTCAGGCAATTCTTCCGCTTCGCGGAAAAATTCTGAATGTTGAAAAAGCCATGCACCACAAAGTTTTTGAAAACGAAGAGATTCGAAATATTTATACCGCGCTGGGTGTAACCATCGGTACTGAAGAGGATAGCAAAGCCCTGAACCTCGAGAAACTGCGCTATCACAAAGTAGTGATTATGTGTGATGCGGATGTGGACGGTAGCCATATTGCAACTTTGATTTTGACTTTCTTTTTCCGCTACATGCGAGAATTGGTTGAAGCTGGTTGTGTTTATATAGCAACCCCTCCACTTTATTTAATAAAGAAAGGAGCCAAAAAGGAATACGCTTGGAGTGATAAGGAACGCGACAGATTGAACCAAGAGTTCGGCGGTAGCGCTTCCATACAACGATACAAAGGTTTGGGAGAAATGAACGCCGAGCAGCTTTGGGATACTACAATGAACCCTGAGTTTAGAACGCTTCGACAAGTTACCATAGACAACGGTACCGAAGCAGATAGAATTTTCTCAATGCTGATGGGCGATGAAGTTCCACCTCGAAGGGAATTTATAGAGAAGAATGCGGTTTATGCAAATATTGATGCTTAGTAAAATATGAATAATTCTAAAAAGCCCGTTTCTGAAAAATTAGGAATGGGCTTTTTAGTTTTTAACCCTTTATTATCATTATTTTAAGCAGATATTGGTACTTTTGTGCTGCCTTTCAGAAAGGTTCTGAAAGATTGAAAAGTCACTCCGATTTTCTTCGGAAAAATATATTACAAACAATAACCATAAACAATTAATATGAAAGTAACAGTTGTAGGGGCAGGTGCTGTGGGCGCAAGTTGCGCAGAGTACATTGCCATCAAGAATTTTGCAAGCGAAGTAGTTTTGTTGGACATCAAAGAAGGATTTGCCGAAGGAAAGGCAATGGACCTGATGCAAACAGCTTCTTTAAACGGTTTCGACACTAAAATTACAGGTGTAACAAACGATTATTCCAAAACCGCAGGTAGCGATATTTGTGTAATCACCAGCGGAATTCCACGTAAACCGGGGATGACGCGTGAGGAATTGATAGGTATAAATGCCGGAATTGTAAAAGATGTGTCTTCAAACCTCGTAAAGCATTCTCCTAAAACTATTATAATCGTAGTTAGCAACCCGATGGACACGATGGCTTATTTAGTCCATAAAACATCTGGTTTGGATAAAAATAAAATCATCGGAATGGGTGGTGCTTTGGATAGCGCACGTTTCAAATATCGTTTGGCGGAAGCCTTGGGGGCTCCAATCAGCGATGTGGACGGAATGGTAATCGGTGGTCACAGTGATACCGGGATGGTTCCGTTGACACGTTTGGCAACTAGAAACAGTGTTCCTGTTTCCGCTTTTATTTCTGAAGACAGGTTGAACCAAGTAATGGAAGACACCAAAGTGGGCGGCGCAACGCTTACTAAATTGTTGGGAACTTCAGCTTGGTATGCTCCAGGTGCTGCGGTTTCAAGTTTGGTACACGCAATTGCCTGCGACCAAAAGAAAATGTTCCCTTGCTCGGTAATGCTTGATGGCGAATACGGAATGAAGGATATTTGCATTGGTGCTCCAGTAATTTTGGGCAGAAACGGTATCGAAAAAATAGTAGAACTTGAATTGAACGATGCCGAAAAAGCGCATATGAAAGAAAGTGCCGAAGGCGTTCGTAAAACTAATGATTTACTGGAACTTTAATTCCAAAATAGGATTAATAAAATTAAACCTCACAAGTCTTCGAGACCTGTGAGGTTTTTTCATATAAAAACCCCAAAGGTTTTCAAAACCTTTGGGATTTAGTCTTACATCTTGCGTCTTATAGCGAAGCGGTCTTACGTCTTTTTTACCCACATTTCGAAGACCCACAATCCTTGCAAGTCAAACAACCTTCCTGGTAAATAAGTGATGTGCTGTTACAGTTTTCACATTTCTGTTTTTTGGCTTCTGTTCCATCGGCCACATAGCGTTTCAACGCACGGGCAACGCCATTTTTCCATGTGTTGATGCTTTCACTGTCAAGTTGTAAGCTGTTAATCAAATCTACCACTTTTTCAATTGGCATGCCATGGCGAAGGGTGCTGGAAATCAATTTTGCATAGTTCCAAAACTCAGGGTTGAACTTATGCGAAAGCCCTTCAATAGTGGTTTTATAACCTCTTTTATTTTTATACTGAAAATCGTAACGCGAAGTTCCGTCCTCGTTTCGGTTTTTGATTATTACCCCTTCATTTACCCAACGTGGAATTAAAATCCCATCCTCATCATCGGCAAAACCTGTGAAAATTTCATACGGTTTTTCATCAATCAATCCGATAAAAGCAATCCATTTATCTTTGCTGTTTTGAAAACGAACTACATCTGCTTCAAGGGTTTCGGGACGTTTGGTTGGGAAAGCGGTCAAGGTTTCGTTGTCTTCTTCCTTCTTTTCTTCATTTGAAATCAAAACCCCCGAACGTGACCCATCGCGATAAACGGTAACGCCTTTGCAGCCAGCCTGCCACGCTTCGAGATATAATTTTCCAACCAATTCTTCGGTAGCGTCGTTCGGTAAATTGATGGTTACGGAAATGGAATGGTCCACCCATTTCTGCACCGCGCCCTGCATCCGCACTTTGCTCATCCAGTCCACATCGTTGGAAGTTGCTTTGTAATAAGGCGATTTCTTTACAATTTTGTTCAATTCTTCCTGGCTGTAATTTTTATCGGTTGCAATGCCGTTTGCTTCCATCCACTGCTTAAAACGGTGGTGGAAAACCACGTATTCCTCCCAACTGTCGCCTACTTCATCCACAAAATCAACACGTACGTTTTTATCGTTCGGGTTTACTTTTCTTCTTCGTTTGTAAACAGGAAGAAAAACAGGCTCAATGCCCGAAGTGGTCTGTGTCATCAAACTGGTAGTTCCCGTTGGGGCGATTGTCAACAATGCAATATTTCTTCGGCCGTATTCGAGCATATCGTAATACAGCTTTTCATCCGCATCTTTTAGGCGAAGAATAAACGGGTTGTTTTTTTCTCTTTCGCTATCAAATATTTTGAAAGCACCTCTTTCCTTTGCGGTATAAACCGATGCGCGATAAGCTTCCAAAGCCACGGTTTTGTGGATTTCAACCGAGAAATCGATTCCTTCCTTGCTGCCGTACTTTATGCCCAAAGCGGCCAGCATATCGCCTTCGGCGGTAATGCCAATCCCGGTCCTGCGGCCTTCCTCTGCTTTTGTTTGAATGTTTTTCCAAAGATTTCTCTCAACAGCTTTCACCTCATCGCTCTGCGGATCGGCATCTATTTTTGCAATGATGGCATCTACTTTTTCAAGTTCCAGGTCGATAATATCGTCCATAATTCTTTGGGCGATGCCGATGTGTTTTTTGAAAAGTTCAAAATTGAAAGAAGCATTTTTAGTGAAAGGTTTTTCCACATACGAAAATAGGTTTATTGCAAGCAAACGACAGGAATCGTAAGGGCAAAGCGGAATTTCGCCACACGGATTTGTGGATACGGTTTTGTAGCCCAAATCGGCATAGCAATCCGGTACACTTTCCTTAATAATTGTATCCCAAAAAAGAATGCCCGGCTCGGCAGATTTCCAAGCGTTGTGCACGATTTTTTTCCAAAGCTTTCCAGCCTCGATCTCCTTTGTGTTTTTGGGGTTTTCGCTAAAAATTGGATATTTCTGCGTATAGTTTTTTCCATCTTTTACGGCTTGCATAAAAGCATCATCCATTCGCACGGAAACGTTGGCGCCGGTAACTTTTCCCTGCTCCATTTTCGCATCAATAAAATCTTCGGAATCTGGGTGGTTTATCGATACCGAAAGCATCAACGCGCCACGGCGACCGTCCTGGGCCACCTCGCGGGTTGAGTTTGAATAGCGCTCCATAAACGGAACAATCCCAGTTGAGGTCAACGCTGAATTCTTCACCGGAGACCCTTTCGGGCGGATGTGCGAAAGATCGTGGCCCACACCGCCGCGACGCTTCATCAATTGTACCTGTTCTTGGTCGATTTTCATAATGCCTCCATAAGAATCGGAATCGCCGTTGTTTCCTATTACGAAACAATTTGATAGTGAAGCAATCTGGTACGGATTGCCTATTCCCGCCATAGGACTGCCTTGGGGCACGATGTACTTGAAATCTTTGATAGCCTCAAAAACTTCTTCCTCGGTCATTGGGTTGGCATAGCGCTGCTCGATACGCGCAATTTCCTTTGCGATTCGGCGGTGCATATCATTAGGCGTTTTTTCATAAATATTGCCTTCAGAATCTTTTAGGGCGTACTTGTTTACCCAAACGCGGGCAGCAAGATCATCGCCTTTAAAATATTCAACCGAAGCTTCAAAAGCTTCATCCTGTGTGTAGGTTTGGGGAGTGGGGATGGCGGTTTTTACTTGCATATTTTTGAAAAGATTTTTGGTTAATTAAATTCGGATTTTTAAAGTATGTAAATATAGCAAAATAGCAATCCCATTATAATTTTAATTTTTAAAGTTGTCAAGAATGGATTGTTAATATATTAATAATCAGATTTATAAAAATTTATCAACAGTAAAAAGTTGACAAAATTTGAATATTAAAATGATTTTTCGGAAATTTTTCACTATTGCAGACAGCTTAGTCTTAAATATATTTAAAGGAATGTGATAAAAGTCATTTTTTGACAGTCCGTATGGGTGCTATCTTTGTGCTGTGAAAAACATAATTCTCATACTCGTTTCGCTAATCATGTTCACAAGACCTTTGTGGCCCGTGGTGGAATATGTAGCAAATTATGAATACATAGTGAACGTGCTTTGTGAGAACAAAGACAAGCCCGAAATGCAATGTAACGGGAAATGCCATCTCACCAAAGAATTGGCAAAGGAAGCAGGGGCAGAGGATGACAATCCGTTCAATAATAAAACATCCAAGACTGAGATTCCGCAGTTTATTATTTCTGAAAATATCGCGGAATATAGTTTTGCCTCGGCCGACGAATTAATTTCAGTTGAAAATATCGGCTACAAGCCAAATTTGAATTCTTCCCTTTATATCTCAAAAATTCTACATCCGCCGCAGTTGGGATAATTTTCAGCAACGATTCTTTCTGAAATTTTTCTCGAAATAATTCAGGTAGATCCTTCTTTTAATTATCAAAACCTATTCAAAATGAAAGTATTTATACCTGTGTTCCCCATAAAGGGAATGCTTATGGGCTGGCTTTGGTTTGCGCTTATTTGCGGCTGTTTTACCACACAAGTCTATGCCCAGGAAACTCCGGCGGACAGTCTGAAATTAATTCAACTCAATGAGGTGGTGGTTATTTCCGCAGGCAGACAATTGGACCATCAAAAACAGCGCAAACCCCTGTCCACACTGGACGAGTTTTTGGAGTCTTCCCGCAGTATCAAAATGGTAAAGCGTGGCGCCTACGCCTGGGAGCCAACAATGAACGATATGGCCTCCGAACGTTTGGCAATAACCATAGACGGCATGCAGATATTTGGTGCGTGTACCGATAAAATGGATCCGATAACCTCCTATGTTGATGTTTCCAATCTTTCGGAGGCGGAAATAGGTTCGGGCCAGCAGGGCGCTGCATTTGGGAATACTATAGGCGGCGGTATCAATTTGAAATTGGACAAAAGCAATTTTAAATCAACCGGATGGACGGGTTCTTTGGAAAGTGCTTTTGAAACAAACAATGCCATGCGCGTTTTTGGGGGCGAGCTCAGTTATTCCGAAGAAAAATTCTATTTCAATGTGGATGGAATTTACCGCAAGGCTGACAATTACAAGGCCGGTGGCGATGAGGAAGTGAAATTTTCACAGTTTGAAAAGTATAACTTCTCAATAAATTCGGGCTATAAACTTGCCGAGGACAAATCAATTGCTGCTACCTTAATATATGATGAAGCAAACGATGTGGGCTATCCCGCCCTGACGATGGACGTTTCCTTGGCGCGTGCCGTGATTGCTTCGGTGAGTTTTAATCAGGATACGTTGTTTGGCAATTTCAGCAATTGGGAAACCAAGTTGTATTTCAATACCATAAAGCACGTAATGGACGATACCCAACGCCCCGACGTGCCGATACATATGGATATGCCTGGCTGGAGCGAGACCGCTGGGTTTTACACACAGGCAAAACTCAACAAAGAAAAACATCACTTCTTTTTTAAGTGGGATGGATTTTACAACAAAAGCTACGCTGAAATGACCATGTATCCAACCAACAGCAACGAGCCGTTGATGTTTATGCTTACGTGGCCCGATGTGCGTACCAAAAATGTTGGTTTTTATGCCGAAGATCATATTCCGTTGAAAAATGCTTCTTTAAAACTTTCCACACGTTTGGCGTACCATTCCAATACGGTTGCCGATGACTTTGGGCTGAACAGTCTAAAAATTTTCTATCCCGAAATGGACAGGACCAATACCCTTTTCCTGAAAAGTTTTTCTGCCCAATATCACAAAATGCTGAGTGACTTTCATTTTAATGGCGGCCTTTCCTATGGCGAACGCGCGCCCTCGGTTTCGGAAGGGTATGGGTTCTATCTTTTCAACAGTTTTGATAATCACGATTATATTGGCGACCCGGGTTTGAACACTGAAGGTTCTGTTGATGCGAATCTTTCGGTAACCTATAAAAAACCAATTTTTGAGATTACCGCAGGAGCAAATTACTTCCATGTTTTCAATTATATAATCGGAATGGTTGATTCATCGCTCAGCACGATGACCATCGGTGCCGAGGGCGTGAAAATTTATACCAATCTTGATTATGCGCAGCTTTTTAATGCTTCGCTCTCGGGAAGGTATAGTATTTCGAACGCATTTAAATTAACCGGAAGGGTTTCATACCATCGAGGCGTGGATGATAAAGGTGAAAATTTGCCGCTCATCAGCCCACTTTCTTACCGAAGTGCCATCGATTTTTATAAAAACCAATTTTCCGCCTCGCTCTCAATTGATGGCGCTGGAGTGCAAACAAATTACAATCCAACTTATGGAGAAACCAAAAGTGCGGCTTATGCGACGCTTTCGGCAAGTTTTGGAAAACGCTTCTTCATAAATGACAATGACCTTTTCCTAAAAGCTGGGATTGAAAACATTTTTGATACTAATTACTCTACTTATACCGACTGGAACAACATTCCACGTATGGGAAGAAACTTTTACTTAACAATTTCTTATTCAATTAATTAATAAAATAAACAATTATGAAAACACTAAAATATATATTCGCAATTCTTTTTCTTTCAGCCACATTCGTAAGTTGTTCGGATGATGATGAAAACACGCCGGCAGAGATTAACCCTGTGGAAGGTTTAAACATGATTTACGAAATTCCGGCTACAGACCATACTGTGCAGATCTATTCGGAAAAACAAAATCTTGAAGTAGGTTACAACGAAATTTCCATTAGAATTAAAGACATGGCAAGTGATAAGTACGTTGCCAATGCCGCTCCAAGTTGGATGCCAATGATGCATATGGAAACGATGGAGCATTCCGCGCCACATAGTATGTTGACCAATACTGAAGAAAGCACAGTTTACAAAGGGCACGTTGTTTTCCAGATGGCCAGTAACGACACAGAATATTGGGAAATGATTCTTAATTATTCCCTAAATGGACAGCAAAAAGAAGAGACACTCCGTGTGTCTGTGTCACAACCAGCTGATGGATTGACTAAAACCCAGGTGTTTATGGGCACCGATGATACACGTTACGTTTTGGCATATGTTAACCCAAAAGAACCTAAGGTTGCCGTAAACGATCTGCAGGCCGTTCTTTATAAAATGGAGTCTATGATGAGTTTCCCAATGGTTGAAAACTATAAAATAACCGTGGATCCAAGAATGCCTGGAATGGGCAACCACAGCTCTCCAAATAATGAAGACCTGACCTATACTACAGCAACAAAAATGTATGACGGTAAGCTGTCACTGACCATGACTGGCTATTGGAAAATCAATTTGAAATTGATGAACAGCAGCGGTGAAACATTAAAAGGTGAAGACGTTACGGAGGCCAATCCAGAGAGCAGCCTTTATTTTGAGTTGGAATTTTAATTCTATTGTTTGTTTTATATTGTTTAAAGACTGTAGCGATACAGTCTTTATTTTTTTATATTTGGCGCGTGAACTGGAGATGGTACATACCTATATTATTATTAGCCCTTGCTTTTTTTGGAGTAAGCTTGGAGCAATCAACCCTGCCCAATCAGGAAATTGTTGTAGAATTTAATACAAATTCCGTAAGCGAAGTTGATGCCAAACAAGCTATTTCCAATATAACGAACCAATTAAGGTCTATAGGTGTTGATGACTTTCAAATATCTGAAATTCGAGACGGCAAACTAAGGGTAACCTACTACAGCGCGAAAGATATCGCGATTATCAAAAACTTGTTTGAGGGCCAAATTGACTTTCAGTTGGGCGAAACGGCTTTTGGAAGTAAAAATTCCTCAGAAATACCTTCCAAAGAATTCCCCAACACCTACAAAGTAAATGTTGTTAAAATCCAAAAAGATTCAAGGCTAGACTTGGGGCTTAAGGGTTTGCCCGTTGAAGTAAAATCTGCAACAGACCAATATTTAAACCCTATTGTGTCTTTGGGTGTACCCGAAGCCAATTTTACTTTTAAAAAATGTTTTGAAAACGTTGCTTTTAAAAACTATCGCAATGTTTCACTTTTAATAGACACTACTTCACACAAAATTCCAGAGGTAAGGGCGGGCCCTTTATCTTAAAACAAATCTTCACGATATTTTTTTTAAGGTGAAAAGTTTACACTTTGAAAAAATGGCTTTGGTCACTTTATTCCCAAAGCCACAAAACTAATTTTAAAATAACCCCTATAATTGTCAGATATTACAGCAAATCATATATTTGCCCGATTTTAAAAAAAATCTGACCAAAAAATATAAACATGCAAAACAAAGGACTGATTACCGTATTCGCTATCCTTTTTGGATTGGTGAGTATTTACCAGCTTTCATTTACGTTTGTTGCGAACAAAGTAGAAGACAGCGCCAAGGAATTTGCTAACAGCAAATTTTCTGAAAATGAACCACACGAGCGTGACGATGCTGAAGCACGTTACCTAGATTCTGTTGCTAACAATCCAGTATTTTTAGGAATAGACTACAAAACCGCCAAAGAGAAGGAACTTAACAAAGGACTTGACCTTAAAGGGGGAATTAACGTAATTCTTGAAGTTTCTGTAAAAGATATCCTTAAAGGACTTGCGAACAACACGAAAGACCCTGCATTTAACCAAGCTTTGGAGAATGCCAAGGAACTACAGAAGAATAGTCAGGATACTTATTTAGAGTCTTTCTTCAAGGCTTTTGAAGCGCTTCCGGGCGAGAATGAACTTGCTTCGCCAGATATTTTCTTCAACAAGAATTTGGAGGACGTGATCAATGTGGGGATGACCAACGATCAAGTAAAGCCAATCATTTCTAAGAAAATTGACGAATCCATTACTTCCGCTTTTGAAGTATTGAGAAAGCGTATTGATAAATTTGGAGTAACCCAGCCGAACATTCAGCGTTTGGGACAATCTGCAAGAATACTTGTAGAGCTTCCTGGGGCTAAAGATGTTGATAGGGTTAAAAAATTGCTTCAAAGTACTGCCCAATTAGAGTTCTGGGATGTATATAAATTTGAGGAAATAGCAGGTTTCCTTCAAGCTGCCGATGCCAAAGCAGGTGAAATAGCAATGGCAAAGAACGCCTCAGAAACCGAAAAGATTACCGATACTACAAGCACTGTTGCCGATACCTCAAAAACTGAAGAAGATGATGTAAGCAAGCTTTTAGGTGGGCAAGATGTAAATGATTCTTTGGTAGATGATAATAAGGCAAACCCGATACTTTCAAAAATGGTTTCTTTGGGTAACCAAGGCAGCCCTGTAATTGCTACTTTCAGATTAAAGGATACTGCTGCTATCAACGGTTATTTCCGTAACCCACAAATAAAATCATTGTTACCAAATGAATTACGTTTTGCAAAATTTGTTTGGGGCTTGCCAGAAGTGGAACCACAGTCAAATGAAGAGGTGACCGCACTTTATGCTTTAAAGAGCAACCGCGACAATGTTCCGCCCCTTGGAGGAAGTGTGGTTGTAGATGCAAGACAGGAATACGACAATCTAAGTCGCGTGGTAGTTTCTATGCAAATGAACGGCCAGGGTGCCAAGGTTTGGGAACAAATGACCGGCAATGCCTATGAAAACCAAAGCCAGATTGCTATTGTACTGGACAATATTGTGTATTCAGCACCAGGTGTAACCTCTGGACCAATTGCTGGTGGACGTAGCCAGATTTCTGGAGACTTTACTGTAAACCAAGGTCAGGATTTAGCAAACGTATTGCGAGCCGGTAAGCTTCCTGCTTCGGCTGAGATTATTCAGGGTGAAGTAGTAGGTCCTACTTTGGGTCATGAAGCAATTAACAGTGGTGTTATGTCATTCGTAATTGCACTTTTTATTGTATTGCTATGGATGATTGGTTACTACGGAAAAGCTGGACTTTTTGCTGACGTAGCATTATTGGTGAACATTCTTTTCATCTTTGGAATTTTAGCAGGGCTAGGTGCCGTGCTTACGCTTCCTGGTATTGCAGGTATTGTATTGACTATTGGTATGTCAGTAGATGCGAACGTACTTATCTTTGAAAGAATAAAGGAGGAGCTTGCAAAAGGCAAAGCACAAAAGGATGCCATTAAAGATGGTTTCAATAATGCATTGTCTTCTATTCTCGATGCCAACATTACAACCGGTCTTACAGGTTTGATTCTCTTGGTGTTCGGAACGGGGCCTATTCAAGGTTTTGCAACTACCTTATTGATTGGTATTGCTACTGCATTGTTTACGGCAATCTTCATCACAAGATTGTTTATTGATAGCTATACCAAGAATGGTAAGCCGTTGCCGTGCTCTACTTCAATAACTAAAAACCTTTTCACAAACGTTCACGTTTCGTTCCTTAAAAAACGAAAAATGGCTTACGTAATTTCTGCCATCATGCTTTTGATAAGTGTTTCATCACTTTTCATAAATGGTCTTAACCAAGGTGTTGACTTTGTGGGTGGACGTACCTATACTGTGCGTTTTGACAAGGATGTGAATGCGCAGGAAATACAGGACAACCTTATTGCAACCTTTGGAAGTGCCGAGGCAAAAACCTATGGTGGCGATAACCAGTTGAAGATTACAACCAAATATAAAGTTGACGAAACCGGAACTGAGGTAGATGAAGAAATAGAACGCATGGTTTTTGAAACAGTTAAAAAGGATATGCCTGCAGATATGACTTATGAAGACTTTGTGGGAGACCGCGAAGGGAAAACCATAGGTAGAATGGAATATTATAAAGTGAGTCCAACCATTGCAGACGATATTAAGAAAGACTCTTTCTGGGCTGTATTCGGTTCGTTAGTTGTGGTTTTTCTATACATCCTGCTACGTTTTAGAAGATGGCAATTCAGTCTCGGTGCTGTTGTGGCGGTATTCCACGACGTACTTATCGTGCTGGGTGTGTTCTCGTTAACCTACAAGTTTATGCCTTTCAGCATGGAGATAGACCAAGCTTTTATCGCGGCGATACTAACCGTAATTGGTTACTCGCTAAACGATACAGTAATTGTATTTGACCGTATTCGTGAATACTTTGGCGAGCACCCAAGCTGGAAGATGAACCGCATTATAGATGTGGCGTTGAGCAGCACCTTAAGTAGAACGCTTAATACCTCTTTTACAACCCTTATCGTATTGTTGAGTATGTTCTTCCTTGGTGCGGAGTCCATCCGTGGCCTGTTGTTTGCAATCATCGTTGGTATTGTGGTGGGTACATACTCGTCATTGTTCATCGCTACCCCGGTAATGTATGATTCGATAAAACGCAAAAAAGTAGAAGACTTGATCGATAAAAAAGAAGAAGCAGATCCTGCTTTGGAAGCATAGTCTTCCATTCTTTAGAAGTAAAAAAAGACCTTTCCATTTTCGGAAGGGTCTTTTTTTTATTTAAAAAAGTAGCTTTTGCACAAAGCCCTCTTGTTTGTGTTAAGTGTTGTTTAATTGGTAGTTGAAAAGCGAATGCGATCGCCTGTCGCAAGTTGCCATGCTTCCGCAAGGCCTGCATTTACTTCCAATACATATTGAGATGCTGCTTCTGAAGGCAATGAGGTTTCATCAAAGGGTTTGGCATTCTTTTGTATGCTTACTATTTCCTTTTCAGCATTCAGATAAATAATATCTAGCGGTATTTTGGTATTTTTCATATAAAAGGAGCGGCGCTGCATATCGTTGAACACAAAGAGCATGCCTTGATCCTTGCCGAGTGAGTTACGGTACATAAGCCCCGTTTGGGTTTGGTATTCGTCATCGGCTACCTCAATATCTAACGAAGCGATAATGGAATCGTTTTCCGCCTTTAGAAGTTGGAGCTCGCCTTCTTTTTTGAAGGTGATTTCTTTGGTCAGATTTTTTTCTTCGGAAGAAGTATTGTCTTTACAATTATAAAATGAAAGGATGGAAGCAGCAATTACTGCGGGAAAAAGTACTTTTTTCATTTAAAGAAATATTTAATACATCACAAATTCACAAATACGTTATTTTCTGAACTTGTGTTTAATTTAATTCGACAATTGGTTTTTTTGAAGCTTTCCACATAATATAAATGCCAGCAATTATAAAAGGAACGCTCAGCCATTGTCCCGTTGAAAGCAATCCTAACACAGACTCAAAACCACCCTGGCTTTCCTTTACAAATTCCACAATAAAGCGAACCATAAACAGCAATATTAAAAAAACGCCGAAAATGTACCCTATTTGCTTTCTGCGCTCGGTTTTCCAATACAGATACCAGCACACCAAAAACACAATTACGTAACCCGCCGCCTCATAAAGCTGCGCTGGATGTCGAAAAGGGACGGAATTCAACAGTTCGGTAAATTGAGGATTATGCACAATAGCGTCATAAGCCTTGGCCGGATTTTGGATGCCGGTCGCCTGTGCGGCCTCCCGCTTATCGATGCCCTCGTGCACAAAACGGACGCCCAGTGGAAAATCGCCAGAAGGCTTCCCGATGATTTCAGAATTCATAAAATTGCCGATACGTACAAAAATACCGCCCGCGGCAACGGCAATTACTATGCGATCCATAATCCACAAAAACGGTTTTTTGATAACATTTTTTGTGTAATAATACATAGCAATTAAAATAGCGATAGCGGCACCGTGACTAGCCAAGCCTTGAAAGCCTGTAAACTCAAACTCCGGAACCGTGCTTATAGGCAGAAATACCGAAAGCGGGTCTTCCACAAAAAGTTCTGGCTGATAGAAAATAACATGGCCCAAACGCGCACCCACTAGTACGGCCACGACCATATAAATAAACAGACTGTCCAGTTTTTCCTGCGACAGTTTTTCGCGTTCGTAAATCTTTTTGGTAAGTATCCAACCCAGCGTAAATGCCACAACGAACATTAAACTGTAATAGCGGATCATAAAAAAACCAAGATCGATTCCTTCCGAAGGATTCCAGGTAAAACTTAAATAGTGCATAGTGGGAGTTTTATTAAGCTGCGTAAAGATACTAAAAGCGAAAAAGTATAAAGTACCATAGTTTTATTTCTTTTTTGGTGGAACGGGATCGTAACCAGAACCGCCCCACGGATTGCAGCTTGCAATACGCTTTGCGGCAAGCCAACCACCTTTTAACAAACCGTGTTGTTGCAACGCTTCTACAGCGTAATGCGAACAGGTAGGGGAGTAGCGGCAGGTATTGGGCGTAAAGGGTGAAATAAAATTTTGATATCCTTTTATCAATAAAACTAAAGGATATGTAAGTATTTTTTTCAAGCTTAAATATTAATTAAGTGAAAAGGTTGTCCCGTCTTTTCCGTCTTTCAGTTGAATTCCCTTTGCTGAAAGTTCGTCGCGAATTTTATCGCTCATCGCAAAATCTTTATTGGCACGGGCTTGGTTTCTTAATTGGATAAGTATTTCTACGGCAGCCGAAAGTTTTTCACCATCCTGTGAATTTTCTGAAACGCTATCTTCCAACCCTAAAACATCGAAAAGAAAATCGTCCATCGTTTGTTTCAGCAATTTTAAATCTTCTGTGGAAATAGTTTCTTTTTCCTCTTTGAGGGAATTTATAAATTTTACTGCTTCAAAAAGATGTGCTATTAATATTGGGCTGTTGAAATCGTCGTTCATTGCGTCGTAGCACGCTTTTCGCCAGTTTTCAATTTCTATACTACTTTTTTCCGAGGAAGTTATTTCATTCAACATTCTATACGCATCCAATAAACGGTTAAAGCCTTTTTCCGAAGCTTCCAAAGCATCGCTGCTAAAATCTAAAATGCTTCGGTAATGCGCCTGATACATAAAAAATTTAGTAACGGTTGGCGAGAACGGCTTGCTTAAAATATCGTTTTTACCAGTAAACATTTCGTCTGGAAGAATATAATTTCCAGTAGATTTCGACATTTTTTTACCGTTTAGCGTAAGCATATTGGCGTGCATCCAGTAATTAACCGGTGTAAGATGGTTACAGGCTTCGGCTTGTGCAATTTCGCATTCGTGGTGCGGAAATTTTAAATCCATTCCGCCGCCGTGGATATCAAACTGGTTGCCTAAATATTTTGTACTCATGGCAGTACACTCCAAATGCCAGCCGGGGAATCCGTCGCTCCAAGGTGAGGGCCAGCGCATAATGTGTTGAGGTTCGGCTTTTTTCCAAAGAGCAAAATCCTGCGGGTTTTTCTTATCGCTTTGGGCAGCCAGTTCGCGAGTGTTGGCAATCATATCTTCTAATTGTCTTCCGCTTAATTTTCCGTAATTATTTGTTTCGTTGAATTTTATAACATCAAAATAAACCGAGCCGTTTTTTTCGTAAGCAAAACCTGCATCAATAATTTTTTCAACTATAGCAATTTGTTCGTAGATATGCCCAGTTGCGGTGGGTTCAATACTTGGTGGCAAAGCATTAAATTTCGCCATAATGGTATGAAAATCTACCGTATATTTTTGAACCACTTCCATAGGTTCCAATTGCTCGATTCGCGCTTTTTTAAGGATTGGATCATCGCCGCTCTCGCCATCGTTTTCTAAATGTCCTGCATCGGTAATATTCCGAACATAGCGCACTTTGTAGCCCAAATGTTTTAGATACCTAAAAACCAAATCAAACGAAAGAAAAGTTCGGCAGTTTCCTAAATGCACATTGCTATAAACGGTAGGACCGCAAACGTACATTCCTACTGCATCTTTATGTATTGGAGTGAATTTTTCTTTCTTTTTTGAAAGAGAATTGTATATAAAAAGTTCGTGCTGTTTCAATTTTTCGGGTTTCAGGTTACAGATTTTTCCTTTGGTATTGGCTTTTAAAACTCTGTGTCAAGTTTTATGTAATCCAAAAACTCCCTACGTGTTTCAACGTTTTTAAAAGCACCGCCAAATTCGCTAGTCACGGTACTGCTGTCAATATCCCGAATACCACGGGAATTGACGCAGAGGTGCTTGGCGTCAATAACACAGGCTACGTCTTCAGTGCCCAGAACCTGTTGTAATTCTTTCACTATTTGCATTGTAAGTCGTTCCTGGACTTGCGGCCTCTTAGCATAATAATCTACAATCCGGTTCATTTTTGAAAGTCCCACTACAGTGCCATTAGATATGTAGGCAATATGTGCTTTGCCAACGATTGGTAACAAATGGTGTTCGCAAGTGGAGTAGAGGGTAATGTTTTTTTCTACTAACATTTCTTGGTACTTGTATTTATTTTCAAAAGTAGAGGCTTTGGGTCTTCTGTCTGGATGAAGCCCGCCAAAAATTTCTTGTACAAACATTTTTGCCACGCGGGTAGGTGTTCCTTTTAAACTATCATCACTAAGATCGAGGCCTAATGTATGCATGATGTTTTGTACATCTTTTTTGATACTTGCAATTTTTTCAATATCACTTAGCTCAAAAGCATCGGTACGCATAGGGGTTTCGGTGGAACTGCCTATGTGGTCGTTTCCCATTGCTTCAATCTCTTTTAGTTGTTTTTCTAAATCCATCTAATAAATTATGTAATAAGCCTGCAAAGATACGCAATAGCATTTTGGTAGTGAAAAGTCGAAGTTCTTATTTTTAAGGCTTTAAACCAGCTATTTTCATAAAATTTTCTTAATTTTCGCAAAAAATTTATTCAAAGTACCATGAAAAAGCTCCTCACTTTAATTGCCTTACTACTTGTTTCCTTTGTTTATGCGCAGGAAAACAATAATATAGATTATAGCTCAACAATTTCAATGGAACCTTCTGAGGTTTCTTCTAGCGCACTTTTAAATTTTAAATTTTCAGATGCGAGTACGATTAAATATATAATAAGTCGTAATGATATTGATCTATCCACAAAAGAAATAAGCAAAAATGAAGGTCTTCAAATGGTTAAAGCTGATTTTTCTTTTTTGGAAAACGGAACCTATGAAATACGATTTTTGATCGACGAAGTGGAAGTGAAAAAAATTGCCTTCCGTAAAATATAGTTAGAAACCTACAATTTGAATTAACATCCCCTCAATGAAAAAGAAATTACTATTACTTGTACTCTCCTTAATTACATTGACCACTGCACAAGCGCAGGTTTGTGATATTTTGATCCCTATTTGTGACAGTCAAGATGGTCTGCAGAACAATGCTGTAGACCCTTCCCCAATAACTATTAATACGGGTTGCCAAACACTGCAAGGTACGCGTACTATCTGGTTTCGGTTAGCTATTATTCAAGCTACTAATTTTACCTTTCAAATTGAACCGACAGGGAATATAGATTACGATTTTGCGGTATGGGTAAATGCCGATTGTAATAATCTTGGCATTGCAGATAGAGCAAGTTATGATGCCCCGGCCGCGGGCGAATATGATACAGGATTAAACCTTACTGCAACCGATTTTTGTGAAACTGCAGTAGGTGATGGACAGGTTCAATTCTTGAGCTTGGTCCCTGGCGATGAAGTTATAATTGTTGTAGATAGGTTTAGTTCTACGGCAGATATTTTTAATTTAACTTTTGGAGACCCAGATGCTTTTGATTGTTCCATTGTACAAACTGTTGCCTGCGATGGAGATACTGAAATATTGGATGCTACTAATCCAAATGCACTAGGGTATCAATGGTTTTTTGAAAATCCTATAGGATCTGGAACTTTTTCTCCATTTGTACCAGCTGAAACCTCTCCAACCTTAGCTGTTACAACCACTGGCAATTACAAAGCCGAAATTTACTTGCCTTTAGGTGTTACTGACTCAGAATTTTTTGATGTAATTTTTTACCCTCAGCCCGTAATTGCAAGTCCTCCTCAAGACCTTTATATATGCGATGATGGTACAAGTCCGGGTATTTTCGATTTGACCGAAAATGATGATGACGTTCGGGGTACTCAGGATCCTTTATTTAATATTACCTATCACCATAGTCAATTAGAGGCTATGGACGGAACAAATCCTATTGTTCCTGCCAATGCTTACCCAATAGTTGGTTCCTCTGAAACCATTTGGGTTAGAATAGAAGAGCCAAATGCCACTTGTTATGCTATTGATTCTTTTGAAATTACTTTCGCGTCAGCTACGGCAACTGCTCCTCCAAGCCCTCATAGATTATGTGATATAGGTGGAAATGGTCAAGAACCCATAAATCTTAACACCACTTTTGACACTATAATTCTAAACGGACAAAATCCCTCGGAATATACTGTAACTTATCACGATAATCCCGCTGATGCTATTGCTGGTATTAATGCATTGCCACAACCTTATATAGTTACTGGTTCAATTTTTATTTTTGCCCGAGTACAGAACAATATTAGTTCTGGATGTTTTGCTACCACACAGTTTAATTTAATATTGGGACCCCAGCCGGTTGCTAACCCA
>DEXQ01000018.1:492131-493558 GCA_002364215.1 Aequorivita sp. UBA3180 | reverse complement strand
TATGTTTATGCCCGATTATTATCCATGCCGGACCGCTCGACTAGTGAGCTGTTACGCACTCTTTAAATGAATGGCTGCTTCCAAGCCAACATCCTAGCTGTCTGTGCAGTCCAACCTCGTTTTTTCAACTTAACATACATTTGGGGACCTTAGCTGATGGTCTGGGTTCTTTCCCTCTCGGACATGGACCTTAGCACCCATGCCCTCACTGCTGATCATCATTTTATAGCATTCGGAGTTTGTCAGGAATTGGTAGGCGGTGAAGCCCCCGCATCCAATCAGTAGCTCTACCTCTATAAAACTATATATCAACGCTGCACCTAAATGCATTTCGGGGAGTACGAGCTATTTCCGAGTTTGATTGGCCTTTCACCCCTACCCTCAGGTCATCCCAAGACTTTTCAACGTCAACGGGTTCGGTCCTCCATTTGGTGTTACCCAAACTTCAACCTGCCCAAGGGTAGATCACACGGTTTCGCGTCTACTACTACCAACTAAAGCGCCCTGTTCAGACTCGCTTTCGCTGCGGCTCCGATCCTAAGGATCTTAACCTTGCTGGCAACAGTAACTCGTAGGCTCATTATGCAAAAGGCACGCCGTCACCAGTAAACTGGCTCCGACCGCTTGTAGGCGTATGGTTTCAGGTTCTATTTCACTCCGTTGTTCACGGTTCTTTTCACCTTTCCCTCACGGTACTGGTTCACTATCGGTCTCTCAGGAGTATTTAGCCTTGGCGGATGGTCCCGCCGGATTCATACAGGGTTTCACGTGCCCCGCACTACTCAGGATACCGCTATCGATAACGCTCCTTGCCTATACCGGGCTATCACCGTCTATGGCCACGCTTTCCAACGTGTTCTAGTTCATTGCGCATCAAATGTCGCGGTCCTACAACCCCAAAACTGCCGTAACAGCATTGGTTTGGGCTAATCCGATTTCGCTCGCCGCTACTATCGGAATCACTATTGTTTTCTCTTCCTCCGGGTACTTAGATGTTTCAGTTCCCCGGGTTCGCCCCCTTTCGGGTACCGTATCTTCAATACGGTGGGTTGCCCCATTCGGATACCTGCGGATCAACTTGTATGTGCCAATCCCCGCAGCTTTTCGCAGCTTATCACGTCCTTCTTCGCCTCTGAGAGCCTAGGCATTCCCCATACGCCCTTGTTTTGCTTATTGTACTTTTTGCTCTTTTAATGAGTTTGATTCAAAAATTTTGGTATGCCCGAAGCATACCTCTTTATTATTGCTTTTCTCGTATTCTTTGTTTCCAATATGTCAATGAACTGTCCGGATCCCCGCGTCCCCAGGCCCGGATAACGGGCAGCTAATGGGAACAACGGTTGTTGTCCTTGGTGGAGAATATCGGAGTCGAACCGATGACCTCCTGCGTGCAAGGCAGGCGCTCTAGCCAGCTGAGCTAATCCCCC
>DEXQ01000018.1:491638-491933 GCA_002364215.1 Aequorivita sp. UBA3180 | reverse complement strand
GTAGTCCCAGGCAGACTCGAACTGCCGACCTCTACATTATCAGTGTAGCGCTCTAACCAGCTGAGCTATGGGACTGTAAAAAGGCCCCAATGTTCAGTGTTCAGTAATCAGTTTTGATGTACCGAAGACTTGACCTGTTGACCATAATATGATAAAATTGACAGCTAAACCAAGCAAGAACCCTTCGCGTTTTTCAATATAAGAGCCTTCTCTTGTTGAATTTTCGGTCGTCTTTCTCTAGAAAGGAGGTGTTCCAGCCGCACCTTCCGGTACGGCTACCTTGTTACGACTTAGC
>DEXQ01000018.1:394892-491576 GCA_002364215.1 Aequorivita sp. UBA3180 | reverse complement strand
CCAGCTTCCATGGCTTGACGGGCGGTGTGTACAAGGCCCGGGAACGTATTCACCGGATCATGGCTGATATCCGATTACTAGCGATTCCAGCTTCACGGGGTCGAGTTGCAGACCCCGATCCGAACTGAGACAGGTTTTGTGGATTCGCTCCTGCTTGCGCAGTGGCTGCCCATTGTACCTGCCATTGTAGCACGTGTGTGGCCCAGGACGTAAGGGCCGTGATGATTTGACGTCATCCCCACCTTCCTCACGGTTTGCACCGGCAGTCTCGTTAGAGTTCCCATCTTTACATGCTGGCAACTAACGACAGGGGTTGCGCTCGTTATAGGACTTAACCTGACACCTCACGGCACGAGCTGACGACAACCATGCAGCACCTTGCAGTCTGTCCGAAGAAGGGGGTGTTTCCACCCCTGTCAGACTACATTTAAGCCCTGGTAAGGTTCCTCGCGTATCATCGAATTAAACCACATGCTCCACCGCTTGTGCGGGCCCCCGTCAATTCCTTTGAGTTTCATTCTTGCGAACGTACTCCCCAGGTGGGATACTTATCACTTTCGCTTGGCCACCCAGCCTACCAATGCAGGCCGGACAGCTAGTATCCATCGTTTACGGCGTGGACTACCAGGGTATCTAATCCTGTTCGCTCCCCACGCTTTCGTCCATCAGCGTCAATATAGTGTTAGTGACCTGCCTTCGCAATCGGTATTCTATGTAATATCTAAGCATTTCACCGCTACACTACATATTCTAGCCACTTCACACTAATTCAAGGCGACCAGTATCAATGGCAGTCCTACAGTTGAGCTGCAGAATTTCACCACTGACTTAGACGCCCGCCTACGGACCCTTTAAACCCAATGATTCCGGATAACGCTCGGACCCTCCGTATTACCGCGGCTGCTGGCACGGAGTTAGCCGGTCCTTATTCGTACGGTACCGTCAAGCCCCCACACGTGGGGGTGTTTCTTCCCGTAAAAAAGCAGTTTACAACCCATAGGGCAGTCTTCCTGCACGCGGCATGGCTGGATCAGGCTCCCGCCCATTGTCCAATATTCCTCACTGCTGCCTCCCGTAGGAGTCTGGTCCGTGTCTCAGTACCAGTGTGGGGGATCCCCCTCTCAGGGCCCCTACCCATCGTAGCCTTGGTATGCCGTTACCATACCAACTAGCTAATGGGACGCATGCCCATCTATTGCCGATAAATCTTTACCATACTTCAAATGCTATCTGTATGGACTATGGGGCATTAATCCAAGTTTCCCTGGGCTATTCCCCTGCAATAGGTAGGTTGCATACGCGTTACGCACCCGTGCGCCGGTCTCAAGGGGTGCAAGCACCCCTCTACCCCTCGACTTGCATGTGTTAGGCCTGCCGCTAGCGTTCATCCTGAGCCAGGATCAAACTCTTCATCGTATAATCTTCAATAATATTGCGACCATACACCAAAAGAGCCCGACTCTCAAAAAAATCTCGGGATTCTCACTTAGTTTAGTTTTCTTTGTTGACCAACTACCTTTCGGTAGCCAATCTACGCTGTCAATTTCAATATCTCAATGAACTTTTTGTCTCTCTTTTGCTCGCCTTCAAATCGTGTTTTATAGTCACTCATTGTCTAAGCGGGTGCAAATGTACAACTCTTTTTTAAACCTGCAATACCTTTTTAAAAAATATTCCAAAAATTTTTAAGAGCGTTGTTTTTTGCTTTTTTGAACGTCTGAATCTGTTCTTCTAAGCGGGTGCAAATATAGAACCCTTTTCCGTTCCCGCAAACTTATTCAACAGGTTTTTTCGGTAAATTTTATCAACAAATAATAACGTTTTGAAACCTAGATTTTTAGTAGTCAATTTTTTTTTCTCTAGGGATAATTTGACTTTTAAGGCACAGTTAAATTAGTCTTTAGGCCAAGGCACTGTTATGCTGATTGTTATGGAAATATAAAAGAGCGAACTACAAACATAACATGTTTTAAAATAATACGCAACTACCTGATTGCCTTAGTTATTAACAGTTTTTTTGTTCCAATGTGCCTTTAAATCGAGATAGTCTATTGGAAATGCAGGATTTTGTCGTTCGAGTTTATTTTCTTGAAAGGATCTTTCCAGAATATCTTCAATTAAATAGTCTTCTTTTATCTCAAAAGGCTTGTATTCTTCTTTTAATGAGATTTCAAAAAGACTGGCCGTTGTGTTATACCAAAAAGCTCGCCAACCCGTGCGTAGTTCTTTTACAAGCTCAAAAGCTGTGCGACCGGTCTGTCTGTGGATAAGCTTTACTAATATCTGACCTTCGGTGTGGGTCAATTTCTTTAGTTTTTCTGAAAATTCGCCTTCTACGTATTTCTGAATACGCTTGGTATATCGTTTTTTGTCCCTATTGCTTTCAATTGTCTTCAACCGTTCGGTCATAGTGGTCAAACGTTCCGAGGCCAATTTGGCGTAAGGATATACTTTTCTGGTTTTTCGGCGAAGGATGAGATAACGCCTTCTGTCCTGCTCTGATTTAAATTTTAGTTTGTCTAACAAAATCACTTCATCAAGATCAATCATTTCACGAGCTATAGTATCGCCCTCGATTATATAATACATAACCTCTGTAGAATCCTTTTGTTTTTTTAAAAATTCGGTATCCGTCTGACCATATATAGGGCTCAGGTTAAAGAACAGTACACATATATATATAGGTATGAAAATCTTCATTTATAAATTTTTATATGAAAAGCTATACATCATCCAAAAACGTTCCAAAAATAAGCAAATTGCCTTGTTGGTCTTAATAAGAAATTACTAATTTTACCACACTTGAATCTTTTCAGAAAAATGAATTTATGACTACTTCAATATTAAACGACAAATCACTTAAATTTTTAGAGGAATATTTAAACAATGCGGCGCCCACAGGCTATGAATGGGACGGACAAAAACTGTGGATGCAGTACCTCAAACCCTATGTAGATGAGTTTTTTACAGACACCTACGGAACAGCGGTTGGAGTAATCAATCCAAAGGCGAAATTTAAAGTTGTAATTGAAGGACACGCTGATGAAATTTCGTGGTATGTTAATTATATATGTGACAATGGGCTACTTTATGTAATAAGAAATGGTGGCAGCGACCACCAAATAGCACCTTCAAAAATTGTAAATATCCATACGAAGAACGGAATAAAAAAGGGCGTTTTTGGATGGCCTGCTATCCACACACGCGATAAATCAAAAGAAGAGACCCCAAAACCCGAAAACATTTTTATAGATGTGGGCGCAAAAGACAAAGAAGAAGTTGAGAAAATGGGGATCCACGTGGGCTGCGTCATTACATATCCCGATCAGTTCCATATTTTAAACGAGGATAAATTTGTTTGCCGAGCCTTGGATAATAGAATGGGCGGTTTTATGATTGCCGAGGTGGCCAGATTGCTGCACGAGAACAAAAACAAACTTCCTTTTGGTCTTTATATTACCAATTCAGTACAAGAAGAAATAGGACTACGAGGCGCCGAAATGATTGCAGATCGAATTAAGCCAAATGTGGCAATAGTTACCGATGTAACGCACGACACCACTACCCCAATGATTGACAAAAAGAAACAGGGCCTGGCAGAAATTGGTTGTGGTCCAGTAATCGCCTATGCGCCCGCCGTCCAACAGAAACTGCGGGATCTTATAGTTGATACTGCCGAAAGAAAAATGATTCCCTTCCAGCGAGCAGCACTTTCTAGAGCTACTGGGACTGATACAGATGCCTTTGCGTATAGCAATGGCGGGGTGGCAAGTGCATTAATTTCATTGCCATTGCGGTATATGCACACTACAGTGGAAATGGTCCACCGTGATGATGTTGAAAACGTCATTAAGCTTATTTATGAAACCCTGTTGAATATAAAAGATGGAGATACTTTCAGTTATTTTGAATAATAAAAGTTTTTAATCCTTTTAAAATTTAATATAATTCTGAATATATTTTCTCTACACTATTATAGGGAGGTTTTAAGTTAAATAATTGTTGCCTTTAAAAGTAACCTTCCTATTTTGGCTTAAATTTTTTATTTTTACTGCTGAATAAGATTAATAATTATCCCCAAAAAAGAATAAAGCAATGAGAAAAACACTACTTGCAATGCTATCTGCATTCACCCTACTTTCATGTTCTACAGAAAATGAATCGATTTCAAATGAGAATTCAGTAGAACTCAATCAAAGCCAACGAAATTACCTTTTGGAATCTTCCAGCAATATTGGTATATATAAAGGGGTTTTTACAACAAACGACTCTGAGTTTAGAGGAATTGCCGAAATTCAGATAATCAGTGCGGATGGAATTTTTTCTCTGTCTTCAGCACAGCCTACTGCTATTGTTACTTTAAACAACGGGATGGTTTACGAAGCAAAATCAAATCAAGTGGCGCAGGAAGGAGTAGCTATTTCAAATATGGAATTTACTTCCGAAAATCTTACTTTTAATTTTTCCGTAGAAGGCAATGGAAGTAATGCTATAGTTGAAAATGTACGTTTTAAGCAAACAGACGCAGGAATGTTAGTAGCTAAACACACCAATTTTGCACCAGTAATGCCAATTACTGGAACATATGTATGTACGGTTTGCAATGGGCATCCCGCTTTGAATGGCTCAGAAGATCAAACGTGGAATATTGTAATTAATGAAACAACTGGTGAGATAACTAGTCAAGTAGCCTTTGGAGGCAGTATTCTTTTAAACGGAATTGGTTTACAGGACAACTGTACGCCGAGTGGCAACTTTACCGATTGTGATATCAATAGCGGCGATGGCGTGAGCAATGTTGGCTTTACCTTTAATGGACAGCCCATAACTTGGACAGGAACCCATAATTTTAACAACCAGAGCGGCAACCCAACTGGCAATTGTTCTGGCTTAAGCGGGACTTGGGATTTTGTGACCAATAATTATGGAACTATCCAAGGAACCTTTGTAAGTGACTTTGATTGCATGGATATTATTTTTGGTGAAGATTTTCAAAGTTTTGCCGGAAATGGCTTCTCGCCCACTCCTGCAGCGGGCCAGTTAGATTCAAATATTTTTAGAGCTACAGGAATGAGTGATGGTACTGTTTTGTACGGCGGAACAGCCACCACTGGTGATTATGCACGTGGCCAAAGCTCTGGCGGTGTTACCACTGGAGGTGTTTACGCTTTTGATACGGATGGCACAAACATTATTTGGGGCGTACAGCCTGGAGGAAGTGATTGGACGCCAGGTACTTTTGAGATAAGGATCCAAAACACCACGGGAAGCGCCTTGAACAATTTTATGGTTTCGTATGATATTTATGTAAATAATGACCAAGATAGGGGCAATTCCTTCAACTTTGCTTATTTTACCGATACGTTTCCTTATACTTCAGTTCCCGCATTGGATTATACTTCGCCTACAAACGCAGATGCTAATGGTTTTGTGAAAATATCTCGAAGTACCCGTATCAATGTCGCGGTACCAGCAGGAGGACATATCTATTTTGAATTTAACGGTGACGACGTTTCAGGCAGTGGAAGCCGTGATGAATTTGGATTAGACAACGTAGTGGTTCGCGCAAATTAAACCATACACATAATTAATTTCGAGACCTTTATAAATGAAAATTTGTAGAGGTCTCTTTTTTGTTATATTTACCGCAAAATCCAGCAAACCTTGTTATTCAATTCCTTTTCATTTGGATTGTTTCTTCCCATTACCCTCCTGCTCTATTGGGCTGTGGGTTTTAAAAGAATAAAAGCACAAAACCTCATTTTGCTTGCAGCTAGCTATTTTTTTTACGGGCTGTGGGATTGGCGATTTCTTTTTTTAATAGTCGCTAGTTCTTTGGTAGATTATTTTGCCGCACTAGCTATTAAAGGTTCTGAGAGTTTTAGTAGAAAAAAAATCTTTCTTTATAGCAGTATTATTTGGAATTTGGGAGTACTCTTTCTTTTTAAATATTACAATTTTTTTATTGATGAATTCGCGTTGCTTTTCAATATGCAACAGGGAGAATATGCTTTTAGCACACTAAACCTAATACTTCCGGTCGGGCTAAGTTTCTATACTTTCCAAACTATGAGTTATACCATAGATGTGTATAAAAATAGAGTTTCGCCTACCAATAATTTACTTAACTTTTTGTGTTTTGTGGGTTTCTTTCCTCAATTGGTCGCTGGGCCAATTGAAAAAGCCTCTGATTTGTTGCCGCAATTCAGCAAAAAAAGATCATTTGATACAGATCAAGTTAAAGAGGGGTTACGGCAAATACTTTGGGGGCTTTTCAAAAAAATGGTGATTGCTGATAACGCCGCTTATGTTGTAAATATGGTATATGCAAGCCCAGAAGACTACGGTAGTTTGTCATTGCTTTATGCTTCGATACTTTTCTTTTTTCAAATTTATGGTGACTTTTCGGGTTATTCAGATATTGCCATAGGTACCGCAAAACTTTTTGGTTTTAAACTGAGCAAAAACTTCAACATTCCCTACTTGGCACAAAGCGTTACGGAATTCTGGCAGCGTTGGCATATTACCCTCACACGGTGGTTTACGGATTATGTATACTTCCCAATAATTCAAAAAAACCTGCGCAGTAACACACGCCGTAATATTGCTGTCTATTTAACCATGGGACTCATTGGTCTTTGGCACGGAGCCGACTGGACTTTTGTGATTTTTGGGCTTTTTCAAGGGTTTTTGATTGTTTTGGAAAGAACCCCTTTAACAAAGAATAGAAAATCAAGTCTATTTCATAAAGCATTGATGCCAAATTTCATGGTTCCCATTTTAGGTTTTATATTTATTATTGTATCCAGCATTCTGTTCAGAAGTCAAAATATTGAGGAAGTCTGGCTTATGTTTAAACGGATTTCTTCCTTTATACCGAGTGAAAACATTGGCCCCTTGATAAATAAACGTTTTTTGGTGTTTGTTTTTATAATGATGGCTTCAGAGATTTATACACGTTATAAAGATTTCCCCTTAACCAAATTAGACAGCTATTTCAATAGACCTACGCGCTGGATTATCTATTACATTTTAATTTTTTTAATTTTCCGATATGCCGGACCAAAAGAAGACTTTATCTATTTTCAGTTTTAGCGATGTACAGCTTCGTTTTCTAAAGTATTGCATGGGGTTCTTTATTCCATTGATAATTGTATATGCAATTTTGGAAATCTTGGTATTGAACATTCCTATTAATTATAAAGTATTCGGAAATTACTTAAATAAGCACGCACCCGAAATTGAGGTTATGGCATTGGGTTCATCACAAATGAAGTGTGGCTTTAATCCTGCCTTAAGCGATGAAAGCGCAATAAATCTTGCATCAACCTCACAGCATCACAACGAGGATTTTCAAATACTGAAAGGAACCATTAATAGGATTCCAAATTTAAAAACCGTAATTATTGAGGTGTCTTATAATCACTTGGAGCTGCCGCACCATCCTAAAGATTATTGGAAAAATTCAGTGTATCTAAAATATTATGAAGTAAATGCTTTTGAAAGACCCACTTGGGCAAAAGACAAATTAATATACCTTGCAAATGCCCGATTCTATTCACATAAATTGATGGACCATTATTTCTATAAAACCGATAAATCGCAACTAAACGAATATGGTTTTGACACAAATAATTATGAAGGTGCCTTCAAAAAATTAAATTATGACGAAACAAAAATTGCAGAACACAAGTTCAAAATAATAACACGGGAAGATTTAACCATTTTTAAAAACAACACAGCCTATCTTTATAAAATGATGGATTTTATGAAAGAAAAGAATCTTAACGTAATTATTTGTACTGCTCCGTTATATAAAACTTATTTAAATAAAAGAAACCCAAACATCGTACGCCGTCGCGACAGTGTGCTGTCAGAGATTTTGAAAAAATATAAAAATGTGACTATTTTGGATAAAGAAACCGATACGCTTCAATTTACGGCAAAAGATTTTTTAAACGAAAACCATTTAAATCCCGATGGCGCAAAGAAGTTCACAGCCTTAGTGAACCGAAAATTGGATAGTTTGCATTAATACTCTTTCAACTTTTTAAAATAAATCTTCGCTTCCTTTATCACTTTCGGCGCCAGAATAATGGTTGCCGTCATTGTAGGGATAGCCATCAATGCAAAGAAAGTATCAATCAAATTTATCATCATACTTAAAGAAGTGGTTGCTCCCACAAGGATACTAATTATATAGAAATAGTTATAAATTCCTTTGTTTTTTACCCCAAAAAGAAAGGCCATGCACTTACTGCCATAGTAGGAATATGAAAAAAGCGATGAGATACTAAAAATCGCAATACACGCCAACAATCCATATTTACCAAAGGTTGGCATACTTTCCTCAAAAGCTGAAGCCGTTAAGCTCACCCCATTGGCATCGCTACTTTGCCATACGCCCGTAACCAAAATCGCCAGGGCAGTAAGCGTACAAATTATTAGGGTATCAATGGCCGGGCCTAGCATGGCCACCAAACCTTCACGAATGGGTTCGTTGGTTTTTGCGGCACCGTGCGCCATTGGCGCGGTTCCTATCCCCGCTTCATTTGAGAAAGCACCACGACGGATTCCCAAAAGAATAATTCCGCCAATAACCCCACCTAAAAATACATCACCTTTATAAAAATTTGCAGAAAAGGCATCGGTAAAAATTAATCCCAAATATTGTGGAACTACATCTATATGCACGCCGAGAATAATCAGCACCAAAGCAAAATAGAGCACAACCATGGCTGGAACCATTTTCGAAGCAGTTTTACTAATTCGCGACAACCCACCTAAAACAACAAAGGCAGTAATAGTAGCCAAAACAAGCCCAATAATTAAATCTGTTTTAAAACCACTGTAAAGTCCGGCAGGTTTCAAAAGAATGTCGTTGATGGCCTGTGTAAGTTGGTTAACATTGAAAACCGGCAAGGCTCCAACCAATCCGGCAACACTAAACAGAACGGCCATTGGCATCCACTTTTGGCCCAATCCTTCAGTAATAAAATACATTGGCCCACCTTGAATTTTTCCGTCACTATCCATTCCTCGGTAAAGAATGGCAAGCGTAGCAGTGAAAAATTTAGTGGACATTCCTATTACCGCACTTACCCACATCCAAAAAACAGCTCCGGGTCCACCAATGGCTATTGCCACAGCAACTCCCGCAATATTGCCCATTCCCACGGTAGCGGAAAGTGCAGTTGTCAATGCCTGAAAATGGGTGATTTCACCAGCATCGCTTTCGCTATCATACTTTCCTCTGAGCACTGCAATTGCATGACCCAAAAAACGAAATGGTAGAAATTTAATCCTGATTAAAAGGTACAAACCACCGCCAATTAAAATAATCAATAATGGCAAACCCCATGCATATGAGGCCATTTCGGCAATAAAATTATCTACTCTTTCCAAAGGAAATGATTAAAATTTACAACGAATGTAAGTTTTAAATTTTTAAAATTAACGAGGAAATTGTTACTTGCAGCACCAAATGAAAAAACAACTAACCATTTTCCTTCTTTCCGTAACCTTTTTTTCTTTCGCTCAAACTGAGAACGATTGGAAAAAAAGTGCTTTTACTTTTACCCCTGAAATTCTCTTAGGGCTTACTATGGAAGCAAACCACGGTTTTCCCGATACTAAATTACAGAAACAAATTGTCCTTAATTTTGGGCGTGATCATACAAACAACCCACAACAATGGGCACAACGCCTGAAAGCTCCAAAAACAGGTTTCTCAATAGGAATAACCGATTTTGGAAATCTGGATAGCTTAGGGTATGCTATTACCGCAATGCCGTATATAGAATTTAAAGCTTTTGGAAGTGAAAAATGGAGCGTATTGACTGGAATGGGAGCTTCTTATTTCACAAAAAAATTTAATGCAGAAACAAATCCTCTAAATCAAGCTGTAACCACTGATGTTACTTGGGCTTTCAGAATGTATCTTTACTATAGATTTCTTTCATTAAAAAGTTCCGATTTGCGGGTTGGCTTGGGGTATTCACATCATTCCAACGGACACACGCGTTTGTTGAACCAGGGATATAATTCATTTTTGTTGAGCCTTTCGGCAGCTATAAAAAATCCTTTAAAATATCCAGAAATTGATTCTGAAGAAAATATTCCACTATACAAAAAGACAGTTCATAATTACTTCGCCTTGCGCGGTGGACTTGGACAGAATGTTTTTGCATTGGCTTTTAACGACAAAAAAAATGTTTATACCATCGCTGGCGAATATGGTCGTGTCTATAATAAAACCTTTAAAATTGGATTAGGTTTTTACTATCGCTTCTACCAGCATTATTACGATTATATTGAAGGAAATGAATCTTTGGTGCAGGCCGGAAGGGAGTTTGATTATTTCAAAGGCAATCCTTGGTATTATGCATCCAATCTGGGTATAACCGTACACGGCGAAATATTCCTGAACCATGTGGGTATTGATCTGCAATTGGGTTACAACCTGCACAAACCAGCATACAAGCTCGAATGGCGAATAAATGAAGGATGGGATAATACGCCTAGAGTAATTTCAAAAACTTGGGTTTTGGGCGAGCTGGATGGCAGCTACAAAAGAAAGCATCGTATATCTTCCCGTTTGGGACTTAAATATTACTTGATAGGTATGGAAAAGGCTCCTAAAAATAATTTTTATTTAGGTGCCCACCTCAATGCAAATTTGGGACAAGCTGATTTTACAGAGTTAAGTTTTGGCTATGTTCACAGTTTTAACTTTCAGGAACGCAAGTAAAATTTTAATTTGTGTTTGAAAGATATTCCATTACATTTTTCTCAATGCGATCGTGAATATTGGATACATCAGCCTTTACAAATTTTTCTCCAGTGATATTTTCGTAAAGCTCAATATATCTTTCTGAAACGGTCTCAATATATTCATCGCTCATTACAGGCACTTTTTGCCCCTCCAAGCCTTGAAAACCATTTTGGATTAACCATTGGCGCACAAACTCTTTGGAAAGTTGCTTTTGGGACTCGTTATTTTTTTGGCGTTCCTCGTAACCTTCCGCATAAAAATAACGTGAAGAATCAGGCGTGTGGATTTCATCAATTAGAACAATTTTGCCATCCTGTGTTTTTCCAAATTCATATTTGGTATCCACCAAAATCAATCCTCGCTTTGCCGCAATCTCGCTACCGCGTTGAAATAGTTTTCGGGTGTAATCTTCCAATTGAAGATAATCTGCATCGGAAACAATCCCACGATCTAAAATGTCTTCACGAGAAATGTCTTCATCGTGATCGCCCATTTCGGCTTTGGTGGCTGGGGTAATTATTGGTTGCGGAAATTTATCGTTTTCCTTCAATCCTTCCGGCATTGCAACCCCACAGAGCATCCGCTTTCCAGCTTTATATTCTCTAGCCGCGTGGCCGCTCATATAACCTCGAATTACCATTTCAACCTTAAAAGGCTCGCAAGCTTCGCCAATAGCAACATTTGGGTCAGGCGTTGCAACCAACCAGTTTGGAACCAAATTTTCGGTATCGCGCATCATTTTAGTGGCAATCTGGTTCAGGATTTGACCTTTATAGGGAATTCCCTTCGGCATCACTACATCAAAAGCGCTCAGCCTATCCGTGGCAACCATCAAAAGTTTATTGTTTTCCAAAGTATAAACTTCACGGACCTTCCCATGATACACACTTTTTTGTCCGGGAAAATTAAAATCGGTTGATGTTATGGTATTACTCATTTTTTATTTACAATTTAAAAATTGGAGTTTGGTATTTACGAATTATAAACTGTGACTGAAAACTGATTTACTCTACGTTTTCAATATTTTTATAGGCAGCAATCACTTCTTTTACCAAACGGTGACGAATAACATCTTTATCATCTAAATAAATAATCCCCACCCCTTTTATATCTTTCAGAACCAATAAAGCTTCCTTTAATCCAGAAATAACACGGCGCGGAAGGTCAATCTGCCCCGGATCGCCGGTAATCATGAACTTGGCATTTTTTCCCATACGGGTCAGAAACATTTTCATTTGGGCATGGGTGGTGTTTTGAGCTTCGTCCAAAATTACAAAAGCATTGTCCAAAGTACGTCCGCGCATGAAGGCCAAAGGCGCAATTTGAATAACCCCAGTTTCAATGTGCGATGCCAGCTTTTCAGCAGGTATCATATCGCGAAGGGCATCATACAATGGCTGCATATAAGGGTCGAGCTTTTCTTTTAAATCTCCCGGAAGAAAACCTAAATTTTCTCCAGCCTCTACTGCAGGTCTAGTTAAAATAATTCGCTTTACTTCTTTGTCTTTCAAAGCTTTAACCGCAAGCGCAACTCCAGTATAAGTTTTTCCGGTTCCGGCTGGTCCAACTGCAAAAACCATATCATTTTTGCGCATCAGCTCAACCAACTTTCTTTGGTTTGCTGTTTGCGCTTTTACAGGTTTTCCGCTCACCCCGTGTACTATAACTTCCTTGCTGTTAAATTCTGGAGTTTCGTAATCCTCCTTACTGCGACTCAACAACACGCGCTCAATCACATTTTCATCAATTTTATTGTATTTCATATATTGTTCGAGCAACATAGTAATGCGTCTATCAAACTCCTCCAAAACATCTTCATCGCCGTAGGCTTTTATTTTATTACCGCGGGCAACGATTTTCAGTTTTGGAAAATATTTTTTAAGAAGGTCAATATTAGCGTTTTCTAGGCCAAAGAATTCTCTAGGGCTAATCTCTGTGAGTTCGATGATAAGTTCGTTCAAAAGGCGTGCTTTTTTATTATTTGGAATATGCAAAAAATTGTTTTGCTACTAACAAAAGTAACCTATTTTTGTGGTAATTCTTTTAAGAAAATATCAACAATCCATTTATGGCCATAATCACACTTACTACTGACTTTGGAGAGAAAGATCACTTTGTTGGCGCGGTTAAGGGAGCTATTTATACTGAAATGGAAGATGCCAAAATTGTTGATATCTCTCACTCCATTTCACCATTTCACTTACACGAAGCTGCATACATAATTCAGAATGCCTATAAAAGTTTCCCTCCCGGAAGTATACACGTAATTGGGGTAGATTCTGAATTAAATCCTGAAAATAAGCATATTGCGGTATTGATGGACGGACATTATTTTGTGTGTGCCGACAATGGAATAATCTCGATGCTTACTTCGGAAATTCGCCCTGAGAAAATTGTTGAAATAAATATTCACGACCGAGTAATCAGCAATTTTCCCGTTTTGGATGTATTTGTTAAAGTTGCAGGCCACATCGCGCGCGGCGGAACGCTAGAAGTAATTGGTAAAACGATTACTGAAATCAAGGAACTGACGGGCATCCGTCCGGTGGTCAACAACAAAGAGAGCCAAATAATAGGCAACGTAATTTATATTGACAACTACGGAAACGTTATCAGCAATATCACCAAGAAATTATTTGATACGGTAGGGAAAGGAAGGGAATTTTTAATTAACGCCCGTTCCGAGAAGTTCCGCCAAATACACACACATTACAGTGATGCGATTAACTTTGGACAACCCCCCGAAAAACGTGAAGAGGATGGAAAAAGGCTTGCACTTTGGAATTCATCACAATACTTGGAACTGGCAATTTACAAAAGCAATCCTACCTCTGTGGGTGGGGCTTCAAGCCTTTTTGGTTTGGAATTTAGAGATACAATTACAGTTAACTTTAATTCATAAATTAAAAGAAAAATGTTTACAAGAATTGTAAAAATGCGGTTTGAAAAAGAAAACATTCCTGC
This sequence comes from Aequorivita sp. UBA3180, assembly GCA_002364215.1. Lineage (GTDB taxonomy): Bacteria > Bacteroidota > Bacteroidia > Flavobacteriales > Flavobacteriaceae > Aequorivita. The sequence continues at coordinate 477,838 of DEXQ01000018.1, read as the reverse complement.
TTTTCTGGCTAATTTTGAAACCGTGAAAGAAAAAATCCGAAATTTTCCAGGCTGTACTTTTTTGGAACTTTACAATGATAAGAATGACGAAACAATCTTTTTCACCTACAGCCGTTGGAATGATGAAACTGATTTGGAAAACTATAGAACAAGTGAACTTTTCAAAAACGTTTGGAGCGTGACAAAACCCATGTTTAAATCAAAAGCAAAAGCGTGGAGTGTAGACACTTTACATTCCTTAAAATAATTAGATGCTCACAATAATAAAACGCGAAATAAATTCTTTCTTTTCCAGTACCATTGGGTACTTGGTGATTGCTGTTTTTTTATTGATTAATGGGCTGTTTTTGTGGGTTTTCAGTGGAAATTTCAACATTCTCGATTCGGGTTTTGCAGACCTCTCGCCCTATTTTGAACTTGCGCCCTGGGTTTTGCTTTTCTTGATTCCCGCCGTCTGCATGCGCGCCTTTAGCGATGAAATGAAAATGGGAACTTTGGAGCTTTTATTGACGAAACCAATTTCCTTAAAAGATATAGTTCTGGGAAAATATTTTGGAGCGGTAATCCTGATTATTATTGCTTTGATTCCAACAATACTTTATATTTTCACAATCTCTGAATTGGGCAATCCGCCCGGCAATTGGGATGTTGGCAGTACCATCGGCTCCTACATTGGATTGCTGTTTTTAGTGTTTGCATATACCTCCATCGGCATCTTTTCATCCACGCTTTCGCAAAATCAGATTGTGGCATTTATAATTGCGGTATTTCTGTGCTTTGTACTTTATTACGGCTTTGACGGTTTTTCATCTTCCAGTTTCAATATTGCCGAATTGGGAATGAAAGAACATTTTGATAGCGTGGCGCGTGGCGTTTTGGACACGCGCGATTTGATCTATTTTTTGAGCCTAACCGTGTTTTTCATTGCGTTGACAATCTTTAAATTGAAGCAACAATAATGAAGACTTCAATTAAGAAAGATATCGTTTCAATAGCCGTTTTGGCCGCAGGTTTAATTCTGTTGAATGTCCTCGGAAACTATTTCTACAAACGTTTTGACCTTACACAGGATAAACGTTTCACACTTTCCGCGGAAGCAAAGGAAATTGTTGATTATGTAGATTCTCCCATTATAGTCGATGTTTTTCTGAAAGGAAATTTTCCCCCGGAATTCCGAAGGCTTCAAAGTGAAACAGAGCAACTTTTGGAGGAATTTTCCGCATATAATTCAAATATAAAGTTTGATTTCATCAATCCCACCGAAAAAGGAAACGAAGCCTTTCAATCGCAATTTGAAAAGTTTGGATTGACCCCCGCACAGATTTCCGTAACCGAAAGCGGCAAGCAGAGTACCGAACTCGTCTATCCGTGGGCGCTCGCCCATCACGATGGCAAAACAGTTAAAATCCCGCTGCTGAAAAACCAACTGGGCGCCACTTCCGAGGAACGTGTAAACAGCTCCCTCCAAAATCTGCAATATGCTTTCGCAGACGGTTTTAAGAAACTGGCCACGCAGAAATCGAAAAAAATTGCTGTTCTGAAAGGAAACGGAGAATATGACGACCGCTACATTGCCGACTTTTTCGCAACACTTCGGGAGTATTATTTTATCGCGCCTTTTACCTTGGATTCGGTTGCAACCAACCCTGAAAAGACCTTAGATGCACTGAACGGTTTTGATTTAATCGTTGCGGCCCAACCTACGGAACCATTCAGCGATGCGGAAAAATATGTACTGGACCAATTTATTATGAACGGGGGTAAATCGCTGTGGTTGATGGATGCTACACAAATGCAGATGGACACCATAAGCGGAAACATGTTCGCCTTTGGAAAGGATTTGAATTTAAATGATTTCTTCTTTAAATACGGAATCCGCATTAACCCAAATTTGGTAAAAGACGTGTATTCCGCCCCTATAGTTCTGGCAAGTGGCGACGAACGCGAAGCGCAGTACAACCGTTATCCGTGGTTTTTCAGTCCGTTGAGCAGCAGTGCAAACAATCACCCCATAGTTTCAAACATAGAGGCCGTTAAATTTGATTACGCCAGCGCCATCGATACGCTTCCGAATAATATTAAAAAGACGGTTTTACTTTCCACTTCACCAATATCTAAAGTCGTGGGACTGCCCTTCCCTATTGATTTTGATGTGGAAATTCCGAAGAATTTACAAGTTGTGAACGAAGGTCCCGATCCCAATGAATACAATGCCGGCGAAATTCCGCTTGCGGTTTTGCTGGAAGGCAAATTTACTTCAGTTTATAAAAATCGGGTGAAGCCTATCTCCCTAAATGGTGTGAAAAATATAGATGACGGTAAAGTATCAAAAATGGTGGTTATTAGCGATGGCGACATCATAAAAAACCAATTGCAGGGTAGCCGTCCGCTTGAACTTGGTTTCGACAAAATGACGAACCAATTCTACGGAAACAAGGAATTTCTGCTGAACACTGTCAATTACCTACTTGACGACAGCGGACTTATAAACATTCGGACACGTCAAATTGCGGTGCCATTTCTCGATCCACAAAAAACCGTGGAACAGCGCACAAAGTGGCAAGTACTTAACCTCCTGTTACCGTTGGGTTTATTGACCTTGTTCGGAATAGGTTTTGTAGTCTACCGCAAACGCCGCTACACCCGTTAAATGTTAATAAGTTTGTTTTAACAAACACTTCAATTGAAATATATTTGTAGGTATGCTAAAACCAAGGCATTTATCATTATTCTGATCAAAAAAAATAAATATTCAATGAAATTCATCGTATCGAGTTCGTATTTATTAAAGCAACTTCAAGTTTTGGGCGGTATTATCAACAACAACAATACCTTGCCTATTCTAGATAATTTTCTGTTCAATTTGGATGGAAAATCCCTTACTGTTTCGGCTTCCGATTTGGAAACAACCATTTCTTCTAAACTGGAAGTGGAAAGCACCGAAAAAGGAATGGTTTGTATTCCTGCAAGGCTTTTGCTTGAAACTTTAAAAACCTTTCCAGAGCAGCCTTTAACCTTTACTGTTGAAGACAATAATACTATTGAAATTAGCAGCAACCACGGTAAATATGCGCTTGCATACGCCAGTGGCGAAGAGTTTCCAAATGCTGTGGAATTGAAAGATCCTTCTTCCACCGTGGTGCAGGGAGATATATTGGCAACCGCAATCAGTAAAACTATTTTTGCGTCTGGAAACGACGATTTACGTCCTGTTATGAGCGGTGTCTTTTTTCAATTCTCAACAGATAATTTGGTTTTTGTGGCAACCGATGCACACAAATTGGTTAAATATACCCGTGACGACATCAGTGCTTCGCAAACCGCGGAATTTATTATGCCGAAAAAGCCATTAACGCTTTTGAAAAGTATTCTTGCCGGCAGCGAGGAAGATGTTACCATTGAGTATAACGACAGCAATGCCAAATTCATTTTTGAAAACACTGAAATGGTTTGCCGCTTAATCGATGGAAAATACCCTAATTACGAAGCGGTAATCCCGAAGGAAAACCCCAACAAATTGGTTATCGACAGAAACCAATTTTTGAATTCAGTTCGTCGTGTTTCTATTTTCTCAAGTAAAACAACCCACCAGATTCGTTTGAAAATTGCTGGGGCCGAGTTGAACATTTCCGCAGAGGATATTGATTACAGCAACAAAGCCGAAGAGCGCTTGACTTGCGACTACCAAGGGGATGATATGCAAATAGGCTTCAACAGCCGTTTCCTTACCGAAATGCTGAACAATCTAACTAGTGATGAAGTTTCTCTGGAAATGAGCCTACCAAACCGCGCAGGAATTTTAACTCCCGTGGATGGTTTGGACGAAGGCGAAACCGTTACCATGCTTGTAATGCCGGTGATGTTGAACAATTAGATTGTTAGAATCTTAGATAATTAGAATAACAGAATTTAAAAAAATCCGTCCCAGTGGCGGTTTTTTTTCTTGATAGTGATGACATAATTTAACGGGGCCGATGTGTTGTTAATTTAATTCTATAATTAACACTCACTAAAACGAAACACATGAAAACCCTAAAAACTATTAGCATCCTTTTTCTATCACTAGTAATTATTTCCTGTTCCAAAAAAGATGACGACAATGGTGGCGGAAGTGCTCCCGAAGCAGAGTTTAGCGCCACGATAAACGGCGGTGGGTTCGGTAGTAATTATTCGTCCCGTTTGGGATTTTACTCAAGCGACTATAGCGGCAATGGATTAACCCTTGCAGTAACTGACGAAAACACCAATATTATTCGCATATTTTTAAATAATACTGGAGGCTTTGGAAGTGGAATCACCAAAATTATTAATGACGTTGCCACCAATGGTTTTGTAACCAGCGTTGTAATTCGCGATCAAGCCAATCAAGTAACCTACAATGCCTCCGAAGGAGAGATAAATATTTTGGAAAACCGTCAAAATCCTGAAAACGAGGACGGACGCTTAATCTCCGGAAATTTCACAATTACAGCAACTTCCGGTTCGGGGCCGAGCATCACAATGAATGGAAATTTTAAACATTTTGCATATTAATAAAGCAAAGGGGTTACTATCAAAAAAGGGTGCTTTTGTGCACCCTTTTTTTTATGTGTTAATTTTCAACTTCCACTAAATTTATAACTTTTCCAAAGTTAACCGTACCTTTGCAGCCAATGACACACACAGACACCATAGTAGCAATGGCAACGCCAGCAGGAGCCGGGGCAATAGCCGTTTTAAGGCTTTCGGGACCGCAGGCTGTTACAATTGCTTCTTCAATCTTTTCTTCTGTTTCTGGTAAAACGCTTGCAAAACAGAAAACCCATACCGTTCATTTGGGACATATAAAAGATGGCGAAAAGGTTTTGGACGAAGTATTGGCAACCATTTTTAAAAACCCAAACAGTTATACGGGTGAAGACGTGGTGGAAATTTCCTGTCACGGCAGTAATTACATTCAACAGGAAATCATTCAGCTTTGCCTTCGGAAAGGGTGCCGTATGGCACAAGCAGGAGAGTTTACACTGCGTGCTTTCCTAAACGGGAAAATGGATTTAAGTCAGGCAGAAGCGGTTGCAGATCTCATTGCCAGCGATAGTGCCGCCAGCCACCAATTGGCAATACAACAGATGCGGGGCGGTTTTTCTTCGGAAATAAAAAAGCTTCGCGAAGAACTTTTGAATTTTGCATCACTTATAGAATTGGAACTGGATTTTGCCGAAGAAGATGTGGAATTTGCCAACCGCGAGGAATTTCAAAAACTTATTTCAAAAATAACCCACGTATTAAAGCGATTGATAGATTCCTTCGCAACAGGAAATGTACTGAAAAACGGTATTCCCGTTGCCATTGTGGGTGAACCTAATGTGGGGAAATCTACCCTGCTAAATGCCTTGCTGAACGAGGAAAGAGCAATTGTAAGTGATATTGCCGGAACCACGCGCGATACCATTGAAGACGAAATAATCATTGGCGGCATTGGTTTCCGCTTTATTGATACTGCCGGAATACGTGAAACCGTGGACGTTATTGAAGGAATGGGAATTCAAAAAACATTTCAGAAAATAGAACAGGCGCAAGTGGTAATTTATCTGTTTGATGCGGAAAAGTTTCAGGCCTCAGGTTCAAAGTTTAAAGTTGAGATTGAAACTATCAAAAATAAATACCCTTTAAAAAACCTTTTGATTGTTGCCAATAAGGTTGATAAACTTTCGAAAGAAGAAATAGAAAATCTACAGTTTGCAATGGGCAATCTTCAATTATTATCCGCAAAAACTGGGCAAGGAGTTGAGAAAATTCAAAATAAATTGCTCGAGTTTGTAAACACTGGCGCGCTTCGTAACAACGAAACCATCGTTACCAACAGCCGCCATTATGACGCCATGCTTAAAGCTTTGGAAGAAATCATAAAAGTACAACAGGGCTTGGACAGTAATTTAAGTGGTGATTTGTTGGCCATAGACATTCGGCAGGCACTGCATTATTTTGGGGAAATAACCGGTGAAATTTCTAATGACGAACTGCTTGGTAATATTTTTGCCAATTTCTGCATCGGGAAGTAATTGCCTTTATTACAATGCAGAATTTAAATTTAAAAAGAGCTGAATAAATTATTGTCTTTTAATAATACCATTCAGGCTCACTCTAATAGTGTTGTCAAATAGGTCTTGCAAGCTATATTCCATAAGCGCGGTTTTATGGCTTATTACTTGATCAAGATTTATCAGATGAAATTCACAAAACAACTGGGTATTGATTGTGGGGTCTATTTCACCACTCCTTTGCCCCTTTTTCAATAAGGTTTTAATTATACCAAAAACTATTTTACCGCGTTGAAGGGCATAAAACTGATAGGTTTCCGGATAACCTCTTTTTAAATCAAAATAAAAATTAGGTGTAACTTTTATTAAATGTTTTACGGCGTATTCATAAATCTTTTTTATTTTCTCTATCGGTGTTCCCCTTTCATCTTGAATCCTTTTGATATTTGAAAAATGTAAATCAAAAAGATAGTGAATACATTTTTGAACCAATTCATTTTTACTGCCATAATGAAGATAAATGGTCTTCTTTGATAAACCCATTTCTTGGGCTATATCATCCATTCTAACGGTCTTGATTCCATGTGTTTGAAAAAGCACAAGTGACCTAACCAATATGGTTTTTGACAGGGACATAGCTGTATATATTAACAATAGCTATTCTTCTAATTGATAGTTTTTCAAAATAGCATCAAAAGAATATTTACCGCTGCCAAGTATTAACAAAACTACATAGGCCAACAAGTAAAACAGTCCTAATTCTTTCAAGGCATATGGATCGCTACCGTGAATCATCAATACGGCTACCAACATGGTTATAATCAATGGAATGGCCGCTATTCTGGTAAAAAGTCCAATTAGCAGTAATATAGAGCATAAAACTTCTGCAACCACAGTTAGTAATAATGAAAACGTAGCGCTCATCCCCATAACACTGGGAAACTGAATATCTTCACTAAACAGCATGTATAGTTTTGGAATTCCATGAACAAGCATCATTATACCCACACCCAACCTTAATAATAAGACAGCCATACTAACAGTGTTCTCTTTTAACTCAATATCCAATAATTTTTTCATAATTCATTGTTTTGTTTCTAACCTATCTTTACGGAAGTCATAGTAAGTGAACCTCCAACAGGTTTGTCGTTAAATATTGTTATTTCTTCATTTTTGGTCTTTAATGCCAAGGTGTAAATCAACGGCATATAATGTTCGGGCGTTGGTATGGCTAACTCAAAGGCTTTTCCTTGGGATTTAAAATCAATTAAACTTTTGTGATCTTCGCTAACGATAAAGTCTTTCATCTTTTCGTTGGCCTCTATAGTCCAATCGTAGGCATATACTTCGTTTAACCTTTTCCACGAAACCATGCGAAGATTATGTACCATATTTCCACTTCCCACAATTAGAACACCCTTTGTGCGAAGGCTATTCAATTCCTTTGCTAATTCATAGTGATATTTTGCAGGCTGTGTGTAATCAATGCTCATTTGAATTACCGGGATATCGGCATGGGGATAGAGATGTTTTATAACGCTCCACGCTCCGTGGTCGAGCCCCCATTTATCATCTAATCCTACATTTGTTTTTGTTATTATCGCTTTGGTCTGTTTTGCCAGTTGAGGGCTTCCCGGTGCTGGGTACTGTACTTCAAAAAGCTCCTGTGGGAAACCTCCAAAGTCATGAATGGTAGGAGGATTTTGCATTGCTGTTACATATGTGCCATTGGTTTCCCAATGGGCAGAAATGCAGAGTATTGTATTGGGGCGTACCAATTCATTTCCAAGCCGTCTAAAATTTGCCACAAATTCATTTTCCTCAATGGCATTCATAGGGCTTCCATGACCCAAGAATAGTACAGGCATTTTTTCTGTATTACTCATTGTTGCAGTCATTTTATTTAAATCTTTCAAATTCATACTTGAACCTATTAGCGGCAATAGTGCAATTGATTTTAAAAATTGTTTTCTATTCATTGACGTAATCTAACTACGAAACTTGCTTTGCCATACACGTCTTCTCTGCTTAACTTTTGGATTTTAAACTTTTTCATGATTTCTAAATTCAAAATATGAATAACTTCCCTTTAAATAGTTTTACTGTTTGGCGAACTGTAGATGAACTACAATATCCACATCCTTACCAATACCAGCTGCGGTAGGGTCAAAATTAATGTTGTAGTCAAACCTGTTGATAGTGGTTTTCGCTTTCAAACCTAATTTTTCACCTTTGTCGCTCTTCGCGGTTCCACCGTAGTACACATCAAAAATTACTGGTTTTGTAACCCCTTTAATAGTAAGCTCGCCATACAATAAAAAATGTTCTGGTTTACCTGTCGCCAAAATTTTGGTGCTTTTAAAGGTCATAGTCGGATAGGTTTCCACCTCAAAAAAATCGGCACTTCTCAAGTGCTTGTCCCTCGCATCTACATTGGTATTGATACTTGCCACTTGCACGTTAAAATTAAATTGTGCATTGCTTAAGGCATCGCCATTGGTGGTTAAACTACCTGTGTAGTGTAAAAACTTGCCATTCACCAAACTAATGCCTGAATGCTTGATGCTAAAGTTTAACGAAGAATGGTTTGGGTCTACCTGCCATTGGGTCTGTGCAAAAGTTCCTATTGTAAATAGGGACATCACAACTAAAATCAGTACTTTTTTCATAATCATTTAGAATTAAAATGTCAATTAATTATTTGATTACAAAAATAGTAGCACTACGGATGTTAAGAATTACACTTTTCGGTAGTAGAGGTATAATTTTAGGAAGTTAACAGGCTTCGCATTTCATCCCGAAACTCACCTGGTGTTTGCCCCGATTTTTTTTTGAAAACATTAGAGAAGTAAGAGTTTTCATTATAACCCAATTCGTAGGCTATTTCGGCAATGGTTTTATCCGTGGAAGTCAGAAGGTTTTTGGCTTCAATCAATTTTCTGGTTTCAATGATTTCCGACACACTTTGCTGTAGAATATTTTGGCAAATCAAATTTAAGTTCCGTGTGCTCATAAACAATTTTTCCGCATAATATCCCACGCTCAAGGGGCGCCGAAAATTTTCTTCCAAAATGGCGAGAAAATTGGTAAACGTCTCATTTTGGTTTGAGGAAATATCTGTGGGCTGCTGTTTCTGTTTTTCTGATAATACAATCGAAATAACGGCGTTGAGCAAATGGCGAAGGACTGAAAAATCAGGATTTGATTGCCTTAATTCATTATACATCATTTCAGTCAAAACCGGAAGGCGTCCCGTAAGCCTTTCAACCGGCCAAAATATATTAGCCTTATTGTGGAATGCAGCGTAAAGTTGAAATATAATTTCAGCTGAAAATTCACTACTAAACCTAATGACCCAAACATCGCACTTACCATCTTTTACTATAGGCTTTACTCTGTGAACCTTACCTTTGCTTACAAAACAAACATAGGGAGCATCTACAATTGTGGTTTCAAAATCTATGAAATGCTCAATAGACCCCTCCATTCCAATAAGGATTTCTTCAAAGTCGTGATTATGGGGTTCATTAGGTGAAGAGGCAACTTTTATTGCCTCTTCAATGTCAAACCTAAATATTTTTACTGGTTGGTCCATTGCTTAATTACTGAAGAAGTGTAAAAACTAAATTTACAAATTTTAAATCAGTTCTCTATATTATCCCATACCACCTCTTTTATAGTCAAGGGTAAATCCGTTAATATTTACATAAATCTCAGGATTAATGACTCATTTCTGTGGAATTGGCAATGCAAACCCATAGTTTTGCCCCCTTATTGAACAATAATTGAAAAAACAAAATTATGAGTCAAGTACAAGGAAATGAAACCGTAAAACTTCATTACACAGGAAAATTGAACAACGGACAAGTATTCGATAGTTCCGTACAACGTGAACCACTGGAGGTAAAACTCGGTGAAGGTCGTTTAATTCCAGGTTTTGAAAAAGGATTGGTAAATATGAAGGAAAACGAAAAGAAAACCATTACCATTCCAAAAGAAGAAGCTTACGGCGAAGTTCAAAAAGAACTTTTTCAAAAAATACCAAGTGAGAACTTGCCACAGGATATAAAACCAGAAATAGGTATGGGCCTTGTGTCCAAAAACCCTGACGGATCTGAGCGTCAACTGCGAGTTGCAGATGTAAAAGATGGGTTCATCATTGTGGATGCGAACCATCCTTTGGCCGGTCAAGACCTAACCTTTGAATTGGAATTGCTTGAGATAAAGTAATTTTTCCAAAAATATACTTTAAGAAAGGCTGCCACATGGTAGCCTTTTCTTTTGGAAATCGAAATTGAAATTAAATTACAAAATTTAAGTCACGTATCAACGAACCGAATCTACGAATCCCGAATTAACGAATTAACTTTTCAGCAATTGCATCCACACAATTAATCCCATCAATGGCGGCTGAAATAATTCCTCCAGCATAGCCTGCACCCTCTCCACAAGGGTATAATCCTTTTATTTCAATATGTTCCAATGTTTCTGAATCGCGTGGAATGGAAACTGGCGAAGAAGTCCTGCTCTCGGGCGCATGCAAAACCGCTTGGTTTGTATAATAACCTTTCATCTTTTTCCCGAAGGACAAAAATGCTTTTTTCAAACGTTTTGAAATTAATGGCGGAAGCACTTCATTTAAATCTGCTGAAACAATTCCGGGTTGGTATGAAGTCTTTGGAAAATCTTCAGAAACCTTTCCTTCCACAAAATCAATCATCCGCTGGGCAGGTACTTTTTGGGTCTTTCCTCCTGCTTCCCAACAGCGCTGTTCCACAAACTTTTGAAAGTCCAAACATACAAAAGGATCGCCTTCTTTATAATTCGGTAAATCTTTGGGTTCCACGCTTACTACAATTCCGCTATTTGCATACGGATTGTTCCGCTTGCTTGGGCTCCAGCCGTTGGTAACCACCTCTTCCTGCTCGGTGGCGCAGGGCGCAATAATTCCGCCGGGGCACATACAGAAAGAATACACCCCCAAGCCATCTACCTGCTCAACCAAGGCATAGCTGGCCGGTGGTAAGTATGGATTGTCAACTTCTCCGTGATATTGAATATAATCTATGAGCTCCTGTTGATGTTCCACCCGAACGCCAATGGCAAAGGGTTTGGCTTCAATTTTGATATTTTTACTGTGAAGCAGATAAAAAATATCCCTTGCCGAATGCCCCGTGGCGAGTATTACGTTTTCAAACTCAAACCATTTTTTGGCATTTATTTGAATTGCTTCAATAGCACCATCCTTCAACTTAAAATCTGTCAATTTTGAATTGAAATGTACTTCCCCACCATTATCGAGAATCGCTTCCCGCATTGCAGTGATTATCTTCGGAAGTTTATTAGTTCCAATGTGCGGATGGGCATCGACGAGTATATCTTCATCGGCGCCAAAGTGGACAAACCATTCCAACGCTTTCAGCACATTGCCGCGTTTTTTGCTACGGGTATAGAGCTTTCCGTCGGAATAGGTTCCTGCGCCGCCTTCCCCAAAACAATAATTACTTTCTGGGTTTACAATTTGGTCTTTATTGATTGCCGCTAAATCACGGCGGCGCTCCCGAACGTCTTTCCCGCGTTCAAAAACAATTGGTTTCAAGCCCGCTTCGATAGCACGAAGTGCAGCGTAAAGTCCGGCTGGGCCTGCGCCAATTATTGCAATTTCTTTGGAAGAAGAAACATTCTGCGGAATAAATGGCGGAATAATTTCACGCTTTTCGCCTTTCAACCACATTTCAACTTGAAGGTTTATTTTGATAGGTTGACGGCGCGCATCAATGGAGCGTTTGCGGATGCGCCAGTCGCTAATGTTTTCTTTTCGAAGCTTTTCCTTTTCCAAAGCAAGTTCCAAAATGAATTCCAAGTCTTCTTGTTGCCGTGGTAAAATCGCTATTTGAACCAATCTGCTCATAGGCGGCAAAGATAGGGAGTTAATTGGATAATGTAATCAGGGATATACCTATTCCACTCCTCATTCTTCCGTTAAGAAATATGTAAACTTTTTAGCGGGCTCTTATTTTCTAATACTAATTGCTATTTTTAAAGAAAACTGTTGTAAAACAATTAAACATGGAAATACAACCTATACTGAAATTGCATAAAGAATGAAATTACTTTACTTTCAAGCCGTGGCGACTTTATTGTTGACTGCCTTTTTTAATTTTTCGTACTCACAGGAAATAAAAGGCAAAGTCGTTTCTTATAAGGGCATTCCAATTGAGACAGTAACGGTTTTCTTAAAGGAAAAACAAGTGGCAATAACAGATTCGGAAGGGGTTTTTATAATTAAGAATTCATTGGAACTTCCTGTTACTTTAAGGTTTGAGCATCCCAATTATTATAGCGAAACATTTCAACTTTCAAAATACAATTCAACATTTATCCTTTATCCAAAAGTTAAATTGGAAAATTTAGAAGAGGTTATTATTTCATCAACCTTCCAAAAGGAAAGCAAGGTTATAATTCCTACAGAAAAGATAACTTCAGCAAAATTTGAAGCATACAGCCCTATGGATTTGGTAGCAGCAATTAATGAAACTCCCGGTGTTTATATCCAAAGCGGCGCCATCAATACCAACCGAATCGTAATTCGGGGCGTAGGCTCGCGCACGCTTTATGGTACCAATAAAATCCGTGCGTATTTTAATGGAATTCCGATTACGAACGGTATTGGAGAAACCTCTATCGATGCTTTTGATCCCGAGGATATTCAATCTTTGGAAATAGTAAAAGGTCCGAAAGCTACTCAATACGGCACCAATTTGGGCGGAACTTTGCTGCTCACCTCGAAACAAGCGAATTTTGGGGAATCTTTTTTTAAAACTAACCTGACAGTGGGCTCCTTTGGGCTGATAAAAAACTCCGTTTCAACAGCAACTTCCACTGAAACTTTTTCAGTCAATTTAAACTACGATCATTTAAAAACAGAAGGTTTTCGTGAGAATAACAGCTATGACAGGCAATCGGTATTGTTAACAGCTACTTATACATTCAACACCAGAAATGAACTCAGTTTTTTAATGAATTACGTTGATTACTTTGCACAGATTCCTAGTTCCATCAGTAAAACCGCCTTTGAAGAAAACCCTGCACAGGCTGCATTTACTTGGAAAGCTGCAAAAGGATATGAAGATAACAAACAAACATTGGCTGGGCTTAGCTTTACGCACCGTTTTTCTGAAAATTTCAGCAATACCAGCAGTGTTTTCTATACTTATTTAGATCATTACGAACCGAGACCGTTCAATATTTTGGATGAATTCACCAATGGTTACGGAGCGCGGACGGTCTTTGCAAAAGACTTTTCATTTTTAAAAAACAAAGCCAATCTAAGTTTCGGAGGCGAATTTTATAAAGACGAATACAATTGGCAAACCCTTGAAAATTTATACGAAGAGAATAACGGCAATGGTAGCTTGGAAGGCGAGCAGTTAAGCGCTAATTTTGAAAAGAGAGACAACCTGAACGTTTTTGCAACCGTAACCCTTCCTTTTACAAAAAAGCTGAAAGGTCAGTTTGGCCTTAATTTTAACCAAACCAATTATGATTTTAGGGACTATTTCAATGTAGAAGAAGCAAACAAAAGTGCTGAACGCAACTTTGAACCAATTTTGGCACCGAATGTAAATTTATTGTATCAATTCACCGAAAATGTAAGTTCTTACTTTAATTTCAGCAAAGGTTTTAACTATCCTTCCATTGAGGAAACATTAACGCCCGAAGGCGTGATAAATCCAGACCTCGGGCCGGAAAAAGGCTTCAATTATGTATTGGGAAGTGAAGCTTTTTTCTTTCGAAGAAACCTTCATTTACAGCTTACAGCCTACCTTTTGGATATTACGGGCTTATTGGTGGCACAGCGTGTGGGTGACGACCAGTATATTGGCAGTAACGCCGGAAAGACGGAACATAAAGGACTAGAAATAAGCGCTTCCTACACACAGACTTTCAGTGATTCGTGCTACGTTTCTCCCTATCTTAATGCGGAAATTACCGATCATAAATTTATTGATTTTGTAGATGGCGATAATGATTATTCGTCAAATCAACTTACCGGGGTACCTGATAGTAAATTGAATGCTGGAGTCAACCTCGGATTTAAAAACTTTCTATTAAACACCAACTTATTGCATATTGGAGAAATTCCTCTAAATGATTCAAATACGCTCTATTCCAATCCTTACACTATATTCAATACGAAGGTTTCCTATAAAAAAGAATTATCCAAACTACTTTCTTTTGAACTAAATGCAGGGGTAAACAATTTTACCGATGAAAAATATGCTGCTTCCGTGTTAATAAACGCTTCAGGCTTTGGAGGTGCCGAGCCTCGCTACTATTACCCAGGAATGCCACGAAATTGGTATGGCGGGTTTCAGCTAAAATATCAACTTTAAGCCTTGAAGTTTGTACCTTTGCGAAAACTTTTTACAACATGATTTTCCTGGAAAACGAAGGCAATACCAATCCCCGATTAAACCTTGCATTGGAAGAATACGCGCTGCGAAATTTTAGCGCCGAAAATGATTATTTGCTCTTTTATATTAACGAGCCGTCCATCATCATTGGCCGCAATCAAAATACCTTGGAAGAAATAAACCACGAGTACATTGAACAGAATAATATTCACGTAGTGCGAAGGGTTTCGGGCGGTGGCGCCGTATATCACGATTTTGGGAATCTCAATTTCAGTTTTATCACAAATCACGATGTGAAAAGTCTGAATAACTTTAAAAAATTCACTGCTCCCGTAATTAAGGTTCTGAACAGTTTGGGTTTGAAAGCTGAACTGAAAGGCAGAAACGATATACAGGTTGATGAAAAAAAGATTTCAGGAACCGCCCAATTTTCTACCGGAAAGCGGATGGTTAGCCACGGTACGCTCCTATTTAATACAGATTTGGGTGAAGTTGTAAATGCGCTAAACGTAAAAATGAGCAAGATTGAGTCTAAGGGACATAAATCTGTTCGCAGTCGTGTGGCAAATATTTCTGAATTTTTAAAAGAACCATTAATGATTGATGCATTCAGGCAACTTCTATTGGAAGGGCTTTACGAAGAAAGCGAACCCTTTGAAAGCTACTATTTAACACCCGAAGAGTGGAAAGCAGTCCATCAACTAAAAGAAGAAAAATACGACACTTGGGACTGGAATTATGGACGTTCACCTAAATTTAATGTTCAGCGAAGCAAGCGTTTTTCCGTCGGGGAAATAGATCTGCGCATTTTTGTTGAAAAGGGACACATCACAGAATTCAAAATATTCGGGGATTTCTTCGGAAAGGAACCCGTGGAAAATCTAGAAAAACTATTGGAAGGCGCCCGCTATGAAAAAGAGGATATTTCAGAATTGTTGAAAGATATTGAAGTAAAGGAATATTTTGGAGATATTCCGAAAATTGATTTTATCGAATTAGTATATGGGGCAGATGAAGTGTAGAACATTGCGGCAATTTTAGGATTACAAAATGAATAAAAACATTAAAATACTCTTAATGATAGTAGCCGCATTGATTACTATAATAGGATTTGTAACAGGAAAGTTTCTGTTTCTTTTTATCTGGCTGCCTTTAGGATTTCTATTTAAGAAGAAAGAAAAAGAAAATTGATTTTAGAAGGAATAGGAATATGCTATTCCGCCGCCAATAAGCGTATCTGCAATATTTGAGAAATCCGCCCCCCCCAAGACTGTAAATGTTCCAAGTTTTTCACTTTTATAGGAAAGCGAGCCGTAGTTGTACCAATATTTCCATTCTGGGAAAAATGGTTTTCGATAGGTTCCTAGATATTTGGCATAGGTGCTTTTTAATTTCCACTGAAATTTACTAAACGCTCCCATCAAAGCAAAATGGTGTACTTTTGAACGGTTACTTATAAATGCAGTATTATCACCATCAATTACAATACTTTTGTCGAATAAAATAAACGGTGCACCAATTATATTTTCTTCATAAGTCCAACCACTGCGATATAGATTGTTTCCAAAGTATCCATCAAAACCACTTACTGATTTATTTCCACTTTGGTCCGAGGTATCAATATATTCATATAAAACGGAAGAAATAATTTTTTGGTTTTCCGGTTTAAAATAAATTCCCCAAACGCCATCTGGTAAATTTGCTAGTCTAGTACCTGAACCATCTTCAAAAGGGTGCTCATGGTATATTGAGAATTCACCTAACTTATTTTTGAATTCATAGGTAAGCATATAGGACCCCAAATGGTTTCCAATCGCATTTTTAGTTTCATTTTCCAAACCAATTTCTGTTGAATTCGCTGCAAAAAATATCTTGAAGAAATCTTTGAATTCATCTTTTAAATCTCCGTATACTGGAGAAGTTCCGCCCCATTGCGCATAATGTCGAATTTTTGCCGTAAGCTTGTGATTCTCATTAAAAGTTGTAATTAACGCCAATCGTTTGTAATGTACGTGGGTACCATCCACAAATCGATTGTCATTCAACTCGTAATGACCAATTCCCCAATCCAATCCGAAAGTATTCGAAATTTTAAGAGGATTGTTTGCTTCAAGAAGAATGCCAGGCAAAGGTCTAGCATTTCCAGACCACAAAAAATTTTGATTTGTTGCTGAAAGTCCGTCAAGCATCTCCTTTTGTTTTTTTGGACCCACCGTGGCTAAAAGCCATGAATTTTCAAATTGAAGATATAAATCTCTTCGCTGTACATTATTCTCAACTCCATCCCTTCCATACACTGCAGCACCTGCATTCAACTTAAATTTTGAATACGTTAAGCTTGCTTTCAACTCAGCCGTTGCTGATAGATTGGTAAGTTCACCAAGAACATAGTTTGTATTTGTGTGGAACCAAAATGGATTTTCATTTTCACTCGATAAAATAGCTTTAGTTTCAACACTTCCGCCAATTTCAAACTCCTGTGAAAACAGCATTAAAGGGAAAAAGAAAAATATTAGAAAGAGGTTTTTCATAGAGATTAACCTAGTTTTTATTCAAAATCCTTTTCAGTAAGGAACGTTCTTCCCTTGCATAGGCATATCCGTATTTATTGCCGTAGCCAAAATTGTTCAGATTTACATTGTTCAAAACAATAGCCACATTTGCCAATCGGCCATCATCGATTGCATCTTGTGGAAAATCGAGCAAACGTTTATCTGTATAACCAGCACGCACTACGTACAGCGTAATATCCGCCAACTTGTTAATCAAAATAGTATCTGTAACCAACATCGATGGCGCAGTATCCATAATGATATAATCAAACTCTTTTTTAAGTTCTTCCACAAAGGTTGTGGTCCGCTTCTGCATTAACAATTCAGCAGGGTTAGGTGGAATGGCACCAGAGAGAACAATACTCAAATTTTCATTGTAATCACTTTGGGACACAACATCTTCTACCTCCATATCGTCATATACAATATATTCTGTAAGTCCTTTGCTATTTTTTAAATGCTCTGGCAAATACCGTTGCAATTGTGGATTACGAATATCAGCGCCCACAAGCACTACCTTTTTTCCCGTAAGTGCCAATGTCAATGCCAAGTTGAATGCCACAAAGGTTTTTCCTTCGCCCTTTATGGTTGAAGTTACTATCAATGTTTTGCCTTTATCGTTTTCTTCAAGTTTATTAATAAATAGGTACTGAAGATTGGTACGCAATATTCTATAGGCCTCAGCCATAATACTGCGATCGTTAAGCTGTATTAAATCTGCTTCGTTACGCTTTATTCTTGGGATTTCTCCAATAATTGGAGTAGCCGGAAGGTGGCGTTCCACATCTCTTCGGGAGGCTACTTTTGTATTTAAAAGATTAACTCCATAAATTCCCATAAAAGGAATCAAAAGTCCTGCTAAAAGTGCCCCCAAGTATATTAAAGGTTTTTTGGGGGAAACAGGTTTTTTTGTACTGTATGCATTATCCACGACTTTAGCCTTGGGAGATGTTGCCGCCAATGTAATTGATGCTTCTTCCCTTTGCTGAAGCAAGAAAAGATAAAGCTGCTCTTTAATAGTCTGCTGTCTTTCAATACCTCTAAAAATCTTTTCTTTTGCTGGAACTTGTGCTATACGTGAATTTAATGTAGATTCCTGATAATTAATATCTTTCATTGCAATTTTTAAAGCATTGCTCGAATTTTTTAAACTGCTCAGAATACTGGAACGCATCTGCTCAATTTGCGTGTCTACATTTTGAACTACAGGGTTCTTTTCAGTTGAACTCTGTAATAATTTATTGCGATATAGAATTAACTGGTTATAATTATTAACTGCCCCTGCCACTTCTTCACTTTCAATACCTATATTAGATGGTAAAAGCTCATTATTAGAGCTATTTTCCATATAATCAATCATTGTTTTAGAGAGTTCCAACTGTGTTCCTACATCTAATTGCTTTTTATTGAATTCACTAGCGTTTTCAAGTATTATCTGTGCCTCGGCCTGAATATCGGTCAGCCTGTTGTCACTTTTAAAAACTTGTTTATTTCTTTCTACCGAATCCAGTTCCCTAGTAATAATCTCAAGTCTGGAATCTATAAATGCAGAAGTGTTTCTTGCAATTTCATTTCTATCGGCAATAGCGTCTTGGTTGTATTGCGAAACAAGTTCGTCGAGAAAATCCTCAGCTTTTTCGGTTACAGGTGTAAGCATGCTCAGTTCGAGCACATTGCTGGACTTAATTTCGTTCTCGATTACCACCCTACCTTGATAGTCCAGCGCCACATTTTCGATGGGGAGGTATGTAACAACGACCGTTCTGTCAAAAAAGGATTCGAAATATTCTTTATTGTCAAGATTGGGAAGTATGGTTATTTCACCAAAGGGCAATGCTATTTGTTCGCCAAAATTGTATGTTCCTTCAAATGTTTGGGCTTCATCTTCCAATGTATATTCGGTAGACGAAAGCACTTCAATGTATAATTTTGGAACATTTACCTTGTTGCCTGTTTGCTTAAAAGATTGATATTGAACGTTAAAAGGAATATAGGAGTATATTTCCGAAGTTTTTATTGCGCCAACCGATTCGTATTTAACGTTAAGACCGAGTTCCTTTATGGTTTTTGAAATAATGCGCTTCGAGTTGAAAATTGCCAACTCGTTATCAATCTTGCTCGTATTAAACCGTGAAAGAAAACTCCCGAATTGCGAAAAAGCTGCCATTTCCATAGGGCTACTGGCACTTTTTTCATCTTTAATAATTATTGTAGCACGTGTTTGATAGAGTGCCGTTGTGTAGCGCAAATAGACGAATGCGAGCGCCAAGGCAATTATTACACCAAGTACGAAAAGATACCAATAGCGTGTGTATTGTTCTATTATTTCGCGCAGCGATAATTCTTTGGTTTCACGTTTGTATCTATTTTCCTCCATAACAATTGGCGGGGTATTATCGGGTTAAAAGAATAACGGTGCTAAGCACGACAGTTACAAGTGAAAGAAGTGCGGGAACATCAGGAATAAACCCTGATTTGCGGACTCCTTTTAACGAAGGCTCAACGTAAACTATGTCGTTCTGCTTTAAAAAATAATAAGGTGATGTAAAAAGGTCTGAACTGGTATAGTCAATCCTGGCTACTTTACGCACACCATTTTCTTCACGTATAACCGTAACCTCCGTACGCTTTCCGTCTATGGTCAAATCTCCTGCCAAGGCAATTGCCTCTGGCAAGGTGACCCGTTCGTCCTGAATTCGGAAGACACCGGGATTTCTCACTTCTCCAATTACCGTTATTTTGAAATTGATGATACGTACATCCACTACCACATCCGTTATATATTCTGAAAGCTTGGCTTTTAATTCCTCTTCTACTATACCTCTTGTTTTTCCCATCACTGAAAGGGTACCCAAAACTGGAAAACGAATATCTCCATCAGCATCCACTAAATACCCCTGTAACTGTATGTTGTTTGTTACGGGAGCTCCTTCTGAACCAATAGTGCGTTTGAATGGCCTTACTACTTCCTCGTCTATGGAAGATACGGTTATATAAAGAATATCATTGGGCTCAATGATAGGCTCAAAAGAGGTTTCAATTTCTTTCAAGTTTAGATTTTCAGCATCTTGAAAATACAAGATTTCCTTTTTTGTAGCACAAGAAAAAAGACTTGAACAGATTAAAAGCAGTATTGCAATTTTATTCATTAAAGTTATTTTTTAAGGCGCAAATATAAGGCCTTCATATATTATAGCAGGTGATTATTTAGTATCTCTGGGGATGAAAATTCGAGATTATGTGTGTTTCTGAACATCCAAAACTTCAAATTCTGAATTTTTGCTCAAAAACTCTGGAATCAATTCTTTTAACTTTTTTACTATTTCTTTACTTTTTCCGTTTTCAGAAA
The DNA here is from genome assembly GCA_002364215.1 of Aequorivita sp. UBA3180. Taxonomy (GTDB): domain Bacteria; phylum Bacteroidota; class Bacteroidia; order Flavobacteriales; family Flavobacteriaceae; genus Aequorivita. The sequence continues at coordinate 457,500 of DEXQ01000018.1, read as the reverse complement.
TAGAAATAATTTCTTGCATCTTGGCAGCTATTAGCTCATATTCCACAACGGGAACTTTAGAAACCATAATTTTGGGGTGATAGGTAGGCAATGAGGTACTACTGTCGTTCAACAATTCTTCGTATAATTTCTCACCGGGTCTTAGCCCTGTGATTTCAATATCAATATCCTCATATGGTTTTAATCCCGAAAGACGAATCATTCGTTTCGCCATGTCAAGAATTTTTATAGGTTTGCCCATATCAAAAACGTAAATTTCGCCTCCATTACCCATAGTTCCAGCCTGTAGCACCAATTGGCAGGCTTCACTTATGGTCATAAAATATCTAATAATATCTTTATGGGTTACGGTTAATGGCCCGCCAGCTGCAATTTGCTTTCTGAAATAAGGAATAACAGATCCGTTGGAACCCAATACATTTCCAAAACGGGTTGTGATAAAGCGTGTATTGTTGTTAACGTGATTTTGAAGTGATTGTACATACATTTCCGCAGCACGCTTTGAAGCTCCCATTACATTTGTTGGGTTGACAGCTTTGTCCGTAGAAATCATTACAAATTTATCAACATTGTGCTTTACTGAGAGATTTGCTAAATTGATAGTCCCGCCAATATTCACATAAATTGCTTCGTGCGGATTCTTTTCAATTAAAGGTACATGCTTATATGCCGCGGCATGATAAACCAAGTCAAACTTGTATTTTGCAAAAAGTATTTCCATCCTTTCGCGGTTTCTTATATCTGCTAATAGGATTGAAAAACTCAAACCTTCGTGATGCTGATTCATGTAAAGTTCCATATCATGGAGGGCAGACTCAGCGTTATCCAAAATGACAATTTTCATTGGCTTAAAAGCCGCCAATTGTTTTACAATTTCACTTCCAATAGAACCCGCACCCCCAGTAACTAAGATAGTTTTGCCCCGCAGGTCGTTTTTTATGAGTTCCACATCCATGGCTATTTGAGAGCGCTCTAGCAGATCTTCAATCTGAATAGGTTTTATCTGTGTTTGAATATCCTCTTTTCTATTCCAGTGTTCCACAAGAGGCACATTAAAGATTTCAACCTTATTTGCCAAACAAGCTTCAACAATTTGATTTTTTTCTTTAATGTTAAGAGATTCGCTAACTATTAAAACTCCATCTAGGTTATGCTGAGCCAAAAGTTCAGTAAACTCATTGGATTCCGTAGTTATGGGCACTGAAAAAACTGGCTTGTTCAGAATTTTCAAACTCTTATTTATTTGGTTTTCAGTAATAAAGCCCACCAATTTGTATGGAAGGTTTGATTCTGTAGTTAGGGCTTTACCCAAGGAGATTGTTTGATCATCCGTGCCCAGTATCACTACTCTTTTCTTTAGCTTTCCAGTCGCACTAGCCTTTAGATATTGATATGCTTCTTTTACAGCAATTCTGAAGAAAAGCATAAAAGTGAAGGAAAAAAACATGTAAAGTAAAATTCCTGTAGTAAGGAATATTTTATTCCCTGCGAAGGCAAAGTAAATATAGTTGAAAATAACAGCTGTTATAGCTGTTAAAAAAGAAGAAGACGCTACTTTAAAGACATCTGTAAATGTGGAGTGGCGAACAATCCCTGCATAAGTTCTTAAAGCATAGAAAAAGAAAATATTAATGGATAAAAGAAAAACCGCCCTAAAAGGAGTAGGCCAAGTGGAATGAAAATTTAAAGGCGTGCCATCCAATATCAAAAACATTAGGGCGAAAGAAATGATACATATAAAAATGTCCAATAAAAACACAGCCCAACGCGGAAGATATTTTTGATCTAAAAAGGTCAATTTTTTTGTTCGCATTATAATTTTTGAAAAAAGAGTAATATTATGAAACACGATTCATTCGATTTGGGGCTACAAATATACCTCAATTATCGATGAAACGCACTAAAACATCGTTAATCTTAACTTTTTCTTTAATTGTCAAATTCGAACCAGAGGGTAAACAAAGGCCGATATCGAATAGATTCTCTGAAACTTTCCCGCCAAAATATGGAGCATTCTTAAATACAGGCTGTAAATGCATCGGCTTCCATAACGGTCTGCACTCAATATTATTTTCTGCCATTGCCAACCTAATTTCTTCACTTGAAAAACCACAAACATTTTTATCTACAAGAACACAGGAAAGCCAATGGTTTGAAAAATAATTTTTGTTAGGTTCTGTGAATAATTTAACTCCATCTGTATTCTTAAAGATGTCTTTGTAAAAGTCGTTCATTTGTCTTCGCAAAGCAACGTGCTTGTCTAATATCTCCATTTGTCCGCGACCTATGCCTGCTGAAATATTGCTCAACCTATAATTATAGCCTATTTCAGAATGTTGGTAATGTGGTGCCGCATCCCTTGCTTGCGTTGCCAAGAAAATAGCTTTTTCCTTGTGTTTCAAATTTCGGGATACCAAAGCACCTCCTCCCGAAGTTGTAATGATTTTGTTTCCATTGAAAGATAGGATGGATATATCTCCAAAGGTGCCACATTTTTGTCCCTTATAACTGCTTCCCAATGCTTCGGCACTATCCTCAACTATCGGGATTTCATATTTTTCTGAAATTTTCTTTATTTCTTCAGCTCTGTAAGGCATTCCGTAAAGATGAACGGCTATGATTGCTTTGAGTTTTTTACCCTTTGCAATTCGATCTTTTATAGCTTCCTCCAAATGGTTCGGACAAATGTTCCAAGTTTCGGGTTCGCTATCAACAAAAATTGGAGTTGCCCCTTGATAGACTATGGGGTTTGCAGAGGCAGAAAATGTCATACTTTGGCAGATCACCTCATCACCTTTACCCACTCCCAATAAAATTAAGGCTAAATGCAATGCTGCGGTTCCCGAACTCAAAGCTGCAACGTGGTTTCCATTCCCAAGATAGCTTTCCAAATCTTTTTCAAAACCTACTACATTTGGGCCCAGAGGTGCAATCCAATTAGTATCGAAAGCTTCTTTAACAAAAGATTGCTCTGTACCGCCCATATGGGGAGAAGAAAGGTATATTTTTGATTCTGACATAACTGTCTACAATTTTTTTGCAAAAGTAAGCAGTTTTAGAAGTATGCCCGCACTTTATCGCTATAAAGTTACCAACCAATTCCACAATAGTTTATGGTTACTGCTTACTATCAAAATTTAAATAATTATTGCTTGTCTCAACTTCCACCATCTTGACTCGTAATTTGTATCCTTAATTCAAATCCCTCCCGTTTTACGCAATAAACACTTCCATAAAATTCTTAAATCTTCTAAAAAAGATTGATGGTAATAGTATTCAAGATTCATTTGCACTTTATCAGGAAATATGATGGTGTCGTTATAGTACAGCGGATCCTGCTGAGCAGCCAAGAGTGACTCCTCGTTAAAATATTTGAGTGCAGCCCTACTGCAAAACCCAGGTTTTAATTTTAGAAGCTTCCGGGCCTCTCCCTGCAATTGGTCATAATAGCCGGGTATATCGGGCCGTGGCCCTACAAAACTCATTTGCCCCAGAATGATATTTAAAAGTTGTGGCAACTCATCCAACTTGGAACGTCGCAGAAATCTACCATAATTTGAAATATTTCCTTTTTTATTATGCATACTTCGGATTTTATAAATAGTAAACAGTTTACCATACCGCCCTACCCGTGTTTGAAGAAAAAGGCCTTTGCCTGTATCGATAAAAGCAAAAAAAAATAATATAAGGATTAACCAACCGAAAATTAGCAAGATTGTGATAGCAAGTGATATGTCAAATGTTCTTTTGATAAAAGTGCGTATTTTGGGTTTGATTTCTAGGTTTAGGCCTAGTGTTCAGTAGGCGGTGGGGAGCTGTCTCCCCTTGTATAATAATATGAAATCAATAATAAATTACTTTTGCTTGATAATCTTAGCAGGAATACCCACCGCTGTACAGTTTGAAGGTAAGGACTTAGATACAACCGCCCCCGCCCCTACAACAGTATTTCTACCAATTTCCAATTGGTTGATAATTTTCGCTCCAGTGCCAATATATACACCCTGATGAATAATCACTTCCCCAGAAATATTAACGGAAGGCATGGCCGAAGAGTAATGTTTAATTATTGTATCATGGCCCACAGTACACATTAAGTTTAATATAACAAAATCTTGAATTTCTATATTGCATGTAAGAACAGTCCCTGCGCAAATTATGCATCCTTTCCCAATTGAAACAAAATCATCACTACAAATTACAGAAGGATGTATAAGAGTAGGGAATTTTACATTCACATTTTTTAATTGGTCAATTATTTTTTGCTTTGTTTCTGGTGCACCTATAGCTATAGCAACATAAGTTGATGATGATAATTTATTCAAATCTGATATACCCCCCAATACTTTATAACCATTAACCAAAGTTCCTTTTTCGATACCGTCATCATAAAATCCTAAAAATGTATACGTTGACTGAATTTTATTAATATCGTCCAACAATACTTTTACTTCTCTTCCAAAACCTCCTGCTCCTATTATTACAATATTTTTCATAATTAATCTCCTTTAAACGCTTCAGCCGTAGCTTGGCCATCGGATGAAATCCCTTCTGATACCCCTACTTTTTTTAAAGTTAAGAACAGTATTTTCAAATCCAATGCAAAGCTTTGGTGTTCTACATACCAAATGTCATATTCAAACTTTTGTTCCCAACTGATGGCATTGCGGCCATTTACCTGAGCCCACCCGGTAATTCCAGGTTTTACATTATGCCGTATTCGTTGCCGATCACTGTATAAAGGTAAGTATTCGGGCAATAAGGGGCGTGGACCCACAAAGCTCATATCGCCTTTTAAAACATTTAGTAATTGTGGTAATTCATCCAAAGAGGTTTTACGCACAAAGCTACCTACAACAGTAAGTCGTTCCGCATCTGGCAACAATTGTCCTTCTTTATCTCGCCTATTGTTCATGGTCCTAAACTTCACTATTGTGAATATGCGTCCCCCTTTTCCCGGTCTTCGTTGGTAGAAAAAAGGTTTACCATGGTTTGCTATAGCTAGACACAACCAGACCAATAAAAAGATAGGGCTTAAAAGGATTAAACCTAATAAAGCACAGATAAAATCTAAAAAGGGTTTTATGGTGTCTTGATAATTCAATGGTTATGATTTTTTTACAAAAATAGAATTAAAATCAACTGTAATTAAGCTTAAAAATGAGCAATTATTTATCTTTTCCAAGCAATCGTTGATACTTAAATAGCAAGGCATCCCAAACCTGCTGCCGTTCATAACGTGATGTAATCATTTCCCTACTATTTGCTTTTAAATTGGCAAATAGCGAAGGCTTTGTACTTAATTGTTTTATTGAATTGTAAAGTGCTTGCGTATCTTTTGAGGGAATTATTAATCCATTTTTCCCGTGTGCAATAATTTCGTTACAGCCATTTATATCTGTCACTATAGATGGTAACCCCATAGCTCCTGCCTGCATTACCACATTTGGAAAACCTTCACGATAGCTTGGAAATACCAATGCATCAGCAATTGAGAAATACGGACGTACATCGCTTTGATAACCTACGGTGTAAATATTTGGGTGCTTTTCAATAGTGCTCAAGCTTTCTGGCAATAAGGGATCCAGGTCATTTTCAAAAGGGCCTACCAATAAGAGTGAAATAGCATTATTTGAATCGGAAAGTTTTGAAAAAGCAGTAATCAATTCATTTATACCTTTATCCTTTACCAAACGGCCCACAAAAATATAAAGGAAATGCCCCTGCGGAATTTTCAATTTATCGCGCAGTGAGATTTTATCATTTTCTGAATAGCTCACTGGGTCAAAATATTTAGTATCAATTCCATTGCTACTTCCATTCCCAATTATTGAAAGCTTTGATGCCTTTGTGAAATTTTCGGCAATAATGAAATCATAAAGGCCCTTTGAGTTTGGGTAAACTTCGGTGGCAAATCTGTAAGTAAGTTTTTCAACGAAATTCAAAACCTTTCTTTTAAACCCCGATGCTTCCATTAACGGCATTCCAGCAACGGTGTGTAATCGGTTTGGAACCCCAGCAAACCAGGCGGCTGTCATTCCCACAATACCAGCCTTTGGGGTATGGGTATGAACGATTGACGGCTTTTCTTTTTTAAGGAAGCGATACAGTTTAAAAACCGCTGCTATGTCTTTTATTGGAGTGATTTTTCGCGTAAGCTCTAATGGAAACACTCGCACTCCTTCCTTCTTTCCATAGGCTTCCAGTTTTTCCTTAACAGCAGAAATTGCCACCACCTCAAAATATGCTTTCATAAATCCCAACTGGCCTTCGAGCAACTTTTCAAGGGAAATGGGCACTGTTGTTATGCGGACAAGCTTTTTCAATTCAATTTCATTTTTTTATGCAGCTGACTTTATTGCTCTCTTTATTAGGGTCAACCATTGTTTATAAACTACTTCTTCCCTATAATTATCATAAACATATTGGTAACCATTCTGCCCAAAATCTTGTCTTTCCTTTTCTGAAATTTGCATCATTCCAACTATTCTTTCCGCTAATTGCTCTGGGTTTTGCTTTTCAAATAAGAAGCCACATTCTGAATTGAGAACAAGACTTTCACAACCTGGAATTCTTGAGGATATTACGGGAAGTTTATGAGCCATTGCCTCCAAAATTGCATTTGGAGTTCCCTCCCATAAAGATGAAAGCACCAATGCATCAGCTGCTTGTAAGTATTCACCTGTATTTTGAACAAACCCAACTATCGAGACCAATTCTTCTATTTCCATACTCTTTAATTTATCAAATGGCCAGTTTTGATCAAACGTATGACCCAAGACAAATAGTTTTACGGGAATGTTTTTATCCTTTAAAATCTTGATTGCGACAAATAGTGTAATATAATCTTTTTGTGGACGAAAATGTGCTAGGCTAATAATAGTAAAGACCTTGTTTTTTTTGCTTTTGCTATGCGATTCTGAAATTTTAATAGCATTATTTTGCAAAACAGATTTCTTGGGGTTTGTTAACTTCTGCGCAATAAACTTTTTTAATGCATATTCAGAGTTAAATGTAGACAACGTGTCAATGTTATAGCTTATTCGATAAAGCCAAAAATACAGATTAGAAATCTCATTGTTTCGAACTGAAGTTATTAATGGAATACCCGAAAAAAATTTGAGCATTCTGCAAATCAAATTCATACCGAACATAAATGAAATCATTAAATCTGGTTTTTCTTTTTTGACAAAACGCAGTAATTTGAAAAGTCCAACTAAAGATTTATAGTTTATGAATTGAACCCCGATTCCTGCTTTTGTTAATTCTTCATGAAAATCGTTATGCGCAAGCCCATAAATAATTTTTACATCATAATTTTTTTTTGCCAAAAACAATGCGAGTTTTACCAATTGGTTTTCTGCACCACCTTTTGCTAGTGAAATGGAAAATAAAAAAATGCTATGATTATTTGATTTTAGCATTAGCAAGGTTGCTTTTATATGAATTCATTAAAATAAAAAATACTATTATAATAAAAGGAAAAACCATCGTTTTCTGGCGAACGGCAATTCCCAAATTGATGAGAATATATGCCGACGGAATGCTCAATGTAAAAATTGATAAAAAAGAGAACCAAAAAAATGATTTGTACAGGTAATTTATCTTGGTTCTGATTCTTCTAAAGATATTAAGAAAAATAAGTACCCAAAGTGAATTTTCAACAGAGGAAATAAGCAGCAGTGGACTATTTGCATCAAAAAACAAAGGCCTAAACATATAACTCAACCATTTCACTAAAAGGTTTTGATTGGACATATCTATAGATGTTCCACCTTCCACTTTTGTGGTTTCCAATGCTTCAAATTGCGCAATCAACGATTCGGTTTCTGTAAAACCTACTCGGGCCATCAAGAAGGGGAACAAAAAATATAAGGCAATTAACAAAAAAAAGGAAGCGGCTATTTTATAAAAAAGCTTAAGCCTTTTGTTTAAAAATAATTGTGTAAAACCAAAAGCTAGTAAAATAAAAAACAGTACATGTAATCTAATAAATGCCACAAGAAGAATTGGAAAAATATATAAAAACCATTTTTTCCTAAAGAAATATAAATACGCAAGAAAGCTTATTCCAAAGAAAATCAATGAATCTTTACCGATAGCTACTGACCAAAAATGTATGTTTGGCAGTAAGAGCAGGTAAAACCATTTTGTAAATTTAACATTTGAAATTCCTATTAATATTTTTAATAAATAATAGTAGCCCAAAAGCCCGAAAAAGGAATAAACGAAAAAGGACCCAAAATATGTTAGTCCCAAAAACTTTACCAACGGATATAATGTGAAGTAAATAAAGGTTGTTCCCTGACCAAAAGTTTCTCCCCAATTATCAAACAAAAAAAGTACGCGACGGTAATAACCGATTGAGTCAGCAACATTATTTAACGTATAGAAGTAATATACAAAAGTAAAAAATAGATGTGTGATGCCTACCAAGGCAAACAAACGTACAAACTTCACCGAAACATCTCGAAACTTTTGCGCCAATGCAACTATCCCAATGATGTACATCAATATCAAGGAAATATCCAAAATGGTAACCCGGGTCAATATTTCGCGGGAAATTTCCATTATTCCTTTAAAAAGTTTTCCATCATTATAGCTTGTGGGTTAAATGTGCCCGCTACGAAGCTCAAATCTTTTTTCCAATAGCCTGGACAAGCATCGTAGGCTTTCATCGAAAACCCAAAACATACCTCTACTATCTTAGGAACTTTGTTTTTATCATAAACAAAATCAAAAGCCAAACATTGGCCGCCAATTTTTTCTGTCACATTAAAAGCTATTTTTACCGTTTCCAAATCAATTTTTGAAACGTCAAAATCCAGCTTACCGCTGCCAGAGGCACGAAAGTCATTTTCTTTGTTAAAACGTCTTATCCCAAAAGCGATCTCACCTACAACAATAATACGTGTATCAAAAGCATTATTTGGCATAAACTCTTGAAAATAGACATATCCTTTTTCGGCATTTGCCAATGAACGCTCCCTTTTATTCTTTTTGAAAAATCCTATGGTTTTCTTCGCCAATTTTATGGGATCTTTTATCTGCTTTGCAATACGCAGTTTTTGGTCAAAGTTGCCAAGCGCTGTGGCTGTAGATACTATACCTTCGGAAAACAGTTTTCTTATATACTCCTCGCCTTCAGTTTTTGAATTAATCAATTTTACATTTGTGGAGCCAGCGCCTCTTTTAAGTTTTGCAACTAAAGGCAATTCGGAAGTTTTTAAAAATTTTATGGCATCTTCCTTTTCATAGAAAACCGTGCTTTTAACCAATGGAGCACAAATACTCTCGAACAAATATTTCTGTGCCACCTTATCGTCAAAATGCCATCTCGTGTTGAAGTTGGGAAAGGTTTTAATATCCATATTATCTGCAGCGTTCATTACATAGGGATAAACCATTAAATCTTGGGATGAAGCGTGGTTTAGATGCCACATTAAATGGGTAATTCTTTCTTTTTTGAAAAGCTCCAGAATATTATTTTCAAAACAATTTACCAATAGATATTCAATGTCATTTTGCTGGCAGTATGTAACCCACCGTTCCGTAAAACCTCCTTCTCTGTTATGTATGGCTATTTTCATTAGTATTGTTTAATAAGAATTGCAGGGTTACCGCCAAAAATAGATTTTGCTGGCACATTACCTTTTACAATACTTCCGGCTGTAATAATAGCACCTTCACCTATTTTTGTTCCTCCTAAAATGATACAATTTGCCGCTATCCAAACATTGTCTGCTATAATAATAGGGTTACCATGATCTTTGGTATTAATTCTATTTTCTGGGTTTTCCATACATAGCTCATGACCATTCCCGTCAATAATATTAGTGTTAGCTGCTATTAAGCAATTATTACCAATTTGAATTTTATTGAATGCATGTATACAAGTGCCGTGGACACGCGTATTTTCACCTATTTCGATAACAGCATTGGGACGATCTGCAAATAATTTACATTTTGAAAACATATTTATATGATATCCAAAATTTGAAGAATTTATAGTAGAACCATTTCCTATGCTGATTTTTGCATCATTATGTTTTAAAATTTGGGGCATTAATTTAAAAACAACTTTTTTTCCCAAGTGTAAATCTTCAAAAGTATAGACCCAATAGGTAACACATTTGTAAAATAATTGGTTAAATAATCCTTTAATTCGCTTCATCATATTTCCATTTAAACCAAAGATGTCCGCCCATTAAAAAGCGAGCAATTAACAAATTTGCAGCAGCCCCAATAATATTAAAAAAATATATAAACGGAAAAGCCAAAACAAACCCAATAAGCGATGAAAGGATCGTGTTTTTCATCACCAGTTTATCTTTCCTTCGGATGATAAAATAATTCAATCCAAAAATATCATAGGCCGTGTAACCTATAATACTTAACGATAACAAGATTAAAATTAACAGTGCATTTTTATATTCCATATCCAAATACCAAAAAACCAACGGATAACCCAATATGGGTAAGGCGGCCAGTAGCAATCCTAAACCCAACATTAAATTTCTGTACTTTGGAAAGGCATCCTTTTTTCTGTTGAGGAATGGAAAGAATACTCTTGAAACCACATTGAGCAATACGACGCAAAGGTCTATAATTTTTTTCAGGGCATCATAAATTCCTACTAAATAAGTGGTCGTGAAAATACCAAGGAGCAACGTATTTGTGTTGTTATAAAGGTTGGGCAAAAACTGATTTATGAAAATAGGAAAATTGTCCTTGATTGTGTTACGTACCATTTTAAAATGTAGCCATCGAAACTTAATTTTATATTTTTTTATAAGAATATATTGCCCAACCAAACCTGCACCAATAAAGCCAGCACTTTGAAGGAGTGGGTAAATCCAATAATCTTCTTTTTCTGTGATAAAAATAAAAACACAAATGGTAAAGAAAAGCTTGATGCCAATATTCAAAAGAGAGATATACTTCATCTTTTCAATTCCCTGAAAAAACCATTCTGGAAACAGGCCATACCCTAAAAGCAAGGGCATGGTTAGAAAAAAAACAGTCCGCTCTTCATAAAATGGGGGGTAAAGAAGTACAATAGTAGTAATTATAAAAAAGGAAAATATTAAAAACATTCCCTTCACAATAAGCACTTTGCTGTAAATTATATTCAGCTTTTCTGGGCTATTTCGAAAGACCGCTACATCACGTGTAGCAGTAATTTTAAAACTATAATCGGTAATTGATTGAAAATAGGCAACCAATGATGCAGCCAAAATGACGATTCCGTAATTTGAAAATCCTAAAACGCGCAACAAATAAGGCAGTGTAATTAGGGGCAATAGCATTCCAACTAGCTGTAATGCTGATAAAGACACAAAATTTTCCAACAGTACCTTTGCGTCTTTCCCTTTAAAAATGTCGAAATATTTCTTCAATCCGGAACCCTTAAGCCGAAAAATCGGTCGTAAAATTAAGCCTGCAAAGATACCACGCTCGTTTTGGTATTCAGCTATCAATTTGCACAAAAATTCCCTCTAAATGTATTTTAAAGGGAATTTTTGGTTGTTTATCGAGAATTTCATTAAATATTATACAATCATTCCCGCAGCAACAGTCTCATGTGTTGCATCATCAATCAACACAAAACTGCCGGTAAGTCTATTGTCACGATATTCGTCAACCATCAACGGCCGTGTAGTTCGGATGCTAATACGTGCAATATCGTTCATTTTTAATTCCTTGTCTTGCTCTTCGCGTGCATAGGTATTGATATCAATTTTATACACCACCTCCTTTATCATCGCTTTTTGTTCGTTAGAGGTATGAACTATCGTGTATTTAGCTCTAGGCCTAGCGGGTGAATTGTTAAACCAGCACAGCATAGCGTCAAATTCCTGTAAGGGTTTGGGTTGGTTGTTTTCTTTTACTATCATATCGCCACGGCTAATGTCTATATCGTCCTTTAAAGTAATTGTGACAGACATTGGCGCAAAAACCTCTTCCAAAGAGCCATCCATGGTGTCTATACTTTTAATTGTTGATGTAAAGCCAGAAGGCAGTATGACCACCTCATCGCCCGGCCTGAAAATACCGCTGGCTACGCGACCTGCGTATCCCCTATAATCTATAAAGCCTTCCCGTTGCGGCCGTAAAACCGTCTGAACCGGAAAACGGGCATCTATTTTATTGATATCACTGCTTATGTGCATTGTTTCCAAAGTGTAAAGCAAAGGAGCTCCTTTATACCAATCCATATTTGTAGAACGGTTTACCACATTATCGCCATCCAAAGCACTAATGGGAAGAAACTGAATGTCCTTTACATATAATTTTGAGGAAAATTCTTCAAATTGATTAATGATGTTTTCATAAACCTCTTCTGAATAATCCACCAAATCCATTTTATTGATACAAACGATAATATGCGGAATCTGCAAAAGCGAAGCAATAAAGGCATGGCGCTTGGTCTGTTCAATAACACCGTGACGGGCATCAATTAAAATTAAGGCAGCATTGGCAGTTGAAGCCCCCGTAACCATATTCCGTGTATATTGAATATGTCCGGGAGTATCCGCAATTATGAATTTACGTTTTGGGGTGGTGAAATACCTATAGGCCACATCAATGGTTATTCCCTGCTCCCGCTCGTCGCGAAGTCCATCTGTAAACAAGGCAAGATCTACGCCTTCGTGACCTTTTTTTCGGCTGGTATTTTCTATGGCTTCCAATTGGTCTTCAAAAATTGCCTTGCTATCGTAAAGCAATCTCCCTATCAACGTGCTTTTACCATCATCCACACTTCCGGCAGTGGTGAATCTTAGTAGTTGGTTTTTGTCTATTTCCATATCGTGACGCAGATTTACGGATTTCGCGGATTTCGCGGATTTTCCGATTCATTTATTTTTGTCTTTCGTATTTATAAATCTTTTCCAAGTTAAACTTGCTTGTCCAAAATTAATCAACAATCCCACCGGGGCATTGATCGATTTTAAATAATTTATGGTTTGGGCTTCTCCTGCTTTGTGAAGAAAAGAAGCCGATTTAATTTCAATTACAATTTTGTCAAAACAGATAAAATCAGCAATAAAATATTTCTGCAATGGTTTTCCTTGATAGTAAACCATAAGCTTTTTCTGTTTTTCAAAAGGAATTTGTTGATTTGTCAATTCGCGTTCAAATGCCTCTTGATAAACCGATTCTAAAAACCCTGCGCCCAAACCTTTATGTACGGCCATGGCCGCCCCAATAATCTTAAAGGTTTCCCGCTCATAAATCAACTTTCCCATATTAAATTAGCGTAATCCGTGTAATCCGCATAATCCGTGTTTAATTTTTAAAAATATCCCTGCCGCTTCCTATCCTCCATAGCCGTCTCACTACGCTTATCATCGCTTCTGTTACCACGCTCCGTTTGTTTCATTGCGGCAACTTCTGCCACGATTTTCTCCAAAGTATTTGCCTCAGATTCAATTCCGCCAGTTATTGTAATGTCCCCAAGAGTTCTAAAGCGAATTTTCTTTGTTTCTATTTTTTCGTTTTCTTCCAACTTTAAAAATTCAGAAACCGGAATCCACGAATCATTTCGCCAAACCACCTCACGTTGGTGTGCTAAATACAGGGAAGGAATTTTAATATCCTCACGCTTTATATAATTCCAAACATCCATTTCAGTCCAATTGCTTATGGGGAATGCGCGGAAATGCTCGCCCTCAAAATGTTTTCCGTTCAGTAAATTCCAAAGCTCCGGACGTTGGTTTTTGGGGTCCCATTGTCCAAAATCGTCACGGTGCGAAAAGAAGCGTTCCTTGGCGCGTGCCTTTTCCTCGTCGCGTCTTCCGCCGCCAATGGCACAATCTATTTTGTTGTTTTCTATGGCATCGAGCAAAGTTGTAATTTGAAGCGCGTTGCGTGTTGCATTTTTCCCCTTTTCCTCGGCAACCCTTCCTGTATCAATCGATTCCTGAACGGAGCCTACAATTAATTGCACTCCCAATTCCTTTATTAAATCATCACGAAATTGAATAGTTTCAGGGAAATTGTGCCCTGTATCAACATGTAGCAACGGAAACGGAATCTTGGAAGGGTAAAATGCCTTCTTCGCCAAATGTGTCACAAGAATGGAATCCTTTCCCCCTGAAAATAATATAACGGGGTTTTGGAACTGTGCCCAAACTTCTCGAAGTATGTAGATGGCTTCAGATTCCAGTTCGTCTAAATAATTTAAATAATATTTACTCATTTCATTTTTTCTTTAATTCATTTAATAGAATATCAACAGCTTCTTCTACAGAAATCACCGTAGTATCTATTTCCACATCGGGAGCCATGGGAGGTTCATAAGGGGCGTTTACACCAGTAAAATTCTTGATTTCTCCAGCTCTTGCTTTTTCATATAATCCTTTTACATCTCTCCGTTCACATTCCTCTATCGGGGTATTGACAAAAACTTCCACGAAATTTTCATAACCTACAATGCGTTTCACATTTTCACGATCTTCTCTGTAAGGCGAAACAAAAGATGCCAAAACTACCAACCCAGCGTCAATCATTAAATTGGCCATTTCTGCAATTCTTCTTATGTTTTCAGATCTATCTTCTGGCGTAAAGGAAAGGTTATTGTTTAAACCCTTGCGCACATTATCGCCATCCAATAGATATGTATGGATGCCTTTAATAAAAAGGGCCTTTTCCAATGCATTTGCAATGGTAGATTTCCCAGAACCTGAAAGCCCCGTAAACCAAATCAACAACGGCTCGTGCTTTTTTAAATCACTCCGTTGCCGCTGTGTAATGCTGAAGTTATGTGGAATTATATTTTCTTCCATAAAATTATAAGTTAGTTTCTATTTGGCAGTCCGTAATTTATGCGATACCAAAAGCGTTCGTGAAGATAGTATAAAATCATTTTTGTCAAAAGTTCCGCAAGCCCAATCTTAAGTCCCGTTAAAGGGTTTCCTGTTATTAACCAAGAAAGCAACATAGTATCTAGCGTTCCTACCCCGCGCCAAGTAAAGGTTTTCAAAACATGCCTTTTTCGGCTTTCGCGGATAATACCTTTTTCTGAAAGATTAATGCTAAACCAAACCCGTTCGTGAAAATAATATAATATCATTTTGGTTATCACCTCGGCAAATCCAATTTTAAGCCCAGTCAGCGGATTTCCGGTAATGAGCCAAGACAACAATATGGTGTCTAGCGTACCAACAATGCGCCAAGTGATGGTTTTTGCTATATGCCTCTTTCTGGTGTGGTCCTTCATAATACCTTTACCAGAAAATAATTGTTCAGTAAATTGGGCTTATTGTATTGCATGTTTTTTCCAGTGGTCTGATCAATTACTGAAATTCCAACAGCATTACATATTGCGTGTCCCGCAGCCGTGTCCCATTCCATAGTTGGGGCAAAACGGGGATAAAGTTGTGCGAGTCCTTCGGCTACCAAACAGAATTTTAGCGAACTTCCTTTTGAAACTATTTCTACCTCATTTTGCTTCGCTATTTCTGCAATAAAATTTTTAGTATCTTCATTTAAATGCGAACGACTACCCACAATTTTTACTACGGAAGCCTTACTTGGTTTGATTTCTTTAGCATTTTTTAATATTTCCTCCACCGAGTCATTTTCCGAAGTAATGACTATTTTTTTTGAAGTCTTCCCATCCGAAGAAGTAAAATACAACTCTTTTGAAACGGGAACGTAAATTACTCCAAGCACGGGATTGCCTTTTTCGACCAAAGCAATGTTTACAGTAAATTCACCATTTCGTTTTATAAACTCCTTGGTGCCATCCAGCGGATCCACAATCCAACAACGGTTCCAGTCTTTCCTCTCAGCATAATCCAACTGCCTATTTTCCTCGCTTATAATTGGAATTTGGGTAGGTTTCAAATACTCATTTATCACCTCATTTGCATTTTTATCAGCCTGTGTAAGGGGTGAATCATCGTTTTTGTGCTCCACGTCAAAGTTGGTATCGTAAATCTTAAGAATTTCTGTTCCGGCAGATAAAGCCGCTTTTATTGCTGTCCTTACAAGAGTATTCATCGTGAGATTTTATAGAGTTTGGAAAGTTACAATTTTGAATTTAAAGAGAAGGTTTGGAAGTATTGAAATACAAAGCAAATGGTTGGTGCCAAGATAAAATCTTTGTAATTTTAAAGAAAAATGAAATTATGGGAGATACTGTTGACGGATTCGGAAAAAATCGCGACCACAACCAATATGGTGAGGTGGAAAAGGATAAGGACGAAATTAAAAAAGACACCAACTTGCCAAAACCGCCAAATAGGGGGAGCGATAGCAATTTAAAGAATAAAAAAGCTTCAGAATAACCTCCTCACGGCTACTCCATAGCAAAGCCATAGCAAAGTCATTAAAATGTAAGAAAAACGTCATTTTTTCCTACAAAAAATTCTCGACCTTTTTTTTAAGCAAATCTATGTACCGATTATAAGTATTTCGGAGTTAAAAAAAGGCTAAACTGTCTTTTAAAATTGATTCCTCAAATAAGGTTAGTTATCTTTGAGGGAAATCTATAAAAAACAAAATAATGAGCTATTTAAACCTCGATAAAAAGAAAACTACCACCACTGCAAAAGAATTGAATGTACTACTCGCAGACTACCATTTGTACTACCAAAAACTCAGAAATTTTCACTGGAATGTAATTGGCCATAATTTCTTTGACCTTCACATTAAGTTTGAAGAAATGTACGACGATGCTAAATTGAAAATTGATGAAATTGCTGAGCGAATCTTGACCCTTCGCTTTCAACCCACCAGTAATTTTACTGACTACGTGAAATTGAGCAATATTAAGGAGTCCCCATCTGACACCAAAGATTTAAAGATGGTTGAAATATTGCTGGATGACCATGGAAAACTACTTAAACAAATGCGCACTGTGGTTGAAAAAGCTGATGCCGCTGGCGATGAAGGTACTATTGATATGATTGGCGGCTTCATTGGCCATATAGAAAAAATAAGTTGGATGCTGGATGCTTGGACAATGAAAACGGGAGAAGGCCATCCGGAAGCTTAAGCTTTATAATTTAAAAACCTTGAAGCTTGCCAGATATTTATAGTATTTGGCAAGTTTTTTTGTTTAAAAATCAAATCCCAATCCAAAACTAAGCCTTGTTCCCTCAGTAGAATTGAACAAACTTAGGTTAACATTCGCGCCACCTGGCCCATTTATCCAAAAACCGCCACCTCTGGAATTGTGCCACTTATCTGAACTATCGTCAGCCAACCAGACTCTTCCTAAATCTGCACCTCCATAAATACCAATCTGAAATGGCAACAACCCCACTTTAAACTTAGGAAAACTATATCTCAAATCTGCACTGCCCACCAAAAACGATTTCCCCGTAAAACGCTGCTCCCTATAGCCCCTTAAACCATTGTCGCCTCCCAGATTTGCAGCTTGATAAAATTGGTACTTTTGCCCCATATTCAATTGGTAATTAATATTGGTTTTCAGCACTAAGGTCCTGTTTTTAACTAAAGTATTATAAAACCCGAGTCGTGTTTTTAAAAAGCCAAATACTTCATCCATATCTTCCAGATTATCGGTAACCCCCGCATTAAGATCAAACATCATTCCTATGGTCGGGTTTTGGGGGTCGTCAAAACTTCGGTAATTATAAATTCCTTCCAAGGTGCCGAAGTAGCTTGTTTCTCCTTTATTTTCAACTGCGGCTTCAGAAATAAAATTAGTTGATGAATTTCCCACCTCATAAGCGTCAAAGGTAGTTTGCAACTTGAAAAAGCTACCAAAATTACTATTGCGAAGCAATCCAATATTGCCAGAAATATGCTGCACATCTACCCTATTGTAATCATACCCCTTTTCGTCCTGCAGATTTTGGGTTTCATTTCCAAAGCCAAAAAAATTAACCTTGTAATTTGGACTGGTAAGCCGGGCGCCAAAACTTAGATTTAAATCGTCTTTTATATTTGCAAACTCACCGGAATACGAAAGTTCAAAACTATTGATATCAGTAAAATAGGCTAAGTTTACTATGTGTTTTTGGGAAAATGGATTTCTTTGAAAATTATCTACCCTATAAGCATATTGCAGTGCCGCACGAAAACCGTCGTCGGGATTATACCCAATTGCCGAAACCAATCCTTGTGAACGGTCTATTTGCTTTCGATAATCATAGGTGTTTAGATTGTAGATATCCGTAAAACGTATACCCCCCCCCTTTTTTTCTTCAATTACATTCGGCATACTTTCATAATCGTAAACCTTTAATCTTCTACCTTGTTTTAAACTAAAACTGTCTTTATCCCTTCCTCCAATTATTCGCAAAAAAATAAAATCATCTCCCTCTCCATTTACAATAAACCTATCATTACCATTTAGGCCGTAGATCCATATTTCTTTAGTATCGGTTCTTGAAAATGTTCTATCAATTATGGTATCTGACTTTATTCCATTGATGGTTGTAAAGCTTCTCACCAGCGTTTTACCGTCCGGAAGTCTTGTTATCTCAAACAGATCGTCATAATCGGTTCCTACAATAGTTTGCAATGTGGAAAGATAACTGTAGTAATTATCTGCGATGGTAACCAGATTCTTCTTTCGTTCCTTTAATTTCTGCTTAATATCTTCAAGGGCTTCATCCTGAACTTCTGGTGGAATGTTGTTAAAAGCCTTTTCAATTACCGCATCGGTAATACTGTCCTGTATGGATTCTGCCAAATATTTCCACTGTGCCCTGCCCGAATTTTTCAATAAGGCCCGATCCAGAATCACACCTTCTTTATTGAACCATTCCAAATCGTTCAGTTTATCACCATAAACGTGGGTCTGCAAAGAGCCGTTGAAGATGGAACGGGTATAATCAAAGATATTTCCCTCAAAACTTGAAAAGGCATTGTCACGGTTGTTAGGTATGGGAACGTAAACATTTTTTTTATATCGGTTGTAGTATTCTGCCCATTGCCAGTGGTTTGGCTCTCGGTCCCAATCGCCAATTAGCATATCAAACAATCTGGATTTTATATAATTTTCTTCATCAACTTGAACATTTCCTGTCTTTCGAAGTTTAATCAATATATCGTCCGTTGTCTCTACATCATCGGGGTATTTGAATAGCCCTTCTCCTTCGCTTTTCTCGGAAGGTTCTATAGAAATCAAATACAAATCATTTCCGAAGCTATCATTGTAACCCTCCAAACTTTTCTGCTTGGGAACGTAATATAATTGAGGGGTTGTGTAAAATATATTTATTGCCCGGGCCATATCCGGAATTGCCATGATCGCATATGGATGCGAGGCGGTATAAAAATTTGTATTTTGTCCCTTTACGGAAGGGACATCAGACTTTTCAGTATCTGTAGGTTTGTCTTCAGTATCTTCAAAAATGAGTTTTCTTGAAACCTGCAAGGCGTTTTTGCCCATTGCGCGCATACGATATTGGTTGCCATATTTGTCTTCCATTAAAAGTGAATTGTAATCCATTCCTTTATTTTCCTGAATCACTTTTAACCCTCCATACAAAGTATCTAAAGAAGCAACTTGAGCGGTAACTGGCGTTGAGTATGCTTCTTTGTATTTTGCGCCCCAAACCGTTTTAAAAAATAATGCATCATTAATACTGTCTTGCTTATAGATGGGGACTGTATATTGTTGCGGAAATATCTCTGGTAATTCAGAAATATCTTTTTTTACCGGTGCGGAAACAACTTCTTTTTGGAAGATCATTTTCGGCTGAAAGTTTTCACCTTTTACAAAATAACGCACCCAAGAGGAACCATCTTCAAACACATCCAGCACCGCAAAACCTTGCATGCCCGTACTAAAAAAACCGTCTTTTCCTAATGCCGCATACGATTCTTTTGCACCTCCACCAGAAACAATCTGTTTTAGACCATCTTTTTCAATGTATTGCAAATTATGGTCGTGACCGGATACAAAAACCAATCGCTTATTATTTTTAACTAGCTCCTGTAGCCTGTTCATTAAATTATTATAGAGCTCATTATATCTATCCTGAACCGAAACCCCGCCCTGGGATCGTACCTGTACCACCAAGGAGGAAAGAAGGGGCATCGGTATTTTTTTTTGAAAAGGATATAAATGCTTTTCGAGTGCAAAATAACCACCATGGTTTCCGTTGGTAAACATCGGGTGGTGCATGGCGAAGACAATGGTTTTATTTTGGTTTTTCTCCAATTCCAACGCTAGCTCAATAAAGAACTTTTCCCGGGTCTTTATATCGCAATTTTCATTAATTGTGGGGTTTGCGTTCCAATCCTCCAAATACCATTGCGTGTCTATAATGAGCAACTGAATGTTTTTAGAAACGGCTACACTTTCCAGTGGGCATCCATTACTGGGCCTAAACGCATCTTGATCTGGAAATAGCGCTTCCACATAATTTTCTTCGCGGGCAACGCCTATTACTCCATCGTTGTACCATTCGTGGTTACCGGGAATAAATATGGTTTGCCCCTTGTAATCCCTAACTGCTTTGTATTGGGCATCAATCATATTCTCAGATTCCTTTCTTCGCGGGTGACCTTCGGGATCCATTCCTGATGGGTAAATATTGTCACCCAGATAAATGGTATAATTGCCCTTTGTCTTTTCGTTTTTAAGATAATTGTTGAAGGTAGCTAGCGCATCGCTCTTACCACCCATAGGTGAAAGACCTGCATCGCCAACCAAGTAAAAAGTTTTTTCTATTTTTTTTTGCGAAGGATACAATGGCATCGCATCCTTATCCTTAAACTGCGGTGCATACGTAGCGCAGGAAGAGATGAAAAACGCAGTAAAAAATATAAAATAGAACTTTTTAAAAATCATAAAATATTACATTGAAAAAGCCATACCGAAGGTAAAGCGCAATCCTTCCTCTCCCGTAAAAAGATTGAAGGTACCACTTAAGAGGTCAGCGGTATTAACCCAAAAGCCTCCACCATAGGAGCTATGCAATACCTCTGAGGTATCATTGGGCACCCAGACCCTTCCCACATCATAACCTCCAAAGACTCCAATCTGTATGGGCAAAAGCGCAGTCTTGAATTTATTGAAACTATATCTAAGGTCTGCTCCGGCAACCGCTGCACTTCGTCCTGTAAAACGTTCATTACGATATGCCCTCAGCCCCATATCACTTCCTATTTGGGCACCTTGATAAAACTCAAAGTTGTTGCCAATATTGAAGTGTCCGCGAACGTCTGTTTTTAGTACCAGTTTTCTGTTGCGCGTCAAGGCATTGTAAAACACTATTTGTGGTTTTACATAACCAAATATTTTTTCGCTATCATCAATATTTTGGGTTCCTCCGGCCACTAATGAAAAATTCATGCCCCGTGTGGGGTTAACCCTATTGTCATAACTTTCGTACTGATACTTTCCTTCTGCGGAAACAAAATACTTGGTTTCGTCAAGCTCGGTGGGCGCGGGAATAACTTCCGTAATGTACCGATCGTTTGTACCTTCCACTTCAATTCCTTCAAAAATAGCCTTGATTTGAAATGTACTTCCGTAAGGGGAATCTTTTGTTACGCCAATAGAGCCCCCGTAGCCACCAATGCGAACGCGATTGTAGTCCATATCAAAGTCAAATTCATATTGTGGGTTAAGGGTTTCATTTCCAAAACCAAAAAAGTTTTCAGAAAAATTGGGGTTTTTAAAATACCCTCCCAACAAGAAATTCCAACTTCCGAAAATATTTGCAAACTCGCCTTCGTAATTGATATCAAAGCTATTTGTGGCAAAATAATAACCTGCACTTATGCGGTGCTGTTGCGAGAAGGGATTTCTTTGGAATCCGTTAAAGGTTAACACATAGGATGGGCCAATTTTAAAACCATCATCAGGATTATACCCTACCGTTGGGAGAAAAAGACTAATACTTTGCTTTTGCTTTTTGTAGTCGTAGGTATTATAATCATAATTATCTGTAAACTTAAAGGTAGCGCCACCTTTTTCTTCTATTGTATTTTTCTTGCTTTTCTGGTCGTAAATTTTCACTTTTCGGCCATTTGCAATTTTATAGGTGTCATTATTTTGCCCTCCTATGATTCTTAAAAATATAGGGCGATCGCCTTTTCCTTTTACTTCGAAAACGTCATCATCATCCAATCCATACACCCAAATTGAATTGGTTTCGTCTGCATAAAAAGTTCTGTCAACCATTAGACCATCCTTTTTTCCGTCTTTAATACGGTAAGTCTTTATATTGGTTTTTCCCTCTGGCAAACGGGTTATTTCAAAGTAATCATCTTTATCTGTTCCGGTAATTGTTTGGAGTTTTGCAAGATATTCATAATACTCTTCCGCTATTTCAACAAGGTTGTTCCGCCTCCCTTTCAGTTTTTTTATTATTTCCGCAGCAGTTTCATCCTGTACTTCCTTAGGAAGATCGCTGAAAGCATCTGTAATCACCTCATCGGTAATACTTTGCTGTACAATTGCTGCCTCTTCCAGCCACGCTTGCTTTCCATTGTTCTGAATTAAGGCGTGATCCAGTTTTATACCGGCAGCATTAAACCATTTCGTGTGTTTCAATTCCTCATCGTAAACCTGAAATTGACGTGAAGTACTAAAAACAGTCCTTGCCAAATCAAACAGCCCACCGTCAAAATATGAATAAACCTGATCGCGATCGCGAGGGATAGGTTCAAAAGTCACCGTTCCGTCTTCATTGTCGTGTTGTGTAAAACGCCACTGATCGTTATGACGGTCCCAATCGCCTACAAGCATATCAAAAACACGCGCGCGTATGTACGCCTTTTCGTTTAGTTTGTATTTTTCATCCTCTCGCAATTTTGCCAATAAATCGTCAGTACTTTCCATATCATCGGGATAATTGAAAATAGGTCCCGTAAAAGTTTCATCGGGCCTTTCCACAATCATATAAAGTTCATCTCCATAATCAGCATTAAAATTTCCTAGAGCCTTTTGCTTTGGAACATAAAAAAGCTTTGGTTTGGTATGCAATATAGCTGCGGCTTCTGCCAGCTTAGGTATCGTAAAGGCTCCGTAGGGATGTGCAGCCGTATAAAAGTCGAGAATTAAATCTTCGGGGATGGTATTCAAGAAATCATTTTCTATTTCCTTATCCTTAATAATAACTGTTTGTAAAAATTGTACGGCGCTCTTTTTTAAAGCTCTCATATTATAGGTTCTGCCCTCCTTATCTTCCAAACGCAAAGAGCGGGTTTGATGGCCTCCCCCTGCTCTAATTACCTTTAATCCTCCGTAAAGTGTATCGAGCAGCACTGTTTTTGCCGTAACTCCGGTGCCATACAATTCTCTGTAATGCTCGCCCCATAAAGCTTTGTAAAAACCCGTTTTATCTACCATTTCATCCGTATATACCTGCGATTTTACGGTTTCGGGAAACTTTTCATGCAGGGTTGAAAAATCGTACGTTTCAATAGCGGGGAAAATTTCCTTTTGAAACATCAATTGGTAATTTCCATCGTCTTCAGATTTAAAAAATTCTACTTGAGAAGCGCCATTTTTGCCAACCTCCAGCTTTGCGAAACCTTCGTGTCCATATACAAATTGTCCATACTGACCAAGAGCGGCAGCAGTAGCGCCAGAACCGGCACCAGATACAATTTGTTTTACCGTGCCGTCATCATTGTATTGTAGTGACTCATCATGACCAGAAACAAATACAAGACGATCCAAATCTTTGGTGAGCACTTTCAGACGGCTCATTAAGACGTTATACCGCTCGTTGTATCGGTCTTGCTTAGAGATTGCGCCTTGGATTTTCACTTGTTTTATTAAGGTGCTAAAAAAATCTTTGTGGATTGCGGGATATTTACCGCCGTGCTCGCCATACGTAATCAAAGGGTGGTACATTGCAAAAACAATTGTCTTTGTAGCGTTCTTCTTCAATTCACCTTCTATTTCAATAAACAATTTCTCACGGGTTTTGATATCGCACTTATCGTTCATTTTAGAATTGTTATCCCAATCTTCCAAAAACCATTGGGTATCTAAGGCAATTAGATGCACATTATCATTAATATCGATACTTTCCAGAGGACAACCGTTATTTGGCTGTAACACATCGGCATCGTTAAAACGTGCCTTAAGAAAATCCTCTTCAAGTTCTAAGCCGTCCACACCACCTATCCAGTCGCGGTTACCAGGCAGTACCACAACCTTTCCCTTAAAGTCTTTCAAGGCGTCTACTTGCATTTGCATTCCCTTAGTTGCCTGTGCTTTTGCAGCTTCATCCTTTGGCGGCATTCCCGAAGGATAAAAACTATTCCCCAAAAACAATACATAGTTATCTTCAGAATTGTTTTCTGCTATATAATTTTTTAAGGATTGAAGTGATTTCGAAGTATTTTCACTTGATTTTCCAACATTACCTATAAGATAAAAAGTCTTATCTATATTGTTTTTGGAAAGTGGTTTCGGAACTTCTGAATTGGGGTTCTTAAATTGTGGATTGTAGCTTGCACAAGCTGAAAAAAGCGCAGCGGCAACAAAAGTTATAAAGATGTTAATTTTATTCATATATATTTATGTGCGTTGATTTTTTACTACTTTGGATACCTAAAAAAAATTTATGAGCAATATTGTTGAAGCTGCAGATAATTTTATCTTTCAACTGTTTAAGGACAAGCTTCCAAGCACTTTCGTTTATCACAATTATACCCATTCAAAACGTGTTTATAAAAGTATAAATGAAATTATTGAAAACTCCCAATTTGATGTTAAAGATGCCACAATACTGCGTTTGGCGGCTTTGCTGCATGATACGGGCTATATAATTGGACGGGAAAACCACGAAGAGGAAAGTGTGAAAATTGCGAATAAATTTTTAAAGGAGCATAATGTAGATGATGATATAATAAATGGAGTAGAAAAGTGTATTCTTGCCACAAAATTTAAGGATACCACTCCACAATCGGAACTTGAAAAAGCAATTCGAGATGCTGATTCATCACATTTTGGCAAGGACTATTTTGAGGAAGCCAGCGAGTTTTTAAGACAAGAGTATTTGTTCCAAAAAGTCCATAACTATACCTCACGGGAATGGTTGGATGAAAATATAAAAGTTTTGGTAGAGAACCATCAATTTTATACCGAATATGCCCTAAAGGAATGGCAACCCGTAAAGGAGGAAAATCTTGCCGATCTGCTAAACAAACGAAAAAAAAGAAAGGAAAAAATCCAAAAAGAACGTGTAAAGGCAAAGCTAAAGGCACAGTATAAAAATGATAGCCCAGAAAGGGGTATTCAAACTTTCTACAGAACAGCTTTAAGAAACCACATGAAATTAAGCGATATTGCAGATACAAAAGCGAATATTATGCTCTCGGTAAATGCAATTATCATTTCGTTGGTACTTTCCAATCTTATCTCAAAATTGGACAATAACAATTACTTGATTATTCCTACCGCCATTTTTGTACTCTTCAGTGCCATAACTATGATTTTAGCGGTAATCGCTACCCGCCCAAACGTTACCCGCGGAGAGTTTACCAAAGAAGATGTGGCTAATAGAAGTGTGAATCTAACCTTCTTCGGAAATTTTCATAAAATGGAATTGGAACAATACGAATGGGCCATTGAAGAACTACTAAAGGATAGAAACTATGTGTACAAATCACTCACAAAAGATTTGTATTTCTTAGGAAAGGTACTGGATAGAAAATACCGGATTTTAAGGCTTACCTACACAATTTTTGTAGCCGGAACTATTATTTCGTTGATTTCCTTTGCGGTTTTCTTTTATTTGGAAGTATAATTACTCCTCGATCTGTGAGATTAGATCCTCATAGGTGTAATATTCTTTAACCTTGTCGTTATTTTTGCTGTACAGCACCTTTACGCGCAAAGCCTTTAAACCAGTTACCCCTTGTAGATCTTCAAGTTCAAGAATTTCGATTTCTGTATCTATCATTTTTTGATGTTGCAGAAAACTCAAATATTTCAAATACTCTTCCTCGTCTTCTTTTTGGGAATAGATAATTGCTATTTTTCCAGGTTCAGTAATACGATCTTCAGTGCCTTTAATATTTGCTTTATCTACGCGTTTTTTTACAACTTCATAGCGTGCATTATATGTTCCATCAACGTCAAAACGTTTTTCATCCATTCGAAAACGAAGTGATAATGAGCCATTGAAAACCAAAATCATTGAAGCTACGCTTAGGCTCATGGGCAGTGAGTCCTTAAAACGATAAAAACTATTCTCCATTTCGCACATTACCTGGAGCTGCCATAATTTTAAGTTTTTAAGGTATATTTTATTGAACGATCGTTCTTTTGTAATAGCTTCACCAATATATAAATTATGCTCTACCCCATCGGTTTTGAAACGCTCAAAATAATGTGGATACATTTTTTGGGCCTCCTGTTGCTTGCGGTCTAAAATGGCGGCAAGCCTTTTATTTATTTGCATTACAGACTCATCATAATCTTTTCTGAATTTATAAACAAAGCCAGTGTTTATGTCTATTAGCTTGTAATATTCATCTACCCATTCCTTATAGATATCATTTTTCTGTCTAATATGTTTTAACAAAGGGATGATTTCAGAAGAAATAAAATTCATAATCTTCCGCTCGGTATCTACCTGCAAATTTTCTTCAATTTCTTTTGAAAAATTTGCAATACTAAACATCATCTGATCAAATATTGGAAGGGAAGTTTGATTGGAAAGTTTCTTTAAAAGCCCATCAATATAACTTAACTGAAGTATAAGATCCTGCTTTGTGGCCTCGTTTCGAGCCTCAGAAGATCCTTTTATATCTGTTTGCCCATACAAGGGATAAATATCCTCAAAAACTATTTCCTTAAAAAAGGTAGGGTTTCCTTCAGTTATAGTATTTAAATAACGTTTTGCTTCTTTGCGGAATTTCCAATGCACACTGCTGTGGATGGCAGTACATTCCTCTTGAATTATAAGTTCAAGCTCATTCTCAAGGTTTTCTTTTGAGCGTACGACAGAGTCAACCAAAAAAGGCATAATATCGCGCAGCTTATTGGCATTAATTGTATTTAAGTCATTGGCATTGGGCGAAACCAATTCCAAAACTCCTAAAATTTTATCATCGTGTACAATAGAAGCAAAAATGGCGCTTCTCATACCCTGATCCAGCATTTTTTTATAGAGTAGGTTTTCCGGATACAATTCGTGATACCGTTGTGCATCGGTTACGCAATAAAATTCCTTCTGCTTAAAAAGGGTATAATAGGAAGCACTACAAAGTGCGTCCTTGCTTAATTGAGACTTGTTATTATTGAGAATAAAACTGGTAATTTCCTTAAACAAAGTTCTTTCAAAAGATTCGGTTTCCTCATTATAGTCCGTAAAACCGATCATCAATTCTTTCAAATCGAATATGGAACGGAAAATACGACTGAATTCCGTATTCTCAAAACCACCGTTTTTTTCCAATCGCAATAGATTCGACTTAAAATCTGAAATAGAAACATTTAGTGTAACATCTGTCAAGGACGCAATTACAAAGCCATTGAAAATCCAACTTTCTGGAGGAAATTTTTCTTTCCAAACAGAAACATCCTCAAAACTTTCCAAAAGTTCATTAATATCCTCCTCGGTTATATCTTTAGCCTTATCGGTTTTTTGAATTTCTACAAAATCTGCATTATAGAGCAACCTATAGTTTTTAATCATTCCACGCTCATCTGGAATGTTGTAATAGTAGGAACGTCTAAAATCAACTTTCCTATCATAATAAGCCCCTAGAATAATACTGCAGCCCATGATATAAAATTGATCTTCATCAAAATTTATGATGTCAAGTTTAAAATCAGAACCGGCGGCTTCAATTATATTTTTATAGCGTTGTGTACTTTTAAAGGCTACGTCTTGGAATGGAATGGTTGCAAATTTAATTTCATTTTGGCCCAATGCCGATGGAAACAATGGGTTCATAATTATATTTATCTGCTTTGTATATTCTGATAGCTTATTAAAATCGCTAATACCCTCAGATAACTGTGGAAATTTTTCTTCAACTGAAAGAATTTCAGCAGCAAGATTTTTCTCTCCTTCAGTTTCGGGCGTGTTTTTCTTGTAGGCATCAAAAACTTTTTTGAAACCTATTTTTAATTTTAATGGAAAATCCCTTTTCAATTTCTTCATAAGAAGTTATTTATTGGATAAAAGTAAAGGTTAATACCGCCATAATATGTTAATAAATAATAAAAAAATAGCTCATTTCGCACATTGAGAGAATAAACAGCTATTTTTGCCACAATCTTAAAAAAGACAAATTTATGAGACTGATTTTAGCTTTACTTTTAACAATTTCATTAATCTCCTGCAATAAAGATACCAATTCATATAAGCTGGAAGGCGACGCGATTGGCTTTGCCGATGGTACTGAAATGTATCTTTACACGCTGGAAAACAAGCAACCTAAATTATTGGATACCATTACAATCAATCAAGGAAAGTTTTCTGCAACCTATCCCAACAAAGAAAACTCAAGTCTTAATTTCTTAAGAGTTAACGAAGTACAAGGCTCTGTCCTATTTTTTCCTGAAAATGTAGATATGAAGGCAACTATTTACAAAGATAGTATTCAGGCTTCACGCGTATCTGGTGGTAAACAAAATGAAGCTTATACTGAATTTGTGAATAAAATGACTGCTTTCAATAAAAGAAAACAAGAAAGCATGGAGCGTTTTCGCGCCGCAAAACAGACAAATGACACTGGGGCAATTGCTCAGATTCAAAGCCAAAATCTAAACATCCTGGCAGAAGAGACAGAATACAAAAAAGAATTCCTAGAAAACAACAATAACACTTTGTTTGCAGCAATGCTTATTTCCGAAATGGTTGGCAGGCAAGATCTTACTCCGGCGGAAGCCTCTGCTTATCTTGAAAAGATGGACGCTAAGGTAGCTTCAACCGAAATTGTAAAAGATTTAAAAACTAATCTTGAAGCAATGAAAAAAGCAGAAGTTGGGAACGCAGCTCCCAATTTCAGTGCTCCAACCCCTACGGGTGAAATGATGTCTTTAAAAGATGCGCTGGGTAAATACACCATTATTGACTTCTGGGCATCTTGGTGCCGCCCTTGTAGAATAGAAAATCCAAATGTGGTAAAGGTTTACAACCAATATCACGATAAAGGTTTAAATATTATAAGTGTCTCTTTAGATAAAGAGGGACAAAAAGACAAATGGCTACAAGCAATACAAGATGACAAAATGGATTGGTACCATGTATCCAATCTTCAATTTTGGCAAGATCCTATTGCGCAACAGTACAGCGTTAGGTCTATACCCGCAACCTTCCTTTTGGATGAAAACGGAATCATTATAGACAAAAACCTTCGTGGCGAAGCTTTGGAAGCAAAGATTGCTACGCTTTTGGGCGGGGAATAATTTTTAGCAATAAGCAAAACTAAAAAAACCTCGGTTCGAATTGAACCGAGGTTTTTTAATTTTACAGAGATTTTTTCAGCTTATAAACTTCTCAACTCATCGACTTAATTCAACAGAAAACTAACATTTACAGTAGTTTTAATCTCCATTTCGCCGAGGGCAATCGTTTGGTCTCCCCCGCCCGATGAAGAATCCATCATTGCCATTTTGTACATAGGCTGCGGACCGCCAGAATTACTGAATTCACTAATTGAAACTGCTTTCCCAACTGTTTGGTTTAAAACTGAAACATATTCCTGTGCTTTCATTTTAGCGTTTTCAACCGCTTTTTTTCGTGCTTCGCTTTTTAAGGACGCTTCTTTTGAAGAAGAAAAGCTCACACCGTCAATCCTGTTAATTCCAGTATCAATCAAGCCTTTCATTACTGCCTCATATTTTTTAAGATCGCGCAGCTTTACCGAAAGCGATTGATTGGCGGCAAAGGTGTAGGTTTTGCTGTTATGGTCATAGTTTTTGTTGAGGTTCATATATTCGGTGCGTACATCTTTATCGGCTATGTCCATTTTCTTCAGAAATTTTAAAACCTCGCTGATGGTTGCATCGTTTTGTTCTTTGAGTATTTTGGTGTTTTCTCCGGTGTTTTCCACACGAATGTTGATGGTAACTTCATCTGGAACCACGCGAACAATCCCTTCGCCAGTCACGTCAATTGTGGGTGGTGGTAGCGTGTTTTGTGCCATAATGGTAGTTGTTGTTATTGCTAAGATTAAAAGTGTTTGTAAGGTTTTCATAGTTTTTTAATTTTCAAATTTTTCCTAATTTATGAAGAATGAATAAAAGAATTAACGGGATGGCCAACAAAACCACAATCCATAAGCTTGTTTGAAACAAATAGGGTGCAAAAACAAGTGTTAACACATAACCGCCAATTGCCCCACCAATGTGGGCGTCGTGGCCAATATTTCCCAATCTTTTTTTCATTCCGTAGATTGAATACAACAAATATGCCATTCCAAAAAGCCAAGCTGGGATTGGGATTGGGATAAAGAAAAGATAAAGTCCCATATCAGGAAAAAACAAAATAGCAGAATACAATACGCCCATTACCGCACCACTCGCCCCTATTGCGCTGTAATGGTATTCGTCTTTGTGGAAGTAAAAAGAGAGCAGATTTCCAATCAGCAGACTCGCTACATAGATTATCACAAAATAAGTTACCCCAACACTCATGATAACCACAGGTGCAAAAAAGTAAAGCGTAAGCATATTGAACAGCAAGTGAGAAAAATCTGCGTGTAGAAAAGCAGAGCTAAACATACGTATCTGCTCACCACGGCGTATTCCCGCAATATTGAATTTATATTTTTCAAAAAAGGAAAAATCATTGAAGCCTTTCATCGAGATGATTACATTGGCGGCGATGATTACGATTGTTGCGATATCTAAATTTTGCATTTAGGAATTGAAGTTATTGGGTTATTATGTTATAATGAATTTTGTATTCTAATTCTTGCAATAAAATTAGTTAGTTTTGTGCTAATATTTTCTATGCAAAGATTGCTTTATATACTGGCTTATCCAATTCTTTGGCTTCTTTCCATCATGCCGATGCGCATTTTGTACATAAAATCCACCGCCCTGTATGTCTTGGCTTATTACATTATTGGCTATCGCAAAAAAGTAGTGAAGGATAATCTGGCGTTGGTTTTTCCCGAAAAAACACAACAAGAAAGAGACCGGATCGCGCAGCAATTCTTTAAACATCTTTGCGATATAATTTTTGAGACCATAAAGGCCTTTACCATTTCCGAAAAGGAAATCCGCAAACGTTTTGTGGTTACCAATGCCGAAATACTCGACCAATACTACCAAAACGACCGAAGCATCCTTCTAATGGCAGGTCATTATGGCAATTGGGAATGGAGCGGAATTCTCAACAAATTGATGCAGCATCAAGCCCACGCCGTTTACAAGCCTTTGGGCAGCAAGCAATTTGATGCGCTTGTGAAAAAAACGCGGGAACACTTTGGTGGCATCATTGTGAGCAATAAAAAGATTGTAGCCGTCCTTTTCCGAAAGTGGAAAAAAGGCATAAAAACGCTCACCTACATTCTTTCCGACCAAACCCCAAAAAAGGGTGCTTTTAAACACCGCGACACGTTTATGGGAATTGATGTGCCCGTGTTTACCGGAACCGAGGAACTGGCAAAAAAGCTCGACTTTTCAGTACTTTATCTAAAAGTTGAAAAAGTGAAACGTGGGTATTACACCGCCACTTTTGTTCCTTTGGTTGACAATCCAAAAGAATATCCAGACTTTCAAATTACCCGTATGTTTTTTGATGCTTTGGAAGCACAGATTCGCGAAAAACCCGAGTATTATTTATGGTCGCATAAACGTTGGAAGCTGAGGAATGTTTAAGGATATTGGAAATAAATTATCTTTATGGGATAACGATGATAAAAAACTATCGATATCATAGCTATTTATCCGTATATCGACGATAAAATAGTTGATATAACAAGTTAGCAAAAAATTTTACCGACATTTATAATAAATAGATTGTGACTATTATTTATCATGTTAATAAATTACTAATATGGCATTAGAAAAGATGAAAACTAGATTTCTGATTACAGTTGTTTTACTATTAATATCAGTTTTATATGTTCAAAGTCAACATGTATATATTAATGCAGAATTTATTTCCATTGATGAGAATGATAAGAAAGTTACGCATATTGAAATGGTAAAGACTAAATATAAAGTTTTAAATGTCATAGAGGGAAGTTATGACAAAGACACAATATCTTTTTATGCTCATCCTTCCTCTATTCCCAAAGCTAAAAGCGTGTTATTATATTTGAACCAGGAAAAAAATGGTGAGTACTCCTTTTTATTATCCACTGATTTGAAAACCAAAGAACAAGTTAAATTTTATGTGTTCGTGGGTGAAAAAGTATCACTAGAACCTTTCGAGCCTCAATCATTCATTCGCGACAATGCTTTTAAAGCTAAATACAGAATTATTGAAAACGTATACGGATCATATCCATCGGAAATAATAGAATTTGAGGTATACGACCATTATGGTAAACCCGCATTTGGTCATTTCGATTATGTTTTATTATATGTAAGTGAAGGTGAAGATGGTAAACTATATCATGAAAAGTATCAATATTCAGCTGTTTACAAGACAGTTGATGGAAGATGGGCTGGACCTCTTGATAGTGAGTATAAGCATGCATATAATTCTGAGACTAAAATTAAGCCTGAGAAAATTAAATTTCTAAAAGAAGTAAAGTTCTCAATTAGTAATTATAGTAAAGAACAAGTAAATACTTTTTTCCCAGAGCCATTTTTTGAGATTGACACTTCGACATCTAAGGCTACAGCAGTGATGGGTAATTATGTTGATGAATTGTTTATTCTTAAACTTAACGGTACATTGAAAGCAAGGGGTTTCACTGATCTTTTAGAAAAATGATGCATAAAAACTTTTGCTAATACGCGTATAAAACATATAAATTATACTGTAAGAAAATTTCACCTGTAAACTTATTTAATACAATTCGGCAACCGCTTTAATCTCCCCAATAATCATATCAGCCAAAGCATCTGCTTCTTCTTGGCTTTTTGCTTCGGTATAAATTCTTATTATAGGTTCCGTGTTTGATTTTCGAAGGTGCACCCAGTTTTCGGGGAAATCTATTTTTACGCCGTCAATCGTGTTTATTTCCTCCGCAGCATACTTTGCTTCCATCGCTTTTAAAATGGCATCAACGTCCAACTGTGGGGTTAATTCAATCTTCTTTTTGCTCATAAAATAAGCTGTGTATTTTTTCCGAAGTTCGCTAACGGCAATTTTTTCTTCCGCCAAAAAGCTTAAAAATAAAGCTATTCCCACCAAACTATCGCGACCGTAATGCAGCTCTGGATAAATAATTCCGCCATTGCCCTCACCTCCTATTACGGCATTGGTTTCCTTCATTTTTTCAACTACGTTTACTTCGCCAACGGCACTTGCGGTATACGTTCCGCCGTGCTTTTCGGTAACATCGCGCAACGCACGGGAAGATGACATATTTGAAACTGTATTTCCGGGAGTATTTTGCAAAACATAATCGGCAACCGCAACCAGCGTATATTCCTCGCCAAACATTTCGCCTTTTTCATCTACAAAAGCAAGTCGGTCCACATCGGGATCGACCACTATTCCAAAGTCGGCGTGGTTTTTTACAACACTATCCATCAAATCGCCCAAATGTTCTTTCAACGGTTCGGGATTATGTGGAAATTGTCCGTTTGGAGTGCAGTGCAATTTTACGGGTTCAACGCCCAAAGCTTCCAAAAGCAAAGGCACGGCAATTCCACCCGTTGAATTCACGGCATCCACAACCACTTTAAATTTGCTTCGCTTAATGGCATCGACTTTCACCAAAGGAAGATTCAAAATTTCATCAATATGTAAATCTATATATGCATCATTTTTATGGATTTCACCCAGATTATCTACTTCAGCGAATTCAATGTTTCCATTTTCGGCAATATTAAGGATTTGTTGTCCGGATTCGGCATTTAAAAACTCGCCTTTATTGTTCAATAATTTTAGTGCGTTCCACTGTTTTGGATTGTGGCTTGCCGTTAAAATGATTCCGCCATCAGCGTGTTCCAAAGCAACCGCAACTTCAACTGTTGGGGTTGTGGAAAGGTTTAAATCAATAACCGTAATCCCCATCCCAACAAGTGTATTCATCACTAATTGTTGGATCATTTCGCCAGAAATCCGTGCATCACGGCCCACGACCACTTTATAAGTTTCTTTGTTGCGTTGTTGTTTTACCCAGCTTCCGTAGGCTGCGGCGTATTTTACGGCATCAATTGGCGTTAGGTTTTCACTTTGCAATCCGCCAATAGTTCCGCGAATTCCCGATATAGATTTTATAAGTGTCATTTTCTGAATTTATTTTTCAATTTTAAAAAGTAAAGCTCAAAGTAAGTGTAAGACAAATGAGCAATCAAAAGTGTTCCCGCGAAGGTAAGCAGGTGCAATAAAATTATGGTTAAAGTTTCATTAAGGTTTTGAAGAAATTCCAGTTTTAGGAACAAAAATACAACAGCGTTTAAAACAATGGCGTGAAACATATAGATTCCGTAGGAAATACTTCCGAAGTGATGCAATATTTTATTGTTTACTTCCACTCCCCGATTGTTGAAAGCCAATGAATGGATAAAAAATCCGAAAAGGAAACAAGTGAACAATGCTCGAAGCCACATTGGTTCAAACATAAACCAATCGGTTGCAAAATAAAGTAATGAAGCAATACTGATTATTATAGGGAAAACTGCAGAACGTTTCAAAAACTCCAACTTTTTCTTTTCTTCCAGAATAGCAATCACCCCACCTGAAAAGAGATAGAAAAATACAAAAGTGTATTTCCGTAGCACTTCAAAAACATCGGACCAATAAAGGATAAAGTAGCCAAGCAGCAAAAGGCTTAAAACGCGTAAAATCCATTTCACATTTATAAAAAATAATAAAGGCGCAATCACGAGATAAAACTGTTCCTCGATCCCGATAGACCACAAGATTTCAAGTATGCCGCCGGGTTCGTAGATTTTTGCAAAGACGTTCGGAAGAAAGAAAACATTATAAAAAAATGCTTCTTTCCAAGCATAATTTATTTCGAAAGGAATATTCAAATAAGGCAAAAACACGTTATAAAAAAACAATCCGAAGCCCAAAACGAGATAATATAGCGGAAAAATCCGCAGAATTCTTCGAACGTAAAAATCTTTGATTGAGAACGCATCCCGGATTTTTGCGCGATAAATTAACCTGATTATCAAAAATCCACTCAATACAAAAAACATATAAACCGCCTCAAGACCGCGATGATAAATAGGAAGCCCATCAAAATATGGCAATCCCTGATTGACGGAAAGTTGTGGCAAGTGAAAGAGCAACACGAAGGATGCGAGAAAAAACCGCAGTGGGTCCAAATTGGGTAATCGGTTCAATTTTCAGTTTTTACAGTCCAAAAATACATATATTTATTGAATGAATTTTTTAGCCCACATCTATCTTTCCGGCAATGATGAAGAAGTTATAATCGGTAATTTTATTGCCGACGGCATCAAAGGAAAACGGTACCAAAAATTCCCTCCTTTAATTGCAAAGGGAATTTTACTGCACCGTGCCATTGATACTTTTACCGATGCCCATCCTACCGTACATCAAAGCACGGCACGGCTTCACAAAAACTACAGCCACTACAGCGGGGTGATTGTGGATATTCTTTACGATCATTTTTTGGCGAAAAACTGGAGCAACTATTCTGATGAGCCATTAGCAGATTATGTAGAGAATTTTTATACCTTGCTTAGGAAAAACTTCACAATTCTTCCTGCGCGTATCCAAAAAATGATGCCCTATATGATTGCCGATAATTGGTTGTTGAGCTATGCTACCGTTGAAGGTATCAGTAAAATTTTAGCGCAAATGAACGTCCGAACCAAAGGTGTTTCAAAAATGAATCTCGCCGTGGCAGAACTTGAGGAATATTACGAAGAATTTGAAGCTGAATTCACCTCTTTTTTTGATGAACTGATTGTCTTTTCCCACGAAACACTTGACCGCCTATGAAACCCACCCACCTTTTATTGATCGCATTACTCTTTTTCGCCTGCAAGGAAAAACCGAAAGCCCAAGCCAATATTGAAAAACCAAAAACCGAAAAAGCAGCAGTAATTGCAGACAGTGCGATGGTAGTTTCGGCACGGGCGGAAGCTTCAAAAATTGGCACAGAAATCCTTAAAATGGGCGGAAATGCTTTTGATGCAATGATCGCCACACAAATGGCACTTGCCCTAACCTACCCCAATGCCGGCAATCTTGGCGGTGGCGGATTTATGGTTTATAGAAGCCAATACGGTGAAATTGGCACCCTCGATTTTCGGGAAAAAGCCCCGTTGGCGGCCACTAGAGATATGTATTTGGACAAAGAGGGCAATGTAATTGCTGAAAAAAGTACGGATGGTGCCCTGGCCGTAGGCATCCCTGGAAGTATTGCGGGGATATTTGCTGTTCATGAAAAGTTTGGGTCCCTTCCCATGGAAATTCTCCTAAAACCCGTAATAGACCTTGCTAATAAAGGATATTCAATAACCCCCAAACAAAAAGCCCGTTTTGATGAATTTAAAGAGCAATTTAAAAAAATAAATGGGGAACCTTCCATTTTCACTGAAGTTTATGAAGAGGCAGATACACTAAAAAATATAGCGCTTGCAAATACACTTTCGCGAATAGCGAAAAATGGACGTGCAGAGTTTTACGCAGGAGAGACCGGAAAAAAGATGATCGATTATATTCAAAAAAAAGGAGGAATAATAACACAGGAGGATTTAGATGCATATGAGGCTATTTGGAGAGAACCTCTAGTTTTTGAGTATAAAGATGTTAAGCTCATTTCCATGGCACCACCCTCTAGCGGAGGCATTTGTTTGGCGCAAATCTTAAAAATGATTGAGCCTTACCCAATTTCTGAATATGGGCACAATTCCACAAAATATATACAACTTTTGGTTGAGGCCGAAAAAAGGGCTTATGCTGATAGAAGTGAATATTTGGGCGACCCTGATTTTATCGATATTCCTGTGGATTCGCTATTGTCTGAAAATTATCTCTTAAAACGAATGGAAACCTTTTCACTTGAAAAAGCAACTCCTTCCGAAGAAATTAAGCCAGGAAAAATAGGTACCGCCGAAAGTATGGAAACCACTCATTATTCCATCGTGGATAAATTTGGAAATGCGGTTTCAGTCACTACAACACTTAATGCTTCGTACGGTTCAAAGCTCTATATTTCGGAACTAGGCTTCTTTTTGAATAACGAAATGGACGATTTCAGCGCCAAGCCCGGTGTTCCAAATATGTTTGGGCTTATAGGAGGAGAGGCTAATGCCATTGCCCCGCAAAAAAGAATGTTAAGTTCCATGACCCCAACCATTGTTGAAAAGGACGGTAAGCTTTTAATGGTTTTGGGCACTCCGGGCGGTTCTACGATAATTACTTCGGTGCTACAAACATTTCTTAATGTTCATGAATTTAAAATGAATATGCAGCAAGCTGTGGATGCGCCAAGATTTCACCATCAGTGGTTGCCGGATGTGATTTTGTTTGAAGAGTTGGGTTTTTCCAATGAAACCATAAGTAATCTTGAGGCAAAAGGATATTCTTCCTCCACAGAAATATTGCCACAAATAGGCTACGTAGATGCTATACTGGTATTACCAAACGGAAAACTAGAAGGCGGAGCTGATAGTCGAGGCGATGATACAGCTGTAGGCTATTAATTTAACTTATTATTCACGCTTAATCGAAATGTTGTGCATTATATCGAAAGGTGTATATTTGGGAAATAAAAAAGGTTAGATTTGAGGGAATTAACCAAGGATTTTTAAAAATTTAGATTGAGACTTTTTGAAAAAACTATTTATTTCTTCTACTGTAGAAACCTATATAATCTTTTCTTTATCTCTTGTTGCAGAAATTAATCGTTTCACATTTCTGAAATAATTCTCTTGTTTTAAAAATCCTCGTTTTATTATCTTTTCGCCGTTTGGCGCTTTGTAGCCTATGAAAAGTAAATCTTTTTTAAAGGATTTGTACTCCATTATCGCTTTTGTGATAAGTGGGGCAATCTGTGCAGGGCTTATTTTTCTACTTTATGATAAATACCTAAACACACTGGGTTTTGAAGAAAATTTAAAAAAACTTACGTCAATTTATATAGGCATCAGTGGTTTTTTATCGGCGATTTTAATGGTTTTTTTGGCGGCCTCTGCCATGAGACAAAAGTCATATAAAGCCAAAATTATCCATAAAATAAGCAAGACAACACAGAAAATGCACAATTTCCGCAATATTGCTGAAATTTTGTTCAACTCAAATATTTGGCTTCCAGGACTGAAGGAATATATGGAAAAAGACTATGCCGATCTTACTTATTTTGACGTTAAGGAATTTTACAAAGGAAAATCAAAACTGGCTATTGAATTTCTACAGGAAACGCATCATTACGGCGAAACCGAAAACCTTTATTTGGAATTGAAGTCATTGTTGATGACCAATCCAAAAGAAAAACACATTCCCGAAACCATAACTTACCCTATGTTTTATGACAATGGTATCATCGAAAAATGGGTGGAACACAAATGCGGTTCAGGGCTGTGGTATGTTTTTGGTTATAAATTCGGAAATTATAAAGAGGCTTTAAACTTGGAAGCTGTTTTTGAACGTCATAGAGAAAAAATTCTAACTCTTGCCAACACCATAAATCACGAAATGTTTGAGAATTCTTCATTTAATGAAGTTTTCTTTTCAAAACTTTGGGAGCATTTAACGAAAGATGTGATACCCAAACTTTCGCAATTCCAAAACCACATAGATAAAAGGACTCCGCGTTTAATATATTACTTATACATAGTCTTTTTGCTGTTAACTGTCTTCGGCGTTTTGCTTCCACTTACTTATTTAATGCTCAGTTTTTCAGTAGTGGCCATAATAGTTGGCTTTTCCATTGTAATAAGCACTATATTCTATGTTGCCGTTACATTTCATATTTTTCTTTCCAAAGAGGTAAACCGTTAATAAACCGTCCATTTATTTATTAAAAATTAACACCTCCGTGATGCCATGCATTCTTTATTTTCCATTCTATTGAGTACCTTTGCAAGCTATGCTGAAAAATGAGGATTTTATTGAAGTTTTGGGCGCCCGCGTCCACAACTTAAAGAACATTGACGTTCGCATTCCAAGAGAAAAATTAGTAGTAATCACAGGGCTTTCCGGCAGCGGGAAATCCTCATTGGCGTTTGATACTATATATGCCGAAGGGCAGCGCCGTTATATTGAAACTTTTTCGGCTTATGCACGCCAATTTCTCGGTAGTTTGGAACGCCCCGATGTAGATAAAATTGAAGGGCTTTCGCCCGTAATTGCCATTGAGCAAAAAACCACGAGTAAAAGCCCGCGTTCCACAGTAGGCACTATTACTGAAATTTATGATTTTCTTCGCCTTTTTTACGCGCGCGCAAGTGATGCATACAGTTACAATACCGGCGAAAAGATGGTCAGCTACAGTGATGAGCATATAAAGCAACTTATACTCGAAGATTTTTCCAATAAAAAGGTAAGCATCTTGGCTCCAGTCATTCGTTCCCGTAAAGGGCATTACCGCGAACTTTTTGAGCAGATCGCAAAGCAAGGTTTCCTAAAAGTACGTGTGGACGGCGAAGTGCGCGATATTGTAAAGGGAATGAAGGTGGACCGGTACAAAACCCACGATATTGAAATAGTAATTGACCGCTTAAAAGTTTCCTCAGAAAGTGATAACAACAAACGCCTCTCTGAAACCATAAATACCGCGATGTACCACGGCGATGATGTGCTGATGGTTTTGGATAACGATACAAATGAAGCCCGCTATTTCAGTCGTTCCTTGATGTGTCCGTCATCGGGTATATCATATCCAAACCCAGAGCCGAATAACTTTTCGTTCAATTCCCCAAAAGGAATGTGCCCCAACTGCAAAGGCCTTGGGAAGCTTTATGAGGTAAATTTAAACAAGCTTGTTCCGAACAAAAAGCTTTCCATAAAACAAGGTGCCTTGGCCGCGCACGGACCGCAAAAAAACAATTGGGTTTTTAAGCAGCTTGAACTGATTGCCGAACGCTTTAAATTTAAATTGAGTGATCCTTTTGAAAGTATTCCTCAAGAGGCTAAGGACGTTATCTTTTTCGGCGGAAATGAAAAGTTTGATGTTGCATCAAAAGAACTTGGTATCACCCGTAGCTACAAAATAGACTTTGAAGGCGTTGCCACCTTTATCCAAAATACTTTTGACGCAAACGAAACCACTTCCCTAAAACGTTGGGCAAAGGAATACATGGACAAAATTCCGTGTCCGGAATGCGACGGCTCACGGCTTCGGAAAGAATCGCTTTACTTTAAAGTAAACGGAAAAAACATTGCTGAACTTGCCAATATGGATGTGGTTGAACTTGCGGAATGGTTTGCCAATCTGGAAAAAAACCTTTCGGAAACACAACTTAAAATCGCTTCGGAAATTATAAAGGAAGTGCGCTCCAGACTTCAGTTTTTGGTTGATGTGGGCTTAACCTATTTAGCTTTGGACCGAAGTTCCAAATCACTTTCTGGCGGTGAGGCACAGCGTATCCGTTTGGCAACGCAGATTGGCTCACAATTGGTGGGCGTTCTTTATATTTTGGATGAACCTAGTATTGGGCTTCATCAGCGTGACAACGAACGCTTGATCTATTCCTTGAAGCAATTAAAGGAAATCGGCAACTCAGTAATCGTGGTAGAGCACGATAAAGATATGATTGAAAGCGCCGATTATGTAATTGATATTGGCCCCGCTGCAGGAAGGCACGGTGGCGAAATAGTTTCGGAAGGCACTCCTGAGGAAATTGAAAAACACGATACCCTTACGGCCGCGTATTTAAACGGAAAAAAAGAAATTGAAATTCCCAAGAAACGCCGAAAAGGAAACGGAAAAAAATTGGTTTTAAAAGGCGCAACCGGAAACAATTTAAAAAATATTACTGTTGAATTTCCTTTGGGAAAAATGATTGGGGTAACGGGCGTTTCCGGCAGCGGAAAAAGTACGCTCATCAACGAAACCCTCTACCCTATTCTCAACGCACATTTTTTCAACGGTGTTAAAAAACCGATGCCCTATAAAAAGATTGAAGGTCTCGAAAATATTGATAAAGTAATCGACATTAACCAATCGCCCATCGGTAGAACACCACGAAGTAATCCGGCAACATATACGGGTGTTTTTTCGGAAATACGTAATCTTTTTGCAAAAACACCCGAAGCAATGATTCGTGGTTACAAACCCGGACGTTTTAGTTTTAACGTTGCCGGCGGGCGTTGCGAGACATGCAAAGGCGCTGGTTTACGTGTTATTGAAATGAATTTTCTACCCGATGTTTATGTGGAATGTGAAACCTGCCAGGGCAAACGTTTCAACCGCGAAACTTTGGAGATTCGTTATAAGGGAAAATCTATTTATGATGTTTTGGAAATGACAATCAACGAAGCTGATAGTTTCTTTGAAAACATTCCAAAAATCCACCGAAAAATTAAAACCATAAAGGATGTTGGCTTGGGGTATATTACCTTGGGGCAACAATCCACCACGCTTTCAGGAGGAGAAGCACAACGAATTAAATTGGCCACAGAGCTTTCAAAGAGAGATACCGGCAATACCTTTTATATTTTGGACGAGCCCACTACTGGCCTTCATTTTGAAGACATTCGCGTGCTGATGCTTGTTTTGAACAAATTGGTTGGTAAAGGAAACACGGTTTTGATAATTGAGCACAATCTAGACGTAATCAAAACCGTTGATTATATTATAGACATAGGCCCTGAAGGTGGTAAACAAGGTGGAAAGGTAATGGCCTTGGGAACCCCCGAAGAAGTAGCCAAGGACAAAAAAAGCTATACAGCACAATTTCTTAAAAAAGAATTACATTGAGCCCTAAAAGGAACTTGAAATTTTAAGTACATAAAACTAAAACTGCAAGAAATACTGAATATTAAATAAATGAGAGACGAACAAATACCTAAAAACTGGAATCAAGTAAAAACAAATGACTCTTGGGCCATCTTTAAAATCATGGGAGAGTTTGTGGGCGGATATGAAAAAATGAGTCGTATTGGGCCGTGTGTTTCCATTTTTGGATCTGCCCGTACCAAACCAGACCATAAATACTACAAACTTGCAGAAAGCATTGCTAAAAAGATTACTGAAAATGGTTACGGCGTTATAACCGGCGGAGGACCGGGAATAATGGAAGCGGGAAATAAAGGCGCCCATTTAGCCGGTGGGACCTCGGTAGGATTAAATATTACACTTCCTTTTGAACAACACGACAACCCTTACATTGACAGCGATAAAAGTATCGATTTTGATTACTTTTTTGTAAGAAAGGTTATGTTTGTAAAATACTCCCAGGGCTTTGTTGTAATGCCCGGAGGCTTTGGAACCTTGGATGAATTTTTTGAAGCCTTAACCCTTATCCAAACACACAAAATTGATAAATTCCCGCTAATACTTGTTGGAACAGAATTTTGGGGAGGTCTTTTTGAATGGATAAAAACAACCCTTCTGGAAGCCAATAACAACGTAAGCGCAGAAGATTTGGATTTGGTGCATTTAGTTGATTCGGAAGACGAAGTGCTTCAAATTTTAAATGATTTTTACAACGAGTACAATTTAAGTCCGAACTTCTAATTTTTTAAAATTTCAGAATGCTTAAAAATATATTGACATTGGTTTTTTTTATTGTTTCGCTCTGCGTTAGCGCGCAAGGAACCATTAAAACAATGTTTTACAACTTACTTGAATTTCCCTCTGCACAACCCAACAATAGGGAACAGATTTTAATGGAAATCCTTAACGAATATGAACCAGACCTTTTTATGATTTGCGAGCTGGAAAGTGAGTATGGCGCCGATTTAATTTTGAATACTTCCCTAAACGATGAAGGTGCTAATTATTTAAGGGCTCCTTTTGAACCTAGCCACTCTGGCGATCCAGACCACCAACAAATTTTGTTTTACAGAAAAGGTATGTTTTCTTTGGAAGCTTCCGAAGTTATTCCCACGCAAGTGCGCGATATAAATCATTATACACTAAAGCTCAGTACTGCAGATCAACAATCAGACCCTATTTTTATTGAAGTTTTTGTAACGCACCTTAAGTCGAGCCAAGGAAGCAGTAATCAAACATTGCGGTTAGATATGGTGAACCAGTTTACCAATAGATTGGAAACTTTGGATCCCAATTCATTTGTAATTTTTAGTGGTGACTTTAATTTTTATACCGCAAGCGAACCAGGATACCAAGAATTATTGGACCCTACAAACGCTATTGTGATGGTTGACCCCATTGACCGTCCGGGCTCTTGGAACAATAACATTAATTTTCAGGATATACATTCACAAAGTACGCGAATAAGTTCTGGTCCATTTGGTGCAGGAGCTGGCGGCGGACTTGATGACAGGTTCGATTTTATTACCGTTTCAGAAAACATGCTCAGCGACCCGAAATTAAAATACATAGAAGATACTTATAAGTCTTTCGGAAACAACGGCAATTGTTTTGACAACAGTATAAATAGCCCAGACTGCACGGGAGATTTTAGTCAAGCATTGCGCGAAAATCTTTACAATATGAGCGATCACTTGCCTATTGTGATGAATCTGGAAACAAATAAGGAAATTGTTTTAAGCAACGATGACTTTTTAACCCAAACTTCTATTTTTATTGAAAATACAATGGTTTCTAAACATCTCAATATTCAAGTGGGGCCAAACTTTCCGAAAAATATTACGTTTGAAATTTATAACACGCTTGGACAGAAACTTTTGGTATTTAATTCAGAAACATCCCAGCATCTTTCAATTGACGTTAGCCAACTCACCAATGGAGTGTATTATTTAAAAACAGACCTTCCAGCCTCACGAATGCTAAAATTCCTCAAAACTTCTTGATGCCCAAAAGGATACTATATTTACTCTTTCTTTGTTTGGCAATCCAAGCAGCGGCGCAGCACACTGTAAATATTGATGCTACACTGGTGCCGATAAAAAAAACGCTTTCAATTAAGCAGGAAATAACCTATAAAAATACATCAGCAGATACCTTAAAAGAACTCTACCTCTTTGATTGGGCCAACAGTTTTTCGACAAAAACGAGTCCTCTGGGGCAGCGGTTTGCAGAAAACTACAACAGCTCCTTTCACTTTGAAAAAGATGAGGATAGAGGAAAAACAACCATAGAAAAAATATATGGAAATACTCAAGTTCCGTTACAATGGCAGCGCGGCGATGATGTAGATATTTTAAAAATTATTCCAGAAAAACCATTGCTGCCAAACGATAGTTATACTTTCAGTTTAGAGTATGCGGTTAAACTTCCCGATAGTAAATTTACGCGGTATGGAGTAGATAAAAATGGTGATTACAAGCTTAAATATTGGTACATATCACCTGCGGTTTATAATGGTGAATGGCAGGTTTACAGCAATAAAAATACAGACGATTTATTTTTAACACCATCGGAGTTTTCGGTAAAACTACATCTTCCAAAGAA
The DNA here is from genome assembly GCA_002364215.1 of Aequorivita sp. UBA3180. Classification (GTDB taxonomy): domain Bacteria; phylum Bacteroidota; class Bacteroidia; order Flavobacteriales; family Flavobacteriaceae; genus Aequorivita. The sequence continues at coordinate 412,986 of DEXQ01000018.1, read as the reverse complement.
TTATACGATTGTTTCAGATTTGAATATAATTGAGGAGAACATTTCACAAAACACAAAATCAATTACTCTCTCGGCCGAGAAACGAACTAACATAACTGTTTACCTCGAAAAGAATTCAACATTTGAAACTATCGAGACAGACAAACTGAAAGTAATTACCAACTTGCAGAATAGTAAGGTGAACCCACCGGTACAAGCTTTAATGATTGATAGGATCGTGCATTTTTTGGACGAAAGGCTTGGCCCTTATCCTTTCGAGAAAATGGTTATCAGTGAAACCGATTATAAAACCAATCCAGTTTACGGCCTAAACCAACTGCCGCGTTTCATCAGCCCATTTCCCGATGGTTTTGAGTATGATATGGAACAGCTTAAAACCATCACAAGACGCTATATTGACAATACGCTGATAATGGACTCCCGCGATGATTATTGGCTTCAGGATGCATTGCAGATTTATTTGATGATGGAATATGTGGATACCTATTATCCTAAAATGAAGATAATAGGCAATCTTAGCAATTGGTGGATAATCCGTTGGGCGCATGCAGCAGAACTTGAATTCAATGACCAATACCCTATTCTGTATTTGAATATGGCGCGTAACAATATTCACCAAGCATTGACTACGCCCAAGGATTCTTTGCTGAAATTCAATATGAATATTGCCAATGGTTATTATGGCGCAACGGGTTTACGATATTTAAACGATTATTTGGGCGCTGGTATTTTGAACAGCAGTATAAAAGAGTTTTATGCTGAAAATAAATTGAAATCCATTAAATCATCTGATTTTGAAAGCTTTCTTTCAGAAAAAACCGAACTTCCCATAAATTGGTTTTTTGAAGATTTTGCCGATACCCGCACTACAATTGATTTCAAAATAAAAAGGGTAGTAAAGCAAGGAGATTCTTTAAAGGTATTCATAAAGAATAATAGAGAAAATGAATTGCCCATATCGCTTTACGGTCTTAACAAAGATGAAATTGTCTATAAAACCTGGACAAAACCTGTAGACAGCATAAGCACGGTAACCATTCCTGCAAAAAACATTCGAAAATTAGCCCTCAACTATGAAGGCAGAATTCCCGAATACAACAGAAGAAACAATTTTAAAACCGTTAATGGCCTTTTAAACAAACCGTTGCAATTCCGGCTTTTCCAAGATGTGGAGGATCCAAATTATACCCAGTTTTTCTTTATGCCAATTTTTGAGTATAATCTTTACGACGGTATTTCGGCAGGATTGCGGCTATACAATAAAACAGTATTGCCCAAGGCAGTGCATTATAGTTTGGAGCCACAATTCGGTTTTAGATCAAAAACCCTTGTGGGGAGTGCTTCCATAAGCTATACCCAAACTATGGACCAAGGAAATCTGTATGCCATGCGCTATGGTTTTTCCGGAAACTACTATTCCTATGATCGCGGTCTTTTTTACAAACGCTTTACACCCTACATCACTTTCGCTTTCAGAAATGATGATTTAAGAGACAACGAAAAACAATTCATCAACCTTCGGAATGTGAATGTATACAGAGATGAAAACCCCAATGACCCAGACCAAGAGCCCAATTACAGCGTTTTCAACATGCAGTATGTATATTCCAACCCCAATCTTATCAACTATTTTAGGGGCGTTGCTGATTATGAGATTTCCTCAAAATTCAGTAAACTTTCCGTAGATCTAGAATATCGTAAGCTTTTTTTGAGCAACCGTCAATTGAACCTTCGCTTCTATGCAGGAGTTTTTCTGTTTAATGATACCCGTGAAGACGAAGATTTTTTCAGCTTTGCTCTGGACCGTCCAAATGATTATCTTTTTGACTATAATTATTACGGAAGAAGTGAGGACTCCGGACTTTTCAGTCAACAGCTCATCATAGCCGAAGGCGGTTTTAAATCTCAATTGGAACCGGCCTATGCCAATAGTTGGATAACTACCGTGAATGCAAGCACCAATATTTGGAAATGGATTTATGCCTATGGCGATGTAGGTCTTGTTGGGAACAAAGACCGTGGAGTCAATGCTGTTTTTGACAGCGGAATCCGCGTAAGTTTGGTAGCCGATTATTTTGAGGTTTATTTCCCGATCTACTCAAACTTAGGTTTTGAACCAAATCTGCCACATTACGATGAAAAGGTAAGATTCATTATTACTTTAAGCCCGAAGACCTTACTGGGCCTTTTCACACGAAGGTGGTACTAATGATTAAACCAATTTATAATATACTATTTCAACAACTCCACGACTATAAAAATGCAATTACTAAACAACTGGCGCATCATTATACTTCTCTGTCTAACTTTGGGTCTTGCCCCTTTTCTACCTGAACCACACATTTGGGGCAAAATAAAATGGATTGCAGGCGGTGCCGAAGGAATGCAGGGAGCCGACTGGTTTGATGTTTTATTGCACGGTTTTCCATTTATTCTATTGCTTAGGTTGTTGATTATTAACGTAGTTCCCTCAAAAAAAGATTAAACTGAAAATCCATCGGTCTCCAAAAACCAGCTGTGGATAACTAAGCATTGCGAAACACCCTCAATTTCGCTATTTTTGCAAAACTAAAACCCATTGAAATGCAGACAGACCCAAAGACCAACGGCGAGATTTCCTTTGACGATTTCAAAGAAACAGTTTTAAACGATTACAAAATAGCTGTAACCAGCCGTGAGTGTAGTCTGTTGGGGCGCCGTGAAGTACTTACCGGAAAAGCAAAGTTTGGAATTTTTGGCGACGGAAAGGAAGTGCCGCAACTAGCTTGGGCAAAGGCGTTTCAAAATGGAGATTGGCGCAGTGGTTACTACCGCGACCAAACCTTTATGATGGCTATTGGCAAACTTACCATCGAGCAGTTTTTTGCAGGGCTCTACGCCCACACAGATTTAAAAGCTGACCCCATGAGCGCCGGCAGACAAATGGGCGGCCACTTTGCAACCCACAGTTTAAACGAGGACGGCAGTTGGAAAAACCTTACCCAACAAAAAAATAGCAGTGCCGATATTTCTCCCACAGCAGGACAAATGCCCCGTTTATTGGGCTTGGCACAGGCTTCCAAAATTTTCAGGAACGTAAATGGCATTGAAAACAAAACCAATTTCTCAATCAATGGTAACGAAGTTGCTTGGGGAACTATAGGAAATGCCAGCACCAGTGAAGGTCTTTTCTGGGAAACCATTAATGCTGCGGGCGTATTGCAAGTTCCAATGGTAATGAGCGTTTGGGACGATGAATACGGAATCTCTGTTCACGCGAAATACCAAACTACCAAAGAGAACATTTCAGAAATATTAAAAGGATTCCAGCGCACCGAAGAAGAAGATGGCTATGAAATTATCCGGGTAAAAGGATGGGATTACCCAGAACTTATTGAGGTTTACAACCGTGCATCAAAAATTGCGCGTGAAGAGCACGTTCCTGTTTTAATTCACGTACAGCAATTAACTCAACCACAGGGCCACAGTACCAGCGGCTCGCACGAACGCTACAAAAGCAAGGACCGTTTGGAGTGGGAGGCAAAATTCGACTGCAACCTGAAAATGCGCGAATGGATGATTGCCAGTGATATTGCTACTGATGAGGAACTTTCAGAAATAGAAAAGGAAATAAAAAAGAAAGTACGTGACGGCAAAAAAGCAGCCTGGGAAGCCTTCGTGGCTCCCCAGAAAAAGGAGCAGCAGGAAGCCGTGGTATTGTTGGGCAACTTAGCCGAGAGCAGCCCAAACAAAAATTTCATTGAAAAAATAAAGAATGAATTGGCTTCCGAAAAGGAGCCATTGCGTAGAAATATCCTCGCTTCAGCTCGAAAAGCACTGCGCTATGTAGTAGGGGAAAATTCTTCTGAAAAGAAGCAACTTCACGATTGGATTGAGAATTATTACGAAACAATCCAGCCCAAATACAGTGCCCATCTTTACAGTGAGGCCAAAGAGAACGCCAAAACCATAAAGGAGGTGCTTCCCTTCTACGCAACCGATGCCGAGGAAGTAGATGGCCGCGTCGTGCTTCGCGATAACTTTGACGCTATCTTCAGCAAGCATCCCGATGTATTGATTTTTGGTGAAGACAGTGGCGAAATTGGCGATGTAAACCAAGGCCTCGAAGGAATGCAGGAAAAATATGGCAAGCTACGTGTAGCCGATGCCGGAATTCGCGAAGCCACCATTCTGGGCCAAGGAATTGGGATGGCAATGCGTGGCCTCCGCCCAATTGCAGAGATTCAATATTTGGATTACATTTTATATTGTCTTCAAATCATGAGTGACGATTTGGTAACCGTTCGTTACAGAACAAACGGCACCCAAAAAGCCCCTTTAATAGTCCGTACCCGTGGCCACAGGCTGGAAGGTATTTGGCACAGTGGCTCGCAGATGGCAGGTTTGATTCATTTATTGCGCGGAATGTATGTTCTAGTACCTCGCAATATGACCAAAGCTGCGGGTTTTTATAATACGTTATTGGAAACAGACGAACCCGCATTAGTTATTGAATGCTTGAACGGGTACCGTTTAAAGGAAAAAATGCCAAACAATCTTGGCGAGTTCAAAACCCCTATCGGCGTTGTGGAAACTATTAAGGAAGGAACCGATATTACTTTGGTTTCCTACGGAAGCACATTGCGTATAGTAGAAGAAGCTGCCAAGGAGCTTCAGCAAGCTGGTATAGATGCCGAAATTATTGACGTACAGTCCCTTCTTCCCTTAGATATCAACCATGACGTGGTAAAAAGTGTAGCAAAGACCAATCGCCTACTAGTTATTGATGAGGATGTGCCAGGAGGTGCTTCAGCTTATATTTTGAACCACATAATGGAAGTGCAGGGTGGTTATAAGTTTATGGATAGCAAACCCCAAACGCTTTCGGCGAAAGACCACCGTCCACCCTATGGCACTGATGGTGATTATTTCAGCAAGCCTTCCGTGGAAGATGTTTATGAAAAGGTTTATGAAATTATGCACGAAGCAAACCCCTCTGAGTTTCCCAAGTTAAGATAACGCTAAAGTCCTGTTATTCTTCCCCTAAGCTCCGTATCTTATAGCATATTTAAAAAAAATATGACTATGAGAAAAATTACTATACTACTATTAAGCTTTTTAATAAGTACAATCACGTATTCGCAAGATGTTAATAATAATGTTCGCTACATACCAGAATCACAAGTTCCACAATCCGTTTTGGACCGTCAGGGAGAATTATTTCCTACCAACTTTGTTTCCGAATGGCAGGTGCAAGAAATGGACGGGATGCAGGATGCGCAAAACATCGGCTATATTGCCAAATTTGAAGAAGACGGCCGTCCGGGTTTTTCGGCTTCCTACCTTCCTAATGGTATTCTGATCTTCAATTCTGAATTTATGCCCAGTGAAATTATTCCCGCAGAGGTTAGGCTGAAGGTAGATAAGGATTATAAAGATTATACCATTCGCCATGCAGACTTTATAACCTTTTACAACCCGAAACGTGAGATCTATATGATAAAACTATTAGATGACATTAATGTTATGTACGCGTTTTATAATACTGCGGGCAATGAAATTCCCAAAGATTCCCTTCCTGCGGAAATTTTATTATTAATGAATTAAAGAAGAATAAATCATTCAATACTATAAATAGATACAATACAATTCAGTGTAAAATCATAAAATATTGCACTTTACCGAATATTCAATAGTTTAAACTATTAATTACCATTTATTCAATAAATATTTGGAAGTCTGCAATTAATTACTTTAAATTAGCAATTCAATTATAAAATATAACAAGTTTATGTCCTTCATCAGTTTAAATAATAATAATAACGAGCTGCCGTAACAAAAACTTGTCGCGATATATAGCCCGTCAGGTTTTTTACCTGGCGGGTTTTTTTTTACATCCCCTTGCCCCCTTCAAAAAGGAAATTATCAAAATTCATTTTGAATTTTGAAGGCAAACTCCCTCCCTTTGAAGGGAGTGCTGGGAAGAGATGTCAAACAGAGTAACTATTAACCATTAACCATTAACCAAATAACTTTTCAATTATGTGTGGAATTGTATGTGCATTCAAACTTAAAGAGCCCTCAGAGGCTCTCAGACTTCAGGTGTTGTCAATGGCAAAATGTATCCGTCACCGCGGACCGGACTGGAGCGGAATTTTCAGTAACGACAAAGCTATTATGGCACACGAGCGGCTTGCGATAGTTGATCCCACTTCCGGAAAGCAACCGCTTTTCAGCAGTGATGGTAATCTGGTTTTGGCCGCCAATGGCGAAATCTATAATCATATGGCGCTCCGAAAGCAATTCAAGGATTATGAGTTCCAGACCAAAAGCGACTGCGAGGTAATTCTTCCTTTATATAAAGAGAAAGGTGCCAGCTTCCTCGATGAAATGAACGGCATTTTCGGCTTTGCACTCTACGATATTGAAAACGACAACTACTTTATTGCCCGCGACCACATGGGCATTATTCCACTATATATCGGTTGGGACCAAAACGGAACCTTTTACGTAGCTTCCGAATTAAAAGCTTTGGAAGGCGTTTGCACCAAAATAGAGCTCTTCCCGCCCGGCCATTATCTGGACAGCCGCGAAGGCGAACTGAAACGCTGGTACTCCCGCGATTGGATGGATTATGAAAGTGTAAAAAACAACGCCACCGAAATTGCCGAACTCCGCAAAGCCTTGGAAGCAGCAGTACACCGTCAATTGATGAGCGATGTGCCATACGGAGTTTTACTTTCCGGCGGCTTGGACAGCAGCATCACTTCCGCAATCGCAAAAAAATATGCCGAAAAACGTATTGAAAGCGAAGACACCGAAGGCGCTTGGTATCCACAGCTTCACAGTTTCGCTATCGGACTTGAAGGCAGCCCCGATCTTGCAGCAGCGCAAAAAGTGGCAGATCATTTAAAGACCGTTCACCACGAAATAAAATTTACCATCCAAGAAGGCATAGACGCCATTCGCGATGTGATTTATCATTTGGAAACCTATGATATAACCACCATCCGCGCCAGCACACCTATGTATTTAATGGCGCGCGCTATCAAGGCGATGGGTATAAAAATGGTACTTAGCGGCGAAGGAGCTGATGAAATTTTTGGCGGCTACCTCTATTTCCACAAAGCCCCCAATGCAGAGGAATTTCATAAGGAAAACGTGCGCAAGTTAGACAAACTCCATATGTACGATTGCCTCCGAGCCAACAAAAGTCTTGCCAGTTGGGGTATAGAAGGGCGTGTACCTTTCCTCGATAAAGAATTTATGGACGTAGCCATGCGCATAAACCCGCAAGACAAAATGATAAACGGCGAACGCATGGAAAAGTGGGTATTGCGAAAAGCCTTTGAAGACATGCTCCCCGAAAGCGTTGCCTGGCGACAAAAGGAACAATTTAGCGATGGTGTGGGCTACAGTTGGATAGACACCCTAAAGGAAATGGTAAACGAAAAAGTAACCGATGAGCAATTGGCAAACGCCAAATACAAGTTTCCCCTCCAAACCCCCACCAGCAAAGAAGAGTTTTATTACCGAAGCATTTTTGCAGAACATTTCCCCAGCGACACCGCTGCACTAAGCGTGCCCAGTGTACCCTCGGTGGCGTGCAGCAGCCCCATTGCATTGCAATGGGATGCCAGCTTTAAGAATATGAACGACCCAAGTGGCCGGGCAGTTAAAAATGTCCATACAGATGCTTATGCAAAATAGTAAGTAGTAAGAAATTAAAAACGCCAGCGAAACACATAGCTGGCGTTTTTTTTTTGCGCTTTCCACAACCTTTCGTTGATAACTTCCTGAAACCTATTCTTTAACAACTTGGGTTTTGGGGTATATTTGAAGGGAAACCATAAAATTTGTTATAAGAATAAAGGCTATATGGTTTTTATCCAAATGTTAGGCAAATTATGAAAAGACCCAAGAAAAATAGCATTGATTTATATATCGATCTGTTGACTGCTAATTTTTCGAAAATCAATAATTTTCACCTTTTACAAGAAACCGAAGAAGGCAAACATCTTTTCGATTTAATAGTAAAAACAAATGCGGATTTAAATAGCTTACAAGGCCTTTTTTTAAATTATTACATTCCAGCAGCAAATAAATCCATCGTTGAGAGTTGGAGTCAAATCTCAAAATCGACATACAAACATTTGTTAAATCTGACGAAGGATGATTTGAAAGATAATCTTTACGAAACAATTAGACTAGGTTACGTAGGTCTATTCCATAAATACGAAGCTTATCTAAAAGCTCTAGTAAAGGCAACAGATTTTTTGTTGCAAGAAATAAATGATATGAGTGATTTATTAAGTATTAAGGATTATTGCAAAAAAGAATTCGGAATTGATATTTACAAATCACACCATCACTTTTATATAACCAGCCGTATAAGTTATATATCTAACTGTATCAAACATTATGATAGCCACCCAATTAAAAAACCTATTCACCAAGATTTTATAAATTCGGATAAATCTAAAAAAATTGAAATTTCAAAGGAATGTTTTAAAGCAGATATTGAAGATATGAAAAAGCACTGTGAACTTTTACTATCCCAAATAATGATTATAGGTTTTAAACAAATATTAGATCACGAATTTTATAAATCAAAGGATGAAAATTTATTAAATAATGATATCAAAGAAAAATACTTGAAAGCATTTGGGAATTTTCAATTAGTATTATCAGATTTTATTAGACCGAAATCATACTTCTCCAGCTAACGCCCCTGTACAACATATACCAAAGACCTAAACCTCACCTCACACACAAAACTTTCATATTTTCACCCCATACTTTCACAAAGCAGCTTCTTACTTTCACATTTTATACAATTACTTTCATAAAATACTTTTACATTTTAAATTTTACATTTATCATTTTAACTTTATATTTTTATACTTTCATATTATAATATTAAACTTTCACCTTTTCTTTTCATCTTTTCACATTTTACTTTTATACTTTCAAAAACACCCTTGTAACTTTCCAAATAAAATAATAATTTAGTAGAACAAAACCCAAGCAGTATGATAACACTAAACCTAGAACAAGTATTCAAGGCCCGTGGCATAGACAAAGGCTATTCATTTATGATAAAACACGGCATATCAAGCAGCGCAGCGGGCAACCTACTCTACAGAGCGCCCCGCGGCATCCTCTTAAAACATATAGAAATACTTTGCAAGCACCTAGTCTGCGAACCAAGCGATCTCTTCGCCTACACCCCAGAAAAAAATGAGACCCTAAACGAGAACCACCCCCTACAAAAACTCATCCGCGACCAAGCAGAGGCCAACCTAAAACAAGCCATCAGCAACCTAAGCTACCAAGAGCTCATAGCGATTACAAAAAACATAAACGATCTCAAAAAAGAAGACAAATCACATTAATTTTAAAAAACAGCCTTAAAATAATAATTAAAACTTCCGTATATTTAAGAAAACTAACAAATACAAAGCACTATGGGCATGTTTCACTATTACGAATTCAAAGAATCAGAAGTCTTCATCTTTGATAATTTCCTTGTGAACCAAATCAAGGAAGGTGTTACTGTAATCCCGGCCCACAATGACAAACTGCGCAAAGTGGTGGACGAACATTTTGCAAACAAAAAAATGGTCTATATCTCAAATAGATATTTTAACTACGCAGTAGATCCCCTAACCTATCTCGAAACCTCAAAAATCCACAACCTCGTGGCTATGGCTATAGTGGCTGATACAACAATGGCAAAATCAAACGCCAAATTGGAAAGCATGTTCTACAAAAAGAAATTTGAAATCTTCGATACCCTAAGCGAAGCAATGGCCTGGGTTCAAAAAGAATTGGTAGATAGCGAAATTCCCAAAGAAAGTTAACTTAAAATCGACAACACATGTGAACCCTAAGGCAACCACTTCTTATCAAAATTAGGTTTCCGCTTTTCAAGAAACGCATCCCGCCCCTCTTTCGCTTCGTCCGTCATATAGGCAAGGCGCGTAGCTTCACCCGCAAATACTTGTTGCCCCACCATACCGTCATCGGTAAGGTTCATGGCAAACTTCAGCATCTTAATGGAAGTTGGGCTCTTCGCAAGAATTTCCTGCGCCCATTCAAAAGCGGTGTCTTCCAATTCATCGTGCGGAATCACGGCATTCACCATCCCCATCTCAAAAGCCTCCTGCGCAGAATAATTTCTTCCGAGGAAAAAGATTTCACGAGCCCGCTTCTGCCCTACCATTTTAGCTAAATAAGCACTTCCGTAGCCACCGTCAAAACTGGTAACATCGGCATCGGTCTGTTTAAAAATAGCGTGTTCCTTGCTCGCCAAGGTTAAATCGCAAACCACGTGCAGACTATGTCCGCCACCCACAGCCCAACCCGGGACCACACAAATAACGGCCTTCGGCATAAAACGAATTAACCGTTGTACATCAAGAATATTTAAACGGTGGTAGCCATCATCACCCACATACCCTTGGTGGCCACGCGCTTTCTGGTCGCCACCGCTACAAAAACTAAACACCCCATCTTTCGAGGAAGGTCCTTCGGCAGAAAGCAAAACCACACCAATGGAAGTATCTTCTTGTGCATCGTGAAAAGCATCCAGCAGTTCGGCAGTGGTTTTAGGCCTAAAGGCATTGCGTACATCAGGTCTGTTAAAAGCAATACGGGCCACGCCATTTGCCTTTTTATAGGTTATATCGGTATATTCTTTAGCTGTTTTCCAGTTGGGTGAAGACATAATTATTATTTTAGCGTAAATATATGAAATCAAAATATTAAATAAAGCAATGTCCCGCTCGAGCGCAGTCGAGAGGTCATTCTAACTTGTAACTTAAATAAGGTCTCGACTGCGCTCGACCTGACATAAACAATGAAACATTTACTTTTCTTCTTCATAATACTTTTCACAGTAACACTTTCCGCTCAAGAAGCCTATAAATTTACAACCATTACAGACCTTGAAACTACTCCCGTTATAAGCCAAGGCATAACCGGAACTTGTTGGAGTTTTTCTGCTTCATCATTTTTAGAGTCTGAAATTATTCGTCTTACAGGAAAAAATATTGATTTAAGCGAAATGTACCAAGTGCGAAACACCTACCCGTTAAAAGCTGAAAACTTTATTATGCGCCAAGGAAAAGCGCAGTTCAGTGAAGGTGGCTTAGCGCACGATGTAATGAATTCCGTAGAAAAATATGGTTTGGTACCCGAAGCGGTTTTTGATGGTTTGGATGCTGGAGTAACAACCCATAACCACGCCGAAATGGTTGCAGTTTTAGAAGCAATGCTGAAAACATACGTGGACAATCCCGGAAGAAAACTGAGCAAAAAATGGCGCGCTGCAATTGAAGGGGTACTGGATGCCTACATCGGGAAAAACGTAACCAACTTCACTTATGAAGGGAAACAATACACGCCACAAACCTTTTTGGCAATGACCCAAATACAGCCTGCAGATTACGTGAACCTTACCAGTTTTACCCACGCTCCATTTTATTCAAAATTTATCTTGAACATCCCGGACAATTGGAGCAATGGCAGCTTTTATAACATTCCGTTGGATGAAATGATGGCTACTATTGATAATGCTTTGGAAAACGGCTTTACTGTTGAATTGGACTGCGATGTGAGCGAAAAAACCTTTTCCTCAAAAGATGGCGTAGCGGTTATTCCGCAAGAAACGGAAAATAATATTAAAGCCTTGCAGGGCGTTTACCCAGAAAGAAAAATCACACAGGAATACCGTCAGCAAGAATTTGAAAACTATGATACCACTGACGATCACTTAATGCACATAACCGGAATGCTCCGCGACCAAAACGGAACAAAATATTACAAAGTAAAAAACAGTTGGGGAACAGACGAAACGCGCGTAGCCAACGGCGGATATGTATATTTTAGCGAGGCCTATATGCGCTTAAAGGCAATAAGCATTACGGTTCACCAAGATGCAGTACCTAAAAATACCGCCAAAAGCTTGAGTTTATAATAACCAATTTTTCGCAACGTTTTGAATTTAGATTGGGTTTAAACTTGGCCTAACTTTTGTTACCTTTGTCTGATGAAAAAATTGCTATTTCTTCTTTTTCTATTTCCACTGATCGCCTTGGCACAGTTGGATTTTGAGTCCAATAAACTAAAATTGGACTTTGTAAACTTGCCAGAAGTTGAAAGTTTAATGAGCACTTCGCTACTACCTTCCAATTCAGGCTTTTCGAAAAAGATTTCAAGCAAGCTTCCTTCATTTAAAATGAATAAAAACAATTATCGGGAACCGGTAAGTATGTATGATGCGATGGCAGCTAGTGAAAACTACGTGAAATCTGACATTCAAATTTCTTTAGACCCTAAAGAATATGGTGTTTATGGCAATAGCAGTTACAATGCTGACGGTTCAACCAAAGTAAAGAATATTGCTTACAAAGACGCTTCCCGTGGTTTTCTTTTTGCCGACTCCTGTCCTCCCTACGGCGTGTGCCCCCGCTGCGCTCCGTACCGTATAAACGGTTATTAATAATTTATGACTTTAGTGTTAAGATATAAATAAAATCAATTTTATTTTATTTAGTTAGGATTCCTTACTATATTTGCTAAAGCAATATTGCTGTTAAACTTAAATCCTTATTAATTATGAAAAAGTCTGTTTTTTATCACGCGGGTTGTCCCGTATGCGTAAACGCCGAAAACGAAATTCTCGAATTGTTGGATCCCGCTACAGTTGAGGTGGTTCATCTTGGTGAGCAAAAATCACAAATTCCACAAGCCGAAAATGCAGGTGTAAAATCCGTTCCAGCATTGGTTACTCCTACTGGTAATGTGTTACACATTAACTATGGCGCCTCTATGGCCGATTTAAAAAATTAATTAACCATAAAGGTTTTCTACTGAAAGCCTTTGTATTTAAATAAACAAAGATGAAAAGATCAATATTTATAATAGCAACACTTTTGCTGGCAACTATTGCCCACTCACAAAATTCAGAATATGGTAATGATGATTTAAAAATTACAAAAGCCGAAGTTACATATCATGCTGGTTTAGATGTTTTAGTTTGGGAAATAACGGTAGCCGGAAATGCAGGCGCCACTACTCCAAGTCCTGCCGGTAAAATGAACGGAGCTCCTGTTTTGGGATATGTTTTCCCTACTTCGTTAAAGTCTACAGATGTTGGGTTCAGTGAAACTGATGGAATTGTAGCCTTGGCCCTTACCTCCCACCCAGATTTTGATGACACTCCACTATGGGACGAGAATATGGATAGTAAATATGACAATGATGGTGTAATCTGGCATCCACATTGGGTTGTTTTGGTTGAAGATAAAAGAGTTGAAGGAGGACTTGCTGTAAAGCAGTTTAAAAAAGACGATTCAACGGTAAAACTGCCACCCACCAACCCTGGAATGCCAATGTATATGGACTCTCCCGGCTATGGGGTCAAGGCAATAAACAATACTATTAAAGTTGTGGTTCCAAAATACAGAATGAACAATCAAACCAGTTTCAATTATGATGGCGTCGCTGCGTATATGCAGGTAAATACTGAAAATATGGACAAGCCAATGCTTGGCGTGTATAAAGTTTACAGTGTAGCTAGCGGTAATTTATCATTACCTTATACCGTTAAAAACAATTGATTATGAAAATAGCAGTTTGGGACACTTATGTGGAAAGACATAATGGATCGCGAATGCATTTCGATATTTTAGTTTGTGAAGAGATGCGGGATGAAAAGCGAATTTATGGTTACGGTAAACAGTATTTAGATAGCAAACCGTTTAAAACTGAAGCATTCAATTCAAAAAGATGTAATTTTTGTCATATTGAAAACGCAACGCCAGAAATAGAAGCAGCAGTCCCCGATAAAGGTTTTTATATTTTGGAAATGGAAAACTGTGCCTAAAAAATTTGAAAAAGTAATTAGGAATACTAACTTTGCCTGTTAGGGTATACCCCCTAACAGGCTTTATTATGGAAAAAAGTGTTTTCGATACTTCCTTTCAGCAAGAAAGTGTGAGCAATAAAATAGTAGTTGGTCTTGAACGGATTTCAGAAGTTTTCCGAACACTTCTTTGGGCCGAAGCAAAAAAATCTGGCGTGAGTCCAATACAGATTCAAATACTAATTTTTATTGCCTATCACAAAAGTTCACTTTGTACAGTTAGTTATCTCGCTAAGGAATTAGATGTTACAAAGCCCACCATCAGTGATGCCGTGAAATCGTTGGAGCAGAAAAAATTAATTTTAAAGGATTATTCAAAACCCGACAGCCGAAGTTATTTAATAGCTCTCTCGGAAAAGGGAAAAGAATTGGTTACAGTAACCGAAAATTACGCAAATCCGCTAAAAAAACAGTTTGACACTTTTGATGCAGCCCAACTGGAAACTGTTTATGAAACCATTGTAAAGCTTATTTACAATTTGAATAAAGCTGGAATAATCAGCGTGCAGCGGATGTGTTTTGCCTGTAAGTTCCACACAAAACAAGCTGGGGGCGATTATTGCGAATATCTTCAAAAACCATTAAAAACCGAAGCCATTCGCGTTGACTGCCCCGAATTTGAAGAAAAACCTAACTAAATCAGTTCTATTCCGTCCTCTTTAATTACAATCTGCTTGTCTTTATAAAGCGTTCCGATTGCCTTTTTAAAACTCTTCTTGCTCATCCCCAACATATTTTTTATTGTGTCAGGGTCTGATTTGTCGTGAATAGGCAAAAAACCTCCGGCAGCTTCCAATTCTTCCCGAATAAAGTTTGCATTAGGCTCAATACTTTTATAACCTGGGGTTTGCAGAACGATATCAATCTTATTGTCGGGACGAATTTTTTTAATGAAAGCCTTCATCTTATCCCCAGTGCGAATGTCTTCAAAAATATCTTCAATATAGATCAATCCTTTGTGTAGCCCATTAACTATAACATTTGCGCCTTTTTCGGTTAAATGCGTAACCAATATATCTACTTCCTGAAAAGGTTCTACGGTCAGGGTTTCATTCTGAAGAAAGTGATTCGTCTTACTGCTGCCCACCAAACGGTTGGTTTTATCATCAATATATAAATAGACAATGTACCAATTGCCCTTTTTCATAGGGCGGGCCTGCTCCTTAAAAGGAACAAAAAGCTGTTTTTCCAAGCCCCAGTCCATAAAGGCGCCATATTCGGTTACGTCGCTGCAGTGTAGATATCCAAATGTATTTAATTGCAGAAAAGGATCCAGCGTTGTGGCAATAGGTCTTTCTTCGTTGTCAAGGTAAATAAAAACGCTAATCTCATCGCCTATTTCATATTCATCTGGTTTGTATTTATGTGGTAAAAGCACCACGTTTTCATCACCATCACCTAAATATAGACCTGGTTCGGTTTCCCGAAGAATCTCCAAAGTATTGTAATCACCTAATTTTATCATAGTGGCAAAGGTACTGTATTCTTGTCAAAAAAAAATTAGCAACACGTATATACAAATTAAACTTAAAATGTAAATTCACACTGAAAATGGAAAAAATTGCTCCACATAACCTTCCTTCAGGTTTCCAGTTAAAGAAAAAACTGGAAACAGATATTGGCGTTATTTATTTTTATGATACGGTTGTCGTTTTTGAAGCAAAAGAAGGCATTGTTATGTCATATAAAACCGGATTTTCCATTTTGTTGAAAGGCCTTAACTACCTTGGTTCCAAACGCTGGGTGTATATATCAAACCGTGTCCATTCTTACTCTATCAAACCCATGGACTACAAATACCTTAACAAAGTACCTACATTACGCGCCGTGGCAGTTGTGAATTATAGTGAAGTGGGACACACCAATGCAGAACTAGAATCCAAGTTCTGCAAGAAACCATTTCATATGTTCGATAATTTAACGGAAGCCGTTATTTGGGCAAAAGGGTATTTATAAAATAAACTTGAAATAATCCAAAAGCACTTTATCATTTACATTCGAAGGTGTGAAAATTTCCAGCAAAGCAGGCTCTTCCTTTATATTGAAAAATTTTTTTAGTCTTATCGCCAAGTCTTCTTTTGCGTGAATTGTTTCGTATTTAAAACCATACATTTCCGAAAGCTGTTTTGCGCTTAGGTTGTGTTTTGTTTCAAAATATGTATCAAAAAGCTGTGTGTCCTTTTCGCCAGGCAGGATTCTGAAAATACCACCGCCACTATTGTTCACAACTATTACTTTGAAATTTTTTGGGATATAATTATTCCAAAGCGCATTGCTGTCATAGAAAAAACTAAGATCGCCCGTTATGAAAACAGTAGGCAGTTTTGAAGCGTAAGCCGCTCCCACTGCAGTACTCGTGCTTCCGTCTATTCCACTGGTGCCTCTATTGCAGAAAACTTCGGCAGAAGGTGGAATCTCAAAAAGTTGGGCGTAACGAATCGTTGCGCTGTTGCTCAGTTGCAACTGAATATTTTGTGGAAGGTTGTGGAATATTTCACAAAAAACAATAAAATCCGAATAGAGAATTTCGCTTTCGTATGCTTGGTGCCGTTGCAATCTGTATTGTTTTGTTCCAAGCCAATGTTTTTGGTAATCACTTTCAACCGCAGTTGTCTTCGGAAGAAATTTCACAAAGAAATTATTGACAGTAGTTTTGAAATGGTGCGTCAATACAAAATAAGTATCAAAGGCTTTTTTGGTATCTACGTGCCAATGCTGTTTTGGGGGAAAACTGCGCAAAAATGCTTTAATTTTTTTTGAAACCACCATTCCGCCAAAAGTGAGGAGAATATCTGGTTGCAATTCTCTAAAATCTTCGTCCCTTAAGGGCGCGATAAGTTGGTCTATGGCTGTGATGAAGCTTTCATTATGAAGGTTGGAAGTGGTTTCGGTCAGTACCAAAACACTTTCATCCTTGGCCAGTTGTTCCACAAAACGCTGTTCCACACTATTTGGAGGTAAAACACCCACTAAAATCATTTTACGTTTGCTTGGGTTCCATTTGGATAAAAAAGGTTCCAAATTTTCTTCTAAAGTTTCCTTATCCAAACGTGGCGCTACATTTTGCGGCCAGACCATTTGGTTCTCCGAAGTGTGGTATAGAGGTTCGGAAAAGGGAATGTTTAAATGAACGGGGCCGTTCAGCTCGATTGCCGTATTTAAGGCAACATTTATTTCGGTTTCATTTTTAATCTGAAAGTCATCACCTTCAATGCAATTTGCACTGTAAAGAATGTGGTTTTCAAAAACATTTTCCTGCCTGATAGTCTGCCCATCACCAATATCTATATAGTTTGCTGGTCTATCTGCCGAGATGACAACTAATGGAATATCGCTGTAAAACGCTTCGACAACCGCGGGATAATAATTGAGCAAAGCCGAGCCAGATGTACACACAACGGCAACGGGTTTTTGTAGTTGTTGCGCAATTCCCAATGCGAAAAAGGCGGCGCAACGCTCATCCACTATGCTAAAACATTTGAAATCTGGATGTTCCCCAAAACTAATGGTAAGTGGGGCACTGCGCGATCCGGGAGAAATAACTATATGGTCTATACCCTTGTCCAAACATAATTGAACAAGCGTTTGTGAGAGAATCTTATTTGAGAATTTCATGCTTCGCAAAGGTACAAAGACGCCGAAAATTATTACAGCATAGGCTGCAATACTTGCAGCATGGTCTGCATTTTATTTTGTGTTTCCTGCCATTCGTCACTCGGTTGCGAACCAATAGTAATGCCACCACCCACAAAAATACGGGCAGTGTTGTTTTCTATTTTCATACAGCGTAGATTTACCATTAGCGAGGCTGTTGCTCCATTTTCTCGTATGGGCCCTAAAAATCCAGTATAAAATTCGCGGTCGTAGCCTTCATTTTCATGGATAAATTCCTTGGCAAATTTTTGTGGTGTACCGCAAACGGCGGGTGTAGGATGAAGAGCAGCAGCTATTGTAGTCAAGGTAGCTTTTCCATTTTTTAGAATTCCAGTTATATCTGTGCGCAAATGCAATAATGAGCCAGCTCTATGGGTATGTGGATTGGAAACTTTCAAAACCGAAGTTACACGTTGCAAGCTATTGGTTATAGCATCTGTTACCAATTGCTGTTCATCAAGCTCCTTTGGGCCCCAAACCACCGGTACTTTATCAGTTAAAGGCTGTGTGCCCGCCAATGCCATTGTTTTA
>DEXQ01000018.1:251919-394833 GCA_002364215.1 Aequorivita sp. UBA3180 | reverse complement strand
CCCGCCAATGCCATTGTTTTAAAAGAATCCTTTTCTACCTGTACTAAAGTTTCTGGTGTGGCACCGCACCACAGTCCTGTCTGCGGGTGATACCAAATATATCGAAAAGCAGTAGGGTATATTGAGAATAATCGATTTAGAAGTAATTCAACCGAAAAGTCCTTTAAGGGAAATTCCTTAAAGCGGGAAAGAACAATTTTGTAAGCTTTTCTTCTTTTAATCTTTTCAATCGTTTTAGCCACCTTTTCTGAGTATTCTTTTTCTTCCGCAGCATTTTTAGCAATTAGGGTTTTAGCTGCTTCATTATCAGAATTTAATATTTCACTCTCAATTTTTTCGGAAACATTTTCAGGAATAAAAAGCGCATTGCCATCATATTCAAAAGGTGCCAAAACAAAACCGTTCTGAGTCATTTCTGTTATGGTAAAACGTGTTTGATCTTTTTGAAGCAAAGCGAAAACTTTCTCTTCTAGTGGTAAGGAATAAACCACAAAGGGCAAGTTTTCTTTTAGTTGTTTTGAAATTTTTTCGGTCAGTAGGCTAAAGTCCATTATTGGTGTTTGGGTAAGGTAAGGGTGGTGAGTTTTACGAGCGAGACAAGAGCACCGTCTTCGTTCAGTATTTTTATCTGCCAAAGCTGGGTTGTTCTTCCTTTGTGAACAATGTTAGCGTGGGCATAAACATAGCCATCACGGACGCTTTTTACGTGGTTGGCTGCAATTTCAATTCCACGGATTACGATATCTTTGGTATTCAAAAACATAAAAGCCCCAGCACTACCAACACTTTCTGCCAAAGCCACAGAAGCGCCGCCATGCAACACACCATCTGGTTGGTGAACCTTAGGGGTTACAGGCATTCGGGCTACTAAAAAATCTTCGCCTACTTCGGTGAATTCTATCCCCAAGGTTTCCATCAGGGTATTTTGGCACATTTTATTGCACGCTGCCAAAATTTCATCATTGGTGTACTTCATTGTATTGGTTTACATTTGTAAAAATACAAAATTGAAGTTAACAATATGAGTACCCAAAAAGAAGCCGCCTACACCTCTACAAATACCTACCGAACACTCAATAACTTAACCGAAAAGACAAAAAATGTTTGGATGGTTTTCCACGGAATGGGCTATTTGAGTAAATATTTTATTAATTATTTTTCAGAATTGGACGCTGATGAAAATTACATCATTGCTCCCCAAGCCCCTTCAAAATACTATCAGGGAAAAGATTTTAAACACGTGGGTGCCTCTTGGCTCACGCGTGAAAACACCATGACAGAAACCCAAAATATTTTGAATTATGTTGATGCCGTTTATAAAAAAGAATCGATTGAAAGCTTCCCAAATTTAATCGTGATGGGCTATTCTCAAGGGGTTTCCATAGCTACACGGTGGGTGGCGAGCCGAGAGATTCAGTGCAATAAATTGATTCTGCATTCGGGTGGTATACCTGCGGAATTGGAACCTTCAGATTTTGAATTTTTAAGTCCCAATACACAAGTAATCTATCTTTATGGCAATAAGGACCAATATATTACTGAAGCACGGGAAACCGAAGAAAAACTGAAGGGAAACAAACTTTTTCAAGATCGATTAAAAATTGAGGTTTTTGATGGTATTCACGAGGTAAACAGAGAATTATTGCTAAATATTTCAAAATAGCATACTGTTTATTGTGTATTTCATCGAATAATTTTGTGTTTTAACTTCTTTTGTGTTTCTTTTACTTCGCTTTAACAACCAAATAGCCCCAAACTATGAAAAAGGCAACATTAACCTGCATATGTATGTTTATCGCGTCCATAGTTTTGGCACAGGTAAGCAAACAAGAAAAACAAGTTCTTTTAGATCTTTATACCGCTACCAATGGATTGGAATGGAACAAACAATGGAACGTGGAGCAACCTGTGGAAACTTGGTACGGAGTTACGGTTGAACACAATAAGGTAACTGGCATCAATTTATTGTTCAATAATTTGAATGGTACATTGCCGGCCTCCTTGGGACAATTAAAAAATTTGAAAAAATTGGAGTTGTCGTTTAATCCTATTTCGGGAACCATCCCTGTGGAATTGGGCGATCTGGGACAATTAGAGGTTCTAGCAATAAACGGCACTGCCATTAATGGAAACATTCCGGAGTCTTTGGGCAGGCTTTCTAATTTGAAGCAGCTGCACCTAAGCAGTAACCAATTGAGCGGAACGGTGCCCGAAAGTTTGGGAAATCTTAGGCAGATTGAAGTTTTTAATGTGTTTGATAACGATTTGTATGGCGCTTTACCACAATCATTGGCAAGTTGTCCAAATTTGAAGCAGCTTATGGTAGCAGAAAATAATTTTAACAATCCGAGTGATTTTTCAGTGATATTGCTGTCAAATTCTGGAGCAAAAATAGATTTACTCAATAACTCCCCACAAATTGAGCCCGCGCAGTCCATAATAGCTGTAGAACGGGACGAAAATGAAGATTAACACTATTCTATTTCCTCATTTCCAAGCGGCCTATAATGGGCCGCTTATTTTTTAAACACGGTTAAAAACATATTTTATCGATAAAAAACATTGTGTTTTTGAAAAATATTAGTAGATTGCCCCCGGTCTTTAAACCAAGTGGCCCCCACCCACTCCAAAGACCTTAAAGCTTAATATTTGGTTAAAAAACAAGCTTTTAAATTGAGCGGCTCTTTTAGAGTCGCTTTTTTTTTCTTTAAAATGGAATGTGTTGTTTTAAAAATCTAAATAAAAATTTAATTATTTTAGATTAGAACTAACATACGTAAAATTCATGGCCATGGTAAAGACAAAAGTCACCGTGCAAAACACGATAAACGCTGCGCCCAAAAAGGTTTGGGAATACTGGAACCAACCCGGGCACATTACTAAATGGAACTTTGCCAGTGACGATTGGCATTGCCCAAAAGCCACAAACGACCTACGTGTAGGCGGAAAACTTTGCTCACGAATGGAAGCCAAAGACGGCAGTTTTGGGTTTGGTTTTGAGGGAACTTATTATGAAATAGCACCTCAAAAGAAAATAAGTTATACTCTGGACGACGGCAGAAAAGTAACTACAACTTTTCAAGATTTAGACGAAAAAACTAAAATAACCACCACATTTGACGCAGAAACCGAAAACTCTGTGGAAATGCAACGTGAAGGCTGGCAGGCTATTTTGGACAATTTTAAAAAATACACTGAAAATAATTAAATATCCAGTTTTCACTAAGGACTATCTATCTTCTCTATTAAACCAATAAATTACTATGCCTCCGGTCAAGAACATCAATAGACTATACACCGCAGGTACTATTGCAAAAGCGGAATTATGAAGCAACACTACCGCAATTGTAATCGCGAGCGTACCGTTTTGAATACCCGACTCAATAGCTATGGAGCGTGCTGCCTTTTTTCCCAAACCAAATAATTTTGCCGAAAAATAACCCAGTACCATGGTGGCCACATTTAAAACCAATGCAGCAATTCCTGCCTTTTCAAAAAAGGAAACAAAGTTGGTTCTTTCCTTAATGACTAAGCCAACAATAATCAACCCCAAAACTACGCCCGAAGCAATACGCACGGGCTTTGCCATGCTATCTGCAAAACGCGGACGATACTTGCGCACCCACATTCCTATTATAATAGGTATGACTACTATTACAAAAATTTGAACTATAGTTGAAAGTACGTTGAGTTCAACCACTTGCCCCACCCCTAAGAAATATTCCAGGGCAAAATTCACAATAAACGGAATCGTTAAAATGGTTATCAAGCTACTGAAGGCCGTAAGCGTTACCGAAAGCGCCAAATCTGCCTTTGCCAAATGCGAAATTAAATTTGATGTAGGTCCGCCGGGACAGGCCGCCAAAATCATAACCCCTATCGCTATTTCGGACTGCATGGGGAATAGCCACGTAATTCCCAGACCAATGAGCGGTAACAGCATCAATTGATTGGTCAACCCAATAAAAATAGCTTTCGGATAGCGAAATATTCTTTTAAAATCGGCCATGTGCAAGCTAAGTCCCATTCCCAGCATAATAATGATAAGCGCCCCGGCAAGGATGATGGTAGAAATAGTATCCATACATTTTTATTTTAAGGAAAGATAATCAAATTGTCTTAAGAAAGAATAGTCAAGCCGCAACTTCAATATGTTGCGATTTTGAATTATAAGTAACGTTTAATGAATATAGTGTCTGTTCAAATGAAATGTTTAAAAAAGAATAAATAAATTATATATAAGTCGCTAAAATTCACTACTTTAAACACTCCAAATCTTCTCCTCAGCATTATAGTCTGTATTTAACCATAAACTATATATTATGAAAAATTATGCATTTGCCTTACTGTGCGCATTTATGGTCTTCGCGTGCGAAAAAGAAGGGGAACCAGACCAAATAAAGAAGCAGCAACTACAGCAACAGTATCAAAACGGAGCTGAGAGAGCTAGAAAAGTGGATGTATGCCATAATGGACACATTATTAATGTAAGTACTAATGCCGCTAAAGCTCACAAGGCACACGGTGACGCTATAGATTTAGATGGCGATGGGTATTTTGATCAAGAAAATTCATGTTCAAACTTAATAGATTGTAATGATAAAGATCGTGATGTACAAGGTACATTTGATTGGTCAGGAAGTGGAGTTGATACAAATGGAAAAGTCTATAATTTGTTGGTACAAATGGCTTGCGACTTTTCCGTCGGTACAGTGGATTATGAATATTGTATTGGATCCCTCACCTTGGTTTCACAGGTTGGTAACACGTTTACCTATTCCGAAACTGTAACCACAGGCTGTGTGGATAACTGTATAGTAACGTTGGTAGTAAACAGTAATGGATCACTTAATTTTACCGAAGATTGTGGTACTAGTGGAATATTGACCGCTCATTTACCTAGCAATTAAAATACATTCATTTTGTAAAGAAAAAAACCGCAATCCAAAGGTTGCGGTTTTCACATTAATCTATTTCTAAAAACTTATTTTACTTCTTCAAAATCTACGTCCTCAACGTCGCTGTTTTCAGCGCCGCCGCTTGTGCTTCCCTGCTCTGCTCCTGCTCCGGCATCACCGGTTGGGGCACCCTGCTGGTCTGACTGGGCTTTGTACATTTCTTCTGAAGCAACTTTCCAAGCTTCGTTAATCTTATCCAAAGCTGGCTGAATATTGCTCACCTCTTTGGTTTCGTAAGCTTTCTTCAACTCTTCCAAAGCTTCCTCAATTGGCTTTTTCTTATCATCAGATAATTTATCGCCAAACTCTTTCAGTTGTTTTTCAGTCTGGAAAATCATTGCGTCTGCTTCGTTCAGTTTTTCAACTTTTTCCTTCGCAGCCTTATCGCTTTCGGCATTTGCTTCAGCATCTGCTTTCATCTTTTTGATTTCCTCTTCGGTCAAGCCAGAAGAAGCCTCAATACGAATGTCCTGCGTTTTGTTGGTAGCCTTGTCGGTAGCGCTTACTTTAATGATACCGTTAGCATCAATATCGAAGGTTACTTCAATTTGTGGCACCCCGCGCTGCGCTGGTGGAATTCCGTCTAAGTGGAAACGACCGATTGTCTTATTGTCGTTCGCCATTGGGCGCTCCCCTTGCAATACGTGAATTTCAACACTCGGCTGGTTATCTGCCGCAGTAGAGAATACCTGACTCTTCTTGGTAGGAATGGTTGTGTTTGCCTCAATCAATTTGGTCATTACACCACCCATTGTCTCAATACCAAGTGAAAGTGGGGTTACATCTAAAAGAAGTACGTCTTTCACATCTCCGGTCAATACACCACCTTGAATTGCGGCACCTACAGCTACAACTTCATCTGGATTTACCCCTTTGTGTGGTTTTTTTCCGAAGAATTTTTCCACTGCTTCCTGAACTGCAGGAATACGGGTAGAACCACCAACAAGAATTACTTCGTCTATATCACTTTTGCTCAAACCAGCAGCTTTCATTGCTTTTTCACAAGGCTCGATTGTTCTTTTTACAAGATCTTCTATCAACTGCTCAAACTTAGCTCGGGTCAACGTTTTTACCAAGTGTTTTGGTCCGCTGGCAGTAGCTGTAATGTATGGCAAGTTGATTTCGGTTTGTGTTGCAGAAGACAATTCAATTTTTGCTTTCTCGGCAGCTTCCTTTAAACGTTGAAGCGCCATTGGGTCTTTTTTCAAATCAAAATCTTCTTCTTTTTTGAATTCATCAGCCAACCAGTTAATAATCTTTTGGTCAACATCATCACCCCCCAAGTGGGTATCACCATCGGTAGCCAATACTTCAAAAACGCCGTCTCCCAATTCAAGGATACTAACGTCGTGCGTACCACCACCAAAGTCAAATACCACTACTTTCTGGTCGGTCCCTTTTTTATCAAGACCGTAAGCCAATGCTGCTGCGGTTGGCTCATTAATGATACGTTCTACTTTAAGACCGGCAATTTCACCGGCTTCCTTGGTTGCGTGGCGCTGGCTATCGTTAAAATATGCAGGAACGGTAATTACCGCACGGGTAACATCTTGTCCTAAATAATCCTCGGCGGTCTTCTTCATTTTCTGAAGAATCATTGCACTCAGTTCCTGTGGGGTGTACATACGGCCGTCAATGTCAACACGGGCGGTATCGTTATCACCTTTTACCACTTTATATGCTGCGTGTTCCGCTTCACTCTTTGATTCGGAATATTTGTTCCCCATAAATCGCTTAATGGAGCTGATGGTCTTTGTAGGGTTAGTAACAGCCTGACGTTTTGCAGGGTCGCCTACTTTAATTTCGCCACCTTCCACAAATGCAATTACGGAAGGAGTTGTTCTTTTTCCTTCGGCGTTAGGAATAACCGTTGGCTCGCTACCTTCCATCACGGCAACGCAGGAGTTGGTTGTACCTAAGTCGATTCCAATTATTTTACTCATATCTATTGTGTTATATATTTAGTTAATTCAATTTTTATTTTACGGAGTGTATAAGTCAATGATTATGCCAGCGGAAGGATTATGACAGGATGGCAGAATTTCGAAACAAGAATTATTTAGTATTTTTATTTTCGACAAAAATTGAACCTTTTTGAAAAATTTACATAATACCAAGAGCCCTAAAATAGTAGGTATTGCAAGCGGTCTATATCCTTTTCTTTATAACTATTATTCAAATTTTACGCTGGTTGATTCTCTAGCCCAGCTATTGTTTTTTATCGCTTTCTTTTTAGTGATCCCTATCATTATCAATTTTTTATTAAAAATTTTTTCGAAAAAAATAACATTCGCTGCTAAACATTATGACTTACTGTTGACCTTCTCAAATGTGGTAGGTTTTGCCGCGCTCCTTACTTATAGTATTATTGGACCGGTGAAGAAGATAATTCTTTTAGTCATGATACTTATGTTTGGGTTTTCCTTTCTTTTAAAAAAGCATCTAAACAAAGTAATTATTCTTGAATATATACTCGCATTGATTGTAGCAATCCAATTGGCTGTTTATGTTGGGAATAATATTAATCTTTCTTCGGGATGGAAACAATTGCCAGATAATATTTCAGAAGTTACCTTTAAGAAAAGGCCAAATGTTTATATTATTCAGCCAGATGGTTATGGCAATGCCAATACCTTAAAAAGTGAGCCTTACCATATTGACAATAGTAACTTTGAAAGTTTTCTAATCGAAAAAGATTTTAAGATTTATCCCAATTTCCGAAGTAATTATACCAACACAATTACCTCCAATAGTTCCATGTTTGCGATGAAACATCATTATTATAAAAATCCGAAAGGTAACACAAAGGAAGCCTATGGGTTACGAAAAAGTATAGCCAGCAATAATGTCGTGGTATCTGTCTTTAACAAAAACAACTACAAAACATCGCTGATCATTGAATTTCCATATATCATTGTCAATAGGCCAACGTTAGGTTATGATTATTGCTCCATTCCATATAAAGAACTTTCATTTTTATCACGCGGGTTTGACATGGCAGTGAATAGCCTTGATGAAATGAAAAAAGCTATTAAAGAAAATAAAAATCAAGCTAACTTTTATTTTATTGAAAAAATTCTTCCGGGCCATATTTCCGTCACAAAAAACCAATCCAAGGGCAAAGAGGAAGAAAGAAAAGTGTATGTTGAAAATTTTGAAAAAGCAAATCTTTGGTTGCGCGAGATGATTGCCCTAATAACCAAAAATGATCCCTCAGCGCTTGTAGTTATAGTCGCTGACCACGGAGGGTATGTGGGTTTAAACTACACGAGCGAACGTCATAAAAAAATAACTGACCCTAAGCTTATAAACTCAATATTTGCTTCCACGCTTGCCATAAAATGGCCCGACAATGAAACCCCGAGGTTTGATGATAAATTGAAGACAAATGTAAACCTGTTTAGGGTGTTGTTTTCATACCTAGCAGAAGACAAAACTTATCTCAATAATTATGAGAAAGATGAAAGTTTTTTAATTGTGGATGAAGATGCCCCGTTTGGAGTTTATAAAGTAATTGATGAAAACGGAAAAGTTGATTTTAAAAAAGTTGATTTTTGAGTTTTATTTTCCAACTTTCAACAGTTCCTTCCACTGCGTGGTGTAACGCGGGCTTCGTTCTTTTTTAATGAGTTCCCATTCAATAACTCGTGTGCCCACCAAACCTGAAGAAATAGTTGCTTTTCCAAATTTCCGGTTGATGGCATCAAAGGTTTCTATAAGTTTTAAGTTATTTAATTTAGAAGGTTGGTGAAACAGATTTCCCTGCACATAATCCTGCGGAATAATTCCCGTAAGGTTCACCCCTACTTTTTTGTAGCGATAACCGGGTTTATAAATTTCTACCAACGCTTTTCGGGCAGCGGAAATAAGGTTGAAGGTGTCGTTCGTAGGAATATCCAAAGTTACCGTTCGGCTATCGGAATATTGCTTGTCCACATTATTGTGATAATTGGTAATGATAAAAACCTGAACATAGGTAGCGCAGGATTTTTGGGCGCGAAGCATCTCGCTCACTTCGCTTATGTAATAGGCGCAGGCTTCCTCAATACGTTCTAAATCGGGCAATTTTATACCGAAAGATTTTGCGGTACCAATTCCTTTTTTGGGCGGCGGTTGCATTACGAATTCATGGCACGGCTCGCCTCTTAGTTCGCGCCATGTACGTTCACCTACCACGGTCATTTCCTTTCGCACCCATTGCAACGGAAGTTGGGTGAACTGAAAAGCATTAAAAACCCCTATATTTTTCAACCGTTCTGCGTGCTTTCTGCCGATACCCCAAACATCACCTATTTTGCACCATTTAAGCGCTTCTATTCTTTTTTCTTCGGAATCGATTACAAAAACGTGGTTGTTGTCAGGAATTTTCTTCGACATTCGGTTTGCCAGCTTTGCCAGCACTTTTGTTGGCGCAATCCCCACACCTACTGGTAACCCCGTGTTTTTTGAAATGGTTTCTTTTATTAAATGCCCATAATCGTTTAGCGAAATATTTCTCATCCCAGATAAATCTGCAAAAGCTTCATCAATACTATAAACTTCCACCTTTGGAGAAAACATCCCGAGAATGTTCATCACCCGCTGCGACATTTCGCCATAAAGGGTATAATTTGAAGAGAAAAAGTTCACTTTATGGGCAATCAATTGATCCTTTATTTTGAAAACGGGCTCAAACATGGGAATGTCCGTAATTGCTTTAGCCTCTTTGTTTGCAGCAATAACACAGCCATCGTTATTACTGAGTACCACGACAGGCTTCCCCAAAAGGTCGGGACGAAAAACCTGCTCACAGCAAGCGTAAAAACTATTGCAATCTACCAAGGCAATCATCGGGCGTAATGGATTATGTAAGTGATTATTCCCCAAACGGTGAATTCTTCTTCCGAAAAACCAAAAGGAATGCACTTTATCTTAAATTCCCCTTCTTGGATTATTAACGCCAAATCATCAAAATTTCGGGATAACGACCTATCGATAATCAAAACATCCCTATCAAGAATATTGTGTTCCTTAAATCCATTGCCATCTACCCGCACAAAAAAAGTTGCATCACGATTGACCACCAATTCTTGGTTTAGATCAATAGTGGGTTCCAAATAATGTGTTGCGGGACTTGCAAAACCAGTCTGTTTTGAAACACCCGGCTCGTGCCTGCTTTTTACTTTTGTGAGTTTTCCTGAAGTGAAAATTTCCATAGTCCAAAAATAGGAATATTTCCTACTTAATGGAATATTTCCAGTATAAATTATGAACAATTCCTCACTTCCCTTTAGCAAGATCCCTTAAAATTTCTTAGGTTTGAATTAAGAATAAATTTATGGAAAGTATCAGTGTTTTTGACATGTTGAAGATAGGAGTTGGCCCATCCAGCTCCCATACCTTGGGGCCTTGGCGTGCCGCGTTACGGTGGATTGGTGAACTGCAAGAGAAAAAGCAATTTGAAGACGTAGCAGAAATTTCGGTGGATTTGTACGGCTCCCTTTCGCTCACGGGAAAAGGGCACGCAACCGATATTGCAGTAATGCTTGGCCTTTCAGGCTTTGACCCTGTAACTTTTCCTATTGAAAACATTGAAAAAGAAATTGATTTTATCAATTCTGAAAATAAGTTAAAACTGAACGGCGAAAAGGAAGTACCATTTTTTCCGAAACAAAACATAATCTTCAACCGGAAGTTTTTAGAATTTCACCCCAACGGAATGACTTTTAGGGCCACGTTGAAAGATGGTTCCAAAAAATCTTCTTCTTTTTATTCAATAGGCGGCGGTTTTACCGTAAAAAAAGAGCGAAAGCGTAAAAAAATAAAACTGGCAAAATTTGCGCAATTTCCCTTCCCTATTGAGAAAGGAACAGAACTTTTGGCATACTGCAAGGCTGAAGGCAAAAGCATTTCTGAAATTGTTCTTGAAAATGAAAAATCACTTAGAAGTGAAGCCGAAATAAACGACGGCTTAAAGAAAATTTGGAATGTAATGCTGGATTCCATGTACGTTGGCGCGCACACCGAAGGTACGTTGCCCGGTGGATTGAATGTAACCCGCCGTGCTTTTGAGATGAACAAGAACCTTATTGGCAATCATAAATACTCAAATGCCGAAGAATGGATTGGCGCAATACGAAACACGGAAGTAAAGTTCCGCCAGATTTTAAAATGGGTTTCGTGTTTTGCCCTCGCGGTGAACGAAGTAAATGCATCGTTGGGCCGTGTGGTTACAGCACCAACCAACGGAAGCGCGGGCGTAATTCCTGCCGTGATGATGTACTATATGGTGATTGAAAACCACGATGCCAATTTTGAGGATGTTCGTAAATTTTTGCTTACCGCAGGTGAAATTGGAAGTATTTTCAAAAAAGGTTCTACCATTTCTGCTGCTATGGGTGGTTGTCAGGCAGAAATCGGTGTTTCTTCTTCAATGGCTGCGGGAGCTTTGTGCGAGCTGATGGGCGGAACACCGGAACAATGCTTAATGGCTAGTGAAATTGCAATGGAACATCATTTGGGAATGACCTGCGACCCTATTGCCGGTTTGGTGCAAATTCCCTGTATTGAACGTAATGCAATGGGTGCCATAAAAGCAATAAATGCCTGTGAAATGGCCTTGGATAGCGATCCCTCCAAAGCAAAAGTACCGCTCGATAAAGTAATCGCTACAATGTGGGAAACTGCAAAGGATATGACTTCCAAATATAAAGAAACGAGCGAGGGAGGTTTGGCAGTACAAGTAAATATTAGCGATTGCTAAAATTTTATATACAACCTTCCTTTCTTCGGGAATCGATTAAATGAATTATTTTCCAACCCTCATCAAACTTTGCAAGGGTGAAACTATTGGCTCCACAATGTAAGAAAGTTTCGTTTAACCAAAATTCATAAGGTGTCCAAACGTGCGCAAGGTTTCCGTCAATCTCAACTTTATAATCCAGTAAACGCTCGTCCCATTTTTGATCAGCTGGGCGATTGGCTATAGTACTTAAAAATCCGTTCGGGTCATCACTATTCAATTTATGCTGACCCCTTTTATCTGTGTAAGCCGTCTGCATTATCATTTCATCGGCCATTACAGATTTCATTAAAAGGGTATCTCCTTTATGAAATCCTTCAAAAAAAATATTGACGACTTTGTGCGCATCTGCTTCCGAAAACTGGTTTTGTGCAAATGTTGAAGTAAAAACCATGCTTGCAAAAATGATAACCAATAACTTCATAGTTGTTATTTAATGAGTGTACACCAAAATTAGTACTTTTACCCACCAATTTGTTACAGTTATGAGTACAGCCAAAAAAGAGTACAAACGTATTACCACCAAAACTTTGGTGGACATGAAAAAGAAAGGTGAGAAAATCTCAATGCTTACGGCCTACGATTTTACAATGGCCAAGATCGTGGACAGCGCCGGAATAGATGTTATTCTGGTGGGCGATTCGGCTTCAAATGTAATGGCTGGCCATGAAACAACTTTGCCCATTACATTAGATCAAATGATTTATCATGCAGCTTCTGTGGTTCGCGCTATCGAACGCAGTTTGGTTGTGGTTGATTTACCTTTCGGAAGTTACCAAAGCGATCCAAAAGAGGCATTGCGTTCAGCAATCAGAATTATGAAGGAAAGTGGCGGTCACGCTGTAAAGCTTGAAGGCGGGAAAGAAATAAAGGAATCCATAAAACGAATTCTAAATGCCGGAATACCCGTAATGGGCCATTTGGGTTTAACGCCGCAATCAATTTATAAATTTGGAACCTATACCGTTCGCGCCAAAGAAGAAGAGGAAGCTGAAAAAC
The DNA here is from genome assembly GCA_002364215.1 of Aequorivita sp. UBA3180. GTDB lineage: Bacteria > Bacteroidota > Bacteroidia > Flavobacteriales > Flavobacteriaceae > Aequorivita. Next base: position 382,095 of record DEXQ01000018.1, on the reverse strand, counting down.
TAATTTCTGACGCATTATTGCTTGAAAAGGCAGGTTGTTTTGCTGTGGTTTTGGAAAAAGTTCCCGCCAAGCTGGCAAAAGAAGTGGCCGAAAGAATAAGCATTCCCGTAATAGGCATTGGAGCTGGAAATGGTGTTGATGGACAGGTTTTGGTAACTCACGATATGCTTGGGATGACCCACGAATTCAACCCACGTTTTTTAAGAAGGTACCTCGATTTATATACTGAAATGAAAAATGCCTTCAGCCAGTATAGCGCTGATGTAAAAAGTGGCAATTTTCCAAATGATAGTGAACAATATTAAAATCTGATTTTTAGATTCTTAGATAATTTTCCTTTTAGAAAAATCAAACAATCAAACATACATAGTACCAAAGACAATCTTCAAGTTCTGTTTGAAGACAATCATCTAATCGTCGTAAATAAGCGTCCGGGAGATATTGTACAGGGCGACAAAACTGGAGATGCCCCCCTTTTGGAAGTTGTAAAGGAATACATTGCCGAAAAATACAATAAACCCGGAGCTGTTTTTTTAGGAGTTGTTCACAGATTAGACCGTCCCACGAGTGGAGTCGTAGTGTTTGCGAGAACTTCTAAAGCATTGGCACGTTTGAATAAAATGTTTTCCAAAAGGGAAACGGAGAAAATATATTGGGCAATAGTGAAAAATCCTCCCCCCAAATTGGAGGATACGTTAATGCATTTCTTAAAAAGAAATTCAAAACAGAACAAATCATACGCTCATATTAAAGAAGTACCGGACAGCAAAAAAGCAATACTCCATTATAAACTTCTGAAAAAACTTGACAATTATTATTTACTGGAAATAACTTTGGAAACTGGCAGGCACCATCAAATTCGGTCACAGCTATCGGCTATTGGGTGCGCCATAAAGGGAGACTTGAAATATGGTTTTGACAGAAGTAATTCAGATGGCAGTATTCATCTTCACGCTAAAAGATTGACTTTGACCCATCCCGTTCAAAAAGAAGAAATTTGTATAGAAGCTACCCCTCCAGTTGATGCCGTATGGAATGCCTGTAATTAAAGCTGAATTAAGTTTCTTTTCAAAGCAAAAATAACAAGCCCTACTCTATTTTTTATTTTAAGTCGTTTGAACAAATCCTGACGGTACCCGTCAATAGTCTTTGGGCTCAAATCCATCATAACGGCTATTTCCTTATAGGTCAACTCAGAACAAGCTAATTTTATAAAAGTAAGTTCGTTTTCCTTAAAGTCGAAAATTCTTCCTTCCTCATCGGGAGTTAGGGAATGCAGCAAGGTTTCAGATACCTTTTGGGAGTGATAATATCCTTTTTCGCTCAACTCTTTAAGGGCTGTGTTCAAAATTTCGGGGTGTATGTCTTTCAGCAAATATCCTTTTACCCCTCTACGCAACATTTTAAGGATTGTGTGTTCATCATCCTGCATGGAAAGTGCCAACACTTTTATTTCAGGATGGTGCCGCGTGAGCCATTCTGCCGTTTCAAAACCGTCCATCACGGGCATATTTATGTCCAAAAGTATTATCTCTGGCAAAACATTACTGTCCTCAATTTTTTCCTGGAGGTGTAATCCATTTTTAGCGTGAAATATAACTTGGAAGTGCGGAAATGAATTGATAAGTTTTTCCAATGAACGTGCAAAAAGAGAGTGGTCGTCCACTATACCAACTGTATGATTTGTTTCTGGTCTCATTTTGTGCTTTTATAGGGATAACTTAAGTATAATTGAGTGCCTTTTCCTATTTCGGAAACGATTTTGTATTCTGCATTTATCAATTCTGCCCTGCTCTTCATAGTTTCCATACCTGAGCTGTCAGTTTTCAAAGAGGTATCGAAGCCAATTCCATCGTCATTTGCTGAAATATCCAGCGTTTTTTCTTTATATTCTAAATGTACGAATAATTTTGAAGCTCGGGCGTGTTTCAATACATTAGAAAGAAATTCCTGCAGAATCCGGAAAATGATAATTTCGCTCGCGCTATTTATAGGAATTATGTCGCCAGTTATTTTTAGGGAGGCGTCGAGATAGCCCAAACGCTTAAATCGGTCAAGCTCCACGTTCAGCGAAGCAAGTAGCCCATTTTTTAGAACCACATCGTTATTGAGCACCTTGGATAGGGAACGTATTTCCTGAACGGATTCTTGCACTATGCCCTTTGTTTCCTGAATTTGTCCATGGTAAGTTTCCGGAGCGGAATTCAACAATACATTAAGCTGGATATTGGCCACGGAAAGCAATTGGCCCACATTATCGTGCAGCTCCCAAGCGATGTTCTTTAGGGTTTGTTCTTGTATCTCTATTTGTGAATCTGCTAATTCGCGTTGGTAACGTTTTTCTGCTTCATAACGTTCCTTTAAAAATTTGTTTTTTCGGCGCTGAAAAGCAACAACGAAAACAATTGCAAAGACCGCAAAAAACAACAGTACAGCAATAAAATAAACTATTAAAAGCTTTTCTTGGGGTAGTAGGGGTTCTCTGTCCGATAGCATATTAAAAATCCAGCAATGTAGATGGAATACAACAAATAGTTAGTCCCAAAGATAACCTGTTTATATAGATTCACAAACCCAGGGTCAATAGTATTGCTGTAATAAGAACTATATATAAAAAATGGAGTGGTACATAGATGAAAAAGCAACGCTCCTACTGATATATAAAATGGAAGGCTTTTTTGTACTTGCAGGATTTGATCACTTTTCAACAATTCCAAATAATAAAATGCAATACTTAAGAAAACAAACAAAGTCCCGAGAATATTGGTTATAGGCATAAACTTAATGAAGAAATCTCCTGAAAACACTATTTCCAAAATACTGAATATCAAAAAAACTATTGAAACCCTATTAATAATAGTTACTGATTTTTTAGCCGATAAATACCACTTAAAATAGTTTACGTAGAACAAATAACTAATTACTGTATAAATATTCGCCCACCAATAATTTGATTCAAAAGGGGTTCCCTTTAAAAAATACAAAAAACCATTCTCAACAAAATATGCGTACCAACCAAAAATCTCAGAACACACAGTAATACCTAAAAACCAAACCAGGTATAAAGTTGGTTTGGATTTATTTTTTTGATAATAAATAAGCCCGGTTAGAAATGCTAAAAATTCTACTAGGTGTACAAAGAAAAGTGCTAACACTATTAATAGTTTTTTGGAGGAAATCCACCAATACTGTTGTTTAAAGGCTCTAAACTATAATCATTTGCCACTCCTTGAGTAGTGCCCAATGTAGGAGCCAAAAAGACCGTAGCTTTATCAGAGGTTGCGTTATCATACGCTCCAAAATAAATACGAATTCCTGGATTCATACTTCCGGAACCAGCTTTCACATAGGCCAGAAACTCTTCAAGCTCTGCAACGCTAAACAAAAATTCACGAGTATCTCCCGATCCCATGGCACGTTCAATATCAACAGCGCGTGTTGCTACCCAGTTATCCTGTAATTGCCTTGCTGCGGCAACAGTAATACAATTTGATGGTTTTGACATAATTAAATTGGTTTTAAGGTTAATTGGCAGCAATGTAGTAAAAACAATCAAAAAAGTGCTTTTTGTAACGAATAAACAGGGAAAATCCCCTTTCCGTATAGGATTTTTCCTATAACCAAACAGGGGGTTTCCCTATGAAAAATACAGTGAAAACCCCCTTGAAAATTCAGGTAAAATCCTGTTGTATAGACTTTTATGTTTCAATACATTTGGGTTTATAAGAACAACCAACTGATTCCTTGCAAAATGATTTACGAAACGCTAGAAATAGTAAAAGATCAAGTTTCAAAATATTTGGAGCAAAAAACTACGGATGCAAATCTGGTGGTTCTGGAAAATGTTTCAAAACATGAGGATCCCGACATAAATACTATGAACGATAAAGTGGTGCTTTCGCTTTTAAACATTGAAGAGGAAATCTCACTAAAAAACAATCCAAATATCAAAGTTAAAAACGGGGAAACTATTTACAAAAATGCACCAGTAAACCTAAATGTTTTTGCACTCTTCTCGGCAAATAGAAATACATATACGCGCTCGCTAACCGCTATTTCCGTTATTATAGAATTTTTTCAATCAAAAAAAATATTTACACAAGTAAACACTCCGTTGAATCCGGCCATTCCCGCATTGGAAAATATAAAAGAGTTTCGTTTTATTTCAGAACTCTACACGCCAACTTTTGAGCAACTAAATTATATATGGGGCACGTTGGGCGGAAAAGCCCTGCCCAGCGTACTCTACAAAATAAGCATAGTAAAAATTGAAAGCGACGCCCTTCTTGAAAAAGGCACTCCTATCACGGAAGTTTCCGGAATTCTAAACAAAATAACTTAATGAGCTTCACTACAACATATCGCAAACTGTTCAGTGTAAACATATACCATAATTATTTTTTGGATGATGGCAATGTGGCTTTTGACAGTAGCCCGGTATTGAAAGAAGCGCAGCTTGTCAATTATAATTTTGAGGATTTCTGTAAAATTATTCCTTCCGAAAAAACCCAAGAACTCTTTAAGGGAAACAAGCTCGTTTTTAAAACAACTTCAAACGGCTTTACCATTTTTTCAAGGGCAGAAGAAACGGCTCCAAATTCGGGAACATATAAACCAATGGTAAACCTTTCGCAAACTACGGTATTTGATTTTTTGATTTATGTGAACGATGCACTCTTTGAAAATTATTCAACTGTGAATTCAAAACCTCTTATTCCCTACTATCTCTCGAACAAAAAACCTGTTACAGAGGGCATTTCCTTTAACTATTTAGATTTGGAAACTACTACTCTGCCAATTGAAGATTTCACAATAAACCAAGCAAGTTATGGTGAAATACGAACAAATCTTTCCGAAAAAGAAAAGATTGGACTCTTCGGAATCATTTCATTGGAAATGGCTGGAGACGAGACTGTTCCGTTTGATGGCAATTCCCGAAATATCTTAAACGTAAACGGAACCATTCCCGCAAATCCAAAAACATTTAAACTTCAAATAAAAAACCGCAGTACTATTTGGAATTATCGCAATGCAACAGACAGTAGTCTGCTGCATTCCACAGATCCTGCTGAACTGCCGTTAGTAAAAAATGGTATCATCGGTTACAGCTTTGGCGGCCAGGAACGTCCATCTGCATTTCCTTCGAGACTTCTGTTTGAAAAGGATGGCGGTGGAAATATAATTAAAACCATTTCAGAAATATATATTAATCAATAACAGAAACTATGGCAACAACGTACAAAACACCCGGGGTCTATGTGGAGGAAATATCGAAGTTTCCGCCATCAGTGGCACAAGTGGAAACAGCAATTCCGGCCTTTATTGGCTACACACAAATTAGTGACACTACCGTTCGCAACAAACCGAAACGTATTGTTTCGCTGCTGGAATACGAAACCTATTTTGGAAAGGCACAAAACGAGGCAAATATTACAGTAACAATCAACGATACTATAAACAGCGGGCCACCGGTTCAGCTTTTGGACCAAAAGTTTAGCGTGGCGCTGGGAACCACCAGTCCATACGTAATGTATTATGCCATGCGCATGTATTTTGACAATGGCGGGGGGCCTTGCTACATCTGTTCCGTGGGTGATTATACTAGCGGCACTGTAAATCAGCCTTTGCTTTCGGCAGGTTTGGACGAACTGGAAAAATTTGACGAACCCACACTATATGTATTTCCAGATGCTATGGCCGTTTCCACAGCCTCAAGTTACTATTCGCTTATTAATAGGGCTTTAATGCAATCACAAAAACTGAAAGATCGTTTTGTTATTATTGATGCATTCGCAAATAATAGTGATAACATTCGCAACACAGCTTCCTTGGGCAATGGTGTTGATTTATTAAAATATGGGGCTGCCTATCACCCTTTCCTAAGTACTGCTTATAGCTACGCATATGATGATGCAGCCGTTACATTGGCGCATAATGTAACAGATGAAACAAATATTACTTCAGCAGGCGCTTATGATACTAAAGCATTAAGTGAACTCGCCGATAGTGGTGATACCGATTTCAACTTAATACTCTATAACAAAATAAAGACGGAACTGGAAAAACAGTACGTTACGCTTCCGCCAAGTAGCGCAATGGCTGGAATCTTTGCGCGCGTAGACAGTAATCGCGGTGTTTGGAAAGCACCCGCTAATGAATCTGTAAGTGCTGCTGTAGAGCCAACCATCAAAATAACCCACGAGGCACAACAGGATTTGAACATTCACACCTCGGGAAAATCTATAAATGCACTTCGATCCTTCACTGGAAAAGGCATTCTCGTCTGGGGTGCACGCACCCTTGCCGGTAATGACAATGAGTGGAAGTACGTACCCGTACGTCGTTTTTTCAATATGGTTGAAGAATCTGTTGAAAAGGCTACGGCACAATTTGTTTTTGAACCGAACGATGCAAACACTTGGGTAAAAGTACGCGCGATGATAGAGAATTTCTTAATTCTTCAATGGCGCGCCGGTGCCTTAGCTGGGGCAAAACCAGAGCAGGCCTTTTACGTTCGCGTAGGCTTGGGTGAGACCATGACCGCAGATGATATTTTGAACGGAATTATGAATATCGAAATAGGAATGGCTGCAGTTCGTCCAGCAGAATTCATCGTATTGAAATTCTCACACAAAATGCAGGAAGCGTAGTCTTAGTTGGCAGTTTTCAGTAGCAGTGAGCAGTTATTTCAAACGGAACACAAAACACTTAACATTTAACCATTAACATTTAACACATAGCAAAATGGCAAATACATATCCATTAGTAAAGTTTCATTTCTCAGTAGACTGGGGAGGAACAAACATAGGTTTTACCGAAGTCAGCGGACTGGACGTTGAAACCGAAATGATCGAGTACCGCCACGGTGCCAGCCCGGAATACAGCAAAATAAAAATGCCGGGGATGCAAAAATACAGCAATATCACATTGAAGCGTGGTTCGTTTGCTAACGATAACGAATTCTATCAATGGTGGAATACCGTAAGCCTTAATAAAATTGAGCGTCGCGACATTACCATTTCATTGTTGAACGAGGAACACGCACCCGTAATAGTATGGAAAGTTAAAAATGCCTTTCCCATTAAGGTGCAGTCAACCGATCTGAAAGGCGACGGCAACGAAACTGCTATTGAAACTTTGGAAATTGCCCACGAAGGTTTAACCATTCAAAACGGTGATTAATGAATAATCCGTACCCTCCCGTAAGCTTCCATTTTAAGGTGGAATTTAACGGAATTTCCTCACAGGATAAAGACGTTCAGTTCCAATCTGTTTCAGGGCTTTCCGTAGATATTGAAACCGAAGAATTTGCCGAAGGAGGCGAAAACAGGTTCAAACATAAGTTTCCGGTACGATCCAAATTTCCAAACCTTGTTTTAAAACGTGGTATGGTAACCGACTCACAGCTCATAAAATGGTGTCGCGACGCTATTGAAAGTTTTGACTTCGCGCCTGTGGATCTAACCGTGAAACTGCTGAACGAAAACCACGAACCCTTGGTAACCTGGAATGTAGTTCATGCCTACCCTATAAAATGGGATGTTGCGGAACTAAATGCCGAACAAAGCAAAGTAACGATTGAAACCATAGAGTTAGCGTACAACTATTTTACACTCGTATAAAATGCCCATAGAAATTAAAGAACTTCACATAAAAATAAATGTGAACGGTACTGAGCAAACCAATGCCTCTCCTGATAAACAATCGGGAGGCAAAATGGATACTATTGTAAAAACTTGTGTTGAAGAAATAATGCGAATTGAAGAACGCAAAAATGAACGGTAATGAAAGGAGAACTCAAAAAACTGAAAATCATAGCCTACCGCGATAATAAATTTACGCAAATCGTGGGCGATGGCGTATTTTCATCTTTGTTGAATCCCGAAAAATATGCTTTCAAATACAAAATAGAATACACCGAGGCCCAAGGTCAGGGTACCAGTGCAACACAACCCAAGTTTGTACGCTCGGTACCTGAAGGTTTAAACCTTGAGTTTCTCTTTGATAGAACCGGAATCATAAAAGGAAATAGTGATGACTTAGGTATCGGCATTGTTGCGGACATTGAAAGATTTAAAAGAATTGTGTTTGATTACAATGGCGATGAACACAAACCAAACTATTTAATGATAGGTTGGGGTACACTTCTTTTCAAAGGGATCCTAGCCGAAATGTCCATTGAATACAAACTTTTTTCACCGGAGGGTGTGCCATTGAGGGCCGTTGTAACAGCAAGCTTCAAAGGGGTGGTAGAAGATAGTTTGAGAGTAGCGCGCGAAAACAACAACTCGCCAGATTTAACACATGTACGCATTGTGAAAGATGGCGATACACTTCCGCTTATGACTTTCAAAATATATGGCGATTCAAAATATTACCTGCAGGTAGCTGCGGCCAATAATCTTACAAATTTCAGAAGGTTACAACCCGGACAACAAATCATTTTTCCACCAATTGAAAAAGTATCTTAAATATGAACAACAGCAGAACCATAGAAACCGTGCGTAGCTCAGATTTGGTCACCTTCAAAATATTGATTGAAGGCACAGAACTTTCTGCTGTTCATCAAGTAAAAAATATTTCGGTTGAAAAGGAAATTAACCGTATTCCCTTTGCTCAGGTCGTCTTTTTAGATGGCGAAGCTGCATCACAAAATTTTAATTTAAGCAATGAAGATTTATTGGTTCCCGGAAAAAATATTGAAATAAAGGCAGGTTATCACAACGATGTAGAAACCATATTTAAAGGAATTATCATAAAACATAGTATTAAAATTAGGGAGAATAATTCTGTTTTGATTGTGGAATGTAGAGACGAAGCTGTGAAAATGACCATCGGTACAAAAAGTAATTTTTATTACGAAAGTAAAGACAGCGATATTATTGAGGAAATAATTGGGAAGTATGGCTTGCAAAGCGATATAGAAACTACATCTTTCACAAATAAAGAAATGGTGCAATACCGTACTTCTGACTGGGATTTTATGATGACCCGTGCCCAACTCAATGGTCAAATATGCACAGTCGATGATGGAAAAATAATAATTTCAAAACCTGATTTATCCCAAGACGAAGTGGAAACGGTCGCTTTTGGCGCTACCCTACTCGACTTTGATGCCGAGATGGACGCAAGGAATCAGTTCAATTCCATCACTGCATACGGTTGGAATCCTTCGGAACAGGAAATTGTGGAAGCAGAAGCTACTGATCCAGGAATTTCTTTAAACGGAAATATTTCAACTTCAGATTTGGCAGAAGTCATCGATCACGAAAATTTAGAATTGAAACACGGCGGCAATTACAATTTAACCCAATTACAAAATTGGAGCGATGCAAAAAGTCTTTTTCAGCAACTTTCAAAAACCCGCGGACGTGTAAAATTTCAAGGAATTCCAACAGTAAAACCCGGAACCATGCTGAAGTTGGAAGGCGTTGGCAATCGTTTCAACGGAAAAATATTTATCAGTGCCGTACGTCATGAAATTGTAAACGGTAATTGGACCGTTGACGCCGAATTCGGGATGAACCCAAAATGGTTCAGCGAAACCTACGATATTTCAGAATTGCCTGCTGCTGGTATTCTTCCAGCAGTTAGTGGTTTGCAAGTTGGGGTTGTTTCACAATTGGAATCGGATCCTGACGGCGAGGACAGAATTTTAGTAAAAATACCAATAATTGACAAAGACGAACAAGGCATTTGGACACGTATAGCAACCTTGGATGCGGGAAATAACCGAGGATCATTTTTTCTTCCTGAAATTGGAGACGAAGTAATTGTAGGTTTCGTAAACGATGATCCAAACCACGCCGTAATTCTCGGAATGCTTCACAGCAGCGCAAAACCTGCTCCATTGACAGCTTCCGACGACAATCACGAAAAAGGATTTGTAACCCGAAGCGAACTGAAATTGATTTTCAACGATGAGAAAAAATCAATCATCATTGAAACTCCGGGAGGTAAAAAAGTAACCATCGATGAAGATGCGGGTGTTATAAAAATTGAGGATGACAATAGAAATATAATAACAATGGGTAACGGCGGAATTGCAATGGAAAGTGGAAAGGATTTCAGCATAAAAGCAACCGGCGATTGCAACATTGAAGCGATGAACGTAAATGTAAAAGCCAATGCCCAATTCAAAGCCCAAGGCAACGCTGGCGCGGAAGTTTCAACAAGCGCCATCGCAGTTTTGAAAGGATCTTTGGTTCAAATAAATTAGCCCCCTAATCCCCCAAAGGGGACTTTTTGAAACTTCCTGCAAGATTCAAATCTTGTAGTTTTTATAAAAAAAATAAATGAATTTAAAACAAACAATTAACTAATAACTATTAACCATAAACCAACTTATGCCTCCAGCAGCCAGAATAAACGATATGCACATCTGCCCGATGACAAACCCAAACGGAAGTCCACATGTTGGTGGACCAATCCTTCCAGCGGGAGAACCAACCGTTTTAATTAGCGGAATGCCCGCGGCAAGAGTTGGAGATATGGCGACATGCGCAGGACCGCCGGATTCAATCATTATGGGTTCGTCATCTGTATTGATTGGCGGAATGCCAGCGGCCCGTTTGGGAGACAGCACAGCACACGGTGGAAGCATTGTTTTGGGAGAATTTACGGTCTTGATTGGTGGGTAACGCACTTCGACTGCGCTCAGTGTAATAAGTGTTAGATGACGGATGTCGAATGACGAAAATAAATAATAGAAATAGAAAATAATTAATATGAATACATCAGAAATATTTTTAGGTGAAGGATGGAGTTTTCCACCCCATTTTGACAAAAAAACCGGTGAATTGGTAATAACCGCAGGCGTAGCCGATATCAATAAAAGCCTTGAGATTCTTTTGTCTACACGTTTGGGCGAGCGAATTATGCTTCCAGATTATGGTTGCAATTTGGAAGAACTTTTGTTCCAACCACTTGATGTTACCCTGAAAACCTATATAAAAGAATTGATTGAAACAGCAATCCTCTATTACGAACCTAGGATCACCGCACAAAAAATATCGCTGGACACAACTAACGAACTAAACGGCGAAATTTTGATAAACATCGAATACATTGTCCGTATTACAAATTCACGGGCAAATATGGTATTTCCATTCTATAAAACCGAAGGAACTGAAGTATAAAAACAATGGCAAAAAACTGTGAAAATAAATTCCTGATAAACCATAAGGGCACCGAACAAACCCAAAGGTCAATCAGCGCCATGCTTCCAGAAAATTTGAAGTTGAACGATTTTTCAACGGAAGACTGGATGAAATTTGCTTACAATTTTGCTTCGGAAGTGAACTATTTTTCAGTTGAAAACGCTACAGTGCCATCGGGAAATTGGGAATCATTTCTTATCGAAAAGGATAAAATAAAAAGTTTTCTTTCTGAAGCTGAAAATTCCAATAACCTCTCCCCGCACCTCACCCTTTTTGTGTGTTTTCTGAAATTGCTTGAAATTTCCAATTCACATTTTAATACGCTTACCAAAAGACATCTCGATTTCTATTACAACGAAATTCTTCAAATTGATAAAAAAGCTCCGGTCGCAGATAGTGTTCATCTTATTTTTGAATTGGCCAAGAATTTTTCTACATCTAAAGTAGATGAACACACGCTACTGGAAGCTGGAAAGGATACTTTCGGAAAACGCATTCAATACACAACCGACAAAGAAGTAGTTGTAAACAAGGTACAGGTTGCTGCTTTAAAAAGTGTTTACCATCATAGAAAAGCCAATAATTTAAATCCGGATGAATTCAACGGACTATTTGCTGCACCTGTGGTAAATTCCGCAGACGGCAATGGCGAACCGTTTAAAAACGATACTAGTAATTGGCTACCGTTTGGCTATCCTTTCCACTTTAGGCCCGAATTGCCTCTACAGACTCCGAACCTTGGATTTTCAATAGCAGCACCAACGCTAAATTTAGCAGAAGGCAAACGCATAGTTCAGGTAATATTCAATCTTGAAAAATCAATTCCTGTTTTCAACATTCCACAGCTAATTGATTGTTTTGACATTTTTGCAACGGGTGAAAAAGGCTGGTTGGGACCTTTTAAAATTTCGGCTTCTGTCAATGGATTTGCTTCTTCCGTAGGAAATAAAACAATTCAGCTTTGTTTAAAAATTGATAAAACCGAAGAAGCGATTATCCCATACAACAAAGAAATTCACAAAGAAAATTTTGAAACCCAACAACCCGTATTTCGCTTTTTGCTTAAAACAAAACTACCCGAATTCAATATCGGTTATCAACTTTACACAGAATTGCTTCAGAAGAAAGTAAAAAATGCAACCGTAAAAGTTTCGGTTTCGGAAGCTGAAAATCTCCAGCTGAAAAATGATTTCGGAACTCTTGCGGCAAATAAGCCCTTTTTTCCTTTCGGAACCCAGCCTATGGAACGCTCCGCTTTCTATATTGACTATCCCGAAATGTTCAGCAAAAAGTGGAACACAGTTTCACTTCACGCCTCGTGGCTGAATACTCCGTCCGATTTCAAACAACATTACATTGCATACAGAAAAGACGATAGCAATTTCAACCTTTCGCCAAATCTGTACTTTCAGACGCTTTATTTCAATTTTAATACGGTAACCAAAAAATATGCAAAACCTGCTGGGCTTACTTTCAATCCAACCTCAAGCCCGAGCAATCTTTACGTAACCGGAAACGATTATTTTAAGGCGAAAGTTTCCGTTGAAAACAATGAAAATTTGGTAACCGTAAACGGTGCCTTTCCGCTTTTTACCAAAAATGGGGAACTTTTCGAAAGCAATCTTTCCATCAATAATGCAAATTACACAACTGGGAAAAACGGGCCGATAAAACTATCGTTGAACCAATCGTTTTTGCACGCACTGTTCCCAAAGGTTTATGCGCTCGCGCTTTCCACGGAAGAAGATACCGTGCTTCCCAACGAACCGTACACCCCAATTATTGAAAAAATTGAACTAAGCTACACCGCGAGCCAAGAAGTGGAATTTGGTGTTTCGCAAACCGCAAATCTTGAAAAGATACAATTGTTCCACGAGCATCCATTTGGGCAGGCTCAAAATTCCGAAACTTTGTTACCCACCTATTGTGTGGGCGGTGAACTTTACATAGGCCTTGAAAATACCGAAGCGTTGCAGCAAGTGCAGCTTTTGTTTCAATTATTGGAAGGGACAGAAAATCCTTTGGCAGAACCTTTTTCTTCTTCGGAAAAAATTTCTTGGTCTGTTCTTTCAAACAATTCTTGGATGGAACTTACAAGCGATTATTTGTTGGGAAATACGACGGATAATTTCTTAAAAACAGGAATTGTAACCATCACAATTCCGCGCGAAGCTACCGAAAACAATACGTTGTTGCCTTCGGGAATGGTTTGGCTGCGCGCAAAAAGTCCAAAGAGCTTCGATGCGGTTTGTAGGTTTATAAACGTCCACGCACAGGTTATTACGGCAACTTTCGTAAACAATGGCAATGAACTTTCGCACCTTAATAACGGTCTACCTGCCGAAACCATCAGCAAACTTACCGAGCGCGATTCCGCAATAAAAAGTGTTTTGCAACCCTACAATTCCTTCGGCGGAAAACCCGAGGAAAGCGATGAAAGCTACTATCGCCGCGTGAGCGAACGGATTCGCCATCGCGACCGCGCCATTTCACTGTGGGATTACGAACATTTAATTCTTGAAAAATTCCCGGAAGTCTATAAAGTGAAATGCTTAAACCACACCAAAGACAATGATTTTCACGCGCCCGGAAATGTTGCGATAGTTGTGATTCCCGATATTAAAAACAACAATGCCTTCGATATTTTTCAGCCGCGGCTAAGTACTGCCAAGCGAAATGAGATTCAAAATTACATCAATGAATTGAACACCTTTTTCGTTTCCGCGGAAATTATAAACCCCGATTACGAAGAAGTTGAGGTTACACTCGGCGTGAAATTCAACACAGGTTTCGACGAAAATTTCTATACAAAACAAGTTGAGGAGGACATCAAAAAATACCTTTCGCCTTGGGCGTATTCGGAAACCTCAGTACTGAATTTTGGTGTTGCTTTCCACAAAAACAAACTCATTTCCTATTTGGAAAACCGGCCGTACGTTGACTTTTTGGACGATGTGAGTGTGAAGCACAGAACCTCTGAAACTTCAGCATATATTGAAAAAACGAACGTGATTCCATCGAGTCCGAAAGCAATTTTGGTCTCGGCAAAAAAGCATTTTATAACCGCCGTGCAATCAAAATGCAGTGAACAAACCCCTAAAAAACCAACCGTATGTCTTCCGTAAAAACATACAGCACCATCGAGAAGGACACTTCCACTCAGGACGACCTTGACTTCGAATTCCTTAGAAAAAAGGGAATCGAATACATTGAGGCTTTGGGTAGCGGTCTGTGGACGGACTACAACGCCCACGACCCGGGAATCACGACTTTGGAGGTTTTGTGCTACGCGATTACCGATTTGGGCGCGCGGCTTTCCCTTCCGTTGGAGAATATTTTGGCAGAGGAAAACAACCCGAGTTTTTTGAATGAGCAATTTCTGACCGCTGAAAACGCACTGCCCATAAAACCAGTAACCGCGCTGGATTACCGAAAATTGTTTATCGACATTGAGGGCGTGAAAAATGCCTGGCTGAAAAAGCACGAAAAGAAAATATATGCCAACTGCAAGGAAAACAAACTTTCCTACAAACCTTTCGAAATAAAGGAAAAGTATAAAAAGGAATTTGTTTTAAACGGATTGTACGATGTTTTGGTGGAATTGGACGAACTGGATTCTGAAATTTTCAATACCGAAGCGAAGCGAAACAAAGAAATAAAAAGGCTGAAAGAAGAGGTTAGAACGATTTATCACGCACACCGAAATCTTTGCGAAGATGTAATTGAAATTGAGGAAGTTGAAAACCATCCCGTTGCCGTTTGCGCCATTTTGGAACTGAAACCCGAAGCCGATGAGGACAAAGTGCATGCCGAGATTTTATACACCATTGACGAATATCTGTCGCCTTCCCTCCGCTTCTACTCTTTAAAGGAAATGCTTGAAAAAGGCTATGCGCCCGATGAAATCTTTAACGGTCCATTATTAAATAACGGATTTATTGATACTGCTGAATTGCGCAAAACAGAACTTCGAAAAGAGGTGCGATTGACCGATTTGATTGATTTGATTCAAAAAATTGAAGGCGTTGATGTTATCCGTGACATCACTATTAATAATTGCGATGGCAAGCCCGAAACCAAAAAAATCTGGAATCTCTGCATTCCCGCAGGAAAAAAGCCGAAACGCTGCGATAAAAGTTCGTTCAGCTATTACAAAGGATTTCTTCCGTTGAACATTAACAAAAAAGCGGTAGCCGATTATTTGGAAACGATTTATGATGAAATCGAAGCCAATATTCTCGACACAGCTTCGCAGAAAAAATCGTTGGAACTGCCCGTTGGACGGTTTTCCGATGTTGGCAATTACAGTACGATACAAAACGATTTTCCTGAAGTTTACGGTGTTGGGGAATTGGGCGTAAAAAGCACGGCAACCATTGCAGACCGCGCAAAAGTGAAACAACTGAAAGGATATCTGCTCTTTTTTGACCAGATTTTCGCAAGCTATTTTGCGCATCTAAAAAACGTAAAGGATATTTTTTCAATCAACGGAGAGCTTGACAAAAGTTATTTCACGCAGATGGTTGACAATGTAAAAGACCTTTCGGAATTGGTCTCTGCCAATTATTCATCCGATTCAACCATAACGGATATTTTGTTCTCCGACCTTGACAATAAAGTTGCCCGCAGAAATCAAATTCTCGATCATTTGCTTTCCCGTTTTGCGGAAGGTTTCAGCGAGTACGCTTTTTTGATGAAACAACTCTACGGCAGCAATACCGACGCTGCGGTTATCAAAACCAAGGAAGGTTTTCTTCAGCAATATGGGATGATTGGCTGTGAACGTCCGCTGAGTTTCAATTATTTTGAACAGGAAGCCGAAAATTTGTGGGATACCGGGAATGTTTCGGCATTTCAAAAACGCATCGCGCTTTTGAGTGGCAACCCAAATTATTTCCGAAGAAATTTCTCTGACGACCCGTTGGAAATTTACGAGGAAATCGACACCGACGGCATCATTGAATACCGTTTCCGTTTCCGAAGCAAAAACAAGGAAATCCTTTCTTCCTCCAGCAAGCATTACCACAATTTGGCTTCGCTTTACAAGGAAATTTTAAATGTAAAAAATTACGGCCGCTTTGCTGAAAACTATGAGATAAAAGTGAATACCGCCGGAAAGTTTTACTTCAACCTTACCAATCCGAACATTCCCGATACAACCGATGAAGGCCACGTGATTGCCCGAAGGATTTCGAGTTTTTCAACTCAATCGGCCGCCGAAAATGCAATTGCCAAAACCGTTGAATTTGTAAACACGCTCGATTTCAACGAAGGAATGTATGTTATTGAACACATTCTACTTCGTCCCGATGTTACAAAAGACATTGCTCCCGAGAATACCTTTTTACCAATCTGTACAGACAATTGCGAGGGTTGCGAAGGCATTGACCCCTACTCTTTCCGGGTTTCCATTGTTTTGCCGGGATGGACGGAACGCTACAGCAATGTGGATTTCCGAAGGTTTTTGGAAGAACTGATTCAAAAGGAATTGCCTTCGCATATTATGGCTAAAATCTGTTGGATTGGTTACCCAAAAAGTTACGATACCAAAGGCGAGGAAAATGAAATGGTGGAATTGGAAGAAGCTTACAAAGCTTGGCTATTGGCAAAAACCGATATGGGCCAAAAACAACCGACCACAAAACTGAAAAGGCTCATCAAAATAATGAGTACGCTGCATACCATTTACACGCAGGGAACGCTTCACGATTGTGATGATGACGAAGAACAACAAGATATTATCCTGGGCAGGACCAACCTGGGCAAACTTTAAAATACCAAAGTTATGGGCACTAAATTAATGGAAATTACTCCACAGTACCGCTCCTTCGTGGACGACCAAGTACTGACCTCCGGGCAGTTGAACGAATTTATAGAATATTTTGAGGACCAAGACCGCTTAACGCGCGTATGCCTTGTGGGCATTGGCGTGGCCTGTGGTTTTAAGGTTTCCGTGAATAATCAAAACTCACTTGTAACCATCACGCAGGGTTGCGGCGTTACGACCGATGGTGATTTGCTGAAACTTCAAAAAAGTATTAAAAACTCTTCTGATACCTCTATTGTCTTGGAAAGCATCAAGTATTCGCATTTTCGCGATTTTGAAGATGATAAGGCTAAGTACAAACACTTCAGAAACGGCAATGCAACTATCGATTTGTGGGAATTGATTCCACAGGAAAAGGTTGATTTGGAAGCGGGACATCTTCCAATTAATTCACAATTGCTCAATGAAAAAGTTGTCGTACTGTATTTGGAAAGTTTTCCGAAAGAAGCAGATATCTGTACCACCACAAATTGCGACAATCAAGGGCAGCTAAATATCCAAAATCTTCGGGTGTTATTGATTGACCGGGAAGATGTTGAAAATATCGTAAATGCAAAAGATGCCATTTTTACGAAGCACAACGTTTACGAAGCATTTACAAACCTTCCGCTAACGGCTGTTCCGAAGGTAATTTTAAACGATAGTAATGCAACTTCATATACAAAATTGACCGCTGCTTTTAAAGCTGCAATTACAACTTCAAAAAACGGTTTGCACTCCGCGTTTCAGCAATTGTTCCAAGGTTTTTCCGACGTTTTGGATATAAAGGACGGAATGTCGAACACGATGTTGAACCAGATAAATAATTTGGATGATTTCAATACCAATGAAAAGGTTCAATACCGCTATGATTTGGTACGCGATTTAAGCGATACCTATAATGAACTGGCAGAGATTCTTTTAAAACTGAAAACCGAATGTTGCCCAAATATTGAGGCATTTCCGAAGCATTTGTTGCTGGGCGCACTTGCTTCCGAAGAAATTTATCCCGAATTGCGCCACGATTTTTACCATTCACCCACAAACAATGAATACGCCAAATATTTTAAAATGGCGAAAAGTTTGGTTCAGCGATTGGTTTTGGTTTTGGACAATTTCAATCTTTCCGATGAAAGACAGATTGCCATTACGCCTTCAAAAACCTGCGGAAAATTGGGCGAAAAAGCCATTCCCGTTTATTACGAAGTTGATGCTGAAATGCTCACCGCTTGGGATTTCAACAAAACCGAAAATTACAAACAGCGGTTCAACGTAAGCTTTCACAAAGAAAATCTCGCGCCGAACAGTTGGGTGCAAAATCCATTACAATTTGAGTTGGATTGCAACGATTTTTACAGGATTGAAGGACATTTTGGTCATCCCGCGCAGGACAGCCGCAATGCAATAAATAATTTGAAGAATGACTACGCTTTGGATTTTGACTGTTTGCTTTTTGATATTCAAAAAGATGCGCAGGCTTTTACTTCTTTTTTAAGGGAAAACCCTTCAATTGCCCATAAAGCGGGAGTTCCCAAAGGCGGAACCTTCGTGTTGGTTTCCAAAAAGGAAAATGTGGTGGCCGATTTTTGTATTTCGAATAAAGTCAGCACTGCTTCGGACGGTTGCTGCTCTTTGATGGAATGTACCTATCCGTGGATCAGCTCGCTAAAATATATGAACAACCTTTCACGAAGTTTGAAAGGAACGCAGAGCCGCAATAAACCGATGCCGCAAAATTATGTGCTGCAGGTTATTGAATACAGGATTAACGGCGAACCGCTAATTAATAGAACGACTACAATTACAATTCCTTTAAAGGAAATATTCTTGAGAAGGATACACGCAGTGACCGAAGCGTTAAATAAAAAATTTGACAAAGGTGTGGTTTTCGACTTTAATGAAAGTCAGAAAAGGCTGGTCATTACGCGTGCGAAAGAAGACACTTTCACCATTCGTCTGCGGGAGATTTCACAGGCGAACAATAATGCCATTTATACATACAGCAACAACGGAATGTTCCGGAACAATCGAATTTTTAGACCCGATGCCATGCGCTGCCGTAATTTGAGAAGTTACCGCGAGGCCTTCTATCAAAAACTGCACGCACAGATTGCACCAGTAAATAAAGATGATGATTACGGAACTTATGATGAAAAATGGGCAAAATGGAGCAAACTCACTGAGCGATTGGTTACCAATCCTATAATAATTGAAGCAGGATTGACCCGAATGGTTACCTCTTCAGCACAGCTGCCACAAGAAATTAGAACCATAATCGGGAACTTAAAACGCGATTTGAACCAGGCGACTGGAACTGGCGTCAATCTACAGTTCCGATTGGACGGCGATTGGGTAAACGGCACTTGGGTAAACAAATTTATGCTCGACCACCACAGACGAAACAAGAAAAACACCCACGATGATATTGTGCTGTTCGTGAACCTGCGGAAATATCTTCACAATGAAACAGGAGTTACAAAGCTGTCCATTTACATCACAAATTTTGAATACTCAAGCGTTTTGGACGCCGCAATGGCAAAATACAAAACCGTGGCCGATTTCTATTTTGGAACGCCAACGGGCGAAAATGCGATAAGTATATGAGAAGTTTGGCTGAAAATAGCGCAAAAAAAGAAGGGTATCAGTCGGTAAAATTGTACAATCCGAATGATACCCTTATGGGTCTAAACACTAAAGAACTAGCACTACAAGTAAGACAAAAGACCGACGAAAGTAAACCTAACGAACGAACTAAAGTACAAACTATAAAAGAACTTGAACTAAAATATACACAACCCAGTAATTCATCTCTGAATCGAACCATAAATATAAGTCTAAAAAACTAAACCACAAATGGTTGCGCGAAAAAATATCATAAAAAAAGTGCAAATTGGGGTAAATACCCCTTCGCTTGCCCATGGTATGCAGCTAAAAGATGGATTGGGCGATTTTTTTAAGGAAGAAATCCTTCCGGAAATGGACAGCTATTTCAATTCACTTCAAAAAAACACTTCAAAAATTATTCGAATTGAAAATATTTCCTTGGTAATCTCGATTAAAGAAAAGGATTCTTTGAAAGACCTCAAAATATTAATTATCAAAGAATTAAAAAGAACGATTAATAAAGAAAATATTTTAAGCCCGGAGTGGAATGATTTTAAAACCACTTCGCCTGCGCAAAACGAGGCCGAAGCATTTCTTCATTTTCTAAAAACAGGAACACTGCCGTGGTGGTTTGAGCAAAAGCCAAATATATGGAAAGGTTTTTTTGAGGAAACAATTTCCAAAAGTGAAACATTAAAAGCACTGAAAAACCTTCTTTCAAAAGCAACGATTCGGAAGCGATTGATTTATCAATTTGATAATAACCAGTTGTTCAAAATTGTAAATACAATCTTAGAAAAAACCGAAACAGGTCATTTGAAATACAAAGTTTCCCAAAAATTCAGAAACCAATTTTGGGAAGCTGTGGTTTTATATTCAATTCGTAAAAGCGCGAAAGAAGTTGAAAAAATATTCCGAAATATTCCTTCCGAGGAAGTTTCGAAATTGCGACAAATTTCAAAGGAAAGTTTCGGTTCGGATATTTCTTTGAGCACAAAAAATCTTCAAAAGGAAACGGTTGAAACTGAAGTTTCCCTTAAAACCGAAAAGAAGCAAAAAGAGATAGAAGAGACTGAAACAAATAAAGATGGTATTTTGGTACAAAATGCAGGATTGATTTTACTGCATCCCTTCCTAAAAATGTTTTTTGAAAAAATGGATTTTCTTTCGGAAAAGACTATCAAACCTGAAAAAATGGATGAAGCTATCCACGCACTCCACTATTTGGCAACGGGAAATGAACAGGCGTATGAGTACAAACTTGTTTTTGAAAAATTTCTTTGTAATGTTCCTCTTCACCACCCAATTAACCGTCATATTTTGCTGACAAAGGAGCAAAAAATGGCCTGTGAGATATTGCTGGAGGCCGTGCTTGGCCATTGGACGGCGCTGAAAAGCAATTCCACCGCAATTCTTCAAAACGAATTTTTGCAACGGGAAGGCAAACTCACGGTTTCAGCAGAAAAACAACAGCTTTATATTCAACGCAAAACCCAGGATATTCTATTGGACAAACTGCCGTGGAATGTGCATTTGATCAAAATTCCGTGGAAGGAAAAAATCCTGTTTGTAGATTGGTAAAATTATGAGAGCTTTTTCAATAAATAGCGCCCAAAACGGAAAACCAAATTCCTTGCAGCCCACAAAAGGCAATACGCCCTTTTTTGCGGCACAGGCCAAGCTATCTGTGGGAAAAGCCGACGATGCTTATGAAAAAGAAGCCGATTCCGTAGCCGATAAAGTGGTGCAGCGAATGGAAAATGGTGCCTTCCGTGCTTCGAAAACTTTTTTTCCACCAGCAACAATTCAGAAAAAAACCGACGAAGAAAATACGGAAATCCAACAAAAGCCGCTTTCCGATTCCATAACCCCGTTGGTCCAATTAAAGAGCGTTGAAGACGAACAAATCCAAGAAAAATGTGAGGAATGTGAAAAGGAGGCCGCTATTTCAAAAGCCTCTGAAGAAGATGGGATTTCCAAAATCCAAAAAAAATGTGAAGCCTGCGAACAGAAAGAAGAAAACATTCAAAAAAAATCCTCCAAAAGCAGCGCTGCTTCAACTTCAAGTATTGAAAATACTTTAAAAAGTACAAAAGGCAGTGGCACTCCCCTTCCCAAAAATTCAAAAGCACAATTGGAGAAAAGTTTTGGGGCAGATTTCGGCAATGTACGCATTCACAACAATAGTACCTCCGTGCAAATGAGCCGCACTTTGGGAGCGCAGGCTTTTACAAATGGCAACGATATTTATTTCAATTCCGGAAAATTCAATCCTTCCACAAAATCTGGAAAACACTTATTGGCACATGAGCTTACGCACGTAATTCAGCAAAATAAGGGCTTTCATAATAATATTCAGCGGGCCTGCGAAAATAGCCCAGTCACAATTCCCTCAACGGGTATGAACGGATGTTCTACTGAGACATCACGCCCAACCCATCAAAATACTGAAATAAATTATGTAGTCGGAAACTGGGCCATAGACGCCCAAAGCAAAGCAGCGCTTTCAGCAATTGCGGCAAAGTGGCACGCCGACGCACGCAATGACACTGTACGCATTGATGGCTTTGCGAGCTGTGATGGAGCGGCTTCAACCAATTGGCGTCTTTCCTGCGATCGCGCAAATGCCGTGGAAAACGAACTGAAAAACCCTAGCGATGGAAGTGCTGGTATTCCTTCAACCGCAACCTTTAACAAATTTGCACACGGTGAAACCGAGGAATTTTCAGCCATAGATTCAACCCAAAACCGAAAAAGCCTAGTAACACTTCAGCCAACCGCTGGTGCGCTCCCGGCCGTAATGCCAACAGCGGGACCAAACGATTTTCAGATTACGAGAATACCTGCTTCTTCGCAGGACAAGATTTTTTTCGCAGCGGGAAGTGCCATTCTTACTCCTGGTGGAATTGCCGCAATTGATGCCTTAAAGTTGACAACACCCACAAATGTAAGGCTGATTGGCTTTGCAAGCATGGAAGAGCCCACCACCCTTGCGCAGGATAGAGCCAATGCGGTTTTGGCAAGATTACAGCAGAATCCAAACGCCATAAGCGTTGTTTCGGCTATTGGAAATGCCGCGGCCACTTCAACACGAAGTGATTTTGCAAGTGCGAGAAGCGTTGAAATCCTAACAGGAACGGCTACTCCCACAACCTTGGATTGCGATGCAATAGTTGTGGGAAGCAATCCTCCACAAAAAGTAAATCCGCCTACCCAGCCCTGTGCAACGATGGATCCCGATACATTGACAGCTTTTAATACCGCATTGCCCATAGCCAATGACGCAATGACTGCAGCCATAAATGCTACAAATGCAACACACGCAGATTTTAACCCAAATTTAGTACAGCAATTTTTCGGAAGAAATGATGCCGCCATTTTAGCAACACTTTCAAGCAATTTGTTAAGATTGCAAGCGCATGTTGCAGGTTTGCCCGCAATTACAAATTGTGGCGGCCAATGTGATACCGGCGGTTGTGAAAATGGGCCAATAGCATATAATAATGGTGTCGATTCTGCTTCAACCATGACTTTATGCGTTCCTACCTTTAAAAGTTTGAACACCAATGATGCCGCTAGAAATCTAATTCACGAAAGTGCCCACGGAACCACACCTTTGGGTGGCGCGGGAGCTCCTACCGAAGGGACAAAAGACGTGGCGTATAGGCACGAACGGATGATGTTCCAACTTTCGCCTGAAGACCGTTTACGAAATTCAGACAGCTATGCACTTTTTGCGCTTTTCGCAAAAGAAGTACAGACTACAGGAAATGCAAATGCGGTGCCGGCCGGAATAAGCACGCCGTACAATGATACTTTTATAGGGATAGATGCTGCGGATGAAGACCCACTGAAACTTGCAATTGCACAATTGGAGAAAAGATTGGCCTGGGCAACAAGCCATTCGGGGCAACTCTTCGGGGAAGCACAATTAGTACGCGATGGCTCCCAAACCTGGGCCGCAACTTGGGCCAATGCATATATGCACGAAGCTGCATTGCGATTTCCCGTAAATGATCCTTCCGTTCCGCCAAACCAACCAACTTTGGACGATATGGTGAAATTAGCCGCTATCGTTGAAAAATATAAATTGATGCGCTTTGCCGTAAAAAGAGACTTAACAGTCTTTGGCCTTGCCGTTGGTGTAGTGTCTTGGATGGGTGGAGCCTCCATTGCAGGCGATACGCTGTTTATAGGTCCAGACTTTTTCCGGGCTGATCCGCGGCAGCAGATATCATTGCTTTTGGAAGCCCTCGCCGCTTCAACACCCGGCGTGGAGGCCGCTTTTATACCGGCTTATGTATCCTTTGCGGAATTTATGCACGACAATGCCTAAATCAAAAAAATATTAAGATGACAAAGTATAAATCATTTCTGAAAATTGAAAAAACCGTTTCACTGCCCGTTGCTGTTGAAACGAATGCCGTTTTGGTTTCTTGGAAGGAAAGTCTTTTCATCTTAACAAATTCAATTGCAAAGAGAGAAACTTTTGTATTTAAAATAAGTGATTCTTTCACTTTTGAAAAAATTAAAACCCTTCCCATATTATCGACATCTGCTTATATTTTTGAAAGCCAAATAATTATTTCCGGCAGTGATAATGAGGGAAACGCCATAATTGTAGCTATAAATTTTTCCGGAGAAATTCTTCAAAAAATACCTTTGGAAATCACTCCCAGTATTTGGCCCAAGGTTGGCGGCACGGATAAAATATATGTTGCTTGGCAGGAAAAAGCCGATGAAATAAAGCGTGGTATCTTAAATTTTAATAATTCTGAAATAGAACAAATTCAGCAAATACAAGTTGAAAATCCGCCAGCAAAACTCATCGCCGTCCCGAAAACCCTTTTCGCGATCATTTCAGAAAAAAACAAAACGATCGTAATTGATTTGATTACAAATGAGCAACATTCCTTAAATATTTCACAGTCTATAACAGTTGGGCAATCAAATGAAGATATTTATTTTGGATGGATGGAAAGCAACACCGTGTGTTTAAAATTTCAGCACAGTGAAGAGAAACATTGTGTTGCTTCAAAAAACGCAAATACCGGAAAACTACAGGCGATTTCGGGAAGCGAGGCCGTGCTCTGGCTACAAAAACAGGAAATGGACATTGACGGAAATTACCAATGGAAATCTGCATTTATTCAAAAAGATGTTGAAGTTTTTGAAATCGATAATTTCATACACACCGTTGGCGCTTGGAACGGGATGCTCGTCGCCGTTCAGGAATCGAAAATAATTTTCCTCAAAAAATAAACAATTTAACAGATGAAATCATGAAAAAAGACAAATATCTAAAAGAGCTGACCATTAACGAGACCCAAAAAAGACACGGCGACAATACTAAAAAAGATGTGATGAAAATACAGTCTTGGCTTTCACTCTATGCCATTCAAAACCCCGAAAGTGGTACTGTAACCGGAATTGACGGCGATTTTGGCCCAGCAACCGAAAAAGCGGTCAAAAATTTTCAAAAGGCAACAAAAAGCAGCCAGACCGGGATAGTTACCCCACAACTTTTTGAAAAACTCTGCGAAGGCATGAAAGATGCATTTGAAAGACCATTGCAGTCAATCACGCTAAGAAATGCAATGGTGGAAGCGGCTGAAAATCATTTAAGGAACGCTCCTTTCGAGCTCGAAATAAAAGGACAATCCAACAGTGGCCCGTGGGTTCGGGCGTATATGGACGGCCATGACGGTTCGCCTTGGTACTGGTGCATGGGCTTTGCACAAACAATTTTAGACCAAGCCGCCAGCGCGCTCGGGAAGGATTTCCGCAGCTTAATGCCGCTTACTTACAGTTGCGATACCGTTGGGACGACAGGTTTGAGCAAAGGGTTGTTGACGCGTTACCAAACGGTTCGCAACAATCCTTCGGTGATGAAACCGGGTGATTTTTTCCTTTTGCAAAAATCTAGATATGATTGGACGCATACAGGTATTATCATTTCCGTGGGCAACGACGTGATTGAGACCATTGAGGGAAATACCAACCAAGCGGGCTCCCGAAACGGGATTGCGGTTTTAAAAAGAACCCGAAATTTCAGAAAATCGAAACTGGATGTTTTCTCGATCGAGCCATTGGTATAGTTTATTATTATTTCAAAAGAAATTTTTCTAGATAATTATCTTTAAATTAGAAGCTTATATCTTTTTTCAATGAAAGAAACTGAAGAAAAAAAATCGTGGATTACAAAGCTGATTGATGTTGTGCATCATCTTTTCAAATCTTTCAAAAATTTTTTTAAGTCTTCTATTTTAAGCCTTTTGGTCATATTGATCATTCTTTTGTTGTTAACCCAAATGGATCAGGCCTTCACTATGATGGTCGATTTGATAGAGACCAAATGGGTTTCCCTGTTTTTGGCATTCTTTTTCATTAACGGGCTGGCTGTTGCGCTTTCCCACTACCCTATTTATACCTATTATGCAGCTGATCTCAACAACAGTGGCGATTATACAAACTGGCACGCAAAGCACCCTTTAAACTGGTGGATTTTTAAAAAATTTACGGTCTATACTTTTACCACAGATAAGAGCTCAGGTTACAAACCCGATAACTGGGCCAATTATTTTCGCTATTCCACTGGCATTTTGATACACATTGTTTGGATACACTTCATCATCAGCAGTTTTAAGCCAAACTTCATTTTTGAGGATTTCCCTTTTGATAAGGTGAAGATTATTATTTATGTGCTGCTTCTCGTCCCTTTTGTACTTTATATCTATTTGAAGGAAAAAATCACCAGGTACGAAAGTGAAAAAACCACCGAAGAACTTCCTGATAAGCTAATAAAATTCTACCGAAAATTGGCCCTTTGGTACCTAATCATTGCTATCCTGTGCGTTGTTCTGCTCATAAATACGCTTACTTGGGGCAATTTCAGCCCGGGAGGGTTTATAATGCTGCTGTTGACCAGCTATGCCTTTATGTTCAATTACATTTTTTTCAGATTGTTGCGCTCCAAATTCAGTTTGATTTTAGATACGTTAACTAGCGCCAAATATCTTCCCGTACGGATATTTTTTGAAAAAATCCACTTTTTGGAAAAATCCGAGAACTATCTGTTAATGTTTTATTTGAACTTTTTAGTGGCCGCAATTTTTCTTTTTGTACTCACAATGGCCAGCATTTTGGGATGGCCGCTGATGAATGGCGTTCCCATTTTGCTCGCCTTCTTCTACTTTTACTATTTTGTATTGGCAAGTCTGGGTAAGTACTTTTTTGTTGCCAGAAAAAAACAATTGCTGAACACCAAAAGTTATCGTGCATTTTTGGCAATTAACCTGATATTGATTGTTCTCATAATTATTACAAATTGTACCAATACCGAAGTCACTACCCACGAACTGGATTTAGTTGAAAACACAAAGACTGAAATACCCGAAGCAGTATTTTTGGATAGTCTAAAAGCAAAAAAGGACAACACACTTTTCTTTATAGCTTCACACGGCGGCGGGTTAAAAGCAAACGTTTGGACACTTAATGTGCTGAACAAATTACAAACAAATACAGAAGGAAAACTGTTGAAACAAAGCATCGCCTTTTCGGGCGCTTCGGGCGGTTCGTTAGGTTTGGCGCTCTATACGGGGCTTTTCAAGGAAGATGCTTTGGATACGCTTCGCATCAAAAAAAAGATAGATTCCCTCGCAAAACAAAATTATACCTCACTGGATTTAACGCTAACGTTCGGGCTGGATACCTATCGAAAGCTGTGGCCCTTTAGCCAGCGTATCGGCTTACGCGACCGTCCTTATTACGCAATGGTGAAATATCAAAACAACATCCAAAACACGCCTTCAAAACATCTTTCCAAAGTTTCTTTTCGCGATTATTGGAAAGAAGCTTTCCTAAAAGGCGGCTACTTTCCGTCGCTCATTATGAATACCGCCGGCCAAAAAGGAAACCGTGGCATTCTGTGGTCTGTGAGACAAAGAGATTTCAACGCAATTTTTCCCTATGCAGAAAATCTGGCCGATTTGGCGGGCAATAAAACCATTCCTTTTTACCAAGCGGTTTCCACTACCAACCGTTTCCCTATTTTCAGTCCGGCCGCAAAAATAAAGGGGCACGGCCATTTTATCGATGCGGGGGCGATTGACAATAGCGGACTTTTGGGATGTTTGGATTTGCACCATTATTTACTTCGCAATCAGGTTTTGGGCGACAAACAGATTGCTTATGTTGAAATTATAAACAGCAAAAGTCTGTATGTGAATTATTTGGTTGAAAAATTCAAAAAAGAAAACAAAATCCTTCACATCCACAAAAACGAAAACGAATCGGATAACATAATCGTCGATTTGGAAACGGGGCTCAATCTTGATAAAATCCCCAACTACCTCAGTGATTATTTGACCAATTGGGAAGAAGCCGCCGATGGAAAATTGCGTTATTTCAAAATTTTTATGCCGCACAAAGTCTCCATTGATGATGTGGAAGCATTTTTTAAGGGCACGATTACAAATTCGAAAACCCGCAAAAAACTTGAAGTTTTTCTCGAAAAGGAAAACAATTTGATACTTTCCTTGACCGAAAAACCAAACAAATCCTTTTTTGACCCTTGGGAATTTTACGAACCTACCCTTTCGCGGCATTTAAGTATAAGCAGCTTAAATTATATCGATGCCATTTTAAAACATCCTTTGTTGGAAGAGCAATTTTCAGAAATTGAAAAAATAATCAATACAAAAACCATGGAAAAAAACAAAAATCCGGAAATCGCTTTTTAAATAATATAAAATATAGATGAAAGATACATCTGAAATTGAGCTAACTAAAATTTTCAACTTTTTGGAAGCGGTCATTTCGTGGCGAATAAAAAATCCCAGCTCAGATTTTGGGACGCAAGCACCTAGTCTGGATTCAAAAAAACTAGGGAAATCAAAATTGGGTGAATTTTTAAAAGAAGAAAACCTTTCACAAGCGGAAGCATTAGTTCTTCTTTTGGCCCTCGCACCTTCCATTTATCCGTCAATTTTGCTCGATGTGGTTTCAAAGGAATTCCCAAAAGGGACCGATTTTGTTGAGTTTGGCGGTGTAAAAGGGCAAAATCACCGCGGCATTCTTCCCACAGGCGAAACCGTTCAATTTATTTTGGGAGGCTCAGATTTCACAAAAAGAATGGAGTGCATGGACTACTTTTCGGAAGCACATTTCTTCAACAAAAAAGATGTGCTTTACCTCGAAAATGTACCTTCGGGAGAACCTATGATGAGCGGAAAATTAGTGCTTTTCCCAGAAATTATACACAAGCTCACCACGGGAGAGGTGCCGCCACCAAAATTGAGCACCCAATTTCCGGCGGAAAAACTTGAAACCCAATTGGAGTGGGATGATTTGATTTTAAGCGAAAAAACCTTGCAGCAAATAAAGGAGCTTGAATTTTGGTTGCAACACAACGACCATCTTTTCAAAAATTGGGGAATGGAGAAACGCTTGAAAGCAGGTTACCGAGTGCTTTTCCATGGACCAGCGGGTACGGGAAAAACACTGACCGCAAGCCTTTTGGGAAAATACACCCACAAACCCGTTTATAGAATCGATCTTTCAACAGTGGTTTCCAAATACATAGGCGAGACCGAAAAAAACCTTTCAAACCTTTTCAATAAGGCCGCGCATAAAGACTGGATTTTGTTTTTTGACGAGGCCGATGCTATTTTCGGAAAACGAACAAATGTTAGAGATGCCCACGATAAATATGCAAACCAAGAGGTTAGCTATTTACTGCAACGCGTGGAATCGCATCACGGATTAATTATTTTGGCTTCCAATTTTCGGGATAATATTGACGAAGCTTTTACGCGCAGGTTTCAATCTATTATCGCTTTCGAAATGCCCGGTGCAAAGGAACGGGCTGTTATTTGGAAAACAAATCTTCCCGAAAAACTGAAAATTTCAAAAGAAATTGATTGGGAAGAAATTTCAAAAAAATACGAACTCACGGGCTCCAATATTTTAAACATCATCCAATTTTGCTGCCTGCAGGTTTTAAGTGAAAAATCTGAAACACTTTCAATTAAAATTTTACAACAGGGAATTAGACGTGAGTTTTTAAAGGAAAACCGCACACATTAGCCTATTTTCCGTGTAGCGTATTTAATGCATAAATAGCGAAACTGCCCAGCCAGTGGCCGCCTTCGTAACTATCACCCACTAAGTTTGGATAGGAATACGCCACGTGTTCATTGGCCAAATTTTCAAGATGTTTGTATTTCGGGTACCGTTTTGCCAAACCATAAAAAACCCAAGCCCTACTAAAGTTCAGGCCGTCCAAATGCACTAATTTGCCATCAGTACGGTCGCTTACCTCCCCTACTTTTAAATGATAGTTTTTATCAGCAAGTTGAGGCATAAATTTGTCCAACCATTTTATAAACTCTTCCCCATCGGAATATTTTGCCTTTGGTGATAGTACGCGGCGCATGATGTCAATTTCTTCCAAACAAGGCGAAAGAAAATCATAGCCGCTGGGTTCCCAATTAATAGGACAGTTTTCATCATTCATATAAAAATCTCGGGCGCGCTTTTCAATTAATTGTTTTAATTCCAAATCGCCCATCGTTTCAGCGTAGTCATAAGCGAAAGTCAATCCAAAGGCTGTATTGGTATGCTCGCCCACTCGGATTGGGTAATTCAGTTTTGGAAGAAATTCTTTGTAACGAAGCACAATAATATCTGCCAATGGTTTCAGGTTTTGTTCCAAATCCTTCGCCATTGGGTCGTCCCACTTGTGTAATTCTTCGGAAAGTTTTAGGAGCCAAGCCCAACCGTAGGTTCTTTCAAAGGATTTATTGATGGGTTTTTCAAAAAAGGCAAGCTCGGTCGCCACATTTTCGGCCGTGATTTTTTCTTTCAGCAATTTTCTGACTTCTTCTGCCTTTTCCATTTCTGGAAATTGTTTCAGTAATGTAACCATAGACCAATAGCCATGGACGGCGCTGTGCCAGTCAAAACATCCGTAAAAGATAGGATGTACAGCAATCGGTTCCACCAAATCTGCTTTACTTTCCAAAGTTTCGCCCGGCTTATAAGGATATTTTGTGCCTACGCAATGCAGTGGAAGCTCAATAAGTTTATTGGCTTCAGCTAATGTAAAGGTTGGTTCGGGAAACGTTTGTATGTAAGTTTCCTCCTTTTTGGAAATCTCTGTGTTTTCTTTTTTGTCTTTACAACCAAATAGAAAAATTCCGAAGAAAAAAATAAGGCAGTAGTTTTTCATCTTTATAAAATATTTGATAAAGTGGAAGACCTGCCTTGCAGGCAGGCAGGTGGAATGACCCAATTATCCATCTTAGGTGGAATTGCAATTTTTAAAGGGCATTTCATAAAAGTGAAGAATTTAGATAAAGATAAAAAAATAAAAAACCACAAATTCACAAATAAATTTTGATTCGTGAATTCGTGGCAAATAAATTTCTAATACTAACTATTACATTTTCACATCCTCAAGTTTCACTTCCTCTCCATTTTTGTCGAGAAGCTTCACTTCGTCAAAGCCCATATCCTTAAACTGCGCAAACTGCGTGGCAGCATCACCAACCACCAAATAAGCCATTTTGGAAGCGTCCAAATATTTATTGGCCAATTCCTTATGTTGCTCTAATGTCATATTTTTCACAATGGCTTCTTCCTTTTCAATGTAATTTGCCGGAAGGTTGTATTCGTTGATTTCCTGCAACATTCCCAAAAGTGAACCCTGTGTCTCAAAACGACGGGCGTTTGATTTTATGAGCGCATTCTTCGTAAATTCAAGATCTTCGGGAGAAATGCCTTCTTTGTATTTTGAAATTTCATCCCTAAAAATTTGAACGGACTCTCCTGTGGTGTTGGTTCTAACGCTTGATGAGGCTGTAAATGTCCCTGGAATTTTACTTCCGCTGAAATTGGTTCGGGCGCCATAGGTATATCCTTTTTCCTCACGCAGAATTAAATTTACGTTTCCTGAAAAGGAACCGCCCAGCTTATAGTTCATTACTTCCGCAGGATAAAAGTCATTATCTGTTTTCGGCAAAGCTATATAGCCTACGTTTATAACAGATTGCTTGGCATTCGGGATATCTACAAAGTAAAGGGAAGCCTTATCCCGATTATTGGCAACTGGATATTCAGGAATAGCAACCTCCTTTGCAGC
Source organism: Aequorivita sp. UBA3180 (assembly GCA_002364215.1). Classification (GTDB taxonomy): domain Bacteria; phylum Bacteroidota; class Bacteroidia; order Flavobacteriales; family Flavobacteriaceae; genus Aequorivita. The sequence continues at coordinate 350,384 of DEXQ01000018.1, read as the reverse complement.
CCAACGCTCTTCTAAACCTTTCAAATCTTTCAAAACCGCGTCTTTGTCAATTTTTCCAACTACTTGGAATGAACTTATGGAAGGCGAAAAATTCTTGTTGTAATATTCCTTTAAATCGTTCATGGTTATTGACTTCACAGATTCCACCGTACCCATTGTTGGGTAACTAAAAATATGATCATCCCCATAAAGAATTTTATTGTAAACACGATTTGCAACTACATTTGGATTTGCATCCGAACGTTCAATTTGATTTATAGTTTTGGTTTTAATACGTCCCAATTCCTCTTCGTCCCAACGAGGTTCCAAAAGGATTTCGGTTACCAAATCCATTGTTTTATCGAAATTACGCGTCAAGGTATTTCCTCTAATTACGATAGATTCATCCGTAGTGTACATATTAATGCTTGCACCCAAAAGGTCAATGGCTTCCTCCAATTCCTCTGGGGTTTTGTTTGCGGTACCTTCCATCAAAATATCGCTCATTAGGTTGGCCACACCGTTCTTTTGCATATCGTCGAGTAAATGCCCTCCTTCAATCACCAAACTGAAGTTCACGGTTGGAATTTCGTTCTGTTCAATTCCAGAAACTTTCAATCCATTCTCAAGATTTGCATTCCAAACTTCGGGAATTGACAATTCAGGAGCTGTACCTTGTACAGGTGGTTTTGAACGGTCAAAGTTAGAGGGGGTTTTTGCTATTTCCGTATTAGTTTCTTCAATTGTTTTGGCAACGTTTTCCTTAATTTCCTCTTCAACTACTTTGGCTTTTTCTGAATTTTCTGCAATCAATTCAAGTTGTCCTTTTGGAACGAAACTGGTCATCACGTAAGGTTTATCTTTTATATATTTATTGTAAACTCGCAATACATCTTCCTTTGTAACTTTTTTGATGTTTTCTATGTCTTGAGTGATGAATCCTGGATCACCAGTGAATACGTTATATTGCGCTAATTGAAATGATTTTCCCAACACGCTACTAATTCCGTTGTAGAATTGGGTCTCCAATCCTGCTTTAATCCTTTCAATGTCGCGGTCGGTAACACCTTCTTTTTCAAAAAGCGCAAAGGCTTCGTTAATTCCGCTTTCTATGGAATCTAGGTCAACACCATTGTTTGCCGTAATTGAAATTTGAAAGTCTCCAGCCAATTCATTTGAACTATTGTATGCAGTTGTTCTCGCTGTTAAATCTTTTTCTTTCACCAAGACTTTATATAATGGCGCCTTCTTTCCCTGGGAAAGTATTTCGCCCAAAAAGTCTAAAGCGTAAGCATCTTCAGTATATTGTTCCAAAGTGGGCCAAACCATATTCAGTTGTGGCGCGGTTGCAAAATTATCTTCATGATAAAGCCTTTTGGTTTCTGAAAGTGTTACTGATTGTGGCTTTAGCGGCTCTACCTCTTGGCGTCTTTTAATTTCACCAAAATATTTTTCAATCATTTTTTTGGCTTCGGCAGTATCAAAATCACCTGCTAAAACCAGAGTTGCATTGTTTGGTCCGTAAAAGCGATCGTAAAATTCCTTTACGTCTTCCACGGTTGCATTTTGAAGATCTTCCAATTCTCCAATTACCTGCCAATTATATGGATGCCCTTCAGGATATAAGTTTTTGTCTATCACCCAACTTGTGTGTCCATAAGGATTGTTGTCAACTCGTTGACGTTTTTCGTTTTGAACTACTTCTTGCTGGTTGTAAAAAGCAGATTCGGTTACTGTGTTTATTAAAAAACCCATGCGGTCGCTTTCCAGCCACATCACGGTTTCCATTGCGTTTTTTGGAACTATTTCATAATAAATTGTTCCGTCTTTCCAGGTTCCGCCGTTAAGCGTACCCCCAGCGTCCTGAATTGTTTTAAAAAATTGATCCTGTGGTACATTTTCAGATTCCTGAAAAAGCATATGCTCAAATAAGTGAGCAAAGCCGGTACGACCTGTTTTTTCTCGATTGGACCCTACGCCATATTGAATGGCAAGCGAAACAATCGGGTCGCTTTTGTCTTGGTGAAGAATTACATCAAGACCGTTTTCGAGTTCGTACTTTTCAAATTCTACTGAAAGTTTGGCATTATCTTCAGTTGTTATTTCCTGTTTTGTTTTACAGGAAAAGACAATCAACGTTGTTAAAGCCGTTGCTAAAACGCTGATTTTAAACGTGTTTTTAAACATAATGAATTAAATTTAGGAAAGTTTTAAAGATACTATGAGAAGCTAGTTTTACTCTTAAAAAAAAGTTAAAACAAACCTTTAAATTATGAGCAAACAACAACTTACCCAAACCACCCATCCCGGTCCAAACTTCTATATTGAATGGCTTCAGATATATGGTTGCCGTTTATTGTTTCGGTAGCTTCCAAATCGGCAATGGTGCGTGCTACTTTTAAAATCCGGTCATACGCACGTGCGGAAAGATTTAAACGCTCCATAGCTGTTTTTAAGAGTTGCAACGAAGCTTCGTCAAGTTTGCAAAATTGCCGAATTTGCTTCACCCCCATTTGTGCGTTGTAGTGTACCTTTTCAAATTCCAAAAAGCGGTCCGATTGTATTTTTCGGGCATTTGTAACCCGCTCCCGAATAACAATGCTGGATTCCCCCCGGCGTTCGTCACTTAGTTTTTCAAACGGAACTGGGGTTACTTCTATGTGAATGTCTATCCTGTCCAAAAGTGGTCCCGAAATTTTGCTCAAATAACGTTGCATTTCCGCAGGTGAAGACATTACCGGTGCATCGGGATCGTTAAAATAGCCGCCGGGACTTGGATTCATACTCGCTACGAGCATAAAACTGGACGGATAAGTTACTGTAAACTTTGCACGAGAAATGGTTACGTCGCGATCTTCTAAAGGCTGTCGCATCACTTCCAAAACACCACGTTTAAATTCAGGAAGTTCATCCAAAAACAACACGCCGTTGTGAGCCAAGCTTATCTCGCCTGGTTGTGGGTATTGTCCGCCACCAACTAGGGCAACATCTGAAATTGTATGATGCGGACTGCGGAAAGGACGCGAAGTCATAATGCCCCCTTTTTCCATTGTACGACCCGCAACGCTATGTATTTTAGTAGTTTCAAGACTTTCCTGTAAAGTCATCGGTGGCAAAATACTGGGCAAACGTTTGGCAAGCATAGTTTTTCCCGAACCCGGTGGCCCAATCAAAATAATGTTGTGACCACCCGCAGCTGCTATTTCCATGCAACGTTTAATGGATTCCTGTCCTTTTACGTCGGCGAAGTCAAATTCGGGATGTTCCAAATGCTCGTAGAATTCGGCTTCCATATCTACTTCGGTCTTTTCGAGTGGAATGTTTTTGTTGAAAAAACCGATCACTTCCTTTATATTTTCAATTCCGTAAACTTCAATACCTTCAACGATTGCTGCTTCCTTTGCGTTTTGCTTCGGAAGAATAAAGCCTTTAAAACCTTCTTCCTTTGCTTTCAGTGCAATTGGCAACGCGCCTCTAATGGGTTGCAGGTTTCCATCCAAAGACAATTCGCCCATAATAATATATTCCGAAAGTGGATTTCGCTCTTCAATTTGTTCCGTGGCAACGAGGATCCCCATCGCCAAAGTAAGATCGTAGGCAGAGCCTTCCTTCCGAAGATCTGCAGGCGACATATTGAGAATCAATTTCTTTCCGGGAATTTTGTAACCGTTGTTCTGTAAAGCGGCAGCAATACGAAAATTGCTTTCACGTATAGCGTTATCGGGAAGGCCAACTAAATGATACCCTATTCCATTATCAACATTTACTTCAACAGTAATGGTTGTAGCCTCAACGCCAAATACGGCGCTTCCATAAACTTTTGTAAGCATAATTCTGTAAGTATAAACGGGGAGTTTATAACTGAAAGATATAAAAAATGTGGGAAGTTTGAAATGTGAAGTGCGAAGTTTGTAGCTATTTTTTAAAAAAAAATTCCATCAAATTAGCTGTTGAACGATTTTCTATCGCTAAGAGATTTCTATGTTCAATAGCTTTTAGAGTCCCTTTTGCAACGGTTTTACCCAGTTCCACACCCCATTGATCGAAACTGAAAATATTCCAAATAATGCCTTGAACGAAGAGTTTGTGTTCGTAAAGTGCAATAAGGCTTCCTAGGTTTTTGGGCGACAATTTTTTTATTAGAATAGTATTGGTGGGTTTGTATCCTTCAAAGGATTTAAAAGAATTTTCAACATGCTTATGATGCGTTCCTTCCCAAAGTGCTTCAGTTTGTGCGAAAAAGTTAGCCATTAAAATACTGTGGTTTTCAATATTTCCGTGAAGTGATTCGCTAAAACCTATAAAATCAGTTGGAATCAATTTTGTGCCTTGGTGCAAAAGTTGAAAATAAGCGTGCTGCGAATTACTGCCCACATTGCCCCAAACTATCGTCCCCGTTTGGTAATCTATTTTTTTGCCATTTCGGTCCACACTTTTACCGTTACTCTCCATTATCGCCTGTTGCAGGTATGGAACTAGTTTGTGTAGATATTGTGAATATGCAACTACCGCCTCACTTTCCGCTTTAAAAAAATTATTGTACCAAATTGAAAGTAAAGCAAGTATCACGGGAATATTTTTGGCAAAATCTTCATTTTTAAAATGGTTGTCCATTTCGAAAGCACCTTTCAGCAATGCTTCAAAATTCTTAAAACCAATAGCACAGCAAATGGAAAGTCCCACGGAACTCCAAAGTGAAAATCTGCCACCAACCCAATCCTGCATCGGGAAAATGTTTTCTTTGGAAATCCCAAAGTCTTCTGCGCCATCCACATTTGCCGAAACAGCTACAAAATGTTTTTGAATGGCTTCATTCTTTCCTTTTTTCAGAAACCAATCTTTCACTAACATAGCATTTGCAATGGTTTCTTGGGTAGTAAAGCTTTTTGAAACAATTATAAAAAGTGTTGTTTCAGGGTTTAAACCATTGAGTATTTCAGCTATTCCATCGCCATCAATATTTGCAATGAAATGAATCTTTAAATGGTTTCTGTAAAACTGAAGTGCTTCCGTAACCATTTCCGGACCCAAATGACTTCCGCCTATACCGATGTTTACAACGTCAGTAATCGCTTTTCCTGTAAAACCTTTGTGTGAACCATTTATTATTTCTTCGGAAAAACTTTCCATTTTTTGAAGTGTCGTTTTCACTTCCGGTTTCAGGTTTTCAAAATCGCGCAGTGCTGTATGCAATGCAGCTCGGTCTTCGGTCTCATTTATTTTCTCACCTGAAAATTGTTGTTTGATGGCATCATTCAACTTTACTTCCACAGCAAGTTTTAATAAAAGAGAAAGGGTTTCATCGGTAATTCTGTTTTTTGAATAATCTATATAGAAATCCTGCCATGTAATCTTAAACTGATTTGCTCGATTGGCATCCTTTTCAAAAACATCTTGCATTTCCAACTCTTTCATTTCTTGAAAATGGGTTTCAAGTGCCTTCCAAGCCTCGGTTTCTGTAGGATTTATTTTGGGTAAAGACATTCTGATTTACGATTGACGATTTTAGATTTATGAGTTATGAATTTTGCTTTTATAATAATCTATTAGCCCATCTATTGGGCGTTGAACGATATTTCCAAGCTTAAGATTGTGTCCTGCAAAACATTCTTTTATAATTTCTTCTGAAAAATGTGCAATGGAGCCAATAAAATGAACTGGAACTTCGTGCGCTTTTTCATAACAAAGAATGCGGCATTCAATAAAATTTGAAATACCTTCTTTTATCAGCGCGTAAAAGTATGGGTTTATTTCTTTCTGCGTAAAAATGAATTGCGCAAAAGACGCCAAATATGCGTTTGGGTTTGGCTTTTTGTACAAATTCATTTTAATTTCATCTGCCTCCAAATTGAATTTTTTCTCAAATTCCTCAGCAATTTCCGTAGGCATTCTATGATAATAATAATCGCGGATCAATCTTTTTCCGAAGTAATTTCCACTGGCTTCATCCATCAAAACATATCCCAAAGCTGGGATTGGCGCGTGAATTTCAGTTCCGTCATAATAACAACTGTTGCTACCCGTGCCCAAAATGCAAACAATTCCCGGTTCAGTAGTTGCGGCAAAAACCGCGGCCGCCATATCTTCGGAGACGTTGACTTTTGCTATTGTAAATAGTTCTTCCAAAACTTCCTTTAAAATACTTCGCGGCGTTGCAGTGCCACAGCCTGCTCCATAAAAATCTAAAATTTCAACACTATTGAAAATGTTTTTTAAAGTTTCGTTTGAAGCAATGCGAAGCAACAATTCCTCTTTTAGAACCACCGTAGGATTAAGACCTGAAGTAGCTGTTTTAAAGACAAGCTCGCCAGAATTATCCAACAATACCCAATCACATTTTGTAGAACCGCCGTCGGTTATTAGGGTCATAATTTATAAAGTTGCAACGTGAGCGGCCAAATCTACCAGTTTTGCGGAGTAGCCGTATTCGTTATCGTACCAAGCCACTAACTTAAAGAAATTATCATTAAGCGCAATGCCGGCGTTGGCATCAAAAGTACAAATATGCGGGTCTGAAACGAAATCCTGCGAAACCACTTCGGCTTCGGTGTAGTTTACGATTCCTTTATATTCGTTTTCTGAAGCTTTTTTGAATAGTGCTTTTATTTCTTCATAGGTCGCGGGTTTTTCAGTGCGAACCGTTAAATCAACCACCGAAACATCTGTGGTTGGTACGCGAAAAGCCATACCTGTAAGTTTGCCCTTCAACTCTGGTATTACATTGGTTACCGCAACAGCAGCGCCTGTAGTTGTTGGAATAATATTGCTCAAAGCACTTCTTCCCATACGGTAGTTCTTCTTTGATGGTTGGTCAACCGTTGATTGAGAGGCCGTTACGGAATGGACCGTCGTCATTAATGCTTCAACTATTCCGTATTCGTCATTTATTATTTTTGCCATCGGAGCAAGACAGTTCGTGGTACACGAGGCGTTTGAAACAATCGTATCAGAAAATTTTACATCTTTATGGTTGACGCCCATCACAAACATAGGTGCCGTTTTTGAAGGTGCGGAAATAATCACTTTTTTGGCACCAGCTTTTAAATGTGCCGAAGCCGAATCTACTTCTTTAAAAATCCCGGTACAATCGATAATAATTTCGGCATCTACATTGTCCCATTTTAAGTCTTCGGGATTTTTTTCTGAAGTAACCCTTATTTTGTTGCCATCTACTATTAAGTTTCCTTTTTTTACTTCAATAGTTCCGGGATATTTGCCGTGAACGGAATCATATTCCAATAAATAGGCCAAGTGATCTACTTCCAATAAATCGTTTACCGCTACTATTTCTATATCATTTCTTTGTGATGCTATTCTGAAGGCTAGACGCCCAATTCGGCCAAAGCCGTTAATTCCTATTTTCGTTTTCATTTAATATTTTTATTTTTTATTGTTAAATTGAAATGATGTCTGCCACGCGAATCAAATCTTCATCTATTTCATTACTTCCCTTTATTGCTTCTGAAAAAGGAACAGAAATTACTTTATTGTGAACTATACCAATCATCACATTAGTTTCACCGCGCAAAAGTGCATCAATAGCACCAACGCCCAAACGGCTTGCGAGCACACGATCATAACAACTCGGGGAGCCGCCCCGTTGTATGTGGCCAAGTACGGTAACCCTAACTTCATATTCCTTTAAATTTTCTTCGATATATTGGGCAAGGCCAAAAATGTTTTTACCAATTTGGTCTCCCTCGGAAACCACAACGATACTTGAGGTTTTTCCAGATTTTTTACTTCGACTCAACGATTCCAGTAAACGTTCTCGTCCCATATTCTGTTCGGGAATAAGGATTTCTTCAGCTCCTGCTCCGATTCCAGCGTTCAAAGCAATATCACCAGCATCGCGACCCATTACTTCAACAAGAAAAAGACGATTATGTGAATTTGCAGTATCCCGAATTTTATCAATCGCTTCCACCACAGTATTTAAAGCAGTATCGTACCCGATGGTGTAATCTGTTCCATTGATGTCATTATCTATTGTTCCCGGTAGGCCAACTATAGGAAAGTTAAATTCCTTAATAAAAATGGAAGCTCCCGCAAAAGTACCATCGCCACCAATAACGACCAAGGCATCTATATTTTCGTTTTGAAGATTATTGATAGCTTTTTTTCTACCTTCTTCAGTTCTAAATTCCTTTGAACGGGCAGATTTCAAAAAAGTACCGCCACGATTGATGATGTTTTTTACAGACCGCGCATTCAATTCTTTAAAATCACCTTCAATCAAACCTTGCAAACCACGATAAATGCCCACGCATTCAACGTTATGATAGGCACATGCCCTAACCACTGCCCGAATGGCGGCGTTCATTCCCGGGGCATCACCCCCACTGGTTAGAACCCCTATTTTTTTTGGTATATTCATAAATGGAAAGTTACTATTATTGTTTACAATTCAAAATGATTTTAATCACAAAAAAATACGTGTAAGTACGTATTGTGGAAATTTATTTCCTACCCTATATTTGAATCATAGAATTAGTGGATAATGCACAAAGCAATATTTTTTGTGGGGATAGAAAATATTCTTAGTGCACTTTAAAGTTTACTAAGTTAGGTTTGTTAAAGAATCCCGGCCTTTGGTCGGGATTCTTGTTTTACTGTATTATGCTTTCCAAGTAATTTTCAAAATTTTCTTTGAATCTTTAGTTACTTTGAAACGGTCATCCATACGATGCCCAATTACCCAAACTATTTTTTCGTCACTTAAAAGCAGCCAGACTTTTTCCTTTTCGTTTAAAGGGATTTTTTCGTCTTTGAAAAATTTGCTCAATTTCTTTTTTCCTTTCATTCCAAAAGGTTGAAAACTATCACCGCTTTTCCATTTTCTAAGCCTTAAAGGGAAATTTAGCTTTTCAGAAGCAACATATATTAAGTTTTTCTCGGTTTCGCCAATGTATTTTGATGTTTCAATTCTTAAATTTATCGGAGAATTTATTTCTTCCTCCAAAACTAAAAATTCTTTATTATTATTTCCGAAATCAATTTCGGTAAGCACCAATTCTTCACGGTTTTTTATAAGTCGGTGCGATTTTGAAAAAAGCTGTTTCCCCGTTTGTGCATCTAGTAAATTTGAAACATCTTCCCATTCCGTAAAGCCGAAGCCGTTTAGCAATTCATAAAGCAAAGCGTCTGTATGCGGCAGTTCCTTAATTTTTTGAATATTGATTTTATATGAATTTACAGCTTCGGTAACAACCAGATTGTAAACCAAAGCCATATAATCTTCTATAAGATTTTGTGAAGCTTGCAGGTTTTGCTGTGCTCTTTGAAAGTTTTTTAGAACCGATTCATTGATGTTCTTGAATTGGGACAAAACTTCCAAACGCAATTGATTTCGAAGATAATCAGTCTTTAGATTGCTACTGTCTTCGCGCCATTTTAAATTATTCTTTTCAGCATACTGCAGGATTTCATCTCGTGAAAAACCTAAAAGCGGTCTAATGATTTTATTATTCTGCCTTGGAATTCCTGTAAGTCCATTCAGCCCCGTTCCCCTCGAAAGATTGATAAAAAAAGTTTCCAGATCGTCATCCAAATGATGGGCTGTTAAAAGAAAATCGTATTTAAAATCCTTTAAAATTTCGGCAAACCAAGCATAGCGCAGATCGCGTGCCGCCATTTGGGTGGAAATTTTGTGTTCTTCAGCAATTTTTTTTGTGTCAAAAGTTTCAGCAAATACTGGAATGTCCATGCTTTTTGCCAAACCGATCACAAACATCTCATCGCCATCGCTTTCCTTTCCACGTAATGAAAAATTGCAATGCGCCAAAGCAATCTCAAAGTCCAATTCTTTCATCAAATATGTCAAAACTACACTGTCAAGCCCACCGCTACAGGCTATGAGGATTTTTTTTTCTTCTAAAAAAGAAAATTGGGTTTCAATATTTTTTCTAAAACGATTTAGCAATCTGAATATAATTTAAAAGAAATTAATTATTATTCCAGCAATAACAGCTATTCCGAAGCTTAGCATTGTTCCAATAAGCACGTATTCCGTCTTTAGGGTTTCGTTATTTCCATAACGGAGAATGGATTTTGCAGCAATCAAAAATCCAACCGCTGAATATTGTGAAACTATGATGAAAGTGAGGGTTAAAATACGTTCTAAAACGCCAATTACCTTTCCGGCATTGGGCATTTCATTGTCGCTGGAAACTTGTATTTCGGTAGCTTTAAAAACCTCTCTTATAAAAATGTTTGCAGGTTTTAAGCATACTAAGTATCCTGTAATTATGAGTAAATATTTAAAATTTATTGAAAAATCAAATGGAGGGTTGATACCGTGCCATTTATCAAATAAGACAACTACTAAGGTAAGAATTGCCAAATGGGTAGCCTGGTCTATAAAAAAAGCATATCGTCCAAAATGCCTACTATTGTTGAGATGGCGTTTAAAACCATCTATTAAAAAGTGGGTTATTGCAATTATTCCGGCGGCCAATGCGAAACTTAGCTGCAACGAAAATAACCAGGCCAATAAAAAGCACGCTAAACCGTGCCAATATAAAAAGGAACTTTTAAACCCGATTGTGTTTTTCTGTTTTGCCAATTTATCAGTTTGGAAAAAGTAATCCAAACACAGATGTGCAATAAATTGGAGTAGCAATAATTCCTTTAGTTCCATAAACTTCTATTTTGAAATCACCATTTTAAAATAGTTTACCGCTTCATCAATGGCGTTCCAGCCTACGCTGGTAGAGTGCTGGTTTACGGCAGATTGCCCTATGCCAAGACGCTTGGCTATTTCATCTTCTTGATTGTTCATTAATTTAAAATACAAAACTTCGCATTGCCGTGAGGTTGCTTTGCTCAAAAGAACATCCAGCAAGGCAAGTAAAGGTTGGAAATTTTTATTTAAATTTTCGTTTTTTGACGCAAAAAACAAGGTGTTTTTTATAACAATGCGTTCTTTATTGTAAGTTGTTTCGCCACTTATTTCGCGACCCGATAGGTAAATGGCCTCACCATCTATAACGCCTTCTTCGGGTTTGTAACGGCTCAGTTCGCCATAACCAATAGCAAGTCTTATTCCGTGGGTTTTGAATTGTTTTATCCTGTTGTCTTCACTTGTGTAAGCCTTCATTTTAATGGGAATTGCCTTTACAAAGCTTTTTATGGCCAAGGCCACTTGCAGTCCTTCTGGGGCATTCGGAACCACACACTCCAAATAATCGCCTTTTATAATGCGGCCATACACATTAAATTCCTCCTTCAAGCTTTGGAGCAAGATGTTTAAATTTTCTTCCACAAATTTGCGGTCTTGGGTATGCAAACCTGTTGATGAAACAATATCGCCAGATATTACCGAATAGTTCATTTTATTAGAATTTATTCAAATATACAAGTTTATTAGCTTAAACACTAATAAATATACTTTATAAGTATAAAAGCTAATAAACAGCCTTTATAAGCTTTAGAACTCATAAAGGACTATTCAAAACTTCACGCATAGCCTTTGCTTTCAACAAACATTCTTCGTATTCTCTCTCGGGGACGGAATTTATAGTAATGGCACCACCAACGGAAAAACTTACATATTTAGTAGAAGAATTATAGAGAATACTTCTAATGACAACATTAAAATCAAAATCTCCCGAAGGAGAAAAATAGCCGATAGCACCGCTGTATAAGCCACGTTTGGCGTCTTCTGTTTCTTCAATAATTTGCATTGCAGAAATTTTTGGCGCACCCGTCATGCTGCCCATTGGAAAGGTATTTCTTAAAATCTCAACGCTGGACGTAATTTGAGCCACGCTACAAGTGACCGTGGAAATCATTTGGTGCACTTGTTCAAAAGTATAAATAGTGCAAAGTTCCTCAACGGAAACACTCCCTTTTTCAGCAATACGGGAAAGGTCGTTGCGAACCAAATCTGTAATCATTATATTTTCACTGCGTTCTTTGGGGTCTTTAGCCAATTGTTGCGCCATTTTTAAATCGTCCTTTTTATTTTTTAAACGCTTTGCAGTTCCTTTTATGGGCTGGGATACAACAGTGGTTCCCGTTCTTTTTAAATAGCGCTCGGGCGAAGCTGAAAGCGCAAAAATATCGTTCAGCTTTAAAAAAACCGAAAAGGGAGGTTTTGAAATTCTATTAAGCTGAATAAACGCTTCCAACGGATTGATTTCAGTATCTTCGGAATAAAATTCCTGACATATGTTCACTTCATATATATCTCCCCGTTTTATGTGTTCAAGCACCTCTTCCACTTTCTGAAAGTAGCTGTCTTTAGAGGTCCGGATGTTTATTTTTATATTTTGCTTTGGGGCAGATTCTTTGGGGTGCTGATTAATTTTAGAAATGGTTTGGAAATCATTATCCATTTCATCGGCAACCATATTCAAATAATGCAATTCAACATTATCTTCGGAAAAAAGAAAGATTTTTTTTGGTTGAAAAAAATAAAGGTCGGGAAAACCTAAGCCATCAAAATTATTGGAATTCAGCTTTTCCACATCGTTTTTAAGATCGTAGGTAAGATATCCAAAAATCCAGTCTGCCGTAGTGGTTTGATAATCCTTTAATTTATCAAAAGCAGTGTAGGCATCAGTTTTTATGGAGGTAAAAGCATCGACTGCCAGAATTGCCTGATAGGTTTCATGTTTTTGTGAATAATTGTTGCTGTCCATCCAAACAACCTCATCAAACTGTTGCGCCCATTGGAGCAGTTTGGTTTTAGAATCTTCAGTTAAAGAAAAGGGATATTTCTTTACGGTGCGCATTATTGTTCAATTTGATGCACGAAATTTTGAAGAACATCCGTAAAACCAAGTAATAAAACTTCGTTGGAAATTGAATTGGTTTCTTCCGAAAAGTTTTTCGAATACAAAGGAAAACTAAAGCTTTCAATAATGGTGGCTCCAAATCTGGGAAGTACATTCTTTGTGTATTCCAAAGCAGAAGCAGCGCCGCGTTTTCCGTTGGAAGTACTCATCAACAAAACCTTTTTATCCTTTAGAAAATTTCGATCCAAACGTGAAAGCCAATCAATTGTATTTTTAAAATATGCCGAAACAGTTCTGTTATGCTCATTAACGGAAATAACTACCGCATCGGCTTCCTTGATTTTATTATACAGCATTCTTAATTCCACAGAATAGCCTTTTTCATTCTCTATATCCTCACCAAACATGGGGAGTTTATAGTCTGTTAATGTAATTACTTCAACCTTATGTTCCGCAACTTGCGTGGCGGCAAAACTGACGAGTTTATGGTTAATGGATTTACTACTGTTACTTCCGGCAAAGAATAAAATTTTTTTCATCTGCCAAAGTTATTGAAAAGTGGGATGTAAAAAAACCCGCGTCAAACAAATTGACGCGGGCTCTCAAAATTTATTAACCAGGAATTATTGTTTCACAATACGCTTCACAATGCTTGTATCTGCTGCATTTATTTTCACAAAATACATTCCTGTGGCAAGACTTTCCAAAGAGAAATTGGTTTCCATTCCTGCTTCTTTTAAGTCTATTGTTTTAATCACTCTACCTTTTACATCTGTAATAACAGCGTTATTAAGCTGAGTAGTAGTTCTATTCAACAAGGTAAGTTCGCCTGTTGTTGGGTTTGGATACAATAAGATATTGTTATAAAATTCATTATCTCCAAGTCCTAAAATTTCATCTACAGTAACTGTGAAAGTACAGGTGTCTTCATTACCGGCACCATCAGTAGCAGTCATTGTCATTGTTGTAACACCAGGACCAACCATTGTACCAGCTGCAGGATCTTGCGTAATTACAGGATCTGGGCAGTTATCAGTTGCAGTTGCATCACCGGTATAATCTGGCAATGTAAATTGCTCTCCTTGGTTTACTTCAACAGTAACATCTGCAGGGCAAGTTATAACAGGATCTTCGGTTTCAGCTATAACCTCTGCTATCGTACGTTCGCCAGGACATCCTGGAGTTCCTAAGTTGATATCGCTGTTTGGTGTTCCAAAATCAGCAGCTTCACAAGTTCCAGACCAATCAGCAGCTGTATTTACATCGCCAACTCTTCTGAAAGATCCCGAAGAACAATCTATTGATAAATTAGCTCCTACTCCAGTCCAGTCTAAGTCAGCAGCGGTAATATTGAAACCTGATATGGTTACATTGAACCCAGCAATCTCTGCAGCGCTGAAATTCCAGAAAACAGAGTCAACTACTTCTCCACTTGGATCAATTATTAATATCCATCCTGTTCCAGAGTTATCCCAGAATAAGTTATTTCCCCAGTATCCAGAACCACTATCATCATTCCAATCCATAACTGAATTTGCGCCCATACTGCTCAAGTTCTTTACAATTGTGTTTACAGCGTTAATATCTGCATAAGGAGTATCACTAACGGCAACTTTATATCCTGTATAGTCTTTAGCTACACCCACGTTTTGAATCTCAAATCTATCTGGTGTTTCTAAATTAATTTCTGAAATAACCAATTGTGATAATGGGCCTGGAGCACTTTCCTGTGCATAAACGTCTATAGACCCAGTAGGTGTAAAGGTGTATGATTCACCTTCAAAAAGGAAGTTTCCTCCTGTTGGGGCATCAAACCATCTAATTACGTTGCTAGGATCATTAAGAGTAGCCGTAACGGTTACCGGTTCTCCCACACAAAAGTCTGTTACGCCCGTAGTAGTCGGTCCAGCCGGAACTGCAAGTACTTCAATTGTATCAGTTGCTGAAGAAGCCACAGAGCATGGTCCAGAAGGAACATCGTAAGTTATGGTGTGTACACCTACACCAGCTACTGAAGGATCAAATGTAAAGGTAGAACCATTTCCATCATCAGTTACTCCTGGGCCACTGTAAGTACCACCGCTTGGGCTACCGCCACCTAAATCAGTAAGAACGTCAGAAGATGCGCAAACTTCTTCAAGAACTGACAATGTAGCCGTTTGTGAAGGAGTGTCAAAAGCTTGTGTTCCATCACTTCTGCTACTAGAAGAACCTTGACTAGCACTGTAGCCTAAACCTCTCTTTGCAAATGCGTCCCAAAGAAGGCACTCATTCGCTCCACCATAGATTGCTTGGTCTGCGGCAAAAATTGCATCCCGACCGTCCACAAAACCTGGACTACAAGGTTGTAGTTTCATACCTTCAGTAACCAAAGCCAAAGCTTGAATGTTACCAGCATCTTGGCTTACATCTCCAGTAAAATTATAAATATCTGCGTCAAAACCGTGTTCGTCTATCAATGCCCAGGTTACTTCCCATAACATTTCAGCCCAAACTGAACCTACTCCATGAGGTACGGCCGCAGTCTTAATAAAATCATACGTTTGTGGGTTCACACCCATATCAGTACTGTAAGGATAGTCACGAATACCGGCACCTCCTTGGCCTTGGCCAAAAAGATATGTACCAACAGCTCTAGAGTCGGTTCCTGTGTCACCTGGTTCAATAGTCAATAATACACCAAAGAAATCACTCCAACCTTCTCCCATTTGTTCTGCATTTTGTAAACATCCAGAAGCTCCTGGGCCACCCGTTAAACGGTTTGAAATACCATGGCCATATTCGTGAAGAATTACCAAGTTGTCATAATCGCCATCTTTATCACCACAAATGTACATTTGCATTGTTGGGTTTGAACCGTCTGGAGGCGTACCGAAGTTTGCGTTACAAGTTCCAGAACCATCTTGGGCTTCCGCATTTACAGAGTCACTTCCAGCGCCTCCGTTTCCGTAGTTGTTTTCTTGAAAGTTACCGCTTATTTCATCAAATCCATATTGGTACATAATGTCGTGAAAAACATTATTCATATAAAAAAGGTTTGTGATTGCAGAATCCTCATATTGGTTTGCATTGGTATATGTTTGACTGAATGGATATCCGGTAAACTCTAGATCTGCACCAGCATTTGGCTGGTATCCCGGATTGTTTCCATCTTCATATGCATTTACATTGTTTCCTCGAGTTGTGGTATATTCAGCACCAGCAACGCCGTTTGTATCATGCCATCCGTATGGTGAAGCGGTAGCATTTGCAGGTTGAACCTCAATGGTGCGAGCTCCGTAATATGGGCTTTCAAGGGGCAATGCAAATACTTCATAACATTCCGTACATGCTGCAGTATTATCTGCTACAATCTCATCGTAATTTGGAATGTCATATAAGTTTGCGTTAAAATTCATTTCTTTCGTGTCGTTGCTGTGATCGTGATGAATTGCACAACTTACCATCCAGTTGGCTTGGTTAGCTATTTCGCCTGTATTGGCATCAATTCTTAAACTCCACCAGTCTTGTTGACTTTTTTCTTGAATTGAAATATCCCAAGTTAAAACCAACTCATTATTGTCGTTTATAGCATACATCAGCCTTGCGGGTATGGGACTTAAGGAGATTCCGCCGTCGCTCAATAATGTTTTTCTGTCAACTCCCTCTGCCCCTTGCAATACTGAAAGAGAACCGGTAAGTGAATAATTCAAATGTCCAGCTGCTGCTTGAACAGCCTGAATAGCCGTAAGTGCAGGAGAACTTGAACCTTTTCGCTTTTGAGAAGTGTTTTTAATAAATTTACTGTCTTTTGAAATTACACGTCCATTTGACGCAAGATGGATACTAGATTCAGTACCATAAATTTCAATTCCATTAAGTAGCTGTCTAAAGTAAACGTGCTGAATACCGCTCGTTCTACTTTGGGTTTCGCTCGTTACTTGCCACTGTGCATCCTGTGGCAATAAATCATTTTGCTCTACATAATGATTTAGTTGTTGGTCGATTGCTCCTGAAAAATTCTGAGCAACCATTGTGCCCGAAAAGACGAGCAAGATTGCCAGGAATAAACTCCGGGTAACTTTTTTCATTTTTTTGATTTGTTTAGATTAATATTAGACTTAAGATGGTTAAGTTCTGTAAAGCTATTAAAAATTAATTTTTTCACAACTTTTTCTTAAAATTCCATTGAAATTTAACACAATACATCCATCAAGTAAACAATTTTCTAGGTGCAGGTTAACAACAAAGGGTCTTCTTAATAATTTCACTACATTTACTTTCAAAAAAAAATGTGCCATGGAGCAACCCAATGATCTCATTATAGAGATGCAAAACGGGAACGAGAAAGCTTTCTCCCGATTATATACTATGTATAGCGAAGCCATTTACGGAATAATATACAGTATTGTATTAGATGAAGAAACAGCTGAAGAACTTTTGCAGGATGTCTTCATTAAAGTATGGAACAACGCCAGTTCATATTCTGTAAATAAAGGCCGGTTTTTCACATGGCTTCTAAACATTGCACGGAACACGGCAATTGATGAAACCCGATCAAAAGCATTTAAAAACTCCCGAAAAAACCTAAGTACGACAAATTTCGTAGATATATTATCATCCTCCGATAGCTTAAACAGAAAAACAAATACAATTGGCATTAAAAAATTTGTTGACGCGCTCAAGCCTGCATGTATAAAAATAATAGACCTTTTATATTTTAAAGGATTTACACAAGCGGAAGCTTCAAAAACATTGGAAATACCATTAGGAACATTAAAAACACGAAACCGAACCTGTATCAATGAATTGCGGGTAATGGTTTTAGGATAAAATATTATGAACCCCGAAGAATTAATAGCATCAGGAAATTTAGAACTCTACGTCTGCGGTGCCTTAGCTGAAGATGAAGTCTTGGAAGTACAAAAGGCAATTCAGGATTTTCCCGAAGTAAGACACGAAGTAGAACTTATCGAACAATCTTTATTGCATCTGGCAGAGACCGTAGCACCACCAGTTCAAGCAATGAGCTGGACCGCTATATTGAATGCTATAAGAAATGACAACAATACTGAAGAAAGCAAAGTAAGATCAATTAACTGGCCTGCAATAACTGGCTGGGCGGCAGCAATTCTATTTATGGGCGGAATCATGTGGATGCTGAAACAAACCAATGATCTAAATAACTCAATTCAGGTAACAACCACAGAGAATACGGTTTTACGTGAAGAAAAATCAAAAGCTGAAAACGAATTGGCTGAAAATAATGAAGTTCTTGAAGTTTTAAGATCAAAAGATTATCAAGTTTATACACTTCCGGGTAACCAAGCAGTTGCTCCCGAAGCATTTGCAAAGGTCTATCTTAACAAACAGGAAAACATTGCATACATAGATACCAAAGGACTCCCTACTCCGCCACGAGGTAAGGTGTATCAAGTGTGGTCACTTAAAATGGAACCGCTTACCCCCACAAGTATGGGTTTGATCTCAACAGAAAATGAAATGGGTGAAGGCATTTTTAAGTTTGTGAATTTCCCAGATGCTGAAGCTTTTGGGATTACCCTAGAACCAGAGGGCGGAAGTGAAATGCCAACCATGTCCCAGCTTTACACCTTAGGTGTGATAAGTATTTAAGAAAAAGATTAATCATAAAATCTGGGCTACTTCCAGATTTTTTTTGTGCATAAAATAAAAGCGTCCGCCAATGGCGGACGCTTCAACTAACAAAAAAACTCTGAAAACCGGATCAACCGGTTTTGTAAAATCTATCAATTTCTTGATAGATAACCAACCTCAACCATATTTACGTAAAATGGCAGGGTTTGGTTTTCAAATAATTATAATTTTTCGATTTCTTTAGCTTTTACTGGGCCTAATTCATAACCCGCACCTAAAAGTTCTTCTTTTAAAATAGCAACTTTCTTATCCATGCCATTAGCCTTATAAACCAATGCCGAATGAAAAAGAGCCTTAGGCTCTTCTGTTTTGCCTGCTACATACTCCTCTATTGTTTTTAAGGCAGCTTCTTTATGGCCCACTTTTAATTGTGCATACGCCAACAATTGATAGGTTTCGGGAGTAGCACGATTGTTAATTTCCATTGCAGCCAACTTCAATGCTTTTTCTGGATTGTTTTCAGCGTATAGATAAATTAAATACGTATTGTACATTGCTCCGTAATAAGGGTTTTCCACTTTTTTTAAAAACAACTCATATTGTTTTTCTTCTTCGGAAATATTTTCATTGTAAGCTGCTATTTCAGCTTTTAAAAGATGGTAATCTGGTGCTTTATGGTTGACCATAATAGAATCTAAAATTCTATTGGCTTCTTCTGTATTTTTTTCAGCAGAATAAACCATCCAAGCTAATTGCTTTTTTACATAATGGTTGTCCGGCTCAAGTTCCAATGTTTTTAAGTAACTATTATAAGAATCCTTAAGGCGGCCGGCGTGGCCATAAAAATCACCCAGATTACTGTATATCCACGATTTTAAACCTGAATTGTCACGTTCTTCGGCAATTTGTTTGGCTTGTTCCAGATATTTAATTGCCGCATCGAGATTACCATTGTGGTCGCTCCATTTTGCTAAGCGAATTAAATAATTGAAATCTTTTGGGTTTTTAATTTTTCCAAGCAGTGTATCAGCGCTTTCATAATTGCCCAATTCCATCGCCACGTCAAAAAGCATCATTTCTGTTTCTTTTTTATTATCAGGATAGGTATATGCACTATCCAATAGTACCTGTGCTTCCTTAAAGCGATGCTGAGATATATAATTATGGGCAAGGCTACGCAGATAAATATCCTTGTTTCTGGCAGAAACATTATATGATTTTTTAATCAATTCTTCTGATGTTTTCAATTCTGAAATATTGCCCGTACTCCCGAAAAGCGCAGCATGTATTCCAGCTAACCGCGACATTTCCATCAAACGTGTTGTATCATCATTAAAACGATTTTGCCAGAACTCCAAGTCTTTCTGCACAGCATCTTTTGATGGAGTATTTGCAGTATTTAAATATTTATTATAGTCTTTGCTATCTGTAATTTTTTCCGTCTTTTCCTGACATCCAAAGAGAATAACAACCATAATTATTAGTGTGGTGAGTTTTTTCATAAGTTGAATATTAAATTTTGTTTGGCTTTTAATTTAGTAAAACAAAAAAGAGAACACTGGGGTTCTCTTTTTTGAGTTTAAATTAGGTCTATTAAAATGGTCCAGCCAAGTATGGGAAGCTACTTGAAAATGCAACATCATTCGTTGGCACTCCATCGCTTGTAAGCCCTGGGTTTTCATCACCCATTGGCCCACCAAAAATCAATAATAGTGATACATCTATAACATCATCACTCAAGGCTCTACCCGTAAGTATTTCTGTTCCGTTAAAATAGGTTGTGATTCCAGACTGCGCCAACCAAAGCACATCATTAGCGAGTACAGTTGTAAAAGTTGGTGCATCTAGACCTAAGGCATTACTAGTGTAGCCTGGATTTAAGCCCATTAACTTAGTTTCAAATTTTTCCTGAAAAGCAGCTTGCATCTGCGAAGGTACCGTTACGTTAAATGCATCTTTAAAACCATCAGTTCCAAAAACGGTGTTTATACCGGGACGGCCCATTTGGTCTTCTTGTACATAAGTTCCACTGAAATCAAGTACTAGTCCGCAAGGCTCACAATCGGGACCACCGCAATCTACTCCTGTTTCTTCCCCGTTCATAATTCCATCGGTACAGGTTTCCTGTGTTATTACGTTATCGTCATCATCTTTACACTGCACAAATAAAAGTGATGTTGAGATTGCAGCAAAAAGGGTTATATATTTTAATGTTTTCATCTTTTTTATATTTATTAAGGTTAGCAATTCTTATTGTTTTCTTTTGGCTTCTACCCATACGTTGTACATAGGTGTTGATGCCGCAAATGGATTTACACCAGTAGCACCACCAGGCAACATAGATTTTGGAAATTCTACCACAACGCTCAAAACATTAGTTCCGGCAAATGTGTCCATCCCAGGGTTGTTAAAGCTTGAGGCCGTTCCAGAAAGCACGGCATTATACTGATTAAAGTCAAAGAAGAATGGATCTTCGCGCGGTCCTGCAAAAAACTTCATTCCATCTTGCTCGGTAGTTTGCACGTCATCTTTGGTAGAAATTTTTACGCTCCTTCGTGTTGAAGTTGCAATTGTACTTTCCAAACCTTGCATTGCCGGAGCCGAAGGACCAAAGAAATACATAGAGTCACCTCTTTTAATTGCTTGAATCACATAATCTTCCTTAAGATCATTATTGCTGTCAATATTAAATTCTAATAATACCGTTTCATCAAAAACAGCTTCATCTGTAGGTTGGCCCGGAGGCAATAATCCCTGGACATTGGCAACAAATACAAAGTTGCTAGAGTTCTGTCCCTGAAAGGCGTAAAAGTCTGTAATATCTGCTGTAGTCCCTTGAACTGCTGGTGCGTCAATATGATCTGCGGATATTAAAAATATCGATAGTACGGCTACGCCTATTCCACCGATTACTGCAAAAAGTTTTGATTTTTTCATCTTTTTTGTTGGTTTATATTATTTATTTTTAATTGTTCGCTTATACTTACGTTTAAATGTAACTGCATGGTTTTTAAAAGTACGTTAATCTTTTGTTAACGTGAAAAACACTAGCTTTGACAGCTCTAAAATTACTCAATTATTTATACCATGAACCCCTCTGCCCCTGATTGGATATTGAAATTTTTAAATCTTTTCGACAGGAACGAACTCATTACTTCTTTTGAAAACGATCAACAATTTTATAATTCTTTAAAACAAACTGGATTTATTTACGGAGTCTCTGTAGCTGCTCTGCCAAAGAAGAGGCTTGGAAATTTGAAACTTACAAAAGAGGAACTCGCAAAAATAAACCTCTTTCACTCCTTACTTTTTTCTTTTTTTGAAAAAAATAAAAATGCGACAAATAAAGATGCAGTAGCAGATATTTTATCTTTTTACCAGCAGATGGAAAAAAGGAAAACAAGCTTTTTTCAGAAATTTTCACTTTCACAACGCCCAGAAAATACTTTAGAGCATATCCTTTCTACAAGATTGCAGGAAGCCAATACATTGTTGAAAAAAAATACGGTTTCATTATTAACCTATGCGCTTTTATACCTAGACGTCTTAGCCTATAAACAGTGGCAGGCAGACCCTGCGTCTGCAAAAAAATATTACAAGCAATTGGAAACCGTAATTTTAACTGGATGTTTCTACACCTTAAAGTCTAAAAAGAAAAAAACTAAGTACGACAAACTTCTCATTGAACTTTTTGAAACTTCTTCGCAATATATAATTGATGAAACCGAAGGTGGTGCTGCAACTTTTTTGGAAAGTCTAAATTATTTGAAGAGTAGCCAAAATTCTTTAGAAAAAAATTATCTGCTGGACCTTTGCTGCCTTACCGTTTGGGAAGATTTAAAGATGGACGAAATAGAACATCAATTTTTACAACAGCTCTTGGTTACACTTGATTATCCTGAAGCTGAGCTTCAGAAAAGTCTTTTGGCCCTCAACACCTTTTCAAAAAATTATACCGAAAAAATCCTGCTGTTTGAATATTCGCACCCAGTGAAACAGTTTTACAAGCAATCTGCCTCTACTGTAAAACTGTTGATTATAAGAAACAAAGACCGCTTAACACGTGAACTGGAAGAAAGCGGTGAATTGATGGTTTTGCTTGGGCAATCCACTCTGCGCGATCTTTCTGCAGAAGAAAAATCGAAAGTGAAAGAACAGTTATTGGATATTTGTAAAACCGTCCCATCACTTACAATCTTTCTCTTGCCTGGTGGAACGGTTCTTTTACCCCTATTGGTAAAATTTATTCCGAAGCTTTTACCTTCCTCCTTTCAAGAAAATAGAATTGAATCTTCCAAAAAGAAAGGATAACTACTCCAGCCAAAGTTTAAAATCTTTTACCCTTTCACGAGCAACGATTACTTCCTGTTCCTTATAACTATTTAACTTCAATTGAAGCCGGGAATTTGTGTATGCTATTATATCTCTTATTGAATTAATATTTATGTAAAATTTTCGACTTATCCTAAAAAAGGTTTCTGGGGAAAGCTCCTGTTCCAGTTGCTCCAAAGTAGTTTCCAAAAGATAATCACGGCCATCCACCGTGTGTGCATACGTACCTTTGTTTTCAGAATAGATACACTCAATTTCATCTACCGAAATCATTTTAATGTGCTGCCCTATTTTTGTAGTAAATCGCTTTTTATACTCGCGCTCCATAGGGTTTACGAGCAATTTTTTAATATCCTCAAAATTGAGCTGCACATTTTTGTGGCTCGGTTTGAAGAATTTATACTTTTTAACTGCAGCCTGCAGTTCGGCTTCGTCAATAGGCTTTAAGAGATAATCGATACTATTCAGCTTAAAAGCCTGCAGTGCATATTCGTCAAAAGCAGTGGTGAAAATAATGGCGCTGTCTACTTCCACCGTATCAAAAATTTCAAAGGAAAGGCCGTCGCTCAGTTGAATATCGAGAAATATCAAATCTGGATGCTTGTTGTTTTGAAACCATTCCACGGCTTCTTCTACACTGTGCAGCATTTGGTTGACAACTACATCTTGTTTTTCAAGCATCCGTTGAAGGTAACGTGCAGAGGGTTTTTCGTCTTCGATGATCAGTACGTTCATTTGGTTGGTTTCTCGTTTCTGGTTGCAGGTTGCAGGTTGCAGGTTTCTGGTTTCTGGTTTCTGGTTTCTGGTTTCGATTTCTAAAGGTCTTCCTCTAAAAATTGCTTTATTTTTTTCTCCTCCCAGCGTTTTAGAAAGTTATTATTCACATTCATAACAAAGAAAACGTACAGGGCGTGCGACACCAAACCGATGCCCCAAAAAATAGCGGTAATGTAATTGCTCCAATGTGTAAAGTTTATTTCCTTAGCATTAAAAACATTGGCCGAAACAAGTATAATCGATATGTTAACAATTATATATACCGCCAAGTGACTGTAAAATCCCTTTAGGGTCTCTACCTTTTTTTTCGCCTTCAAATAGGCCAAGCTTTTTTTGGTTTCCATTGCTTTATAAGTTTTATTCTTCTTTCATGAATTTTTTAAACTGTCGTTCTTCCCAGTTTTTATGAAGGAAGATTTATATTGAAACTTTCGCCGCGTGAAATAGTAGTCCGATTCCCCAAAAAAATGGAACTATTAAAATATTCCAATCAACCCATTCCACAAAATTTTTATCATTTGATTCAATTTGAAAAAACTCCAGAACATTTCCTCTCACAATAAATAAAGCTATGTTTACAATTACATATACTATTAAATGCTTGTAAAATCCTTTTAATGCTTCTACCCTTCTACGGGCCTTTCTCCATTTTATGCTTTCAGAATACTCCATTATTTCCAATTATTTTTAGACTTTTGTTCTTCCTCTTCCATAAACTGTTTCATCTTTTTTTCTTCCCAGTCCTTACCTATGAAAGGTGCCCATCTAAATGTTTTTATGGCCTGAAAAAAGATTCCAATTCCCCAACCAAAAGCTGCCCATAAAAACCACGGATGGCGCAGTTCGTTTACATAATAATTAAGTCCCGCCAGAGCAGCAATAAAGACTATGTAAAACATTAAACTTGTGTAGAATTTCTTAATTTCTGCCACGCGTTGTTTGGCTTTAAAATATTTGTTGTCTTTATGATTTTCGGTTTCCATAATTGTGATTTTTTATATTATTTCATAAAGATAGCACTGGTTGAATTCTTTCAAAAAAAGAAGAAACCCAACTGTAGTTTCTTAGGGACGAACTGTATTCTATTCATCTTCGTCCATCAACTCACGTATTTTGCGCTCCTCCCAATCTTTTCCGAAAAATGGATTATAGTTAAAGGTTTCGGCAGCGTGGCCCATAACTCCAAAGCCCCAACCCACTATGGGAAAAAGCGCCCACGGAAAGCCGGCTCTCGAAATATAATTCAGGTATATAAACACGGGGGCCATCAAAATGTATAAAGTCAAGTGAATGTAAAATCCTTTTAGCTTTTCCACACGCTTTTTTGCGAGTTTGTATTTTTTTTCTGAAATAAATGTATCTGGTGTATTCATAATATGAAGGTTTTCGCCCAAAATGGGAATTGCTATACTGAATTCTTTTCGATTTTCGTTAATTATTACTGGGCGTTCCGTCAATAGTGCATATCTATCACGAATGTTCCGCAAACCAACGCCCGTGCTCTCTTTTAAAACCTGCTTTGGCTGACTGTTGTTGGTAACCACCAAATTGCCATTTTCTTCTTTAATTGTTATGTACAATTTTTTTGAAGGCATAACCTGATTATGCTTAACCGCATTTTCCAACAAAAGTTGAAGCGATAACGGGACTACTTTTGCTTGTGGGTTCTCCAACTTTGAAGGTGAAGTAAAAACAATACTATCCTCAAAACGTACCGCCAATAGCGACATATAAAGCTCCGCAAATTTCAATTCCTCTTCCAGGGTAACCAACTCCTTGTTTTTTTGTTCCAAAACATAACGATACACTTTGGAAAGCGAAGTAGTAAAACGTGTAGCGGCTTCGGGATTTTCTTCAATTAGGCTGGTAAGTACGTTTAAACTGTTAAAAAGAAAATGTGGATCCAATTGGTTTTTAAGGGCGTCAAATTTTGCCGAAGCTGTTCCGGCAATTATTTTCTGTTCCTTTACAATAGTCTGTTGCTTATTTCTATAATAGTAAACCACGTAAAATACAGTGGTGACCACAACCGAAATGATAAACGATATATAGTAATACTGCATCTTTTCGGCAGCAATAAATGCTGAAAAGCCTTTTCCGTCTATTATGACTTCTGTTATAAATCGAATAAATAATAGTGCCAAAAGTGTAACCAGAATTCCTCCCAAAAGTCCTTTTAAAAGATTTTTTGTCTGAAAAACCTGGTTGGGGAACAATTTCAATAAAAAAACAAAATAATACGCATTAACCATATACAGTATTACGGAATACAATTGATTGTAAAGGAAGGCAAATAGAATATCACGCCAGTTATCATATTGGTATCCATTGGCATATTGAATCAAACCGAGGATGATGAAAACCAGGGCTCCCACGAAAAATGCTTTTCCAAATTCTTTTAAAATGCGCATAAATATTTTCCTTTTTTATACCTACAAGGTCTTAAAGACCTTGCAGGAGGATATGGAGTATTCGCGAATTGGCGGCAAAATTTTAATTACAGCTTTCTGCCTGTACTTGCTTAGCCCGTTCTTCACCATAAGTTGGGTAAAATTCACCCGCTGGTTTAAAGGTAGCAAAAAGATCTATGGCGCGCTGAATGTCTTTACAGTAGGGTTCAATGGATTGCCCAAAATATTTTGCGCCGCCCATATCCCATTCAGCTTTTGCTAAAATAATACGTGGATTATCTGGAGCAAGCGCCAAGGCTTTATTGTAAAGTTCCGAAGCTTTCGCGGAATAGGTCATTCCGTACTGTTGTCCATCATAAACAATCCAAGCGGTATATAGTTGTGCCTGTAAAACCAGTAAATCTGGGTTTTCTTTTGAAATTGCGGTAGCATCATTGATAAAATCCTGCGCTTTGTCCAATTGAGCTTTCAATTTAGTTCCGTCCTTTTCGGTAAAACTGTTGATTACGTTAATCTGCGCCACGTAATACGGTGGCAACCAATTATCGGGTTCGGCTGTTGCAATACGTTCAAACACGTTTGCGGCTTCCCACGATTTGTTTTCCTGCCAAAGCTGAAAAGCTTTTCGCATTCCCTGTTGATATTTAGTGGGTTCAGCGGCTGTATTAACTGCTGAATCTGTTTGTCCCTGCATAATAAGGGCAGTAAAAAAGATCATTAAATACGTGATTACATTTTGCATGGTTTCAAGATTTTTAGTTAGTATAAATTGTTATTCAAATTTCTTTTAAAATATTCAGCTTTAAAAAATTGATAACCCGAACTGTTGAATTTTATAGCTGAATTGTAAGTTTGACTCCGTCATTATAAATTATCAAGCTGATTGTCCTTTCCATCATCGCTGATGGTCCAGAAAAAGCCCACAAAAAAGAACTGATCTGCGGCAGGAAGTAATTCTCTGCGGGCAAAGTTTCCATTTACATCCGGAGCATTGGCATATTGATAGCCATTTACATTTTTAAAAGCAAAAACATTATTTACGGAAACATATAGAATCTTTTGTTGTGAAAGTAAATATGCCCAGTTCAAGCTCACACTGTTATAATCGCGGGCTTTATTCTGAAGAAAACCGGGCGTGTTCAAATCGGTATAGGTTCTTCCGCTGCCGTATTGATAACTGAACCCAATCTGGCTTTTCCAATCGTTAATCCAGTATTTTCCAACTACCGAAAGGTTATGGGTATTTGCAAAACTCGGCGTGGCGGCAACGGGGTAATTTTTATACTTCCGTTCGGTGTCCAAATAGGAATAACTTACCCAATAATCTATGTTTCTAAGCGTCTCATTGTCTCGCCAAAATAAATCAAGTCCTTGCGCAAAACCATCACCATTGTTTAGAAATGTTGTGTATACGTCAGGAATTTCGTCATTATATGTAACAAGATTGGTATATTGCTTTCTATATATCTCAGCACGAAAAATTCTATTATTGGCTGAATATTGATAGTTCATAATATAGTGTTGGGTATGCTGCGCTTCCAGATTATTGGTGAATTTCAGCACTTCGCTTTCCGGCTGCTGAAAGAAATCGCCATAGGCTAATGAAAGCTGGCTGCTCTTCCCTGTTTTATAGGCAAAGGAAATTCTTGGCGAAACCGTAAACTCTTTGAACAATTCACTGTATTCACCACGAACGCCCAGTTTTAAGGCTAGCTTTCGCGAAAAAATAAAATCTGCCTCCGTAAATGCTGCCGAAATATCATTGTAGTAGCCTAATTTTGCGGCAAAATTTGGTTCGTCATAATCTTCGTTGAAGTCGGTCACAAACTGTTCGGCCCCAAAATTTAACTTAAACCGATTGCTAAAGCGTTTTTTCAACCTCAGCTTTAGGTGTGCTGAATTTTCAATATCTTTTATATTGGCTTCGTCAATGCCAACCTTGGTTTTTCCGAAAGTATAACTTCCACCGCCAAAAACAGTCCAGTCATTTTCAAGCATTTTACTGTAACTGGCATTGGTATAAAAATTTTGGTTGTTGAGTTTAAATCGCGTTCCCTCGGGCTGGTTTATGTCTTCTTGGGTAAGCTCAAAATCGGAAGTGTCAAAAGCACCGTAAACTTTTAAGAGACCATCCCCAATTTTCTGACGAAAAACCGCTTCACCCGAAGCTGTTTCAAAAGGTTTTTTCCAATCATTTCTATCTGGCAAAAGCGCTATGTAAGGCGCTAAATTTATATAGGAAGTGTTAACGCTCAACGAGCTTTTTTCCCACTTTTCAGTATGGCCAAGACCGCCGCCCACGCTCATAATGGCAATGTCAGTCTTTCGTTGCGCTGGTTCGTCTATAGTGTTCAAAAGTAATACGGACGATAATGCTTGTCCATATTCCGCAGAGTAACCACCCGTGGAAAATGTAATTCCATCAAACAAGAAAGGACTGTAACGTCCGCGTGTAGGCACATTGTTTGTTGTAGGCGAATATGGCGTAAAAACCCGTATGCCATCAATGAAAATCTGGGTTTCGCCAGCATCGCCCCCTCGTACAAAGAGGCGTCCGTCTTCTGCAACGGTCGTGGTTCCCGGAAGGGTTTGTAATGCGCCCACAAAGTCTCCCAATGCACTTGCGGTTGTAACGATATCCAAAGGTTTTAAAACAGAAATTTTACTGTTATCGCCCGCAGAAAAGGAACCTGCAGAAATTGTTACGGTATCTAGGGAATTCACATCATCACGAAGCGTAATTTTCAAACCTTTCATTTTTGAAACATCATCAATGATTTTTGAAGCCTCAAAAGAAACATAGGAAATGGTCAAGGTTTGTGTGCCGGTTTCAGAAGTTTCAAATGAAAATTTTCCGTTTTCATCGGAAGTACTTCCATCGTAAGTGCCTTCTAAATACACATTGGCTCCAAAGATTGGTTTGCCGCTATTATCGGTAACGATTCCGGATACCGTATTTTGGGCAAAAAAGAAAAAAGGTGAAAGGAGCGCTAAAATGGTAATGATTGAAATTTTCATAGATCGGTTGGTTTTTATTTTTAGGTCAAAGATGAAACTTCAAGGTATCATTTCAGAAAAAAATAAACCGAACTGTAAAAAATGATGTCCCAATTGTAGTATTTCATTATAGATATTTTTTTGGATAAAACTTACTCAACAAATTCCAAAATATCTCCTGGCTGACATTCCAATACCTCGCAAATGGCCTCTAAGGTGCTAAAGCGCACCGCTTTTGCTTTTCCGGTTTTCAAAATGGAAAGGTTGGAAAGCGTAAGCCCTACTTTTTCGGAAAGTTCGTTTAATGACATTTTTCGCTTGGCCATCATCACGTCCAAGTTTACGACTATTGGCATAATTAAATTGTTAGTTCATTTTCGTTTTGTATCTCTACTCCTCTTTTAAAGACCAATGCTATTATATAAATGACACCCGCAAAAAATAAAAACTGTTCTGCGCCCCAGTCTATTTGTAATGTAAACCCTTGCTTCATGATACGGTTTGCATAGTTTTCCGCAATTATGGCCACAACACCAATACTTAAAGCATAATGGCTCATTTGTGTAATTAGCGAAGCGGTCTTTTCATTAAAGGGATAACTTAAATCAAATTTCATAAAAAGCTTTATCACAAGATAGGCAAGATAAGCTTTCAGTGCCGACAGCGCTATCAAAAAGCTGGCTATGCCAATATAATATTCTACGTTAAAATTGTACACATCTAAAAGATCCAGCCCCATATAAGTATCTGCTGCGCCACCGGAATTTATAAAGAGGGTTACAAAAAGAGAGACGAGCAAAGCCCCGGTCTTTATGCACAAACCAATGAATATTATCCAAAATATAATATTCATCACTTTCATTATAATATTTGTTTTCATTAGAGATATTTTTATAATTACTTTACGAAAGTAAATAAATATTTATTGATTAACAATAAATATTTTGTAAAATTTAATAAAATAATTTTCCTGATTAAACATTCATTCTTTGTCACAGAAAACCAATTTTTGTAAATTTCAAAATAAAATCAGTCCTACTTTTTTATGCAAAAAGAAATGGAAAATTGTATCTTCGGAATAAAAGAAAAGTAATGGATGATTCTCAAAAAGTTGATGCTTACATTAATAAACAAACCAAATGGAAGGTAGAATTGCAAAAGCTCCGCGAAATTATATTGCAAACAGAATTAAAGGAAGAAGTAAAATGGAGCAAACCCAACTACACTCTTAATGGAAAATTAGTAGTAGGAATTGCCGATTTTAAAAACCATATGGCGCTTTGGTTTCACCAAGGTGTTTTTTTAAAAGACAAGCATAACAAACTTCTTAACGCACAAGAAGGCATCACCAAAGCACTACGGCAGTGGCGGTTTGAAAAGGGTGATGAAATTGACCCTCAAATTGTTTTGGAATATATAGAAGAAGCTATAGCCAACAGCAAGTCTGGAAAGGAATTAAAGCCCGTGAGAAAAAAAGGTGTCTCAATCCCGCCTATTCTTGAAAATGCCTTCAAGAAAGATACTTCATTAAAAAATCATTTTCAAAAACTCACTCCCGGCAAACAGCGAGAATATGCCGAACATATTGGGCGAGCAAAACGGGAAGCTACCCAACAGAGCAGATTGGAAAAATGCATTCCTATGATAAAAAATGGGGATGGCCTTCATGACAAATACAAAAACTGCTAATGGGTTTAAAACCTAATTTTGAAAGATACACTACCAGACAGCTGTGGTTTTATACGCGACGGGCTTTTTGGATTTTGATAGCGTGGGTGATAATTTCGAATGTTATGTTTTTTTACGAATTCATTACTCTAAGAAGCAACGGAGTATTGAGTTCTAGTTACGATTTTTATTCAGCAGTAATGGCAAACCTTATTGTTGCCATTTCAGCAGGGCTCATAGGCGGCATTGTAACCGTAAATTTAATGGAACGTTGGCTTAGGCGTTTGGTTTTTTGGAAAGCCCTTCTTTATTTAATAATCGCTTACACCGTCACCGCTTTTTTGGTAGGTGCCATTGGTGCATTGTACATAACGAGTGAAGACTTGGGGGTTCCATTCTATACCTTGGAAGTGCTTCAGCAAACAATTTCCTTTTTTGGCACATGGCTTTTTATAAAGAATTATATCATTTGGCTATTCATAGTTCTAATTACGCTTATCGTTTTGATGGTAAACGACAAATATGGTCCTGGAGTGTTTCCGGATTATTTAATAGGAAGATATTTTAGGCCCAAACATGAACGACGTATTTTTATGTTTGCCGATATTAAAAATGCCACGGGAATTGCCGAAAGTTTGGGAGAGGAAAAGTATTTCAATTTTTTGAAAGATTTTTTTAGGCACATAGCTCCCGCCATAGTACAAACCCGCGGCGAAGTTTATCAATATGTTGGTGATGAAGTGGTTGTGTCTTGGAAAATGAAATGGGGCCTAAAACGCGGAAATGCTATACAATGCTATTATAGCATGAAAAAGATAATTAAATATAAAGCTCCCAAATACTTAAAAAAATACGGTGTGGTTCCCGAATTCAAAGTGGGTCTTCACTACGGCACGGTAATGGTTGGTGAAATTGGGCAAATAAAGCGCGATATCGCTTTTTCTGGTGATGTTTTGAACACAACCTCACGTATTCAGGCCATGTGCAACGAACTGGATGTCGAAATTTTAGCTTCAAAACCATTTGCCGATATTGCTTATAAATTACCAAAAGGCGTTACCAAAAAAGAACTGGGGAAAGAAAAGCTTCGCGGTAAAAGTGAAGAGATTGCAATGGTAACCTATGAAAAATTATAATACCCAAAGACTATAATAAATTATTTATGAAATGCCCATTAACTAATTACGAACCAACCGAAGATGATTAATTACGGCATTACATCTTCCATTTTATTAAATATTATACAGATGAAAACAGACAACTACACAAAAATCATTTTAACAATCATCGCTGTTTGCCTCACCATAAATGTGATGAGAGACTTTGAATTTATTCCGTCCGCTTACGCAAACGAAATCGAAACACTACCCAGTAAACCTTTCACGGAAGTGATGGACGTACGCTTGGTAGACATTAACACTTATGACGAACTAAACGTTAACCTTAAAAGTGTTGATACCTATGATGAAGTGAAAGTAAATCTCAAAAAGATTGAAACCTCGGATGAGCTGGACGTTAACATTGATGAAATCGGTGGCAGTTGGGTTTCAAATGGTGGGCCTATCCCGGTAAAGGTTCAATAAACGGAAGGCTGTAGGCTATATTTATATATAACCCAACAGCGGTTAGGTTTTTTTAAAAGGACGAATAATCAAGCGTGCGGCGCGATCATAATTGATGTAACTATACGTCCAATTAAAAAACGTTACTACCCTATTTCTGAAACCCACCAAAAACCAAAGATGAACAAACATCCAAAGAAACCAGGCTATTGCGCCGCCGAAGTATAATTTGCCCATATCAACAACCGCCTTATTGCGTCCTACGGTGGCCATGGTTCCTTTATCAAAATATTCAAAAGGCTCCATTTTTTCACCTTTTAGCATTTTCCTGAAATTTTTCCCCAGCTGTTTACCCTGTTGAATGGCAGGCTGTGCAACTTGCGGATGCCCTTTAGGGTATTTTGTAGATTCCATTAAGGCAACATCCCCAAGTGCATAGATATTTTCAAAACCTTTTATTTTATTAAATCCATCAACTTTATATCTATTGGCTTTCTCTATTAATGCCTCACCATCTATTCCTTTTATAGGAGCGCCAGTAACTCCAGCAGCCCATATAAAGGTTGCCGTTTCAAATTTTTGACCGTCTTTGGTAGTAACTGTTTTCCCATCATAATCACTGATAAATGTTTCCAGATGGATTTGAACACCAAGTTTTTCTAAAAATTTATGCGCCTTTTCCGAAGCCTGCTTGCTCATTGGCGGTAACACCCTATCCAATCCTTCAATAAGGTGCACGTTCATTTCTTCCTCTTCCAGCTCGGGATAATCGTTCTCAAGAATTCCCTTTCTGAATTCTGCCAAAGCTCCCGCAAGCTCCACGCCAGTAGGCCCAGCCCCTGCAATCACAAAATTCAGTAGTCGCTTTCTTTCCCTTTCATCTGTTGTTATATCTGCCTTTTCAATATTCTGTAGCATCAAACTTCGAATGTTAAGTGCTTGCGGTACTGTTTTCATGGGCATGCTATTTTCTGCGATGTTCTCATTTCCGAAGAAATTGGTACGCGTACCCGTGGCAATTACCAAATAATCATAATTTAAACTTCCGATGGAAGTTAAAATACTGTTGTTAACCGTATCTATTCGTTCCACTTCTGCCATTCTGAAATGAAAATCCTTATTATCCCTGAAAATTTTTCGAAGTGGATATGCTATGGAATCTGGCTCTAATCCAGCCGTGGAAACTTGGTATAGCAATGGCTGGAACGTATGGTAGTTGTGTCTGTCAAAAAGTACAATTTGTATCTTCTCTTTTTGAAGCTTTTTTATGAAAGAAATACCAGCAAATCCGCCACCTATAACTACAATTCGGGGCAAGCTGGTTTCGGGAATATTCATCTGTTTATTTTATACCCTAAATTTAGGCATTGTAATGAGAGTTCGTTTAATTTTTATGATTTTTGTAACAAACCTCTCTTCGTAAATACTAATCAAAAGCTAACAAACTACCATTGAACAAAGAGCTAGAACATAGTTTTGTGACCCAACTGGAGGAGAATCAAAACATTGTACATAAAATCTGTAGGTTATATACCAATGACAGCGACGCGCATAACGATCTGTTTCAGGAAATAACCATTCAACTTTGGCGCGCATACCCAAAATTTCGGGGCGATTCCAAATTTAGCACTTGGATGTACCGCGTGGCACTTAATACGGCAATAACGCTTTATAGAAAATCAAAAAGAAGTATAAAAACACAGGATTTTGAAGGAGTCAGTTTTAAAATTTCCTCAGAACCCTATGATGATACAACCGAACAACAATTGAAGCTTATGTACAGTGCCGTGAAAGATCTGAACGATATTGACAAAGCATTGGTTTTTCTCTATCTGGAAGACAAAAACTACAGGGAAATCTCTGAAACCCTTGGTATTACAGAGGTAAATGCTAGAGTAAAAATGAACCGGATAAAGGAAAAATTACGAACCATTTTAAATCCGTAACCCACAATGGATGAACTGGAACTATTAAAAAAACAATGGCAAAGCAGTGAGCAAAAGCTTCCGAAGCTTACCTATGATGATATTTACAAAATGTTGTTGAAGAAATCCTCTTCAATCGTAAAATGGATATTCTACATAAGTATTGCCGAAATTCTTTTTTGGACCCTCCTTTCCTTCATGGTACCGGAATCGAGCACCAAGTTTAGTGACGATATTGGTCTTCATAATATTTTGGTGGGCGTAAACGTGCTAAACTATACGGTATTTGGAGTTTTTATCATTCTTTTTTACCGAAACTATCGCAAAATCTCAACCACAGATTCTATCAAAGACTTGATGAAGAATATTCTGCGTACACGAAAAACGGTCAAGTATTTTGTGATTTACAACGTAACAGCTTCAGTTTTACTGATAATAGGAATTAATTTTTACTACTATTTCAACCAGGATATTGTATTCCAGTTTATGACGGAAGATTATGGTATCACGAACATTTCACAAGAAAGGTTTATGAAAATGTTTTTTGTGATCCAAATACTTTTCGGAATCGTGATGATTGGTTTTATCCTTTTATTTTACAGAATTGTTTACGGAATTCTTTTAAGAAGGCTGTACAATAACTATAAAGAACTAAAGAAGATAGAGTTGTGAAAAAAGCCGCAGTAAAAAGTTATGATACCCTTTAAAACTACTGAAAACTGCCACTGCGACTGAAAACTCATTTAATAACGCCACTGACGCTCTTTGTTGAGTTCTTCTTCGCTTTGTATTGCAGAAGCAGGTATTACTTTTAGAAATGATGGATGCTGCTCAATGGCATATTCCAGCTTTTCCACGATTTGTTCCATTGTCTCGTTATCGTAATCAATATCAAGCGGTGGTTTGATTTCCATAGATTGAAGAATACCCCTTTTCTTTATCCGAAGCCCTTTCTTATCAAACGATCTTCTGAAACCATCAATTACAACGGGAACTACTACAGGTTTGTTCTTTTTGATGATATGTGCAGTTCCTCTGCGGATGGGTTTCCAAGGTTTGGTAGTTCCCTGCGGAAAGGTAATCACCCAACCGTCATTTAGCGCTTTGGTAATATTGCTTACATCGCTCATCTTCACCTGCTTGTTTACTTCTTTTCCTTTTTCACGCCAGGTGCGTTCAATACTTACAGAACCAGCATAGGCAAGGATTTTTGGCAATAAACCATCCTTCATTGTTTCCTTTGCCGCTACAAAATAAATATTTAGTTTCGGGTTCCAGAGATATCCAATATTTTTAATGCTATCCTCACGGCCGTGCAGGCTTGCGTTAAAAACATGCAGCATAGCCGCAACATCTGCAAAATAGGTTTGGTGATTGCTTACAAAAAGTACATTTCTCTCTGGAAGCTCTCTAAGAATCTCGCTTCCCTCAATTTTTAATTCATTAAAGCCTTTAAATCTTCGGTGAGTTAACAGACCAGCTATCCGTATTAACCAGAGTTTTAAAAAAAGTATATGCCCAAAAGGGTTTTTTTTGAAGAGACTCATTTTTCAGTAATCAGTATTCAATATTCAATGGTCAGCGCTCAGTCTGCGGTAAGAAATGGCTTCATAAATTTGAACTTTGTAACACCTATCAACTACCGTCTACCTACTACCGACATAGGAAAGACAAATATACTAAAATAAGCCATTACAGCACTTTTTTAAGCAATTCGCGCACTTCGTTGAGCATCATTGCGGTAGCGCCCCAAACTATGTGTCCGTTCAATTTAAAAGCTGGCACTTCAATGCTTGTGGCGTAGGACGTGGAGAGGGTTTGGGTGGTTACGTTCACATCGTCCATAAAGTCGCGTAGGGTTACTTCTATCAGTGCTTCCACTTCTTCTTCCTGCGGAATAAACTTTGGTGATTGTGCGGTTATTCCCAAAAAGGGTTGCACAAAAAAATTGCTGGGTGGAATGTAGATTTCAGTAAGCGCTTTTAATACTGAAATTGCATTCCGTGAAACGCCAACTTCTTCTTCGGTTTCACGCAAGGCGGCATCCTGTATGGAGTTATCTTCTGCTTCAAGTTTGCCGCCGGGAAAACCCACCTGTGCAGAGTGAACGCCTTTGTAAGTTTTCCGAAGGATTAAAATCAAGCGTGTTTCAAAATCTTCCGAAGGGTAAAAAAGCGACATCACCCCTGCCCTCTTTGCGGTATTCTGGTGGCGGGCAATGCGTTTCAGTTCCTGCAAGCGTTCCATAGGTGCCATTTTAAATTGGACCGTTTCGCCGGGAAGTTCCATTTTTGTTACTTTTACAATCCGTTTTTCAAAATCGCGAAAATCCATTTATGAAGAAGTTGTTT
Organism: Aequorivita sp. UBA3180; assembly: GCA_002364215.1. Classification (GTDB taxonomy): domain Bacteria; phylum Bacteroidota; class Bacteroidia; order Flavobacteriales; family Flavobacteriaceae; genus Aequorivita. Next base: position 314,047 of record DEXQ01000018.1, on the reverse strand, counting down.
ATTTATTGCCTGGGAATTGTTCTGTTCTTTGGAAGCTGTGAAGATAAGAAAAAGGCTTACGATGCCGATGGCTCTCGGGACAAAAACGAAATAGAAACAAAGACTGAGGCTAAAACTGAAACCGAACCTGATGCCATTTCAGAATATCCTGAAATTACGAACGATAATGTGGTTTCCTTTTTAACCGAATACGGAAAGGAAAACCCGGAAACCAAGGTCTTGATAACCACCCGGTTTGGCGATATTGAAATTGAACTTTACGAAGACACGCCAATGCACCGCGCCAATTTTATCTATTTGGTGAAACAAAACTATTTTCACGAAACATTCTTTCATCGAGTGGTTCCAAATTTTATAATCCAGGCCGGCAATAGTGATTTGGTTTCAACGCAGAAGAAACGCGCGGAGTTAGGAAAGGAATATTTGCTTCCCGCAGAGATAGTTCCTGGCCGCGTGCACGAATACGGAACGGTTTCGGGAGCCAAGGAATATCGTGAAAACCCTGACAATAGAACGGCACCGTATGAATTTTTTATTTTCCTGGGACCAAAATCTTCAACAACCCATTTAAACGGTAAATACACCATTTTCGGAAAAGTGACCAAGGGGATGGACGTGGTAGACGAAATTTCAAAAGTGAAGGCGGACGATGGCGACTGGCCGCTGAACAATATTTATATTAGCGCGAAGGTAATTGAATAGAAAATTCCAAAAATCACTGGAAGTTTCAGAAATTTCGGAATTTATCCAATTATTCTTTAATAAATTTCTTTGTGAAACTTTTTCCGTTTAAAGTTATTTGAGCAAAATACATCCCTGCGCTCAACTGTGAAACATCAATGGATTTTGAATAAACTTCTTTTACCAAAAATCCTTGAGTAGAATAGATTTTTACGTTTTCAATGTTTTCGGTTGATTGGATATTCAACATATTTTCTGCTGGGTTGGGGAATAATTGAAAATCTATGGTTGCTAAGTCTTTGATATCTAATAGACAATTTTCACTATACCTAGCAATTTCATCTTTGCACCAACCAAAATAGTTCTGTTGTTCGCAAACTTGACTATATGCATAATTTACGTCATCAACTTGAATGCATGTGAGCTGATTGTTATAGGCTAACATCCTATCCATATTAATGTTGTTTCCGTTTTTGATATTTAATGATTTTATTTGATTATTGAAACAGTATAAACCTACAAGATTGCTCTGTAAAGACAAATCCAATACCGTAAGATTGTTATCATAGCAGGATAATAGTTCCAACGCTGGATTTTGCGAAAAATCCAACTCTATAATATTATTCATGGCACAATCCAAACTCATTAAATTAGGGTTTTGTGATACATTAATCTCGGTAATGGTATTGCCAACACAATACACAATTTCAAGCAAAGGGTTATGGCTAAAATCGAGAGTGGTTAGTAAATTAAAGCCACAATAAACAACTTCCAAAGCCGAATTTCCAGTAAAGTCGAGTTCTGTAATTTGGTTTTCAATACATCGAAAAACTCTCAAAAGTGGATTGTTCAATAAGTTTATGTTTGTAAACTGATTACTGTTTAAAACCAACTGATTAAGCTTACTGTTATGGCTCACATCTAGATTGGTAAGTTGATTGACGGCCGCCCCTAATGATTCCAGATTTAAATTTTGGGTTACGTTAAGACTAGTCAACTGATTATTGTTACATCTTAAAGTTATAAGTGCAGGATTTTGGGCAAAATCCAAACTTTGAATATCGTTATCATCACAATCAAAAAACTCCAATCTTGTATTCTGCGATAAATCCAAAGAAGATAAATTATTGATTTTACAACTTAACCATTCTACGTTTATAAAGCTTTGTATTCCCTCTAGTGAGGCAATATTTTGATCGTTAAGGTATAATTGATATACCGCTTGTGCTTCAGAAACTTGAATTTCTCCGTCATTATTGGTGTCAGCGTCCCCATCCCAAATACCATCATTATTAAAATCTGCACAATACGTGGTTAACAGTGCATTTTTAAAATTCGCATCAGGAATATTCACAATCTGCGCATTAGTAAAACCACAGACTAAAAGAAAAAGAAAAATGTAAAGTTTTTTCATATAAAAGATTTTGGGCGAATTAATTTTGGCGGCAATATATTATTTTTCCTACTAATTTCTAAACTCATAAGCCTTTAAACACTTAAACTCACAACTCATCCTTCCTATAAATACTCGGCAAGGAAAGATTGAAATATACCGCTAGCAACCGAACTATAATTACAATTGAACCAGAGATTATAACTATAAAATCTTCAGAAATTGGAGTATTGTGCAATAAGAAATATGCAGAAGCTCCCAAAATACAGGCCGTTGCATAAATTTCCTTTCTGAAGATGATGGGGATTTCATTACAAAGTATATCGCGCAGCACACCTCCAAAACAGGCTGTCATTGTTCCTAGAGCAATACAAATTATAGGATGAAAACCTGCCGCGATGCCCTTCTCTACCCCAACGATAGTGTAGAGTGCAATACCAATAGTGTCAAATAAAAACAGTGAACGACGAATGTAACCTAGCCTTTTTCTGAAAATAACTGCAAAAATTGTAGAACCAAAAATTACATAAACATAGGTAAGGTTGCGCATCCATGCTACGTTTGCATCAATAAGAATATCGCGCAATGTTCCACCGCCAACAGCCGTTACAAAGGCAATTATCAAAATTCCGAAAGGGTCCAAGCGCTTGTTGAGGGCGGTAAGTACCCCAGAAATGGCGAACGCGATGGTCCCTAAGATGTCTATGAGTAATATCAGCTTCACATGTTCTGTGTAAAATGGTTATAGTCGCGCAAAACGGTATCTAGGTATTGTTTATCGTATAAATCTGAAGACGTTTCCAAAACGCTTTCCACTTTTTTCCGAAGCGCGTTCAAGGTTTTAAAATCATTTGATTTAATGGCGATGAGATAGGTTTCCTTTATAAGACGGGCATCTTTATCGGTCAACTTGGTTACGTTCAAAAACTTGGGTTGATAGTCGTCTGCAATTTCTTCCAAAATGGTATGACTTATTTTTACTTTACTTTTTGTACTTATTACAACCGTTCCTGCAGCGTGGTCGCCAACGCGTTGTCTCTTGTCTGAAAAAATAATGGAAAGCAAGCCAATGGAACCCAAAAAAATCCAGATATCTACCAACCGGAGCATCCACAAAACCATATAATCGCTCCAGCGCGCGGGACTTCCGTCCACTTTTACCACGCGGGTTTTCATCGCCATTTTTCCTACGGTCCTTCCGTTGAAAAGGATGTGCATATAAAGCGAATAGAACATTACCGGCAAGAGCAACAATTGCTGAAGCCCAAAAACAGTCCAATTATCACTGAATGCCATATTCATTGCCTCGGTGGCCAATTCTACGATATAGAAATACGCAAAAAACAGGAAAAGGTCTATAAGAAAAGCCAAAATACGCTCGCCCACACTTACTATCTTATAATCCAGATTTACGTTTTGGGTAGTATTGATTTCTAAGTTTGCCATGTAAAAGCAAGTGGTTATATTTATCGAAAATTTAAGAAGATGCGCGAAGCGGCATTCGTCAAGCAAAATAAGGAAAAATGGATTGCATTTGAAAAAGCAATCACACTTAATTCAAAAATAAGTCCAGACCAGCTTGCGGACCATTACATTCAGCTCACTAACGACCTTGCCTATGCGCAAACTTATTACCCTGATAGCAAGGCACTTCAGTATTTAAATTCGTTGGCTTCACAAGCGCACCAAAAGATTTACAAGAATAAAAAAGAAACCAAAAACCGCATTGTGAGCTTTTGGAAATACGAGTTTCCGCTGTTTTTCCGCCAGCATCAGCGTATGTTGCTCTTTTCATTTTTGCTGTTCGCTACAGCCACGGCAATTGGCGCCATTTCCGCAGTAAACGATGATTCATTCGTTCGGTTAATACTTGGCGATGGTTACGTAAATGAAACCTTGAATAATATTGAAAAAGGCGACCCGACCGCTATTTATAAAAGCGGAAGTGAAATAGGTACCTTTCTGGGAATTACCATCAACAACATTCGCGTGGCGTTTTTGGCGTATGCCTTTGGCGTGATTACCTCTTTGGGAACGGCCTACATATTATTCAGCAATGGAGTGATGCTCGGGGCCTTTTTCACCTTTTTCTACAACCGCGACCTTCTTTTCGAAGCCTCTAAGAGCGTTTGGTTGCACGGTACCATTGAGATTTCGGTAATCGTAATTGCGGGCTGTGCGGGAATGGTAATGGGCAACAGCATTCTTTTCCCAAAAACATATTCACGGAAAGTTTCATTTTTGAAAGGCGCAAAGGACGGTCTTAAAATTGTAGTCAGCACCATTCCCTTTTTCATCATTGCCGGGTTTATCGAAGGGTTTATAACCCGTTACAGCAATATGCCCGTTTGGTTGGCAATGACCATTATTTTTACTTCCTTGGCGCTTATTATTTTTTATTACGTTATTTATCCAATTATCCTCAACAAAAAGCATGCAACACAAACATATACCGCTTAAACAGCAACGCGATGTAGGCGAAATGATTACAACCTACTTTGAGTTTTTTAAACAGAATTTCAAACCATTTTTAAATATCTTCATCAGCTATAACGGTCTTTTTATTCTGGGCTTTTTGGGCGTAAGCTATTTAATGGTTACAGGTTTTATAGGTGCCTATAATGCTTCCAACAACTATGGAATTGAAAGTGACAATTCCGGTTATTTTATGATGTTAGGCTTGGGGTTTATGGGCTTTTTTATTCTCTACATAATTACAGCCGTGCTAAACTATAGCCTTGCTGCTGTTTACGTAATGCAGTACGAAAAAAACAGGGGCGCTATTGTAGAAAAAAAGAAAGTCTGGGAGACGGTAAAACAAAACCTCGGAAAAATAATCCTCTTTATAATCTTAATGGTCTTTGGTTACGTGATCGCAATGATAGCTGGAATTATCTTAGGTTTTATACCTATAATTGGAACCTTCGCATATTATTTAATTGTTTTGGCCTACACCAGTTGGGTGGGTCTGTCTTTTATGGCAATGATAAATGACAACAAAGATGTAACAGATGCTTTCGGGGAAGGCTGGAAACTTATGAAAAGTTTCTTTTGGAAAAGTGTGCTCTCAAATCTGGTCATAGGGATGTTGCTCGGTATTTTGATGATGGTTGTAATGATGGTTCCCGGCATTTTGATTGGCGTCTATGCCTTTCACTCTTTGGATACCGGCGTAGATCTAGCCAATTCGGCAGGAGCCAACGTGGTTTGGACGCTTGCCCTATCACTATTATTGATTCTTTATACCCTCAACCAGTCTATGATACAATTTGTGAACGGAATTCTATACTACTCCCTTCACGAAGAAACCTATAACGAAGCCACGCGCGAGCGTATCGAAAACATTGGCGCCGGTGAATAAATTGCTTTTTATATCATTTTTCCTTTTCAATTTCTTCTCTGCCACAGCCGCAGATGTGGACAGTCTTACTGTGGCCGTTGACAGCAGTAAGCTTGCACCTAAACATTTCCCAGAAAATTTAAGTGAGAAATATTCCGGAAACGATTTCGATTACGACACAATGGAAGGCGAGGCAGAAAACTATTTGGGTCGCGCAATTACTTGGTTTTTCAATAGAATGGGTGAGTTTTTTGGTATCCATCTTTCGCCAGAAGCCTACCAAATCATAAAAATCATAGTGTACATTTTGCTTATCGTTTTCGCCATTTATATTTTGGTGAAATTGCTCGTGGGCGATAATGCCTCGTCATTTTTCAGCAGAAAAAGCAAAATGGTAGCGCCGCTCAATATTCAGGAAGAACATATTGAAAATATAGATTTGGACAGCTACATAAAAAATGCCCTAAAGGAAGAAAATTACCGTTTGGCGATTCGCTATATGTATCTTAAATCACTGAAATTACTGTCGCTGAACAACATCATCGATTGGCATTTTGAAAAAACCAACAGTGACTATTACCGCGAAATTGAGAATATTACCTTAAAGGAAAACTTCAAAAAAACCTCCTATCTCTACGACAATATTTGGTACGGCGAATATGCGCTGGACAAGGCCGGTTTTGAAAACGCCGAAAAAGATTTTGAACGACTCAACCAAAACCTGAAAAATGCTGGATAAACGTTCAAAAAGGGTACTGTGGATTTTCGGAATCGCGTTGCTGGGCATCGTGATTACGGAGCTCGTGCGCCCAAAACCTATCGATTGGCGCGCCAGTTACACTTCGGCTGATAAAATTCCGTTCGGCGGCTTCGTGCTATTTGAGGAAGCCCCTTCCCTATTCAAAAATGCCGAAATAGAAAAGATTGCCAAAGACCCCTACGAGTTTTTGACGGACAGCACCTATGCGCAAAATTCGGCCTATATTTTTATCAATGACGAAATATTCTTTGATGAAAGACAGACCGATGAAATTTTAAAATACGTGGAAAACGGGAACACAGTGTTTATCGCTTCCCGCAGCATTGGTTACATGCTGCGGGATTCCCTGGGCATCGAATCCACGGCCAATTACAATATTTTGGAAGAAGAAATTCGCCCGAAATTCTTCTCGCCATCGTTAAAACAAGATTCACTTCCTGCCTTCAAAAAAGGGGTTTTTAAAGCTTCCTTTAACGAAATTGACACCTTAAAAACCACGGCCCTGGGATATTATGAAAATGCCGAAAGTGCATTGGGAGATTTGAATTATGTGAAAGTAAACTTCGGAAAAGGACAGTTTTTATTACACAACCTGCCCGAAGCATTTTCCAATTATTATCTGCTAAAAGGTAACGAACAATACGCCGCCAACGTACTTTCATACATTGATACCGATAAAATTTATTGGGATGAGTATCTAAAATCTGGACGAAAAGTCGTGGAATCGCCCATGCGGTTCGTTTTGGACCAAGCGCCGCTCACCTGGGCGTATTATGTTTTGATTGGCGGATTGTTGATTTTTGTACTTTTCAAGGGAAAAAGGGAACAGCGCATTGTCGAAGTGATTGAGCCGCTGGAAAATACTTCGGTTGAATTCACCAAAACCATTGGCGACCTGTATTTTCAGCATAAAGATTACAGCAATATTATAGCGAAGAAGATTACTTATTTTTTGGAAACCCTTCGCTCAAAATACTATGTGAACACAAATGAAATTACGGAAGATTTCATCAAAAAATTGGCCCTGAAAAGCGGAAATACGTTGGAAAAAACCCAGAAATTGATGCACTTAATAAAACATTTAAAAGAAAAATCAGTCCACAGCGAAGCCGATTTGCTGGAACTCAACAAGCAAATAGAAGCATTTAGACTATAAAATTATGGAAGAAACACAGGAAAATCCGTTGGAATTCAACGCGCGAATCGATTTAAAAAATCTGCAGGAAGCCGTTCAAAAAATAAAAGCCGAACTCGGAAAGGTAATCGTTGGGCAGCACGATATGCTGGAAATGCTCATCATTTCAATACTCACCGACGGCCATTCGCTTATTGAAGGCGTACCGGGCGTTGCAAAAACCTTGACCGCAAAACTGTTAGCAAAAACCTTGGCGGTAGATTTCAGCAGAATCCAGTTCACGCCAGACTTGATGCCGAGCGATATTTTGGGAACTTCAATCTTCAACGTAAAAACAAGCGAGTTTGAATTTAAGCAAGGTCCCGTTTTCTCAAACATCGTTTTGATTGACGAAATAAACCGTGCGCCAGCAAAAACACAGGCTGCACTTTTTGAAATTATGGAAGAGCGCCAAGTAACCATGGACGGTACCGAATATAAAATGCAACCGCCATTTTTGGTTTTTGCAACCCAAAACCCTGTGGAACAGGAAGGAACTTACGCCCTGCCCGAAGCGCAATTGGACCGTTTTCTTTTTAAAATAAATGTGCCCTATCCCACTTTGGAAGAAGAAATCCACATTCTTGAAAACGAGCACCATCGGAAGGATGCTTTCGTCTTGGATAGCGTGACACAAGTACTGAACGCAAAACAAATTGCCGAATACCAACACACCATTAAACAAATAATTATTGAAAGCAATTTGCTGAAATACATCGCAGCAATTGTGGACAATACGCGAACCAACGCAAATCTATTTTTGGGTGCCTCACCACGTGCGTCCTTAGCAATTATGAACGCTTCCAAGGCTTTGGCAGCAATAAACGGTCGCGATTTTGTAACCCCAGACGATATCAAAAAAATAGCCCCTTCGGTACTAAGACATAGAATTATGCTAACCCCAGAGCGCGAAATGGAAGGAATAACGGCAGATAAAGTGGTGCAACAGATCATTGAAACCATCGAAATTCCGCGATAGTATATATAAATGAGGTTGTAAACTGCAATTCAAGAGCTAAAAGATCTGATTATCGAAGGGAAAAATGTAATTATTGAAGCAAAAGATATAATTAAAGAAGAGCAGGACCTCATTATGACAGCAAAAGATGAAATTCTGGCAGTGCAAGAATTAAATCGGAGGGTGAAAGACTCAATTCGGAAGGTGCAAGACCCAATTCCGAAGGTGCAAGACGTAATTCGGAGGGCGCAAGACCCAATTCCGAAGGTGAAAGACCCAATTCGGAAGGTGCAAGACCTAATTCCGAGGGGAAAAGACCCAATTCATTTAAAACCTGAAACCTGAAACCTGAAACCTAAAACAAATTTTAAAAAGTGAAGAAATTCCTTAAGAGCCTATACCTAAAAAAGCGATTTTTCATCGTGCTGTTCTCGCACGCGGTGCTGTTTGTAGTTTCATACTTCTTTCAGGAACTGTTTGGCGTGGCCAAGCTTCTGTTCTATCTACTTTTGGGAATATTTGTTTTCGATATTTTCCTATTATATCGAAATAGAACTGGAATTCAGGCACAGCGAATACTGCCTGAAAAACTTTCCAACGGTGATGATAATTCCATTGAAATTAAGGTTGTAAATAGGTTTCAGTTTAAAACTTCCGTGAAAATTATTGATGAATTGCCCATTCAGTGGCAGATTCGCGATTTTAAGATTGAAGCTATTTTAAATGCTTCCGAAGAAAAGAAATTCACCTATCAAGTTCGGCCAACAGAGCGTGGCGAATATCACTTCGGAAATTTGAATGTATTTTCCTCTACGGTTTTGGGATTGGTTGCCCGGAAACAACAGTTTTCCGCGGAAGCGATGGTGCCAAATTACCCTTCGTTTCTTCAGCTTAAAAAATATGATTTCATCGCTTTTACCAATAGACTGAAACTTTTCGGACTTAAGAAAATCCGAAGAATTGGCCATACCATGGAGTTTGAGCAAATAAAGGATTACACTTCGGGCGACGATGTGCGGAACATAAATTGGAAAGCCACGGCAAAACGAAACAGCCTGATGGTAAACCAATTTCAGGACGAGAAATCACAGCCGGTATATTCGGTAATCGATAAAGGAAGGGTAATGAAAATGCCCTTCAACCAACTGAGTTTGCTGGATTATGCCATTAATGCTACACTTGTTATTTCAAACATAGTCCTCAAAAAACACGACAAAGCCGGAATGTTCACGTTTTCCCGAAAAGTGGAAGACCGTGTCATTGCGCAACGGCGAAGTGCCCAAATGCACCTTATATTGGAAACACTTTACAATGTGGAAACCGATTTCTCGGAAAGTGATTTTTCAAGATTATATGTTGATGTGAAGCGACATATCAAGCAACGAAGCCTGCTTTTGCTCTTCACAAATTTTGAAACTATGGATGCTTTGCACCGTCAGTTGCCGTATTTACAGGCAATCAACAAAGCCCATCTTTTGGTGGTTATCTTTTTTGAGAATACCGAGTTGAAATCCTTTATGCACAAAAAAGCAACCACCACCCATCAAGTTTTTGAGAAGACAATTGCTGAAAAATTTATTTATGAAAAGAAGCTGATCGTAAACGAGCTACATAAATACGGCATCCAATCCATTCTTACCGCGCCGGAAAACCTTACTGTGAATACCATCAATAAGTATTTGGAAATAAAGGCGAGAGGGCTTCTTTAAATTTTCACTATAAATTATATTGATTAAATATGTAAATTTGCATAAATATAATTTACAATGACAATCACCCAACTTAAATACGTTTTGGCAGTCGCCGAACAGCAGAATTTCACAAAAGCTGCCGAAAAAACTTTTGTAACGCAACCCACGCTAAGTATGCAGATTCAAAAACTGGAGGAGGAATTGGAAATCCAGATTTTTGACCGAAGTAAAAAACCAATTGAACTCACGGGCGTCGGTAAAAAAATTGTGGAGCAGGCACGAAACATTGTCAATGAGTCCGAACGCATGCAAGATGTTGTGGACCAGGAAAAAGGCTTTATTGGCGGGACTTTCAAACTCGGCATCATTCCTACCGTAATGCCAACATTGCTTCCTATGTTTTTGAAGAGTTTTTCAAACCGTTATCCAAAGGTGCAATTGAAAATTGAAGAACTGAACACAGACGAAATCATTACAAAAATTAACGATGGCTATTTGGATGCCGCCATTGCAGCCACGCCGCTGAAACAGGAAAAAATAAAAGAAAGACCCATTTATTATGAGCCATTCGTGGGCTACATTCCGGAAAATCACCGTTTGGCCTCAAAGGAAAAGTTGGAAACCAATGACCTTGACATTGAGGATATATTATTGCTGGAAGACGGGCATTGTTTCCGCGATGGAATTATAAACCTCTGCAAAGCTTCAAAAAACGGGGGAAGTGAAAAATTTCAATTGGAGAGCGGTAGTTTTGAAACGTTAATAAAACTTGCCGACGAAGGTTTGGGCATGACGCTCCTTCCCTATTTACATACCTTGGATATTTTGCCTTCGCAAACCAAGAATTTAAGATATTTTAAGGAACCTTCCCCTGCGCGCGAAGTGAGCTTGATTTACAGTAAAAGTGAGTTGAAAATGCAAATTATCAATGCGCTGCACGATATTATTTCTGGCGTAATCCGCGGGGCAATTGCTTTTCAGGATGTGAAAATTATAAGTCCGACTAAAAAGTAGCACTTATTCAGAGGTCAGCATTCAGTGATCAGTGAAATAACTAAATAACCCATTAACTATTAACTATTAACTATTAACTATTAACTATTAACTAAAAAATCCCGCCAGAAAAGGCGGGATTTTTTTATGGGTTTAGATAAATTAGACATTGATTTAATTGGGGGTTCTGCTTGATAAGCGAGTCAATCCAGACTTTTAGTTCTTCTACTTCGTAGGGAAGTAATCTGGTTAACGCTTTCTTCAACTCCTTGCAAAACAAATTGACGTCAAAACTTACTTTTGAAAGTACAGCTTTGGTGTAATCAAACATTGCTCTTGCCATAGCTAATTGAGGTTTAGTTAAAAATTTAAGTAGGTAGATTTTTACAATAGGCAGAAGATTTTGTTTTAATGCGTTTTAAATATAACCATTTTTTTCGAATTAAATTCTGTTTGCGAGCCAATTAAGCTTGTTAAAAAATTGTTAATCACCTATCTGTGTTTCGCAAACCTTTGCACAATTGAGGTTTACACTATTTAACCTTTAAAGTCCATTCAAATTCAAAAGTAGAAACGACATCCCCCGCCGCATCCTTTCCTTCAGATTTCATCCAAATGGTTTGACCTTCCCCCGTAGAAATAGTTTTATCAATTGCTTCATTTATTAATGCACCATCGGTACAGGTAAACAAAATTCTGCCCTTAGCTTTTTTAGTGAAAGTAGCTCTATTATTCGCCACGAGCATCGAGATGTTTTTATTACTCTCCTTTATTTTCGACATAACCATAGCTCCGGTACTGAGCTCTGCAGCCATCCCCTGTACCGCCCAAAAAATGGATTTGAACGGGTTTTGATTTATCCATCGATGTTTTACCGTGGTTATGCAAGTTGTTTCTGAAATTGATTTCACGCGTACGCCCGTAAAATAAGCCGAAGGCAATTTAAACAATAAAAAAGTATTGATTTTACTTGGGCTCAGTTTCATTTTGACTTAAATATTATACGAAGATATATGCCCCCTAAAACCAACAATACAAAAGAAATCAATATAAAAAAGGTCGGTTTTCTTAGAGTTTATAAAGCTTCGCAGGGTTTTTAGATTGTAACTGCAATATAAAACAAAACGGTCATATTTACTATTAATTACCGTTCTAAGGTCATTACACGCCATTTTACTACCATTACCATTCACTATACTTCAAATAGGCTCTAAACTCTAGTATTTATTACTATTAGAGCCTTTAAATTTCATTGGATTTTAAACATTATTTAATACCCTTTTAAAATTGCGAATTTTATTGGGGTTACTCAATGGGGTTACAAATGGGGTTACAAAAAATAGTAAAATTGGAGCTTTCAGTTAATATTTAACGCCTGAATTATTCCCCAAAAGAATACTTTTTGATGTTTGCGAGGGGTTATATTACCATTTTTAATAACATTCAAAAACGGCTAATTCTCCTGTAAACAAGGGAAAAAGCCTTTTTAGATATGATTTTGGTGTGTGTGTTTTAGCAGAAAAACCAAATGTACATCAGTTATTTACCGCTTTAAAAGTCCTTGAAGCATGTGAAATTCCACCTCAAGATCATTAACCCGATCATATAGATCAGCTGGATCCTGAAATTCAAAAATTAATGCAGTTTTGAGGTGCCATACCTCCAAAATAGAATTTGGGTCAATTGTGTAGCTAGGATATTCCTTTCTATTGTCGCTTTTAAGATATAGGTTATTATATTTTTCGATCCGGTTCATTACTCTTTTAATAACAATACCATCTTCAGCAGTAACGACAATATAAATTTGATTGTCCTTGATGTCTTTCCAGTTTTCTACCCACTCACCAATTGCAATTGAACCTTGGTGAATAGTTGGGTACATACTATGACCTGCAACTTCAAACATTCGAAATGTTCCATTTTGTAATTTTGGCATTCTGTAAGTTGGAAGGGTCGCCAGATAATCAGCATCACCATAACCAGATAAATATCCGGCTCTGGCCGCCACCGGTACCATTAAAATATTTTCTTCGCCTTGAGAATCTACAGTTATTACAGAAGGCAAATTTCCTTTTTGTTTTTCATAAAAAAAGGGTTTTTCCTGTACGCCTAAGTATTTTTCCTGTTTAACATTTTCTTCGGAATTTTCCTTCAACATTTTACCCTTTCCAGTAACAAACCATTCCAAATTTACCTCTGGAAAGGTTGCGATAAATTTCGCCACATTATCCTCTGTAAGACCTGAATTTTTGTCCAAAACACTACGAGTTATACCTGTCATTCGATAAAACTCGCTTTTGCGAATCCCTTTAAATTCAATGAATTCAAGGATATTTTTCTTAAAAAGCGAAATTTCTTGCATTTTTATTTTTTAAAAGCGAATTATGTCGCTATATTTGCCATAACAAACCAAAGTTATGCAAAATAAACCAAGTAAAAAACAGCAACGTACTGACCTCCGAAAAAAATTGAAGTGGGGAGATATTGAAACAATTTGCGAAATAACTGAGTATCACAGAAACACAGTTCAGCGATGGTTCAATGGTGAAAATGACATTGAAAGTATTGATGCTGCAGTCAATGGTATTATTGAAAAGAGAGAAAAGAAAATTCAGGAAAAAATCAATCAGGCAGTATGATGTACTACAATAACATATTATGTTTTGAAGTAGCCTGGTTAACCAAGCAAAAAATATTATCCACTGCCAATTATAAACAATTGAAATCGCGGGGCCAGATAGAAACAGTTCGCCGTGGGTGCAAAGGCACAAAAGCGTTAGTTGCATTCGACAGTATCCCCGATCGATTTAAAGAAGCGATCATCGAAAAAGTTGGAGATCCTTATCTCAAAGTAAAGGAATCCAAATTCCAGGATCGTATCGAGCTCGATCACATGGCCCCGTCTTTTTTCAGTAAGTACAAACTGCCCGATGGTAGAAATCTTCCCCCGGACACGCAGCTTCAATATTGCAACGATGCCCACATTCTCAATACCATCGACACTATTATCAAAAATAGATCCGGACGTAAAAAAGCATTGGGAAGTAAAGCCACCAAGCTTTGGGATAAAGTGGCCGATGCCGTGAATTCCATCGATAAAAATAAAATGGACCATACCCTGCCAACAAACCCCCGCAGGATCCAGAACAAATACAACGAATATAAAAAGGATGGCCACATAGCACTGATCTCCAAAAAATGGTGCAACGATAACAGCCGAAAGGTTACCGTCCAGATTGAAAAACTCATCCTCAGTCTTTACACCCTTCCAAACAAACCATACAGCAACTCCGTGCACGATCTATATATGCAATTTCTTGGAGGTGCCATTGAGGTGGTCGATACCAAAACAGGAGAATTATTTGATAGGGAAGATTTTATGGTAGATGGAATGCCGGTAACAATTAGTGAGGCCACTGTGTGGAATTATATAAACGATCCTAAAAATAGAGTGCTTGTAGACAGCTACCGTTCAGGAGCGCTCGAATTCAATTCAACACATCGCCCACACCATCACCGCGATCAGCCCAATTACAGCCTTTCAAAAATCTCGATGGATGATAGGGATCTACCTCGCAAAATGATCAATGGCAAACGTGTAAAAGCATACTACGCTTATGACGTAGCTTCCGGTGCCTGTATTGGAGCTTCCTACAGCAAGAAAAAAGATACTGATCTATTCCTGGACTGTATGCGAGATATGTTTCGCTTCCTACACCGAAATGATATCGGTATTCCTATGGAAATGGAAGTGGAAAACCACTTGGTTAAGCATTTTGAACATACCCTTATGCAAGCCGGAAATGTTTTCCCTTTTGTTAGATGGGCGAATCCGGGGAATGCTCAGGAAAAGTATGCGGAAAGCATGCACCGTGTTAAAAAATACGGTTACGAGAAAAAGTATCAAGATGGAATTGGCCGTTTCTATTCAAAACTGGAAGCCAACCGAGTTAAACAGGAAAAAATCTTTGATGCCGAAAACGATAATTTCAAGGAGAAATACTACGAATACAAAGAACTTGTTGCGGATGATTTAGCGGTTATCCAACAGTTTAATAACGCCAAACATCCAAACCAAAAGAAGTACAAAGGAATGTCCAGAATGGAAGTTCTGATGTTTCACTTAAACCCAAAACTCGCAAAATATGACGAATCATTACTTGCAAAATATATCGGTGTAGGTATTGAAACCAGTATCAGAAGATCGCAATATCTATTTGCAAACAATCACAAATACACACTCCCTTCAGTAAAAATTCTGGAAAGGTTAAAAACCAACAACCTGAATGTGATGGCATATTACATTCCTGCATCATCCGGAATTGAAACTATCCATTTATATCAAGATGATGTATTTATCTGCTCGTGTAAGGGATTGGAAAACTACCAAACAGCCAAAGCCGAACAAACCGAAAAAGACGAAATCGCCTACTTAAACCAAGCCAAATATGTATCGGAATTCGATAAAACAATAAAGGCAGGTCGAAACTACATTGGCAAACCTGCAATAATTGAAAATACTGCAGCACTTGATTTACCGGAAAATGTAGAAATAGTGAAAACGGTACCAGTAGATGATGATGACTTTGATTATAGCGAAGTGGATTCACAAAATTCAATAAAAGAAAACGCATTCAATAGCCTCTAAAATCGCAATTATGAGACAAGAATTTAAAGATAGAATAGTAAAAACCCTGAAGGATCAATCATCAAACTATACCTCCAACAATAAAATGGCGGTAACCTTTGATATTAATCCATCACAGCTCAGCAGATTGCTTCACGGAGAGATGGACCGTGTAGTAAGTGATAGCAAACTGCGACAGTTGGCAAGAAAACTAAATGTTCCTGAGAATCCATTCAATGCTTGGAACACGGCTAAAACGGAAGCCTTCGAATTTCTATATGCTCAACTGGAAGCATGCCAGGAGAATTCCATCTCCAGTATTTTCTGTGATAATGCCGATTTGGGTAAAAGCCACACTGCAAAACAGTACTGCAAGGAACATCGAAATGCTGTCTATATCGATTGCTCTCAAGTAAAAAGCCGTCAAAAGCTCATTAAGCAAATTGCCAAGGAATTCGGGATTGATCACGAAGGAAGATACTCCACCATTTACGAGGATTTAACCCATTACATACGGTCTATGACAACGCCATTGGTAATTCTTGATGAAGCTGGAGATTTGGAATACCCCGCCTTTTTAGAACTAAAGGCATTGTGGAATGCTACCGAATTTTCATGCGCGTGGTATATGATGGGTGCAGATGGACTAAAGGAAAAACTAAACCGATCACGTAACCTTAAAAAAGTGGGATTTGCTGAAGTATTCAGAAGATTCGGCAGCCGGTACCAACGTGTTACTCCTGAAGGGGAATTGGCAGTACGCGAATTCCTAAAGAGACAAATGGCCCAAGTAGCCGCGGCTAACAATTGCCAAATGAGCATGAAAGATTTGTGGGCAAAAACAAACGGATCGCTCACGCGCGTGTACATAGAAATCCAAAAAGAGAAACGTATTCATGGCAAAGCAAGTTAAAAGGGCATTGTCGATAAACGATATATATAAAATGAAGTTCACGGACCTTGAAGTTAGCGAAGATTGGGAAGCGCTCTTTGGAATACCAGAGTGCAGCGGTGTGTGGATGATTTGGGGACATTCCGGAAACGGAAAAACCCGTTTCGCCCTCAAGCTTGCCAAGGAGTTGACCAAAACAGGAAAGGTGCTGTACAATACTTTGGAAGAAGGCGCTAGAAAATCATTCCAACGTGCGGTGAAGCAAAGCTATTTAAAGGGCTACAGTCGCAAAATAATTGTTTTGAACCGTGAACCCATTGAAGAAATGAAAAATAGGCTACGGAGGCCTAAAGCGCCAAAAATCGCAATTATTGACAGCTTTCAGTACAGCGGATTAACAAAGGCCCAGTATAAAGAATTGAAAGAAGAATTTCCGGACGTGCTGTTCATTTTTCTTTCCCATGCTGAAGGGAAACATCCAGAAGGCCGTCCCGCAAAATTTGTTCGGTACGATGCCGATGTTAAGATACATATTGATAGCTATATAGCAAGCGCCGTAAGTCGCTATGGTGGCGGTAAACCTTACATCATTTGGGAAGAAGGCGTAAAAGAATTGGAAGGATCACTTTAATAAAAATAACAATGGAAAACACAATCGCAAAACTGTTGACATTATCTCAAGCTGAATATGAAGACAAACTTTTTCAGCTATGGTTAAAATACTGCTGTAACAAGGCGCACAATCCAAAGGATTTACAAAAGCTTTTAGCAAACACCGCATTGAACAAATGGTTTCTTTTCGAGATTTCCCGACTGGAGGACGAATGGTGGAGCGAAATAGGAGAATATGAATCCGTGTTGGATCCAACTACATCAATGGCACTTTATAACGAAAAAACGCTCAACATTTTTATGCTCAGCTGTCCACCGCTGATGGACCAGGCACGCAAACTGAATATTATCCCCCAACTCAATTAATATGAAAAAATACACACATCACTCTTTATTGGATGCCATTTGCTACAGCCGCCATTTCTCCGGAAATCTAACAACGGAAGAATGTATCCTGATCCATCAGTACATCAATGGCCGCTTAAAGCTTTCTGAGAGGCTTTGGGAGAAAATAAACAAAGTGATGGATGAAATAGAAGATCATCACTGGTCACGGCCAAGCCTCCAGTATGATAGTGAAAGAAACCTGCTGATCTATAACAATGGTTGGCAAATTTTAAAACCATTTAATAACTAAAACAATCGCAAAATGAGTGAGACAACACAAAAAATCGACATTAAGGAAGTATCAAGCTTTAAATTAAAAGTTGAACTCCAAGCAAGATCCACAGATGAAAAATCTGTTATTCCAGAACTAACTGACTTTACAGAGGAAGATTTAAAAGCAGAATTGAAAAGTAGGCACGAATTGTCCGGGTTTTATATGAAAATTAATTTAGATAAGAACACCACAGATATTATGATGGAAGGTGAGTATTCGAATTTAATCTTCCTTTTAGTAAGAGCCAGTTTTCAAAATCCAGAATTTCTGCAGCTTCTTAAAGATGTAGTTAAATGTGCCAATGATGCACCTTCCACAATCAAAGAATTCTATAAAAAACAAAATTAATTATGAACACAGAAACATTAACCCCCCCGCAAATTGATTTGAGTGCCCTTACTGCAGATGAACTTCAGGCAGAACTCGCACGTCGCAAACAGGCTGAAGCTGACAACTACGAAAAAGGTAAAAAGCAGTTCCGAGCCGATAAGGATAGTTTTACACTACACGCAGCATCCAAATTCAAGCAGATTCAAAAAGAAATGCTGGAACTTAAGGAGTACACCATTCGTGAAGCCAATAAACTCTACGATCGAATGTACACCATCGAAGGCAAGGAACCAAAGGAAACCAAATCCTTCAGCCTAAAAAATGAGGAAGATACTGTAAAGGTAACCGTGGACCGTCAAGAGCGCTTCGAGTTTACCGAAGAGGCAACCGTGCACATCAATGCCATCAAGGATATTTTCCGTGAAAAATTTGAGGCACGCCATAAAGGTATGTACAACCTTCTGGACGGTCTCTTGATCAAGGGAACCAAAGGAGAGTATGATCCAAAGCTTTTGGCAAAGGCCCGAAAGCAAGTGCGCGAACTTGGCGATGACAATCTCATTGAAGAGTTTGACAAATTGGAAAACTGCCAAAGAGTTGTTGGTACATCGCTGTATTGTCGCCTGTACGTGCGCGATGAAAAGAAGCGCTGGAGAGATGTCTCCCTTCAATTTTCAAGCCTTTAAATAACGTTTAAACAATCGCAAAATGTCAAAACAACAATCCCCTAAAATTAAGTTCACAATCCACTTTAAGGATATGATGCAGGACTGCCTTCATTGGAACCTGGACGCATCCGGAAAAGTAATTTCAGCAAACCTACAGACGCGAATCTGGGCGGGATCAACAGTTGATCCTGCTTTGATTCCCGAACTGAAACCCGATGACCTACTCATCTTCAAAAATCAACAAGGCGAAGAGCGCCAATGGAAATACCCAATAACCCAAATCGAAATCCATGACAAACGAAAAAAAACTACAGCAGATGCTGGATGATGCCAACGCAAACATTTCATTCCACACCTTAAAAAAAGCCAATAATGAAAGTAACAATAACACAACCACAAGAAGACCAATGTCTGGTAAATGGAAAATTGGTTTACCGGGATGCAAATAATAAATGGATAGCAAGCGAAGAGCTCACGGTAAGCGAAAGCCGTGAATTCCGAAGGCATATACAGCAAAATGGCGGGCGTACGCGGGAATTTAAAGAACCTTGTCCGGACTCTTGATGAATGATTTGCCTGTGGCTCTCCACCGTGGTGCCCGGTCCGTGTAAATGGATATTTTTTTCAATGGTGGTAGGCTGTTAAATGGGTCCGCGTTCCGTAAGACGACTAGCCCTAAGGTAGATAACGACCGTACGAACTACGATACAGTTCAACCCGACCGGAGATATTTAAATTAATTGGGGAATTTTTTTAAAGATGGATTCAATGCAGGTTCGATTCCTGTACCGGTCACATCCCAGTGAAGAGTGCTCAATGAAATGCTGATAAAGTTATAAGCGGTTAGGGATGCCGTTCCGGGTTGCGTACCTCTGCCCGGAACAAACTCAAATTTGAAATGGCAATCGAATTTGTTTGCGGCTACAAAGTGCGATGCTTAAAAGCTTTAAAGTTATAGAGAGCCATAGAAAACCGCCCGCGTGCCGGGGAGCGATATCCCCGGTTTTTAAAAAAAAGCTAATAAATACCATTTATCAACTTAAAAGCTAATAAATGAAATCAACATCGCAACAACGAATACAACTCGCAAAACTTACAGGATACAATGCCGAACTAAAGGCAGACCTCGTTTTTCAAATCACCCAGGACAAAAAAAGGGTAAGCACTACCGATTTAACGGTAAGCCAGGCGCAGCAACTCATCAATAAGCTAACAACCCATTGGGGAAAATTTGATTTTTCCCGAAAGGATCACCGCAAAATCCTATCACTTATTCAGCAAGCTGGCCACACCAAGTTTTCACCAAAGCACGATAAGGATGTGGCCGATATTGATTGGTTTTCTAATTTTTTGAAGAGTGTTCGCGCTCCGGTTAAAAAACCTCTTTTAGAAATGGCCGGTAGTGAAGTGAACAAAACCATAATTGCCCTGGAGGGAATCGTAAAAAGCAGATACAAATGAGTTGGTATTGGTACATAGTAATACTTATCATTTTGATCATTGTCATATTTATGTTTTTGGCAAATAAATGTTTTGATGATAAGGATCCAGACTTGGATTGGAACGACAACTATGCAGCGCCCAGAACCACAGGATACTGCAAGCACCCCGAAATGGCGCATTACACAAAAATACTGCAGGAAATTGTAAACTGTGAAACAACCGTAACGGCCTGTGCGCTATGCGGAAAGCATTTAACCGAACCTGAAACTGATTGTAGATGAAAAAAGCAATAATAGTTAAAACAAAATCCGGTAAAAAGGGATATGTCTATTATCAAGACAATAATGATTTGAAAGCTGAAAAGCTGCAAGTTAAAATCATCGATGAGAAATTTAAAGAAACAGGTGAAAACCTTTTGTGTTCTCCTTCAAATCTTACCGCAATTGGATATAAAGATTAGCAATGACACTCCGTGAGAAATACCAACAGAATGAAAACCTTATAAAAGGTTACACAGATTTTCTGTTGAAACATAGTTACAAAAACTATAAGCAAAATGCCCGGCTTTGCAAACCAATAACCCGAGCTGCAGAAAACAAATTGATAGAAGAAATTGCCCGTCTCCGGGAAGAAAACAAAAATATAAGAATTGATGCCATCGTAGAACCGCAAATTTTAAAAAATGAATACCCAACAGCAACAATCGCCACAGTTTCAAAACTTACTCACACCCATCTCCTTGGATTTTACGCTTCAAAGCCTAAAAGCCTTGAACACCATTTGGAACTATCGTGAATTGTACTATCCAGAAATACATATTGGTGATGCAGAAAAGGCAATGCCTTCCGTATTACTTCAGGTAGCAAAAAAACTTTCCAAAAAGCAGCTCACACGGCAAATAGGCATACACAAAAAGGAAGATTTCCCAATCAAGTTGGAACCGTTTGAAGCCTTTTTCCTTGAGGTTTACATTCGCGGCATTGCTTCACACCTTCCTTATGGATATGAGCGCACAGTAGCGTTAAAACGTGCCGGAGAAATCAATCAATTGCTATCGTGATGGATGCTTTTACCACATATACAGTTACAGGGCAAAACAGCAAAGTTGTTTGGTTTTTTAAATACGATTTAAATGGTCTTTTAAGAGAGTTTAGACTGGAGGAAGGAACCTTGGACGAAAAGCAAATCCAGTGGTTGTTCCACAAGGATCGGTTTCCCTATTTGGAGAAAACGATCAAGGGCTGGACGGCAATCAAAAATTTGAATGTAGAGGTAGGAACTCCAAATCTAACCTTTGAAACATTCTGGAATGCCTATAACCAAAAAGTGAAAAAAGTTGTTTCAGAAAAAGCCTGGGCACGCCTCAGCCAGAAAGATAGGATGGAAGCAATTAAGGGAATAAAACCCTATGACGGCTACCTATCCAGAAAGGGAATTGCAAAGGCACATCCCGCCACCTACTTGAACCAACGCTATTGGGAAGACAACCACGCATCAATACATTGAATTATGAGCAAAAACAAAATTGAAGACCCGATTGTAAGGGAATTGGCAAATGGCCACTATTGGGAAGGCTTTTATACAGGCGCTGCTATTGCTACCGTAGTGATAGGAGCGAATATTCTAATATATCTTTTATTACTATAAATATGACCGAGGAAGAGGAAACATTGATGCACCAAAGAAGGGACACCCATTACGACTCAGTTTCAAAGGCTGTTTATAATGGTTCCCCTGAAAATTTCATAAAAGGATTTCTCGAGATACAGGAGGATTATAAAGGTACTTCCTACCAAAAGAAATATTATCCAGAAAAATACCAAGAATACATTGAATCATTAACCCAAAAAACAGAATAAAATGCAAACAGTTAGGAATGGCAACTTCGCCGAAATTGAAGAATTTTCTCCAGAAGCTTTAACAATGAAATTTAAGGAGCGCAATGTTGATCATGTAGAAGTGTTTCCTGGTACCAAAAAGAATATTAAAACCAGAACCGCCCGAATCGGAAAAAAATATCAACCATCCAAAGGATTTAAAAAAGCCCCTACAAACAAGAAAAAGTAAAACTTTAAACAATCGCAAAATGGAAAAATTTGAACTAGACCATCAGTATAAACTGTATTTAGAACGTTCAGGACTTAAAGAAGAGTCAATGCATCCCATTCAAAAAATTGAAACAAAACGTGCTTTTATTGGTGCTTGTGGACAAATGCTGGTTCTTTTACGGGATGACCTTGGTGCAATGGAAGATGAAGATAAGGCTATATTAACTATGCAAGATATGATCACGCAATGTGAGCAATTTTGGAAAGAGCAATTGAATCTTAAAACTGTATTCAAATGAAGACCACACCTATCGATCGCCCCCTAATAGAAAATATGGTTAAAAAGAGCAGTGTCTCCAGTCTTTCAGAAACCGCAGAGATTAAGGACATCGTATTCTATAAAAACCGCCCGTATGTTATCCTTGGGTTCTGCTCCAGTGGCGAAAAAGGAATTCACTGGGTAGATGCCTATGGAGTGGAACCATTAGAATTTTATGAAGGCCCCTTGGTACCAAAAGAACCATGGCAACACGCCCAATTAGTACTGGAGGGGAAAAGGGAGCGCGGTTATCCAGGACAGATCGCCAAATTTATCGGTACCAAATATGTGATTACAGAGGAACATTTAAAATTCACTCCACAAGAATCCGGCGTACAACTTGAAATGTTTCAATTATAACCTTTAAAAATCCAAACAATGAAAGAAGCAATCGCAATTATAGAAGAAACCATCACAGACTATCGCTTTAAAGCTGATAAACTGGAGGAAATTGTAAACGATTTAAAAAAATTGAATGGTGCAGCGCCCGATCCTGATCCACTTCCACCTCCAAAGTATAAAGAAGTTTTTTCCGTAAATGTTGAAAGAGTGGATGTTCCTTTAAAATCCTTTGCTGAAGCTCTGTCGAAAAAAGAAGTCAGCGAAGCTCCAATTCAGGAACTTGTTGTGGCCGCAAAAAAGCATGTTGCCAAAAAACCAACATTGGAAAAAGCTAAAGCTGCTACAAAACAATTTTTTCCAACCGGTCGAGATGTATTTACAGAATCAGCCGTTTCAAAGAATGGTAAAAACTTCATTCCTTCAGATCAGATGATTTTGGAAGCCTTGAAATCTTTAAATACTGAAGCAAATTCAGGTACGGTAAAAAATGAATTGATGAAAAAAAGCGAACTTCCTATTTTACAGCAGATAGTTGAAAATGGCTTGAAACGATTGTGTAAAATGGAACTGGTTTTGAAAAATGCAACCACAAGGCCAATAACTTGGGCGGTAAAGCAAATGGAATCTCAAGCAGAAGAACCAAAAAAATTAGTTCTTACTGATGATATGTATGAAAACAGACAGCTGTTTGCCAAAAGCAAAGGATATGAAAATGCCGCTGATGCCATGGGAGAGATGGGAGCAGATGTATTTCAGCAAGAATTTAAAAAGTTTATGGCTTTTCAGGAAATTTAATACCTTTATAGAGTAACTTAAATTTCAATATTATGGCAAGTAGTATTTACGATATGGAGCTGCATGAAGTTCTAAATATACATAGTGGCAATATATCATCACAAATAAAAATCATTAGAGTTCCAGCGGGATGGATATATATATTTTCTACTGCACAGGGGCTTACCAGTACCTTCGTTCCATTAACCTCACCTGAGAAACAACACGCATCAGATAATTAAATATGAAAAGAGCCCTTAAAATTTCCATTGCGTTTAATATTATTTTTTTGGTTATTGGAATTCTCATTTTTTTTGCTTTTGGAGGCATCGATTACGTGAAATTAAAGTTTAATGAAAAAACTTCAGAAGGAAATGATGGCTATGGGTTTAATTACAATACTAAAAGAAGCATTTTAGAAGTTTTGCCATTGAATAAGGAAGGTATATTTTTTGTTGGGAATAGCATTACGGAAAATTGCCAATGGAATGAATTGTTTGAGAATGATAAAATAAGCAATAGAGGTATTTCTGGTGATGTTATAAACGGCCTAATTGACAGAATCGATGGAATTATTCTCAATAAACCTAAGAAGATTTTTCTGATGATTGGAATTAATGATTTGCGGAAAAAAAGAAGTGTTGAACAAATATTGACTGATTATGAAAGATTGCTGACTATTTTAAAAAAGGAATCACCAGATTCGGAATTATTTATTCAAAGTATTCTGCCTACTGATAACGGGTTAAATAGGAAAAATGATGATATTATTGCAATAAATACTAATTTAGTAAGATTGGCAGATAAATTTGGTTATACCTATATCAATTTATTTCCATTGTTTGTTGATGAATCAAATAGTTTAAATGCTAATTTAACTTATGATGGAGTCCATATAAATGGCTCTGGTTACTTATTGTGGAAAAATGCCATTAAGAAATATGTTGAACAATAAATTAATGAAATGCCCGTAAAAGAAAGCACCCAACTACAATATGACCTAATTCGCCAAGAGTTTGAAAAACTGAATGTGACTGAGCTTGGCGTCCAGAAATATACCCATAAATGGATGTTTGCCAAGCTTGCAAAAAAATACTTTAAAAAACCCAACACTATCGAGCAGATCGTGTTTCATAGATTGTAATATGACAAATTTTGATGATATACTAAATCAAGTTGCCACTAAAGAGATGGTTAACTGGAACCTTGAGGAATTTAAAAAATCACATCCAAGTTTATACAAGGTAATTAATAAGGTAGCGGCCATTTATCCATTCGGGAATGATTACAATGATTCAGAAAGGCAAACTACACTACATAATTTTCAAGTCTCTATTTTGAATGATGGAATTCCAAAAAATAAGAGTAGTAGGCTTGAAGCTTTAAGAGATTTTAAAGATTCAGGATATCAGGTTTTTTTTGGAGAGGACCACTACAATATTTATAACATTATGCATTTTGAGCACTTTGATAAAGAAGATTATATAAATGCGATCGACTTTTTAAATTCCGTTACTGAAAAGGAGTGGAACGAAGCTTAAATTATATATTCTCCCCAGTATTGATTTCCGGCGTATTACAAAACGCCGGATTTCTTTTTATATAGGGTACCGTAGCGGCCACATCGGTAAGCATACATTTAAAGGGAATGCCGTGGGACAAAACCAAACCGCCGCCGCTATTATGATCAAAACTATTTCCGGTCTTACTGATGGTTCCTATACCGCTCCCTTCAGGAAAGCTTTTATTAAAACCTTCCAAAGCTGCAAATACATTGTCCAATAAAGCTAAATGGTTCAGTCCCAAAGAACGTTCCTCAACACTTTCAATATTTGCAGTTTCGTGTGGAACCTCACTGGCCACAATTAAATTAAACTGAAGCTCTCCGTGCTTCTTTTTTCTACCCAGACTTTCCCATTGTATGGGTTGCATTTCAATAAAAATGGCAGGATAATTAAAGAAGAGCGTATCCTCATCATCAGCGTTTCTGCTTATCTGATCAAACCAAAGGTCAAAGTATTCCATCGGTACCTCTTTGGCTGTTAATCGCTCCAGTATTGCTGTATAAAATTGGCTGAGTATCATAAGTTATTCCAGATTTTTTCTATTTCGTCAAAGGCGTGTTTTTCAATGTCATCAAGCAGGGTTTTACTTGTTGTCATAAATGGCCGTGCTTCTATATTCATTTTTCGGGAATGGGCTTTTACTTTTCCACTTCCCTTTTTTACGTTTACCACTTTGGTTCTACTGTTGCCGCTGCGGGTAGTATATTTTTCTTCTTTCTTTCCATAGCGATTGCGTTTGTGCGAACGCACGCGCACAGTGCCCTCAAAACCCTCATTGTGGGGTTTGGCATACGGAAGGTTTGAAACAACACGTGCCTCGTTTAATCTTGGCTCTGGTCGCATGCTGCGCATCAGTCTACCGGTAACTATCAAAATTCCTTTTTTCTTTTTGGCGGTAGGCTTCCATTTGTTGAAACCGCCCTTTTCTCCTTCGTGCCCTTGCTTTTTAAAATTCCTTACAAACTCATTCCTGGCCATATTGCTAACTACCTTTGGCAGTTCACCCCGGAACTTCCGAAAGCGACTGGCAAATTTTCCAAAGGGATGTGGATAATCTTGGCTCATTGTTTGTATATTTGCATTAGACCTTTAAGCAGGCGTGTAACTAAGATGACATTACCGAAGCCACGGAAACGGTACATCGAAATATCCTAACGGGAGTTTGCTTAAAGGTCTTTCCTATTTTATTAAAATTCCCCGTCGTAATTTGTTTTCCGCTTTTCTGCTGATGTACCAGGTTTTAATTTCCATTCCCCGGGCCTTTGTAATTTGAACGGCCACAACCATAATTTCATCATCAAAGAATTTCAAATATTCGTACTGACTTTCTCCGGAGAAAACATTCAACCAAACTTCGTCAGGATCCGAAAGTATGTTTTTTACATTGTTCCAGATTTGGTCCCGGCTTTCTTTGGTTATATAATTACCCTTTAAATGCTTTTTAAATGATGTTTCAGAGATAGCAATTTCACGTCCGGAATAATCTGTTAGAATATTTACTTCCCGGTTTGTAATCGTAACTTTGTTTTTATCAAAATCCTTAATCAATTTAGCTGGAGTATCCGTTTTATTGAAATTCAATTTTTTCAGTTTCCTGGTCTTTCTAATTTCTTCAATTTTCTGAAGTCCCCAAAGAGAATAATCTGCAGCTTCAGTTTCCGGAATCGTTTTTAATTTGTCGATATAGGCTTTGGCCAAATCAAAAACCTCGAGCGTTTCGCCCCGGTTGGCCAAGAAACCATTATCCTTCATTTTATCAAAATCTTTGCCCAGGGCTTTCTTGCCTTTTTCAAAATCGATTACATCTGCCTCTTTTACTTCAGCTGCTCTCAACGCGGTTGTAAAACATCTGCAGTTATGCTCATTTGGCGGAATGAATTGGCGTGATTTTACGTCCTTCAGCGCAAACACTTTTCCATCGAGCGCTGCGTGTGATGCACGAACTTTGTCATCACCAACGGTTTCATAACGCCAATACGGGAAAAGCTTTATATCCTTCATTTGACGTATGTAATTGGCGGCATTTTGGGCGGTAGCTATGGCATCGTTATATTCCGTCTGCAGGTAATTATCAAAATTTCCCATTATGGCCACCGCTTTCTTTCTAAAGGCTCCATAACCCCCTTGGATATCCAAAGCTTTATTAAGTTCAAATACCTGGGCAATTGTTTTGCTGTAACCGAAACGGTTAAGGTTGAGCTCCAGCATGGTTCCGGCAATGTAGTCCGGTTCCATATAGCCTATGGAAGTAGGAAATTGTTTGCGTATCCCGGAAGTAAGTTTTTTCAGTTCCTTTTGGAATTTCTCCGGAGAATACGTGCGCGCCTTATCAAAGAAATCCTTTATGTATTGCTCATCTTCATCCGTTGGCTCATAGGCGTTTACAAATTCTACAGGATCTGGAATTTTTTCCGCTTTAGGATCTACTTTTTTTTTTGAAGGATCTTCTTTTTTTGGATTAGCCGGTGGCGGATCAGCTGGAGGCGGATTATTTTTATTAGCCTCCTCTTTTTCCTTTTGCTTTCTGGCAATTTCTTCAGCTGTAGGTTTATCAATTCCGTATGTAGAGTACCAGTACTCGTCTGGATACGGTACTTTTTCTGAAACCTTCATATCGATTTCGATACGCTTTTCAATTGGCAGGGCTTTTGTTTGATCAAAATGGATTTTTCCTTCAGGTATATTATATCCGATATTCCGAAGCTTCGGTACAAATTGCCAGTTGAGCATAAATTCCATTTCAATCATATCGGATAGATTGAGTTCTTCCTCAACTTCCTTATGCACCTCAGATTGGCTTCTACTGGAACCATCTTCCGTTGTCATAGTTTGACCCACATACTGTTTAGAAATTTCAGAATTACAGAATTCAATAAGCTTACTGAAAACCTCACTCTTTCCAGTTTGGTTGTTATCAACAAATTCAATAGATGCCCCTTCCGGGATTACAGCATAGGGAGCAGATCCCATTTCGTTTAATGATTTCTCCAAATTATGGCGAACGTCATCATCATATTTATTGTATTTACCCACACGGAAAGGTGATCCGAATATTTCGGCAAACTGTGCCCAATCACCAAAGCCCCCACGCTTGTAAATGATGTATTGTGCGGTTGTCATTAGTTTACCCAAATCCTTAGGGCCACCAACTTCAATAAGGTAATTGTAATATTGGAAACCTTCCTCGCGATAAAATGCTCCTTTGTCCGGGGTTCCCGTATCTTCCATTACAAAGCCAGTCTCCGGAATTACATTTTGCCGTGGTACCAATACAACTTTATCAATCATTCCTTCCTTTGGAATAAGTTCAATAAGTGAATGGCCGTAATAAATGGCTTCCATAGATTTTTTCAAGAGCTCGCGCATCCAAGGAGTTTCAAGTACAAATTCCTGCATAAATTCATTCTCAGCACCGCTTTTATTCTTTTCGGTAAAAATCAATTTTTTGTTGATCACTGAAACGGTCCTTTTTTCCATCACGCTCTCAAGGTGGCCATCGATGATAATATTTTCATACAGCTCATAAAGCATTTTCCGTTTTGGATTTTTGCTTTTTGCCGCGTTAATGGCCCGAACCCAATTACTGATGTCCTGGGAAGTCATTCGTAAACCTCCAGTTTTTATTTTGCCGGTATAGGCTACATAAGATTTACCAATCTTACTGTGTGTGCTGCTTTGTTTTGCCATAATTAGCTAATATGATTTGTTCTTTTTGGTAAGCTTCCATACCGAAACTCAGCTTTAATATTATTGCCCTCATCATCGAGCGCTTTGGGTAATCCTTCAGGAACTATTTCGCCATCCTTTACGCCGTCTAACCAATTCATGGCATCCATATAGGCTTCTTTCCGGTAGTTTGGAACCTTACGTGGATTGGCCATTAGATAGAGATAATACAAAGTGATATCCAAGCAATATCCAAGAATGGCCTCATCACGTTCGGCATCCACTTTATTGAATATATCGGCCACATTGTATCGCGCGTTCAAGTGGCTTTTCATAACCTTGATAGCCCGAAGCTCTGCTTTGTCCAGGAGCGAATCTTCAAAGTCGATTATACCATCCAAACGATTATCTCTAATATGCCCGGCATAGTCCGGCTTTGTAATGAAAGTGCTCATATTTTGAATTTGTTTTTTCGTGATTCTCCTACAGCTACGCCTCCTATGAAGTCGCGTGCCGCCTCATTCAATAAATAGATAGCTCCTTCCACGGCATCGGGTCCATCCTTTTCATTATTACGGACACCGCTTTTGAACTTCAGATATTGCTGTATCAAACGGTTGGCATAACGGTCATTTTTTAAATCTTCATCAAACCAAACTTTGCCGCGCTCAAAGTATCCGGCGGTATTTGAAATCCGTAAATCCTTATCAGGCTTTGAACGTTTGTCTCCTTTCATCGGAATGCGAAACTTGTATTGTTCCACGGCATCATCAAAATGATCGTGGAGCAATCCGAGAAGGAAAACTTCTTCCATCCACCAAACTGCGGTTCCATTCTTATTTCTTAACCAATCGTGTAGATCATAGTGCCAGGCTATCATTTGGCCAATGGTCACATTTTCCACATAACACTTCCGGATGTGGTATTCGCCATCCATCATTCCAACCAACACTAACGCTTTGGTATCACTTGTTTTGGTTTTTTTAAAACCGCCATCGAGGTAGGCAATCAAGTTTTTGTATTTGCTAAGGGGTGGCAGTTTTTTATACTGGAACCATTCCTTTAGGAACTCTTTCCCCTTCTCAGATGGATTATTGAAGTATTCCGTATCTGATTCATCACCAACGAGAGCGATCATTTCCCTGCACTCCTCATCAGTATAAGCTTCTTTCCAAGTGGAACGCCCTTCGCCATCGGTAAGATTTACTGTAATCAACAAGGCATTAGGAAATTCCCGAAGACATTTATCCCATAATCGTTGAATAAAACAGTCTTCCGCAATCTTGTTATTTAGACCAATAATCCATTTTTTCCCTGAAACGTGAAGTGCCCCGAAGCAATCCCCTTCAACATACTTCCATCGCTTGTCCATTCTTTCTGGATTCAAGCAAACCTCTGGATGGTCAAAGTCATCAAAAACTAAAAAATCCAAACGATCGGAATCATCATTTTTATCACCCCTTGGTGTTTGACCAGCTCCAAAAGCTTTAAAACTTACATTGTCGCTTGTGGTAAAGCTTCCGGCATTCCAGTTACCCAAACTTTGGCGTGGACCAAAATCACGCAAAAGCAATTCGTTTCTTTCAAGTGCAGTTTTTATTGGCTTTAAAAGGGTTTCGGCTTTATCATAATTATCAGAAAACATTCCAAATGACCGGAAACGCCCATTATAGTACATAAAAATCACGAGCATCACGGTAACGGAGCTCTTGGCCATATCCCGACAGCATTTTGCCACGGCAATATTGATATTTCCTTTTGCCTCAATGAGATGTTTCGTAAATTTCTTATGCCACTTAGCAAACTTGGCCTTGGTGATTTTCGGAAAATAGTAATAACAGAACTGCTCGAAGTTTTGGAGTAGTTTGGCAGTACGCTCCAGTTTTTCTTTAGGAGTTTCAACCAGTATCTCATCAATGGGCGTTGCAAATCCCTTGGTAAATTGCTCCCATTTTTTGAGAGCGTCCCGGTCATTAAGTTTGCGGATCCTAACCATTCATTTTATCTCTAATAAAGGCATCAAAATACCCTTGCATTATTTGGGAATGTTCGTAGTTGATTTTTTTGATAAATCGAAGAATGGGAATGGAAACATTGATAATTTCCGATAGGCCAAGTTCACCCTCCAGATCCTTTGCGGCCGCCGTTAATTTTTTAAGCGCATCGGCTTCTTTGGAATTAGCGTACCGGCTTCCTTCAGGCTTTTTGCGGATGTGGGTATTGAGTTCATTTATCTGATCATAGATCATTGCGAGTTGCTCAGGTTTGGAAATAACGGTAGCTGCTCTCAGCTTATCCCATTTTTCCTCTGAGCGCCATTTTCCAATGGTTTTTTCGGTTACCCCAATTTTTTTGGAAATGGCCTTCACATCGATGCCATTATTTAAAAACTCGCTCTTTGCCCAGCTTTTAAGATCTTCCAGTTCTTTCTTTGTACGTCTTGCCATAGCACAAATTTGCACCTATAAAAGCCACTTGAAAAAACCTTCATGAAAATTTATAGTTTTTTGTTATAAAAAACATAAGTAACTATAATAAAATTTTATTATTAGTTTTTTTTCACGCTGAAACTGCCACACTTTTGTCCTTTAAATCGAAGCAAATAGATGAAAAACTTCACGGTAGTAAATAAAGGAACCAACGGCAAGGCAGTAATGATGCTTACCGGAATGGTGTCATTTTATAATGGCGAACAATCCTTTTCTGCATCGAAGTTCATCAACGACTTTAACAAACTAAAAGAGACGCACAATGAAATCCACATAGATATTGTAAACCTCTATGGCGGTTCTATCACTGAAGGAATTCCGGTGTATAACCATCTAAAGGAGACCGCTGAGGAAGGCAAGGTTAAAATTACAGGGAAAATTGATGGGCTTGCCGCTTCCATGGGAAGCATTATTGCAATGGCCATTCCTGTGGAAAACCTTGAAATGGGCAATATGGCCCGCATTATGAACCATCGCGCAAAAGGTGGCGCTTATGGAACCGCAGATGATGTAGAACATCAAGCCAGTACCATTAGAAGTTATGAAGATGATCTTGTGGACATTCTTGCTGAAAGAACCGGATTATCAACTAAAGATGTTCGTGCTAAATGGATGGATGGCCGTGACCACTATATTAAAGCTGAGGAAGCTTTGACTTTAAAACTTGTTGGTCACACTACAAAAAGCAAGGCCATTAAAAAGGCTCCAAAGAATTCCGCTACTCCGGAGGAAGTATTCAACTTCTACCAACAACAGATTGTAAATGCAATCGAAACAGACTCTGAATTTATTCAAAACCAAAACGAGGATATGAAACTTATAGCTCAATTTATTGCTGCCTTTGCATTGGCAGGTATTGAAATGAATGCCGAAAATGCCAGTGAGGAAACAATCCTTGCACAAGTAAAAAAGGTTACTGCAGATAACAAGGACCTAAAAGGGAAATTGGAAACTGCGGAAAACCAATTGACCGCACAGAAGGATTTGGCTGTAGCAAATTTAGTGGCCACGGCGCTGAAGGATGGCAAAATCCAAAAAAGCCAGGAAGCCAGTCTAAAGAAAATGGCAGAAAACTCCCTTGAGGATGCCCAGGAGTTTGTAAAGAACCAAACGGTTCACAAACCACTTACTACCCAATTAAACAATGGCCAAAACGCCGGAGCTGAAAACAATGGAGGCGAAGAAAAAGACTTCAATTGGTACCGTAAAAACGACTCCAAAGGGTTGATGGAAATGAAAACAAAACAACCGGATGAGTACCAGGCGCTTTTGCAGGCTCACTTGGAGAAAAGCAAATAACCCAATTAAATAACGAAACACGCACACCTATGAAACTTAAACTTAGCACCAAGGCATTATTTACCAACCTTTTGTTGGCCTTTATCCTGTTTTTGGCATTGATACCTCTGGTGTCTTTGGAACCCGCTGCCATTGTCGGTGGTACCGTATTTACATTGGGTTGTATTCCTAAAGGAAGTATTGCCAAATATTCATTGATGGCTGGACTCCAAAAGGAGATTTGGATTGATCAATTCCGTCAAAATTTCTATCCAAAAAATGATTTTATAATGGATGGAATCGATTGGACGCAATACGTGGAAAATGATAAAATCAACTTTGCCGCGGCCGGAGGTGATCCTACTGTTGTTAAGAATAGGACCCGTGCACAATATCCAATTCCAGTTGAATATTTAGATGACAACCCGTTGGAGGTTGAACTTGAAGAGTACAGTTCAAATACCACTGTTGTTCATGATGCGGAAAAAGTGGAATTGGCATACGACAAAATGGAAACTGTACTTACTAAGCATAGAAATTCCATTAGAAAATCTTACGCGGAATCTGGGATATATAACATTGCTCCGGAAACCGAAACTACACACACGGTTATTCTTGAAGGTACCGGTGATGATATCCTTACCGGCGAAGCATGTTTGATTGATGATGATTTCTCAAGACTTAGAGGGATCTGGAATGACCTTGACTATCCAGACGAAGGACGTATGGTTGTTTTGGAAGCGCATGAGGTTGAAAAACTGAGCCGCAACTCAGCTATTCTTAAAGCCCAAATGGGTTATAAGAATGCCGTTGGAACCATTGACGGCATCATCGGAAAAGTTCACGGTTTCACAATCAAAACCCGTAAAACCAGTGTTCTTTATATGGACAATGCCGGTACCTACGAAAAGCAGGCATACGGAAAGGTTGAAACTGCAAATGATCTTCATGCTGCAGTAGCTTACATCGCAAAACACTCTTTTGTGTACGCTGATGGTACTGTAACCATGTACGATGAGAAATCGGTGGCTTATCAAGGAGACTTGGTAAACTTCAGAAAAAGAGGTTTGATCCTACCAATGGAGCAAAAAACGCTTGCAGCACTATTAATTCCTAAATCGTAACCAAAAATGGGAAAAGACAATAAACAAATTGCCAAGGAAGCTTTTGAACACAACGATGCGTTGGAGACGGTTTACGTTTCTAAAGATGGACAGCCTTTTGCTGTGATCAGCGACGTTCAGAACTATGTTTCTAAATTCAAAAAGCCGGAAGATAAGAAGTATGACACTTTCACCCGGGAGGAGTTGAAAGTGAAACGATCCAAGCGTGACCTTAACCGTGTGATTGATGCTTTGGCAGCAATCAAGGCAGCAACTTCTGTAGAGGAAGTGAAAGCTCTTCTTGTAAAGGAAATTCGCCCTTTTGTTTTGGCACAGGCCAAAATAAAACTGAAAGAGCTTGGCGTTTCTGACGATCAAACCAAAACTGCAGGTAATACTGAAGAGTTGGAAGCTTTGAAAATCAAAAATGAAAGTTTGGCCAAAGAGCTCCAGGAGGCAAACGATGCCACGAAAAAAGCGGATAAAAAAGCTGAAGCTGCAGAAAAGGCAAAAGCCAAGGCAGAGGCAGATCTTGCTAAAGCTTCAGATGGTAAAAACAGGCTTGATCAAAAAACATAAAAGGCTGTCCCCATTACTGCAATGGGACAGCAACCCTACGGGGTTTTAATAAAGAAATGGTACAAAGTAAAGACTGTATAGCAAAATGGGGAAGTCCTTCCAACTTTAACGAAGGGAAGTTCATGACTTTATGGGACATACCTAACAACATTAATAGTGCTATTCCAGAATTGCCTAATAGATTGTACTGCAACAAAGTTATGGTTGCACCGCTTGAAAGAGCCTTTAACAATATTATATCCAGGAATCTCACTGAAGAAGTTGAGGCTTGGGATGGATGTTTTAACATTCGTAAAAAACGAAGGTTAAACAGTTGGAGCCTACATAGCTGGGGAATTGCAGTTGATATCAACGCCGCTAGGAATCGTTTGGGAAAAGAGCCTGAAATGAGCGCAGAATTAGTTCAATGCTTTACCGATGCAGGTTTTGAGTGGGGGGGTAATTGGACCAGAAAAGATGGGATGCACTTTCAGTTAAAAAAAATATGAGGAGTCTCTTTTACATAGCGATTGTTGGCTGCCTGGTTGGGTGTAAATCTTTTACTCCTTCCAGGCAAATAACAAAAATTGAAAAAGACAGTACCTATACTGAGGTTACATTTCACAAAAGGGATACTGCCATTTTCATTCCTGGAGACACGGTTCAATTTAAAGTGCCTTTTAATAAAATTACCGAAACTCCAATTTCCAAAAAAAAAGGAAACACGACCGCCATTGTAAGGCGTGTAGGAAACGACTTGGACGTACAATGTATTACGGACGAATTAGAGCACCGACTTGATTTGATTGATAAGTATATTAAAGAAAACAATACGAAAACAATCATTGAAAAGGAGGTTACTGAAGTTCCCGTGAATTATACCACTTGGTGGCAGAAAACACTGATGTGGATCGGTGGCGTTAGCCTCCTTTTTTTAGCAATATTATTTGGATTCAAATTTTTAAAACCAATATAACCGATGGCCAGACCAGACGTATTAATAGAACAAACCAACGGCAACTTAGGAAGAGTGGCCAATACTGAGGATGGAACAACCGCAATGGTTGTTACCGGAGTTGCGGTTGCTGATCAATTTGCACTTGGCGATATCCTGGGCCCTTTCTTTTCAGTGGAAGACGCACGCAACGTAGGTATTGATGCTGCCTATGATGAAACTAACAGCGCCTTGGCGTATGAGCATATTCGCGCATTCTTTGAGGGTGCCGGCAATGGAACCAAACTTTATGTGATGGTTGTGGCTGATACGGTTCTGCTTTCAGAAATGGTGGATAAGGACCAACCATATCTTGCCAAGATCTGTAGCACCAAAAAAGATGTAAAGGCAGGTGTAGCTACTCGTATTCCCGACGCCGCTTACGAGCCTGTTTATGACGGCCAAGTGGAAGAGGACATTCTTTTGGCAGTAACAAAAGCAAAAGCATTGGTGGCTTTTGAGCGTTCTGCTCCAAATCACCGCTATATGCACGTTTACTTGGAAGGTAGAAACTGGCAAGGTAACCCTGCCTTGAGTACTGACATTCGTTCACTCAATAGCGATCGTGTAACAATTGTTGCGGGAGCGGACAATGATGTTTCCACTCGTGAGGTGGAAGCTGCCACTCCATACTTGAATTATGCCTTCGCAGGGTTCTATGCCGGGATAAAAGCCGGACTTCCCGTTCAGCGAAATGCCGGACGTGTTCGAAATGGCGCTTTACTTCTTGTAAATGCCGGAATGAGCAATGGAGCAAAAATGGAAACTTTCAATGATTCCCAATTGACGGCGCTCCATAACCTTGGTTATGTATTTGCCTGGGATATTGAAGGAAAAGGCGGTTGGTATATAAACGATGATCACGTTTGTACTGAAATCACCTCAGATTACGCTTATAGCACAAATGGCCGTGTTGCTGATAAGGTTAGTCGAATTACACGCCAAGTTTATGTGGAAGAGCTATTGGATGAAGTTGAGATCAATCCAGCTACTGGAGGTCTTCCAGTTTCGGTGGCCAAAGCTTTCCAGGAAAGACTTGAAAAAGTATTGAATATTCAAATGGTAAACAAGAAGCCCAAAGAAGCTTCAGCGATTACCGTTTATGTGAACCCATTACAGAATGTATTGGCCACAGATAAAATTGAAGCCGAAACCAACATTACACCTGTTGGTACAGCACGAATCATAAAGGTTACACAATCCTTTGTAAACCCATTTAACAACTAAGCTATGCCAATCAACGGAACCGAATACGCCTGGGAAGATATGGAAATCACCTTGGAGGGTGAAACAAAACCATTGGAAGGCGTTGTAGAATTAAACTACGAAAAAAGTAAGGACCATACCAACATTTGGGGCCGTGGGGCTGATCCCGTAGCAACAGGTCGTGGAAAAAACGATTACAACGGAAACCTAGTATTGCTACAGAGCGAATTTGAACGCTGGAACAATTCTTTGGGCTCAGGAAAGGATGTTACTGATTTAACAGGATTTGGAATTACAGCATCCTATGCTCCTGAAGGTGGAGCTTCCTCAACTGATCAGCTAACATTTGTTAGAGTACAATCCTTCAAAAAGGGAATGAAGACCGGAGACGGCAATCAAACGATCGACTGTAAGTTGATCATCGGAAAAATTAAGTATAACGTTTAATAAAACAACAATGGCTGAAGAAACCAATAAGAGACCAGACAAAGCCCAAATTGCCGAATGGAAAAAGAAACACGGCAACCTTCATAAAATCACAGTAGATGGTAAAATCATCATTTTGCGTGAGCCTGGAGTAAAGGATTTGGAACGTGCAATGAGTGCGGATCCTAAAGGAAAAAAGAAATTCAATTTTAACCGTTCTATCATCGAGAACTGCCGTTTGTATGAAGATACAGGGGCAATGGATACCGATGCCAAAATCTTGGCAGTTTACGGCCAGCTTGACGAATTGCTTCCTGAGGTAGAAGCAAGTGTGGAAAAGCTTTAGAGAGTTGGGAGATTACGCTGGCCACGTCCCGCTGGCGTATCGTCATCGCTCAACTCTCCTACTACTATAAAAAAACATTAACCGAAATAAGGGCGCTTTCTAACCAGGAGATTATGGAGATGTACCATAATCTCCTTTGGATTAGAAGGGAAGAACAAAAGAATGATCCGTTTAAAAAATAATAATGGCCGAAAAGAAATCAATATGGAGCCTTGCGATGAAAGCCGCTGGTGTCGAGGAAAAACTCGCCAAGATTTCTGGAATGGCGGACAAAACGGCTGAACGCTTCTCCAATGTACAAAAGCGAATCTCCGGATTTGCAGACCGCATTAAAAAAAGTGTCAAAGAAGCCGCCAACGAGATCCCATACTTAGGGCGCGCTTTTGAATTAATGACCAATCCTATAATATTGGGGGCCGCGGCAATTGCGGGCGCGATCACCTTAATGGGAAATGCTACGATCGTAGCCAGGGATTTCAATCACGAATTTTTACAGATTAAACAGCTCAATCTTGATAAGAATGTTGAGCAAATGGCATCGTATAAGGAGCAAATCAGGGATGCCTCATTTGAACTTGGTACCAACTTAATGGATAGTACCAAGGCATTTTATGATCTACAATCCGGAACTTCAATCTATGGTGATCAAGCCGTTGAAGTTTTTAAAAAAGTTGGCCGCTATTCAATTGCTACCGGCGCAAATGTGAATGATGCCATGAATTCCACGGTGAAAGCCGTGCGGGCTTTTGGTTTGGAAATAAACCAAATTGATCAGCTGCTTGAAAGTAACGCCAAGACCGTTCAAATGGGTATTACAACCTTTGATGAACTGGCTAAGGTACAAACCGAGTATGCCGGTGCTGCATCTGCAGCTGGTCAAAAAGTAGATACTGCCAATAAGATATTTGCTGCTTTTACATCTATTTCAAAAAATAGCGATGTGGGCGCAAATATGACCAAAACCTTCTTTGATGGTCTAAAAGAGCAGGCTGCGAACATCAAGAAATATGCTGGAGTTGATATTTTCGACAATGGAAAGATGCGAGCTGCAGATGATATTCTTATAGATATCTCCCGAAAATTCAAAACCTTGAACGATGAACAAATCAGTAAGATCGTTACCCAAATTGGAGGGCCGGAAGGTCTAAAGGTTTTACTTGGAAAAGTCCAAACTGGAGCCGATGATTTAATCAAAACTTTTGAAGGATTTGATTCCTCGAAATTCAATTTGGAGGATGCTTTGAAGAATGCCCAGGGCGATGTTACTATTTTGACTGAGATTGTAAAGAACCGCTATCAAACCGTGATGAGTAAGTTGGGTGAGAAAACCCTTCCATTATTTGCTAAAGCACTTGAAAAAGCCAATAAATTATTGGAATGGGCCTATGATAATTGGGATCAAGTTTCTGCAATAATAAAAGGCGCTACAGGAGTTGTGATTGGATATACGGCAGCACAATGGGCACTCAATATTGCGCTTACGGCTAATCCTATTGGAGTATTGATTGTAGCAATAGCAGCTGTAATTGGATGGATGGTTTACGCTTCTTCTATAACAAATGGTTTTGCTAATACTTGGATAGGATTAGGGCAAATATTTACGGGCGTTTCCAATCAAATTCTATTGATTATCGCATTAATGACAACTGAAATTTCTACAAAGCTTGAGATTTGGAATTTGGAATTTGTGAAGTTAGGTCAGACTGTTTCAGGAGTGATTACAAATATCATGAATGCTTTTGAACTTTTAAGGCAGATGAAATTCGGTGCTGCAATAGATGCCTTGACAGCTGAAATAAATACTGAAGCTGGAGCAGAAATTGAAAGATTACGCCAAGAGCAAAATAAACGACGGTTCCAAACAGGTCAAGGTATTATCGAGAACACCGGTACTATTGCTGCAGGAATGGAAAATATTAAAAAGGACCAAGTAAGACTTTTAGGGTCTGTTTTGGGTCTTGCGGGAGTGGAAGGTCCTCAAAATAAATCCGAATATACAGGGGAGACCGATGTAACGGCAATGCAAAAATATTTGGAGAGTGTGGCAGGACTTGGCACAAAACCAAATCTTGATACAACATCTACTACGAATAATGACAAAATAAAAGATGGTATTGATTCCATATCCGGAGGCGGAAAAACCACACGAAATGTTACGGTCACCATAGGCAAGATAATCGAAAGTTTAAATATCCATTCAGCAAATGTTAAAGAAGGCGCTGGAGAAATGAGAGAAATTGTACAGGAAGAATTAATTAAGGCCCTACAGGGCTATGAAATAGCAGCAGGATAGTATGCCAACCATAAATTTACTTGACGCGTATCAGCAAGCCTTTGGAGGGGCGTACGATCGGATTAGTACAGTTCCGTTCGTACCGCCTTCAGGTTTGATTTCCGATATGCTAAATGGCACAAAGGAAACTCCCACTATTGTAACAGATCGTAAAAGTTTGTTGGGTACCCCGATGCACTTTCCCTGCAAGTTGGATGGCTACGAATTGCCAAATGAACCCTTGATCCGGGTTACTGGCCAGAATAGAATTGTTCGTACACCGCTCGATGGAAAGAATGGAACTTTTAAGGAATTCTTTTCCGTGGATGATTATGAAGTGGTAATTCGTGGTGTGGCCATTAATGAACAAAATGAGGATATGTATCCGGAAACTATTGTTAGAAAAATCCGGGAGATATGCGAGGCCGGTTCCGCTGAAGTAACCTGCAAACTTTTAAGTTTTTTCAATATTAAACGCCTGGCATTTGAAAAGCATGATTTCATTCCATTGGAAGGAGTGATCTGGCAACCATTTGAAATTAAATGCTGGAGTGATGAACCCTATGAACTGGAGTTGAAGCAATGAGAAAAATGGATAGCTACATAGAGATAGGTAATTATATTTTCCGCACAGGGAAGGTAAATGCCATATCCATAAAGCGAAGCCGTAAAACAATTGGCAATACGGCTACCATTCGCGTTCCTAATTTTCAGAAGAAACTGGACGGGCTTATTAAAGTAGGAGATCCTGTTTTGATCAAGTTTGGTTATGATGGCGATTTGAAAGAAGAATTCGCTGGATATGTAACCGGGATAAAACCAAAATCTCCACTTGAAATTTCGTGTGAAGATGAACTGTGGAAATTACGCCAGGAAACGGTAACCCAAAGTTGGAAGTCAACCGATCTTAAACAAGTACTGAATTTTCTTCTTCCGGGTTCTGAAATTGAAACACAGCCAATTGTTATGGCTCCCTTCCGATTGGATCGGGTTAGTAAAGCTGAAGCGCTGGCCAAAATAAAAGATGCGTTCGGGATTGATGTTTTCTATCGCTCCGGAAAGTGGTATGTAGGTTTCGCCTATAACGAAAGGGTAACACCACACGTGAAATATCATTTTCAAAAAAATGCCTGGATGGACCAGCTGGAGTATAAAAAAGAAGAGGATATAAAACTGCAGGTAAAAGCTATTTCCATCCTTCCCAATAATAAAAGGATAGAGGTTGATTTGGGCGATAAGGAAGGCGATACCAGGACACTTCATTTTTATAATAAAAATGAAGCTGAAATTAAAGTTTTAGCAGCTGAAAAAATTAAGCAGATGAAGCATGATGGCTATGTTGGGAAATTCCGGGCAAAGGGATTGCCATTTATAGATCATAGTTGGATTGTGGAACTGCAGGATGATTTTTATACCAATCGTGCCGGCAACTATTTTGTGGATGAAGTAACTACAACGTATGATGAAAATGGAATAAATCGGGAGATTGAACTTGGTAAAAAAGCAAGCTAATGGGATTGGGTAACGGAGTACATGAGGAAGTGGATATGGCGCTGCGGAAAAAGTTTTCCAGACTATTGCCAAAGCAAACAATTATCGCAAAAGTTTTTGAGGTTGATCGTGCAAAATTGACCTGCGATGTGGAACCTGCAGATGGTGGAGCTCCATATACAGATGTTCGCCTTCAGAGTACAATTGATGATAGTGACCAGGGCGTGTGGATCATTCCAAAAGTTGGAAGTTTTGTAACGGTTTCTATCGTGGCTAATGATGAGAATTATTGCTATGTGGCACAGTATAGTGAGATTGATGAGTTTGTATATAAGATTGGGGATGTAGAATTCAGCGCTGATAAAGATGGCGTCCGGATAAAGAAGGGTAATGAAAGTGTTATGAATATCCTTTCGGATATGATAGATGAACTGAACAAAATTATAGTGGTCCAGGGCACAACTATAAATGTTGCAGCAATGGAAGTTATAAAAGAACGATTTAAACAGCCTTTAAAGGAATAATAAATGCCAATTAACAGAGCAAAT
Source organism: Aequorivita sp. UBA3180 (assembly GCA_002364215.1). GTDB lineage: Bacteria > Bacteroidota > Bacteroidia > Flavobacteriales > Flavobacteriaceae > Aequorivita. The sequence goes on along the minus strand of DEXQ01000018.1, from coordinate 272,399 downwards.
ACCATAGCAGTAATTAAACAGGAAATGGATAATCAAAGTGATAATCCTGCAACCGTTCCTGCAGAAGCCAGGGAAGCTTTGGCCACCGCAATTGGAAATGCTGTATTTGATTCAATGATAGGCAGGGAAGTATTGGTAAATGGGGTTACAAGTGATGGAGCAACCTTCACTGCAACCGGAATAATTCAGGAATAATGAAGGATTTTCTTTTAGACGAAGATGGAGATATTCAGTTTGACGCCAATGGAGAATTGATAACAACCGATGATGCCACTGAGCAAAATCAAAAGCTAATTCTATTGACCAATAAAGGCGAATGGAAAGAAAACCCAAAAGTTGGTGTGGGTATTATCGATTTTATTCTTGGTGATGGTGATGTGGATGATTTAAGAAAAGAGATCCAAGAACAAATGGAGATGGATGGGATGACAGTCAGAAAATTGAATATAGATTCTGATTTTAATCTGGATCTCACGGCAATTTACAAGCAAAATGAACGACGTTAAAACTATTAATAAACAAAATCTGGCAGACATTACCCTCCAAGTAAAGGGTGAGTTTGAACAAATTTTTGAAGTGGCTTTGGAAAATAAGCTTTCAATTACAGACAGTTTGAATCCCGGTTTAAGAATTATCAATCCAATTGGAGGAGAGAATATAGATATTCTATCCTTTTATAAAATAAAAAATGTAATTCCGGCCACTAATAACATTGACGCAACTTATGCCCGGCAACAACTATTTGAAGATGGATTATTTCAACCCGGATTATTTGAATAATTATGGAACAACAACCTATTAGAGATTACAACGGACAGCGCTATTCTAAAGAAGAAGGTGCCGCCATTATTAAGGAGCTTGACGCAAGAACCAAACATTCTGATCCAGCTTATAATTCTATTGGAATATTGGGTCCAAAAGTTAAGGAAATGTATGAATCTGCTGCAAAATTGCCAGCTGGAGATTATGATGGTACAGGTGAAGAGTTATATAATTTAATAGAAGAAAATTCAGATGATATTGATGCAATTCAAGCAAATCAAATGGATGGAATTGTGCGATACAATACCCTAACAAACCTAAATGCTGACCCGAGCCCATCTACCACAACTCGCTATGCGGTAACTCAAGACTCTACAGAAAGTAATAATGGGTATTATTCTTATAATGGATCATCTTTTGTAAAGGATGCGCCATTTACACAGCAGGGTGTAAATAGTTTTTTTCCTTTTGATGATACCATTACTGGTAAAAATTTAAATTACGTAAAAGCCGCGGTACTGGATATTGAACTTTACTTTGACGATTCATCGGAGCGTTACTACTTATCATATATTGGTAATTATTATTCTGCTGGAGGCATACGAAGAAATTATTTACAAATTAGTCAATCCAGTAATGGAGCAAAAGTTGCTGGGGGTAAAATTTTTGATGGCTTTTGGACGGTTGTTGCTCCTTCCACTGGAATAGAGGTGGTAGAATTATTTGGTTCAACAGGTGCAATTGTTGGCAGAGCAGTGATTAATTGGGATCAAGTATTTTATCCAGCTGGTGGACGATCAGCTGTTACTTTGGCACAGGGTAAGTTTGTTAAATCTATAATTTATAGGAAGAATTTAAAAGATAAATTGGTAGCTCCTTATCCAATAACTCAAGGAATCTTTGAAGTAAATACAACAATTTATAAAGATAAGCCGGATATTTTTAAAGCTATTGAACGTGTTGAACTTTACGGAGGCGATCCTTCTAAAAAATACTATTTAAAAACATTTGCGAAAAACAGGACATCAAATGGATTTTATTATATAATCATTGAAGAAGAAGGGCACGATCACATTACTGGTGTTGCATTTTATAATACCGCATTGGTTGAAAATCCATCTGGAGTAAATATTGTAAACCTAGCGGAAAGTGACAATAGTGGAATAACCGGAAAGGTTTGGATTGATTGGAATAAAATTACCGGTGTTTATACCGTACCAGTTGCATATACAATTGCCCAAACACAACTTTCAAGCATAGTTCATAACACATCCGATGGATTTTCTGAAAGTGAAGATAGAATTATTGTAGGTGATAAACTCTATTTGGTTGATGAAGACAATTTGCAACTATTTAAGCACTCAATATTGACCTCTGAAGGATATTCAGGTTCATTGGGAATTCAATCCCAATTTTCAGATTATTTTGATTTTTCTATAAGATTACGAGCTTCTGAATTGACAAATGCTGGAACATTGAAAATATTCAACAAGCTTAAAAATAACAGCAATCTATATTTTAAGAATACAAGCATCCAAAAGGTGACCCGTGCATCGGTTAGTGGTAAAACCGCTGAGCTGTTTATTTTCGGGGACAGCATCACCGATGGAGTAAGTGCACCGCAAGCCGTAACGCCTTATGTAAGGGAGTCTTTAGTTAATAATTGGGGAGCTGCTCCAACTTTCAGAGGGCTACGCTCAGATATTTATGCTAACGAAGGTAGATCTAGTTGGGAGTTTGCCATTTTAATAGGATTGCGCACTGAATATTCTGGGACTGTTTATGTTACTTCAGAAAATTCAGACTCTTCATTGAGTAAAAATCCATTTTTAAAAGTGGCTACGCCTTTACAAATCTCAACTAATCCAGAATGGTGTTTTGAAAACACTCCTTCAACAAACGGAGGAACTGCAGGAGTGGCTCGGGAATTAAACTATACAGAAAGCCAAGCAATTGGAACTTATGCTGGAGATTATTATACGTTTGATTTTGAACGATATGTAAACACAAATATCGGTGGAATTGACTCGGGTAAAAAACTTATAGTTACCTGTGCGCTAGGATTTAATGACCTAAACCATAACGGAGAAAGCGAGCAATCAAAAAATGATGTGCTTTTGGGGATGGAAATATTTTACAACAGGATTATTCAATTTGATGCTGATGCGGTAGTAGGTTTTGCTCCAATTATTGCCGTGAACGAGAATAACAATTGGCCAGCTTATGCCAATCTAATAGAAATGGCTATAAAAAAGGCCAATGAATTGGGCGCTGATATTATTCCGGTATGGCAACATGTGGATAGGTATCTGTGCTATGAATTTGACACTTCAGAAGTGCTTTCTGCAGATAATAATTCAAGAAAAGGAACTGCTTCTGATTCAGTTCATCCAGGAGTGGTTGGCGCAAAACAATACGCAAATGTTTTATCAAATTATATAGCAAATAAATTATAATGGCAGTACCAACAATAAACGACATACAGACCCAAATACTAAACACAGCTGCCGGTGCAGATGATCTGCCGGCAACTGCGGTATTGACAGAAAATGAGCAATCTACCCTTGCCAATCTAACCAGCACAAGTAAAGTAAGCGTTTGGCGGTTGATTGTATTTGTGGTGGCCACCGTAGCTTGGAGTATTTATAAAATGTTTTCTATCCATAAACAGGATGTGGATGACCGCATTGCGCGTGCAATGCCTTTTCAGCAATTGCAGATTATAGCCTATGCGCTTAATTACCAACACGGGCAGGCACTTACCGAATGGAACGAATATGACAATACCGGTTTAACCATAGCAGAAGTAGCAGCAAAAAAGATCGTGGCAAAATGCAGTGTGGAAGAAGCATCACGCAATGGCCACGGCATTTTGCGTTTAAAAACTGCAAAGAATGTGGGTGGTGATCTAGCAAAGCTTACAGCTGGTGAATTGGCAGGGTTTAAAGCTTATATGAAGCAAAAAGGAGCTTCCGGAATAACAATTGATGCCAGCAGTGAAGATGCAGACCGATTGCGCGTAAACTATAAGCTTTACTTCAATCCATCTGTATTGAACAACTTGGGCCAGCGTTTGGATGGTACCGATGAAACTCCGGTTATCAATGCCATTAAAACATATTTAAAGGATAAAAACCTAATAGATTTTAACGGAAAGCTATCCATTACCGAATTAACGGATATCATTCAAGCGGTTCCTGGAATTGTTCCCAACGGCGTATTTTTTCAAAGTGCGGCAAGCTACTATGGAACCTATGATTATGACCAAACCAATCCACAAGGGAATGTGGGGCCATTTACAGAATATAGGTTACCGCAAAGCGGTTATTTTAAACTGGATGAACTAAACAGTGTATTTACATATTTACCAAGGGCGTGATAAACAAAAAAATATACATACTGGATTATGAGGGCTTTAAGGAGCAGCTGCTTCCTATCATTCTGCGCAAACCAAAATGGCTGGCATTGCTTCAGGCACTTATTATACCATTTAAAGCTTTGTATGAATATTTTTTTGGATTTAAGGAAGATAGTATTTATAGGGCGCAGCATTACGGATCTGTAGGACTGTTGGAAAAGGCACTTAATGATGCTTTTGACGATGTGGAACGCCGTATATTCATTAATAACGCTGCACTTAATGATACACAGCATTACTATGATGAAGGGGCTGGAGATCCACTCTATTTTTATGATGAAGGCGAAGGTGATCCGCAATGGTTTTTTGACCCCATAGTGTTTAATGTGTACGAAAGTGATTTTACTGTTTTTATACCAATGGCATTGCGCCCTGATGACGAAGATGCCGAAGAGCGCCTATTGACACGCGTGCGTGCACTGATAGATTACTACAAAATTTATGGACCAAAATATACAATAGTATGGTTGAGTTAATTATTGAAGAAACTGGCTTTCCTAAAGATAGGCCAACGTTAAAAGAGTTCCAAGACAGTTTTAAACTTCCTATTCAGGAACTGCTGAGCATTTTGCCAGGTAACAGAATAGTGAGTGGTTTTGTGGTAACTACCAATGGCGGTGGCGGTATGACTTCAACAGAGGGAAGACTTATATGGAACAACAAGATGTGGACCATAGAGGCTTTTGACGGCCTGACCGCTGATGGATATTTCATTTCATTTTTTGAAGAAACCGAAAATTTAACCTTCAACGTAGGCACACAAGCAAACCCAGTGTACGAAGAGCGTCCAGGTAAAATAAGAAGGTATGCGCAAGTGGGCGAAAACTTGCCGGGAAATGTAGGCAGTGTACCACGCTCCACATTTATACGTGGCCGTAAATTACTGGAGTGGTTACGTGCTGGAAGTATCTTTGTGGGGGTTATTGTTATGGATGTGCAGACGGCTGTATATCATGTAGACTTTGGGGCAGATATTGGAACTCAGGATTACCAGGTATTAGGGAATTTTAGGGCTGCCAATCCTGAGCTTAGTTTTTCGCGCGCCTTTATTTGGGATGTAAATAACCGCACTAAAAATGGTTTTGACATCTACATTGATAAGGCCACCGCTAATAGTATTCCCTTAATTTTTGATTATACCGTAATACCTATAAACCGTTCATTAACTTTTGATGAAGGATAAAACTTAAAGAAATGAGATATTTTAAAGCATACGAAACCAACAACAGGCCGTTTGTTTTGTTCAATTTGGTTGCAGATAGTCTGGAAGAACTTGAAGCCTTAGGAATGGATGAAGATCCTTTGGTGGTGACCGAGGATCAATTGGTTAATCCATCGGATCCTGGTTACATAAGTTATGAGTACGGCATTTGCCACAAACGCATTTTTAATGGCGATTTGGAAGATAGACCGTCGGGCGATATTACAACGCAACAGGCAGCCTTAAACAAAGCTACAAACGTACAAAAAACCCAAACCGTAAACAGTAAGCTGGATGAGGAGGTTTTTTCTTTTGACAGCCACGAATTTCCATTGACCCCTGCAGCTCGCTCGGTATATATGGCTGTTATTGAATTGGCACCCGCATCGAGAATGCTTATTTCAACTACAGGAAGTTACAATTTGACTTCTACTAATCTTGCAGGTTTTAAAGCGGCATATTACGCGGCCCTATTTGCAACAAACGACTCTGAGATAGCTGTATGATAAGATTTTTAGTAGAGAATTGGATACAGATAAGTGCAATGCTTACATTTCTTTTCGGTGGTGGTTTTTTAGGATGGAAGTTGAAACGTATTGAAGTAAAAGAAGCCACCGCCACCGCTGAGCAAAAAGATACTGAAGCGGTTAAGTCTATGCGTGAACTATATGGAGATTTTGTGGGTGACTATAAACGCCAATATGAAGAGCTGAAGCAGCAAATTGTAATAATTCGGCAGGAGTTGAATGCGGTAAAAAAGGAAAATATTGAACAACGCAAAGACCTGAGATTACTGCATAAGGAAAACAAAGCACTGCGTGAAGAGATAGGCAATTGGAGGGAAAAATACAATGCTTTAAAATTGGAATTTGACCTATACAAGGCAAAAGACGAGCAAATACTTAAAACACCAAGCGATGGAAACTAAAATAGTGAGCAATTTTTGGACTGCAGTAATTGCATCGATAGTACTAACAGCTACAGCGCTGTTATTGAACGGCCACGAACATTGTGGCCTGGTATTAACTTTTGAAGGATTGTTATTTGGTGTCCGGGTAGCCGATAAAGGCATTCAGGCCTATCAAAAAGGGAAAAGTAACCCCGAACAACTGCGGGTATAAAAAACCCCCGGCATACTTAACGATCTCACTCAATTAAATATTAAAATCCATTCCTGGAACCGAGGGCAAAGCCTTGAACTTAGGAATGGATTTTTTAATTGAGTGAGATGACAAATATAACAAAAACAAGACAGAACAAGTATCATAGAATGCTTGTAAAAATCCTTGAAAAAGGTAAAATTCAAAAGAACAAAAAGGGAGATATACAGTATCTGCTTAATGAAACATTGGTTCTCAAACCAATAGACCTCTTGGAAATCTTTGAGGGCCACGGAATGGCCAGAAAGAAATTAAAGGATGAGCTCAACCTGTTTATGGCCGGTGAGCGCTCTACGGAAGCTTACCGTGAAGCTGGAGTAACTTGGTGGGACTATTGCGGACCAATACTGGTAAACAGCTACCCTACCTATTTTGAGCAATTGCCCAGGCTAATTGAAAAGATTAACCGGGAGAAAAGAAATAGCAAAAATTACGTGCTTTTTCTTGGCCAGACAAATGCTGAAAGTAATCAGCAACCGTGCCTGAGCTTGATACAGTTTCAGATTGAAAAAGGGAAATTGATTGTATCGGCGTATCAGCGCTCGAGCGATGCCAGTTTGGGATTGCCTGCCGATATCTACCACTTATATCTGATAAGTAAGCAGATTGATGTACAGCTGAAATCAATTACTTTATTCCTGGGCAATGTCCATATCTATCAAAATAATATTGAAGGCACAAAGGAACTGCTTGCTGGTGGCTCAACAAAATTCACATTGAACGTATGAAGACACCAACAAGTTATTACGGAGGTAAACAGAATTTAGTGAGCACCATTTTGCCATTGATTCCGGATCATTCAACATACGTGGAACCTTTTGTTGGTGGCGGTGCCATCTTCTGGGCAAAACCAAAGAGTGAAACGGAAATCATCAATGATTACAATCGAGAGCTGATCAACTTCTATGAGTGCGTACAGAATGAATTTGTAGAACTGGAGAAATTAGTTCGTATAAGTCTCCACAGCCGATCCCTGCATAATGATGCGACGGTCATTTATAATAATCCTCACATGTTTGATAGATTAAAAAGAGCGTGGGCTGTTTGGGTTCTGGCTGCTCAAAGCTTCAGCAGTATGCTGGATGGTTCTTTTGGGTACGACAGGATGAAAGGCACTACCAGTAAGAAGATAACCAATAAACGTGAGGATTTCACAATTGATTTGGCCATCAGGATGCAGAATGTGCAAGTGGAATGTACCGATGCGCTGCGGGTTATCAATAGTCGGGACCACAAAGATGCGTTTCATTATTGCGATCCGCCATACTTCAATAGCGATTGTGGCCACTATGATGGATATAGCCAAGATGACTTTGAAAACCTATTAAAGACGCTCCAAGGCATTCAGGGTAAGTTTTTGATGAGTAGCTATCCCAGTGATATATTGAAGCAATACAGCGATGCCAACAGGTGGCATACAATGCAGTTGGAACAAAGTGTAAGTGTAGCAAATGGCACAGGCAGACCAGGAAAGAAGAAAATTGAAGTGTTGACAGCAAATTATGATCTGAGCAACCCAAGAGATGATTTAAAACTATTTTAAATGGTATTTAAATGGCCTATATTTGGCATCTACTCCACGAGGTGTGAATTCTCAAAAATGTACGTTTGGTACTAAAAAGCCTGTACGTTTCGATTTTTCGATTATAGATATTCAATATATTCTACACTTCCTATTTGTTAAAAATATGTTAATTATAGTACTATGCGTAACATACTACTGTCTTTTAGACATATATTTGCATAAGAAAATAACAAGCAATGGAAACTACAATTTCAGAAAACCAGAAAAACGTAAGTGCATTTATTCACTTATCCACCTTTTTAAAATACTTTTTCCCGTTCGCGAATTTTATCGCGCCATTATTGATTTGGACATTCAATAAGGAAAAGGCTTTTGTGGACGAGCACGGAAAGCAGGCAATCAATTTTCAACTGAGTGTTTTAATCTACACCATACTTATTGGATTGATTTGTCTCCCCTTCTTTATCATTTTCGCGACGGACTTTATTTCATTGATAGAAACCATTGATAACAATGCAGGGGAATTTTCAGTAAACAACATTCAAAATCTTTCAGGATACATATTATTGTTCGGATTGGCCATTTTATTGCTTCTGGCATTGTTCGTTTTTGAACTCTATGCCGTAATAAATGCGTCCATCCACGCTTCGCGCGGGCAACTTTATCATTACCCACTTTGTATTCCATTTATAAAAACCAACCTTAAAAACCCTATTCAAAATGAGCACATTAGTTAGTTACCTATTGGCCGCCATTTTACAATTTATAGGCGTAAGTATGCCCACGGAACAGGAAACTGTTAGCGCATTGACTCATCAACAATGCGAAGAAACCACCAGTGTGCTTCCCTATTCATTCATCATCAATAGCGAACAAGAATTAAAAACAAGTAAAAACGAATTATGAAAATCGAAAACACAAAAGCACAGATGCGAAAAGGAGTTTTGGAGTTCTGTATCCTTTCCGTTTTAAAAGACGGCGAGGCATATACCTCAGACATTCTTGAAACTCTAAAGGACGCAAAAATGCTTGTCGTGGAAGGCACCATCTACCCGCTGCTTACAAGGCTGAAAAATGCGGGGCTGCTTTCTTACCGTTGGGAAGAATCTACCAGCGGACCGCCACGCAAGTATTACGAACTTACCGATACCGGTAAACTATTTTTAACCGAATTGAACGATACCTGGGCAGAACTGCAACAGGCCGTGAACAAAGTAACCAGCGAAAAAAACAAACAATGAACAAGACAGTAAATATAAATTTGGCAGGCACTTCCTTTCACATAGACGAAGATGCCTTCGGGAAACTTTCGCGCTACCTGGACGCCATCCGCAAATCGCTGAAAGGAGCTGATGGTAGCGAAGAAATCATGCAGGACATTGAAGCCCGCATCGGGGAACTTTTTTCCGAAAAAATTGAAAGCCCAACGCAAGTCGTTACGCTAAAAATGCTTGACGAAGTAATCGCCGTTATGGGCCAGCCCGAGGATTATGAAGTAGATGACGAAATTTTTGAGGACGTTCCTCCGTCATCGGGAGCATATTCTAAATCGCGGGCAAATGCTTCGCACAAGCAACTCTTCCGTGATGTGGACAACAAATATATTTCTGGGGTATCCTCCGGAATTGGGCACTACATCGGCATAGACGCTATCTGGATCAGACTTTTATGGATACTTTTGGTCGTAGCCGGAATGGGCTCCCCCATAGTAGTGTATATCCTGCTGTGGATACTGGTTCCGCCAGCGCTCACCACTTCGGAAAAATTGAAAATGACGGGCGAACCCGTGAATATTTCAAATATAGAACGAAAATTTAAAGAGGGTTTTAACACAGTAGCTGATAAAGTTAAAAACGCAGATTACAATAGATTTGGAAATGACATTGAAAAAGGCGCCACTGGTATTGCAGGTACTCTTTTAAACCTAATATCAATGCTTTTTAAAGTATTCGTCAAGTTTATTGGTGTGCTGATAATCATCGTTTCACTTTTTACGATTATTGGGCTTGTAGTAGGGTTTTTCACCTTTGGTTCAATCGATTTTTGGGGCAATTCCGAATTGACAGAGTATATCGCGCTGGTTGATACAACAAATGTACCTCTATGGCTGATTGCTTTGCTATCTCTGTTTGCAGTGGGTATTCCGTTTTTTGTATTGTTCATTTTAGGATTGAAACTTTTAATTAGCAATCTGAAATCAATGAGCTCTACCGTTAAAATCCTACTGATTGTAGTTTGGGCATTATCGGTAATTGGTTTGGCCGTTTTGGGAATAAAACAGGCAACCGAACAAGCTTACGATGGCAATTTCATTGAAGAGCAGACCCTTGCTGTTCGCACAGGAGATACTCTGAGAATTGCGATGCGCGCCGATAAACAATATAGTTATGAAGTGAGTCGTGAAAACGGTCTTGAATTGAAATATACCGAAGATGACAAAAGAGTAATCTATTCAAGCGATATTCTATTGAATATTGAGCCTACAAAAGATTCCATAGGAAAAATCGTAATTGAAAAAACGGCGGAGGGCAACAATCAGCTGGACGCAAAAAAGCGTGCCGAAGCCATTATGTACAATTATTCATTTGATAACAGCAGCTTATTGCTGGATGGCTTCTTTACAACCGATACAAAAAACAAATACCGCGACCAGCAAATTGAAATAACAGTCTATGTACCCGAAGGCACGATAATTTATTCTGAAGAGAACGCAAATTCCTATTATGGATATAATTCAGAATTTGATGAGTTGAGCAATTGGGACAATGAAGCGCACTATTACAGAATTCTTAAAAGCGAAGTGCAGTGTCTTGATTGCAAAGCAAAGGAAGAAATGAAGGAAGAAGCGGACTCAACCGAAAACATCAATTCCGAAATGATTGTTGACAGTGTGAAAACAATCAAAAATAAAAATTGGGAGGAAGAGGTAAAGGAAGGCTTCAACAATAGAAATAGCGCTTCGGTCAATACCAGTGAGACGCTTACAATTACAATAGATTAAAAACCAAAAACCAATCGATATGAAAACAACAAATTTTATAATCGCAATGGGGGCAGCACTTATTTTGAGCGCCTGTAACCTAAATATTACTACCGGGGAAAACGGCAACGGAAAGGTAGTTACCCAAGAACGGGAAGTGACTTCAGATTTTACGGAAGTACGCGGCAGTGCCGGGCTTGACGTTTACCTTACCCAAGGAGATGAAAACAAAATTGTAGTGGAAGCCGACGAAAATTTGCTTCAATATATTGAAACCGATATTGAAGGCGGAAAGCTCCACGTTACCACTTCTGAAAATATTGGGCGTTCCAAAGCCAAAAAGGTTTATGTTACCTTCAAGGAACTCAACACGGTGGAAGCCAGCAGCGGCGCCGACGTTACAGCGAATTCTGTAATAAAAAGCCAAAATTTGAACCTAAAAAGCAGCAGCGGCGCAGAACTGGAAGTAGAAGTTTTTGCCCAGGAACTAATAGCAAAATCCAGTAGCGGTGCCGATTTAAAAGTTTCCGGAAAAGCGTCGTCTCTCAATGCCGACGCCTCCAGCGGAAGTGAACTGGACGCAAAGGAACTCTTGGTGCTAAATTGCAATGCCGAAGCCTCCAGTGGGGCCGAAGTAACCGTAAACGTACAGGATAAATTGGAAACACACGTTAGTAGCGGTGGCGAAATAAATTATTATGGAAACCCTGTTTCCGTAAATTCAAATAAAAGTCATTCGGGCAGTGTGCATAAAATGTAAAGCTATCGACAATACTTCATTTTAAAAATGCCCCGAATTGCCAAAAAGGCCTAACAGTTTGCTAAAACTTTGTTAGGTCTTTTGTGATTTATAAAAATTTTAAGAGGTTTTCTCTACTAAAATTACAACTTTGGTAAAAACAAAAAAATTATGAAAAGATTATTTATAGTATTAGCAATCACAATATTTGCGGCTTGTAACACAGATGATGACTCTGGCAATGTAAATACCAACGAATTTGAAAATATTAAAACCACTTTGCCACAAGGTGAATGGGAGGTTAGTAAATTAATAGATGGCCAATCAGACCATACAGTAGACTTTGAAAGTTTTGTTTTCATTTTTAATGAAGATGGAACGGTAGTAGCACAGAATGATCTCTTTACAGAAAATGGAACTTGGGCTTATGACAACTCTTCCAGTAGTAGTGAAGAACTGGTTTTACAATTTAGCCAGCAAACTCCTTTTGACCAAATCAATGACGATTGGGATATTGTATCTGTAACAAATTCAACCATCGAACTTTCAGATGTTAGTGGCGGAGATGGCGATATTGAATTATTGACGTTTACGAAATTATAAACGGACTATAAAAACAAAAAAGCCGCAATTTCAGCGGCTTTTTTAAATTTAAGCAGATTATTAGGCCGTTACTTCCGTTTCAATTGTAGCAAGATAACGTTCCGCATCAAGCGCAGCCATACAGCCAGTTCCAGCAGCAGTTACGGCTTGGCGGTATTCTTTGTCCTGCACATCGCCACTTGCAAAAACGCCGGGTTTGTTTGTTTTAGTAGATTTTCCTTTAGTTATCAAATAACCCGTATCGTCCATTTCAAGTTGCCCTTTGAAAATTTCAGTATTTGGCTTATGCCCAATCGCAATAAACAATCCAGTGATTTCTATTTCTTTCTTTTCACCTGTTGCGTTGTTTACCATTCTAAGGCCTTCCACTACTTGCTCACCCAAAACCTCATCTACTTCGGTGTTATAGAGCACTTCAAGATTTTTGGTGTTGTTAACGCGGTGCTGCATCGCTTTGGACGCCCGCATATAATTCTTTCGCACAAGCATGGTTACTTTGTTGCAGATGTTTGCAAGATAAGTGGCTTCCTCGGCAGCGGTATCACCTGCTCCTACGATTGCCACATCTTGTCCTTTATAGAAAAAGCCATCACAAACGGCACAGGCCGAAACACCCCCGCCACGCAATCTTTGTTCGCTTGGCAAGCCTAAATATTTGGCAGTAGCACCAGTGGAAATTATTACGGTTTCGGCTTCAATTTTCGTGGAGTTATCAACAGTAATTTTATGAATACCGCCTACTTCATCGCTAAACTCAACGGCTGTAACCATTCCAATTCTTACCTCCGTTCCAAAACGCTCTGCTTGTTGTTGCAATTGAACCATCATTGTTGGGCCGTCAATTCCTTCGGGGTAACCGGGAAAATTGTCAACTTCAGTTGTTGTCGTCAATTGTCCGCCAGGCTCCATTCCCGTGTACATTACAGGTTTTAAGTCGGCACGTGCGGCATAAATGGCCGCAGTATATCCCGCTGGACCTGAGCCAATGATAAGGCATTTTATTCTTTCAATTGTTTCACTCATGATGTAATTACTTCAATATTATTTTCCAATGGTAAAAATAACAACTTTAGAAAGAATGTGCCTCTAAAAGTTATTAAGATTTCTTTTCGTTTAATTTATCAATTAATTTAAGTAACAACAATAATAAAATTCTATTTGTCCAACTTTATAATTTGGTTATTTTTGCCGTTCAATTTCGGAATTATAAATTCTGATATTCAAAATCGGGATGTGGCGCAGTCTGGTAGCGTATACGTCTGGGGGGCGTAGGGTCGCAGGTTCAAATCCTGTCATCCCGACATTTTAAAGAGAGCACTGAAATCTTCGGTGCTTTTTTTTTAGGCTAAACAAAACCGAAATATTTAGGTTCTTTATTTATTTCAAGTGATAAATGTCATTTTATAGAAACCAAACCAAAGGTAATTTTGCGCCAAAGAATAAAGTGATGCAAAACAGTTTAGTATCAAAATACAACGTTCCCGGCCCGCGCTATACAAGTTACCCCACAGTTCCATATTGGAAAAACGACGATTTTTCCTTGAGCGAATGGAAAAAAGGAGTAATCAAAAGTTTTTCTGAAAGCAATAGAGAAGAAGGCATAAGCCTTTATATTCATCTTCCTTTCTGCGAAAGCCTTTGCACTTTTTGTGGCTGCAACAAACGCATAACCAAAAACCACAATGTAGAAACGCCGTATTTAGAATCTGTTTTAAAGGAATGGCGACTTTATCTTGAACTTTTCCCCACAAGGCCCATCATTAAAGAATTGCACCTAGGCGGTGGCACACCTACCTTTTTTTCTGCCGAAAATTTAAAATTGCTCATTAAAGGAATTTTTAAGGATGCTACTATGGCCGAAAATCCTTCTTTCAGTTTTGAAGGCCATCCCAACAATACTAAGGGCGATCATCTACAAACACTGTACGATTGTGGTTTTACCCGGGTAAGTTATGGGGTGCAGGACTACAATCCCACCGTTCAAGTAGCCATTCATAGACTTCAGCCATTTGTAAACGTAAAAAATGTAACCGAAACCGCCCGCGAAATTGGCTACACTTCCGTAGGCCACGACATTATTTTCGGGCTTCCCTTTCAGAAAAAGGAACACGTTATTTATTCCATAGAAAAAACCAAGGAATTGATGCCAGACCGCATTGCCTTTTATAGCTACGCCCACGTGCCGTGGATAAAAGGCAATGGCCAGCGCGGCTTTAAAAAGGAAGATTTGCCCAGTGCTTCCGAAAAGCGCGAAATGTACGAAACCGGCAAAAAAATGCTGGAAGAGGCTGGTTATATTGAAATCGGGATGGACCACTTTGCCCTTAAAACCGATAGCCTCTACCAAGCCGTGGAAAGCAAAAAACTGCACCGCAATTTTATGGGCTATACCGATAGCAAGACCCAACTCATGCTGGGGCTTGGCGTCTCTGCCATTGGTGACAGTTGGTACAGTTTTGGTCAAAATGTGAAAAACGTAGAGGAATATCAGGAATTGGTGGAACAAAATATTATTCCTGTATATCGCGGACATATCCTGAATGCTGAGGATTTAATTATCCGCGAACACATTCTCAATATGATGTGCAAGCTGGAAACTTCTTGGGAAGAAAAGGCAATGCAATTTGAGGAACTGCCCGAAGCACTTTCCAAACTCAAGGAAATGGAAGACGACGGCCTGGTAAAAATAGGTTCCAATCAACTTCAGATTACCGAAAAAGGAAGGCCTTACGTGCGAAACATCTGCATGGCGTTTGATGTGCTCCTGCAACGAAGCCAGCCCGAAACACAGTTGTTTTCAATGACGGTTTAGTCAATTTTACAAAAGATTGAGTTTTTTTTCATTTTGTGACTTACGTCATATTTTACCGCAAACACAATACTGACCTTTGTATCAGAAATCAAAAAGACCATTTTATGAAGGTTTCAAAAAGTGTGTTTCTCTTCCTACTGATACTTAGTTTCACCAAGGGATTTTCACAGTTTACCATTGACGCCGAATTGCGTCCCCGCTTTGAATACAGGCACGGTTACAAAACCCTCTTTCCAGATAATGCAGACCCCGCGACCTTCGTTTCGCAGCGCACGCGATTGAACTTCGGTTACAAAACCGAAAAGCTTCATTTCTATTTAAGTCCCCAGGACGTGAGGGTTTGGGGCGATGTGCCACAGCTGAACGTTGCAGACGAAAATGGATTTTCATTGCACCAAGCCTGGGCAGATGTCTTGTTGATTTCAGAGCTTTCCCTAAAAATTGGCCGCCAGGAAATTATATACGATGACCAGCGTTTCTTCGGAAATGTGGGCTGGGCACAGCAAGGCAGAAGCCACGATGCCGCTATTTTAAAATATGAACCCAGCTTTTTGAAGTTTCATTTTGGCGCGGCATACAATCAGGATGGGGAGGCCTTGACTGGAAATATCCTTACCACAAATACCTATAAAAGTCTTCAATATCTATGGTTTCACAAGGAGTGGGAGCAACTTTCGGCGAGCTTCCTATTTGTGAACAATGGCTTGCAATATATAGACGAAATAGACGAATCAAAAAACGATACGCGCTATAGCCAAACGGCGGGACTTCATTTAAAGGCTAATTTGAGTAAATTCAATTTTGCCTCAAATCTTTACTATCAATTCGGGAAGGACGTGGCAAATAATGATTTGAGCGCTTACCTCCTTTCACTTGAAGCAAATTATTCCGCATTGGAAAGTTTAAAAATTGGCTTAGGCGGTGAATTGCAGAGCGGAAATGATTACGGCGCCCCTTCCGATGGAGAAAACAAAGCTTTTAACCCATTGTATGGCACTAATCATAAATTTAATGGGTTTATGGATTACTTCTATGTAGGCAACCACATCAACAATGTTGGCTTGCTGGACTTATATGGAAATGTGAAATATGCTTTCAATAAACAGTCTAACGTTCAATTGGCGCTTCATCAGTTTTTCGCTGCCGCGGAAATAGATGACAATACGTCAAAAGATTTGGGCTTTGAATTAGATTTGGTAACTTCGCACAAATTGAGCCAATTCGTGGGTATCCAAGCTGGGTATTCACACTTTTTTGCGGCAGAAGGTATAGAAATCGTAAAAAATAATTTTGACAAGAATACAAATAATTGGGGTTGGGTAATGGTGACCATAGACCCTGTACTATTCACTTGGCAAAAACCAGAAACTGATAATAATAACCAATAAAACAACCACATTTTAAAAACCGAACCTATGAAATTAGTTATCAAACAAAAATTAATTACCAATATGCTTCTGGGCCTTGGCGCGGTGGCATTTCTTTCGGGCTGCGTGAACGACCAGTCAGACAAAAAATATAACGACACGGTGGAAATTCCCGTAAATCAGGAAATGATAGCGGAGCTAACTTCGCCACCAAACGTGCCAACGCCAATAGGAAAGCGTATGGCAAAAAAACTGATCGTTGATTTGGAAATTCAAGAACGCGAAGGCGAAATGACCAACGGAGTAAAATATGTTTATTGGACTTTTGGCGGAACCGTTCCGGGAAGTTTTATCCGTACCCGCGTTGGCGACGAAGTAGAATTTCACCTAAAAAACCACCCAGACAACAAACTTCCACACAACATTGATCTTCACGCTGTGAATGGTCCTGGTGGTGGGGCAGAATCTTCGTTTGTGGCTCCAGGGCACGAAAAAGTGTTTTCATTTAAAGTTCTTAATCCAGGCCTTTATGTATATCACTGTGCCACTGCACCGGTAGGGATGCACATTGCCAATGGAATGTACGGACTTATTTTGGTAGAACCAGAAGGTGGTTTGCCTCCAGTAGATAAAGAATACTACATTATGCAAGGTGACTTCTATACCGAAGGTAAATATGGAGATCGAGGCTTACAAGCGTTTGATATGCAGAAAGCCATTGATGAAAATGCCGATTACGTAGTATTTAATGGAAGCGTAGGCGCAATGACCGGAGACAATGCAATAACCGCGGAAGTTGGCGAAACAGTACGTCTCTTTGTAGGTAATGGGGGTCCCAACCTGGTTTCATCATTTCACGTTATTGGAGAAATATTTGACAAAGTTTATGTGGAAGGTGGCGATTTAGTGAATGATAATGTACAAACAACTTTAATTCCTGCGGGAGGGGCTGCAATTGTGGAGTTTCGAGTAGATGTTCCAGGAACGTTTATACTTGTTGATCACTCTATTTTCAGAGCTTTCAATAAGGGCGCCCTTGCGATGCTTAAAGTAGAAGGCGAAGAAGACAAGCGAATTTATTCTGGTGAAATCCGTGATGGTATTTATCTACCAGAAGGTGGCGCAATTCAATCTATGCCAAACGGGTCTAAAAAGGAACCAAAAGAAGAAATGAAAGCCTTAAGCCTTGAAGAGCGCATGACATTCGGTAAAGATAAATATATTGCTACTTGTTCAGCCTGTCACCAAGCAAATGGCCAGGGAATTGAAGGTGCTTTTCCTCCTTTGGCAAAATCTGATTACTTAAATGCTGATGTGGACAGAGCTATTGATATTGTATTACACGGTAAGACCGGTGAAATAACCGTGAACGGCAAAAAATACAATAGTGTAATGACAGCCCAAGCGCTTAGCGATGAAGAAGTAGCAAACGTACTTACATATGTCTATAACAGTTGGGGCAACTCTAAAAAAGAAGTTACCCCAGCAATGGTACAAGCCGTTAGAAATAAATAATAAAAATTGTTGAAATTGAAATTTTATAGCCCTGCCCTTTTCTTAGTCTTTTCATTATTATTTTGCGAGGTCGCAGCCCAAAATGATAATATGGCTTTAGTAAAGGGCGGGGTTTATCTTCCTCTTTATGGCGCCGAGGACCAAACTGTAAAGATTGATCCTTTTCTAATGGATGTATATCCCGTAAGCAATGCCGAATATTTAAAATTTGTGGAAGAATACCCACAATGGAAAAAAAGCAATGTCAAAACTTTATTTGCGGACAAAAGTTATTTAACAAACTGGAAGGATGATAAGACCTACCAAGGGCTTCCAAATGCTCCCGCAACAAATGTTTCCTGGTTTGCAGCGAAAAAATATTGTGAATGTCAAGGCAAACGGTTACCTACAATGGACGAATGGGAGTTTGCTGCTATGGCCAATGAAAAAGTGCAGGATGCACGAAGAATAGAAACCTACAACCAGTTTATCCTAAACTGGTACGAAACCCCAAAAACCTTTAAAAACCCTATAGGCGAAACCTTCAAAAATTATTGGGGAATCTACGATCTTCACGGTTTGGTGTGGGAATGGACTTTAGATTTTAATTCGGTATTAATATCGGGAGAATCCCGAAAAGACGTTGACAAAGATTCCAACCTCTTCTGTGGAAGTGCGGCAATAGGAGCTTCAGATTTAATGAATTATGCCGCTTTTATGCGCTACGCCTTTCGGGGAAGTATGAAAGCGCGCTATTCTTCCCAAAACTTAGGCTTTCGTTGTGCGAAGGATATTGAAAACTAAAAATAGCAAGATGAAATATTTAAGATATATCGCAATTATAATTGCATTGGTGGGTTTATTTTCATGCAATAACAATTCAGAAAAAGATGCTGAAGCCATTACAGCTTCTAAAGTAAAAAAGGCAGAGAATGAAGCTATTCCGGAAATGTCCATCTATAACCTTCCCTCCCATTGGACCAACCAAAATGGCGAAGAAATTGAACTGAAAGAGCTGCAAGGAAAGGTAGTAGTTATGGTTATGATCTATACAACCTGCAAAGCTGCTTGCCCACGTTTGGTGGCAGATATGCGCAATATTGAAAAACAAGTGCCCGAAGAAAAGAAGGATGATGTACAATATGTTTTTGTGAGCATTGATCCAGAAACCGATACTCCTGAAAGACTAAAAGCTTTCAGTAAAGAAAATGAAATGGAGGATGAAAAATGGCTCTTTCTAAGAGGTACTGAAGCAGACACCCGCGAATTTGCAGCTGTGTTGGCAGTTAATTACAAAGAAATTTCACCGATGGATTTTTCACATTCAAACATTATAAGTGTTTTTGACCACCAAGGCGAAATGGTACACCAACAAGAGGGTTTGGGTGTTGACAATAAAGAAACGGTACAGACCATCATTGATTTAGCGAGATAATCAGATCTTTATTAAAAAAGTTAAGCAGAAGGGTTTGATTACTCTTCTCCTTTCTTTTTTCCTTTCATCACAAAGTTTATTACCATCACGCTTAGCACAACACATACAACTGCGAAAACGATTATTATTGCGGTACCTACGCCCCAATTTGCCAAGGGAAGAATTGTATTTATCATAATTTGGATATTTTAATGGTTATAGATTGTTTTGTTTTCTGAAATCACAGTATGACAGTTGTAATTGGCATCTACATTTTCCGTCATTGGTTTTGGTGATATATACGGAATGCCAAGCCCCAAACCACGAACTATAAAAAGGCAACCTATAATTACTACAAATACAGGAATTGCACGACGGATGCGCTGGCGTACCTGTCCGTTTAAAAAATTTCCAAGATAAATGGCCGAAGTCATCAATGGAATGGTTCCCAATCCGAAGATAGCCATATACAAGCTTCCCTGAAGTGCATTACCAGAAGCAATAGCGCCAAAAACAGCCATATAAACTAGGCCACAAGGCAGAAAACCGTTTAAAAAACCGATGGTCAAAAAAGTATCGGGGGTTTTCTTTTTAAGTTCCTTTCCCAGGGCCGATTTCACTTTTGAAATGATTCTAAAAATAGGCTTTGAGAAATTGTATTTATTGAATTTCTTCTGTGGAATGAAAATAACCGCAAGCATCAAAACACCTATCAAAATGGAGAGTTGTTGCTGAAAGCCGAAAAGGTTCAAACTTTTACCCACCAAACCAAAAATCAACCCAATAATACTGTAAGCGATTATTCTTCCGAAATGATAAAGTGAAATCTGTCCAACTTTCTTCAGATTATTGCTTCTGTCAACGGGCAATAAAAAAGCAATAGGCCCGCACATTCCCACGCAGTGGAAACTTCCCAATAATCCGAATATGAGGGCGGTATATAGCATTTTTTTGTTTCTGGTTTCTGCGTTAAGCGTTACGCGTTAAGGGTTAAGGGTTAAGGGT
>DEXQ01000018.1:251282-251812 GCA_002364215.1 Aequorivita sp. UBA3180 | reverse complement strand
AAGGGTTAAGGGTTAAGGGTTAATTTAATACATTTTCAAAATTTGAATGAAACCTAAACTTTTAAACTTCTCAACTCATCCACTAATAAACTATTTCATTTTTATATAAATAATCCTTTCCTTCATAACTCCATTGTACAATTGTGTTCCATCGTCCGGCTACCAATCGCTCATCGGGGATCAAAAGTCTGTTGGACGAAAGCTGTAAAGGTTCTTGAAAATCAAGTTTTTTATTGGAGGGCCTATATAGAAAAACGGTGCCCGTAATCTTGGAATAGTCCAGATTTTCGGGAAAGGTTAGCATCCAACCAGCCTCGGTTTTTTCACCTATAATATTTACCGCTAAAGAATTTGAGTTTGTTCTGTCATCAATTTCCTTTTGATAGACCAATTCCTTCTTATAATATTCTTCGGTAACCAAATCGTAATCATACTTTTTATCGGTGCTTATTTTTATTACGAAAAACAAAATGAAGCCTATAAAAAGTACCATCCCAATCACCAATCCTGTTCCCCAATTTATTTTCATA
>DEXQ01000018.1:175590-251242 GCA_002364215.1 Aequorivita sp. UBA3180 | reverse complement strand
TTCTTTAGTATTGATTAATTATAACTTCTAGGCCCCAGAAAGGTAACGCTGGTGGTTTCTATCAAATTCTCTTCACTATACACCTCAATTACTGCCCGGTTCTTGTCACCGCTTAAAGCAGCATTGTTTATTTCGATAAAAAGTGTTCCCTCGACTAGGCCTTGTGCGGGAACTACAATTTCGCCGTGCTTGACGGTACGTATTGTTCCTGTTGGCGATTTCAACTTAAAGTGAATATTTTCAATATTTTTTGTTGTTTTGTTAAGAAGTTTATAAGTAAAAACATTACTGATAATGTTGTTCTCCTTGTGCTCATAAAGTTGCCCTGGAAGTCTTAAAATATTAGCCTCCACATCACTTCTTAAAAACAGCATTCCGGTAAGCACTCCAATTAGAATAACCAAAACTGCCGTATAACCTTTTAAGCGTGGTGTAAATTTGAAAGGTGCCTTTTTTTCAATATTTTCTTCACTTGCATAGCGGATCAATCCTTTTGGAAGGTTTACCGCTTCCATGATACTATCACAAGCGTCAATACATGCCGTACAGTTTACGCACTCCAGTTGTGTACCATTCCGAATATCAATACCCGTAGGGCACACGTGCACGCATTGAAAGCAATCTATACAATCTCCCTTTCCGGAAGCTTCGCGATCTTCATTCTTTTTAAATTTTGCGCGGCCTACTTCCTTTTCCCCGCGCTTATGGTCATAAGCTACGACAATGGATTTGTTGTCCAGCAACACGCCCTGTAATCTTCCATAAGGACAGGCTATAATACAGACTTGTTCCCGGAACCAAGCAAAGATAAAATAGAATACTCCTGTGAATATGAGTAATGAAATTAAGGTGCTTATGTGCGCCAGAGGGCCTTCAAGTACGTACTGTATAAGACGGTCACTTCCTATTAAATATGCAAGAAATATGTTTGCAATCAAAAATGAAATGACAAAGAAAATAAACCACTTTAATACTCTCTTCTTTATCTTATCAGCATTCCAAGCTTGTTTGTCCAAACGAATTTGTGCGCCCCTATCGCCATCAATCCAATATTCAATTCTTCGGAAAACCATTTCCATGAAAATGGTCTGGGGACAGATCCATCCGCAGAAAATTCTTCCAAAGGCGGCCGTAAAGAAAATAATGAATACCACCATAATGATCATCATAATCACGAAGAGATAAAAATCCTGCGGCCAAAAAGGAAAACCAAAAATATTGAAACGACGTTCCAAAACGTTAAAGAGCAAGAACTGGTTTCCATTGATTTTTACAAACGGTGCTACGAACAGAAACGCTAGCAAGATATAGCTTACATATTTTCTGTACTGATACAGTTTTCCGGAAGGCTTTTTTGGGTAAACCCATGCTCTCTTGCCTTCTTCGTCGATGGTACCAATACTATCGCGGAAACGTTCGTTTTCGGGGGTATCCAAAATTTAATTTTTAATGGTTCCTATATATATAAAGTTACTTTCCTTCTGCCTGTAAATCATCAATAACCGGATCGTTGGTCATTTCCATTTTAATGGTTGTAGAGTCTATAACTTTTACATCTACGTTATCAACGGGGGCATTTTCATCTACCCAAATGTCTCCTTCAGGCTCCTTGGCATCCACCGGATTGGTGCCGTGAAGCGTCATCACATAACTTGCCACTTGGGCCATTTCGCTTGGTTTAAGGTCGGTCTTCCAAGCAATCATCCCTTTTCCGGCACGACCACCTTCGCTTATGGTATGGAAAATATTCTTTATACCACCACCTAAAATCCAATAGTCATCGGTAAGGTTTGGACCTATACCTCCTCCTCCAGTATCCTTATGACAAGCTACACAATTGGCGATATATATACTTTTTCCTGCCTCAATATCGCCCGCATCGGTAAGTAATTCTACGGTATTGGCATCAATAAGGTCTTTGTTGTTCTTTTTATATTCATCCACTTCAGCCTTTGCCTGTGCTATTTCTATTTCATATTCCTCGGTTTGGTTTGTACCGTCAAAAATATGATAGCGCACTAAATATACAACCGCAAAGATGATTGTTGCATAGAACATATAGACCCACCACGGCGGTAAGTTGTTATCCAACTCTCGAATGCCGTCGTAATTATGATCCAGAACTATTTCCTGTTCTTTAGCCACTGGTTTGGCGTCTAACATTTCCTTGTATTTCTTCTTAAACCATCCAAAACGGTTCTCTTCGCGGGCTTTTTCGGTAATTAAATAGCGTTCTTTGGCTTCATCGTTTAAGCCATCAAATAAAATGCGTTGAAGAGCAGCTACTACAATTTCCAGCGCAATCGCGAACAAAAACAACATTCCTAAAACAGCCCAGATGATGGGGTATTTTACGATGGCCCATTGGTCACCGGAATCAATGATAAATTCCAAGAGAAAAAAGGCGAGTATGATAAAGCCGATTACTCTTAAATATGATGCTGTGGTTTTCATAGTTGTTCTTCGTTTTGGTTGTTAGTATCTAGATCCAAGGGTATATTGCTTACTTCGTTAATATGTTCTTTTTTAGCGGTGATTACCCAATAAAAAAGTACTACAAAAAAGATGAAGAATATCAATAATGAAATCATTGGATATATTTGAACATTATCTATGTTCTCGAGATTTCCTTTTACAAATTTCAACATAACTATTCGCTTTTTGCTGAAGCATTTTCAGCGTTATCTACTTTAATATCTGTTCCCAATCGTTGCAGGTAAGCTATAATTGCCACAATTTCACGGTCCTTCATTTCTACGAAATCTTCACCGTTTTCCTCAGCGTACTTTTTGCTAGCTTCATAAGTGGCAACAAAATCTGGATCGCTGTAAAGGTTCTTCTCAATTTGGGTGCCTTGCTCGTCCATCCATTGTTGAGCGCGTGCTATTTCCTCTTCAGAATAAGGTACTCCTAAAGTAACCATAGTCTTCATTTTATTTTCTGTATTAGATTTATCCAATTCTGAATTTATCAACCATTTGTAGGAAGGCATAATAGATCCCGAAGAAGTGCTCTGAGGGTCATACATATGGTTCAAGTGCCAGTTATCGGAATACTTTCCGCCTACACGGTGTAGATCCGGTCCGGTACGTTTACTTCCCCAGAGGAAAGGATGGTCATACACATATTCTCCAGATTTGGAATATTCGCCATAACGCTCTACTTCACTTCTGAAAGGTCTAACCATTTGTGAATGGCAACCCACGCATCCCTCACGGATATATATATCACGTCCTTCCAGTTCTAAAGGAGTATACGGCTTCACGCTAGTAATTTTTGGAACATAGTCATCCACCATCAAGGAAGGTATGATTTGTACCATTCCACCAATCAAAATGGCGATTGTAGCGTAAATGGTCAATTTAACAGGACGGCGTTCAAGCCAAGTATGCCAGCCTTCACCTGCTGTCTGTCTTTTGGTTACAGGTACAAGTGGTGCAGCTTCGGCCAGTTCATCAGTAACCTTACTACCTCTTCTTGCAGTCATTACTACATTATAAAGCAAAATGAAAGCCCCGGTAATATAGAGCGTACCTCCAATGGCGCGCATCCAGTACATTGGGATAATTTGGGTAACGGTTTCCAGGAAGTTTCCGTAGGTAAGCGTACCGTCTGGGTT
Organism: Aequorivita sp. UBA3180; assembly: GCA_002364215.1. Lineage (GTDB taxonomy): Bacteria > Bacteroidota > Bacteroidia > Flavobacteriales > Flavobacteriaceae > Aequorivita. The sequence continues at coordinate 247,623 of DEXQ01000018.1, read as the reverse complement.
GAATTGGTTCCACATAGAAGCTTGCATAAAACCTGCTACATACATAGGAAGGGCATACATGATGATACCTAGTGTTCCAATCCAGAAATGTGCGTTCGCCAATTTAATGGAATACAATTTCGTTTTGAAAAGTCGGGGCACTAACCAGTAAATCATACCAAAGGTCAAGAATCCGTTCCAGGCAAGAGCACCAACGTGAACGTGCGCAATAATCCAATCGCTAAAGTGTGCAATGGCATTTACGTTTTTAAGGGAAAGCATAGGCCCCTCAAAGGTTGCCATACCGTAACCGGTAATAGCAACAACCATAAACTTCAATACTGGGTCAACCCTTACTTTATCCCAAGCGCCGCGTAGGGTCAAGAGTCCATTTATCATACCTCCCCAAGATGGAGCAATTAGCATTACCGAGAATGCTACCCCCAAATTTTGAGCCCATTCTGGAAGAGCAGAGTATAACAAGTGGTGAGGTCCAGCCCAGATATAAATAAAGATTAATGACCAAAAGTGTACAATGGAAAGTCGGTAAGAATATACTGGTCTGTTGGCCGCTTTCGGCACAAAATAATACATTAAACCAAGGAAAGGCGTAGTAAGGAAAAACGCTACCGCATTATGCCCGTACCACCACTGTACCAGTGCATCCTGAACGCCTGAGTACATTGAATAACTTTTCAATGCTCCTACGGGAATGGCCATACTATTAACAATATGCAGTACCGCCACAGTTACCCAAGTTCCCAGATAAAACCAAAGCGCAACATACAAATGGCGCTGGCGTCTTTTCACCATTGTCATTATCAGGTTTATACCAAACGCCACCCAGATTACCGCAATGGCAATATCAAATGGCCACTCCAATTCTGCATATTCCTTTGAAGTGGTGTATCCCAACGGCAGTGTAATGGCGGCACCAACAATAATGGCTTGCCAACCCCAAAAATTCAGGTTGCTAAGAAAGTCACTCCACATACGCGCTTTCAACAAACGCTGGGTAGAATAATATACCCCAGCAAAAATAGCGTTGCCCACAAATGCAAAAATAACCGCGTTTGTGTGCAAAGGCCGTAAACGCCCGAAACTGAGCCACGATATCCCGTCGGTTAGGTTTGGGAACAAAAACATAAAGGCCAGCAATAAGCCCACGCTCATACCAATGAGGCCCCAAAAAATGGTCGCATTGATGAATTTTTTGACAATCTGGTTGTCGTAGTAAAACTGTTCTGTTTGCATAGTGTTAATAGAGTTATTTTTCTGGATTGGTTTTAATTTCTTTTGAAGTATTCTTTTTATTTGAAGGACCTTCTTTTACCAGTTCATCATCAAAAAGCATACGCACGGAAGGAGTATAGGTATCATCATACTGGCCCTTTTTTACTGAAAAGATAAACAGCACAAAAAATATGAGCGCTACAAAAACACTGATTGCCAATAGCATATAGATTATGGTCATACCTGATAATTAGTATTCAAAATTATTATTGCAAAGGTCCTTAAAATATGACATTTGTCAATTTTACTTATTTATATCCGTTCTTAATTTCTTTCCCACAAATTGGGTTGCAACTGTGGTGAAAACAACAATGCTTATTGAGCTTAAAGGCATTAATATTGCCGCAACTACCGGTTTTAAATGTCCTGTAACAGCAAATGCCAAACCTATTAAATTGTAAAATAGCGAAAATAAAAACGCCCATTTTATGATTTTCACACCTTTAATGGAAAGATTTAAAAAATCGCCAATTCTGTGAAACTGTGAAGCATCCAAAATACCATCACAGGCTGGTGAAAAAACGTTTGTATTTTCTGAAATCACAAAACCTACATTGCTCTGTTTTAGCGCTCCTGCATCGTTCAGACCGTCTCCAATCATAAGCACCTGCTTTCCTTTTTGCTGAAGGGTTTTTATAAAATTCAACTTGTCGTCCGGTTTTTGGTTGAAATATAGTTTCGTGCCTTTGGGCAGTAATTCTTCAAGCCGTTCACGCTCGCCTTCGTTGTCGCCCGAAAGGACAACCACATCTTTATTGGCACCCAATTGTTCAAAAATTTCGGCAACACCTTTTCTGTACTCACTGTTAAAAATGTAACAGCCTTTGTAAACTTGATTTGCACTGATGTGTACCGTGGTTCTATTTTTTACTTCGAAAGTCAATTGATCAGAATACCCCACAAATTCATAGGATCCCACTTTTATGGAATTGTTTTTAGCAGTTGCGGAAATCCCCTTCCCTACTTCTTCTGCAAATTCATCCAAGGTTTGGATATTATTTTTGTCGAGCATATTGTAAAGCGAGCGACTCAAAGGATGGCTCGATGCCCGAAGTGTACTCGTGAGCAATTGCTTTTCTTCCTCTGAAAGCGCAATGCCTTCATAGCTAATCATATTTTTTTGGTTGGTAGTGAGGGTTCCCGTTTTGTCAAATACAACGGTGTCCAGCTTCGCCATTTGTTCGATTACTGAGGCTTCCTTCAAATAGAGTTTTTCCCTTCCGAAAATGCGCAGCACATTGCCCAAAGTAAATGGCGCGGCAAGTGCAATGGCGCACGGACAGGCCACAATTAAAACCGAGGTGAACACATTAAAGGCTTTGGAAGGATCGACCACAAGCCAAAAAATGGTAGAAATAAATGCTATGGTAAGCAGAACGACCGTAAATCGTTTGCTGATACTGTCCGTAATCGATTCAAAAAGGCCGGTTTTATCCTTGCTGAAAACGTCGTTGCTCCACAGTTGGGTAAGGTAGCTTTGGGCTACGGGTTTAAGAACTTCCACTTCCAAAATACCGGCTTGTTGCTTTCCGCCCGCAAAAAGTTTGTCGCCGCTTTGTTTTGTAATAGGTTCTGCTTCACCAGTTACAAAACTGTAGTCAATAAGCGCATTCCCTTTAATTAATATGGCATCCACTGGTAATATTTCATTGTTGCGAATAAGCAAGCGGTCGCCTTTTTTTACGGTGTAAACCTCAGCTTGTTCTTCTACGGTATTTCCATCAGCATTTTTGAAAAGTCGTGTAACGGCAATCGGGAAGTATGATTTGTAATCGCGTTCAAAGGAAAGATAGCTATAGGTTTTCTGCTGAAAAAATTTCCCCAATAATAAAAAGAAAACCAAGCCAGAGAGACTGTCAAAAAAGCCTGTGCCCAAGTCGAATACTATGTCTATCGTGCTTCGTATAAAAAGAACCGCAATTCCCAAAGCTATGGGGACGTCTATATTTAAGATTTTGGAACGAAGCCCCTTGTATGCCGAAGTAAAATACGCACTCCCTGAGTAAAAAACCACCGGTAGTGAAAACGCAAACATCAACCAACGGAAAAACGGCTTAAACTGGTCCAGCCAGAATTCGGAAGGCTCAAAATATTCAGGAAATGAGAGGAACATAATATTTCCAAAGGCAAATCCCGCAATGCCCAGTTTGTAGATCAGGCTTCGGTTGATATATTTTTCTTTTTTTTCGGAATCCTCCAGCGAAATATAGGGTTCGTAACCTATTCGGCTTAAAAGAATCACTAAATTTTTAAGCGAATTCTCTTCAGCAGAAAAAGTAATCCGTACCGTTTTTTCGGGAAAGTTAACTTGTGAGGATGTAACGGTAGGATTTAGTTTATTCAGATTTTCCAATATCCAAATGCAACTGCTGCAATGTATCGACGGAATTAAAAATGAAACAATCTGGGTAGTGCCATCGTTAAATTCCAGTAACTTTTCAACAATGGCCTCATTGTCGAGAAAATCGTATTTACCGGCGATTTCCTTTGGGGAAATGCCCGGGGTTTTTTCAAGATCGTAATAGTAACTTAAATCGTTGTCGTGTAGAATATCAAAAACCGTCTTACAGCCGTGACAGCAGAAGGATTTTTCCTCATGTTTAATTTCAACGTCCAAACACGCATCACCACAATGGAAACAGTTTGCCATCAATTAAAAAATTGCTCGTTATACCTGTTGCAAAGGTTGAAAGAGATTTGGTTTCGCCAAATGACAATTATCAGCTTTTACCTTAATTATCGCAGGTTTTTCACTTCAAGCAGAAAGATATAAACTTTTAATGTTTCTGAAAAATAAAATTCCCACCGCAATGGGGAACGCGCAGCTTAAAATGGTAAGCAACCAATAGTATTCCGCAACGAATGGCAAACCTAGCCAAAGTGCGCAGGCTTTATAAAAAATGAGCACTTCCGTGCTTAGGAATGCAAACATATAGAGCCAAAAAAAGCTTTTGGGCAACAGTATTAATTTAAAATATTTCAGAAAAGCGAGCATTGCGGTAATTACGATTCCCAAAAAAACCATATGTAGATACCCAATTACAAAATCCTTCAACCGAAAAGCTAAGTCGGCCAGATAGGGAAAAGCCGAGAAAAGCTGCATAAACAGTTTTAGAACAAATAGAATACCGGCAAATTTCAAAAGAAACAAACAGCTTGGGCCAAATTCATTTTTTAGGAACTGAAAATTTATTTTTAACATTGAATAGAGTTCCGAAAATGCCAATAGCTGCGCCACGGCTCCAGCCAATCCTAAAACATAAATTACCGTGGGCGGGACAAACCAAAGGAACGATAGAAAGACAGTGAACAGGACGCCAAAATTCAAGAGAAGAAAAAACGATTTGAGTTTTTCAGGATTAAACTTGATTCCCTTTTCTTCAAAAACGTAAAACAAAATACCGAGCAAAGCGAAAATGAACCAACCATTATACTGAAAATGGAGATAGAAATAAATGGAGGATTTATACCAAATGGACTCCGGCCCCAGAGTCGCCATCACCCCACCGATCGCCCAGGGACCAATACTGGAAATAACCAAATACCATAGGGCGGTTTTTATAAGCTTCCAAGAAAAGCGTTGCTTAAAATGCGCCGGAATATGCTTCATCGCAAACCAGGCAAACCAGTACGAAGCAAATAGAAACAGCGTAGAAAAAATAATGGAATACAAGGCATAACCCTGAATGGGAAAGGTTATGAGCATCCCTACAATGCAAAGATTCGTAAATATATAAATGCGTTTATAATGTTTTGTCTTTTCTGCTTTTGAAAGAAATACTTTATAAATTAAGGTTGTCAACCCCAAATAAATCCAACCGAGCAGAGCCGTATGCGAATGCGCATGTAGAATATATTTATAATTGAGCGAGATGGGCGTTACGAAAAAAAAACGAAGTAGAACTCCCATCAGCGCCACGAGCAGAAAATAGAAAAGCCCAATGGCTATGTGTTTTCGTAAATCCATCAAGGTTCAAAATTAAAAAAACAGTCCGGATTTTTGGCAGCAAACATTCAAAGTTGCCAATTTTCCGAACTGTCCTAAAAACCAATCAAATAAAAATCAAGATTTGGGGCTGGGGATAATCTTAAACGAAGGTTAATCTTTCTTTAATTTCTTTTCCAAGTTCAAGGCTTTTGGGAAAAGAATATTATTTTCCAAATGAACATGCTGATGCAAATCCTGCTCAAATTCATCAAGTTTGGCATAAAAAGCACGGTAGGTATTGCAAGCACCCTGTGGTGGTGTGAAGTTATTGCTCAACTTTGCAATTTGACGCAATATTTCGCCAGCCTCCTCGTGTTCAGCTTCCATCATTTTTATGGGATTCTCAACAGTTCCAAAATGAATTGCGGGAATTTCCTCTCCATCGCGTTCAGCTTTTACCAATTTTTTTATGAAAGGAAAAAGTATCAACTCTTCCTTTTTCATATGCGAAGCCAACTCCTGCACCACTTGTTTTACCAAAGCCTCAATCTGTCCGAGCTCTGTGTAATGATGTCCATGTACATGGTTTACTCGCTGCGCATATTGAAGTAGCATAGGGCTATTTTCTTCTACATAGGTATGGTGTACGTTAATTATGTGGTCTGTTAGAAAATCCAGTTTCCAACTGTTATAATCTTTTGCTCTATCCTGCACTGTGTCTAGACTCAATAGTTCTGCCATCAAAATAGCGGGATCTATCTTAGCTTTTTCACAGGCTCTCTTAATGCTAACTCCACCCCCACAGCAAAAATCAATGCCGTGCTTTTTGAAAATGTGGGCTGCTTTTATGTTTTCCGTAACCACATCGGCTACTGTTTTTTCTTGAAGTGTTGTCATGGTAAATATCTTTTTATGAATAATATGGGGCAAATTTCAGCATAAATTCACACCCAAAATATGACCTAAATCATAAAAGGATATTTTTATCTTAAAATAGACTTAATAAGGTTAATTTTCCCAGAATGGATCAGAATATTCAGGTGGTGTTACATTTTCAGAATGGATTTCTGAAATTTTTTGGAGTTGACTTTCGGTGGCTACTTTTTGGATTTCATTAAAAAGAATACGCTCCTCAAAACGGATATGCGCATCGAGCTCTTCCTCCAACTGGCTTAGGGATTTTTCAGGATTTTCGTTTTCCTTAAAAAGGCGCTCTATTCGCCTGTGTTCTTTTAAGGCACGGACAATTAACTCATTGTCTTCATTCAAAACCGTAAAAACATGCTTTTCCTCGGCTTCAAAATGAGGCTTTATTTCTTCCTCAAAAAACCAAGCGGCATATTTTTGAAGTCTTTCGGGAGCAATATTTTTGCTGAAACCCTTGCGCAATTTCCAACTGAAAAGTAGCCCAAAATGATGCTGCCGGCTTAAGGGCTGTAAGGCAGTGTGTCTTTTAATCGGTTTTTTCTTTTCCATTATTGAACGTATTTAGAGCCTGAGTTTTCACGCATATAATTTATTTTAAACTGAAACATCTCGGCCATTTTAGATGAGCGCCATTTTGCTTCCTCGGCCACTTCACCCGTAAAATTTTCATCGATGGTTTCAAAGAATAATTGTAACCATCGGTCAAAGTGCTCTTTATCAATGGGCATTTTTGCATGGGGCGGGAAAGGGCTGCCGTAATAAGTATGCTCACTCAAAAGAACGGTTTGCCAAAAGGTATACATTTTTTCAAGATGCTCGGGCCAGCGGTCTTGGATTATATTGTTGAAAATATCCTTCAATAGGATATCTTCCCGTATTTTTCCATAAAAGGAATCTACCAAATGCTTTACATCATTCAATTTCATTATATCCGTCGTCATACTTCTGTCTTAAACTTTTAAAAATGTTTGGCCTTCTTCCAAATTACTGGCAAGATCCATCACCAACGTATTCTCGCACATTTGTCTTAAACCGTTGCGTACGTCCATAAATTGATCGTGTACGGGACAGGGATGCTCCGAGGAGCACTCGCGTAAGCCGAGACTACAACCGTTAAATATTTGATCGCCATCTATTTCAGAAACAATATCGGCCAATCGCAGGGTCGAATTCTTTTCTAAATAAAACCCACCGTTGGGCCCTTTTTTGGATAAGATTATACCCGCACGTGCAAGTTGTTGGCAAACCTTGGCAGTAAATGGTTCCGGTGAGTCCACTGCTTTGGATATTTCTGAGATATTTGGTCGCAAATCTTTTTGAGATTGTTTTGCTATAAATAGAACGGCCCGAATACCATATTCACAAGCTTTTGAAAACATATAGATTTATTTTCTTCAAAAGTAAGTAATAACAATATTATTCAAGGATAAATCTATCTTAAAAAACAGCACTCTTTCATCCACCCTAAAAACAGCAAAATTATATCTTTAGCTGTGAAAACGCATTCGCGCCTCACGTTCCAACGCTTCCCGATGATCGGGATGTGCAATTGAAATAAGCGCTTTGGCTCGTTGCTCAATCCCTTTTCCGAAAAGATTCACTACTCCATATTCGGTTACCACATAATGAACGTGAGCCCTGGTGGTAGTAACGCTGGCACCTTCCTTTAAAAAGGGGGTGATTTTGGAAATGCCTTTATTGGTGATTGATGGCATCGCAATAATAGGCTTCCCTCCTTCCGAAAGCGAAGCACCACGAATAAAATCCATCTGCCCTCCAACTCCAGAATACTGGTACATTCCAATACTATCTGCACAAACCTGTCCGGTCAAATCAATTTCAATGGCACTGTTAATTGCAGTTACTTTTGGGTTACGGCGAATTATTGCCGTATCGTTTGTATATCCAGCTTCCTTAAAATGAACTATTGGGTTATCATCAATAAAATCGTATAATTTTTTGGTACCCATGGCGAAACAGGTTACTATTTTACCCGTTTTTATTTCTTTGTCCTCGCCCGTGATTATTCCCTTTTCAACCAAAGGAAGTATGCCATCGCTGAACATTTCGGTGTGGATTCCCAATCGTTTATGGTTGCCCAGGTTGTGGAGCACCGCATTTGGAATATTGCCGATGCCCATTTGAAGGGTGGCGCCATCTTCCACCAACTCAGCCACATTTCTACCGATGGTCGCTTCAATTTGGGAAGGTTCCCCTAAAATGGAAGCATAAATGGGCGTATCTATTTCTACTCCAAAATCAATACTATTTATATGAATAATTCCGTCGCCGTGGGTTCTTGGTACATTTGGGTTGATAAGGGCAACAACGTGTTTTGCAGTTTGAATTGCTGGCAAGGTGACATCAACCGAAACACCCAAAGAGCAGTACCCGTGCTTGTCTGGCGTAGAAACTTGGATAAAAGCCACATCTAATGGAAGGATATTTCTTCTGAAAAGCCAATGGATTTCACTTAGAAATACTGGAATATAATCGCCGTGAATGGTGTTCACGCCTTTCCGAACGTTATCGCCTACAAAACAGCTTGAAAGTTTAAAAGCGTCAGTGTATGGAGCCTGGGTATATTTGGCTTCGCCGTGGGTATGTATTTGTATTATTTCAACATTGTTCAATTCTAGATAGCGCTCGCATAAAGTGTCTATCAACAAATTTGGAGTCATCGCAGCTCCCTGAAAAAATACACGATTATCAGATTTTACTATGGATACGGCCTCTTGTGCGGAAACGATTTGCATAATTTTAATTTTTGTCAAAGGTTGGGAATCTAAACTGTTCCTGAAATGACTTTGGTCAGATTTTTTGGAAATTGAACTTTTGAGCCACGACGGTTGAAATTACGACTATTGGAAGCACAACGGTTAGAAACCCGAGTAATAGTAATTATTCTTTTTGTCGTGGGTCTTGTAGCGAAGCGGTCGTGGGTCAAATCGTCGTCTTGATTCCTTTTACGCTTTTACACTCAGGGTTTCCAAAATATCATTAATTATTGAAATTCCCTTATCATTATTATACCAAAGCTGTAGCATTTCCTTAAAGGCGTCGTCTATTTTTCCGTGATGTTCCTTGTAATCGATAACCAATTTTGTCGCGGCCTTAGAGCGCGGACCAAAAGTATTTATTACGTTGAAGTCCGAATCGAGCATAATAACCACAGGTATGGATTGGGAGCCATTGGTAAGAAATTTATCCATCAACTCCGGATTTTCATCGCGAAGCACAATCTTCAAATCGATGATTTCTAAAAGTTGTGCAATTTTATTCAAAAACGGAAGCGTTTGCGCGGCATCACCACACCATGGTTCGCTGATTACGAGCCAAGTTTGTTTTTCTGAAATATTCTTGAAAACCTCAATTGCTTCTTCAGAAATTTCAGCGGTTTTGTCCAAACGCTTTGTTCGACTAAAATTCAGTTTTGTATAATCAATTTTTTCTTGGGTTTCTTCGCCAGTAGTTCGGCCTTCCGCCACCAGTTTTTTAAAAAGCAAGTTGTATTGTGTATAATCCATTGCTTTGTTTACCGAGCTTTCTATCAAATTTTTCATCTTATTTCTTTTACTTTTATATAATCTTCATTAAAATATCCACCACGGTTTTCCTTTCGTTTCAGGGATTGCTGGATGATCAAATGCGCCACATTTACCATATTCCGAAGCTCTGAAAGTACCGTGTTTAGTTTGTGTTTCTGATAAAGCGCTTCCGTTTCAAAATACAATTTTTCAAGTTGAAGGGATGCCTTTCTTAAATCTTCACTTTCTCGCACCACCCCGGCAAATCTTCGCATTAATTCTTGTAATTCTAAGGTTTTTTGCTGAAGTGTTTCAGAATCCTTCAATAAAACCGTCCCAGCATCATTCCATTCCGGAATGGCTTTGGTCGTCTGTGAGGGCTGATGTTTACAGAGATATTTAAAAATACGGTCTGCATAGACCAAAGCTTCCAACAACGAATTGGATGCCAGCCGGTTGGCGCCGTGCAAACCGGTGTACGAACATTCGCCACAGGCAAAAAGATTTTTCACCGAAGTCTTTCCATCCATATCCACAACCACCCCGCCGCACAAATAATGCGATGCGGGAACCACGGGAATCCAATCTTTCGCAATTTTTATATTCTTCTGCAAACAAGTTTCATATATGTTTGGAAAATGTTTTTTGAAATCTTCGATATTCAAATGTGTACAATCTAAGAAAACACAGTCATCGCCCGATTTTTTTATTTCAGAATCTATGGCACGCGAAACAATATCACGGGAAGCCAATTCGCCCCGTTCATCATAATTCAACATAAACCGTTCGCCATTTTTATTCCGAAGAAACGCTCCAAAACCACGAACTGCCTCAGAAATTAAAAACGAAGCGCCATTATTCCCGTCGTAAAGCGCGGTGGGATGAAACTGGATAAACTCCATGTTTTTGATCCTCGCCTTTGCCCGATATGCCATGGCAATACCATCGCCCGTTGCTACTTTGGGATTGGTGGTATGGCCGTAAACCTGCCCCATTCCGCCCGAAGCGAGTGTGGTGCAGTCTGCTTTTATGGTAAAAATATTCCCCGAAATTTGGTCCAAAACATAAGCCCCGTAACACGAAAGATTTTCAGTTTTATTTTCTGAAAAATGATGCTCCGTAATCAAGTCTATTGCGAAATGATGCGGCAGCAACATAAGATTCGAAAGTTGATTGGTACGTTCCAAAAGCGCACGCTCAATCTCGTTGCCCGTTGTGTCTTTATGATGGATTACCCTAAATTCTGAATGGCCTCCTTCCCTACCTAAATTGAGTTCGCCATTGGCATCGGTATCAAATTTGGCGCCCCATGCCATCAGTTCGCGCAATCTTTTTGGGCCTTCTTTTATGACCATTTCCACAACCGCTCTGTCGCATAGTCCGTCACCCGCAATCAGCGTATCCTCAATGTGTTTTTGAAAGGAATCTTCCTTTAAATCAAAAACCGCCGCCACGCCGCCCTGCGCATATTTGGTGTTCGATTCCGACTGGTGCGCCTTGGTCACCACCGTGATTTTTTTCTTTGGAAATTCCGCAGCAAGTTTCACTGCAAGCGTCAAACCCGCAGCGCCCGAACCGATAATCAAAAAATTGGTTTCCATCACTACTTCGATAATTCCAGCATTCGCTCAATGGGCAGAATTGCTTTTTTACGTATTTCTTCGGTAACTTCTATTTGTGGATTTTCATTCAGCAGACAGTAGTATAATTTTTGCAAAGTGTTCATTTTCATAAACGCACATTCGCTGCATGCGCAGGTGTTGTCTTCTTCCGCAGGGGCTGGAATCAGTACCGCTTGCGGTACTTCCTGCTGCATTTTATGAAGAATTCCAGCTTCAGTGGCAACAATAAATTTTTCCGAAGGATGCTTTTTCACATAATCAATCATTCCCGCCGTGGAACCGATATAGGTTGCAGTTTCCAAAATATGGCTCTCGCTTTCGGGGTGGGCAATTATTTTTGAACCCGGATTTTCTTTGTATAATTTCAGCAGTTTATCCATCGAAAAGGCTTCGTGCACAATGCAAGCTCCATCCCAAAGCAGCATGTTCCGCCCAGTTTTCTTCTGAATATATTTCCCCAAATTTTTATCGGGCGCAAAAATAATCGGTACGTCCTTTGGCACCGAATTCACTATTTTTTCGGCGTTGGAAGAGGTGCAAATAATATCACTCAAGGCCTTTACTTCTGCAGAACAATTCACATACGTTATTACCACGTGGTCCGGATGGGCGTCCACCAATTTTTTAAAAGCAATGGGCGGACACGAATCTGCCAGCGAACAGCCCGCCATTAAATCGGGAAGCAAAACTTTTTTAGCGGGGTTCAAAATTTTGGCCGTTTCCGCCATAAAATGCACGCCAGCAAAGACGATCATTTCGGCATCGGTTTCTGCTGCTTTTTGCGAAAGCCCCAAGCTATCGCCCACATAATCTGCCACTTCCTGAATTTCGGGCACTTGGTAATAGTGTGCGAGAATTACAGCATTTTTTTGCGTTTTAAGCTCTTTTATTTTTTGATGTAAATCCATCGGTACTTATGATTTTATTTTGTGAAGCAAAACTTTGAAAATAGGCGTCGCTACTATTAAAAGCGAAATAAATATCCCAATTCCAAAGATGAAAAACGAAATATAGTACGGCACGATTGAATCCTGCATTTCCGCAAACGATCCTTCCTTTGAAACGTACATCCAGTAGCTGCGTTTAGCACCGGCAATTATCAATGAAACGAAAAAGATAAACAGCGAGATATTGAAAGCAACAAACCCACGCTTAACCCATTTGGTATCGGTTTTTAGCTGTGGCCGCACATAATGCGCAATAAAAAACAAGGCCGAAAAAAGTATCGTTGTATTAATGCCAATGGTAGTGCCCATGGAATGTGCCACGGTAACGTGCGTGCCGTGGGTAAAGAAATTAATGGCGGGAATGGAGAATAATAGCGCCAAAATAATGTTGATAAAAATCCAAAAATCGGTTGCCAACAAAAACCTGTATGCCATGGGGTGATTTTCCTTTTCAATCTTTAAAACCGAACGTTTCCAATTGTAAATTATCGATGCAAGCACAATCCACTCCGTCATACTTATTGCGTAAGCCACATACCGAATCCACGGTTGGGTTGGCAATAAATAGGTATGGTGCGCCCAGCCGAACATTAAATTCGTCAACCCCAAAAAGTAAAAGAAAAACGCAATTTTATTGGTGGCCACATCGGTATCCTTTTTGATTTCGGACATCAGATAAATTGAAATACCGTAAACCAGCATATTCCACGAGCCCGTAAACGAACCGGTCGATTTCCACTGGACGGCAAAATCTTTTATAAAATTCAACCTAAAAAAATCGAACAGCCAAAAATGTGCCTCCATTAAATGATAGCACATAAAGACGATGCCCGTGCCCCACATCCAGTAATAGACAGGCCAGCCCTTCATATTGGTGTAGAGCGTTTTAAAATAGTTGATTGCGAAAAGTACCCAACCTATCAAAATTGGAATCATTAAAATAGGTTTAAATGCGAAATATTCGCGGCCCTCGGTATAATCGAAAGCGAAAGAAAAATAAATGGCAACGCCCGTCAACAGGAAAAGTATGAAATGAAGCAACTGGAATTTTGGTGAAAAGAGCTCAAACTTCTCAACCGAAGCGATAAAAAAATAAATACTGCCCGTGGCTGCAAGCACAATCCAAGAAGTTTCAGAAGTTACGTGAAATGGTCGAAGTTTGGAAAAGGGCACCGTTTCCTTTAAAAATTCTGGCAACAAATACTGAAGTGAAGCTGTAAGCCCAAAGAGCATTCCCAAAAAGAGGGCGGTGAGCGCAAACAACAAAAACAGGAGCGGCACTTTATTCTTCATTTCTATATTTTATTTTCACCCAGCCCGTTGCTTCAATTTCGGCATCGTAATTTGGGTAAATTCCCGTTTCATCTACTTGTTTTAAGTATTGCACCAGCGCCTCTTTCTCCTCTTCCGTAAAGTGGAATTGTGGCATACTTTTCACACCACTGTTCAAAAACGCTTTTATATAATTTGCACCTTTGCCTTCGGCGGAATATACGTTTGTTAAATCCGGACCCAAATAGCCACCCAAACCGTACAATTGATGACAGGACCAACAACGGTTGCTTTGGAACAGTTGCTGGCCTTGTACTGCCACAGGGGATAATTTTTCCACGGCCACGTACCCATCGGTATTATAGATTATATAATTATAAAAACCGAAGAGGGCGAGCAGAACCGCCATAATAAAAATATAAGGCCTTGGATTGGAGACCATTTCAAATTGAATTATTTGGTCGTAAAAATACCCTATCACTCTTGCCTGAAATATGATAAATATCAGTTTTTAGGACTAAAACATCTTTTAATTTCGCTTTTGGCGAACCAATGTTTTTCCTAATATTTTTATTTTAAAATCATCTTTATACAAAATGGTTAACAAACAACTTCTTAACCCAAAAAGCATCGCTATAATCGGCGCTTCCAACGACTCCACAAAACCTGGCGGCAATATGCTGAAAAATATAATTTCAGGGAATTTCGGTGGAGAATTGTATGTTGTTAACCCCAAGGAGGAAAAGGTTCAGGGCATAAAAAGTTATGCTGAAGTAAATGAAATTCCCCAAACCGACCTTGCCATTCTTGCCATTCCCGCAAAATACTGTCCCGAAACTGTAAATATTTTAGCTGAAGAAAAGAATACGAAAGCTTTTATAATAATTTCCGCAGGTTTTGGCGAAGCTGGTGAACAGGGAAAAAAATGGGAACAGCAGATAGTTTCGACGGTCGATTCGGTTAATGGTTGCCTAATTGGTCCAAACTGCATTGGGGTTATAACCAAAAATTATAAGGGTGTTTTTACCGCCCCGGTGCCGCCTTTCAATCCAAAAGGCTGCGACCTTATTTCGGGTTCGGGCGCAACGGCGGTTTTTATTATGGAGGCGGGAATGTCGCTAGGCGTTACTTTTGCCAACGTTTTTTCCGTCGGGAATGCCGCACAGACCAGCGTTGAGGATATTTTGGAATATATGGACGATCATTTTGATGCTGAAAAAGATCCGCTTATAAAATTGCTTTATTTGGAAACCATTTCCAATCCGCAAAAATTGCTGAAACACGCGTCTTCCCTCATAAAAAAAGGCGCGAAAATAGCGGCCATAAAAGCAGGAAGCACCGCCGAGGGCAGCCGTGCCGCCACTTCGCACACGGGCGCCATTGCCAGTAGCGATATGACGGTGCGCGCCCTGTTCAACAAAGCTGGAATTGTGTATTGCAGCAGTAGAGAACAATTGTTGAGCGTGGCGGCTATTTTCAACTATAAAAAATTAAAGGGGAAGAATATTGCCATTATCACCCATGCAGGTGGTTCGGCGGTAATGTTGGCAGACCAGCTTTCAAAAGGTGGATTAAAAGTTCCCGAAATTTCAGGACCCGACGCAGAAAAATTAAAATCGTTTCTTTATCCCGGTTCTTCAATTGCAAATCCCATAGACTTTTTGGCAACCGGTACCGCCGAGCAGTTGGGCATCATTATAGATTATTGCGAGCATAAATTTGATTCTATAGATGCTATGGTCGTAGTTTTTGGAAGTGCGGGCCTTTTTGATGTTGAAAATGTGTACAACGTTTTAAGCGTAAAACTCGAAATCTGCAACAAACCAATTTTTCCCGTTTTGCCTTCCGTTGTAAATGCACAGCGCGAAATTCAATCATTTCTAAAGAAGGGGCACATTCATTTTCCCGATGAAGTGGTTTTGGGAAAGGCGCTTTCACAAGTTTATAATACGCCCGACCCGCAATCTCAAAAAATATCACTGCCAAAAATTGATGTTATAGGCATTAGAAAAATCATTGATGCCGCGACTGACGGATATCTATCTCCCAAACAATCTGTAGCTTTATTGGATTCGGCTGGCATTCCGCGGGTTCATGAAATTGTAGAAAATTCAAAAGAAAAATTGCTTGCAGCTATGGAAGCAACAGACTTTCCCGTAGTGATGAAAGTGGTTGGCCCGCTCCATAAAAGTGATGCGCAAGGCGTGGTTTTAAATATAGCCAACGAAACTGAAGCCGCCGAAACTTTCGATTTACTGATGAAAATAGATTCGGCCACTGCCGTAATGGTGCAGCCGCAACTGGCGGGACTGGAACTGTTTGTGGGCGTAATGAAGGAGCCCGGTTTCAACCACACCATTCTATGCGGTTTGGGTGGGATTTTTATAGAAGTGCTGAACGATATTTCGGCGGGTTTAAGCCCTATTTCAAATAACGAAGCGCAGCAAATGGTACAATCGCTTCGCGGGTATAAACTCATTCAAGGTGCGCGGGGCCGAGAGGGCGTTGACGAAAACCAGTTTGTGGAAATCATCCAACGGCTTTCGGCTTTGGTGGAGGCCGCCCCGGAAATTACCGAAATGGACATCAATCCGTTGATTGGCACCCAGAAAAATATAGTTGCCGTTGATGCTCGGGTGCGGGTTGGGTAAAGTTTTATTTATAAAAACTTTATAATCTTAAAAGTACGTATATACGCACTTGCACTAAAACTTGATGTTTACCGTACTGATTACGATGTATATACGCATTTTTTTTGGTAAATTGCATATATACAATAGTTGGCAACAATCTGAAAAAATATATAACTTCAAAAAAATAAGAATTCATTTTCATATATCGGGAATTATAGATATGTTTGCGCTATGGATTTGAAAACAGCGACAGAAATCGGTAAATGTTTATCTAACCAAACCAGGTTCCAAATATTGGAATGGCTGAAGCAACCAGAAAAACACTTTCCACCCCACGAAACACTAAAACATTTTAATGATGGTGTTTGTGTTACCTATATTCAAGAAAAAGCTGGACTCTCCCAATCCACTATTTCAACCTATCTAACCAATATGGAAAAGTGTGGCCTTTTAATATCGACAAGACACGGGAAATGGTCATATCTGAAAAGGAACGAAAAAACAATTAAACAGTTTATGAACTTTCTGATGTAAAAAAATTTACTAATACATATCTACATTTCGCAATATAACAAACTATGAAATTATTCATTGATATTTTAGGTTGGTCAGGTTCAGGATTCATAATCTTTGCCTATGCCCTAACCCTAATTGAAAACAAAAAATATTTGGGCTTTGGCAAATATTTGAATTTGCTTGGGGGACTTTTAATAGCCATAAACTGTTATTACTACAATGCAATTCCACCATTTGTAACCAATTTACTTTGGAGCGTGATTGCAACTTTAACCATTTACAAATCAAGAAATAAAAAAGAAAATTGCACCAAAACTCAATGTTTAACTTAATAAAGGAATAATGAAAATTTTAATTATTGGAGGAAGCGGAACAATAGGAAAAACTGTTGTTTCACACTTTAAAGAAGAAAACGAAATTTTAATAGCTGGACGAACCAATGGAGACGTGACCGTTGATATTGTTGATAGTAACTCAATAAAATCAATGTTTGAAAAGATTGGTAAAGTGGACGCTATAATTTGTATCGCTGGAGAAGCCAAATGGGCAGATTTTAATGAACTTACCGAGGATGACTATTATATTGGATTAAAGAGTAAATTAATGGGACAAGTCAACCTTGTACGTATAGGACAGCATTATTTAAATTCGAATGGCTCGATTACTTTGTCAACAGGAATTTTGGCAGACGACCCAGTTGTAAAGACCACAAGTGCCGCTATGGTTAATGGCGGAATACACAGTTTTGTAAAAGCAGTTGCCCTTGAAATTGAAAACGGAATTAGAGTAAATGTCGTTTCTTCTGGAATGGTCGAAGATGCATACGAAAAGTACAAAGACTATTTTCCAGGACACAATCCTATACCGATGAAGAAAGTAATTAATGGATATGTTAGAAGTGTTAACGGAAAAGGAAATGGCGAAATAATTAGAATTTACGACTGAATATAGCCAGTTACCAACAACGCATCCTATGAAAAGCACTAATTCCGTTCTTCAAAAGCAATACTTTTCGTGATTATTTAAACCGCCCAAACCACAACAAGCAATAGCGTCAAAAACGCCACGAGCAGTACCTTCCAAAAAGCATTCGCCTTTTTAAGTTCCATAAAAAAGAATGCCACGCCTATAAATTTCAAAAAGGAAAGCCCTAAAATGATTATTGCAACATAGGGAAAATCCAAATTGGCGAACACCGCGGAAAGGAGGGTCAAGCCAATTAAAACAAGCCAAGTGATGTTAAAAGTGCGTTCCATTTTTAAAAAAGTAAATAGATTATGGGGAAGAGCAACAGCCAAATCAAATCGCACATATGCCAAAAGGCTGCGCCCGATTCGTAATCAGCAATTTTGAGAGTTTCGGGTTTTTTGCTGAGGGTTCTTCCCAAAACCAGCAAAATAATAACCCCCACCACCACGTGTATTACGTGAAAAAGGGTGAGCATCCAATAATATTCAAAAAATGCATTGTAACCCACCGTCAATCCTGCTTCAATCTTATCGACGTATTCCACGGCTTTCAGAACCAAAAACAGCATTCCGCCGAGAATGGTCAACCGAAGAAACAACTTGCTTTTGCCAAAATTTCCCAATTTCAGAAAATGCACCGACTGCGCCATGCACCAACCGCTGCTGAGCAGAAAAACGGTGTTTATGGCGCCATAAGCCGTGTTTAGCAACAGGCGGGATTCGTGAAAAAGTTCGGGCTCTGCCCTTGCGTTCAGCGCCATAAAAACCAAGGCAATCCCGAAGGTTACCAATTCCAAATAAATAATAATCCATATCAGGATTCCTCCCGGTGGGTAAAAAATATTTTTGTAATCTATTTTGGCCGTACTTTCCATTTTAGCTTTGGTGCTTTATTTTGTCGTAGAGTTTTACAAGCGATTGCAGCAATTCAACGGGCGTAGTCAAAATCTGGAAATGGTTCTGCCCAAACATCTGCGGCAAGTAATATTTTGCCTGTGCTTCGATTGCCAATGCATACGAATTGATATTCCGCTGGTTCAGCTCGCGAAGCGCCTGCTTCACATCGTTGATGCCGTATTTGCCTTCGTACTTGTCGTAATCATTAGGTTTTCCATCAGAAATCAGGATAACCCATTTGTTTTTGGTGTCGCGCTTGTCCAGCAAAGCTCCGGAATGCCGCAACGCCGTACCAATGCGTGTATAGCCACTTGGCTGCAATGCTCCCACTTTGTGTTTTGCCTTTTGCCACGGTTCGTCAAAATCCTTTAAAGTTAAATAGGAACTGTGGTTGCGGGTTTTGGAATAGAAACCAGCAATAGAAAAATCTACGTTGAATTCCTCCAAAATTTCTCCAAAAATGATGGAAACCTGCTTTTCCACATCAATTACCCGATTGTCCGCGGCATAGCCATCGCTGGAAAGGCTGCTGTCTAAAAGCATCAAAATGGAAAGGTCTTTTTCCTTTTTGCGTTTTGATAGGTAAATATTTTCCGAAGGCGTGTGGCCCGAATGAACGTCCACATATAAATCCGTGAGTGCATCGAGGTCAAATTCTTCGCCCTGCAGCTGCCTGCGTTGCTGCTGGTATTTATTATTTACCGAAGTGAGCATTTTCCGAAGCCCCATCAAAGTCGAAGCGTGTTCCCGTAGGGTATTTCTATAATAATCAGAATCGGTTTCAGTCTGTGTTTGCGGATAAACTTTGCAAAAATCTGGTTTGTAAACACGTTTGGAATAGTCCCATTCGTCATACAAAATGTTGTAGTTGGCATTTTCAATTTCAGCGCTTTCTGAAATTGTGGTATTTTCAATAAACTCCGCCTGATATATGGAATGCGTGGGGTCGTCCACCCGCACGGTCTGTTTCATATTTAAATCTTCGAGCGCGTTGGCGTGGTCGTTCAGCTCGTCATCGCCATCAAAATCGCGCCAGCCGCCCTCCCACTCTTCCGCGGTTTCGGCCTTTTCAAAATTGTGGGTGAGCACGTAATCTTCTTGCGCTTTTTTGTCAACTTCAATGGATTTAATCTCCTCCACCGCATTAGCCTTCAAAATAGTATTTATCTCTTCTCCGATAGCAGATTTTACTTTTTCTGAAATATTCTGAAGCACTTTTTTCTTCGGAGTTTCTGGAGAATTTTCCATCCATTTCCCATAGATGAAGTAATAGTCGGGCGGATTTTTTTCCGAAGTATTTTCTTCAAAAAGCAATTTCAGTTCGGTATAAATGGTTTCAGTTCCCGGGAATTGGCTGAAAATCTCCTTTAAGACTTTTTCAGAATTTTCTTGTGAAATTTGCCGGGCCGCTTCCAACGTATGTTCTTCGCCCAATTCATAATTAAGCTGAAAACTTTTTTGAATTGAAAGATAAAGCGTCCTAAAAATATAAAAAGCCAGATTTTTTTCTGAAGTATCAGAACCCGAAAACCGTTCGGGTAAAAAGAAGGCGTTGTTCTTATAACCGCCCTCCTGCTCTGCCTCAAAAATTTCGATGGGATGGCCGGTTACGGCGCGGGCCACCAAAGTAAGCCGAGACTTTATTTCACTAAGCTTTACGGTGTGCGCAATGGCTTCCCTCGCACTTTTTTTTCGGTGTTTTAGGAATTTTGCAACCTTGGCAAAGATAAACTCATCGGGTTCAAACATGGCTTTTGGCTTAAATCATCAAATCGCAGAGGTCGGTGAGTGCTTGGGTAATTTCCGCGTCGTCGGTCAACGGTTCCACTATGGCTACTTTTACCGAAAGCCGCTTCGGAAGGCCACTGTTTATAAGCATTGCCGCGTCCACCAACAAACGGGTGGAAACGGTTTCAGTAAGCCCCAACTCGGTGAGATTGCGGATTTTATTGGCGATGTTCACCAGTTTTTTTGAAGTGTCTTTGTCCAAGCCAGTTTCAGTTGCAACGATTTCGGTTTCGTCTTTTGAGGTCGGATATTGAAACGAAAGCGCCACAAAACGCTGGCGGGTAGATGGTTTTAATTCCTTAAAACCTTTTTGGTAACCCGGATTGAAAGACGCCACGAGCATAAAATCGGGATGTGCCTTTACGGTAATGCCTAATTTGTCAATATAAAGTTCCTTTCTGTGATCCGTCAAGGAATGTATCGCAACCACAACGTCCGGACGGGCTTCGGCAATTTCATCCAAATAAAGAATGGCGCCCTCTTTTACGGCTTTCGTCAACGGCCCGTCCACCCAAATGGTCTCGGCACCCTTGATGATGTAGCGCCCAATAAGATCTGTGGAAGAGGTTTCCTCATGGCAGGAAACGGTGATGAGCGGTTGCTCTAACTGATGCGCCATAAAATCTACAAACCTAGTTTTTCCAGTTCCCGTGGGGCCTTTCAGCAAAATAGGCAATTTATTTTTGAACGCGTGCTGAAAAACTTCCACCTCCCGCGAAATGGGTTTATAAAAAGGTGTTTCCGAAGAAAGCTCTGTTAATGGTTTTATATTGATAGTATCTGTAGTGGACATAATGCTAAATTTTTAAATGTCAGTTCGAGTGCAGTCGAAAACGCTAAGTTTCCTACTGCTAATTAGATCACGACTTTAGTTTATCCTGAGTCTGCCGAAGGGCTCGACCAGACAAACAATTTATTAAAAAGGCCCGAAACTTGGTTCTGGTTGGGAATGACTTAAAACTGTTTTATATGAATTAATTCCCAGGTTTTCAGGTATAAGAGCGTAACCCATTTCAGGCCTTTAATTTATTATAGGTATGTACTTTCCACGGTTTCCAAAGCTTCATCTGTTGGGCGACCGTGCTTATAAAAATCATAGATATAGGTTAAAATACCTACGGCGAATAGACTGGCGCAGATAATCAACACTACAAAGTGGATGCTAATTTCTTTTTGAACCGCCATAAATTCCATCCCAAATTTCCGTTCCAAATAAACCTGTGCCACCCCAGCTACTCCAAAGGCCATCGTCATCCCGATCATCCCTATATTGGCTGTCCAAAATGCCACGCGGCCACGCACGCCATCATAAAATTTACGTCCCGTCATATTTGGAAGGCTGTAGCTTATAATTGCCAAAACAATCATGGCGTAAGCACCCCAAAACGCTAAGTGGCCGTGCATCGCGGTTACCAAGGTTCCGTGGGTATAAAGGTTTGTTTGTGGCAGAGTGTGTGCAAATCCTAAAAGTCCCGCACCCACGAAGGATACAATTGCAGCGCCCAGCGTCCAAAACAAAGCTATTTTGTTGGGGTGTTTCTTTTCACCCTTGCGGTACATATTTACTGCGAAAAGTGCCATTGCAAGAAAAGCCAATGGCTCCAGAGCTGAGAAAATTCCACCAACGATAAGCCAGATTTTATTCACACCAATATAATAGTAGTGGTGCCCGGTACCCAGTACTCCGGAAAGGAATGTGAGACCCACGATTACGTAAAGCCATTTTTCGATAACCTCACGGTCAACACCTGTTAACTTTATTAATAGGAAGGCAAGGATACCGCCCATGATAAGCTCCCAAACGCCCTCAACCCAAAGGTGAACAACCCACCAGCGGAAAAAGCTGTCGGTTACCTGGCTGTCAAACGGTAACATTCCGGGAATGTATAACAAAGCAGCAAACAAAAGCCCCATAGTAAGCACAAGTGCCGTTGTGGTTTTTCGTTTTCCTTTGAAGAGCGTCAAGAGTATTAATGCCAAAAACAATAATACATTTAAAACTACCAAATAGTCGAGCTGGCGTGGAATTTCCAAAAACTTACGGCCTTCCCACCAGTTAAAGTGATAGCCTACAATTGCTGCAACACCCACGGCTGCAAGTGAAATAAGCTGCACATACGCCAACTTTACGCTAACGAGCTCGCGTTGGGCCTCTTCGGGGATAATGTAATAGGCAGCTCCCATAAATCCGGAGAGCAACCAAACTACAAGCAGGTTGGTATGAACAGCACGCGCTGTGTTAAAAGGAATAAATTCGTGCAAGCCATCCATTCCGATTCGGGCGAAACCCATAATAAAGCCATAGGTTATTTGAAGTACCAGTAAAAGCATAGAGAGTGCAAAAAACCAGTACGCTACTTTTTGAGATTTATATTTCATCAGTATAAAATTTTATTTTTGGTTAGTTATTGGTTAGTTGCTTGTCTTTTGCCAACGGCGACACAATACGGTCAAAGCCATTTAGGTCTATCTCCCCAATCCAATTAAAAAAGGCGATGACATCCATAGCTTCTTCTTCGGAAAAACCGTAGGCTACCATTTTGCGATCGTTTGGTGCCCAAGGCACTGGAGTCATAAGCACTGCTTTTACGTAGCCTTCGCCACGGCGTTCAATTACCTTGGTAAGTTCGGGTGCATAATAGGCACCTTCCCCAAGAATGGTGTGGCAGCCCATACAGTTGTTCTCTTCCCAGATAACCTTGCCGCGCACTACTTGTTCGGTAATGTTTTCATAGTTGGTTTGGTCGTTGCCATCGCTAAATGAATAAATGGTAAGGCCAATAAAAATCAGGAATGTTACGAGCGTTCCGCCAAGGAAAAATGCCCGTGCTTGTTGTTTGCTTAACATATTGGTCAGGTTTTAAATTGTTTATTTAAGACATATATATCTTAATAGCAAAATAAAAACATTCACAAAAAATGATTTATGACCATTATCATATTTAGAAAAGTTATTTTCGAATTTTTTAAGAATAGGTACGATGGAAAAATGCAAGATTTCAGCTTTATTACTTCATAACGGATTTAAAATTTAGAATGTTTGTAAGAATTCTAAAGGCGGAGAAAGATATTCGGAAACTATTTCTATTTCCGTGTGAAGACATTATTGACGGGCAAAGGCTTATGTAGGGATACTGAACTTATTCTCACAATTTATTCAAGTATAGAATAAATCGCAAGACCTTAAATTCACTCGACATAACGGCTAAAATATATCTAAATGAAAATACCCATTACCTCTACCCCAACTGCAACTGCGATTCCTGAATTTTTAAAATTTCGTTTTGGGCTTCCTTTAAATCATGCTCAAATTGTTCGGTATTGTTCAAGGTATAAGTAGTGGCCAAATCATAGTAATGCGCGATGCCATCGAGAAGATTCGCACTAAATTTTTCCCATCCTTTAAAATCGCGGGCAGTTGGCGAGAAGGTACTCTTTATCTCTTTTTTCAGATAATCAATGTACAGCCTCAATTCGGCAATAAACATCATTGGTCTATGGGGTTGTTGCATTACGTTTTTACGACCGTAAATATGGTCTGTCATTTCACGTAAGCCTGTAACTTTTGAAAAATTCACAATATTCGGCCCCGGACAAATGGTTACCGCAGTTAATTTTTTAAGAAATGGAACATCATAATTTATGGCAGCCGAATTACTCAAGCCGATACAAAGACATTCCTTCGCCAAAACATCTTCCCGTTGGCGCTTCAGCTCCTCTTTGGAAAGATTAAGAGTTCCCAATTGTTCCAGTTTCAACTTTTGATACTTGCTTGAAGCGGTGCAAATTGGCTCTTTGGTAAATTCGGTATTTGAGACCAATAGCTTTTCAGTACACGGACTACCGGGCTTATTTTTTGCTATCCGGTCAAGTCGTTCCTTTTCAGCAGTGGTTCCTTTTAAATAATTAAACTGTACTCCCAAAGGTGATGCCTTGCTGCGAACCACATCTTTTTTTTTTGATTGGCAGAGCAGCTTAAGTGTGCTTTCATCAACGGTGGTTGCTTCTGGGCATAGCAAAAATGGTGTGCCCCAACCCGTGCCGTCCACTTTGTAAAAATCTCGTAATAAGTTATCTTCTTCATTTGTTCCAATACCACCCTGAACCGTGATTTTTATGGGATGCGGCTGTGAAAAACCAACCTTTCCTTTGGCGATAATAGCGGGATTGTAAAGTTCAAAAAGACTGTCCTGCAATTCCTGCTTATTCTCCTTAAATTCCTGAAGTATTGGTCCCATAAGCAAGCCTTGGGTAGCAAAAACGTGTCCGCCACAATTAAGTCCGGACTCAATACGAAACTCACTCACCCAGATTCCTTTTTTTGCCAGATATTTTCCCTGGATCAAAGCCGAACGGTAATCGCTAACCTTTATGACTACTTTTTTATGAAAACAGCCCCATTGGTATGCATCAAAGTCTGAAAAGCTTTCCATATAATTATAGAGCCGCGGATTCATTCCTGCAGAAAAAATAAGGGACGAATTGGTGAGTTCGCTCTTAGCATACCCTTTTAGCGCCGTTAAAGCATCAGATCCGTTTTCAATTATATCTTTGTTTTTATCTAGATTTTCCTTGTCAACTTTGGTCATTATATTTACTTCCACCGAACCCGGAACCACGAGTTTACGTAGAAAATTTTCCAACATTCCCTTCTTTTCAGGATTGGAGGTAAATAGCCATTCATGATACTTTTCCTTTAGCATGCTTGTATCGGGTAGCATCTCAAAATATTTTACCAAATCTGAACCTGCCTCGAAAGTAGAAGTTTTTATCTTATCCATTTTTGAAGTAACAATGCGCTGCATCAGGTTTAGATAATCTGTAATGCGCCGCGCCCGGTAATCTTCATCTTTTATGGTTATGGCAATGTACGGCTCATTGTTTTGTTGGTAGTAGTATTTCCGCATTACTTCCAAAATATTGTCCTCAATAACCGAAATTGCTGAGTTTATGCCAAAACATGCCACTTTTATGGGACTATCTATGGTGTATGAAATCCCCATAACAGGGATGTGGAAGGTGTGCGGACTGGTGCTTTGCATTTAAAAAGAATTTGGATTGAAAATGCGGTAAAGGTGATGATTCAAAAAGTTTTATAGTATGACCAAAGTCATAAAAAATACATTTTAGTCTTTTTAAAACACAAGAAATGTCATTCTTATTTTAAAAATCCTTCCGTTTCGCAATTCGCCAAATAAAGAAAGTAGGTACCACTACCCAAACTATTAACATTGCTGACGATAGCAACAACCCAAAGTTGGTTCCAAAGAATTTCTGAAACACGGCGCCGGTATAACCCAAAAGTGCTGAAATATCCAGCTTTAAAAGTATCAAAACCCGCGATAAATCTACTGGATTTAGCATGGTGGCGATGAGCGAAAAATTATCTAATGGATAGTCTTCAAAATATAATAGTGACATTAAAAAGATTCCGTCATAAATTACGGCCATAAACAGCCAAAGCAGGATGGCGTACCCGAAACCCTTGATTTTGTTTTCGTTGGAAAGGGCTATTACAAAAGCTAATGCCGTAAAAATGAAGGTCAAAAACGCACCGGTTACAAGCAATAATGAAAAATCCCAAATAGCGTTACTGTTAAAAATTCCGTAGAAAACAAAGGGCATTCCCAGCCCAATTACCAAACTCATAGACAGTGAGGTGGCAACCCCAAAATACTGCCCCAAAAAGATGGAGCTCCGCTTTACGGGCTGTGCCAAGAGCAGTTCGGTAAACTCGCGGGAGTTGTAATAATACATCACCCCAAAAATAGTCCCGATAAGCGGCACCAAAATAATGATTACGTTCATCAGCGTTATCACAGCCTTTGAAAGGTCGTTGTTCAAAAATAGAAGCACCACGCCGAGCAATAAATAGAACAGAAAATAGACGTAGCTCCAACGGCTTCGCATTAAATCGTAAAAACTGTATTTTAATATTTTAAGCATAACTTGAAGATAAAATGGAGGCTATGGCGTGTTCAAAATCGGGTTGTTCTGTCTTTGCTTTCAAATCTGGAATACTCCCTTTAAAATATATTTTTCCTTCCAAAAGAAAAACAATCTCGTCGGCAATTTCTTCCACAAAACTTAAGATGTGCGAGGTAACCAAAATAGTCTTGCCTTTTTCCCTTTCGGAAAAGATTAAATTCTTTAAACGCAAATGCGAAATTGGATCGAGGCCGCTCGTAGGCTCATCGAGGATTATCAAAGGACTGTCAAACATAAAGGTGAGTACTAAATTCACTTTCTGTTTAGTACCGCCTGAAAGGTTAGCCAATTTTTTATTGAGAAAGGGCTGCAGTTTAAAAAGCTCGATCAATTCCTGATCTTTGGTGGCTTTTGAATCGCGCAAATCTTTGATCATGGCAATGAGTTCGCTTACCTTTAGGTTTCCGGGAAAGTTGGCTATTTGCGGCAGATAATCAATTTCATTTCGGTATTTGTAATTGTTTTTCAACGCTTTACCATTTATGGAAATATTTCCCGAATCGGGCAAAACCATTCCCAGAATACATTTAATGAGCGTGGTTTTTCCTGAGCCGTTCGGCCCCAAAACGGAGAAAATTCCACCTCGCTCTATGTTGAGATCAATGCCCTTGAGCACTTCGTTCTTCCCAAATTTTTTATATAAATCCTTAACTTCTATCATGGTCTATGGGCTTCATTTTTGGGTTTTCGTCCACCAAATTATCTGGTGTGAAAACAGGGGAAACTTTTTCGGAAAAATCAATAATATCTATAAAAAGACTTCGCATTAAAATAATGGTTTCGGGGGTGCGGTTTACAATGTAAGTAAAGAGTTTTACTGGGCGATAAGGCACATCGCCAATTCCGTTTCGGTTAAGGTCGTAACCTGTGTAATTGCTCCAATAGTTATTGTCAAACTCATTATCGTTCATATTACTGTTATATGAAATATCGAAGGAATTATAGAGAAAATTATTTTCAGTAAAAGCGTTGGCATAACAGGCACCCCGAACCTTTATGGCCCAACCGTTGCTAATGAAATCATTGTTTTTATAGGTTACCCTGTTACTGCCCTCAATATTTATTCCTACCGTATTCTCCTTAAAGATATTGTTAGAAATGGTGGCATCGTTTATTTCTTTCAAAAGAAGACCGAAGGCTGCCGTGCCCCAGTTTTCCTTGAAAATATTGCTGTTCATTTCTATAAATTTTGAAAACATCACGGCTACTCCGGCACCATTGTTCTCAAAAGTATTGTACTCATAAATATCATTGTTGCTGAACATAAAGTGTAGCCCATAACGCAGGTTGTTTTTACTAAGGTTGCGAGTTATTTTTATATTGTCTGAAAATTCCAGATAAATGCCATCGCGAACGTTCTGGACATTGTTTCCACGTACCTCAACGTCATTGCAGTACCACAGTTGGATACCGTTGCCGGAGTTATATTCGTTTACGGCATCACCCTTAATGGTATTGTTCAATACTTTGCCATTATTGGATCTTTCCAAATATATTCCGAAGAAAAGTTTTTCGAGCTGAAGATTTTGGATGAGATATCCATTCTTTTTGATTACCCGAATAGCGGCATAATCTGAGGTATAGCTGGTGCCTACGTTTATAATCTTAAAACCGTCCACCGTAACATTATCAGCTACAATTTTAATGATTTCACCTTTGTCCTCTCCATCAATGGTTGGCAGGTTTTCGCCGAGTAGGATAATACTTTTATCAACTATAATATTTACCTCCTTATAAATCCCTTTTTTTACCAAGACGGTATCGCCATCGGCAGCCAAGTTTATGCCTTGCTGAATAGTTTTTACATCACATGTATTGCAAACGGTTATGGTTTTGGCCAAACTGGTTGCTGTGGCAAAAAACAAAAAAGTGAGAGTAAATATGTGAAGTATTTTTTTCAAAACTGAAGCAAAATTAGACAATACAAAGCCATAAAAAAAACAGCTTTGAATTAAAAAAGATGGAAGATACTGAATTTAATGGATAAAAAGGAATTTGAATTTTTTTGGTGCTTTTTACAATTTCTGAGAATGTTATTATCAAAAAAATCTATAAGAAAGACCTCAGTAATCTCCCTTTTGTTATAAATAAAAAGTGAAACTTTCTGAGGCCCTAATTTTCAAAAACATTATAGCTTTAAGTGTTTTTGGATTTCTTCCCAAGAATATAATTCTCCGGTAAATTTCTCCTGTGCCTTTAAACCTACCTTTTCATTTTCAAAAGCTGAAAGGTTGGCACCCATAGGGCTAGAAATTTGATCGCTAATAAGATATGATGCCGTTGTAGCATCCATCAATTGTCCTGGCTGATGGAAATCTGCAACCAAATACAATGCAATTTCTGTATCTTTCATATCATCCTGTAACGAATGAACCATACATTCAATGGCATCATACTTAAAGGCTTTACCTTTAGTGCTTACAACCTGCGATGCATGCTGACGGTCCACAATAGTCATATTGCAATAATGGCAAGTGTCTGAGCCGTATTCTATATGTTGCGGGCTCACGTTGCAGGAAACAAGCAAAGCG
The DNA here is from genome assembly GCA_002364215.1 of Aequorivita sp. UBA3180. Lineage (GTDB taxonomy): Bacteria > Bacteroidota > Bacteroidia > Flavobacteriales > Flavobacteriaceae > Aequorivita. The sequence continues at coordinate 218,807 of DEXQ01000018.1, read as the reverse complement.
GTTATTATACCCAAAAAGATGAAATGTTTCATTATGCTGTACTGTTTTAACAAGTTGATTATTTTTCTATTTTATTATATTCTTTCTTTCCAACAAAGAAAGCTACTACGGTAAGCATCATCCCTACAAAAATCATATATGCTCCCGCTCCTGGCCAAGAATCTACATCAAAATTCAACATTTTTTGATAACCCAACAAGGGTGGTTTATAAGTCATTGGGGTTCCATCCGGATTTTCAAGTTTCATGATAGCCTTGGGGTCTAGATCGGTTCCATAATCAATCAACCACAAGTTAAAGTCGTACATACCCATTATTCCAAGTATGGACATTACCAAAAACCAGCCCAAGAACCATTTGTAGCTCAATTTTCCTAAGAAACCAAGCAACCCTATTATTACTCCCAGCGCAACCATTATCCCTATTACGATAGGAAAAACTTCAAATTCCCACATATCCTCTACTTTTGGAATTGTCTTCATTCCAATATAGTGGTTAAGGCCATCAATATTTTGAATGTCAAATTCCTCTACGCCCTGAATTCCCTGGATATAGATGTCCATTCCCAATGGGTCTGGATACTGGGGCGCACCCAGCATAATATTCCACAACGGGAATTTAAAGAGACCCAATAGCAGCAAGGATCCAATTATCATTATTATTCCTGCTTTTTTCATTTTTTTGAATTTTAATTCTTAAACGTCCGTGCGGTTGGTTTTCGGTTTAAGTCTTCGTGCAGATGGTGTGGGGTTGGTTTTGAGATGTATGAAGTGTAATCACTTCTACAATTTTTTTAAAAGACGGGGGAAAATCAACGAACCCCCGTCTTTCCTTTGAAAATACCATCAATCACTAATCTAGTATTTCCACAACTAAAAACTTCTTAATTAATCTTCACCCAAGGACCAACTAAGCTCCATATTGGAATTTGCTGGGCTCACGCGAACGTAACCTTGCATTTCCTGGTGAAGTGCAGAACAGAAATCTGTACAATAGAATGGCCATACTCCCACTTGTTTTGGTTCCCAAACCAAGGTTTTGGTTTGTCCAGGCATTATCAATAATTCAGCGTTATTTGCGCCTATCATTGCAAATCCGTGTGGTACATCAAAATCCTGTTCGTGGTTTGTAATATGGAAGAATACCTTGTCACCCACTTTTACACCCTCAATATTATCTGGAGTAAAGTGACTTCGTATGGTAGTCATATAAATATGAACTTCGTTGCCTTTGCGCTCTACACGTGCATCTGCTTCAGAAAGTGTGGCATAAGGGTTTGTATTTTCTGACAATTTGTAAAATTGCTTAGCATTTTTCTTCAATATATCTGCAGCAATACCAGCAGCATAATGTGGTTCCCCATGGGTTGGGAAATCTAACAGCAATTCCATCTTGTCTCCGGAAATATCAAACAACTGTGCAGAGTGTTCCAGTTCTGGTCCTGTTGGCAAGTAACGGTCTTTTGTAATCTTGTTCATTGCAACAAAATATTTACCGAAAGGCTCACGTGAGTTTCCACCAGGAATCATGCCGTGACCCACAGAATAAAATACTGGTTGGCGGTCCAAAACTTCCCAAGTTCCTAGTTTCCATTTTACTACTTCAGAAGAAATAAAGAAGGTGGTATAAGCATTTCCTTTGCCATCAAACTCAGTGTGTAATGGGCCTAATCCTGGTTGTTTTACAGTACCTGCCAATACATCCTCAAATTTTAAGATAGGAATTCCATAAGCTTCGCCATCAAACTTTTTATTTTCAATAGCATCAATCATTTTAGTGAAAGAGTGTACTGTAAGGTCAGCAGAAAGTTTACCGTTACCTATTATGTATTCTCCAGTTGGATCTACGTCACAACCGTGTGGAGACTTTGGTGTAGGAAGAAAGAAAACTGCGCCGGGAACTTTGGTAGGATCTACAGTTAGCACCTCTTTTTCCATAGTTGATGTGGCCATATGCGTATTATGATCATATACGTTATGCGCATAGTTAGCCGGCATTTTTGTTCCGCCTCCGTTATTTACATATTCTTCAATTACTTTCCAGTTTACAGCCGCAATGAAATCCTTGTCATTTTGTGATGAATTTACCTCCATCAATGTATTTGCTTCCTCAGTATTATAGGTAGTAAAGAAAAACCATCCGTGAGATTTGTCACGTCCAGGGTGTGAAAGGTCATAGTTAAAACCTGGCATCATCAATTGAAATTTAATGCCCATACGACCAGTTTCCTGATCTACACTCACGAATGAAAGTGCGCCTTTAAAGTTACCTTTGTAATCTTTTATCGGCATATCACGTTGTGGCACTGGTACAGAGAAACGAGTTCCAGCTACAACGTATTCGGTATTTTCGGTAATGAAGGAAGAACTGTGGTTTCCTGCACTATTTGGCAGCTCGATAATTTCTACAGTTTCAAAAGTTTCCAAATCGATTCGGGCAATACGGGGCGTATTATTTCCATTTATAAAAATCCATCGTCCGTCCAATTTCCCGTTTGTTTGTGAAATATCAGGGTGGTGGGAATCGTCCCAAGGCACAAAACCAAATGAGGTGTTGAACATAGGCAAGGTTTCTTCTGAATAGCCATAACCACTGGTAGGGAATTGCGAAAATACCGGAATTTCCTTGAACATACGTCCAGATGGAAGCCCGTAAACGGTAAGGTTACCACTATACCCTCCAGAGAAGAATGCGTAATAATCATCGTGTTCGCCGGGTGCTACGTAAACTTTTTCAGCGGCGTTGGTGGCCAAACCACCCTGCCCCTTACTTTGTTTTTTGTTATCACCATTATTACAGCTTACCAATCCGGCAACCATAACAAGGGAAACTAAAATATTAATTGTTTTTTTCATTGTTCTATTGTTTTAATTTAAGTTTTTCAATTGTTTAGTTTGCAGGAAGTATTACTTTATCCACTACGTGTATAATCCCGTTTCCGGCCTCCACGCTTGCAATGATCTTTGCACCACCAACATAAACATCATCTCCATTTACTTCGACGGTTACGTCTTGACCACCGGCTTGTCCCAATTTTTTAAACTTTTTCAAAAAGTCTTTGGAGTAATTACCCGGAGTAACGTGATTTTTCAAAATGCTTGCAAGCTGATCTTTATTTTCAGGCTTTAGCAAATTTTCAACAGTTCCGGCAGGTAGCGCTTCAAAAGCTGCATTTGTAGGCGCAAACACCATCAAGGGACCTGCGTTTACCAATGCATTTTCAAGATTGGCTGCTTGAACCGCCGCCACAAGTGTAGTGTGGTCTGGAGAGCCAATTGCAACTTGAAGAATGTTTGGAGTAGATTCGTCCCCTTCAATAAAGGCTTGACCTTGTCTTTCGGAACTTACACTTGTAGTTGCTGAATTATCTACAACAGTTCCATCTCCTTCGGTTTTAGTTTCGTTTTTGCAGGCCGAAAACACGAGCAGTGCAGCCGAAACAAATAGTAGTTTAATTGCTGTTTTCATCTTGATTGTGGTTTTTAACCCTTGCAGGACCATCACAATCCTGCAAGGGGGTTGGTTGCTTAAGTATATATTAAAGTGTTCTAAAATATTCCAATACTTGTCTTGCCTCTTCCTCTGTCAAGTTCTGGTTTGCCATAGGCGATCCGTTGAACTCAATCAAAAGCGCTTTCGCTAGCGGGTCATTTTTGGTCATTTCTTCAGGATTCAAGATCATGTTCATAATCCACTCCGGAGTACGTCTTTCCAAAATTCCTGTTGGGGCAGGACCAATAAACTTCTTGTCTGGTTTATGGCAAGCCATACATTTAGTTTTATAAACTTCCATTCCTTTGGCAGCCATTGCCTGGTCAATTTCGGCTGCAAGCTCAACATTTTTAATCGGCCCAATACCCTTATTGGTAAGATCAACTGTTTCTGAAGGTTTCACATCAGAGGCTGCGCTTGTGGTACTGTCAGCAGATGCTTCGGTTGCAGCTGGCTTTTGGCCAATCTGAATATCGTTACTTTTCTTTTCTTCTTTTCCGCCACAGCTTATCAAGGTTACAATTGCTAATGCGGCTAGTGATTTCATTATAATTTTCATAGTTGTTAAGATTAATTTACGTGACAAAATTAGTACTCAAGGAATAGATATAATATGATTTTTGTCATATACGAGATAATTTAATCTCTTTTTTTACTTCGAAATAGGCTACTTAAAAACCCCCTTCCAAGTACAAATATCTATGTACTTTACCGCTTAAAGTATGAGGAAAATCATTTTAGATATCACGTCTAAAAATTAATTTTGAAGAAATTCAAAAAAAGATGAATAACATACTCTTGCCCACAGATTTTTCAAAAAACTCCAAGAATGCAATTAAGTATGCCCTGAAGTTTTTTGAAGGTGAAAAATGTACATTTCACATTCTCAATTCGCAAAAACCTTCTGGCTATATAACTGCCGATGTACTTTACGGCGCTCCCGGCACATCGGTCTATGAAGGCATTTTGAATGACAATAAAAAGGAGCTTGAAAAAATGGTCCAATTTTGTAAATCAATTTCTGAGGGAGAAGATTTCACCTTTGTTCCAAAAGTAGATTTTGACAATATTGTTGATGCTGTAAACCAAGCTGTAGCGCTAAACAATATTGAATTAATAATAATGGGGTCCAACGGTGCAACAGGTGCTGCAGAAGTTATTTTTGGAAGTAACACCTTGAAAATTATACGAAACGTTGATTGTCCCGTTATTGTGATTCCCGAAGGTTTTGCTTTTGAAAAAATTAAATCGGTTTTGCTATCGCTAAATTATCAATATGATGTAGCAAACAAATCGCTCAAAATCATTTCGGAAATAGTAAACAAACACAACGCCTCATTAAAAATTCTTGAAATAGAGGAAGAAAGTATAGAGCTATCCTCACAAAGAAACCATACTGAAGAGGTTTTCAAAGAAATAGGATTTGAACGTTTTTCAATTAAAAATATACCTGCCTCAATGGCCATTAATGCTTTTGAGCAGTTAATTCCCGTTCAACTTCACGCCATGATTGTGGAGCGCAAAAGTTTTTTTGATCGTTTTATCTTTGGTTCAGAAACCTCAAAAATAAATTATGGTTCACTTGTACCACTTTTGGTACTTCACAAGTGAATTATTTCACAATAAAATTAGAAGATTATTCCTTTTAAGCGTTTGCACAATTGTTTTTACATAATCACGAATGGTGGATGCAGCTCCCGGCGGATTGACAATGTCTATCTTTCCTCGCCAGATTAAATCACGCTCCTTGCCGGGGCAGAGACAATACAAAGAGGTTTCGGTATTATAAACTGGGTAGTCTTCAATCTGCTCATTGCCATACACAGGCCTATTTTCATTATAATAATCACTGAATGACTCAAAGGATTTTGCAAGATTTCTATAAGATTGCCCAATGGTTACCTTGCTTTCCTGCCCCGTAACTTTTGAAAAAAGCACCGCATCAAAACCTGCATTTAAAAGTTCATTTTCTATGCTTTTTAAATTTTCTTCCGTTTGATTGTTTTCTGAGAAGGTACTTTCAAAATATTCAACACTTTTTACGGTAATCACCCCTTCGGCTTCCAAAGCTTGCGAAAGACTATATTCAAATTGGCGCTGCAAAACTGCGTCTGGTGTTAACCCAACCACCAAAACTTTATTGGCCTGAAAATTTGGCGCTTCTGTATTTATGTATTCATCAACCAAACGGCTGCTGGAACACCCGGAAAGTAACGTGACAAAAATTGTTATGACCAATAATTTTTGCATACTATTATTTTTTAAAAAGTTAATTCTTCAGAAGGATATGTAAATATACGCTTCTCTTTTTCTAATTATTAAGTAATTACAAAAGAGGCAATAAACTTAAGGTATTTCTTCACTTGTAGGAATGATATAAATCAATTATCCACAAAAAACTTTTAAACTTATTTCTAAAATTAGTTTTAGTAAAAGTAAATTATCTATCTTTGTTAACCAAATGGTTAAACCATAAAGTTAAAAAATGGCAAAGACAAATAAAAATCAGGATACGGAGGGGCAAATACTGAACGCTGCCGAAAGCGTATTCCAAAAGAAAGGAATGGATGGCGCGCGTATGCAGGAAATTGCAGACGAGGCGGGCATTAACAAAGCGATGCTGCATTATTACTACCGAAGCAAACAATTGCTTTTTGAAGCGGTTTTCAGCAATGCCTTTTCTCTTTTAGCACCACAGCTCAATAAAATTCTGAACGATGATTCCTCCATTGAGGACAAAGTGAAAAACTTCACACACAATTACATCACTTTTATATCAAAGCATCCCTATCTGCCCAATTTCATAATTCAGGAATTGAATCGGAATCCTAAGTTTTTTGAGAAAATCCAACAAAACGCAGCTTTTCCAACACTGGAAAAATTTAAAAATCAAGTGAACGAAGAAGTGGAAAAGGGCATTCTGAAACCCATAGATGGGGAGCAACTTTTTGTAAATATTATTTCGCTGAATATTTTTCCTTTTGTGGCAACACCCTTAATAAAAGGGTTTTTGAAGATTGACGACAAGGCTTTCAAAAAAATGATGGAAGAACGAAAAGTCTCTGTTTCTGAGTTTATAATCAATTCCATAAAAAAGTAAAAAATGAAACGGCTTCTCTTTACAATCTTCAGCCTCGCCCCCCTACTCCTTTCTGCACAGCAAGTTTTGACTTTGGAAGAGTGTTATTCGCTTGCTGAAAAAAATTACCCTTTGTCGAAGCAAACCGCTTTATTGGAAGCAAAAACAAATTCTGAAATCAAGGTTTTGGAAAAAGAAAGGCTGCCCAAATTAGACCTGAACGCACAGGCCACCTATCAATCAGATGTTATTGAGTTTCCGTTGCAAATTCCAAATTCAAATATTGAACCGCCCAATAAAGACCAGTATCGCGCCACGCTGGATGCAAACCAATTAATTTATAACGGCGGAAATATTGCGGCGAATACAAAATTGAAAACTGCCGAACTTGCAGCGCAACAACAACAAATTGCGGTAAATCTTTACACCTTAAAGTCGAGGATTAATCAAAATTATTTCAACGTTTTACTTTTTCAAGAACAGGAAAAGTTGCTGCTTTCAAAAATGGAACAGCTCGAAGCACGATTAAAAGAAACAAGTGTTGGAGTAAAATATGGCGCGGTCCTCCCCGCTTCCAAGCAGCTATTGAAAGCCGAACAACTGAAACTGGAACAGCAACTTTCGCAAGTAAATTTCGACAGGGAAAAAGCGTTGAAAAACCTCTCCTTGTTGATTTTTCAGAATTTGGACAACACTACAACTTTAACAAATCCAGAGATTTTGGTTACGGCAGCAACTGAATCACAGCGACCTGAATTGGAACTTTTCAATTTGCAGGAAACGCAATTGGAAACTTCAAAAGAAGTGATTTCTAAAAGCAATTATCCAAAATTATTAGGTTTTGCGCAGGCTGGTTACGGCAATCCGGGATTGAATATGCTTGACAATTCTTTTCAGGATTTCTATATGGTTGGCTTGAAATTGAACTGGAATATTTTCGATTGGGGAAAAACGAAGAAGAAAAAACAAGCCATTGATATTTCAAAAGAAATAGTTTCCACCGAAAAAGAAACCTTTTTGTTGAACAACGAAATGCAACAAAAAGAAGCAGAAAGTGACATAAATAAATATGAAGTAATGTTAAAAAAAGACGAAGAAATTATTGGATTGCGTGAACAAGTTTTACAGGCCACGACTTCCCAATTGCAGAATGGCGCAATCACTTCTTCGGAATACATCACAGAACTGAATAATCTTTACGAAGCAAAAATTGACCAACAATTGCACGAAGTTCAATTGGCGCTCGCAAAGGCGAATTATAAAATAATCAAAGGAAATTAAAAAAGTGACCACGAATACACGAATATTATATCATTTTTTATGCAACAACCTGCTGGCAGGGCATTGAAAAAATTACAGCTAACCTGCGAAACACCTAAAATTCGTGTGTTCGTGGTAAAAAAACATATAGATGAAAAAATCAATTGTTATTATAACAGCAGTCCTAATTGGATTTCTTTCCTCCTGTTCCAACAGCGAAAAAGCCGATGGCTATGGCAATTTTGAAGCCACTGAAATCACAATCTCGTCCGAAGCAAACGGAAAACTGGAATTTTTGAATTTGGAGGAAGGACAAATTTTGGAAAAAGGAACAGTCGTCGGACTCGTGGATACCCTTCAACTTTATTTAAGCAAAGAACAACTTCTTGCTTCAAAGGAAACAGCTGCATCAAAATCTGGAGGCGTTTGGTCGCAAGTGAGCGTTTTGAACCAACAATTGCAAACGGCAAAAACGGAGCAACAGCGTATTCAAAATATGTTTGCCGAAAACGCTGCCACCCAGCGCCAATTGGATCAAGTCAACAGTCAAGTGGACGTTTTGAAAAAACAAATTCAAAATGTGGAAACACAAAATGCACCTATCGTAAATGAGGTAAAATCCATTGATGCGAAAGTTGCTCAAATTGAAGAACAACTTTCAAAAAGCAGTATTATCAATCCAATAAATGGAACTGTATTAACGAAATATTCAGAGCCAGGCGAGATTGTTTCCTTCGGAAAACCGCTTTATAAAATTGCCGATTTGGAAGAAATGACGCTGCGTGTTTACATAAGCGAAACGCAGCTCCCAAACATTAAAATAGGACAGCAAGTAACCGTAAAAATCGATTCTGGTGAAGCAATGAAAGATTATGCTGGAATCATAAGCTGGATTTCAGCTTCGGCAGAATTCACCCCAAAAATAATTCAAACCAAAGAAGAACGGGTAAACCTTGTTTATGCCGTGAAAGTGATAGTAAAAAACAACGGCAGCCTGAAAATTGGAATGCCTGCGGAAATGTGGATTTCTCAGTAGTCAGTAGTCAGTAGTCAGTAGTCAGTAGTCAGTAGTCAGTAGTCAGTAGTCAGTAGTCAGTAGGAAAAAAAACAAAAAATATGAAAACAGTTGAATTTATATTATATGTTTCAGATCAAGTGCGGAGTACTAAATTTTATGGAAAATTGCTTGATTTAACTCCTACTTTGAATGTGCCGGGCATGACAGAGTTCCACCTTTCAAAAACCGTAAAACTTGGGTTGATGCCCGAAAGCGGTATCTCGAATATTCTTTGTCCAACAATGCCACATCCCAAAATTGCCAACGGTATCCCGCGTTGTGAAATATATTTAAAAGTAACAAATCCCGCCGATTATTTGGAACGCGGCATCCAATTGGGCGCAAAAAATATCAGTGAATTTCAAACACGCGATTGGGGCGACACCGTGGGATATATAGCCGACCTGGACGGTCATATAATTGCTTTCGCCAAAACAACAATAAACTCTAAACTATAAACACGTAAAATTTAATATTATGAAAAAAACAATCTTAACAACAGCAATCATTTCAGCATTATTAATAAGCTGTAACGAAACAAAACATAAACAGGAAAGTACTGATATCGTTGAAACCACCGAAGGAGTTCACGAACACGATATGGAAGAAATGGCCGAAGAAACCCATGCCCTGAACAACGCTTGGGTAAACGAGATAAAGTTAGACAACGGCAACAAATGGGAAGCCAACCTGGAAACAACTGAAGGGGTGGACAAAATGCTCAATTTGGTAAAATCCAGCGCCCCCAAAACCGTGGAAGATTATCACGCGCTTGCTTCAAAACTGAACGAGGATAAAAATGTAGTAGTTAAAAAATGTACGATGGAAGGTCCTTCGCACGATAACCTGCACGTTTTTCTACATCCGCTTATCGAGAAAATTGAGGCTCTGGGAAAAGTTTCAAATACAGATGAAGGCGCTGAAACTTTAGCAAGCATCAAAGAAAACCTAGAAGGTTATTACAATTACTTTCAATAAAATATTCTGAATCATGGAAAAACATAATTATAACATAGATATCACTTGGCGCGAGGACCGGAAAGGAATGATGTGCTCGCCAGAATTGGCAGAAGGTAATACGCATTCAGCAAATTGCATTGAAGTTGCTACACCTCCCGAATTTCCAAAGGGAATGCCTAATATTTGGTCGCCCGAACATCTTTTTACAGCAGCAGTAAGCAGTTGCTTGATGACTACTTTTTTGGCAATTGCTGAAAATTCAAAACTGGATTTCACAGGATTCAGCTGTAAATCGAAAGGTGTTTTGGAAAAAGTGGACGGCAAATATTTAATGACGGAAGTAATTCTACAACCCATCGTAACCATTAAAGATGAAAAAGATCGGGAACGAGCAGAACGCATCCTCCAAAAATCGGAAGCGGCTTGTTTGATTTCAAACTCAATAAAATCGAAGGTTACAATGGAAGTTACCGTCAAAGTTGAAAATTAAGGGAAAAGTTACGGAGTTATTGGGTTACTCAGTTATTAACACTTCAGAATAACCCAATAACTCAGTAACCCAATAACTTAATAATTTAATAACAAAAGAAATGAGCATTTCCCTAAGCAATATCAGCAAATCCTATAAAAAGGTAAAAGCAGTTCAGGACATTTCGTTTGATGTGAACCCGGGCGAACTCTTTGGCCTAATCGGGCCAGATGGCGCCGGGAAAACCACCATTTTCAGGATTTTGACCACGCTGTTAATTTCCGATGAAGGGACTGCCACCGTTGCCGGATTTGATGTTGTAAAAGATTATAAGGCCATTCGAAAGGCAGTGGGCTATATGCCCGGGCGCTTTTCGCTTTACCAAGATTTGACTGTAGAGGAAAACCTGGCGTTTTTCGCCACTATTTTCGGAACTACGATTGAAGAAAATTACGATTTGATTGAAGATATTTACGTTCAAATTGAACCTTTCAAAAATCGACGCGCAGGAAAACTTTCTGGCGGAATGAAGCAAAAACTCGCCCTCTGTTGCGCATTGATTCACAAACCTAAAGTGCTTTTTCTGGACGAACCCACGACCGGCGTTGACCCGGTTTCGCGAAAGGAATTTTGGGAAATGTTGAAACGTTTACAGAAAAAAGGGATTACCATTTTGGTTTCAACTCCATATATGGACGAAGCGGCATTATGCGACAGGATTGCCTTGATACAGGGCGGCAAGATTTTAAAAATCGACACACCCGAAGCCATTGTAAGCCAATTCCCGAAAACCATTTACAATGTGGGCGCAGTTAATATGTACAAATTGATCCAATCGCTGCAGCAATACGAGCACGTATATAGCGTCTTTCCCTTTGGCGAATTTGTGCATTATACCGACAAGAGGGATTTATTTGAAATAAGTGATTTGCAATCCTATTTGGAAAAAGAAGGCCTAACAGCTATTCACATAGAATCTACCAAAGCAAATATAGAGGATGCCTTTATGGAATTAGCGCGGTAATGAAAGAAGAAAATGTAATAGAAGTCAATCAATTAACCAAAACATTTGGTGATTTCACAGCTGTAAACACTATCAGTTTTGAAGTCAAAAAAGGTGAAATCTTTGGGTTTTTGGGAGCGAACGGCGCAGGAAAAACCACGGCTATGAAAATGCTGATAGGAATCTCAAAGCCTTCCTCGGGCCAAGCTACTGTTGCAGGGTTTGATGTGTATTCCCAGCCCGAAAACATCAAAAAAAACATAGGCTATATGAGCCAAAAATTCGCACTTTATGATGATTTAACAGTAAAAGAGAACATTACATTTTTTGGAGGTATTTATGGTTTGTCCAAAAAAAAAATTAAGGAGAAAAGGGAAGAATTAATTTCTGAATTGGGGCTGGAAAATATCAGTAATAAATTAGTTGGCTCCTTGCCTTTGGGCTGGAAACAAAAGCTTTCATTTTCGGTTTCACTTTTGCACGAACCAAAAATTGTTTTCTTGGATGAGCCCACTGGCGGCGTTGACCCCATAACCCGAAGACAGTTTTGGGAAATGATCTATAAGGCCGCCGACCAGGGCACCACTATTTTCGTAACCACGCATTATATGGACGAAGCCGAATACTGCGACCGTGTTTCTATAATGGTGGAAGGAAAAATAGAAGCTTTGGACACACCAAAGAAATTGAAAGAACAATTTAAGGTAGACTCTATGAACGATGTGTTTTTGAAATTGGCTAGAATCCCATCCCCGACCCTTCCCAAAGGAAAGGGAAAAAATACCGATTGCAATTAAAAATTAACAACGAAATAAGTTCTCCCCTTTGGGGAGTTAGAGGGGAAAATGAAACGATTTATAGGTTTTATAAAAAAGGAGTTTTACCATATCTTCAGGGATAGACGGTCGTTGTTCATTCTTTTTGGGATGCCCATTGCCCAAATATTGCTTTTCGGGTTTGCTATCACCAATGAAATCAATAACGTTGATATTGCCATTTTGGACCATTCAAAAGATACTACCACAGAAGAAATAATTAATAAGATTTCAGCTTCAAAATATTTCACCATTAAACAAATGATTGTTCGGGAAACCGATATTGAAACAGCTTTCAAAAAAGGAAAAATAAAAGCAGTTTTGAATTTTGAAAAAGATTTCAGCAAAAATCTTATAAAAGAGCAGAAGGCTACCATTCAAATAATAACTGACGCCACCGACCCAAATACTGCAAATTCGATCACTAACTATATCAATTCAATACTTCAAAACTATCAACAATCTAAAAATAAAGATATAGTAATAGAGTATCAGATAATTCCGCAGACACGGATGGTTTACAATCCAGAACTTAAAAGTGTTTTTATGTTCGTTCCCGGCGTTATGACTATTATTTTAATGCTGGTTTCGGCTATGATGACCTCAATCTCCATAACCCGCGAAAAGGAATTGGGCACCATGGAAATTCTACTTGTTTCACCCTTAAAACCATTTCAGGTTATTATCGGGAAAGTGGTTCCGTATATTTTTCTATCTGTTATAAATGCAGCGGTAATAGTTGTTTTGAGCATTTTTATATTTAAGATGCCAGTTCAGGGCAGTCTATTTTTATTGGGTACAGAAAGTGTTTTGTTTATAATCACATCATTAGCGTTGGGAATTTTAATCTCAACCATCGCAGAAACTCAACAGTCTGCAATGATGATTTCGTTGATGGGTTTGATGCTTCCCGTAATATTACTTTCTGGATTTATCTTTCCAATATCCAGTATGCCAGCACCATTACAAGTAATCAGTAACATCATTCCTGCTAAATGGTTTATCATCATTATAAAGGGCATCATGCTGAAAGGCGTTGGAATGGCATATGTCTGGAAAGAAACGCTGATTTTGATTGGAATGACCCTTTTCTTTATTGGGTTAAGTGTGAAAAAATATAAAATACGCTTGGAATAATGAAGACTATCGGTTACATAATACAAAAAGAATTCAAACAAATCTTTAGAAATAAAGGGATGTTGCCAATCATTTTCATCCTTCCAATTCTCCAATTGGTTATACTCTCCAATGCAGCTACTTATGAAGTAAAAAACATAAAATTCGCATACATAGATTACGATCATACCTCATCCTCCCGCGCATTGATTGAAAAGTTTAATGCTTCTACTTATTTCGATGTATTAACCGATTTTCCCTCACAAGAAAAAGCGAGCTCTGCAATGTTAGCTGGAGAAGTTGATGTGGTGATGGAAATCCCAAATCATTTTGAACTAAATCTCCTAAAGGAAAAAACAACCAATTTATCCATCACTATTAACGCTATTGACGGTGCCGCTGCCGGAGTGGAAAGTGGTTATGTAAATCAAATTGTCCAAAGTTTTAATAAAGATGTGAAAATTAATTTAATGGATAAATCTAAGAAAATTGGACGGCCCGTTACAATTGAGAGCATCCCTTCCTTTTGGTACAATACTACTTTAGATTATAAAACCTTCATGGTCCCAGGTATTTTAGTGCTATTGGTAACTATGATTACCCTATTTCTCTCTGGGATGAATATTGTTAGAGAAAAAGAAATAGGCACTTTGGAACAAATCAACGTGACCCCCATTCGCAAAAGTCAGTTTATTATCGGGAAATTATTTCCGTTTTGGGTAATTGGAATGGGCTTGCTAACTATTGGGCTGATACTTGCAAAAGTAATTTTCAATGTTCCAATGTTAGGCAGCATAATACTTCTATACGCATACACTTCCATTTATATTTTAGTGATTTTAGGAATGGGGCTACTAATTTCAAATTTCACCGACACCCAACAACAGGCTATGTTTATCGCTTGGTTTTTTGTCGTGATTTTTATTTTAATGAGCGGCTTGTTTACACCAATAGAAAGCATGCCAAAATGGGCACAGATAGTTACGGAATTTAACCCTATAAAATATTTTGTAGAGATTGTACGCATGGTTATGCTGAAAGGCTCCGGCTTTATGGATATTTTACCACAGCTGTGGAAAACGCTGCTATATGCAATTATAATGAACGGTTTGGCGGTTTGGAGCTATAAAAAAGTAAATTAATGGAAAATAACATCAAATATCATTTACAAAAAAGCGAATCGCCATTCCTTCGGGGGCCCCTTTCAAGGTTTAAAGAATTGGGGTTTGCTTTAAGGGTGTTGTACCAATTTGTACGTGGTTTTCGGAAAATGCACTTTATCGGACCCTGTGTTACTGTTTTTGGCTCGGCACGGTTCACTCCAGATTCCAAACACTATCAAAATGCAGAAAAAATTGGAGCTGAACTTTCAAAATTAGGGTTCACTATTATGACAGGAGGTGGTCCGGGTATTATGGAAGCCGCCAACAAAGGCGCTTTTGAGGCTGGCGGCTATTCTGTGGGAGTGAATATTATTCTGCCTTTTGAGCAAAAACCAAACCCCTATTTGCACAAATGGATAGACATTCCCTATTTCTTTGTTAGAAAGTTTTTATTGATGAAATATTCTTATGCCTACGTAGTAATGCCTGGTGGAATGGGAACTTTAGATGAACTCTTTGAAGCAATTACATTGATACAAACTAAACTAATCGAAAATTTCCCTATTGTTATTTTCGATTCTGAATACCACAAAGAGCTTTGTCACCACATTCAATCAATGGCAGATAACGAAAGCATTAGCCACGAGGATATGAAACTACTTTTCGTAACCGATTCTGCTGAAGAAGTTGTAGCGCATATAAAAATTCACGCCATTAAAAGATTTGGATTGGTGAAAAAACAATACAAACCAAAATGGTGGTATGGTGAAAACCGAAGAAAATTTTAAATCGTTGAATCATGAAAAAAAATAAAGTATTTAGATACGTTATTGCAGTTCTACTAATTGTATTTGCATTGCTCACACTTTTTTTGAGCAGTTCCGTAATATTTGATTGGTTCGGAATACGTGCAAAGGAAGGCAATTATGTGCCTTTGGTGGTTTGGGCAAATTTTATGGTAAGTCTTTTATACCTTTTGGCTTCCTACGGGTATCTTTTTTTAAAAAAATGGTCATTATCTGTTATGCTAATTGCGGCCATAATACTCGTTCTGGCATATATTGGGCTGTTCATTTATATCAATAATGATGGCCTGTATGAAAGCCGTACCATTGGAGCTATGCTTTTTAGGATTTTGGTTACATTGTTTTTTGCAGGAATGATATACTATGGTTTGAAGAAAAAAACATGACTCATACATTCCACATCGTAGTATTTCTATTGTGCATTGTCAGCAGTTTTGCGCAACAGCAAACAGATACAGTCCCTCGACTATATCTTGTTCAAATTGCCCACATTAATCAAAGCGATAGCTATATAACATTTCCAACGGACGTCGGAAATATTGAGCCGCTTATGTTCGAGGCCAACCTCAACCCCAATTTTGTGGTCAGAAAAAGGGCAGATTCAAGAATGATGATGGTCCTAACACCTCAGATTACCATTAGAATGTTTAATGAAGAGTCGTATCCTGTGAAAACGCCAAGCTATATTCCACAACTCTCTTTGTATTATCTCTTTGGCTACCCGAAATTGGCCCATCACACCACTATGTTTGCAAGAATAGCACATCATTCCAATGGCCAAGACGGTAATTTTTACAATAGCGATACTTCCATAAATTTACAATCTGGAAATTTTGCAACCAATTTTCTTGAAATAGGTTTCATTGACACTTCTTATGGTTCTCAGGTAAACGCAGTAAAATTCTTTAAAAGTTCTTTGGAAATCCATCCCAAAAGCTGGATGCTTGACGAGTTAAAGGGACAATATAGCGGGCTGCGATGGCACAATTCGTTTTTTGCCTATAAGCTTCCACTGGATCGTGATTTTTTCAGTAAGGAAAGAAAGGCAAACTTTTCATTAAAAATTGAAACCACTTGGATGTTTGATGAAATTAACGACTGGAAAATCTTTGATACAAAACGTTTCAGCGGTGCTTTCACATTTTATTATCATCCAAAATTTTTGGAAGATATCGGTTTTTTTATCAAGTTTTATCACGGTTTGGATTATTATAATATTTACTTTCAACATCAACTGGATATTATTCGTTTCGGTTTAATGACTGAAATATTACGATTTTGACTTGATATATTATGAAAAATGACAGCATAGAAATAAAGAAATTCAACGGAGAAATTGAAACATTCAATGCGGAAAAGTTGAAAACTTCGCTAAGGCGAAGCAAAGCCTCAGAAAGTGAAATAGACGAAATTGTGGAACAAATAATGCCCACGCTATATGATGGTATGCCTTCCAAAGAAATCTACAAAAAAGCTTTTTCCCTTTTAAAGAAACACAATCGCACTTCAGCTTCTAAATACAGTTTGAAGCGCGCAATTTTAGATTTAGGCCCAACAGGCTATCCTTTTGAACAGTTGGTAAGTGCCTTGCTGAAGCATCACGGCTATAGTACGCAAGTGGGCATTATTATGCAAGGTGAATGTATTACCCACGAAGTAGACGTTCTGGCCGAAAAAGATGGTAATACTTATACGGTTGAATGTAAATTCCATGCAGACCCCAAGGCCGTTAGCAATGTTAAAGTCCCGCTATACATAAACTCCAGGTTTTTGGATATTCAAAAATGTTGGAACAACGACTCAAAAAAAGCATCTCATTTAAAACAAGGCTGGTTGGTAACTAACACGCGCTTTTCAACCGATGCAATTGATTACGCCAAGTGTGTGGGGCTACATTTATTGAGTTGGGACTATCCAAAAAACAACGGCATAAAACAGAATGTGGACAAGTTTGCCCTCTACCCCATCACCACCTTAACCACATTGACAAAAAATGAAAAACATCTCCTCATTAAATACAATGTAATCCTTACCAAAGAGCTTTATAAAGACTCTCATTTGTTGGATAAAATTGGAATTTCTACACTGAGAAAGGAAAAAGTTTTAAACGAAATAAAAAAATTATGTGACTTATAATTGCTTATTATGGAAAAAGAAACCATTCATAAACAAGAAAAATTGGAGCGCTATGATGCCCGAGGTGTGCAAACTTTATTTAAAACCCTCTCTCGAAATCACTACAATCTTCTAAAAATGGTTGACAATAAAGCTAGGATAGTGCTAACGGTAAATTCTATCATAACGTCACTACTTTTAGGTTTGTTATTTGTAGTTCCCAAATCGCAGAAAGTTCCGTTGGAAATAGGCACTCGAATTTTGATAATCTGCAGCTTGCTATCAATGATCTTCGCACTATTCAGTATGGTGCCACATCGATATTTTGGATCATCTTATAAAAAAAGTGGTTACAAAGGAACCTTATATGCCGAAAATTTTGCAAAACTGTCGCTAACTGAATTTAAAAACGAGTTTAAACGAATAATGAAAAAAGGCCAAAATATTTATGACGAAATGATAATCGATTTGTATTTTTTAGGCAAAATAATCACCCATAAACAGCGACTTCTATTTGTTTCAGTCATTATCTTTTTAATAGGGTTAATAACCGCTATTATCTATACCCTTCTCAATGGAGTAGTTGCATTTGCATAAAAATTTTAAATCACAATCTCCTTTATTTCATATAACATCGGAATGGTTACATTCCATCCATAGGTATCATGCAATTTCACCCGAAAAGCATCCTGCGCCGTAGGCTCGCCGTGAATTAGAAATACTTCTTCGGGTATATTTTTTATTTTGCTCGTCCAATCCAAAAGTCCCTGCTGGTCAGCGTGGGCTGAAAGACTTTCTATATGATGGACTTCAGCTTTTACGGGATAGTATTTTCCAAAGAATTTCAACTCATACGCACCTTCCAAAAGTTGTCTTCCTCGGGTTCCTTCGGCTTGGTAGCCTACCAATAAAACGGTCGTATTTGTCTTATCAATCATCTGTTTCAAATAAGTAAGAACCCTTCCGCCGGTAACCATTCCACTACCTGCAATAACAACTTTCGGCTGCGGATTGTCAATGGTTTCCCAAGTTTCCTTATAGGAAGTAATAATATTCATCCGGTTGTTCATTGCGTTAAAATCCTTCATCGGCAGTTTGTGCCAATCCGGAAAATTTTGAAATACCGAAAGTACATTATTGCCCATCGGACTATCAATAAAAATTGGGATGTTTGGAATTTTATTTTCGTTATACAATTTCCAAAGTAAAAACATCAGCGTCTGTAAGCGTTCCACCGCAAAGGAAGGAATTATCAAATTGCCGCGGTTGTGAATGGTTTTCGTGATGAGTTCAACCAATTTATCCGTAACGCTTTCCTTTGGATGCAATTTGTTTCCGTAAGTGCTTTCCATAAAAAGATAGTCTGCCCATTGCGGTTTTTCGGGCGGGGAAAGCAATAAATCGTGCTCACGACCAATATCACCCGAAAAGACAAATATTTTTCCGAAAATTTCCAGCTCAATGAAAGTAGCACCAATAATATGCCCGTTATACCGAAACCGATATTGTATATTTTCTGAAAGTTTAATCCATTTATCTTTTTCTTCAGCATGGAAAAAACCTAATGTAACCTCAGCTTCTTCACCACTATAAAACGGCTCGGCGGGTTTGTGTTTGGAATAGCCTCCTTCATTCGCTCTTTCAGCTTCTTCTTCGTGGATTTTGGCACTGTCCAGCAAAATTATTTTAGTAATTGCCAGTGTTGGTGCAGTTCCGATTATCTTTCCGCGGAAACCTTGTTTTACCAATCGCGGCAAATAGCCCGTATGGTCTAAATGGCCGTGTGTTAAAAGTACTATATCTATCGTTGAAACATCTATAGGCAAATACTCCCAATTCTTTTCGCGCAATTCCTTTAGACCCTGAAACATGCCACAGTCTATTAAAATATTCTTTTCAGAAGTTTCAATTAAATATTTCGAACCCGTTACGGTTCCCGCTGCACCGAGGAAATGGATTTTTATTTTTTGCATAATTGTTCAATCTCATTTAATATCCTCTCTTTTCTTTTTTCTGAAATTCCCAAATGGTCCAAATAGAAATGATCATTTATCAATTGCTTGCAGAGCACTACATCACGGCTGAGCAAAAACTGTTTCTCTCGCTGACTTAGTAAGGTGGAAACGGTAACAGGATAGAGTCCCAAACGGTCTATACGGTCCTTGATACCATTATCTTTCGGAAGATCCCAGCTTAAAAGGTGGAGGCCAACGCATTCCCCATATTTTATGGCATCTTCGGTAAAACGGGTATTGGTAACTACCCAACCTTCGTTTGGTTTTTCACCATTGTTACTATTGGCGTAAAAATTGAGAATGTCGCGATAGCGGGAATGTATATAGAGTGGAACTTTTATATCACAATTACGCCCCTCATCACTATGGAATTTACACTCAGCCACAACATACTGTCCGTTTTTATGCGCTACCACATCTACTTCGTGGGTTACGCATTTTCCCTGTAAAAACTGCCCTGTCTTTACTTCATAACCACTGTAAAAAAGGATTGCCCCAACAAATTTTTCAAAAGGAAAACCTGTGGGACCAAGCTCGTAAATTGCTTTTTTCAACTTATATTTTGAAGCGTAGCCTTTTTTCTTTTTTTTGAGAAGCGCAAAGGCACGATTGTAGATTTCTTTAGTTGAAATACCCTGATAAAGCTCATCGCGGACGTTATTTGCAATTTCGTTGACCAATGCTTCATCCGCGCCGCTTTTCCGTAGCGAGCCTTTTAGTTTTTCAATTGAAAACTTCGCCTTTTGGCCTGAATGTTTTATTACTTCAATATCCTGATGATTTTTTGACATTTTGCTCAATTTCTTAAATCGTGCATCGCCAAAAGTGGCACGTTACTGTGCTTGCCGAGTTCTTTGACCATCGGATTTGAAAATACACTTCCAAAGAAATTGTGCTTCTTGTTTACAATGGCAATCATCTCGCTCTGTCGGCTTTGCACGAAACAGCGTACGCCGTCATTAATCTCGATGTCGTATAGGGTATGATGGGTGTAATTGGCAGCTTCCAGAATTTTTTCCAACAAAGCTTTATTTTCCAGTTGCGATTTTGAAAGATTTTTTCCTTTTTGAATATGCAAAATACGGATTGGGGAGTTAGTGCAGCGTGAAATTTCTACTAAAGTAGCCAATTCCTTTTCTTTGTAATGTGTTCTAAAGCTAGTGGGAAATACAATTTCATTCGGATCTTTGAATAACACATTTGAAGGAATGGCAAGCACTGGGCAATTTCTAATTTTTTCCATTGCATTTACTGCGTTACTGCCCAAAATAACGGTTTTATTGTCCGTCTCTCCTTGGGTTCCCATAACTACCAATTCTATGTCCTGCTTTTCCACAGTCTTTTTCATCACATCGAAGAACGAGCCAAATTCACTCATATATTGAAATGTGTGGTTGTCATTTTCTTCATAGAAACCCATTTGCACCTTCAGCTTCTCCATGTCTTTCTCTGAAGCTTCCTGAACTTTTTTTAGATCTTTTTCCGTAGGTTCAGGACTCAATAGGTTTTCTTTTGAATACCCTGAAAGGTAATAGGTGTGCAATATGAAAAACTCCACATATTCCCTCTTATAGAGCTCCATGGCATATTTTATTGCATTCCATGCGTTTCTTGAAAAATCTGTGGGTATTAATATTCGCTTTTTCATTTTTTGAAATTTTAGTTTTTAATAGGAATTACCAAAGTAGGTGTATGCGTGTGCTTCCCTACCCTACTAACTACTGGCTCGCGGAAGAGTTGCTTTAAAAAAGCATGTTTGTGGTACACCAAGGCCAATAAGTCCATTTTATTGCTATCAATGAAGTTGTGCAGTGTTTTTGAAATATTTTCCTTTTTAGGTATGAAATGGAACTCTGTGTCATATTCAGTAAGGTCATTTCGGTATTGTTCAAGATTTTGTTGTTGTTTGGCATCCAATTCATTTTCACTCCCCACGTGTAGCATATGTATATTTGAATTGTACTGTCGCACCAAACGAACGATTGGTCTCAATTTTGAAAGTTGATAGAAATCATTGTAGTCTGTCGCGAAAGCTATATTTGTGGGAACAACAAAATCAACTTCCCTAGGTACGATGAGCAGCGGACACCCTTCTAAAGATTTGGTTATTTTTACAGTTGTACTTCCCACCAGAACATCTTCGGCACCCGTGCGGCCCTTGCTGCCCATTACCACGAGATCTATCCCTTCCGTAGAAACCAATTTATTAATGGTCTTTGATAGAGTGGCGGGGGTGGAAATGACTTCAAAATTGTGTGCAACTTTAGAGGAATCAAGTTTTATTTTATGAACCAGTTGTTCTCCATCCTCATCTGATTGACGATATAGTTTTTCAATTATATTTTCAGAACGTCCAATATCCACACGGCTTGTTAGCTTACCTACTTCTTCACCAAAGGAATGGAGAATTGTAATTTGCAGCGCTTCATCACTAAAGAGTTTTGTAACATAAAACAAAGCAGCATAAGCGTTTTTTGAGAAATCGGTTGGAACAAGAATTTTTTTCATTGTCAATATTTTTAAAGGTTTATCTCGGTAGATTTTGAAGTACTAAAAAAGGAATGTCTATTTTGAGCCCTATCTTTTCAATGGTAGACTGGTAGAGTATGTTTTCCAAATAGGAATGGCGGGTATTTACCATGACAAGCATATCTATTGGGTTTTCAATGATAAAGGTATTGATGGCTTTTGTAACGTTTGTTCCAGAAACTTGATGAAAATTGGTTTGGTTATCACAGAAAGAGACTTCCAGAAATTTTTTGTTATCCTGCTGTCGCAATGAGAGTGACGGAAATTTTGAAACGTAAAGGAAATCCATTTTCGAAACAAAACATTTTGCAATATTGCTCACCAGTTTTAACTCGCGGCGTTTGTACGGCAATTGATAATCGGTTGGGAACAGTAGATGCTTCGGGTGCACATCACCATAAACAGCCGGAATAGCAAGCACTGGGCATTTTACATATTTTATTACCTGAAGTGTGTTGCTGCCAAAAGTAATTTTTTTATCGGCAGTTTCGCCCTTGGTGCCCATAACTACTACATCTATATTTTCCTTTTCCACCCAATCATTTACCGAATCTACTAAAAGGCCAAACTCTGCAATGGTGTGTAAATTGTGTTTTGGATTAGGGGAAAAACCGATAATTTGTTTCCGAGTTTCCTCTAGATTATCCTTTGCTTTTTGAAGTGCCTTTTGCTGTAATTCCTCAAAAACCGCATCGGCTAATCGGGCCTTATCTTCATAAACCGAATCGGAAAAAGCGTGAAGCAAGTATAGTTCTGAACGTTCATATTTAAAAAGCTCGGTAGCATATTTAACAGCATTCATTGAATTTTCAGAGAAATCAGTTGGGATGAGTATTTTTCGCATAGCAAACTCTTTAAAATAATTACGTAAAGATAACCATTACAGTAGAGTTAAAATATGACAAATATCAATTAACATCCTGATTTTTAAGGAATCATTAAGAGCAGACCAACTATTTATTTCGTAATTTAAAACTAAAAAGTTATGAATTTTTCTGCTATCACATATCTTGTAATAACCACCTTTGTTCTGGTAACAGTTGCTGTCTTTGCCACTATGGATTTTCCGTTTAGTTGGGTATTTTATTTAACTGTCTTTGGTCAAGCTTTTTTAATATTCTCAGTCTTTAAGGTTTTAAAAGATAATTACACCACCATTAAAACCTTTGAGGATTTTTATGAGGATTACCCAATTGGTCGAGAAGAATGAATTTGTAATGCCCCAATTTCAGTAATAGCCAAATTTAACTACTATTGATAACTATTCATGAAGTACCAAAAAGGGCACATCTGCAGTGTAACTAACAGATTTTAGCGTAGGACGCAATAAAAGTCTTTGTATAAGATTAAGGTTTTTGGCCACGATGGAAACAAGACTAATTTCCCAGGTTTCTACAAAATCCTGAATGCCTATTTCCAAGTCTTTGTTTTCAACAAAATGGAAACTGTGCTTTTTATCTTTGAAAAAGTAATGTAAAAACCCTTTGTTGTCAGTTTGTGATGCGGTAAGATCACTATTTCGCGCTTTTATGTGAAGCACTCGCAGTGGTGAACGGTGCAAATCCAACGTTTCAGAAAGCGAAGAGATTACCTTGTTGCGGTAAATGCAATTATAATCCGTTAAGAAAGCAATGTTTTTAATGCCATTGAACCTTGCATGTTCGGGAATTACAAGTATGGGACATTTTACCTTAGTAATTACATCACAAGTGTTGCTTCCCAATTCACTTCTATTGGATTTTGAAGTGCCCTTGGTGCCCATTAAAATATAGTCTATTTCCTTTTCAGCCACTTGCTTCCTAATGGCTTCCACCAAATTCATGTTTTCCTGCAGGGGAAGGAATTTATGAGCTTGGTTCTTGGACTGAAACTGGCATGTCTTTATTTCTTCCTTTAATAAAACGGAAGTACTCTGGACTGTCTGCATCTCAGCCTCAAAATCTGAAAACCTGTGTTGTTCTTCTTCTTTGTAATCTGAATTTTTAGGTGAGACATGAAGAATATAAAAATTAACGGCAACGTCAGAAAAATATGTCAGCGCATACTTAATGGCGTTGTGTGAATTTTCAGAAAAATCCGTCGGGATCAATACGTTCATCATAGCATCATAATCTTACCGACAAAATTATCTTTATAGGTCGGTACAGAAAATGATAAAAATCAGCTTTAAGAAAAAATGACCTGGGATATTAGTTTATATCACGAAGACCATCCAAATCTACGATGCGAATATCGCGGCCTTCAATTTCAATAATACCATCTTTTTTGAAATCTGAAAGGGTTCTTATCAAGCTTTCGGTAGCAATTCCGGCAGTTGTAGCAAGGTCATTGCGTGAGATGCGAAGGGGCGCATCCGGTTTTTTGTCCATAATCTCCACAAATTGAAGAATGGTGCTGGCCGTTTTTTTCCGAACGGAGCTGTAGGCCATTTTAACCAATTGCTGCTTTATTTCAGAAAGATTATCGGTTAAAAGATTCATCAATTCTAAGGAAACATCTTGGCTTTTTTTCAGAATATCCTTCACATAGGTTTTTGAAATTCCCACAACTTCAGTGTCTTCCACAGCTGTAGCGGTTTCATTATAGGGAATGTTATCGTCAAAAGAAGTGAAACCCAAAAAGTCATCGGCTTTGTATAGCCCTGTAATTAACTCTTTCGCATTGGCGTCCATCGTATGTGTTTTCACAACCCCTTTCAAGATTAGGAACATACTGTTGGAGTGGTCACCTTTTTGGTAAACGGTTTCTCCTTTTTTATAATTGGACACTTCGCCTTCATCACAAAAAAAGTTTTTCAACTGGTTCAGGTTCTGTGGGTTTTCATCACCCTCATCGGTCTCCGCAACTTTATTGTTCTTGCGCATTGCCAAAATACTCGCTTTTGCCAAACGGCTTTCTACGGCACTTAACAACTCCTCTTCGTCAAATGGTTTGGTAAGGTAGTCGTCCGCCCCCATATCCATACCTTTGCGAATTTCTTTGTGCTCCGTTTTTGCCGAAAGAAAGATAAAAGGGATATGCTTCGTTTTTTCTTCCGAAGCTACACTTTCAAGTACTCCATAGCCGTCAATTTCTGGCATCATTATGTCACAAACAATGATGCTCGGGTTTTCCTTTTTTGCTCTTTCAATGCCAATTTTACCATTGGGTGCGGTAAAAACGGTATAGCCGGAAAGCTCCAAAAGTTCAGCTGTATTTTCTCTTAATGCGGTATCGTCTTCAATAAGAAGTATTGTCTTCATGCTAATTTGTATTGTTATTTGTGGGAAAGGTAATTGTAAACGTACTGCCTTTGCTCTGTTCGCTTTCAAAGGTAATTGTACCATCTAGGCTTTCCAAATGGCTTTTCACAATATTCAGACCAATACCTGTGCCTTGGTCTAGCAGAGCGTTTTCTGCACGGAAATACCTATTGAAAATATATTTCTGTTCCTTTTCGGGAATACCCATCCCTTCATCTATAATTTTTATACTCAAGGAATCTTTTTGTGGAATTACCACTACATCTATAACTGTGTGTGCTGGCGAATATTTTATGGCATTGTTTATAAGATTGGTAAGTGATAATTCAAGGATCTTTTCATCAAAATTCACCAAAATATCGTCTATGTTCTGTGGATAATTTATACGCTGGCCATCCTTCAAAAGCATATTTGCGTTATAAATCACTTCGTTCACTACTTTGCTCAGCGGGAAGACATCAAATTTATAAGTAGCCTTGCCAGACTCTAAACGTTCAATAGAAAGGAAATCGTTCAAAATATTATTCAGGTATTTCACTTTATTTTGAATAGTTCTTAAATGCTTTTCGCGCTTTTCCTGATGCTCTGTCTCTGTATATTTCCCCACAAGGGTAGCTGAAGTAAGAATACCGCTTAAAGGCGTCTTGAACTCATGGGAAACCAACGAGAGGAATTTCGTTTTCAATTCGTTGAGCTCTCTTTCTTTTCGAAGCGATTCCATGATTTTATATTCTGCTTCCTTGCGTTTTGAAACTTCCTCCTTTAACTCTTTTATTGTTTGCTTAAGTTCTTTGGTTCGCGCCTCCACTTTTTGCTCCAAATGCAGGTTGAGCTCTATAATTTCCTTCTCTTGGGTTTTACGAACGGTAATATCGGTTACTAGCGCCATTACATATTTACTGCCATAAATTTCAAAGGGGTTCAAGCCCGCTTCCACCGGAAAAACGCTACCGTCCTTGCGCCGGCCGTAAAGATCACGCCCGTGGCCCATTTGGCGCGGATCGCTCTTTTCCAAGTATTCCTCAACCTGTTCGGTATGGCTGTGCCTATACTCTCGAGGAATCAGCAAGTTTATATTTTCTCCCAAAAGTTCCTTTGCTTCATAACCAAACATGCGGTCTGCAGCTTCATTTGAGGTCACAATTTCCTGGTTTTCGTTAACTATCACAATACCTTCCGATATTGCTTCGGAAAGAATCTTAAAAATATTGCCTTTTTTTCCCTCAAAAACCTTCATCCCCCAAAAGTAAGGATTTTAAACAGTTTTTTGGAACTGATTTTTATCATAAAATTTCGTTTGAAAACTATTTAGTTTTACACCTTTAAGAATCATTAAATTAAAGAATATGGGAACCGTTGATAAACCTCAACTCCTGTTTTATCAAAAAATGGGCGAACTTTTTTACGCCATTGCCGCGGCGGACAAAGTGGTGCGGAAAGCAGAATATGATATTTTGAAAAACATTGTGGCGGAACAATGGAAAAACCTGGACGATTATGAGGATCCCTTCCATTCAGATGCCGCATACCAGATAGAAGTTGTATTTGATTGGTTTGACTACGAACAGCTTGACGCAAGCGATTGTTTTGAGAGTTTTGCAGATTATAAAAAAGAGAACCCCAAGCTTTTCACCAAAGAACGAAAGGATCTAATCTGGAAGACAGCAAACGCTATTGCCAGTTCCTTTGCAGCAAAGAACAAAAGTGAAGTGATTATGCTTGCAAAATTAAAAATGCTGTTGGAAAATTAATATACATAATTAAACTTTCGCTTTTATCACTATCATTCTTTCCCTATTTTTATGATTTAAAACCCCAAAAAACATGAAAGTTTTTCTTCCAATTTTATTTTTTTTCACATTAATCGCCTGTAAAAACGATCCCAAAAAGGAGGAGGTTGATACTTCTACCCCTATCAATAATCAAGAAGAAATTGTTGATTCCCTAAAGGTTTCTGATAAAAATCTGGAAACGCAGCAACAAACCCTTATTATAAAACGAAAGGAGTTGCTTGAGAAAAAAGACTCAAAAGAAGAACTTGAGAAACTACTGATTTCAAAATCATTTTTAAAGGAAGGCGATTGGTACACCCTCGATTTTAAATATCCATATCTAAACGAAAAAATAAGGCCTCAGTTCGAAAATTTCAACGAATACATCAGCAAATATTACCTGGATGCCAAAGGAGTTGAAAAACAGATTCTGGAAGAAAAGCGGCTCTGCGACTCCCTAGGAATTCCAAAACAAAACGAATTGCGAACAGTTGATTATAAAATCTACAACCTAAACGACCGCCTTATCAGCGTGCTTTTTTACAAAGAAAACCATTACACAGGCGCAGCCCACGCAGCCTATACGTTTGATTGTTTGAACTTTGATCTGGAACGGGCCGTTTTTATGAACTACGAAGATTTTTTTAACAGCGGTTCTGAAGAGGAACTTCGCGAAATCTTAAATACACTTTTAAAGGAAAAAATAAATTCGGGCGAAATGTATTACGACTGTTGGGCTATTTCTGCCGACGATTTCTTTGACGCAAAAAACAACTTCGTAATAAATGATGATGTAGTAGAGTTTTATTTTGACGACTGCGTAATCTGCCCATCCTACACAGGAACCTATTCCATCAAAATTCCGCTGGAAATGCTAATGCCTGTTTTACGAAAGTATAAAAAGAACCCATTGCTTGGTTGAAATAAAAGAAAACAGATTAAAACCGACAACAGATAACCGACAACTCTTCCAATGAAAAGCAACTTCAAAGACATAATCAATTCCAATACTCCCGTATTGGTTGACTTTTTTGCAGATTGGTGCGGCCCCTGCAAAATGCTTGCCCCCATCCTAAAACAGGTGAAAGACGAATTGGGCGATGCCGTAAAAATCGTAAAAATAGATGTTGACAAAAACCAACCCTTGGCCGCGCAATTCCAAGTGCGCGGGGTGCCAACGATGATTCTATTCAAAAACGGCAAGCAACTTTGGCGACAAAGTGGCGTCCTGCAGAAAAACGATTTGGTTTCCATCATCAATCAACACAAAAATTAATGGAACTGAGCCATTACATAGACCATACCCTCCTAAAAGCCTCTGCTATTCCGAATGAAATTGTAAAGCTCTGTAATGAAGCAAAAAAACATAACTTTTACGCGGTTTGCGTAAACAGTTGTTACGTTTCATTAGCTGCAAATGAATTAAAGAACAGCGATGTAAAAGTAGCTTCAGTAGTTGGATTTCCTTTGGGTGCAAATAATCTTCAGGCCAAAGTATGTGAAGCAGAACAATGTATAATTGACGGTGCCGATGAAATTGATATGGTACTAAACATAGGTTTTCTTAAAGCTGAATTGCACAAGCAAGTTCAAGAGGAAATTGCTGCCGTGAAAAAAGCAATTGGTAGCCAAACCTTAAAAGTAATCCTTGAAACTTGCTATTTAACAGATAATGAAATACAGATAGCTTGCCAGATTGCGAAACAGGCGGGTGCCGATTATGTAAAGACCTCAACAGGCTTCGGAACAGGCGGCGCAACTGAAAATGCAGTAAAAATAATGGTTGAAGAAGTGGGCGATAGTCTAAAAATAAAAGCCTCTGGCGGAATAAAAGATGCCGCTACCGCCAAAAAATATATAGAAATAGGCGTTAACAGAATTGGAACCTCTTCGGGAATTGAAATTGTAACCGCCGCCAAAAATGACAAAGATGAGCACACATATTGAAGCAAAAAAAGGTGAGATTGCAGAATCGGTTTTACTTCCCGGCGACCCGATGCGCGCCAAATGGATTGCGGAAACTTTTCTTGACAATGCCAAATGCTATAACGACGTACGCGGCATGTTGGGATATACTGGGACTTTCCAAGGAAAACCTATTTCAGTACAAGGCACGGGCATGGGCATTCCTTCAGCGTTGATATATTGCCACGAACTTATTAACGATTACGGGGTGAAAAATTTAATTCGCGTTGGTTCAGCTGGAAGCTATCAAAAGGATATTAATATTCGTGATATCGTTATTGCAATGGCAGCCTCTTCCACTTCGGGCATTAACAACACCCGTTTTGTAAATTGCGACTACTCGCCCACTGCCGATTTCGATCTGTTTATGAAAGCCGCACTTTATGCCAAGGAAAACAATATTCCCATAAAAGCAGGCAATGTGCTTTCCAGCGATCAGTTTTATGAAGATGACTTCAACAACTATAAAAAGTGGGCAGATTTTGGAGTGCTCTGCGTTGAAATGGAAGCCGCCGGACTTTATACCATAGCGGCAAAATTCAATGTAAAGGCTTTGGCTATTTTAACAATCTCCGATTCATTAGTTACAGGTGAAAGTACAACTGCCGACGAACGTGAGGGCAGTTTTTCAAAAATGATTGAGATTGCGCTCAACACCCTTTTGTGAAATAAAAAAAGCAGAAACCCATCTACGAAATTTCTGCTCTTTCATCGTTAATTGATGTCGATAGCAATTAACTAAACTTTAAAAGTCATTACCGGCAAGTCAGAATGGTTTACTACATCTTCGCCTATACTTCCAGAAAAGAAATGTGCCAAACCTTGACGGCCTTGCGTAGGCAATGCAATAATATCGGCATTACTTACTTGGCTGTAGCCAAAAATTCCAGCTTCTACAGAATATTCATTGTACTGTGCTACTTTGTTCAGTGTTTCAAGTGGGTTTGCCTCTCCTGCGCTTTTCAAAAACCCGAGGATTCTTTTTTCAATTTCACGGGTGCTGCGGAAATCGCCTGCTAGGTTTACATAAAGCGTTTGCATCTCTATCCCCAAAGCATCAAACATTTTTTGGGCGCGCTTGTACGGTCCTATTGAGTTTTCCAAAAAGTCGCAGGCGAACACCCCAAATTCTGGATTGAAATTTTCATGACGGTGCTTTATTACCAAAACAGGTATTTCGGAAGTGCGCACTACTTTTTCTGTGTTACTTCCTACGAAAACCTCTTTTAAACCGGAACTTCCGTGAGATCCCATTACTATTAAATCTGCTCCAAAATCTCGGGCCACATCATTCAATTCACTAAAAATTTTATAATTGTGGACCGCATCGGTAACCGTAATTCCTTTTAGGTATTCTTTGTCAAGGAATTCGGCAAAACGCTTTTCTGCAAGTTTCATATAAAACATCGCCTCAAAAACTTCCTTGCTTTCATCGCGCGTTAAAACTGCGTCACTAAGACCCATCATATGTACCGCAACGATTTCGGCATTTTGCTTTTTTGCAATGTTAGCAGCTACTTCCAACGCATATTCTGAATGGTCGGAAAAATCTACGGGGACTAATATTTTTTTCATCTGTACTGGTTTTTAGTGTGTTGTGAATTTTGCCTTGCGCTTTTTAAGCTGTTTTTCAAGGTCTGAAATTGTTTCTTTTGCGGCCGCTTCAAAAGTTGCCTCTTTTGATGTTGCAAAAATTTTAGGTCCCGGAAGGCTCAGTTCCATTTCACATATATTGCCTTTGCCGTAAACGTTGTTTTCCAACTTAAAACTTACATCGGCTCTAATAAGCCACTCATACTTTTCTGCAAGTTTTTGAAGTTTTTTTTCAACATATTCGTTCATCGCCTCACTGGTGGGCATTTTCACATACTGAATGTTTATAGTCATGATACTCTTAATTTTTTTATACATCTCAAATATATCCAGAATTTGTGGGTTTTAAAATGACTAAAGTCATATTGTAATGGTATTCATAAAAAATCCCACTTACAATTTTCTGCAGCGGGATTTGTATAAATAGTTTTTTTGATGAGGAACACTAAGCGCAACAGCTCTCTCCTTCGTCCTTTACGCCAAGTTTTTTAAGGATTTTTTCCATCAAGCACCATTTTGTAAATGATGATTGTAGCAAGTTGGCACCCACAAAACCTGTGAACCACAACCAATTTATATTCACATAAACAGCCAAAATAAGGCTGATCAAAATAAAAGTTCCGGCAATTGCCCTAATATATCTGTTAATCATAATTATTTAATTTAAGTTCTTATAGAGTTTATTAATATTTAGTAGTGAGTGGTGAGAATTAATAACTTATTACTGAAAACCCAAAACAGACAACAAGCAACAGAAAACCGACAACTGATAACTGATAACTGATAACTGTTAATTGCTTAAATGCTCCGCTCTATGGGCACCACCACCGCGTGAATTGGGTTGTTGGTCTCCAACGTTTCATTGAATTGAACCACTAAGCTGAAAAACAAATCAATCTTTTCATCTTCAGTAAATGAGAAAAACATACTGCTGTCCGCCCCTCCTTTTTCCGATGGAAACCAACTGGAATTCATCATGAAAGACGAAGCATTTTTATAGCCTTCAATATCAGAGCCGCTGTAGCTCTCAATATTCGCTTTTTTGAAAAGTTGCAGCACGTCTTTTTGATATTCGTCCACAACGGTTACAATTAGTAGTTTCATTGGTTCATTTTTTATTGATATTATATTTTTTATTAAAACAAATCTGTTCTTTATTCTTATGTCTTATGTCCTAAAGCGCAGCGGTCTTAAGTCTATTTATAGTTTTTCCGCTCAATCATATAGTAAACCAATGGCACAACTAGTAGCGTCAGCACCGTGGAAACAATAGTTCCACCCATAAGTGAAATGGCAAGCCCTTGAAAAATTGGATCGAAAAGAATTACAAATGCTCCAATAACAACAGTTCCTGCCGTCAATAATATTGGGGTGGTTCGCACCGCGCCAGCTTCAATTACGGCCTGTTTTAACGGAATTCCTTCCGCAGTTCTAAGGTTGACGAAATCAATCAACAATACCGAGTTCCGTACCATAATTCCCGCAAGTGCGATCATCCCAATAAAGGAGGTTGCGGTGAAAAACGCCCCCATAATCCAGTGGCCAAGTACAATCCCGATTAAAGATAATGGTATTGCAACCATCATTACCACAGGCGCTTTAAAGTTTTGGAACCAACCTACAATCAAAATGTAAATAATTATGATTACTCCCAAAAAAGCAATTCCCAAATCGCGGAATACTTCCAGCGTAATCTGCCATTCACCATCCCATTTCACGGTAAAGTCGTCTTCGTGCTCGGGCTGTTGCAAATACAATTCGTTCATTTTGTAACCAGCTGGTAGTTCAATATTATTCAGCTTATCGGTCATTCCTAAAATAGCGTAAACAGGACTCTCGAGTTCTCCCGCCATATCGGCCAACACATAAACCACACGTTTTTGGTTTTTGCGATAAATGCTTTTTGCACGGGTGCTTTCCTGGATGTTTACCAAATCGCCCACAGTAACCATATTGCCTTGTTTGGAAGCAATCTTTAACTGTGAAATATCCTGAATGGTCGATTTTTCCTTTTCATCCAATGCAAGCAAAATCCCTACTTGTTTGGTAACGGTTTCGTCATACAGATTGGTAACGGGTCTATCCGAAAGCGCCATATTCATCGTATAAACAATCTGTTGCGGCGCCACGCCGTAGCGCATTGCCTTTTCTTTGTCTATTACGAATTCGTATTCTATTTGGTCGGCTTCCACCATCCAATCCACATCTACTACATCTTGGGTTTCGTTTAGAATGTTCTCAACACTTTTTGCAACTGCAATTTGCTGGTCATAATCCGGCCCATATATTTCAGCAACTATAGTAGAAAGCACAGGCGGTCCCGGTGGCACTTCTACTATCTTCACATTGGCGCCAAACTTCTTTCCTATTTCTTGAATACGTGGACGAATCAATTTTGCTATATCGTGGCTCTGTTCGCTCCGGTCTCCCTTTCCTACCAGATTCACTTGTATATCGGCCATATTACTTCCGCCACGCAGGTCGTAGTGACGTACCAAACCGTTAAAGGTTATCGGTGCCGAAGTACCCACATAATTTTGATAATTCACTACCAGCGGTTGTGTGGAAAGGTATTGTCCAATTTCGCGGGCAACCACTGCGGTGCGCTCCAAGGTGGTTCCCTCGGGCATATCGATCACTACCTGCATTTCGTTTTTATTGTCGAAAGGCAGCATTTTCACGGCAACCGATTTTGTAAAGAACATCATTACAGAACCCAAAAGCATTACAACGGTAATTCCTAAAAACAGCCAACGCGTCTTTTTGTTTTCAATTAAAGGCGTTTCCATTTTTGAATAAATCCTGTAAATGAATGTACTTTCCAAAGGTTTTTCTTCTTTTGGAGTTTTTCCTTTCTTCTCTTTTTCTCTTAGGAAAATGTAGCCCAAATAAGGTGTTATCGTTAAAGCCACAAACAATGAAAGTATCATTGCAATGGAAGCTCCAATTGGCATTGGAGACATATATGGCCCCATCAATCCCGAAACAAAAGCCATTGGCAATACCGAAGCGATTACCGTAAAGGTTGCCAAAATGGTTGGGTTTCCTACTTCGTTTATGGCGTAAATGGCAGCCTGCTTAAAAGGCAAGCGTTTCATCTTGAAATGCCGGTGCATATTTTCGGCAATTATAATAGAGTCGTCCACCACAATTCCCGTTACAAATACCAAGGCGAAAAGTGTAATTCTATTCAATGTATAATCAAGCAAATAATAGCTCAAAAGCGTTAGTGCAAACGTAATTGGTACTGAAAGAAATACCACCAAACCACCGCGCCAGCCCATTGCGAGCATTACAATCAAGGTAACGGCAAGGATTGCCCCTATTAGGTGCATCAACAATTCCGAAACTTTTTGGGAAGCGGTTTCCCCGTAATTTCGCGTGATTTCCACGTGAACGTCATCTGGAATTAAATTGCTTCGCAAATGATCTACTTTATCAATAATCACATCTGCAATTTTCATTGCATCGGCGCCTTTTCTTTTTGCTACCGAAATGGTCACGGCTGGATATTCCGAAGGATACTTTGAAATATTATCACTTGCGCCCCCAAACCCAAAGGAAACATATTGCCTCGGAATTTCGGGACCGTCAAAAATAGCTGCAACTTGCTTTAAATAAATAGGCTGGTTCTGCTGTACCCCAACAACCAAGTTTTCAACATCGGTTGCGGATTTTAGGAAATTTCCGGTGGTAACCAAAAACTCCGTATCGTTCTTATCAAAACCGCCCGAGCCCATTTGCTGGTTGTTTGCCTTTATCATTTCGGCAACGCCCAAAAAGTCCAAACCACTTGCTGCCAGTTTATCTTTATCCAATACCACCCGCAACTGTCTGTTTCTACCCCCTATTTTCTGGGTAGCGGAAACTTGGTTTACTTCTTCAATTTCCTGGGTAAGCTCGTCTGCAATCTGTTTCAGTTGAAAATCGTCATAATTTTCGCTCCATAGCGTTATCCCCAACATCGGAACATCATCAATAGCACGGGGTTTTACAAGCGGCATGGTAACGCCCGGGGGCATTTGGTCCATATGCTTGTTCATTTCGTTGTAAAGTTTCACGAAGGAACGCTCAATATCCTCACCCACATAAAACTGTACTATTACCATTGCCCCTTCATTTGAGGAAGTGGAATACACATATTCAACTCCCGGAATGTTGGAAACCAATTTCTCTAAAGGTTTTACCACCCTCGATTCTACCTCGGTTGGCGATGCGCCAGGGTAGCCCACAAAGATGTCGGCCATGGCCACATCAATCTGCGGTTCTTCCTCGCGCGGTATTAAAAACGAGCTCCACACGCCTACGACCATAAACACGATCATCAACAGCACCGTAAGCTTTGAGCCTATAAATAACTTGGCAATTTTGCCTGCTAATCCGTCCTTCATGATTATTGTTTAATGGTTATGTTTGCACCGTTATAGAGCTTTCCCTCGGCTGAAACTATATAGTTTTCATCTGCGGCCAAACCCGAAAGTACTTCCACATTATCTCCGAAAGTTCTTCCCAATCGCAACCAACGAAGCATTGCTGTATTGCTTTGGCTCACCGTGTATATCCCTGTTAATTGTCCGCGTTTTACAATAGCTTGCTGTGGCACTAAAACCATACTCACATCCGTTTTCTTTTCTATGGGGAATTGTACCGTAGCGTACATACCCGAAAGAATATCTACCTCTGTTTTGTCCAAAACCACTTTTACCAAATATTGGCCGCCAGTGTTTTTGGCGGAAGTACTTACTTCGGTTACTGTTCCCGGAAGTGTTTTATCAAACGATTTTACAATCACCTGTACTGCCGTTCCCGATTTTATTTTTGAAATCTCACTTTCGGGCACTGAAGCGGTTACTTCAAAATTGCCCGGACCCTCTACTGAAACTAAAGGCATTCCTGGGTTTGCCATATCGCCAGCTTCAATATTCTTACTTGTTACAACTCCATTAAAAGGCGCACGAAGATTTACATAGGCAAACTGCGATTGCACTTCGTTCTTCATCTGTTTTGCGCCTTCCAATCTGGCTTTTGCCATTTCGTAGCGGGCGCGTTGGTCGTCAAGTTCCTTCTGGCTTGCACTATTTTCTGCAAATAAGTTTTGAAAACGTTGGTAATCTTTTTCAGCATTGTTAAAAGCCGCTTGCGCTTCCGTAATTCCAGCGCTGGTCTGCGCCTGCTTTGCTGAAAGGTCTGAATTGTTGATGCTAACCAACAACTGTCCTTTTGTAACTTTTTGGCCCACATTTACGTGAACCTTATCCACAAAGCCCATCATTCGCGTACTAAGCGTAGCGCTGTTTGCCGCTTCTATCTTTCCGCTGGCGGTTAAAAAAGGGGTATTGTTTTCCGCAGTTACTGAACTTACCGTTACGGGTACTGCAGGAGTTTTAACCGTGTTTTTCTCTTCAGAAGAGTTATTGCAGGCAGTAAAACTAAGTACTGCCGAAAATAGTAGTAGTGTATATATTTTGTTCATCGCTGATTAGTTTTTTGTTAAGAATTGTAAATACGCCAAAGCATAATTATGCTGAAAAACGGTGTTAAAATACTCCAACAGCTTTTGTGAATATTGCGTTTCAGCACTCAATAAATCTGTGGTTTTTTCAAGACCTTCCTTAAATCTGTTGGTGCGGATTCGCAATGCTTCTTTTGATTGCTCCAATGCCAATTCAGTCAATATTAAATTGTTTTGGGCATCTTGGAACATACGTTTTGCTTTGTTCAGCTCCAATTGGCTTTCGGCTTTATATTGCTCCAATTCCAAATTTGCCTTATTAAATTCGGCCTTGCTTTTTTGTGTTTTTCCGAAACGCTTTGAACCCTCAAAAAGATTCCAAGTCAATGCTGCGCCGAATAAATAACCATTGGCATCTGCTTGAAAAATCTGGTTGTCATAAAGCTCATAGCTTCCAAAAGCATTCAGTCTTGGCAGAAAAGTCATTTTATCTGCTTTGTAATTTTGTTTATACGCTTCCACCGCAAATTCCATTGCCAGTATATCTGCCCGTGAATCGGAAAGCTTTTCAGTGGAATTCAATTCCGAAGCAATTTTTAGCGAATCCGTCGGTTTCAACACCCCGACAACCTCTTCGTTCATAAGGAACGCAAGATAATCCGAAGCGTTTATCACGTTGCTCTTGGCGTATTGCAATTGGTTTTCCACTTCGGTAACACGCACTTGCACTGCCAAAACATCACTTTGTTGCAGATACCCCTGTTTGAAGCTATTGTTTGCCAAACGCAGGTTTTCGTTGGCAGCTTTAAGAGCGGTCTCTAAAACGGCGACACTTTTATAGGCCAATTGCAACTGCATATAGGCTTTTTCGGTTTCCAAGGAAAGGTATTCGCCAGTTCGTGTTAACTGCATTTGGGTCGCTTCCCATTTTGCCTTTGCGGCTTTGCGCTGGAAAATTCCATCCACATTTATAAGTGGTTGTTGCACTTCAAACTTGGTTGCGAACATATTAATTTGCGAAGGGTCGTTAAGCATATTCGGGTCAAAATCGGCTTGGGTAACAATTTCCTGATTCAACTTAAAGCCAAAAGCCATCAACGGATTGGTGGTTGCCATTCCACTATGTGAAGCATTGATGTTTGGCAAAAACACCGCATTGGTCTGGTTGTAATCGCCTTTTGCGGCAAGCATCTGCTGCTCGCCTATCTTCAGTTTATTGTTTTGTTGTATCACCTTTTCCAGCACCTCGGCCTTGGAAATTGGGACGGTTTGCTGCGCGAAAAGCATCGTGGGCAGCAAAGCAATTAGTGTAATTATATTTTTAAGCTTCATTTTTACATTTAATTTGATGCAAACATACGCCAGAAATCAAGCTTAGTCAGTAACTAATGTTACCAAAGAAAAAGCACCCTTTTCAGGATGCTTTTTTAAACTAACCAAATAAAATCTGCACTCTATTAGAAACGAACCAACCAAGAAACGTTTCTAAATATTTTTTGAATCAATCATTAGATCCGCGTACGATTCTTGAAATGATTCCTTTTTGATTTGTGAATTCTGCTATTAATATCCCTCCAATATGTAATACAATAAATGCTATTAGATAATAAATACCGAGTATATGTATTTCTTCCATTGGTTCTTTTAAAGTTTTTGGCCCCCATACTATTATAAGTCCTGTAACCAGAGATACTAGAACACAAACATAAAAAATGATGTAACTCCATTTCTGGAATTTCTCTTTTAT
Source organism: Aequorivita sp. UBA3180 (assembly GCA_002364215.1). Lineage (GTDB taxonomy): Bacteria > Bacteroidota > Bacteroidia > Flavobacteriales > Flavobacteriaceae > Aequorivita. Next base: position 181,218 of record DEXQ01000018.1, on the reverse strand, counting down.
GGTTAGGTTTTTAGTCAATGGATTTTGAATCTTCATGGTTCCGAAAAAGGGAAGTAAAAAGCGTAAGCTAAACAATCCAGTTAAAACATATCCCAAATAAATATGCCAGTCCCACATGGGTTTTCGTATTTGTTTCGCTAAAACAATTAATTGCTCACGAGAAAGTGATTGATCGGTACCCCCTAGATAAGCTTGGATAATATCTGCCACATTCTCTTTATTCATCCAAGTCAATCTCAGAAAAATAGTTATCAATAAAAGCAGAAAAGTAATCGCTATAGACCAATGGATAATCCGGTAAATCTTAGAGTATTTTACAGTTTCCATACTATTCGCTTTAAGCCCAACCTAATGGTTTTATATACTTTTAATGACCTTGGTCAATTTTTCTCGAACATCTTTAGCTATACCTGCCAAAGAATCATTTTGTACCGCCATCATAGAAGCTGCCGGATCAACCGCCGAAACTTCTACAATTCCCGGTTCGCGTTCCTGCACTATTACGTTGCAGGGAAGCATGGTCCCAATTTTGTTTTCGGCCTGTAAGGCTTGGTGCGCCATTTGCGGATTGCAGGCACCAAGTATGGTGTACTTATAAAAATCTGCGTCCAACTTCTTTTTTAATGTGGCTTTTATATCTATTTCGGTCAACACGCCGAAACCTTCTTCTTTTAAAGCCGCCGTTGTCTTTTCAATGGCCTCTTCAAAACTTGTGTTCTTTAATGTTGTACTGATGTAATAACTCATGATTTTTGGATTATTTAACTTAATTGAACAATCTGGAACAAATGTAAGATTGCAAAATGGAAAGTTCTGTAACAAAGATTACATAACCGAAGATTTTTAATTGTTTGCTGAATAGATCCTATTAAGGATGTCTTGGAAGTTCAACGTAAACTTTCCTTGACGTAGGACTTTAAGACTTAGGACGTAGGACTAAAGCAGCTAGCGCCAACCGCAGTCATTCTTCACAAACCAACTACCGACTACCAACTATAAAACTACCTATTCGCCGGTGTAATCATTATATGCGATCGATGCGTACCCGCATCCATCAACCAAGGCATCCCAGGGGCTTGTGGTTTTGTGGGTAGGCCTGTGCTTTCACCAGTCATATAGGGTTTGTAGATTACGTAGCGTATTTTGCTTTCCAGCAGTTCGCCAGTCTCGGCACTATAATCTTCTTCTTCCCCAGCCAAAATATATACCGTGGAAGGTTCAGCAGGCATTTTTAGGGTTCCAGCGTCTATTTCCTGTTTTCTGGCTTCGCGCTTTTCCTCGTTTGATTTTCCTTCAGCGGCCAAGGCCCTGCCCCGCGCCATAAAGGGTTCCAATTCGGCGGCGTAACAGGCTACACTTATCCCTTCTTTGTTGGGGTCGTCTGCCAGGCATACCATACCATTGGTTCCTTCTCGCAGGGTAACAAGTTTGCCATCTTCATTATACCCGAGTACGGTTGCACCATCTCGGTACATTTCAGGAGCGGCAAGCACTGCTGTTTTAATCTGTATGTTTTTTGGTAAGATTTTACTTTGCGAAAATGCCGAAAGACTAAACGCAAAGGCTAAAATGATGGATAAATTCTTCATAGTCAAGATTTTTAAAAATGAAGGTTTAAGATACGGAATTTTGGGAGATTATAGAACAGCTGCCTTTGCACATTATTTATTATGTGTATCTCGTTCGCTGATGCGTGATTGTATCGCGTACCTGATCCCCTTGTCAGGTCGAGCGCAGTCGAGACCTCGCTGGTGCGCGATTGTATCGCGTTCCTCGCTGGTGCGCGATTGTATCGCGTTCCTGATTCCCTTGTCAGGTCGAGCGCAGTCGAGACCTCCCCTGATGTTACTGGGCAACCTTACCCCATACGCATCCTGCCCAGAACAGCAATGCCAATGCCGCTTAATATAGGCCCATAGAACAGAAGATAAGAGCCCCCAGTTTCATAAACACGCATATAGCTTAACAGTGTATAACCAACTCCAATTAAGGCAATCCCCAACCCTACCAATATCATATTTTTCCCAGACTGTCGGCGCTTTTCCATTTTTGCCATTCGTAACAGATCCCTATCAATACGTCTTAGCAAAACCGTTATTTCTTCCTGGTCTATTCCCTTGGCTTTTAATTCTGCAGCTATTTGGGAATAGTCCAAACTTCCGCAACCCACCTTGGCTACATAATTTGCCACTAGTTCCTTTCTTGAAAAACTCATTTGTTATTTTTAATTAAGTATAGCTGTGCCGCAGTTACAAAAATATTTTGCCACGCAATGCTCCCGATAGTTATCGGGACGTGCCGGAGCGGAAGCCTAAAAATAAATTAATTGCATTTAAAGAAAAAAGAGCCTTTGCGTTATTTAAGCAAAAACTCTTTTTCATGATTTTGAAAGTTAAATATTTTCAACCCCCAAAATTTCCAGCTTTCTTTCCCCATCCCTAAAAGGCCAATTTATAATATCGCCTACCTGCCTGCCCACTGTAGCAACGGCAACATCGCATAAAATAGATAACTTTCCTTTTTTATTGTTTGTTTTTGTGGTCGCCACAAACAGATATTCCTTTTCCTTGTTCTTTGTGTGATCCTTAATTTTTACACGTCGGTTTACCGTAACCACGTTCTCTGGTAAGTCCCGTCTTAATACCTGTTGGGCTTCCTTTAATTCCATTAGCAACAGCGCTTCTTCCTGTTGGGTTACCTTTTTTCTTCGCACATGATCTTTAATTAAATCGTATATTCCGGTTGTTAAAATTACATTTTCTGACATAATACTTTTTTTTGGATTTCCTTCAGAATACTGTGCAATCGCGACTCAAACATCCAAAATAGCGCGCAGTATAATTAGCAACTGTTTTTGGATGCTAACAGCAGTGTTAAGAAGAAAATAGATTAAATTTTTAAGAATAATTAAGAGTGGCCCTGTTCTGAGTCGAAACAGGGATTAATTGATAAACTCTTTTGAATCTTTTAAAAAAATATCGTCAAGTAGATAGGATAATAACAGCGCTACCCCTAAAGGAGTTTTTGTAGTATATGGAATGTGAGCTACTGCCATTTGTACTAAAATTAATAGGTTACAAAGATAACCCTTATAATCAATATTAACAAAGATAAAACCAAGGCTTGGGATAGTGCATTAGTTGTTTAATGCCCCTGCTACTATTCCAACACGGTAGTTATTGCTAGCGGTGGCAGTGGGGACACGAGCGGGATTCTTGTGCCAGCAGAAGGGGGTTACTTTTTTATGCTATTTTCTTTCTGTTTCCCAAAACTAAAAGTGTAATTATATATAGTATTACAATTGCAAAAGGAATGGCTATAAATCTGTGATTAGGTAACAGATACCAAAGCGCAAGTACTACAGTTGTTCTTGTAAGCGTATGGAAAATACCAACCCAATGTTTGATAATCCATGAAAAGGGTAGCCACATGAGTCCTGTTAAAATTCCTACTGTTAAAGGCAAGGACGTATAATCCACTATAAAAAATGGAATTGCAATGGAATAAACCAAGATTGCTTGCCCCACTGTAAAAAAGAAAAGTTTGTCAAATTCGTTCTTAGGCTTTGTTTTGTCCAGAAAATGCTCACCCGTAAATTTTGAAATAAACATTCCTAAATACACAATACAGCCCGTAGCAATAAATAGTACCCAAACTGTTATTTGCATTGGTAATACGAGGCCTGCAATACCCACTACTGTCCAAGCTATTAAACCAGCTAAAGGTGTTGCTATAAATGTTCCATTTGCAAACTCAATTCTTTGTTCTTCTAGCGATCTTATAACTGGAACCATATAGTATTTTGTTTGTTGATTGCTTTTGTGTACAGGGGTGGGACGCCCGCGACAGCGTGAGCTTTCTTCCTGGACTATTCCTTTTGTTTTAATTCTGTAGCTATTTGTGAATAGTCCATACTTCCGCTACCCACCTTGGCTATATAACTTGCTACCAGTTCCTTTCTTGAAAAACTTATTTGTTTTTTTTAATTAATTATATCTTGACCGCAGTTAAGAAACTATTTTGCCACGCGATGCAATCGCGCGTGAGCGGGGGGCATGTTTGCCGTTTATTTTAGGACTATTTTTTTTGTAGCTACTCCCTTGTCTGTAATAATCTTTAATAAATAAATTCCGGGGGAATTGCTGCTTAGATCAATCTCGTTTTTATCGGTAGTTTTTACACAAACGCCATTCACATTATAAATTTCAATTTTTTGTAAGGCATTGCTTTTAATCATTAAAAGCCCTGAAGTAGGATTTGGGTACACAGCAATTTCATCTGCTATATATTCTGCTACATCTAAAAAATCATCTATCATTTGTGCATATACAGCATCTCCTAAGTTATTTACAAGAACGTTTTGCTCTGAGTTGTAGATAAATTCCTCATCAAATCTACCTGCATACAATAACTCCCCATTGCTATAATCTATATAATTTGTAAAATGAGAACCTGCAAATTCCGTAACCCAGCGCACTTGTTGGTGCTTATCCATTCGTACTATAAACCCTGTGGTGTTGTTAAGGGTTACCGTTCCAGGTGCTATCCCCAAGGTACCACCATCTAGACACCACCCTGATACATATGCAATATCATATTCATTAAAAGTTATGGAGTAAAGCCTAAGGTCATAGGGTGCAGGATAGGTATGTTCGGAAATAACGGAACCGTCACTGTTATAAAACCCCACCAATCCTTCGGGATCCATACCCACGGTAGTGCCACACACACCCATAATACCCGAGTCACTGATAGCTAAAGAAGTACAACTTGAATAACCATAATTGTCCTCGACCAGCACTAGTTGCATCCAATTCTGAATTCCATCCAGCTCATAGGAAATAAGTAAGGCAGCATTATCGGTAAGGCCGTTACTGGGCATTGGCACCCCGTCAAAAAACACTTCGCCCTCCCCCAGTGCCAAAACAATAAGCTCATTGGTTTGGGGGTTAATTTCTAAATCATGCCCATAGGCAAAGGTATTGTGCGGAAGCCCCCCAGCACGTTTGGCCCACATAATAGTTCCATCGGGTTGGTATTTTGCTAAAAGATAGTCGGTGGTAGTACCGCTAGAAGGATTTGTTAAGGTAATGCTACCACCAAGCGTTATCGTTTGGCGAAAGTACCCCGTTATATACACATTGCCATCCACATCTGTGGTAATGCCACGAAAGGAACTGCCTATAGTGCCCGAGTCGTGCCATAGATAGTCCCCATCCCCATTAACTTTAATCAGCACCGCTTCCCCACCATATTGGCCAATAGAATTTATGCCACTTAAAACCATCCCGTTATATCTAAAGCTGCTACCCGTTGCCCTAATGCTTAGGTAGATATCCCCAAAAGGGTCAATATGTAAATCTTGCGCCTCATCATAATAAATGGCATCATTTGCACCCAGCGGTCGCATCCAAACCAATTGTTTGTTAGGGTCTAGTTTGGCAAAAAATGCATCCCCGTCACCATTTGACGCATAGGTTACTCCCTCATACTCAAAAAAGTGCTCAGTGGTATAGCCCAAAATAAAAGTGTTTCCCAACGCATCCTTTGCTATTTTTATACCGTATTCATAACCATCTCCACTTACTGGGGTTGCCCAGTTAAATTCCTGGGCCTGCACACTTACTA
>DEXQ01000018.1:175100-175444 GCA_002364215.1 Aequorivita sp. UBA3180 | reverse complement strand
GGGTATGGTTTATTCTATAAATGGTTAGCTTGTTTGTTTTAAAACCCAATAGTATTTTCAACTATGTCTATAAGCGTTATGGCTATTTTCCCAAAATCTTAAAAGGCTTTATTTCCATTGAGCAAAAGGCCAAATATAATGATATTTGGTAATTATAAAAGTGGGATATAAGTTTTACAAATAACAGTGCGTTGAAGTCCAACAACAAGCTGCTGTCACACTAAGCAGCCTGTCCTGAGCGGTAGCTTGCCCTGAGTTTATCGAAGGGAAGGGCAGTCGAAGTGCTTTGAAGTCCAAAACAATATCGTTATAATCGAAGGGTTCGACTTTAGTTTATCCTGAGC
>DEXQ01000018.1:173644-175044 GCA_002364215.1 Aequorivita sp. UBA3180 | reverse complement strand
CCTGAGCCTGTCGAAGGGTCGAACGGTCGAAGGGTCGAAGGGTCGAAGTATATCAAGGCCACCACAAGCAAAATCTCCCCGGTGTCCGAGTGAATTTGAAGCAGCGACAGCTGATTCAAATTTGTATCGAGGCCACGCAACGTTCTCACGTCTCACGTCTAACTCATAAAGACTAACAACCGAAAACCTCAACCTCAACACTAGAACTTAGGCTATAAATTTTGTATATCAGGAATATTGACCATAAAATGTAAACAAATTTGTTTATATTTGTAGTATGGATACGCTACTAAAATACAAAGGCATACACCCAGGTATTGTTTTGGAACGTGAATTAAAAAAGCGTTCCCTAAAACAACGCCCCTTTGCAATTGCTATAAATGAGCATCCACAAACCTTGAATGCCATTACGAAAGGCAAGAGAAGTCTAAACACAGCTTTGGCGCTTAAAATTGAGGAAAAAATGGGATTGGAAGAAGGTATCTTGGCAATCCTTCAGACCTATTACGACATCCGTATAGAAAAAGAAAAACAACAAACTGAAACCCCTAATCTTGCTTTATTGCGCAATTCACTTTTTTGGGATACAGCTATTGAACATATCGATTGGAAAAAACAATATAAAGCAGTTATTAAAAGAATATTTGAACGTGGTAATGAAACTGAGAAAAGCGAGATTATTCGTTTCTATGGTAAACAGAAAGTAGATGATGTATTGAATTCAATAAGCAGAAAACCCTATACACTTTCCGCCAAGTAAATTTTGAAAAATGCTACACTACAACACCGTAAACAATTTACTTCGCGAAAGCTTATTACAGTTAATGAGCGCTGAAGTATTTTGTAGCTTTAGACTAGTGGGTGGTACTTCCCTTAGTCTTCAAATAGGCCATCGGGAGTCTGTAGATATTGATCTTTTTAGTGATGTTCCCTATGGCACAATAGATTTTGAAGGGATAACAACATATCTATAAGGGCATTTTCCTTATGTTGACCACTTAGATATAGCTCCTGCAATCGGTAAATCTTATTTTATAGGTAAAAATGAGAATAATGCTGTAAAGCTTGAGTCTGTTAGGTAAATACTGGGAGTTTATTAAGGATGATATAGTTACTAATATTGAAGCTTTTAGAAATACTAAAAATGGAGTTGACTAAACTGGAAAATAAATCTATAGCTACAAATAAAGCAAAACACAATATATCCCCCGATGTCCAAGTAAATTTTAATAAGCGCAGCGAAACTATATTCATCAAAGTGTCCGAGTGAATTTCAAAAAGCACAGCGAAACTATTTTCACCACGGTGTCCGAGTGAATTTCAAAAAAGCGAAGCGGCTTTGAAATTTGCCTATGCTGAGCCTGCCTGTCCTGAGCTTGCCTGTCCTGAGCCTGCCTGTC
>DEXQ01000018.1:0-173590 GCA_002364215.1 Aequorivita sp. UBA3180 | reverse complement strand
CCTGCCTGTCCTGAGCCTGCCTGCCCTGAGCCTGTCGAAGGGTCGAACGGTCGAAGGGTTGAAGGGTCGAAGGGTCGAAGGGTCGAAGGATCGAAGGGTCGAAGGGTCGAAGGGTCGAAGTATATCGAGCACACTAACGCAAAAACATAATTTCCATTAACAAAATTTTAATATATTGCGTTTCAAAAAAATCATTGAATGAAAAAGTCTTTACTCTTCATTAGCTTACTGGTAGGCATTTTTATTAAAACAACTGCCCAAGTGGGCTTTCTACCACATACTATTATTGACCAAGGAAGTACCAATGGTGCTAATTCTGCTTTTGCAGCCGACTTAGATGGGGATGGTCATTTGGATATGGTTTCGACTTCTCAACATGACAATAAAATTGCTTGGTACAAAAATGATGGGGCTGGCAATTTAGGTACGCAGCAAATAATATCCTTTGATGTTCAAGCCCCGAAGTTTGCCAGTGCTGTTGATCTTGACAACGATGGCAATATAGACCTTTTGGTTTCCTCTGCCGAAAACAGTAAAGTGGTGTGGTTTCGTAATGATGGTAGTGGAAGATTTGGGACCCCTAGATTAATTACTGCTAATGTAGCAGGCATCTCAAATTCCATCGCGGCAGACATTGACGGCGATGGCGATTTAGATGTAGTTGCCACCTCTTCCAATGAGAACAAGATTGCTTGGTTTGAGAATACAAATGGACAGGGCGTTTTCGGGCCTGAAAATATAATTACCACAAATGTTGACAGAGCTATAAATATAGCTTTATCCGACTTGGATGGAGATGGCGATTTGGATATTGTAGCTGCAACACTTTATGACAACAAAACGGTGTGGTTTGAAAATTTGGATGGGCAAGGGACTTTTGGCCCGGAACTCATGATTGATGACGATCTTTTCAACACCTATTCATTATACGGTTTTGATATTGATGCCGATGGCGACAATGACATCATTACGAGTACCGGACAAGCAGATGGGTTCATGTTTTATGAGAATATGAATGGGCAAGGAAATTTTTCAGCACCCCAATCAATTAATGCCGATGATGTACGCGGTTTTCTCCTGGAAGATTTTGACTATGATGGTGATTTGGATATTGTAGCGACTATCGGAAATGAAATTGGTTGGTATGAAAATCTAAACGGTCAGGGAAACTTTGCTTCCAAACAACCTCTTATTGCCACAAAAAATCTTGCATATGTAGCAGATATCAACGAAGATGGTGCTTTTGATATTCTTACCATTACCTATGGCGACAAAATTTCTTGGTATCCAAGTACCGGTCAGGGTATCTATGGCCCTGAAGTTGTTATGAGTGTTATTGACGGTGTACAAGGTTCCTATAGCATTGAGGCAGCCGATTTTGATGGGGATGGGAATATTGATATTGTCTCGGCAAATTCTGAAGTAGGAACCATCACTTGGTTTAAAAATTTAGATGGGCAGGGCAATTTTAGCTCCCCGAGAATTGTAGCAGAAACCCTATCCTATGTACAATCCGTTTATGCAGCCGATCTTGATGGCGATGGTGATATCGATGTTTTGTCATCTTCAAATGATGATGATAAAGCTACTTGGTTTAAAAATATAGATGGGCAGGGTAACTTTGTGGAACAACAGCCTTTTTCTATAGATCTTGATGGCTCCATGGTAGTGCATGCCGATGATCTCGATGGCGATGGCGATATGGATGTGATCGTTTTTGATTTAAATTTAGGAGTAGTGTGGTTTGAAAATTTAAATGGATTGGGCGCTTTTGGCCCAGCGCAAACAGTTGATGAAAATATAGGTTACACTGAATCTATCTATACAGCTGATATTGACGGTGACGGGGATAAAGATGTTATTACCGTCGATTATGGTAGTGCTTATAAGGTTGCATGGTATGAGAATGTTGACGGGCAAGGTGATTTTAGTGCACCAAATTTTATTGATGATGTTATATACGGAATCATGGGAATCTATTATTCGGATATTGATGGTGATGGTGATGTGGATATTTTAAGTTCCTCCTTGGGCGATGATATGGTAGTGTGGTATGAAAATACCGATGGTGCAGGAACATTTGGCCCCCGAAATGTTATAACCGACACCTGTCTATCACCCTGGCTAATCAGAACTATGGACGCTGACCAAGATGGTGATATGGATGTGTTTGTGTCCGATTATAGCGCCGATACCATTTCATGGTATGAAAACACTGACGGCTTGGGAACCTTTGGCCCACAGCAGATTATCGATTTAAAAATGAATGGTGCCCAAGGAATGGCTATCGCAGATGTAAATAACGATGGCACTCAGGATCTCTTCGCAAGTACCTATTTGGGAGATAATCTGAAGTGGTATGAAAACTTTGGTCGTTTGGGCAATACTATAAACGGTACCGTAACCCTCGATTTAGACAGCAACGGCTGTACAAGCAATGATGAACCAATGAGGCAGGTTATGGTAGTTACCGATAATGGTACCCATAGCTTTGCAACATTTACACAACCTAACGGAGAGTATCTGCTTTATACCAATGAAGGCACTTTCACCACTACCCTAGCATCTGAACTGCCTACTTATTACAGTCCGAATCCCGCTTCGCATACTTCTATTTTTACGGGTCAAAACAATAGCGATTTAGCAGATTTTTGTGTTGAACCTACAGCTGTAATCAACGATCTAAATATTACATTTTACCCTTTGGGTGATGCACGTCCGGGCTTTGAGGCCGAATATCAAATGGTATTCAACAATGTGGGAACTACTGTTCTTGATGGCGCTATAACCGTTAATTTTGATGAAGTGCGCCTTGACTTTTTAAGCGCAAGCGAACCCCTTAGCTCACAAACTAACAGTACGATAACTTTTGATTACAGTAACTTCAAGCCTTTTGAGACAAGAAGCATAGATATTAATTTTCAAGTTGCAACCCCTCCCACCACACAGATTGATGATGTATTGGTTTATAATGCAATTATAGAACCTGTGAGCGGGGATTTAACGGAAGCTGATAATACCTTCACATTAAATCAAACAGTTATAGGCTCCCACGATCCCAATGATATTCAAGTTTTAGAAGGCGAAAGCATTTTTATAGAGGAAGCCGATGAGTACTTGCACTACATCATCCGCTTTCAAAATACGGGTACGGCATCGGCAATTAATGTAAGTGTAAGCAATGAACTTGATTCAAATTTGGATTGGAATACATTACAAATTGAAAATATTAGCCACAGCAATAGAATTGAAATTACTAATGGAAACCAAGTAGAGTTTATCTTTAACAATATAAATTTGCCAGATTCCACAAGCAATGAGCCCGACTCGCACGGATATATTCAATATAAGATAAAACCAAAAAGCACTATTGCCGTGGGCGACTTTATGCTTAACAGTGCCGCTATTTATTTCGACTTTAACCCTCCCGTAATTACTAATACTGTTATCACCACCGTAATTGATAATTTGGGTGTTGAGGAAAATGCTACAAATTCCATTGCACTTTACCCTGTACCTAGCAGTGACATCTTAAATATAAAGAGCGCGCTACCCATAGTTGATGCGAAGGTGTTTAATAATCTGGGACAATTAATTTTTATTGTAGCAAATCCAAAGGGTATAGAACAATTAAATATTGAACAGCTTAGTATGGGAATGTATTTTGTGAAGCTTATTGATATAGAACAGAATATTTATAGTAGGAAATTTATAAAGCAGGAATAATTAAGATTTTCATCTTTCTTGACTTCCAGTAAATTACCAATTTCATTATATATAGAAATAAAATCATATCCGCGGGTGTCCGAGTGAATTTCAAAAAGCGTAGCGAAGTGAAATTAGCGCCGGAAAACATACCGAAGACAAGGCGGTTTTGATAAATGCCGATGCCAAGGCATTTAAGGATGCCATAAAAAAACACCGCAATTGGGACCGAATGGATATTGCTGCTAAAATTCCCGCATAATGTACAGCTATAAATTGGGGAGCTACCTTACTCCCCTATTTATTCTATTGACACATTAAATGTGTCTAGCAACCTTTAGTCGTGCTCTGGAAAAAGTGTCAATTCCATTATTTTATGCTAGTATTGAATTAGTTGTTTATAATTATAATCTTTCCTTACTTTTAAAAAATACCCAGATTTGAAAAAAATAATACTGATTTTACTCGGACTTATTTTATTTTTTATTGCCATAATTTACTTCTCCTTATGGAGTCATCCCGATACCGGCCACACTGATGTTTTAGTGGGGAAACAAAATGTGGAAACCTTAAATTTTGAAAATCTGGATAGCGTTAGCGTGGCTGCGGCGACCATCTATGAGGGAGCGTTGCTAAAAGAAATTATGCAAGGTGAGCAATACAGGGCAGAATGGGCAGTACCGGTAAAGGTACCTGTGCTTCTATTGGACCGGACCTATGGAGGACTAACCATACTAAAAAAAGGAGGTGGAAAACAAACTAAATCGTTACGACTTAAAAGTGTTAAAGGTCTGGTTTACACCTTACGAAGTGTTGCCAAAGATCCTGAACCCCTCATACCTGAATTCGCCAAAACATTGGGAATTGAGAATTTAATAATTGACGGCATTACCGCCCAGCACCCTTATGGGGCTATGGTTGTGGCAAAACTAGCTGAGGCGGTCCACTTGTCTCATACGCACCCACGGTTGGTATTTGTTCCTAACCAAGAGGCTTTGGGTAAATACAATGAAGGCTTTGGCAATAAACTGTACTGGCTGGAATATGAAACCGAAGGTGAAGAAAATTGGTCAGCGTTTGAAAATATTATAGCTATAATCGACACGGAGGAATTACAGGAGCAAAAATTCAAACACCGGGATAAATTACATATCGATACCCAGGCTCTGGTGAGAAATAGGCTTTTTGATATCGTAATAGGCGACTGGGATCGCCACGCCAAGCAATGGGGATGGTTCTTGCAAAAAAAGAATGACCGATATATCGCCATACCACTTGCCAGTGATCGGGACAATGCCTTTTTTACCATTGACGGCCTGTTACCCAGCATTATTGCATCCAAAAATGTACAGCCTCGATTGCGTCCATTTCAGGAGGAAGTAGATTATATTCCCGGGCTGGTATATCCTTTTGATATCTATTTTTTAAAGGGGGTGCCAAAAAAAACATTCCAGGCTCAGGCAGCATATATAAAAAACCATTTAACAGATGCGGCTATAGACCACGCATTAGCCACTTGGCCAAAGGAAATTCATCAATTGCATGGCAAGGAAATAAGGGATATTTTAATTGCTCGGCGTAACAATTTGAATCGTTATGCTTTGGAGTTCTATAAGGTGCTACAAAGCAAAAATTTTCTAACCCAGCCTTTAAAGGGATCTGATGATGCTGATGTGCCCATGGAACTGCACAAATGTTTTGAATGTTTATAGCGGGTGGTGTTTACACCGCTAGAGATTGCTTCGCTACGCTCCCAATGACAATTTTTGTAAATCATCGGAAATGTCACTGCGAAGAAGCAACAAGAGGAGCGACTGCCTGTACTGAACTTGTCAAAGTGAAGCAAATCGAAGATTCAACGGAGTTAATTTGCCAAGGTCAAGTTAAGATCATCCCCCCTTTGAAGGGGGCTAGGGGGATGTTAAAAGCAACCTCTAAAAATTGCCACGACCTATCGGCCTCGTAATCTCAGTCTTGCTCAACATTTAGCCTGCCTTGAGCTAGGGTACCCTGACCGCAGTCAAAGGAAAAACAGAAAATGAATTTATTGGAGGATAAAGCAAAATCGATTATTCAATAAATCCAAACGCACCACTCACAAATTCACCCACTCACCTATTCACCCTTCGCCCTTAACTCCCAAAACCTCCACCCCAACAGCATTAGCACTCTTAAACAAATAATAGGTACTTTCAACCTTCTGATAAAACTTCACTCCCAAAACCGCCACAGCCGTCCCTTCCACCTCAGGCAAATCCGTCTGCATCTCAAAGGAAGTCGCACTATACTCCTTGTCAATATATAGGGGCGCACTGTTCTTTAGTTGGTAGCCCAGCGTATCAAAATCAAATTGCAAAAGCCCCAATGTAAGCGCCATATGGGTTGACCCAGCAGGAAAACCAACATCCTTAATATCAAAATTTGTAACACTAAGCGTGCGGGTATCAAAATCATAGTTTAAGGAACAAGCCAATACCTCCGTAATACTACACGAAGGGGTAAAAGCAAAATCCCTTAGTATCTGTTTGCCCTTAGGTGTCTCCAATCCACGCCCCACTCTCCTATTGCCTCGACTATTCATAGTGTCCAAATCCTTCAACTTGGTAAACAATTGAACCATCCGCCCATGAAGTTCTCCATCCTTGCGAACGCATAAATATGGGGCAAGCGCAATGCGAAAAACTTTCTTGGTCTTGCTACACCGCCCAAACTCCGAGGCGTTTTCCATAGTCCGCACCATGCTTTCCTTGTGCTTTGAACCCTTTTGAAACCCACCTCCGGCTGCTCGCGCCAGATGTCCCCCATTTTTGGATTGGTAATAATTAATATCCCCAATGGTTCCCTTTAACTTTAATGTTCCCGTTTGTTTTGCCATTACTATAAGATTTAATTGAATACTAATATAGTAAAAATTCAAAATTAAATAAATATTAAAGTATATTTATAGCGTATATATAGTATGTTTATAGTATGTTTATAGTATGTTTATAGTGTATATATAGCGTATTAAATAAATTTAATATATTATAACATATTAATATCATCATTATACTAAGTCAATCTGCCCAACTTTAGCTCATTCAGGATGGCAAGCCCCTTGTCCATTGCAAAGGAGGCACGACTGAAACAATCTCAATGACGCCCGGCTCTTAATGATCGTGCCCCCCTCCTTCTTCCTTTAAAAGCACAAATGCACCTTTGGTTAAAAATTTAGTTTCAGGTTTAAATTCTTCCGATTTCCCAATCGCTGTGAAGCCATTGTAAGTTGATCCAATTTTCACTTCTACGGGAAGGATTTCAAATTCCTCGGCACTTTCGTTTTTAATCAATAAAACATAGTTTTTACCTTCCATTTCCACAACGGCGTTTTCCGGAAGCGCCCATTGGTTTGAAGTGCCCGTAACAATCTGTGCCTCCACAAACATGCCGGCGGTAAAGTTTTGCTCGTCCTTTTCATCAATATGCCCGTGTACCATTGCAATTCGCGTGTTGGGATCAATGGAAGTCCCAACCAAATGCACCTCGCCTTTGAATACTTCTTTTGAGGCCTCGGGAACGGTAAAGAGAATTTCCTGTTCTTTTTTCAATTGCAACAGATCCTTTTCAAAAACCTTTAATTCCAAATGGATATGGTCCGTATTCATAATTTCCATAATCTTATCGGCCGGAGAAACGTAGGTGCCCGTGTTTACAAAAACCTGGGTCACGTTGCCATCAATGGGGCTGTAAATATTTACTGCTGAAACAATATTGCCAGCCTTAACAGATGCGGGGTTTATGTTCAGCATTTCAAGGTTTTTCTTTAAGCTGTTGTAACGTGCCAGATTGGATCTGTATTCGCTTTCGGCCTTCAGATAACTTTTCTGTGAAGTGATCTTTTCATCAAACATAATTTTCTGGCGCTCGTATTCCGACTTTAAATAGGAAAGCTGTTCGGCAGTCTCCAGATAATTCTGCTGCATCGTTATAAACTCAGGGTTCTCCAGCGTTACCAAACGTTGTCCTTTGGAAACTTTATTGCCAACCAATAAAGGCGTATTTTTAATATAACCGCCCGCAAAAGCACTTATCACGGCCCGGCTCTGTGGCGGTACGTCAATCATTCCGCTGGTTTGTACGGTTTCTGCAAAGGGTTTTTCGGTGAGTTGGCCTATCTCCATCTTCGCGTTTTCAAACTGGGCTTTAGTGAGATGTACAATGTCATCCCTCCCCTCTGGGGAGGTTAGGAGGGGACTTTCTTTTTCGGAATTGTTGCAGGCGGTTAAGACCAAAGCCAAAAGCAACAAAAGTGATTTTATATATTTCATAATGTATGATTTAAAGCGTTAAATAATTTAGGGCGATGACCGCCTGATTGTAGTTGTTGAGGTTTTCGAGATATTGCAGTTCAATTTCATAGGCGTTTTCAAGGCTTTGGATGTATTGAAAGAAATCTATCTCCCCATTTTTGAAACCGATGTTTGCGGTTTTCAGAATTTCCTCGGAAAGCGATTTTCCCTCAGTTTCATAATATTGAAGGGCTTCCTCATATTTTGAAACCTCGTTGAGCAACTGCGCCTTTCGCGAATTCAAATGAATTTTATAATCCTCCGCCTGCTGCTGGCTCACATCTGCCGCAATTTTCGAAGCCTTTATTCTCGAAGCATTCCCGCTGAAAAGCAAAGGGATTTTTAAACCAATTTGATAAGCATAGAGATTCTGGCTCAAGCCCGAATTGCTTCCCAAGGAATAGGAAAGACTGATATCCGGAAGTAAATGCTGTTTTTCAAGACTGCGCTTTGCATTAAAAAAATCTGTTCTATTTTCATAATAGCCCAATGCTGGGTGCGCTTCCATACTGGAAAGTGAAAGTTTCAGTTTTTCCAAAGTTTGGGTTGAAACCTGCAAGCTATCCTTGGATTGAACAACTGTTTTCAAACGTTCTAGGGCAATCCGCACATCTTCCCTACTCTGCCTAAAATCGGTTTCCAACTGTCGCTGTTTGGCACGGGCAGTTATCTTTTCCAAATAATTGGTTTCCCCAAGCTCAAAACGGCGCTGGGCTGCGTGGGCGAAGTTTTGGTAAAGACTATCCAAACTTTGATAAACACGTTCCCTGTTTTTCTCAAATTGAAACTGATAATAAGCCGCGGTTACCACCCCTTCCGTTTTGCGCTTTTGAAGTTCGTATTGGCTACTTTGCATTTCAAACTGCCTTTTATTGACATTCCTTTCGGCGAAATATACCGTCGGGAAAAGAAAACCCTGCTGCACACCAAAAACTTCGAGTGGCTCATTGTTTGGCCCTAAATCATTTTCATTAAATTCATAAAAGACCGTGGTTTTATCAAAATTGAAAGCACTCCCAATTAAAGCATTTGCTTCCTCTTTTTGAAGCGAAAAAGCTTTTAATCCAGCATTGTTTTCCAAAGCCATTTGCTGTAAGTCTTCCAATGTTTTGGGATTTTGCTGTGCCACCCCAGAAAAGCCAAGCAAGAATATTACAATTACCATCGGTAAAGTTTTCTGTTTAGATTTTCGGAGTTTTATTTTCTTTTTATCTGAATCAAAAATTGAATACAAAACCGGCAAAACAACCAAAGTTAGAATAGTAGCTGTTACTAAGCCACCAATAACAACCGTTGCCAGTGGTCGTTGCACTTCCGCGCCCGCATTGGTAGAAATTGCCATTGGTAAAAAGCCAAGTGCTGCAGCCGAAGCGGTCAACAAAACCGCTCGCAAACGGTCTTTTGCACCCAATACGATAAGTTCTTTTTTATCTTTCATACCTTCTTTTTTGAGTTCCTTAAAATGTTCTATCAACACTATCCCGTTGAGTACCGCAATCCCGAAAAGCGCAATAAACCCTACGCCTGCCGAGATACTAAAAGGCATATCGCGCACCCAAAGCAACAACACGCCCCCCACCGCCGCCAAAGGAATTGCAGAATAGATCATCAGGGCCTCCTTTACGGAATTAAAGGCAAAATACAGAAGGAAGAAAATTAGCAATAATGCCACTGGAACTGCAAACAGCAGTCTGGTTTTCGCACTTTGCAGATTCTCAAACTGCCCGCCATAATCAATGGTGTAGCCCACGGGAAGTTGTATGTTTTCATCAATCAGTTTTTGAACATCGTCCACCACGCTTTGCAGATCGCGACTTCTAACGTTTATACCTACCACAATGCGGCGTTTGGTATCATCCCGTGATATTTTCGCAGCACCTTTTGTATATTTTATTTCCGCTAGTTCACGCAATGGCACTTTTTCTCCGGAAGGGGTATCAACATATAGGTTTTGCAGGTTGGAAAGATCGCGGCGGTTGTTTTCGTCCAACCGTACCACAAGGTCAAAACGTTTTTCACCCTCAAAAATGCTCCCCAAGGATTTACCCGCAAACCCCATAGATATCATTTCATTTAAATCTTCAATGTTGAGGCCGTAGCGCGCAATTTTTGCTCGGTCGAAGCTTACATTCATTTCTGGCAGACCTACTACTTTTTCTACCGTAATATCATCTGCGCCTTCCACGTTTTCAACAAGATTTTTTATTTCATTTGCCTTTTTGTTAAGCACTTCAAGGTCTTCCCCAAAAATCTTGATGGCAATATCTGCACGCACACCCGTTATAAGCTCGTTAAAGCGCATCTCAATGGGTTGGGTAAATTCTACTTCCATTCCTGGAATAATTGCCAAGGCCTCCTTAAACTTCTCTGCCAATTCATTTTTGCTCTTTGCCGAAACCCATTCCTTTTTGGGTTTTAAAGTGATTATAACATCGCTCTCCTCCATAGACATCGGGTCTGTGGGTACTTCAGCAGCGCCAATACGGCTTACTACCTGATCTACTTCGGGGAAGTTTTTTATCAATATTTCTTCAATCTGTGTTGTAATGGCAATTGTATTTTTGAGGGAAGTACCCGTTTTAAGTACCGGTTGGATCACAAAATCGCCCTCGTCCAAGGTTGGGACAAACTCGCCCCCCATAGTTGAAAAAAGATATATCGTGGAAGCCAGAATTAATATTGCCACGCCCAACACCAACTTTTTAGCACCTAAGGCCCAACGAATTGTCGGTTCGTAAAAACGGTTCAGGAAAGCCATTATTCGAACTGAAATATTTTTTTCTGAAGTTATAGTAGGTTTTAAAAATAGGGAAGCCGCTACGGGAACGTAGGTAAAACAAAGCACCATCGCTCCAATTAATGCAAAGCTGAAGGTAAGCGCCATCGGTTTAAACATTTTGCCCTCGACCCCGCTGAGTGAAAGGATTGGAATGAAAACAATCAAAATAATAAGCTGCCCAAAGATGGCGGAATTCATCATTTTGGATGCGCTTTTTACGGTGAGTTCATCCTTAGCCAGCTGTTTCTCTTCGGAAGAAAAGGCGTTCAGGCTGGTGGCATTTTTACTTATCTGAAATGCTACAAATTCAACAATAATCACTGCACCGTCAATGATAATCCCAAAGTCGATAGCGCCAAGACTCATCAGGTTTGCATCTACACCGAAAAGGTACATCAGCGAAAGCGTGAAAAGCAGAGACAGCGGGATTACGGAAGCAACCACCAGCCCCGAACGTAGGTTTCCCAATAAAAGCACCACGACAAAAATTACAATTAGTACCCCAAGAATGAGGTTTTCCGCAATGGTAAAAGTGGTTTTACCTATGAGCACGCTGCGATCCAAAACTGGATTGATATACACCCCTTCGGGCAGCGATTCGGAAATATTTGCTACGCGTTCTTTTACAGCTTCAATAACTTGGTTTGAGTTGCCGTCCTTTAACATCATTACTTGACCGAGGATTTTTTCGCCTTCGCCGTTTCCGGTAATTGCACCAAAACGGGGCGCGCTTCCGAATTGGACATTCGCAATATCCTTCACATAAATAGGGAAACCGTTTTCGTTTTTTACAACGATATTTCCAATATCTTCAAGAGAAGACGCCAAGCCTTCGCCGCGAATAAAATAAGCCTGGTTTTCCCTTTCAATATAGCCGCCGCCCGAAATACTGTTGTTCTTTTCCAAAGCCGTAAACACCTCTTGGGCAGTAATATTCATAGCGTTCAGCTTATTGGTGTTTATGGCGACTTCATATTGTTTTAAATATCCACCCCAAGTGTTCACCTCCACTACGCCTGGAATGCCCGAGAGTTGTCGTTTCACGATCCAATCCTGGATGGTGCGGAGTTCCGTTACTGAGTATTTATCCTCAAATCCAGGCTTTACGTCCAGAATGTATTGGTAGATTTCGCCCAGACCTGTAGTTATTGGACCCATTTGTGGGGTGCCGAAACCTTCAGGTATATTCTCTGCGGCAGACTGTATCTTTTCGGCTATAAGTTGGCGTGGCAAATAAGTGCCCAGGTTTTCCTCAAAGACAATAGTAACCACGGAGAGCCCGAATTTTGAAGTGGAACGAATTTCCTTTACACCTGGCAAATTTGCCATTTCCAACTCCACGGGATAGGTAATGAATTGTTCCATATCCTGAGTGGATAGATTGCGGGAAGTGGTAATTACCTGTACTTGGTTATTGGTAACATCTGGCACTGCACCAATGGAAAGCTGTGTGAGCGAATACACCCCAAAGCCTATCAGCAACAGCGTAAACAAGCCGATGATGAGTTTGTTTTTTATACTGAATTGAATGATTTTTGTTAGCATAACAAATTATAAGTTTATCTTTTTTCAACTTAAAATCGTTGAAAATCGAAATAATAAAAATTGATTGTGACCGCTGTGAACCGGTAAATTGTGACCCTAGAAGAAAAATGGAAATAATTATTCCCGAGAAAGGTCAATCTAGTTATGCAAACTTAGGTGGCTGAAAAATAGAGAATTTTTCAAGAGAAGAATATAAATTTTCATAGTGGAAGCTGTGCGATGGCTGTGTATTTATTTCCACTTTTACAATAGAAATATCAAAAGGAACCAGCACGACATCAGTTGAGGCATGGTGGCAGGAAATATGCTGAAAAGGGAGTTCTTCGTGCTCCTGATCTTCCTCTTTATGATTTTGTTGATGTTCCGTTTTTAGGGATCCGTAATGCTTTTCAACGAAAGTGAAGAAATCGTCTCCATAATTTTCAGAATGATATTCAGCGTGCTGCACCAAGCGTCCGAGCAGAAGAATATCCTGCATGCCAATACCTACGCTTTGGAATAAAACGAGAAAAGAAAATGATATGGCAAATAGTGATTTCATTAAAAGGTGAAATTAGTCAATAATCTTGAATCATTGGCATATAGAAATGACATTATTTATGAACTTCCCGCGTACCTCCATGACCTCCGGCCACTATTATCAATACTTTAAGACTTAAAAAAATGAATTTAAAAAATTGGATGATGGGGTTCATCATCACAAAGCGTTTGAATTTTGATATTCTCTGTGTCATTTTTTATTATTTATTTTTATTACTATTATTATTGGTTTTTGAATATTACCTATCATTCTAACTTTACTACCTACTACCTAATGCCTAATGCCTAATGCCTAATGCCTACTACCTAATTATTCAGGAATTAAATACCAAAAAGGTTTCATTTTGGCTTTGTAAATAAAGGCATAGTGCAGCATCAGTTTCAGCCAATGGCCTGCCAGCCCGATTTCTCCAAAGGTTTTTCCCAGTTTTCTGCCCATGGTATCTGGATATTTTTTGTAATCTGGCACAATGGGAAAGGTAGTGATACTAACCCCACTGCCCTTAGTCATCCCAAAGCCCGCAGAGGCGATACAGGCCGCGCCCATATTGCCCATAGAACCTTTGTGGTGCAAGGATTCCGTATTGTTCTTTATACTGTCTATAATATTATCGGCAACCAATTTGGCCGTAATTCCAGAGGGCATCCCCGTTCTCGGGGGTGATGGGAATATATCAGTTCCATTCGGGCTTTTACGGGGTTTGGAAATACTGTGTGGCGGTGCAAAAGCAATCCCCGGCGCAAAAATGTTTTTATAGCTTGGGTTTTGATAGGTTTCGGGCCAATCCTGCACCGTCCAGTCTTCATAAGGTTTTGGCGCGTAGTCTGCATCCACTATCATAAACCCTTTAAAAAGTTTCTCCGTAATGTCGTTATTGTCTTTATCGAAAGCCTTGAAACCGTGGCCCGAAAAGGATGGAATCAGCATCGCAAAATCGTATTCAATGGTTTTATATTCCCCGGTCAAAGTTTCATAATGTGCAAGTCCGTTTTCAATTTTATTCACGCCTGCGCCCAGAATCCAATCAATATTGCGATCTTCAAAAACCATCTCGACCATTTCGTGCGATTTCATAATGTTGCTGCCGTAGCTTAGCAACATTCCGTCCATTCCAAAGTCTCCCAATTCATATTCGTTGGAAATCCAAGTGATTTTAGCTTTGTCGCGAACCTTTTGACGGCGAAGCTCCTGTTCCACATTCAATATATATTCAAAGGCAGCACCTTGGCAGGTAGCCTTTGCGTGGCCTGTGCCGATAACAATTTTTGCCTCTTTACCCTTTTTCATTTCAGCAATTAGGGCCTGTAAACCTTCATTGGCGTGGTCTGCATGGGTATAGGTACAAACCGAATACGTTTTGTTTGTTCCGGGGTTCAATCCTTCGGTAGCCTCAAAATTGAGTTTGGGACCTGTGGCGTTTATGAGGTAATCGTAAGTTATTCTTTCGGTTTCGCCTTTTTTTTCTGCGGAAACATATTCAGCCACCACAAATGGCTTTTCAGTTTCGCTATCGCCTTCGGGATAAAAGGAGGTAACTTTCGCCTGCTTAAAACCAATTCCTTTCTTTTTATATAAAGGTGCAAGCGGAAAAAGTATTTCCTTTGATTTCATTCGGCCAATGCCCACCCAGATGTTTGAGGGAATCCACTGATAATTGCTATTGGGCGAAACCACGATTACTTCGTGGGTCTTGTCCAGTTTTCTGCGAAGGTGTGAGGCAGCTACGTGACCCGATATTCCTGCACCCAATATTACAATTTTTGACATTTTTAGAAGGTTTTAAATGTCTAATTTACATCAATGAAGAAAACCCTAAAATGATTTTAATCATATAAATTTGAGACAATTAGACTTTTCAAAATTGATTTTATTTATTTGAAAAAACAGTAACTTTTGTTACACAGTAGAAATATTTTCAATGAAATATTCCATTCGTCATTCAGAAATTATAACTTCGTACCAAGCCTTTTAAATTATGATAGTCCACGACTTCAGCAACGCAAAATCAATTCTTAACCAGTTTATTTTGGAAATGCGCGATGTTTCAATCCAAAAGGATTCCATGCGCTTTCGGAAGAATATTGAGCGCATCGGGGAAATCCTCAGTTATGAAATGAGCAAAACATTGCAGTATAAAACTGAAGTTGTAAAAACCCCTTTGGGAGAAAAGGAAATGAAAGTGCCCGAAAGCGATATTGTGGTCTGTTCCATTTTAAGGGCCGCACTCCCCCTTCATACAGGGGTTATCAGTTTTTTCGACAAGGCCGAAAACGCCTATATTTCGGCATATAGACACCACGCTGATGGCAGTGACAATTTTGAAGTAATTGTTAATTATTTAGCCTCCCCGTCCATTGAAAATAAAACCTTGATTTTGACTGATCCAATGTTGGCAACGGGAAGGACTTTGGAGAATGTTCTCAAAGCTTTTAAAACCCACGGTACGCCAAAGCAGATTCACATTCTCTCAATCATCGGCGCCAAACCCGGAATAGAATATATTCAAGATATATTTCCGAAAAACACACATCTTTGGATAGCGGCTGTTGATGAAAAACTTAACAGCCGAGGCTATATTCTACCGGGATTGGGCGATGCTGGCGATTTGGCCTTTGGTGTAAAACTGTGATTATTTAAAATCCTCAATATCGTCACTTAGATCATAAACTTTTTCAATCTTCAACTCTTTCTCTAAAATACTACTGCCGGCAGCGCTGCGGTATCCTCCTGCACAGTGTACTACTATGGGTTTGTCGGTAGGAATCTCCTCCGCTTTTTCGCGCAATTGGTGTAACGGAATAGCAATGGCTTTATCAAAGAATTTCCCTTCGGAAACTTCGCTTTCGTTTCGAATGTCAACAATAGTGTATTTTTCTGCATTCTCTTTGAAATCCTCCAAATTGAAAGCAGCCGATTTTTCAAAACTGGCACTCCCGAGGGTAAACACTGTTTTTACATTGGCTTCATAACCAATCTTAGCCGTACGGTGAAGAATTTTGTCAGCATTTTCAATGGAATCGACAACCAAATGGAATTTTTCAGATGGCTGAACAATTGAACCCAACCAGGTTTCAAACTTTGACGTGTCGGAAGTAGCCATAATGTTTATACTTCCCGGCAAATGGTTCTTTTTAAAATCTTCTTCATCCCGAATGTCGATAATCAGCGCATCCTTTTCTGATTTATCCACATCCAATTTAAACTGAATACCTCCCAGCGCCGTACGTAAGTTTTTTGCGCCATTTTTATTTACATCTACATTATATCCAAAATAATGGGGAATGAAAGGTTGGGAATCCAACAAATGGTTTACAAATTGCTCTTCAGTTTGTTTTTTAAATGCCCAATTGCCAATCCGTTCGTTGCCCAAAGTACTTGAGGAAGCGTCCTCGCTCATTCCTTTTCCGCAGAGAGAGCCAGCACCGTGGGCTGGGTAAACATAGGCTGTGTCTGGCAAATCGGTAAATTTATTTTGAATGGTATCATACATCATCTTTGCCAGTTCCTCACGTTTGGCTTTCATATGTCCTGCCTTCTCGCGCAAATCGGGACGAC
Organism: Aequorivita sp. UBA3180; assembly: GCA_002364215.1. GTDB lineage: Bacteria > Bacteroidota > Bacteroidia > Flavobacteriales > Flavobacteriaceae > Aequorivita. The sequence goes on along the minus strand of DEXQ01000018.1, from coordinate 157,137 downwards.
CCACATCTCCCACAAAAAGGGTGTCGCCTGTAAATAACGCAGTCTTGTTTTCTTCCGTGGCAACAATGGTTACACTATCGGGGGAATGACCCGGCGTGTTTATAGCCCTAAAGGTGGTATTGCCCATTGTAACTTCATCTCCATCATCAAAAGATGCATGAGGATAGTCTGCTCCTGTTTTCTCACTACAATATAATGTTGCGCCTGTTTCGTTATGAATTTGAAGGTGGGAACTCACAAAGTCGGCATGTGGATGCGTTTCAAAAACGGCAACTATCTTGGCATCGTTTTCCTCTGCATATTTATAATACTGCATCGGGTCTCTTTCAGGATCGACCAAAGCCATTTTACCATCGCTGATAATGGCGTATGAAAAATGTGAAAGGGGTTCGTATTCAAATTGTTTAATTTTCATAATCTAAAAATTCTTTTTTTTAAAAATACAAAATCAGTCTTTGGTTTAAAAACGCAAGACTGATTTTTTATAGGTAATTAAATATTTTTCTTTGCTAAATACCAAGTCACTTTTTCAACAGTATTATCTGCCAACCTTGTATTTAATTCATCTAAGGATTTTGGTGGCGGTACGATAGCTTTATCGCCTTTTTTCCAATCCAAAGGCATTGCAACCCCATATTTATCTGATGTTTGAAGGGCCTCCAAGGCGCGTAAAATTTCATCCATATTTCTACCAACATTCAATGGATAATACATCACTAAACGAATTTTCTTCTTGGGATCTATAAAGAATACGGCGCGCACTGCGGCAGTTTCACTTTCATTGGGCTGTAGCATTCCGTATAGTTTTGAAACCTTCATATCTATATCTGCAATGATTGGGAAATCAAAATACACGCCTGTAGTTTCGCGTACATTTTGAACCCAGCCTAAATGTGCGTGTATGCTGTCTATGCTTAGTCCTAAAAGCTCTGTGTTTAATGCATCAAACTCTCCTTTTCGCTGTGCGAAACCACTCATTTCGGTGGTACATACTGGTGTAAAATCGGCTGGATGCGAGAACATCACAATCCATTTGTCTTTGGCAAAGTCTGAGAACTTTATTTTTCCTTTTGTAGTAACGGCTTCAAAATCTGGAGCCATATCGCCAATTCTTGGCATTGGATTTACTTGAAGTAATTCTAAATTTGTTTCCATAATAATTAATTTCAACTATTGCTTTTAAATTTTAGATAAAATTAAATTATTAACTAGCATTGTACAGTAACATAGGTTACATACTATCCTTTTACTATAAATTCCATATAGAAAATAAATATGGCCATTACAAAAATGAAATATCCAAATGCTTTTTTCAACTTACTGCCATCAATAAAGTTGCTTATGTAACTGCCAATGAAAATTCCTATAAAAGATATGCCTGTAAAGCGTAGTAAAAAAGTCCAATCTATTGTCATGGTTAGCGCATCACCTAGAAAAAATCCAATTAACGATTTAATTGCTATAATAATTAAGGAAGTTCCAATGGCAACTTTCATCTCCACGTTAGCAAGTATTACGAGTGCGGGAATTATTAAAAAACCACCACCGGCTCCAATCAATCCTGTAACAGCCCCCACTAGCAATCCTTCAAGTAGGATTAAGGGGTAATTGTATTTTACTTCTGAACTTTTGGGAGTTAAAACTTTTTTCTTCTGTTTAAGCATTGAGAAAGCTGCGGGAATCATTAAAACTGCAAAAAGGCCAAACATCCCCATACGCCTAGTAAACTGAAAACTGCCTATTGTAACTAATATTTCGGGCAAGGCGGGTATTACAAAATACCGAACCAAAGCAACTCCCGTGATAGCTGGAATACCAAATACAATCGCTGTTCGCCAATCAACATATCCTTTAAAATGTTGTTTTAAGCCCCCAACCAAGGAACTTACCCCCACAATAAATAGCGAATATGCGGTAGCCGCTTTTTCATCAATTAAAAACAAATAAGCCAATACAGGAACAGCAAGTATTGATCCTCCGCCACCAATGATACCTAAAGACAAGCCAATTAACAAGGCACCACCATATCCGAATATTTCCAACAATTCCATTTTTTGTTTTATGGGTGAAAAGAGCTACTTATCATCAAGTTTATAGCCTTAAAAGTTTTATAAACAATTCATTTTCTGCCCTTTGCGGAATTGAATTATAAGCTGTTTCCAAGGTTTCTATTTTAAATTTTTCTTTAAAAAGTGCGAGATATTCTTCCCTATTGCCTCCAAATGGTGGCTTATCGTTATTTAAAGGAATATTGAAAAGAAGCCCTACTAGTTTCCCTCCCGGTTTAAGCAGTTGTACCATTTTATTGACATATTCTTCACGAAGTGATGGTTCCAAAGCACAAAAGAAAGTCTGTTCCAAAATAAGGTCGAAAGTATCCTCTAATTCAAAAAAATCTGAGTGCAAAAGATTTTTCTTTGGAAATGATGGTGTGCGTTTCGCAAAATTCTTTAACGGGATGGAAGAAATATCAACCACAAAAACATTCGAAAATCCCTTTTTTAAAAGATATTCAGCTTCATAGGAATTACCGCCACCGGGAATCAATATTTTCAGGTTTTTATCTGTAAGTTGATCAATATATTCCTTTATTGGTGTGGAAACATAGCCAATATCCCAGCCAGTATCATCACTTAAATATTTATGGTTCCAAAAAGTTTCGTAAAAATTCATGTGCTAGTTTTCAAATCGAATGCTCCAAATGCCACGTACTTCATTTTCGCCGTATCCGGTAGCTTTATCCGTTGGGTATAATTCCTGAATTTTGGACAAAGTGAGCGTTTCAAGTTCCTTACCGGGGGTGCCATGACATTTTAAGCACATGGAATTGGTAACGATTGGGTAATAGAATTCTGTTTCCACGCCCATTTTCACAATAATGGGATCTACTTCACCACCCGCAGCAACTTGCTTTTTAAAATTATCCAAATATTGCAATTCCGCAGTATTGGCCTTGTTTTTTGGGTTTCTCGGTTTATCCGTAACGCGCTTAATATATGCTTTATGGACAGTAGCCATACTGTCTGTAATAGGTAGAGCTTGGACGTTACAAAAGTCGAGGGCAGCGATAACCCCGTTTTTTTGTATTTGGCCCATCAGGTTTTTACCCAATTCGGCCTTGGTGGTCTGGGCCATTTGCATGCCGCGTTCTTTTAAAGTAGGTTGTGCATTTGCTTCTTGGTTTTTCCCCATTCCTTTACCACTGCCCATTCCGCGACCCATTTTGCCTTTCATCCGTGGTCGGTCGCCGTGCATTTGTTTGTAGTGGGCATCAAACCATTCGGGCTCTTCTATTTCATTATCAAACATATAATCTGCAATTTGCACAATAGTTTCCTCCGGGTAGAATTGATAGGGCATCAAACCAAATTTCTTGACAGCGCCCGGCATTTTTGATTTTTCTTCGGAAGGATTCTTGGCCCATTCCACCATTGCACTAATAAATTCTTCCTTTGAAGTACCTTCAGAAGTATAATGCATCTTCACGGCAACCATTGGCGGGGCAATCATTGCATCTTCAGCAGTTTTTGGATTGTGGCAAACGTAACAGTTGTTTTCCATCAATTTCTTGCCGGGATGCTCCTGAATTATTTTGGTGTCGGTGTTTTCAGTATTTTCAGCAATCGCCAAATATTTGTCGCTAGGATTGGTATTGCAAGCGGTGAAAAAACTGATCAAAAAAAGTGTGGCTAAAAATTTCATATATTGAGTATAAAGTTGTGGACACTTCAAAAGTAAATTTATACAACGCAATTGACAGTAACAAAAGTTACAATTCAAACCTTTTAAAATGAAATGATTAGGTTTAACTTGAAAATTAAAGCGAAACTATCTTAATGCTGTTTCTGTAAAGTTCAATTTTTCCCATTGATTCCAGCTTTTTTAGAAGTCGTGAAACCACTACGCGCGAAGTGTGAAGCTCATAAGCAATTTCCTGATGGGTGGAATTAATTAGGGAATCCTTGGTTACCTTTTTTTTGTTTTGAAGATATTTTACCAAGCGTTCATCCATATTATAAAATGCAATGCTATCAATTGTTTCAAGCATTTCGGTGAGGCGTTCGTGGTAACTTTGGAATACAAAATTGCGCCAACTTTTATACTTGCCCGTCCATTCCTCCATTTTTTGGATCGGGATCATTATCAAGGTTGTATCAAGCTCTGCAATAGCGCGAATTTCGCTTTTTGTCTGCCCTAAACAGCAGGTTAAAGTCATGGCACAGGTATCACCACGTTCCAGAAAATAGAGCAAGAGCTCATCGCCATCATCATCTTCCCTTAAAATTTTTATCGCTCCGGAAATAAGCAAGGGCATGGAGCGCACATAATCACCAATCTCAATGAGTTTCTCGCCTTCCTTAACCTCTTTTAAAGTGCCAACTTCGTTTATTTCTTCAATAAGGGCGTCTTCAAAAATATTGGTGAAATTTTCTTTTAAATCTGTGAGCATGCAAGAAATTTTTTGGTTGGTTTTTAATGAACGAAAATACCAAATTTAAATCAGTTTTCCTTGTCTTCTCTCTTTTCCTGTCGCTCCAATTTTCTGAAATATCCGCGGAAAAGAAAATTGTGTTTTAAGGCTTCCATATTTTCGTTCAGCTTTTCGGTTGCTTCTTTTATGTTAACCATAGTAGAGTCAATATTTTTTACCAAAACCTCATCTTGAGTAATATAATTCAAGGTTCCATTTCCAGATTTAATTTCTGTGATATACTCATCCAGATTTTTGGTTATTTCATTAATATCATCGCTGGATTTTTCAAGGTTAGCAAAAACTCTTTTTATTTGGTTGGTGGAAACGGTATCGCTCAAAAGTACCGCAGCAGCGCTTTCATCATAATTAAGCTTCGAAATAATAGTATTGATTTGTGAAATTGCAGCGGAAGTTCCGGTAGTGGTTTTTTTGAGCTCGACCACCGTCTGCCTTAAATCCTGCGCCAACAAAGTATCTGTAACTAGGGCTCCAAAAGTACCTTTGCCCTCTAAAATTTTATTGGTTATTTTCAACAAATCTGCAGTCAATAAAGCAGCGTTTTCATTGGTAGTATTTAGTGTTGAGAGCATATCATCTGCTCCAATTTTACTGTAAGATTGAATGGTATCGCCCGCAATTACTGGTTGTGCATTTTGAGCTTTCCCCGGAATAATATTCACCACCATACTTCCTACCAATCCATCTGACCCGATGGAAGCGATGGCGTCTTTTTTAATAAACCTTGAGGTTTTGGCCTCAACCTTCATTTGAATGGTGATGGTTCCTTCCTCAATCATTTCAATCTTGCTCACAGTGCCCACGTTTATTCCGGAATAGCGCACATTGTTGCCCAAGGTTAACCCATTTACGTTACCGAAAGTTGCATAGAGTTCAATATTTTTACTGAACAAGTGCTGTTGATTGCCGATGAAATAAAGCGCGGCAACAAGTAAAATTGTTCCCACTACAACAAAAACACCGACTCTTACTTTTTGTGAAGTTGATTTTCCCATAACATTAATTTTTAAAGAATGCCTGAATTTGTGGATCATTTGAACTTGAAAGTTCTTCAAAAGTCCCTTCGGCATAATTAATTCCATCTACCAACAAAATCATCCGATTTGAGATTACCCGCGCACAGTCTACATCGTGGGTGATGATTAGGGAAGATGTGTGATATTTGTTTTGAATGGTTCGCATTAACTGTATAATTTCCTTGGCCGTAATGGGGTCTAATCCCGTTGTAGGCTCGTCATACATAATAATTTTTGGTTTCAGGATCAATGCTCTGGCCAAAGCCACCCTTCGCTGCATTCCGCCGGAAAGTTCGGCAGGCATCAAATCTATTGCGTGTAAGAGCCCAACATTCTCCAGAGCTTCCTTTACTAAAATTTCGGTGCCTTGAAAATCATCTATTTTGTTTTTGTGTCGCCGCAGTGGAAATTCTAAATTTTCCCGAACCGTCATAGAATCGTATAATGCGCTACCCTGAAATAGAAAGCCAATTTCGGTACGAAGCAAATCCAATTCTTTTTGTCCCATTGCCGTAATATCTTGGTCTTTAATGGTAATACTGCCGCTATCTGGCTGAATCAAGCCCACCAAGCATTTAACCATTACCGATTTTCCTGAACCCGATTTACCCATAATCACCAAGTTTTCGCCTTCAAAAAGTTTTAAGTTGAAACCTTTCAGCACCTGATTGTCACCAAAGCTTTTGTGAAGGTTTTTCAACTCTAAAACAGGTTTTATGTTTTTTTCTGAATTCATTTAAATTTCAAAAAATATATCGGTTACAAAAACGGCTATAAAATCAATTACAAATAGCAACATTGAGATATAGACCACAGCGGAATTTGAGGCCTCTCCCACTCCAACAGTTCCCTTGGAGCAGTAATAACCCTTATAACAACCCACCAACCCAATAGCAAAGCCAAAGAATACCGATTTTATAGTGGCCGGTATTATATCACTAAACTTTAAGGCATTAAAAACTTGATTAAAATAAAGTAAGTATGATACATCGCCTTTTAAATTTTCAACAAGGGCCGAGCCCAAAAGCGCTATGGCATCTCCCATGATTATCAATAACGGCAACATTAAAGTAGTGGCAACCACACGTGTAACCACCAAAAATTTAAAAGGATTAGTGCCTGAAACTTCCATAGCATCTATTTGTTCGGTAACGCGCATAGAGCCAAGCTCTGCGCCAATTCCAGAACCTATCCGACCCGCACAGATAAGAGCAATTATTACGGGGCCAATTTCGCGAACAATGGAAAGACTAACCATAGATGCCATCCAGGATTCCGCACCAAATTGCATTAAAGTGGGCCGAGACTGTAGCGTGAACACAAGCCCCAAGATAAATCCAGTTACACCCACCAATAAAAAAGAGCGGTTGCCCATATTATAACATTGGCGAAGCAGTTCCCTAAACTCAAAAGGCGGACTAAACACTTCCCGAAAAAAGCGTCCGGCAAAAAAGGTCATATCGCCAATTTCAGCGAAAAATGATTTTGTGCGGCTTAATATGGAATTTGCTTCAGGCATTTATTAAATATGCTATAAAATCAAATATAGCGTGTACAGCCACCATTTAATATGACATAAATCAGTTCATTTAGTTATTTATAATTCATTTCAAGTCAGCCAAAAGTTAATCTATAAATAACAATAATTACAGCAATGAAGAAAATAGTTGTGTAAATATGCTTATTGTACTTAGCCAACCAATTGGGAAGAAAAATATCAAAATTGCTCTTAGTTGAGTTTGAATATTTTCGGGCTAGAACCGTCAATGGACAAAACATTTTAAAAGCCAGCAAGACCAAGCCTTCTATCAAAACGAGACCTATGCAAATCCAAACCCATTTATCAATTCTGTTGGCAATAGCGGCATACAAAAGATAGAATATAACCACGTTAAAAAATAACCAAACAACTGTGTGGATGCTTTTTATAAATAGTAATTTATTATTGTGTGAAGCAGTCATTTCCTCAATGTGAATTTTTCAAATTATACTGAACTTCCTGTAAATAAAACTTTCCATAAACGAAATCGCCCTCGGGAAAGTGCCAAACGGCATCGGCAGCAATGGGCAGTTTATAGCCGTTGAGCGTGCCGTATTCTGTAACCGGGGTTGAAAACGGAACGCTTTGGTTGGAATTCACATCCACCCTGTCTTCTGAAATAAAATTGATCAATTGCCCATTCTCGTCGAATTTCAAAATCGCAGAAACTGAAACTTCTCCGTTATGGAAAACAGCTTTTACCGAATTATTCCCCAAGGTTTGCCAATCGATCCGTTTGTCAATCAAGGCTGATGGCGCAAAAAGGCACATATCGTTAAAAAAAGTGACGGTTTCGGTCTTGAACATTTCGGGTTCCGAAATATCTACCACAGGAAAAACGGAAAGCAGTTTTATGAGCATCGATGCCTTTCCCTCTTTATACCAATGGTAACCCTGTGTCGGGAAGCCTTTGAAATTGGCCTTCATAAAAAACAAGCGCGTGGGATCTTCAAAAAAATTATACTGTTCCGAAGTGAACGCAAACCAATCCTTTCCCTTTTCGCGCATTTCCCCTTTAAAAATAGCTCTTGCAGTTTTTATTTTAGGTTTGCCGATTGCACCGACGTATTTGAGATAGTTCTGAACCGGAATAGGAAGCTGGGCAACATCTGCTTCGGAGATTATTTCTTCGGAAATGTTCACATTTTCAAAAGATTGGGAAATATCCTTTTTAAATTCCCTTTCAAAATTCCAGTTCGCCATTGCCAGAAGGGCTACGAACAATACGATCAAATTGGCGAGGGTGCCAAATTTGGCGTCCTGCCAATTCACAAAAATCAAAACCTGAGATACTACTACAGCGGCTATAGCAATCCAAAACCAGAGATTGTTTTTCAACAGAAATAGAATTCCTATCGTTATAAAAGCCAAAGCGACCGCGAGCCATAAAAGACCTTGCGGTTTTGAGAAATTTTGTGACAATTGTGGAATTTCGGCGAACCCAAAAGCCTTTAATAAGCCCATCAAGTGAATTAGGCCGTGAAGGGAAAGAAGGATAGCAAATGCAATTTTCATTTAAAATACTTTTATGAATTCAGTTTTAAAAATCCCAAGCCAAACCAATTCCAAATGATATATAATTCAGGTTTAATTCAGTTGAAACATTTTCAACCGTTATATCCCTAGAAAGCGAACGGTAGCGAAGCATGGGGCGCAGCGCGAGGTTGGGAGCAAACTCATAATCTACTCCTGCAGCAACTTGCCAACCAAATCCTTGGCCAGTGTCGGCGGCAAAACTACCACTGTTATTCTCAATTTCTATATGATTGTAAACCGCTCCAGCCCTTGCTAAGTAAGAAAATAAGGAAGTGCCGATGGGGTGTATAATTTGAAAACCGAATGTGTATCCCGTTTCTTTGAGTGTAACATCCTCAGTTAAAAAATTATCCTCACCTTTAAATTCATTTAAGCCCCAACCTGCATAGGCAGCCAAATGTGGCATGATTTTATATGCCCCAGTAAGTTCAAAACCATAACCTATTTTGGTATCGGTATGGCCTACATCATTCGTAGGAAAATTGAGTCCCGGTCTAAACTCCACTGACCATTTCTCCTGCGCTTTCACATTAAAAGCGAATATTAGGGCAGTCGTAATTAGCAAAAAGCCACATCTCTTCATAATATTTAGGATTTAAGAATCAATCCCAAAACTACTTTGGAAATAAATTTTTTACTATGACAAAAATCAGTTTTACACTGTATATCAACAACTTAAACTTTGGGTGTAAAAAAAGAGTTTTTTGAAGTTTGTTGGCGTTTCCACAATTTTACAATTTCATACCACAATGCACTCAATACGCCAATACAAACGCTGAGAATAATTTGGTTAAGTTGAAGCCTTTCAAATTCAAAAAATTTGGTGAAAGGCGGCACAAAAAGAAGCGATAAAGTAATGGCAACGGTTATACCGATGATTAACGGCACTAAGTTGTTTTTATATTTAAAAGTGGTGAAAATGGAATAGATGAAAGAACGGTTTACGAATGTTAAGGCAATATTTGCGCTTATAAGAGCGGTAAAAACCATAGTTCGCGTTACAGCTTCATTTCCAGCATTTTGTACGGCAATTTGATAGATAGCAAGTACTCCTACGGTAATTGCCAACCCTTGGATTATACTCGTAAAAAGTTCACTCCAGTTGAAAAAAGTACTGGAAAATGGTCTTGGTTTTTGAAACATCAAATCCTTTTCCAGTGGCTCATTTTCATAAACTATTGAACAAGTGGGGCCCATAATAAGTTCCAAAAGAATGACATGCACAGGTGTAAATATATTTGGATATACCCACCCTAAAACCAACGGAATAAAAACAGTAAGTATGATGGGTATGTGTATTGAAATAATATACTGAATAGCCTTTTTGAGGTTGGAATAAATTTTTCTGCCCATCGCCACGGCATTTACCATTTTAGAAAGATCGTCATCCACCAATATCAGCGAGGCGGATTGTTTGGCTATTTCGGTTCCCTTTGTTCCCATTGCCACGCCAATATTTGCAGCTTTTAATGCGGGACCGTCGTTTACGCCATCGCCAGTCATTGCTACTATATGGCCTTGAGCTTTAAGAGCGTTGATTATTTTAAGTTTTGCTTCGGGAAACATTCGGGCGAAAATATTTTTTTCTGAAGTGATTTTTTCAAGTTCTGTATTATCCAAATTTACAAGCTCATCACCCGAAACAACTTCTTCACAACCTTTAAAGTTTACTTTTCTTGCAATGGCCGCAGTGGTTTCGGCAATATCGCCAGTGATTATTTTAACTGCAATTCCTGCGTTGTAAAAATCTTGAAATACCTTAGAGATGTTTTTCTTCGGCGGGTCGTAAAAAGCGACCAACCCTTTAAATTCAAAATTGAATTCCTGCTGTTTTTTTGGCCAATTGGTTCCATCAAATTTCGAAATTCCAACTCCCAAAACACGATAGCCTTGGGCTGCCAAATCAGTTATTTTCTTTTTTAAAGTTTCCTTTTCACTTTCGCTTAAATTTGAAACTGCCATCAATGCTTCGGGGGCACCCTTGGCAGCAATGATCCGATAGCCTTCGGCATTTTCAAAAATATGCGTCATCATTGGTGGCTTGCCCCCCAATGGATATTCGTGAACCATTTTGAAATTGGGCCTGTTATCGTTTTCAGCAATCCCTTCATAAAAACTGTGCAGGGATTGTTCCATTGTATCAAAGGGAATGGGCTCACTGGCCCACATAGCAGTGACTATAAGTTCTTTTTCACTGTTGGAAAGCGTTTCTTCAACCGAGTTTATTTTATCGGTTTCCAAAGTATAAATCTTGTCAAGACGCATTTTATTCTCTGTAATTGTACCCGTTTTGTCCACACAAATTACCGTGGCACTGCCCAAGGATTCAACGGTTTTCATCTGTTTCACAATTACGCCAAGATTCATAAGCCTCCAAGCGCCTATGGCCATAAAGGTGGTAAAGGCGACTGGAATTTCCTCTGGTAACACACTCATAGCGAGGGTTAGTGCTTTTAAAAGGCTATCCAAAAAAATTCCCGTATTGAAATAATTTATGCCCCAAACCAGCAGAAAAATAATGGTTCCAAGGATTACCATTTTTTTTACAAAATTGTTTATTTGGAGTTCAAGTGTCGATTTTTCGGAAGAAATATCTTCAATGCTTTTGCCTATCTTCCCAACCTTTGTTTGGTTGCCTATCGCAGTTATTTCAGCAATTGCAAGCCCTCCGGCTACTTGGGTTCCCATAAAAATTTCGTTGCTCGTGGAAGCAGCATTTTTTTCCACGGAAAAGGATTCTCCTGTTAAAATGGATTCGTTCACCGAAAAGTCGTTTGAATGCACAATGGTTCCATCGGCAACGATGGTAGAACCTTCATCAACCATCAAAAAATCACCGACCACAACGTCTTGGCTTTTTATTTCAACTATCTTCCCGTTCCGGATAACCTTGCAATTGGGCTGGGAAAGTTCTTTTAGTTTTTCGAGCGCATTGTGTGTTTTTGCATCTTGATACCAAGAGATGGCCGCAACCAAAACTATAGCCACTGCCAAAAATATTCCGTCGCCAGTATTACCTGTAAAAAAATAAAGTGTTGCTGCAACGAGCAACAGAATAACCATTGGCTCTTTCAATAAGCCAAGTATGGCTTCAACATAGAGGTTTTTCTTTTTTGATTCTAAAATATTGGTGCCGAATTTTTTTCGTGAAGCCAAAACCTCAGAATCCGAAAGTCCTTCTATGTTGAAGTTTTCTATGGACATTTATGGAACATTTGATTAATCAATAAATTTAAGAATTGTTAATTCTTTGATTTATGATAATTATCAACCAATCGCTCCAAATATTTCGGAAGAAATTTAGAGTGGAATATTGCCGTGCTTCCTATTAGGTCTTGCTACATTCTTCGTTTCAAGCATAGCGAAGGCTTTCAATAATTTTCTACGTGTTTCGCGCGGTTGGATAACCTCATCAATAAAACCTCTTTGTGCAGCCTTAAAGGGGTTTGCAAACTTTTCGGCATATTCAGCTTCTTTTTCGGAGAGTTTCAGCTCCGGATTTTCAGCAGCAGCAATTTCCTTTCTGAAAATAATCTCACTGGCACCCTTCGCCCCCATCACGGCAATTTCTGCCGTTGGCCAAGCATAATTCATATCTGCGCCAATGTGTTTGCTGTTCATTACATCGTAGGCGCCTCCGTAGGCTTTACGAGTAATCACGGTTACTCTCGGAACAGTCGCTTCACTTAAAGCATATAATAATTTTGCACCATTCAGAATAATGCCGTTCCACTCCTGATCGGTGCCCGGAAGAAAACCCGGCACGTCCACCAATACCAATAGTGGTATGTTAAAACAATCGCAGAAACGTGTAAATCGTGCTCCTTTTTTTGAACTGTCCACGTCGAGAACACCCGCCAAACTCATAGGCTGGTTTGCAACTATACCAATACTTCTGCCGCCCAATCTCGCAAAGCCAACTATAATATTATCGGCGTAATCTTTGTGAACTTCAAAAAAGGAATCTTCGTCTACAATTCCTTTAATTATATCGTGCATATCGTAAGGCTTGGTCGCTGAGTCTGGAACGATCGTTTCCAATTCATCACGATATTCTTCAGCAGCTTCAAAAGGCAATTTTTCTGCTACCGATTTATTGTTCTGTGGAAGATAACTGAGTAGGGTTTTAATCTGTTCCAAACAAACAATATCATTTGCTGCGGTAAAGTGCGTTACGCCACTTTTGGTAGCGTGGGTTTTTGCGCCACCCAATTCCTCCGAAGTTACGTTTTCATTGGTAACGGTTTTTACAACATTCGGTCCCGTAACGAACATATAGCTACTGTCCTGCACCATTATAGTGAAATCAGTCATCGCAGGGGAATACACCGCTCCGCCGGCACAGGGCCCCATAATGGCCGAAATCTGCGGAACAACACCCGAAGCCTGTACGTTTCTATAAAAGATATCTGCATAGCCGCCCAAAGACCGAACGCCTTCCTGAATGCGTGCGCCACCAGAATCGTTCAACCCAATCACAGGTGCGCCAACACTAATAGCGTGATCCATTATTTTACAGATTTTCTCTGCGTGGGTTTCAGAAAGTGCCCCTCCAAAAACCGTAAAATCTTGTGCAAAAACATATACCAAACGACCGTTGATTGTTCCGTAACCCGTAACAACGCCATCACCGTAATACAATTCCTTTTGCATATCAAAATCAGTGGTTCTGTGGGTTACGAGTATGCCCATTTCTTCAAAGGAGCCTTCGTCGAGAAGATATTCCACGCGTTCGCGGGCGGTAAGTTTTTTCTTTTCGTGCTGTTTTGCAATTCGTTTTTCGCCGCCGCCTTTTTTGGCTTCGGAAATTATTTCTTGCAATTTTTTATTGTTATCGCTCATTTCTTTTAATATTTTTTTCTCAGCGTCCTCTGCGCCTCTGCGGTAATTTTTTACCGCAAAGGCGCAGAGGACAGAAAGCAATTACTTCGGCAAGCGAAGTTTTTCTGAATCTTTTAAGTATTGTTTTAATGCGAAAAATGCAGCTACTTTTGCTTCTTCCTCATTAATGGCTTTCAGCTTTTCTTCGGAATAGTATTTTTTTACAAAATTTGTGTCGAAATTTCCACTTCGGAAAGCTTCATGTTCAAAAACAAATTTTCCGAAAGGGAGCGTTGTACTCACGCCTTCAATATCGTATTCCGAAATGGCTTCCAGCATACGCTGCATCGCTTCGTTACGTGTTTTTCCATACGTAATAAGTTTTGAAAGCATGGGGTCATACTGAATTGGCACTTGCATTCCTTCAGTAAAACCGTCGTCCACACGAATGTTTTTTCCGCTTGGCGGGCGATACAATTCCAATTTGCCAACGCTGGGCATAAAATTGTTCAACGGATCTTCAGCATATACCCGAAGTTCGAAGGCATGGCCGGTGATTTTTAAATCATCCTGCTCGAAGCAAAGCTTTTCGTTATTGGCTACCTTTATTTGTTGCTCCACCAAATCGAGACCCGTAATAAGTTCGGTAACGGGATGCTCCACTTGCAGGCGGGTGTTCATTTCGAGAAAATAGAAATTGTGTTTGTCGTCCAAAAGAAATTCCACCGTTCCCGCACCCACATAATCGCAGGCTTTTGCAACCTTTACTGCCGCTTCGCCCATTTGTTTGCGCAATTCCGGCGTTAAAACCGAAGAAGGTGCTTCCTCCACCACTTTTTGGTGACGACGCTGAATGCTGCATTCCCGCTCAAAAAGATGGACGGTATTGCCGAAATTATCTGCTAAAACCTGGATTTCGATGTGGCGTGGCGAGGTGACAAATTTTTCAATAAAAACCGAGCCGTCGCCGAAAGCATTTTCGGCCTCGCTGATGGCGCGTTTCATCTGTTCCTCAAATTCTTTGGAATTTTCAACGATACGCATTCCCTTTCCGCCACCGCCAGCGGACGCTTTTATGAGAATTGGGAAGCCAATCTCTTTTGCAATTTCCTTTGCTGCGCCCACATCGGTAATGGCCTCATCGGTGCCGGGAACCATTGGGATATCGTATTTTTTCACGGCATCCTTTGCGGCGAGCTTGCTTCCCATGATGCGGATGGCGTGCGATTTTGGGCCGATGAAAATCATGCCGCTTTTTTCGACACTTTCACCGAATTCGGCATTTTCACTTAAAAACCCGTAACCCGGATGAATGGCATCTACATCTAAATCCTTTGCAACCTTTATAATTTTATCGCCCAAAAGATAGGATTCGTTGGAAGACGGCGGGCCTATGCAAACGGCTTCATCCGCAAACTTTACGTGGGGCGCATTTCTGTCAGCTTCGGAATAAACAGCCACTGTTTTAATGCCCATGTTTCGGGCGGTTTTCATTATGCGTAAAGCTATTTCGCCACGATTGGCAACTAATATTTTGTTAATCATTTTTTTCTAATTCTATTAGCAATTTTCCTTTATCCACGGTTTCACCTTTAGCGATGTTTACAGACTTTATAATGCCATCCCGCGGTGCTGTTAGGGTATTTTCCATTTTCATTGCTTCCAAAACACATAGGAAATCTCCTTTTTTAACTTCATCGCCTTCAGAAACATTTACTTCCAAAATAATGCCCGGCATAGGTGCGTGGATTTCATCCTCAACCGAGGCATTTCCAAGGGAAAGCCCCATTTCTTTAATGAGTTGGTCCAAAGGAGTGGAAATACTCACTTCGTAAGTGTTTCCGTTAACTTTTATGAGATAGTTTCTATTAACAAAATCACTCTTTAAAAGTTCGATTGCGAAAGATATATTATTGTGAAGTAGGTGAACTTTTTGTCCCGAAAGTTCTGCTTGGTCAATCTGTTCCACGTCCTTGGCGGTTAAGGGAAACTCATAATTTTCATCTACCTTAACGTGATAGCGCTCTTCCATAATTTTAAAAATTTTGGTTAAAGATAAGGTATGTTAGAGGTTTCGGCAAAAAGGAATTGTGAATCCTTTTAGGAAATTCCTTTCAACTTTTGGTATCTTTAGCTAAAATCGAATACTATGAAAAAATATTTTTTTTTATTAGCCGCATTTGTGGTTTTTGGTTCCTGTGCCCAACAGAAAAAGAAAGATGATGTAGCGCTAAAAACCGAACCACAAACCTATAAAGTAGAAGAGATTGTAAAAGGGCTTACCATTCCGTGGGGCATGACGTGGCTTCCAGATGGCAGTATGCTCATTACGGAAAAGAATGGACGGTTGATTCATTTTAAAAATGGTAAAAAAAACGAAATAGCTAATGTTCCGAAAGTTTATAACAGTGGCCAGGGTGGATTGATGGATATTGAATTGAACCCAAATTACAATGAAAACGGATGGATTTATATTACCTATGCTTCCACAGAAGGTCCTGGAAATGGCGGACACACAGCCTTAATGCGTTGCAAACTAGAAGGTAGTTCACTAACGAATATTGAAACCCTCTACAAAGCCGAACCCAATACTACTGCCGGACAGCACTTCGGTTCGCGCATTGAATTTGACAATGATGGGTTTGTGTATTTTTCTATTGGCGAACGTGGGGAAAGGGAAGTAAATCCGCAGGACATAACCCGTGATGGCGGAAAAATCTATCGCTTGAACGACGATGGGAGCATCCCGACAGATAATCCTTTTTATAACGAACCGAATGCCAAAAAAGCAATTTTTACCTACGGAAATCGAAACCCACAGGGAATGGCGAAGCATCCCGAAACTGGAGAGATCTGGATGCATGAGCACGGCCCAAAAGGCGGTGATGAAATAAATATCGTGAAAAAAGGTGCCAATTACGGTTGGGTTACAGTTACATATGGCATTAATTATAGCGGTACCAAAATTACCGATGAAACCACAAAACCGGGAATTGAACCGCCTATCTATTATTGGGTTCCGTCTATTGCGCCCTGCGGAATGGCGTTTGTTACGAGCGATAAATACCCGCAGTGGAAGGGTAAATTGTTAGTTGGTTCTCTAAAGTTTGCCTACGTGGAATTGCTCACTTTGGAAGGCGAAAAAGTTACAAACCGTGAAAAAATTGCACAGGACATTGGTCGCGTTCGGAATGTAAAAATGGGGCCGGACGGGTTGATTTATATCGCCGTGGAAGGACAGGGAATTTTCAGATTGGTGCCTGAATAAAATTAGACACGAATACACGAATATTTTTTAAATTTTATTCGTGTATTCGTGGCCTTTTATAATTTACTTTTTAGCTCCTTTTTTTCTTTTTCTCCAAAAATCAAAGGCGAACCAACCGATTACGGCAATCACGAAGTACATTAGATAAGAAACTGGTTTTCCGCTACCGCCAACGGTGGTGAAAAGACGTTCCCAACGAACTTTCTTATTTACACCATCCCAACTCATCCACACAAATACGGGCTTGCCCACAACGTGATTGAAAGGTACAAAACCCCACGTTCGGGCGTCTTCACTGTTGTTGCGGTTATCCCCCATCATCCAGTAATAATCCATTTTGAATGTATAATTCGTAATCGGCTGACCATTCAATAAAACTTCAGTGCCGGATTGGGTAATTTTATTTTCAATTCCCAGCTCGCTTCCTTCATAAACTTCAATAACGCGTCTATACAACGGTAGGGTTTCAGCGGTAATGGAAACTGTTGCGCCTTTCTTTGGAATGTAAAGAGGACCAAAGAAATCATTGTTCCAAGGATAATTTTGACTATCTGGAAATGTACCTTCATTCCATACCCCCTTTTCACTTCGGAAGCGGGAAATATTCACCACATTTGGATTGTTTTTCAACATGTTTAAGGACTCTTCCGAAATTCCCCCAAAACGGTAGGTGTTATTTCCGAAGCCATAACGATCGGTAATATCATAACGATTGTAAAGCATTTCAGGGTTTAGCTGACTATTTACCTGAACGTCATAACTAAACTGAAGCTTTGCTCTATCGGGTAATTCATTTTGTTTTCCGTTAATAAAAACATAGCCATCGCGAACCTCCAAAGAATCCCCTGGAAGGCCTACGCAGCGCTTTACGTAATTCGATTTTTTATCAATAGGCTTATAGTAATATTTGCCGTCGCCGTACTGCTGAAAAGCATTTACCGTATCCACGGGCCAGTTAAAAACTACAATATCGTTACGTTTTATATCCTGGAATCCCGGAAATCTGAAATACGGAATCTGCGGATATGAAAGGTACGATTTTGTTTTAACCAAAGGAATAGTGTCGTGCACCATTGGGAATGAAATAGGCGTCATTGGCGTGCGCGCTCCATAATGGAATTTGCTCACAAAAAGAAAATCGCCTACCAAAAGAGTTTTTTCCAATGAAGAAGTAGGGATGGTAAATGGTTGCATAAAATAGGTATGCACTATGGTAGCCGCAACTACCGCAAAAAGTATGGAACTCACCCACTCTCCCGTGGAAGTACGCGGTTTCAGGCTTCTATCTTTTATATGGGTTACTCTTTGGGTGTAGTTGATATAATAAATGTATAAGCCCAAAGTGAGTAAAACCAAAACAGTATCAGTTGTGGAATTACGCCCAAAACTGCGCAAGGTTTCCACCCAAACCACCGGGAACATTATCAAATTTACGATGGGAACGAAAAGCAAAATAGTCCACCACCACGGACGGTTGATAATCTTCATCAAAATTACGGCATTGTAAACCGGCACGGCTGCTTCCCAAGCTTTTCTACCTGCTATCTGGTACAACTTCCACGTTCCGGCAAAATGAATTACCTGAACTATTAAAAAAAATATAAACCAACCTGTCCAACTCATAATATGTAAATTTGTTAATTTGGCCCTTCGACTGCGCTCAGGGTGACATTCCTGTGAATTTGGGATTTGTTATTATTCAATTCCCAATACATTTTTCATAGTAAATATTCCCTTCTTATTCTTTAAAAATTCCGCTGCCAAAATAGCCCCCAGCGCAAATCCGTCACGGCTATGCGCTTCATGTTTTAAAGAAATGGTATCTATTGAAGAATCATAGGAAACTATATGCGTTCCTTTTACATCCTCTTCTCTTTTAGCAGTAATATTTAAACTATTTTTTTGGGAAGCATCCAACCTCCAATCCTTTTTAACACTGTGTTTCAAAATTCCTTCGGCAATGGTTATTGCCGTTCCACTGGGTGCATCCTTCTTTTGAAGGTGGTGTATCTCTCCTACCGAAACATCGTACTCCTTCCAAGGCGCCATCAACTTTGCTGCGTATTCATTTATGCTGAAAAAAAGATTTACCCCCACGCTGAAGTTGGACGCATAGATGAAGCTTCCGTTACGGTTTTCACACAACTTTACCATTTCCTCATAATTTTCCAACCAACCAGTCGTACCAGAAACAACGGGTATTCCAGCTTTCAATGCCTTGGAAATGTTTTCAACGGCAGCTTCGGGAGAAGAAAATTCAATAGCAACCTCAGCTTCGTCAAAATTTCCTTCGGAAGATTCGCTCGTACTTTTAAAAACGATGGAATGGCCCTTTACCAAAGCCAATTTTTCAATGGTCTTGCCCATTTTTCCGTAACCGAGTAGTGCTATTTTCATAATTGGCGGGTGTTGGGTGATGGGTGTTGGGTGCTGGGTGACGGATAAAGGGTGACGGAAGTATGAGGAATACATACAAAAAGTTGCATCCATTCTTGGTTCATATTTCTTTGTTCTCTCATCTTTATTCTGTTCTCTGTATTCTACTTAAACCGATATGTCAGCGACATTCCGTACTGGGGTTTCGCATTGAATTGGCTATAATCGAAATTGGGTTGTAGTGAAAGGTCCTCGCTTACTTCATACTGTCGCAAATGCGCATCCACATTGGCATCAACTACATTCAGCAAATAAAAAGCCACCGTAACGATAATACTTATGCTTTTGTTTTTTTGTGCAGATTTCTGGGCATTTATCAATCGGTCGTCAGAAATTCCTTGAAATTCATCATCGTCATAGCCCGCAAGTCTTCGTTTGTAAGCATCTCGAAAACGATCATATTCATCATCCTGCTGCTTATAGAAGTAAACGCCAGCCGCCATTCCTGCATAGATAATGGGGATTTTCCAGTATTTTTTATTGTAAACTTGCCCTAGGCCCGGAACCACCGCGGAGTAAAATGCAGCTTTTGCAGGAGCCAAGGGATTGTATTCTTCCTTTGGCAGAATTGAATCATTCACCACAATAACCCTTTCTTCCTTTTTTACAGTTAAAGTATCAGAAGTCTGCGCAAACAGTGCTGTGGCGAAGATTAAAAAAAAAATATTTAGGAAATTATTTTTCACTTTTGATTAGCTTCAAAATACGTTCGAAATCTTCTTTGTTCTTAAAAGGAACTACAAGCTGTCCTTTTCCGGATTTAGAAACCTTGACCTCCACCGAAGTCTCAAAAAGATCGGTCAATTCCTTCTTTGCCTTTTTGGCAAAAGGCGGCGCAGTCGCTTTTTGTGGTTTGGTTTTTTCTTCAGGATTTTTATAACCCCGTACCAAGGCCTCGGTATCGCGAACCGATAGGCTTTGGCTTAAAATCTTTTCGTATATATCTAGTTGGTCGTTTAAATCGTCAACGTTTATCAACGCTCTTCCGTGGCCCATCGTGATAAAACCGTCGCGCATTCCAGTTTGGATAATTGGGTCTAGTTTCAGTAAACGTAAATAGTTGGCGATCGTGGAACGGTTCTTCCCTACCCTGTCGCTCAGCTCTTCCTGGGTAACGTTTATTTCCTCGATCAATCGTTGGTAGGAAAGCGCGATTTCAATGGGGTCCAAATCCTGACGTTGGATGTTTTCCACCAAAGCCATTTCCAAGGATTCTTGGTCATTCGCAATACGAATATAAGCTGGAATAGTTTCCAAGCCAACCAGTTTTGAAGCGCGAAAACGGCGCTCGCCACTTACCAATTGATATTTGTTGAAATCCAGTTTCCGAACCGTGATGGGCTGGATAACGCCCAATTCTTTGATAGAAGAAGCCAATTCGCGAAGCGATTCTTCGTTAAAACTGGTTCGTGGCTGAAATGGGTTTACTTCAATACTGCCTAATTCCAGCTCTACAATGCTGCCCACAACCTTGTCGGCATTCTTGTCTGCAACAGATTTTATATCGTTGGACGGGTCTTTCAAAAGTGCTGAAAGTCCGCGGCCGAGGGCTTGTTTTTTGGTCGCTTTCGCCATTTATTCTTTTTCGTTTTTCTGAATTAATTCGTGCGCCAGGCTTAAATAATTGTCGGCGCCTTTACTCGCGGCATCGTAACTGATGATGCTTTCACCATAACTGGGCGCTTCACTTAAACGCACGTTTCGCTGAATGATTGTTTCAAAAACCATTTCGTCAAAATGCTTTTTCACCTCATCCACTACTTGATTTGAAAGGCGTAGGCGCTGGTCGTACATAGTCAACAACAGGCCTTCAATATCGAGGTTTACGTTGTGAATTTTTTGGACACTTTTAATGGTGTTCAAAAGTTTTCCAAGTCCTTCCAAAGCGAAGTATTCACACTGAATAGGAATAATTACGGAATCCGCTGCTGTTAGGGCATTCAATGTAAGCAATCCCAACGATGGCGCGCAATCTATGAGAATATAGTCATAATCTGCCTTTAAGCCTTCTATGGCCCTTCTCAGCATATACTCGCGGTTTTCCACATCTACCAATTCAATCTCGATAGCCACCAAATCTATGTGGGAGGGTATCAAATCTAAATTAGGTGAATTTGTGGAAACAATGGCTTGCTTTGCCGTGGCACTGTGCTCAAGTAATTGGTATGTTCCAACTTCAACACTTTCCACATCAATACCTAAGCCTGAAGTGGCGTTGGCCTGTGGATCAGCATCTATGAGTAAAACCTTTTTCTCCAAAACGCCCAATGAGGCCGCTAAATTTACTGAGGTCGTGGTCTTGCCCACGCCTCCTTTTTGGTTTGCAATTGCAATTATTTTACCCATTAATTTGCTTGAAATTTTAGCAGTTAAAAGTACAATTAATTATGTGGATAGAAAATCATTTTTGTTAACAGGAAGTAAACAATGACCCTGCGGGAAAATTCCAAATTTTGAAACCCCAAATTCCAAATAAATATCAATATTTAAAAATCAAAAATCAACTGCCTTGGAATTTGGTGCTTGGGTTTTGTTATTTAGATTTTTTCTCTCGTATCATCGCCTCCAGCATATCCCACATTTGCTGTGGAACCTCTTCCAAAAGATTCATCTGTCCGGCACCCTTTAGCCATTCGCCGCCGTCAATTACCACTACTTCGCCATTTATATATGCTGAAAAATCGGAAACAAGATATGCTGCAAGATTTGCCAATTCTTGGTGTTCACCGACACGTTTCACGGGTACTTTTTTTGCAGGATCAAATTTTTCCTTTAAATCACCAGGGAGCAGTCTGTCCCAAGCGCCTTTTGTCGGGAAAGGCCCGGGAGCAATAGCGTTAAAACGGATGCCATACTTTGCCCATTCCACAGCCAGTGAGCGGGTCATTGCCAATACACCCGCTTTTGCAGTGGCGCTTGGCACAACGTATGCTGACCCCGTGAAGGCATATGTTGTAACTATGTTCAAAACCGTTTTGTTTGTTTCCTTTTTATCAATCCAATGTTTTCCGAAGGCAAGGGTGCAGTTTTTTGTTCCCTTTAAAACAATATCGATAATTGTATCAAACGCATTTGCAGAAAGTCTTTCGGTAGGTGAAATAAAATTTCCTGCGGCATTGTTCAGCAATACATCAACGGTCCCAAATTCTTTTATAGAAGCCCTTACCATAGCTTCTACCTCCTCATAGTTACGAACGTCGCATTGTACCGGTAAAACTTTTCCGCCCGTTGCGGCTTCCAGTTCCTCTTTTACAGTTTGCAATTTTTCAAGGTTTCGGGAAGTTATTACCACATTGGCGCCAAGTTCCAAAAAGTAGGTTGTCATTGCTTTCCCGAGACCGCTCCCTCCGCCGGTTACTACAATTGTTTTTCCCTTTAGTGCGTCATCGCGAAGCATTTTTGAAGTATAATCCATGGAATAATTTTATTTGTTTGTAAAGATAAGCAGTAAAGTTAGGAATGAATAATTAGTTGGAAAGAATTAACCACATTGAGCACCTCTTCATTTTCCTAAAGTTAACAAAGCCATAAAAGATGACTTTTGGAGGGTTAAAGGTTGTGAAAAATTAGATAGTTACAGTTTAGAAAAGATATATTTAAACTATGGAAAAAATATTAGTAGCAGGTGCAAACGGCACCACGGGAAAAAAGGTAATTTCAATTTTAAAGCAATCAAAAAAATATAAGCCGGTTGCGATGGTTCGGAAAGAAGAGCAGGTTTCACAATTTCAGAATGAGGGCGTGGAAACCATTTTGGCAAATCTTGAAAAGGATGTGAGCCAAACCACCAATGGTATTGACAAGGTAATTTTTGCAGCGGGTTCCGGAGGAAAAAAAGTTAAGGAAGTAGATCAGGAAGGTGCCAAAAAGTTGATTGACGCCGCAAAGGAAAAAGGCGTAAAAAAGTTTGTTATGCTAAGTTCCATGGGGGCTGACAATCCTGAGAAAGCTGATGAAATACAGGAATACCTTAAGGCAAAACACAACGCCGATGAATATTTAAAACAAATTGGAATTAAGTACAGTATTGTGCGCCCCGGATCACTGAACAACGAGGATGGGAAGGGCAAAATTGAACTCGATAACAAATTGAATAAGCGCGGGGAAATTCCGCGAATGGATGTAGCCGAAACCCTTGTTGGAGCGCTGGATGATACCATCGGAAAAAACAAAACCTTTGAGATTTTAGGAGGCGAGGTTTATATTAAAGCTGCGCTGGAAAAGATTTAATAGCCGCTATTGAATATTTTAAAAAAGCACCTTTTGAAAGGTGCTTTTTTAATGAACTATTTCGATTCCCAAAGTAGTTTTTGTGCGGTACCGTGATCGCCCAGTTGGTACACACTTAAAGATTCAACCTTAAACTGAATTGGTTTGAAAACTTGTAGTGCCAAGCTGTCCAAAAGTGTGGTTTGGGCTACTCCAAGACTAATGTGCGGATCAAAATTTTCAAAACTATGTTTATCTACAAATTCTGGAACGTAGCTTAAGGTAGATTCACTTATTGGGCTGCCGTCTGGGTTTTGGACAAATGATTTTTCGGAACCATTTTTCACTATAAATGGTTTTACCAACTCGATTACTTTTTGGTGAAGCTGCAATAGCTGTTCATTTTTTTCAATAGCGATCATTGAAAAACTTTCCTCTTTTTCGCTGTAATAAAAAAGGCTTTCGGCTTTTAAGGAATCATTTTTTATAGTGTTGAAAAGACCTTCCAAAGCCCCGTTCAATTTTGGCAAATCTTCTTCGTTTATAAAACATTGCAGCAGGGTGATGTGCGGCACATGGTTTTCATCAAGTTTTATGGTTTCGGGATTGTTTTGGTTTATTAATGAATTTAGCTGAAGCGATTGTGCGTACATTTCTTCCGAAGGGATTAAAAGTACATCGATTGCGATTATGTTTTGCTTTTTTGGCGCACACGAAAAAATCCCCAAACTAATAGCGAGTAAACTTATATATTTTTTCATAGTAAATACTTTAATCATAATACCAAATACTTCTCTTGGATATCACTAAAGTATCTATGTCATAATATACCTCAAATGATTCCCAAGCAAAATCTGATATTTCATATTTTCCATCTGTGGAATATTTTTCGTAAAATATAAATTCTTTCTTTATAAAGTCATCCGTATAACCAATAGATTCACCTGAATTTATAGGGTTTCCTAATAGGTTTTTAACCTGTGCTTTGTTCATTCCCATTTCTACTTTATCAAAGTTTTCTATTGAAAAATCATTTGCAAACCTTGTGTCAATGTGTGGATAAAAAATATTATAATTTTCAAAACCTATAAAAAAATACAATGTGATTATTGCGGAAATAAAAAAAATAGGAAGAGAGATTGCAAGGAATAAATCGAGTTTTTTCATTCAAAAAAATAATCAAGTTCTATTATGAAAACTTAAAAATTTTAAAATTATTTCAAAACTTCAAAAACCACCGCATCAACTTCAATCGAAACGGTGTGTTTGGATAGTAACGAATTGAAGGGTCCAACCAAGTAGGCTTGTCCATAACGCTTTTGTAATGCGTAAAGGCCCTAAAGCCCGCCTCGCCGTGGTAATTGCCGATGCCGCTGTGGCCCACGCCGCCAAAGGGCAGGTTTGAATTGCTAATGTGCATCACGGTTTCATTGATTGCCCCACCGCCAAAGGATATCTCTTTTAATACTTTCTTCTTTATGGAACTACTCTTTGTGAAGAGATAACAAGACAACGGTTTGGGAAGACTATTCACTTTAACAATAGCCTCTTCAATAGTTTCATAAGTTATTACGGGCAGGATGGGGCCAAAAATTTCCTCTTGCATCACCGCATCATCCATAGTTACGTTTTGTAGAATAGTGGGCTGAATGTAGCGGGTTTCCTTGTGGGTTTGGCCGCCATAATATACTTTTTCAGGAACCAACATCTTTGTGAGGCGCTCAAAATTATCATCATTAATTATTTGAAGATAATTATCGTTTTCAAAAGCAAAGTGCTGGCTGATGATTTCCTTTTGGGCCTGTTGGAGGAATTGTTGCTCAATGCTTTTGTGGACCAGGACATAGTCCGGAGCAATACAGGTTTGGCCTGCGTTCAGAAATTTCCCCCAAACCAATCGCTTTACCGAAACTTTTAAATTACAGCTTTCAGTAACTATGGCCGGGCTTTTTCCTCCGAGTTCCAAGGTTACTGGGGTTAAGTTTTCGGCAGCGGCTTTGTAAACAATTTTGCCCACTTTGGTACTGCCGGTAAAAAATATTTTGTCAAAATTCTGCTTCAATAATTCTTGGGTTTCTTCTACCCCGCCCTCAACCACGATAAAATACGCTGGGTCGAAATTTTCCTTTACAATTTTCGCCATAGCAGCGGCAGTATTTGAGGGCAGCTCACTGGGTTTTAATATTACTGTGTTTCCAGCGGTGATTGCTGCAATAACTGGAGCGAAGGAAAGTTGGTAGGGATAGTTCCACGCCCCAATAACCAAGCATACACCCAAAGGCTCCGGAATTATATAACTGGAAGCAGGAAAATTGAGGATGCTTGTGGAAACGGGTTTTGTGCGTGCCCACTTGAAAGTATTACTGCGGGCTTCTTTAATGTCTTTATAAAGCAGTGAAAGTTCAGTAGTGTAATTGTCAAACTCAGATTTTTTAAAGTCTTTATAAATGGCTTCGTGAAGTAGGGATTCGTTTTTCTCCAAAGCCTGCTGAAGAATTTTTAATTGTTTTCTTCTAAAGTGAATATTTTTGGTGGCGTGCGTATTGAAAAAATTGCGTTGGGCAGTGATAATTTCTTTCATAGAATCAATTTTCACTAAAAATACTTTTAATGAAATTGATTGAAGTTAAAAAAAGTAGAAAAATTATTACTTCTCCCTATTTAAAATTTTGTATTCTTCGTAACAGCCACTAATGGCATCGAGAATCTGAAGGTCATTGGCGGTACGGATAAAATCTTTGGAATAGCTACATTTGTTCAGTATTTCGTCAATATCGGCACGTTCCAGTTGGAGTACCGCCATTAAGGTTTCACGGTCAAATTTGCTTTGCAGAAGGTTTCGTATTTCATCATCTTCCTTCATCTGCCGGAGTTTGCGCATTTGTTTCGGGCGCTTTCCGAAGACATTGTAGAGAAAATCTGCTGGATTGAATATGGAGCTTAAAACTTTACTGACTGCACCTGGCTGGTTGCTTCCGCCTTCGTACCCTGTATTTAGACCTGAAATTCGGTAGCGGTAATTATCGTAAATGGGGATTAGCTTTGCGTCAATCTCTACATAACCTGTAAGTTGAACCGGCTTTACCACTACTTCTTCGAGAGCGATGCCCAATTCAGTCATTTTTACCTTTATATCGCCAAATTTCAACCAGTCATTGGTAACCCGAACCCGCAGGGATTTAAAGCCCAGATAGGAAAAATATAGCGTGTCATTTACCGCAGCCTTAATTGCAAACTCACCTTTTTCATTGGTAGTTGTTCCCTTTACTTGGTTAAGGTTTACAATGTTTACATTTTCCAAAACATTGTCATTTGCATCGTTCATTACGGTACCTTTTATTATTGTATCGTCCTGGGCAAAGGAGTTTGCAACCGTAAAAACCAGGGCAATAAGTAGGAATATTTTTTTCATATAATGTTTCAATATACGGAAAAATTTCACTGAGGCGAAACCTTTCTTTCGTTTTCAATTTTAGCTTTTAATTTGTCCTTAACACAGCCAAACCATTCTTCTTTTAGGATACTGAGAACGATACTGTCCCTTCTCCCCTTTGGCGCCGCACAGTTGCTACGCAAGATGCCTTCAACGGTGCAACCTATGCTTTTCATTGCGGCAATGCTACGTTGGTTTGTGGCATCTGCACGAAACTCAACACGGTCAAGTTTTAACGTTTCAAAGGCGAATTCCAGCATTAGCATCTTACAGTGCTTATTGAGCCCTGTGCCCTGAAATTCCTTGCCGTACCAAGTGTAACCCAATTGAACAGTATTGTGGTTTTTTTGAAAATCATAAAAGCGTGTGCTGCCTGCAATTTGCATGGTGCGTTTGTCGAAAACAATAAAGGGGTATGCAGTTTCTTCTTTTCTTCCGCGTAAGGCGAAGTCTATATAGCTTTTTAAATTCTCCAAACCATCGGCTGGTTGCAGGGAGTACTTCCAAAGCTCTGGCTGTTTTTCGGAAAAGCGAAGCAGCAAATCCAAGTCTTTATGGTGTAGGGGACTGAGCCGCACACGGTCGTTTTCCAGTATGTATTCCTGCAGAAAGGTGAAGGTTTGCATAAACTTTAAAAAAACGGGCCTCGATTAAAGGCCCGTAAATATACTTATATAGACGTTAAAGTAGTGCTAAAATTTAATTATTCAGAATTATCCTTTTCTTCGGCGTCTTCCTCCTGTGCCTTTTGCGTCTGGACGAGGCGCACCCCTTCGGCTTTTACCTTTGAATTTTGGCTTGTCGCTGCCACCTTCAAAACCGCCACTGCGCTTTTTGAAACCTCCTTTTCTTCCGCCGCCGTCGCCACGATCATTTCTATCGCCTCTTCTTCTACCGCGATCGCGTCCGCCGCCGCCACTTCTACCTTTGCTGCGGCCTGTGTCTTTGGATATCTCAATATTAATCTGTCTTCCGTCAAGTTTAAAATCCTTGAAAATACCCATCACCAATTCTTGGTGCGTGGTATCGGTATTGAAAAAAGAGAAACTATCTTTAACGTCAACTTTATAAACATCATCCTTCCCAAGTTGCAACAAATCGCGAAGAAAATCCTTAAGGCTCATCCAATCGAAATCGTCTTTGCTACCGATATTTATGAAATAGCGCGTACTGTCCTTTGCATCTTCATCAGAAAAATTGCGCTCGCCTGAAATATTTAGGTCTTTACTGTTTTTATAGTAATTCAAGAAACGTGTAAACTCTACAGAGAAAACTTTTTTAATAAGTTCTTCCTTAGAGAAATCTTCCAATACTTCGTTTATGTTTGGAAGATAAGGATTGATTTCAGGGTTAATCTCGGTATCCTTGATACTGTTCGCCAAATGAAACATTTGCACTTCGCAGATTTCCATACCTGAAGGTATTTCTTTTGCGACAAACTGCTTTTGGATAATTTTTTCAATGCTTTTTATTTTCCGAACTTCACTTTTTGAAACAATAACGATGGAAACACCCGTTTTACCGGCACGTCCCGTACGTCCACTTCGGTGGGTGTAGGTTTCAATTTCGTCTGGAAGCTGGTAATTTATAACGTGCGTAATATCATCTACGTCAATTCCACGGGCGGCAACATCTGTTGCTACAAGCATTTGAATTTGACGGTTTCTGAAAGATTTCATCACCAAATCACGTTGGTTCTGACTTAAATCTCCGTGTATTGCTGCGGCATTGTAACCATCTTCAATAAGTTGTTCCGCAACTTTCTGGGTGTCGCGTTTTGTTCGGCAAAAAACTACGGAGAAAATGTCTGGATTTGCATCAGCCAAACGCTTTAAGGCATTGTAACGATCGCGTGCGTTCACCAAATAATATTCATGCGAAACTTGGTCAGACCCCACGTTCTTTGTTCCCACAGTGATTTCCACAGGGGTGTGCATAAATTTCTTTGCAATAGTAGAAACCTCTTTTGGCATAGTCGCACTGAAAAGCCAGGTACTTTTCTCCTTTGGCGAATGCGAAAGGATTTCAGTGATGTCTTCATAAAAGCCCATATTGAGCATTTCATCTGCCTCATCGAGAACGCAGTATTCAATTTTTGAAATATCTACTAGTCCGCGACCGATCATATCTTTCATTCTTCCCGGAGTTGCAACAACGATCTGCGAACCTTTTTTGATTTGGCGGGCTTGGTCTGTAATACTTGCTCCTCCATAAATGGCGGTAACGTTAAGCCCTGGCAAATATTTGCCGTAAGCAATCATTTCATTTGTAATCTGAAGACAAAGTTCACGCGTTGGCGAAAGGATAAGCCCTTGGGTCGTGCGGCTTTTCACGTCAATTTTTTGCAACATTGGAAAACCAAATGCGGCGGTTTTTCCCGTTCCAGTCTGGGCTAAGGAAACCATGTCGGTTTCACGCTCTAAAAGGATTGGGATTGCTTTTTCTTGTACTTCCGAAGGGGTTTCAAAACCCATGTCGGCGATGGCCTTTAGAAGATTTTCTTCCAAGCCGAGTGCTATAAATGCTGTCATTTTATGTAATAATTGTTTTTATATGTGTGCTAATGGGAAGCTACTGGACATATAAAAAACGGACAGCTTCACTATAACACTCCTCACCCTGAGGATTTTTCCCGAAAAACAAAAGCTATTGGCAATTGATTTTTCAAGGGCGCAAAAGTAGGTTAAAGTTTTCAGCTGGCAGTGGCAGTTGGCATTTTTTTATGAAATATTAAAAAATCTTAAATTATTTAGAGAGATAATCAATCAACTGCCGCATGGCCTTTCCGCGGTGGCCTATTTCGCTTTTTTGGGTGAGCGTCATTTCGGCGAAGGTTTTATCGAAGCCATTGGGTTGAAAAACCGGGTCATAGCCAAAACCTGAATCGCCACGGGATTCTTTAAGTATTTCACCCTCGCAAATGCCCAAAAACATAATTTCCTCGTGTTCCATATTTAAAGCAATTGCGGTTTTGAATCTTGCCGAACGGTCTTCTTTGCCTTCCAAATTTTTCAAAAGCTTTTGAATGTTTGCAGCAGAATCGTGCGAAACGCCAGCATAGCGGGCGCTGTAAACGCCAGGCTCGTTGTTTAGGGATTTTACTTCCAAGCCGGTATCATCCGCAAAACAGTTTAAATTGTATTTATTGCGAACATAGTTAGCCTTTAAGATGGCGTTGCCCTCAATGGTGTTTGCCGTTTCTTCAATGTCTTCGCTGCAACCAATATCATCCAAACTGAGTAATTCAATGTGGTGCGGAAGCATAGCTTTTACTTCTGCGAATTTGTTTTTGTTGTGGGTTGCGAAGACGAGTTTCATTTTGATTTACGATTTACGATTTTTTATATTTTTTATTTGTCATCCTGAGCGCAGTCGAAGGATTGAATTTTATTTGGAATTTGGGCTTTGTAAATTGGGATTTTCAGAATAATATCTCTCAATAATTTCTTCCGAAGCTTTAATTGTTTTCTTCATCCATTCCATTTCAATCTCAAATTTTTCTGCGTCGGAAAGCTGCCAATTTACATTGCTCTTCTTCATTTTTGAAACTACGCTCTGCAAAATAATCGCCGCGGAAACCGAAATATTTAAACTCTCCGTAAAACCATACATCGGAATTTTTAGAAAACCATCAGCGGCATTCATCACCGTATCGCTGAGTCCATCGCTTTCTTTTCCGAAGAAAAAAGCACTTTTTTTTGAAACGTCAAATTCGTGAAGCATAGTAGAATTATCGTGCGGCGTGGTAGCAATAATTTGATAGCCTGAATTCTTCAGATTCTTAATGCAATCGGTAATGGAGTGGTACCGATTCAAGCTTACCCATTTTTGGGCACCCATCGCAATTTCCTTATCTACGCGTTTTCCCAAGCGTTCTTCAACTACGTGCAAATCCTGAATACCAAAAACATCACAAGTTCGCATCACAGCGCTGGTGTTGTGAAGCTGGTAAACGTCTTCGGTTGCCACGGTGAAATGTCGTGTACGCTCAGACAGCACTTTTTTGAATAAGGCGGTTCTTCGCTCGGTGAGATAGGCTTGTAAATATTGAAACAATGCTAAATCCAAGTTGGAAAAGTTATTGAGTTATTAAATTATAGAGTTTCTTTTGATTTCAATTTTGCTAAGATAAAAGTTATGGATTAATCGCCCTTTCAATAAACCACAATTTTAAATAACTTAGTAACCCAATAACTTAATAATGAAAATAACAGTATTAACAGGCGCAGGTGTGAGCGCAGAAAGTGGTATAAAAACCTTTAGGGACAGCAACGGGCTTTGGGAAGGTCACGATGTAATGGAGGTTGCATCGCCTGAAGGTTTTAAAAGAAACCCGGAAGCAGTACTGGATTTTTACAATCAGCGCCGAAGACAGCTATTAACGGTTCAGCCTAACGCTGCGCACTGTGCTTTGGCAGAACTTGAAAAAACACACGATGTTACCATTATTACACAAAATGTGGACGATCTGCACGAACGCGCCGGAAGTACAAAAGTGATTCATCTTCACGGTGAATTGTTGAAAGTGAGAAGCACGTTTGATGAAGATTTAATTTTGGACTGGAGAGAAGATTTGAATTTGGGTGATTTCTGCGAGCATAACCACCAACTCCGCCCACATATAGTTTGGTTCGGCGAAATGGTGCCCATGATTGAAACTGCTACTGAAGTTGTAGAGCAAGCAGATGCCGTTCTAATTATAGGCACCTCGATGCAAGTCTATCCCGCAGCAGGTTTGGTTCAATATGCCAAGCCAAATGCCCAGATCTATTTTGTGGATCCAAAGCCATCCATTTCTGAAAGCAAAAGAATTACGGTTTTTGCTGAGAAAGCTTCTATTGGCGTTCCAAAAGTTGTTGAACTTCTGAAATAAAAATTATGCTGCCTGAAGATTTAAAACAAAAATTGATGGAGGTTGACAGCAGTCGGAATAAAAGGCACGAGGTTGCCTTTTGGATTACCAAAAAAAACCATTATGTTCGGGAAACACTACAATGGTGCTTTACTGAGGAAAGTGAACTCTTGGTCCAATCTGCTTGGGTGTTGGAAATTATTTGTGAATACAAAGCAAAAAACTTCTTTAAATACATGCACGTGTTTTTTGAAAAACTGCCCACAATCAAAAATGATTCGGCATTGCGCTCCTGTGCAAAAATTTGCGAAATGCTTTGCCATTACCATTTTATGAAAGGCCTTGGGAAATTTTATGAGGTTTTAAACAAAAATGAAAGAAAAATTATAACAGAGTGCTGCTTTGATTGGCTCATTACAGATCAGAAAGTAGCCTGCCAGGCTCCCGCTATGCAATGCCTCTATTATTTGGGATGGGATAATGACAAAAAATGGATTTATCCTGAGTTAAAAAACATTCTCATAGAAAATGCGCCGCAAAAAAGTGCTGGCTATCAGGCACGAGCCAGAAAGATCTTGAAACGTATTTCTTAATTTTTTTTTAAAGATTGTTAAAATGTTTTGGGGCAGACCAAAAAGAGTGAATATTTTTTTAGTTTTATGCAACTTTAAAATCAAAACCAAATGAATTATAAATTTCTACTTATTCCTGTTTTCTCTTTAATTATGGCGGTTTCCTGTAAAGACGCAAACAAGGAGGTTATTGAACCCACAGTACCTGCCGAAACAAAGACAACCATAGAATACAATGAAAACCGTTTGGATACTGTTTCCAAACAAACCGATGAAAATGATACCTTTAGAGGTGGGGGCACCGATCCTTTTTGGAGCGTTCAATTTTCCAAAGGAAAAATTCATTTTAAAGCGCCCGGAGCATCCTTAAAATCTTTTGTCGCTCCAATACCAGAGCCAGAAATTTCTGGAAATTCCAAAAAATATATAGCACAATCGCACAGAGTTCTTATGGAGGTTTTAATAACCGAAGAGGAGTGTATAGACACCAAAAGTTCAAAGAAAAGCTCGCACAAAGTAAAAGTTTCTATTAAACCTAAGTCCGAGACAGACTTTAACATTTTTGAGGGCTGCGGATCGTAGTTTCATAATTTCAGCAAAAGCGAAAAGAGACATGCAACCAGGCTTTACAAATATTGAGGAGTATATTGGTCTCTTTCCCGAAAGTACCCAAAAGAAGCTTTTTCAATTATATTCCTTCATTAAAAAAATTGTTCCTACAGCCGAAGTAACAATAAGCTATGGTATGCCTGCATTTAAACTCCACGGAAAACCATTGGTATATTTTGCTGGATATAAAAACCATATTGGCTTATACGCACTTCCATCGGGAAATAAAGCTTTTCAAAAAGAAATTTCGAACTATAAAACCGGAAAGGGCTCTATACAGTTTCCGATAAATGAGGAACTGCCGTGGCAATTGATAGAACAAATTGTAAAATATAGAGTAAACGAAGTGGAGCTCAATAAAAAAACGCCATAGAACTAGAAGCTCTATGGCGTTTTTTGAAACCTAAATTTTATTAAGCCGTATCTCTCGGCTGATGTTTTTCCTTTCTTTCCTTCTCTTGGTAATTAATGTCTTTTCCTTGAGTAGCACTCTTATTTATAGCCTGCTCTTTTTTACTTTGCTTTTCCTGTTCTAAGTTTTTTTCATTCTTTTCCATAATTCTTATTTTTTGTTGAATTGATAAATTACACAACAATTTGCAGGCAATCAAAATTTTAAAACAGAATTAACAACTAACGGTCCACTCCTTTAAGTAACCAATCTTCCACCTCTACATCTTCATCTTTAGTATGAAGCACTGCAATGTCGCCAGTACATTCAAATATCACCGCGCGCACTTGTGAGAGTTCCAAAACATTGGCCTCTCTCAATTTTGAGCGTAGGTCGGCTTCAGTTACGCGGGCTTTTTTCAAATTATTGTGAAGAATTTCTTTTCCATCCATTAAAAGCACGGGTTCGTTGTCTATTAATTTTTGAACAAACTTAAACCGCCGCATCATTGCAACTGAAAACTGAAGCACATAAACCGCTGCCAGCCCCACAACGCCCTGTAACAAACTCACTGATTTTGACAAAACCGTGGTGGCGATGATGGAACCTATGGCAACCGTCATTGCGAAATCAAAACTGCTCATTTTTGAAAAACTTCGTTTGCCTGCCAGTCTGGTAAATAAAATTGTTGCGATGTATATTCCAATTGCTGTTAAAACAATTGCTATTATTGATGTAGTAGATGCTTCAAACCATTTAATCATTTTTTTTGTTTTAAATTAATATTAAACTTTTATCTGTTGAATTTATAATACTCCAAATAAGGATGCGGAGTTTTATTTATGGAATGAACAATTGCGTCCATGCCCATAACGCTGAAGGTAATACCATTACCACCAAAACCTAAAATGTAATGCTCATTCTTTTTAGGATCTGGTTTTCCGAAATAAGGTAGACTATCCTTAGTTTCACCAAATGTGCCCGCCCAAGAATAATCCAACGTAAAAGGTATATTTGGGAAGCACTTTTTAAAACTTTTCACCAGCTCTTTTTCTTTTTTAGGAAGCAGGGCATCGCGACGAGCAGCATTTTTGAACTCCCTATCGCCTCCGCCCATTACAATCCGGCCATCATCAGTACTTCTGAAATATAAATAGGGAGCATCCGTGTTCCAATAAATCCTTTTTATAAATCCCTTGGGAATTTTATCAAATGCCTCTGATGCCAAAGCAAAGGTGCTTTTTAATTCAACAATATTTTCACCAACCGTTTCGGTACTCTCGTAGCCTGTGCAATGCACCACATCGTGTATTTCAATATTGAAACCATTTTTGGTTTCAGCAATTAGCTTTTCATGCTTGGATTTTATTTTCTCAATCTCGGTACGATCGTAAATTTCCAGACCTTTAGCGGCGCAATATTCCAAAAGAGCATTCGCTAATTTATATACATCCATTACCGCCCCAGATTTTGATTCAATAGCCGCATAAGCTTTTAGACCCAACTTTTCCACCTCATCTTTCGTAAGCCATTTCACCTTAAAACCATGATTCTTCCTGGCTTCAAATTCATCTTTTAAAAAAGAGATATCATTTTTTGAGGAAGCAAAATAGACGCTGTATTTTTCCTGAAAACCACAATCTGCTTTAATTTCTTTTATAATCTTTTTTAAATCGGTAATTGCCTTTTCACAGTTTTGATAACTTGAAACTGCGCAAGTTAACCCCACTTGCTCTATTAATTTATGTAATGGAACATCAATTTCATATTGCAACATAGAAGTGCTCGCAGCGGTGCTTCCGTTACACACATCGCGCCGGTCCACCATTACAACTTTTTTTTCTTCGTTGATTAGCTTATAGGCCATTAGTGCTCCCGTGATACCTGCACCTATTATTAAAACTTCGGAAGAAATATCATTTTTAAGTGAAGGATAACTTTGCGGTAATGAATTTTTAATAAGCCAAAAAGGCTCGTTAGAACGAACGTCCATAAATTTTTATTGAAATTTAATCATTATGCACTATCCAACCTTTCTCTTTAATATTTTTTTATAAGTTTTCACAAGATGTAATTCCTTAATGGGTTTAAAAATTTTCGTTAAACACTTCTCAATTGTGAAAATGATAAGAAGTTTTCTTTAAGATGAAAATTATCTTTAGTGAAATTTAAAACGAAAAAACTATGAAAACTACACACGAAAAAGCAAAAGAGCACAATCACGAAAAGTTGGTTGATAATCTACAGGAGCTTTTAGAAAAAAATTATGATGCCGAAAAAGGTTTTACCAAGGCAATGAAAGACGCAAAAAACAATAATTTAAAAAAGTTTTTACAACAACAAGCTTTACAGCGCAATAGATTTGCAACTGAACTTGATCAACAAATTAGAAACCTAAATGAAACACCTAAAGAAAGCGGAAGCTTTACGGGTGATCTTCATAGAACTTGGATAGACATTAAAAGTGCAGTTGCAGGTAATACTGATGAAGCAGTATTGGAAGAGTGCATAAGGGGTGAAAAGGCAAGTTGGAATGAATATGAAAAAAAATTAAAAGAAAATAATTTTCCTCCTACAATTTCTAATGTACTTCAAAAACAGGCATCAGAAATCCATACAACACTTAACAGTGTAAAAACATTGGAAGATCTTGCCGATGATTAATAATTTTTAATCTAATCTTTGAAAAAGAAAAATGGTAAGGAAAAAGCCCTGGAATATTAAATTCACAGGGCTTTTCAATTTAACAGAAGTTTGTCTTTATTAATTTTTGACAAATTTCTTACTAACCACTACGTTATTTCCGTCAAATATTGTAAGGTTGTAAACACCTTCACTAAGATAATTTACATCAATTGAATTATCAATATTTATTGCATTGTTTGAAACAATACGTCCGAGCATATCTGTTATCGCTACAGAAAATTGACTTAAATCTACTCCGGAAGCACTACTAATATTGATTCTTTCGGTAGCAGGGTTTGGATAAATTGCAAATTGTGAAGAATCAAATTCAGAGACACTTAATGGCACAGATGGAAGTGCCAACAAAGCACCACCAGCAGGACTGGCCACATATAGTCCAAAACCTGGACCATTTGAATTTTGTGAAGGATCTAAAAATCCTGATGCCAACACAGTCAGTGCAGCTCCGTCAAGACCCAAAGTTGCCAATGGCGCTTGGTATCGTGCTACAGTTACAGTGCCAGTGGCATCTGTAATATCAAGCACGTAATCTGCAGTTGGAAGTTCTAAATAGCCCTGAAATTCTGTATATGAAATATCATCTACAACAGTTCCAGCTCCCACACCAGTTTCAACAACATCTACGGTCGGGGCATCAGTCGAACCATGATGTACGAGTACATCTACATTTGCAGGGTCTGCTGCCATTTCACGCGCCATTGGAAATACTTGCAAACTTAGTGGCGGAGCTGGATTGTAACCCGTTGGGCTTACTATTCCGTCGGCAACCACGATATACTTCTCATCGGCAGTAAGTGTAACTGGAACAGTTAATAGTACATCGCCTACGCCAGTACTATTTCCTGGAGCAATCCCAATATTTATTTCAACACCTGCAGGTAAATCTAAAAAGGGAGTTGCTGTTCTAAAGGCAAAATCGTCTAATGCTAAATCAGAATTGATATAAACATCTACTTCTGCTGCAGCCGCATCGGCTGAGTTGTGTATTACTTGTACACGAGCTGTTTGTGCAAATAAACTACCTGTAAATAAGGCAATTGTGAGAATTAGTAATAATTTTTTCATAATATATAGAGTTTTTAGTTCGAAGTAAAACTAATAAATAAAATATTTTGTTTAATCTTTTTTCTGAAAAGTTTAACAGAATATATTTATGTATTGATTTTCAATGACTTAAAAACTCAACAAAAACACATATAACAGAAATATACTATAAAAAAAACCCTCATATTGATGAGGGTCTATTATAAAGACTATGCTTTAAAATTATGAAACTGGGATACCTGCGTTTTTAATTGCTGCAAAACCGCCAGCAACATTTACAACATTATGAATACCCCTACTTTTTAAAATTGATGCGGCAATTACAGAGCGATATCCACCAGCGCAATATAAATAACTCTTTTCTTTTTCTGGGAATGCTTTTAAGTATTGATTCAGAAATGCCAAAGGAGTGTGTTCTGCAGAAGACAAACGTCCATTGGAATATTCCCCATCATTTCGTACATCAAAGACATTGATATTGCTTTCCAATTTTTCTTTGAATGTTTCGGCTGCGATAGATTCCAGGGTATCTATTTCCTTTCCGGCTTCTTTCCAGGCGTCTATTCCTCCCAGTAAATAACCCAATGTTCTATCAAAACCCACTCTTGATAATCTGGTAACGGCCTCTTCCTCCCTTCCCGGAGAAACAACTAAAAGTATTTTTTGTTCTACGTCTGCCAAAAGCGCACCGACCCACGGGGCAAATCCGCCATCCAATCCAATAAAAATAGACCGGGGAATATGGCCGTCTATAAATTCAACCTGATTGCGCACATCCAAAACGATCGCACCGGTTTCATTCGCTATTCTTTCGAAAGTTTCGGGATCAAGAGGGGTTATACCCCGTGAAATTACTTCATCAAAAGCAGTGTAGCCCTCTCGATTCATTTTAACATTCATAGGAAAATATAATGGGGGCGGTGCCAAACCTTCGGTAACTTCCTTTATAAATTCTTCCCGCGTCATATCGGCACGTAGGGCGTAATTCATTCTCTTTTGATTGCCCAAGGTGTCCACGGTTTCTTTCATCATATTTTTTCCACAGGCCGAACCCGCGCCGTGGGCCGGATAAACAATTACATCATCTGCCAAGGGCATAATTTTATTCCGAAGGCTATCAAATAGAATATCCGCAAGGTCTTCTTGCGTTATTTCATCACTTTTTTGGGCAAGGTCGGGACGGCCCACATCTCCCAAAAAAAGTGTGTCACCACTAAAAATTGCATAATCTTTACCATTTTCATCTTTTAACAAATAAGTGGTGCTTTCCATAGTGTGTCCCGGAGTGTGAAGGGCGGTTATGGTAACATTCCCCAATTTATACACCTCTTCATCTTTTGCCACAATTGCATCAAAGGAAGGATTGGCGTGCGGACCAAAAATTATAGAGGCTCCGGTTTGTTCGGCAAGGGTTAAATGCCCACTCACGAAATCTGCATGGAAATGGGTCTCAAAAATATATTTGATTTTAGCATTATCATTTTTTGCACGCTCCAGATAAGGATTGGTTTCACGCAAAGGGTCTATAATAGCTGCCTCTCCAGCGCTTTCAATATAGTACGCTCCATGCGATAGGCATCCGGTATAAATTTGTTCGACCTTCATTCTTTCTGTTTTTCGCAAATATAAGCATTGTAATTTCTAAAGTTTAAGTGAAAATATTCAAAGTGTCATTTTTCACAAATAATTTGCATTAAGCCTTAGAACTTATTTTATCTTTACCCATTAACCTTATAAAAGTGTCTTATGAAAAAATTAATGTTAGTTATGATTTCATTGTTTGTTCTTTCTTGCGCTACGGAAAACAAACAAGAAGAAGTGGTCCGCGAGTTGGCAAAAAAAGATGCCATTGAAAAATTACAGTTGCCAGAGG
Organism: Aequorivita sp. UBA3180; assembly: GCA_002364215.1. Lineage (GTDB taxonomy): Bacteria > Bacteroidota > Bacteroidia > Flavobacteriales > Flavobacteriaceae > Aequorivita. Next base: position 118,339 of record DEXQ01000018.1, on the reverse strand, counting down.
GCACAAAGTTTAACGATGAAAACATTGAAGTAACGGAAACAAAAAATGAAGAGGGTTCCCTTGGTGTAACTTATTTAGTGAAAGTAACTATAAAATCTCAAGATAGAGAAGGCAACGAAGTTATAAAAACCCACACCTTCAATTATAAAAAAACGGGTGAAAGTGGTTCGAACGCCACAGATTATGAACTTACCTCTTTTGAATAACCATTCGTACCCATTTTATGAAAATATTATTTATCGCAATCTTTTCGACATTAACTTTTTCGTGTAATTCTGCGCAAAACACGACTAACCCAAAAAAGAAAAATGTTGAATACGCAAATTCCATTAACGCACAAGACCTTAAAAAGCATTTATATATTTATGCAGGTGACGAAATGGAAGGCAGAATGACGGGCTCCAAAGGCCAAAAAATGGCTGTGGAATATATCCGCAACTTTTATAAAAAAGAAGGAATTGCCGCTGCTCCAGGAACTACTGATTATTTTCAGGAAGTTCCTCAAAGCTATTTCGCAGGAAAAAGAGAGCCACGGTCTTCTGAAAATGTAGTCGCTTTTATAAAAGGCTCAGAAAAACCTGAAGAAATAATAGTGATTTCTGCACATTTGGACCATGTGGGCATGGACAAAGAAGGAAATGTTTTTAATGGAGCGGATGACGATGGTAGTGGAACTGTTTCTATCCTCGAAATTGCACAAGCATTTCAACAGGCTGTAAAAGATGGATATCCGCCAAAAAGATCAATTCTTTTTCTGCACGTAACAGGTGAGGAAATCGGCCTGTATGGCTCGCGGTATTATACCGAAAACCCATTGTTCCCTTTGGAAAACACCGTGTGCAATCTCAATATTGACATGATTGGCAGGATTGATCCTGAAAAAAAAGAAAACCCCAATTATATTTATTTGATAGGAAGTAACAAGTTAAGCCAGGAATTGCAGGATATTTCTTCGGAAGTGAATGAAAAATATACCCAATTGGAATTGGATTACAAATATGACGATCCAGATGACCCAAACCGTTTTTACTACCGAAGCGACCATTATAACTTTGCTAAAAATAATGTTCCAATTATATTTTACTTCAACGGGGTCCACGAAGATTATCACAAAATAACGGACACTCCCGATAAAATAGAATATGATTTGATGGCAAAACGCGCCCAATTGATCTTTTACACCGCTTGGGAAGTCGCCAATCGAGAAAACAGAATAGTTATAGATTAAAGGTAGAATTTAAAAGCAATTCTAAGAATCAATAAAACCTTCGGTAAACGAAAAAATCCTCCCTTTTTGGGGAGGATTTTATTTTCGGGTGGAAGACCGGGTTCGAACCGGCGACCTCCTGAACCACAATCAGGCGCTCTAACCAGCTGAGCTACAACCACCATTTATTGTGCATTAAAACACAACTTCGCTAAGCGGACGCAAATATAAATCAATTATAACGGTTGCGCAATACTCTTATTGAAGAAAATTAAATTAAATCGAAAATTGAATTTACCGCAGGATATCGTTCAACAGTGAAACCTTCTCCGAATTCGGTGCCTATCAATCTTCCCAAATCCTGCGCTCTGTATGTTATGCTATCCCTAAAATTGGTTGAGGAGATTGGCGTTTCCGGTTCATCTGCTTCCTTTTTGTGAAACTGACTTTTATAGGCAAAAACGGCTTCCAGTTTTTTCTCCAAAAAACCCGTTACATCTACCACAAAATCGGGTTCAATATTTTTCCATTGAATATAATGGTAAACGTGCTTTGGCCGCCATGCCTTTTGATGATTGCCGTCCTGTATCGTTTCAATTTTCTGCAAGCCACTCAAAAAACACGCATCGCTGGCAAGCTTGCTGGCTTTTCCGTGATCAATGTGACGGTCGTCTATGGCGTTACAAAGAACGATTTCTGGTTGATATTTTCTAATGATTTTAATTATTTCAAGTTGTGATGCAGCATTATTAACCAAAAAACCATCAGAGAATTCAAGGTTATGCCGAAGCTTTACTCCTAAAATTTCTGCCGCGTTTGCAGCCTCTTCATCGCGAATTTCAGCTGTGCCTCGGGTTCCAAGTTCGCCTCGTGTAAGGTCTAAAATCCCAACTTTTTTTCCGTTGCTTATTTCCTTTGCCAAAGTTGCCGAACATCCCAATTCCACATCATCCGGGTGTGCGCCTATAGCAAGTATATCAATTTTCATAAAATCTGTTTTAAATTTTTTCCATTTTTGAAACGCTTTGAAAAGCACCTTCCAAATCAGCAATAATATCTTCAGTTTCCTCAATTCCCACTGAAAAACGCAGCAAACCATCGTTTATATTTTGACGTTTCCTCTCTTCCGCAGAAAGTAGCGCGTGCGAAGTTTTTGTAGGCGAAAGAATGGTAGATTCCACTCCCGCCAAACTCATTGATGGTTTTATAATTTGCAGTGCTTTTAAAAAATCATCAACATTTAATGATTCTTTTATTTCAAAAGAAAGCATTCCTGTGTAGCCGCTCATTTGCTTTTTTGCAAGCTCGTGATCGGGATGGCTTTTTAGGCCTGGATAGTAAACTTTTTCAACCAACGGATGTTTATCAAGCCATTTCGCCATTTTTTTGGCGTTCTTGTTTTGGGCTTTAACGCGAAGAACCATTGTTTTCATACTGCGTTCTAAAAGCCAAACTGTATAATCGCTCAAGCTTCCGCCCAAATTTTTAGCAAGGTTCCAAATTATTTTTATGTCTTCTTCACTTGCGGCAACCGCGCCAGCCAAAATATCACTATGTCCACCCATATATTTCGTGGCGCTGTGAATCATAATATCAATTCCGAAATCGGCCGGGGTCTGATTTACTGGGGAAGCAAAGGTATTGTCTATCATCGTTACAATTCCGCGAGATTTTGCCAATTTTGAAATCATCTCCAAATCGGTTATTCGCATCAATGGATTTGAAGGTGTCTCAACAAAAATCACTTTGGTGTTCTTCTGAATTTTTTCAGAAAAATCAGCTTTGGAAAAACCTTCAGCAAAGGAATATTCTATTCCGAATTTATGAAACTCTTCAACCACGAAATTATAGGTGCCGCCATACAATGTCTGCGGAAGCACAACGTGATCTCCTTTATGCAAAAAAGCCAACATTGTAGTGCTCACAGCTGCCATTCCACTTCCGAAAATTAGCGCGGATTCACATTTTTCAAGCATCGCTATTTTTTTACAAAGCGCCTCTTGGTTTGGCGTATTGAAGTAACGCGGATAACGTTTTACATCAACATCTTCATAAGCATAGCTGCTAGACATATACAAAGGCGAAACAGCTCCTTTAAATTGCTTGTCCTCTACTTCGCCAACGTGTGTACAGATGGTGTTAATTCCTATATTTTTTGATTTCATTCTATAAAATTTTTCAAGGTGCTTAAAGGTATAAATAACTGGGAAGAAAATCCCAAATTTCAAAAACCAAATCCCAAATAAATCTCAGATTGGAAATTTTAAAGCAAACATTTTCGATATTGATTTTTTAGGATTTACTTTTTAATTGGAATTTGGGATTTCAGTATTGGGATTTTCTTTTCCTATCTTTATAAAAAATTTTGCTTTTAAATTATTATAATGAAATTACTGCTCACACATATAAAAGAGTTGCTTCAAGTCCGTGAAAACTGTCCGGAAAAGTTAAGCGGAAAAGAAATGAAAGAACTCCCAACACTAAAAAACGCTTGGGTTTTTATAAACCATGGCGTGATTGAAGATTACGGAACTATGGATAAAATGGGGCCACACCAAGGATTTAAAACTTTGGATTGCAGCGGAAAAATAGTCCTGCCAGCGTGGTGCGACAGCCACAGCCACATTGTTTACGCTGGAAATCGGGAACAGGAATTTGTAGATAGAATTAACGGTTTAAGCTACCAAGAAATCGCTGAAAAAGGTGGTGGAATTGTGAACAGTGCAAAAAAATTGCAAGAAACTTCGGAAGAGGATTTATATCATCAATCCGCCGCACGTTTGGAGGAAGTGATGCGTCTCGGAACGGGTGCTATAGAAATAAAAAGTGGTTATGGACTTACGACTGACGCAGAATTGAAAATGCTTCGGGTGGCGAAAAAGCTTTCCGAAGAATACCCCATTACAATCAAAACTACATTTTTGGGAGCGCACGCAATTCCAACGGAATATAAAGGTAATAAAGATGGTTATCTGGATTTGTTGTGCAACGAAATGCTTCCAAAAATTGCGGAAGAAAAGCTCGCTGACTACGTGGACATTTTCTGCGAAGAGGGTTATTTTTCGGTTACAGATATGGAACGGATTCTTTCCGAAGGGAAAAAACACAACCTAATTCCAAAAGTTCACGTAAACCAATTCAACAGTATTGGCGGAATTGCAGCCGCAGTAAAACACAACGCTTTAAGCGTGGACCATTTGGAAGTTTTGACCGATGAAGATTTGGAAGCATTGAAAAACAGTAAAACTATGCCGGTGGCACTTCCCTCCTGCTCTTACTTTTTGAGCATTCCATATACACCAGGCAGAAAAATTATTGATGCAGGTTTGCCATTGGCGCTCGCCACAGATTACAACCCAGGTTCCACGCCCAGCGGCAATATGAATTTTGTAGTTGCAACAGCCTGTATAAAAATGAGACTCACGCCAGAAGAAGCCATAAACGCAGCAACCGTGAATGGCGCATACGCAATGGGCTTGAGCAAAACCCACGGCAGCATTACAAGGGGTAAAAAGGCCAACCTCATCATTACAAAACCAGTTCCGTCCTATGGCTATTTGCCGTATGCTTTCGGCAGTAATTTGATCGATTCTGTAATCATTAATGGCAAAGAAGTGAAATGAGTTTACTGAAAATTTATTCTGAAAAAAATGTAGCTTCTTTCCTAAAAAAAAGAGCTGGGGAAACCAAATTTGGTGAAAAAGTAAACTTTGTTGAAACGCTCGAAGATATAAAAAATCACCCTGCAAAATATGTACTTTTAGGAATTCCCGAAGATATTGGCGTTCGTGCAAATTATGGAAATCCCGGAACTTCAAAAGCTTGGGAAGCTGCTTTGGGAAGTCTTTTGAATATTCAGCACAACCATTTAACGAATCCTGAAAATGTGATTCTTTTGGGAGAAATAGACTGCGACACTCAAATGAAACAGGCGGAAAATATTTCCAAAGAAGAAAATCATTACGCCGAAGAACTAGGCGAATTAGTTACCCAAATTGACCATAAAGTTTCTGAAATTATAAAAACAGTTGTTGAAGCTGGCAAATTCCCAATAATCATTGGTGGCGGGCACAACAACAGTTTTGGAAATTTAAAAGGAACTTCAGAAGCCTTGCAAAAACCCATAAATTGCGTCAATTTTGATGCGCATACAGATTTTCGTGCTTTAGAGCATAGACACAGCGGCAATGGGTTTTCGTATGCTTTTGAGGAAGGTTTCTTGGATAAATATTTTATCTTCGGACTTCATAGAAATTATACTTCGGAAGCGGTTTTCAATACAATCGAAAAAAATTCAGAAAGAGTAAAATTCAACCTTTTTGAAGATATTTCTGTAAAACAAAAACTGTCTTTTTCCGATGCAATGAAAGATTCTGAAAATTTCTGCTGCAAAAATAACTTTGGAATTGAGCTGGATATGGACGCTATAGAATTTATGGGCAGCAGCGCCATTTCACCCAGCGGATTTACTTTGACTGAGGCCCGACAATTTGTTTCTTATTTTTCAAAAATTGAGAATGCTAGCTATCTTCACATTTGTGAAGGATCGCCTTCTGCAGGAATTTTTACGAATCAAGTGGGTAAGGCAATTGCTTATTTGGTGAGCGATGTTATTTCTTAAAAAAAATGCAAAAGAACTCAGCAACTATTTCTTTCTTAGTATCTTCAAAAAAAAACACTTAAATGAAACAATTTACTTTTCTACTAATTTTAACAATTGCATTTACAGCTTGCAAAAACACTTCAGAAAAAACCGAAACCGAAGCAATAATTGATACTCCTATGGAAGAAGTTGATGGCGGGGAAGCCGCAACTGAAAAGGGTTTTACCATAAACCCTATAGAGCACGCCAGTATGGTTCTCAATTGGGATGGAACCATAATTTATGTAGATCCTGTGGGCGGAAAAGAAGCATTTTCTGATTATACAGAACCAGATATGGTTTTGGTTACAGACATCCACGGTGACCATATGGATATCTCCACACTTGAAGCTATTGCTACTTATAAAACCGTGATTTTTGCACCAAAAGCTGTTTTTGATAAAATGCCCGAAAGCCTTGAAAACAAAACGAATGTAATCGCGAATGGACAAATGAGTGAGGATTTTGAAATGACAATTGAGGCAATCCCAATGTATAATCTTCGTCCCGAAGCTTTAAAGTTTCATGAAAAAGGAAGAGGAAATGGTTACGTTCTTGAAAGAAATGGAAAACGTATTTACATTTCCGGCGACACCGAAGATATTCCCGAAATGCGAAACCTTAAAAACATAGACATTGCTTTCGTTTGTATGAATCTCCCCTATACAATGACTGTTGAAAAAGCTGCGGAAGCGGTTTTGGCTTTCAAACCAAAAACAGTTTACCCATATCATTATCGTGGCACGGAAGGTTTAAGCGATGTTTCAAAATTCAAATCTTTAGTTGGAGCAGGAAATCCTGATATTAAGGTTACTCAATTGGATTGGTATCCAAAAAAATAATAACGATATTTACAATAACGAACTAAATTGTATTCTTTTAAAACCCAAATTCTAAAACGCCATTGATGAAAAACTACAAACCACGCCTTAACTTAATTGCACTTATAGCATTTTCCGCGCTACTATTTATTGGATGCAAAAACAATTCTGAAGAAAATTCCGAAGAAAAAGAAATTGGAAAGATGGAATATCCAGCAGAATGGATGTACAACCAACGCGCTTATCCAAATAACTACATAAACAAAGAAGCTTATAAAGAAGCCATTCTGCAATCAAAACAAATTCTTGCCAATAGATCTCCCGAGCAAGCTGGGGAATGGACTTTTATCGGACCATTGAACACTGGTGGACGCGTTACAGATGTTGCGATTTCACCAGATAACGATGACCATCTTTATGTGGCTACGGCAACGGGAGGAATTTTCAGAAGCTACGATGGCGGTACAAACTGGACTTCTATTTTTGATGAAGTAACCAAACCGTCTATTGGAGATATCGCTATTTCACAATCAAATCCACAAAGAATTTATGCAGGAACCGGGGAAGCAAACGGAAGCGCAACAGACGGAGCCTATTTTGGCGATGGAATCTACCGAAGTGATGACGCTGGCGATACTTGGACAAACGTCGGTCTTCCCGAAAGCAACCACATAGGCCGAATTGTAGTTGACCCCACAAATCCCGATCGTGTTTTTGCTGCTGCTACTGGGGAATTGTATGGTAAAAATGTGGAAAGAGGAATTTATAGAACAACTAACGGCGGAACAAATTGGGAAAAAGTATTATTTGTAACAGACTCAACTGCTGCAATAGATGTGGCTATGAATGTTGCAAATACAAACATCATTTATGCCGCAATGTGGGAGCGTACTCGTAAACCTTGGCAACGGGATTATGGCGGAGTAACTTCAGCGATTCATAGATCGATGGATGGCGGAACTACTTGGACAGAGCTCGGTGCTGCCAACGGCTTACCTGCTCCAAATGCACAAACAGGAAGAATAGGCATCGCGGTTTCAGAATCAGATCCTTCAACGGTTTATGCACGTTTTACAACTAATGAAATTACCAATGAATTCAATGGCCTTTACAAATCAACAGACAATGGCGATAACTGGACCCTAGTAACATCGGCAGGAGCTTTGAGTGGGATAGACGCAAACTTTGGCTGGTACTTTGGAAACGTTCGCGTAAACCCAACAAATTCATCCGAAGTTTATATTGTAGGATTCGACATTGCGAAATCTACCAATAGCGGTTCGTCTTGGAATACGCTGAACGGAATGCACGTTGATCATCACGCGTTAGATTTTTCACGAACAAACAGCAGTTTTATGCTCGCCGGAAACGATGGTGGGGCATATATTTCCAATAACGGCGGAAACAGTTGGACGCATTTTGAAAATCTTCCGATTACCCAATTCTACAACATAGAAGTTGATTATCAGCATCCTGAAAGACTTTATGGGGGAACTCAGGATAACAATACAATACGCACACTCACAGGTAGTGCAAATGATTGGAATTCTATTATTGGGGGTGATGGTTTTCACGTAAATGTTGACCCAATTGATAATAATTATGTTTATGGCGAATCGCAATATGGAAACCTTCGTCGTTCAACAAATGGAGGAACATCTTTTCAAAATGGAACTAACGGAATAAGCGGAAGTGATCGTGTTAACTGGAATACCCCTGTGATTCTTTCGCCGTTCAATCCAGAAATGATGTTTTACGGAAGTAACAAATTATACACCTCTAGTAGAGCGGTTTCTTGGACCGCAATTAGCCCAGATTTAACAGACGGCCTTCACCCAAGCGGTTCTTTGGCTTTTGGAACGCTTACTGCAATTGCAGCATCCTATAATAATCTAGATGTAATTTACACTGGAAGCGATGACGGAAACGTGAACGTAACGTTTGACGGCGGAACAACTTGGACGGACGTAAGCGCAGGCTTGCCAGATCAATATATCACTTCCATCGCAATGGTTCCGAGTGATGATATGATTGCTTATGTTACCGTTTCCGGGTTTAAATATTTAGATTACACGCCGCGTGTATTCAAAACCACTGACGGTGGACAAAATTGGACAGATATTTCATCCAATCTTCCTAATATTCCTGTAAACGATATTATTACCTATCCAGCTGAGAATATACTATTCGTGGCAACAGATTTAAACGTTTGGTATTCCAAAAATGATGGTGTCAATTGGACTATTTTAGGAAACAATCTTCCGTATACTGTGATTATGGATTTAAAATTCCACGAACCCACCAAAACGCTTTATGCGGGAACTTTTGGAAGGGGAATGCACAGTTATGACGTGAGTGATATTTTAAATGTGGGTGAGAATGAATTGGCTTCAGATTCCATCAAAATTTATCCAAATCCTGCGACTTCAGAATTTACTATTTCGCAAAATCTTTCTGCGGAAGGAACGGTTCAACTTTATGATATTTCGGGGAAAAAAATAAAGAATTTATTCAGCGGAAATTTTGGAACAAATAAAAATATCACAGTAAAAACAAATGGAATTGCGGCGGGAATTTATTTAGTGAAAGTGAATAGCGGAAAACAATCTGTTACGAAGAAATTAGTAATCAATAAATAAAATGATTTAGAAATAAAAAAACCCGATTCAAGAATTGAATCGGGTTTTTAGTTTAAAACTTAATTTTTATTGCTTTTCACAAACCAAACCCCACATTGAAAGGGTGTGTTTGTCAGTATTTATTTTAACAATTTTATCACTAATAATTTGAATACCCTGGTCCTTTCTTGAATCAAAAACTCCATTTGCTACAAAATCCGGATGGGTAAAAGTTAATGTTTTCCAACCGTCAGTTTCAGTAGAAGTATAGTTTCCTTTATAAACCAATTTTACTGGATCATCCTGCCCTACCGGCGCTTCTAGGGTTTTGAAGTTTAACTGAAAGGATCCATTCTTTTTTAAATAAAGCTTTACCTCTGCAACATCATTTCCCAAGCTTTCATAAGCAACATTTGCATCCTTTTCATTTACAACTTCTTTTGAATCTTTTGAAGCATCAATCACATTTTTCTTACTTCCGCAGGAAGAGATGGTTATTACCAATAAAAGTATCAATATATTTTTCCACATAAATTATCGTATCAATTTTTTGTATTTGATTCGTTTTGGCATTAAATCGCCACCCAAACGTTTCTTTTTATTTTCTTCGTAATCACTGAAACCGCCCTCAAAATAATACACTTCACTATTTCCTTCGAAAGAAAGAATGTGCGTACAGATTCTATCCAAAAACCAACGGTCGTGACTAATTACCACGGCGCAACCCGCAAAGTTTTCAAGACCTTCTTCCAAAGCTCGAAGTGTGTTTACGTCCAAATCGTTTGTTGGCTCATCCAGCAAAAGCACGTTTCCTTCTTCCTTTAAAGTCATCGCCAAATGCAAACGGTTTCGTTCCCCACCGGAAAGCATCGAAACTTTTTTGTTTTGCTCACTTCCGCTGAAGTTGAAACGGCTCAAATATGCCCGGGAATTTACTTGCCTGCCTCCCATCATAATCAATTCCTGGCTATCACTGAAGTTTTCCCAAATGGTTTTGTCAGGGTTTATATTGGAATGCGCTTGGTCAACGTAGGCAATTTTTGCAGTTTCGCCCACTTCAAAAGTTCCTTTATCCGGCGTTTCCTCGCCCATAATCATTTTGAAGATAGTGGTTTTACCGGCACCGTTCGGGCCGATAATCCCAACAATTCCCGCTTGCGGAAGTTTGAAGTTCAAATCCTCATAAAGTAATTTATCGCCAAAAGCTTTTGAAACTCCTTTCGCTTCAATAACATTTGTTCCCAAACGTGGACCGTTCGGGATGTATATTTCCAACTTTTCGTCGAGTTGTTTTTGATCTTGACTTAAAAGTTTATCGTAATTCTGTAAACGCGCCTTTTGTTTTGTCTGTCTTCCTTTTGCTCCTTGACGAACCCACTCAAGCTCTCGCTCCAAAGTTTTTTGACGCTTTCCAGCGGTTTTCTGTTCCTGCGCCAAACGTTTCGATTTTTGATCCAACCAAGACGAGTAATTCCCTTTCCAAGGAATGCCTTCTCCCCTGTCCAATTCCAAAATCCAACCTGCAACGTTATCCAAGAAATATCTATCGTGGGTTACGGCAATCACCGTTCCTTTGTATTCTGAAAGGTGATGTTCCAGCCAATGCACGCTTTCCGCATCCAAGTGGTTTGTTGGCTCATCAAGCAGCAACACATCTGGTTCTTTAAGAAGTAATCTGCAAAGCGCAACCCTTCTTTTTTCGCCCCCAGAAAGTACGCTGATTAGTTTATCTGGCTCGGGCGTACGCAGCGCATCCATTGCAATTTCAAGCTTAGTGTCCAATTCCCAAGCGTTTGTAGCGTCTATTTTATCTTGGAGCTTGGCTTGCTTTTCCATCAATTCGTCCATTTTTGCCGGGTTTTCATAAACCTCGGGCAAACCGAACATATCGTTTATTTTGTTGTATTCGTCAAGAATATCAACTACTTCCTGCACGCCTTCCTTTACTACTTCCAAAACTGTTTTGGTTTCGTCCAATTTTGGTTCTTGTTCAAGATAGCCAACTGTATAGCCTGGCGCGAAAACTACATCGCCTTGATAGTTTTTTTCTTCGCCTGCAATAATTCGCAATAAAGTGGATTTACCACTTCCGTTAAGACCAAGAATACCAATTTTGGCACCGTAAAAGAAGCTTAAATATATATTTTTAAGGACTGGAGTCTGGGCACTTTGATAGGTTTTGGTCAACCCAGACATTGAAAAAATTACTTTTTTATCGTCGGACATTTCGAGTATTAATTAAGGTTTTTGTAGAAAATTTTATTTTGTAGAATTGGTTTTTATACCCTTCCTTTTAAAGCATTAAAAACCCAAGCAATGGCGAAGAAGCCAATACCTACGGCAGCAAACCCCCATCCAGCAACATCGTCATAGCGGAAGGCGCCCATCCCAATGAGTACGACCCCTACAACAATCATAATAAACGTGGCCCAGGCAAGTACAGTGTTTTTATTCATTCCCATAATTTATTTTTGTTTTGTTGATTTTTTTCAAGTCGCAAATTTACGAGCAAAAACAAATATCGGTATTATAAAATAGATTTTCGTTAACAAAATGTCATAGTTTTTAAAGGAGTTAGCGAAAAGTAAATTGCTAATAGTTTTAATAAATCAGCTTTCAACTTTAAACTTTGAACTTTCAACCCAAAACTTTGAAGCATTTTGTATTTTAGCGCAAATATACTTTTTAGATGGATTTAAACTTCAACAAAAACGAAGATCACAATAAACTGCTGGTTTCTGATTTAAGAAATAGACTGGCAAAAATAAAACTAGGCGGCGGGCAAAAACGTATTGACAAACAACATAGCCAAGGCAAACTTACTGCCCGAGAGCGCATAGCTTATTTATTGGATGAAAAAAAACCAAGTATTGAAATCGGCGCTTTTGCTGGGGATGGAATGTATGAGGAACAAGGCGGTGCCCCCAGTGGTGGTGTGGTTGTAAAAATTGGTTATGTGAAAGGAAAACAGTGCATAGTTGTGGCGAATGACGCTACCGTGAAAGCGGGCGCTTGGTTTCCTATAACTGCGAAAAAGAATCTTCGCGCGCAGGAAATTTCCATTGAAAACCGTTTGCCTATAATTTATTTGGTGGATAGCGCTGGCGTTTATTTGCCTATGCAGGATGAAATTTTCCCCGATAAGGAACACTTCGGAAGGATTTTTAGAAACAATGCCGTAATGAGCAGTATGGGCATCACCCAGATTGCAGCGGTGATGGGCAGTTGCGTTGCTGGCGGCGCGTATCTTCCAATTATGAGTGACGAGGCTTTGATTGTTGACAAAACCGGAAGTATTTTTCTTGCTGGAAGTTATTTGGTAAAAGCCGCCATTGGCGAAAGCATTGATAACGAAGAATTAGGGGGCGCGACAACGCATTGCGAAGTTAGTGGCGTTACCGATTACAAAGCGAAAGACGACAAAGATGCTTTGGATAAAATAAAAAATATAGTCTCCAAAATTGGCGATTTTGACAAAGCGGGTTTCAACCGTGAAAAAGCTATAAGTCCAAAGGAAAAACAAGAAGACATCTACGGAATTCTTCCAAAATCTCGCGCTGAACAATACGATATGCGGGAAATTATAAAACGCCTTGTGGACGATAGCGATTTTGAAGAATACAAAGAAGGCTACGGACAAACAATATTAACGGGCTATGCACGAATAGAAGGTTGGGCCGTTGGAATTATTGCCAATCAGCGTACTTTGGTAAAAACCACAAAAGCCAAAACTAAGCCGAGCGAAATGCAATTTGGCGGCGTGATTTATAGCGATAGCGCTGATAAAGCAACTCGATTTATTGCAAATTGCAACCAAAAGAAAATTCCGTTGGTATTTTTACAGGATGTTACCGGTTTTATGGTTGGCAGCAAAAGCGAGCACGGGGGGATTATAAAGGATGGAGCAAAAATGGTGAATGCCGTTAGCAATAGCGTTGTTCCAAAATTTACAATTGTTATTGGAAATAGTTATGGCGCAGGAAATTATGCAATGTGCGGAAAAGCTTACGATCCGCGATTGATTGTGGCGTGGCCAAGCGCTGAACTTGCGGTTATGAGTGGAAACAGCGCTGCAAAAGTGTTGCTTCAAATTGAAACTGCTTCGCTTAAAAAACAGGGAAAAGAAATTTCCGAAGAGGAAGAAACTGAACTTTACAACAAAATAAAAGCACGTTACGACCGACAAATTTCGCCATATTACGCAGCTTCCAGAATTTGGACAGATGCCGTAATTGATCCATTGGACACCCGAAAATGGATTTCTATGGGAATAGAAGCTGCAAACCACGCGCCTATTGAAAAGCCTTTTAATATGGGCGTAATTCAGGTTTAGAATTAAAGAGCAATAAATCATAATTAATTGATTTTGATTACATTTGGTTTATAGAGCAATTTAATAATCTTTAAACCAACTCATTATGGAACTCAACTCTACCACACTCCGCAAAATGGGCTGGCGTTGTTTCGCACTTATGTGGATTCCGTTTATTACATTATTTGTAGGTATGTGGGGAATGCCAGCAGGTTCCTATAGTTTTGACGAAATACCAAAACTTACGCAGTATTCGCTTATTGCACTGTCAATTTTTTTTGCACTTACCTTCATCTTTTTCATTAGCTCTGTAGTAACTACATCCACCACTAAAAACAAATTGCTAAAAAGAGGAAAAGAAGCACCTGCTAAAATAATCAGCGTTTATGAAACCGGAACCACCGTTAACAATTCGTATATGGTAGGTTTTGAACTGGAAGTAATACCCAAAAATGCTCCAAAATTCAATACCACGAGTGAGCAGCTCATTTCACGTTTGCGTATCCATGAGTTTGAAGTGGGAAACAATGTACTGGTGGCTTATGATCCTAAAACTCATGCAGCAATCATTCTTGGCGAAATTGAAGGAGAATTGACCGTTTAGTCTGAATAGAATGAATTGATTTTAAAACACAGTATTTGTTTTATATTGTTTCCAAAGTTGCCGCTCGTAGTATCTTCCCGGTTTCCGTATAAATAAATTGGGGCGTAGTATAAACTTTTTTGGGTTTCTCGTAAGTTGAAAGCATTTCAAAAGTTTCAGAATAATCTTCCAATTGTAATTGCTTTTCACTTTCAATTATCAGAATAACACGTTCCCCAAGAGCTTCATCCTTTTCAGAGGCTATAAAAAATGGTTGGTTTATATGAAGCGAAAGCTTTTCTTCCAAAATTTCGGGATGCACTTTTATGCCCCCCGTATTAATTACATTGTCAATCCTTCCTAAAAATTTAAAGGAAGTTGGTGAAATAAGCTCCACAACATCATTAGTCAAAACGGTTTCTTCTGAAATTTCGGGAGCGTGAATTTGAAGGCAATTATTTTCGTTCTGTGTAAAGTTCACTTTTGGAAGCGCCATAAAAACGGAAGATTTTTCAATTCCGTTTAATGGACGTACTGCAATATGGCTGATGGTTTCCGTCATTCCGTAGGTCGCAGAAATTTTAGCTGAAACTTCCTGAAGCTGTTTTTCCAATTTCCGTGACACTGCCCCGCCACCTATAATTAGCTTTTTCACTTTGTGCAAATCTGCCAAAGAATGAAAAACCTGATAGGGAACCATTGCCGTAAAATCGAAGTTATCTTCAAAACTTTCAAAAGGATTTTTTTCAGGGGCAACGGTATGTAAATCCCAACCAGCCGTCATTGCTCGCACAAGCATCATTTTTCCTGCAATATATTCCGAAGAAAGGCAGAGTAATGCTTTGGTATTCTCTTTTAAATCAAAATAATTCACAGTAGCTTCAGCACTGTTGAAAACATGTTTTTTTTGAAGTTTTAATTTCTTTGGAATCCCCGTGGAACCGGACGTTTTTACGGTAATAAAATTATTTTCATCCAGCCATTCCAAAATAAATTTTCCAATAGCCGGTTCATCATTCTTTTCTTTTTCAACTAAATGATTCGCCCGTTCCTTTAACCCTTCAGCAGAAGAAAACGCTTCGCCATTTAATTTGAATTTGGAGTGCAGCAGCTTCACTATTCAACAAATGTTTGGTTTTGAGTATTTTCATCTGAAATATTAATTGGCTCTTCCACTTTTCCGAAGAGCTTTCCGCTCCAATCGGTCCATTTGTAACGCCACGCCATAATTAGTAGAAAGATAGGATATAAAATAAGTACGGGCGCAATTACATCAAAGCCTGCGGAAGGTTCAGAAATATCTTTTAAAACGGAATTGGTTTTAAAAACCGTCCAATCTGCGGTCACCAAAAGTGCTGCAATTAAATTGTTACCGGCGTGAAAACCAAGGGCGAGCTCCATGCCTTCGTCCATCAACGTCATAATTCCGAGAAAGAAACCGGTCCCGATATAATAAATCATTATTATATTCCCAAGTTTGTCAACCTCTGGATTTGCCATATGAAGCGCTCCAAATATCACAGATGTAACAATCAATGGCAACCATCTGTTTTTTGTTAAAACGCCAATTCCCTGCATTAAATAACCACGGAAAAGATATTCCTCAAAACTGGTCTGCAACGGAATCATGATTACTGCAATTACTGCAAGAATAATAAATGGCACCAAATCGAACTGCAAAACATAGTTCTCTGGATTGTTATAAAAATCTAAGCTTGTAACAACAATGGTTGTTATGGCAATAAGTGCAAAGCCAAAAAAGACTCGCCCCCAATCCGTTTTTTTTCTTGACGTAGTAAGTGCAACAAACGGTTGTTTGTGCAAAAATTTCACCACAAGATAAACCCCTAACAAACCTATGGCAAAACTGAGCAGCATCAAAAACAGGGTGAGATTCGAGTCTAAAACGGTCATCATCACATTTGGATCCTGAATGGACTCTATATTTCCACCTTCTGCCATTACTTTAAACATTACTGCAATTAATAGTGGAATGGAGCCTAACTGACTGGCAAGAAAAATAATGATAAAACCTACCAAATAGCGCCACCATTCGTGCAGGGATATAAAGGCTTGTTGTATGTACATTTTGGGTTTTTAAATTATAAAATAAGTTGTTCAAATTTAAATCTGAAAATTCCAATTAACAGATGGATTGTAATGCAACTCACCATTTGAAACTTCCAGCGGACTATCAATATTATTTGTGTAAAGGCTGCCCGTGCCCAAACCTTGGGGCAATTTACTGTTTTTTGTAAAGGTATATTGTGAAATGGCGTTTAAACCCACATTGCTTTCCAAAGCGGAAGTAATCCACCAACCTGCCTTGTGATTTTCTGCTAGTTTTATCCAAGTATCGCATCCGCGGAAACCGCCAATCAATGAGGGTTTTAAGATTATAAATTGTGGTTTTATGGTGTCCAAAAGTATGTTCTTTTTTTCTTCGGAAAAAACACCGATTAATTCTTCATCCAAAGCGATCGGTAATGGAGTTTCCTCACAAAGTCTTGCCATTTCCTGCCATTGGCCTTGTTTAATGGGCTGCTCTATGGAATGTAATTGCAAATCTGAAAGCACTTTTAGTTTTTCCAAAGCTTCTTTTTGGGAAAATGCACCGTTAGCATCAACGCGCAATTCTACTTCTGAAGCGGAAAATTCCTTTCGGATTGATTTCAAAAGTTCAATTTCAGTTTTGAAATCGATTGCGCCAATTTTCATTTTTATACAAGTAAAACCCTGTTTCAGTTTTTCTGAAATCTGTTGTTTCATAAAACTTTTATCGCCCATCCAAACCAAACCGTTTATTGGGATTGAAGCTTCTCCACGCGAAAATTCCGAAGGAAATAATTCGAAAGGATTTTTTGAGCGCAAAGACTTGAAAGCTGTTTCAATCCCAAATTGTATCGAGGGAAATTCCTGTAATGCTTCGTATAAATCTGCTTCACTAACGCCCAGCTCCACGTTTTCACAAACCCCTGCAAGTTCTTCTTCGTAATCGGGGCGATCGTCCACACTCAATCCACGGAGCAGACCGCACTCGCCCACTCCGAAACTTTCTTCAGTTTTGAGAGTAAGAAAATAGGTTTCTTTTGAATTCATAACGCCTCGGGAAGTGCCGCTTGGGCGTTTGAAGTTTAGGAGGTATTTTTTATATGAAGCTGTAAGCATTTAAAAACCCTTCGACTGCGCTCAGGGTGATATTTGGTTTATAATTCAATAGATTCTCCAATTTCCAAAAGCATCAAATCTTTATTGGCATCATAAAATTTACGTTTTGCCTCTTCGTGGTCTATTTCAATGTATCCGAAAGTATCGTAATGCACGCCCAAAACCTTATCGCACTGCACAAAATCGCTAGCAATAATTGCATCATCAATTCCCATTGTGAAATTATCGCCTATGGGTAGAATTGCCAAATCCAGCTTTGTATGCATTGGGATGAGCTTCATATCCATAGTTAAGGCTGTATCGCCGGCAATGTAAATGTTTTTATGTTCGCCCTCAATCACAAAACCGCCTGGTTGACCGCCATAGCTGCCATCGGGAAAAGAACTTGTATGGTGTGCAATCACATATTTCACTTTTCCAAACTCAAACTTCCAGCTTCCACCGTGGTTCATTGGGTGAACTTCAATGCCTTTTGCTTCGTAATGATTTGCAATTTCAAAATTACTGACTATTATTGCTCCTGTTCTTCTTGCAATTGCCGCAGCATCGAGTGTGTGGTCTTGGTGTGCGTGGGTTAAAAGGATATAATCTGCTTTTAAATCGTTGATGTCAATTTTGTCTTTTGCAAGATCGTTTCCCGTAATAAAGGGATCTACCAGAATGTGCTTTCCCTTAATTTCAATACCAAGACTGTTCTGTCCGTAAAATGTAATTTTCATAACTGTTTTTTTATCACATAAATATACTAAACAAGATTGCAAACAAAAAAGTGCTTAAGGCAACCTTTTTCAATTCGCCGTCGAGAAGCCTTGGCACTGTGTTCTTAAAAACAGTCTTTATGTTTAATAGAAAAGGAATAAAAGCGATAAAGTATAAAAATTGCCACGGCTCACGATAATTTAAGGCCGTATAGACAATTGCGCAAGCCATTCCGAAAAGCAATAAAAAAGCATGGTACTTTTTTGCTTTCTGTATTCCCAGTTTTACAACCAGCGTGTTTTTATTGGCAGCTGTATCGCTTTCAATATCGCGCATATTATTTAAGTTTAGCACTGCTGTGCTAAAACATCCAATCGCAATTGCGGGTAACAATAAAAGCCAATTTAAATTATGGGTGAATAAATAATAACTTCCCAAAACGCTCAACAATCCAAAAAACAGAAACACAAAAACATCTCCCAAGCCCGAATAGCCATAAGCTTTTTTACCAACGGTGTATTTAACCGCAGCGATTATTGAAACAATAGTGAGGTTGAAAAAAATAAAGGAAATGATGAAGTTTTCGTTTCCGAAAGCGATAAAAATTAAAAAGGTAGCGAAAAAAAAAGTTATAACTCCCGTAACAATCATCCCGATTTTCATTTGTTTGGGTGAAATAATACCCGATGCAACCATGCGTTTTTCGCCCTGTCTTTTGGCATCGGTGCCGCGTATGCCATCGCCGTAATCGTTAGCAAAATTGGAAAGCACTTGAAAACCTATGGTAACCAATATTGCGAGCCAGAAAAGGCTGGATTGCCAAATGCCTGATTCTCCTAGATTTGTAGTTCCTAAGGAAGCCCCAACTATTATTCCAGAAACCGAAAGCGGCAATGTTCGCAATCTCGCCGCGGCAAACCAAGCTTTAATTTTTTTCATTCACATATTTTTTGAAGCCCAAAAATACGTTTTAAAAAGGGCTGCGCCAATTTTTTGAAATGAAGGTTATTGCTAAATGTGAATGAAATGTTTTCTATATTCGCTTTTCTAAAATTTAAAAGGACAGAAATGAACAACACGACCAATTATAATTTAGGATTACTGCTGCTTCGCGTGGGCTTTGGTGGAATGATGCTTACCCACGGAGTGCCCAAACTTTTAA
Source organism: Aequorivita sp. UBA3180 (assembly GCA_002364215.1). GTDB lineage: Bacteria > Bacteroidota > Bacteroidia > Flavobacteriales > Flavobacteriaceae > Aequorivita. Next base: position 99,127 of record DEXQ01000018.1, on the reverse strand, counting down.
AAATGCTATCGGGCGATTTTTCATTTGGAGACCCCATTGGCATTGGCGAAACCGCTACCTTAATTTTAGCCGTGCTATGCGAAGTGCTTTTTCCCCTACTTGTAATTATTGGTTTTAAGACGAGGTTAACCGCAATTCCCGTGATAGTAACAATGGCGGTGGCAGCATTTGTGGTTCATGCGGCAGATCCGTTAGCAACTAAGGAAAAAGCAATTCTTTTTTTAGTTGGTTTTATTGCGATAGCACTTTTGGGAGCTGGGAAGTATTCTGTAGATAGGAGATAGTTGATTGTTGATTGTTGATTTTTGATTGTTGATTGTTGATTGTTGATTGTTGATTGTTGATTGTTGATTGTAAAATAATACTACCTCAATTAAAAATCTTCACCAACAATTCCTTTAGCAAATCGCCCTGCGGAAGATTTGCGGCACCTACGCCTTTACTTTTCATATCCACTTCACGAATTGCAGCTATAATGGCACTAACCTTTTTCATCGGATAGTTTCGTGCTGCGGTTTGATAATCTTTTATGAAATAAGGGTTCACACCTAACGCCTTTGCAGCATCGCCTTTGTTGGCGAGTGCATGATATTTCAGCAATTTTGAAAAGAAACTGTACAACAAAGCTACCGTCATCACTAACGGATTGTTTTTGGGGTTTTGCGAAAAATATTGAATGATTGCAAAAGCCTTTTTTATATCTTTTTCTCCAATAGCATTTTGAAGTTCAAAATTGTTGAAATCCTTACTGATACCTATATTTTCCTCAATAATTTGAGGTGTAATCTGCTCGCCAGGTTTTAGGATTAATTGCAGTTTTTCAAGCTCGTTGTTTACTTTGCTCAAATCATTCCCAAGAAATTCTACCAACATTTGCGCGGCCTTTGGGGTAATTGTATAGCCTTTTCCTGCCAGCACACGTTTAATCCAATCGGGAACCTGGTTTTCATAGAGTTTTTTGCTCTCAAAAACAACGCCTGTTTTGGCAATCTCCTTAGCCAATTTTTTGCGTTTATCCAAGGTTTTATATTTGTAGCAAAGCACCAAAACGGTTGTGGGCTGCGGATCCTTAGCATAAGGCACCAACTTTTCGATGGTGCGCGAAAGGTCCTGCGCTTCTTTTACAATTACCACCTGTTTTTCCGCCATCATTGGGTAACGTTTGGCGTTGCTAATGATATCTTCTACAGAAACATCACGGCCGTAAAGCAACATTTGGTTGAAGCCTTTTTCCTCTTCACTCAAAACGTTTTCCTCAATATATTTCGAAATACCGTCAATGTAATACGGCTCCTCGCCCATCAAAAAATAAATGGGTTTTGTGTTTCCGTTTTTAATATCGTTAATAATGGTTTTTACTTTGTCGAGCGGCATGGAAAAGTTTTTGTTGCTTGTTGTTTGTTGTTTGTTGCTTTTTGAAAATTGAGATTTATTTGGAATTTGGTGCTTGAAATTTGGAATTTAATAGATATTTGTTTTATGCAAAAACTCAACTTCCCCGAATATTCCTTTCGCTTCAAAAGTAGCGAAAATAAAACGTTGGTTTTTGATGAAATCCGAAAAAAATTTGTGGTGCTCACACCCGAGGAATGGGTTCGGTTGCACGTGGTCCAATTTCTTCTAAAAGAAAAAAACTATCCCAAAAGCCTTATAAATGTTGAGAAACAGCTAAAACTCAACAATACTGTAAAACGATATGATGTGGTCGTTTTCAATAATGACGGCAGCATTTTCTTGATTGTGGAGTGCAAAGCGCCTTCCGTAGCAATCACTCAGCAAACATTTGACCAAATTGCACGGTACAATCTCGCTCTACAAGCTGAATATTTAATGGTCAGCAACGGTTTGGAACATTATTATTGCCAAATGGATTTTGAAAATGAACAGTATATTTTTCTGAAAGATATTCCAAATTATAAATAAGTCCTGAAAAAACACTTCAAAAATCTATCTTTACACCCGTGAAAGTAGCTGTAGTAATCTTAAATTGGAACGGAAAGGATTTGCTGGAAAGATTTCTGCCATCTGTAGTGAAATTTTCTTCCGAAGCCACTGTGTATATTGCCGATAATGCTTCCACAGATAATTCTGTCGCATTTGTTTCAGAATTTTTTTCAACGGTAAAAATCATTCAAAACAAAGAAAATGGTGGTTATGCAAAAGGTTACAATGATGCTTTAAAAAACCTCTCCGAAGATATTTTCATTCTATTGAATAGCGATGTGGAAGTGACCGAAAATTGGTTGCAGCCAGTAGTTTCTGAATTTGAAAAAGATTCCTCCGTTGTTGCCGCTCAGCCTAAAATTCTGGATTACAAAAACAAAGAATACTTCGAATATGCCGGTGCTGCTGGCGGTTTTATTGACAAATACGGCTACCCCTATTGCCGTGGAAGAATTTTCAATACCTTGGAAAAAGATATGGGTCAGTACGACGATGTTTCACAAATATTTTGGGCTTCCGGGGCATGCCTCTTCGTAAAAGCAGAAGCTTTTTGGCAGGCTGGCGCGCTGGATGAAGACTATTTTGCGCACCAAGAGGAAATTGACCTTTGCTGGCGACTTCAATCAAAAGGCGGAAAAATAGTTTATGTGGGAGCTTCGAAAGTTTACCACGTTGGCGGGGCAACCCTTGCGGCATTGAACCCGAAAAAGACTTTCTATAATTTTAGGAATTCGCTTTTAAATCTTCTTAAAAACACCGTAGGAACAAAAGCTTTCACGGCCTTGCTTGCACGAATGCTCTTGGACGGGGTGGCAGCTTTTCAATTTTTAATTCAAGATAAACCGAAACATTTCTTTGCAATTTTAAAAGCACATCTAAGCTTTTATGCATTGCTACCAAAATTTCTTAGAAAGAGGAAGGTGTTTTCTTCAACTTTAAAGTATTACACCTTAAAATCTATTGTATTTCAGTACTTTATAAATAACAAAAAAAAATTTAACCGACTTTAGTTTATTTTACTTAAAGTATTGTTAATCGTTTTTTGAGCGACTGCTATTTTAATAATTTTGGTTCAGAATATTTGAACAAACAATCTAATATAACACTTAACAAATTATGAAAAAACTATTGATTCTAGCAGTATGTTCAAGTTTAGCTTTTACTTCTTGCGTTTCCAAGAAAAAATATGCGGAACTTGAAGCAAAACAACAAAACACTCAGGATTTGCTTAATACGGCAACTGTAAAGCTTAATGACTGTCTTACCGAAAGAGCAGCAGCAACAGCCCGCGCTAAACAACTTGAAGAGCGTTTGGCAGATATGAAAAAGACCAACGAAGACCTCATTCAAAGTTCAAAAGAACTTACCATGTTGACTTCAAAAGGGGCTACCAATCTTGAGAAATCTTTGGAAAGCCTAAAAGAAAAAGACCTGAAAATTACCCGTTTGCAAGATGCGCTTAACAAAAAAGATAGTGTTACCCTTGCACTCGTTACCAGTCTTAAAAGAGAAGTTGGTGTAAACGACCCAGACATTGAGGTAAATGTTGAAAAAGGAGTGGTTTACATTTCACTTTCAGACAAAGTAATTTTCAAGAGCGGAAGCTACCAAATTTCAAACAGAGCTAGTGAAATCTTAGGGAAAGTTGCTAAAGTAATCAATGGTAAGCCAGAGTTTGAGGCTATGGTTGAAGGCCACACAGATAACGTTCCGTACAGCAATGGATTGTTGCTTGACAACTGGGATTTAAGTGTAAAAAGAGCTACCGCAATTGTACGCGAACTGCAAAAATTAGGTGTAGCACCATCTCGTTTGGTTGCAGCCGGTCGTGCAGATTACGTGCCGTTGGTTCCAAACACCACTGCTGAAAACAGAGCTACCAACAGACGTACACGTATTTTGGTACTTCCTAAAATCGATCAATTCTATGATATGATTGAAAAAGAAATGAAAAACTTAGAAGCCGGAGGAAACTAATTTCCAAAAAGCAGAATAACCTTAAAACCCGGTCCCTATGGCCGGGTTTTTTTATTGCTGCCCACAAAACAATCTTTTGAAAGGTTTTTGTATCTTAGATAGGAATATAAAACCTTTAATAATATATACTTAAAAATGGAAGAATTCAAAACCAATTGGACCCGCGAAGAGCTAAAAGCATATATATTACTCTACTGTGCCTATGCCAACTTTGTTGAGACAAAAGCCGAAAAGGAATATATAAAATCAAAAGTTGGTGAAGAAAAATATCGTCAGGTCCATAAAGAATTCGACCAAGACAATGATTACCAACGTATCCAAAAAATTCAACACACAATATCTCGTTACGATTATTCCAAAAATGAAATAGACCGACTTTTTGAAAATATTAAAAAAATGTTTCTGGCAGACGGTTCCATCGATATCCTTGAGAAAAACATTTACCGAGGCTTGCAGCATTTATTGAAATAATTTTCAATTCAGAAATTATCAGCAACACTGAATTAAATATTATTGAAAAATTCTACGAAGCCTTTGCAAACTTAGACGCAGAGCGCATGCTCGAATGGTATCACGATGATGTTACCTTTGAAGATCCGGCCTTTGGAGTTTTAAAAGGAGAAGAAGCCAAAAACATGTGGCGAATGCTCTGTCACAGCCAGCAGGGAGAAGATTTTAAAGTAATAACCTCAAACATAGAATATACTCCTGAAGCGGGAAAAGCCCGTTGGGAAGCGTATTACACATTTAGTAAAACAGGAAGGAAAGTTCACAACGTAATTAACGCAACTTTCAAATTCAAGGACGGAAAAATTATAAACCACGTTGATAAATTCAGCCTTTACAGATGGTCCAAGCAGGCATTGGGTTTAAAAGGGTTTTTGGTTGGATGGACAGCTTTTTTCAGAAAAAAACTCAATCAGCAAACAGGATTTTTGCTTTCAGAATTTCAGAAAAAACAATCTACTAAAAGTTAAATTTCCAAACTTCCTTTCCCTTCCCGCATTACTACCGGTTCTGTCCCCGTAAGATCAATTACAGTGGAAGCAATATTGCCACCATAGCCACCATCAATAACTAAATCTACCAAATTGTCCCATTTCTCGAGAATAAGTTCGGGATCGGTAGTGTACTCAATTACCTCGTCTTCATCCTTAATAGAAGTGGAAATGATAGGATTGCCCAGTTCCTGCACAATAGCTCTCGTTATGGAATTATCTGGTACACGAATACCAACTTCCTTTTTCTTTTTAAAAACCGTTGGAAGATTATTATTCCCCGGAAGAATAAAGGTGTAGGGTCCCGGAAGATTTCGTTTTAATATTTTAAAAGTAGGAGTGTCTATCTGCTTTACATAATCGCTGAGATTGCTCAAATCTTCGCAAACAAACGAGAAATTGGCTTTTTCCAGCTTCACTCCCCTAAGTTGTGCTACGCGTTCCATTGCGCGATTGTTGTTTATATCGCAGCCCAGCGCATATACCGTATCGCTGGGATAAATTATTACCCCGCCATCGCGAAGTATTTTTACAACACGTTTAATTTCTTTCGGGTTTGGATTTTCCTCGTAAATCTTAATAAATTCAGCCATTTTTAATCTTTAGTTTTTCTGTTTACTTCATTTTCAAGCTTTAATACCTTATCTCCATTTGCTTGCTCAATATAGAGGGCTTCGTTGTCTTTTTCACCTTTTCTTGTAATTTTGCTCCCTTTTATTGTTTTGGTAATTTTTGTGGAAAAAGTATCGATTACTTTTCCTTCGGCCTCACCACTCCCCCATTTCCACATTACTTTTGAACCTTTTCGAATCATATTTTTTATTTAAAGTTACTTACAATTTTTATAAATGGAAGATTTCTTTAAAATTCTTAACATAAATCCACTTTTCAACCGTTATTGAAAAAACTAAATTTTTATATGAAAAAAATCCTCATTATAATTCTTCTTTTCGGAATTCAAATCAATTTCATTTCCTGTTCGGAAGATAACGATACTACAGCGAATGAATCTTTAGCTGAAGAAACCATGTTGAATGTTTCCTACGGAAATGATCAACAACAAAAATATGACCTTTATCTGCCCGCAAATCGATCTTCCACTAAAACCAAAGTTATCATGCTGGTTCACGGCGGCGGATGGACGGGTGGCGATAAGGCCGATATGGACTTCTTTATTTCCTATATAAAACAGCGACATCCTGACCACGCAATAGTAAATGTAAATTATGTGCTTGCAGATATTGACACGCCGGCCTTTCCCAACCAATTTTTGGATTTGGATGCGGTAATCGATAAATTGACTTCAGAAAAAAACGAGCTACAAATCCTGCCTGAATTTGCCTTGGTAGGCGCCAGCGCGGGCGCGCACATTTCTTTAATGTATGATTATGTTTACGATACGGACGACCAGGTAAAAATAGTTGGCGATATCGTAGGGCCCACTGATTTCACCGATCCCTTTTATAGCAACAATCCAAATTTTCCAGCGCTAATGGCCGCTTTGGTAGATGAGAGTGCATATCCACAGGGAACAAATTATGCAGAAGTTTTGAGTCCAGCATTGCGCGTTTCTAATGCTAGCAGCCCAACGCTTCTTTTCTACGGAAACGCTGATCCCTTAGTTCCTCTCACTAATGGAACAACTTTAAATACAGCGCTGAATAATTCCCAGATTGACCACAGTTTTACAATTTATGATGGCGGTCACGGCGATTGGGCACAAAGCGATATCGAAAATATGAAAGAGCAAATAAGTATTGCTGTTGATACTTATTTGGAAGTCAATTAAAATATGTGGAATTTGGGATTCGTAAATTTTTTTTTGCTAATAGTCTTCGGTTGATCAAGTAACGAATTCCAAATTCACTAATCGACCACTTTCAGTTTAGCAAAACGAAGAAGTAATTTTTTTAAACCACCGTTTTCGAAATCTATTTCAGCTTTTGTATCCGCACCTATTCCCTCGATTTTGAGAATTTTACCTTTTCCGAAGCGAACGTGCTCCACCATTGTTCCCTCGCTTAGATTGGTATCTTCCACACTAAAATTTTTATCGGTATCGCTTGCTACGGGTTTCAATCTTCGCAATTTGCGAAGCTGTGCTTCCGTTGGTCCCATTGGAGCTTTGCCCGCAACAGGTTTTCGCAAACGCAGTTTACTGTGGTCAACCTCATCAAAAATATCGGCATCCAAAAGCGGTTTGTAGCGGTTTTCGGTAATTGGGGTTAGATATTCCAAAAAGCTCTCGTCAATTTCCTCAATAAAACGGCTTGGCTCGGCATCAATCAATTTTCCCCAACGGTAACGCGATTGGGTGTAGGTTAAATACGCCTGTTTTTCGGCTCGCGTGAGCGCAACGTAAAAAAGCCTCCGCTCCTCTTCCAACTCACTACGGGAATTCATATTCATCCCGCTGGGGAACAGGTCTTCCTCCATCCCCACAATGTAAACGTAGGGAAACTCCAAACCTTTCGCCAAATGTACCGTCATTAAAGCTACGCGGTCACCATCACCCTTGTCGTTGTCCAAATCAGTGGCGAGCGCCACATCTTCCATAAATTCCGAGAGCGAACCTGTGGCACCTGCAATTTCCTTTTGCTCTTCCACAAAATCGCGCATTCCGTTCAATAGTTCCTCTATATTTTCGATACGTGCAATACCTTCAGGGGTGCCGTCTTTTTTTAATTCCTGAAGCAATCCGGTCTTTTTTGAAACGTGTTCGGTAATAGTAAAAGCATCATAATTTTGATTCAAAACCTGGAAACTTTCAATCATCGTCACAAAATCCTCCAATTTGCTTTTGGTACCGGCATTTATTTTCAAATCAATTTTATCAATGTTTTTCATCACCTCAAAAATCGATCGGTTGTAATGATTTGCAGCAACAATTAAACGTTCCATCGTTGTATCGCCAATGCCACGTGCGGGATAATTTATAACGCGTTTCAGCGCTTCTTCATCCTTCGGGTTCAATACCAACCGCAAATAAGCTAGTACATCTTTTATTTCTTTTCGCTGATAAAAACTAAGCCCCCCGTAAATTCTATACGGAATGTCCTTTTTCCGAAGCGCATCCTCAATAGCACGGCTTTGTGCGTTGGTTCGGTACAGAACGGCAAAATCGCCATCATTTAATTGATGGTTCATTTTATTTTCAAAAATGGAGCTGGCCACAAAACGGCCTTCGTCACCATCGGTCATGGTTCGGTTTACGAGGATTTTATTGCCTTCGTCATTTGCCGTCCAAACTACTTTTTCAAGTCTGGTTTTATTCTTTTCGATGATGTTATTTGCCGCGTTTACAATATTTTTCGTGGAGCGGTAATTTTGTTCCAAACGGAAAACTTTTACATCGTCATAATCTTTCTGGAAATTTAAAATATTATTGATGTTCGCTCCGCGGAAAGCATAAATACTCTGCGCATCATCGCCCACAACACATATATTTTGAAACCTATCGGAAAGCGCGCGAACGATCAAATACTGACTGTGGTTGGTATCTTGGTACTCGTCCACCAAAATGTAGCGGAACCGGTTTTGATACTTTGCCAAAACATCTGGAAAACGCGTTAGCAATTCGTTGGTTTTCAGCAGAAGATCGTCAAAATCCATTGCGCCAGCCTTAAAACACTTGTCAACATAGGCTTTGTAAATATCGCCAAGACGAGGCATTTTCGCCATGGCATCAGCTTCAATCAATTCCGGATTGTTGAAATATGCCTTTACGGTAATCAAACTGTTTTTATAGGAAGATATGCGCGAATAGACCTGCTTGTATTTATACACATCTTTATCCAGGTTCATCTCCTTTATCACCGCACGAATTACACTGTGTGAGTCTTGGGTGTCATAAATTGTGAAGTTGGAAGGATAGCCCAATTTATCGGCTTCAAACCGAAGAATTTTCGCAAAAATACTGTGGAAGGTTCCCATCCAAAGATTTTTGGCTTCACTGGCCCCCACGATTTTTGAGATACGCCCTTTCATTTCTCTTGCGGCCTTATTGGTAAAAGTAAGCGCCAAAATATTGAAAGGATCCACGCCCTGACTCATCAAATATGCAATGCGAAAAGTTAGCACGCGCGTCTTGCCCGAACCAGCCCCGGCAATTACAATCATTGCGCCGTCTTTTTGCAGCACTGGCGCACGCTGCGCATCGTTGAGTTGTTTTAAATACTGTTCCAAAACTTCATTTTCTTCAAGCTGTGAAAATAACTATTATCAAACTTTTATAGGAAGTGTTTTTGGGGAAATTATAAACAATAATCACCTTCTTCATTATTCTTTCCAAATGAGATTTATTTTAAATACCTTTATCAAAAATGTATTTTTATGGAGGAGTTTCTATCTTTCTTAGGTCAAATACCTTGGTGGGTATGGGTTCTTATTTTTCTTTTAATCGTTGCCATTCGGGACATTTTTTTCAACAAACACCACACTATAAGCCACAACTTCCCCATTATCGGGCACATTCGGTATATGCTGGAAAGTATTGGGCCGGAGCTTAGGCAGTACATTGTTGCGAACAACCGCGAGGAGCTTCCCTTCAATAGGATAGAGCGCGGCTGGATTTATGCTTCGGCAAAAAATGAAAACAATTATGAGGGTTTTGGTACCGATCGGGATATTTATGAACCTAACTACATTTTCATAAACAATGCGATGCTTCCCTTTAAGGTGGAAAAGGATAATCCCAACTATAAAAACCCTTACTTTCTGCCGTGCGCTAAAGTAATGGGCAGTTATCACAAGCGTAGGCGTCCATATCGTCCAACATCGGTAATTAATGTTTCAGCCATGAGCTTCGGATCATTATCGGCAAGGGCTGTTGAATCCTTAAATAGAGGATGCGCGCTAGCCTACGCATATCATAATACAGGTGAAGGTGGTCTTTCTCCATATCACAAAACTGGCGCAGACGTTGTTTTTCATTTTGGAACCGGATATTTTGGGGTACGGGACGAGCAGGGAAATTTCTCCATGGAAAAAATTGTGAAGCTCGTTAACGAAAACCCGCAAGTTAGAGCTATTGAAGTAAAACTTTCCCAAGGTGCAAAACCAGGTAAGGGGGGTGTTTTGCCAGGGTCTAAAATTACTCAGGAAATTGCTGATATAAGACACGTACCCTTAGGAAAAGATGTGCTATCGCCACCCAATCATTCCGCTTTTGAAGGAGTTAAAGGAATGGTTGAATTTGTGGAAAGTATAGCTGAAGCAACCGGTTTGCCCGTGGGCATTAAATCTGCTGTAGGCCGCTTGGGAGAATGGGAACAACTTGCAAAAATAATGAAAGAAACCGGCAAAGGGCCAGATTTTATAACAATTGACGGTGGTGAGGGAGGCACCGGTGCGTCGCCCCCAAGTTTTGCCGACCACGTGTCCCTGCCGTGGCTTTTTGGTTTTGCTGAAGTTTATAAAATTTTCAAAAAGCACGAGATGTGTGATCGAATTGTTTTTATAGGAAGTGGAAAGTTAGGGTTTCCTGCCAAAGCAGCTATGGCATTTTCAATGGGTGCCGATTTAATCAACGTTGCACGAGAGGCGATGATGAGCATTGGTTGTATTCAAGCTCAGCAATGCCATACCAACAAATGCCCTAGCGGGGTTGCTACCCAAAATAAATGGCTGCAACGCGGTATTAATATTGAAGACAAATCAGTGAGGGCGCATTTCTATTTTAAAAATTTCTGTAAGGAGCTGCTAGAAATGACACACGCCTGTGGTTATGAACACCCCTGCCAATTCACTATGGACGATGTGGACCTAACCGTAGGCGATAAAAACTTAATCAAAACCTTATCACAATCTTTTATGTACCATAAATGTGCAGTACCTTTTGAGAGCATGAAAGCTTTATCAAATTGCCAGTATCTGGGCGGAAATTATCACGAAAAAGAAGCTAAAAAAGAAGTGAAAGCGATGCGCAAGGAAAATAAGGTAAGGTATTAGCCCCTAACCCCCAAGGGGAAACTGTTAAGGTGTGCTGCATTGCCGAACACTGAACACTGAATAAAAGCCTTAACGGAACATTTCCAAAAATGCTTTTCGGTTAGTTTTTGAAATGGGCACACGGTTGCGGTTTTCCAGTACCAAATAACCTTCATTTTCAAAACTGCGCACTTTTTCGAGGTTCACGATATGCGATTTGTGGCATTTGAAAAATATTCGCCCCAAGGAAGGTTCAAATTTCCCGAGGTTATAACTGCTTAAAAGTTCTGTATTGTTGCTTAAATGAAATTTGGTATAACCCTGAAAACCTTCCAAATGCAGCACCTCGTCCTGAGGGATAAAGGATAGCCCTTTTTCGGTAGGCACGATAATCTTGTTTCTTTTTGAAATGGTTTCCGTGAGAACTTCTATGAGTTTGTTGCTGCTTTCCAATTGTTGTTTTTCCCGTATTGTGGTTATGGATTTTGTAATTGCATGTTTCAGATCGTCATCATCCACAGGTTTTAAAATGTATCCAATTGCCGATTTTTTTAACGCTGCCACGGCATATTCGTTGTAGGCGGTTACAAAAATGACCTGAAAATCCAATCCGTCCAGTTCCGAAAGCAGTTCGAAGCCATTCAAACGTGGCATTTGTATATCGAGAAATAGAATTTCGGGAGGATCATTTTTTATAAACGCTATGGCGTCTTCGGGTTTTTGAAAGGTAGCGGTTATTGAAATCTCGGGAAAAAACTTTTCCACCTTTTGTTGCAGTCCCTTTAGGGCAGAAAATTCATCGTCTATCAATATGGCCGTTATAGTCGTCATCGCACTTTCTTAATTTTAAAGGTAGTAATATTGCCTGTATCGATTTTCTCCGGAAATACTTCAGCATTAAAAAATTGTATTTCCCATTGTTTGGAACGGTTTAAGACCGCAATTCTATTTTCAAGTACTGCGGAAGAATTTACCTTGCCGTTGGGTTTCTTTCTTGAGTTTGAAAAGCCCACGCCGTCATCCATAATTTCCACCATAAATTCCTGCTCGTCAATGCTACGAAAATACAGATTGATATTGCCCTCTTTTTCTTTATTGAAGATACCGTGGTTCACAGCATTCTCTACAATGGGCTGGAGCAGCATACTGGGAATGGTGGTTTCGGGTAAATTTAACGTAGAATCTATATGTATCTGATAGCCCAATTTCTCCTTAAAACGGAGCTTTTCAATATCCAAATAGTTTTTCAGCAATTTAATTTCAGTTTCCAGGGGAATTTCACTTTCTTTTGAAAGCTCAAAAAACTGGCGTATCAATTTTGAGAATTTCACCAGATATTTTTCTGAAGTTTCAAAGTCGTTATTGTTGATATAATACTGGATAGCAGCAAGCGAGTTGAAAACAAAATGCGGGTTCATCTGGGCGCGCAGGGCATATAGCTCATATTCAGCCATCTTTTTCTGTGCGGTAATCTTGGCGGTTTTTTTTGAAACTTCCTTGTTTCTGAAATAATAGAGCACTCCGCCTAAGAGCGAAATGCCCGCCAGCCAAAACACGGCTTTTGCCAAAGGCCTTTGCCTCCATAATGGCAAAATTGTGAAATTGGCGGTTTCCATTAGGTTTCCGGTTTTCAATTCCAGGGTGTATTTGTCTGGTGGCAGATTTGAAAAATTAAGGTTTGAAGCGGTTGTAGTTGTCCAATCTTTTTGAATGGGCAGCAAACGGTACCTGTAGCTCAGTTGGTTTTGGGCGGACGAAAAGTCTATGGTGGCAATGGAAAAATCTACGCTATTGTCGGTGGTGTAGCGCATTGCAGGTTCGGAGGCTGGGATAGGACTTTGATTGAAAAGTGCCTTTTCAACGTAAATTTTCAAAAGTTGGGGCTGCTTATAAAGGGCTCTCGGAAGAATGGCAACCCCATCGTCCGTTGATACAAGCAAATCATCGCCCACCGGCAGAATAGCATTAACCTTTTTCGAAGGCAATCCGTCGTTTTCGTTTAAAGTGCCTGTATAGTAATAATCGGGACCTGCTTTTTTATATTGTAAAATTCCGCTTTCAGAAGCCAGCCAGATAAAATCCTTGTTTGCAACAGCGCTTTCAACACTCAAAAATTCTGAATTCGGCAATAGTGATACCTCCTTGAGGTCTGTGAGATAAGAACCGTGCCCGTCAGTATTGACCAAAAATTGGGAGTCCGTAACCTTAGTAAGGCTCAAGATAGGTTTCTTTAAAAGATTATCGGCAAGGGTTACGGAGGTTATGTTTCCGTCAGATAGTATTTTTAAACCATCAGAAGTTGCCAAGAGCAGGGAATCGCGAAACTTCAATAAATCCCTAACGCCATAATAATCGTAGGTTTTGATTCGCTCAAAGGTTTCTGGGTCTATTTTTATTACCCCTGAGGATATATTTCCGTATAAAAAACCGTTGAGATAGACCAAGCTCCTTACGCCACCAATTTTATTGAAATGATCAACTTGGTGCCGGCTGGCTGCTTCATTCGCAATTTGGATGGTTTTCTTTTCAGAACAGAAAAATGAACTTTCAAGGGAATCTAAATATACCGCGTTAAAAACAAAACTTTTATCCGTTATAAATGTCCTAAACTTTTTTTGAAGTGAATCGTATTCATAAAATCCTTTATTGTACACATTGGCCACTATCCGTTTACCCACTCTGGCCAGTTGATCTACTTTTTGATGCGGAAGCACGTAGGTACACTGGCGCTTTACCTGCGGCAACATAAAGATTCCACGCGAAAAAGTGGCGCACCAAATGTTCCCACTTTTATCTATCATTGAAAAATAGGCCTTTAGATTGGGGGGTATCTTAACCACCTTATCGATCTCAAAATTCTCGTCCAGTATGCCCACAAAGTCAAATCCCGTTATCTGGATTTGATCGTTCACAAAATGGTTGCGAATAAAATTGGGGTTTTGGTGACTCGCGTATTTTTTAAATTCCCTTTCATAAATTTTCCCGCTAAGCAGGTTTATTATGCTAAAACCTTCGTTGTAGAGCATTACCATGATAGAATCGCGGTTTCTGAACCGTGTTACGGACTTTTCTTTAAAAACGGGAAGCTCTGCCAATTGTACCGCTTTTTTATGAAGCTTTTTAAAATGGTATTTTGAGGTATCCTGTACCTCTGAAAATGTGAGGTTTTTCCAACATCCTTTTTCCAGATAAAACCATTGCCCGCTATTTCCGACTATAAAGGTGTTACTATAAACATTGGTAGATGCCGGAAACATTACGACCCCCGCCTGGCAATTGGGAAAGGTATGCACCTTCTCATTTTCAATATACCCCAGCAAAGTTGATTTTGAGAAGAACCAAATCCTATTTTCGGCATCAACCCGTAGGTCCCAAATGTCGTTGGTTGGCAATCCATTGCTGGTATTGAAAACCTTAAATTCCCTTCCGTTGAATTTTGCCATACCCTTATCGGTAATGGCCCAAATAAAACCTTCGTTATCTTGAGTCAATCGGTAGATTCGGTTGCTGGGCAGGCCATCCTTTATGGTGTAATTCACAAATTCCTGGGCAGCACACAAATTCCACATCACAATAAATACAATGATATGGAATTTTGTTCTGCTCATATTAAAAGGGAGAGTATCAATCTTTTTTCCAATAACTAAGGTAAGGAAAATATGGCGCAAGAAGGAGGGTGCTACTCTTTAATGAGCTTAAAGGTGGTAGTATTTTTTCCGTTGGAAATTTCAACAAAGTACAGGCCAGCCGCAAGCTCAGAAACGTCCATTTGCCGTTCATTATTAAGATATTGTTGCGATACAATTTTCCCTGAAGCATCCATAATAGTAACGTCAAGGGCATCAACTCCGGTAAATGAAATTTGCTGTATGGCTGGGTTTGGAAACATTTTTATTTTTTCCATCGAATGTTCTTCGACAGCCAATTCGCGCACGCAGAAATCCTCGGTATAGGGCATTGCCGTTGCCGTAAGATTTATAGGAAAAGCATTAGTCGGCACGTGTGCCGAGGTAACCGGCACCGACTGCTTGGTCAAGGACAAATGGTTGGGATTAATAATTTTACTGTCGCAGGTATTTCGTTTTGCGGTATCTACTTTAAAAAGTTCCAGACTTACATCGGTCACCGTAGGATCAATAGCACGGTATCCCGCTAAATAATAGTGGTTATTGTTGCTGTTGTCCGTTTTTGGAAAGGCCATATCGGGGTAATAGATGGTGGGCATCTGAAAATCCCAAAGGTTAAAATCCTCGGTACCGGGCTCTACGTTTGGCACAAGGTATTGATAGTTCGTCGCAACAGGATTTCCAGTGTTTTTGTCAAATTCATAAAGAAAGACATTGCTTTCGCCATAATATGAATTGGCGCCAATGTTCCAGCTTTCATCTCTATCATAGCCTGCAATTACAAGGTTATTCGCACTGTTGAAGGATGGCATCAGCGCAAAACCGTAAATGTTCAGGTTGTTGGGATCGTCGGCATACCAGGAGCGGGCACTATCATAGGTTCCATTATTGTCAAAAACCGATATTCCAAAATAATGCGAGAAGGAATAATTGGTAAGCATATAGATTTTACTGGTCGTACTATCAAAATAGGCATCAACACTTACATCATTTGCATTTCCAAAAACATAACTTTGGTCCCATTGCATAGTTCCCTGAAAGTCCAATTTGTGCGCCAATACTATTTGTTGGGCCGTATTGTTTGATAGGTCTTGCCAGGTTGCGCTTCCGGTAAGAAAAAACCCATCACTGGTTTCGGCCACACCATTTACAAAGTCGTATTCTAAGGTATTTACCGTGTTGGGAGCATCGGTTTCTGCGGTCCATAATACGTTTAAACCCGAATCAGTACGTAGCACAAAACCAATGTTGTTAAAAACACAATTGATATCAAGGCTGTAACAATCACTGAAATACCCGGCAATTACGAAACCAGGATCGGCAATACTGTCGCCATTGGCATCGCTGTTTGAAAAACTGATGTGCAGGCCGGTGCTATTAAAATTGGGGCCCACCACATCATAATAATTGGCTTGGAGAAAGTTTCCGCTCAGTGCCTCAAATTGTGCCAAGAACACTTTTCGTTTGCCGCCAATGTCTATATAGCCCGTAGCAAAAATAAGATCCAAATGGCTCACTATATCCAGAATACGCAAATGGGGTGAAGTTGGTTCCTGATAGGCGATATTCCAAATTACGGCGCCATTTTCATCCACTTTTTTTAGAAACGCCCGTTCAGATTGCAGGGCCGTGTCAAAGAGATTGCCAGCCACAATATAATCTGTAGTTTGCGGACTATTAAATGAGAGGGGCTCGATACATACATCGTGATAGACCATAGTAGCTGCCGAAACATTTGTTTGAAATTGACACCAACCGGATACGGCAAAGGTCAATAAAAACAGGGCTATGAGTAATTTTCTTTTCATTGGTGAAATATTTAATAATTAATACGTAGTTGAAATTTCTTCCCTAAGGTCAATGCTTTTACTTAATTTTAAAACCTCCATTTATTGGCACGAGGGTTTGAGCCGATCTATTATAGGTTTGATACAAAGAACTAATAGTTGTACAACTATTAAAAACGACTTAAGTTTGTCAATAAATTAAATTCTATGGAAGAAGCAACCCAAATTATTAGTTATGTAGCCTATCTGTTACCCGCAATTGTTGTAGGCATAATTGCTTATTTTTTCTTTAAAGGCCACACGGCCAATGAGGAAGGCCGCAGAAGATATTTGGTTCAAAAAGAAGCTCAAAAACAAGTTTTACCCCTCCGGCTTCAAGCATATGAACGTATTACTTTATTTTTGGAACGAATAGATCCCAATAAGTTATTGGTACGGGTGAAACCATTTTCAGATTCTAAAGACGATTACGAAAATTTATTGGTGAAAAATATTGAGCAGGAGTATGACCATAATTTAACACAACAAATTTATGTAACTCCTGAATGTTGGAACTTAGTGAACGCTGCAAAAAATGCAACTATACACGTAATTCGTCAAGGAGCAATGCACGAAAAGGACGGCAATGTAGACAAAATGCGGGAATGGTTACTACAGAATTTTATGGAAGAAGTTACACCATCGCAAAAAGCCATGGCATACGTTAAAAAAGAGGTCAGCGAACTTTTTTAGGGTGTAAATAAATTGTGGTGAATTGCAAAAAGCACGAGCCCAATTCTATTTTTTACCTTTAGTTTTTTGTGGACTGAATCCCGGTAACCCTCAACAGTTTTATAGCTACAGCACATGGCTTCGGAAATTTCTTTATAGCTCATATCGGTGCAGGCAAGTTTTATAAACTCAATTTCTTTTTCTTTTAGCTCAGTATCAATTTCATTCTCCAAAGAGTCCACAAGGATTTGTGATATTGTATTGGTATAATAATGACCATTTTCCATTACTTGAATGAGAGCTTCTTCAAGAATATTTTTTTTTGTGTCTTTTAACAAATAGCCGCAGGCACCTGCCCTGAGCATTTTCAAAATAGTGTATTCATCTTCTTCTATGGAAAGAGCGAGCACTTTTACGTTAGGAAATTCTTTTCTAAGAATTTCAGTTGTTTCAATTCCGTTAAGTATGGGCATCTTTATGTCCATAAGTACTAAATCGGGGATGTTTTTCTTATTATTAAACTTATCAAGCAGCTCACGCCCATTTTTACATAGGTATAGTACTTTAAACTTCTTAAAGTCTTGAACCAACCCGCCAATGGCTTGGGAAAGCAAAAAATGATCGTCAACTACTACTACGGAATAATTCATTTTATAAAAGGTTTTTCATATCTACTCAAAATTCACAGATAACTATATTTAAGGTGCAATGCTGTACCGTGATCTTTTACGGAATTAATTTTCAACGTTGAATTGATCAATTGGGCACGGGTTTTCATATTTTTAAGTCCTATTCCCATAAAGTTATCTGTTTTATCAAAACCCACTCCGTTGTCTTCCGCAGAAATAGTCAAAACCTCATCAGAATAATTTAAAACTACCTTTAGGGTCGAGGCTCTGGAATGTTTTATTGTGTTTGAAAAAAATTCCTGCAATATCCTAAAAAGAATAATTTGGGTATTACTCTCAATGGGCCTTACTTTACCCTGCACTTTTAATTCAGCAGCAATAAATTTAAGTCTATTGAATCGTTCTATTTCTAGACTTACAGCTTCTTGCAGACTCAAGCTTTTTAATGCTTCAGGATTAATCAATTTTGAAAGCGCCCGCAACTCATCAATGCCCGTGCCTATGGTTTCAGAAACTTCATTTAACAATTCGGGCCTTTCCAGCGCCATTTGGGCCTGTATTTTGGCCAAGGTCATTAACTGGCCGATATTATCGTGCAACTCCCAACTAATGTTTCGCAAAGTTTCCTCACGAATCTCTATTTGTGATTCTGCCAATTCACGGTCGAACGCTTTTTTCGCTTTCTCCTGCTCTTGTAACAATCGGTTTTTTCTACGAGAAAAAACACTGAAGAGCACGATAACAATAATTACTAATGTTACCGGAATGGCTATTGCCGCAATTATTATGATCTCTTTTTCATCCATAGAAATCCTGTTAAAAAGAACAAATACATGATGATTATGAGCGACGACTGTATTAAAAGTAAAATCTCAAAGAAGCTGTCCGGTTTGTAAAACCAAGTTCTGATGATTTTTATGGGAATATAGCCAATATAAAATAAAAATAGCCCTACACTTACCCAAAACAATAAATCGTTTTTTACTACCAATACTAGTGATGATTGTAAAATATTGATATAATATAAGGTTATGCAAAAAATCAGAATCGCGGCTCCAGCTATGTATGTTCTAGCAAAAGAATTCTCAAAAATACCTGTAAATACTACATCACTTAAAAAAAACAGCCAAAAAACAACTAAGCCTATTTTAATATTCTTTTTGAATCTGTCGTTTTCAATCATCCTCATAAAAATGTAGAAGAAAAATGAAAAATGAATCAGATAATATAAATTGTAAATAAACTTATTAAGGGGAATATCATATATAATGTCCTTTAGGAAATAGCCCAAATATTCCGTAACCATGGTAAGAAACAAAATAATGGGCAATAGTCTTAAGGTTGTATGCTTATAAAGCGGAAATTTTATTAGCGATATTAGAAAAACACCGACATATAATGTCAAATATGTATTTTTAAGTATGTCTAAAATTGTTTCCACTAATTAAGTGTGCTCTAATTGCTGTCCCCAAAATCATTAGTACCGGGCGGAGGCGCTACTCCTCCGTCATTCAAAATAACACTTGTGGTTCCATTTCCCACGGCTGCGGAATTGGTTGAACTGAAAAATCCAGCCTCATTCACACTACCTTGGGGCTCATCCTGTGTCTGATTTTTGTCGTTTTTGTTTAGTCTATTTCTATTGATAGGCAAGGCAGTATACACACCGTCTATTTCTTCAAGATAAAAACCAACATTCTGGCCTTCATAAGCCATTGTAGGCACTACGAAAAAACTATTTCTTTTTGGATATTTAACCGCATCGCCATTTGGGAATTTATCACTGTCAGGATAGTTTGAAAGGTAGAAACGCAATGTTTGTATGTCCACTTTAGCCTCTTTGGCCTCATGCTCAATATACGCTATATATTGTTTTATGGTTTCCAAATCATATTCCGCATAGCGGGTAGGGGTAAATTTTGAACCGTCAGCTGCAATGCTGTCCTCATATCTTTTGATTATCGGCACGCGTCTTTGCAAATAGGCATCATACATTTCTTGAGCGCGATCAACCGATATTATATGGTCTTTCGGCGGACCCTCATATGGTGGCTCGGTATGGGTTGTGGGATCTTGACAGCTAAAAAGCATTAAGTTGATACAACTTAATAACAGTAAACGTTGAATAGTCTGTGTTTTCATATTTAATTTGGTTTTAAAGTTATGGTATAAATTTAGTTACATTAAGAGGGATTCTAAAATGATCTTTCCCTAAACGCAGAGTGAAGATAAACCAAAAGAGTTGATTAGTAGCAGTCTATTAGAACTTACGATGAAAAAACAGGGAAAACACTGAAAGTATAAGGGAAATACCCCAGCTAAATGTAGGAATATCAATCGTCTTTTGTACGAATTTCGTTTAATTCATTATTTTTCTGCTCAGCATATTGGAAACCTAGTTCCCACCACTTTGTCATCATTTTCTTATCAAATATCAAAGAGTTTGTTGTCAAAACCGTAGGAGTATAATAAAGGTTTATAATAACATCTTTATTTGTCGCGACAAATTTCCCAATGCGGATGTTCTGTTTTTCAATACGATCCGCCATATAATTGTGCATATTGGTAAGCAATGAAAATACATTTTTTGAGGGAAGCCGATTGTAATAGGTAATTTCGGTTTCCAACACAATTACATCAATATGTGTTGCGCCACGGTTTATAGCCTCTTCAATAGGGACCATGCTTCCAAAACCGCCATCGGCATATTCACAGCCATCTTTTTTTACAAGACTCATAAAAGGAGTGAAATTTGAAGAAATCCAAATCCAGTCCAAAAAATCCTGATACTCAAAATCGTTTATCGACTTATATTCTACTTGATTCAATGAAAGATTTGAAACCGTTACAACCACTTCTTTTTCAGAAGCTTTTAAATTATTGAATTCTATTTCGGTCAGGGTATTGGCTATCAGTTTTCGTAAATTTAAACTCTCGCCAAAGGTTTTTTTTCCTTTTATGAAATTGCGAAGCACCGTATAATGATCAATAGCGATCTGTTTTCCGCCAAATTTATCTTGCTTAATTACAAATGGACAACTGCTGAATATGCTTTTTTGATTAACGGAGGTATAAACCTCTTTAATTTTCTCAACCTTATCCAAAGCCAAATGTGAAATAAGCAAACTGCCCGTTGAAGTTCCCACAAAAAGGTCATAATTATGATGAAGCTCTTCCATTAAATATTGCGCCACGCCGCCCGCAAATGCACCCTTACTTCCGCCGCCTGAAATTACCAACGCCCTCATTCCTTTATAATTGAGTTTAAATAATTAGCCGCTTTTTCTGAGACTTGTCTGCCCAAAACCTTTATTTGTTCGTGATATTTTTTATTCTGAAGTAATTCATTCAACATTTCTTTTGAAGGTTTTGAGAAGCGCCAAGTGGGATGCACGCAGGCTTCCGCTAAATTTTTAAGCGTTTCCAAATCCCAGAGTTGGAGCTCATTTACATATTCAAAAGCTTTTTCGCGGATCTCGAAACTATAAGCTGTGGAAGTATAATTTTTCAATTCCTTTAAATAATTCTCCTTTTCAGATTTTTCATAATCTTCTGTAATTAAAGCCAACGTCAACCAGAGTTGCCGAATGTTTTTATTCTGAAAACCTTCAATTCCTTTTGTTTTGTTGAGATATTCTGTTCTTTTCTGCGGAAACTGCATCCATAATTGATAAAGTGCGTTTTCCAGGGTTACATAAGAATTATCGTTTAAAAGGGTTTCATATTCGGTTTGGAGTTCCTTTGGAATGGTCTGCAACGAAAGCGCCACAGCTTGGCGAACATACAGATTATTGCTCCCGAAAGCGGTTTTATAAAGCGGAAGGGTTTCAGAAAGTGGTTCATCCACCAATTGATAGACTGCTTCCTGCCCAATAAAATCATTTGGAAAGGTTAATGCAGTTTTTAACTGAAGTTTTTTATCTGCCAAAGGCATTGCCCGAAGCGCAGAGATTTCAAAATATTTTTTTATAAACTCAGATTTCAATAATGATTGATACGCTTCTTCCCCTTTAAAAGCGCTTTGACGAAGCCAATTCCTTTCAAAATCTGCAATATCAACTTGCGAGACTGCTTTCACTTCATTCAAAAAATCTTCGGTAGAAACGTTTTTGAATTTATATTTTTCGAGATAGTTTTTGATTGCAGTTTTAAAAGCATCATCCCCTATTTGCTCTCGTAAAATATGAAGCGCCCAAGCTCCTTTTTGATAAAATGTAAGTGAACTTGCTTTTGGATTTAACAATGATTCGCCCTTGCCCTCATCGCTCATTGCCTTTAATTGCTCGGCGGTTTGGTATAATTGCCAGTAATAATAATCTTCACCAAAAATTTCTTTTTCTGCTAGCAAAGCATAATAAGTCGCAAACCCTTCCTGCAACCAATGGTCTTCCCCTGCTTTTTCCGTAACCAAATTGCCAAACCATTGGTGGGCCAGTTCGTGGGCGTTTACGTTTATGTAGTTTCTATCGTTAAAGCCTGTGGAATCTACCACAAACGCTTCGGAAAAAAAGGTTGCCGTTGTGTTTTCCATGCCAGCATACAGAAAATCCCGAACGGGAACTTGCTTGTAGTTTTGCCACGCATACGGCACTCCGATTTCAGTTTCCAGAAAGTCGAAAATCTGTTTGCTGTAGCGGTAGGTTGGTTCTACTTTTAGTGAATCTGAACGATTATAATATAATTCCAAAGGAATCCCTGAATTTGAAAGGAGTTCTTTTTTATGGAAATCGCCAATTGCGAAGGCTACCAAATAGCTGGACATGGGTTTTTTCATGTCGAAGTGCCAATAATTTTCATTTATATCATTTTCAACATTTAAAAGTTTTCCGTTAGCAATTACTGTCTTATCATCGGGAGCTAATATTGTAATATCAAATTCAATTTTATCATTTACATCGTCAATACTGGGAAGCCAGTAAGATGTGTATTTGCCTTGCCCTTGCGTCCAAATTTGGTCTCCAAAAAAATATAAAGTTTGTTTTGGCTGCACCATACAATTGAATTGAGCAGAATAAATTTTCCCTGCTTCATATTTTTTTGAAGAAAGCCAAATTTTATCATCTTTATATTTTACCGAAATATTCTCATTGATAGTATCCACACCAACTTCCATATTTCTAGCATCCAAAAAAATAGAATCTGTCGGTTTCAAAATTTTAAAGGTAACATTTACACCAACCAAGGTCTTACCCATAAAATAAGGATATACTTTTGCTTCAATCCTCAAAAAATCCACAACATCAGTTTGCTGTGAAAAAAGTTGAATGGAAAATAAAAAAAGTGAAAACGTTAAAAAAAATTTGACCATTATTTTTTATCTAAATTATTTTTGGTGCGTTGCAGTTCTTGAATATCCAATAAATCCTTAGGGCGTCCAGCTTTAATCTTGCTAATAATTAAATCTTCAAAAGACAAAACACGCCATTCCAAACCATCCTTTTTAACTTGTACAGCCTCTTCAAAAGCTTTAGCAAAAGGCTTATTCACAGAGAAATTGGTGATAATCTCCAAATTAAGAATACTTGGGGTGAATTTAATTGAAATATTTTGTCGCTGCTTTTTTACTTCTTCGGGAAAATCATCAATATCATAACCCATTTCTTTAAAAACCAGTAATAATTTTTGGAAGTTTTCGGAAACAGGTTCCAACCAAAAATCTACATCCGCAGAATGCCTTTGATAACCGTGAAAATTTACCGCGCCACCACCGACCATAATTATTCTAACTTTATGCTTATCGCTAAGTTTAATAAAGTCACGAATGTTTTTATCCCAAGTTTCAATCATCTATTCTTAAACTCAATAATGAAATTATCCTTTTTTTCAGAAGTTTCCTGAGAAGGAAAATCCCGCATTTCATAACATAACTTGAAGAAGGCTAATACTCTTTCAGCTCCCGAAAGTGCTAAAAAATCTGCTTCTTGCAGCCTTTTGCTTTCTTCCTTGGTAGTAAAATTAATTTCCATAGTATAAAGATAATAATTCTATAATGGGATTCCTTCACTTCGTTCGGAATTCGTAAATTCGTTTTATGAATGCCAATTTCCTGCAAACTCCAATTGATTACCTAAAAGGCGTCGGCCCAAACCGGGCGGATTTGCTGAAAAAGGAACTTGGCATCCACACATTTCAGGATTTGCTGAATCTTTTTCCGAATAGATATTTAGACCGAACTCAGTATTATAAAATTACACAATTGCAACAAACGAATGCCGAAGTTCAGATTATTGGAAAAATCACCCACATTAAAACCGTAGAACAAAAAAAAGGAAAGCGACTCGTTGCCACTTTTATTGACGAAACCGGTACGATGGAACTCGTTTGGTTTCGCGGCCAAAAATGGATTCGGGAGAATTTAAAGCTGAATGTTCCCTACGTAATCTTCGGAAAAACGAATTATTTCAACAACAGTTTTTCCATGCCGCACCCCGAAATGGAATTGCTGGATGCGCACGAAAAAAGTATCCGTTCTGCCATGCAACCCGTGTATCCTTCCACCGAAAAATTAAACAACAGCGGCATCACAAATAGGGTGATAAATGGCCTGATGCAACAACTGTTTTTGGAGAGCAAAAACGCCTTTGTCGAGACCCTCTCAAAACCCCTTTTGGAACAATTGAAATTGGTCTCAAAAAAGGAGGCACTTTTCAACATACATTTTCCAAAAAGTCAGGCACATTTGGCACGCGCACAATACCGATTAAAATTTGAGGAATTATTCTATATTCAACTTCAATTAATCCGAAAAAATCTCATCCATAAATCGAAAATTAAGGGTTATACTTTTGATAAAATTGGTCATAATTTCAACACCTTTTTTTCGGAACATTTACCCTTTGATTTGACCGAAGCACAGAAACGCGTACTCAAGGAAATCCGCAACGATTTGGGAAGCAACGCACAGATGAATCGACTTTTGCAGGGCGATGTGGGTTCGGGGAAAACAATAGTAGCGCTAATGTCAATGTTAATAGCACTTGACAACGGTTTTCAAGCCTGTTTAATGGCACCTACTGAAATTTTGTCAGTTCAGCATTATAACGGTTTAGTTGAAATGTGTAAAAGACTGAACACCAGTATTGAATTATTAACAGGTTCAACCAAAACTTCAAAAAGAAAAGAAATTCACAAAAAGCTTGAAAATGGTGAATTGGATATCTTAATTGGCACCCATGCCCTGCTCGAAGATAAGGTAAAATTTAAAAATTTAGGGCTTGCAATCGTGGATGAGCAACACCGTTTTGGCGTGGAACAACGCAGCAAATTATGGCATAAGGGAGGCCCACCTCAATCCTCCCTGAGGGAGGAAGCAGCAAGAGTGCGTAAAAAATATATGACGGCTAGGCCATCTGCTTATAAATTACTAAAAGAGCTCCAGCAAAAAAACAAAAAACAACCCTCCCAAGCCGAAGCAATTTTATGGGAATGTTTACGAACCAAAAAACTTGAATATAAATTTAGACGACAACATATTATTGATGAGTTTATTGTCGATTTTGTCTGTCTCGAAAAAAAGCTGATAATTGAAGTAGATGGGGGATATCACAACCATCCGCAGCAAAAAGAAGTTGATGAGCTGAGAACGCAAATTTTAAAAGAACTGAAGTTTAATGTGATACGGTTCACAAATGAAGAAATAATAGGCAATATCGATGCATCGCTAAAAACAATTGAAACAACTTTAAAAAGCCTCCCCTCCGGGGAGGTTGGAGAGGCTCGGGTCATCCCCCCACACATCCTCGTTATGACTGCTACCCCCATCCCCCGTACCCTTGCAATGAGCATTTATGGCGACTTGGATATTAGTGTAATTGATGAGCTTCCGCCGGGCAGAAAAGACATTAAAACCGTGCACCGTTTTGATGCAAATAGACTCAAAGTTTTTCGCTTTATAAAGGACGAAATTAGCAAGGGCCGGCAGGTGTATATTGTGTACCCATTAATACAGGAAAGTGAGACCATGGATTACAAGGATTTGATGGACGGATACGAGAGTATTGTGCGCGAATTTCCTATGCCAAAATATCAAGTTTCCATCGTTCACGGACAGATGAAACCAGCCGATAAGGATTATGAAATGAACCGTTTTATAAAAGGCGAAACACAAATTATGGTCGCCACCACGGTAATTGAAGTTGGGGTAAACGTGCCAAATGCCAGTGTGATGATTATTGAAAGTGCAGAACGTTTTGGACTTTCGCAATTACATCAATTGCGCGGAAGAGTTGGCCGCGGTGCCGAGCAGAGTTACTGCATTTTAATGACCGGCCACAAACTTTCGGCAGATGCAAAGACCCGTTTAGAGACCATGGTCCGTACCAGCGATGGTTTTGAAATTGCGGAAGTAGATTTAAAACTTCGCGGTCCCGGCGATATGATGGGCACCCAACAAAGTGGCGTGCTAAACCTTCGAATTGCCGATATCGTAAAGGATTCCGAAATATTAAAAATTGCCCGAAGCTATGCCGCCCAAACTCTAAAAGCAGACCCCAACCTTGCTTCGGAAGAAAATATTCCTATAAAATACGCCTATGCGCAACTTGTTAAGTATCGGAATATTTGGAACTATATTTCGTAGCTCACCCACTGACTTTAAATATTTCTACTATTCTAGGTGGCAAACACGAAATAAGATAAAATTATAATACATGATATTTTACCTGTTGTTAACACTGTAAAAGTATGATAAACAATGATTTGCCCTCACCTAAACCCAGTCCGGTTAGATAGCCTTGAATTTGTAGGAAAAAATGGCTGTTTTCTTACGTTTTAATGACTTTGCTATGGCTTTGCTATGGCTTTG
Organism: Aequorivita sp. UBA3180; assembly: GCA_002364215.1. Classification (GTDB taxonomy): domain Bacteria; phylum Bacteroidota; class Bacteroidia; order Flavobacteriales; family Flavobacteriaceae; genus Aequorivita. Next base: position 72,724 of record DEXQ01000018.1, on the reverse strand, counting down.
CTATGGCTTTGGTGTGGGGTAGCTATTTTAGGACAAGACAAGGACAAGACACTTCGGGAATAAAAAAACTACCATTCTGCTTCCCTTGAATTTCAAGACAACCTAACCGATGTAAACTGTTTAAGCAGTTTGAGATTTTTTCGATGCCTTAGAGGATGCTCTACAATTCTAATAGGCTATTTTAAATGAAACGCCTGTTGCGAGAAACTTAGTCCTCTATTTTGTGATTTCGTATTGTTAGAGGCCGTGCCAAACCCTAAGCCAATTAATTTCTTGCCAATTCAATTACTTTTCAATACTTTTAGGTTTATGACAGAAGCCGCATTAGAAGAAGAGAAAAAAGAGCTCGCCAAGCAGTACAAACAGCTGCTCAAGATCAGTTATCGCACCCTTACCAAGGAAGATAAAAAACTGATTCGCAGTGCGTTTGACCTTGCCGTGGACGCCCATAAAGAGCAGCGCCGCAAAAGTGGCGAGGCCTACATTTTTCATCCTATTGCGGTTGCAAAAATTGTAGCATCAGAGATTGGTCTTGACGCCACCAGCATAGCCGCAGCACTTTTGCACGATGTGGTTGAGGACACAGAATATTCCTTGGAGGATATCGAGCGTATGTTTGGCACTGTTGTAGCCCGCATTGTGGACGGACTTACCAAGATTGCACACATCTCTATGTCTGAAGACGTTTCCATGCAAGCCGAGAATTTTCGGAAAATGCTTCTTACATTAAATGAGGATATTCGGGTAATCATCATAAAAATTGCGGACAGGCTGCACAATATGCAAACCATGGACAGCATGCCTCCAGACAAGCAACGAAAAATTGCTTCTGAAACACTTTACATCTACGCCCCCCTTGCCCATCGCATCGGGCTTTACAATATAAAAACCGAACTCGAGGATTTAGGTTTGAAATTCACTGAGCCAGAAGTGTATGCAGATATTTTAAGCCGAATAAAGGAGAGCAAAGAAGAGCAGGATGCTTATATTGAAGCATTCAATAAAGTGATAAAAAATTCACTTGATGCCGAAAATCTTGAGTACGAAATAAAAGGCCGTCCAAAATCCATCTTTTCAATAAGAAGAAAAATGCTGGCGCAAAACGTGAGCTTTGACGAGGTTTATGACAAATTTGCTGTGCGGATTATTTACAAAAGTGCTCCAGAAAACGAAAAATTCTTTGCCTGGAAGATTTATTCAATTGTTACAGATCATTTTCGTCCAAACCCAATCCGTTTGCGTGATTGGATCTCTTCACCCAAATCAACGGGTTACGAAGCGCTTCACATTACAGTTATGGGGCCCAAAGGCCGTTGGGTAGAAGTGCAAATCCGTAGCGAGCGCATGAACGAGATTGCCGAAAAAGGTTTTGCTGCCCACTACAAATACAAAAACAAGGAAAAAGACGACGGCGGCCTCGAAAACTGGTTGAACAAACTTCAGGACACGCTTGAAAATTCAGAAATAAGTGCTGTGGATTTTGTGGAAGAATTCAAGTTGAACCTATACGCTAAGGAAATTTTTGTCTTTACTCCCAAAGGAGATTTGTACTCACTTCCCAAAGGCGCAACAGCATTGGATTTCGCCTTTCATATTCACACTGAAATTGGTATGCACACCCGCGGCACAAAGGTTAACGGCAAACTGGTTCCGTTGAGCCACGAATTGAAAAGTGGCGATCAGGTAGAGATTATAACTTCGGAAAACGCAAAACCTACAGCCAACTGGCTAAATTATGCAACAACAGGCCGGGCACGATCCAAAATTAAGTCTTCGCTGAAGGATGAAAAGAAACAGCTGGCAGAAGAAGGTAAGGTCGTTTTAGCAAGAAAATTAAAATCTTTAAAAATAAATTTGGACGACACTACGATCAATCAGCTTGTTGTTTTCTTTAAAGTGAAAACGAGTCTGGATTTGTTTTATCGCGTAGGTGCGGGGATTATTGACAACCAAAAACTTAAGGATTTTGCCGCTTCGCGAAGCAATGCCTTTATCAGTTTCTTCAAAAATAGAATCAGAAAGCCCGACAAGCCCGAGGATGTTAATAAGGAAGAGATTACAGAAAAGTTTGACCAACTTGTTTTCGGCAAAAACGAAGACAAACTGGATTATAAAATGGCAAACTGCTGCAACCCCATTCCGGGTGATGATGTTTTTGGTTTTGTTACCGTAAACGAAGGTATAAAAGTGCACAAGACCAACTGTCCAAACGCATTGCAGCTTCAGAGCAATTATAGCTACCGCATCATGCCTGCCAAATGGATTGATAGCACACAGCGCGAATTTAAAGCTGTGCTGAATATTTCGGGGATTGACACTATTGGATTGGTAAACGAAGTCACGAAAGTGATTTCAAACAATCTTCACATAGATATGAAAAGTGTTCACTTTGATAGTAATGATGGGGTTTTTACAGGTAAAATTGTAGTTGTGGTAAAAAACAAATCCATTCTTAACAACCTTGTAGAAAACATCAAAAAAATAAACGGAATTGATAAAGTTACTAGAGCATAAATTTTAAGTAACTTTGCAACCTTAATTATGAGTTCAAAAACAGATATAAACAATCAGGCTATTGTAAAGAACGTTTTTACGGGTTTTCTTGAGGAAAAAGGACACCGAAAAACGCCGGAACGCTATGCCATTCTTCAGGAAATTTATGACCACGACGATCATTTCGATATTGAATCGCTATACATAAATATGAAGAACAAAAATTACCGAGTAAGCCGCGCAACACTTTACAATACCATTGAGTTGCTTTTGGAGTGCGGTTTGGTACGAAAACACCAATTTGGTCAGAATCAGGCGCATTACGAAAAATCATACTTTGATCGCAACCACGACCACGTTATTCTTTCCAATGGAGAGGTGATTGAGTTTTGCGACCCGAGAATACACAGCATCAAAAAAACCATCGAAGAGGTTTTTAATATAGAAATAACCAACCATTCACTTTATTTTTACGGAAATAAAAAAACACCCGCCACAAACGATGACGGGAACAATCAATAAAAATTATGGCAGTAGACTTACTACTTGGATTGCAATGGGGCGACGAAGGCAAAGGAAAAATTGTTGACGTTCTTACAAAAAACTATGATATAATCGCACGTTTTCAGGGTGGGCCAAATGCTGGCCATACTTTGGAATTTGACGGTCACAAGCACGTACTTCACACTATCCCGAGTGGGATTTTTCACGAAGGAACCATCAATTTGGTTGGTAATGGGGTTGTAATTGATCCCGTGATTTTCAAAAGGGAATTGGACAACCTCGCAAAATTCAATTTAGATCTTAAAAAAAGCCTATTGATTTCGCGTAAGGCGCATCTTATCTTACCAACACACCGCTTGCTAGATGCTGCTTCCGAAGCTTCAAAAGGAAAGGCAAAAATAGGTTCAACCCTTAAAGGCATTGGTCCAACCTATATGGACAAGACAGGCCGCAACGGAATACGCGTGGGGGATCTGGAATTGGACAACTGGCAGGAAAAATACCGCGCTCTGGCTGATAAGCACGAAGCGATGATAGATTTTTACAATGTAGATGTGCAGTATGATTTAGCAGACCTGGAATCCGAATTCTTCAAAGCTGTTGAAGTATTGAAATCCCTAACTTTTATTGATAGTGAGGAATATCTTCACCAAGCCCAACAAAAAGGTAAAACCATTCTTGCTGAAGGTGCACAAGGCTCATTGCTAGATATCGATTTTGGAACTTATCCTTTCGTGACCTCCTCAAACACTACTGCTGCTGGTGCTTGCACAGGTTTAGGGGTAGCTCCAGGAAAAATAAAAGAAGTCTTTGGAATATTTAAGGCTTACACCACCCGCGTGGGTAGTGGCCCCTTCCCTACTGAACTTTTTGACGAAGCTGGCGAAACAATGGGCCGCGTGGGAAATGAATTTGGTGCAACCACAGGCCGTCCGCGCCGTTGCGGCTGGTTGGACTTGGTAGCACTTCGCTATGCAGTTCAAGTAAATGGCGTGACTCAATTGATTATGATGAAAGGCGACGTTTTGAGCGGTTTTGATACACTTAAAGTATGTACTGCCTATAATTACAAAGGAGAAACTATTCAGCATTTTCCATATAATATTGAAGCTGAAAATGTAACCCCAGTTTATACCGAAATGAAAGGCTGGCAGGCAGACTTGACCAAAATGACCGACGCCTCACAAATGCCCCAAGCTTTGAACGATTACATCAATTTCTTGGAAAAGGAACTGGAAGTGCCAATCAAAATTGTTTCCGTAGGGCCGGACAGAAAGCAAACCATTCATCGGTAATCAATTTTTTGTTGATATTTTCGTTGCTAATGACAAATAATTCTTTTTTGAAAATATCATCTTTCATAATTGTAGTCATCGTTTTTCTCTTCGGAATTAATCTTTCCGCACAGGAAAAACAAAAGGTGGATATACAGTCCGGTTACCTTGAAATAAGGCCCGAATTTCCCGATGCCGCCATTTACACCAAAGACGAAACCGGGCAGGTGTACATCGTGCACGAAGGTGTGGAAATGTGGTGCGACCAAGCTTTTGTTTATCTAAAAAATAATTTCGTAAAAGCCTATGGCGATGTGCGGATTACGCAAGGCGATACCGTCTCGATGAACAGCAAATATGCCGAATACAATGGAAACACCCAATTTGCCTTTGCCAGCGGCGATGTGGTTTTAACGGAACCCAAAACCACCCTAAAAACAGACACCCTATATTTTGACAGAATAAAACAGCAAGCATATTACAGAACGGGTGGTACGGTGCAGGATACCGCCAGCGTTTTAACAAGCCGTTCGGGGAGGTATTTTGCCGAAAGCAAGAAATATCAGTTTCTTCAAAATGTAAAAATCGTAAACCCGAAGTATACCGTTAATAGCAACCAACTCGATTTTTATTCCGAAACTGGCGATGCGTACCTATACGGCCCTTCCACGATTGTAAGTGAGACCAGTACGGTATACTGTGAACGCGGTTATTACGATACACGTGGCGATACTGGGTATTTCGTAAAAAATTCAAAAGTAGATTATGAAAATCGGACGCTTTACGGCGACAGCATCTATTTTGACCGAAACAAAAGTTTTGCCTCTGCCACCAACAATATTCGGGTTTTGGATACTATCAATAAAAGTGTAATCCGCGGTCATTACGCTGAAGTTTTCCGTGAAAAAGATTCCGTTTTTATTACAAAACGGGCTGTAGCCATCACCGTTCGCGACGGCGATTCTATTTATGTACACGCAGACACTTTGCGGGTAACCGGAAAACCTGAAAATAGAATTGTAAAAGGCTTTTATCGTGCCCGGCTTTTCAAACCCGGAAAAGTAGGCGACGACCCCACCAGCGGAAAATGTGATAGTATCTACGTCAACGAAAAAAGGGGAATTACAAAACTCTTACGAAACCCAGTTTTGTGGAGCGGCGAAAACCAAATGATTGGCGATACCATCCACATTCTTTCAGATACGATAACGGATAAACTGGATACGCTCAAGGTTTTCAATAATGCTTTTTTAGTGCAAAAAGATAGCCTGGGCTTCAACCAGGTGAAGGGCGAACGGCTTATCGGACTTTTTACAAATAATGAACTGGACACGGTAAACATCAACAAAAACGCACAGGTAATTTATTATTCCCGAGATGATAATGAGAAATTGGTCGGAATAAACAATACGGTTTCCAGTTCCATTCAAATGTATTTGGAAGAACAGCAGATTACCGGAATCAGGTTTATAAAAAAGGCGGATGGCAAAGTGTATCCGCCCTCAATGTTGCCTGAGAATGCAAGGATTCTTCCCGGGTTTCAATGGCGGGGCGATGAACGATTGTATTCCGTGGAAGATTTATTTAAAGGAAAGCCGGCGCCCGTGCTCCCAAAAATTACGGGAATTCCGCTGCCGAAGGACGAAGGTGAATTTTTTGAGGACATTCCCGAAGATGAAATAGAGCTTCCCGAAGAGTCCAAGCTTTCTCCGAAAGATTTACAAAACCGACCCGATGACCCAAAACCCGAAACCTTGGAAAGCGAGGCGAAACGGGATTCGCTTCAGCAGAAGGTGAATGATTCTATCCAGACTGGAAATTAATGACTGAAGATTTCTATAAATATCAAGCGCAAACAACCCCACATCCGTTGGCATTGGAAATTTCACATGCTGAAGGAAGTTACATTTACGATACTTCAGGTAAAAAACACCTCGACTTTGTAGCGGGAGTTTCAGCCTGCACACTTGGTCACTGCCATCCGCGGGTTGTTGCGGCGATAAAGAATCAAGTGGAAAAGTACCTGCACGTGATGGTTTACGGCGAATATATTCAGGAAGCTGCGGTTGAATTGGCAAAATTGCTTTCAGAAAATCTTCCCAAAAGCTTAAATACTACTTATTTGGTGAATAGTGGAACGGAAGCTATTGAAGGTTCATTAAAACTGGCCCGACGCGCAACGGGAAGAACGCAAATTCTGTATGCAAATAACGCATACCACGGCAACACCATGGGCTCTATGAGTGTGATGGGCTACGAAGAACGCAAGAACGCTTTCAAACCCCTAGTGCCGGATTGCTTCCCCGTGAATTTTAATAATGAAGCGGATCTTCAAAAAATAACTTCGGAAACGGCGGCTATTATTTTGGAAACTATTCAAGGTGGCGCTGGATTTATTCAACCCGAAAATGATTATTTGAAAAAAGTACGCCAACGCTGCGATGAAACCGAAACACTTTTGATTTTGGACGAAATTCAACCAGGCTTTGGAAGAACCGGAAAACTTTTCGCCTTTGAGCATTTCGGCATCGCTCCCGATATTTTGGTAATGGGTAAAGGTATGGGCGGCGGTTTACCGATCGGCGCATTTACCGCCTCGCACGAAGTTATGACATTATTGCAGGACAACCCCAAGCTAGGGCATATTACCACTTTTGGCGGAAATCCTGTAATTGCGGCTGCAGCTTTGGCAACACTTCGGGAACTGACGGAAACTGATATTATTGAGCAAACACTTCAAAAAGAAAAACTTTTTAGAAAACTTTTAGTGCATCCGCTAATTAAGGAAGTACGAGGAAGGGGCTTAATGCTAGCAGTAATAATGGAAACGCCCGAAATCGCTTCCGAAGTAATACTCGCTTGCAAAGAACTGGGATTAGTGCTTTTTTGGCTACTTTTTGAAGGTCGCGCCATTCGTATTACCCCACCGCTCACAATAAGCAATGACGAAATTGAGGAGGGGTGTAAATTACTGACAGACGTTCTAGACATCCTTCAAAAGAAGTAATTTTCACACAAAGCCTTTATTGACAAGGAGTTATAGTCAAACGCCCTGTTAATAAGTCCGTTAACAATAAACGCGGCATAACAATTGAACTTATTTATACATTATTATCTTTAAAATAGAAGAAACCGTTAAACCGTGCGTATGCAATTAAGTTCAAACGAGCATAACAACTTCTCGCTGGAAAAATTTGAATCTATGCTGAAAACCAACAGCGTTCTATTTTTCGACTCAGAGGAATTTGAAGAAATAGTGCACCACTACCTTGAAAACGGAAAGATTGCACTTGCCAAGAAAGCGACCAAGTTGGGACTAGAACAACATCCTTCCTCTACAAACCTCAAGCTTTTCCAAATAGAAATGTACATTTTTGAAAACCAACTAGACATCGCTGATGAACTTTTGGACGAGTTGTACCAATTGGAACAAAGCAACGAGGAGATTTACATTCAAAAAGCAAATATTTTCTCTCGTCGCGATAAGCACAAAGAGGCAATTTCGCTTTTGGAACAGGCTTTGGAAATAACTGCCGATGAAGCCGATGTGCTATCATTGCTGGGGATGGAGTATTTATTTCTTGAAGATTACGAAAATGCCAAACACTATTTTATGAGATGTTTGGAAGAAGACGAAGAAGATTATTCAGCGCTTTACAATATTATTTACTGCTTTGAATACCTTGACGAATACGAAGCAGCGATTGATTATTTAAACGATTTCCTTAATAAAAATCCATATTGCGAAGTAGCTTGGCATCAAGTAGGCAAACAGTATTATGAACTGAAAGACTACAAAAAGGCTCTTGCAGCATTTGATTTCGCAATTATTAGTGATGACCGCTTTATCGGTGCATATCTCGAAAAGGGAAGAGTATTGGAGAAACTTAAAAAGCACGAAGAAGCAATAGAGAGCTACTCCATAACCTTAGGGTTGGACGATCCAACTTCCTATGCATTGTTGCGAATTGGGAAATGCTATGAGAAGTTGGGCAATGCCGAAATGGCAATCCAATTCTACACCAAATGTGTAGAGGAAGATTCTTTGCTGGACAAAGGGTGGATAGCTATTACTGATTTTTATACTAAAAACAAACAGTTTCAGAAAGCACTTTATTACATAGAAAAGGCTATTAATATTGACAGCGAAAATGTGCTCTATTGGAAGCGCTACGCAAAAATAAACAATAAGCTTAACCATTTTGAGGAAGCAGAAGTAGGTTTTCGAAAAGCTTTGGAATTGGGCAATTACGAAATTGAATCTTGGTTGACTCGCGGTGATATTTTAACCAATCTCGGTGAATTTGAGGCCGCAGTGAATAACTTCAACCAAGCCTTGGAATTTTATCCAGAACATGCTGAGATAGAATATCGCCTTTCGGGTTTATATTTCACGCTAAGCGAGAACGACAAAGGAACATTTCACCTTAGAAATGCCCTAAAATCTGAACCCGAATATTTAATGATCATTGAAGAACTTTTTCCTCAAGTTTATCAAATGGATACCGTTGTGGAAATAATCAAGCAACACAAAAATCCTTCGCTTTAATTTCTGTATTTTTGGGGTTTTAGCAACATAGACCTATGCCTCAAAGAAATTTTCTTCAATATTTGACAGTAACTGCAAAAGGCCTCGCCATGGGCGCTGCCGATGTAGTGCCAGGTGTTTCTGGCGGAACTATCGCCTTCATTTCCGGCATCTATGAAGAGCTGATAGAAACCATTCACAACTTGGATCTCGGCTTTTTCAAAATATGGAAAAAGGAAGGTTTTTTAAAGGCTTGGAAGCACTACAACCTTGGATTTCTTTTAGCGCTGTTTTCAGGGGTTTTAATCAGTATTATTTCGTTGGCAAAATTGATTACGTGGCTATTGGAGGTTTACCCAATTATGGTCTGGTCGTTCTTTTTTGGGTTGGTAATTGCCAGTATTGTGTATGTAGGCAAACAAATTACCAGTTGGAGATTGGCTGTGATTATAGCGATGATCATAGCTTCGGTGGCATCCTATTTAATAACCATCGCAGACCCCGTTGGCTCTCCGGAAAGTACGTGGTTTCTCTTTTTCGCAGGTTTTATAGCAATTATTGCAATGATACTTCCCGGCATTTCCGGTGCATTTATCCTTCTGCTTTTGGGTGCATATACCACAGTAATTGGAATTGTAACCCAATTGGGTGAAGGAATCACAACCTTGAACAGTTCGCTTTTCCTGGGCGCCTTAGGCAAACTTTTAATTTTTGCCGTTGGCGCCGTTATTGGTTTAAAAGTTTTTTCCAGAGCTCTAAACTGGATGTTCAAGCATCACAAAAACCTAATACTTGCGGTGCTTACCGGTTTTATGATTGGTGCCCTAAATAAAATTTGGCCATGGAAGGAAGTTCTGCAGTATAGAATGAACCATGCTGGGGAACAAATTCCTTTTATTGAAAGAAGCATCCTTCCGCAAAATTATGACGGCAATCCACAGATTTTGTATGCAATGTTTTTTGCAATCATAGGCTTTTTAACAATTTTTTTGTTAGAAAGAGTTGCCGGGAGGAAAGTGATCAGTAGTCAAAATAACCAATAACTCAATAACCCAAATCTGTGTACGAGAACCGTTCCTTTTCCGATAAAACTTGGCTGGTCTTAAAAGGACTCGGGATGGGCGCTGCCAATAAAGTGCCCGGCGTTTCAGGGGGCGTTGTAGCATTTGTTGCTGGTTTTTATGAAGAATTTATTTATTCCCTTCAGAAAGTAAACAGAAAAGCGTTCAAGCTTTTAATTAACGGGCGTTTTAAGAGTTTTTACAGATATACCAATGGGCAGTTTTTAAGCCTGTTGATTCTGGGAATGGTCATAAGTTATTTTAGCGTTTCAAAACTTTTGGATTATTTGATTGAACATTACGAACTCTTTGTTTGGAGTGCTTTTTTCGGAATGATTATCGGCTCCATTTATTTTATTGCGAAAGATTTTGGCGATTGGAATCGCAAATATGTTGGCTATTTGCTCTGCGGTGTCGCTGCAGGGGTTGCGATCAGTTTTTTGGAACCCGCGAAGGAAAATAGCAACTTGCTATTTGTCTTTTTCTGTGGAATTATAAGCGTTTCGGGGATGACTTTGCCGGGACTTTCGGGGTCTTTTATACTTATGCTTTTGGGAAATTACGTTCTACTTTTAGTAGATTCAGTAAATTCACTTTTTGATACATTTGCTGATGTTTTTCAAGGAGATTTCAGTTGGATTTATGATGCAGAGCGCATAGAGCTTTTAAAGGTTCTGGCAGTTTTTTCGTTGGGTTCATTGGTAGGCTTGGTCTCGCTGTCGCATCTTTTAGCATACGTTTTAAAGAGGTTCAAAAAAGCTACCTATGCCGTAATAATTGGTTTTATTGCAGGTTCGCTGGGCGTGGTTTGGCCCTGGAAAGAAAAAAAATATGAATTGGACGCTCTGGGCCAAATTCAATTTGATGCCAACGGAAGAGAAATCATACGGGGTTACAACCGCTTTTTCCCTTCCGAATTAAGTTTTGAAACCATACTTGCAATTATTTTTATAATTGTTGGAATAGCGATTGTCCTCAGTTTGGACTGGTATGATAACCACAAAAAGAAACAAGGTGTCTAAATTTGGATTGATAGGTAAAGACATTGATTATTCCTTTTCAAAGAAATTCTTTTCAGAAAAATTTGAAAGAGAGAACCTACCGCATACTTATGAAAATTTTGATATTTCCTCAATTGAAAAATTTCCAGAAATAATTAACAAAACGCCCAATTTAAAAGGCCTAAACGTTACTATTCCCTATAAGGAAAAAGTAATTCCTTTTCTAGATAGTTTAGCTCCCGATGCTGAAAAAATTGGAGCTGTAAACACTATTGAAATTTCTAAAAATGGAAAACTCACTGGCTACAATACGGACCATTTTGGTTTTCAGAAAGCACTTGAACCATTTTTACCACTTCAAAAAAATACTGCCCTAATTTTGGGTACGGGCGGAGCTTCCAAAGCGATAGCTTATGCCCTGCAAAACTTAAATTTCGATTTTAGATTTGTAAGCCGAAAAAAAGGACCCAAAACTTTGGATTATTCTTCTTTAGATAAATTATTTATTGAAAATAATCTGTTAATTATAAACAGTACACCTTTGGGCACCTTCCCAAACATCGATGATTGCCCGCCCCTTCCCTATCAATTTATTACTGAAAATCATTTGCTTTTCGATTTAATCTACAATCCCGCCGAAACCGAATTTTTAGAACGCGGAAAATTGCAAGGCGCCCAAACCAGTAATGGGTTGAAAATGTTAGCGCTACAGGCAGAGAGCGCTTGGGCAATCTGGAATTCATAAAATTCATATAAAAAAAATCAAAAAAACGCTGTGTGCTTTGCCAATTGCGCAGTTGTTAGTATCTTGACCGTCCAAGAAAAACGAACCTAAACATTGAAACAAATGTCTGACGAAAAATTGCCTCAGGAAGAAAACGAAAAAGAAATTCCAGCTACCGAAGCTATGGAAGAAACAAATGTTACATCTGTAACTCCAGAAGAATCGGCCCAAGAGAACACATCCGAAACCGAGACTGAAGAAGTGCAACAGGAGAAAAGCACTTCCGAAGAAAATTCAGAGAGCGAGGCTGTTGCTGATGAAAAATCTGGGGAAGAAAACATTGTAGAGGAAGCCATGGTCGCCGAAAAGGAAGCAGTTAAAGAAAAAGAAACGATAGAGGCCAGTTCAAACGAAAAGATTGAAGCCTCGGAGAACAATGAAACTGAAGAAGATGAGGAAGAAGTAGCATCTTCCGAAGATGAGGAAGATGAAGAAGACCACGAGGAAAAGGCACAAAAAGATTACAGCACACTTTCAGAAAAAGAATTAGTTGCTGAGTTTGACAAACTTTTAAAAACTAAAAAGATTCAGGAGTTAAAGCATGATGTTGAGGAAATCCGTTCGGAATTCAACAGTAAGTTTAATGAAGAACTGGAACATAAAAAGGAAGAGTTTCTTGCAGAAGGCGGAAATATAATCGATTTCCACTACACTACCCCGCTAAAAAAAGAATTCAACTCCCTCTATTTTGACTACAAAGAAAGGCGCAACAATCATTATAAAAACCTTAAAAAAGACCTGCAATCAAACCTAGACAAGCGCTGGGAATTGATAGAAGAACTAAAAGGTCTTTTGGGCGCCGAGGAAAACATAAACACTACTTATAAGCACTTTAAGGAAATTCAGGAAAAATGGCATGTTGCCGGCGCTATTCCGCGCGACAAGTACAATACCGTTTGGAATACCTATCACCACCACGTGGAGAACTTTTATGATTTTCTGCATTTAAACCGTGAATTCCGTGATTTGGATTTTAAGCATAATTTAGATGCCAAGCTAAAGCTGATTACCCGTGCCGAAGAGCTTGCACAGGAAGAAGACATTAATAAAGCGTTCCGCGAATTGCAGATGCTCCATAAAATGTGGAAAGAAGATGTAGGACCAGTTGCCAAGGAATATCGCGATGAAGTTTGGGACAAGTTCAGCGAGGCCACAAAGGTAATCCACGACAAGCGCCAAGCGCAATTGGCCGAAATGGAAAAAGACTTTGAAGCCAACCTTGAAAAGAAGAAAGAAATAGTAGAAGAAATAAAGACAGCTACCCAAGAGGCCAAACCAAGCCACCAAGGTTGGCAGAACGCAATCAAGAAAGTTCAGGAACTTCGGGATTCTTTTTTCAATACCGGTAGAGTTCCACGTGCCAACAATAAGGAAATTTGGAAAGCTTTTAAAGATGCTACGGGTAACTTCAACCATCAAAAAAACAGTTTCTACAAAAACCAGAAAAAAGAACAATATACTAATCTGGAGAAAAAACGCGAACTTATTAAAATTGCGGAAGAGAATAAGGACAGTGAAGATTTTGATGCCACAACCTCGTTGATGAAAAAAATCCAAAACGATTGGAAAAACATTGGCCATGTGCCAAGAAAAGACAGTGACAAAATTTGGAAGCAGTTCAAAAAAGCTTGTAACCATTACTTTGACAGACTGCACGCACAGAAAAACGAGGCCAACAAAGAGGAAATGGAGCATTTTGAAGCCAAACAACAAATGTTGGAAAAATTATCTTCGTTTGAATTGAGCGGAGACCATAAAGCCGATGTTAAAGCGATAAAAGAACATATTACCGCTTGGAAGGAAATTGGAAGAGTACCTTACAACAAACGCAATATTGAACAAAAATTCAATAAAACATTGGACGGTCTTTTCGGCAAATTGGATTTAGGCAAAAAAGAAACCGAGCTTATAAAATTTGACAATAAATTGAATACGCTTGTAAACCGTGAAGATGAGCGAAAACTACAGAACGAGCATTTCTTTATTTCAAAAAAGATAGATGAAACTAAAGATGAAATCCGTCAATTGGAAAATAATCTAGGCTTTTTTCATCACGTTGATGAAAACAATCCATTGGTAAAGGAGGTACACAAAAACATAGCCCGCCACAAAGAGCAACTTGAAGTTTGGAAAGCGAAACTTTCAAAAATTAAAGAGGTTCGGGAGGATTAATGGATGGACGATTGTAGATTGACGATTTTGGATTTATGAACTGCGTACTGCCACTGAACACTGCCTAGTGGTTTTTAGCTTCGTTCCAAAAAACATCCATCTCTGCCAAAGTCATTTCTTTTAGAGATTTGTTCATTTCCTTGGCTTTGTTTTCCAAATACTGAAAACGTTTTATGAATTTTTTATTGGTGCGTTCGAGTGCGTTCTCTGGATTTACCTTTAAAAATCTTGCGTAATTTATCATAGAGAACAAAACATCGCCAAATTCAGCCTCAATCTTTTTCTGATTATTTTCGTTTACTTCGTGTTGCAGTTCTCCCAATTCTTCCTGTAATTTTTCAAAAACCTGTTGCGGTTCTTCCCAGTCAAAACCTACTCCAGCAACCTTATCCTGTATTCTGCTAGCTTTAACCAAAGCGGGCAATGATTTTGGAACGCCTTCCAAAACGCTTTTTTTGCCTTCTTTCAGTTTTAGATTTTCCCAATTTCGCTTTACTTCTTCTTCATCGGAAACATTCACATCGCCGTAGATATGGGGGTGTCGGGAAATGAGTTTTTCACATATATCATTGCAAACATCGGCAATGTCAAAATCGTTGGTCTCGCTACCTATTTTGGCATAAAATACAATATGCAACAGCACATCGCCCAATTCCCTTTTCACTTCCTGTAAATCGTTATCCAAAATTGCATCGCCCAATTCATAGGTTTCTTCAATGGTTAAATGCCGAAGTGTCTCCATGGTTTGCTTTTTATCCCACGGGCACTGCTCGCGCAGTTCGTCCATAATAGTCAATAGTCTATCGAAAGCTTTTAGTTGATCTTTACGGGAGTTCATTTTTTTGATATCGGTTTCAGGTTTCAGGTTTCAGGTTAAAAGTAGAAAAATCATGAATTCACAATTACCCCCACTGTTTATTTTTAGAAAAATAAAAAATCCCAAAACCCATAATGGATTGAGGGATTTTCTTTCAAATATATAACTGACAATTTAAAATTCCTCGCTAGGTTTTACGCGAAGCCGCACTTTTTGTGGCTCCGCCCTTTTTGGCTGAAGAAGCTTTTGGCGTTGCTGATTTTGGCGCAGCAGCTTTTTTAGCAGCTGGTTTCTTTGCTTCTTTGGGTCTATCGCTTAATTCTTTTTCAGTCTTTTCGGTTTCTTCCTTTGCTTCTGAAAAATCGTTTATTCCGTTTTTGATGAGCATATTGTACCATTGTACTATTTTTTTGATGTCACTTGCATACACACGATCTTCATCATAATCTGGCATTACGCCGAAGAAAAATTCTTCCAGTTCTTCTTTTGAAGCTTTATGGCTTATGGTTTCTTTTCCTCCTTCTTTTTCAGAAATCTTTTTGAAAACTTCGCGAAGTGGCACCTCTTCCGTCAATGTATAGACGGCAATTTCAGAAAGCAGGCTCACGTTGTGGCGACCACTAACGTTTATGGTTTTTCCGTCCAGCAGCGACTCTGCAAGAAAGCCGGTACGGGTTTGGGTTTTTAATTTATAAAGTCCAGGTTTACCTGAAATGGAAAGCACTTTTTCTAAGCTCATAAAATACTTTTAATTTGTTTTAACAGATGCAAATATCTTTGGTTTGGTTTATATAAACAAGCGTGTTAACGTTTCTTTTTTGCATTGGGGAATTTCATTTTGTAATCAACGCCCACTTTACCTTTAGAAATGTTTGTCAATTTACTTTTTATCAATCGTTTCTTTAACGGTGAAAGCTTGTCGGTAAATAGAATTCCTTCAATATGATCATATTCATGCTGAATGATTCGGGCTACAATCCCGTTAAAGGTCTCTGTATGTTTTTTGAAGTTTTCGTCCTCATATTCCATCACGATGTTTGGCTGGCGGAACACATCTTCCCGTACATCGGGGATGCTCAAGCAACCTTCATTAAAAGCCCATTCATCACCAGACTCTTCAATTATACGAGCATTAATGAACACTTTTTTAAAAGTAGAAGCAAATTTCTGTTCTTCTTCACTTAGGTCTTCATCGTCTTCAAATGGTGTTGCATCCACAATAAAAAGGCGAATGGGCAAATTTACCTGTGGGGCTGCAAGACCAATACCCCGGGCTTCGTACATGGTTTCAAACATGTTTTCGAGAATCTTATCCAGGTTTGGATAGTCCTTGGATATTTTTTCTGTTTCTTTTCGCAATACGGGATCGCCGTAGGCTACAATCGGTAGTATCATTAATTTATTTATTATATAAAAACTCTTGTAAAATTATGGTTGCGCTAATTTCATCAACAAGCGCTTTGTTTTGTCGCTGCTTCTTCTTTAGACCGCTATCTATCATAGTCTGAAACGCCATTTTGCTTGTGTAACGCTCATCTACGCGTTTCACTTCTAAGTCGGGGAAGACTTCTGAAAATTTCTTTAAAAACTGTTGAATTTGTTCTTCAATGGTGGAATGGCTTCCATCTTTTTGTATTGGTTCGCCAACCAAAACCAAGTCTACTTTTTCTGAGGCAATATATTTTTTCAAAAAATCCATTAAATCAGCAGTGGCCACCGTGGTCAATCCTGAAGCAATAAGCTGCAATTCGTCCGTAATGGCGATGCCAGTTCGCTTGCTACCGTAATCCAATGCTAAAATTCTTCCCATAACGACTGCAAAAATAAGGGTTTCGGAAATAGTATGCTATAAATGGTCATTTAATTGAGTAGGAGGTTTTATATTTGTTGAGTGATGGATGACGGAAAAGAAAGAAAAGAACAAAAGCATATATAGTATCAATAGAAAACATAGAATCATCAAGATATGACCGAGTTACAACAAACCATAGAAAAAGCTTGGGAAGACCGTTCCCTACTAACCGAAACCGAAACCATAGTAGCCATTCGTGAAGTTGTTAACCTTTGTGATGAAGGCAAGCTGCGCTGTGCTGAACCAACCGCAGATGGCTGGCAAGTAAACGAATGGGTAAAAAAAGCCATCGTTTTATATTTTCCCATTCAGAAAATGCGCACCATGGAAGCAGGCATTTTTGAATATCACGATAAAATCCCTTTAAAATCTGGCTATGAAGCCAAGGGCATTCGTGTAGTACCGCACGCTGTTGCACGACACGGAGCATATATTTCCAAAGGAGTAATCCTTATGCCAAGTTATGTGAACATTGGTGCTTATGTTGATGAAGGCACTATGGTTGATACATGGGCAACTGTGGGCAGCTGCGCTCAGATTGGCAAAAACGTTCACCTTAGTGGCGGTGTGGGTATCGGCGGTGTATTGGAACCGTTGCAGGCAGCTCCGGTTATAATTGAAGACGGTGCTTTTGTAGGCTCGCGCTGTATAGTGGTAGAGGGCGTACGCGTAGGTAAGGAGGCAGTTTTGGGCGCCAATGTGGTGCTTACCGCTTCCACAAAAATTATAGATGTTACAGGAGATATGCCCGTGGAAACGAAAGGTGCAGTTCCGACACGTTCAGTAGTCATTCCCGGAAGTTATACCAAGAAATTTCCCGCTGGGGACTACCACGTACCCTGTGCTTTGATTATCGGGAAACGCAAGGAGAGTACCAATCTAAAAACTTCATTGAATGATGCATTGCGGGAGTACGGGGTAGCTGTATAACTTAAAAACTATACATTTCTTTGTATAAAACACCAAATTATAACAATCCTTACATTTTTATAAAAATGAAAAACTTACTCCTGCCCTTTTTTATCATTTGCACAACAATCCTATATTCGCAAACGGTTGAAGACATAGATGCTGCTGCAGCTGAAATATGCGCTTATTTAGAAACTCTGGATTATATAGAAAGTGATGAAATAAAACTTGATATTCTGTACCGAAATAATTTCAGCGCTTTCTTGGAAACCCTGCCTGAGGAAAAAATTGAAGAAGCAGAACGAAAGCTTTATTACCGATTACAGCGAAATTGTGTAGCATTTCAGCAACTTTTGCAAAAACTTGAACCACACGTAGACGACGCTAAAATCGTTGCCGAAAAACCAAAAACCACCATTTCCAAGAAAGAATTAAAAACTTTTAAGAAGACGGAAGATTTCAGTTATTTTGAAGCAAGTGGTGAACGTACAATGGTTAAAATAAAAGACGGCTACTGGCAGGATAACTTTACTGACAATACCTATTCCAAACTTTTCTTTAAATGGATTGGCACTTATGATTTTGAACTAGAATTTATAGAAAGTGATAATGAAACCCGGTCAAACATGAGTATTCCGGGCGATACATACCAATATTCCATAATTGAAAAAAAGGAAGGGTTTTATATTATAAGCGTGACTATGGAGGGGCAGGATATGTACCAAATATTCAAAATGTATTATGAATAAAAGCTTGGTTTTAGCTTAGCCATAGCTTTGCTACCAGCTTCCGCCACCACCACCGCCAAAACCGCCTCCCGAAGAACCACCACCTCCAGAACTACTGCTGGATGGAGAACTGACCATAGTAGATTTGGCCGTTGCTATGGAATCTGAAAAAGAACGCGAAAAGTTGTGCATGGTAAACGCTCCCGTAGACGATGTATACCAACTGGGGGGCTGAAGATTTAAGGCTTCAAACTTTTTTGCCCATTGATCGAAAAGTCCAAAAGCAAGGGCATACCCCATAGTAGTTTCAAAATACGAAGGACTATCGTGCAATAACATTTTTAGCTTGTTTTCCTCTGCAATCTTAATAAAATTTCTAAATCCTTTTAATTCTGAAAATGCTGCATTACCCTTGGCGTTTTTCTTCACCATATGCACGGTCATAAATAAAAGAAATATAGCTACTGGAATAACGGCCAATGCGGCAAAAAGCCCCCAAGTAATTAAGAAGGTAAAAAATAAAAATAATCCAATAAGCAGTGTGCCAATGATAGTTCGGGTCTGCATTTTTTTTGCCTGCGGGTCGTAATAAACTTGGGCCTTGACTTTTAAAAGTGCTTTGGCACTCGTCATTTTTGTATAAAATGTATCCTTCAAGCTACTGATTAAAACTTCTTTCTTTGAAGATCCTGAAGCACTGCCAAAAAGGCCTGTGAAAATTTTCTGTTCATAGTCAGGAGCGCCGTCGGGTAAGGGTCTTAGCCTTGTGAGTTTTGTATCCTCTTTACCAAACCAACCTTTTTTCGGAATTTGCTCCATTGCAATTAAGCCTCGAGACCCCCAATAGGGTATCAATGAAATTAGGTCTTGGGTATCTTCGGTGTCGTCAATTAAAAATCCAGCCATAGCAGGATCCATACCGCTGGGTGGAAAATAACTGGTGGTGGGCACTACCCTATCATCCTTGCCGTATTTATTCCAAACTAAATAAAAAAGTACCAAAAGGGCACCAAGAATCAGCGTCCAACCATAATCAGTCCAGAAAGGCCACCACGGTTTTATTTCCTTCACCGAACCCAAAGGAAGGTTTAGTAGCACGGTAACGTTCTGTCCAGTATATGACTTAAAGCGCGGCAGGCTTCTCGCTTTAAAAACACCATCTTCATAATTAATGTCATATTCCTTGCTTTCATTGGTTTCACCACTAAAGCCTGTATAAACAAATATATTATCCAAGCCCACATCAACATTTTCCGGTAAATGGATGTTGAAGTCTATTCTTTCAAAAACAGTGTACCAAACGTCCGATTTTATATTCCAATAAAAACGAATCTGGGACTCTTCAAACAAAAAGGCATTGTAAACCCTGTATTTAATTTCGTAATGTTGGGGCCCAATGATGGTTTTGTTCTTATCGCCAATCTTTATCTGAAGGTTGTCACTAATCTTCTGTATAAAATCGAAGTCAGCTTCAAAATTATGATTGGGCACGTCAATCTTTCTAATCTTAATTTTACGTTTTTCCTGGGTACCATCCTGGGTAAGTAGATCGTAATTGGTTTTTATAACCCTGTAAATACCATGTTTGTGAGCAGTGAAAGTAATGTCGTAATTTTCAACAACATCAAAATAGCCATTTTCGCTTATATAAATATCAACTATGCATTTGTTGACTATAAAATCCTGTGCTGAAGCTTTCAGAAAAAAAAGCATTCCAAATAGTAGCAGGCACAGTTTTTTATTGAAAAGATTATAATTCTTTTTATTTAAAACCACAGTGCTATTCATATTTAATAATCTAACAGTCCAACCATCTAAAAAAAATTATCAATCTATTCAAAACTGACTTTCACATTTTCACGGCTTACCTGATCGGTTTCAAAATAATCAAAGTGCTGATAGTTCAACATGCCTGCAAAAAGTACCCCAGGGAAACTTTCGCCATAGGTGTTGTTCTCGCGCACGGTTCCATTATAATATCTCCGGCTGCGCTCTAGATTCTCTTCTATTTCGTTAAGTTTTTGCTGTAGGTCCAAAAAGTTAGGATTTGCCTTTAAATCTGGATAGGCTTCCCCCAATGCAAAAATACTGCGCAGGGTTTGTTGCAGTTGGTTTTCGGCTTTTATCTGTGCATTTATATCGTCTGAGGGTACTGCCATCGCTGTATTACGAGCCTGTATTACACTTTCCAAGGTTGTCTTTTCGTGAGCGGCATATCCTTTAACGGTTTCCACAAGATTTGGGATTAGGTCATAACGGCGTTTAAGAGCAACATCTATATTACTCCACGCGTCCTTCACCACATTTCTGTTTTTCACAAAACGGTTATAGACAATAACGAGCAGGATAGCCACAACGGCAAGAATGCCAATAACAAGTAAAATAATATTCATAACAGGGGTTGTTTAAATTGCTTAATGCTTAAAGATGAAGTATCTAAGATACTATAAAGTTTTTGTTATTGGTTAATTGTTATTCGTTATTTGGAATTTGTCATTTGTTGTTTGTTATTTGCCTTGTTATGGAATTGTTCAAATTTGAAATGAATAGCGAGCGCAATCTTCTGCCGCGGGATGGTATTGTAAATTACTTCGGAAGGGTATTTTCTGAAGAAGAAGCCAACCATTTTTACAACATTCTTCTGAATACCATTGCTTGGAAAAATGACGAAGCCATCATCTTTGGAAAAAAGATTGTTACCAAACGCAAAGTAGCCTGGTACGGCGAAAGTGAGTTTGAGTACACCTATTCAAAAGTCACAAAAAAAGCACATGTATGGACACCGGAACTGTTACAGTTAAAACAAAAAATTGAGGCCAAAAGTGGTGAAACTTTTAACAGTTGCCTACTCAACCTCTACCACTCAGGCGATGAAGGCATGGGGTGGCACAGCGATGCAGAAAAAGACCTAAAAAAGAACGGCGCCATAGCCTCGGTAAGTTTTGGCGCGGAACGCAAGTTTGCATTTAAGCACAAGGAAACCAAAGAAACCGTTTCCCTAAATCTGGAGCATGGCAGCCTATTGATTATGAAAGGTGCCACACAAACCCACTGGCTACACCGCTTGCCGCCAACAAAGAAAATTCATACCCCACGGATAAATCTTACGTTTAGGACAATAAATAAGAGTTAAAATAAGTATCTACTTTATTTGTAGGAAAAAAGGGCTGTTTTCTTACATTTTAATGACTTTGCTATGGCTTTGCTATGGCTTTGCTATGGAGTATCTGTGGATGCACAATTTTATGACAAGACAAAGAGGATTTTTGGAGAGACAATGACAAGACAAACTTTAGAGTAGAGAGTAGAGACACACTTAGAATAATTACTGCCCTCTAAAGAAAATAATTGTACTCAGTGTTTTGATTATGATGGTTATGTCCAGAAAAAGACTTCGGTGTTTTATATAATATAGATCGTATTGCAGTTTTTCAAGTGAATCCTCTTGCGTGGAGCCGTATTTGGCATTTACCTGTGCCCAGCCTGTTACTCCCGGTTTAACCAGATGCCTTACTTCATAAAAGGGTATTTTTTCTATTAGGCCTTCCACAAACTCCGGACGTTCGGGACGGGGGCCAATGACACTCATTTCGCCCTTAATAACGTTAATGAATTGGGGGATTTCATCAAAACGGGATTTCCTTAAAAACCTACCAAACTTTGTAACCCGCGTATCTTTTGCCAACGCGAACTGGGCGCCATCCTTTTCGGCGTTTTTAACCATACTCCGCAATTTATAAATCTTGAAATGATTGCCGTTCTTCCCTACCCTAGTCTGGCTGTAGAACAACGGCCCCCTATTTGCTAGCAAATTTCCTATCAATAAAAAAGGAAGCAAGATGATTCCAAAGGCAAGACCCAAAACCGAAAAAAACAAATCCAAGATTCTATTGAAAAAAAGGTAAAGTTTGTTTTGGTTGCTACGGCTAAAAGGGAAATAGCGATAGAAATCCTTCTCTACGTGCTGTACCGGAATACGGTGGGTCAATTCCTCGTAAACCTGCGTATATTCCCGAATTGGGATTCCGTTTTCCAATAATTTTATCAATTGGTTGTTCAATTCCACCGTCATACCTTCTGAAAGCGGGGTACCCACAACTATTTCAGAAATGGTCATTTCTTGTGTCAGCAAAGAAATATCAGCAATCGTGATGGAGTCAATTTCAAGTGTATTTATTATAGTTCCATCATTGGGCCCGGTATTAAAATAACCGATAACGCGGTAATTAGGATCGGATTTTTGGAGGGAGGCCACTATAGCTTCCACATCGCTGGCGTGTGCAATTAGGAGTACGCGCTTGTAAAAACGGGGAGCAGAAATTAGGATGATGTACGCATAACGCCACGCCAACATTGCAACATTTATAGCCAAAAAGAAATAGACTATCTGCAAACGGTTGGAAGGCAACATCGGGGTGTAAAAAGGGGTGAGCAGATAAAAAAGCACTGTTACCGAAGATGTGATGATTACGTTTTTCACCACCACATCAAACTTACTGGCTTTCTGAAGATTATAAAGCTCAAAAATTGTTGCAAAAATAGTTAGGTAGATAGCCAGAACGATAGACCACACCCAATGTTCGGAGTTTATTTTGAAATAATCAAAATTGAAGACAATTCCAACTAAATATAGCAATGACAGCACACTAACTATATCCAGGATACGCAGCAGTATCTTGCGTTCGGATATGTCAAAATGGATGCTGTTTTTGGACATTATTCGGTTGTCTGTTGTCTGTTGTCTGTTGTCTGTTGTCTGTTGTCTGTTGTCTGTTGTCTATTGTCTGTTGTCTGTTGTCTATTGTCTGTTGTCGGTTGTCTTTTGTCGGTTGTCTGTTGTCTGTTGTCTGTTGTCTGTTGTCTGTTGTCTGTTGTCTTTTAAGCTTGCCAATTTTTTTCTACATATTGAATAAAAGTAAAAATTTTTGCGCCTAAACCATCATATTTTGTAATTAACTCAGGCACTTCTGGGATATCATATAATTCTTGAATTGTTTCCAACTGTCCCTTGCATGCCAATAAGGAAGCGTGGGAATAGGTCAAAAATTTAATAAAATCCAGTTTGTATTTTCTCCTTCCGTATCCTTCAATAATCGTGTCCTTAACACTTTTTGATGACCTTCTTACTTGACTACCCTGCTCGTATAACTCAAATTTTGGCATTTTCAGCGAAGCATGATGCACTTCGATGGAGTATTGAAAAGCCAAATTATAAATATCTAGATCCTTATAACTTTTCATGATGTTTCGGTTGTTGGTTGGCGGTTGTCTGTTGTCTGTTGTCTGTTGTCTGTTTAAATATTTTATTTTTTTATACTACTCAAAACTGATAACTGACAACTCAGAACGGACAACTGTATTCCCCAAATTTACTGAAAATTCATTCCCTCAAAAGTTTTATCCATTTATGTTTTATCTTTTCCCAGTCTAGGCTTTCCATTTTTGTACGGGCGTTTTTTGTGATATTATGGGATTTTAAAGGGTTGTTGCATAATTCTTCAATGGCTTGGACAAAAGATTCCGGGGAGTTTGCTGGTACCAAAATGCCATCAATGCCATTCTCAATTAAAAAGGGCATTCCCCCTACGTTGGTGGAGATTACCGGCAGACCCAGAGCCATGGCTTCCATGACACTTACTGGCATATTGTCGAAATTGGTTGTACTGATAAAGATGTCAAAATCTTTGGAAAGCGCAATCCATTCCTCTTTTTGCATCATTCCAGGGAAACTTATGGGCAGTTTTAGTTCTGTAACTATATTTTTACAACGCTGCATGGAACCGTCTTTATCAGGGCCCACCATACATAGGGAAACATCAATTCCTTTCTTTTTAAGAATTTCTACTATTTCCAAAGCCAATAAGGGGTTGTATATTTCCGAAAAGGAACGCACCCACAATAGCTTTCGGGTAATGGATTCCCTAAGTTGAAATGGATACTTTTCAATTTCTAGCGAATTGGGTATGTAGGTTATATTTTGAAAACCTGCAGTTTGAAATTGTCGCATCATAAACTTTGATGGGGCTACATTGGTGAAGGCTTTTCCAAAAAGGTTTATGCTAAGGCGTTTGCTATTTTTTAAACGACTTGGAAGGTTGCCGCCATGCAATATTGGGATGTAGGGGAGTTTGAAAAAGCGACATAAAACAGCCACAATAACCGCATAATAAAAATTCTGTGTACTGTAGGTGTCAATCAAAACAAGTTCAACGCGATTTCTATTTTGAACAGTGACTAACACCATATCCAACAATCGAAAGATTTTATTTTGTTTTGAAGATGCTGTTATAATTGCATATCCCTCCGCTTCCAGTTTATTTGAAAGTTCGTCGATAGCCGTAGGGTTCTTGCCGTGGACCGCCAGTTTATTTCCTATGTAGAGTAGATTTTTTCTTGGGCGCATAATCTAGGTTCAACAAACATAAGGCATATATAAAGGCTGGAGCGGCGATGCGCATGGATGTATGTACTATGGTAAGACCCCAAAATAAAATTAAGGGATAAAAATAAATATTTTTCCGACCATTCAATTTAGTAACCATAGGGGCAAAAATTAAAACTAATATTGCCAAAATGCCGAATACTCCATGTTCCGAGAGCATTCGGGCAATCTCGTTATGGGATGCGGAGGTGATTCCCATTTCTTCTCTAAATTGGAATTTGCCCTGTCCTACACCTATACCGAATATTGGATTTTCTTTAAAAGCATCAATTTCTACTGCCAATAAATCGACTCTACCCGTAGTAACATCCTCTTTTTCCCTCCCTAAAGCATCTTCATTGGCATAACGGTTTTCAATTAAACCTCCGGTTTGAATAATTGTATAGCCCCAGACTAAAAGAGCAACTCCAATAATAGCAAGTACTTTCATGGAAATTTTAGCTTTGGTTTTTAAACCGGTACTGAAATACATTATAAAAATAAAAGACAAACACATTATTACAGAGACCAGTACCCCGCCACGAGAAAAGGTAAGAAGGGCGCGATAGGCCATTACAATCATCAGAAACATCATAATCCAATGCACAAGAATATTTTTGTAGGGAATCAATAAACGTGTAAACAGTATAAATACACCGAGACCTAATATGGTCGCTACCTGATTAGGTCCATACCCTCCCGACATTTCTGAATTTGAAGCAGTTCCGGTAACTACATCCTGTATGTTTGGAGTATATAAGGTTATGTAAACAATCATAGTTATTAGGGGATAAATAATGTAGTCTAGAACTGTTAGAAAATCTTTTAAATTTAAAGTTCGACCAAAACAAAAAATTGCTGCAAAAGTTAAACATAAGGGGCCACTTAAATTAAAGAGAATCATATTCCTAAAATTTGCATCAAATGAAATTACGTCTATCGAAATAAGAATTGCTGGCAAAAGCAATAATATATACACGACATATGGAAAGGCATTTTTTTTAAATCCCAAGAAAAATATACCCAAAATGGAAAAAAACATTATTGCATATTTTCCAGTTTCATAAAAAATAAATGCTTTGGTCATTCGTAAAAAAACCTCTGCGCCAGTAATGTAAGCTGTAGCAAAAAGGACATACTTTCCTTTATCTTTTGAAGAAATAATTTTATAAATAAAATATCCAAAAATGCCCAACATATACCAAAACATTAATGATCTGTTGGCATAGGCCAATAGACCAATCACAATATGAAAGATTATGGCAGTAAGGGGTTTAATATTTTGAAATGTTTTGCGTGTAATTGTAGTTCGTATTTTAAGGTTTAATTATTTCCTCTTGTATTTTTTTTCTGTACATATTAAATGTAAATCTTGAAGCTACAAGATAGCAATCAGATGCCATTTTTGTTAGTTCATCCGTATTTTTTGAAAAAGCCCTACTTAGAATTTTGCGCAATTGTTGTCCATTAATTGGATTTAAAAGAAATCCATTTGTATTATTAACATACTGCCCAATACTGGAAACATCCGATACAATTGGGATACAGCCATAATTCATCGCTTCCGCAATTACTTTGGGAAACCCTTCGGAATCACTGGGCAACAAAATGAAATGAGATTTTTTATAAACCCCAAAAACCTCTTGTCTCTCCAAAAAACCGTGAAATACTACCGGGAGCCCCAAAGCTGCGCATTGTTCTTTATAATGACCCATCTTTTCACCATTCCCGATAAAGTGAATTGTTTCTATGTTTTCTAAATTATCCAATAAGCCAAAGGCATCAATAATACGTTGTACACCTTTGGCATCTTCCAATCTGCCCACAAAGCAAAAAGTAAAGGGCGGAGAAAAGGATTTAGTATTTGTTATTTGCAAGCCTTCCTCCCGCTCTTTTTCTGTAAGACACGGATTTTCAAAAGTCAAGCATTGTTTGGGTTGCTTTGGCCAGCGGCCGTTGATAGTTACCTTTCGCTTTTGGTTTTTTAGCATCCAGCGTTGTAGTGCATAACCCAATGGAGGATTATCTTGGTTCCAGTTACCAGCGTATTTGTACCAACCTTTTTTATTGCTGAAGAGGGTAAGATATGGAATTAAAAATACTCCGATGCCTGTAGGGGTACGCAATTGAAAGGCATTAACTTTACTCAGTGTTTTTCGAACCGTATTTATAATTATGGGGATATTACGAATTATCTTAAATTTGGCCAGAAGTCCCTTTCCGCCCACGGGTTGTAGTGGTACAAATTCTATATTTGATGCAGTATAGGGCAAGGAACTTGGCGGGGGGGTGTCGGGATGCAAGAAGGCGATATGGTATATTTCCTCAAAATCCTGGGCCAAATGATTGATTTCACTAACTGTAGGCCCCCAACCTACGATGGTGCCATCGGATTGCTTGTAGTGTTCGGTGTGGGAGATTATTGTTAGTTTCATGATTGGGAGGTATTTGGTTTACCGCAAAGTCGCAAAGGACGCAAAGTTTTTTTTCTGCGCTCTCTGCGGCTCAGCGGTGAGAATTATACCGCAAAGTCGCAAAGGACGCAAAGTTTTTTTTTCCGCGCTCTCTGCGCCTCTGCGGTGCGAAATAATACCGCAAAGACGCAGAGGACGCTGAGTTATAAATTATTTACTATTCTTTTAAGTCCATCAACCAATTTTACTGAATTGAAGTTGATTAAAAGTCCAAGCTTAATATCTCTCAGTTTTAGATAAGTTAATAATTGAGCGGTATGAATAGGAGCCAAATTATCAACGGATTTAATTTCAATAATCACTTTATTCTCTACAATCATATCTATTCTATAACCTGCATTTAGTTTTATTTCCTTGTAAACCACGGGTAATGGCACTTGTTGTTTTACTTCTAGACCCATCACTTTTAATTCGTGGGCCAAACAAACTTCATAGGTACTTTCCAAAAGTCCGGGTCCCAATTGTTTATGAACCTCTATACTTGCACCTATAATTTTTGAAGATAGTTCATTTTCTGTCATAGTTTAAAATTTTCTCTACGTCCTCTGTACCTCTGCGGTGAAAAAACTACCGCAAAGACGCAAAGAACGCAAAGGATATTTACTCATTTCTCTGCGCCCTCTGCGGCTCGGCGGTTAAAATAGTACGGCAAAGGCGCAGGGAACGCTGAGTTATAAATCATTTACTATTCTTTTAAGTTCATCAACCAATTTTACTGAATTGAAGTTGATTAAAAGTCCAAATTTAATATCTCTCAGTTTTAGATAAGTTAATAATTGAGCGGTCCGGGTCCCAATTGTTTATGAACCTCTATACTTGCACCTATAATTTTTGAAGATAGTTCATTTTCCGTCATAGTTTAAAATTTTCTCTACGTCCTCTGTACCTCTGCGGTGAAAAAACCACCGCAAAAACGCAAAGAACGCAAAGGATATTTACTCATTTCTCTGCGTCCTCTGCGGCTCAGCGGTTAAAATAGTACCGCAAAGGCACAGAGAACGCAAAGCTTTTGAATTATAAATAATGTTAGTTTTAATTTTCTAAAATTTTTAAATAGGACTTTATCACTTTCTCCCAAGTAAAATCTTGTGACCATTTTTTAGCTTTTTGGGAATAGGTTTCATAATTGTTTAAAATTTCTTCCAATGCCTCAGCAAATTGTTTCGGGTTTTTGGGGTTAATCAACTTGCCGGAAATTCCATCGTCTATTGCATCCTCAATTCCACAACCTAGGGATCCGATTGCGGGTATTCCCAAGGCGTTGGCTTCCAAAATGGCAATTCCAAAGCCTTCTGCATCGCCTGACTTTGTGGTTTCGCTCAACATAACAAAAACATCGGCTTGCTGCAGCAATTCTATTTTTTCTTCTTCCGTAACTTTTCCAAAGAAAACCACCGCCTCCTCTACTCCCAAATTTAGAGCTAATTTCTCCAATCTATCCCTGTCGGTGGGAATCCCAACGATATGGTATTTAAGGTCAGGATACCTTTTTAAAAGAAGCGGCAAAGCATTTATAATATTTTGCTGCCCCTTACGCTGGGTTACATTGCCAACGGTTATCAACACAGGAACGGGGTCATTTTTAGTTGCAACAATAACCGGAAGTTGTATTTCGAATCCATTCGGAACCACTTCAATTTCCTTAAATGATAAATGCGAAATCAAGGATTTGGTATAGTTGCTTACAGCAATTACTTTATCAAAACGTTTTAGGGAGTGGTCTGTTAGTTTTCGAAGTATTATATTGGGTAAACGCACTTCACTGCCGTGAATGATGGCTATAAATTTATTTTTAGAGAAAAAAGTGAGGAAGGCGCCTAGCCAAAGTGAAAACTTACCAGAACAAATTATAAGCTCGTTGTGGCGAAGCAGGGAAAAAGCAGTGGCGATACGGTTAAGGTAGCTGCGAAAAATTATTTTTTTTCGTACAATTCTGATTACTTCAAAAGAAAGATTTTTATCGAAAATTTTTTCAGCCTCACCATTGGCTGACCGGGCATCGCATACCAACTGAATTTCAAATCCATTATCCTGCAAACCTTTCGCCAAATTATAGGCGTGGTTGCCAATGCCACCCGGTTGGGGAGGAAATTCGGAGGTGAGTATAAGGATTTTAGGCATTAAATTTAGGGTTTGAAAATCATTATTAATACGTACATTTTTTTACCGCAGAGACGCAGAGAACGCAGAGTAACAAATTAAGGGCATCTATACCTTTGCGCCCTCTGCGCCTCTGCGGTTAAGAATCGGCACCTAGTTGTCCAATTAAAGCCCCTTCTATTAACTTTTTCGATGCCAATCGCCAAGAAATAAACACCTGCAAAACTACGAATGGAAACAAAAATAGGGAGATTAGCATCCCCAAGGCCAACATTTTTTTGTTTTTCTTGTAGCGGTAAGGGATTATGGATTGGGGCACGCTTCTTAAAATAGCCAATATGGATCTTTTTCTGCCAAAATATTTTCGATAGAGATACAGCACGCTGGGGATGGGCCGTGGGGCAAAGAGTTTTTTGGGACGGAAGGCGTCCCAACTTCCCATTTCACGTAAGCCGCCAGAACCTACCTTTAAGTGTATTCTTCCGGCATAGGGATTTGAAATATTTCTAAAACCGCTTAAATAGGCTCTTAAACCAAACTCACCATCGCCCATACGTTGCTTTTCAAATTGACGGTCGAAAAGACCAATCTCTTTAAAAACCTGCTTTCGTATGAGTACGTTACCTGTATCTATTTGATCTGAAATTCTAAAGTAGGAATAATTCTTCGGGACTTCGGCACCGACGGCAGAAATGGAAATGCCAGAGGAAATTTCGGCTTTAAAAAAATCGAGACACTTAAGGTGATTGGTAATCCAATTGGGTTCTACCCTACTGTCATCATCAAAAAGGAGAATGTATTCCCCTTTTGAAATTTCAATGGCGTGGTTTCGCGCCAACCAAAGCGCCCGTTCGGTTTGTTGTACAAGTTGAATTTCTAAATTAAACTTTTTGTAGAAATCTGCCTGAAACGGAGTGGATTGATCTACCACGATTACTTCAAAATTGGTGTACTCCTGTTTTTCCAAATCCTCCAGAACATCCTTTAAATATTCATAACGATTAAGAGTGGGAATTACGACACTCACCAAAGGATTTTGGGACACCAAAGATGACTGAAAAGAATACCATTCTGAATATATAATAGGATGCAGTTGATAATTACTTCTTTTTACATCGCTACTCTTTTTCCAAGCAAAAATTTCACGGAACGGATTTTTAAAAGAAAAGAGCCGCAACATCAAAACATAGAAAACCCAGACCGGATGGAAGTATTTCCGCAGAAAACGGTATTCGTCCACGAGGGGAACCTTTTCAAAGGAAGTATAAACCTCTGCATTTCCTATATATCCTTTATTAACCGCCTGCCATGAGAGATCGTATCCCCTTGCTTTTTCACTTTTGAAATTTGGTTCTGGCTGTAGTTGTGCTACAATCTCTTCAGGAAGTTCATTATACTTTGGAAAAATGGAGGTTCCATCTTTTCTATTTAATTGAAAATAATGGGTAGGCTGAAGATATTTTAAGAAGTGGAACATCATCAAGAAATTGTTTTCGGTAAAGGGGCATTTTGTTCAATTCCTTTTAAGTATGAAAAGTACGGTTTCTCATTGGGCAAAAGTAATAGATGACATTTTCCCCTTGTTTTTACGGGTTTACCAGAAATCAATTCTTCGGCCGTTTTCAAATACCAAACTCTATAATCCATTTTTCTGCTCCACGCTATCATCATTTCGGTGGCCTTTTCCATGCCAATGTCCTTTACATTGTGCATTTCCACAAAAAAAGTGCATTTGGTTTCTTTGGCCAAGGTTTTTGCTCCCTCCATAACTAATGTCTCTGCTCCTTCCACATCAATTTTAACAAGGTCGGGCCTTAAACCGTAATAGGAATACAGGTAATCCAAGGTAACGGTTGTTACATTTTTAAAGGAGTTAACAGCAGCTGCCGACTCAGCATGGCTTGAGTGCATACTGCCTGCAGCACCAGCACCAATTGTATAAAACTTAACCATTTCATTAAGTTTATCACTCACAAAAGCTGAATAATAGCGAGCCTTAAACCCCAAATTATTATTTAAGAGATTGCCTTGCGCCTTTTGTAAAGCCAAGGGATTGGGGTCTACCAAAACATAGTCCCTATCAGGGTCTTGTATCATTGCCAGAAGCGCTGTATAACCAATATTGGCACCAATATCAAAAATAACTTTGTGATGTTTCGCCAAATAGAAAAACCAGGCGTCGTCTTGATCGGGAGTAGCACGAATAGTTTCCGAATAGGTAATTAGTGGAATGCCGCAAAGGGACGAAGATTTGAGTTTAGTATCATTCTTTTTTATGGAATAGTATATGCCTGAAAGCCATTTTTTAAATTTCATCTGTCTTTGATATTTGATTCAAAAAATTCTTAAAAAACCCTTCCATAGTCAACTTCTCCTGCCATAAGGTCCTGTTTGCATGCTGTAAATCTATAAAATCATTCTTAGAAAGTGCCTCGTGAAACTCCTTTACTTTTTGGGCTACTTGAGTACGCTCCTTATAATCCACCCACACCACCTGCTTTTTCCAATCGATTTCGTTGTCAAAGGGCAAGGCACAATCAGTATTTATAAAAACGGGGATTCTGCCCATGGCCAAGGTTTCGTAAAACCGAACG
The DNA here is from genome assembly GCA_002364215.1 of Aequorivita sp. UBA3180. Classification (GTDB taxonomy): domain Bacteria; phylum Bacteroidota; class Bacteroidia; order Flavobacteriales; family Flavobacteriaceae; genus Aequorivita. The sequence continues at coordinate 41,012 of DEXQ01000018.1, read as the reverse complement.
GAGAAATTGCCAGCCCCTCGCACGCAAACTACGTAGTCTGAATCTTTCAAGTTGTTGTAAAATTCCAAGGTAGTCCTGTGTGTGTCTTTATGCTCCGTAATTCCGGCCCTATATTTTTTTCTAAGTATAAAATTGGTTTCCGCAAACGAAGCTTGCTTTAACCTTTTTAAAACTGAAGCTCTTAAAAAAGATGTGGATAACAGTTGCTGGGCTTCGTCTTTTGACTTTCCAATAAAGCTTTTTAGATTTCGCAAGGATGTTTTGAAAACCTCTTTTGCGGCATTGAAAGCAGAAGGATTGGCTTGTCCGCAAAAACCAACTACAGCTTTTGTTTGATAGGGTCTTTCAAAAATTTTATCTGTCTTAAAATACCTTTTTAAGGGATCGGCAATAAACGCTGGAAGTGCGTATTCGTTGTTGGTAAATTTAGATTTATAACCGCTGGGACGAAGTACAATCAGATTTCCGTAATAAGGAATCCGCACTCCAAAATCGCCTGCGTTAAAGGCAATCACCTTTTTGTTGGCGGCAGCACATTCTTTTACGAAATTGATGGCGAGCTTTTGCTGTTTTGTTTTCAGGTAATAATTCCAGGCCATGGGCAACAGCACTGCATCGGCCGCTTCCAGCTCCTCTACAAATTCAAAAGCGCGTTCCGAAAGTCCGTACAAGGCTATCCGCTCCGCGTCGGTAAAACCTTCATTTTTAATAAAAGGCTTGAGCAAAGGAAAAACCAATCCGCGGTGGGCTTTGTTGTAGTGGGATTTTGGGTAGTAGAGTTTCACGTAGGTAAATATAGTGTTTAAGGATATTATAATTTAAGTCGGAAGGGGTTCTCGATACATTTTTTATTTTCCGTATCGCTCCAAACAAAAAACACTCGAACTGACAGAGTTAAGACGATTGTCAGGTCGAGTGAATTTGAGGGAGGCGGGAGCCGAACTCAAATTTGTATCGAGACCAGTTTGCAGAGAAAAACAGCCTTTGCAGATAAAGGGTTCTCGATACATTTTTTATTTTCCGCTATCGCTCCAAACAAAAAACACTCGAACTGACAGAGGAAGGCAGAGCAACGGTTCTCGATACATTTTTCAACACCGCTAACGCTATGTTGAAAAACACTCGAACTGACAGAGTTAAGACGATTGTCAGGTCGAGTGAATTTGAGGGAGGCGGCAGCCGAACGCAAATTTGTATCGAGACCCTTTATTTATTAAACTTCTTTTTAGCAAGGTTCGGCAATTTATTATATTCTTCATTGATCAGAGCCTCTTTTTTAGCCTTTGACCATTTTTTGATTTGTTTTTCCGTCGATATAGCCATGGTTATCTCCGTAAAAGTGCAATAGTATACCAGTTCAACGGGTAGTCTGGAAGAAGTATAACTGTTTAAATGTTTTCGGTGTTGATGGTCTTCCAATCGCTGGGTCAGATTGGAAGTTACCCCAGTGTAATAAGTACCGTCTGAACAGGAAAGGATATATACGTAATAGGTTTTCATAAAATTAAAGTAAGAAAAATTTGGAGATTTTTTCGCGAAAGGGTTCTCGATACATTTTTTATTTTCCACTATCGTTCCAAATAAAAAACACTCGAACTGACAAAAGTAGGCCGAATGTCAGGTCGAGTGAATTTGAGGGAGGCGGCAGCCGAACTCAAATTTGTATCGAGACCATTTTTTGCTGGGGAGACAGCTTTTGCAGAACAAGGGTTCTCGATACATTTCGACAAGCTCAATACAAGCATTTTTTATTTTCCGCTACCGCTCCAAATAAAAAACACTCGAACTGACAGAGGAAGGCAGAGCAACGGTTCTCGATACATTTTTTTAACACCGCTAACGCTATGTTGAAAAACACTCGAACTGACATAGGGAGGCCGTGAAAGGTTCTCGATGCAAATCCTAAAATGCTATCTCATTTTCAGATTCACTCGAACTGACAGAGGGATTAAGAGTAAAAATTCAAAAACTCCTTCTGTTGCTTTTCAATATTAAATTCTTCCTTCACGCGTTTTTGAGCGTTTTGTGATATTGTTGATTTCTCTTCGGGACTTAGGGCCACTACTTTACTGATTGTTTGCGCCAAAGCGTTTGGAGCGTATTTCTGTACTACCCAGCCCGTTAGTTCGTGAAGCACATTTTCGGATAGTCCCTCGGCATTACTTACTATACAGAGCTTGCCCATGGCCTGTGCCTCCAATACGGCATTGCAAAAGCCTTCCTGTAAACTGTATTGGATATATATACTTGCACTCTCCAATTCATGCTTTACCTGATGATGCGGTAATTTTCCCAAAAATAGAACCTCATTTCTTAAACCCAACTCATAGGCCGCAAAGGCGATGCGCTCATATTCGGGTCCCTCTCCTATAATCTTATAGGTAAAATTCAAGCCTTGCGCTTTCAAAATCGCCAAGGCTTCAATAGTGTGTACAAAGCCTTTTTTCCAATGCAGGCGACCGGTGGTCAAAAAAACTATATTTTTGGGTTCCTGAAAATCGGTTGGTTTTGATTGAAATAAATTAATATCAATTGCAGGGGTAATTTTTTCAATAGGAATACTGTCTGGTAGCCCATGCTTTTTTGCCAATACCAGTAGATCATTAGATATGGTATGCCCTTTATTCAAATATTTCCACAGCATTCTATAACAATCTGGTTGTTTCACTGGATAAACGGCAATATCAAACCCCCGAAAGCTCACCGCCATTTTTGCATTTATTGCTTTGGCCACCGTCTCACTGCCCAATGCTAAGGTCGCAAACCCAAAGTGCAGCCAGTCCAACTTGGCTTTTAGCAAATGTGCGTTTAGATATATCTTTTTAAAAATTTGAAGAAAACCATTGCCATCTTTCCGTTCCAGTTCTATATAACGCATTATCACGGGAAAGTGGGGCAATAGCAAAAAAAATTCCTTTATAAAATACAAAAGCTGCAAAAATGGGTTACGACTAATGTTTGGGGCTTTTATAACGGGACATAAAGTAAAACCATTTTTATTAGTTTGACAATATAGGCTAACTGAAATACCATTCTCTTTTAATCCCTTAATCTTGGAATAAAAAAAGGTTTCGGAATAACCAGGGGATTGGGAAAGGACAATGCCGATGCGCATAGCTATTTCGATTTCATTAATTTTTTATATAACTTCTGATGAGCTTCTATAAATTTTTTATAATTAAAGTTTTCTTTTACATATTCACGAAGTTCATTTCCCAATTTTTTTCTTTCTGCTTCTGAAAGCATTTTTAAATCAAGAATTTTTTGGGATAATAGTATTTCGTTTCCAGCTTCAAATAAAAGATTTTTAAAATCTTTAAGCACATAATTAACCCCTGAAATATCGGATCCCAAAACCGGAGCTCCCATACTCATAGCCTCAACCAAAGCCATGGGCATGCCTTCTTTTCGTCCTTCGTTTAAAGTTGGAATTACATATAGGTCTGAAGCTGCTATATACGGTCGCACATCAGATTTTTTTCCTAGAAATTCCACTTGTTGCCCCATATTTAAATCCTTGCACAAAGATGCCAAGTAGCTACCATACTCATTTGCATTATCGCCCAATACCGTCAGTTTTATTGCTGCGTCATTAAGCTTTTTAATGGCTTTTATCAAGACTTCCACTCCCTTTACCGGTACCAAATTGGCAACAGTAATTATATTGAATACCTGAACACTATTGGATTTTTCGGGAAAGTGATTAGGATTATAAAAATCAGTATCTATCCCCAACGGAATGAGCCTTTGACATTTTTTCCTTGGAAAATAGCTCCGCATTTCATCATTAATTGTGATAATAAAACTTGCAAGATAACTTCTTATTTTCCAGTGTCTGTTACCCCAGCTCATAGCCTTTTTGGTATAAATCCATTTTGCACCTGCCCATCTTGTTGCCAAAACTTCGGTCCAATCACTGCTCCAATGCCATGAATGGACAATATCGAATTTATTTTCTTTTATGAATTTTCGTATTCCCCTTATTCGTGGCAATAAGGTAAGGTACGGACGGTAGGGTGTAGTGGTTTCAACAATATGGATTGGCACCCCCAAACTTTCAATTTCCTTAAAAAATGCTCCACGATTACTTGAACAGGCTATTTCTACTTCATATATTCCTTTATCCAATCCTTTTACCAGATCATATAACACTTTACCGCTACCTGCGGTATCAAAATTTGGGATGGTATATAATATCTTTAATTTTGACATATTTAATGCATAGTCAAAACTCCAATTCCATATTTTCGTTGATTTGGATCTTGAATAAATTCTACAAATTCATAATCGCTCTTAATTTCATTCCATAGTTTATCCACATAACAATCAAGTTTATGATGGTATTCGGTATCAACAATATCGTGAAAGCCTATTAGCCCGCCAGATTTCACCAAGGATTTATACATTTCAAAATCGCTCTTTACGCCATCATATCTGTGATCTCCATCTATAAAGAGAAAATCTATCTTTTCACCATTTAAAACTTTTTTAAGCTTTTCCAGAGTTTCGGAGTTATGTGAATCTCCTAAAATAATTGAAACTTTAGCATTTTTATCATCTGAAACAAAATACTTCATAAAAGGAATTTTCTTTTGAGGAAAGCCTCCTCCATGGATTCCACCGGGCAAATCGATTGATATAAGATGCTTTGGCTTTAAGAAACGAGCCCAAATAAAAAAAGAACCACCCTTTTTAGTTCCTATTTCCACTACAATTTTAGGATTATGTGATTGTATGTAGGTAGCAAATGATTTAAATTCACTTTCAAACTGATTTAATGATACCCTATCATAATAACCCCGACCCACATAATTTTGAGCAAAATTATAGATACTATCAAAGTCGGTAAACTTAAAGGATTTTTTAAGTTTGTATTTTGAATATTGAAATGCGATAAAGTCGAAAAGATCCCTTTTTTTCATTTAAAACTTATTTTTCAAATAATCCTTAATTCTATTTTGCAAATATGGTAACCATCTGGGGTCTTTTGGACTTTGGGGATAATATCGGAAAAATTTAAAAGGAAAAGCAAAGAGCTTGGCTGCTCCCAATTCCATTAGATTTTGTGTGGTTTTAGCATATTTATAATCTTCTTTTGAAATAATTTCAGGATATTCATAAGCAAAACTCCGCAACAATTCCCTAGTCGCTGCAAACTGTTGTTTTTTATTAGATGTTACGGATGTTCTGTCGTTCCTTCTATCCAAACGAACCAAGACCTCATGTAATCCATAAATTTTTGATACTAATGAAAACCGCAATATATATGTCCAATCAACACTAATGCTTGGGTAATGTTTTGTAAAATACAAACCATTGTCAATATGCACGGATTTTCTAAAAATCATACAACTATTTACTACTTTTATTTGATGGCGATAGTTCAATAAAAATAAATCCTTTCCCTCTGGATACTGATTTCCAGCCACCAAAATTCCAGGAAATTTCGAGCTTACCTTTTCCCCATCCCAAAATTCGGCAATTCCAGACACCAAACCTATGTCCTTTTTAGAATCCAGTATATCTACCTGTAATTGCAAACGATTGGGATAATAGTAATCATCCTGCTCTGCCACTGCAATGTATTCTCCTTGGGTATTGGCAACCAATCGGTTCATAGTAGGACCTAATCCGAGATTTTTTTCATTTTTTAAAATAAGCATATTTTGGAAAGAAGCTTGATAGGTCTTTAAAATTTCCTCTGAATTATCGCTCGTTCCATCAATGCAGGCCACCAATTCAAAATCCTGGAAAGTTTGTTCAACTAGACTTTCCAAAGTTGTTTTCAAAGTTTTCTCACCGTTGTATATTGGCAGTATTACTGATACCTTCATAAGCTATTCATTCCACTGTTTCCAGACTGCCAAGGTAAGCAATATACTCAACGGATGCGAATAGGTAACCGAATCCATAGTTTTAAAACTGTTATAAAATCGTGCCAGCAAAGGTTTTGAAATAAAGGGGTGCAGATTCTCCCCAAAGAGCCATTGCTGTAATTTTTCATCATTTTCCATCCCTAAAAACTGTAATTCCCAATTGCGCTGTATATAAGGTTTGCCCATTTTATTCCTCACTTCCCGTTTGAGCTTACTTCCTATTCTATAAGGAAGGTTATTTGGGGATTTATTTTTTTCAAATGTATAAAGATTGAAAGGTCTATGGTCTTGCCAGGTTATTTTAGCCAAGTCGGGATTCTGTTGTTTTATATAGGCAATTTGAAGTTTTCTATCTGCTAGATATTCCTCGGGAACAGTACAGATAAATTCACACATTCTATCGTCATAATAGGGTAAGCTTATAGGGTGTGCGGCCTCAAAGACGGAAAGATTGACTGAGGTCCAGCGCGGCGCCCAATACAGACTTTTAAATGCCCGTAGTTTAGCACTTGGGTTTTCAATGTCAATTTTTTTAAGTAATCCAGCAATTCTTTCGCGCAAATAGCTTTCAAAGTCGCCTTCCAAATTCCATTCCTGCCATAAGGCGGCCGCAAGCTCCATTCCTCCTTTTTTTACAATCTTCTTTAAAATTATTTCAAGAACTTGTTCAGCCGTCGTTTCTTTAGGTGCGCCACGGTCAAACAGCACATCGCCCCAATGCCCCAGGGAAAACACTCCTTCCATTTTTTTGAATTCTTCCAAAACTGCCATTTGACGGGGATGGGTAAAGTCTGAATAACATTGGTTGATTGAAGGCAATTCTTCTAGTTTTGGCCACAAATATCCTGATTCTATTGTAAATTCCTTAAAGTTAAAGCCACATACTTTCGCAATTTTCCTCCCAATTGCACTTTCTGAATAACCACCTTTAAATGAATAGCTATACGCTGTAACGGGCTTCTTAAGCTTTGCCAGAGCAACGGCCTGTGTCCGGCTATCCAAGCCCCCTGAAAGGGGCAGGATTACATTTGACTCTTTATGTTGTTCCGAAATGATTTGCTCAAAAAGCCAAGAAAATTCCTCCAAAGCTTTTTCAAAACTGATATCCCTTGGACTGTAATGCCATTGGAACCAAGGTTTGCTTTCAATTAAGAAACCGTTTTCATCAAGTGTATTTTCGGAAGCGGCGGGCAGTACTTTTTTGTTTTTCCAATAGGTATCCGTATCGAGAAAGAAACCTGTGGCAGCAAAGATGCAAATGGCTTTATGATCCAACTCTTGGGGAGCAGCTACCTTGGCGAATTGTTGGTGGGGTGGAATTATTGGGGTTTTGATATAACTCATTGTGAACGTTACAGAAAATTTTTATAAATATAGGGGTTTACTCCTATAAAAACATCTCCCCCAACCCCCTCTTCGAAGAGGGGGCTTTTTTTAACGGCGTTAATTTTACAACCCCCTAAAACCCTACTTCCACTTCGCTCAGCACAGGCTTCAAACGGGGACTTATGATCCATAATATGGAATAATTATTTTCCCAATCTGGCTCCCTCCCTTTGAAGGGAGGGCTGGGGAGGGATGTTTTCAAGGTTTTTTTAAAACAACAACCTCAAAATACAATTCCTCCATTCCTTTAACCATCTGTTCCTCATTATGCTGCTGTTCCACTTTTTTCCGAGCCGCCAAACGTACTTCTTCAACCTTATTTAGGGATAACCCTAAAAAATCCTCAATTGCTCCCGCCAATGCCTGAGGATTACGGGTAGGCACCAACCAACCGTCCTTATCATTTGTAATCAATTCGGGTACTCCCCCACAGTCTGTACTGATTACCGGTAGCCCAATAGCCATAGCCTCCACCACCACATTCGGGATACCCTCTTCCAAACTGGGCATCAATAGCAGGGAAGCTTCCTGCATTAGGTTGAATACTTCCGGTTGCGGCTTTCGTCTTTGCAAAATCACATAGTTATTCAACCCAAGATTGTCCACTAAAAACTGTAGCTCCTCATCGCCTGCACCGCCAATAATGGAATATTGGAATGGAACACCTTTCTCCAGCAAAATTTTACAGCTCTGCAAGGCATAATCATAGCCCTTAATCCAATGCGCCCTACCAATAGAGAGTATTTTTAATGGATTGGAACGATTATAGTTTTTTGAAAATGGAATTTCATCCAAATTGAGTCCTGTGTAAATGACGTGATCTATCTTCTTTGGAGCGTTCCAGATTCTATTGCCATTGGCTGCAATGGCTTTGGAAACGGAATGAAAGCCAGCTATTTTGGGATACCATTTATTTAAATATTCAAAATTTGCTTCATCAACAAAGGGACGGACGTTGCTGTGAAATCCACGTTGGCTCAAAACAACCGGAATTTTTTGTTCCATAAGAACTACTTCAAACCAAGGGATTACAGAGGGCCATTGTAAATGTATTATATCTGGAGAAATATTTTTAAGGGCCAAGTCCAGGTTTTGTTGCTGCAATGCTTGACGCTTTCCCTTTATTAATTTTTTTAGCGTAGGGAACAATAAATTAAATTTCTTCAATTGTAAAAGCTTGCCCAACGTAGTAACCGTAAACATCAGCTTGCTTTGATTGCTGCCCAAGGAAACATATCGTACTCCGTATATGGGTTTTGCCAACTTTTCATTGAAACCTAGGATATATACCTGATGGTTTAAAACCAGCCCTTTCACCAACCGATTAATAAAAGGCGTGGTTTTAAAACTGCCGTCGAAGATTATTATTTTGAGCCTCTCTTTTTTCAAATTATTATAATCCTATTTATTTATTATTATACGTTTTTCCTTATTTAAAATGTATTTTTCAATAATTTTATTTTGTATTAATGAATCCATAACTTTTGATATTATATTGGCCCCTTTATAATTTAAATGTTCCAAATCTTTATATCCATAATCAGGGATATTAAAATCATTAAAGTCGATAAACGGAATATTAATAAATTTCGCAGCATATACATTAAGATATTTTTTTTCATTATTTCTCATTTTAAGATATTTATGCTGAGGAGTGCGTATCAAGACTATTTCTTTATTGTTTTGCCTACAAAGTCTAATAATCTTTTCTAAATATTTAATATTAGTAGAATGTTCGCTACTTAGAGGGGAGTTTTTTTTTGTTCTTTTTTGATCTAGTTTTGCCTCCTCCACTGCATTTTTTTCATAATACACATAACCCCCAATGTGATCGACATAATTATGATCATTATTAACATTTCTCAAGAAATTTCTTTTTTGTAAAACCGAGAAACTATTTAAGACAGAGCCGAAATTTTTCCTTGCCAGTAAAACTTGATCTTGTAAACTTATGAAAGCACCATATTTTGGATAAAAATGTGAAATTGATTTTTCCCCCCAAATCCATTCATCCATTGCCGAATCAACTTGGTTATTTGTGAACTCTATCATAACGATCTCAATACCAGGATTATCCTTTAAAAGTTCTATTAATTTATAATAGGTATAAAAATAGGATTCCCCGGAGTCTGATACATTTGTGAAATTAGATATAAGGGAATCATTATAAGCACATTCAGGGTGTGAGTGGCCTATCATTATATATTCAGGCTTTTTTTGAAATTTAAAATCTGCCCGCTCACGAATAATCCAAGTTTGAATTCCAAATACAAGCAGACAAACTGTAACAAGCGTTATAAGGAATAATCCCACTTTTTTTAAAAATAACGTCATCCCTAAAATTGAAAATAAATAAATTCCTGCTGTCTACCACTAAATATAATGATAATCAAGATTAAAAGTATGTAGAACGACCATCGAAACACTCTATTTTTAATAAAGATATTTTGCAATGGAAATTCATGTTTTCTCCCCAGCCATTCCAAAACCATAAACATTAAAATTAGCACAAAAAGATCGGTTGGTCGAATGGATGGGATTTTAAAAAGATAACCGTCGGCGATTCCCTTTATGTACTTAAAAGCATGGGTCATATTCTCAGCTCTAAAGAAAATCCATGCAAATACTGTTAAAGAGAATGTGACCAATATTTTCAAAAATTCTTTAATACTAGGTAAGTAAGTATGCTCTGCAACAATATCCAGATACTGTCTGTTTCTATTTGAAAGCATTAGAGGAATAAAGTAAAGTGCATTTAGAAAACCCCAAAAAATAAAGGTCCAATTGGCGCCATGCCAAAAACCACTTACAATAAATACAATAAAAATATTTCGTATTTGTTGAAATTTGGAACCTCTTGAACCACCTATTGGAATGTACAAATAGTCACGGAACCAGGTAGAGAGAGAAATGTGCCAACGACGCCAAAACTCAGCAATATCCCTTGAAAAATATGGGTATGCAAAATTGCGCATCAGTCGAAAACCGAACAATCTTGCTGTTCCAATTGCTATATCTGAATAACCAGAAAAATCACCATAAATTTGAAAGGTGAAAAAGATTGCTCCCAACAAAAGTGTGCTTCCCGAAAGATTGGCTGAATTATCAAAAATCATATTGGCGTAATATGCACAATTATCCGCAATGACCATTTTTTTAAAGAGCCCCCACAAAATCTGTTTTGAACCTATAACAGCTTCATTATAATTAAACTTCCGTTCTTTTTTAAATTGAGGAAGCAACTGTGTCGCTCTCTCAATTGGACCTGCCACAAGCTGCGGAAAAAAGCTGACAAAGGCAGAAAAAGCGACAAAATCTTTCGTGGCATGCATCTTCTTTCGGTAAACGTCTATGGAGTAGCTGAGCGTTTGGAAGGTATAAAAACTAATTCCAACTGGAAGGATTATATTTAATGAAGTGGATTTGATTTCCATCCCAAATAAGGAAAATGAAGCAATAAAGTTATCCAAGAAGAAATTATAGTATTTAAAGAAGCCCAAAAAACCCAGATTAACCAATATACTAATCCAAAGCAATAGCTTGCGCTTGATTAAACTATTTTCTTTTTCTAAAAGAATACAGACCGTATAATCGACCGCGGTGCTAAAAAGGATCAAAAAAAGAAATCGCCAATCCCACCATCCATAAAAAACATAACTCGCTACAACGATTAAAGCATTTTGGGCTTTTAAGTTTTTATTAAATACAAACCAGTATAATAAAAACACTATAGGCAAAAAGATTGCGAAATCGAGAGAGTTAAAAATCATTTATTCTAAAATGTTTGTTATTGACTAATCATTTTCTGATAGAATTGATTTACATCCTTTAACAAGTTTACCCAATCCATTTCAATAGCTTTTTCTCTTGAAGATTTACCCATATTAGTCAAGCGAAGTTCATCCTGCAATAACGCAATAGTTTCATTAATAAAACCATCAACATTTCCGCTTTCAACCAAGATATTGGAAGTATTTTTTAAATAATTCGCATTACCACCAACATTAGTTGTAATTATAGGCAGGCCACAGGCCATCGCTTCCAAAAGGGAATTACAGGCCGTGCTGTCCAGCAGGGGCAAATATAAAAGAGTAGCTTGATGGTAAAGTCTTCGCAGTTGTTCGTCATTTACGTCAGATAAAATATCGACACAACTATGGGGCTCAATTTTGCTACTATATGCAGGATGAATAACTACTCTAATCTGCAAATTAGCGATTGCTACGGCGAGTTTTGGAACGGATTTATTGAACGTATCAAAATCGCGAAGATGCTGTCCCACAAACAAGAGGCTGTTCTTTTCTTTTATTGAAGTATAAGGTGCAAAAAATTGGGTGTCCACGCCATGTGGTATATAGGCCACATTTTCCAATCGCAACCATTCCTTTAAAAAATGAACTTGATTTGTACCTACGGCAATGGCAGCATCCAATTTTTGTAATGCTGTCGGATTTGGGATGGTTTGCTTTAAAATCTCTGGCGGTTTGTGAAAGGTGGCGCAAAACTTTGTGTTGGGAAAGCGGCGTTTAAAAAAACCCAGATGACGAACATCCCTTTCCCCATTTAAAAAGTGGACAATGTTCTTTTGCCCTTTGTTCTTTTTGAGCAATTGATACAGTTCAATCGCTTTTAGTACACTCCCAACATTATAGTTCCCCATACTTTGGGAATGAAATCCCGCTAAAACTTTAGCAAGCCGAAACGGAAATTTAGTATTTCCATAAACCACTTTTGCATTTAGATAATCCATCAACCTACCATAACCGGAATTGATGGCATGGTGCGGAGAGCGATGGTGGATTAGGAATACATTCACAATTACACAAGCGGTTTGTTTAACATAAGCTCCAAGATACGCTTTGTATTTTGAACAGGATGCACGTGTTTTTCAAAATAAGCTCGGGCGTTTTTTGATAGACGGGCAGCAAGGGCTTTGTCCTCTAAAGCTATTTTTATTTTTTCAATAAGCTCTGTATCGTTTTGAAAATACAACAGTTCTTTTCCCTCTGTAAGTGGTACGGGTAATTCTGTGCTAAGTGATTCTGCAATAATTACTTTTCCCTGCGAAAGATATTCTGCCATTTTCCAAGCGGGGGAATTTGCCAAGCCACGGGTATAGATCACTATTTTCGCTTTTTTCATGGCATCCAAATATTTCTCTGGAGTGGTGGGCACATTAGTAAGAGCGTCACTGTAATTTTTGTTTGCAACTCTTGAGGGCACAAAACCTCCCATAAATGTATCTGGAAAGTGCTGCCTTAATAATTGTATTATATGGTAACGCTGCTGGTGGATTTGTTTTACATCTACATCTTTTTCGTGAAGAAAACAACGCGTTTGGAACATAATGCTATTTTCAGAGGCTTTCCCAAAATTTTCAAAGCGGGAGATGTTCCTGGAAGTATTTATAAATTGCCAATGTTTTTTTTGGGCCTTATAGGTCTTAAGAATACGCTTTAAAAAATATCGGTCCTTTTTCAGATTAAGCCTAAGATTAGTAAGGAAAAGTCCGAGTAAAAATTTATTGCTCCCGTGTTTATACTTTGAATGGTTACCGAATGTGATCCCTAGCCTATGGATTTGTGCCTTGGCCTTAGGCTGTACAGCACTTACAATTCTACTCTCAAAATTACGCTTAAAATAATAATCACAACCGTTAAGTGCAGCTTCCGAAAAATGTTCAGCAAAGTCATATAAATCGGTGGCAAAAGAAATTCTTTTGTTAGTTGATTTATCAATTAAAGTATAAAAAGAGGTTTTGGGATGGGGACGGGAAGATATTGTAATATCGCCCTGGTTGTCCACGGTCAGAGTTCCTTTATTCTTCTTTAGGTATAGCTGCACCTCAACATTTACAAGGGCCATCTTTTCAAGCTCAAACAAGCCCGTTTGGATATAGGAGGAATGATTGAGTTCCTGTGGGGTGTGAATGATTACGGTATAATTAGGCTGCATTCTACAAATTAACGAAAAACTTCATTGATTGAACTCCGTAACGCAGCTTCCGTTTGGGCAAGGCTCCATTTTTGTTCCACTAAATGTCTTGCATTTTTACTTAAATTAAAATTAAGTTCTTTGGTCTGAAAATAATCCAACACCTTATCTGCATACTTATCTTTAGAAGTCAATATCCCATTAATACCATTTTCAACAATCTCATCCGGTCCCCCTGAACCTTTTAAAGCTACCACAGGCGTGCCACAGGACATTGCTTCCACCATTACCATCCCAAAAGATTCGTGGGCGCTTGGCAATAAAAGTAGGTTGGCTTTTTGATAATAAGGCACCAATTTACTTTGCTCCACGGAACCAACAAAATCAACTTTTTCGGGTATTTGCAATTGTATTGCCAAGGCTTTAAGTTCAGAAAAATAAAGCTCATCGCTTACAGGACCAACAATGGTTAAAGTAACTTTTCTGCTTTGGCTTTCAATAAGAAAGGCTAAGGTTTCGAGGCAAAGCTCTATTTGTTTTAAGCGCGAAATGCGTCCAACAAAAAGCAATTCAATACTGTTAGAAGTTTTCTCTTTGGGAATAAAAATGGAAGTATCTATACCCAAGGGCATTACGCGAATGTTTAGATTTTTAAACACCTCATTTTGCAACAATTGTCTTTTTTGGACTTCGGTATGTACAATAATGTGATGTGCATTTTCATAGTATGTTTTCGCCCGTAAATCGTAAGATATATGGATACCCCCTATCATTGCTATATAAGGCTTTTGTTTCTTAACGAGCATTTTCGCAAGCTTGAAGCAAAAGGGACTACCGTGGCCAGACATGTTAATGATTGTTAGGTCTGGGGGGGTAAAAAAAGAATGCCAATAATGAAAAAATGAATGCTGCCTGCGCCAGCCATGACGGTTCATAACAAGCGGTTTGGTTATAGGCCAAAACCTTTTGGACATTCCATTTATTTTTTTGGAAAAAGGAAAAACACCTCCCGTAAAATAATCAATGGAAACCTTATTACCCTCTTCCTGCAACTTTAGCAATGCTTTTTCATGGGGTTTGCTATGTGAATAAACAAGATCGTTTTCACTTAGGCCGATTGCTTTAGCTGAGAAAGGATGAAAGAGGGAGATTGTTTTCAATTTAATTTTTTAAATATCTTTCTATTAATTCTTTTAATAATACGCTGTATTTTTTTCTTTTGCATTCGTCTAGATTCTCTTATATTATAACCATTAAAAACATTTTTAAAACTGTTATAATTTTTGGCAAGATTGCTATGCATTTTATAGTGCATTCCTATATAACTTACATAAAACATCCTTACATTCTCATCATATTGAATCTCACAATATTTCATTGTCCGTTTCCAATTGATAAAATGCAGATACATCACTTCGTTTATTGGCTCTCCATTTTTCAATTCTAACATTTTACCCTCTTTCCAAAGCCATTTGTCCAAACAATATTCTTGATGGGCTTTTCCATTATTGTGGCTCATCAAATAATCTTCCCACCAAATTTTAAACTTAGCATGTTTCTTTTCATTTTTTAAATGAATTGTAAATGCTTCCTCGTCAATCCGCATCAATTTATTCAAGGATAGCAATTCTTTAAATTCTGGTATTGATAAGTATATGGAATTTATTTCTGGATTATTTTTAAAGATGGTAAAATGACCTGCTACGGCTTCTTTTCTACTGGAAATAATATCGTAATTGCTCAGTATATCATCTGAAACATACCCCCCGATATTTCCCCAAATGATATCTACATCACAAAAACCCCAAAAATCATAGTCTGAAATATATTCTTGGAATATTTCACCGTAAGCAGGCCTTACATCACAGATCTTACGTGGAGATAAGGGAACATTTACGCCTAGCACATCATTAATTTTGTTGTTAAGCGATTCCAAAGTTGATGGAACAAAACGGACGTTCTCAGGATATACGTCAGGTATTGCACAATCAGTTATAAACAACCAATTGATGGAAGGATTCTTTGCAATGGAAACTAAATGTGCATCAAACCAAAGTGGCCATTTTCCTATATATGGTATTATGAGAATTATAGATTTCATCAATTAGAATTCATAATTAAATAGTTGGATATCCTTTCTATATACCTCATTTACTATTGCTTTTGTTTCTTCGTCATAATAAAGTCTATAATCTTCCTTTCTTTTGGATGTATTTGTTTTTTTTAGGGTTCTTTTAATATTTAATTTATCGGTAATTTTTTTAAAATCTTCTTTTATATTCTCAAATCTACCAATAAAATCTACTGCAATGTTTCCTTTTTCATCTATCAAAAAAACATGTTGATGTTGAAAATGAAGGGAATTATTGATGTTTTCCTCGGTTAGCCACAGTTTAACAAAATCTTTAAAATCTGTAAAAGCCAACAAATTGGCATCAGCCCAAATCTTGTCCTTTTCCGTTAGCCCACCTTTTTTCAAAAAAAAGTAGGTCGAAACCAAGCGATCCCAGGGATTTCTTACAAAAGTAAATTTATAGTACCTATTAAATGTATTTGGTGAAAATATCTTTTTATAGTCCACAATTTTACGGTGGCTTCCCCCGGTATTTCCAAAAAGGGTATAGCACACAGAAAGACCCGCGTTCTTAGGAATATGTATGAAGATGCACTTGTAATAATCCAATGCGGCTATCGACGATTGAAAAACGGGGTTTTCCACTTGGGATGGATCATAAATCTTGTTGCTTCTTTTACGGCGTTGGAAATCCCTCAAAATTATTTCAAGTTTAGGGGGCAATATGCTTACTATGCTTTTTTTAAAGAATTCCATTAAAATTTATCTACAACTTTGGGTTTAATTTTATCAAATCCTCTTCTTGTCAGGATATTATATATAACATATAAAAAAAACATTGTACATGACTTATGATGTGCTTTTCTAAAAAAATTAAAATGCTTAAGAATTAACCTTAATTGTTTTTTTAAAATTAAACTCTTATATGTTTTACGACCTTGATACTCGGCTTTTTTAACAATCGGTGAATGAGAAGCATATAATCTTTGTAACTTTTTTGAAAGATAAATTAATGATTCCGATTGCTTTGGTGATATTGAAATGGAATCGAAAGAAACTTCATATCTTGTTAATACTACATCACAAAAGCAATAGGTAAGTTTTTGTTGAAAAACCCTTGCAAAAAACTCGTATTCCTCCCCTTTCCATAAATTTTCATCAAATCGCTCCATTCCTACGGAACTTCTTTTCAACATAACATCATTTGTAATAACCGGGTACTTACCTAACAGATATTCCACATAAAAATCATTTGAAGTAAAAAACTCAATGTTGAAATTTGATATTTCATTGAATTCATTTGAATCATGCTTATCTACAACTACATCAGCCTCCTTTTTTTGTGCTACATCTAACTTTGTTTTTAACTTTTCAGGGTGCATCAAATCATCACTATCAAACCACTGTATATACTCTCCTTTACTATGTTCATACCCATAGTTTCTACACGCACTAGGGCCTTTAGGTATACTAGCCGGTCTATGGATATATTGAAATCTTGGGTCACGCTGCAAAAAGCTATTTACAAGGCTTGCGGTTCCGTCTGTACTTCCATCATCTACAACAATGCATTCCCATAACCGATAGGTTTGGTTTTCAATGGATTTTAGGGTAGCATCGAGCACATGGGCCCTATTATAGGTTGGGATTATTACAGATATAAGGGAATTGGATTCCATATTAATTAACAGCGGTTATGCCCTCTTTTTCATTTGCTTTTGCTAGAACCCTCCTAAAATAATATCCTTTGCCAAAATTTCTATTAAAAAATTTCATGCAAAGAAAACTGATACCGGGCCAGGCTCCAAACTCCTTAAAAATAGCCTTTGCCAACGCAGCTGTGTATGGAAATTCTGATTTTGGGCATTTATAACGTATCTCAACACAGCGCATTAGGAGTCCTTTTCTTATTTGTGAACTTGCTTCCTTTTTTATATCCTCATACGTTAGCCAACAGGAGGTATAGGCACTTACCATCACTGAATCCCTACTAGGTAGGGTAGCACGGATGGAACCCTCATGAACTCTTCTACGCGTTATGTATTCCTCAATAAAAATTGCATTAATGGATTTTAAAACCAATTTTGAAAAATAATTAAATTCCTGCCCTGAATATAATGATTCATTAAACTGTATGGATTTTGCAAATTTTCTCTTAATACAAATATCATAGGTAAGCCAACTTTGTTGTTGCATTATAAAACCCTCTGCAGTTATTCCTTTCCTTACACCTTCATACATACGCTCTGCCCATGGATCGAAGGAATCAAAAAACTTAGTTTTCGCAATTACATAATCGCAGGTTGAATTAAGTAGGGCATTTATCTTTACAGTCAGGTGGTTTGGAGTCATTAGATCGTCACTGTCAAAAAAAACAATGTAATCACCTTCAGCCTTTTTTAGTCCGAAATTGCGCGCCCCATTTCCTCCGGGAAGATGTTCTGCTGGACGGGGATAGTATCTAAAGCGATTATCTCCATCAGAATAATCTTCAATTACATTTTCAATATTATCAGTAGAACCATCATCAACTATAACACACTCCCAATTTTGATAGGTCTGTGCCAAAATGGAATCCAACGTTTCTCCAATAAGATGGGCGCGATTGTAGGTTGGGATTATTATGGAAACTAATGGTTGCTCCTTCACGGGGATATGTTTGGTTTGCTAATTTAAGGAAAAGATTTGGGTTGTTTGATGTCGGTTCTCGGTTGTTGGTTGTCAGTTGTCGGTTGTCGGTTGTCGGTTTGTAGAGTCCTAAATAGGATTGACTGTTTTTGGTTAATTTGTCTGTTTAAGACAGAGTTTTTTTGTGGTAAGGAGCTAAAAATGTAAAAATGTTAAAAATTAATGTTGTATAGCCTGAAAATTAATCGGTTGAGTTTTAAAATTTGTCAACTTTTCAATGTTGATAAAATATTAAAAAATTGAAAATCAATAAATTAACATGTAATTCTTGATAACTCATTTTTTTATGATATTCAATGAATTAGAAAACTTCTTAAATTAGCAATGTCCGCAGGAATAGTCCCAAGGACCGCCTGAATAAAAGGGCGCCATTAATTCTATAAAAGCCATGATAAACATCAAGGCCATCCCGAGAGGGAACCCGCAGGACGTGAATGCGCCTGCCAAGTTTTATGCCCATGCCATCGCAACGGGCGAAGTCAGCCTGGAACGGCTGGCGTATTTAGTGTCCAACCAATGTACCGTGCGCGAGAGCGACTGCTATGCAGTATTGCTTGCCATGATGCACAATGTAGCCGACGAGCTTAGCCAAGGCCGCATTGTGGACATGGGCGTACTGGGCCGCTTTCAAGTGGGCGTACGTTCGGAAGGACTGGATGCTGCGGCAGATGTAAGTACTGCTGCCGTAAGAAGTGCCCATCTCAATTTTAGGCCGGGCAAAAGGTTACGCAAAACGCTAGCCACCCTAGAATACAAACTGATAGACGGATAGCACCCGAAGTTTGTTTAATTCAAATTCCCGGATAGTTCTAGCTGTCCGGGTTTTTTTTGTTTGTTTCTTAATAAAAATAAACCGTTTTATTTTACAAGATGGCTTAGCAAATTGGGAAAATCGCTATGTAATTCATAAAAATCCCTTAGCTATTTTAAAAATTGACCGCTTGGTTTAGACCTCTCCGTATCAATCTCATATTTTATCCTAAATATCTTATTTTCTTAGATTAATAAACTTTCTTGTATGTGCTGGTGGATTCTAGTTTGCCGACAATTTATCAACAAAAGGTTTATAACCGGGCGGAAAAAATAGCCATAAAAAAAGCTCAAAAATTCGCGACGGATAGCACCACTTGCTTCATTTTGAGCTGTTTGAATAATTCAAATTCCCGAAGAGTTCTAGCAAATCGAAAACGTGTTATAAAATTACAAGGATTCCCTTAAGGAGAAAAATTTTGATGTTAAATTTTTGTTTTGTCTGAGTAATATTTGATTATATAAGCATTCTATAGGTACTTGCAGGTGAGGCATTATGTGTAGGAAACATTAAAAATTAACTTTTCTTTCATTATCCCTTAAGTACAAAAAACCTCCTTTTTTTATACCAAGTTGTCTACTTTTTTCAATTTGGGGAATAATCTGCTTAAGTAAGTCTATTTCCTTCTTTAGATAGTTTGCATTTGAGAAATTCAATTTAAACAGAGCTCTCTGTCTATTTTTTTGTCTCCGTTTTAGAAGCTTATGTAGCTTGTCTAAGTTTTCCTCATTAATATTGGCATACCTCATTTTAAGATTTCTTTCCATTAATTCAAAGTGTTCTTCAGAACCATGGGTTATCTCCATTTGGTATCTTTCTTCCCTATCATGATGTAAAAAAGCTGTAGGCACCACTCCTACTTTATACCCATGGTACCTTACCCGTTGGCAGAAGTTATCATCTTCTCCATAGTGAAAAAACAATGGGTCAAAGCCGCCCACAGTTTCCAATACTTCTTTGGACAACAACCAACCCGCCGCATTTACGAAGGGGACTTGGTAAACTTGCTGCAAGGGGTTCTTAAGAATAAAATCGGAATAGAAATGAGGGTTGTTTTTATAAACCATATAGTTAGAAAAGTTTTCATCCAACTTACCCCCCTTTCCGTTTAAATGGATTGGGCTTAAAACCCCATAGTCAGGGTTTTTTCTTTGAACACTCAAAAGTTTATCCAAACAACCTTCCTGTAAATAAGCATCCTGATTCAGCAGAAAAACATATTCTGCTCTTTGCACAAGCGCATAGTTTATCCCTATATTATTGGCTTGACCAAAACCGAGGTTTTCTTTTTGAGGCATCAAGTGCATGTGGGGATATTTTTCTTTTATAAAGGCAATCGTTCCGTCGGTAGATTTGTTGTCTACTATGATCACTTGATAGCCCTTGCAGCTATCCAAACATTTTTGAAGCCAGGGCATAGCATTGTAGGTTACTATAACTATAAAAATTGGTATATCTTTTCCCTTAAACAAAATATTCATTTAAAATAAATGCAACTTAAAAACTTATATTATTATCAAACTGCTAACTTACTTGTTTAAAAGTGTCTTGCCAAGGAATTTTTTAATGACTAAAAATATTCCCATTTTCAAATTTATTCTGAGAAATAATGACACTAAAATCCTTTATCTTTAATAACATATTTGGCATTTTGATAAAAAATAAAGGTTTCTGTCCATAAAAGGAAGCCCACATTGAAAATGTACTTGGAGGACCAATTATATAGTCACACTTACTTAATCCATAAAGATCTTCTATAAGGCTTGCGTTATTTATTTGAAATACAGAAAAATCCCTATACATTTCTAGATTGATTTTTTCATCCGAACATAATAGAAAGGCTATTTTCTTTTTTTGGCCAAACTCATTTTTGATTTGATTTAAAAAGTTGATAATTATCGAATCAGAGTAATAATAAATTCCATTTTTAAATTCCTTGTAATCTCCTCTTCTAATATGAACTCCAATAATTAAATCAAATGATTTTCTTTTACTAATAAAAACTTCATCCACCTTTTTGGTATAAATACTTTTAGGTCGAAAAATTTTTTGAATCTGAGCAATTTTTAATTGATTAGGAGGCTTTCTATGTTTCCACCCATTAATAACAACTAACCTATTTTCTAATTTTATTTTTGTTACACAAATTTCAGTTTTTAAAATAATCCCTAAATAGGATAAAATGCGAGTTGGTATTCTATCTAATAATCTGATTAAAATTTTATAAATATTTGATATTTTCTTATTTTCAATAAATGTTATATTGTCATATATTTTCAAATTCTCAAAATACTGATAGTAATCATAGAAGTGAAGGATTATTAATTTATGATTATTTTCAAATGCTTCACTTATAAAAGGTGCAAAAGCCCATAACCTATTACATAATTGTCCATATTTATCTTGAAGTATTAACATTTTTATTTTTTCTTGATTACATATATAAGCATGGCATTATATTAATATTTTCTGCAAATTCTTTTAATTATAAACAAAAGTTGATGTTTTATCTTAGCCTTAATTGAGTATGTATTTACCAATTTTTTTTTTTGACTTGGATGCAACAAAGGCAAAAATTCTTTGTAAAGAATTTTTTTGTATTCTTTATAATCTGTAATGTTTTTTTTTCTATTTATATTGGTAGCTTGGTTTTCATGTATTCGAAAAGCCGCTAAAGGCTTTTTGATAATAGCAATTTGATGCTTTTTAAGCAATCGATAATAAAATACATAATCTAAGTTCTGCTTTAGTTTTTCATCAAAATAACCCACGTCTTTAACTATTTCCTTTCTGAACATAACTACTGTAGGCTCACCAATTTTATTATTGTTTCCAATTAAAAAGTATTCTTCTGAAAAAAAATTTTTATCTATTATTGTAACATTATCTATAGTTTCAAATTGATTCTGTAAATTTTTAAATTTATCTATCCATTCCATAACATTACTATTTACTTCTCCTTCGATAATTAGGTCTCGTTTACAAGAGACTAAGCCCAGCTCAGAATTTTCTTCAAACGTAGCTATCATTTCGGAAATGCAGTCTGGATATAAAATATCATCCTGAAATAAAAATTTAATAAAGGAACCATTAGCATTTTTGATACAATTATTCCAATTAGCACCTATTCCATTTGGCTTATGGGATATAATAGTTACAGGAAAATCAACAAATCCTTTAAAACTTTTTGCAATTTCCAAGGTGTTATCTGTTGAGGCATCATCACTAATAATAACTTCGATATTTTTATAGGTCTGAGCTAAAACAGAGTTCAATGCTTCTTGCAGAAAAGCCTCCCCATTATATGTAGGAATGCAAATAGAAACCATGTTATTACTTTTTGTTAAATTCAATTTTTATTAAGTAATTTTTAAAATTTTCTTAATCAATTTTTTAATGGTTTTTTTGCTTAATTTATCATAACCTAAATACAAACATTTATAGGGACGAATTTTAGCGAAAATTTCATCAAAATTTTGGGAACTAAACCCCCCATCGGCATAGTTTGCAATAGTAATATCAACAAATTTCTTTTTGATTTTGGACGAATAAAAACACCGTATGTTATGGTCCCAATCTGCATGTGCTTTGTATTTTAAATTGAATTTTCCGATTTTTTTAAAAATTGTTTTATTAAAAAACATGGCTTGGTGGCAAATATTTTTTAAAGCCAATTTGGAACAATTAAATTCCCCGTCATATACTCCATTAAAGCGAGTAGAATAAACATTTCCATAAATTAAATCAGCTTTATTTAGGGATATTGTGGAAGCTACTTTTTCAAGAGTGGTATTTTCAAATAAGGTATCATCACTACCCATAAAATAGAGCCAATCCCCTTTTGCCATTTCTATCCCTTTGTTCATGGCGTCATAAATACCCTCGTCTTTTTCAGAATGCACCACTATATTGGCATGCTTAGTTTGATATTGCGCTACAATTTCTAGGGTTCTATCGGTAGAAAGACCATCGACAATCAAAACTTCAACCTCTTTTATAGATTGCCCAAGAATGCTATCTAATGCATTGCCAATTGTTTTTTCACAATTATAGGTGGGTATAATGATTGTTATTAAATAATTCATTGTAAAGGGAATAAACCTTATTCTTTTTGTATTGAAAATTTTTGATTATAAACTCTTTTAATCCCTTCCATCAATTCTATTTCATGTTTCCACCCTAAACTATGGATCAAGGAAACATCCAACAATTTTCTGGGGGTGCCGTCGGGTTTGGAGGTATTCCAACAAATTTCCCCCTGAAATCCCACAATTTCCTTTATCATTAAAGCTAAGTCTTTTATGGATACATCTTCGCCTGTACCTATGTTTACCGATACATTGCCTTGATAGGTTTCCATTAAGTGTAAACAAGCCTTTGCCAGATCGTCCACATGTAAAAATTCCCGTTTGGGGGTGCCGGAGCCCCACACCTCAACAGTAGCAGCAGCGTTCAATTTTGCCTCGTGAAATTTTCGCAACAATGCCGGTAAAACGTGGGAACTTTTTAAATCGTAATTGTCATTGGGACCATATAAGTTTGTAGGCATTACCGAAATAAAATTACAACCGTATTGCCTATTATAATTTTCACACATTTTTACGCCAGCTATCTTTGCAATGGCATAAGGCTCATTGGTTGGCTCAAGCAGGCCGGTAAGTAAATATTCCTCTTTTATTGGCTGGGGTGCAAATTTTGGATAGATACAGGAAGAAGCCAGAAACAATAGTTTCTCAACGCCGTGAACATAACTTTGATGAATTACATTATTTTGAATCATCAAATTTTCATATAAAAAATCAGCTCTATAGGTGTTGTTAGCTTCAATACCACCTACTTTGGCCGCCGCGAGAAAAACATACTCTGGCTTTTCCTTTTCAAAGAAGGAGTGCACCTCACTTTGAACCCGCAAGTCCAGTTCTTTGGATGTTTTAAGAAGCAAATTGGTGTAGCCCAATACATTTAGTGCTCTAACAATTGCAGAACCCACCATGCCATTATGACCCGCAACATATATCTTGGCTTTTTTATCCATGCTTTAAATTCTTAACTATTCGTGATAGTCTAAGGTGTCGTGCCCAGCGTCGCGCAAATATTTTTCTTTTTTAAAAAGTTTTAAATCTGCTTCCATCATTTCGGCTACCAACTGGGGCAAGGTATGTTTAGGCGACCAATTTAATTTTTGCTGACATTTGGCAGCATCGCCTATCAATAAGTCTACTTCAGTAGGGCGATGGTAATTGGGATCTACCCTAACCACCACTTTCCCTTCGGGCAACTGATATTCCGGGTTGTCGCAAGATACCACTGTGCCCACTTCATTTTCGTTTTCCCCACTAAAGTTTAGGGATATTCCCACTTCAGCAAAAGCCATTGCTACAAATTCCCTAACGGAAGTTGTTTTTCCCGTTGCAATTACATAGTCATCGGGTTTATCCTGTTGCAGCATCAGCCACATTGCCTCTACGTAGTCCTTGGCGTGGCCCCAGTCGCGTCTTGCATTTAGGTTGCCCAAGTAGAGCGTATCCTGCATTCCCAATACTATTTTTGCAGTGGCGCGGGTAATTTTACGGGTAACAAAGGTTTCGCCTCTTTGGGGAGATTCGTGGTTAAATAAGATACCGTTACAAGCAAAGATATTGTATGCCTCTCTGTAATTTACCGTAATCCAATAGCCGTATAGTTTTGCAACCCCATATGGGCTTCGTGGGTAAAAGGGGGTTTTTTCGGTCTGTGGCACTTGTTGTACCAGACCGTAAAGTTCTGATGTTGAGGCTTGATATATTTTTGTTTTCTGGGTTAGCCCCAGCAAACGAACGGCTTCCAATATTCGCAAAGTCCCCAAACCATCCACATTGGCAGTATATTCAGGAGTATCAAAACTTACTTTAACGTGCGACATTGCGCCAAGGTTGTAAATTTCATCGGGCTGTACTTCCTGAATGATGCGGGTAAGGTTCATGGAATCGCTCAAATCGCCATAATGCAATTTAAAGCGAATGTTTTTTTCGTGGGGGTCTTGGTATAGATGGTCTATACGGGAAGTATTAAAAGACGAGGCCCTTCTTTTAATTCCATGTACCTGATAGCCTTTTTCTAACAATAACTCTGCTAAATAAGCACCGTCCTGACCCGTGATTCCTGTTATAAGTGCTTTTTTCATGAATTTGGTTTGTTTTTTAAGTACTTTGATTGATTTAATAAACTATAAAAGATGCGTTTTATAAAATACTTTAACTCTTTATTTAAAAAATAATTATTAGCCCTTTCATTACTAAAATGTGCAAATTGAGAAAAGGCTCTAGTTTTTTTTGGTTTTAGCCCCTCTATTTTATAATTTCCATACTGCATTAAAAAATCTTCCCCTAGATAGTTAGAATAGCCCATTAAGAAGCTGAAAAATTCAGGTGTTAATTTTTTTGTTTGCGATTTTGATTTTGACATAGTGTAACCAAGATTTGAGTTTTGATATGGATCACCATACTTTCCTTTAAACTTCTCATTTTTGCTAGTATCCAAAACCGCTTCATCGTATGTTATTCCACACCAATTATAAAGCTTATTAACTTCAATAGAAGTATTTGTAATTAAATCTTCATAGCGCAAGGTATACACATTTGGGTTATTTGAATGCCTATCACTAAAGTTTTTAATTCGCTGGGGGGCCACTAGCAAATCGCGTTTAAAAAATGCCAGTTTTTTACAGCTACCTATTTCCCATGTTTTTACCATTGATTTGGCTACATCAATAGGATTGCGCTTTAGTAAGATGATTTTGCTTTTGGGAAATAACGCTACAAGTTCATCCAATATTTCCCAATACCTGGGGGTTTTATCTATTACAAACTCATAGCCATTAAACATAGGCTTATACAAATTCAAGATAAATTCTTTTTGTGCTTTTTGATAATCAAGCTCTTTGTATTTCTGAATATAGTCCTGAAAGGCATCGGCTGCCAATTTATTATCAAAGTCAGTTTTTATAAGTTTGGGATTTAATTGGTTTACAAAATTTAATAATATCCAAGGCTCGCTGCAGGTATTGGTTTGGCTATTATTTGAAAGCAAATTTTGCAAATAGGTGGAACCAGCCCGGGGCTGAGAAATGATGAATATTAAGTTTTCTTCTTTCATGAAATCGTGAGTTTTCTTTTCAATCTATACCCAAGTTTTTTTCTATAATAAAGAATTATCCATTTTGAAGAGACTATCTTGCGATGAAAAGGTAATCTCCGTTTAAACAAGTCGTAATAAAGAACCTTAATAAATGAACCAATTGTTTTTGGAAGATTATCAGTTATTGTTTTATAAAAACCAAGTACAGTCTCTGTGGCTTCCTTATGATATTTAAAGTCATAAAATCTGTCTGCATAATCCCAAATTTCTATCCAGTTTTTAAAATGCTGCACTTTAAATTTCTTAAGACCCAATTCTTTTAATCCAGCTGTAGAAACGCCGGTAGTGGTTTGACGATACACGGCCATCTCTTCATCAATAAAACCAAACCTTCCATATTTACCCAGCACAAAGCTTAAAGGGACATCACCAAATGCTGCTTTGGGAAAATTAAGTGTGATTTCTGAAGGCTCAAATATATTTCTAAACATCACGGTCCGTGCCTTGACACGCATTTTGTTTTCAAAAATTGACCTTACGTTTGTTTCAAATGGAAAATAACCGTGCCCTTCTTTTGGGGCTTCTATTTCTTCAAAGGAATCCCCCTTTTTTTTTGCTACTTTTTGCCAATGATGGCAGGCCACTAATTGTGGACTAGCTTCTAACAAATCTACTTGTTTTTGTAGTTTTAAAGGATCTGTCCAATAGTCGTCGCCTTCAAGCATTGCTATGTATTTTGCACCACTATTGAAACAAGCTTCATAAATACTTTTGGCATTCTTGTTAGGCCCTATATTTCTTTCGTTGAGAAACAATGAAATTCGACCTGGATATTTCTGTTTTAATGATTGGCAAATATCTCTTGTATCATCAGATGAAAAGTCTTCACCTATAAATAGATGAACATTGAAATCGGTTTGTTGCATCATAACTGATTCTACTGCTTGAGCAATATAATCTTGATGATTGTATGTAACCATCCAAACCGAAACAATTAATTCCTCCATAAAAACTATATAACCTTATGTTTTGATTAATATATTTCTAATTCTTTTCAGAAAATAAAACAAATTAAACTGCGAACGAGTTTTTTTCGGTTCAGTCTTTGCGGAAAAAGGACTCTTGTTATTATGGGGAAAATCTATATTTGGAACAGGCTTTTGCAAGAACATACACAATTTATTCCAATTATCCCCTTCTATAATGTTGAAGTTTAAAAATAGATAATTACCCAATTCAAAATATTTTATCAATTCGTTATTTGTTTTTATATAATGATCGATTATCAATTCAGAATTACCTGATAATTCATCAATATTAAATTCTCGATTCATGTAATATACTGCACCATATCTTCCTTTTGAATGAAATGTTTTCATTGCGGTATCTGGAGATGAATCAAACTTTGTAAACATACCCATTAAAGAATTATACCACGATTTAGGTTCTCTATAAGTATGAATAAACCTTGCTGTGGGGTATCTTTTGGATAGATATAAATATAGTTCGGTACCACCCCACGGCAAATCAGTAAAGGCATCGAAATATTCTATTATTTTATCGATTTCGGAATAATCTTGATTATAAAAAAGACTAATTAAATAGTTTGTGTGATTATTGTTGAAGTGCCCTTTACAAACCGAGTACCCTAATATTTCAAGAGCTTCTTCAAGTGAAGATGTTCCGGTTTTTGGAAAACCAATACAAAATATTTTATTTTTCATAATTTATGTAGGTTATAAATTGTAGAATAACCAAAACCAGATTGACCAAAACCATTTCCATTATAAAACATTTGCAATTTATTATTGTTTTCAATTACAAACGGATATGCAACCATTTGACTGTCCCAGCCGGCAACACTTAATGGCAAAACATTGTTTTCCTTTCTTTCCCAATTAAACCCGTCTGAACTTTCGGCATAACCAATTCTGTATGTGTTTTTGGAATTTTCTCTGTAATCACTTTCTCCCCTAACCGAAAACCACATTTTAAATTTATTATTCTCGATTAACACTGAAGCGCTTGCAACTCCACCTTCATTATTCCCTAAAGGAATTGCCGTTTTGTTTAAAAGGTTCCAATCTATTGCATTTTGTGATTCAGCTATTTTCAAATCATAAAACGGTTCCATTTTTCCTGTTATATTTTTCCAGCCTATGCAACTTAAATAATACGCCAAATAACCATTCCCAACTTTAATAACATTACAAGTGCCTGTAAAATATGGCTCTGTTGGGCATATTCCAATAATTGGACCTTCTGAAACCTTTTTGAAAGTTTTTCCTCCATCATTGCTAACCGCCAGTCCAATTGCATTGCTAAAAGGAACTGTCTCTCTAGTTGTCCACCCAATATAATAGAGATACTTTTTTTCGTCTATTGTTAAAATACTTGTTGGCATAATTCCAGAATCGTCAAAGGTTCCAGAAGCTCCTAGATCCAAAATGGGCTCTTTATGAATATATTTTATGCTTTTGGGGTTTTCGGAATCCACTTCAATAAAACTCGTTCTACTTTTTCCTGCTTCATCACGAGTTGCGTAATAAATTCGCAAAGTATCATCAGAAATTACATCTACAATTGGAACTTGACAATGTGATTTATTCCAATCCAAGTCTCCATCTACATTAAAAATAAGTCCTTGTTTTATCCAGTTATTATCCATTCTTTAAAAAACTTCAAAACTTTTCTTTCCTTCAACAATTTTTGCTGGATTACCCATATAGATTCCCCATTCCTCAGTTTCCAGTTTGGTAAGTGACGCACCCATTGCAAGCAGCGTCCCCTTCGCTACATGACAGCCATCTCGCAAAGTGGAATTTACACCCAAAAAACAGTTTGGCTCAATTATGCAATGTCCAGACATTACAACATGAGATGTAAAAAAAACATGATCTTTAATTTCGCTGTGATGCCCAATATGATTTCCACTCCATAAAATGACATTGTTACCGATACTAGTAAAAGGTTGAATAGTGTTGTCTTCCAAAATAAAGCAGTTATCTCCAATTTTATTATTAAAAACAGTTGCTTTACTACTAATATAACTAATGAATTTATAGCCCTTTTGATTCCCTTCATTATAAATCTCTTCACGAAGTCTATTCATATTTGTACCAATCATTGGGGCAAACAGGTGATAAACGGTGTTGGGGAATTTTTCTTTAATGGTTTCAAAATCCACAACCGGCAACCCTTTAAAGTTTTCGACAGTTCTATATTTTTTATGAACTGTGAAAGCGACAACTTCGTGTTCACTATCTTCCGTTAAATAATAGTGTGCGAGTTCGGCAAGATCCATTAATCCAAAAATGATAACTTTAGCCATTTTCTTTATTTATAAAGATATACAGTGTATTCATAAAGTCCGTAATCATTCCTGATGATAAAATTTCGGGAAAGATTCTTAACCATAAAATCTATCAATACATCGGTTGAAAGATGAAAAAGATCATCGCGTTCCCAAGCAACGGCTTTTGACATTACATTAAACGCCATGCCTTTATCTACTTTTTCAAATATAGTTAAAATCATTTTTTGGAAAAACTCCCACATTTGTTCGTGTGAGAGGGTATGTTTTTCAGTAAAAACACCGTTCAAAATAGCATAATCAAAACTTGGTATATTTGAAAGGTCGTCTTTTAAAATATCTACACAATAATAATCAACCTGTGGAAATTTACTTTTACTCAGGTTTATAAATTTGGATGAAATATCTGCTCCCGAATATTTGAGATTTCCAAATTTCTCTTCCTTTTTATTGATAAATTCAAGTAAATGTGAGGTCCCACATCCAAAATCCAACAAGGAAACAGAACTATTATTTTCCTTTACCAAATCCAACATAACACTGTAGCGTTTTACAGCATCCTCTTCATTAGGCCAATCCATTCCTTTTGGTGTATCACCATATTTTTCAAAACAGCTTTCGTAGTGCTCAACAATGGCTGTATAATCATTTTTTTTTGACTTCATTCTAAACTGTATCGGTTCATTAACTTCTTTGTTTCCTCTGGGGTATTGAACATCAAAACATCAATTATGGAAAGCCCTTTTATAAATTGATTTCCAAATTGTCTGTAGGGTAACAACTCATTTTCAATAAACGAAAGGGAAATGCCTTCCTTCTTAAATATATCTTTTTGATACAACTCTTTTCCACCCGAAGGATTAATATAATGGTCATATCCTTTTTCCTTACAAATGGCGATTAGTCTTTCAGCTTTTGAAAGATCAATGGAATTTTGGTGAGCTATACTACTAACCTCAAATTTGGTGTTTAATTGTAAATATTTTGAAATTTGCAAAACACTATCAATGGCTAGAGAAGAAATTTTAGTTTGCTTTTTTCCGAATACTTTCTTCAATATCAAAAAAGCATCATCAAAATAGGGCGCATTTTTATAATTTTGTTCAATGGTTTTAAAAAATTGTGATAGCCATTTATCATCAAAAGCCATATCTATTTCATTGATCAATTTGTTCTGTGAGGATTT
The DNA here is from genome assembly GCA_002364215.1 of Aequorivita sp. UBA3180. Taxonomy (GTDB): domain Bacteria; phylum Bacteroidota; class Bacteroidia; order Flavobacteriales; family Flavobacteriaceae; genus Aequorivita. The sequence goes on along the minus strand of DEXQ01000018.1, from coordinate 10,628 downwards.
TTTCAGTGGGACAGTAAACAATGCTGCTTTATTGTCTACGAGAATTTGGTTTCGATTAATCCATCCTCGTTTTATAAAATTTACATCGTCATAAAAAACAAAGGTATCAACCGCTTGTATAAGCTGGAAATACCCAAGATAGGGAAAAAGATAGGGTTGCATAATTGCAATTTTCATAAACCCTCATTTATAATAGTACATATCTTTAAAACTTCAGCTTTCGAAAGATCGTGATACAGGGGAAGACATAGTACACGCGAAGCTATGTTTTCAGAAGTGGGGCACGATTTTTTGTCTGTGTAGGGCAGTAGATTTAAACTGGGGTAAAAATAACGCCGCGGAATAACTCCACCCTTATTCAATAATTTCTGAATAGTAAATAATTGTGTTTCATTGTTAAATAGAACGGGATAATAAGAGTAGTTCCAATGCGTTTCTTCCCTTAACTTCAAAACTCCCAAACTTTTCAAATTGTTTTTATATAACTCCACTACTCCTTTTCTTGCCTCGAGAATTTTTTGCATATACGGCAATACCGCAAGCCCCATTGCTGCCTGAAGTTCACTCATTTTAGCATTAATCCCCACTCCCTGAAAAACCTCTGGACCAAAATGTCCAAAATTATGATGGTAAAATAATTTATCAATTAACGTTTGAGACTTCGTAAAAATCGCCCCACCTTCACCTGTATGAAACAATTTAGTAGCGTGAAAACTACAGGTGCTTACATCGCCGTATTCAAAAATACTTTTTCCTTTATAGGTTACCCCAAAACAATGGGCAGCATCGTAAATAACTTTTAGGTTGTACTTTTGCGCCATGGCTTCTATTTCTTTAACCGCACAGGGGTTTCCAAAAACATGCGTTGCCAATATAGCGCTTGTTCTTGGGGTAATGGCTGCTTCAATTTTAGTTTCATCTATGGTAAGATATTCTGGGTGAATATCTACAAAAACAGGAGTGCATCCTTCCCATACTATGCTACTTGTTGTAGCAACGTAGCTAAAGGGTGTTGTAATTATTTCTCCTTTTAATTCTAAGGCTTTTATGGCAATTTGTAATGGCAAAGTGCCATTGGTTATTGCTAATATATTTGGCACTTTAAGATAAGTCTTTAGCTTTTCCTCAAGTTCCAGAACCAAAGCACCTCTATTGGTTATCCAACCCGTATCCCACGCCCTTTTTAGGATTGCGTTGTATTCTTCTTGGGGCGGTAAAAAGGTTTTGGTTACGTTAATCATTTTTTTTCTTCTTGTCTCTGGTTTTGTTCTCCCAAGGAAATGTTTTATGGATAGGTTCTTTATTCAAGAAATCACAAAGCCGGATATAATCAGTATCATTAGAAACATTTATCACTAGTAATTTTTCTGGACAGCTTCTAAAGTATTCTATTACTTGGTAATTATGATTGGTATAGTAATCCAACAATATTTCTTTATTGTAAGGGTCATCCTCTGGAGTTTTAAAAATCATCTTATTATTCTCATAGGCAAAACCTTTATAACGATACTCTGCATTTTTTAAATCCTGAGTAGAGGGTGGGTTTATTCCATCTGCCCATACTTTAGAGTGATGTGTTACTAAAGAGTTATACCATTGCTCGGGCGAATCACGAACGGTGAGTATAAATTTCGCATTACAAAAATACTGATCTAACGCTATGAATGTAAAGGGAAATGAAAACGGGGCATCTTGAAAAGCTTCGGCGGTTTTGGAAAGCTTAATAATAGAGCTAAAATCCCTTTTATACCAATCTTTAAAGAGTAATTCTCCTTTTTCTTGATTACCCAATTTATATTTAAAATCCTTTAAAACTTTTTCAATAGTCGTAGTCCCAGTTTTATTGAGGCCAATGCAAAATATTTTAGATTTTTTATTTTTAAATAACATATTACTAGATTGATTGAAAGGAAGACTTTAATAAAAATGGAGGCCAAGATTCTTCATTATGAATCAATTGAAAAACCAAAACAGCATTGATTCTCAAAAAAGGTTCTCTAGTCTCCATTTTTACCGCCGATATATTAATTGAATATATCCCTTTTGAAAGTTGTAATTCTCGGTGAATAACAACAAATTCAATATCTTTCTCAGTCTTCAAAATATTCGATGCATCTCTATTTGGTTCTAATATTGCCACAGGCCTTTGTTCTTTGTCAAAGATAGAAATATAAAATGCGGGTACTTCATCGAAGGTGATTGCTTTAAACTTAAAGGTTAATTTTAAATCCTCTCCCCATTTTAATTGAGGAATATCTTTATCAAAACTACTTATCCCTAAAATTTCTGCTTTTTCAAATGAAAGACTCCCATCATCAAATACTACACTACTTTCATTATCCGCAAAACGAGTATAATAAAGATCTATCGCCTTACCTACATTCTCTCCTTGAAATTTTGCTTGCCCTCTTTCCATCAATATTATCTGGTTACAAATACGCGAAACCATTGGCATAGAATGTGAAACAAAAACAATGGCGGTCTTAGGCAAAATGGCATCTATCTGTTTAAAGCATTTTAATACAAAGCCTAAATCCCCCACGGCAAGCACCTCATCAATAATCAACACATCGGGCTCCATCTGTGCCGCCACGGCAAAGCCCAGGCGTACTTTCATCCCGCTGCTATAGTTTTGTACGGGCATGTCTATAAACTCGCGGATTTCGGCAAAGTCAATAATCTCTTCTATTTTTTCATCTATTTCCTTTCGGGTAAAGCCCAAAATGGCACCATTGTTATAAATGTTTTCGCGACCACTCAAGATAGGGTTAAAGCCCGCGCCAAGCTCTATCAAGGCCCCAACCCTTCCCTTGATGGTTACCTTGCCGGCATCTGGGTTAATGAGGCCGTTCAGTATTTTAAGCAGGGTAGATTTTCCGGCCCCGTTATGGCCTATGAGTCCCAGACACTCCCCACGGCGCAGCTCAAAGCTGATATCCTTTACTGCCCAAAACTCCTTGGGGCGCAGCTCCCGTTCGTTGCGGTTACCGCTCAACCCACTAGCCAAATCCTTGACCCCATACCACAGGCTGGTCTTAAGGTCTTTGCAGAACTTTTTGGAGAGGTTTTCAACGGATACTAGGACTTCGCTCATTGGTGATTCAGGATTCGGGATTTGTTGATTTGTTATTGGGTTATTGGGTTATTCGTTAATCGTTAATCGTTATTCGTTATTCGTTATTCGAAAGACATTATCAAAATCCTATTCACTATTCACTATTCACTATTAACTATTAACTATTAACTATTCACTACTCACGATTCACTACTCACTATTCACTATCAAGCACTCATCCTCTCAACCAAAATAGGAATCGAAATTCTATAGAATAACAAAGCAATAAAAAACAGGGGGATGCAGCAAGCGATTACTATTAAAAAATAGGTGAGATGCGCCGGGGGCATGCCTACGGCCAGATCGCGGGCGGTCAAAATGATGGGGGTAAAAGGGTTTAATTCCATTACCGTTTTCATTATTCCACTTTTGGGAATTCCATAGACCACAGGTGTAACGTACATCAAAAAGCCCAGCCCAAAGCCTATCAAGCGACCAATGTCTTTATAAAGCATCCCTAAGGGGGTGATAAACAACCCAAGAGTAGTACCAAACAATACCCCGCCCAAAATAGCCAGGGGAAAAAGCAAAAGACTCCAATGAAAGCCTACCCCAAAAAAGAAGATAAACACCAACAACAGCAATACTTTTATGGAGCTATTAAACAACAGCTTATATACGCCCGAAACTACTAATGCTTCCTTTGGGAAGTTGATTTTTGACAGGATGGACTTGGCGCTGTTGGTACTGGTCATAGGTGAATTGATGGATTCGGTAATAATAGACCACAACAAAGTACCCGAAAAGGCATAGACCGGATACGGTATTCCGGTATCGGTAACGCGTACGGTGCCTGAATTATTAAGAAAAATCCAAACAAAGGCAGTGGCAAGCGGCGTTACAAAGGCCCAAATAATACCGAGATAACTCTGGCGGTACTGTGCTTGTATGTCACGCTTTGCCAATTGGAAGGACAAAAACCTCGACCGCGCTATATCGGCCAGGCTCTCTTTCAGCAACTTGCCTATACGAAGGTTGTTTTCTTTTTGATAGACTTTGGTTTCCAGTTCCATTGGGTTTGGGGAGAAGCGATTTTTTCTTGGGGGCTAAGATAAGGAATTTGGCTCAGTGTTGTTGGGAGAATTTTCGCCACGAATGCACGAATGTTTTTTGTAGTCAGTTCTCGGTTGTCTGTTATCTGTTGTCTGTTGTCGGTTTGAGCTTGCCTGATTAAGGTTGTCTGTTCTCGGTTATCGGTTGTCGGTGGTGGATTCAGGATTTGGGATTTGGGATTTGGAATTTGGGATTTGGAATCTCGTACCTCGTCGTTTGTAGCTCGTACTTCCAGTGCCAGATTGGGTGGACTTGGGATTTTGCATCACCCCTTCCGGCCTCCGAACAGATGGGGTGCAGTTTATCATTATATCCCGTCGGCCACCTTCCCCTTTTTATAAAACAGCTCTTTGATGGAAATGTTTATTAGGGGAAGGAGCTTTTAGGATGCTTACAAGGTTAGCTAGTGGATTTGAGGGAGTGACGGCGAGTTTAAATTTGTATCGAGACTGAATTGGGGCTGCGTCGTTGGAAGCCGTTCTCGATACATTCGCCTCGTGCCTCGGCGAACACTCGAACTGACAAAATTGACAAAGGAGCAAATTGGAAGTAATAAAAAACCCTGCAAAGCTTTTTTGGCTTGCAGGGTTTCAATAAACTATTTAGATAAAGTTTTTTATTTTTCCTTCGTATTTAAAATATCAGAAGTGGCAGGTGTATTAACCTTTTCTACTTGAACTTCTGAGGGAATGGAAGTAGGCTGCGTTTGTTGTTCATTGTTTTTCACATCAGCACTTGCTTCACTAGCACCATTAGACTTTATAGGTATTTTTGCAACATCTTGTAATTGACTTCTTACTGGTGTTTTAATTTCATTTTTTCTAGTATCTGTAATTGATTCATTATTTTTCGCAGTAAGGTTAAGTGGTCCTGGCCCTTCTGGCAATCTAAGACCTACATGTTTTGAAACCACTCTACCATTTGCGTCTTTAGTATCTGCTCGGTTTGCGACAATTTGCCAAGAGAAGGGTACATTACTAGTTCCATTTTGCAATTCTTTTACAGTAAAACCATTGGCTGATTTGTTTGTTACATAAACCCCATTGCAATCTCCCTCTAAGGTAACAAATACTTTTAAAGGATGTTCACTGTCAATATGCAATGAATTTTTTAAAACTGGATCTAATGCAATATACACTTGACCATTTACTAATTGCCCAACACCATAATCCTGAAATACAATTTCTGGGGCTTCTGGGGCGAACATAATTCTCGGTACGTTTTTTTCATCATTTATAATTGTAGATACATTTCCTGGCCCAACAATTTTGAAATCAGTACCGGACAGGCCATTAGCGGCAGTATTATATCTTAGACCTACGTATGCATAAGAAGGTATAGTTGCAGCTCCACCGGTTCTTTCAGTACCTCCGCTAAAATACCCTCCAAAGTAACTATCTTGCGCTGGATAACTAGTAGGAGTAGGAGTTGCATTATCATTAAAAGCAATATTGTCAAAACCTGCAATAACGGCACTGGCTCTTATACCATTATTATTGGTAGAGCCATTATTTGATACGTCATTATCTGTATCTAGCATGAAAATGCCTCCTGCATTTCCTCTATTTCCATTGGCTACAGCTCCCAAACCAGCATAACCAAACACTCCATTTCGGGTCCCGCTACCTGCAACGCCACCACCATTTGTATTTGTTATGATTGATGTACTATTATTACCAGTTCCAATAACCCCAGTACCAGTTGCAACTCTACCATAACTAAATATACCATTTTCACCGTTTGAAGCAATTCCGGTTCCAGAGATTAAATATGTAGATGCAGCATTATTCCCTGTGGCTAAAAGACCTGTTCCTGTGGCACTTAAATGATACCCCCTAATTCCAAATCCACCTGCATTATTGGATATTCCATAAACACCACTACCAGTTCCAGTATTTTGACCATACACACCATTATTAGCATTGCCCGCATCCCCCCTAACACCATTCCCGGTTCCTTGATTCCAACCGTATACTGCTGTTCCACTAGAAGTGTTATAACCTGCTACACCAATCCCTACTCCATCGTTAAAACCTCTTACGCCAAGACCCGCAGCAGGATTATAACCATCCACGCCAATACCACCACCAGTACTTTGCCCATACACTCCATATCCTACAGCTACATTCCCAAATACACCTACTGAATTTGTTGTAGCGTTTTCTCCATATATACCTACACCACCTGCCCCAGATGCATAACCATTTATAGCATATTCATTATTTGCACCCTGTACAGTTAAACGATCCCCTGCAATTGGTGCTCCTGTATCATTAATTACTACTTGACCATTAGCAAGAAAACGCATTCGTTCTGTGGCAGTAGTTGAAATTGCTAATGTATTTGCAGCGCTTCTGTAAATTCCAATATCTGGATCTGAAACCCAGGAATAAAAAGGCAATGCCGCAGTTCCATTTGAATTGGCATGTACCTGATTTGAATTTGGTATCCTAAATCGTTCAGTACCATTTGTAGAAAAACCTATCACATTGGCTGCCTGTTGAAACATCCCTGTTCCCACGTTAGCGTTCCAAGAATAGATAGGTGATGAAGCATCTCCATTTGTATATGCTCTTAGTCTTCCTCCATTTGCTTGGGTTGTTCCATTGGTTATTTCAAAACGATCGAAAGATGTTGTTTTAATTCTTAGGGCAATGTCATCTGTAGTGCCCAAAAAATTGGTTCCCGGAACGGTACCCGCATTTCCCCAACGGCCCCAATCGTTATTTGGTGCATCGGTGGCAAGGCGCACCCACTGCGAACCATCATTATAATAATAGCCCGGAGTAACATCGCCAGCTGTGTTTTTGTTATACACGACCATGCCTTGTACGTGGGCCGTCATGGGGGCAAAATTTGATGTATTTACAAGATTTACTCTTGGCAGTAACAAACCCTTTGTAGTCGTGGTGGCATCACCAATTTCGAGAAGCGAATCGTCATTTGGATTTGTATTCCCAATACCAACTTGGGCAAAAGTGCTAAATGAAAGAATTAAAAAGAGACCGCAAATACTAAAAGCAAGCCCCTGGGGAGTGTACATTTTTTTCATAAAAATAGTTTTAAAATTAAAACGAAATTATTATGATAAGGGGCATAACAATGATATGGAAGTAGTGAAAAAAACGCAAATTTTTTAAGCTATACTTAGCTCTACGGGCTTTTTGATACAAAATGCTCAAAATATTCGTTAAGACGTTTTTGATTTTCGACAAAAGGTTAAAATATGTAGGAAAAATACATATTGAGTAAGTGCTTAAATTGTAGGAATTTAAAACTTTAACATTTTGAAATTGTTAAAATCGGGGGGAATTCTTCTAGAAGTAGGTTTTTTGGGCTGTGAATTGTGAACTGTGAGACGTGAATAGTGAATAGTTAGTAGTTAGTTGTTAATAGTTAGTAGTTAATAGTTGTAGTCAGTAGTCAGTAGTCAGTAGTCAGTAGTGAATTAAATAAAACTGAAAACTGAAAACCGACAACTAATCAGAACTGCTCCCAAGTAAGTTTCAATCCATCTTTCACTGAAAATAATGGGTCATAGCCCAACAGCTTTCGTGCTTTGTCAATATTTGCCAAGGAATCGCGCACATCGCCTTTGCGGGGCGGTCCGTAATTGGCTTCTACTTCTTTGCCAGAAATACTCTTTAAGTCTTTCCATAGCGTGTTCAAACTTATTCTTTCGCCAAAAGCCACGTTGAAAACCTCATTTACAGCTTCTTCTTTAGCAAAAAAGGCACGGACGTTTGCCTGCACCGCATTCTGCACAAAAGTGAAATCGCGGGTCTGCTCACCATCGCCGTTGATGGTTGGGGACTTTTCATCTTTTAGCGCTTGCATAAAAAGTGGAATTACGGCAGCATAAGCACCCGTGGGGCTTTGGTTGGGCCCAAACACGTTGAAGTAACGCAGACCAATGGTTTGTGTGCCGTACGTTTTGAAGAACACATCTGCATAGAGCTCATTCACTAATTTTGTTACCGCATAGGGTGAAAGCGGTTTACCGATGATGTCTTCTTCTTTGGGAAGGTTTTGGCTATCGCCATAAGTAGAGCTGGAGGCTGCGTACACCAAACGTTTTACGGTTTCACTTTCCTTTTGAGCGACGAGCATATTCAAAAAACCCGTAACGTTTACTTCGTTTGAAGTAATAGGATCGTTAATGGAGCGGGGAACCGAACCTAAGGCGGCTTGATGCGATACATAGTCAATACCGTCCATCGCTTTTTTGCAGGTTTCCAAATCGCGAATATCTCCTTCCAGAAATTCAAAACGTGGATTATTTTGAAATGGTTCAAGATTTTTTATAAAACCCGTTGCCAGATTATCCAGAACGCGTACTTTTTTTGCGTTGTTACCCAGCAAATACCCTACAAGGTTAGAGCCAATAAAGCCAGCGCCGCCAGTGATTAAAAAGGTATGTTTTGAGAGGTCTGTGGTGTGGTATTTTGGAGTTTGCAAAGCGTTAATTGTTAATTATGGATTTATCTTTTAACCACAGAGGACACTGCGTTTTTCACAAAGGTCACAAATATTTTCGTAATGTCCCTTTTTGCCTTCTTTGTGTTCTTTGTAATTTACTTTTTATGGAATTTGTAAAATTTTATTTATTAATATAAAAGTCGTCAACAAGCGCATAATTAGACAGCAGAAAATTGACAACCGAGAACCGAAAACTACAAACATCCATCGACCAAGGTTTTCGGAAAAAATGATTTTACATCAAACACTACCGACGGCGATGCCCTGTGTTTTTCTACATTAAAATCTGAAAACTCCCTATGGCCTACTGCCAATATAATGGCTTCATAATTTTTCTTTAGTTGTCCTTCCTCGCTTAATAAACGCAGTCCAAACTCATTGGATACTTCGGTAGCTTTTGCCCAGGGATCATAAACATCTATGTTGAGGTTGTATTTACGCAACTCTTCTATAACATCTATCACTTTACTATTACGTATATCGGGACAGTTTTCCTTAAAGGTAATACCCATAACGAGTACATGGCCGCCTTTTACCTTGCATTCCCTTTGGATCATTAATTTAACCACCTCTTGGGCCACATAGTTGCCCATACCATCATTCATACGTCTTCCGGCCAAAATAATCTCGGGATTGTAACCTTCCTCCTGTGCTTTCTGTGCCAAATAATATGGGTCTACGCCTATACAATGGCCACCTACCAGTCCAGGTGTAAATTTTAAAAAGTTCCATTTGGTGCCCGCAGCTTCCAGAACATCCTGGGTATCTATATCCAACAATCGGAATATTTTTGAAAGTTCATTTACAAAGGCAATATTGATATCGCGCTGTGAATTTTCAATGACCTTAGCGGCCTCAGCCACTTTTATGGAAGGTGCCAAATGGGTCCCGGCCGTTATTATTGAAGCATATAATTGATCTATATATTCAGCTGCTTCGGGTGTGGAGCCAGAGGTTACTTTTAATATCTTGGTAACGGTATGTTGCTTATCGCCCGGATTGATTCTTTCTGGGGAATAGCCTGCGTAGAAATCTTTATTAAATTTAAAGTTCGAATATTCTTCTAGAATAGGAACACAAATATCCTCGGTAACTCCGGGATAAACTGTGGATTCATAAATAACCACATCGCCTTTTTTCAAAAGTTTCCCAACAGTTTCACTGGCTTTTTGAAGCGGTGTCAATACAGGTTGATTGTACTTATTGGTTGGTGTAGGCACTGTAACTATAAAAACCGTAGCCTCAGCCATTTTAGAAGCATCGTCCGTAACAATAAGTCCGGTAGCTTCGGATTGTGTCAAGGCTTTTATCAATTCTTCGGAAGAAAGTTCCAAAGTACTGTCAAGCCCCTGCTGCAATTGCTTGATGCGTTCTGAATTAATATCGAAACCGATTACTTTATATTTTTCAGCGAAAGCGGCGGCAAGCGGCAAGCCAACATAGCCTAAGCCGATTATTGCGATTGTGGGGTTTTGTTTCATTTTGTGGATGCTAGGGATACTATTGTTGCTTTTGATACCATTGTTTTTAAAGTTTTTTCGTCAATCGGCATCTTTGGTCGGCAAAATTACGGGTTTTAATAGAAATAGAGGATGTTAAAAGTAAAAACATCCCTCCCCCGCCCTCCCTTCGAAGGGAGGGGGTAGTTTCGGAAATGACTCATGTTTTGTTATAAACGTCAAAAGCCACCCTTTGAAGGGGGATTTAGGAGGATGTCAATCAGAATTTTAATTACAAAGAAGGTTCTACATTAAAGAACATCCCTCCCCCGCCTCCCTTCGAAGGGAGGGGCTAGATTTGAAAATAACTTATGTTTTGTTATACGCATCAAAAGTCCCCCTTTGAAGGGGGATTTAGGGGATGTCAATCAGAATTTTAATTAAAAAGAAAATTCTACTCTAAAGAACATCCCTCCCCCGCCTCCCTTCAAAGGGAGGGGCCAGTTTCGGAAATAAATCATGTTTTGTTATAAGTATCAAAA
>DEXQ01000002.1:94378-179405 GCA_002364215.1 Aequorivita sp. UBA3180 | reverse complement strand
AAAACGATAAATAGAAATTATGAATATTAAACAAATCTCCCTCATCCTACTTTTGTTTTCATCTCTTTATGGATTTTCACAAGACGGTATACCCGTATATTCAGAATATTTGGCTGATAATTTATATATACTGCATCCATCGATGGCAGGAGCCGCAACGCACAATCAAATTCGTTTGACGGCACGTCAGCAATGGTTTGATCAAGATGAAGCTCCAAACCTTCAGACACTTAATTTTAATGCACGTCTTGGAGAACGCTCAGGGGTTGGTGTTATTTTTTATAATGATAAAAATGGTTATCATTCCCAAACAGGAGGATATATAACATATGCCCACCATATTATGTTTTCTAGAAGTGAAGCAGATTTAAATCAGTTATCTTTTGGATTGAGCGCCGGATTAACACAATCACGTTTGGATGAGACTCAATTTGACCTCACAGATTTTGATCCTGTGATTGGAGGAATTATTCAGAGTACTTCATACTTTAATGTAGATGCCGGGCTTTCGTATAACTTTTTGGATTTTTCGGCACATTTCACAGTAAAGAATATCATCTTTCAGAATAGATCAATTTATACTGAAAAGTATGAATCAAATAACCAAAGAAAGTATTTAATTTCAGCTGCGTACGCTATCGGTCAATATGGAGCGGATTGGAGCTACGAGCCTTCTTTCCTCTTTCAATGGAGCGAGCGTACTGGTGAACAGGCTGTGGACGTAAACTTTAAAGCGTATAGAAAAATGGATTTTGGGCAATTGTGGGGCGGATTATCATACCGAAGAAGTCTTGATGGTGCAGAATACCTTAATGGTGAAGAGATAAAGGCACAAAAACTTCAATGGTTCACGCCAATTTTAGGAGTAAATTATAAAAACTTTATGTTTGGGTACAACTACTCTTACCAGTCGGGAAATGTAAAGTTTGAGAGTGGTGGTTTTCATCAAATCACACTAGGTTATGACTTTTTGGGTGGAAGACCCGAACCGTACGATTGTAATTGTCCTGCCATTAACTAATAAAGTTTAAAAAAAGGCCTGATATTTATTCAGGCCTTTTTTTTTCTCGTGAAATTTATTGCCACGTATAATTTTTCTTTTTGGCTTGTTTTTTTATGGCTTCAACCATAGCATTTTCCAAACCATTGTTTGTTTCTTTGGAGTGCTCGGCGATGTACTTTCGGCGTTGCTCGTTTAGCTCCATGATTTCTTTCTGAATCGCTTCTCTTTCGGAACGTTTGGTTTCGAGATATTTTTTTATTTCCGAAGTGCTTTTTCCTTTCAATTCCTGCGGTAATTCTTCCTTTTTCAATTTTTCATAACTAAAGTCTGCTTCTTTTTCAGCATCTACTAAATCCCAAGTACTGTTAGTGTATAAATGGCTTCCTTTTGAAACGGTGCGGCTTACTGCGTTTGCTTTACTATATTCTTCAGCATTTGAATCTTGCTCATTTTGCATCGCCTTTTTCATTTCTCCACGGGTTCCATAAGGTACATAGGTGTTGTTAAGTTTTATATTTAGTTGAATTATTACATCATCATATGGAGATGGAACATACACGGTTTGCTGGTTTTGGTTAATGGCCATATAGTCGCCATAGGTAAGTTGGGCGCCATCTTTCCAATAGCTGTCAATTCCGTGGCGGTAATCTCCACAGAAAATCGTGTTTACAACCACCCCATTTTCCTTGGCATTTGCTGCAGCATCTTTATAATTTATGCTTCCTTGCGTAAAAGGTTCGTTTCCGGCAATAAAAACCATTTTTAAATCGTCATCCTCATTGCCCCAATCCAATTTATTCAATGATTCTTGAATAACAGCACCGCAATACTCACTGCCGCCATTGGTTGTTAAGGAGAATAGTTCTTTGGAAACATCGTCTAAATCTTCCGTAAAGTTTAAAATTTTTCTGATGTAATTGTCGCGCGAACTCAAATTGTCATTCCCATATTCGTATAAAGCTATTTGAAGTTTTGGTCTTTCATTTCGGCATTTGGCGTAGCTCAATTCGTTCACTATTTCCCAAAGCTGTGCCTTAGCTTGGTCTATGAGGCCGTCCATGCTGTTACTCGTGTCCAGCAGCAGGGCAACTTTTATATAGTGTTCTTTTTTCAAATTTTGGTCTTCGACCGTAGCTAGTAATTGATTGTCGGGTTTTTTAGTTTCGGCTTTGCACGAAAGGGTCATGGTGAAAGCTGCGAAGAGTAAAATAATCTGTAACTTTTTCATAATTGATATTTTTTAAGTGATTTTAAACAGTATAAACCTAGTGTAGACTTTGTTGAAAAAAAATCTACTTTGAGGAAGCACTTTATCTGCCTTAGGGAAGCGTATATTTGGATGAGTGAAGTATTCTTTTTTCACATAAGTTGAAGCTATTTCAGAAAAACGTAATTTTAAGCATTGCAGTAAAGTGTGTATGTTTACCGTTTTAATATTAAAATGAAAAACTTTCTTTTTCTATTTACGGCGCTTGCCATTTTTTCTTCCGATGCATGCTTTTCACAAGCAAATCGGCAATCGGAAAACAGACCTTTTATGCTGAAGGGGGAAGTGGTGGACGGCGAAACCAATATGCCAATCCCAAAAGTGAATGTTGAAATATTGGGCGGCCAGTACACTACCACAAATCTTTCGGGACGTTTCGCCATTTCAGCAAAAATAGGGGATGAGCTTATTATAAAAAGCGATGATTTTGTAACGGTTTATTATACGATAACCAAAAATGACTTTATTACCGTTCGCGTTGAAAAAGCCAAGGGAGAAACCGAACCTGTGATTTCTAAAAGTCCCACAAGCAATATGCAGGCAGGCTTTAAGGTTTATTTGGATTCTGCTAGGTTTTTTCTAAAAAAGGATGCCCAGAAAAGTATTGAATATGTAACCCGCGCCTTGGAACCGGGGCGAAATAAAAACATTTCAAAACAGGAAAATGGTCAAGCTTTTGAGACTTTGGGCGATATCAACTTGTTTTGGAACCAGCCAGATCTGGCGGTCGATAATTATAAACGAAGTCTCCAAAACACGCTGAATACAGAAGTTTCCATAAAATTGGCAAAGGCATTTGCGCAGAATAAAAATTACCAGGAAAGTATTGCAACACTTCAGAATTTATTAAAAGGAAACCTCTCAGCTTACCAAAGAGTAGAAATTTATGAGAGCTTAGGCGATACCTATAAGGCTATTGGCGATGGCGTGAAAAGTGTTTTCAATTATCAAAAGGCACTGGATGTAGCCAAGGAAAACCAAATCACCCCAAAAATCACCAACCTAAATTCCAAAATTGGTGAAGCCTATGCCCAAAGCGGGGCGCTGAATGAAGCCGAGGAATATTTTGACAACTCCCTAAAATTGGCCAAGAGGGAAAATAAACAGCGTGCAGTTTCTGAAAAAAATAAGGTGGCAGATTTCTACAACCAAAATCGAGAGTATGACAAAGAAATACAGCTTCGTGAGGAAACCTTGGAAGAACTGAACACGATGGGCAAAGGCGCTACTGTAGAAGACGAGGCGCTTACCCCACAACGTCAAAACTATAAAATAGCCAATGCCTTTGTGGCACAGGAAAAGTACGAACAGGCCATTCCATATCTTGAAAAAAGTATAGCTGAAGCCGATAAAAAAGAAGATTTGATAGTACAAAAGGATGCTACCCGTAAACTTTCAGAAATTTATCGCGACATCGGTGAATATGATAAAGCCACCGAAAGCTACCAACGGTATGTGGAAGTTGTGGATGAACTTTATGTGAAGAAGGAACAGGAAATTAGTCAAGCGGCACGCTTCACCAAAGAAATCACCCTAAAACAAAACCGTATTGCCAGTTTGGAAAACGACAGAAAGTTAAATGAAAGCCGTTATAAACTAGCCTTTGAAAACCAAGAATTGATAGAGCGAAATAGCCAAATACAAAAGTGGGTTATCATTTCGTTGGCCATTATTGTTTTGTTACTTGTTTTTGCGGCTTATACACAGTATAAAAACGTAAAACAGCAAAAATTCGCAAACAATCTTTTGGCTCTCAAATCGCTTAGGTCGCAGATGAATCCTCATTTTATCTTTAATGCCCTCAACTCAGTTAACAGTTTTATTGCGGTGAATGACGAACGTGCCGCAAATAAATATTTGACAGATTTTTCACTTTTAATGCGCTCAGTCTTGGAAAACAGTGAAGAGGATTTTATTCCTTTGGAAAAAGAAATTGAACTTTTGGAACTCTATGTGAAACTTGAACATTTCCGGTTTAAGGATAAGTTCGACTATAAATTTTCAGTAGATGAAGCCATCAATTTAAATGAGTTTGTAATTCCACCAATGTTACTTCAGCCCTATGTAGAAAACGCTGTATGGCACGGACTTCGGTATAAGGAGGAAAAAGGCTTGCTAAATATTGATTTTAAAAAAATAGATGCTAAAACCGTGAAGATTACTATTCAAGATGATGGTATTGGCCGCACAAAATCAAAAGAATTCAAAACCGAAAACCAAAAAAAGCAGAAGTCCAAAGGAATGGGCAATACGCAAAAAAGAATTGCTATCTTAAACGAAATGTACAAAGACAAAGTGGACGTAACCGTAGCGAATGTTTTCGAGAACAGCGAAGGTACCCGCGTGGAACTGATTTTAAAGAAAGATTGATGAAACTAAACGCAATAATAGTAGAAGACGAGGAAACCAGCAGGGAAATCCTTAAAAATTATTTGGCAAAGTATTGTCCCAGCATCGCTCTAAAGGGCGAGGCGGGGAATGTGGATGAAGCCCTGGTTCTGATTCGAAATAATGATTTGGATGTGGTTTTTCTCGATGTGGAGATGCCCTTTGGCAATGCGTTCGACTTGTTAGACAAGGTTGGCGACCGCCAGTTTGAGACCGTTTTTGTAACGGCGTACAACCATTATGCTATTGATGCGCTGAATGCACACGCTTCCTATTATTTGCTGAAGCCCATTTCCATAGATAAGTTGATCGAGGCCGTTGATTATGTTTCAGAAATAAAAGCTAAGGAAAACAGTCTTCAAAATTCAATTTTAAAGCCACTGCAAACACAAGTGGCTGGCAAAATAACCATTCCGCTGCAAAACGGTTTTGAAGTGCTTCAAATGGAAGAAATCCTTTATTGTCAAGCAGATGATAACTATACGCAGATCTATTTAAAGAAAGGAAAACGACTGGTAAGCAAGACGCTAAAATATTTTGAAGATTCCCTGTCAGAAAACGGTTTTGCTCGCGTTCACAAATCCTATTTGGTAAATGTGAACGAAATAACCGAATACAAAAAAGGAAAGGGCGGGAGCGTAGTACTTTCCAGCGGGAAGGAAATAATGGTTAGCCCTTCGCGAAAGAAGGAATTGCTAGCTTATTTTGGCTAAAAATTTATTTGGAAACGCAAGTGTGATGCTGTATATTTATAGCTCAATTGGAAGCCGAATATCCTTCACGCTTTAGTGCCTTTCCAAGAGATTTGAAATTTAATTTTTTTCAGCCCTAAGCCATCTCTATGCCGACTCTATGCCGACCCTATGCCGACATTATGCCGACCCTATGCCGACATTATGCCGACTCTACCTCATAGATACTCCCTAAATACCCTATAAAAACGTCACAATTAAGTTATTCTAATTTTACAAAGAACTACAAATTACAACCGATGATATTAAAATCCGTAAATGGAAAACATCCAGAAATTCCCAAAGATTGCTTTATTGCTGAAAACGCCACTATTGTTGGTGATGTGGTAATGGGCAATGAATGCAGCGTTTGGTTTAACGCTGTGATTCGCGGCGATGTGCATTTCGTTAAAATGGGCAATAAGGTAAATGTACAGGACGGTGCGGTAATTCACGCCACCTACAAAACCTCTCCCACTACCATAGGCAACAACGTATCCATTGGGCATAACGCTATTGTTCATGGTTGCACAATCCATGATAATGTTTTGATCGGAATGGGAAGCATCGTCATGGACGATTGTGTGGTGGAGAGCAATACCATTATAGCCGCTGGAGCAGTAGTGTCAAAGAACACTAAAGTTGAAAGTGGAAGCATTTACGCCGGTATTCCCGCCAAGAAAATTAAAAACATAAGTCCCGAACTTACCAAAGGCGAAATAGAGCGCATAGCCAATAATTATGTAATGTATTCCTCTTGGTTTAAGGAGTGATTTAGAAATCCTTTTTCTCCACAGAAATCTTTTCACAATATTCCTTTAAAAGAAATTTTAAAGTCTCAGTTTCCGCATTTGTGAAAAATTGAAGATTGGGCGTAGTATTCTCATCCCGAAGCATATCCAGACTTTGAAGCACAGTCTTGGTTTGTCTGGCCACGGCTTCCCCTGAATCTATAATTTTTACGTTTGCAGGTAGAATGTTTTTCAGCTGTGGAATAATATATGGATAGTGGCTGCAGCCCAACACTAAATAATCAATATTGGCAGCAATCATTGGCTTTGTATACTTCTTCACTAACGAATGCATTTCAGGACCATCTAGATTTCCCGCTTCAATTAAAGGTACAAGGCCTTCGCCAATAATTTCGACAACATTTATATCCTTTGTAAATTCCTGTGTTGTTTTACTGAAGAGCGCACTGCTCAATGTTCCTTTGGTAGCCAAAATACCAATGCTTTTTGTAGTGGTTTGCAGCGCCGCTGGTTTTATGGCAGGCTCTATTCCTATAATTGGAATATCGTAATTTTTCCGAAGGGCAGCTATAGCATTGGTAGTAGCTGTATTGCAAGCTACTATTATAATTTTGGCTCCCATTTGGATTAACTTCTCAGTGTTTTTAATGCTGAGTTTGGTGATTTCTTCCGCAGTTTTATTCCCATAGGGAGCATTTTTACTATCCGCGAGATAAATAGTGTGCTCCAAGGGTAACAACTTGTGGATTTCCTGCCAAATGGAAGAACCCCCAACGCCAGAATCAAAAACGCCTATTGGACTGTTTTTTTTCATTACGTAAATGTAGCCAATAAGTTGAAATTAAGGTATAAAAAAACTGCCCACAAGTGCGGGCAGTTTTAAAAATTTTCTTTTAAAAAAGAATTACATTCCCAATTCTTTTTTTACATCGGCCATTAGGTCTTTTCCATCGGCAAGAATTACGCCGCTACCTAAGGTTGAGTCTAGCACATACTGATATCCTTGTGCTTTTGCAACTTTTTGAATGGTACTTTGGGCCTTTTCAAGAATTGGCTTAAAAATATCTGTTCTTTTCTTATCTAAATCCTGAAGTGCTTGTTGTCTGTATGCTTGTATATTATCCTGCATTCCTTGAACTTCCTGGAATCTTTTTTGGTTTTCTTCATCACTTTTGCCTGCAGCTTCAGTGTCGTACTGTTTCATTTTGGTTTCTAGCTCTTTGGCCATTGCCTTTATTTCAGTATCATAGGTTTTCTGCACTTTTTCCAATTGGCTTTGCGCAGCCTTATATTCGGGCATTGCCTCGATTAGTTCTTGAGCATTGATGTGTGCAATTTTGGACTGTGCGTTTACAAAACTTGTAGCCCCCACGAATAGTGCCATTGCAACTAAAACTATTTTCATTTTTTTCATTGTAAGTGTATTTAATTTAAGTGTTATCTTTTTATTTGATTATTATAAAACTATTTTATTCTTGACCATCACCTTCATCGCCTTCTTTTCTTCCTTCAGAAGGATTATTTCTGTTTTGACGGGCATTCATTATTGAATCTCTTCTTTGTTCTCTTTCTTCAATCAAGCGTTGTCTGCGTTCTTCAAATTCAGCTTTTTTGGCAGCACGGATAGAGTCACGTTCCTTTTGGCGCTGGGCCATCATTTCTTCACGCTCTGTTTTTTTGGCTTCAACCAGTTTTTCGCGCTCCTCCTGTTTTTCTTGAATTGCTTTTTCTCTTTCAGTAATAGCACCTTCTTCTTCAGATGAGAGTGCTTCGCGACGCTCTATTTCGCGTTGCTCTTTTTTATTAGCAGCCTGTACTCTTCTGCCTGCACGTTCAATACTTCGCAGTACCAAATCACTGATGTCATTTCTTTTTGCTGCGAAAAGCATAACCACGTCTGCAGATTTGTCAAAAATAAAATCATACTTTTTATTCTCTGCAATTTCCTGAACTATATTAAAAACTTGATCTTGTATAGGCTGAACCAATTGTCTTCTCTGGATCATTAGATCTCCATTTGGGCCAAAACGATCCTGTTGGTATTGAAGCATTTCATCTTCCTTAATTTTAATTTCCTCTTCGCGCTCGTCAATCAATTCTTTGGTAAGAAGAACCCTTTCGTTTGCAAGGTTCAGTTTCATTTGGTCTATTTCCTTCTGCTTCTTTTCAATATCCTGTTTCCAGCGTTGTACCTTTCCTTCCAATTGGATAGAGGCTTCTTTGTATTCTGGAACACTTTCCAGGATATATTCCATATCAATATATCCTATGCGAACGCCTCTTTGAGCTTCTGCCATAAAGGTGAAGCAAAAAAGGAAAAGGGTAAAAAATAGTATTTTTTTTGTCTTCATATTATTTGGTTGTTGTTTAAGAAAATATCGTGCCAATTTTTAAAATTGTTGTCCAATGATAAAGTGGGTTTCCCATCCATTCTTCTCGGTTCCGCCCAAAACAGGGTCAAAGCCATATCCGAAATCGATACCCAAAAGTCCAAATGCTGGCATAAATATACGCAATCCTGCGCCAGCGGAACGTTTTAGTTCAAAAGGATTATAATTTCTGAAGCCATCATAGGAAGCTCCTCCCTCTGCAAACCCAAGAACATAGATGGATGCCATCTGTGCCAAAGTTACGGGATATCTTACCTCTAACGAAAATTTATTGTAAATCGTATTTCCGTCTGCATCAGATAAAGATTGGTTAGGATAACCTCTAAGCTGAATTACTTCGCGGCCATCCAAGCTATACGCGCCAAGTCCATCACCACCTACAAAAAATCTTTCAAATGGCGGTACACCACGATCTTGATTATAAGCTCCCAAGAATCCAAACTCCGTATTAGTTTTAAGAACCATTTTTCCTATAAGTCTGGTATACCAACTTCCCTTAAATTTAATTTTGTAATATTCCAGCCATTTAAAACGCTCTTGGTCAATTTCAGAAATTCTTTTCCTGTCATCAATATACTCAGGATCGTCTTGAGGTGTAAGCTCAAGAAGGTCTCTCTCATTAGAAATAGCTTTGTAATCAACGTTGTTAAACGCTGAATAAGGTAGGGTCAACTTTGCAGTAATACTGAAGTCGGAACCTTGTGTTGGGTAAATAGGGTTGGTGGCCGTGTTGTTTCGGCTTATACCGATAGTATATGCCAAGTTGTTGGAATAACCATCACCAAATGTAAACAAGCCAGTGTTGTAATTATTCAGATTGTAATGCTGGAAGCTAATAGCATTAGACCATACAAAATAATCATCGGGCCACTTCACTTTTTTGGCAAGACCTACCGATCCTCCAGTAATAGTAAAACTTCTGGATTTGTCTGCTCTTCTATTGTTGTAATCGTAGAAATTCTGAATAGTGTGAGAGAACGAAGTGGACAATTGTACGGGCTTTCTACCACCTAACCATGGTTCTGTAAGAGATATGCTATAAGTTTGGTAATAACTACTGGCCTGTGCCCGAATTGATAGTTTTTGCCCATCACCCATTGGCAAAGGCTTGTAAGAACTAAGGTTGAAAATATTTCTAAGCGAAAAGTTATTGAAGGAAAGTCCAAGCGTTCCAACAAAACCGCCACCGCCATAACCTCCCTGAAGTTCAACTTGGCTGGAGCCTTTTTCCACGACGGAATATTCCAAATCAACCAAGCCGTTGTTTTCATCAACTTTCTTGAAATTTGGAGAAAGCTGCTCTGGATCAAAGAAGCCTAACTGTCCCAATTCGCGAATGGTTCTTACCACGTCGCGTTTACTGTATTTTTGACCGGGACGTGTTCTTAATTCTCGATAAATCACATGATCGTTTGTGCGATCATTACCTACAACTGTTACGTGGTCAAAATAGAACAGGTTGCGTTCCATTATCCGTATTTCAAAATCGATGGTGTCATTGCGCACGGCTACCTCAACTGGGTTTATTCTTGCTGCGAGATATCCGTTGTTTTGGTAAAGGTTTGTAAGATCGTTTGCTTCTGGGTCGCTTTCGTCTGCAATGCGTTCTTGTAGTAAAACTCCGTTATAGACTTCGCCACTTTTTATGCCCAGGATTTGGCGTAATTGGTTATCGGTAAACACACTGTTTCCGATAAATTTAATATCGCCAAAATAATACTTGTCGCCTTCTTCAAGCTTAATGTCTAAGGCTACGTTCTTTTTATCAAGAACCCGAAGTGTATCACTAATTATTCGGGCATCGCGATAACCATTTGACTTATATTTTTTTAGAATTGATTCTCTGTCCTCCTCAAATCCTTCTTCGGTATATTTTGAACGTTTCCAAAAACGTATAAAGTTTTTGCGTTTGGTTTTTTTCATGGAACGTCGCAATTTGCCATTGGTAAAATGCTCATTTCCTTCAAAATTGATTTTTTTAACTTTTACGCGTTTTCCCTTATCGATTGAAATCACCATATTTCGGGATACTTCTACACCAGTTGAATCTGTATAAGGGGTTGTATTGATGGTAACCTCGGTATTAAAAAAACCGTCTTTTTTATATTTATTTGTAATGTAATTTTTGGTAGTAGTAAGAAGATTTTCAGTAATCTTGGCGCCAGCTTTAAGATCATTGTCTTTAATGATTTCTTTTTTCTTGGCCTTTCTTATTCCCTTTCCGTTAATGACAATTTCATTAAGTTTTGGTAGCTCAACAATATAGAGCTCTAAATCAACATTGTCACCTTCAATATTTGTTACGTAAAAAGCGATGTCGCTGAAAAGATTTTGTTCCCAAAGTTTTTTGGTTACTTGACTCAATTTTTCGCCCGGAATGTAGATTCTGTCCCCTTTTTTTAGACCTGTAAAGGCAATTACGGTCTGCTCGTTAAAGCTCTGTGCTCCAGTAACCTTTATTTCGTTTATGGTGTATTTTCTTCCGCTGTCAAGTTCTTTTTGCTGTGCCTGTAGTGTAAAAACGGAAAGTATTGTAAATAATAAAATACAATAAGATTTTCTGTATGTATGCAATAGGAAACTATTGATTAAGTTGTTCACTGGTTTTTCCAAATCTTCTTTCTCTGTTTTGATAATTTAATATTGCTTCAAAAAGATGGTTTTTTGTATAATCGGGCCAAAGTGTTTCAGTAAAATACAATTCGGCGTACGCTATTTGCCAAAGTAGAAAATTACTAATGCGCTGCTCGCCACTAGTGCGTATTAATAAATCTACATCTGGTAAATTTTGCGTGTAAAGATGATTATTTATTACCGTTTCATCAATATCATGCGGCGAAATTAGGTTATTTTTAACTTTAAGACTAATCTCTTTTATTGTTTTTGTAATTTCTTCCCTTGAACCATAGCTTAGGGCAAGGGTAAGGGTCATTCGCTTGTTTTCCTTAGTTTTGTCAATAACGTCCAGCAACTCTTTGTGCGCTTTTTTTGGTAATGCGTCCAGATTGCCGATGGCATTTAGTTTTATATTGTTATCGGTAAGGGTTTTTATTTCTTTTTTAAGGGAGGAAACCAAGAGTTTCATCAATAGTTCCACTTCCATTTTGGGGCGGTTCCAGTTTTCGGTTGAAAAAGCATATAGCGTTAAAAAAGGAATTCCTATTTCTGCGCTTCCTTCTACTATTTCACGTACTGCTTTGGTGCCATTTTCATGACCAATAGACCTAAATAGACCCTTTTGTTTTGCCCAGCGGCCATTGCCGTCCATAATAATGGCAAGGTGCTGGGGCAGTTTGTCTTTGTCTATTTGGTCTTTATAGTCCATTTTATAATTAAAAATTGCAATAACAAGGCTTTCTTCCGAAGGCAAAAGTAACGGTTATACCAGTAAAAACATACCAATCGTCACTGTTTGTGTTTCCAAATTTAAGGCCTTCTTCGTCTGCCAGCCCTTTTACGGGGTTGCTACCGTCCAAATCATCCGTAAATGTATAACGTGCGCCAATTTCAAAACCTACCATTGCATTTTGGCCCATATTGGCTTTAAAGCCTACAACCATGGGTATTGCAACGCTCATTGCATTATCATATTCTACTATATCACCATTTGCTCGTTTGCGCAAAGCGGTATAACTAAAACCTGTGAGACCGGTATATAAATAAGGGGTTGAAATAGCTTTTTGGGAATGAACGTCAAAATCCCAAAAGGTGTATTCAATCCCTATGGAAAGTTCCTTTACTGTGTTTTCAAATGAATAACCGCGTTGTTTTCTACGGCTGTTAGGACTTTTGGAATCGTCTCCTTTTATATTTGCAATCAATACCGAGCCCCTAAAAGCGTGTCTTGCGCTGCGGTTCCATTTAAAAATACCGCCAACAGCAAAGCTGTTTGGGTTTATGAAATTGGTTTTCCCAACATCACCAATATAGTTTGCGCCTCCAATCATTCCACCTATTTCATAGGTCTGGGAATGTGCATAGAATGCCGTTGAGAGTATTAAAAATACAGTCGCGAAATACTTCATATACTTTAAAAGTTTGCAAATATAACAATAAACTTGGCTTGACATTGTGGGAAGCCAATTTGTCTCAGTTGATTAACAAATTTTGATGGATTTTATTGTTTAGTTCCGCTTGTCTTCGCCCCACAAAAGTTTTTTACGAAGTGTTTTTATAAAACTGTCATCGTGTAACTGAAGCAATTTAATGGTAAAAGGAGCTTTTTTAATGATGATCTCAGTTTCGTTTTCTAGCGTTGCAATACGGGAATCCATAGAGACCAAAAAAGTGTTTTCGCGTCCCGAAACTTTTAATGAAATGGTGCTGGAATCTGGAATAACCAAAGGTCGCGCGTTTAGATTATGAGGGGCAATAGGAGTAAGTACAAAATTATTTGCATCGGGGTCTATTACTGGACCGCCGCAACTTAAGGAATATCCAGTTGAGCCAGTGGGTGTTGCTACAATTAGACCATCAGACCAATAAGAGGTAAGGTATTTGTCGTTAACCAATGTCTCAACCTTTATCATGGAGGTTGTATTTCTTCGGTTTACGGCTACTTCATTTAATGCGAAATTTAATGGTTGAATTTCTTCGCTCTTTGGAAAAGTTTCAACCGTAAGCAAGCTTCTTTCAGATATGGAATATTCGCCCTCCAAAATCTGGTTCAGGCTTTCGGTCATTTCTTCCTTTTGGATTGTTGCCAAAAACCCAAGTCTTCCTGTATTGATGCCCACTATGGGAATGCCCAAATCTGCAACGAATGTTACGGCTTTGAGTATTGTTCCGTCTCCTCCAATGCTGAAAAAAAGATCAAAACTAGCGTCTAACTTGGTAAAGGTGGAAAAGGCAGAAAAATTTTTGGTGATATCTTGATTTTGATTGATGATGCCCAAAAAGTTTTCCTCAATAACAACTTCGGCCTCTCTCTTCTGAAGCGCATCGAGCAACATCTGAATATAAATTTCAGAATTTTCGTGATAAAATTGTCCGTAGATGCCTATTTTCATTTAAATAATCTTGATGCTATGGATACTTTTATTTTTACTTTCTACTGACGACTACTTTTATATATTAAGGTATTTGTCCAGATAATCGGAACGTTCTTTTAAATCCTCCAAAAATTTATCTTCTTCGTGATGACTTATTACGTTATAATTATACCTTCTAAACGTTTGAACAATACTGTTCATAGCGGTGTGGCCCACTTTTAAGGTAATCTGTACAGTGTCATTTTGAATTTTTGAAATAAATACTCCAAAAATCCTAGTTCCGTTAGATTCTACAATTTGGCAGATTTCACTGAAAGAATAATCTTGGATTCCCTTCTCAACCACAATAATTCCACCGGTTTCGTTCAGAAAGGGAGTGTTGTTAAAAAGGCTCATAATATCACCTAATTCATAATATCCCAAATACTTGTTTTCAGCACCCAAAACAGGCATAATATTGCTGTTGTGAAGTGCAAAAGCTTCCAGGATGTCTAACCAATTCGTATCTTCAAGCACGTGAAAGGGCTCTAAGGCATATTGAAAATCATTAAGTGTTTTGGTATTGTCAAAACAGTACGCATCATTTTCAGAAACACAACCAATAAAATGACCGTCCTTTTTAACAGGGACATGTGAATAGGTGAGCTGGTTGAATACCACTTGCACATCTTTTACATTAGAAGAAATGTCAAACGGTTCAATATCGTTTATGATATAATTCCTAGTTTCCATTGCAAATTATTTTTAACGCAAATTACTTAAAATAAAGGTTCATTAGCGTTTGGAAGGTTTGTATTTTTGTTAATTATAACACAAAGAAATGACAAAACTTAGCGTAAACATAAACAAAATCGCCACACTGCGCAATGCACGCGGCGGTAACGCCCCTGATTTGTTGCAGGTTGCAAAAGATGTGGAAAATTTCGGAGCACAGGGAATCACAATCCATCCAAGGCCCGACGAACGCCACATTAGGTATCAAGATGCGTATGATTTAAAATCAATCGTTTCCACGGAATATAATATTGAGGGGAATCCGATGGATAATTTCACAAAGATGGTTTTGGAAATAAAACCTACACAAGTAACCTTGGTTCCCGACGCTGTCGATGCAATCACTTCCAACGCAGGCTGGGATACCGTGAAACACAGAGATTACTTAAAAGAAATAATTTCTGAATTTAAGCGAAACGGAATCCGCACTTCAATTTTCGTAGATCCAACCTTAAAAATGATCGAGGGCGCCGCCGAAACGGGAACCGATAGAGTTGAACTTTACACCGAAGAATTCGCAAAACAATATTCCTTGGCAAACAAAGAAGCCGTAAAACCTTATACAGAGTGCGCAATTCTCGCAAATAAATTAGGTTTGGGCATCAACGCCGGGCACGACCTTTCATTGGAAAACATTGCTTTTTTTAAGCAAAACATTCCAAATCTTTTGGAAGTGAGCATTGGGCATGCGCTTATTTGCGAGGCGCTCTATGATGGGTTGGAAAAGGTGATTTCAGAATATTTAAAAAAACTTAATTAATGACTCTCCACTCTCAAATATTAGGTTCCGGCAAACCTTTCGTAATCCTTCACGGTTTCCTCGGTATGAGCGATAACTGGAAAACCCTCGGCACTCGCTGGGCAGAAGCCGGTTATGAGGTTCATCTTTTGGACCAGCGCAACCACGGGCGAAGTTTTCACAGCGATGAATTTTCGTATGAATTAATGTCGGAAGATTTGAAAAATTATTGCGAAGAGCACAGTTTAAAAGAAATAATTCTACTCGGTCATTCCATGGGTGGAAAAGTTGCAATGCAGTTTGCAGTAACCTATCCCGAAATGGTTTCGAAACTGGTTGTTGCAGATATTGGTCCAAAGTCTTATCCGTCACACCATCAAGATATTTTGAAAGCGCTTTCGTCATTGAATTTTTCACAAATAAAATCACGCGGCGAAGCAGAGGATGTCCTTTCGGAATATATAAAAGACGAAGGTACACGACTGTTTCTTCTTAAAAATCTATACCGAAAAAATAAAAACGAACTGGCGCTTCGCATAAATTTATCCGTTCTTTCAGAAAAAATTGAAGAAGTGGGGGTTGCGCTTGCCAATGAAACTGTTTTTGAAGGCGATACGCTTTTTTTAGGAGGTGAGAAAAGTGGCTACATAGAACCGATAGACGAGATTTTGATTAAAAAGCATTTTCCGAAAGCAAAAATAATTACAATATCAAACGCCGGCCATTGGCTGCACGCAGAAAATCCTGATGAATTTTATGATAATGTTATGAATTTTTTATAATATTGTAAGAAGGTTTCTTATGCGTGCATAATAAATACCTTATAAATAATTCCTTACTAATTTAAAACTAAGAATTAACTCTAAAGAAATAAACAATTATGAAGAAAGTATTACTACTTGCCGTTTTTGCGCTAGCAAGTGCGGTTACTTATGCGGGCGGTTACCGCGTAAGTTTGCAGGGCAATAAAGCCCTCGCGATGGGGCACACGGGCGTTGCGGTTGTAAACAGTAGCGAATCGGTGTTTTTTAACCCCGCAGCATTGGTTTATCTGGAAGATAAATTCAGTATCTCAGCAGGTGTGCACGGTGTGTTTTCAAACATTGCCTATCAAGACGCCGAAACTGGTGCAAATGCGCGGACCGATAGTCCCGTAGGGACTCCACTTTATTTATATGCGTCATACCAAGCAACAGATTGGTTGGCTTTTGGTCTTGGCGTTTACACTCCCTACGGAAGTTCTGTAGAATATGAAGACGATTGGGCGGGATCGCACCTTGTAAATAATATTGATTTACAGGCAATCTATATACAGCCAACAGTTTCTTTCAAAATTAACGACAAATTGAGTTTTGGCGGTGGTCCAATTTATGTTACCGGTTCCGTTAACTTTAACAGAAACCTAAACCGTACCCTTACCGATCTTGATGGAAATCGTGCAAATGTAACTATTGATGCTTCTGGAGTAAGTAGCTGGGGATGGGTAGCCAGTACAATGGTTAATCTTACGGATGATCTTCACATAGGTGCTACGTATCGTTCAGAAATTATCCTTGATGCTGAAGATGGTACTGCCGAGTTTGAAAATATTCCAAACTCTCCTTTAACGCCTTTTGAAAATACTTCTATCAAGGCCTCTTTGCCAATGCCAGCTGAAATGACCGTGGGTATGTCCTACGATTTCTGCGAAAGTTGGACCTTCGCTTTTGATTACAATAGAACTTTTTGGGATGTTTACAATTCTTTGGATATCGATTTTGCAAACGAAGCTATTCCAGATTCAAAAAATGCACGTAATTATAAGAACTCTTCCATATATCGTTTCGGGATGCAATATGACGCTACCAAAATGTTCACATTGAGAGCTGGTTATTATTTTGATGAATCGCCTGTTCGCGAAGGCTATTTCGCTCCTGAAACACCTCGTAACGACAGTAATAACTTTACCGCCGGTCTTACAGTAAATCTTGGCGAGCACCTTCAAATAGATGCTTCTTTCCTTTATTCACACTTTAAGGAGGTGGATGCTTCATATAATTATTACTTCGAAAATGGTGTAGCGGTTCCATTTAAGGGAACCTATAAAACCAATGCTTTTGTTCCAGGATTGGGGCTTACTTATAAATTATAATCGAAAAAAAATCTTAAAGATGAAAAATATACTTAAATATACATTCGCGGTCTTGGCTGTTGGCTTTGTAAGCTGCGAACCAGAATTTGATAGCCCTGTAACTGACGATGGTTTTTACAGCAGCGGAACGGCAAATCTTTCAAAATATGTTTCCGTTGGAAATTCCTTGACAGCTGGTTATGCTGATGGGGCTCTATACATTACAGGGCAGGAAAATAGCTATCCGAACATTATGGCGGAGCAGTTTATGTTTACTGGCGGAGGTGAATTTATGCAGCCGTTGATGAATGACAATATAGGGGGTTTATTATTGGGTGGTACACAAATTGCTGAAAACAGATTCGTCCTTACCGTTGATGCAAATGGCAATCCAGGACCAGTTCGATTGGAAGGAACTCCCACTACTGATATTTCAAATAAATTAAGTGGGTCTTTTAACAATATGGGTGTTCCCGGTGCAAAGAGTTTTCATTTAGTTGCTCCAGGTTATGGTAATGTAGCTGGAGTGCCAACTGGTGCGGCGAACCCTTATTTTGCCCGTTTTGCAAGTAGCGAAAGCGCAACTGTAATTGGTGATGCCGCTGCGCAGAACCCAACCTTTTTCAGTCTTTGGATTGGTAATAACGACATTTTAAGTTATGCAACATCCGGAGGAGCTGGAGTTGATCAAACTGGGAATTTTGACCCTTCAACCTATGGTGGCAACGACATTACAGATCCTAACGTTTTTGCCTCTGTTTATAGCCAGCAAGTAGATGCTTTAACTGCAAGCGGTGCAAAAGGTGTTTTGGTGAATATTCCTGAAGTAACATCTATACCTTACTTCACTACTGTTCCAACTAATGCGATTCCGTTGGATGCTGCAACTGCGGCGCAATTGAATGCACAATTTGCAGCATATAATGCACAAATATTGCCAGGTTTGGCGGCTATGGGAGTAATTACCCCTGAAGAAGCTGCACTGCGTATGATCAATTTCTCTGCGGGACAAAATTTCCCAATTATGACAGACGATGATCTTACCGATTTAACGACTATTTTGCAGGGGGCGCCTTTTAGTCTTCCGCCTCAGTTAGCAGCATTGTTGGGCCAATTACGTCAAGTAAAGTCTGATGATCTTATTGTTTTGACTGCTTCATCGGTATTGGGTACAACTCCAGACCCAAACAATCCACAAGGTGTTATTGGAGTTTCAATTCCTTTAACAGACCAATATGTTTTAGCGGTTTCTGAACAAGCACGCATCACTGCAGCAAGCACTGCGTACAATGCCACTATCCAAGCCCTTGCCGGAGCCAAAGGATTGGCTTTCGTTGATGCAAAGGCTGCTTTGGCGAGAGTTGCAAATGGAGGTGTTGTTTATGATGGTGGCGTGCTTACTTCACAGTTTGTAACAGGCGGGGCGTTTTCTTTGGACGGCGTTCACCCAACTCCACGAGGGTATGCTTATACTGCAAACTTGATTATTCAAGCAATTAATGATACCTATGATGCAACTATTCCTAAGGTGCACATTGGTAACTATGCAACTATTACAGTTACAAATAATTAATATTAAATATTTGCTTTATAGAAAAACCGCCTAGTATGGGCGGTTTTTTTTTATCTTTAAATTCAACTTAAACCTCACAAACATGAAACTAATCATTAAATTATTGCTTACGGCCCTCGCAGTTGTGGTATTGTCAAAAATTTTGCCTGGCGTAGCTGTTGAAGGCTATGGTTCGGCCATTATAGTTGCAATTGTGATTGCACTATTGCGGCTTATAGTAAAGCCAATTTTGGTACTATTGACGCTGCCCATAACCATTATTACCTTTGGACTTTTCCTGCTGATAATCAATGCTTTCATTATAATGATGGCCGACTATTTTGTGGGCGGATTTGCGGTGGCTACCATTTGGTGGGCGCTTCTTTTCAGTTTGTTGCTTTCGCTTTTTCAATCCATACTTTTTTCACTTATTAAAGAAGATTAGCAAATTGCTGAACAACAGTTTGTAAATGTTTGTTGGGTTATGCAAAAAGCCGTACTTTTGCAACCCGAAATTCAGAAGAGAAAAAATGAACATTACAAAAAAAGACATTGATAAACTGAACGCTGTACTTACGGTAGAGGTTTCAAAAGACGATTATTCAGGCAAAGTTGAAAAAGTGCTGAACGATTATCGTAAAAACGCCAATATCCCCGGGTTCCGAAAAGGACACGTGCCTTTGGGAATGGTAAAAAAGCAATACGGAAAAGCGGTTTTGGTAGAAGAAGTAAACAAGCTTTTGCAAGATGCACTCCACAAATTTCTTAACGAAGAAAAACTGGACGTACTAGGAAACCCACTTCCGAAGAATGAAGCAGAAATAAATTGGGATGCAGATGATTATTCCTTTGAATTTGAATTGGGCCTTGCGCCAAAATTCGACGTTGACGTAAAAGGCAATGAGGTGGTTCACTACAAAATCATCGCAGATGATGAAATGCTGAACAACCAAGTAAAGACCATCCGCAAGCAATACGGAAAATTAATTTCGAAAAAAGAGGTTGAAAAAGGTGATGAAATTACCGGAACTTTTACTTCAACTGAAAAAGAAATTGATAAAAAAACTACACTTTCCACTGAGGAAATTGCCGGTAAAAAACAATTGGAAAGCCTAATTGGTTCAAAAGTTGGCGACACGGTTACTTTAAAAACAAAAGGAATGTTTGCCGATGACCACGACAACCAAAAATATTTTGGCGTTTCCCATGACGAGGCTCACGGTTTGGACATTGAGGTTTCCTTCAAAATCGAAGAAGTGAACAAACGTGAAATGGCCGAATTGAACCAAGAACTGTTCGATAAATTGTTCGGGGAAGGCGTAGTTACTTCCGAAGAGGAATTGAAGGCCAAAATAAAGGAGGATGCCGAAGGGCAATTTGCACAGCAAAGCGACCAAAAATTATTGAATGATGTAGTTGAGACCTTGATTGAAAACACAAAATTCGATCTTCCGAAGGAATTTTTACAGCGCTGGATTGCAATGACGGGCGAAAAAAGACTATCAGAGGAAGATGCAAAAGCCGAATACGAAAGAAGCGAAAAGGGACTACGCTACCAATTGATCGAAGGAAAACTTCGTGCGGAAAATAACCTGCAGGTAACTTTTGAAGAGTTGAAAGACTATTCAAAAAATATGATAAAAGCGCAGATGGCACAATTTGGCCAAACCAATTCCACAGAAGAGGAATTAGAGTCAATCGCTGCACGAATTCTTTCAAACAAAGAAGAAGTTGAGCGTTTAAGTGAGCAATTGAACACTAATAAATTGCTTAATTTCTTTAAGGAAAACGCAAAACTAAAGACAAAGGAGATTACTTACGATAAATTCATTAAGGAAGCCTACGCCTAATTCAGCGAAGAAATAGTTATCTTTAGGCGTTGAATTGTTTAATTTGACGCCTTTTTAATTTCCTGCGAAGGCAGGAGTCTCATAATTTTTAGTATTTAAAAATAGGAATAGAATATTTATGAACTACAGTAACGAATTCAGAAACTTTGCTATAAAAGATCAAGGCATCAACAACATGTACTACGACAAAATTATAAGTAGTATGTACCCCACGAACTTGACCCCAAATATTATTGAAGAACGCCAAATGAACGCCGTGGCGATGGACGTTTTTTCACGTTTGATGATGGACCGCATTATTTTCCTTGGTACCGGAATCAACGACCAAGTGGCAAATATTGTACAGGCCCAATTATTGTTTTTGGCAAGTACAGATGCCGCTCGCGATATTCAAATTTACATCAACTCACCCGGTGGAAGCGTTTACGCAGGCTTGGGAATCTATGATACCATGCAATTCATTAAGCCAGACGTGGCAACAATCTGTACCGGAATGGCGGCATCAATGGCTGCGGTTTTGCTTTGTGCAGGAGAAAAAGGAAAGCGCAGCGGCCTAACACACTCTCGAGTAATGATTCACCAACCATTGGGAGGCGCACAGGGACAAGCGAGTGATATTGAAATTACCGCCCGCGAAATAATCACCTTAAAAGAAGAACTTTATAGAATAATCGCAAATCACTCTGGCCAAACCTATGAAAAAGTTTATGAGGACAGCGATCGCGATTATTGGATGAAAGCCGATAAAGCTTTGGAATACGGAATGATTGATGAAATATTGACACGAAGCTAAAAAATAGATTTTTTGAAAAAAGATAATATGTCGAAAGAAGATTTGGAATGTTCCTTTTGTGGCCGTAAAAAGTCGGAAACCAATTTGCTCATTGCAGGTTTGGATGCACACATTTGCGACCGTTGTATTGAACAGGCTCACGGAATTGTGGTTGAAGAGGCTTTGCATTCTGGAAATACAGATATTTCCAAGGATTTAATGCTGAAAAAACCAAAGCTTATCAATGCCTTTTTGGATGAATACGTAATAGGGCAGGAGCATACTAAAAAAGTGATGTCGGTTGCTGTTTACAATCACTACAAACGATTGCTACAGCCAAAGAGCGATGACGATATTGAAATACAGAAAAGTAATATCATCATTGTCGGGCAAACCGGAACCGGGAAAACCTTGATCGCAAAAACCATTGCCCGAATGTTGAACGTTCCCTTGGCCATTGTTGACGCTACGGTTTTAACTGAAGCTGGTTACGTGGGCGAGGACGTGGAAAGTATTTTGACGCGTTTACTTCAAGCTGCAGATTACAACCTCGAAAAAGCCGAAAACGGAATTGTATTTATTGACGAAATAGATAAAATAGCTCGCAAGAGTGACAATCCATCCATAACACGCGATGTGAGTGGCGAAGGGGTGCAGCAAGCCTTGTTGAAACTTTTGGAAGGAACCACAGTTAACGTTCCACCGAAAGGAGGAAGAAAACATCCCGACCAAAAATTCATTGAAGTAAATACGGAGAATATTCTTTTTATCGCTGGTGGTGCCTTTGATGGTATTGAGCGTCATATTTCAAAAAGATTGAATATGCAGGCAGTTGGTTTTTCAGCTTCGGTAAAGGAAAATCAGATGGAAAAAGATAATATGCTTCGCTATATTATTCCGAAGGATCTAAAGGATTTCGGACTGATTCCCGAAATAATCGGTCGTCTTCCAGTCTTGACTTATATGAACCCATTGGATAAGGAAACGTTGCGAGCAATTCTTACCGAACCCAAAAACGCCATTATAAAACAGTACAAAAAACTGTTTGAAATGGACGGAATTGATTTTGTAATTACGGAAGAAGCTTTAGACTTTATTGTCGAGCAAGCAATTGAATACAAACTTGGCGCACGTGGCCTCCGCTCGCTTTGCGAGGCTGTTTTAACAGATGCAATGTACGATCTGCCCGGAACTGACGAAACAAAACTTCACGTGACAAAAGAATATGCTGAAGAAAAGCTCAGTAAATCAACTATCAAAAAACTGAAGGCTGTTTCTTAAAATATCATACAGTTTTATAAAAGAAAAACCTCGGAAAGTTCCGAGGTTTTTGTATGTTGTACTAAGACGATTCTTAGGGAGTGGCAAGCAAAGACTTATTCTTAGTGTGAAGAATTTTATTGTGCATCTGCTCTTTTTTGCTTCTTAAATTATAACCGGCTACTTCTCCATCATTTTTTGCTGCGTTTGTAGACGCGCAAGATGAAAACAAAACGGTAAAAACCAAAAAGCAAACTATGTATAAAACTTGTTTCATTTTGAAATATCAATGATTTTGATATGTCAAAAGTACATTGGAAGTAAAGCGCACACAAAAGTTTTAGTTGAACTTACTTGTAAACTCGTTGAAATACAACTTTTGAAAAAAGCAGTCGATAAAGTGTTTAAAATGCCCGATTTACAACATTTTACAAGTGTTGGTATTTTTAAAAAGGAAGCTAAAAAGTATTGTTTAAACGTAAAAGTTCCTCCAAATAATCGCGTGTATTTGAAAGCCGTGGCACTTTGTGCTGTCCGCCGAGTTTGTTTTTTTCTTTTAACCAATCATAAAAAAGACGTTCGCGAGCGTGATGGATTGTCGGGGCGTTAAGCGTAGTGTTATTGAAGCGTTTGGCTTCATAGTCGCTATTTACTTCCTGTAAAGC
The DNA here is from genome assembly GCA_002364215.1 of Aequorivita sp. UBA3180. GTDB lineage: Bacteria > Bacteroidota > Bacteroidia > Flavobacteriales > Flavobacteriaceae > Aequorivita. The sequence continues at coordinate 156,161 of DEXQ01000002.1, read as the reverse complement.
AGTGTCCAAAAGTTTGGTAAATGAATTAAGGTCGTCGGGCGGTGATTTAAATTCGATTATCCACTCGTGCGCCCCTTTTTCTTTTCCATTCATAAAAATTGGTGCGGCTGTATAATCCACAATTTCAGCATTTGTGAGTTGTGAAACCTTTCGCAATGCTGTTTCGGCGTTTTCAATAATTAACTCTTCACCAAAAACATTTATATGGTGTTTTGTTCGGCCAGTAACCTTTATGCGGTACGGATCTGTCGAGGTAAAGCGTACAGTATCACCAATTTTGTATCGCCAAAGCCCAGCATTTGTAGTGATTACAATGGCGTAATTTTTACCTTCCTCCACTTCGCTCAAAGGAATCACCCTTTCTTCAGAGGTGCCGTAATTATCCATCGGAATAAATTCATAAAATATTCCGTAGTCAAGCATCAATAGCAATTCCTTGTTTTCGTTTCTATCTTGGATTGCAAAGAAACCTTCGGAAGCATTGTAAATTTCGTAATATCTAAAATCATTTTTTGGTAATAACTTGTTGTATTGGTCTATGTAAGGATCAAAATTTACACCTCCGTGAAAATAAACTTCCAAGTTTGGCCAAACTTCAAAAAGATTATTTCTTCCCGTGGTCTCCATCACTTGATTCAGCAAAACCAGCATCCATGAAGGCACTCCCGCTAAACTGGTTACATTTTCTTTAATGGTTTCATTTACAATTGCCTGCATCTTAGTTTCCCAATCGCCCATTAATGAAACTTCGTTGCTGGGTGTACTGCTGAACTCTGCCCAAAAAGGCATGTTGTCAATCAAAATTGCGGAAAGATCTCCGAATACGGTTCCGTTTTCTTGATACAACTGCTTGCTGCCCCCCAGGCGAAGGCTTTTTCCCAAAAATAATTGCGCATTTGGGTTGTTGTTGAGGTACATACATAGCAAATCCTTACTTGCTGCGTAGTGGCAATTTTCCAACGAATCGCTGGTTACCGGTATAAACTTACTCTTGGCGTTGGTTGTGCCACTGGATTTTGCGAACCATTTTATGGGCGTGGGCCAGAAAATATTGCTTTCACCGCATCTGGCGCGTTCAATTCTGGCTTCGTTTTCTTCATATGTGGTAACGGGTACTCTTTCAGAAAATTCGCGATAAGTTTTTATTGATGAAAAATCATACTCCCGGCCAATTTCTGTATGCTTTGCTTTCTGAAGTAAATTGAAAAGTAATTCTTCCTGGACTTCAATAGGATACTTTAAAAAAAGGTCTATTTGATGAAATCTTTTTTTTAGGAACCAAGAAGCAATGGAATTTACAATGGGGATTGGCATGTTTTTCTGCTATCTTTATGCTATAAAAATAACGATTTTATAATTACGATTTCCGCTTTTTTGAAGTGATGTTTCCACAGTGTTTCTTCAGAAAAATTATCGCCTAAATATTTTTGAATAAATGAATTACGAAGGAGTACTTACCAAAATGCAGACTGAAAACGGTTCGCCCATTCAATACTATCTTGTTTTTGCAAACGATTTTTTGCACATGAACCAATTGCTGGATAAAAAAGTTTCTATCAATTTTCTCCGCTATCAATGCCTAAATTGTGGCCTTCAAAAGAAAATTTATCGTCAGGGTTATTGTTATGACTGTTTTTATGAAATTCCACAAGCAGCAGATTGGGTAATTAGTCCCGAAAAAAGTAAGGCACATCTTAATATTGAAGATCGTGACTTAGAATTTGAAAAGCGAGTGCAACTGCAGCCCCACGTAGTGTACCTTGCCAATAGCAGTAGCGTAAAAGTAGGAGTAACGCGCAAAAGCCAGATTCCTACCCGTTGGATAGACCAAGGCGCACATGAGGCTATTGAAATTGTTGAGGTTCCCAATCGTTATTTGGCGGGAATTACCGAAGTAGCTTTGAAAGACCACGTGAGCGATAAGACAAACTGGAGAAGCATGTTGAAAAATGATGTGACCGATGAAAATTTAGTGGAATGGCGAAACAGACTGAAACAATTTATTCCTGCCGAAGCTGCCGAATATTATTTGGAAAACAATGCCGAAACAAATCTGCAGTTCCCGGTATTGAAATATCCCGAAAAACCAAAATCACTTAACCTCGAAAAGAATCCTTTCTTTGAAGGGGTTCTGAAAGGTATAAAAGGCCAATACCTACTGTTTGAAGATCAAACCGTTTTCAATATTCGGGGAAACGAAGGATATGTAGTGTCCATAACGGTAAATTAACTTCCTGTTTGTGTAGTATCGGTTTTCTTTTTCTTTCCACCCAAAATTCCACCTAACACATCCCTTATGATTTTTGTATTTTGTTGTTGCGTAGTTTGTTGTTGATTATTATTGGTATTCGTTTTAGTGGAGTCCTGCTTGGTTCCGCCCACCAAAATATCTTCCAGAATCCCAGTTCCTTGCTTTATCAATTTGTCTTTTTGCTTCGCTAAAATTTGTTTGGTCAACGTGTTAATTGCCGTTTCTGCATTTAAGGAAACTTGTGGATTGGTAAAAGTTCCTTTCAAACCAATTGGTAGTGCCACGCTCATTGCGTCAGCTTCCTGCTCATTTAAATTTTGAAGCAATTTTGTAACCTCACTCCCCAAATATTTCGCAGGTACATCCATAGTTACATTGTAATCAATAGTTTTGTCCAAGCCGTGTGTTCCGGCAACGGCAACATTGATTCCTTTTATATCAAAATCAAAAGGTTTTACCTCAATTTTACCGTTGTTAAAAGAAAAGTTGGTGCTCACGTCCCTTAAACTCAACCTATCCAGATTCAAAAATGAAACTTTGTTGCCCAAGGCGGCCAACAGAGGAGCTTGTTGCGGATCCACTTCGGCAGTAATAATTTGTGCCAAAGCAGTTCCGGCAAGCGTGGAAAGTTTTGGCGAAAGATCACTTGTGAGCTGGCCGGTAAATTCAAATTTAGTGTTTAAATTTCCCTGCAGCGCCTTTGCAATCGGTACCAAAAACTGAAACATTTCCAATTGCTTGAATGATTGATCAATATCGATTTTACTTAAATCCAGGTTCATTGCAAAAGTGGGAGTTTCATTCTTGGTTGAAACGTTTCCGGATAGCGCAATATTTCCGCCAAAAATATCAGAGGTGAAATTGCTGATGGTAATTATTTCATTCGCAATAGCGGCGGTTCCCTTTGCATTTTTCAGTTCTAAATTGTCATATATTACTATACTTGCGTTAAAGTCTAACGTAGCATTCAAAAAATCTGGAATTTTGACCCCTTCGGAAGAAGATGTGTTTTGGGAATTACTCCTTTTTTCTTCGGAATTATTTTCAGAAGAAGTATTTTCCACAGCCATAAAATCGTTTACATTAAAGGTATTTGACTGCACAGCAAACCTACCTTTCAAATCCTGTTTGCTCATCAAAAATGGAATAAGATTTTGAATGTTTCCCGAGGCCCGAATATCGGTTTGCCCCGTATTGGCATTCAGTTCTTTTAGTGTGATAGTGCCCGGCTGCATTGCGAGATTGGCATTGGCAACTTTCAATTCGCTCTTAAAACCTGCATCGTAATTAAAATTGATAAGACTGGCAGTTCCGCGGGCGTCAATCCTATCATAACGTTCTTTTTCAACCGATTCCATATCAAAATTAGCGATAACATCTGCCTTAAAAATACCGCTGAGTTTTTGTTCCATTTCTACAGGCAGTACTTTTTCAATATTTGCCAGATTGAGTGTGCCCTGCATTTCCAAGTTCACCAATGGATTTTCGGTTATTTGCTTGATGCTTCCACTAATGCGGAAGGGTTCGTTATCAATCCTAAATGTCAACTTTGGAATATTTAGGAAGGTATCTTTTAATAACCCAGTTTCGTTCACCAACTGCGCGTCAATCGTGATATTGTCAACCGTTTTGGGAAGATCGGGATATTTAAAGGAAGCATTTTCACTCGCTATTTTTATGTCCATCATCGGGATGTGCGTACTGTCAACGATACCTTTTAGCATACCATTTACGGTGAAATTTCCAGTGGTCTTCACATCATTTATTTGCTTCACATATGTTTCTGGGATAACTGCCAGAAAGTTTTTAAAATCTGAAGAAGGTGTTTTGAAGGTGATATCGACTTCGTTATTTGTTTCGTTCACTTTCACATAGCCATCAAACGTAAGTGGAAGCTCGTTGATGTTGGCCTCGTTTTCTAAAAAAGTATATTTTTGGTTTTTGAGATCGAGTTTAAAAACTGCATTTAGCGAAACCCTGTTTCTGGTTAGGTATTCTGTACTGTCAAGGCGAAATGAAGCAAGTGCTTCGGTTTCAGTATCCAGATTGCTTATTTCCTGTGAAAGATCACCACTTCCTTTATGCTGTACTTCCGTAAGTAGGATGTAGGTTTTTGTAGCCTCGTCCAAGTAATTGATGCGTGAATCTTTTATTTCATAATTTTTCAGATCGAAAGTAAATCCGCCACTAGATTCCGCATCAGTTGTGGCGGGGGCATCGTTTTTTATGGCAATGTCATAATTTGCATTCCCAAGAGAATCAATTTTTATATTTACAAAAGCTTCGTCAAGTTTTACTTCATCTACCTTTATAGCATCATTGCTTTTTTTGAAAAGCTGCATAATGCCCATATCTAGTGAAAGCGTCTTGCCGCTTGCTAAAGTATCGCCCTCAAATGGGGCTTTGTTAATTACACTAAAATTATTCAACTGAAGTGAAGCATCAGGAAAACTACTGAAAAGACTCAAGTCGAGATCTTCCCAGGTTACTGTGGCGTTGAGATTTTCATTGATGGTGCGTTTCAGCATTTTTTCAAGACTTCCTTTAAAAATGAATGGTGCCGCAATCAGCAATAAAACCAAAATTCCAATAATTATTCCTATTATTTTTAGTGCTTTATTCATAAAAAATTTAAAAATTTATTTTGTGATAATCCCTTTGGAAACAACCTGTTAAAAAGCGGCCTTTCCGTAAAATTTATATCTACGCACAAATTTACTTGGTAGTCTTTTTCTTTTCCTTAATTTCGTCTTAAATGTTAAAATTTGAATCCATTGCAACCTCTGCATAACGTTTATCTCTCGCTTGGCAGCAATATGGGCAACCGTTTTGAGTATCTTCAGAGTGCGGTGAATGCGCTTTTTGACGAGGTGGGAAGCATCATGAAAATCTCTTCGGTATACGAAACCCCGGCAATGGGTTTTGATGGAGATTCTTTTTTGAATTGTGCCGTGTGGCTACAAACCGATTTGAAACCTGCCGCAGTTCTAAAACAAATTTTAAGAATTGAAAAAACTATGGGGCGCAAGCGCAATGCTTCCAAAACATATACTTCGCGGCCTATAGATATTGACATCATATTTATTGACGATTTAATTATTGAGACTGAAAAGCTAATCGTTCCACATCCCGAAATGCAAAAGCGAAAGTTTGTTTTGCAACCTTTGGCCGAACTCAATTCGCACTTAGTGCATCCGGTTTCCCAAAAAAATATTATAAAAATTTTAGCGGCTAGTGAAGACTCAAGTATGCTTCAAAAGCAGTCCAAATGGCTTAGCAACCCGATGAAGGATTATAATATTTCACAATACAATTATATAGCGATTGAAGGAAACATCGGGGCCGGAAAAACAAGTTTGGCCACCAAGATTGCAAATGATTTTAATGCAAAACTAATTTTGGAACGTTTTAAGGACAACCCTTTCCTTCCAAAGTTTTACGAAGACGCTTCACGTTACGCCTTTCCACTGGAAATGTCTTTTTTGGCAGACCGCTACCAACAATTGGTAGACGATATTACCCAGTTCGATCTTTTTAAGGAGTCTGTCATTGCAGATTACGATGTAAATAAATCCCTTATTTTTGCAGACATCACATTGCCCGAGGAAGAATACGCACTGTATAAAAAACTCTTCCATGTAATGCACAAAGATGTGCCCAAGCCAGATAAATATATTTACCTATACCAAAACACCGACCGCTTGTTGGAAAATATAAAAAAACGAGGCCGTAAGTACGAGCAGAGCATACAAGCATCGTATCTACAAAAGTTGAATGCAGGTTATCTGGAATTCATTAAAAACCAACATGCTGAAAACATAAAAATTATTGATATTTCTAAATTGGATTTTCTGAAAAACAGAGCAGATTACCTTTATATATTAAAGGAAATAATTTCCTAAAAAGCCTCAGTCACAAGTCACAATTAGCAGTCTTTTTACTGTAAACTGAAAACTGCGAGTGCCTACTTAATTTGCTTACCTTTGCAAAAAAGTAACTATGAGCAGACAAGACAATCAAAACAGAGGAAAAGCTTCGGGGCGTGGTAGTAATAACCAGCGCAACCGAAGCAATGCAAGAGGAAATGCTCCTTTAAATTCAGAATCTTTACCCAAAAAAACCGGGCGTCAACAAGACCCTACAGCCAAGCCGAAATTACGATTTGATAAAACGGGCAAGGAAATAGGCCGCAGGGAAAAACCCGTAAAAGAAGTAAAAAAGAGCAATCCAGGTGACGGAATACGCCTTAATAAATACATTGCAAACAGTGGTGTATGCTCACGCCGCGAGGCAGACACCTATATTGCAACAGGTCTGGTTTCCGTAAACGGAAAAATTGTAAATGAAATGGGCTACAAGGTGCAATTAAGTGATGACGTACGTTTTGACGGCCGCCGTTTAAACCCTGAGCCAAATACCTACGTCCTGCTGAACAAACCAAAGGGTTTTGCCACAACCGATAGTAATGCTAAAGGAATGACGGTAATGGACTTGGTTGCAAACGCTACTTCAGCCAAAATTAAACCATTCGGGCGCTTGGGCAGAAATGCTACTGGACTGCTGCTTTTTACAAACGATGATGAATTTGTGCAAAAATTTACCAAAAAAGGGATTCCACGTTTATTCCATATAGAGCTGGACAAAAACCTAAAAGCTGAGCATCTAAAAAAAATAAAGGAAGGCTTCAGTATTGAAGGAAGAGAAATTTCCGTGGAGGAAATAAGCTACGTAGATAATTCCCCAAAAAGTGAAATAGGCTTAAAAATAAAACATACCGGAAACAGCATTATTCGCACTATTTTTGAACATTTGGGGTATGACGTGGTTCGGGTAGATTGTGTTACGCTCGGCCCCCTTACCAAAAAAGATTTGCCGCGCGGCCGCTGGAGAACCCTTACCGAAAAGGAACTCAACATGTTCAGTATGCTTTAGTGGCTAATGAAAATTTGGTGCATTATATAAATTATTGGTTTTTTTTTGGCACTTTTGTACTGTAAACAAACAAAGTGAAAGTATTTTTAAAATGGTTGGTTTTTGAGAAATTTCAAAAACAAAGATTCTAAATGAACAACACATTTTTACTCTCTCCAGCTGTACCGCAGCGCGTTTTGGGCCAAAGTTCCACTCTAAACGCCTTGCCTATTCGCAACTAATCTTCAAGTTAATTTTTTGTTATACTCCCTAATTTTTGGGGAATAAGCTACAAGAATTTTTAATTTACACTATTCAACGAAAACTAAAGGATGAACACTAAATACATAGACTTAATAAACCAAACGTACTATTTTCCTCAGGAAGAATTTCGGTTGGGGGACAATGGCCTTGAATTCCACGGCGTAGATCTTATGGCGCTCGTAGAAGAATACGGTGCTCCGCTCAAGTTTACATACCTGCCGAAAATTTCAGAAAATATAAATTTGGCGAAAAAATGGTTTGCCGATGCTATTGAAAAAAACAACTACAAAGGCTCCTATAATTACTGCTATTGCACCAAGAGCTCACATTTCAAGCACGTCTTGAATGAAGCTTTGAAAAATGATATACACATAGAAACATCTTCGGCTTTTGATATTGATATTGTAGAAAGCCTTAAAAAAGCCGGTAAGGTAACAGATAAAACATATGTAATCTGTAACGGTTTTAAGCGCGAAAGATATATCGAAAACATAGCCCGGCTAATCAACGACGGACACGAAAACTGTATCCCGATAATTGATAATTATGAAGAGATTGAGCTGCTTTCTGATAGTATAGACAATCACTTTAATGTGGGTATACGTATCGCTTCTGAGGAAGAGCCAAAGTTTGAATTCTATACTTCCAGATTGGGTATTGGGTACAAAAATATAATTCCTTTTTACGAAGAACAGATTAAAAACAACGAGCGTGTAGATTTAAAGATGCTCCATTTTTTCATTAATACCGGTATTCGCGATACTGCCTATTATTGGAATGAATTGGTGAAGTGTTTAAAAGTGTACGTTCGCCTAAAAAAAATCTGTCCGTCCTTGGATAGTTTGAATATTGGCGGTGGTTTCCCCATTAAAAACTCTTTGCACTTTGAATATGACTATCAGTATATGATAGACGAAATCTTAAACCAAATAAATATTACTTGTGCAGAAGCCGAAGTGCCGGTTCCACACATTTTCACTGAATTTGGTAGCTTTACCGTTGGTGAAAGCGGTGGTGCCATTTACGAGATTTTGTACCAAAAGCAGCAAAATGACCGTGAAAAGTGGAATATGATCAATTCCTCTTTCATCACAACTTTGCCAGATACTTGGGCCATCAGCAAACGTTTTATTATGCTTGCCGTGAACCGTTGGAATGATGAGTACGAAAGAGTGCTTTTGGGGGGGTTGACTTGTGATAGCGATGATTATTACAATAGCGAACAAAATATGGCGGCCATCTATCTGCCAAAATTCAGAAAGGAAAAACCTTTGTATATTGGCTTCTTTAACACAGGTGCATATCAAGAGACCATTGGCGGTTTTGGAGGCTTGCAGCACTGCTTGATTCCTTCGCCAAAGCATATTCTGATAGACAGAGACAAAAATAATAATATAACAACCAAACTTTTTTCCGAACAACAAACAAGCGAGCAATTGCTAAACATTTTAGGTTATGAGCACTAAGACGTACGCAGGCATCCCGCAAAAATATGCGGTCCTAGAAACATCAAAAATTGTATTGATCCCAGTTCCTTACGATGGAACCAGCACTTGGCAAAAAGGTGCCGACAAAGGTCCAGAAGCATTCTTGGATGCTTCAGAAAATATGGAGCTTTACGACATTGAAACCCAAACAGAGGTCTACAAACAGGGAGTGTATCTTGCCGATGCAATTACAGAAAATTCCTCTCCGGAAGCCGTGGTTTCCGAAGTACATAAAACCACAAAAGACTATATAAAACGAAATAAGTTTGTAACCATTTTTGGTGGCGAGCACAGCATTTCCATAGGTACTATCCGCGCATTCAATGAGTGTTTTGACAATCTTACAGTGCTTCACATAGATGCACACGCAGATTTACGCAAGGAATTTCACGGGAGCAAGTGCAACCACGCCTGTGCGGTATATGAAGCAAGTCAAACCACTAACCTTGTACAAGTGGGTATTCGCAGTATGGACGTGGCAGAAACTACTGTAATGGATGATGAAAAAGTATTTTTTGCACACGACATGGCAAAAGACGAATACTGGATGGATAAGGTTATTGAAGCTCTGGGAGACAATGTTTTCATTACTTTCGATCTGGATGCTTTGGATCCTTCAATCCTGCCTTCAACCGGAACCCCAGAGCCCGGCGGACTTTTTTGGTACGAAACACTCGATTTCCTAAAACAGGTTTTTGAGGAAAGAAATGTGGTTGGGTTTGACATTGTAGAGCTTTGTCCAAATCCGGAAGAAAGAGCCTCCGATTTTGTAGCTGCAAAACTTTACTATAAAATGTTGACATACAAATTTGCAGGCACGGACGAAGAAGACGAATACGAAAGCAATTTTAACCTCTCGGCTCCGCTCGAGGCAGGCAAAAAAGGAAATTCAAAATTTAATACAGAAGAAGATGAATACTAGCAAAGGATCTATTTCCCAATTTATTGAAAAATATTATTTACACTTTAATGCCGCCGCTCTCGTGGATGCCGCAAAAGGGTATGAAGCCCAGTTGAACCAAGGTTCAAAAATGCTCGTTTCCCTCGCCGGTGCTATGAGTACTGCAGAATTGGGAAAGATTTTTGCCGAAATGATCCGTCAGGATAAAGTACATATTATTTCCTGTACGGGCGCAAACCTGGAGGAAGATATTATGAATCTTGTGGCGCACAGCCATTACAAGCGTGTGCCAAACTACCGAGATTTAACCCCGCAGGATGAGTGGGATTTGCTTGAAAAAGGAATGAACCGCGTAACCGATACGTGTATTCCCGAAGAAGAAGCCTTCAGAAGAATCCAAGAACACATCGTGAAACTATGGAAAGAAGCCGAAGCCAAAGGCGAACGCTACCTTCCGCACGAATATATGTACAAACTGCTTTTAAGTGGTGTGATGGAAGAACATTACGAAATAGATTTAAAAGACTCGTGGATGTACGCCGCCGCAGAAAAGAACTTACCAATAGTTTGTCCAGGCTGGGAGGATAGCACGATGGGAAACATCTTCGCCAGCTACGTTTTGAAAGGCGAATTGAAAGCTTCCACAATGAAAAGTGGAATAGAATACATGACTTTTCTTGCAGATTGGTACACGGATAATTCAGAAAAAGGAATCGGTTTCTTCCAGATTGGTGGGGGAATAGCTGGAGATTTCCCAATCTGTGTGGTGCCAATGCTCTATCAAGATATGGAGCGGACCGATACACCGTTTTGGAGTTATTTCTGCCAAATCAGTGATTCTACAACCAGTTTTGGAAGTTATTCCGGAGCTGTTCCAAACGAAAAAATTACTTGGGGAAAACTGGATATTGATACTCCAAAATTCATCATAGAAAGTGATGCGACTATCGTTGCGCCTCTAATTTTTGCGTACCTTTTGGGTATGTAAAAATAGTTATACATTTTTCATACAAATACGAATAAAAAAAACCGAAATCGTTTCCCTCAACAAGAGCGTTGGGGGAAAGGATTTTTGGATTATTTAATAAAATAACAGCATGGAAAACCAGAAGATTGAAAATATAGAATTGAAATTTTTGACGCTGAAAGATTACGAAGCGTTGAAAGAGGCTACCATTCAATCTTATGGCGGACTTCCAAACAGCTATTGGAAAATCAACGAAATCGGTAACCTAATCGATATTTTTCCCGAAGGACAAGTAGTGATTATGGCCGATGGAGAAATTGCGGGTTGTGCGCTCTCCATTATTGTAGACTTTGACGAGTTGGGCGAGAAACATACCTATAAAGACATTACTGACGATCCCACTTTTAGTATTCACGACCCCGAAGGCGATGTGCTTTACGGAATAGACGTATTTATCCGTCCGGACTTTCGCGGTCTGCGCTTGGGAAGAAGATTGTACGATTACAGGAAAGAATTGTGTGAAAATTTAAATTTGAAAAGTATTGTTTTTGGCGGAAGAATGCCAAATTACCATTTGCACGCAGAGAAACTTTCTCCAAAGCAGTACATAGAAAAAGTAAAACGCAAACAGATTGACGACCCCGTGCTGAACTTCCAGATTTCAAACGATTTTCACCCTGTACGTGTTTTAAAAAGTTATTTGGAAGGCGATAAGGCCTCCGGAGAATTCGCGGTTTTAATGGAATGGGATAATATCTATTACACCAAACCCGAAAAAAAACCAAGACCTTCTGCAGTAAAGAGTGTAGTGCGCTTGGGGTTAATCCAGTGGCAAATGAGAAGCTATTCCGGAATGGAAGAATTGATGCACCAAGCAGAATATTTTATAGACAGTGTTGCAGGGTATCGTTGCGATTTTGCGATGTTTCCAGAGTTTTTCAACGCTCCGCTCATGGCAAAATACAACCATATGAGCGAGCCGGATGCAATCCGCGAATTGGCTAAGTATACCAAAGAGATTACCGAAAAGCTTTCCCAGCTTTCCATATCTTACAATATAAATATCATTACCGGAAGCATGCCCGAAATGGTCCGAGGAAAGCTTTATAACGTAGGCTACCTATGCCGTCGCGACGGAAGCGTGGAACGTTACGAAAAAATTCACGTTACACCCGATGAAGAGCGTGTTTGGGGAATGGTAAACGGGAATTCCCTAAAAACTTTTGATACCGACTGTGGAAAAATTGGAGTGCTAATCTGTTACGATTCCGAGTTTCCGGAATTATCGCGTTTACTTTCCGACGAAGGAATGGATATCCTTTTTGTCCCATTTCTCACAGATACCCAAAACGGTTATTCCCGAGTAAGATTATGCGCGCAAGCAAGAGCCGTTGAAAACGAATGCTACGTAGCCATTGCGGGAAGCGTTGGAAACCTACCAAAGGTTCATAATATGGATATCCAGTATGCTCAAAGTGCCGTTTTCACTCCGTGTGATTTCTCTTTTCCCAATAATGGAATAAAAGCCGAAGCAACCCCAAACACCGAAATGATTTTGGTAGCCGATGTGGACATCGATTTGCTTCGCGAGCTGCACACATTTGGCGCAGTTAGAAATTTGAAGGATAGAAGAAAGGATTTTTATAGATTGGAGCGGGTAAAGAAATAAAATATATAAATATGGTTCCTTCCCCTTTTTCAGGGGAAGGTGTCATAAAGATTATTGAAAATAATTTTTATGACAGAAGGGGTACAACTCCCAAATCACAAACCCAATCACTACTAAATATTCCAGCGCCACCAACCAAATCTTTTCGTCAAAACCATTTTCGCCATATGCTGAATAACTCAGCACTACCATAAAACTCCAAACAATCGGAAATTTATATTTCGTAAATACGGAAAGCAAAAGGGGAGTGGCCACATACCACGGATGCACGGTTGTTGAAAGTAAAAAGTAAATTGAAACCGCAAAAAGCATTGCGGTTATCAACTGTCTCAGTGTTTTGTTTTTTCTGAAAAAAGCGAGTCCCAAAACGAAAAGAAGTACCAAAACAGGAAGAATTTTTCCAACCGTTCCAATCACATTCCATCCCACAATTTTAAATCCAACCCAACGAATTAGATAATAAACACTAGCATTAAACTCAAAATTTTGAAACCAAAGAGCGATAGTTGCTGAAAAATGCTGAATAAATTCAAAAGAAAGAAATGGAAGAAAAGTAATACCTGCGGAAATAAATATTACTGTATAAAATCGTAGTAAATATGTCAGGTTGAACCTTTCGACTCCGTTCAAAACACGCTCCGTCGAAACCTCCTTTTTAATAAAATACTTCAAAAACAATGGTAAAAACAAAAGCGGAATCAACTTCGCCGAAATAGAAATCCCGATTAAAAATGCCGCCCAAACCCATTTTCCCTTAAAAAGTAAATACAGTGCCCAAACTAAAAAGAAAAGCATCACCCCTTCAAAATGAAGATTTCCAGTAAGTTCAATAATGATAAAAGGATTCAGAAAAAACCAGAAAATGTTTTTAACGGGAAGATTCAATTTCCCCAAAATCTTCTTTCCGAAATAAAGAATACCAACATCTGCCAAAAAAATCAGCACGCGCAAGACAACCACTGAGCCCAAAATACTTTTGCCCGCAAACATTGCGGCAACTGCAAAAAACAGTTGGTTAACAGGCGGATAATTGCTGAAATGGCTTGCGTTAAGTGGCCCCATTCCTTCAATCAGAACCTGGAACTGCGCAACCGAAATATTTACAATGGTTTTGGAATCTGGTGTAAATAAATACGGGCTAACGCCTTGTAAAAGCAAGCGCCCATCCCACAAAAACCGATAAAAATCCTGCGAAAGATTTGGGATTGCCAGAGTAAAAACCAGCCGAAAAGTAATTCCCAAGCAAGCTAAAAACCAAAAATTGAGTTTGAATTTCTCAATAAAAAGATAGGTAGTAAAAAACAGCGCAGCGTAAAGCGAGATGAGTTGTATAAAATCACTTCGCTCAAGATCATATGCAAAACTGATATAAAAGGCAATGGAAAGAACGGCAAGTAAAAGTGGGATTTTATATAGTTTAATAAAATTCACAAACCGTTTTTTTTAGATTTTCAATCAACAATCAACAATCTTTTTAGTCTTGCCATTCAGCAATAAACAGATTGGTGTCACGACCTCCTCCGTTATTTCTGTTGGAAGAGAATGCCAACTTTTTGCCATCGTTTGAAAATACTGGAAACGCATCAAAAGTTTTTCCGTGCGTTACGCGTTCTAAATTCTTCCCATCAATATCAATCAAATAAAGATTGAAAGGAAACCCTTTTTCAGCCTCAAAATTACTGGAGAACAAAATCTTTTTTCCAGAAGGATGAAAAAATGGTGCCCAATTTGCGTTGCCCAAATGCGTCAATTGGCGAAGTTCACTGCCGTCCGCATTGCAGATAAAAAGTTCCATTTCGGTGGGTTGCACCAAACCTTGGGCTAACAAATCTTTATATTCCTTAATTTCGGTTTCGGTTTTTGGACGGGAAGCGCGAAATATCAATTTACTTCCATCAGGCGAAAAGAATGCGCCCCCATCATAGCCCAATTCATTTGTTATTTGCTTTACGTTTTTTCCGTCAAGATCCATGGTGTAAAGCTCCAAATCGCCGCTGCGCATGGAGGTGAAAACAATTTTATCACCTTTTGGTGAAACGGTTGCTTCGGCATCGTAGCCAAGTTCTTTGGTAAGTTGCGCAGTAATATTTCCATCAAGATCGGCCACAAAAATGTCGAAGCTATCATATATGGACCATACATATTTACCATCTTTTTTTAATGGGGCTTCAGGACAATTTTCGTCTTTCAGGTGGGTACTTCCATAAACAATATGTTGACCATCAGGCATAAAATAGCTGCAAGTGGTACGGCCTTTTCCGGTGCTCACCATTGGGGGTTGCATGTCTTTAAAAGTTTCTTCAACATTCATCAAAAACATTTGGTCGCAGTTTACGCCCCAATTTTTATAATTGCTTTGAAAGATAAGTTTACTGTCGTCAAAACTCCAATACGCCTCTGCATTATCTCCGCCAAAAGTTACTTGGCGGATGTTTTTGAAGTGTTTTTCTTCAGGATAAATTAAAGTGTCTTTTGTTTCGGGGTCAAGAACTGCAGATGTCACGCTGAGTCTTTCGGCTTCGCTCAAGATAGACTCTATCGAAGCGTCTTCGGATTTTTGGGAATCTTCTCCAACTTTCTTCACTTCATTTTTACAACTCGTAAAAATGGAAACAATTAATAGCGTATAAACTATTTTCATTTTTAATGTATTTTTGAGCAAAAATAAGGATATGCGTATAATATTGATGTTATTTCTGGTAATATTGGTTTTCTCCTGTAAGGAAGCAAAGGTAAAAACGGTTTCTATGAAAGAAGACGTTGGCATTTTGGCCAGCGATAGTTTAAACGGAAGAAAAACAGGTTCTGAAGGCGAAAAAAAGGCGGCCGTATATATTGCAAAAAGATTTGAAGATTTGGGGTTACTATCAAAAGGAACTGATGACTACTTTCAAAAATTCACATACAAGGCTAGTAAAAACCCACATGAAGAGGCAGAATTTACTGCAGAAAACAATGATAGCACAGAAACGGGTGAAAACGTAATTGCATATTTAGATAACAAAGCCGAAAACACAGTCGTTATTGGTGCGCATTACGATCATTTGGGGATGGGTGGCGAAGGCTCGCTGTATCGCGAAGGCGAAGCGATACACAATGGTGCGGACGATAATGCAAGTGGCGTTGCAATGATGTTGCATTTGGCAGATTCGCTTCAAAAGAATGATTCTCCAAAGAAAAATAATTATCTTTTTATAGCTTTTTCTGGGGAAGAAGAAGGTTTGTTGGGTTCAAACTACTTTGTGAAAAACCCAACCATCGACACCAAAAAAGTAACCTATATGATTAATATGGATATGGTTGGAAGGCTCAATTCTGAAAAGACTTTGGCGGTTTATGGCGTGGGAACTTCACCTATTTTAAAACAAGCAGTAAATGCAAATGCAGGCGAACTGAAAATTTCTGAAAACGAAAGCGGTGTTGGGCCGAGCGACCATACCTCATTCTATTTGGCCGATATTCCCGTGCTTCATTTTTTCACTGGGCAGCACGAAGATTACCACAAACCCTCAGACGATACCGAAAAAGTGAATTTTGAAGGAATGAAGCTGGTATCCAATTATATTTTCAGCATTATAAAAGATTTAGATTCCCAAAAGAAACTTCCCTTTAAAAAAACTAAAAATGAAAGTGAAGTGGTTCCAGATTTTAAGGTAACTCTGGGCGTGGTGCCCGATTATCTTTTCAGCGGAAAAGGCATGCGCATTGATGGCGTAAGTGAAGACAAACCAGCCCAAAAAGCTGGCCTTCAAAAAGGCGATGTAGTAGTGAAAATGGGCGAGCATGAAGTAACCGATATGATGAGCTATATGAAAAGTCTTTCAAAATTTGAAAAGGGACAGACGGCAATAGTTATTGTTGATAGAGGTGGCGAGTTGAAAGAAGTTGAGGTTACTTTTTAAAAATTTCGGAAATAAAAAAACCTCACAAATCTTGAAGACCTGTGAGGTTTAGTTCTATTAATCACTTTTGGGAATTACATCATCCCGGGCATTCCGCCTCCCATGCCGCTTGGCATTCCGCCACCGGCACTTTCTTCTTTTATGTCAACCAAAGCACATTCGGTAGTAAGGATCATTCCAGCAACCGAAGCAGCGTTTTCAAGCGCGATACGGGTTACTTTTTTAGGATCGATAATACCAGCTTTTAGCATATCCACATATTTTTCAGTTTTGGCGTCATAACCGAAGTTTTTCTTGCCTTCCAAAACTTTGTTGATTACAACAGAACCTTCACCACCAGCGTTTTCAACAATTGTACGAAGTGGAGATTCAATAGCACGAGCTACAATTTGAACTCCTGTAGTTTCGTCTAAAGTTTCAGTAGTAAGTTTTTTAAGCACTTCAATTGCGCGAACCAAAGCTACTCCACCACCAGCAACAATACCTTCCTCAACAGCCGCGCGGGTTGCGTGAAGTGCATCGTCAACGCGATCTTTTTTCTCTTTCATTTCTACTTCAGACGCAGCGCCAACGTAAAGAACTGCAACACCGCCAGCCAATTTGGCCAAACGCTCCTGCAATTTTTCTTTGTCGTAATCGCTAGTTGTGGATTCTATTTGAGATTTTATTTGGTTCACACGACCTTTGATGTCGCTCTTGTTTCCAGCGCCATTTACGATTGTAGTGTTGTCTTTGTCAATTGTAATTGTTTCCGCAGAACCCAACATATCAATTGTTGCATTTTCCAAAGTAAAGCCGCGCTCTTCAGCAATAACGGTTCCTCCGGTCAATACGGCGATGTCCTCCAACATTGCTTTTCTTCTATCCCCAAAACCTGGCGCTTTTACAGCGGCAATTTTCAAAGAACCACGAAGTTTGTTTACTACCAAAGTAGCCAAAGCCTCGCCGTCAACGTCTTCTGCAATAATCAATAAAGATTTTCCTTGTTGCGCCACTGGCTCAAGCACAGGCATCAAATCTTTCATTGAAGAAATTTTCTTATCGTAAAGCAAAATCATTGGATTTTCCAATTCAGTTTGCATTTTTTCTGTGTCGGTTACGAAATACGGAGAAAGGTAGCCGCGATCAAACTGCATACCTTCCACAACATCAACGTAAGTTTCGGTTCCTTTTGCTTCTTCAACAGTGATAACGCCTTCTTTTCCAACTTTTCCGAATGCTTTTGCAATCAAATCGCCAATTACATCGTCGTTGTTTGCTGAAATTGAAGCTACTTGCTTTATCATTTCAGAAGAATTGCCAACTTTCGTAGTTTGCTTTTCAAGATTTGCAACAATGGCTTCAACGGCTTTATCGATACCGCGTTTCAAATCCATCGGATTTGCGCCAGCAGCAACATTTTTTAAACCTTCTTTTACAATTGCCTGAGCAAGAACGGTTGCAGTTGTTGTTCCGTCACCAGCAAGATCGTTGGTTTTTGAAGCTACTTCCTTCACCATTTGTGCGCCCATATTTTCCAGCGCATCTTCCAATTCAATTTCTTTTGCAACGGTAACACCATCCTTTGTTACTTGCGGTGCGCCAAAGGATTTACTGATAATCACGTTACGACCCTTTGGGCCCAAGGTTACTTTTACTGCGTTTGCCAATGCGTCAACGCCACGTTTTATTGCGTCGCGGGCTTCTACATCAAATTTTATATCTTTTGCCATTTTTTTAAATGCTTTAAGCTTTAAGCTGTATGCTCTAAGCTGTGGTTAAACTTTACTTTTGAAATTATTTTTTGGGAGAAATTAGATAATAGCTAAAATGTCGTCCTCGCGCATGATGAGGTAATCTGTACCATCAAACTTTAACTCACTGCCGGAATATTTTCCATAAAGAACAGTATCGCCAACCTTTACGGTCATTTTGTGATCTTCTTTGCCTTTGCCCACGGCTACTACTTTGCCTTGTTGTGGTTTTTCCTTTGCGGAATCTGGGATGTAAATACCAGATGCGGTCTTAGTTTCAGCTTCCTGTGGCTGAACCAAAACGCGGTCTGCAAGTGGTTGAATTTTTAATGCCATTTCAATTTTATTTTTTAGTTGTTAAACTTGGGTTTAAATGTTTGATTGCTAAATGGCAGAAACTGTGCCAGTGCCTGTAAACTGACATATTACAAAACAAAAATGCCAGCTTGTCAGAAGCTGGCATTTTTAAATCTAATAAAGCATTAGAGAAAAATTTATATTAGCAGAGAATGTAAGCTTTTATTTGGGGAGTTGAGTTAAAGAAAAATTAACTTTTGATTTGAAAATTTTGGTAATTCGGCGTTTTTTTTTTACCTTAAACGAAATATTGCGATTATTAGACCAAAAATAAAAATGATTATTCTTTATTGTTTACCTTAATAAAAGATAATAACACCTTTTTATATTATTGATAAAATATAGAGCTGTCCATCGTAAAATCAAAGAATTAATCTTTCTAGAATTGCACAAAATCTAATTAAAATGAAAAACCTCTATTCCACAATCCTTTTTACAATATGCTTTTCCTTTTTAGGAACCATGTGGCTTACGGCACAGATAGTCAACATACCGGACCCAAATTTTAAAGCGGCGCTTCTCGCTGACGGTAATATTAATACCAATGGCGATGGGGAAATACAGGTTAGCGAGGCAGGCTGCGGTTGATGTTAGTGTTGTTGGCAACAATATTAATGATCTAACAGGAATTGAAGCATTTATCAACATAACTTTTTTAGAATGTTCCGATAATAATTTAACATCCATTGATGTTAGCAACAATCCTGAACTTGAAATTTTTGAATGTTACAACAATCAGATCAACAGTATTGATGTAAGCCAGAATACTGCGTTGTACCAATTTGAATGCAGGTTCAACCAACTTACGAGCCTGGATTTGAGCAACAATCCAAATATGGTTCTCTTATCTATGGGCAATAATGAAATTATGGAGTTGGATGTGGCCAACAATATTATCTTGGTCATTTTGGAATGTACCGAAACACTACTGGAAAGTCTTGATTTGAGCCAAAATAATGATCTTGTCTCCTTAATCTGTAATGATAACGATGCATTGTCATATATAAACCTTAAAAATGGCAACAATGAAAATTTGGTTTTTGATGGACCTTTTCCGAGCAATTTTGAAAACCTGCCGAGCCTGGAGACCATCTGTATAGATGATATTAATAATACGGCACTGATAGATGAAATTACTAATCAAGTAGGCCGTCAGGTAGATTTTACGGAGGAGTGCATTCTAGGTACGGAAAATTTTGATTTCAATGAAGTAAGAATATATCCAGTGCCTATTGGAGATAAACTATATATAAGTTCCGTAACACCAATCGTACAAATTGATGTTTATAATTCATTGGGGCAAAAGGTGCTTTCCATAGCTCAAAAGAATCCCATTGTGGAAGTAAGTGCTGAAAAGCTGCCCATAGGTGTATATGTAGTAATACTTCAAGACACTAACGGATATGTTAGTGTCAAGAAAGTAGTAAGAAGATGAATTTAATTTAAGGAATTATGAAAAAAAATGTATTGATATTTTTTGCGGTGGTAACTTTTTTAGGCTGCTCAAAAAAAGATGATGGCAGTTTTACACCCACATTACCGCCCATAACCCAAACAGGGGAAAATACTTTTGGGTGTTATGCAAATGGCATATTAATAACCCCTAGAGATGGAACAGGTACTTTTAATTCTCCTGATAGAGGGATGATTCTCTTTGATGTCCCTGGCCCACGTTATGAAATTAATGTACATGATTTTGCTAGCGAAAAAACTGGAAAGATTATAATACATATCATAAATCTTGACTCTATTGGTATAGGAGAATATAATATCCACGAAAGTAATTGCTTAGATGGAATCGACAGCCCTTTAACCAATAACATTCATTGTAGAATATATGACAACGATGAAAATAAATATAAGTTTTTCTGTTCTATAGAAAACTCAGGTTTAATCAATGTTACACGTTATGACAACGGTATTTTATCCGGTACATTCAGTTGTACCGCTGTAAACCGAGACGATCCAACTGAATTTATAGAAATTACCGAGGGACGTTTTGATATTAACGGATATAAATTGCCTACCACAAAATTTCCTTAATAAAAAGGGTGCCACTGCCATGACACCCTAAAATACTTAATAAATAAAACCAGATATAATTATTGTTTCACCTATTAATTCTTCAAAGTTATGAGATATCAACTACTTTTCACATCATTAATGCTTGTTTTTTTAGCGTACATTCCCAAAAACCACCTCAAACAAAAGTGGACAGTATGCTTGTAAATATTGACAAATCAGAATTCTCCACTGGAATTCTTTATGACAGAACAGTACCTTGGGCAAACCTTAACTCCTTCAATGATAATAAAAACATTTCCAGTGTTAGATATTTTGAACAAGCCCTGGAGGAACTTTACAGAGGCTCAAATGAGAAAAAATTTAAGTCCTACAAGACCATTCGTAGGCGTTATGTTCCTGATTCCATTATAAACATGGTTGACATTGGCATTATCAATGCGGCTTTTGATCAATTATTTTATATCGAAGGTAAAGAGGAGGAAGGAGCATTACGGATTGCTAACGGAAAGTTTGAGAAGATACCCAATGGTAAACCTGCTTTCATAAAAAAACATGCTCTCATAATTTCGCCATTAAAGGAATATTTAGTTGGCAATGAAATAACCTATCATTTTGATAATTTTTTCTTAATAGAATCCTATCCAGATAAAGAGATTGTTAAGATAAGCGCAAATTTTGATACACCTACTGATTATGTAGTTTACAACAATGGACAATTTATACACGAGACTCTACAGGTTCGATATGGAGAATCTGGCTATAAAATACTGACTTTTACGGCAAATTTTAGTGACGGTACAAGCCAGAATACCCAAGCCGTGCTGCACGTGAAGATACAAGAGGCAATAATACCTCCGAATCTACCAATTAAGAATGGAGTAGTAGATGCAAGCCTTCCTTTTCAAGGAATAAAGGGCCATTTAGAATATAGAATATTCTATGGCAATCCACAAGGCGTTCTCTTAAAACCTATAATTATTATTGACGGTTTCGATCCGGGAGATAAACGGAAAATCCAAGATAGTGATTCCCCGGAACCACCAGATGAACATCGTTCTATTGAAGATATGATGCGTTATAGTTCTCCTCCCAATGATGTAAGGATAATAGACACTTTACAATCTCTTAATTACGATGTGGTGGTTGTTAATCATCCTACCTATAGTAAAAATGGTCAAGAGATTGATGGTGGTGCCGACTATATAGAACGGAACGCTCTAACCCACGTATCTCTATACCAAGCTCTAAATGATACCTTGGCCCAAAATAACAGCACTGAAAAATTAGTTATCGTAGGCCCGAGCATGGGCGGGCAAATATCGCGTTATGCATTGGCTTATATGGAAAAGGAGAACATCCCACATAACACTCGCCTTTGGGTAAGTGTGGACAGTCCTCATCTTGGAGCGAACATTCCCATTGGTTTGCAATCATTAATAAATCAAGTAGCTGAAACGGGAAACACTATGGCTCAGGATTTTGTGAGTAAGGATTTGGGGTCTCCAGCAGCCAAACAACAATTAATTGAGCAATTTAATGGCTGGAATGGTTCTCAATTAAATCAGGACTATTTAAACGCCCGTACGCTTTCTCAGGGCTATACAATTTCAAGAGGGCGACCTTCCTTTATAGGTTTTTATAATAATCTTTTTTATAATGGCTTATATGGAAGTATTGGTTATCCCCAAAATCTTCGGAAGATAGCCATTGTAAATGGTTCTTTAAATGGCAAAAGGAAATTTTTCAATCCGTTTACACAACAACAGGATAATTATATTGGGCACAATGAGATGGGTGTAAATGTAAGAGCATTCCAATACATTTGTGTTCCCTTCCCTTGTTGGTCATTACATATTGGAAGCTTGGAGGCTTATAATTTGGCTAATTATAATAGTTATGGTAAAATTTCAAGATTCAAAAAAGCCTTTAATGATGATTCAAAGTATACTACCAATATAAATTCTAGAGGCAATATGGATAATGTTCCTGGTGGCTGGTTCCCTGGTTTTGACGAAGTTGCCTCTCCTATTAATGGTACAGACCCACTCCCCCCCAATGGAAGTTTTTGGTCGGGTTCTTGGTTTGACAATATTCTCTCAGATATTTCAGATTTTTTTGGATGGGCAACAATGACTGTGTATAAAAACGAACATGTTCACTCTTTCATTCCAACAGCCAGTTCCTTAGGTTTTATAAATCCTGATTTTAACTGGGCGCAAGCCTTTAAGCGGAACTTGGTCTGCCCAGGAAACAAGGAAATTCCTTTTGATACCTACTTTGGCCCACGCAACAACGAACAGCATACCTCCTTTACCGAAAAAAGCGTCCATTGGTTACTGGAAGAGTTAGCGGGCAATCCCCAACCGCCCACGATCCATCTAGACTCTGAAGATATGAGTGGTCCGGCCGTTATTTGTGGCACCGATACGGTTACTTATAGTTTCGACTTTTGCGAGAGCCTTCCCGTTATAGCATGGGAGGTTTCAAATAACCTAATAAAAACAACTCCTTTAACGGACTATAACCGTAGCATTATCGTACAACCAGTGCATGCATCAACAAATGGCTGGGCGTACGTAAAAGCTATTTTCGCAAGCCCGAATGAGCCCGTGCAAAAAAATATCTGGATCGGTCCGCCCAAGGTAGATTTTGTTGAAGACGTGAACGTAACGCAAATAAATCACACTATGCCTATTGTTCCCCAAGGAAGTTGCGATGAATTTGGATTAAAAGTGAATATTTCACCTTCCTTTAGCAACGTACAAGAAATGGAGTGGGAAAAAGTATCCACAAATTACCAATGGTCCCAAGACCCTCCAGGCTATAATGATCCCTATGTTATTATTGCTCCCTTGTGTGAAGACCCCGTTCAGTTTCAAGTACGTATGCGGAACGATTGTGGTTGGTCTGATTGGCAGCAAATAGAGGATACGAATTCCGAATGCCAAACCAATTGTGGCGGTGGCGGTGGTGGAAGCGGTACCATCACGAGTGATTATTTTATAATCTATCCCGTGCCCGCAGATACTGTTCTCCACGTTAATATGATTGGCACAGACCCCACAGATCTTTTAATTGCAGGTGATACGCTTACTATCCAACTCTTTAACAGTTCGGGCATGATGGTCAAGAACATCAATACTATTGCCTGTCATAATTCCATTGATGTATCAACTCTTCCTGCTGGGCTCTATACGTTAAAGATTATTTATAACGGTACTCCAGAGAATCATCAAATTGTAATAAATTAGAATTAAATAAAAAAATGCCAGCTCGTAAAAGCTGGCATTTTAAAATATTTTAAAACTAAATTTTAGTTTGTAGTTTCTGGAGCAGTTGGTGCCGGAGTTTGTGTGGTTGGAACAGCAGGAACAGCGCTGTCATCAAAAGTTTTGGATTCCAAATTACGGTTTCCCATAATGAAAACGTTGGAAAACAAGATAAGCGCCAACATAATCGTGGCAAGTGTCCAAGTACTTTTATCTAAAAAGTCACTCGTTTTTTGAACACCACCAATCTGTGCGCCACCGCCTCCGCCAAACGACGATGAAAGCCCACCACCTTTAGGGTTTTGAACCATTATAACTACGACCAATAAAAAGGCCACTATCATTATCAAAATTAAAAATATTGTAAAAGTACTCATGATTGTTCTGAATTAATCAATTTTTCTATTGCCCGAATTTGGTCTGCAAAGAAACCACTTTTTTCGGGATTTTTCAAAATTAATATTTTATATGCTTGAATTGCTTTTTTGTAGTTCTTTTGTTGCAAATACACTTTAGCCAAAGTCTCCGTCATTAGTGAATCGGCGGCTTGGGTATAAGGTTTTGCAAGATTGTTTTTTCCTTCTTTTTGGGGTTTATTTTCTATTTCCGAAGGAATTATTTTTGGGCGCTCTTGGATAAACTTGTCTATCAATTCAAATTTTCGCTCCCTATCTTCATTTTGGGTTTCATCATCTTTCTTGTCTGGCCTGTCTTCATTGCGCTCAATAGGTTTTGCTTTTGTAAGCTTTAACCATTCTGAAAAAGAGTGAGTATCGTTTTTGGTAAATTCAAGAGGTTTGTCAGCTTGTAGTATTTCTTCAGCTTTATCTTTAGCATCAGGCTTGTCATCTACCTTTTCAACCAAATTGCTCACCGATTCTACCTTCCTTTGAAAAAGTTCTGGGTTTAAGATATTCTCGGCTTTCTGCATTTCGGCCTTAATTTGCATATCTATTTCAAGGCTTATCTGTTCTGAAACATTTTCGGAAATTACCTTTATTTCTTCTACGGAAGCATCGTGCTGCAGAATGGTTTGCGAAATTTCATTCTGAATAAATTTTTCTGAAGTAATATATTCAAACAAAATATCGCGATCAGTAGTGTGGGCGGCTGTAAGCTTTAAGGCATCGTTGTAAAGATAACTCCCCTGGTTTTTCAAACCTTTTAATTGAAGTGCGCGCGCGCTTTGGAAATATGGATATTTTTGAATTGTTGATTCCAACGCCGCTAAATCCTCAGAAGTTATTTTCTGTGGGTTGGCGAGTAAATATGTAAAGTTTTCAAAGTTCAAAGTTCAAAGTTTAACCCTTCAACTGCGCTCAGGGTGACAATTATAAAACTTACCAATTTGCAAGTGATTTGTTAAAAACATCCTGCGTCAACCGTTCAAAAATAATATCAACGGCAGCGTCTAGTGCTGAACCGGTTAATTGTGTTGTTCCTGGATAATCGTAATAAAAACTAAAGGGCTGTTCAAAATCCTTCAGCGGATCTTTGGTGTTGTAAAACCGAACATTTACGGCAATGGTCAATCTGTTTTGCGCGGCAGTACTATTTGCCGTGGCGGTAATTGGCGCAATATAATATTGTGTTATTTCACCTTCGTAAACCAAATCGCCATTACTGTTCACAAGATCCAAACTAGTTTGGTTCAGCAGTAAATCCTGCAGTTTTTGTGTAAAATCTCTAGCGATGCCAGGCTCTACGATCGGAGCATTGTTTTGAAAATAATTAACCTGCACCGTTTTGGTGGTGCTGTAATTTATATCGGCCCCAGTAAATGAGTACGGCCCACAACTGTGTAAAGAAACCAACAATAAAAACAAAAGGGAAAGCTTCGATGCAGTAGCAAATCTAAAATCTAAAATCGTAAATCGAAAATTTTTCATAAATCGTATTGCTTAATCTTTCTATATAAAGTTCTTTCTGAAATGCCTAGCTCATCTGCAGCATCCTTACGTTTTCCGTTGTATTTTTCGAGCGATTTCTTGATAAGTTCCAATTCCTTTTGCTGAAGGGAAAGGTTTTCTTCTTCCTCAATTTCCTCAGCGTATTCGTATTTGTCTTTACGCTGTTCGGAAGCGTGTTCCGGAATACTGAAAACCTCGACATCGGTTTGTGCTCCGTTTGTCTCTTCTTCAATTATGGAAGCCAATTCCTCTTCGGCTTCGTTTTCTTCGGAATAAATTTTATTGATGAGTGATGAGTTTTCCTCTTTCACCTTTGCCGCGTTGCCGCTTTTCATCAATTCCAATGTAAGTTTTTTGAGATCGTTCACATCGCGTTTCATGTCAAAAAGCACTTTGTAAAGAATCTCGCGTTCGCTACTGAAATCACTTTCAGATTTTTTTGAATTTACCACTGCGGGCAGGTTGCTGCCCATATCGGGTAAATAATGTTTCAGGGTTTCGTATGAAATTTCACGGTTCTGCTCCAAAACCGAAATCTGTTCAGCTACATTCCGCAACTGGCGGATGTTTCCACTCCAGCGGTATTTCAACAATAAATCAGTTGCCTGGTCTGTCAATCTGATTGTTGGCATTTTATATTTCTGCGCAAAATCTGCCGAAAATTTTCTGAAAAGCAAATGGATATCTTCCTGCCGTTCGCGAAGTGGCGGCAAATTTATTTCCACAGTACTCAACCTATAATAAAGGTCTTCGCGGAATTTTCCTTTTTGAATGGCATCTGCCATTTTCACATTGGTTGCAGCCACAATGCGCACATCGGTTTTTTGAGCCACAGAAGAACCTACCTTTAAAAATTCGCCATTTTCCAAAACGCGAAGCAAACGAACCTGTGTTGGAAGTGGCAATTCGCCAACCTCATCGAGGAAGATGGTTCCGCCATCGGCTACTTCAAAATAACCACTTCGGGTTGCCGTTGCGCCCGTAAACGATCCTTTTTCATGACCAAAAAGTTCACTGTCTATAGTTCCTTCGGGAATTGCACCGCAATTTACGGCTATATATTTTCCGTGCTTTCTGTGCGAAAGCGAATGTATTATTTTCGGGATGCTTTCTTTACCAACGCCGCTTTCGCCAGTTACCAATACCGAAATGTCCGTTGGAGCAACCTGAATTGCTTTTTCCACGGCGCGGTTTAGTTTTGGGTCGTTGCCTATTATTCCGAATCGTTGTTTTGTTGCTTGTATGCTTTCCATATTTTATCCCAGCAAAGTGCGGGAACTAAATTTTAATTAATAATATTCGTAGGTTGCTCTCGAAAATAAAACACCATCCTTTTTTGTTTCGGAGCTTATGGGATAATCGGAATCGTTATACTGAAATGTAATTTCCAAAACATAATTTTCCGAAGTATCAGTCCCTGTTCGGGTTATTTTCGTGGCATTGCTCGGCGATATAAATAATGAATGGTCGAAAAGATACCCATAATAATAAGTGTTGAAGGGGTAGTTATGAAACTCTTCGTAGAATGGATTTATTTTTACGTCATATTCATACGTATGGTTTATTTCCAAATTAAAATAATCTGTGGTAAGGTTAAGGTTGGTGATGTTCAGAGTACTATCATAAGTGATGATTTCATCGCTAACGATTCCCAGGTCACCTATATGTTTTACTGCGGTTAGTACATCTGTAGTATTATAATAAAATTCTGTTCGTTCTTGTGTCGGGGTAAACCATTGCACGTTGATCTGTTGCGGTTGATAGCTAAAGCTTATGGAATCCATATCAATTCCATCTGCGTCCCAATCCCTAAAAACTACCCAGGGCCTGCTGTTTTGGTCATAATAGTAGTTTTCAACAAAATCAACAGGGTAATTCAAGTGATTGTGGGCTTTTCTTGTAATTTGCCCAAAATCGTTGTAGGCATACTCCCAGAAATAGTCGTAAAAGGCGTCAATAATATGGTCTTTTGTTTTTTTGCCGTTTTCATCAAAAAAATACTCAACCATTTCTCCATTTGGAGTTCCGTTAGCATCAAAAGAGATGCTTGTATATTTTTTGATTTTCAGTTCTTGTGGGTTTTCTGAACCGTTATTATCGTCATTAGAACACGCCAAAAACAATAGACTTGCTGTAAAAAGAAATAGAATACGTTTCATAATTTATTGGTTCATGAATGCTCCACTACTTCGCCAATGAGCGTTGCAGTGGTACAATCGGTTACTTTTACTTTTACAAAATCGCCAGGTTTATAAGTTGACTTCGGAAATACCGCAACATTATTGTGTTCCGTTCTTCCGCTCCATTCGTCTTTGTTCTTTTTTGATTCCTTTTCTATTAAAACAGTTACTGTTTTTCCTAAAAATTCTGCCGTTCGGAATGCACTGTGTTTTTGCTGAAGGTCAACAATCTCGGTTAACCTGCGGCTTTTTGTTTCTTCTGGCACATCATCTTCAAGTTTTCGGGCAGCCATGGTACCAGGTCTTTCGGAATATTTATACATATAGCCAAAACCATATTTCACATATTCCATTAGGCTTTTCGTGTCTTCGTGATCCTCCTCTGTTTCCGTTGGAAAACCAATAATCATATCCTGCGAAATAGAACAACCGGGAATGATTTCCCAAATCCTGTCAATCAACTTCATATATTCCTCGCGGGTATGCTGACGATTCATTTCCTTTAAAATACGCGTACTTCCGCTTTGTACCGGGAGGTGAATGTGATTGCAGATATTGTCGTGTTTCGCCACAACATGCAATACTTCTTCGTGCATATCCTGCGGATTGCTGGTTGAAAAGCGAATGCGCATTTCGGGATGTTCTGTAGCAACCAAATCCAAGAGCTGTGCAAAATCGGTGGCCGTTGCCTGTTGCATTTCCGATGCATTTTTGAAATCTTTTTTCAATCCGCCGCCGTACCATAAATAGCTATCAACATTTTGACCGAGCAGCGTGATTTCTTTATACCCTTTTTCAGCCAAATCATCCACTTCGCGTAAAATACTTTGCGGGTCACGGCTTCGCTCACGACCTCTTGTAAATGGCACTACACAAAACGTACACATATTGTCGCAACCGCGTGTAATGCTTACAAAAGCAGTAATTCCGTTTCCGCCCAAACGCACGGGTGAAATATCGCCATAGGTTTCTTCTTTGGAAAGAATTACGTTTACGGCATCGCGGCCTTCCTCAACTTCTTTCAGCAAATTCGGGATGTCTTTGTAAGCATCTGGCCCAACAACCAAATCGACAATTTTTTCCTCTTCGAGAAACTTTTCCTTTAAACGTTCGGCCATACAGCCCAGAACGCCGACTTTCATTTTCGGGTTTATTCGTTTTACGGCATTGTATTTTTCAAGTCGTTTTCTGACGGTTTGTTCGGCTTTATCACGAATGGAGCAGGTGTTTACCAAAACCAGATCGGCTTCTTCCAGTAAATTTGTTGTATTATATCCTTGGTCGGCAAGTATGGAAGCCACTATTTCGCTATCGCTAAAATTCATAGCACAGCCGTAGCTTTCCAAATATAATTTTTTGGAATTGGTATCTCGCGCTTCCAGTGTAAGCGTGTTTCCCTGTGTTTTTT
This sequence comes from Aequorivita sp. UBA3180, assembly GCA_002364215.1. Classification (GTDB taxonomy): domain Bacteria; phylum Bacteroidota; class Bacteroidia; order Flavobacteriales; family Flavobacteriaceae; genus Aequorivita. The sequence continues at coordinate 126,927 of DEXQ01000002.1, read as the reverse complement.
CGTCAATAATCTTATCCATAAAAATCTTTGTTCAATGCAAATTCAAAAGGGGTTTCACTGAACTTGCAAAGATACTATTAATTTGTCACGCTGTCAAAGTGGCAGATTTATTTTCGAAATATCACAAAACCACTTAATTTTTTAAAGGAATTGAAAGTTTTTGAATCTCTAATAGGGCTTCTTTCTCGTCGCTCCATCCTATGATTTTTACACGATCTGAAGGATTATAATTTATAAACCACATTTCAATAATTTCAATTGCGCTGAGATATTTTTCTGAAAATTCAGTAAATGTTTCCGCAGAAACTGTTTGCAGTTTTCTATCTGAGGGGATACAGATTACCTTAAAATCTTCTTCTCCATTGTCCAAAAGGCGGAGCATTGCAATGGGTTTTGTTTCTAATATAGTCCCAGTTTTTAAAGATTCGCAAAGCACCAAAACATCCAACGGGTCCCCATCGCCACCCTCATCGGGATTAGAATAAGTGGAAGCAATAAAGCCATAATTTCCGGGATAGGGCAGGTATTCTATTATGCGCTCTTTTCCATTGTGAACATCCACTGCAAATTTCTTTGAGGTTTTGTCCAGCTCAATTTTTTTGCTCGTTCCCGCTGGAATTTCAATAATGCAATTCACATTTTTTTCTTTTGAAAAAGTTTCCGTTTTAAAAACTTTATAGGTGGGGTTACAATTTTGAAATAATATTAGGAAGAGAAACAAAACTATGTTACGCACAAAAACCATTGGTTGTGGTGAATATAAATTCATAAAAATAATTTTTCTTTTTTCAGGCCTTCTAAAAATAGTATAATTTAAAGGTAGTACGATGTTAAGAGTTGACTAAATTTAGGTGTCAAAAATTGCGTATTAAAAAATTCATATACTTTTGTACGCATAACAAATAAGTATATGGCAAAGAATTTAGTGATCGTTGAGTCCCCGGCAAAAGCAAAAACCATTGAAAAATTTCTAGGGAAAGATTTCAAGGTTTCCTCCAGTTTCGGGCACATTGCAGATCTTCCATCCAAGGAATTGGGCGTGGACGTGGAAGGGGATTTTACACCTAAATATATAGTGAGCAGCGACAAAAAGAAGTTGGTCACAGAACTAAAGTCGCTTTCCAAAAAAGCCGATATGGTTTGGTTGGCGAGTGATGAGGACCGAGAAGGAGAGGCAATTGCCTGGCATTTGGCCGAAGAACTGAAACTTGATAAAGACAAAACCAAACGTATTGTTTTTCACGAAATTACAAAGTCTGCTATTTTAAAGGCAATTGAAAATCCACGCCAAATTGATTATAATTTGGTAAATGCCCAACAGGCCAGACGCGTTTTGGACCGTTTGGTTGGGTATGAGCTATCGCCCGTACTTTGGAAAAAAGTGAAAGGTGGACTTTCCGCAGGACGCGTTCAGTCGGTTGCCGTTCGGTTGATCGTGGAGCGCGAGCGCGAGATTGAAGCCTTTACGCCCGTAGGTTCCTATAGAATCGATGCCGAATTTACAACGCTTGAAGGCAGCAAGTTCAAGGCGAAACTTCCAAAGAATTTTGATACGGAAGAAGAGGCGCGCGAGTTTCTTCGGAAGAATTTGGGAGCTTCCTATAAAATTTCAGATTTAACAAAAAAGCCCGCCAGTAAAAGCCCAGCGGCACCTTTTACCACTTCGACCTTACAGCAGGAAGCAGCCCGGAAATTGTATTTTTCGGTTGGAAAAACGATGACCATCGCGCAACGCTTGTACGAGGCCGGATCGATTACCTATATGCGTACCGACAGCGTAAACCTTAGCAACGACGCAAAAAATGCGGCGCAAAAGGAAATTATTTCTTCCTACGGAAAGGAATACAGCAAACCCCGCGATTACAAGGGAAAAAGCAAGGGAGCGCAGGAAGCACACGAGGCCATCCGCCCGACGGATATGACCCAGCACAGTATTTCTGGCGACCACGATCAGGCGCGTTTGTACGATTTAATTTGGAAACGAACCTTGGCTTCGCAAATGAGCGATGCGCAATTGGAACGTACCAATGTGAAAATTGACGTGCTTTCCAAAGAAAAAGTTTCGGAAAATTTCACTGCAAATGGTGAAATGATAAAGTTTGACGGTTTCCTAAAAGTGTATTTGGAAGGAACCGATTTTGAGGAAGAAGAGCAGGAAGGCATGTTGCCAAATATGAAAAATGGTGACTCGCTCGAAAATAATTATATCACTGCGACGGAACGTTTTACGCGTCCGCCGTACCGTTTTACTGAGGCTTCGCTGGTAAAACAATTGGAAGAACTCGGCATTGGCCGACCTTCAACTTATGCGCCGACTATTTCTACCATTATCAGCAGAAATTATGTGGAGAAAGGAACTGTGGAAGGTGTGGAGCGAAAGTATCTTCAATTGACGCTTCAAAAGCAAAACATAAAAGATAAAACCTTGACCGAAACTGTTGGTTCGGACAAAGGGAAGTTGGTGCCCACAGATATCGGAATGATCGTGAACGACTTTTTGGTGGAACATTTTGAAAATATTCTCGATTACAATTTCACGGCCAAGGTGGAGCAGGATTTTGACGACATTGCCGAAGGAAAAGAGGAGTGGACGAAGATGATGAAGGATTTCTACGGAAAGTTCCATCCGCGCGTGGAACACGTTGAAGAAAATGCGGATCGCGAAAGTGGCGAACGAATTTTAGGCGAAGACCCCGAAACTGGAAAAACCGTATTGGTGCGCCTCGGTAAATACGGACCCATGGCGCAGATTGGTGCACCGGATGACGAAGAGAAAAAATTCGCCAGCCTTCGTCCAGACCAACAATTGCACTTGGTTACTTTTGAAGAGGTGATGGATCTTTTCAAACTTCCGAAGACTTTGGGCATTTATGAAAAGGAAGAAGTTGAGGTGAACAATGGCCGTTTTGGCCCGTATGTACGCTTCGGGAAAACCTTTATTTCGCTTCCAAAAGGAATGGATCCGCTGGATGTGGATATGGCTTTTGCAAAAGAATTAATTGAGGAAAAGAAAAAAGCCGATGCTCCTATATATATGTATGAGGATCTGCCAGTTCAAAAAGGCGTGGGTCGTTTTGGCCCTTTCATAAAATGGAACAATATGTTCATTAACGTGAACAAAAAGTATGATTTTGACAATCTTTCAAAAGAAGATGTAAAAGAACTTATTGAGGACAAAAAACAAAAGGAAATTGATAAGTTAATCAACGAATGGCCCGAAGAAAAAATTAGAATAGAAAAAGCGCGTTGGGGGCGTTTCAATTTAATTAAAGGCAAAACAAAAGTAGAATTGCCTAAAGGAACCGAAGCCGATAAAATAACATTGGAGGAAGCTAAGGATTTGCTGGATAAAAAAAGTCCGAAGAAAAAAACAGCCGCCAAAAAGAAAACAACAACTAAGAAAAAAGCCACGGCCAAGAAAAAATAATGATAGAGTTTTTATCCCCAGTTTCTAAAAAAGTATTGGCACACCGAGAAATTCTACCGCCCGGAACTTTGGGAAAACAAATTGCGGCCCACTCCAAAACAGGCGAGCTACCTAACTTGAAAGACGTAAAGTTTGCAATTCTTGGCATAAAGGAAAACCGTGCCGATGAGAATTTCATTGGAGGAGAGATATCTTTTGATCCCTATAGAAAAGCTCTTTATTCATTATATCCCGGAAATTGGAATTATAACATAACTGACCTTGGCGATATAGAAAAAGGTGAGACAGCCGAAGATACCCGCTTTGCTGCCAAAGAAGTAATAGCTGCCCTTTTACAAAAAAATATTGTGCCATTGGTTCTTGGTGGAAGCCAGGATTTGGCTTTTGCACAATATCGGGCGTATGACGGTTTGGAAGGAATGGTAAATGTTGTAAATGTTGATAATCGTTTTGACCTTGGAAATGCTGAGCTGCCAATTTCAAATAAATCCTATGTAGGAAAAATGGTAGTTGAACAGCCCTATAATCTTTTTAATTACAGTGTTTTGGGCTATCAATCATTTTTTAATGCCCCGCAGGAGATTGCATTGATGGACAAATTGTTCTTCGATGCCTACAGATTAGGTGAAGTTTGTGCAGACATTACAGTGGTAGAACCAATAATGCGCGATGCAGATATGGTAACCTTAGATGTTTCCGCAATAAAAAGCGCAGAATTAAGTTATAAAAATAACGACAGCCCCAATGGTTTTGATGGACGAGAAATTTGCGCCATTTCCCGATATGCTGGTATCAGCAATAAAGTGAAATCTTTTGGCGTTTATGAATTGAGCGATTCCATTGAAAGTAAGAGCGGCGCAATGATTGTAGCGCAAATATTTTGGTATTTTATTGAAGGATATAATTTTAGGGTTGAAGATGATGATTTTGATAACGAAAATCTCTTCACCACTTATAAAGTACCAGTAGAAGATGAAGTTTTGGAATTTAAGAAAAGCAATAAAACCGAAAGATGGTGGATTGTTTTGCCTTTTATTTCAAATGTTAATAATAAATTAAAAAGACGAACGTTATTACCTTGCACTTATGGCGAATATTTGGGTGCATGCAATCAGGAAATTCCTGAACGGTGGTTAAAGGCCCGCCACAAAAATGAAGTATAATCAAACAACACAAGTAAAAACGGGGATCAAGGGTTTTTCAAAAAAAAATTGTTTTTTTGAAATTTTATAGATAGGTTTACGCCCTTGAATCTCGAAATTTAACCTAAATACCTATGAAGAAGTTTATTGCATTAACTGCGATCGTTGCCTTTTTGTTCAGTTGTAACTCCGGAGACCGAGGAGAACTGGTGGGGGCAAAAGGTAAAAAATGGTATCCTCAAAAGCCTTACGGAATGACGCTTATCCCAGGTGGATCCTTCATCATGGGTAAAAGTGATGATGATTTTGTTGCCGTTAACGATGCGCCAACAAAGACCGTTACAGTTCGTTCGTTCTATATGGATGAAACCGAAATTACAAATGCTGAGTATCGCCAATTTGTGAATTGGGTTAGAGATTCTACAGTAAGGTTGCGTCTTGCTATTATGGCCGATGAGGTGGGTGCAACCCCTGGTGATGCAGGAATCGGTGAATTTGCTTTCGTCGATCAAGAGAATGAAGAGATGACGCCATACCAGCAATATATGTATGACAATTACTTTGGGATGGGTGAAGATTATTACGCCGGTAGAAAACTGAACGATAAAGTAGATTTGATTTGGGACACTTCAGAATACCCAGACGAATACTATTCTGAAGTAATGGATACAATGTATATTCCAACGGAAGAAGCCTATAACGGTCAACGTACCATTGATGTTAGTAAGTTGAATTTCCAATATACCTATATGGATATTGAATCTGCAGCAAGAGACAAAACCAAGAGACGAAAAGACTTTATCAAAAAAGAAGAATTGAATATTTATCCAGATACTACAGTGTGGATTAAGGATTTCAACTATTCATATAACGAGCCAATGCACAACGATTATTTCTGGCACGAGGCTTATGGAGATTACCCTGTTGTTGGTGTTAGCTGGAAGCAAGCAAAAGCATTCTGCGCTTGGAGAACTTTGTATAAGAATTCATACCAAAAATCTAAAAAGAAGAACTTCGTAAACTCTTTCCGTCTTCCCGGTGAAGCAGAATGGGAGTATGCTGCTCGTGGCGGTCTGGAATCAGCAACTTATCCATGGGGTGGTCCTTACGCTAAAAACGATCGTGGTTGTTTTATGGCAAACTTTAAACCCTTAAGAGGAGATTATGCCGCGGATCAAGCTTTATATACAGTTGAGGCTAAATCTTATGAGCCTAATGATTTCAACTTATACAATATGGCAGGAAACGTTTCGGAATGGGTGGCTTCTTCTTATGATCCCGCTTCATATGACTACACCTCCACTATGAATCCAAACGTTAATGATCCTGACAATATGCGAAAAGTAGTACGCGGTGGTTCGTGGAAAGATGTTGCGTATTTCTTGCAAGTAAGTACCCGTGATTATGAATATGCAGATTCTGCCAGAAGCTATATCGGTTTCAGGACTGTACAGGATTATATGGGAACTGATGTTGTTCTTAACCAAAACTTTGGCGATGCTCGCTAATATTCCCTTATTTACTAAACTAAAATAACCTTAATCAAAAACTCTCAACTAAAAATTTAAGTATTATGGCACAATCAAGATCATCAAAAAAATTATTTAATATGGCCTACGGCCTTGGGGCATCTATTGTAATTTTAGGCGCACTTTTCAAAATTCTTCACTGGGAATTAGGTCCCTTAAATGGAGGTCTTCTTTTGGCAATAGGTCTTATCACCGAGGCAATTATTTTCGCAATCTCTGCTTTTGAGCCAGTAGATGACGATTTAGATTGGTCATTGGTTTATCCTGAATTGGCTGGAGGTGCTGCAACTAGCAAAAAAGCTTTAAAAGAACCAGAAGATGCACAAGGACTTCTTTCTAAAAAATTGGATGAGATGCTTAAGGAGGCTCGTATCGATTCAGAGTTAATGAACAGTCTTTCAACCAGCATCCGTTCTTTTGAAGGTGCTACTAAGAGTATGGCTCCTACTGCAGAAGCAATGAACTCTACAAAAAAATACAGCGAGGAAATGGCATTGGCAGCAGCTCAAATGGATTCTTTGAACAGCTTGTACAAAGTACAGATTGAGTCAACTAGCCGTCAAGCAGAAGCTAACCAAGCAGTTGCCGAAAATGCGGAACAATTAAAACAACAAATGCAGCACTTGGCTACCAACCTTTCTTCATTGAACGGTGTTTACGGAGGTATGCTTTCTGCAATGACTAATAGAAACTAAGATAGGTTTTCACCTTAATTATTAATCTTTAAAAAAGAATAAAAATGGCAGGAGGAAAACTATCCCCAAGGCAGAAGATGATTAACCTGATGTATCTGGTTTTCATCGCGATGCTTGCACTGAATATGTCCAAAGAAGTATTGTCTGCTTTTGGACTACTTAATGAAAAAATATCTGACGCAAATGTGGCTACCTCACAGCGTAATACTGCTTTTATGGAGGGATTGGCTATTAAAGCCAATGACGAACCTGCACAATACGCGGCTGTTGAAGCAAAAGCAAGAGAAATTTCCCAAATTTCTGACGAGTATGATGCATATCTTACTACTCTTAAGTCTGCTTCAATTGAAAAAATAGAAGATCCGACAGACTATGAAGTAATGGACAAGCCGGATTACTTTAACAATTTGTTCTTTACCGGAGATAAATACAAAGAAGGGGGACAGGAATTTTTGAATAAAATGGATGAATATCGCACAGAAATGATAGCGGTTCTATCTGATACCGCTCTTGCAAAAGTGGCCGGTATAGAAGATATCAAAAAATCTATTGAAGCAAACTTTTCTACAGCCCCGGTAACCAATCGTGACGGAAAAGAAGTAGCTTGGTTAAATTATAACTATGAAGGCTTTCCTCTAGTTGCATCTTTGACTAAATTGACACAAATTCAAGCAGATATTAAAACAACTAAAAGCGAAGTATTGCAAAGAATGCTAGCAGGCCAACAAGCGGCTGCGCTATCTTTCAGTAATTACTCAACTTTATTGGAAACTTCAAAATCTGCATACTACTCTGGTGAAAAATTTGATGGAGCAATTGTATTGGGTCGTACAGATGAGAGTACAAAACCAAAAAGAGCCGAATTGACATTGGACGGAAGAAAACTTGTTGAAGGTACAGATTATACTTTTGAAGGTGGTAAAGTGAAATTGAATGTAAGCGCCGGCTCACCGGGTGACCATAAAATTGAAGGAATCCTTTACTACGGTGAAGGAGGAGAGGAAACTGAAGTAGAAGTTAATAGGTCTTTCGCGACAATTTCATTACCTAATTCTGCGGTAATAGCTGCTGATAAGATGAACGTTGTTTACCGAGGTGTAGATAACCCAATGACCGTTTCTATCCCAGGTATTCCTGATAATAAGGTAAACGCATCTGCTGCAGGTCTTTCAAGAGTTTCAGGTAGCAAATATGTAATGCGACCAGGATCCGGTAGAACTGTTACAATTTCCGCAACTGGTACATTACCGGATGGAAAACCTGTAGGTTCAAAATCTGAGTTCCGTATTAAAGATATTCCACCACCAGTGGGCGCCATTCGTGGTGAAACCGGAATTGTGCGTATGGAGCGCGGCGGTCTTGAAATTTCTTCGGTATCTGCAGTATTGCCAGATTTCGATTTTGATGTAAATCTTAACGTTACAGGATTCAGTTTCAAAGTATCAGGACAACCAACCGTTCGTGTAAACGGAACCAAGCTGGATGGTGCAGCCAAAGGTGCTCTAAGAAGAGCTGGAAGAGGCGAGACTGTTCAAATTTTTGATATCAATGCCAATGTTTCTGGAAGTGGCGTAATGCTTAAGAAAACATCTCCAGTTATTATTGAATTGACAAACTAATATTTAGTATAAAACCCCTATCGGTATGAATTTGAAAAATGTTGTTTTATGTGTTTTTGGCCTCGGAATGGCTGTCGGTGCAAACGCACAGGTAAACATTCTTAACGCCAAAACCCCCGAAGATATAGGCAAGAAGACCGAAGCACAGATTGCTTATGATAATGATGAGCCCTTACCTTATGGTTATACGGATGAGCGTGATGTGTTATGGTCCAAAACCACTTGGGAAATAATTGATCTTGATGAAAGAGTCAACTTCCCACTTTATTATCCTATAGATACAAACAACATTGGCGCGGACAGACGCTCTCTTTATGATGTTTTGGTAAAAAACATTAAAAATGGAAAAATAGAAAGTGTTTACGCAGATTCCTATTTTACTGAAAAGCGTACCCTACAGGATATCGAAGCTTCCTTGGTTTATAGCGATACTACCGATTTGGGTATCGAGCAGTATAACGCTGAAGGAACCGTAGATCCACAATACGTACGTCGTTTTTCTTTGGATGCTGGCGATATAGAAGAGTGGCACATTAGAGGCTATTGGTATCTAGACAAGCGCCAAGGTGAGCTTAAATATCGTATGTTGGGAATTTGTCCAGTAGCGAATGAAGCACGTTCCAAAGCATTCCCGGAAGATGGAATTGATTCGAAGGTTGAGCTTTTTTGGGTATGGTTCCCAGGCGCACGTGAAGTTTTACACGAGGCAAAAGCTTTCAATAGAAAAAATACATCGCAACCCATTTCATATGACCACTTGTTAAATTCACGACGTTTCAACGCCGTAATCTATAAAGAGGATAACGTACAGGGCGATAGGGATGTAAAAGATTACATCAATGATAATGCACTTATGCAATTGTTGGAGTCTGAAAGAATCAAAGAACAAATACGTAACATAGAAATAGATTTGTGGAATTATTAATCAATTAGTAAAACCATACTTTTAAGAAAACCCTTCAAGTTTCATTTTCGGAAATTGAAGGGTTTTTTATATCACAATAATGATTGAAAAAGATTACATAATCGTAGGGCTCGGGATTGCGGGAATAACTTTGTGCGAACAGCTCCAAAACAACGGGAAAAGCTTTGTGGTGATTGATAACGGCGCAAAAGGCTCCACGGCAAAGTCTGGCGGGGTTTTTAACCCAACAGTGCTTAAACGCTTCACGGCGGCTTGGAACGCCTCAACTTTTTATCCGGTGGCGATTAATTACTATAAAACCCTGTCGGGAAAGCTTGGAAAAGATTTTTTTGTTGAAACTCCAATTTTTAGAATTTTCAAAAGTGTGGAAGAGCAGAACAATTGGTCTGTTGCAAGCGATAAAAAAGAGCTCCGGCAATTTCTTTCCTCAGAATTTTTAAAGAATGATAATCCCGCTATCGAAGCTCCTTTCGGATATGGAAAAATTTTGGGTACGGCCCAAATACAAACCGATATTTTACTTTCAGAGTATCGAAATCTTCTTTTAAAAGCAAATAGTTTGCTTGCGGAAGTATTTCAATACAATGACGTTTTTCAAAAAGAAAACGGAGTGGTTTATAAAAACATTTCTGCAAAGAAAATCATTTTCGCCGAAGGCGCCCAAGCAGTTGAAAACCCCTTTTTCCCAAAGCATACGTTAATTGGAAACAAAGGCGAATACCTAATTATTAAAGCTCCGGAACTTAAGCTGAAAACGCTTTTAAAAGGCCCCGTGTATTTAATTCCATTGGGGAATGACCAATACAAAGTTGGGGCAACATACAGCCGTGATGATTACAGCCTTCATACTACAAACGAAGCAAAAGAAGAAATACTATTAAAATTGAAAACCGTTATTAATTGCCCTTTCCAATTAATAGGACATACTGCGGGTGTAAGGCCCACTACCAAGGATCATAGGCCCTTACTGGGAAGCTTGAAAGAAAACCCGAACTTCATATTTTTTAATGGTTTGGGCTCCCGCGGTTTTTTGATGGCACCCTTACTTTCGGAAATCCTTTTTAATTATTTGGAAAATGATATACCACTTCCCAAAGAGATGAATATTACGAGAATGTTGTGAAAGCTTTAAATTAGGCTTCGGCTTTGCTTTTATTGTATTTCATAAAAAAGTTGATCCAAATATTTCGCGAAATTCTTAAAATAAGCGGAAGCATCACAACCAAGGTGCCTATAATGGCAAAGAAGGTATAGTTTCTATCCAACCCGATAAAAAAATAAGCAATGATAAAAGTAGCAACCGCAATGGCCACGCCCACTGCATAGCTCACGTACATTGCACCGTAAAAAAAGGAAGGCTCAATTTTAAATTTTGTGTTGCAATGGCTGCAGCGCTCGTGCATTTTCAAGGCTTTTGAGAGTTTGTAAGGATTGCGTTCAACGTACATTTCACCTTTATGGCACACTGGGCAAGTTCCCGTAAATATACTGTAGAGTTTGGAGCCTTTGAGGAATTGCATAATCAGTTTTTTTAGCAGTGCAAAATTAAGCATCTTTGCAGAAATTTTAGTCCTTTATAATGGTCAATATCCACAATTTATCGGTTTCCTTTCAAGGCGACTACTTGTTCGAGAAAATTACCTTCCAATTAAAACCTGGCGATCGGGTAGGATTGGTTGGAAAAAATGGTGCGGGCAAATCAACGCTTTTAAAAATTATCGCGGGAGAACAGGAATATGACAGTGGCCAAATAGCGACTGATAAAGAAATATCCATTGGGTTTTTAAAACAGGATATCGATTTTGAAAAAGGACGCACGGTTTTGGAGGAATCTTACGAAGCTTTCACTGAAATAAAAAGACTTGAAAAACAGCTTGCCGAAATAAACACCCAACTCGCCGAGCGCACTGATTACGAAAGTGACAGCTATCATCAACTTATGGTAGATTTAAACGAAGTGCAGCACCAATACGAAATTCACGGTGGCTATAATTATCAAGGCGAAACCGAACGCATTCTACAAGGTTTGGGCTTTCAGCGGGAAGATTTTACAAAACTAACTGAAACTTTTTCCGGCGGGTGGCGTATGCGTATTGAACTGGCGAAGCTCCTGCTTCAAAACAACGATATCCTGCTGCTGGATGAGCCTACAAACCACTTGGATATTGAATCCATTCTTTGGTTGGAGGAATTTTTAAAAGGATATGCGGGCGCCGTTGTAATCGTTTCCCACGATAAAATGTTTTTGGACAACGTGACCAATCGTACCATTGAAATTTCCCTTGGAAAAATTTACGATTTCAACAAACCATATACACAGTATTTAGTACTTCGGAATGAATTGCGTGAGCAACAATTAGCTTCGCAAAAAAATCAGCAAAAGCAGATTGAACAGACTGAAAAATTGATAGATAAATTTCGCGCAAAGGCAAGTAAGGCGACGATGGCACAGTCGCTCATAAAAAAACTGGACAAAATAGACCGTATTGAAGTAGATGAAGACGACAACAGTGTGATGACGCTGCGTTTTCCGGTGTCAATCACCCCGGGAAAAGTAGTGATTGAAGCCGAAAATATTTCCAAAAACTATGGAGATAAAAAAGTTTTGAAGAGTGTTGATCTTTTGGTAGATCGCGATAGCAAAATTGCCTTTGTAGGTCAAAACGGTCAAGGTAAATCTACTTTGGCAAAGATTATTGTTGGCGAAATTGAGCACGGCGGAAAACTCACTTTGGGCCATAATGTTCAGATTGGCTATTTTGCCCAAAACCAAGCCGATTATCTCGATGGTAGCAAAACTGTACTTGACACGATGATTGATGCCGCCAATGAAAAAAACCGAAGCCGTGTGCGTGATATTCTCGGTTCTTTTCTTTTTCGTGGAGATGAAGTTGAAAAATTTGTCCGCGTGCTGAGCGGGGGCGAAAGAAACCGATTGGCATTGGCAAAATTGCTGTTGCAAACTTTTAACGTTTTGGTGATGGATGAACCTACAAACCACCTCGACATAAAATCCAAAAACGTACTGAAAGATGCTTTAAGAAGTTTTGAGGGAACCTTGCTTTTGGTTTCCCACGATCGTGATTTTCTGCAAGGGTTGACCAATAAAGTATACGAATTTAAAGACCATCACATAAAGGAATATTTAGGCGATGTTAATTATTTTCTTGAGCAGCGAAACCTCCAAAATCTTCGGGAGGCTGAAAAAAAGACGGTGGTTTCCGAAGTAAAAGAAAAGAGAACCGCGGGCGAGGAATATGAAATTCAGAAAAAACTGAAATCGGTAAAAAACAAGCTCAGCAACGTGGAATCGGCAATTTCTTCTTTGGAAAAAGAGATTGCAACTATTGACACCGAACTTCTTATAAATTACGAAGAAACTATTGCAAAGCCACACTTTTTTGACAAGTACCAAGAAAAGAAAAAGAAGCTAAAAAAGCTGATGGAAGAGTGGGAAGTGCTTCAGGAAACAGTGGAATCCCTATCCTAAAAACAGGAAAAATCCTGTAATTTCTTTCGATTATTTATCTTAACTTGTTCTTTTTTAACAGGTTAAACAAATCGTGGGGATTATGGAAAACGAAAACACATTCAAACTTTGTATCACTATGGCCGGGGCGGTATCTGCGGGAGCTTATACTGCTGGCGTTTTGGATTATTTAATTGAAACACTCGACCTTTGGGAAAAGGCCAAGGAGAAAAATCGAAAACTTGGAGTTGCACATCCAGATTATGATCACACCATCCCGATGCATCAAGTGGAAATTGACGTAATAAGCGGCTCTTCGGCAGGTGGAATTTCGGGCTCGTTGACATTTATGGCCTTGGCCGACAAAAAGTTCAAAAGTTTCAACAAAGACAATCCCTCAGGAACCGATAATATTTTCTACAAAAGCTGGGTAGATATGGGCAACACCGCTGAAAATAGTACGGTGGACAAACTGCTGAACAATGGTGATTTAAAAGAGTACGGCGAAGTACGGTCCCTGCTGAATACCCAAGCAATAGATGTAATTGCCGATGAAGCGTTGGCGGTCCGTGAGCAACGTAAAATTCCCAAATACGCCTCAGACAATCTGGACGTGATTTTGACTACTACCAACCTGCGCGGTATCAACTTTATGGTAAATTTTGATGATAGCGGGCGCGATACTTCGAAAGGAACGGTTATCACAAATCACGGTGGTTTTTTCAGATATAAGTTAAAGAATGATAAATATCCCACCGGGATACCTACAAAGGAAGACGAACTGTACTATGTGCTCGATCTTTCAAACGAAACACATCTTCAATATTTAAAAGATGCCACGTTGAGTACCGCAGCATTTCCAATTGGTTTAAAATCACGGGAGGTTGCTATTTCTTCGGAATACATCAAACGGTACCCGAAATATTTGTTCAATAAATCCAAGGGCATCGAACCACTTTTACCCGAAGGCGCTATTTATAAATTCAACTCTGTGGATGGTGGTGTCATTAATAACGAACCCTACGGAATTGGACTGAAAGTTTTACGGGAAAAGAACCCAAAGAGTATTGAAGCTTGCAAGTATGGAGTAATAATGATAGATCCGTTTCCGAACAAAGATCACGACGTTGCTGAAAGTGGCAGTGGAATTATGAGCATAGCAGGAGGGCTTTTAAAAGCGCTTCGCAATCAAGTAATGTTCAACCAGGATGGTATTTTGGACGCGCTGGACATGACCGATCGGACTAAATTTTTAATTGAACCTATTCGTAAAATTGAAAAGGACGGGAAGTGGGTTCGTCCCAAAAATGATTTGGCTGCTGCTCCCATTGGTGGTTTTGCAGGCTTTTTGAGTCGAGATTTTCGGGAGCACGATTTTCAGCTGGGTCGAAAGAATTGCCAAGTTTTTTTGCGGTATTATTTCGCGGTAGCTTCTGAAGATATTGAAAAGCGTTTGAGCATTGTACCAAATAGCGCCATAAAGGATAGGTATCAATTTTCGGTGCCTGCAATGGATCCCAATGGCGAAAAGTTTTTTCCTATTATACCCGATATGCGCGTCCTGAGGAATTTTGACAACCAGGTGGATAAAATAAACTACGGAAAGGATGCCGAAATTCAGGACTTGCCGTACCCAAAATTATCCTTTTCAGAATTTGAAAGCCGTTACAAATCCAAAATCAAGGATAGAATCGGGCTGATAGTGAAACATTTGCTGAAGAACAAGTTTCTTTCTTTTTTGGCAAATTTCTTTTACGCAAAAAACGCAGGGTATAAATTTGTAAAAGAAGCCCTAGAGAAAGAGCTGGGGGAAAATGATTTATTGAAATAATAGCTATGTACGAACACTTTTTTCAATGCCCTCATTGTTGGGAAGAAATTTCGATGTTGCTGGATACTTCGGTTCGGCATCAAAAATATATTGAGGATTGTGAGATTTGTTGCAACCCCATTGAATTGGAAGTAACCTTTCAAGATGGCGAACTTATTGGCTTTTCAGCGAACAGTATTGGTCAGTAAGTTTTAATTTCATAAATTTATAGAAACAAACCTGACATACTTCCCTATGATCTCCTCTTTCACGCTCGCAGATAATATTATTGGTTTTATTGTTGATGGCCCGTATGATGAAGGTTCAGTAGAAAAAATCCAAATAGAAGTAAATAATAAACTTGAGGTCTATGATAAGGTGAGTCTATATATAGAAGATACTATTAATGCAGATATTTCACTTAAAGCTGTTATTAAAAGCTTACCGTTTAAAATTAAAACCGGAAACCGTTTTGATAGAGTGGCTGTAGTGACGGATCGTAAATGGTTGCAGATTGTAAGTACGCTCGAAAAGCTTTTTTTCAATGCCGAACTTCGAATTTTCCCTACACAACAAAGACTGGACGCTATACAGTGGATCAGTCATTAAGCTTTTGTTTAAATCAAAATTTTAATAAGAGCTTCCTTAACGTTTATCCACAAAAAATTAAAAACTGATTTAGATTTGTTACGAGTGGCATTTGCTTTTCCTTCTTTGTAAAACTCATCTTTTTTCTCGCTGTTTTTTGAAATAAAGATATTAGCTATCGTCGAGAGAAACTTATTTTTTTCTTTTCCGTCTTTTTGCAACAAAGTTACCTTAAAGTCTGAATAGTTTATTTTCATATCTATTGTTGAGCTGGTATTATTTCCATCAATTGTAAAATAAGTTTTGTTGGTGTTACCTTCCAGCATTACTTTTAGATTTGGTTCTGTAAAACTGTTTAACCTTTCAGCAACAAGCTGCCCCACTTCAGCCCTAAATTGAAACTGGTCTTCCGTATTTTGAACGTCAAAACTCCAATTTACTGTGATGGGGGTTTTTTCCATAAAATTGGATTTTATTTTTATTTCTGTTTTGGTAGGGCTATTATAAGTGTTGCTCACGTTGGCCATTTCGGCATTTAAGTTTTCAAAATTGATGGAGCCGCCCATGTTTTCTGCATTTTGACGTTCTTCATAAACTATTTTCGCGTCCGATATTTTAAGGGAATCCACAGTGAGCGCGAATGGAAGCTCCCGAAGCATTTTGCTGTACAAAGGCTTTGTCTTGGTCTCATCGGCCACCAGTTTATCCCGAAATAGTTCCAGTGAAGGTTCGGTTAGGGAAACCTTTTTACTTTTTGCATAAAAACGATTTTGCTTAAAACCAAAATCAATTCCTTCTACCGACAGCGATGGTACTGAAAGGTCATAATGATCGCGCTCTTTCGAAATCAGTTTTGACAATTCCTGTTTTGAATACTTTGTTTTTAGCTCTAAATTTTTAAAATTGGCAGTGCGGTTTTGGATGGAAAAATCCTGTACGGTCAGATTCTCAAATGCGCTTACCTTTACGAAAAGCGTATCGCTCTTAGCCTCGTAGTTTTTATAATCAAGCGGTATTTTTCGGGCAATGGTGTTGTTGTCTATTTTAATACCATTAATTTCCACGGAAAGGCCTTTGGTATAGAGTTTTGTGGAATCCTGTCCTTTTTCAAAAATGGCCAGTTTGGTATGGTTTATTTTCAGATTGTCGATTATAATTGGTTTGTAAATTGAAATTAGACCGCCATCCGTGCTGTTTTCGCTTTTTTGGACCCGATCTTGGTAATAAGCTATCGTCGGATTTTCGAGGGTGATGTTTTCTATGTGTATTTCATTGTGGATTAAATAATCCCAATAGCTTACATCGGAAATTTTAAGTTTTTCGACGTTTACAAACGTATGTTGCGCCTCATTCCTTTTGTTTTTAATGATAAGTGAGGCATTGGTGATGGAGAGTGAGCCGCCAAAAGTTTCTACGGAAATTTCATCATAGGCTCTGGTCATATTTTGCGGCAATCGGTTCTTTATAAAATCCTCAACCTTATTTTTAACAATTAAATTGGCTGCTATTGTTCCTATCAGGAAAACCGCACACAATGCCAGAATGCCGTAAATAATTTTTCTATAGTTCTTTTTCATCTTTTAAATATAAGTAAAGAAAGGCATCGAAAAATGAAAGGGTTTTTATTTTTGAAAAATTTAGCATTTCTTCATTGTGAACTATAAAAAGGTTTGTATCTTTGCCGTCCATATCGCGGGATAGAGCAGTAGGTAGCTCGTCGGGCTCATAACCCGAAGGTCACAGGTTCGAGTCCTGTTCCCGCTACTAAGCTAAGAAGCTGTTTAACAACCATTAAACAGCTTTTTTTGTGCCGAAAAAAATCATAATTTCTAAAAACGTACCCAAAAACGTACCCAAAACTTTTATAATTCAACCCGTGGCCGTGAATTATAGCCAACCTAAATTATATGTTCCAAAAGATGAAAATGGCAACGCCACAGTTGCAAGGCCATGGCATGTGTGGTTCAACTTCAAAAACCCGGAAACAGGAAAATTCGACAACACCAGCAAGTTTAAGTTCAAGCATGGGATCAATAAATATAAAACCGTAAGCCAGCGCAAGGAATTTGGAAAAAGCCTGGTTCGTGTTTATACTACGTTGCTGGAAGAAGGGTTTAACCCGTACACAAGGGAAAGTTCGGGCGGGTTCCATTTGGTGCAAAAAGATATTTCCTGTAAAAATGCGCTGCAAATGGCCTACGATCAAAAAGCGGGCGATCTTGCGCCAAGCACCCGGAAGGATTGGGAATATAGATTAAAAAAGTTTTTTGAATATGCGGAAGCTGCGGGCTTTGCGGATTTCAATATTAACGATGTAGGCACTTTTCATGTTGCTTCTTTTCTTAATTATATGGCCGAAAGCGGGCAGGGGCCTAAATCAATAAACAACTTCCGGGCGTGTTTAAGTGGCCTTTGGGGAAAACTTGCCAATGATACCGTTGCAATGAGCAACCCGGTAACGGTGCTTAAAAAGCGGAAGGAAAACCCGCAAAAAAACAAACCTTTTACACCGGAAGAAATTTCAAAAATAAAAGATTATTTGCTGGTTAATGATCCAGGGCTTTTAACCTTTATTCGTTTTGTGGCCTTCGCATTTTTACGGCCTGTGGAAGTGGTACGCCTAACCGTGGGCGATGTAGATTTGACAAATGCGCGCCTATCCGTCAAAACAAAAACGGAAACCAGGGCAACGGTTCGTATCATTCCGCAGCTTACGGAAGAAATACAGAAAATGCAGCTTCAAAATTTTGATAAAAAAAACTTCCTTTTAACCACTTCGGGCGTTCCTGGTTCCTGGGCCGCGAAAGAGAATACCCGGACAAAGTTTTTTAGTGATCGGTTCACTAAAGTAAAAGATCATTTCGGTTTTGGATCGGAATATGGTATTTATTCCATTCGCCACAGTTTTGCGCTCGATCTTTATAACAGTTTTATTGCCGAAGGGCTTACAACCGTGGAAGCGGAGTTTAAACTACTTACCATTACCCGCCACAAAAGCGTTAGTGGGCTTCGTAATTATTTGCGTGATGTGGGCGCAATGCTGCCAAAGGACTATTCCAAAAATATAACCTTGGATTTTTAGCACCGCATTTTTTGGCGGTACGGTAAATTTGCCTTTAATTTGTTGCAAGACAAATACCAAAATTTACCACAATATGAATTTTTCCATCCCTGGCCTTGACGGCTATTTTGGGGGCAAAGGTTCAAGCGGAGTACCACAACAGATAATTAACATTATCCCGCCGCATGAAACTTTGATTATTCCCTTCCTGGGCCATTGCGCCATTACCCGAAGTGTTAAGCCGGCAAAGAAAATAATTGCTCACGAAAAAGATCGATCAGTTTTTTTAAAATGGTGTCAGTATTATGATCCTATTTGGAAGCTTTACACGCAATTAGAAGAATTTTCACATACTTCTATTGGTGTTCACCCCAACAAAATCAAAATTTATAATTCCTGTGGTATTAAATATTTGGAAGATGCTAATAAAACAAGCTATTGGGAAAAAGGCGATTTAGTTTACTGCGATCCGCCCTACCTTTTGGAAACCCGAACCAGCGGCACCCGGTACGAACACGAAATGACGAAGGAAGATCACGAAAGGTTTTTAAACGCCGTTACCAAAATTGATGCGCCGGTATTGGTTAGCCACTATAAAAACGATATGTACGACAGTCATTTAAAGGGCTGGAATACCATTAGTTTTATGAGCCAAACCCGCAACGGGAAACCGAGAAGGGAAACCGTTTATTTCAATTACGAAAAACCAACGGAGTTGCACGATTACAGTTATTTTGGCAATTGCTACCGTGAGCGCGAGAACAATAAAAAGCGGGCTGCTAATATTGTGGCAAAGTTTGAGCGCATGAAACCGCTGGAAAAAAATTATTACCTTAATGCGCTGCAACAAAGTGGCGTGATATCGCACCGTTAAAAAATAATTATGGAAGCAAAAAAATTCTTAATTGGAAGGTTAATTGCAGTAGACGGTTTTCCTGTGCATGAAAAAAGTTTAAAAGACGGCTATTATTCTATTGAAAATATTTGTGAAATTATGGACGCGTATGTTCAACACAAAGTAGATAATGACGAATTGCCAGGCTATTCACAACAAGACGATAATATTTGGATTGATCGTAGAAACAGATTGGACAGTAATGGCAAACTAATTGAAGGTTGGTTTTCAGATGTTTTTTTAAAAAAGGAAGAAGTTAAAAAAAATGAACATGATGGCTTAACTTAGATCCCGCACCAGCAAAAAAGCAGATACGTTCCGGAAAGTACCGCCTAAAAATACGGTAGGATCTAGCATAAAAAAAGCGGCTCAACTTGGCCGCTTTTCTGTTGATACCCTTTTCTTGTTCTGTAGAGACGTACAGGGCGAAAGACGCACCGAACACAATCAACAATTCAAATGTACTGAAAATTTTTATTTCAGTAGATTTGGCGCGTATTTTTTTAAAATTGCTTCGGCTGCTGAAACTTTACTATTTATCATGTCTTGCTTGTTGCGGTAGCCTTCGGTTGTTTTGTCAATCAATCGGCCCTTGCTATGCACTTCCATACCGTGGTCGCCGTTGGGGTACTTAATTTCTATTACTTGTGCCATATCAATACACTTTAAAGTTAATTTCTTCATTTTCGGCGGTGCTGGCCAATACCTCACTTTGTGGCGGTGCTTCAGTTTCCGTTTCGGTCTTTCCTTTAATTTCCGCATAACGTTGTGGGGCGTATTTTTGCGCGCCTTCTTCCCAGGTAATTTTTTCCCCAGTACCGTACCGCCCTTTTGTGTCGGCTATGTAGTTTTCAATCGTTACCAATTGATCTACTAAATGCGTCCAGGCTTGATCGCCTTTAAAATCGCCACCTTTTGTTACTTCCATAACCAGCGTAAAACCAACTTCGGGAAAACGCTGTAATATTTCCTTTTTGAAAATATGTGGCGTTACGCCGTTGTTGATGTATTGGTTTATCATGTCAATTACCACATGATGTGCGCCGGTGGCTTCAATTTCTTCGGCAAGCGTGTTTAAATTATCCGTTACGGAAATAAAGGCGTTGGGTTTTTTGTCCAGCCCGGTCATTTCAATAAGGTTTTTGGTACTTAAATTAATGCCCTGGTCTGCAAAATTGTAAAGAATAGGGCCAAACTTTGTAAGATAGGAAGCGAAGGCGGCGCAAGTTGCTGTTTTTCCGTTTTTTGGTTTTGCCCAAACTGCAATGCGCATATTCTTTGGGGCTTGTTGAAATAAGTTTTGCCAGCCTTCATCCAGCGGCAATGTTTCAAAACTCATGTTTGCAATATCGCTGGCTTTTAATGTTTGTTTCCCCGAAAGAAGCGGGCGGGAGCTTCCCCCGATGCTTTGGCCGCCCGCTGTGGTTTTCGGTTCAATAGTTGGGCTTTTTAGGCCGTTTTTTTTGCTGTTTGGTTTGGTTTTTGTATTTTTGTGGCTCTGCGGGTTGTTTCCCCCTACGGCAATTGTAGCCTGTGCGTAAGGAAACAACTCGCTTTTTTTATCTACAAACAACGCCAAGCCTTCTTTTATCCAATTTTTGTAAGTATTGAAACTACTTCGGGCGTATATGCTGGCGATGCTTAAATTATTCCTTTCATTCTGCAAATGAACCGCTACCATTACGGGCTTTTTATTAACGTCCTTCACATACGTCAACACTACAAAACCTTTGGTTTTACTTTTAAATATCGCCTGGGGATTATTAATGTTTTTAGGAAGATCGATTATATTGCCCCAATTCAAATTATGGTCTTTGGTTTGGGCCATTGCCTTCTTTAAAACTTTGCCTGAAAGGGTAATTAGGTGGGCTGGTAAATGTTTTTTAAGTTCGCCGTGTGGGTAGCCCAAAATAAATATTTCAGCTGCGGAATATCCTTTTTTTGCGGATTGCATTACGTGTTTGTTGAACTCTGTTTTTGCGCCGTTAAGTCCGTCAAATAATGCAAAATTGTTTTTTTGGTTGCGCTTGCTTTCTACCCGGTTATTTATTGATTGTATCAATTCCTTGCCTTCAAGTGTCAATATTAAATCGTTGTCATGCCTTCCGCCTAAATAGAAGTATTGTGTGCCGTTTTTTAAGTTGCCAAGTTCAAAATCTGAAAATATCCTTTCTGTTTCTTTACTGTCGCCATGTTCGTCAAAATCCAATGTATCAAGTTTGTTTTTGAAGTATCTGTAAAGAATATTCGCTTGTATTTTTGAAATGCCTTTGTATTTGTCCAGCTTCAAAATATCATCAATAGCCGAAGCCACGGAAACGCTTTTAGGTTTTATGGCTTTTGGTTCCGGGTTTGCTTCTTCCAACTCTTCTTTTGAAAGTTTCTTTTTTGGAAGCTGCAAAACGGTTTCGGGGAAAAACAATAAATCTTTCCCGATTGTAACCGAATACATGGGATCGCCATGGGCGGATTTTCGCAATTCTTTTACCGTGCCTTCGGTTCCGGTTTTGGTTTTCCCCCAACGTTTTGAAACTTGAACGGTTTGGCCTTTAGTAAACCTATGGGTTGATTTTTTTTCTTCCTTGGCCACTACCGTTTTTTTTGGCGTTGCTCCAGCTTCTTTTTTGCTGGTGCCAGTTGTGGGCTTTTTCTTTTTGCCGTTTTCAACTTTTACGATTTTTCCGCCTTTGTTGTATTTGTAACCGGGAAGCAACCGCCCGCAATCGCTTAACGCTTCTTTTGCTATTCCTTCGTGGCGTGGGGCATTTAGGCCATTAGCTTTCCTTTCAGAAATTTCAGTCCACAAAGGTTTTGCAATACTGTGATAGTTGTTATCTTCAAAACTTTCAAAAAGTTTTTCCATTTTTTCAACCGTCCAGGTGGCGTTAATTTTTTGCGCGGCTTTTAAAAGTCCTAAATAATCAAAGTCGCTACGGTATTTGTCGCCAAGTTTGTATTTTCTTTTTGGCCGCTCTAAATCTGCATATTCTTTGGCTTCGGCATCAATTAAAGCCTTAAATTCCTTTAGGTTTTTAGATTTTTTTTGGTCGTTTTCCTTCTTTGGAGAAATTTTATTTTTTAAGGTTTTTAAATAAATCGGGTTTCCGTCTTTGTCTGGTTGTAAAATAAAATCTGCGGCTTTTTGTGCCTGTGAAGCTGCGCGCATTACAAAACGGTTATCTTCTTCAATTTGGGTTAAAACACTATTCCAGCTTTTTAGATAGCCCGCATGGTTTTTATTGGTGTGCCACATAAACCCCGCTTCGGCACTTACAAAAACGGCGTTTAGTTCTGCAATTAATTCTTCAAAGGCGTATTTTTTTGAGCCAAAACGCCCGCTAAAATCCCTGTTTAGTCTTTTTGCCGCGCCTGTGCTGTGGCCGAGTTCATGAAAAAGGGTACGGTAATAATCCTGGGCGGTTTCAAAATCTGCTTTGTGCGGCATTTTGATGTAGTCAAGCCCTGGGTAATAGGCTGCTTTGTCGCCGCCGTGCTTTATTGGCACTTGGGGTTTTGGGAAGTTTTCCACAATAGCATCTGCAATAGGCATCGGCACGTTTGGCGGCATTTCATTTTCAATATAACCAGTTTTGAAGTTTTCTAAATCAAAATCGATCCCCTCAATATTCTTTCCGTTGAAAACTTTGTAATACTTCAATATCGGCAAGGCGTGATCTAAATTGTGCTGGCTTTTGGGTATTTGGTGTTTATTGCTTTCAAACCATTTTTCAAACTTCTTTTTGTCATAGGTTCCAAATGATAAAGCGGGTTCTTTTTGGCTGTAAGCGTAAAGCCTTGTGAAGTAAACAACTTCGTGGCCTACGCTTCCTTTTTTTACCTTTCCTTTCAGTTTCTCAACTTGCTTAAAGGTTAGGAAAAAAGGATTTTCCAACGGTTCTGTGAAGTCGGTCAATAAAAAATGATTAACGCCCCTGTATCGTTTTTTTGAAGCAAAATTAAACGGTATCAAATAACCCTTTCCGTACTTCTTGGCTTCCCACTTCTTTTTATAATCGCCTTTTTTAGCTTCTTTGATGAAGGCAATTAGTTTATTGGTTATCATCGTGTAGATTTCATCCGGGGAAACCGCTTTATTCAATCCGTGGTAATCTTCTGCGGAAATATAAGGCGGTACATGATCAATTCCGGGAAGATCGCATGCGGGTACTTCTTCAATTGCAAGCGGACCGGGATTGAAAACGGTAATATTGTTTTTGCTTGCTTCTTTTAATGCAGCTTGCAAACGGCGGGCAAGGGTTGTTTGTCCTTCATTTACGGCAAGGATCGCTATTTTTTTTACTTCTTCTGTTCCGACTGCGCCGGAAAGGCCATTAAATTGCTTTACTGCTTTACTCATAACTACGGGGGTGTTATTTTAATACTTTTTTCAAAACTAAAACCGCGGCAATAGCAATACCAGCCATTGCAACCGTTTGTACTATTCCTTTTTTGCTTAAAGGGCGGGTTCCTTCCGCTATGTTGTTGATTGGTTTTGGTTCCATGTCTTGTTATCGTTTGGGTTTATCTTCTTTAAAAACTATGGTGCCTAAAACCAGCAAGCCAAGTGCCAGCCCTGCCAGCAAAATAGTTTTGTTGGTTTTGTTCTCTGCCAATGGTGGGGCCGTGGTGGTTGTGTTTGGCTGGGTGCTGGGCGGTGTAGAAGTTCCGCCGCCTTTGGTTGGTGTAGTTGTTCTTTTGTCGAAACGTTGGCCTATTGGAGTAAGGGCAAAATAAACGTGGTTTTTATCGTAAAGGCCAATAGTGCCATTTATGATCTGGCCGTTTTTAATTAAAGTTTCCAAAGCTGCTTTAACCTGGTCGCCGTTTTTTCCCGAAACGGTAAAAATTGCGCCGCTTCCAAGTTTTTGCTCATTGCTTCCGGTTTCTGAAAGGCCTTTTAAAATAGTAATGGGGGCGTTGAATTGATCGCGCAATTTTTGAAGCTGCTGCGCCAATGCTCTAATATTATTTTCAATATAACCCGGCACGTTGCCGCTGGGGGCAAATTCTTCAAGTTTAAAGTTTTTTGTGATTTGCATGGCTTATTTTTTATATGGTTATAATATTGCCCGCAACCTCAATTTCTAAGGTAGTGCTAACGTTTTTTATATTTTCAATATCGCCCAATGCTTCCAGCATATACGCGGTGTTTATTACCGTGGGAATGTTTTTGATTATTTGCTGGCCGCCTGGGGGAATGTTTAAAACAATTGCTCCGGGGGTGGAATAGCCAACGGGTGTGCCTTTTACGCTGAATAGATTAACTTTTTTCAACGTTGCCAATCCGTTTGTATTTACATCAATCGGCGTTGTGCCGGTATTCGTCAGCAAAACATCAACATCCATGGTAAATTGGGAAATTCCCGCCTTCGGGTTTCGTGCGCCAACTACTTTGGTACTTAAATTATTATAGGCGGTGTAAGCAGCTTTTCCCTTTCCGAAGAAATAATAAAGGCCGTAACCTACTGCGGCGTATAGTGCTAATTTTTTCATGGTTCCAACTTTTTTAAACGGTTTTCCAATTCCGAAACGGTGCCTACCAGGGGCGAAATTGTTTTAAATAGTTTGTAGATAAATAATAGGCCAATGATGGTAGCGAAGGCAAAAAAGCCTAAAAAGGCGAAGGCGTACCACGGGATTGATATTTTTACTTTGTGTTTGTCGGTTTCGTCTGTGGTAGCTTTGCTTTTTTCGTTGGTGGTGTTTGTCTTGGCTTCTTCGGTGGCGGTTGTAACGTCCTTATTCGTGTTTTTTGTTTTTTTCTCGTAAACCGGAATAGCATTACGGTAGTTTTGTTCGCCTGTGTCCGGGTTGGTGGTGTGGCCCATGTCTTTGCTGGGATCAATTGGTATTAACTTTAAAGAATAATCTTCTTCTGTTATTTGGCTGCGATCAAAAAGCGTGGATTTTTTGTTTTGGTTTTCTTCGGTGTTTTTATCTGAAGCAACTACTTTTTTGCTGGTGCTGCGGTTTAATTTTGTAGCTGTGCATCCGGTAAAAAGCAAACTAAGGCCAAGGCAAAAAGCCACTAACATAGCGGCAATAATTATTTTGTTGGTTTTATGTGAGTAGGGGCCTAACATGCTTCTTCTTCGTTTGGGCTGGGGGTTACGTTTATGCCGCTCTCGCGTTCAAAAATGCGTATAAGTTCCATTGTTTCGGGGTCGTTTTGGTTTTTTAGCTTCATCATTGGCAAAACCACCGAAACTATTGTTGAAACCCGCTTTAATTGATCTTTTGTTTGGTATAGTTCCTTTTTTACTTCTGAAAGTTCTGTTTTAGTTTCAGAAAGTTGCTTTAAAATGGTACTGTATTTCGTTTCGCGCAACGACTTTAAATATTCAAAGATTTTAGGTATTCCAAAAGTTCCCAGGACTAAGCTAATTCCGCCTAAAATTGCCGCAATAGTATTGCCGTTAAAACTTGTAGGATCAGTATATTGGGGCATTGGGAAAATTTGTTATGTTACACTTTGTTAGCTTTGAGTTTGTTTTCGGCTTCATTAGCCCTTCGGCTTTCACGATCTGCCCGGCGTTCCGCTTCCTGCTTTTTGGTAAAGAAATAACCACTTGCCACGGCGGTAATACTTGTTATGGCTTGCTCAAACGTAACTTTGTCAGCATAGATCAAAAACGTAAAGCACATAACCAATATACACGTTACCGCCGCGCGGAAGTTGTCTTTTAGCAAATTCATTATGGTAATACCGTTACCGTAACTCCTGCGTCAAATGCAAAAGCATCATAAGTGCTTCCAGCGGGCAAGGTAACTTCCGTTAAATTATTACTTCTAAACGCATCATACCCTATTGTAACCGGATCAGTTCCCGCAAAAACTAAAGATGTTATGGCGTTTCCATAAAATGCTTCGTCTTCAATTTCAGTAACACTTGCTGGGATTGTAACCGAAGCTAAAACACCGCCGTTTGCGAAACAAGCGGAAGGAATTGCGGTTAAACCATTTCCGGCAAAAGTTAAAGTTTCAATAGGTGTGTTTGAAAAAGCAGTTCCGGCTAATGATGTAACAGATGCCGGAATTGTAAGATTGGCAATTTGTGTGTTATCAAATGCACTTCCACCAATTGAAACAAGTCCTTCGTTAAGGGTTAAAGAAACGAGCGGATTATTTGAAAAAGCACCAGGATCAATAGTTGTAATTTGGGCCGGAATTTCCAAATTTGCAATTTCACAATTGGTAAAGCAGTATGGTGGAATTGTAGTTAAATCAGCAAAATCAATTGTTGTTACCGGGTTATTTGCAAATAAATTGCCCTCAACAGTAACCAAACCATTGGGAAATACAACCGAAGTTATTTTATTGTTGTTAAAGCAACCGTATCTTAAAACTTCTATGCCTTCATTTAGTGTTAATTCTTCAATAAGCCCGATTTGAAATGCGCTTTGCCCGATTTCGTTTATTGTTCCTGGAACAACTAAAGAAATAATTTTGTTTTCAGTAAAAGCGGAATTTCCAATTTTTGTTAATGAAGAAGGAAATACAACCGTGTGAACATCACTATTAGTAAATGCTTGTGGTTCAATTTCTGTTACTCCCGCAGGAATTTCCAACGCTCTCTTATATCCTTTGGCAATCGTTCCAATTATTAAAAGATCATCAACAACATTTAAGTTGATTAAATCTGCTAAATCTTGAAAAAGCTGCGCGACATTGGTTTTGGAAATGCCTTTCTTTTCTATAATATCCGCAATTTGACTTTGTGCGCGGGCTTTAATATCTGCTTTGGTTTTGTTTAATGACATGGTTGTTATTTTTAAAAATTATTCAAATTCTTCATCAAAAAATTCATCAAAAAGCCCTTCTTCCGGGGTTGGTTCCGGTTGGGTACAGGGGCAAGGGTTGTAGAGTATTCCTAACATAACTTTAATCTTTGTTTAGTTTATAAAGCGCAAAAAAAAACCTGCAATTAATAACAATGCGCCCCCTAAAGCAATAGTGCCGGGTTTAGAAATTATGTACTTTAAATAATCAGCCGGCACCTTGGCAAGTATTACTTTTTTTATTTCTCCCACGGTTACAGAATTATTTTTATCTAAGTCGAAAACCGGGTTTTGTTTAGCAATTACTTCCGGGGAAATTTTAGATGTTTGTATAACAAAGTTGTCCGGCTTTCCCATAGCAACCGGGAAAAACGTAGCTAAATACAAATCAACAAAGCTTTTAATTTTCCCCCTGTATGGCCTGTAATATTTTTCAACGTAATTTAATTGCGTTAAAAAATCCATATACTTCAAGGCTTCTACTGAAGTTCCTAAACTTTTTGCGGTAGAAGGCATAAACTGAATTAATCCGGTTGCGCCACTATATTTATTTTGGATCGAAGGCGAAAAAGTACCCGCACTCTCAAAATTGATAACAGCCATTAACCAGTTTACATCAATCCCTAAGTTTGCGGCTACGCTGTTAAGTTTATTTATAATTTCGGCGCGCTGGGAAGTTGGAAGCTTATCTTGAAATATTAGCATCACTAAAATTTTTTAAAGGGTTATTTCGGTTGCTGGTTCGCGCAATCCTTTACGCTTTTTGCCTTTTTTGCCGCTTTTCTTTTTTCCTTTTGGGCCGTTTAATCCGCTGGATTTTTTACTGCTGGAAGAAGATAGCGCGCCTATCAATAAAAGTGCGCCTATGCCAATGCCAGCGGTTTTAACCCAATTCACTTTTTTAGCTGCTGGCAGGTTGGTGGTTGTGGTTTGGGTTGGTTTTGGGCCAACTACCACCGGGGGGAGGTTGTTTACATTGTCCTGCAATGTGATTAAACTTCCAAGATTTGCAAAGGTGGCAACGTGGCCGCGTTTGCCCATGTAGCTTATAGAAACGGCTGTATTTTCAGAAACTACGTTAATTGTGGCTTCGCCGTTGGTGTCTGTTGTGGTTCCAACATTACTGCTTCCGTCTTTCCAGGTAAGGTGTGCGCCTACTAAGGGGTTTCCGTCCTTGTCAACTATTTGCAAGGTTTTTGAAAATGCGCCTTTTCCGCCTGTTTGGTAAGGATAAGGGTTTATTCCTGTTCCGGGGCCATACGTTGTACCACCGTTGGGGTTTATTCCAGGTGTCCATACCATGCCGCCGTCATTAAATGCGCCGCCATCGTTAAAATCGCCGCCTTTTCCGGCAATGGTTGTGCCGCCAAAAATTGACGGTGTAAAGGTTTTAAGATCGTTTGAATTTTTCATATTGATAGGAATTGAGATTTTTAATGATAGGGTTTGATTTTATTTAAGTTTTACAATACTCCGGGCATTATTTGTTTCAATTTTGCTAATTCGGAAGCGTCTAATTCGCTATTCAACCAATAAACAAGATTTCGGAAAGGATTAGGCCATGGGCCTTTTGCTATACCGGTGTATCTTTCTTGGCCAAAAGCGTTGTTTATTAGAGCAAAATCGTACTTATTTTTCCCTGCCAGCAATGAATAAATTTTTTCGGTGTCGGTTCCGAAGCGGTTCATTGCTTCTAACAGTCCAGCAGCAATAATTTGGGCCTGGTTTTCTGAAATTGTTGCGCCTGGGGGCGGTGTGTTGCTTCCGCTTCCTGTACCCTGGTTTCCACTTCCAGCATCGGGATCGGGTTTGGTAACATCTTCAATAGCATTTCCAATTCCGGAAACAGTTTTATATATCAAATAACCGCCAACGGCCAAAGCTGCCAAAATAAGCAGCGTTTGGGTGTTATCTTTAGCGTAATTAGCGGTATTCTTAGCCGCTTTTTTTGCTGTGCTGGTTGTTATAAGTGCTTGGCTCATTGTTAGATCATTTTAAGCATATTTCGCAATTCCGGGTTTTTCATTGCGGTTTGTAGCTTGGTTAATTCTTCTGTGGTGGCTTCTTTGTTTATAGCTGCCATTGCGTTGTACCGCTTTAATTCATCTGCGGGGTTTTCCCCTTTCACTACAATATTTTTAGCCATTTTTAACGGTTTTTAAGGTGGGGGTTTCTATCAATTTTTTTAGTTCCTTATTAAAAACTTTATCGTTTTCAAATACACGGGAAATTAAGGTTGCGAGATCATCACAAAATTCATCCGGGCATTGGCCTACTAATTCACAAACGCCGCGTTGCATATCTGAATAACCGTCTAAACTGTCCGCAATTTGGGCGTTTTGAGTGTTAGGAGCGTTTAGTCCGCTACCGCCTTTAAAGGCCCCAATAAGCTGCGGGATCATTGCCGGGTTTTGCGCCAGGCCGTCAATCAATTTATCAATAGCGGAAGGTTCGCGCTGTATATCTTCCTTGTAGCCGTAACGTTCAAGTTTTCGCTCTGCCTTTTCCAGCTTGTCGCGCAATTCAGATTTTTTTGATTTTTCTTCCTTATAGTCGGCAGTAAGTTGGCGGTGCAGTTCTTTTAAGGCTTCAAGTTCACGTTTTGCAGCGTACCCGTCCAAAATATCGGGAACGCCTAAACCAAAGGAAGCGGCGGCGTTCAATCCTGCGGGCATCTGCATTTGTGCTGGTGCTGAAGTAACGGCGTTTTGGGCGGTGGAAGATCCGCCGGAGGTAAAATCTACCATGCGGAATGCGCCCGCCGATTTACTGCTGGTGCCATTTTTTAAACGGGGTTGCACCTGTATTTTTTGCAATCCCTTTGCGTGGATCGTGTTTAGGTAATTAACCAGGCTTCCGCCATGGTTTTTATCCAAATATTCTTGATTAACTGCTTTTTGGTAAACCTTTTCAGTAATGCAATCCAGCACGTCCAACT
Source organism: Aequorivita sp. UBA3180 (assembly GCA_002364215.1). Taxonomy (GTDB): domain Bacteria; phylum Bacteroidota; class Bacteroidia; order Flavobacteriales; family Flavobacteriaceae; genus Aequorivita. The sequence goes on along the minus strand of DEXQ01000002.1, from coordinate 97,051 downwards.
GAAACGCTGGGCGTGATTTAAGTTTTTCTATAAAGTCTTTTAGCTTTTCCATGTGCGGGGGTTTATGGGCAAGGTTTTTCAATTATTACATAGTTCACTTTTACGTCATGGTTCCCTTCTTCGGGAAAACGTATGTGAACCGTTCCTTTCATTTCAACGTTTGCCGGGCCAAGTCTTAAAATTCCTTGCGGCTTCAATTTCATTCCATTAACGTAAATATCTGTGCTACCGTTATTGTATAAAGTAGGTTCAACCCAATTATTCATTTGAATTTCGGGGTTGTTCTCGTTAAAAGTGTCGGTACGAAAATGGCCTTTATACATGGTGGTAGGTTTTAGATACAGTCTTTAATAGTAGGGCAGTCGTATGATGTTTTTTCTACGGCGTACCATATTAAAACCTTTACTTTGTAGCTTTCGCCCGCGCCAAGTGGTGCGCTTGCTGTTATTTGGGCTTTTATTTGTCCTGGGTTCTCAATAGTCAAAGGGTATAAAAGACCATGGAAACTGTTTTTTGTGGTGGTTTCCGGTACTGAAAGATCAATAGGCTGCAACACTTCCGTTGCTCCGTTAAATATTGAAAGGTCTGCGCTGGTTCCGGTTGGAAGGTTTCCGATCACTGTTGATGCGCAAGCTACTACCGGGCCATGAATATCTGAAAACACGGCTTCCATTTGAGTGTTTCCTGTGGTAAGGCTGATCGTTCTTTGAACGTGCTGCAATTTTTTGTTCATTGTGTGGTTTTTTAAAAAAACGCCCTGCCTGTGATAGACAAGGCGTTTTTAATTAACTAACTAACTTCAAATAAAATGGCTGTTATGCTTTTCTTACGGTTCTGTGGCCGCGTATGCGAACTTCGGCATAGCTGTTATCTGCTGCACCGCCGCCCGCTGGAATAGCAACTCCCGAAGGAAATTTGAAAGACCATGTAAAGTCTGCGTCATCGCGCAAATAACATAGTGATCCAAGTTTTACAAAATCGCTATCGGTGCTGGTTCCGGTGTAATTATTGCAAAGTGAAGCTACCGGCATATTCAAAACCAATCTTCCGCCTTGGCGAATTTCAAACTCTGCGTTTCTAAATTCTTTTGAAGGTTTGGTTTCATATAGGGCTTCGCCAGCTTTATTAACAGCCAATCCGGTTGTAAAACCAACACGTACTTCGTTAAATACAAATAACTCATTTGTAGGCAACTTTCCTTTGTCAATGTTGCTAATACCTTGGGCTTTTTCCGTTGTACTGTTAACAAACTCATGAATACCGCCAGCACCGTTAATGCTACTGCGTACAAACAACTCATACGGCTGTACTGTGATGTCGTTTTGGTTGTTAACTAAATCTTTTTGCAAGCTGCTACTTACCGCGCTTGCTGGAAGCAATACCGTCATAATGAAGGCTAATACTACCGAGTGTGCAAAAGTGTTTCTTAAATCGTTCATCTTTTTGATTTTTTGTGATGATTATACAATTAATTAAAGGTTCGTTGTTTAGATTTTATCCAGGTCTAAACCCCTGTAAAACTTGTGTCTTGTGTGTTTCCACCATCCCAAACGGTTTCCCATTCAATCTCACGAATTGCCGGGCTTGCCAACATTGGGTAATATTGCGGTGGCATTTGATCGTTTGGCTGGTCGCAAGGACATCCTAAGCCCATTGCATCCTGCAAAAACTTTTGTGGCATGTCCGGGTTGGATTTTTTGGTTATCATTTTGGCAGCTTGCGCGTCTAATAGATCGCCAGCTTGTTCAGCAGCAACGCCAACGAGTGCGGGTACTACCAAATCGGCGTTCTTGCCTTTGTAGGCTGCGGCAGCAATAACCGCTAAAACAGCAGCGCCGCCTTTTACAAGTTGGGCTTGCTTTTCATCTTTGGCAGGAACAAGGCCGACAACGCCGCGCCCTACTCTCTTTCCGCCTTCAAATGCTAATAGGCCTTTACCTACTTGCATCACGTCTTTGGATTTTGGTGTTTTAAACTTCATTTTATACTTGATTTTGGGTTTGGGTTACTTTTTTCTTTTACCAGCTTTGCGCTTTTTTCCTTTTGGGCCGTTCAATCCGCTGGATTTGCTTTTCTTTTTTGGCATAAGCAGAAGGTATGCGCCAACTGCAAGCGCGCCGAAAATTAAAACTTGGGTTGTGCTGTTCTTTTTTGCGTTGGCATAAGGAATAATATCATAACCGCCATTTCGTTCAACTGCGGCCTCATAACTAAGGCCAAGGCCAGGGTTTTTGTAGTTTTGCATAACTTCTATTTTAAATATTTATATAATCCTATTGCCAATACTGTAAATGCGGCAATAGTTAGGTTTTTGTTTGTTTTTGGTGCGTTGGGGTTTGGGCCTGTTTTTACGGCAACCGGTTCAAGTTGTGTGGGGCCGCTTGGTACATTTCCGCCGCTTGTGGGTTCGCCATGTCCTGGAATATATGGTACTCCGCTTGTGGGAAGCCCCAACAGTTTTAATAATGTTGTGCTGGGGGTGTACCCTGGGTTTTGCGATCTATAAGAATTGAAATAGCTTAAATTTTTATCTTTTTTATAGTGATCGTAAATAGTTTTTTCAACTGCGGAAAGTGTATAATACTCCGGGGGGTAATTACTGTTATTTCCGCCCGTGGTGGTTCCGCCGCCCGTGGTGGTTCCGCCGCCCGTGGTGGTTCCGCCGCCTGTGGT
>DEXQ01000002.1:93617-94272 GCA_002364215.1 Aequorivita sp. UBA3180 | reverse complement strand
GCCTGTGGTGGTTCCGCCGCCTGGGTTTCCTTCGCCTGGGCTTGATCCGCCGCCGTTAGGTGGAAGGCCGCCGTGTGGCTTATCTGTTAAAACCCATTTTTCAGCCGTTATGCTTGTAACGCCTTTCCAATTAAGGTTTTCGGTTGCAATCTTTGTAACAACCGCTGGGTTGAAAGGATAGGGATAAAATTGTAATGTAGTAGTTCCGGCTGTGGCTCTTTTCCAGGCTTCGGTAATTGCGTAAATATAGCCGCCTATATACTCTACTTTTAAAGCCGCAATATCCTTTTCATCATCATCATTGGATTTAAGGCCTACAAATTCATAGTATGCTTGCCAAGTGTAAAGCGTTTCTATAACGCTATTGAAAAACAACACGTAGCTGGAAGAAGTTACATTGCTGGCAAAAATTCGCGGTGCTATACTTGCATACCAGGGCGAAAAAACATTGCTATTCCAAATTTCAACTTGATTTTCAGCATAAGGGTTGGTTTCGCCGCCACGGTTCCAGCCGCCTTCCGGCCAAATTTCGTCAAAAATAGCCGTAACAATACCGCCAAAGGGTACGCTTTCAATCGCGATCTTTGCGGCCTTCTTTGCTACTTTCCATAATTTACCGAAGAAACCCATTATTTTGCTTTTTTGTTTTTGTTCT
>DEXQ01000002.1:89057-93553 GCA_002364215.1 Aequorivita sp. UBA3180 | reverse complement strand
TTTTGCTTTTTTGTTTTTGTTCTTATACGCCATATAGATACCGCCAGCAATTAAGCCAACTACTAAAAGGTTGTTCATTCCCATTTGCTGCGTTTGGGGTTTTGCGGGGTTTGCTTTTACCGGAACGTAAGGAAGCGTTTTAGGGCCGCCTGTGTTGGTGTTTCCGCCACCTGTGTTGGTGTTTCCGCCTGTGTTGGTGTTTCCGCCGCCTGTTGGTAATGTTACGCCGCCGCCTGTGGTAGTTCCGCCGCCTGTGTTTCCGCTTCCGCTTCCGCTTCCGCTTCCGCCGCTTGTTCCTGGGGTTCCTGGTGGTATGGTTACTGGTTTGGGCGCAACAACAATATATGTAGGTGTCTTGACGGTAAAACGTCCGTCTGTTCGCATGCGTCCGTCCAGGTAGCCGGAAGGCACAACATAGTCATAAGTAGAAATTGTTTTTTCGGGGCCAAATTTAAGGTCGCCACCGTTTGCGGCAAGTATTTGAGTGGCTGCATTAATTACTTTGCCAAAAGCCACTTTCATACCTTCATAACCTACTTTATTGCCTTCTCGCGTACATTTTGCAATATCGCCGTTTGTCATTCCAAACTTTCTGTTTGCAATGTAGGTTTGTGCAACATCAACAAATTTTTGAAGGTTTGCTGTGTTTAGGCCGCCTTTTGAAGCATCACTTAGCCCGGATGCTGCAAAATATTCGGTTGCATCAATTTGTACTTGATCGCCCGATTTTTTAGGGCTGTTGGATGCGCCCCAACATGAAAGCATGAAGCCGTTTCCGAAGATCGCGCCAAAAGTGTTATCCCACCAGTTGCTGTCCTCAAACATTCCTTCTATTACGGTTCCAAGTTCTTCGCCAAGTTCATCCTCGGTGGCGGTTGTGGTTCCGCTTCCGCTTCCTGCGTTAAGTCCTTTTAATTCTTTAGAGTTATTAAAGGCAATAGCAATAGGGCTGCGGTACGTTTTGCGGCCATGTATTTCCGGGTAAGACCATTTTATTAATTGGCCTTCAATAACAACGCCTTCTTTGCCAAGTCCAACCTGGGGGTTGATACCTTTATTTAAGAAAAAGTTGATACGATCCCGAATTTTGCAAATAATACCGGGGGCAATACCTATTTCTTGCAGATAAAGCAAAAAATCCCGAAACCCTTGCCTTGCTTCTTCGCTTACCGGTTTACGGTTTCCTTTAACGGTTGCAACATTGTTGCAAATTGCGGGGGCTTGCAGTCCGAAATGGTTTAATTTATCCATAAAAACATCGTTTTTTTCTGTAAAATCTGCTTCTGTATTTTGGTGCTTCGTGGCGTCAATCACATAATAACCAGCACTTAATTTGGCGGTTTTCTGATCCTTTGGAACCACTATATAAACATGTGTGAATTGATCGGGCAACATACCGGGTTGCTTTATCTTCCTTATGTAATACTTGATACCTAAAGAAGTAAGGATGCAGCCGGTAAAAATGGAATAGCTTTTACAGTCTATTCCTTCATTGCGCACGGCCCAGGAACATGCGGGGCTTCTTAAATTCTGATCGGCTCCGTCTGCTTTATACTGTATATGATTGTATAGAAAATCATAAATAGCGGTAACGGTGGCTGAAAGTGATTTTTTTTGAAGCTGCGGGGCCAATTTGGTTGTTTGGGAATGGTTTTTTAGAATGTTGGCTTTTATACCGTCCATACTAAAAAAAGTATTGCCCTTACCAAGATAGGTGCTTTCGCATGTGCTGGCAGGAATGTATTTATTATAAGGATTGCCGGCCATTAAAGGACGGTGCAACACATTATTAATAATTCCTTTTTCACTCATATTACACTTTGTACATGAACTTTTAGGGTGTAAATATGCGAAGGGGGAAAATTGCGTTTTAACGCAACGCAACAAAACGAATTGCACCGTTATTATTGTGAATGATTTTGTAGTATTTGAAACAAAAAGGTAGGAAAGTGAACGAAAAAACCCGATTGCAACGTGTGGCGTTGCAATCGGGTTTTAAAAAAATGGTGTTTTGTTTTAAAAATTACAAACGCAAGGGTCTAATTCGGGTTCAAATTCTTTAATGAATGGCGTTCTTGCAGCTTCGGCCACCAAATCATCAATTGATAGGTTTTCACGGAAAAACATGTTTCCATATTGCAATTCCATTTTTTTGTACCAGGGTGTTGATCGCGGGCCGTGTTGTATTGCTTTTATAAGATTGTTTTTACTTTTCTTCCAGCACAATTCGCAATTACCAAATTCAGAAGGAATGGTAAGTTGAAACGGTTGCAACATAAAGAACAAATCTAAATCATCTGATCCCCTGGGGGTTTCAAAATCTGTTAATAGCGGTGCAATGCGTTTTTTATCGGTTTCCAATATAGAAAGAGTAATGCGCTTCGGCATGTCCTCTTTTCGATAGCCCAGGGCTTTTATATATTTTGTGGTTCCAAAGTATTTTTTTACGAAAGAATGACTTACCCTCGTTTTTAGATATTCTGAACAGTAAGGGGTTGCGGGGTTTGGTACTCCCGTCCACTTGTTTTTATTAAGATGCATGATAGCTTCTTCAAAAACTTTACTATCCATATCCAAATCCTCGAAGCGATCAATTACTTTATGGCGTACTCCAACGCCCATTTTTTTTGAATATACTCCTTCCAGCAGCCAAAGTTTTATTCCCCAATGTTTAACAATTTCCTGCAAAAATTTAATGGTTTCCGGGCGTTCTTGGCCTGTGTTGCAAAAACAATAAACTTTATTGTATTCTGCGTATTTTTCAGAAGTTTGAATGTGGCGGGCCATCATTGCAGAAGATCGCCCGCCGGAAACCAAAACAGTTAAATTTTTCAAACTCCCTCGCTTTTAAGTTCTTCGTAACCTTCTGCGGTTCCCAATTCCTCAACGATCAATTTCATGTGCTTGCTGTTTAGGGTTTTTACATTTTTTGAAAACTTGATCCGGCTTTGATCGTTTACAATATTTACTGCGTCTTGTATTGCACGGCGTACCGTTGCTTTTGGGGTTTTGCGGTACATTTCGTACACTTCGGACTTGCTGGGGGTGTTAGGGATCGGTTTTAGTTCGGTTGCTTGGCTCATGATGAAATATATTCTTTGGTGGTTAATGAATTGGATTTTTGAAGGGCTTTGTGTTTTGTGTTTTGAATACTCTCGCTTGCGCCCCAAATGATCGCGGAACCATAAATTTTGGGCTGCTTGGTTGCAAAGTGATGAAATAGGGTACCTTGCTTATAAAGGGTTCGGCGGTGTTCGTAAAAGTTGCGGAACAATACGAATACTTTAAACTTCCACCACAACCAAACAACACGGTTGCGATAAAATACCAACGCCCCAATTGCGGGAAGGATTAATAATAAATAAGGATTAGTGGCAATGGAAAAAATGACGAAGGCAAAAAATAAAATGCGTTCGACAATTGCAAACGCCAGCATGTTTTTTTGGTACCATTTCGCCAGCTTTGATTTTTCTTTTCTTTTGCTTTTGCTGTAAAACTCTTTTCCGGTGTAGGTAAGTGCCTGTTGAAATTTATTCAACGGTGCAAACGCTGAAGCAACTTTAAAAAATACGGTGCTGGCCAAGGTTGCAATTTTACCGTTGGACCGTGCCGCTTTTTTTGGTGGTACTGGAGCGTTTTTTTGGGGTCTTTTAATTTTTGGGGCTTTTTTTTGGTACGTTTTCATTTGTCTTTTGTGGGGTTTTATTGGGTTATTAAACATTTTTTAAGTTTGGTTGCCACTATTGCAACTATATCTGTTGTTACGGCGTTGCCGCATAGTTTGTACCGTTGGGTTTTGGGGATTTTCTTTTTTACTTCGTTGCCTTCTTTGTCCAGGTACATTCCGTATTTTGTCCAATTGTCGGGGAAACCCTGCAAGCGTTCGCACTCAATTTCTGTTAATCTGCGGATTGTGGATTTTTGTACTACTGCTTGGTTGCTGGCGCAATCCAATGTTTGTGATTTAGATTTTCCAACTCTACCACGGCGGGTTTTGGAAGTGGGAACGGAAAGGTTAATGCTATCGCCTTCCTTTGCTATATCAAAACCAGCGGCGGTGTTTGTGGTTATCATTATGCCGTGTTGATCTTGGCAATTCAAAGTAAAGGCGGGATCGCCTTCATTTTTGAAACGGCGGGCGTTGAGTGCGGGTATATTGCCGTCTTCCATTTTTCTAAAGCCTTCGCCGTCTTTGTGGGTTCTTAGGGTTCCTGTTTCAATAACGGTCATATCACTATGCAACCCGCCGCTATTGCCGCCGCCTGTTAACGTTCCTGCCATTTTAGGCACGTTAATAAAAGTATCATCCGCTTTTAAACTTCCGCTTGCTTTAATTGCTGTGGCACTATATTGGGTTTGTGTCCGTCTGCCGTTTGGTTGGCCCTGCTGGTTAAATAATCTATCATTTTCTGTGAAAGGAAATACTCCGGGGAAACTTCTTCCTGCAAGATGTCCAACAAGGTAAATTCGCTCTCTATTTTGGGGTAGTACCCAAT
>DEXQ01000002.1:39149-88879 GCA_002364215.1 Aequorivita sp. UBA3180 | reverse complement strand
CTAAAATCTTGGCAAGGGCTTCCGAAAGTGAATATTGCGTTTCTTGATAATTGATTTCCTGTAATATGTTCAACTGACCCGACATGGATTGAATTTTTAAAGTTATACTTAGTTGCTGCGATCGCGTGTTTGTCGATCTCGCTATAATAATGGTTCCGGAATTTCCAGCCCGCTTGTGTAAAGCCTTGAAGGAAACCGCAGATACCGCCGAAAAGTTCTACAAAATCAAATTCTTCGTTTTTCATTATGAAATTAATTTTATGGAATTAGATACGGTTTTTGAAAGGTTTACTATTTCTGCATTTAGGTTGTTTTTTACAATATCGATTGCGGCGCGCTTAAAATCATCTTCGGTGTTTCCAACAAATCGCAACAACGCTGTTTGCAACACGATTGCATGGTGTAGTTCTAATGGAATTTTATAGGTTTCCGAAGGAAAACGTTTGTCCATTTGCTTTTTTAGATCGTAATACAATTCGGTTGCAATGCTTAACCGGATTTGATAATTTTCAACAAAATCACGGTTTGGGGTTTGTGCCATTACGCCGCACATATCGGCGTAACTCAACAATGCTTCGGCAATGATGCCAAGGCGGGTGTATTTTACTTTTAGTTTCATGGCTTTCATATTAAAATCGTTTTTCTGCAACCAGGGTGTTGCTTTCGGTTTCGTAAAACTGTATCACGTTGGCAAATTTGTAGATCACTTCATTTTCAAAGCGGCGCAACATGCCGGTTACATTATATTCCAGCCCTTTGCGGTTTTTGCTTACGTAATTGTAGCGCACCGGGTTTACTTTTTTGCCACCTGGTGCGGTTTCTTTTAGGTAATCGAAACCGTTTTTTAGAAGAAAAACCATTTTGTACGCGCTGCATTCCGGGCAAACTTTGTGGCCGTGTGTGCATTTTATGGGTAGTTGTTGGCTCATATCTCTTTAGTATCGGGATAAAGGCGTTTCATCCTGGTTAAAAACTTGGTGGCAGCTTCGGGCGTTGCAAAATCTTCTTTGCGGTTTACAGGAAAATCAAAACCGCTGGGGGTGTAGTTAATTTTGATTGTTGTCATTGGTTTTGTTTTTGTTGTTTTTTTAATCTCTTTGGAACCGGAATATTCATTCGTTCTAAATCCCTTTCAAAATCCTCAAAGGTTTTAATTGGAATATCGCTTGAAAAATATTTTTTTGGTGCCGGAAAGTTGTCGTGATAATAGCCGTAGCCCCTCTCTTTGTGAACTATTAAATAGAAATAATCACTATTTTTTTCGCCAAAGAATGTGTATCTAAATCCTTCAAACCTATCTTCTTTTATATCAACTTTTTCATAAATGTTTGGGATTTCGTTATGATTGAATTTCATAATTTCTATTTGTTTTTAGTTAGTTTTTTAACGGGTAAACTTCTGTCCATGGAAAATCTCCGGATTTTCTATTGCTTTGGGTTCTAATGGTTTCTATCCAATTTTCTTGTTTTTTTATAATCATAAAAATTCCAACGTCCTGCGGCTGGTATTTGAATTTTTCGCCCACTTCCAAGCTATCCAACCTTACTGGTTCTTTTATGTGTGAATAAGAGTTGTCGGGGTTTTTGTACCAATTACGTTTTTTATTGATCTGTATTTTTGTGTGGTAGGCATCAATAATAGTGGGAAGCGAAATACCAGCACGGCCCGCGCTATCCAGTAAACACATGAGCGCATCCGCGTATTCTTCGGGTTTTGGGGTTCCCGCGTTTAAATCTGCTTCAATTTCTTTAATCTCACTTTCCAATTTTCGTAAACTTGAAATTGGCGTTGCATCCGGGAAGGTTCTTTTACTCCACCGGAAACGGTCGTTTTCCATTTTGTTTAAGTCCAGCATAATTTCTATTTGTTATTAGTTAATCTTCGTAGTGTAAGTTCCTGCAATCGTGGCCCTAAAAGTACTTGCCATTCTTCCGGCAAGTTGTTTACCACGTAATGCGTAAGTTTCTGTAAATCATATTCTTTGCGTAAGTATTTGTAAATGGCATTATCCAATTTTTCCTGTGGCGTTGTGGGCGGTTGCGGGTTCTTTTTTGCTTCGCGGGCCGCTTTTCGTTTTTCGGTTAAAGCTGCTTCGCGCTTTCGGGCATCAATCAAATCTTTTCGCTTTTTTTCAGCGGCCTTGGCTTTTCGCTTTAGGGCGTTGGTCCAAACTTTTTGCGTGTAGGCAAAGCAAACATCGGAAGGCAGTTTTCGCAACGGATCAAAATAAACGCCGGGGTACCAAACGCCATCCCATTTCATTTTTTTGAATTTGCGAAGGGCGTAATTCAACCGGAAGCGGAAGCCCATTAAAATAGAATAGACTTCGTTTTTTGTCTTGGCATTTCCGCTGAAATTCAATGCTTTTGCATCAATTATTTTATCTATATGCTTAATTCCCGCGCCCCAACTTTCTGCCTTTGGGTGGTTGTTTAGATATAATTTTGCGGCGGTTTTTATAAAATCCTGTTTTCCTATTTCCAAAAATTCGGCATCGGTAATGTTTGGATTTTCAATCATTGCCGCCAAGGTTTTGCCGTTTAACGGAATATACAGATCGTGTTTACCGGCGGCAAGTTCAGCGGCCAGGGCAAAGCGGTTTTCGCGTTTGGCACAGCTGGCATCGGCAAAATAGCCGGTGTCTGCAGGTACCGTATTTTTTGGCGTTGCTCCAGCTTCTTTTTCTTCCAATTGCTCCAGCACTTTTGAAAGTCCGGGCATTTCTTTTAAAATTTTCGGCCCTGGTTTGCTTTTTTCAGCACCGCCAGCTTCCAAATTTTTTCCACCTTGCGGATTGGTGGTCTTGTAGAAAATCAAATTAGAAAATAGCGAAGCGTTCCTTTCATCGGAATTGTTCACAATTCCTTTTTTTTCTAATTGATTTTTAGATGATCTTGTAGAAGAAACATTGTGTCCATGTTGCAAATCTTTCCGCTTTCGGGGGCTAACTTGTTGATTTTCAGCGTTTGTTTTTTCACTCAAAAACGCATCAGAAATGACTAAAATTTGTGGGTTCACAAGGTAATTAACAGGGATTTCCGATCCGTGAAACTGTGGGTCGGTTAAAACTCCCGCTTCTTCAAAACGTCTTTTATACGCTCTTATAGTGCGTTTGCAAAAGTCAAGGCTTTGCTCCCCATTGCGCTTTAAACGTTCTATGCGGTGCGGGTTTATATCGCATTTTGGCAAGCTGGTAGGCGTGGTCTTGCTGGTGGCCTTCCATATCTTTACATATTTTTGAAGCTGCCCGGCGTAGGCGTGTATAAAGGCCGCAAAAACGTTTTCCGAAGGTTCGCGAAGGGGCTGGAATTTTACCTTTTCAAAATACATTCCGTGGTTTTCGTTGAAACTGCCAACGGCTTCGTTGTACTGTGCTTTTTCGGTGTTTCGTAGGTGGCCGTACTTGCTTTTAAATAGGTTTATCAATACCATTTTACTTTCTGTGGCCGGGTGCGCTTCCTTGTGGGCGGCAACGGCTTCATTGTGCTTTTTAATGGCTTTGTTCAATACGCGCAGTTGGCGGTTATGTTCCGCTTTAAACAGGCGGAAGTTGTCCATGCTGGCTTTAAAATCCAGTTGCGGCCAAACGTATTGTCTTGGTTCCACAACTGAAGCAACATCGTTTTGTGCGGTGTTGGCCATTTGCGGAACCACGGTTAAAAGGTGTGGGGGGAAGCTGCTATGAAATTGGGTTGCTGGCTTCATTGGTTTGTGTTTTTTAGAAAAATATCAACCTGTCTTTGGGTAAATAGTAGGCTGATGTATTCTTTTTTTGGTATTACTATATATTCGCCTCCGTTCAGGCTTTCAAATTCACATGAGTAATTTGGTTTTTGGATTATTGCACATGACAGTAAGTGGTTTTGGAGATTGCCAATTTCTGACAGTTTTGACATTGTTAGGCTGTGCGCGTGGCCATTGTTTAGTAAAATATAAAAGGCGAACCTTCCGCATGTAGTTTCGTGGATTTTTCCTATAAATATTATTTCGGAAATGGGAATAATTTTACCGTTGTCCGCTTCAAATTCGTTGGTGTTATCGTTAAAATTATCCATCACGATAAAATTTGTGGTTCCACAACATTGCAATTGATCGCGCGGGCGGTAAGTACAAGGCCGTTGATAAATACGTCCAGCCGGGCGGTGTTTTGGCGTATCATGTTTTGGTAGTATTTGCGAAGGGTTTTCTTTTCGTCAATACGCAAATGGGCGGCGGCGGGTTTGTCCAGGGCTTCCAATTGTTTGTAAAAAAGGTTTAGTTCTTTTTCTACTTGGGTTTGATCCCAAGTAAGGGCGGATTGGCGCATGTGGTGTTGAATATCTGCAATAGCATCATTGCACATTTGTTGGGTGCGGTTGTCCAGGTAGTGCGCTGGAAGTTGTTTTGTTGGGGTGTGTGGTAAATTTTTCATTTGTCCTGGGTTTTGGTTAAACTTTTATGAAATATTCTTTGCTAATTTTCTTTTCAGACCAACAATACGAAGGCAGCCAAGGCGCATCAACTGCATGCGTTCTTTTTCGGTCCATTTCAGTGCCTTCGGGTTTGTGGCGGCGGCCCTAACTATTTTTAATCCTATCCAGGTTCCGCGCACCCTTTCCTCTTTAACAGCTACAAGCAAACCCGCCCTTTCGGGTATGTGGTGCAGAGCGGCTTCTTCAAGCTTTTCCGGTACGCAGAAAAACAAGTGCTTTATAAGGTCGTTTTCGTGGCCGTGAATTTTGTCTTTGTCTTTAATTAAATCGGCTTTTGATATTTTAATTTCTACTTCCGTGGCATATCCAGCTTTAGATAAAACCAATACATCGCATTCGTGAAGCGCGCCCGGTCCGTTGTTGGTCCACCTCGCTATTCCCCAATGAACGCCAGGAACTATTATGTTTCTGCGGGCATCGAAAAATTTCATTGTGAGGTATTCCAGGTCGGTGCAATTCATTTATTCAAGAATTAGGTTTAAGGTCTTTATCTGCCTTCTTAAATGGGTCAATCCATTTTCTTTATTGAAATAGGCGCGGGCTTTTTTTGGTTCAACTTCATCAGGCTTTGCGTTATTAAACCAATACGCGTATTGATCCATTTTTGATTTGATGATCCTTTGAAACTTTGATCGGGTTTCATGCAATGATTTCTCGGAAGGGTTATGCTCTAAATACATTTCTATTTTTCGCAATAATTCATTTTCGCGCGAAAGCTTCTTGTATCTTCTTTCCGCGTTTAGTTTTTTTGCGTAGTTCCATTCGGGATTTTTGCTAATTTTGATACACCCGTCCATCTCTGAAAGATTTTCAGCTATTTTTTTTTTTACTTCTTCAAGGCTTTTCATGTTCAAAAGGTTTAAAACAAAAAAATCCCGCGGGCCGCCGTGCCGGGCTGCCGTTGGGATTGGTTTAGCAAACTTTCGCAGCTTGCGGATTGGTGTTTTTAAACGTAATGCCAAGATCGCGCACAACCATATCACGTACCAGCGCATCTGTGCTATGCTCCGGGCGCAACTGTGGGCGTTGCTTTTTTGTTTTTGGGGAAGAAGCGGTAACAGGGGCCGCAGTTATCACGCTGCGGCACTTTTCCTGTTCCTGTGGGGATAGGGCTTCGTAAAGTTCCAAAATGGTTGTTGCTTTTAGCATCACTTTTATTTTGTACCTTTACGCCGTGCGGGTGTGTGGTAACTCCCGCACAAGCTGCAAAGGTTGTTTTTCAATTTTTGTGGTAATACTTATTTGTCTTGGCTCGCTGTGTGGTAACGGCGGGCCTTTTTTAAATTAAAGAAACCCGCGCCCGTTGCGTGTTGCAACAAGCGGCGGGCTTTATCTAACCAAATATTAAACCTTCCATTTACCGAAGAAGTGTTTAAGTTTTCAACTTCCGGGGCGGAAGGGTATATGCTATGACGGAACAACAAAGCGGTAATACTTTGGTTTTGTTCCATTTCTTCAAATTCATTATATAAGGCTTGCAGGGTTGCAAAATCGCAACCTACCTGGTTGCCGTTTATAAATACGCCCAACTGCTCTACATAACGGCAAAACCTTTGAAACCCATAAAAACTGATCCAACTTGTAATAATGCTGTTATTGTTTTCCTTAATATGAAGGCCGGGCATAAAAACTGGAATGTTTGTAGTGGTTAAAAGGATGCTTCCTTTTATTTGGCTGGCGTTCTGCGTGTTATGATTTTGGCACATTGTTTGGAATGTATTTGTTAACTAACTCTTAAATTTCAAATTATGCTTTTGCAACTACTGGTGTTGTGGCCGTACCCGGCTTTTCTTTCTTCAATTTTTCCGCTGCTTCTTCTTCTTTATGGATGATGGCCCAGGCTTCGGCGGCGTAGGGGTATTTTTTGTTGTAAACTATTCCGTTTATCAATCCTTCGGTAATGCCTTCGTTGTTTTCGGCAACGGTTTTTGCCGCTTCGCGAATGTTCATCCCGCCCCTGGTTAGCTTTAGCCATTGCCTTAATAGCTCGGCGTTTCTTTTGGTATAAAAATCTGCTACTGTTTGCATTTTTTATTTAACTTGTTTAGGCAAATGTATGAATAAAAATCACTTAACCAAATAAAAATCACAAAAAAGTGAATAAAAATTCTGAAAATAATTATATCTCTCACAATATTAAGTATTTAAGAAGTGAGAAAAATTTAGGCCAGGATGAGTTTGCGGGAATATTTGATGTTTCTCGCGATGTGATTGGAACCTATGAAAGAGGAAAAGCTACTCCAAAACTTGAAACCATCATGGCAATATGCGAATATTTTAAAATCTCCATTGATGACTTTATAAACCGCGATTTAAGTAAAATTCAAGATGTCGTTTACGGGCATTATGAAAAAGACCCCTTAATAGGGTTAATGGCACAGGAGAAAGCGGGGAGTATGCAAAATGCGGGATATGTAAATATGATAAATGATCTGCGCGGCAGGATAGAGGATAAAGAACGAATTATTAAAATGCTGGAAGCCGAAATAAAACGGCTGAAAGGCAATGAAGATTATAACGCTAAAACTGCCTAAAGGTGGTTTTTAAAAAAAATTGCAACCATACGGAAAAACTTACTTTTTAAAAATGATTGATTAATACTTAACCCTAAATTTTACTAATTATGAAAAAAATGATTACTCTTTTTGCTTTTATAGCCTTAACCTTTGCGTGTTCAAGTGATGATGATGCGCCTGCTCCCGAAATAAAATTTCCTTCTGATTATTTAGTGGAAGGCAGTCCGTGGAATTTTACGGATATTGAACTTTTACGAATTAACTACAACCCCAATAACCTAACGATTGCAGAAGCGCAAACTCTTTTCAAAAATACCTATACGGGTTTTAAATTGGATTTTCAAGAAAACGGAACCGGTTCCGCAACCTTGCCGGATAATTCGAGTTATTCATTTAATTGGGTTCTTTCTACTGATTATAAAACTTTAACTTTAACAGGAAATGCTCCGGCTACTTTCACCAATGTATTAATAACGGAAAATAAGTTTTTGTGGAGCGATACTGATTATTGCGTGGCAGATGGTCAGGGGGATGATGTTTGTGCTGATGTTCGTTTTACATTTGAATAACCCAAAAACGTACCCAAAATATTTAAAACCCTACGAAAGTAATATTTATAAACTGTTGAAAAACAGATTTTTGTATTAGTGCCGGAATACATTTTAAAACTCATAACCCGAAGGTCACAGGTTCGAGTCCTGTTCCCGCTACAACATAGCCCCAAGGAAACTTGGGGCTTTTTTATTTTTTGCATAGATGGAAGAATACGTGGTTTACATACTGGCTTCGTCTAAAACGGAAAAACTTTATAAGGGCCATACCTCAAACCTGATCGAACGTTTTAAATCGCATAATGCACTTTCGAAAAAAGGTTGGACAATCCGTTATAGGCCCTGGAGCGTGGTCTTCGTACGTTTTTTTAAGACCAAAAAGGAGGCCATGTGTTTTGAAAAATACCTCAAGACGGGCGTCGGGAGGGAATGGATCGCCAAAAACATACATTTTGGATAGCTCGTCAAGCCCATATCCGCCGCGGCGGAAACAGGTTCGAGTCCTGTACCCGCTACAACATAGCCCCAAGGAAACTTGGGGCTTTTTTGTTTTTTGCATAGATGGAAGAATACGTGGTTTACATACTGGCTTCGTCTAAAACGAAAAAACTTTATAAGGGCTATACCTCAAACCTGATCGAACGTTTTAAATCGCATAATGCACTTTCGGAAAAAGGTTGGACAGTCCGTTATAGGCCCTGGAGCGTGGTCTTCGTACGTTTTTTTAAGACCAAAAATGAGGCCATGTGTTTTGAAAAATACCTAAAGACGGGCGTCGGAAGGGAATGGATCGCCAAAAACGTACATTTTGAATAGCTCGTCAAGCCTATATCCGCCGCGGCGGACACAGGTTCGAGTCCTGTTCCCGCTACTAAGAAAGCCTCCTTTTTTTGGAGGTTTTTTTTATGCCCTTTTACCTCCGCAATGACAATTCTTTAACAGCATTTTTACATAGCATTTAGTACATTAGCCGTTTATTTTTAAAGCTGAACACTAATGAAATATTTCACCTGCAGTTTTTTGGTTTCACTGCTTCTCACAACAATCTCGTTTACATTATTTGCACAGGAAGTAAAACAAGACAACCAACATCTTTTTGATAATTTTTCATACAGACAAGGTAATGTTTACCGTACCGCTTCGGGAAAACCAGGGCCGGAATATTGGCAGAACTCGGCCGATTATAATTTGGAAGCCACGCTTGATGATAAAACGCACACGGTTTCAGGAAATGTAACTATATATTACACAAATAATAGTCCGGAGACCTTAGATTTTATTTGGTTATATCTTGAACAAAACCGTTTCACTGAAAACTCCCGAGGAACTTTGACAACTCCAGTTCAGGGCAATCGTTACAGTGGCGACGTGGAAGGTGGTTTTGAGTTGAAAAATGTTTCGGCAAAAACCAAGACCGGAACTTCTTCAAAACATATAATTACCGATACGCGTATGCAACTTTGGTTGGATAAACCTTTGGAAGCTAAAGGAGGTAGAGTTGAAATAAAAATGGATTTCAAATTTAAGGTTCCCGTGGAGGGAATGGACCGCATGGGCCGACTGGAAGTAAAAGATGGCACTATTTACGCCATTGCACAATGGTATCCTCGAGTTGCGGTTTTTGATGATGTGGTTGGCTGGAATACAGACCCCTATTTGGGCGCAGGCGAATTCTACTGCGAATATGGAAATTATGAGGTAATGATTACCGCTCCTGCGGGCCAAACCGTAATTTCTTCCGGAGTTTTACAAAATCCAAAGGAGGTACTTACCAAGGAACAACAGGAACGTTGGGCTCAGGCCGAAAAAAGTGACAAAACAGTTTATATTATTAAACCGGAGGAAGTTGGAAAGCCAGTGGCACACACTAAAACCGATGGCACCCTTACGTGGCATTTTAAAATGGAAAACACCCGTGATGTGGCCTGGGCCGCTTCCAAAGCATTTATTTGGGACGCAGCGCGCATGAATCTTGGCGATGGCAAAACAGGATTGGCACAATCAGTTTACCCAAAGGAAAGCGACGGTAAAAACGCTTGGTCGCGCTCAACGGAATTCACAAAAGCTTCGGTTGAGTTTTACTCTAAAACATATTTTACTTATCCCTATCACAATGCAATAAATGTAGCGGCAAGCGTGGGCGGTATGGAATATCCCGGCGTTAGTTTTTGTCACTACCAAAGTAAGGGCGAGGATCTTTGGGGCGTTACCGATCACGAATTCGGCCACAACTGGTTCCCTATGATCGTGGGCAGCAACGAGCGCCGCTACCCGTGGATGGACGAGGGTTTCAACACTTTTATAAACCATTATAGTACCGAGGCTTTTAACAATGGTGAATTCCCGACAACTACCGATAACCCGAAAAACATAGTGCGCTATTTAACGTACGAAAACCGCGAAAGTATTGATACCTATCCCGATGTGGCCAATTCTATGAATTTGGCATATACCGCATACTACAAACCCGCAGTGGGTCTTTACTTGCTTCGCGAATATATTTTGGGAGGGGAACGTTTTGACAATGCCTTTAAAAGCTACATCCAAACGTGGGCTTACAAACATCCACAGCCAAACGATTTTTTCAACCATATGGAAAACGTTGCGGGCGAAGATCTTTCCTGGTTTTGGAAAGGGTGGTTTTACGGCAACGGCAACATAGATTTGGGTATTTCTGAAGTGAAATCTTACAGCGGAAATTACTTGATTACAGTTGAAAACGACGGACAAATCCCAATGCCGGTGCAGCTTCAAGTGATTTATGATGACAATTCAAAAGAAGAAATCTCGCTTCCCGTTGAAATTTGGCAGCGCGGCAATAGCTGGACGCATCTTTTGAAAACGACCAAACAGGTACAACGCGTGGTTTTGGATCCCAATAAAATGCTGCCCGATGTAAATGTTTTGAACGACACTTGGAATAAACTTTAAAAATTCCAACAAAGAAAAATGCTTCCAAACTATAAATTTTGGAAGCATTTTTTTTAACTAATATTTGGTGATTAATTTAGCATCCGCCTAAATGAACTATCGGATATTGGCTTACATCTATAGTAACATCGTTCGTGCTTTTTTTCACCATTTCAATCGCTTCATCTGTGCTGTATTTATGGGGGCCTATGTAAAAAGTAGCTCCCCGTTTCCCCAATTCTTTAATATATTCCACTGGGTCTGGATTCGGAGCAGGAGGTGCTTCGGCTGCCATATATAAGTTTCCGTTTTCTGCTGATGGTGTTTTAGAAACCTTTGGGGCTGGCGGCGGCGGTGGAATATCACTTTTTTCGCCCTTTTTTACTTTCGGAGGTTTGGGTGGGGGTGGAGGAAGACACTCCGGAAACGGTTCTGCATTTGCTTTCTGCTCGTCGGTCATTTTACGGTAAATGGTTTCCAAACGTTTCAAATCTTTCTTTTTGATGATTCGTTCTTCAATGTCAACCGCGTTGTATTTTTTTGCTAATTTGTTGTATTCTGCCAATTCAGCTTCGGTGGCTTTTTCCTTTACTAATTCAGTTGTTTCATTGTTCTTTTGAATAACTTCCTTCGTGCTAAATCCATAAATTAATACAGATAGCAACGGTAAAATCAATAAGCTTCTAAGCCAAATGGCTCTTTTTGAAGTGTGTGTTTTCATAACGGTAAATCGTTTTTTGATTGATGAATAATTCAGGGAATGCGCCAGTGAAGGCGTAGCTGCATCCCGATAGCTATCGGGAGATGAGAATGCAAGAAGTATTTTTTGATATGCTGAGGTTTCTGCGCCGGCTTTCAAAACGGCACGGTCTGCCAAAAATTCGTGGTTCAGTTTGATGCTTTTTTTAAGGTAATGGAACAGCGGGTTGAACCAAAACACAATCTGCAATATTTCAACAAAAATAATGTCCAAACTGTGTTTTTGGCGCGCGTGGGTTTCTTCGTGAAATATGACTTCCTGCGGTATTTCACGGTTTTCGAATTGCTTTTTGTTCAGAAATATATAGTTGAAAAATGTGTGCGGAATTATAGCTTCCTTTAAAAGCACATTTATAAAAGGGGTGTTTTTATATTTTGGGTTTTTCCGAATTTGTTGGATTAATCCAAAAAGATTTCTGAAAAATTTAATGCTGAAAAACAGCACTCCCAAGCCATAAATCGCCCAAAGCACGAACGGCCAGTAATTTAAGGTTTGTTCAACTTCAGTATAATTTAATTGCGGAGTTACTTCGGAATAAATGGGCACGATGGGCGAAACTTCCACATAACTGGTAAAAGTGATAAGCGGAATTAGAAAAGCGGCAAATAAACTTCCGAAGAGATAAAAACGCTTAAAAGTGTGCATGGAGGTGTTTTCCAAAGCAACTTTATAAAAGGCGAAAAGGACGGCAAGAATGGCTGCGGATTTCAGTAAATATAGTTCCATAACTACTTCTTTTTAATTTCAGAATCGATTAATGTTTTAAGCGCTTCCAACTCTTTTTTGGAAAGATTGGTCTCTTCGGTAAAAAACGAAGCAAACTGCGACGGACTATTATTGAAGAAATTTTTAATCAACCCATTAACGTGTTTTGAAAAGTAATCCTTCTTTTTCACCAATGGGAAATATTCACGAGAGCGCCCAAGTTGTTTATAATCTACAAACTTCTTATCCTGCATTCGCTTTAAAAGTGTGGCAACAGTTGTTGTTGCTGGCTTTGGGTCAGGATACGCATCAACTAAATCTTTCATAAAAGCGCGTTCCTGCTTCCACAAAATCTGCATTAATTGTTCTTCGGAATTTGATAAAGCCATCATTGAAATATATTTGTATTCTACAAACGTAGAACAAAAATTTTAATTCTACAAATGTAGAGGTCAGAAAATTCTAAATAGCAAATTCCAAATTCCAACCTTGTCATGCTGAGCGCAGGCGAAGTGCTCGACTTAACTCAAAGCAGAATAGTTTATATTTGCACAAATTTTAAAAAAATGATCTCAGAAAAAGAATTACAACAGCGAAGCGATAATAAATGTGAACTTTGCGGTTCTGAAGAAAATTTAAATGTTTATGAAGTGCCAAGCTCTCCAACAAATGTGGCGGAAACAAGCATTTTTATTTGCAACACTTGCAATGAACAAATTGAAGATCCCGAAAAAGTTGAACCCAATCACTGGCGCTGTTTGAATGATAGTATGTGGAGCACCGTTCCTGCTGTGCAGGTTATGGCGTGGCGCATGTTGAACAGATTAAAAACTGAAGGCTGGCCGCAGGATTTGCTGGATATGATGTATTTGGAAGACGAGACAAAAGAATGGGCTAAGGCTGGAGTGGCAGAAGCAAAAGCAGATGCAGTTATTCACCGCGACAGTAACGGCGTTATTTTGGAAGCGGGTGATTCTGTGGTTTTAATAAAAGATTTAAAAGTGAAGGGAAGTAGTATGGTAGCCAAACAGGGCACGGCAGTGCGCAGAATTTCCCTCGATCATGAAAACGAGAAATACATTGAAGGCAAAGTTGATGGGCAGCAGATTGTGATAATTACTGATTTTGTGAAGAAAATATAGACTAATATTTATAGTCTAATTTTTTCATAAATTCCTTAAAGCGATTCTCGTTCCTATAGGCTTCAAACATAGGTTCGTTCGGTAGTTCGATGAGTCCAAGATCATTGTATGTCCGTGCTTTTTCCAACCAATAGTACATTTTTTCTTTGTCTTGGAGCACTGCATAAGTTCCCGCAATTTGAAAACTCCATGCTTTTTCATATTCATTGATCATTTTAGTCAACGCGGAATTGGATTTTTCCTTATCACCCAGAAAATGGTAGGCTATAGCCTCTACATGAAGCCTAAACCCTTCCAAAGGTTCTTTCTTAATGACCTCTAAGGCTTCATTATAACGTTTCTGGTTCATTAGTATTAGCGCATATAATGAGTACGCAACATCTTGATTGGGATTTAAGTCAATGGATTTCTTTATGGCTATTTCGGCATCCTTGAAGTTTTTCGCCATATAATAGGTGTTGGCTAAACTGTAATAATTACCAGCATTTATAGGATCCAGCGTAATTACTTTTTTATGGATAGCAATGGCCTCTTCGGTATTGCCCCTTAGAAGCGCTACTTCTGAAGCCCTGTGCAAAGCGGTTTCATTATGGGCTTCTAAACGCAAAGCTTTTTCAGCAAGTCTTCCAGCTTTACCAATATCATTTTCGTATTCCAAAGATAATAAAGACAGAAAGGCATAAGTTTCCGCATAGGTGCTGTCTGCTCTTATTGCTTTTTCTGCAACTTGATAGGTTAGCTTTTTAGCTTCTTCATAATTAATAATTCCGAAATTATTTTTTGTGTGGTAAATATTGCCCAACGTTATTAAGGCCGGAGCGTATGTGGAATCCATAGCCAAAGATTTTTTCAATAATTGTTCAGCTTTTAGCAAAGATGAATCGTCATAGTTATTGTGAAATATATAACGACCTTCCAAAAACAAGGTGTAGGCTTGGGTGTTTGATTCTTTTACCTTCGGAATTATTTTATCCAAAATACGCAATTGAAGATTTTCAGCTACTGCCTTGGCAATTTCATTTTGAATCTTAAAAATGTTTTTTAACTCTTTTTCCCAAGTCTGTGACCAAATATTATTGTCGCCCTTTGTCTCAACCAGGTTTACACTTACCCTTATAATGCTGTCCTGTGAGCGTACGCTGCCTTCCAGGATGTATGCCACCTTTAATGCTTTTGCTATTTCTGGCAAGCCCATTGCTTTATTTTTGAATGAAAAGGCTGATGTGCGCGAAGTAACTTGCAGTTCGTTTATCTTAACAAGGGAATTTAACACCTCTTCTGCTAAACCATCTGCAAAATAACCTTGCTGATTGTCAGGCGACATGTCTGAAAACGCCAAAACAGCTATGGATTTTTCAGGATTCGTCTCCAGCGCAATGGTGGGTTCATTTTTTTGGGATCGCAACCGAAACCTATCTACAAACAATAAAATTATCGCCAATGCTAAAAAGGCAATAATGAAGGTATTGAGTTTCTGTCCCGTTTTTTTGGCAATGGATTTTTCCTTTGGAACATTCTTGGTCTTTTTGATACCGTCTGCCGTAATTTCAAAAAACCATGAAATACAGACCCATACCGGGAGCAAAACAATCAAAATAATTAAAATCATTTTTCCAAACCAAACGGGAGCATTGATGATAGGGGTGAGTATAGCTATAACCTGAAGCAGAACCCAAGAAAATACCAAATATGAAACCGTGCCTTTAAAGACGTTTCTTCTTTTTAGCTCGTTAAAAAAATCATTAAGGTTCATGGTGTGCCGTTATCAGTTATAGGGAAGCCCATTTTGTCAATAAATTTTTGCCATCTTTTATCGTTGTGCAGATTTCTAAAGCGAGGTTCAGACAAGACTTCGTTCAATCCCACATCGTGTACTTCGTATGCCTTATCCAACCATTTAAAAGCATTTTCGGTATCATTTCTAAAGGAATAGCTTTCTGCAATTTGATAGGCCATATCATTAGTGTATTTTGCAATAAGTTCCTGCATATAGGCATTAGATTTTTCCATATCGCCCAATTTATAATATATGTCGGCATAAATTTGCAGGCTCCATCCTTCATCTTCTTCTCTTTTAATAGCTTCCAAAGCGGCTTCAGTTCTGTTTTGCTGCAATAAGATACGCGCGTAATAATAATGCACGGCATAGCGATTGGGCTGTAATTCTATACACTTTTTGGAAGCTGCCACGGCTTTGTCTAACTGGTCTGCGCAATAATATGCATTCATCAACTGATAATAGGAGTCGGGATTTAGGGGGTCTAAACTTGCTGAATATTCCTGAAGTCTAACGGCACTATCCACCTTGCCCAAAGCCAGTGCAAGCGTAGATGTAAGGCTTATTATTTCGGGATTAGAGCCGTCCAGTTTTAGGGCTATTGCATTTAATTGTTGGGCTTTGGTAAAATTCCAGTCATAGCTTAATTCATAATCTGCCAAATATGCATAGGCCAATGCATTTTCGGGGTCTATTTCCAATACTTTTTTTGCAGCATCCTTTGCTAAAGTATAGCCCTGCTTAAAACCTAGGGTTCCATTGTTGGCCTGGGTTTCATACACTCTTGAAAGCAGCAGCCAGGCCGGCACGTACTTACTGTCCATTTCCAGTGCTTGTTTGGCTAGAGCAACAGCTTCTACCAGTTTCTGTTCATCGCTGGAAAAATTATATGCGTGCACGGCCTGCAAATAAAGTTTATAGGCTTCGGGATTGGTTTTTTTGGACTTCGGAAGCGGTTTTGAATCCAGCAGATTTAGCTCCAGTGCTTTTACCACGGCTTCTGAGACCTCGTCCTGTATTGCAAATATGTTATCCATATTTCTATCATACGTTTCAGACCATAGGTGCTTATCTTCTTTTGCTTCAATAAGCTGTGCGGTAATACGAAGTAGGTTTCCAGATTTGCGCACGCTACCTTCCAAGACATACGTAACGTTTAGTTTTTCTGCAATTTCAGGAATCTGGAGTTCTGAATCTTTAAACGAAAAGGTTGAGGTGCGGGAAGTAACTTTCAGATTTTTGATCTGCGATAATAAATTCAGAAGTTCTTCTGTAAGCCCATCCGCAAAATATTCGTTGTCGTTTTTCTCAGAAAAATCCTCAAATGGAAGTACCGCAATGGTTTTGGAATTCATTGCTATTGCAGGGGTGGCAAAAGTATTTTCACGTTTTTTATCGGTTATAATAAACCTGTCAATAACCAGAACAACAAGAATAAGCGCTAATATTCCAATTATAATTTTATTGAGTTTTTTTCCAGTCTTTTTTCGAATGGAAGCAGATTCGGCTACTTTACTGGTTCGCTTTAAACCAGTTGGTGTAAATTCAAAAACCCAAGTAAGCAATAAATATATTGGAAAACCTATTAAAAGCAGATAGAATAGACTTTTGGAAATCCAAAGAGGCATTTCTAAAATGTCCTTTAGCAGGGCTGCAATGCGAATAAGGAGCCACGACACCACTAAATAGGAAATGGCCCCCTTTATTACATTG
This sequence comes from Aequorivita sp. UBA3180, assembly GCA_002364215.1. GTDB lineage: Bacteria > Bacteroidota > Bacteroidia > Flavobacteriales > Flavobacteriaceae > Aequorivita. The sequence goes on along the minus strand of DEXQ01000002.1, from coordinate 72,333 downwards.
CGCCGTTTTAGTTCATTCCAAAAACTTCTCCCCCTCTTCAAAACTCAAAATATTTGGTTAGCTATATTTAATCCTAAAGGTAGCGAATTTATTGATTATCAGTATTCACGCCTGTATGGATACAATCTGGGGATTTTAAATAATGCTTTTAAATAAAACTTAGCTGATTTGAAATTTACTTACTCAACTCAGTAAAATAATGGTAGAATTGCGGAATGGTTTCAATTCCCTTTAAATAATTCCAAATTCCGAAATGCTCATTGGGTGAGTGGATGGCATCGCTGTCCAATCCAAAGCCCATTAATATGGTTTTGCTTTTCAGTTCCTTTTCAAACAATGCTACAATTGGAATACTTCCGCCACTTCGCTGCGGAATTGGGGTTTTTCCAAAAGTTTCTTCGTACGCTTTTTCAGCGGCTTTATAGCCCAAACTGTCAATCGGCGTAACATACGCCTGCCCGCCATGATGCGGTTTTACTTTTACGCGCACGCCTTCCGGAGCAATGCTCTCAAAATGTTTAGTAAATAGTTCCGTAATCTTTTTCCAATCTTGGTTTGGTACCAAACGCATACTAATTTTTGCAAAAGCTTTACTTGCAATTACCGTTTTGGCTCCTTCGCCTATGTAGCCGCCCCAAATGCCGTTTACGTCCAATGTGGGGCGGATACTATTGCGTTCGTTGGTGGAATATCCCTTTTCGCCATAAACAGCGTCAATGTCCAAAGCTTTCTTATAATTTTCAAGGCTGAAGGGTGCTTCCGCCATTTTCTCGCGTTCTTTTTTGGAAAGTTTTTCCACATCATCATAAAATCCGGGAATGGTAATATGATTGTTTTTATCGTGAAGCGAGGCAATCATTTTTGTTAAAACGTTTATCGGGTTGGCCACTGCACCACCGTACAAACCACTGTGCAGATCACGATTTGGGCCGGTAACTTCCACTTCCACATAACTTAAGCCGCGAAGGCCTGTGGTTATTGACGGTACATCTTTCGCAATCATTCCCGTGTCACTAATCAAGATAACATCGTTGGCCAATTTCTTTTTGTTTTTGCTGACGAACCACCCCAAACTACTACTGCCAACTTCTTCCTCACCTTCAATCATAAATTTTACGTTGCAGGGCAATTGGTCGGTTTTGGTCATATACTCCAAAGCCTTTACGTGCATATACATTTGGCCTTTGTCGTCACAACTTCCACGTGCAAAAATGGCGCCTTCGGGATGCAATTTTGTTTTTTTGATGACCGGCTCAAACGGCGGACTGTCCCACAAATTTAACGGATCTGGCGGTTGCACGTCGTAATGGCCGTAAACCAAAATGGTCGGCAGTTTTTTATCAATTATCTTTTCGCCGTAAACAATAGGGTAACCCGGCGTTTCACAGATTTCCACCGAATCGCATCCCGCTTTTGCAAGTTGCTTTTTTACGGCTTCCGCAGTTTTTAAAACGTCTTTTTTGTAAGCTGAATCGGCGCTGATGGAAGGTATTTTCAACAGTTCGATCAATTCATCCAAAAACCGTTCTTTGTTTTTTTCAATATAAGTTTTAGCACTTTTCATTCTGATATATTATTTTTTCTAAAAGTACTAAAAATGCCGTAATTTGGCAGGTGAACCAACGCTTTCATTTTATGAAAACTGCTTTTTTGAAATTGCCTTTTCACTTTTCGGAAGAAAAACTTCTTAAGGATTTGGAGGTATGTAAAAAGTATGAATTCACTTCACACTTCAACAAAAATGATTATTCCGGAGATTGGACCTCAATCTCGCTGCGTTCCCAAAATGGCGAAATGAACAATATTTTTGCGCTTCCACAAACCGAAAAAAAATATAGAGACACGGAGCTGCTTCAAAAATGTACCTATTTCAAAGCAATTATCGATTCTTTTGAATGCGAAAAGATATCAATCAGACTTTTAAATTTAAAACCTGGCAGCATTATTAAAGAGCACACGGATTATAATTTGGGCTATGAAGATGGGATTTTCAGGATTCACATTCCAATTATTACGAATGAAGGGGTTCATTTTTTTGTCAATCATGAAGAAGTAAAAATGCTTCCCGAAGAATGTTGGTACGGCAATTTCAACTTGCCACACAGCGTTCGCAACGAAGGAAAAACTGATAGAATCCACTTGGTGATGGACTGTTTGCGCAATGATTGGTCTGATAAATTATTTGCGGAAAGTGGCTATAATTTTGAAGCTGAAAACGTCCAACCTGAATATTCCCGAGAAACAAAATTGCAAATGATTGAACAATTGAAATTGATGGATACCGAAATTTCCAGGGAAATGATACTGCAATTACAAAAGGAGCTTTAATGGAACAGGGGAAAGAACGCGACTCGGTTTTGGAACAGATTTTTCAGTTTTTTGATGAAATTTCCATTCAATATAATTTCACCGAAATTGAAACAGAAACCTTTTTGCCCGGTATCCAAATTAAAAATGGCGTCCTGCAAATTGATTTGCAAAAGCTTAAATACCCTGGCGATTTAGTGCACGAAGCGGGACATATTGCGGTAACAAAATCAGAAGAGCGAGAGGTTTTAAACGATAACGTAATTGAAAATAATGCAGAAAAAGCCGGTGAGGAAATGGCAGTGCTGTTATGGTCTTACGCTGCTGCAAAGAATATAGGCTTGGCTCCCGAAATTGTTTTTCACGAGGACGGTTACAAAGGCGAAGCGGAATGGTTGCGGGAACAATTTGTAAGTGAAAACTACATTGGGCTTCCATTGCTGCAATGGATGGGAATGACCGACGTTGAAGGCGGATACCCCTTTCCAAAAATGAAGGTTTGGCTTCGCGAATAAAAAACCTTCAAAAAATTTCAGGATAAGTTGGCAATCATTTGGAAGTATTATTTATATTTGCACTCCTTTTACAATATGTCCTAAGTGTTGTAAAGGATTTTGATGCAGGCGTGGTGGAATTGGTAGACACGCTAGACTTAGGATTTAACCTAAAAAAAAGTGTTAAAATATTTAAAATGCGGATGTGGTGGAACTGGTAGACACGTCAGACTTAGGATCTGATGCCGCGAGGTGTGCAGGTTCGATTCCTGTCATCCGCACAAAAGCCGAAGAGAAATCTTCGGCTTTTTCATTTTAAAAAATGGGATTTTCTTCACGATTTTTGACCTTGGGTACAACATAGGTACAACATTTTACCTTTTTTCAGAACTGAATTGGCTTTAGTACTATATCCATTCATTTGATAACAAATCCTATTTTCTGTATTGAGGATTAATAAATTTTAGGTTATCTCAACCTCTGTTCTTCGTTTGAGGGGTTTATTATCATACAATATACACGCAAGGTAAACTCGTAAAATACTTCCATCAAAAGACTACGGCATAAAGCCAACGCTTCTTCCTTTACTCATTTATTCCGTTTCCTTTTGAGCCAAGATTTTATCTTCCGTTTGGTTTCTGCTCAAATATTGTTTAATCAAAAATTTGAGTATTATGACAACAAAAGCGAGTACCAAAATGAAGCGCAGTAGAGCGAAATCTACTGCCAAGAAAGAAGTAAACGGAAAGAAATCCGAAGTACTTCAAATTCAGAACTTACCATTGGGTAAAATCAAGCCTGACCTTGAACAGCCCAGAAAAACTTTTAATGATGATGCCTTGCAGCAGCTTTCTGAGAGTATCGAAAAGCACGGTGTGTTGCAGCCAATCACGGTAAGGCAACTAAATGGCCATTATATCATCGTGATGGGCGAACGCCGATATCGTGCGAGCAAGCTTGCAGGAAAAAAGACCGTACCCTGTATCGTAAGAACTTATGAGAATAATGATGTTCTGGAAGTTCAAATCATCGAAAACCTGCAAAGACAGGATGTTGAACCGACCGAAGAAGCCGATGCGATTGCTTACCTAAGTGAGAAATATTCACCTACCGAAATTGCGAAGCGATTGGGTAGAACGGATAACTTCATCAGACAGCGTTTGAAACTGGCCGGATTAATTGATGGTTTCAAGCATTTTGTACGCAATGGCGAAATGACCATTTCCTTGGGCGTAGGCGTGGCACTTTTTGAACCGGAAGAGCAACAGATGATGTTGGAAACGATGGGCGAGGATTTTAATGCACATCAGATAAACAGGATGATTAAAGACCAGACTTATGACTTGGAAAAAGCATCCTTTGATGTTACCGATAAAAAATTGGTTCCGAAAGCTGGGTCTTGCGTTGAATGTCCTTTCAACGCGGCAAATCAAGGCAATCTGTTCGGCGATGGTAAAATGGTCTGCACGAAAGCAGCCTGTTTTGAAACGAAGAAAAATAAATCGTTCTTGAACCTGATTGAGAAATCCAAGAAAGAGAACATCTTATTAATTCCTGAAATACGACAGTATTGGGCAGATGACGAAAACAATAAGCTCATTATATCCCAATTGGTAAAGAACGGATTGAAAGTTTATTTACTGGACGATGTTGAAATTTTAGAGAATCCGATTGAGCCAACAATCGATGGCATTAAAATAGAATATCAACATTACGATTATTCTGAAGATGAGTTAAAGGCAGAATTGGATGAAGCAATGCAGACTTATAAAGAAGCATTGGAAAAATTCAATTCAGCAAAAGAAGATGGGTTTAAAAATGGTATTGTGTTCCATCCCGATTCATTCCAGCACAAGGAAATCTTTGTAAAGATTGTTGAAAAATCCAAGAACGATTCTACGGAATATTCGGCGCCATTGGCCAATAGGAAGATGGCAGATTGTACGCCTGAAGAACAAATCGTTAAAATCAACGAAAGGGAAATCCGCAAGAAGCAAATAGAGAACAACAAGCAGTTTGAAGAAGTGGTTCAGATGATTCGTGAAACGAAATACGTTGATACAAAGAAAACACTTTCAACAGATGAAATGGTGGCATTCTCGATATCGCTATTTGAGAACAATGTGGACTATATGAGCCAACAAAAGTATTTCTCAAAGTTCTTGTGCGACACTTCAAAGATGACCAAAGTTGAAATGGTCGAGAATTTCAAGAAGAATTTCAAAAAGGAAATCTTCCATAAGCTGATACGGTATATGCTCACGAAACAAGTTCATTTTGGCGAAAGCAATCACGTCAATAATCTGACAAACATTTCATTCTACAGCGCAATGCAAGGATATTACAAATCCAAGATTGCCGGCATAGAAAAGGAATATGCCGAAAAACGAGACAAGCGTGAAGCACGTTTGAAAGAGCGTATCACAGTTCTTGAAAAGCAAATTAAGGAACTCAACGATTAGCTTTTGTTGTTTGGAGAAGGGTCGGCATTCGTGCTGGCCCTTTTTCTTTTTTATGATAGTGTTTTGAAAGTTGGGTTCATAAGGAAGGGGTTATCAATCAATAGTTAGCGCAAAGGTAAACTCGTAAAATACACCCATCAAAAGACTACGGCATAAAGCCCGCGCAACACCCTACGCTTATTTATTCCGTTTCCTTTTGAGCTGAGATTTTAGCTTCCGTTTGGGTACTGCTCAAATATTGTTTAATCAAAATATATCATTATGAAACGAGTATCTAAAAAACCTAAAATTTCGCTACAAGAAGCTGAAAAGCATTATCAGTCGAGTAGAGAAAATTACCAAGTTGATAGTGGCGAAAGTCACTTGGCTTATTACAGGGATAAGCATCCCAACTATTACCGAGTATTATCAGAAAATGTTTAATCTAAATTCAAAAGCTATGTATTTAAAAAATTTGCAACAGGATGAAATCTTTGTTCCATCAGAAATGAAATCCTTAAAGAGTCTGACACAGATGGAATCGCGAAGAGGGCTTGAAAATGTCATTATCTCAAATGGCAAAATCGTCAATGTGGTATCTAACAGCTATGGCCATATTCCAAACCAACTGTTTTTCAAGAAAGCTGAAGATATGCTGTCCGATGCACAGTTGAGCTTCCACAAACGCACCATCAACAAAAATGATAGGTCGTTCATTACTGACTTTATTATCGATGATAAAAGCCAGTTTACCGTCAAGAACGATAAGGACTTGATATTACCGATGCTTCGGTTCAAAAACTCGTATGACGGTAGTGAAAAGACCTCTGGCCACTTTGGGTTTTATAGAGAAGTGTGTTCAAATGGTCTGCACGTTTCTCAGGCAGAAATCGAGTTTTCTATCAAGCATAGCAAGAATAATACACACCTCATTATGCCGAGGTTGAACAACCTATTCGATAAATTTCTGGATAATGAATTCTACACCATTACCAAGAAGTTCGACAAGATGAAGGAATTTAAAATCATCGATACACAGGAATTTATAAAAGCAATTCTTGACAAAACGAAACTATTCCGGTATGAATGTAGCGATAAGAATAGCGACCCGTCGAAAAAGTCTCGTGAGGTCATAGAAATCTTGAACTATGAAGCCTTGTTGCTCAATGAAGAACCAAATCTCTGGTTGGGCTATAATGCGTTTAATTCAGTACTTCATAATGTCTTAAAGAAAAGCTTTGGCCAACAAGAACGGTTGGATAAAAAGCTGTTTGATGAAGTCTATGATATGACATAAATTAAATAAAGGTATGTCCAGTACCTCAAACTGGATAACTAAATATATAACAAACGGTTACTTCTAATCCACTCAGCACATTCCCCTTCATTTCGCGAAAAGCTACATTTCGGGAAAAGAGCTTCACTACAAAGGTCTTGGACACAATCCCCAATTTCAGCTTTCCATTCCGTTAACCCTTCCCGCTTCTCTGGGAAGGAATATTTATCCTGAGCGCAGTCGAAGGGCTTCATTCCAGAGCCAAAATTGTGAATTAAGTCCGCTTTTCTAATCGGAAAGCCATCGCTTTGATTTTCTTGACAGGATTTTCGGCGCGGTCTTCTTGAGCCCTCACTCGAAAATCCTTAAAAACCAAACCGCTGTCTTACACATTTTAAGGGGTTTATAATGGATAAAGCCTTTGTTGTTTTTCGGGTCATCGAAAAACAGGCACGACATAACCAATTCTAACTTAACCACAGTTGCTTATCTCGCTTAACTGTCGGTACGCTCAAACGCAACTGCGTTTAAAAGAATTGCTAATGCCCTTATGGAACTTGTCAAGACTATACAAAGTTTTAGTGAAAAATAAGGTTTCTACTTCCTTGAAAACCCAAGGATTTTTCTACGTCGCAAACACACCTGATTTTACCCTAAAAGTCTTGACAAAACCCACTCTATCCATTGTGCGATGCACAGAAGAAAAGAACAAACACCCCTTAAAATTCAATTAGAACCAAATAGGGGATAATTATTAACCAAGTCTGTAAAAAAAGAACAGGCTTTAAAAACAATGCATTATGAGTACTATTAGAAATCACGTACAGTTAATTGGAAACGTTGGACAAGAGCCAACCATTACGAACCTTGAAAGCGGTAAGAAAGTAGCCCGCTTCTCACTCGCTACAAACGAGTATTACAAAGACAGTAAAGGCGAAAAGCAAACGGACACCAACTGGCATACCGTTGTAGCTTGGGGAAAGACTGCCGAAATTGTAGAGAACTATGTTGATAAAGGTAAAGAAGTAGGAATTACAGGGAAGCTAAAGACCCGAACCTACACTACCGATGATGGCAACCAACGCTATGTAACGGAAGTTGTAGCCGATGAAATCCTATTACTTGGAAGCAAAAACGACAAGTAATCTTCAAAATTAAAGAGGGCGTTCCTCTGGAAAGTTGCGCCCTCTTTTTCATTATCCATTAATTAAAATTAGATAACAATGAAAGCACAAGTTAACGAAATAAAAATAAGCTACAAAGGAGGGTTAAAATCCTCTGAGTGGCAAAAAATAAGTAGTTCACAAGATGCGGCTGAACTGCTCTTTGAGGATTGGGATAAAGATACAATCGCCATACAGGAAACTTTCAAAGTTGTATTGTTGAATAACAGTAACAAAGTGAAAGGTGTCTATCAATTGTCACAAGGCGGAATTACAGGTACACTAATAGACCTTCGGATTTTATTTGCCGTCATTCTAAAATCCTTATCGGTAGCTATAATTCTAACGCATAATCACCCAAGCGGAAAATTGATGCCAAGTGAGGCAGATAAAAACCTTACAAGCAAAATAAAAAAGGCAGCACAATTATTCGATATTACCATTCTGGACCATTTGATATTTGCACCTGATGGGAATTATTATAGCTTTTCTGATAATGGACTTTTATAAATTAGAAAGCTATGATTTATTTGAATTTTACCGATTTGAGCGAGGAAACACAAGAGCGATTACTTGCCAATTCTAAGGAAGATGTAAAGGAAAAATATGGCAAGGATATTATGGATTATGCAACCAAGCATAATACCAATTTGGATAAGATGCTTGATGAAGAAGCACTTCGGAATTTGTATTCGTACAAATACATATTCAACATATAAATTGTATGAAATTAAAAGCAAGCACCTCTAAAATTTAGAGGTGTTTTTGTATGTGATTAACATATAGTAAAGAAAAAAACGTATCTTTATTTCGCTGAAATTCAGCATTCAGAATTACGTAGGGTTATCCACTTTTCGACTTTCGCCGATAACCGTACACATCGAAAAATAACATATCGGAAAATCATTTTCCTTGAAAATGGCAATCGGCTTTTTAGCCGGATTGTATGGATTTTTGTCACGCTTGCGCGTGACGAAAAGGAATAGCAAGAGGGTAACACGCTGCGCGATGTTTCGGATTCCTTTTCGTTTTCAAATAGCTGATAACCAGCAATTTGGATATATCTTAAATTTTTGACAATCAACGATTTGCGACAAACGGGCTGTAAACGCCCATTTTTAGGGAAGATTTTGCGACAAATCGGCGAAATATGGACTCATTTATTGGAATTAGATTTAAAAAGGAAACCGCAAAACGTTTCCAAACTTTCTCACGCACGTACTTCAAATCGCACACCGAGGCGATGTCCACGATGCTCGATTTTTTCTTCTACAACGAAATATCGCCAAAGGAAAAATTAGGACCAACGGGACGTACCATTGAGGCTAAATTACTCAAAAGAATCAATGCGGTTATTGCCATAATGAGAGACGTAGAAAAGACACAGACCAAACCTACGGTGGCGATGATTCAGTCCCTTTTTGAGACCGAAGAGCCAACTAAAAAACCGCTGATTGTAGAAAAGAAATATGCCGAAGAAAAGAAGGAAGTCCGCTTTCGCGAAAAGAAAAACCAAAGCACCCAACTCTAAATATTTGAGCTATGTACATTACAATCACACCTCAAAAATTAGGCAACAATTATTCACAAAGTTCAGCTGATTTTGTAGGCTATTTAGAAAAAGAAAATCAAGGTTTGGAACAGCACGAAATGGAACATTTTTTCAATCAATATGGCGATGAAATTTCCGCTGAAGAAGTGGTCAAAGAAATCGATGGAAATACCGCAAAATTGAAAAAGAAAGAACCCAAGTTTTATTCTATCACGGTCAGTCCTTCAAAATATGAATTGCAAAAACTTCAGAACAATAGCCAAGATTTAAAAACCTATACTCGTGAGCTGATGAAAGATTATGTTGCCAGCTTCAATCGAGAAATTCACGGACGACCCATAACCATAGATGACATAAAATACTTCGCTAAAATTGAACATCAACGAACCTTTAAAGGAACAGATTTTCAAATTAAAGAAAACCAACCTTTTGCTACAAAAATACTTCAGCTGAAAACCGAAATCAGAAACATTCAAGAAGGACGAGCTGAAGGTAATATCAACAAAATGAAAAAGGTAATTGCCAAATTGGAACGCCAAGCACCACATCAACAAAATGGAAAACGAATTGTCCAGGGAATGGCGAAAGATGGAAACCAAAGTCATATCCATATCATCGTGAGCAGAAAGGATGCTTCTAATACGGTCAGTCTTTCGCCTGGAAGTAAACACAAAGCTTCTGAAGTTGAAATGCACGGCAAAAAGGTAAAGCGTGGTTTTGATAGGGATGCCTTTTTCGCCAAAGCGGAAAAAACGTTTGACAAAACTTTTGGCTACAAACGCAACTTTGCCGAGACCTACAAAGCAAAAAAAGATTTTGTAAAGAATCCTAACCTGTATTTCGCCGCCTTGATGAAATTACCAGCCAATGAAAAAGCTTTGGCGTTTAAAATGATAACCAAAACAGGATTGCCAGTAGCGCCGAGTATTCCAGTTAGTCAAACACAAATTGCACTTCGGGTTTTCAAACGGTTAAGACGTGGAGCAGAAGTGGCCATTAAATCAAGTTCAATAGGAATATAGAGGGTATGCAAATGGACAACCTTATAACGATACTTTCAATTATTGGTTTAGCCAGTACCATTTTCTATGCGATGTTTCGAGTAAGCAAATATGCGTTTTTATTAAATATTATGATACTTGCTTTTTTCCTATTCTATACTTCTGAAGGAAATGAATTAATATCGATATTATTGTATTTGGTTTGTCCTCTTATGCTAATTAATACAGGACTGTATGTTTTTCTTCATAAAACTGAAAACGCACAAAATGGAAATGCTAAATATCAGGTCAGTTTTTCTACGACCAAAGGGAATTTCAAATTGGATAATATCAAAAGAGGCGCGTCCATAATCGGTTCTGCCGGAAGTGGAAAGACAGAAAGTGTGGTGTATGGATTTCTAAAACATTTCCGGAGAGAGCGTTTTTGTGGAATCATTCACGACTACAAAGATTTTGAGCTGACCGAAATGGCGTATCCACTTTTTAAGGATAGCGATATTCCTTTTAAGGTCATTTCCTTTGATAAAATTATTCACAGGGTAAATCCCATAGCACCACGCTATTTAGAGAATGAGGAAAGTGTAAACGAAGTCTCAAGGGTACTAATTGAAAATCTTTTGGAACAAAGGGAAAGCGGAACTACAGGAACAACCAAATTCTTTAACGATGCAGCCGAGGGATTAATTGGTGGATTGATTTGGAAACTGAAAACCGACTATCCTAACTACTGTACGTTGCCACATTTAATAGCGATTTATCAAATGCTCGATACCGATAGTCTTATTCAGTTTTTGGAAACCAACACCACTTCGAGAGCAATGGCAGATGCTTTTATAAGCGGAAAGGATTCGGATAGGCAGACAGCTGGTGTGAAAAGTACCCTGGCTAATGCGCTGAAACGAATTAGTACACAACGAATTTTTATGGCACTATCTGCAGACGAAGTGCCATTGAATATCAATAGTGAGGAAAACCCTGCAATTATTTCCGTGGTCAATAACCCAAAATATGAAACGTCCTATTCGCCCGTCATCGCCACTATTATTCACACCATTACAAAACAAATGAGCTTACGAAATTCTAAACCGTCTTTCTTGCTGATGGAAGAAGCACCAACGATTCGCTTGTTGAATATGCACCGTATTCCGGCAACGCTTAGAAGTTATGATATTGCTACGATTTATGTGATGCAGGATAAAATCCAGAATGATATGATGTATGGTGATAAGGCGAGTAAAGCTATTTTGAGCAATTTGTCTTACCAGTTTTTTGGTAAAGTAAATGACCCAGACACGGCAAAGTACTATGAACGTTTCTTTGAAATCATCAAAGACCCAACTAAAAGCATCAGTCGTGGCCATAATCTCGATTTTGATACTCGCATTACAACCGGGGAAAAGGAAATTCCAAAAATTAGAGCTGGTGTGTTCTTCAGATTGAAACAGGGAGAATTTATCACGTATGCAGATGGGAAGGATAAGAAAGTACATTTTAAACTATCTAACATCATCAGGCAGCTACCGAAGGAATCAAAGCAATTTTCTCAGGCTGATTTAGAAGCTAATTTTGAGCGGGTTTATGAGGAGGTGAAGTCAATTTTTAATTAGCTTAACCTTTTGGTATCCAAAATTCCAAGTCAAAATTTCGAAGTCTTTCGATAAATGCTTTCTGCGAAACCATAATATCTTCTATCTTACTTACGAGTTTTTTGATATACGTAAGTCTAACCAATTTTCCGTGACCAAAAGACCATCTTTTACCATTGGGTTCTTTTTCAAATTTCATTTTGGGATTGATACAATGGATAATGATATCATTGTCCTTAGCTATGGGCTCTGACCATATACCGTGAATGAAAGAGTTGCGTTCTGATTTTATATAACTTACTTCATTTAAAATTTCAGCCAGAATTTTCTTTTCGTAGTCATATTTTACATTTATCGTTTTAATGAGTTTGATATTCGCATCAAGACTATTCTTTTCAAAAAGATAAGCATTGAGAACATCATCATCTGATATAAATGCCCCGAGCATATCTCGGACAAGTACTTCCATTTTGGCAAATCTATCTGAGAGCAGTCCTATATAGAAATAAAATTCTTTTTCGATGTCTTCATATTCTTTGTAACGTTTTGCCATAATTTAAAAACCAGTTTGTTTTAATTAATAATTTTTCTATTGCTTCTAAGTTCCTTTTATTCTTCTTCATCAGACTTGTCGAATTTAATATTACGAATAGATTTGTATGATTTCCAATAATTTTTATCAGTCATTAACCCTGGAATAACGTCGTCATAGCCAAATTCATATGGATACTCTTCAAGGAATTCAGTCCTATATTTAGAGATATGGTCCCCGTAAAACTGTATGATGTTTTTGTGGTTTCTAACAATGTCAAAAATAGATTGAGAAAGCAACTTTGCATAGCGTTCTTCGGACCTGGATTGTTTCGTATGGATAATTTCATTTCTTAGGTTTTCAAGCTCAATAAAAGGCATCCACCAGTCCTCACGAGTTGGGTCAGGAGAATTCAAAATTGGGCGTATCACTTTTTTAAACTTTTCACGTAGTTCAAATTTTCGTTCGATTGCTTCTTTGGAATATATGGTTTTTACACCATTGGCTTCTGTTTGGTATTCCCATCCTGCTGGTATACATATATTAGCAAAAGCTTCCAAGGCTGTATATGCAAATATGACCGCCTGAATAATTATCTCAAAATAGTCGTAATACTCTTTTTGTTTTTCTAAAGAAGGAAAACTACCATGCCATTGTTTATGTCGTGGCAAAATGACTTTTTCGTAAAACTCCATAGCCTGATTCAGGCATCTATCAGCAATATTGGAGTACAATGCTACGTCATTGGGCTGAATAAGCATCGTTTCTAAGTGGTCAAATACTAATACCCAATTGGAATCAAAGATAAATCGATGAGTAAAATTATCCTGATTGAGTATTATGTGGGGTTTTTTGACTCGCCAATCCCTGTCCTTTCTGTAGTCTTTGGTAATTTCTTTACCAACTTCCAATAATGGGTTGAGTACCTTCCAACTACCATCTGTAAAGGTTAAATACTTTTTGTTGTTCTTTCTTGAATATGAAGTTTGTATGGCAGTTTTCAATTCACTTTCTTTTTCTTGATGTAAGTGAGCGATTGTATCAAAGGCAGAAGCCAACATAGTTACATAATCGATTTTCTCTGGTAGAGGATGAAAAAGAAATTTTAAGATGTATGTATTCTCAAGTTCAAAGTGGAGTGAAAATGGCGCCATCTCAATACCATCTATTTGTGACATACTTTTAAAAATTTCTAGAAATAAATCAAATTTTTCTAAAAAGTCGTTATATGCTTCTGATAATGGAGCTACGTGATTTTCTATAAAAGGTATAGATGCGAAGATTTCGAAAAGTGACGAATTGTAAATCCAATCTCTGTCATCTATATCTGGCTCATCTGATGGAACTACATCCACTGAAATTTCAACAGGAGTTTTTTTTGTTTTTAAATTTTCGATCAAGACTTTATCAGTATAAAGTTTGAATTCTTTTCTATCCGTATGAATTAATATATCTTTTTCAATCTTTGGGTAATTCATAAAATGTTGTTTATTTACTACAAAAGTAATATATTTGTCGCAAATAAACAACAAAATGAATTCTAAGAAAACAATTATTCTTCCAAAGTATCAGAAGATTTTTGAAAACATAGGTGAGAATATAAAGCTAGCCAGAAAGAGAAGAAAGCTTACTACCGAGCAAGTTTCAGAACGTGCAGGTATTCATAGAGCCACCCTTTATCGTATTGAAAAAGGCGATCCGGCCGTAGCTATTGGTTTGTACTTTAATGTATTTAGGGTGCTCAATCTTCAAGATGATTTTCTAAAGTTAGCGGTGGATGATGAATTTGGTAGAAAACTACAAGACCTTGATTTATTATAAATATTATGGCAACAGGAAAATTTGATATATACGTATTTGCAGATTGGGCAGCTTTAGAGAAACCAACCTTGGTAGGTATACTTTCCGCTCATTTTGCTAAAGGAAAAAAAGCTTTTAGTTTTGAGTATGACAAGGATTGGTTAAAAACCAATGCACAACGATTGTTAGACCCGGATATAGAGTTTTATTCAGGGCCACAATATCCAGCTAACAAAGAGAATTTCGGTATTTTTTTAGATAGTATGCCAGACACTTGGGGTAAGACTTTAATGAAACGTAGGGCTGCTCAAGATGCTAGAGCAAAGAATGAAAAGGCACCTACACTCTATGAAATAGATTATTTACTTGGGGTTTTTGACGAAAGTAGAATGGGTGCTTTGCGTTTTAAAACTGAACTGGAAGGACCTTTTTTAGATAACGATGCTCAAAGCCCAACACCACCGTGGTCTTCGCTTGGAGAATTACAAGAAGCAGCAAAACAATTAGAAAGTGATGACCAAAGTGAGGCAATAAGAAAATGGATTGCTGTATTGATAGCACCAGGTTCATCATTGGGGGGTGCTAGACCAAAGGCAAATATTTTTGACCTTAAGAAGAATCTTTGGATTGCGAAGTTTCCATCAAAGACAGATACCATAGATAAAGCCGTTTGGGAGTTTTTAGCCTATAGACTAGCCACTGCTTCAGGAATACATATGGCAGAATCCAAAATAGAAAAAATAAGCGGTCAGTACCATACGTTTCTGACCAAAAGATTTGATCGAGAGACTGAAAAACGCATTCACTTTGCTTCAGCTATGACGATGACAGGTAATACAGAGGATATTATAAAAGAGTCTGCGCCAAGTTATCTCGAAATTGTAGAATTCATAGAAAATTATGGTGTGGATGTCGAGGCTAATTTACATCAACTTTGGCGACGTATAGTATTTAATATAGCGATATCTAATACGGATGACCATTTGCGAAATCACGGATTTATATTAACCGAAAAAGGTTGGGTTTTATCGCCTGCTTATGACCTAAACCCCTCGATAGAGAAAGATGGTTTGTCTCTAAATATAGATATGGATGATAACGCTTTAAGTTTTGATTTGGCTAAAAGTGTTGGCGAATATTTTAGATTAAATAATACAGAGATGGAAACTATTTTAAACGAAGTGTTATCCGTAGTGAAGAATTGGAAAACTGTGGCACAAGAAATAGGAATCAAAAATGCAGAAATTGAATTGATGGCTGGAGCCTTCAGGTGGTAAGAGAAGCAAGAAAATCAGATGAGTTATATAACAATTAAAAACGATGAGCAGAAAAATTATGGGTTGGTTCGCAAAACTGACTTAAATCTAAGAGCAAAATATCCCGAACTTCAAACCTTTATTTATCAAACTTCGGACGACTCTTTCATCATTTATATCAAAAACAGAAAGGTTGATTTTGGTACTATCGAAGAAGAATTTGAAAAATCCATTAAACCAATTTTTCTTCCAGTTGCAATTTCTACAAGAAAACCTAAAGGGAAAACCAAATTAATTCCATCTTTAGAGGATAGGGATATCCCCAATGGAATGCAAGGGGTGCTAATGCCAATGTCTCGATGGGCAGATATGTTAATGTCTAAGTTTCCACATATTAATTTTTATAAAATAACGGATGAACAAGGGATTTTAAACATACATATAGCTAATTACTGGATAGAACAAAACGGTATCAGAAAAAAACAGTTTTTGACAAGGTTTCAAGAAGGGAATCTCATAGATTTCTTAAAAAGACACCAAAGTGGGCTGGAATTTAGAATACATATAGACGAACTTGACAGTCCGCCAACTCAGCAGAATGGGTTTTCAAAAGATGAAGCTACTGTTTACTATTGCAATCATATTGTTCGAAACAAGCCTAAATTCATACAACGTGACGAATCAATCTGGTACGATAATATCAATGCTATTTACGAAGGTAATTTTAGAAAAAATGGTCTCTTCTTTCTCAACGAAAATGAGTATGCGTGTTATATTGACTTTAGCGTCTTTCCAAATGTAGATTTGCGCTATTGCATCTTGTTATACCAACGTATATTCTTATCGCCGCCCATAATCAAAAATATGGACGAGTGGTTCAAACAGCTATCCATAAAAAGGTCAGATTTCCTCGAATTAATTCTGCGTGAACGTATCACGTTGATTCTCGTTCAGGATATTTCACGTTATGACAGGAAGTTTCTTGACGAAGTTTTTGCTTTAAAACCCGATGCTATTGTTTCTAGAAGAGCTGTAGCTTGCTTGCAACAATGTGATATAGTTGAAACTGCGGATAACTACCTATTTGGTGATGGGATTTCTATAAAAGAACTAAAATTTATAAGTGAGATAGTTGCGAAAAAAAGCAAAATGGATGCTTCTATCCTTTTTAAAACGTTGACCTGGCCCATTACTGCCAAGCGTGAAAGTTTTGACGTTTTACAATTGGGAGGAATTCTAAGCGCTTCGGTTTATGGTGTAAACAAAATTATTGACAATCCACCTCAGGGAAACATTAGTGAGAGTAGTGAGTTTATGCTCAATGTATTTTCCTATGCGGCGCACCTTTCTAATTCATTGAATGCTACATATTTCCCAGTAAAAGGACAAGACGGATTTACGGATGCTACCTACACAGAAACTATGGGTACTTTATTAAACTTCTATAAACGGGCAACAATCAATTCTCTTAAAGATTTTGTTGATGGTGAACAACAGCTAATAAAGGGGAACACACTTATAGAACCAATAGAGCTTATAAAAATGAATGACTACATACCAATACTGGAATTGGAAGAAGTTCTGAGCAAAGAGATTGTATATCCCAACAGCAAGAGGTTGCTTGAAGTTTTGGCTGGTCTCAATCCTGAAGAACAAAAGCAAAAGGTTGAATTGTATAATACCGAAGTGCAAAAGTTTCTGAAATCCCAAAGAAAAACAGGCGTCATTATAGATTTAAGTGCGCAAACACTTAATCTAGCTATTGGTGTGGCCAGTGGTGTACCCACTGGGCCAATGTTGTTCGTACTTAAGCTGTTGGGAAAAAAAACCTTAAGAAGTTTAAATCCCGTTCGTGGATTAATGGAAAAAATTGAACTGGCTATGAATCAAGATGAGAAAGACACTAAAAATATTCACTACCTCTCTCGTATTAACAGAGTAGCTAAATTGAAAGAGTATTAGGTATGGATAGAGAAGAAAGAATAAAACAATATTTAGCATTTATAGAAGACGAAAAGGCGTGTAAATTATCTGAAAATGCAAAACTAATCCAATCCTTCATTAGCTTTTGTGAAACCATAAACATTAAAGTGAGGCTAAGTGATTTTGACTACCAAATGGGATTAGGTGTTTTATGTAATTGCGAAAATATAGTACTCAGACTTAATGAACATATAAGTGTGGATAAGGAAGGTTTGGTAGATTTTCAAGTTCTCTCAGAATTATTTGAAAAGAAATTGTTTTCTGAAGGTGCACTTTTTGCACCAAACTATATTCTATTTGCTAGCAATTATTTTAGAAGAGGATTTTATTCTGGCAATAATTTCGCACCAAGGTTTATTGAGCATTTTTGGAAACACGATTTTCAGTATAATGACGTGAGTATTGCATTGGATTTAGACAGAGTGCGAATAGACATCCGTGGTCCAGTCCTTATTGAAGAAGATACCTGGTATGGTGGAAAATTCACCAAAGAGATTTCAAAAATAAAAGATGGTGTTTCCAGCTTAAGACCACCACAATATTTAGACGATATAGAACTTGATTTCCTTTTTTCAAAAGCATATGCGTTGGATGTGTATTGGTACACATATGATGAAATCAAAGTTTTCCAAGCATTAGAATTTAAGCAACCAAGTATAACAATTAATATAAATGAAGTAAAATATTTTCCAGTACGCTATGTTCACGCGGAATTTGATATGAATTCAAAAGTATTTCGCCATTTTGATGGGGCACTGCAGCTCTATACCGAAGATGAATATTTCGAAAGAAGAGATAATAACTTTAACACCAAGACTAAAGGTGAATATCAAGTAAAAAGTAAATCAAAAAAGTTATTTAAAATCAACGGCGATTTGTCCGTTGAAGACTGGATTAAGTTTATAAGTCATTTCTTTGCGAAGAATCCTCTGATTTTAGAATATTTTGAGGGTAAAGAACCAGATTACTTGACCCCTTACCTTAATGCTTTTAAAAAAAGTAAAGGAATTAAAATACCGTGCTGAATCAAAGTCTGTATAAAACTATCAGGAAGAGCTGCACTTCCATATGCATCCAATAAAACATAAACTTTTACATTTCGTTGAGCAGCTTCTTTCAGGCAAGCGGCTATATCATTTCCCGTTTCATCGTTCTCATAAATATAGGTTTGAAGATGTATCTCTTTTTGTGCACCTCGAATTATTTTTTTTAGTCGAATAAAATACTCTTCGCCAGAATGCAGCAATTGAATATACTCATTGTCACCTTTGCTATCGTGTAATTGTTTTTTTTGTTTTTCAGTTGTTGATTTATGAATCATCAAATGCTTATTATGATTTATTTTTTTGAAATTTATATTTCACGTTAAGGTATCTTTCGATTTCATTGAGGGTAAAACAAATCCTATTGAAATTAAAATAACCGCCCCGGCAATAATAAAAGGATAATAAAAACCACCGGTAACCAACCAAGTTCCTAAAATGGGACCTAAAATCTGACCAATACTGTTTGTTGAACTTTGTATTGAAATATTTCTACCAGTATTTGTTTTGGATAACAAGGATACAGCAGACAGCAAATTAGGTGTAACCATAGCACCACCAGCAGCAAACACCACAATTAAACCGTACACAACAAATTCATTTTTGAAAAAAGGAAAGGCAATTAATGAAATTCCTGAAATGAATAACCCAAAGCCGATTAGCTTTTTAGTAGATAGAATCTTTTCCCCATAACTCGCAAATACAGGCTGCAAAACAGCCATTATTGAACCACACAGCATAAAACCAATACCAACCTGGTTGCTGTTAAACCCTAATTCGTCTTTACCGTAGATTGAAAAAACAGTTTCAAACAAGGTCACTACAAATTGGATGACAAATGATAGCGCCAATAGGACAAGGAAATATTGGCTGAACGAGAACCGAAAAGTGAATTTTTGAGTTGTAAATTTATGGATGCGAACAGAATTTTTTAGCCATTTTACAACAATGACTAAAACAATAGAACCTAATAATGCAGCGAATAAAAAAGGTGTGGAAAATCGACCCAAATGTAGTTGACCAATTGCATACTCAAAATGAAGGTCTGATTGCGAAAGAAAGCCACCGATAACGGGTCCAAAAATAACCCCTGAACTAATGGCTACACCAGACCAGGCCATTATCTTCGTTCTACGTTTTTCTGAAGTAATATCACTTAAATATGCGTTGCTGACAGGAATAACTGATGAAGTGAAAACACCACCAAAAATCCGAGCGATATATAGCATCGTAAGTGATGTTGCAAGCCCAGTTAGCAATTGCATTATTACAAAGCCAATCAAACCAATAATAATGACGGGTTTACGACCATATCTGTCAGATAACTTTCCCCAAACGACAACAAAAATTAATTGAAATAGAGGATAAATGCTGGTAAGTAACCCAATATGGAAGTTGATTAAATCGGTGTCGAGATTGTCTTTTAAAGCTAATCTTTCGGTATAGTAGGGAAGGGTTGGCAATAAAATACCATAACCCAACATCACTACAAATAAACTCAACAGGATTAAAGATATCCTGTTGAGTTTTTCTTTTCTTTCCATCTATTTTTTACCGATTTTTCGCTTTAATAATTGCGCATTAATAGCTACTATAATCGTACTTAAACTCATAAATACCGCACCAACCGCAGGACCTAAAACAAAGCCTGAAGAATATAATACACCAGCTGCTAAAGGAATAGCCACGACATTATATCCCGTAGCCCAAATCAAATTCTGAATCATTTTATTGTAGGTGGCTTTTCCAAAGAGAATTAAATTGGCAATATCCTGTGGATTACTGTTGACCAGAATGATATCTGCTGTTTCGGCGGCAACGTCCGTACCTGAACCAACCGCAATTCCCACATCAGCTTTGGCAAGTGCGGGCGCATCATTTACACCATCACCCGTCATCGCTACAAAATCGCCTTTGTTCTGTAACTCTTCTACAATTTCAACTTTTTGATGTGGCAATACTTCGGCGTAGTAACCATCCAATCCAAGTTTTTCACTCACAGCCTTAGCGGTTTTTTCGTTATCGCCAGTTGCCATCAGGACTTTGATATTGTTCTTTTTAAATATTTTGATAGCTTCCGCAGATTCAGGTCTTATTTCATCAGCAAGGGCAATGTATCCTGCTAGTTGTCCATCAATTAATATAAATACAACAGTTTCAGCAGCGTCACTATAAGCATCTTCAGGAATAGTTATTTTTTCATCCCTTAAATAGCCCGGACTAACCACTTTTACTTGTTTGCCTTCCACATTTGCCTCTACGCCTTTACCTGTAATTGCATTAAAGTTTTCAGGATTGGGAATAGCAACCTTATCTTCCTTAACTTTTTTTATAATACCAACGGCAATAGGATGTTCCGAACTTTGTTCCAAGGCACTTGCAAGCCGCAACACTTCATCTGAAGAATACTTCTCATTTACCGATTCGATTCGTGTAACCCCAAAATCACCTTTGGTCAATGTTCCTGTTTTATCAAATAGAAGAACGGATATTTTACGGGATTCTTCAAAGGCAGTTCTATTACGAATCAATAATCCGTTTTGAGCTGAAACAGCGGTCGATATAGCGACTACAAGGGGAATGGCAAGACCCAATGCGTGTGGACAAGCAATGACCATAACGGTAACCATTCTTTCTAAAGCATAGACAAATGGAAAGCCTAAAATCAGCCATACTGCTAATGTTCCAAAACCAATAACCAAAGCGATATAGGTTAACCATTTTGCAGCCCTGTCTGAAAGATTTTGCATCTTGGATTTGGTTTTCTGCGCTTCCTCGACCATTTTGATGACTTTGTTGAGATAGCTATCCTTTCCAGTATGCTCAACTTTTACTTTTAATGTACTATTGCCATTTACAGAACCACCAATAACCTTATCTTTTTCTTCTTTCTTTACTGGTTTCGATTCTCCTGTTAGCATTGATTCATTAAGGTAACTTGAACCTTCAACAATGATTCCGTCTGCTGGAACTTTCTCTCCAGGTTTTACCAATATCACATCATCCTTTAGTAAATCTTCAAGAGGGATGTCTTCTATGATGTCGCCTTTTACCCTGTGCGCTTCCGCAGGCATCATACTTACCAGTAACTGTAAAGCTTTTGACGCACCTAACACACTTTTCATTTCTATCCAATGACCAAGCAACATTATGGCTATAAGTGTTGATAGCTCCCAGAAAAAGTCTTCACCTCTTAAGCCAAATACAGTAGCTGTACTATAAAAATAAGCTACAGAAATTGCCATAGAAATCAAGGTCATCATTCCTGGCGCACCTTTTTTGATTTCAGACCAAAACCCTTTTAAAAATGGCCACCCACCATAAAAATATACAACAGTGGAAAGTGCAAAAAGGATGTATGGATTTCCTGGAAGTAAAAATTCATAACCAAAAAATTCTTGAATCATTGGTGAGAAGAACAATATGGGGATGGTAAACACGAGTGTTACCCAAAACCGTTTTCTAAAGTCTGCAATCATCATTTTATGATGGTCGTGACCCATTTCGCCGTGACCAGGGCTATGACCGGAATGGTCTCCACCACCCTTTTTCATTTTTGAATGATCCATTTTGGAATGATCTTCTTTTTTGTGTTTCATCTTCGAATGGTCCATTTTCGAATGGTCCATTTCTTTGTCTTTGTGATCTTTGTGATTGTCCATAGTATTCTGTTTTAGGTGTTGGGATATTTTAAATTATGTTTTTTAAGATGGTCCGTCAGTATATTTGCAACACTATAGTTGCGATACCAGCGTTTATCTGCGGGAATGATATACCAAGAAGGATCATCACAGTTGGTTATTGCCATATTGTAAGCAGCTCTATAGGCATCCCATTGTTTCGCCGCCTTTTCATCTGCGATACTGTATTTCCAGCGTTTATGGGGTTTTGAAAGTCGTTCCTGAATACGCTCTTTCTGTTCTTCCTTGGAAATATGTAGGAAAAATTTAAGTACGTGAATGTTGCTCAGTCTTAAATGCTGCTCCAAGTATTTTATAAGTTTGCAACGGTGGGCTAACACTTCCTCCGAAAGTGAATTTGCTACCATAGGCATAAGTAGATCTTCGTAATAGGAGCGGTTAAAGACCTGGATCATACCCTTGGGAGGAATGTGCGGATAGACCCGCCATAAAAAGTCGTGTTTCAACTCTTCCTCGGTCGGTTTTTTAAAAGATTTGACCTGAACGCCCTGCGGGTTCATACTGCTAAGGGCATGACGGATGGTACCGTCCTTACCCGAGGTATCCATGCCCTGCAGGACAATAAGCAATCCAAAACGTCCATCGGCATAAAACTTGTTCTGAAGCTCAAAAAGTTCCTTGCGTAGCCGTACCAAGTCCTTCTTGGCCTCGCTTTTTGAAATGCTCGAGGACGGTTTGGTCGAAATTTCATCTAAATCTATCATTTTTAATGTTTTATTTCAAATTAGTATCTGGTCAATATTTTTTATCTTTTTATTTGTCGTAGGTATTCCTTTCAAAAATTCCATTTTAAGCGGGTATAAATGGTATTGAACAATAAATCATAATTATTTGTATTTCCAAATAAACTTTGCGAAATAATCGACAAATCAAATTGTTCGCCCATGATGATATTCAGGGACGGGTTTATAAAAACCGCATTATCGGCGGGGGAATAAAGAATGTTCATACCTACGTTTGTTATGGCACTGAATTCATAGGATAGCTGGGTAAAAAAGTTATGCGTAAACGGGGACAGGTTTTTTACATCCAGATTTATTGAAACCAAATTTTCAATGGCATTTTGATTCGCCCCTGCTGAATTGTAAAAATACGCCCCATACAGGTACAGCGAATTTGGAAGGGCATAGTCCACAGAGACCGAAGAAATGAATGTCCCTGAATCTCCAGCAAAGTTTTGGTAGTTTCTGAAATAAGAGAGTTCCGTCTTAAGCCCGGCGTTCTTGATGTTTCCCGCCCATCCGGCTCCGGCCACAATATCGCGTTTATAGACCCCACCTAGCAATTGTATATCGTAATTCCATTTGTTGAACTTGTACAGTGCCGCGGCAATCAGTTCGTCAGGGTCATCGGTGATCTTTACCGCCATATCCAATGTATAGTCCGTATCCTTAAAATATTGTATGCGCAAGGCATCGCTTCCCGGCCGTTCCTCATAGTCGAAATCAATAAATGAATAGGCGTTAAAAATGTCGTTGGGGTTGAATATCCTGTCCACGCCCCAATTCACCCTTTGCCGCCCCAAAGTTACCTGCCAAGTGGTACCCTGCCATTGAACCCAAAAACGGTCCAGTGTTGTATTTAGGAGAACATCCTTTTTTTCCACAATATTGGCCGAGAGGTCAATTATCCCATCGTCCTCAATACCGGTCAACAATGGATTGGCCGTAATTTGGTCGCCCACAAACAGCCTGTTCCTTACCTCAATGCCCACTTTCCAATTATCGGAAGGGTACCACCTAAAGTTGAGCCGGTTATGGAGCAGGGAGTTGGTGGTAATGGAATCCAGGTCAGTAAAGGAAGTGGCCTGGAGCCCTTTTACATAACCGCTCAGTTCCCATTTCTTTTCTTTGGCCTGCGCCATGGCCTTGCTGTTGTACAACATTATCAATAATAGGGTATAGAGGTAAAACTTCATTGCCTTGCTAATTCCTGTTCAGTATTTTGTTGAATGTCGGACACCACTTTGCCGTCTTCGAGCGTTATAACCCGCCTCGCCCTTTTTATGACCCGTGGGTCGTGGGTCGAAAAAATAAAGGTGATATGTTCCTCCAAATTCAATTTCAGCATAATATCCAATAAGTTTTCCGCCGATTTAGAATCCAGGTTTGCCGTGGGTTCATCGGCCAGTACAAACCGGGGTTTGGAAGCCAGGGCCCTTGCCACGGCGACCCTTTGCTGCTGCCCGCCCGAAAGCTGGGATGGCTTTGAACCCGATTTGTCCTTTAGGCCAACGGCTTCCAACATTTCTTTTGTTCGGTCCTCACGTTTCTTCGTAGGCCAGTTTTGCAGCAGCATTATAAACTCGATATTCTCCTTGGCCGAAAGCACCGGTATCAGGTTATAGGCCTGAAATACAAAGCCGATGTGCCTTAACCTGAAATCGATCAGTTTGCCCCCGGATAATTTCAGGATGTCGCTGCCATCGATCATTACCGAACCGTTACTGGCATCGTCCAAACCACCGATAACATTTAGTAATGTGGTCTTGCCCGAGCCCGATGGCCCAACAATGGCGGTAAATTCCCCTTTTTCAAAGTTTAGGTTTACCTTATTTAGGGCATACACCGGAATGGTATCCGGATTGTATATCTTGCTTACGTCTTTTGTTTCTATGACATTCATGACTTTTTGTATTAATTTTGTTTGCTAATAGCTTCGTTAGGTTTTAACATTAAGGCCTTTACGGCCGGATAGATGGAAGTGAGCACAGCTGTAAGGATGACCAAAACGGTTATCAACACATAGACCCTGGGTTCCAATGTTGGATAAACAACGTCACTAAAACCCCAACCTGATAAGGCTTCAGAAAACAGGCTCAAGTTGATACCGTTATAACTAAGGATTGAAACGGTAACAAATCCAATAAGCATCCCCACGGCACCGCCCAAAATAGAAAGGTAGGTGGTTTCCACAACAATCATGGTAAATACACGCCGCCTGTTCATTCCAATGGCCATTAATATCCCCAATTCCTTGTAACGTTCCAATATGGACATCAACATGGTATTTACTATCCCAAAGGCAAGTGCAATAAGCACAATTATAGTCATTATAATATCCATTTGGTAAATCATATCGCTGATAAGTTCCAATTCAGGATTTGCCTGCCGCCAATCTTGGACCAATACATCCGGTTGGCTGAATTTTGACTGTAGGAAAGCAAGATAAGTGGCTAATTGTTCAGGTTCTTTGAGCTTAATAACTATCTTGTTGTATTGCCCTTCAATTCCTGCCAGTTTGGTGACATCATAAAGGTCGGCATAAACTAACATTTCCTCATCCCTAGTTTGGGTGGCATTGTATAGGCCTGTAATCCTGAACGTTGAGGATATCAATTCCCCGCTTTTGCCTTCAAAGCCCAATACTACTTTATTCCCTGGTTTTACATTGAGTTTTTTGGCCAGCCTTTCGCCAAGGATAATTGGGTTCCTTACCTTCTGGCTAAGGTATTCCCCAGTAGCCAACCTTGATTTTAGCATTGTGGTTTTTTCTTCTGCCCCGGGCAATATACCTATAAGGATTACATTGGAAGAATTGCCGGCCGAGGCGATGATACCTGATACTTCGGTACGAGCCGTGGCGGCTTTTACTTCATCATCCGTTCTAATTTCCTTCAGTATTCTTTCCCCGTTAGGGATGGTTATGGTCAATTTTTCGTTCTTTATAAAATCGGGGTTCTGGATTTGTATATGCCCGTACTTATATTCAATACCATCCTTTAAGGCTTCCATGTGCAAACTATCCGAAACGGCCAGAATAATAACCGTTGCCCAAATACCAATTGCCAATGAAATGACCACGACCAGGCTTCGGGTCGTGTTCCTCCAGATATTTCTCCATGCTATTTTTAAAAGTGTTTTCATGTGTTTATATTTATTGTTTTTTAACTGTCACATGCGGTTCGCTATTAATCATTCCCTTGGGTGATAACGCTTTTAGCATGCTCGTTTCATCTGTCGATATTTATTTTTTTGATGCCACAGGCTTTAAACTTGAAATCTGATGTATGGCATAAATTGACAATAGGATCGAAATGACAAGTATGATCAGGGTATGTTTTGTGAAAACACCAAAATCGACCGTAGTGGGCATTATGGGGTCAATCCCAAACGATTCCCAACCGTCCGCTACCTTGCCACGAAATTGGATGGGATTTACCTTGAAATAATTAACAATAGGATAGCTCGCTAAAAAACCCAGGACTGCACCAAAAAGTGCCATAAAAAATGTTTCGATCAATACCATAAGCTGCATTACCTTTTTCCGCATACCAATGGACAATAATATTCGTAACTCGGTCATCCGTTCGTGCGCCATCATTATAATGGTGCCGAGAATGCTAAAACTAATAAGTACATAAAGTAGCACTACTATAATGACGCGTAGCGCGTCTATAAGGCCGATGGACTGGGTGAGCATTGGCAACATTTCCTGCCAGGGTTTGACGATAAAATCAGTATTCAGGTTAGGTTTCAAGTTCGCTATAGCCTGTTCCTGGGGTTGGTTTGGCCTCAAAAAGACCGGGATGGAAGTAACCCTGTCATAGGCACCATACAAGAATTGGGCATCCTCAAGTTTTAGTATCACGATATTATTGTCTAGGTCCGGGGAGCCCAGCCTTATAATGCCGGAAACTTCATATTTATCGGCAGCACTGGCACCGTGATAGCCTTCGCCCACCAGCACCAGGCTGTCCCCGACCGAAATATTCATTTTTTCGGCCAGCCCTTTGCCTACCA
Organism: Aequorivita sp. UBA3180; assembly: GCA_002364215.1. Classification (GTDB taxonomy): domain Bacteria; phylum Bacteroidota; class Bacteroidia; order Flavobacteriales; family Flavobacteriaceae; genus Aequorivita. Next base: position 45,456 of record DEXQ01000002.1, on the reverse strand, counting down.
AAGCCTGATTGTTGGTTTCGCCAAGATAGTTTCCCTGGATGATCTTTTTATCAAAACCTGTTATATTTTTCTCCTTATCGGGATCTATGCCCATTACCAATGTGCCCTTGGTCATCTTATTGGTAGCTGCCAGCGCAACCGATTCCAGGCGGTATGAAAAGCCTTTTATTCCTTCCGTGCCTTCAAGTGCCGTTTCCAGGCTGTCATTTGGCACAAAGGAATTGTGGAGCGATTTATCCTCCCAATACCCTTCCTGCTGAATTTGAAAATGCCCGCTGTACACGCCCACCAGGCTATCTACCATCTGTTTGTTCAGGCCCAGTAGCAGGCTGTCCATTATATTGGCTAAAATTATTGCGAAAACTATGGAAGCTACTGTTATCAGGGTCCTTCGCCTGTTTCTCCATAAGTTTCGCCAGGATAGTTTAATAATCATTTATTTAAGGTTTTTTAGGTTTCTTAAAGAGAAAAAATTATCATCCATAGGTTGGTCAAATGCTATGGATTTATATTCCAAAGTGGTTTTATTGCCAGGTTCATCGGCCGGGGTTATCTCCAAAAGGCTGGTTACGGTGCGGCCTCCCATTGTTTTAATGTTCTTGCCCAACAGGGTGTTTACCAGTTCCCCTTCTTCATCGTAATAGGCCAGTTTCAGGAAAAGGGATTCTTCCACATCTACCCAGGCTTCCACCTTTCCCCAGACCACGGAGGCTTCCTCTTTGGGTTTTAAAAGGATCTTGTAGGCTTCCCTGCCGCTTATTTCTTCCTTCCCTATCAGTATATGGTCGTAATCATTGACCATGGAAGATTGCTTTACCAGATCGTCATTGGTAAAATCGGAGCCCATCCAACTTTGCATCATACTGGATGGCGGAAGCTTTATACTGCGCTCTATACGGGGCACCCAGTTGTAGATCTCGTCCCCCCTTTTCAGGAAGGCCGTTCCCTGGTCCCTTGCCGGACCTGTTATTAAAATCATCATAAGATCGTTTCCCTTTGTCCATAATTTTAAATCTATTTCTCGGGTCCATTTGGGCCTGATGATATTTAAGGTCATCGTGGCGGAACTGGTCTTGCCAAGCCTTTTATTGTCGGCTTTTTCTATAATATCCCTGGCGTTGTCCTGGACAGGGGCTGTGCCACTTATAAGGAACAGGGTAATGGTGGCCATGGAAGCAAGTTTGATAAATGATTTAGTTTTCATATGTTGATATTTATTGTTTTTCAATGGTTATATGGAATCGCCTTATATCTTCATTGGTGTTTGCTTTCGCAAACTTGTTGTTAATGGCGATTTCATACTGTTCTATTTAAATGTTATCGTAATTTTTTTCTCATTGCTTCTGAAATGTTTTCAGCATATACGCCATAGGCATCCACCAGAAGGCCCTTAATTCCATTTTTTGATGAAATGGCATAGAGAACGCTATTGTCATCGGTACTGCTCATTCCTTCAAAACGGTACACTTCCTCTACCTGAAAATCTTCGGGACGTATTTCTATTTTGAGCGAAGCACATTCCAAACATTCAGGTTTTAGGTTAAAATCATATGTATAGCCATTTCCCTGTAAATCGTTTATGGCTTCAGAAAGTGTATCGTAATTTTTCATCTGTCTTTATTTATAGTTTATTGTAAAATAGCTGTTATCTGCTTCTGAAAATTTCTGAAAAGTCAATAAACCTTTTTCATTTAATTTTTCGATAACGGTATAATTGAGTTGCTTAATGCGAATTCCCCAGGCATAGGCTTTAATATTAATTTTTGATTTTATAGTGTTTTTCCCATCCTCTAATTTTCGGTCATAAATTTTTATGATGCTTTTGGAACCAAAAAAGTTTAACAAGCCCGAGTCAAAACTCATTTCCAATTTAATATCTTTCAAGTTTTGTAAATCGTAGAGCTTTTTAAAATTTTCAGAAATGGTATTAATTTCGGTTTCTTTTGATTTTGGATTGGAAAACGGAAAAGCCATTACCATTACACTTGCCTCATCAGGCTTACAGCGATAGGTTGTGGTGTATTTATCGGTCGATTTTTTGTCCTCATCGAACAATTCCGTAACCACCTCAATTTCATAGTATCCATTTTTCTTTATTGTTTCACCAGCTTCAAAAGTTTGTTTGTTTAGAAAAGAGCCTTCTTCATCAAAATTTTCTCGAACAACAACTCTACCTGAAATCTGCCCAATGAGCATTTCAGTTTGTCCAGTCATTGTGATGCTGAATAAAGTGATTAGTACTATAAAGCCTTGTTTTCTCATATATGGTGCATTAATTTCTTTACTTCTTTCGCCATAATATCGCTCAAATCAATACCATTTGAAGGATGTGGAATAGTATTACAAGTTACAATTTTTTTCACTCCAGAATCCAGCAAGTCCTGATAGGCATTACCGGAAAAAACAGCGTGAATTCCAACACATATTGGAGGTTTCATCCCCGCTCCTTTTAAATGCTTTACAGTTTCAATCATTGTTCGGGCTGTGGAAATAATGTCATCTACTAAAATAGGTGTGGCATTCTTGTACTTATCCACATCGGGAACAGAGACTTCTACATCACGGTCACCGTGACGCACCTTTTGTAATACCGTAAATGGTGCTCCTGCATTTTTGGCGACTTCTGAAACCCATTGTTCACTTTCCGAATCAGGTCCAATAAGTACGGGGTTTTCGATGTTTTCTTTTATCCATTCTGAAATAGCATCGGCAGCGTGAATCACTTTATTTGGAATTTGATATACTTCTCCTAAAGAGCTAATTCTGTGCAAATGAGGGTCGACCGTGGTAATGCTATCGGCAAAACCTGAAATCAATTTTCCGAAGAAACCGGAAGTCACTCCTTCGCCTTCGTTAAAAACTTTGTCCTGCCGCATATATGCCAAATAGGGTGCTACCAAACAGGTACACATAGCTCCTAATGATTTGGCTGTGTGGCTTAAAAAATATAGTGGCAACAGTTTCTCGTCTGGTTCGTGCAAGGTGCATACCAGTACCACACATTTATCTTTAACATCAGATAATATGCGTGTGTACGATTCCCCATCTGGAAAATTACGCAAAGTGGCTTTGCCCACTTCAGCATCCATTTTTGTAGCCATTAGTTCTGTGAGTTCTTCATTTCCCGGAAGGCTAAATAATATTGTTTTCATAGTGTGTTTAAATTATAGTTATGATGTCGTTATGGTTGTTTTTATATTCCAATGCATAGTTGAGTTCGCCTTTGGATTCAGCATATATGGTATAGAGCAATTGGTTCTCTTCGATTTGTTCTCCCAAATGCACATTTAGAAGAATCCCTGCCGATTTAGATTGTGGTGCTCCAGAAAGCTTGGCCAGTTTTGCAATTTTACGGTTATCAATTCGTTGCAAAACGCCTGACTTTTCAGCTTTAATTTCAATTTTATAAGGTGCTAAAACTGGTTTTGAAAATTGACCTTGCGCCTTACAAATGGCTATGAATTTTTCATATGCTTTTCCAGATTTGAGAATTTTATGTGCGGTTTCCTGTCCCTTTCCATTTTCTACTTTTCCAGAAAGTTCTAATAGTTCAGTAGCCAAAAGCAATGCTCTTTCTGTTAAGTCTTTAGGTGCATCTTCCTCATTTTTCAATACTTTTAATATATCTATGGCTTCTAATGTTGGACCGATACCCCTTCCAACCGGCTGCGTGCCATCCGTAACTACAACTTTTACATTCAACCCAACAGCAGTTCCAACGGTTTCCATATGATTTTTTAGTTTTTCTGCCATTTCTGCACTTCTAACTTTAGCCGTTTCACCCACGGGAATATCAATGACCACGTGCGTGGAACCTGCCGCAGCTTTTTTAGAGAGTACTGAAGCGATGAGTTGCCCTTCGCTATCAATATCCAAGGCTTTTTCTATTTTAATCAGCACATCATCGGCAGGACTTAACTGCGCTGTGCCTCCCCAAACAAAACATCCGCCTTCTTTTTCTACTACGGTCTTTATTTCCTCGGAAGAGAGCGTAACATTGGTCAGTACTTCCATTGTATCTGCTGTGCCGGCTGGCGAAGTGATTGCCCGTGAGGATGTTTTTGGCATAGTAAGACCATACGCGGCAACAATGGCAACTACCAATGGTGTTGTCCTATTGCCAGGCAATCCGCCGATGCAATGTTTGTCGACCACGATATCCTTGTTCCAGTTCAGTTGCTTTCCGGAAGCAATCATTGCTTTCGTTAGGTCGGATATCTCATCAATATCCATTCGGTCGCCAGCACAGGCAGTAATAAATGCCGAAAGGTGGATGTTGGAATAATCGCCTTCAACGATATCGGTTATGATTTCATTAAATGCTGAATAATCCAGTTTTTGATTATAAATTTTCGCCCTGACGTGGCTTAAGGATTCAATAGGCTCTAAATGGGAAACATATAATGTATCATTTGGGGAAACATTCAGTTTTTTCGCAGCAGCATCTGATAGTCCGATTTCATTAGGCAACAGAATATCAGAATTCAGGACATTAAGACTTGCTACGATTGATGTATTTGCATTGGATATTCTTATTCGGGTAAGTGCCTCAAACCCTTCTGAAATACAGACGTGGCAATCTTCGCGCATATACACGACATTTTCGTTTTGGGTATAGATTCCGAGATGTTTATATTTTAATATGTTTGAGTGTGTGTCCATATTTTATTGGTTGTTGTGATTTTTCGATTTATTCTATTTCTTTGATGGTGTATAATTGCGGAATTTCTGCATCCCATCCATAAGTTTCCTTGATGCCTTTTTGCAATGCTTCTGCACTCTCTTTTTCACCGTGTACAATGAAAATACGTTCGGGTTTGTTTTTTATCTTATCCATCCAATCCATAAGTTCAGTATGGTCTGCGTGTGCCGAAAGCCCTTCAATTTCTGCTACTTGCATTTTAAACGGCACCCATTTTCCATATACTTTTAGTTCCTTATTACCTTCCAAAAGCTTTCTGCCACGTGTGCCTTCAGCTTGATAACCTACAAAAAGCAAGGTATTATTTGGATTTTGTGCCTGTGTTTCAAGATAGTTTAGCATTCTTCCCCCTGTGAGCATTCCGCTTCCTGCAATCACGATTTTTGGTTTGTTATCTGTTCTTAATTCCATTGTTTCACGATAACTGCTAACAACTGTAAAGTGTGAGCACATTTCGTCACATTCGTTGTCTTCCAATCTGTGCCAATCCCGAGTTCTATGAAACAGTTCCAATACGTTGGCACCCATTGGACTATCCATAATCATTTGTACTTTGGGGATTTTGTTCTCCTTGAGTAACCTCCAGAAAATAAGCATCATCAATTGGGCACGTTCTACCGAAAAACTTGGGACAAATAAGCTGCCACCTCTGTTGATGGTGTCATTGACCAATTTTTCAATTTGTGGAAGTGCTTCTACTTCATCAGGATGAAATCTTCCTCCGTAGGTGGATTCAATAAACAATACATCTGCCTTTTTTGGCTTTAATGGCGGAAACAGTAATAAATCGTTTGTTCTGCCTATATCGCCAGAAAACACGAAACGTTTTCCGCGTATATCTAACTCAATGTATGTGGCACCAAGGATGTGTCCGTTGTATTGAAACCTCGCTTTCACATCTTTGAGAATGGGTAACCAATGCGAGGGTGGTACTCCTTTGAAGTAAGGGATTGTTTTTTCTACATCATTTAAATCGTAAAGTGGTTCAGCAGGACTGTGTTTGGAATAGCCCTCTTTATTGGCACGTTCGGCTTCCTGTTCTTGAATTTTGGCACTATCATTCAATATGATTTTTGCGATGTCCAAGGTGGGATTGGTGCCGTAAATGGGCCCTTTGAAACCTTGCTTTACCAATCTCGGCAAATATCCTGTATGGTCCATATGGCCGTGGGTAAGCAAAACAGCGTCAATATCAGCAACATTAACGGGTGGATACTCCCAGTTTTTAAGGCGTAATTCCTTCAATCCCTGAAAAAGACCGCAGTCTATCAGTATCTTTCTATCTCCTGTATCTACCAGATATTTTGAACCGGTTACTGTGCCTGCCGCTCCTAAAAAATGGATGTTTATTTTGTTGTATGTCATCTTTATAGCATTTATTTAGTGTCCTCCACAGCAGGACGGTGTATTGCTTTGGTTTTGGCTCGATTTATATAATTTTGTTATCTCATTATATAGATTTCGTGAATCCTCTTTAATATAAAGTGCTACCTTCTTAATAGAGTTAGTTTCTAACTCAACCATATCCAATAGAATTTCTATGGCCTCGTCAAGCAATTTCGGGTCCTCTTCGAGAGCTTCGTAAAACGGCTCAAAATCTAATTG
>DEXQ01000002.1:0-39018 GCA_002364215.1 Aequorivita sp. UBA3180 | reverse complement strand
CTTTCGTGAAGCTCTTTGCAGAGTACGATGCCTTCATCTAATAATTTTGTTTTTTCAGCTTTGGTAAGTGTTGTTAAAGCGGTTAAGGGATGTAGCCCAGATTTATCTATTCTGTCCTTGAGACCATTTCCTCTTGGATAATCCCAACTGCTCATAAGCATACCAACACATTTCCCGTACTGAATGGCATCGGTTGTGAAACGCGTATTGGTGTACACACCTCCTTTATGAAGTTTAGCCTCGTGACCTTTTTGGTGTTCCCATTGCTTTTCTACGTCCAAAAACCGTGAATGGATATATAATGGGATTTTTACATTACAAAACCTACCTTGGTCGCTATGGTATTTGCATTCAATCATATAGTGTTTGTTTTCTTTTTCGGCGATTACATCAACTTCGTGCTGTACACAATTACCTTGAACAATAACTCCCACGTTTGTACTAAAGCCTTCCATCTCTAAAATCTTACCGACAAATTTTTCAAAAGGAAATCCTGATGGACCTAATTCCATTATCGCCTTTTTTAGCTTGTATTTTGAAGCACTTACACGAGATTTACTCTTAAGCATTTTAAATGCCATCTCATAGATTTTTTTTGTGGTAATTCCATCATAAAGTTGCCCTTCAACTTGTTCAACAATTTGCTGAACCACAGTATCGCTTGCCTGAGACCGTTTCAGGGAATTGATGAGTTTGTCCACATCAAATTCAACGACGTCTCCAGAGTATTTTATTATTTTAATCGGTTTTTCCATTTTTAAATATGTATGGTCATTACAGGCAAAGCTGAATGATTAGTAACCCCTTCAGCGATACTTTTTGAGAACAGACTTAAAAAACCGGTTCTTCCGTGAGTAACCATTGTGATTAAATCAACAGGATTCTGCTTTACAAACGTATTGATGCCAGTTTCCACAGATGTCTCATTATAAACTGCCATCGAGTAATTTTTTAGTTCGGGGAATTTGCTCAATAGTTGTTCAATTGGTTTTAAACCAAGCTCGATACTGTTGAAATCTGTTTGGGTATTAATGCGCAATAAGTGGATACGTGCATTACATTTATTGGCAATTGATATTACTTCTTTAAAGGCGCGGGATACATCTTCTTTAAAATCGGAAACAAATACAATATTTTTGAACGGGAATGATACGGCTTCATCTTTTACAACAATGACGGGAGCATTTGCTTTTCGAACGATTTCTTCTACGTTACTTCCCGTTATTTCACGAATTACACCTTTGGTGCCGCTACTTCCAGTAATGATGAAATCGTGATGAAAGTGGGTGGAATGCTCTAAAATATTTTTCTGTCCCGAATCAAATTGAAGAAAAGTTCGACATTTAAGCCCTTGACTTTCCGCTTTTCTGTCCAATTTCCTAAGAGCCGAATTGGCTTTTCCAATCTTCTTCAGGGTTTCGGGGTATCGTTTTTCCTTTAGCTTGTCCAGCTTAACCCAATCAACAGGGGTTGTCATTAAATGCAAAAAATGTATTTCGGCATCATAAAGTTTAGCCATTTTGATGCCAAGATTTGCAGCTTTTACACAATTTTCAGAGAAATCGGTGGGTACAAGTATGTTTTTCATTTTTATTAAGTTTTAGTCATTTGGTATCCATTTAAAATCACAGGCTTTTGCTCCTCCTGCGATACTGTTTGTACGCTCCAACTTGGCATTCCACATTTTAGCCAGAGGAAAATCCAATGCGCACCAAGTATTGACACAGAACTTTGAGAGCCCTTGGGTTTCGAAATATTCTGCAACGGGGCATTTTTTGCAATCAAAGCGTACTGTATTATCAAATTGAGGGATATTTTCCCATTTATAGGACGGATGGTTAAACGGAAAAGACCTAAACAATTCTGTAGCATACGCCAGTCTTTTTGACTTATTCCGATATTTTAACCTGGTTAAGTTCCAAGAAAACCTCCCCATAATTTTGTACACCTTCCAGGCTATATCATAAAAATATTGCGTGGTTTGCGTTGCGCTAATTTCTCTTTTTGTAAGTTCATTATAAAAAGCGGTAGACATTCCGGCAAGATGAACCATAACTGTTCCTCCAATTGTAGGTTGTTTTGCGATATCGCCTCGCAGTGCTTTATAGCCCGACCAATACCCTTTAAGTATGGATTCAATTTCATCCTTACTAAAGTCGGTAGAAAGTACTTCTCTGGCAGCCTTTGCTGCCTTTGTTTTAAACCAGAACAAAATAAGTTGTAACATATCTTTCAATTATAAAGCATTTATTCATCTATAGTGACTTCGTTCCCTGAAGCAATTTGTTTTTCAAAACAGTCGAGATTGTAAATAGTGGTATCAGCGATATTGGCCAATGCTGTTTCGGTCAGAAAAGCTTGATGACTGGTAATTAAAACATTATTAAAAGTCATTAAACGTGCAATGACATCGTCTTGTAAAATATCTTCGGAATGGTCTTCAAAAAACAATCCTTCCTCTTCCTCATACACATCCAGTCCTAAATACCCTATTTTTCTCGTCTTAAGACCTTGTATAACCGCTTTGGTGTCCACCAACCCACCACGACTTGTATTGATGAGCATCACTCCAGATTTCATTAGTGCTATATGCTCTTTATTTATTAAATGTTTTGTTGAAGCTTTTAATGGCACGTGCAGGCTTATTATATCTGCGTGCTTACAGAGCGTCGCACAATCTGAATAGATTACGCCATATTTATCAATTAGGTCTTTGCTTTCTTCTATATCCTGGGCAAGAATATTGCAGCCGAATCCGTGAAGTATTTTTACGAGTACAGACCCTATTTTTCCTGTTCCAATCACGCCAACGGTTTTCCCATTTAGGTCAAAACCAGTGAGACCGTTTAATGAAAAGTTTTGTTCGCGCACTCTATTGTGGGCTTTAATCAGTCTTCGGTTTAATGCAAGTATCAAAGCCATTGTATGTTCTGCAATGGCATAAGGGGAATAGGCTGGGACACGGGCCACTTTTATATTCAATTCAGCTGCTTTTGCTAAATCCACGTGATTGAATCCTGCTGAACGCAGAGCAATATATTTTATGCCAAAAGCATTGAATTTTTCAAGAATGTGTGCCGAGGCATCATCGCCCGTAAATAGACTTACTGCTTTAGAACCCGTTGCGAGAATAGCAGTTTCTTGAGTTAAACGACTCTCAAGCAGCTTTAATTGATGCTTGCCATCATTCGCTTTTACGAGATGCGGCTCTTCAAACTTATGCGTGCTGAATACTGTTGTTTTCATTTCACTTTTTTTAATTTCCTAACTGTATTAAAATATATACTAACCCTACGATGACAACAGTTCCAAAAATTAGCATCACGAGTTTCCCGGTCTTTTTAGAACCTTTGAAATAGGTAATACCAAGTTTTACAATCATATTGCTTATGGTTGCTGTTATAATGACATTGGTGGCCAGCGTGAGTTTTTCTTCCAATGACCCAAATTTTGCCATACTAATAGTTATTGCATCCGTATCTGCCAATCCTGCAATTAGGGCTGAATAGTATAAACCGCTTTCGCCAAAAAATTGATTTCCATAAAAAACTGCAAACAGGATGACCACATAAATACCACCAAACCCAAGGGCGTTCCAAATATTGAGCGGATTACCCAGATTGATAGCTGTTTTTGTGACATCTGTATTCTTTTTGATGAATAAGAGTGCGCTTATCAAGCAGATAAGGGTAAGAATAGTAAATGGAATGACTAAATTTAAAAGTATGGCACTATTGAAAATATAGGCCAGAATCGCAAGTCTGGGAAACATAATTGCGGAAGCTATAATGATACCCGCAGCATATTCTTTTGAAAGTTCTGGCGATTCCTTACTTCGCGAAGCATATATCCAAGCTACTGCGGTACTTGAAATCAATCCGCCTAAAATAGCAGTGAGCAGAATACCACGTTTAGAACCTACATATTTTACAAGAAAGTAACCAATGAAATTCAGAAATGACACTATCACTATTATCGCTCCAATCTCAAAAGGGTTAAGTAATCCCTCTGGACCATAATCTTGATTTGGTAAGAAAGGCAAAATAAGAAGCGCAATAATTGAAAACTTAATAAAAGCAAAGAGCTCTTCAGAAGTAATATTCTTAATGAATGTATTAAAGGTCGTTTTCAATGATAACAGCGTAACCACGACTACTGCGGTCGCAACTGCTTCCTTATGCAAATGATTGGCAACCATAACACCCAAAATTAGCGTAGCGAACAAGGCCATATTGGTGGTAATACCAGTCATAATATGCTTTTGTACTATGGAAAGATGACTCAAAGACAGAAACAAAAGAAATGCTGCCGCAATGATAATGACCAACCAAGGTGTATAGGTTGTGGAAAGATTTCCCAATATAAAACCAATAATGGCAACAATTGGGAAGGTTCTTATACCTGCAAAGCCTTGTTCTTCCTTCAATTTATCATATTCACGTTCCAGCCCAAGAATAAGGCCAATGCCCAGACTGATGAGCAGTCCAAGGATGAAAGGGTTGATATTTTTAAAGGCCTCGGTCATAACTACTTTTTTATTGCTTGGTTTGATAAAATCGCTAACTGTTTAATACATTGCGTTCTATTTTTAAACTTTTACCGATGCACTTTTCTTGCATGATCTTTCTGCCACGTTTTGAAGCCGAGTCCATCTTTAAACTTAAATCTGATTTATTTTCTTTAAGACCAACCTCCAAAGGGTAACCCTCAACAACTAAACGCGCCATTACGTAGCACAAGCTGGATTCCGCACCTTGATTTATATTAATATTTTCTTTTTCAAGACCATCATAACAGGCACCATTAACAGGGTTGTACATAATTTGCTTGAGATGGTTATTGCCTAAAAACCAATTAAATGCGGTATGAAGCTGTTTGGAGTATTTCTTTTTATGGGTAACTTTACAGAATAGGTCCAATGAAAGAATGGTATAAGCCACCTCAATGGGTTGTTCGCCGTGAAAGGTACGTTTGTTTCTTTTGTGAAACCATCCGTCATTAGAAATGACTTTAATTTGCCCTTTCATAAAATATTGTGATAATAAAAAGTCAAAAGTAGTTTCGGCAACGTCCTTGTATTTTTTATTTTTTGTGATTAGCCAAGCATAAAAAAGCGCTTCTGGCAATATACTATTGGCATAGGTCAGGTAATCTTCAAACCATTCCCATTTTTTATCACTGGTAATATTAAAAATGCGCAAGAGCTCTTGGGCCAATGTATCTGCTAACTGATTATATTGGGTTTTAGGCTCATTTTCTTGATAATAATAAAGTCCTTTTAATATAAAACCAATGGCTCTTGGGGATTTGAAATCCGCTACATTTCGTATGACGTTTTTAAAACAGTTTTCTGCTTTGGTTACTAAACTTTTTGGCAGGTTTTCTGTATCAGACAATACATAGCCAAGTGCCCAAATGGCCCTGCCATTGGAATCTTCCAGGTTCACTTCGGTATTCTGATTGGTAAATTGCTTTTCATAATCCACATAATTATAGAACAGTCCATCGTCCTGTTGGCAAAACACAATAAAGTCCATATAAATTTCAATGAGCCGCAGGACTTTGTCATTTCTTTTTTTCTTATAATACATAAGCATTGCTATAAGAGCCCTTGCATTATCATCAAGTGTATAACCAAAAGACGTATCCGGGACACTAAAATTTGAAAATTGAAGCATCCCAAAGTCAGTGGTCATGTCTTCAATATGGTCTGTTTTTATGGGTGGCAAACTAAAATCCAAAGAATTACTGTCTTGCAAATAATCCTGAAAAATATCGGAATAGGAAATGGCTACATTTTCCCAACTAAAAGCACGCATTTTAATAAAGGCATTTTTCCCCATTGATGTTGCTATGAACGGTTGTTCCAGCAAATCGATAACAGCGTCGCTAATTTCTATGGGATCTTCAAAATCATTCAATAAAATACCAGTACTGGGATCAAGACATTCTTTGGAATGGGGAATAGGTGTTGATATAACGGGGTTTCCGCAACTCATGGCATAAGCAAAAGTGCCGCTAACGGCCTGGTTGGGATCTTTAGATGAGAATAAGTAAACATCGGATAATGATAGATATTCCAACAAGTTGGTAAGTTCCAAATATTCGTTTATAAAAATGACATGGTCTTTAATATCTAAATTATCGACTATTGTTAAAAGTGCATCCCTATATGTTTCGCCTTCTCTCTTTAGTATTTCAGGATGTGTTTTGCCTAAAACCAGATAAACTGTGTTAGGGAATTTTTGGAGTATTTTTGGCAATGCACGAAGGGCTGTTTCTATATTTTTATTCTCACTTAATAAACCAAATGTTGAGAGCACATTTTTATTTTGAAAGCCATATCTATTTTTAAGCCGTTGTTTTTCTTTCCATAGTACAATATGGGTGCCATGGGGTATGACAGCTATTTTGTTAGTATCAATATGATAATCACTTTCTAGTATTAGTGCGGATTTATTGGTAAGAACGATCAGTTTCTCGGAAAGATCACCCAACGCTTGCACTATTTTAGTTCTTTTTTCATCTGGATAGGGTAGCACGGTATGAAACACACAAGAAATAGGGATGTCTAACTTTAGCAGAAAAGCCACTAAATGGCTACCGTAGTCACCTCCAAACAGCCCAAACTCGTGTTGTATACAAACCATTCCAATATCGTCCCTTTCATTTAACTTATTAGCTACTTTGAAAAAGGAACTTAACTCTTGGGCATCTATTTTATATTTAACTTCCTCTGGATAATCATTGGCGTCGCAGCACTCATTTTCCAGAGCACAAACCTCGATCTCTATGGTTGAGCCAAAGCATCTTTTCAAAGCCCGTATCAAATCTTGTGAAAAAGTAGCAATACCGCACTCGCGTGGAGGATATGAGCAAACAAATAAAATTTTATTATTTTTCATGATATAGCTGTTTTTTTTAATTCATTCAATAATAGTTGTAGGCTTACTTTAGCTACCGCCGTATGTTTGTCGGCCGCTCCATAATAGATATGAAGGTCGTCCCCGAACAATGCGGTCCCGGTAGGAAATACCACATGATCTACAACACCAAGCAGTTCCCATTCTTCGGTAGGGGAAAATAAGGGATAGGGCAATCGTCCAATTACTTTTATAGGGTCTTCAATATCCAGTAACGCAGCGGCGGCGTGATAGGTCTTTCCAATGTGGGTTTCACAAACTCCGTGGTAAATCATAAGCCAACCATCCTTTGTTTCTATGGGAGGGCATCCGGCACCGAGATAATTCACTTCAAAATCGTAGAACGGATCCATAAGAATATGATCGTGAAGGTTCTTTATATGATTTTCCCAAAATTCTTTGGTAAGGTTTTCCCACTTTTCAAACTGTACTATTTGTATTCCTGGCCATATACGGTGGAGCATTACAAATTTACCGTTGATTTTTTTGGGGAACAGGACAATGTCCTTATCCCTCAGATACCTATGTTTTTCATCTGCCAATCCAATTTGTGCAAACAAGTTGTAGTAATAATAATACTTTGGATTCAATCTTTCCTGATTACAATGCTCCAAATGGTATTTATATTCTTTGTAGGTAATGAATGGTGTGATTATCCCCTTTTTCTCAAAATGTTTCAGGTCTTTTGAAGTTGCCAAAGCACCCATGGCATTGAACCCGTCATAAGCTGTATAAGTTAAATAATAGATATCTTCAATTTTAACAATACGAGCATCTTCCACACCATGTTTTTCATAATCAAAATCACGAGTTATTAACGGGCTTGATTTCCTTTCTATGAGATCTAAATGCTCATTGGTTTTGGCATATCCAATGGTAGAGTAATTGCCATCTTCCACCGCACGGTAAAAGATATGCACCTCTTCACCTTCTTGAAATATTCCAGGGTTTAAAACCCCATTGCTCTCAAATTTCAATTTAGTGGGACTGAGCAGTATCCCTTTTTTCTCTATGGGTATTCTGGTATTAATTTGATGTGTATGTTCCATATTGTAATATTTATTTGGGGTCTTCCCTGTTGTATTTGTCCTTTAGCCTGACAATATCGTTTTCATCAAAATTTCCAAAAGCAATTTCAAGTACACTTACAGAAGAATCAGATGTTTTTATTTGATGTACGGTTTCCTTCGGGATAAAAAATTCGTCCCCTTTATGGCCAACTTTGGTATTGTCGCCAATTACGAAAGTTCCCGTTCCATCTATTACTCTCCAGAATTCTTCCCTGTTATGGTGAAACTGTAGACTTAGCTCTTCGTTTGGATTAACCGTAAGTATTTTTACGGTGCTAATCTCGTTATGGGTAAAGCGTTCAAAGTTTCCCCAAGGTCTTTCCTCTATGTATGTTTTCATTTTTCTCGTTTTTATTTTCCAAATAGTTCTAAGAGTTCGTGCAATTCTTTATTGACCTGATGTTGTTTGACCACTTCATTAAAAGGGGTTAAGTGCAATTGATTGTTTAAAATCCCGACCATTACATTCTTTTTACTTTGTAAAAGTGATTTTACGGCTTCCACCCCAAGCCTAATACCCAACATCCTATCTAAAGCAGAAGGATTTCCACCACGCTGTACGTGCCCAAGTTTTGTAATTCGTAAATCGACATTGGGGTTGACTTCCTTTATTTTTGAAGAAACAAGTTCGGCACCTATTTCATCGCCTTCTGAAACCACGACAAGAAAAGCATCTTCGCTATCGTAATTTTTAACCTTATCCAATAGATAAATAAAGTCCTTTCCACTCTCGGGAATTAAAATGGCATCTGCTCCCGTGGTAAGTCCTGAATGAATGGCAATGTAACCCGAATCTCTACCCATTACTTCCACGATAAATACCCGATTGTGAGATTCGGCAGTATCCCTTATTTTATCAATGTTTTCAATGGCTGTGTTAACAGCGGAATCGAAACCAAGGGTGAAATCCGTACCCGAAATATCGTTATCAATAGTTCCGGGAATCCCTATGAATGGGATATCGCATATTTCTGAAAAAGCAAGTAATCCATTAAATGTACCATCGCCACCTATGGCAATCAGGGCGTCTATTTTGTTTGCATTTAGGGTTTGCAGGGCTTTTTTTCGACCTTCCAGTTCGAGAAAACGTTTGCTTCGTGCGGTCTTTAGAATTGTGCCACCCTTTTGGGTCAGTTTTTGTAATTCGTGTGATTTAAATTGAACCAAGTCACCGTCTATCAATCCTTCATATCCTTTTCTAAAACCACTAACTTTTATACCAGTTGCTTCAGCCGTTTTTGCAATGGCGTACAAGGCTGAATTCATCCCTGGACTATCACCTCCAGAGGTAAATACACCTATATGTTTAATTTTATTAGTATTCATTTAAAATTGTTTTTTGTGATTTTTTATCTGAAACAGAAAAATCTTGGATGGTCTTCCATACAAATTCTGCTTCTTTTAGAAAGAACTGATGGTCTCCCCCTGTAGAGGTAACAGTTTTTACGTTTGTAAATTCTCTTGATAAGTCTATAGCATTTTTGAGCGGTGCAGTAGTGTCCTTTGCTCCGTGAATGAAAAGCACTTTTGTGTTTCTAATCTTTCTTGCAATCCCGTATAAATCTGTTTTTAGGATTATCCTCGTAAGCGAATAATAGTAGCTCTGCCAATGGTGTTTTTTTGCATCTTCATAAACATCATCCGTGAGGTTGTCTGGTTTAAATGCACGCGACATAAAAATGGGATGAATCATACAGATGTATTTAGAGAATCTGCTTGTTGATATTCTGTCCACAAAGGAATGTGAGGACATAATTTTTTTAAATTCATCTGCATCCTGATAAACAGGTATTCCAATAAAAATGCCTGCTTTGAGCCAATTTGAGTGTTTTTCCAATAGGGCCATTGAAATTATAGCGCCCATAGAATGACCGGCAACTATGGTTTTTCCATCATTGAATCCTTCTTTTTGCAAAACCAATTCTAAAGCTTTAAGTTGAACTGAAAGCGAATAATCACTTTGTGGTTTTGGCGAATCACCAAAACCCAAAAGGTCTATTAATAGCAAAGTGTGTGTTTTTGAAATGCTTTCTAAATTGCGTTTCCAATAATTCAATGACCCTGTCAAACCGTGCAGCAAAACGAGTTTGTTTTCACCCGCACCTATAATTTCATAATTTAAGAGTGTTTTGTCAGCATCATAAGCTGGGTGCTTAACAATCTTATAATGTTGATATCCTGCTATAGCGACCACAGGAAAAATGAAAAATATGGATATGAGTAGTAATGTCATATTTTTAAAGTTTTATCATTAACCAATATTGGGGTTTTACCATAAAACCTATTAAAAACCATACAAGCTGTGAGGTCACCCGTTACGTTTACAGCAGTCCTGAACATTCCCAACAATCTTTCTACACCAATAATAATGATGATGCCTTCGGCTGGAATACCGACACTTCCCAAAACAGAAGCGAGTATCACCACACCACCTCCGGGAATGGCAGGTGTGCCGATTGAAGCAGCAACGATGGTTACGATGACCACAATAATATTGAGCAAACTCATTTCCAAGCCATAGGCTTGGGCTATGAATAGCGTAGTTATGGTTTGATAGAGTGCAGTGCCATCCATATTGACGGTTGCACCTATGGGAATAATAAAATTGCTAATGGTCTTGTCCACCTTCAATTCTTCTTCGGCTGTTTGAAGGGAAAGTGGCATCACGGCCGCAGAGCTTGTGGTTGAAAAGGCCAATAATTGAACGTCCCTTATTTTTTTTAGGAAATGCATAGGGTTTGCTTTTCCAAGAAGCACAATTAGCCCTAAATAGAAAATTACCAAAAGTAATAGACCGAGCAGGACGACGCCAACATAATAGGTGAGACCGGAAAGAGAACTTAAACCAACACTAGAGGTAAGCTGCGCCATAAGTCCGAAAACAGCAATAGGCACTAGAAGCATTGACCATTTTACTACTGTCATACAGACTTCCTGAATGGCACTTAGAAGCAGCTTCACTGGGCGCAGTAAGGCATTTTCAAGTGATAGCACAGCTACACCAATAATGATTGTGAAAATTACAATGCTTAACATTTCACCACTTACCATAGATGCCAACGGGTTTTCGGGAAGTAAGTTTGAGATGGCATCAGGAATCGTTTCAATTCCGAAGGAAAGCTCTGGATTTTCCGTTGGAACAGCTGTAATTTCATTATGTTCAGCTAGAGCCTGTTGATGTAAAAAGCGACCAGGTCTAAAAAGTTGAGATAGTATGACACCCAAACTTACCGAAACTATCGTAGTACCTAGAAAATATAACAAAACCCCACCACCTAATTTTTTTAGACTGTCCTTATCATTACTTGCTATTCCAGTAATGATGGAAGCCACAATCAACGGAATCATAATCATTTGAACCAGTTTCAGAAATAGTACACCAGGCAATGCCAGCCAATTCCCCGCGATATCTGCTGTTTCTTTAGAAATCCATCCATTTTGTGGACTCAATAGCAGACCAAATCCAACACCTAAAAACAAGGCAATGATTACCTTAAGCCATAGACGACTTTCTACCAATCTTATGAGGTAGTGGTTAAGTGATTTTAATGATTTTATCTCTGTGTCAAACATTCTGTTGATTATGCTATATTAATTTTATTATCCAGATACACTTCCTGAACGGATTGTAATACTCTCACGCCTTCGCTAAAGGGTTTTTGAAATGCTTTTCTTCCCATTATCAGCCCAGAACCACCAGCCCTTTTATTGATAACGGCAGTTGTTACAGCTTCGGACAAATCTGATTTGCCTTTGGAACCACCACCTGAATTAATCAGTCCTATTTTACCCATATAGCAATTGGCTACTTGCAACCTGCAAAGGTCAATAGGGTGGTCTGTGGTAAGGGTTTTATACATTTCATCTTCATATTTTCCAAATCCTATCTCTTTGAAACCAAAATTATTGGTGGGTAATTTTTGTTTGATGATGTCTGCTTGAATAGTAACACCCAAATGGTTTGCCTGCCCAGTTACATCGGCAGCTGCGTGATAATCTTCCTTGTTGGTTTTAAATGCCTCGTTCCGTATATAGCACCATAAGATGGTGGCCATTCCCAGATTGTGTGCTTCTTCAAAAGCTTCAGCTATTTCTTTTAGCTGTCTGTTGCTTTCTGCTGAACCAAAATAAATCGTAGCTCCTACGGCAATTGCTCCCATATCCCAAGCGGTTTTTACCTTACCAAAGAGTGTTTGGTCATATTTGTTCGGGTAGGTAAGCAGTTCATTGTGGTTAATCTTAACGATAAAAGGGATTTTATGGGCATATTTTCGGGCATTCAAACCCAAAACCCCAAACGTGGAAGCCACCCCATTACAACCGGCCTCAAGGGCGAGTTTTATAATGTTCTCTGGGTCGAAATAATCTGGGTTTTTATAGAATGAAAAGGCCGCGCTATGCTCAATACCTTGGTCCACAGGAAGGATACTTAAATAACCAGTTCCTGCCAGATTTCCGTGATTGTACAATTGTGAAAGACTTCGAAGCACCTGCGGATTTCTGTTGCTACTGCCAAATACTTTTTCTAAACTATTTTTGCTTGGCACTTGCAATTCATCCTTTGTTATTTTTTCACAAACGTGTTCTAAATAGAAGTCTGCTTTTTCTCCTAAAAGTTCTACTATATTCTTGTCTGTTTTCATTTTGATAGTATTTAATGGATTCCTAAACTTTCATTTGTTTTGGCTATGGATTTTGTACCATCTGTTTCAATTCCAGTTAAAGCCCTAATAGCATCAATTGTTTCCGGGATTACAATAGCTTGGTTATCGACTACATAGGCATAAAAAAGTTCATCTCCCTGTACTTTGAGCATATCTTCCCACAGCGCAACTTCATACATATCGCCCCAAGGTCTTCCCATATCCAGAAACATTTCTTTAATGGTGTTGTTAGAAACCAAGCCTTGGTCATATCGAATTAGTTTAATACGACTTGAAGTTTTGAAAGCATTTAGCACTTCTTCCTTTGTCGCCTGCTTTTTCAATTTCACATTCCAGTAGTGCATATGGCTCAATGTTTCGGGTACTTTTACCGCTGCGGTGATGACATCCAGTTCTGGGTCAACACTTTTAGCATCTGGACCTTGATGGCTTGGGATATCTTTTTCGGGAACCATCGTATTCATAATACCACCTAAATGACTTTCCCAAGGGTCTGTAGCTCTTCTTAAAAGTGTACCTCTGGCATAATCCAATAAATCGGCTCTTTTTAAAGCGGTCAAGGTTCTTAAAATAGACGTAGTATTACAAGAAACTACTCTTGTCGCATTCAAGTTTAGAGCGGATTTGTAATTATTTTCTGCACTAAAGGAATGCCCTGTGGTTTCGTGTTTTTCGCCACCGTGCAAAATAAATTTTATATTCTGTTCTTTATAAATCGCTACATTTTGAGCAGCAATCTTTTTAGGCGTACAGTCCACTACAAGGTCTGATTTCTTTAAAAGTTCCTGCATATTGCCTTTAACAGAAATCCCTTCAGATTTCATATTATCAGCTGCATCTTGAGTTGCTGCGTATATGTTGTAATTCTTTCTTACTGCATTTTGAATACGCCAATCGCTGATGATATCACATACTCCCGAAAGCTTCATATCGTTTTGTAAGTTGATGGCATCTGCCACCCTTTTTCCAATGACTCCGTAACCTATAACTGCTACATTTTTCATATAAATTGTTTTTAATTAATTATGTTTTTTTGTTTTTGTCACTTGTATTCTTCATTCCCATCGGCATATTACCTTCATCGTCTGTATGTGAAATCATAAAAAGGCGTTCCGCCACAAGTATTAGAACAATCCCAATCGCTGCTACGATAAGCACCAAAGGATCGTTCAGATATTTTATATAAAGAAAAGCTGCCAATACCGCAATGTCCAATACGATGGCTATTAATGGGATGATAGGCTGAAAAACCACTTTGTTTTTAAGGTGACGGAACAGCCCCCAATGGATAGCGATATCCATAATAAGGTAAAAAATAGCCCCAATGGATGCTATCCTTGTCAAATCGAAAAGCACGGTCAGTAAAATGGCGAGGGAAGACGTGAATACTAGTGCTGGATTTTTTAAGCTACCAAGTTTGGTTAAAGAAGGCACCTGTTTCATATTGCTGAGCATTGCCAACAAGCGTGAAGAGGAAAAGATACTGGCAATGACCCCAGAAACCGTGGCAATAATGGCAATGCCAATGGTAATCCAGGAACCCCATTCCCCAAAAACAGGTTTTGCGGCGGCTGCAAGGGCATAATCTTTAGCTTCGATTATTTCAGGAATGCTTAAACCTCCCGCAACAGCTAATGCCAGGGCTACATATATCAGTGTGCAGATAAGTATGGAAAACACGATAGACCTACCAAGATTTTTATGCGGGTTTTTAATATCGGCCCCTTGGTTCGTGATAGTGGTAAAGCCTTTATAAGCAAGGATAGATAACGCCAAAGCGGCCACAAATCCGAAGCCTTGTGGTAATGTCTCAGTATTTTTGGGAATATAGTTTCCCGTAATATCGGCAAAACCTGAAATTGCAAGGCCGGCAATAGCTAAAATTGCTATTCCCACTACCTTTATAATAGCGGTAAATGTCGCGGTGGCACCAATAACCTTATTGCCCAGGATGTTCACTATATAAGCAACAACAATTAGCCCAACACCCAGGGTAGAGGCATAACCTGCATAGGACTCGGGAAATAGTCTCAACGTATATGCTCCAAAAGTGCCCGCCACCAGACTTTCGGAAACTACCATTGATACGTACATCAGCAAAGAATAAAACCCTGTTGTTGTTCCAGGTCCATAGGATTTGTTAAGGAATTTAACCACACCTCCAGACGATGGAAAAGCATTTGAAAACTTGACATAGGAATATGAGCTAAAACCCACCACAACAGCACCTGCAATAAATGCAATGGGAAATAGATCACCCACCAACTCTGCTATTTGCCCCATAAGGACAAATATGCCAGCACCAATCATTACGCCTGTACCAAGAGATATGGAACCTATTAGGGAAAGCTTATTATTTTTATCTGTGGTGTTTTTCATTTCAAAATTATTTTGTTCTGTTTTTAACCGAAGATTTCGGTTTAAAGTTTCTAATAATCAGGCGGTTGCTCTTTTCATAAGTGAAATAACTTACCGCCCAATTAAAACCAACCATCAATCTATTTCTAAATCCACTTATGGACATCAAGTGAACAACGGACCACAGCAACCAGGCGAAATAGCCTGCAAATTTAAATTTGCCCAAATCGGCAACTGCCTTGCGTTTACCTACGGTTGCTAAGGAACCTTTATCTTTATATTTGAAAGGTTTTATGGATTTGTTATTTATGATATTTAATATCGAATCGCCCAGGTATTTACCTTGTTGAATTGCTGCCTGCGCCACCTGTGGATGCCCTTTGGGTCTTTCTTCAGAAATAAGCGCAGCTATATCGCCTATGGCAAAAATGTTTTCGTAGCCTTCTACTTTTAAATTAGCATCGGTTTTAATCCGGTTGCCCCTGACTATGTGTTTTTCATCAATACCATTTGGGAATTGTCCTTTTACGCCAGCCGTCCAGATAAGGTTTTTAGCCAATATGGTCTTATCACTTTTGGTAGTGACTTCGTTGCCGTCATAATTGCTTACAGCTTCATTTAATAATACCTTTACATTCAAATCCTCTAAATATTTGAGGGTTTTCGATGATGCCTTGTCTGACATTGTGCCTAACAACTCATCAATGGCTTCTATTAGATAAATATTCATAATGGAAGAAGGGTACTCTGGGTAATCTTTGGGAAGGATGTATTTGCAAAACTCTGCCAAAGCTCCTGCCATTTCTACGCCTGCTGGACCACCACCTACTATTACAAAATTTGTCAGCGCGTCGCGTTCTTTATCATCACAAGTAATAGCTGCCTGTTCCAAATTTTGCAACATCATATGACGGATGTTGAGGGAATCGCGAATATCCTTCATCCCCAAACTATTTTCGGCCACAGAATCCATCCCAAAGAAATTGGTGGTCGTGCCAGTAGCCAACACTAGATAGTCATAAGAAACACTTCCCTTATTGGTCAATATAGTATTTGAATCAGGTTGAATTTCCACAACTTCTGCCAAACGAAAGAAAACATTTTTATAGCCATTGATTTGTTTTCTGAATGGAAATACAATACTGTCAGGCTCCAGGGCACTCGTTGCCACTTGATATAATAAAGGCTGAAACTGATGGAAGTTATTTTTATCGAGTAAAACCACTTGAACTTCTTTGTGTTTCAGTTTCTCAACCAATGCCAAACCTGCAAATCCTCCACCAACGATAACCACACGAGGTAATTTAGTATCGGGAAGACATATCTCATCTGTTATCTTACAGGTGGATTCCAACGGAATGCTATGTGTTTGCTTTTCTTTCATTTTTTATTTCTATCTCTTGCAATCAGTACTGAACATTTGGCATTTGTGGTCAAATATTGGGATACAGAGCCCAATACTAAGCGTGAAAGTGCACCGTGACCCTGAGAGCCTACTACAATTAAATCTGCACCCCAATTTTCTGCTTTTTCATTAATAGTACTTTTGGGCAGGCCACTAACAACACTTGTGGTTATGGTAAGTGCCTTGTTTTCGGCCTTGATTTTATCGAAAGCTTCTGAAACGATTTTGTTTCCCAATTTTTGAGCGTTACTTCTAATTTCTTCTATGTAATTTCCTATCTTGCCGCCCATAGTATGCAATCCCAGACCGGTTGTTTTAGGAAGTTCATAAACATTTATAATATGAATTTCACTATTTGAGGATAGGGTCATTTTTATAAGTTCGTGAATGGCTACTTTACTGAAATCTGAACCATCTATGGCCAATAATATTTTCATAATTTGAATGTTTTAGTTGGTTGACATTTCTTTCGATTTTATAAGTTTTCTCCAATACAAGTGTTCATATAATCCAGACCAATACATACCAAAGGTGAAAGCGAATAATAATTCTTCAATTGGAATTCCTAGAACAAGAATATGGGTCAGGTTGTCCAGATTCCAGTACAACTCCACATATTGGGGATAGAACGGAAGGATGCTTCCGAAATAAATGAAGTACAGTATGGTAAACAAGATTCCTCCAACCCATATCTTTCCTTTTAAATCTGGGCGACAGTACAATGTTGCCAAACCACCTAAAAACATTGCAATGATGCCACAATAGATGTGGTTAAGCGTGGTGAAAAGACTAAATATGACAAATACAATGGCTGGAACAAAAAGTATATAAATATGTAGCTTATGTCTTTGGTGGCTCCGTTCGGTATGAGGCATATCTATATAGCCTTTTTTGAATATCAGATTATACAATACCGTCCCTATTCCGCCAATAGCAAAAGAGAAGATAAGGCTCTCAATATCAAAACCTGTTCTTTCCGCTAAATGGAATAGGGAAGGTGGAAACCAATATTCTGGAACAAACAAGGGTTCTGTTAGGCCAAAGGGCATAGTGATAAGGCTCATTTTGAGCATTTCTTT
Organism: Aequorivita sp. UBA3180; assembly: GCA_002364215.1. Lineage (GTDB taxonomy): Bacteria > Bacteroidota > Bacteroidia > Flavobacteriales > Flavobacteriaceae > Aequorivita. The sequence continues at coordinate 21,519 of DEXQ01000002.1, read as the reverse complement.
TCTATGCCTTTTTTTTGACAAATAGATTGCCGCCCAAAGTGCGAGAATTATAAGTGACCATATGAACCAGACATATTGCATAAATTTTATATTACTCTCTTATTTTTTGACTTTTATTTGCGCATTATAAAAAGCCGCAATACAGGCACCTATTAGCCATCCTAAAATAAATATCTGTACTATTCCCAAACCGGCTTCCCATAATGGCACATCCATCCTGATAATGCTTGTGGTATCTAATCCGTGCAATAGGCTGTTGAAAAAATCGATAGTGGCTTCTCGACCTGCTGTTGACATAACTATCATACAGCCCAAGTAAATTAGTGCTCCCGTAAGACCGAAAGCAAATCCGAGTTTTTTTACGTTTAATCGATACATAATTTTAAAGTGTTGAGTTAGTTGTCTGATTTTAAAATCTTTTTTGATTCCTCAAATTCTTCCTTGGATATTTCGCCTTTTGCAAAGCGGTTTTTAAGAATATCCAGTGGGCTGTCCTTCTTTGTTTTTTGATAAGGGATATCTGCTGGGATAAAGAATATCCAAGCCAATAAAATAATCCATATAATCCACCATATTAGGTGCATACCTCCAAAATGTCCTTCGTAAAAATGCATAATTTTTGGTTTTAAGTTGTTGTTAATTTAATTCTGTAATTGTATAACCATTGAGCCCATCAAGTTGCTTTTGTAATTCGGCAACAGAAAGTGCTTCATTCATCGTGATAAGTGCAGCACCTTTTGGTGCCAAAAAGATCTCTGCTTTTTCTATATTGGGATGTTCTTCTAAAGTCTTTTTTACTCTTGATACACATCCACCGCAGCTGATTCCGCTTATTTGAAATTTTTGTTTCATCATTTAGTATTTAATGGTGATGATGCCCTTTGTGTTCATCTTTTGGTTCTGTTTTTGAAACATCTCTACCGTGTTCGTGTTCTCTTTGTCTATTCTGTGAATGATTGTGCCCACCGTGGCGATGTGAACCGTGAGGCATAAATAAGTGACAAGCAAACATAAAGAGGATGAAGATGAATAGAGACGAACTGCTTCCTATACCTAATGATGGTGCAAAAAAGATAAACAGTAATGGTAATCCACAACCGATGACCATCCATATCCAGTGATTATTTTTCATTGTTGTTTATTTTAAAAGTTAAAATTAATGATGCTCGGTATGCTCACCTTTGGTTGGGCTATCCATATCGTCCATCTTGTTCATACCCTGCATATCCATTCCTTTTTCGCCCATCATCTTTGAGCAGGATTCCATACAGTCTTCGCTCATCATCCCTTTTTCGTGCATCATTTTCATCATAGTGCCCATCATTTTGCCGTCATTCATCATTCCGTTCATCATTGAGTGCATCATTGTACTGTCTTTCATCATCATTTGCATTCCTTCTCCTTGCATCATTGAGCTCATCATTTTTTTGTTGCCCTGCATCATTTTCATTGCGTGTTGGTTGTCGTGCATACTTTCCATAAATTCGGTCATATAGTCGTGATTTTTGGAAATGGTGTTAAAAACTTCTGTACGAGTTTCAGGATTTTCCATTAATGCTAAAGGATCTGTTTCTTGTTTGCAGCTGGTTAAGCTTAAAAGTCCAACTGCCGATAAAACAATTAGTAGTGTTTTCATAATTTATTTTTTGAGTTAAACATTTATTTTAATTTTTATAAACCCATTCCCATCAATCTAAATATCTATAGTTGAGGGAATGGATTATCAGCTATTAATTCGCAGACTTTAAAAAAGCTTCAATCTTTGTGATTTCCTTTTCAGTTAAATTTGCCCGAATTCTCATATGTAAACTTATCGTCTCCCAGTCGGTATCATTATAATCTGCTGGTGAAGGTGCTAAATGACACCTATTACAAGCTTCTCCCCACATTTGAGCTCCAGATTTTTCAATTTTGAATTCTTCTTCTACATCTGTAACAGCTGTGTATTTATCCTTGGTGGAAGAACAACTCACTATTAGTGCTCCTGAAAAAAGAAGTACTATTCCTGCGATGAATATTTTATATATTGTTTTCATGATTATTGTGTTTAAAAATTTATTAGAATCCTATAGCCCAATGAATATAAAAGCCATTAGTTATACCGCCTCCATCATGACCACCAACACTGTCAGTTGTTTGGTATGCTATTTTTATGACTGACCGCCATGTTAACCAATAATTCAGACCGAAGGCATATTGTTCAGATTGTTCTTCCCATTCGGCGCCTTCTGGTGCATTGAAATTAGAGTATCTTCCAACAAACTCAAGTTTCTTCATAAAATCACTTTCAGCCATCGTCGGGCGATAACTTAATTGAGCATAAAAAGAGTTGCTATTATTGCCGAAAGTATATTCTTCCTCTTCTTCTTCACCATCTTCTTCATGTATTTCGATAAAAGTTGCATCATCAATATCAGAGTTGTTGTACTGCCCTTTAATGTCTACAAAGCCTCCAAGTGCTGGTATTTGTTTTACAAATGAAAAGTCTAAAGCGTAAAGAAAAGCACCCACATTTTCGTATTCTGAATCTCTATTACCAACTTTACTTGTTGAATATGTAGAAAAGCCAATTTCAGTTGAGGAATCTGCAAAAGGCAATAGCCCAATACGACCTCCAAAAGCTTTACTGTTATTATTGTCTTCAAAATTTTGAAACATTAACATACCAGCTTCTTCAGGTTCTTCACTGCCATCCTTTAGTCTTGGTCCGTTTGTTGAGTATACAGCATAGTTTAAAGAAGGTCCTCCAAGGTCAAAAGCACCTCGTAGCTCTACACCAATACCAGATGAAGGCGCAATACCATCATGACCATAACCTAATGGTGTTGTGGGAAGTCTGTTAATCCAAGCTGGGTGTAATCGTTCCATAAATGTGCCAAAAGGCAGTAAGAATTTACCAGCTCGTACGGTCATGTTTTTATTAAGAACGTACATTACATCGGCATATTCAAGTCCTACTTCAAGCTCATTGCCTTCTAGTACAAATTCTAATTCTGCCTCGAAAAGTAGCTTATCGGAGTGTTTGAATAAAAAGATGGGTGCAAATGCAGACCCTACGTATGATGATTCTGTCTCATCATCGTTACTCATGGTATTTAGGCCTGTATGGCCATAACCCCTTATCATAAACTGGGTTTTGCTCGGGTTAAATGGCTCGGTGGTTGTAGTGCTGTCCGTGTCAAAATTATTGTAAGTTTGCCCATAAACTGTATGGCCAACTCCAAATATTAATATTAGTATGATTAGTTTTTTCATTGTTGTAGAGTTCTTAAATAGTTAACAAGTTCCCAACGTTTTTTCTCTGGAATGGATGTTTTATACGATGCCATTGGTGCTCTTCCTTCTGTGATTTTCCAAAAAATTGCACCGTCAGATTGAGATTGAAACTCTTCGGTAGTCAAATCTGTTGGTTTAGGCGTCAAACCTGCTCCACCCATACCATCTCCTTTACCTTTTGGGCCGTGGCAAACAAAACATAACATTTTATATGTCTTTTTACCCGAAGCAGCTGCAGTAGCATCTCCTTTTAAAGGATTTACAATTTTGTCAGCACTGGCTGGTGCAACCCATTTTTTTTGCTGTAATGCTTCATATTCATCTTTTGGGTTATGAGTAAAACTTACAAACAAGACATATATCAAGCTTGCGAATATTGTACTCACTAAGATTTTTTTTGTTTTCATAATTATTTGGTTTTAAAAAATTAAATTTATTTGATTTGCAGATTCTTTATCTGCATAACTTTCGTTGATATCTATATAATTTCATCATAGAAATTCCGTTTCCAATTTCCTGTGTTTTTGTAATCGGTCATACTCATTCCCACCACTTCCTTAAACTGTCTGGATAAATGATTTACACTGCTATAATCCAGTAAATAGCCGATATCAGAAAAGGAATGTTGTTTAAGTTGGATAAGTTCTTTAACCTTCTCTATCTTCAATTTGATAAAATACTTTTCCAGAGTGGTCTGTTCGTTGGCTGAAAACAATTTGCTCAAGGTCTTGTAATCCTTATGAAGTCTTGATGCTAATAGTTCAGATGTTTTTACCTTAATATGTAATGGTAACTCTTGCAATTGTTCTATTAGTATGACTTTCATTCTTTCTACGAGCATTTCTTCTTCTTTTTGTACAATTTCAAAATCATTAGCGTGAAGCACAGTTGTAACAGCTTCGACAATTTCATTGCTGGTTTTTTTTGGTGCTTCTACCAATAATCTTCCTAATTCTAATGAAAGCACAGTAACTCCCAATTCCTGTAGTTCTTGCTTAATAACTTTTAAGCAGCGGCTACAGACCATATTCTTAATCCAAAATTCTTTGGGTCCTTTCATAATAATCGATGTATTGCTATTAGGCATTTTGCCAAATAGTTTGAATTTTCTTAATAGTACAAGGTTAATAGTGTTGTTGAGAATTGGGTACAGCAACATTTAGCCAGAAGATGTTCTTTGGCTATAATAGAGGATACAGATTGATATGTTCAATCTGCAAGGAAGAAAATCAAATTAAGTAAGTCTCGTAAAGAGTTTGTATGTCCTTGGATATCAAGGGCGGCCTATATTGTTTAAAAGGAACTATATTTTTTTCAAGCCCTTCAAATAAATTTACGTAAGCGTAGAAAAAAGTATTAAGGAAAATTACGGTTTCGGCCTCAAGTTTTGTATTAGCCTTTTTAATGGTGTCATTTCCAGTTTTTACAAAAGATTCATTACTACAACAGTCTTTTTCTTGTAACGTAGTGCACTGCTTTAACGGTGAATCTTTCTTTTGAACCTTTTCTGTGCAGGTTTTTGCTTTGTTCCAAACAGCTATATCTACCAATTGATTACAACAAAAATGCATATCTACCGTAAAAGAAGAGGTAGAAAACAGTATTAAAGCTGTTAAAAAGAAGGATACTATTTTAGAAAAAAAAGATTTCACATTATAAAATTAAAAATTTTTGTTCAACAATCAAAAATTTGTTCAATTAAAGAAAGTATTCCTAAAGCTTTTTATGCTAAGTATTTAGCTATTAAAAAACATAAAAGGCACTTTACAAAAGTAATTTTAAACGTTGAACAAAAATATGACTTTTGTCATCCAATTAAATTTTTCTCAAAATTCATATCCGACGGCAAAATTAAACCCAAAAGGATGACCAGGTCGTAATCCTGCTGGTACACGAGATACCGCATATTCTGTATCAAATAGGTTTATCACGTTAGTTGATAATGTAAAATTTTCATTAAGGAAATAATGTGCAGATAAGTCAACGATAAAGTTAGAATCTACTTTGAAATTTTCTGGAATAGGCCCAGAACCAGCCTTGGTTCTAAATGCACCTGTATAGCGTGAATTTAAGTTTACTTCAAATTTCTTATGCTGTAGCCCTAATGTTACATTTAATTGGTTTTTTGCAATGTATGGTATTTCATCCCCTTTGGTAACCACCCCATAGATATCTTCGTTACTGTCAAAACTGGTCAGGAATTCGGTATCGGTAAGCGTATAGGAAATCGATAGAGGGAGTTTAAATTTCTCTGATGTATTGTATAGCAAATTGTAATTTAGCAAAAGCTCAAGGCCACTTACACGAACTTCACCTGCATTAAACTGGTCGAGGCTTCCTGTGCCACCTGTTGCAGCCAAATCACTTCCCAACAGATTTTGATAATCATTGTAGAACCCGACAAGTTCCCCTGAAAAACCTTTAAAGCCAAATCGAGAACCCAACTCATAATTAATGCTTTCTTCGGCATTTTGCCCAGGTGTATTGCTTGGTGGTGAAAACCCTTTATGTACCCCACCGAAGACCGATATATAGTTATTGAATCTGTAATTCGCACCTATGCCGGGAATCCATACATTTACATTGTTCTCGCGAAAAGATAAATCCTGACCAGTTCTGTTTGGGTCGTCAGTACCATAATCCATTCGTGTTAAAGTAATATTTTCATAGCGCAAGCCTGGTGTTAAGGTGAGGTTCTCAATTTTAAGGGTGTACAAGAGGTGCGCCGCCAATGCTTTTGCACTGCTTATACGATTAGCGTCAGTACCTTTTTCGGCCACCGTGGTTCGTATTAATTCTTGGTTTTGAAATGCGTACCTGTCCACCCACTGAAATCTGTCCTCGTCATCTTCGTGGTAGCGTATTCCCGCTTCCAGGGTTTGTAACCAATCCGAACCCCATCGTAATTGGGCAATGGATTGAACACCATTTGAAGTATATACTCTATTATTTGCCTTTATTCCCATAACATCGTCTTGGGTGTTTTCATTTCCTAAAATGGTTTGGTATTCTAAGGGGTAATCCTGTGGTGCGGACAGGATATTACTAATACTCACCCTTTCGCCTAAATTTACATCGTCCAATTTGTACCAATTCCGTTTGAACTTATTCAGGTAACCAGTAGTGCTTATATTCAAAGAAGGGGAGACTTGTATGAAATGGGTAAGCTGGTATTGTTGGTGTTCGGCATTCATAACATCCTCGGATGATGCCCTGTATCTTCTATAAGGGTTTTCTTCAAAATCTTCATCGGTCAATCCCAAGTAAGTTTCGTTCGCTTCTTCTTCAGAATATTGGATTTTAAATGTTAGTGACTGATACGTTTTCGCATCTAAATTTGAGTTGACCCTAAATTTGGCCAAATAATCAGATTTATCAAATCCTGTATTGCCACCACCATCTAAATCCTTAAAACCGTCTGAGCTGAAATTGAAATAATCCGTTACAAATCCAAAGTTTTTATAGCTATCACCAATGAGCAATTGAGTGTTTCTGGAATCATAATTCCCTGCGGCAATGGAAGCTCGTCCAGAAAATTTGTCTGGAATTCGGGACGATATCATATTAATGGCACCACCAGTGGTATTTGGTCCATATTGAATTTGACTGCTTCCTTTTAAGACTTCAATGGCCTGCATTCGCCCAATGGTAGGAAAATAATAGGCAGCAGGTGCGCTGTAGGGTGCAGGGGCAATGAGAACACCATCTTCCATCAAATTGATTTTTGCGCTACGTTCAGGAGATGTGCCTCGCAAACTTATGTTTGGGCGTAAACCAAAACCATCTTCTTCATAGATGTTAATCCCCGGAACTGTTTGTAAAACCCTGTTGATATTGGTGTAAGAAAACTTTTTTAAATCCTCTTCAGAAATATAGTTCGCAGAACCCGTTTTGTTTTTGACCTCGAATTTACTGCCCAGTATGGTGTTGGCAGAAATAATGACCTCTTTTAAGCGTTCCGTTTTTTGTTGGAGAGAATCCTCTTTCTGAGGATTGGTTTGTGCACATAGGACTGTAAGTTGTAAGATAAATAGTAGGAAAAATAGAGTTCTCATTAGCTATAAATTATTTAGAATGATTTTAAATAGAATGCAAATGTAGTATGCTGTTTTTAAAAATCCAACATTATTTAGAATAATTCTTAATAAAAATCAGAAGGTAATTTTGGCTCAACAATTTACTCTTTGAAAAAGATTGATCACTATAAAAACCCAATGTGTTATGTAAATTATTTGTTAAATAAAAACACTTTGATAAAAATTTTATACTTTTGTATAATAAATGAAAAAGATTTTCTTTAAAATATCAACTTTTTGCATGGCACTTTTAGTGTTTGTCTCGTCATTGTCTTTCACAATTGAGAGTCATTATTGTGGTGATATTTTAGTGGATACTTCCATGTTCGGTAAGGTTGAGTCTTGTGGTATGGAAGTTAAACAAAAACCATCGTCAAAAGAATGTGATATTACCAAGAAAAACTGTTGTAGTGATAAGCAATTAGTTCTTGAAGGTCAGGACACTCTAAAGATTTCTTTTGATAAATTAGAAAAAGAACAACAGTTTTTTATTGCTGTTTTTTTTCACACGTATAATAATCTTTTTGAAGTTTCAGAAGAAGTAATCCCTTCTTTTAACAATTATCCTCTACCTATTATTGTCAGGCATATCTATAAGCTTGATGAGGCCTATTTAATTTGATTTTTAAACAATAGTTTTTTTATCCTACGACCACAATGTTGTAAGGATGATTTACTGTATTTGGTGTTTTCCAAATACCAATGTTTAAAAGTTTAATGATCAAATTATATGTTGAATAAAATTATAAAATATTTTCTTGAGAACAAGTTAGTGACTGTTCTTATCTTAATTGCATTAATCGTATGGGGTGTTTCTACCTCACCTTTTAATTGGAATACTGGGTTTATTCCTAAAGATCCTGTTCCGGTGGATGCAATACCGGACATAGGTGAAAATCAGCAAATTGTGTTTACACAGTGGCCAGGTCGCTCACCACAGGATATCGAAGATCAGATATCCTATCCAATGACTACTTATTTACTTGGAATACCCGGTGTTAAGACCATTAGAAGTTCGTCAATATTCGGGTTCTCTAGTATCTATATTATTTTTAATGACGATGTTGAATTCTACTGGTCGCGGTCCCGGATTTTAGAAAAATTAAATTCACTTCCAGCCGGCCTTTTGCCAGATGCCGTAACGCCAACTTTAGGGCCTGATGCTACAGCTTTAGGTCAAGTATATTGGTATACATTGGAAGGTAGGGACAAAGATAATAACCCTACAGGCGGTTGGGATCTGCACGAAATACGCACCGCACAAGACTTTTATGTAAAATACGGCTTAAATGCAGTTGATGGCGTTTCAGAAGTTGCCTCTATAGGAGGATTTGTTCAAGAATATCAAATTGATGTAAACCCCGATGCCCTTAAAGCATACAATATTCCATTACATCGTGTCATGCAGGCTGTACAAAAATCGAACAGGGATGTTGGAGCAAAGACTATAGAAATTAATCAGGCTGAATATCTCGTTAGAGGTCTCGGATATGTAAAAAAGACTGAAGATATTGAAAAAGCGGTGGTTGCGGTTCAGGATAATGTTCCTGTGCGCATTAAAGACATAGGGGTTGTCAGTTTGGGGCCTGCTACACGAAGGGGTATACTTGATAAAGGCGGTGCCGAAGTGGTAGGAGGTGTTGTGGTTGCCCGTTACGGTTCCAATCCGCTAGCGGTCATCAATAACGTTAAGGATAAAATTAAGGAAATTGCCCCTGGATTACCAAAAAAGACTTTGGCCAATGGGGTAGAGAGCCAATTGACCATCGTACCATTCTACGATCGTACACAATTGATCCACGAGACCATAGGTACTTTAGAAAATGCCCTCTCCCACGAAATCTTAATTAGTATCATTGTTGTACTAGTATTGGTACTTAACTTGCGCGCATCCATTATAATTTCCAGTTTATTGCCTGTTGGTGTACTAATGACTTTTATAGTCATGCAATATGCAGGAGTAGATGCCAATGTAGTCGCCCTTTCGGGTATTGCCATTGCCATTGGAGTAATGGTGGATGTTGGAATTGTTTTTGTTGAAAACATAATCCGGCATTTGGAAATGCCCGAGAACCACGGTGTTAAAGGAAAGGAACTCATGCAGGTCATTTATAAGGCAACGGTGGAAGTAGGATCGGCTATCACAACGGCATTGGCTACTACCGTAGTTAGTTTTGTGCCTGTTTTTGCAATGCAGTCAGCAGAAGGAAAATTGTTTAGACCTTTGGCATTTACAAAAACATTTGCACTATTAAGTGCGTTTGTTTTAGGTATTATTGTGCTTCCTGCTTTGGCACATTTTGTAATGGGTATAGATTACAATAAAAAACGAGTACGCCGTTTCTGGTCTATTCTGTTAATTGTAGCAGGAATTCTTTTTACTTTTTATGCACATATGTGGTTGCCATTGGTTATATCACTTATTGGTTTCAATAATCTTATGGAACCTAGATGGCCTGAGAAATATAAGTTATATCCCAACTATATTAATTTAGGATTAACAATTTTTATAGCTTCCTTTTTCCTTACTGAAGAATGGATGCCTTTAGGTCCTCAAAATGGGATTATTATTAACTACTTCTTTGTGTTGTTTTTAATTGGAATCATACTAGTAGCACTTATGGCGATTGTTCATTTTTATGCACCTGTTTTGAAATGGTGTCTGGAAAACAAAGGAAAGTTCATGCTTATCCCATTTGTTACCTTGTTTTTTGGGGTATTGGTATGGATAGGGTTCAATACCACCTTTGGATTTGTAGCTAAAGGTTTCGAAACAGTAGGTTGGAAGAGTGTTAGGCAATCTTCAGGTTGGACAGCTGCATCAAATTTATTTCCTGGAATAGGTTCAGAATTTATGCCATCATTAAACGAAGGAAGTTACCTCTTAATGCCCACTTCTATGCCACACTCTGGGGTGGAATATAATAGGAATGTGGTAGGGCAAATCGACATGATGGTAGGGAAAATTCCTGAAGTAGAACTAGTGGTTGGGAAACTGGGACGCGTAGAATCTGCACTTGATCCCGCACCAATTTCTATGTATGAGAACATCATCAATTACAAGCCCGAATTTATTCTAAACGAAGCAGGGCATAGGGTTCATTTTAAAGTGGACCGCAAAGACAGATTTATTACCGTTCAAAAGGATACCCTTACGAACGAAGAGGCATTGGCAAGAGGAATTACCGAAGAAGACTTGATTGTGGACGAAAATGGAGAATTTTTTCGAAATTGGAGACCACATATTAAATCACCGGATGATATATGGGATGAAATCGTAAAGGTTACCAAAATACCTGGGGTTACTTCAGCACCCAAATTACAACCGATTGAAACACGTTTGGTGATGTTGCAAACAGGTATGCGCGCTCCTATGGGAATTAAGGTATTTGGGCCAGATCTGAAAACTATAGAGGATTTTGGAATGAAGTTGGAAGAGATATTAAAAGGAGTGCCATCCGTTAAGTCAGAAGCTGTATTTGCCGACCGTATTGTGGGAAAACCTTATTTGCACCTCAATATAAATAGGGATGAAATATCTCGATACGGCCTTAATGTTGAAGATGTACAACAAAGCATCGAGACCGCCATTGGTGGTATGAAAATATCCTCTACCGTTGAAGGAAGGGAACGGTTTCCTATCAGGGTACGTTACCCAAGGGAACTTAGGGATGATCCCGAATCATTAAGTAAAATTTTAATCCCAACCCCGGTAGGGGCACAAATACCGCTTTCCCAAGTAGTCGATTTCGAATATGTGAGAGGGCCACAGGCCATAAAAAGTGAAAATACCTTTTTGGTAGGCTACGTGCTTTTTGATAAAAGGGATGGGTTTGCTGAAGTTGATGTGGTAAATGACTCACAGGAAGCCATTCAACAAAAAATTGATTCAGGTGAACTCATAGTCCCTGCTGGAATAAGTTATAAGTTTTCCGGTAGCTATGAAAACCAGATCAGAGCTGTGAAAAGGCTGTCCATTGTAATACCGATCAGTTTGATCGTGATATTCTTGCTCCTCTTCTTTCAATTCAAGACTGTCATTGCGTCATCCATTCACTTTTCAGGAGTATTTGTCGCTTTTGCCGGAGGATTTATCATGTTATGGCTTTATGGACAGGATTGGTTCCTTAATTTTTCCATTTCGGGCGTAAATATGAGAGATCTTTTTCAAATACATACTATCAATTTGAGCGTTGCCGTTTGGGTCGGTTTTATTGCACTTTTCGGTATTGCGACAGATGATGGTGTAATAATGGGTACCTATATTCACCAGGTCTTCGAAGAAAAGAACCCTCAAACAATTCCTGCTGTTAGGGCAGCCGTTTTGGAGGCTGGGAAAAAAAGGGTGCGACCAGCGATGATGACCGCTGCGGTGGCAATCATTGCTCTTTTACCGGTGCTTACTTCTACTGGTAAAGGGGCCGATGTAATGATTCCTATGGCTATTCCAACTTTTGGCGGAATGACCATACAGATCATGACCATGTTCGTGGTGCCTGTTCTTCAGGCTTATTGGAGGGAAACGGTCATTAAAAATCAAAACAAAAAAATTGAAAAACAATGAAAAATATAATTATAACCGTAATATTATTTAGTGGTTTGGGCTTACAGGCCCAAACATTGGAAGATTATTTCAAGATTGCAGCAGAGAATAACCCCGGATTACTTTCACAATACAAGGAGTTTGAAGCTGCCTTACAAAAAGTACCTCAAGTAAGCACCTTACCTGATCCATCTTTTTCGTTTGGATATTTTGTTTCACCAGTCGAGACAAGGGTTGGGCCACAACAAGCACGTTTTTCATTAACACAAATGTTTCCTTGGTTTGGGACATTAAAGGCTCAAGGAGATGCCGCTACGCTTATGGCAGAGGCAAAGTACCAGTCTTTTTTGGATGCCAAGAACAAGCTCTATTTTGATGTCTCGGCTGCTTATTTTCCGTTGTACGAACTTCGAGAGTGGATGAAGATCGAGGAAAGGAATATAGCCATTTTGGAATCTTATAAGACCATTTCCAATTCAAAGTTCAAAAACGGCAACGGAACCTTGGTGGATGTGCTACGCGTAGATATTATGCTAAAAGAAGCCAAGACCAATTTAGCAATTCTGAACAAAAAGAAGAATCCATTAATGGCAGCGTTTAATAAACTACTCAACCGTGACGAATTGCAAACAGTTGTCATAGCTGATTCTATTGTTGTTGAACCTGTTCTATCGGATTATAATAAAGATGATCTTACACTAGATCATCCACTACTTAATTCAATTGATTTAAAGACAAAAGCAAGCGAGGCATCAGAACGTGCAGCAATTAAGCAAGGATACCCAAAACTAGGGTTAGGCTTGGACTATGTAATGGTGGGTGAGCGTACAGACATGACTTTAGTCGATAATGGGAAGGATGTATTGATGCCAATGTTAACTGTAACCCTTCCAATATTCAGAGGTAAGTACAAAGCAGCAGTCAAAGAAGCACAATTAATGCAAGAGAGTTATTCATTCCAAAAAAAAGAAATAGAGAACTCACTGAATTCAAACTACGAAATGGCTCTGTTCGATATTCGGCAACAAACAGATTTAGTTTCATTGTTTGATGAACAAATAGAGGAATCAAAACAAGCATTGAATCTATTATATACGGCATACGGAAACTCGGGAAAAGATTTTGAAGAGGTGCTCCGAATGCAACAACAACTACTAAAATACGATAAACTAAAGATAACTGCACTATCCCAATATAGAATTGCGATGGCAAAACTCGATTATATTACAGCAAAAAAATAGCATCATGACAAAAGAAACTAAAAAAATAATACGTATAGCAGTAACTACACTTTTTGTAGGGCTATTGCTTGGGTGGTTCTTTTTTGGAGGCTCCAAAAACGATACGGTTAGTGAACATCAACACGATAGTGAAATGGTCGGGGAAACCATTTGGACCTGTTCCATGCATCCTCAAATAAGACAGAACGAGCCAGGGGACTGCCCAATTTGCGGCATGGAATTAATCCCCTTGGAAAGCGACGACAATTCAGAACTGGACCCAATGGCCATTAGTATGTCGCCAACTGCAATGCAAATCGCTAATGTAGGTACAGAAATTGTAGGCAAGGCCAAGCCTGTAAAATCTGTTCGATTGAATGGAAAAGTTGAGGCTGATGAGCGATCTGTTTATTCACAGTCTTCCCATATTCCTGGACGTATTGAAAAGCTAATGGTCAATTTTACTGGCGAGTATGTCAACAAAGGTCAAGTAATAGCTTCCATTTATTCGCCAGATTTGGTCAATGCTCAAGAAGAACTTTTTGAGGCTCGAAAAATTGTGGAAACAGAACCGCTTCTTTTTAACTCGGCCAAAGAAAAACTGAAAAACTGGAAGCTAACTGATAACCAAATTGCACAAATTTTAGAATCTGGAATTGTTAAAGAAGAACTCCCTATACTGGCAGATATATCGGGTTATGTGACCGAAAAAAAGGTCAATCTTGGGGATTATATCATGAAAGGAATGGCTATATATGAGATTGCCAACCTAAATAGTGTTTGGATCTTATTCGACGTTTACGAATCGGATATGGCATGGGTAAAAAAGGGGGATGTAGTCAATTTTACAGTGCAATCCTTGCCTGGAGAAAGTTTTAAGAGCAAAATTTCATACATAGATCCCGTAATCGACCCTATGACACGAGTTGCAAAGGCTAGGGTAGAGATAAACAATAGCGGTTTAAAACTCAAACCCGAAATGTTTGTGTCAGGTACCGTAGAAGCAGAATTGCCAATAAAATCGGATGCTATCATAGTTCCTAAAACTGCCGTGATGTGGACCGGGCAACGTTCTGTAGTGTACATAAAGAATACTACAGCCAAGGGTGTTAATTTTATGATGCGTGATGTTACGTTAGGACCGGCTTTGGGAGATGGATTCGTCGTGAATGAAGGGCTTCAAGAAGGAGAAGAAATAGCCATTAATGGTACATTCAGTATCGATGCCGCAGCGCAATTGGCTGGTAAACCCAGTATGATGAATCCCGAGGGTGGCCCTGCCATGACTGGGCATAATCATGGTGGTGGCGCTATGCCTACCACAAATGAAACTTCCAAAAATACGGTTGCTAAACAGGTATCGGTTAGTCAAAATGCCAAAGATGCCCTTAAGCCCCTTTTTACTGAATATCTGGTCATGAAAGATGCCTTGACAAATGACAACTTGGAAGTAGCCAAAAAAGCAGGCTCAAATATCTTAAAAACGGTTGATGGATTGAATATGGCTTTATTTACTGGCGAATCGCACAATGTTTGGATGGGTTTGAGCAGTGATTTAAAGAATACACTCCAGCATGTTCAGCATTTTAAAACACTGGAAGAGATTCGAAAAGCGTTTCAACAGGTATCCAATACTATGATTGGACTAGAAACATCATTTAACACCAACGACGGGGCATTATATGTTATGCATTGCCCCATGGCAAATAACAATAAAGGTGCAGATTGGTTAAGTATTTCCAAAGAAGTAAAAAACCCATATTATGGACAGTCAATGCTTACTTGTGGCGAAATTACAAAGGAAATTAAATAGGAACTCTCAAAGAGATTTCTATAAATTCTTAAAAAATAATAATGACAGTGAAAACTTTTAACACAATATTACTCTTATTCTTAACTTCATTAGTATTCTCCCAAGTCGGCACAAATAGTGATGACAGGAAAGAAGAAGGACGACCCGTCAAAGAGTATAACCTTACCCTTGAACAAAGGGAGATGACCCTTGGAGGCGTAACGTCCAAGGCAATGACCATAAACGGCCAAATTCCTGGTCCAGTCTTGGAATTTACCGAGGGAGACCTTGCCATAATCAATGTGACTAATAAAATGGATGAGGAAACATCAGTCCATTGGCACGGATTAATACTTCCAAATTTTTATGACGGTGTTCCATATTTAACAACACCACCTATTGAACCAGGGGGGACATTCCAATACAGAATTCCAATCAATCAGTCTGGAACTTATTGGTATCATTCACACACAATGTTACAAGAGCAAAAGGGTGTGTATGGTTCCATAATCATTCAGCCTAAAGAAAAAACATTGGATTATGATAAAGATTTGGTAGTGGTATTGTCTGATTGGACTAATGAAAAACCAATGAATGTACTACGTAACTTAAAGAGGGGTAACGAGTGGTATCAAGTTAAAAAGGGTACAGCAGTACCGTTGAGTAGGGTAATTAAAGAAGGTGCTCTGGGAGCACAGTTCAAATTTTGGCGAGACCGTATGGAAGGTGCAGATATTGCAGATATCTACTACCCTGCATTTTTAACAAATGGTAAAAAACAAGCAGACTATCCAGAATTTCTACCAGGTGAAAAAGTAAGGCTTCGTTTTATCAATGCATCGGCATCTACCTATTATTGGATGGATTTCGGAGGAGGTAACCCAATGATTGTTTCAAGTGACGGTATTGATGTGGAACCTATATCAAAAAGTCGCTTCCTTTTCGGTATTGCTGAAACCTACGATGTAATTGTCACCATTCCAGAAGGTACAGTAGAAATTACTGCCACGGCACAGGATGGCTCTGGTGATACCTCTTTACGTATAGGACAAGGAACACTTTATCCCGCAAGAAGAATTGACAGACCAGATAAAGTGGAAATGATGAAGCAAATGGCTAAAATGGATATGAAAATGGGAGCTCCTTCTATGGTAGGCAACAAAAAGAAAAACACACCCGAAGTTTTGATGCAGAAGTACGGGATGAAGATGGATATGAAAGATGGGCAAATGAATATGAACGATAATATGTCTATGAAGGATGGCGCAATGAATGATAAAATGAATATGGATGAGCATATGAACCATAATGATCAAATGATGCAAAAGGACACTTCTTCGTTTGATTACAACACCCGAAAGACCTATTTCAACTATGATTTTTTAAAGGCAAAAGAAAACACCACATATAAAGCAGATTTACCAGTAAATGACATTTTATTGAACCTAACTGGAAATATGCAGCGTTACGTCTGGAGTATGAACGGTGTACCCTTATCGGAAACGGATAAAATAAAAATCAAAGGGGGAGAGGTAACAAGAATTACCCTCAATAACCTGACAATGATGCACCACCCAATGCACCTTCACGGGCATTACTTTAGGGTGATTAACGAAAATGGAAAACGTTCCCCATTAAAGCATACCGTTAATGTGCCGCCGATGCAAAAAGTTGTTATCGAATTTTATAACGAAGAATATGGCGATTGGTTCTTTCACTGTCACGTACTGTATCATATGATGGGTGGTATGGCACGCGTATTTAGTTATGACACACCAAGGGACAAAAGAATGGCAGATTATCCAGTTCAAAAACTAATTGATGAGACTGACCACTATTATTCCTGGGGAATGGCTCGATTAGGTTCTAATTTTTCAGAACTTTTTCTAACAACAAGTAATATCCGCAATGAATTTGGTTTGAGAGCAGAGTTGGACTACGACCAAAACCTTGAAGCGGAAGTAAATTACAATAGGTACCTCAATGATTGGGTACGTGTTTATGTAGGAGTAAATACCGAAACTGAAATTCCGAATTCGTACGATGAGTTCAATACCGTTGGACTGGTTGGGGTTAAATACTTTACACCTTACCGATTTAATGTAGATGTGAGTATAGACCACCAATTACGCCCAAGAATACGTCTGGACAGAGAGTTATTGATTTTCCCAAGAGTTTTTTTAGAGGGAGAATATGAATACAGAATTGATTTTGGCTGGGTAAACGATTTGGAAAACAACAATTCTTATGAAAGTGAGACCCAATGGTTGGTAGGAGCTTCATATATCCTTTCAAGAAATTTTTCAATACAAGGAAATTATAATAACCGATATGGTTGGGGCGGTGGATTAACAGCCAGATTTTAATAATTAAAAGATAAAGTTATGATGTATACGTGGATTATAGTATTAGGAGTAATTGTCTTGGGGATTATCCTATATGCTGGAAAAAACGGAAGCAAAATACTCAAGAAAGAAAGTCCTGAGGAAATTTTGGGCAGACGGTATGCCAATGGTGAAATCACCAAGGAAGAATATGAAGAAAGAAAACGAGTCATTAATTCTAAAAAATAAAAATATGAACTATTATTTCAACAAAACCATTAATGGAACTTTTGAAGAGGTTATTGATAGAGTCACACAAGAATTAAAAGAAGAAGGCTTTGGTATCCTAACAGAGATTGATATCAAGGAAACATTAAAAAAGAAACTGGATGTCGATTTCAAGAAGTATAGAATTTTAGGAGCGTGTAACCCGCCCTATGCTCATAGAGCTTTGCTTGCAGAAGATAAAATTGGAACAATGCTGCCTTGTAATGTTATAGTCCAGGAAATTGAAGCTGGCGTCATTGAAGTTGCAGCCGTAAATCCAATGGCTTCAATGCAGGCAGTAGAAAACGAAAAGCTAAATGAAATTGCCAATGAAATATCCTCTAAACTGGATAACGTAATTGAAAAGCTATAATTATAGGGTTATAGGTAATAATAAACAGAAATGCATAGTAACATAAAGGTATATAATAAATGTTAGCACTAAGTCCAGGAATATTAATTATCCCAATATTTTCACTTGTATTGGTAAGTATTTTATATATCCATTTTTATAAAAAAGTTGCCGATACGTCAAACTACAAACGGATGATTACAACCATAGCTTTAGTAGGTTTTGCTTTAAACCTTATTTGGGAGTTGGCTCACGGGCCATTATATCAAGGATTTAAGTATGATTTCAGTCATATCTCGCTTTGTACATTGGCTTCAATAACCGATATGTTGACCCTTCTGTTACTTTTCTTTGTCTTTAGCCTGGTACTTAGAAATGTGTATTGGATTGAAAAACTTAGTTTTTCAAATGTTCTTTTGCTAATGCTTGTAGGAGCATTAAGTTCAACACTTGTAGAAATCTGGCATATTAACAGAGAGGATTGGTTGTATGCCGAATCTATGCCCTTAATCCCAATAGTAAAAGCAGGCGTTTCGCCAGTTCTTCAATTCACAATATTGCCAATAATTATTTTTAGTCTAAGTAAGAAATTAATATTAAAAAAAGAAAATTAAATCAAGTAAAACACTTAAAAACAATAGAGAAGATGAAACAATTAAAATTAACATTAGGTACAGTTGCAATAGCATTTATAACCTTAACAGCGGTGTCTTGTAAAGATGCGAAAACAGAGAACACTACCCATTCTGAAACGAGTGCTGATGATGACCATTCAAAAATGAACCACGATGGTGAGGATATGGAAATGGCAATGAATGGAGATGGAGATTCTCAAGCAGTCTTAAATGACTATTTCAACTTAAAAGATGCCTTGGTAGCAGATGATAATGCCAAAGCCAAAGAGTTGGGAGCAATCCTCGCAACATCTTTAGGCAAGCTTGACATTTCAAAATATACGGATGCCCAGCAATCAGATTTAAAGGACATTGTTGAGGATGCGGTGGAACACGCAGAACATATTTCAGAAAGTGATATAGCCCACCAACGAGAGCACTTTAAAATTTTAAGTAAGGATGTAACAGATATGGTTGCCATTACCGGAACAGAAAACACCTTGTACCAACAATTCTGCCCAATGTATGATGAAGGTAGTGCTTGGTTAAGTATGAGCAAGGATGTTAAGAATCCTTATTACGGAAGTAAGATGTTGACCTGTGGGAAAGTCCAAAAGGAGATTAATTAAATGAAGATTGTGAAAATCATAGCGATTGTGTTATTGGTAGCGTTTGTGGGGATTCAATTTATGCCCACAACGCGCAACCAAAGTGATTCTGTTCCTTCCACCGATTTTATGTTGGTCAATAATGTGCCAGAGAATATTCAAAAAAAGTTACAGGTATCCTGCTATGATTGTCACAGCAATAATACGCAATACCCTTGGTATAACAAAGTTCAGCCTGTTGCTTGGTTTCTGGAAGACCATATAAAAGAAGGCAAGGCTGAATTGAATTTTAATGAATGGGATTCGTTATCAAACAGAAGAAAAAAGAGCAAGTTAAGGTCAATCATCAAACAGATTGAAAGTGACGAAATGCCTTTATATTCTTACACTTTGATTCATAAAGACGCAAGCTTTTCAGAAGCTGAAAAACAGGAACTAATCCGTTGGATAGAACAATTAAAAGATAGTATATAAACAATAACAATTAAAAACAATAAAAATGAAAAATTTAAAAATGAGTATCGCAACAATGCTATTGTTAGCAGTTTCTTTTACCAATGCACAGGAAAAGGAAAAAATGAAAATGGACCATAGTAAAATGGACCATAGTAAAATGATGAATATGAATAGTGATACAAAGGCTGAAGCAATATTAAATGATTACTTCAACCTAAAGGATGCCTTGGTTGCAGATGATACCAAAAAGGCAGCCCAAGAAGGCTCTAAATTGGCCGCTTCACTAAAAGCCTTTGATGCTTCAAAGTATACGGCAGAAGAACAAAAAGAATTAGCTGACATAATTGAAGATGCCACAGAGCACGCCGAACATATTGCAAAAAGTGATATGGGCCATCAAAGAGAGCATTTTAAAACCTTAAGTAAGGATATGTCAGATTTGATAGCAATTACAGGTACAAAAAACACGCTGTACGAGCAGTTTTGCCCAATGTATGATGGTGGTAGCTCTTGGTTGAGTAGCAGTGACCAAGTGAGAAACCCATATTATGGCAGTAAGATGCTTAAATGTGGTAAAGTAAAAAAGACTATTAATTAGATAATCCCCTTCCTTAAGTTTTGGAATCTTTCTGGTTTATTAGTTAACAGAACGGTTCCAGTCTTAAGGAAATATTAATAGTCATTAAGTCCTGTCACGGGAAGGAAAGAAATGTTGATGGTTAGTGTTAACTCCTTCCCTTGTCAGGCACAACGAATTTTAAAAAGCAAGATTTGATATAATTAATAGCAGCCTGAAGAAGGAAGGGAACTAAATTCTCCCTAATAATTGATTAATAGCACTTCTCTTCCTTAGTCAGGTGAAAATGAAAAATGAAAAAGAAAGACTTATAGAAAAGTGCTTGATTATGGGAGGGAGGCCTATTTTTTGATTGATGGATAGAGCCTAACTCTCATTGTCAAGTGCTATTTAAGAAGAAATAAAAGTTTGAATTAAAAAAACGATGAAAGATTGTTGCAAAGATGGTTGCAAACACACAACTGAAAAATCGGTTGCTAATAAATGGATTAATTATATAGTCTATACAATACTTATTATAATAGTTAGTGGTGCATTGGCACTTCAATTATTTAGTTAAGCAAATAAATTTAAGATGGTTCAAGAAAGCAAAATAGAAAAACCTGGAAGTACAGGGTTTTACAAACAACTATTAAAAAAGGTATTGCTTACTGCAAGTGTGGTCATTGCACTATCATTAAGTTATACATTATGGGCAGATTTAGATTCTGATAACCAGTTTCTTGCGCTTATAATTGTTGGTATGGCTTTGGTGAAAACGGTTTTTATTGTCAGGCTCACTTTTATACAGCTAAGTAAAATAATAGGCGAAAGTCATCAACTTACACACGTTCTTACATTATTTGCTGTGTTAATTATTTTAATTGTTCTTTCGTTTTCAGCAGACTACCAAGCATTATATATTTTGAATTCAGAAAATTTTAAATCAACTACATCACTCAACAGATCATTTATACCTCAATTTTTCGAGTTTATATATTTCAGCTTAATTACTTTTTCATCGGTTGGGTTTGGTGATGTAGTACCATTAACTATTTCGGGAAAACTTTTAGTGATGATGGAAGTTTTTTTAAGCTTTTTGGTACTCGTATTTGGTATAGCCAACATAAATAGAATACACGTCAATAAATAAAACATTATAAAACCAAAATTATGAAAACACTAAAACTAACAACAATCCTAATGCTAATTATGTTTGCCACAGGGCAACTGTTTAGCCAAAACGCAGATTCAGGAACAGAGAAAGAAGCTGTTCTAAAAGTAATGAAATCATACAAAGATGCCCTGCAAAACCTAACGACAGAAGGTACGTTCGAGTTATTTGCCAAGGATTCCGAAGTATTTGAATCAGGTGGTATAGAGGGTACCTATGCAAACTACATAGAACATCAGTAACCGTTGCACAACCCCTTAA
>DEXQ01000007.1:332702-383323 GCA_002364215.1 Aequorivita sp. UBA3180 | reverse complement strand
ATTCAGGACGGGTCAAAATGTTTTACAACGGTCGAGTATAAGAGCAGTAGCGGAATTCAAGGCTATTACCTGTCCGCCACCACAAAAGTTTATTAAATGCACAGACCTTGATTTTACCACTTCACCCGCTATTGCTTTTATACAACTTTGTTGTATGCCCGTGCTTTCTTTTCGTCCGTGCGTTGGCTCAGACACACTTATTGACAAGCTTTGGCTCGTGCGGCTGGTTTGTGCGGCTTGGCAATGTGTGTGGCTGTTGAGCGGTGGCATCATAGCTTCGTTACAGAGTTTGCTAATCTTTTTTCTTTTCCTTGTCTTGTTGTGTAATAACGTTCTTCTATTCCGAAAAGCAACTTCTTCAATTCATCCTCCTTGGAAATGTTGAATTCTCCCTTTTTCTCATCATAGTCTAAGTCTTCACAATATTCTCGGATATAACGGAAAATACTCTTTTTCTCTTTTGGACTAAACTTTTGCAATGTTTCCATAGCCATTGCAATTCTCTTTCTGTTTGCTTTTTTCACTGAATCAGCTGAATAGTCATCTGATAAATTAATAAAGTCATTTTCTAAAAACTCTTCCGTTTCTTCTTGAGTTGCTTCTTTGTATAGTTTGTAAATGCCTTTGAAAATAGTTGTTATTGAGGTGAGCTTCTTGAAATATAATGTATCATTGTCCTTGACGTAGATTGCATCAGGCATACTGTTTATGATGACAATTGGCTCTTGGTCTTTCAATACAGGGTCATCTGATATTGAAAAGTATTTGCGTCTTATAATTTGGCTAGAGGTCACTTTTTGAAAATAAAACACACCACTTTGATAGGCACATAAAAATTCCATCTTTGTGAATTCAGACTTAGGGATTTGAACATATTCAGCAGACACAAACTTGTTCTTTAAAAAATCTAAGCAGTATTCTTCTTTTGAAAAGTTTGCAATGGCAAACCATTCATCATCTTCTAATTTGTAATCTGAATCAAAGACAACAGTACTATCAAGATCATCCGGTAAATTATATATGTCCTGTTTAGAAAGCACTTTATAAAGCTTTCCCTTCTTTCCTTTTGTTCTAGCTAATAGATGATTCATATTTTTAAATTTCAATAAACGTGAAGTCGTTTATTCGTTTCAATTCTGGAAACTCCAAGTCTTTTGGGTCTTTCAGAATTCTTTTCGTTATGAGGAATATTTTGATGTTATTCTCTGTAGTCAGATAGTAAAAGTGAAATCCGAAGAAAAGGAAAAGAGGATTGAAGTATAATGCTTGAGACAAAAACGTGAAAATGAACAAAATGGCAAAAACAAAAATCAATGTGTCATAAAACGGAACACTTAGAGCGACAAAAAAATACCCCAAATAGCTAGGTAAATACGCATTGTTCGCCTGCTCTATCGCTGTTATCGGTGAGTTGTTTTCTCCTTCTTTTTCAATGCTATCATCACCCAATCCTTTTGCAAGCAACACGCTTAAAAAGGTAAAAATTACTGGCACAAGAAAATAGAGAATGTAGGAAACAAAAGCTGGCAAGCTATCGAGATACGGGCTTAGCTTATTGACTGTAACCTCTTCTTTAACCAAGAACACTACTAGAATCAATGATGTTGCATTGAAGGTTAAGAATAGCCTAAAAAATAAATTAACTATGTTCATCCTGTTATTCCATTTATGAAGGTCTCAACGAACTTTAAAATCTTGTCCGTTACTCTTTCTGCTACATTCGCTCGTTCTTTAAGAACAGGTCTTTTATTCAAAAGCCCAATTACATCATCTCTCAAAGGTTTTTTCTCTGTAAAAAGGTATTTACCAATTACATCCTGAAGTTTTTCCTTGTCAAGGCTTTCTTCTTCACTTAATTTTTTGAGGGCTTCTTTCCGTTCTTCATTCCAATAACTTTCAAACTCGTCTGGAATGTCGTCCGAATCTGAAATATGAGGTAAGTTCTCTTGGATGAACTTCTCTATCAATTCTCTCTTGCTTCTCAATTGTGCATCACCTGCTACAATTTCAATCAATGCTTTCTTCTGTTTCTCTTGTTCCTCAGGTGCTGCATCTTTCAATTTGGCGAGTAACTTCAAAATGTAAGCTACATTGATTTCATCACGGTGTATCAACTCCAATTCAAAATCAATATCTCCTAAAATGCTAATCTTTTCTTTTTGGTTGTGACCTTTGGCTTTGTCGTACAAGTCAAGGTATTTGCTTTTGTAATCTTCAAAAGACTGCTCTGTCATGGACAAGTCGTCAAACTTGAATTCAGTGAATGTGGAAAGCACATTCTTCAAACGCATCAATTCACGAAAGGCTTGAATAAAAGCCAATTCTTCTTCTTCGCTTGGTAAATCGTTAACACTGTTTACCGTGGGCGCAATCTGTAATAAAGCAATAAATGCCTGGTTGAATTTCGCAACATACTCTTCATAAGGCTGCATGATGATTTCTTCAATGGCATTCTTGTTTGAAAATAGGGTAATGGCTTCATCCGTTGCTTCTTTCAAATTTCTAAAGCAAACTATGTTTCCTTGCGATTTGACTTCATTCAGAATTCGGTTTGTTCGGGAATAAGCTTGAATAAGTCCGTGATATTTCAAATTCTTATCAACATAAAGCGTGTTCAAATGCTTACTGTCAAAACCTGTCAAGAACATATTTACCACAACCAAAACATCAATTTGGCGGTGTTTTACTCGTTTGGCTATGTCATTGTAATAGTTGTAATATGATTGATTGTCTTTGCTGGTGTAGTTTGTTCCAAATTGCTTGTTATAGTGCTTGATGAAATCTTCTAATTCGTCCCTCGTATGCTGGGTATTATATTCTGCTTGTGGTTCTGCTGCCATTAAAAATTCTTCATCATCTACAAAGCCAACGGCATCTTTGTCTTCTTCATTGGCAGAATAAGAAAATATGGTTGCCAACCGAAGGTTGTGTTTTCCTTCTTCTTTTTTCTGCAAAAACAATTTATAGTACTCAATCAAAATGGGAACACTCGAAACACAGAAAATGGCTGTAAACTCTCGGCTATGGGTTTTTCGATTGTGATTAGCAATGATGTATTCCGAAATATTATCTAAGCGAATTGGGGAATCCATTACTTCTGCTTCATCAATGGCTTCTACATTGATATCGAGAATATGGTCTTTCTTTTTGAAAGTTCTGATGTACTCCACTGAAAACTTTAAAACGTTTTCGTCTCTAATGGCATCTGTAATCACATACTTGTGCAAGCAATCACCAAAAAGCATTTTGGTTGTTCGTTTGCCATATTCATTTTTACCTGCATTGGGTTCAAAGATGGGTGTACCCGTAAACCCAAACATCTGGCAATTGGCAAAGAATTTATTAATTTCTTCGTGAGTTTTCCCAAACTGGCTTCTGTGGCACTCGTCAAAAATGAAAACGATACGCTCATTTCTCAAAGCTTCCATTTTCCCCAAATAGCGAGTTTTACTGATAGCCGTATTGAGTTTTTGAATGGTGGTAACAATGAGTTTGTTATCTCCTGAAAGTTGCTTAACAAGAGTATTTGTATTGTTTGTTCCGTCTATGCTTCCTTTGCTAAATGCGTTAAACTCTTTGGTGGTTTGGTAATCCAAATCTTTTCTATCCACCACAAAAACCACCTTGTGAACTTGCGGTAAATTTGTAAGAATTTGAGCAGCTTTGAAGGAAGTCAAGGTTTTACCTGAACCTGTTGTATGCCAAATGTAGCCGTACTTGGTTGTGGTTTTTACCCGCTCAACTATATTTTCAACGGCATAAAATTGATATGGTCGAAGCACCATCAGAATCTTTTGCGATTCGTTTAGAACGGTGTACTTGGTTATCATTTTAGAAATGTGGCAAGGCTCTAAAAACACTTCCGAAAATGCCGCTAACTGAGTAATTAGGCGGTTTTTTTCATCAGCCCAATAAAAAGTTTGTTTGAATGAGCGGGCTTTCAACGGTGCGTTTGCGTAATATTTTGTATTTACTCCGTTGCTGATCACATAAACCTGCACAAATTGAAACAAACCATGACCTGCCCAATAGGAATGTCTTTCGTAGCGATTGGTTTGATTAAATGCCTCTTTGAGTTCTAAACCTCTCCGTTTTAATTCAATTTGAACCAATGGCAAACCATTGATGAGAATAGTTACGTCATAGCGGTTTTTGTGCGTGCCTTCCATGGCGATTTGCTGCGTAACCTGAAACTCATTTTGGCACCAATGAATTTGGTTGATGAGTTCTACAGTTTTGGTTTCGCCTTGGGCGTTGGTATATGGCACTCGGTCTCGCAATATTTTAGCACGTTCAAACACATTGCCCTTGTTGATATAGTTGAGTATTTGCTTGAAATCGTTATCGCTTAACTGTACCTTGTTATGTTTCTCTAATTGATTTTTGAGATTGGCTAAAAGTTCATTTTCATCACGTATTACAACCCTTTTATAGCCAAGCCTTTCAAGTTGGGTAACTAAATTGTTTTCTAATATTTGTTCGGGTTGTGATGTCATGCTTCTGCTTCTGGATTATTTAAGTCATTGGCAAAAGCCATAATTCTATCTGTCAAACTTGGAACTATCGTTTTGAACTCTGACAATTTCGGTCTTTCGTTCATTGTTTTAGCAACATCGTCACGTAATGGTGGTTTTTCACTGAATAGATATTCATTAACCACTTCTTTCAATTCTTCACTTTTTAAATTTTCTGCCTCTGCAAATTCTTGAAGTGCTTGATTTCTAACCTCAGACCAAAAGGTTTCTTCATCAAAGTCAGAAACTAGTTTCTCTACCTGCTTTTCTTCTTGCTCTTCGACTGGAATAGCTACTGGTTGTTCTTGGGTTGCAGGGTCGATTGTTTCAATAGTTTCTTTTTCCTCAATTACTGCAACGGCTTCTTTATGTTCAATTTCATCTTCTTCTTTAGATTTCAAATATTCATCTGAGTATCTACTTTCATATTCGTCATAATCATTTTCATAAAGAAGTTTACTATATCTAGCTTTTTTAATGGGAAAATCAACGCTTTCATCCAACCAATCATTATAAGCTTCCATTTGCTCCGAATTGTAATCTAAAATGCTGTCTTTATAATGGTCGATGCTGAAATAATGCTCTAAGATATACTCCAACATACTATCAGTCATATTGACAACTGTAGAAGCTAATTTAGAAGAACTGAAAATAAATTTTGGTGCCATTCTACCATGTGAGATATCGCTACGCTTATTTCTTATTTCGGCAATCACTTGAATTATAGCAGAAAAACGAGCGGCAAAATCACCTTCTAAATCCTCACATTCATCTGATAACTTGCGCATTGCGTCTTTAAAAAGCTTAGGCAAGTCATCTTTATCAATGTTATCGGTAGTCTTTGTATTATCAAGATTAATTAAGATTGTTTTTGAAATACCTTCTACAAGGGCTTTACAGCTTTCAATACAGACATCTGGGTTAAGAAATGTATGCTCTTCGATTATCTCAATTATTTTAAAATACTCTTCAAATTGTGAGTGCTTTAATAAATTGGCAGATATTATATCTCGAACTTTCTCCATTTAACTAAAATTCATTGCTTATCAATTCAATCTTTCTATCAATGGAATTAAGGAAAGAAGATATTTGATTCTGTTCAGGAATAGAGGGTAGAAGTGTATCAATTTTCATCAATTGTACTTTAGATATATTGTACCTGGTACTACCTTGGCCTAGTCGCACAATTTTCCTTCTTAGTTCATCATTACGAAAAAGATATTGAGCAAAGTTTGGGTCTAGTATATCAAATGAATTTAGACGGTATCCAAAACAAAAACTATTTAGATACATTTCACCAACCTCAGCTAATAGTACAGATGCAAACCCAACTTCTAATATTGTTTCAGAAGAAGTTGTAAAGAAAATATCGCCATATTGAACTCTGTTTTGATTCTCATCTTCTAGGATTTCAACAAATTCACATTTTGACGTATCTATATAACTCTTGTCAAAAATCTGTTTGTATTGTATGTAAGGCAAACCTTCACCAAAATTTTCTTTTGTTTTTCCTGTTAAACCATTGTAAGTAGTTCCGATATCTTGTAAAATATAATTTTGCCAATCAGGATGGTTTTCTCCATTTTCCATTTGGAATCTTATTACTTGATTAAATAGGTCTCGTTGAACAGATTTTTTATATTCTAGTAAAAGGTTTCTATTTACGCTACTTGGAAATGGAATATTTAAATGTTGGCAACTATCTTGAATCCTTTGGTTTACTTCCTCTAATTCCTGAGCTATAGTATCAAGACTTTCTGAAAGCACGTTTAATGGCCTTAATGTTTCTTCCTCATAAGTATCAACATAACGTGGTATATTAAGATTATACTCGTTTTCAGCAATTTCCGCCAATGTGGCTACATAACTATACTTTTCAATGGTTTCACGGTTGCGATAAGTGTTTACGATACGATCTACATCTTCATTACGAAGTACGTTTTGATTGCCTTCTTTTTTGAAATAGTTATCTCCACTGGCATCAATAAAGACAATGTTATCATCTACCTCACGACATTTTTTTAGCACCATAATGCAGGTAGGAATTGAAGTACCGTAAAAAATATTGGCAGGTAATCCAATTACGGCATCCAAGGCATTCATTTCTTTTATGATGTATTCGCGAATATGACCTTCAGCAGCACCTCTATACAACACACCATGCGGAAACACACTTGCCATAATACCATTGTCCGCCAATTGATAAAGCATGTGGGTTAAGAAAGCATAATCGGCTTTGGTTTTGGGTGCTAATCGTCCGTACTGGTTAAAGCGTTCATCTGTATTAAATAGAGGGTTGGCATCACTTTTCCAATGAGCAGAAAATGGTGGATTGGCAACCACCGCTTCAAATCGTTTGTCCAAGTGTTGCGGATTTTCCAAGGTGTCTTCCTGCACAATGTTGAACTCACGGAAATGCACATCATGCAAAATCATGTTCATTCGGGCAAGGTTATAAGTTGTGCGTCCTAGTTCCTGTCCGTAAAACTCACTCACATCTGCTTCTTTGGCTACTCGCAAAAGCAATGAACCTGAGCCGCACGTGGGGTCATATACTGATTTAATTTTAGATTTTCCTGTGGTTACAATCTTTGACAGAATCTTAGAAACTTGTTGAGGTGTATAAAACTCACCTGCCGATTTCCCTGCACCTGCTGCAAATCTTGCAATCAAATATTCGTAAGCATCACCCAAGACATCAGAATCAATTTCCTCTAATTTGAAATCTATTTTGTCAAGGTAATTCAGGATTTTTACAATGATTTCATTTCTCGCTCCAACGGTTCTTCCAATTTTGGTAGAGTTCAAATCCAAGTCTTCAAACAAAGCATTAAAATCTTCTTCAGATTCTGTACCCATGGTGCTTTGCTCAATATGATTAAGCACAGACTTGAGGTCTTCCAAGATGTAATTGCTTTCGCTTTCAATGTCAGCATTTCCTTTGGCAGCTAAAACAGAGAAGAGTTGAGAAGGCTCTAAGAAATAACCCAATTTCAGCAAAGATTCTTCCTTGATGGCATCCAAGGTTTCTTTGTCCGTTACTGTTTTGTAGTCGGTTACCGCTTCACCTACAAGCAGTTCATTGGCGTAAAGTGTTTGCTTCTCTGAAAGATACTTGTAAAAGATAAAGCCAAGAATGTAGTCTCGATAGTCGTCCGCACTGATTTTGCCTCTCAGCAGGTTAGCGATTCCCCATAGTTGGTTTTCAAGTATTTTCTTTTGGTCTTCTGACATATATTTATTTTTTTTCTTCTTTGATTAAGTCTTTTACTTCCACTTCAAGGATTCTTGCTATCTCAAAAAGGATTTCAAGTCTTGGTTGCTGTCGGTTTTGTACGTATCCGTTTACCATGTTGTAACTCTTTCCGAGTTTTTCAGCTAACCAAGTTTGTTTAATTCCTTTCTTTTCAAGTACTTCCTTTATTCGGTTCATGTCCGCATAAATTTAAGTCGCTAAAATAGCTCGAATTTTCCGTTTATCTCATTTTTCAATATACATTTCGTTCGTTTCATTGTTGGTCTGTCCGAGCGTAGGCAAAAAAATAGGCTCTTTTGGTTTTTTGCGTTTGGATTGTGGGTCGGCAAAAACCAAATGTGCCTATTTGTGCGTTGGCTTTTTCAGCATGGCATACAACATGTATATATACGACATCCCTATTGCTGCTATACCACACATGTGCGAAGGTTTAATTAATTTATTCAAATGTATCAAAATTCAAAACCCACCAATTACGGAAAACCGTAAAGGGTTCTTATTTAATCGGGGAGAATACCAAATATAGGGTTTTATTTTTTTATTGGCTGTATGATTTAGATCAAGAGTCATTAGTTATTAGTTATTAGTTATTAGGAAAAGTGAGAGAATTATAATAGTACATTTGGATATTTATAAATTTATTGATGGAGAGCAACCAAAACCATCCCAAAAAACCAAAAACCCCTTGGCCTACAAAAGCAGCCATGGAGCAGGTGTATGAACAAAACTTTTGGGGCGGTGATAATGCAGATTTCTACTCTGGCGAGGGTTCGCATCTGCCTGCCATAGTAAAACCGTATCTGGAGGCTGTAACGGCTTTCTTAACTTCCTTTTCACCCCCGCTGACGGTATGTGATTTAGGTTGCGGCGATTTTAACGTAGGTAAAAACTTGGTGCCACATACCAAAAAGTACATTGCAATAGATATAGTGCCCAGCCTCATAGTCCGCAACCAGCAACTATTTAGGGCTCCCAATCTAGAGTTTTATTGTCTAGATATTGCAACAGCCCCTTTGCCACCCGCAGATTGCGCCATCCTCCGACAAGTGCTACAGCATCTATCAAATGCCGAAATACAAGGCATTGTAAACAAGTTGGCTGCTTATAAATATGTTATTCTAACGGAACATATTCCCAACGGTGCTTTTAAGCCCAACAAGGATATCATTTCCGGACAGGGCAACAGATTAAAAGTAAAAAGCGGCGTAGATCTATTGGCTACGCCTTTCAATCTCAAACCAAAAGAAGAAACACTACTATCAGCAGTTGTATTAAACGACGGCAAAGGAATTATCAAAACCACACTCCTACAATTATAACAAACTTAATCCAGCTCCTTTTTGGAGAGCCTGTCCCGGGCTTGACGAGAGAGGGCTAGGGAGATGTTTACCTCCCTTAAAAAATTTCCTATCTTTAAATTTTTAATTACAAAATACCTACCAAGATGTTTCCCAAAAACCAAAACATATTAATAGCACTTTTCATAATCCTCCTCGCCGCCTGCAACAAAAACGAACCCCAAAATGACCCATACGACCTGCTGGTAGCCTTACCCACTCCGCCAGTGAAAGTAATAAACACCAGCGGCACTTGGTTTGTGTATGAAATGCATATAAAAGTCCCCACCCTTCAAAAAGTAGAAATCTTCAACAATAGCAATCTACAACTGTCCTATTCCGATTTCATCACCAGGGACGATTTGCATATAGCCAGTATCTGGCTGCCCTACCCTGCACAGGGTTGGGAAAAGGAAGAGTTGGCGCACCTATTTCAGTATGAAGATGCCGAAGGCACTGCAAAGCAACACACCTTCACCTTAAAAATAGAAGAAGAATACCTAGACCCTATAACCATTGCCTTTCCTGTGCCCCAAGGTATCTGGTTGGCGGAAGCTGCGGCTGGCCCAACCTCCTACCACACCCGTGCTATTTTTCCATACCCCGAACCCCTTTTTGATCCAGTACAGCAAGGCTATTTAATAGGAAACAATCCCCAGCGCTACGCCATAGATTATGCCAAGCTGGTAGATGGCCTGCCCTATCAAAACGACGGCAGCCAACTGGAAGATTGGTACTGTTATAATCTTCCTATACTTGCCGCTGAAGGTGGAAAAGTGATTTTTACAGAAAACAACATTCCAGACAATATGACCCCGGGTGAAATTGACTACCCAATAGACGCCTCAAACGTGACCGGCAATGTAGTTTATGTAGAACATGCAGACGGCAGCATAGGCACCTACTGCCATCTTGTTCCCAATTCCGTTTTGGTTGAAGTGGGAGACACTGTAACCAAAGGCCAAGAGCTGGGCCGTTTGGGAAATTCAGGAAACTCCTTCGCCCCGCATCTGCATATGCACGTGCTCACCAATCCAGAAGGCAAGCAAATAGTTGAATACGCTGATGGCCTTTATTTTGAAAGCTTGCCCTACAAATTTTCACAATTTACGAAGTTGGGCGCCCTTCCACCGGGATATATGGACGAACCTCCGTTGACACCCTTCGTACCTACAATGGCAGAAACGCAAAGCAATACTTACCCTTCTGAAAGCGACGTTATAGAATTTTGAAATTTTAAGACTAAAAAAGGTGTTGTTTATTGAGTGGTAAGCGTTGGAGCTTAGTCCTTTTTCAGAAAAAATAAAATTACTCCCCACCCCTGAACCGCAATTGTCTAAAGCTTATTTTATCGAAAGTCAGACCGCCTACAATGAGGAATAAGCCAATAATTGTCGGTAAGCGAATAGGTTCTTCCAAAATAAAATAGATTACCACCAAAGATAGAAAGGGCACCAAATAAACAAGATTGCTCACCTTTGCCGCCGTAATTGATTTTTTAAGGGCGATGGACCAGATAACGAAGGTGATTCCCATTTCAAAAAACCCAACATATACCGCGCTTAGCCACGATTTTAGATTGACGAATACAATTTCCGAAGTGACTAGCAAGGCAATAACTATATAAATAAACCCAAAGAAAAAATTGAGAAAAAGCTTACTCAGCTCATCGCGTTCGTCCTTAATATTAAATATCCAGAACAGCGCCCAAATTACAGCCGATGCCAGCCCAAAAACCACCCCTTGACCGTTGGAAAAAGACAAATTAATCAAGTTACCCCCCGTAGCAATAATCAGCACCCCTATAAAGCTGATACCAATGGCGACCACATTCTTGAAACTTATTTTTTGATTGAGCAATGGCACTGCCAGCAAACTGAGCATTATGGGCCAAGTATAATTAAGCGCCTGTGCTTCTTGGGCGGGCAAGAGTTCATAGGCCTTAAACAAAATGATATAATACAGAAACGGATTAATGGCACCGTATAACGCCGATTTCAAAAAAGCTTTTGCAGGCAGTTTAATTAAATTGCCGAATTTCTTGGTCGCCACCATCAGTATGCCCAAGATCAATAGCGCAGTTGCCGAAGACCAGAACAGCAACTGCATAAAGCTATAACTCTGAAGTGCTATCTTCATACTGGTAGCCACCGTACTCCATAAAACTACAGCGATACCCGCATAAATATATGCCTGTTTTTGATTTTTCATTTAGGCCCTTTTTTAGAAGTTTAAATGTAAATTGATAAAAAAGTTTGACCAAGCTATTCTAAATATATTTTATGCAAGAGAAGTTTTAAAAAATCATATTATAGGGTCGCTCAATTTTATCTTTAAGTTCCTGAATCCCCATCAACCTAACTTTTCTTAAAAACTCCTTTCCTTCAAAAAACACCAACAAAGTAGGTGCGGAAAAAACACCGAATTCCCCAGAGATTTCTGGTGAATTTTCTATTTTAATGTGAAGAAATTTTACCGCAGGAAATTCTTCTGAAAACAGCGCTTCCACCTTGGGTCGTAGTGCCTCACAAACTCCACAATGGGGTGTAGAAAAGTAAACCGCTACGGCAGTTTCAGCAACAATTATTTCGTGTAAAGCAGCAGCTGTCATTATTTGTAAAAAGTTAATTTTTGTCGTCCGCGTTTTCTTCGGAATGGGTATTCATTCTAATAAAATTATAGACTCCTTTTCCTTCTGCTATTAATTTGTCGTTTTGAAAAGCTTTCATCCGTGCCACGAGTATTCTATTGCCAAAGCGAATAATTTTCCCTTCAACCATAATTGCTTCCGGTTCGGCACCTCGCAGATAATCTATCCGCAAATCTATGGTGGCAATTTTGTCGTCCAGCGAGGTAAAATGGGTCGCGCCAATTACGCCGCCCACAGAATCCATAACGGTTGCAATTACGCCGCCGTGCCAGCGGTTATTTCTAAAGTCGCCCACCAATTCCTTTCTAAACGGCACGCTAATGCGCACGAAACTCTTTTCGAGCAGTTCAATTTTTAACCCCAAAAACTTATGCATTGGGATGGTTTCTTCAAAAGTGGTTTTTATAAGTTGGAAATTGTTTTGGAGCATTTTTTAGTCGTTTTGCTATTTTCAAATTCGTTTTTCAAAATTAGGGATAATAGCTAACATTGGGTGAAACTTTAAGTTGGGAAAAATAGTCGTTTCACGAAATTCGAAATACCTATCTTTGCATTCGCAAAAAGCGTTAAGCGTTAAGCGTTAAGCGTTAAGCGTTAAGCGTTAAGCGTTAGGCGTTAGGCGTTAGGTGTTAGGTGTTTGGCAATAAGCACAAGACGACTGATAACAGATAACAGACAACACACAACAGACATGAACTACTTCTCCACCAACTTCACACTTGGCATCCTCGGCGGCGGACAATTGGGCAAAATGATGCTTTACGAAACCCGCAAGTGGGACATCCGCACCAGCGTCCTCGACCCCAGCGCAGAAGCCCCCTGCCGCATTGCAGCAGACAATTTTGAACAGGGCGATTTAATGGATTTTGACACGGTCTATAACTTCGGAAAAAAGGTAGATGTACTCACATTCGAAATTGAAGGCGTAAATGTGGAAGCCTTGGAAAAGCTGGAAAACGAAGGCGTAAAAACGTATCCCAGCGCTGCAACACTCAGAAATATTCAGGACAAGGGGGTGCAGAAACAGTTCTACAAAGACCACCAAATACCTACCTCACCTTTTAAGGTTTATAAAGACAAGTACGACCTCAACGAAGCCATAGTTAGAAAAGAACTACACTTTCCCTTTGTATGGAAAAGTTGCACCGGCGGTTATGACGGGAAGGGCGTGAGTATTGTTCGTAGCGCGGAGAATGTAATTCCGCTTTCCGAAGGCGCTTGCATTGTTGAAAAATTGATTCCCTTTAAAAATGAATTGGCCGTAATAGTAGCCCGAAACCCTTCCGGGGAAGCAACAACGTATCCGGTTGTTGAAATGGAATTCCACCCAGAAGCCAACCAAGTGGAATACGTAATCTGCCCCGCCCGTATAGACGAAGCAGTTGCCAACAAAGCAAGAGCCGTAGCCACAAAAGTTTCCGAAGCGTTTAAGCACGTAGGCCTTTTAGCGGTAGAAATGTTCCAAACAGAAGACGATGAAATATTGGTAAACGAAGTAGCTCCAAGACCCCACAACAGCGGCCATTACAGCATAGAAGCCAGCTACACCAACCAGTTTGAGCAGCAAATAAGAGCCATTTTAGGTTTACCTTTGGGCAACACCGATAGCAAAGTTGGTGGTATTATGGTTAACTTAGTAGGCGCCGAAGGCCACACCGGCCCAGTTGTCTATAAAAACATAGAAAACATTTTGGCGATGGAAGGCGTAACGCCACACATATACGGCAAAAAAGAAACCCGCCCCTTTAGAAAAATGGGCCACGTAACCATAGTAAACAAAGACCTCAACAAAGCGCGAAAGATTGCGGAGGAGGTTAAGAAAACGATAGAAGTTATTAGTAAATAAATAAGCACCAAATTTCAAGTACCAAATTCCAGAAAAATGGATTTGGGATTTGGAATTTTAAAATTTGGAATTTATGCCGAAAGTAGCAATAATAATGGGTAGCACCAGCGACCTGCCAGTAATGCAGGAAGCAGTAGATATTTTAAAAGGATTCGACATAGAAGTGGAAGTGGACATCGTTTCTGCCCACCGAACTCCGGACAAACTTTTTGATTACGGAAAGAATGCACATACGCGGGGCATTTCGGTAATAATAGCAGGAGCAGGCGGTGCAGCACACCTTCCAGGGATGATTGCTTCGCTTTCACCACTTCCAGTAATTGGCGTGCCCGTAAAATCCAGCAACTCCATTGATGGTTGGGACAGCGTGCTTTCCATCCTCCAAATGCCCGGCGGTGTTCCCGTTGCCACAGTTGCATTGAATGGCGCAAAAAATGCGGGGATTCTTGCCGCACAGATAATAGGTTCTTCTGATAAATGTGTTTTGGACAAGATTGTTGCATACAAGGAGGGCCTTAAAATGAAGGTTGAGGAAGGGGCAGAAAAAGTACGCAGTAGTCAGTAGTCAGTAGTCAGTAGTTGTAGTCAAAAATATAATCTATAAAAACTTTCAACCTTTAAACTTGAAACATTTTTTATAAACTCATAAACTTTTAAACTCATAATCTTTTTTATGAACCCCCTATTACAACCCTACAACACCGCCCCATTTTCTAAAATTGAAAACGCACATTTCCTGCCTGCCATCAGCAAATTAATTGTCGAAACTAAGGCTGAAATTGATGCAATCACTTCAAATTCGGAAGACCCGACTTTTAAAAATACAGTGGAAGCCCTTGAAAATACAGGAGATCTTTTAGACCGCGCAACAAGCATTTTCTTCAATCTCAACAGTGCCGAAACGAATGACGAAATACAGAAAATAGCACAGGAAGTTTCGCCTATGCTTACGGAATTCAGTAACGACATGCTGTTGAACGAGGCCTTGTTTGAAAGAATAAAAACAGTTTACAATCAAAAGGATTCCTTAAACCTTTCCGAAGAACAGCAAATGCTGCTCGATAAAAAATACAAGGCTTTTTCAAGAAACGGTGCCAATCTTTCTAAAGAAAAGAAAACGCAATTACGTAAAATTGATGCTGATCTTTCTAAGTTGAAACTTACTTTCGGGGAAAACGTTTTGGCGGAAACAAATAGGTTTGAACTTCACATTACTAATGAAAAAGATCTCTCCGGCCTACCCGAAGGGGTAATTGAAGCCGCCGCCCAAACCGCCGAGGAAAAAGGAAAAGAAGGTTGGGTTTTTACTTTGGATTACCCAAGTTACGTTCCTTTCTTGACCTATGCAGACAACCGCGAGCTTCGCAAAAAATTGGCGATTGCCTTTGGTGCAAAAGGTTTTCATAATGACGAATTGGACAACCAACAAAATGTTTTGCGGATTGCAAACCTACGTCACCAACGTGCAAATCTGTTGGGCTATAATAGCCACGCCCACTTCGTACTTGAAGAACGAATGGCAGAAACTCCCAAAAAAGTAAAATCATTTTTAAATGAATTGCTCGAAAAGGCGAAACCTGCAGCGCAAAAGGAGTTTGATGAATTGACGGCTTTCGCGAAAGAACTTGACGGTATCGATCATTTGGAAAAATGGGACGGAGCATATTATTCTGAAAAATTGAAACAGAAACTCTTCAATCTGGACGATGAAAAGTTGAAGCCTTATTTTGAATTGAAAAATGTTATCAAGGGCGTTTTTACCGTTGCGGAAAAACTCTACGGACTTCATTTTGAGGAAGTGCAAAACATAGACAAATATCACGCAGACGTAAAAACCTATGAAGTAAAGGATGATGAAGGCGAGTTGGTCGCCATCTTTTACGCAGACTTTCATCCACGTGCAGGAAAACGAAATGGCGCTTGGATGACTTCCTATAAACCGCAACAAATAATAGACGGCAAAAATGACCGTCCGCATATTTCCATTGTTTGCAATTTTACGAAACCAACTGCAAGCAAGCCTTCACTTTTAACTTTTAATGAAGTTACCACGCTTTTCCACGAATTTGGTCACGCCCTACACGGAATGCTTGCAAATACCCACTACCCTAGTCTTTCAGGAACAAGTGTGTATTGGGACTTTGTAGAATTGCCCAGCCAGATTTTAGAAAATTGGTGTTATGAAAAAGAAACCTTGGAGCTTTTCGCCACACATTATAAAACTGGAGAAGTGATCCCAATGGAGTACGTTGAAAAAATAAAGGATTCTGCTACTTTTTTGGAAGGAATGGCAACTTTGCGACAGTTAAGTTTTGGAATGCTTGATATGGCTTGGCACGGCAGCGATCCTTCAGGAATAAAAGAAGTAAAAGCTTTTGAGGTTGCCGCTTTTGACGACACCCAACTTTATCCCGACGTGAAAGAAAACTGCATGAGCACTTCGTTTTCACATATATTCCAAGGGGGTTATTCAGCAGGTTATTACAGCTACAAATGGGCTGAGGTTTTGGATGCGGATGCATTCGCACTATTTAAACAAGAAGGCATTTTCAATAAAAAAGTAGCGGATAGATTTAAAGGTTTCGTGCTTTCACAGGGAGGAACGATGGACCCGATGGAACTCTACATAAAATTTCGAGGGCAAAAGCCAGATCCCGAAGCACTTTTAAAACGGGCGGGATTGCTTCAATAAATATTTAAGGCTTCAAAAGTTCAGAACTTTTGAAGCCTTACATAATTTGCAGATCAATAAAAGCTTATTGCCTACAGCTATATCAATTCAATATAAATTTCTTTGTGAATGCATGGCCATTTTCCAAAGTGAACTGCGCAATATAAAAACCTTTGGCAAATTGCTGAAGGGTTACACTTCCAGATTCATTGTTCATTTCTTCAGAAATTATTCTTTGTCCCGCTACGTTATAAACAGTTACCTCCTTAACGTTTGAAACTGTATTGTTCAAACGATAGTTTAATGTTTTGTCTTTCACGAAAACCCGGATAGCATTATCAGAGAAGTCATCCACGGATAGAATTTGGGGTTTGGCAGCTTCGATCAAAAACTCCAATCCCAATTTTGCGAATTTTACAGAATGTGTTGTTTCTCCAAAGAAAGAATAGACATCTCCTGGACTGTGAATATTTGGATTGTCCTGCCCCATTGCTGCTTCAAATGGGAAAGCGGCGTCAAAACCATTATCTGCCCAACTGGCATGATCTGAACAACCATAACCACATTCTGTATAGCCATAGGTAAAGTTATGGTTATTGTTTGGGTTATTGCTGTTGTAATGATCCATCAATTCGGTCAAATATGTATTCAGTGCATTGCTGTTGTACCAATCTGTGGTAATATAAATATCGCTATTGGAGCCATTGTAGCCCGTCATATCAAACTGTACATATGCAGCAACATTAACTCCTTGATTGGCATAATCCTCTGCAATTTCAGCTGAACCTACAAGACCAATTTCCTCGGCGGCAAAAGCCATTACTTCTATACTTCTATTAGGAACAAAATCTTTTTCCAATAGCACACGTACCATTTCATTCAGGGAAGCAATTCCCGAAGCATTATCATCTGCACCCGGCGCATTGTTCTTATCTCCAAAAGTAGTTGAATCTATATGCCCGCCGATAATCACAAATTCATCTGGCGTATTCGCCCCATCAAACGTTAAAATTACGGAAGGCATCTGGGTATTTACGTGGTTGTAGATTCGGGTGTGTACATCGGTTCTTCCAGCGGCCAGAATCATTGCGTCCCATTTTGCCTGTTGATCCATAACTGCTTGTACCGCTTGTGATTTGGTGTGGTATCGAGTTCCGTAAGCTTGAAGCTCTAAGATATCATCTTCAATGTTCTGCCCATCCACAAGGTCTAAGCATTCGTTTACAAATGTATCTTCGGTGATGCTATAATCTATCTGTGGGCCACGGTTTGCAACTTGGTTTAAGGCTTGAACCGCTTTTTCTTCGGAAGCCCTGAATATATAACCAGGACCGTGGGTACGTACATTGTCGTGGATTGCATGTGCCACTTCTTCAGAAAGTAACACCGCTGCTTGCTTATCATTGCTTGCTAAAATTGCAATATCGTCTGGATAGAGCGTTTTAAAAGTAATTGCATCGGCAGCATCCATTGTGGCATAAAAAGCATTGCCATGCTGGGCAAAGCCAGTAAATGTGAATAAAAGGAACATTAAAATTCCTGTAGTAAATTTTTTCATTGGGAAGTATATAAGATTAATTCCTGTAAAAATAAGACAACTATTGGACTTAGGTTTAAAATATAAAAGTTTAACTATTTCAGCAATAACCCCATAAAACTAAATGGCCGGTAATTTCGTATATGTTTGTAAAACTTCCCTATTTTTGAAATAGGCAAAAAATTATTCTTTTGGAACTACTAAATCCAGACCAATGGGTTGACAAATATGCAGACTACCTCTACAATTACACAATTGTAAGGGTAAATGACCATATTGTGGCGCAGGATCTGATTTCAGAAACTTTTTTGGCGGGACTTAAATCGAAAAACAACTTTAAGGGAGAGGCTACGGAACGCACTTGGCTCATCTCTATTTTAAAGCGAAAAATAATCGATTATTACCGCAAGATAAATTCCAAAAAAGGAAAGGCTGAAGTACACATTACATACCGCGATGACGACTCTGAAGGCGACTGGCTGGAAGAAAATGCTGCCGACCCTTTTGACA
This sequence comes from Aequorivita sp. UBA3180, assembly GCA_002364215.1. GTDB lineage: Bacteria > Bacteroidota > Bacteroidia > Flavobacteriales > Flavobacteriaceae > Aequorivita. The sequence goes on along the minus strand of DEXQ01000007.1, from coordinate 365,002 downwards.
AAACGGCTGAGGACAAAATGGAAAACCGTGAACTCGGGCTGGCAATTTTGGAGTGTCTGGATCAACTTCCTGAAAAACAGGCAAACATTTTCAAGATGAAAACTGTTGAAAATTTTGACACTGAAGCTATTTGTAAAGAATACAATATTACGCCGTCTAACCTTTGGGTAATAATTCACCGAGCACGTAAGTCGTTGGCAGAGTGCTTGGAAAAAAATTGGTTTAACTAAAAAATATGAAGTTTTTTTTAAAATGTGACGATGCCGCACACGTTTGCGACAAAACCCAGTACAAAGAAGCTGGTCTATTTGATAAATTTATGCTGAAGATACATTTGTTAATGTGCAAATTGTGCCGCGGATACGCCAAACGCAATACCAAACTTACCAAGACTATACAGTCTGCAGACATCAAAACCCTTTGCCCAGAAGTAAAGGAACAAATAAAAACGAAGCTTCAAGACGAAATAAAAAACGAGCACAACTCCTAAAGCTGTTCAAAAAGTTTAAAAACGAGCAACCATACCATTGGCAGCCCTTCCACCCAAAAAGAAGAAAAGTAACGGTTCTGCACTGGCTTTGAAATAACCAAAAACCATCCTAAGACTACGCAGAAAATTAAAAGACTTATAATGTAGGCAACTTCAAAGTCTTTTTTAAAAAATTCACATCCCAAGCAAATCAAAAGCACACCCAACCCCAATAACTTTGCATTTCTCACCCCCACTTGTTGAGGCAAGGTTTTAAGGTTTAACCCATCATAAGGAATATCGCGTATTTCAAAAGGGAGAATAAGTGCCACCACAATTAAAATGCGCTGAAAAAATGTAAGCAGTACATCTAAATCTATTTTCACTTCAGAAGCTGCAAAAGGCAAAATCACGGTTACTCCCGCCCATACAAATGCCACCACAAAAATCTTAATTCCTGAAAAATTTCGAAGATTTTTACTTCGTATAAAAGGAACCGCATAAAAAAAGGTGGTTAGCCCAAAGGCGGCAGCAATCAACAACACATCTATGGGCAACCGAAAAGCAATAGCGGCAAGCGCCACAAAACAAACCGCAGATAAAACCTGGATGGTTTTTAAGGAATTGGTTAAACTACGGTGGTGCAGACCGGCAACTTTAGCATATTTCACAAAATTATAACCCGTTAAAGCGCCTAAGAAAACAAAGCTCCACAATTCCCAGGAAATGGTTAGGCCATACTCCAAAACGGTAATTGCCAGGAGTGCCACAACTGCCAAAGCAACGTGAATGCTGCTGTTTATATAAAATGCAAAAACAGGGGAGAAAACCTTCATATTCCCAAAAGTAAACCAAAGTGTTTATAACCTTGTTATTTAGTTGAAAAAATTAAGTTTTCAACTCTTTAAAAAGGAGCTATTTCACGTTTAATATTGTAATTTTGCCACCTAAATTTCAAACGCAAATTAATGAACACAGATTCTTTTGCTTTAAGGCATATCGGTCCCCGGGAAAACGATCTTCCCGAAATGCTTAAAACCATTGGTGTAAGCTCTATTGATCAACTTATTTATGAAACCGTTCCAGACGATATTCTGCTGAAAAAAGCACTCGATCTGGACACGGCAATGAGCGAGCAGGAATATCTTGAGCATATTACCGAACTTTCCACAAAAAACAAATTATTTAAAACATACATAGGGTTGGGTTATCACCAATCCATCACCCCTCCGGTAATTCAACGAAATATCTTGGAAAATCCGGGATGGTATACAGCTTATACGCCTTACCAAGCCGAAATTGCCCAAGGAAGACTGGAAGCCTTGCTAAACTTCCAAACCGTGGTTAGTGATTTAACAGGAATGGAACTCGCTAACGCCTCCCTTTTGGACGAATCAACGGCGGCTGCAGAAGCAATGGCGCTTTTGTACAACGTTCGTGAAAAGGAAAAGAAAAAAAATAATGCCTCAAAGTTTTTTGTTTCTGAAGAGATATTGCCGCAAACCCTTTCATTGCTACAAACCCGTTCGGAGCCTTTGGGAATTGAATTAGTTGTTGGAAATCACGAAGATTTTGACTTTTCCGAAGAATATTTTGGGGCAATTCTTCAGTATCCAAGCAAAACAGGCAAGGTATACAATTATAAAGAATTCATCCAAAAGGCGAATGACAACCAAATAAAAGTTGCCGTAGCTGCAGATATTTTAAGCTTGGTGATGCTGGAATCTCCAGGTCATTTCGGTGTTGACGTAGTTGTTGGAACCACCCAGCGATTCGGGATTCCTTTAGGTTATGGTGGCCCACACGCAGCTTTTTTTGCCACAAAAGATGAATATAAAAGAAGTATTCCGGGCCGTATAATTGGTGTTACAAAAGATACCGACGGCAATCGCGCCTTACGAATGGCACTTCAAACAAGAGAACAGCACATAAAGCGTGACAAGGCAACTTCAAACATTTGTACCGCCCAAGTTCTTTTGGCCGTTATGGCTGGAATGTATGCGGTTTATCACGGACCGGAAGGTTTGAAATACATTGCAAGAAAAGTACATAACGGGGCTGCAACACTTGCTAATGCTTTGGAAAAATTAGGTTTTGAACAAATAAACGAAACTTATTTTGACACCATCGCCATCAAGACCGATGCTACCAAAATTAAATTTTTAGCGGAAGCGAAGGAAGTGAATTTCTATTATCCCGATGATGAAACGGTTTCAATCTCAATCAATGAAACTACAACTCCAAAAGATTTAAATAAGATAGTTTCAATCTTTTCTGAAGCCATCAAAAAAGATTTCCAAAAAATTACCGAATTGGAAACTGGCAATAAAATACCAAAAGAAGTAGCTCGTAAAACAGCATTTTTGCAGCAGGAAGTTTTCAACAAATACCACAGCGAAACCGATTTGATGCGCTACATCAAAAAACTGGAGCGCAAGGATCTTTCCTTGAACCATTCCATGATTTCCTTGGGCTCTTGCACAATGAAATTGAACGCCGCGGCTGAAATGCTTCCGTTGAGTGACCCAATGTGGGGCAATATGCACCCCTTTGTTCCCGTGGAACAAGCTGAAGGTTACCAAATTATTCTGAAAAAATTAGAAAAGCAACTTACTGAAATCACAGGTTTTGCCGGGACATCCTTACAGCCCAATAGTGGCGCGCAAGGTGAATATGCCGGCTTGATGGTTATTCGCGCTTATCACGAATCGCGTGGTGAAAGCCACAGAAACATATGTTTGATTCCATCTTCCGCACACGGAACAAACCCCGCAAGTGCAGTTATGGCTGGAATGCAGGTAGTTGTAACAAAATCTACGGAAGAAGGAAATATTGATGTAGATGACCTTCGCGAAAAAGCGATACAGCATAAAGACAATCTTTCTTGTTTGATGGTTACTTACCCATCAACACATGGAGTTTATGAATCTGCAATTCGAGAAATAACAAGTATCATACACGAAAACGGCGGACAGGTATATATGGACGGTGCCAATATGAATGCACAGGTTGGTTTGACCAATCCCGGCGCCATCGGAGCAGATGTTTGCCACTTGAACCTTCACAAAACCTTTGCTATTCCGCACGGTGGTGGGGGACCAGGCGTTGGCCCCATTTGTGTTGCAGAGCAGCTGGTTCCTTTTTTACCATCAAATCCTGTTATTAAAACTGGGGGAGAAAATGCTATTACTGCAATTTCCGCTGCGCCCTATGGCAGCTCTTTGGTTTGTTTAATTAGTTATGCATATATCTGCATGCTTGGCGTAAATGGCTTAAAGAAAGCTACGCAATATGCAATCTTGAACGCAAACTATATCAAAGAAAGGCTGAACGGCCATTATGAAGTGCTTTACGCCGGCGAGCGCGGCCGTGCTGCCCACGAAATGATAGTGGATTGCCGTCCGTTCAAAGCAAAAGGAATAGAAGTTACAGATATCGCCAAACGATTGATGGATTACGGTTTCCACGCTCCAACGGTTTCTTTCCCAATTGCAGGAACGTTAATGATTGAGCCTACTGAAAGCGAAAGCAAAATGGCCCTGGATCAATTTTGTGAAGCAATGATTTCTATTAGAAAAGAAATTGAAGATGCTGAGAAAGACGAGCCAAACAACGTGCTGAAAAATTCACCACATACTTTAGAGATGCTCACTGCCGATGTTTGGGATTTCCCATATAGCAGACAGGAAGCGGCATTTCCATTGGAGTATGTTTCAGACAATAAGTTTTGGCCGTCCATACGTAGAGTAGATGAGGCATACGGTGATAGAAATTTGATATGCACCTGCAACCCGATAGAAGCTTATATGGAAGTCTAAAAAAGTTTGCAGTATTCGGTTTAATTCTGAAGGGATTTACTGAAAACTGCGACTAAATACTAATAACTGATTTTTCCGTATTTTTAACGAAACTTTCTAATTTATGAATGTCAAGATTACAGGCATAGGCAGTTATATTCCGAGTGAGGTTGCCAAGAACGAACATTTTGGTGACCATCATTTTTATAATGAGGATGGCACCCGCTTTGGCAATGAAAATACCGTAATTATTGAAAAATTTAAGGCTATTACGGGCATACACGAAAGACGCTATATTCCCAAGAATTTATCAACTTCAGATATTGCCTCGTTTGCGGCGGAAAACGCTATAAAAAACGCAGGCATAGATAAGGAAACGCTGGATTATATTATTGTGGCCCATAATTATGGTGATGTAAAACACGGTGCCGTACAGAGTGATACGGTGCCGAGTATTGCTACCCGTGTGAAACACAACCTTAAGATTCAAAATCCTACTTGTGTGGGGTACGATGTACTTTTTGGCTGTCCCGGTTGGGTAGAGGGCATGATACAGGCTTATGCTTTTATAAAAGCTGGCATCGCAAAAAGATGTTTGGTTATTGGTGCGGAAGCTCTTTCACGCGTTGTGGATCCACACGATCGTGATTCTATGATTTATAGTGATGGTGCTGGTGCCGCAATAGTTGAAATTAGTGAGGAATCCGGTGGAATTCTGTCGCATTTCAGTGCCACTTATGCTTTTGAGGAAGCACATTTTATCTTTTTTGGCGAAAGCAACAATTTAGAGAAAAAAGACAACCGCCGCTATATTAAAATGTACGGTAGAAAAATCTATGAATTTGCACTGAACAATGTACCCGACGCCATGAAAACCTGCTTGGACCAAAGCGGGGTTGACATTGACGAAGTGAAAAAAATCTTCATCCACCAAGCCAATGAAAAAATGGACGAGGCCATCGTAAACCGTTTTTATAAACTTTACGACAAAACCGCTCCTGAAAAAATAATGCCCATGAGTATCAATAAACTGGGCAACAGTAGTGTGGCGACCGTACCAACACTTTATGACCTGGTATTAAATGGCGAGCTGGAAGGACACTCCATCCAAAAAGGAGATGTGGTTATTTTTGCCAGCGTGGGCGCGGGGATGAATATTAATGCGATAGTTTATAAAGTGTAATGTACGAAGGCAAATTTCCAACAAAAAGATACAAACACACGCTTCGCTTTCTAAAGAATGTTATTTCAAAAGAAGAAAAAATACTCGATTTAGGCGTTCCCAATCCTTTCTCTGAAATTCTCACACAAGAAGGTTTTGACGTTACAAACACCAAAGGCGAAGATCTCGATCTGGAAACAAGGGTTGTAAAAACGGAAGAGTTTGATGTAGTTACAGCTTTTGAAATCTTTGAACATTTGGTTTCCCCTTTTAATGTTTTGAAAGATATTAAGGCAAAAAAACTTGTTGCCTCTGTACCCTTAAAACTTTGGTTTGCTTCGGCTTACAAAAGTAAAACAGATGAGTGGGACCGCCACTATCATGAGTTTGAGGATTGGCAGTTTGACTGGCTTTTGGAAAAAGCGGGCTGGCGAATTGTAAAGCGTGAAAAATTCACCAATCCCATAAAAAAAATTGGCATACGCCCTATACTTCGTAGAATTACGCCAAGATATTATTTGGTTTATGCAGAAAAGTTATAGTTATTGTTTTACCAATTTAAAACTTCTTGAGTTTTTATCTTCAATAGCAATTCTTACTATATATTCGCCGACCGGTAAATAAGAAACATCAAATAGATTTGTATTTACATTATCATAACTTACTATCTCTCGTCCATTAATGTCAAAAATTTTGATATTGGAGACACCTTCGATTTCATTAAGGCTAAAAGAATTTCTTGATGGATTGGGGTAAAGAAAAATAGCATTAGACTCGGGCACAATCTCTTCAATGGATAAAATTTCACCTAGTTGTAAAATCCATACGCTTCCTTTTTCAAAACCTCCTTCATCATCAGAAAAAGCTCCAACTGCAATACAATTTTTTTCAGTTAATTTCCCAATATTACTTACACTGAAACCAAAAGAATCCTCTTCATCAATATCTCCATCAAAATGTTGTAAACCTTCTGTGTATTTAACGTAGCTATTTACAGTACCATCATTATTTAAATTGAGAATATAGAAAGCCCCAAAATTAAATGCCCCATTATTTTGATACCCTCTGGCTCCAACTGCTATCTCCATCATTTCATCGCCATTTAGATCTCCCATCAAGTCAATTGATTTCCCAAAAAACATTTCGTCGTTAAATTCAGCATCAAAATTTCCTGAAATATCACTGATTTTTTGCAAGCTATCCACCGTGCCATCTGTGTTCATAAACAAAATGTATATAGCGCCCCTATTTAACCCCCCATCATCATCTCTATATGCTCCCACAGCCAAATCAATTATGCCATCGCCGTTAATATCCCCAATATTTGCAATGGAACCTCCAAAATAATCACCTTCTTCTAAAATACCGTTTAATCCACCTTGTGTATCACTTATTTTTTGATAGTTTTTTACCGAAAAATCACCATTTAAAAATAAAATATAAACTGCGCCTCTATCTGAACCTCCGTCTGGATCTCTTCTAGCTGAAACTGCAATATCCTTAAATCCGTCACCATCTAAATCTCCAATAGATTCAATATCTGTCCCAAATACATCTTCATCGTCCAGCGGTGCGTCAAACCCTCCTTCAGTATCGCTAATTTTAGCATATGAATTTACCGTTCCATCTGTATTCAAAGTTAAAATCCAAGCGGCTCCATGCCAATAGCCTCCATCTCCGTCATATTCCGCACCAACCCCAATTTCAATTAAGCCATCGTTATTCAAATCACCTAAATATGATATTGAGGTACCGAATATATCCCATTCATCCAGCTGTCCACCAAAACCACCTTCGGTATCACTAATTTTTTGAAAACTCGCTACTGAACCTTCAGCGTTTAAAAAAAGAATATACACTGCTCCATGATTAAATCCACCATCATCATCTTTTATGGCAGACGCCGCTACATCATTAATTCCATCACCATTTAAATCGCCAATTCCTTCAACAGCATAACCAAACCAATCTTCATTATCTAAACCATCACCAAAACCTCCAATTTCAAAACCTATTTTTTCGTAAATAGTTACATCATAAATCTGTGCAAAAGTTGGATTAATGAATAACCCTGCTATAAAAAATAATAATCTGTGCATAAGGGAAATTTTAATATTACATAATATCACTAAATATATAATATTTTTACAAAATGAAGATATACATCATCATACCCGCCCACAATGAAGAAGCATATATCCAAGGAATGCTTCAATCAATTGTAGGACAGAGTATTATTCCGAAAAAGGTGATTGTTGTAAACGATGCTTCAACAGATGGCACGCAAAAAACTATTGATGAATTTTCAGAAAAGCATCCTTTTATTGAGAGCGTTTCCCTTAATTCTGAAAAATTCCATGAACCCGGAAGTAAAGTAATAAATGCATTTTACAAAGGTTTTGAAACTTTAGATACTGATTTTGATTTTATAGGAAAATTTGATGCAGATATCGTATTGCCTCCAAATTATTTTGAAAATGTTTTAGCGCTCTTTTCTTCCGATGAAAAAATCGGCATCGCCGGCGGTAACCTTTACATAGAAAAAGAAAACGGTTGGGAGTTTGAAGCCATTTCAGAAAAAACAAAAGTACGCGGCCCTATAAAGTTATACCGTAAAAGGTGTTTTGAAGAAATAGGTGGTCTCAAAAAATCTATTGGTTGGGACACTGTAGACGAGCTTCTAGCCGAATACCATGGCTGGAAAGTAAAGACCGATACCACGCTACAGGTAAAACATTTAAAACCCACCGGCAAAGTTTATTCAAAGTCTTCAAAATACAAACAGGGTGAGGCTTTTTATAAAATGCGCTATGGGTTTTGGCTTACCCTGATTGCCTCGGCAAAGCTTGCTTCCAAAAAAAATAGTTTTCAGTTTTTCATAGATTCTATGAGAGGATATTTCCAATCGAAAAATGCAAAGCTAGAATATCTGGTTTCAGAGGAAGAAGGAAAATTTGTCAGAAACCTGCGTTGGCAAAAAATTCGCGAAAAATTGGGAATACGTTAATTCTACATTTCGCAACCTTTCTTTAACACCCGAACATTTTATAATCCCTACTTTTGCAAATAAAATCCCCAATGCAAGTAAAACGTTTCTTCCTCAGCACTTTTTTAGTCTTAACAACCCTTTTTACTTCCTGTGTTTCTGTTCAAGTAAAGGACAATACGATATCAACAATCTCTCCTGAAATAATAAAGCCAAAAAATATCATTCTTTTGATAGGTGATGGAATGGGCCTAAGCGAAGTTTCGGCAGCTATTTATTATAAGGATGGCAAACCTAACTTCGAACGTTTTAGCACAATTGGACTTAGCAAAACTTCATCTGGCAGCGATTTGGTTACAGATTCAGCCGCTGGAGCCACAGTTTTTTCGGCAGGTGTAAAAACGTATAACGGTGCAATTGGTGTTGACAAGGACACCATAGCAGTACCGACTATTGTTGAACAATTATCAAAACGCGGTCTATCTACAGGCATTGTTGCAACATCTTCCATTCAGCATGCCACGCCGGCAAGTTTTTACGCACACGTAAAAAGCAGAAGAATGTATGAGGAGATAACCGAATTTGCTCTAAATTCCGGTGTAACATTTTTTGCTGGTGGCGGATTGAAATTCTTCAACCAAAGAAAAGATGGAAAGGATCTATTGGCCGAAATGAGAGCCAAAGGATATAAAGTGATAACTGATCAACTTCCTCAAACCCCGGTTGAAGAAAAAGAACTCATTTTGCTTGCAGAAAACGGAATGCCCAAAATGAGCGAAGGCCGCGGCGATTTTCTTCCAAATGCAACCAAACTTGCTTTGGAAAAACTTTCCAAAAACGAAAAAGGTTTTTTCTTAATGGTTGAAGGAAGCCAAATAGATTGGGGCGGTCATGACAATGATGCAGATTACTTAATTGGAGAGCTTTTGGATTTTGACAAAACCTTAGGTGTTGCTTTGGATTTTGCCAAACAAAACGGCGAAACCCTAATCATAGTCACGGCAGACCACGAAACGGGCGGGTTTACACTTGCTTCTGACGGTAGTGATTACAACAAAATAAAACCTAGTTTTTCAACCCCCGGACATTCAGCCACAATGGTCCCGGTATTTGCCGAAGGTCCTGGCGCTATCCTATTCAACGGAATTTATGAAAGCAACCAGATTTATCATAAAATGATGGCTCTTTTTGATAAATAAAAGCTAAAAAAAGCTTTTTCAATCTACAGTGCCCTAATTTTAGTATTTTAGCCATAGCTATCTTATATATGAAGTATTTACAAGATATTGGTTCCTATTTTTTAATGCTCAAAAGGGTGTTTGGCAGTTTTACCAAAACATCTGTTTTACGGCATCTTATTTTTAAGGAAATAAACGATCTTATTATAAGCTCGTTGGGTATTGTTGCTTTTATATCTTTCTTCGTGGGCGGTGTTGTTGCAATACAAACGGCATTAAACATGGACAATCCCTTGATACCGAAAAGCCTTATTGGTTTTGCAACGCGCCAATCGGTAGTTTTGGAATTTGCACCTACCTTCATTTCCATAATTATGGCCGGAAAAGTGGGTTCCTTTATCACCTCAAGTATTGGCTCGATGAGGGTTACGGAGCAAATTGACGCTTTAGAGGTTATGGGTATCAATTCACTTAACTATTTGGTATTTCCAAAAATCGTGGCTTTAATGTTCTATCCTTTTGTTATTGTATTTTCAATGTTTCTTGGCATAATGGGCGGATGGGTAGCCGGGGTCTATGGAGGTTTTGCGAGTTCATCAGATTTTATCGCGGGGCTGCAGGAAGATTTTATACCCTACCACTTATTTTATGCCTTTTTCAAAACCTTTGTCTTTTCGTTTATACTGGCAACCGTACCGTCATGGCAAGGGTATTATATGAAAGGAGGCGCACTGGAAGTGGGCAAGGCAAGTACCAACTCCTTTGTGTGGACCAGTGTATTGATAATTGCCGCAAACTATATTATAACCCAACTCCTTTTAAGCGCATGATAAAAGTAGAAGATGTACATAAGAGTTTTGGTGACGAGGAAATCCTAAAAGGAATAACCACAGAGTTTGACAAGGGTAAGACAAACCTTATTATCGGACAAAGCGGTAGTGGAAAAACCGTTTTACTGAAGTGCCTTTTGGGTCTTTTTAGACCTGAACAAGGAAGAATATACTACGAAGACAAAGCCATCCAAGATATGGACGATGAAGAACAGCGCAAGCTTCGTGAAGAAATCGGGATGCTTTTTCAAGGTGGTGCTCTATTTGATTCCATGAATATTGAAGAAAATGTAATGTTTCCGCTTCGAATGTTCACCAAGCAAAAAAAAGCCGATATGCTTGAAAGGGTAAATGAAGTACTGAAACGTGTAAACCTTGAAAATGTAAATAAAAAATTCCCTGCAGAAATCTCTGGAGGGATGCAAAAAAGGGTTTCAATTGCGCGGGCTATTGTAAATAAACCGAAGTTTCTTTTCTGTGACGAACCTAACTCAGGACTCGATCCAAAGACCGCGACGTTAATAGACACACTAATTCAGGAGATAACCCACGAGTACGATATTACTACTGTTGTTGTAACGCACGATATGAACTCAGTAATGGAAATAGGCGAAAAAGTGGTTTTACTGAAACATGGAAAACTTGTTTGGCAGGGCACCAATCAGGAAATCTTCAAAACTGATAATGAAGATGTAACCAACTTTGTGTATTCCTCAGATCTTTTCAAAAAAATACGTGATGTTCAGCTGAAAGAAGGGTAATCCTTAAGGATATTCAGAAACCTGAAGTGTATCCAATTTCATTTTAAACTTTAGCCAAGCCTCTATTTTTTTCAAATCTGCTTTTCGGTCATTGGTTGACACATTTCTTTTCCAGCGAATGTTAACCACAGGAAGTGTATCCGTTTTTTTGAAATCTGTAGTTATTTTGTTTGAATAGCTGAAAGTTTCAATATTATCATAATTGATTTTTATTTCTTCGCTAAGCTGTTGAAAAGGTACATTTTGGATTTTCAAAAGCGCTACTTCATTCTCTAGAAAACGAATTTGTTCGTCTTTATCCTGAATTATCTGTTCGTTTTTAACATATAAATCTTCCAGGATACCCGCTTTAATTTCGCCAGATAGCTTTGCCGCCATTTCGCCACTTTGGTCGGCTCCTTGATAAATACGCAAACGGCTGCCTTCTAAATTTTCCGTCTCTTCAAGTTGCGTTAACCAGTCATTTATCTTATTCTGTGGAACGGGACGCCCTATTAAGTAAACATCAATGTTTTTCGACTTATAATCCTGTGTGAATTTAACAACCTCAGCTCCCTCATAATTAATAACATTCTTTACAAACTCCTTGGTTTTATTTTCAAAAACCTGCTGGTCCAATAATTTGATGAACAACCAAACACTTGGCACCATAACGGCGATGGCTATTATAGTGGCAATTTGCGCGGTTCTTTTTCTACGTTTGCTGTTTGCGTAGCGCACCAATGGAAACTGTAATATTTTTGAAACTATAAATGTAGCAAGCGCTATAAATACGGCATTTATAGAGAACAGATAAAGCGCACCCCCTGCATAAGATGCATTCCCTATTGCCAATCCATAACCTACAGTACACAATGGCGGCATAAGCGCTGTGGCAATAGCGACACCAAATATTACACTGGCTATCGTTCCGCTTTTGGTTTTAGCAACTATTAGTCCCAAGCCACCAAAAATAGCTATCAGCACGTCAAGAATTGTAGGGTATGTTCTCGCAATAAGTTCTGGAGTTTCTTCGGTAAGCGGTGAAAGTTTAAAATATAAAAAAGCGGTAAGCACACTTAAAAAAACCATTACGCCTAGGTTTATAAGCGAACGTTTTAACGTATCTACATCATTTATTGCTACCGAAAGACCAATACCAACAATTGGCCCCATCAATGGCGAAATAAGCATAGCACCTATAACCACAGCAGTACTACTTACATTAAGACCGATAGAAGCAACGAAAATTGAAAATATAAGAATCCAAGCTGTATGCCCTTTAAAGGATATGTCTTTCTTTACCGCTTCAATAGTAGCATCGCGATCAGATTCTGAACGAATATCAAAAAGCTCAGTCAGGAATTTTTTTATACTCTGCCATGTATTGAGTTTTACATTCTCAAACTCGTCATCGTTGGGAGTAATTTTTATATCGTTATTGTTTTCCGTTGTACTCATTTACAAATATTTTTTACCGAATTTACGCGACACCTCGTTCAAAAGTTCCTTAATTTGTTGTTCCTTCTTCTTCGGAAACACTAAAAGAACCCCTTCTTTGTCCACCACAATATACTCTTCAATTCCGTCTAAAACAACAAGTTTCTTTTTGTCGGTAAAAATCATATTATTTGCTGAATTATTCAGAAATGTTTCAGCATTTACGACTGCGTTTTGGTTCTCGTTCTTTTCCAGTTTATCGTAAAGTGCGCCCCACGTTCCCAGATCGTTCCAATCGAAGGTTGCTCTTTTTACAAAAACATTGTCTGCTTTTTCAAGAATCCCGTAATCAATCGAGATGTTCTCTGCTTCGGAATAATTTTCTTCAATGAAATTTTTCTCTTCGGAAGTATTCAAAACATCCGTTCCCTTTGAGAAAAGTGCATTCATTTCTGCCAAATTTTTTTCAAAAGAAGCAACGATACTATGTACGCTCCAAATGAAGATGCCTGCATTCCAAAGAAAATTTCCAGCGGACAAAAATTGTTTTGCAGTTTCATAATCTGGCTTCTCCCTAAACTGTCTCACCTTTTTTATTTCCGAAGCATCATTTTTATCACATTCAATATAGCCGTAACCTGTATTCGGAAACGTTGGCTCAATTCCCAAAGTGAGCAAAATATTTTCCTGTTGAGCTGCATCAAAACAGGCCTGAACGTCATTTGCAAAGGCGTTTTCATCTTCAATCCAATGATCGCTGGGAGCTATGAGCATCAACGCGTTCGGATTTTTCTTTTTTATTTTTAAAGCAGATAGTAATATGCACGGTGCGGTGTTGCGCATGGCTGGCTCCAAAACCACTTGTTCTTCTGAAATTTCCGGCAATTGTTTCAGCGTAATTTCCAGATACATTTCATTTGTAAGAATGTAGATATTTTCCGAAGGGATAATTTTATTTAGCCTTGAAAACGTTTTTTGCAGCAAAGTTTCTCCCGTTCCCAACATATCGTGAAACTGTTTGGGGAATTCTTGGGTGCTCACGGGCCAAAATCGGGAACCGATTCCGCCTGCCATAATCACTGCGTAATAATCTTTGTTCATTTAAACTATTTTAAAAATTCCACTTCTGCATTTGGATTGAAAAGATACATTCTTCCCGTGGCAACTTCCAAACATTCAAAACGTTTTACACGCTGCTTACCGCGTTTGAAAATTTTACCATTGTACAATCTAAAATGTCCTCCAAAGGGAATTTCAAAGATATAGTTTTTATCGTTCTCTGGGTCGAACTGCTTTAATGCCAAAGCCAACGCCGCATCGGTATCGCTCGAGGCTTTTGGATTTTTGAAATGGCGCGCCAATAAGGGCAACAATTGATTTGGAAAAACCTCGGGCCGCAAAAAAGGCAACATCAAAAGTTGAAAGGTCCGTTTCCACTCCACTCCGTGCGGTTTTATAAGCCTGCCATATTTTGTGAAGGCTTCCAAATGTGCAATTTCGTGGACAAGGGTAATTAAAAATCGATACTTGTTCAGCGAAGCATTTACGGTAATTTGGTGCTGTCCGTTCGCCATTTTTCGGTAATCGCCGTGGCGGGTAACGCGTTCGTTGACTATTTTTAAATGGACGTTGTGGGTTTTTATTAACTCAAAGGCAGAAACTACCGAAGCTTGGGGAATGTATTTTTCGAGGATTTCTGTCATATGCAGGGAAGAGTTGCCAACCTATCTATCAACGTCAAAAATAACCAGTCTTATACAATATCCCGAGCATTTCAGTAATAAAATTGTCGCCCTTATATGATTTATTCAAAAAGTTACGATTCTATTTATTTTGCTTTCAGAATATTAGAAATATTTATTTAAAACAATTCTAAATAAACTTTGAAATTAAAAACTTCCGATTTAGATTTGCATCCAATTTAAAACCAATCTAAATAAAAATAATATACAATGAAATTCATCACCACCCTATTTTTACTCTTGGGCGCACAATTTATATTTTCACAAGAAATAACAGAAATCAACGGCACGGTAACAGATGTTGACAATAATCCAATTCCCTTTGCAAGCGTTTATCTTCCCGAACTGAAAAAAGGAAATGCAGCCGATGCCGACGGAAAGTTTACCATCAAGAATATACCTTACGGACTTTGGCAACTTTCGGCGAGCGCCGTGGGCTACAAAGCTTCTACCATTACCATAAATCCTAAAGAGCCTGTTTTAAATGGAGTACGTTTTCAACTCGCCCACGACAACGAACTCGACCAAGTGGAGGTTTTCGGTAACCGAAACGACCATCCCGACAAAATTGAATCCATCACCCGACTGCCGCTAAAACCTTATGAACAGATCCAGAGTATCTCAGTGCTTTCAGAAAAATTGATTGAGGATCAAGGTGCTTTGAGCATTGCCGAAGCCACTAAAAACGTACCGGGCGTTTACACCTTCGCGACTTATGGCAACAAACGTGAGAGTATGTCCTCCCGTGGATTTAGGGGAATTCCTATTTTGAAAAACGGAGTACGGATTCATTCAGATTTTCGCGGTGTTGGTATATTGACCGATATGCAGGGTGTGGATAATATTCAAGTTCTTAAAGGAACCGCTTCCATAACCCAAGGCGTAGCAACAGATTTGGGAAGCCCCGGCGGAATCATAAATATTGTTACCAAAACTCCAAAATATACTACCGGAGGAAGCGTGAGTCTGCGCGGAGGAAGTTTTGGGCAAATACGTCCTACCTTCGATGTTTATGGGCCACTTAACAAAGAAAAAAATATTGCGTTCCGTTTAAATGGCGCTTTGGAAAGAGCCGATAGTTTCAGGGATTTGGTAGAAAAGGAAAGTTTTTATTTCAATCCTTCCTTTGAATGGAAAATAAATGAAAAGACAACGGTAACTTTAGAATTGGATCATTATTACGACAGCCGTACCCCAGATCTGGGCACCGTAAACTTGGCTGAAAATGATATGAATGCAATTTATGATCTTCCACATTCACAATTTTTAGGTTTTGAAAACGATCGTTCCATCACCGAAAATACTACCTATGCCATCAGAATGGATCGTGAATTAAGCGAGAAACTTACATTAAAAGGAGCTTTCTATAGTTCGTCACTAAGCTTGGATGATAAAGGTGCCGGTTTGGGAAAAACTATTGAGGAAAATGAAATGCCTATTTACAATATTCGCCAACGCAGCTACTCCACCTCTACCCGTGATGACAACAACAGTGTGCTCCAATTTGACTTGATTGGGGATGATGTTTACACAGGTTCTATAAAACACACTTTCCAAGTTGGATTCGATTATCGGGCCTCACGGTTTAGCACAACCAGCCAATCTGCTGGAGTTGTAGATACTATTAATGTTTTTCAAAACATAGAGCACAGATTGCCCAATGTTACCCTGGGAGAAGCAAATGTGAACGGCGGAAAAACAAATTCATTAGGTTTTGTTGCCCAAGACGTGATTTCTTGGAACAGTTGGCTAAAAACATTTTTGGGGGCACGTTACAGTTCAACCGAAACGCTTTCAGAAGTTGAAAACACACGTAGCGACGCTTTTAATCCGCTGGGAGGAATTATCGTTTCGCCAATAAAAAATGTAAACGTTTTTGTTTCATACACCAACAGTTCCTATCCACGAACAGCTTCACGTTTGGGTCAAAATGGAGAAGAATTGGGGAATGAGCGCTACGACCAATTAGAAACAGGTTTCAAAACAACTTGGCTCAACGACCGACTGCGATTTAACTTGACGCTATATAAAATCAACAACAAAAACATAAACCTTCCTGTTTATGACGAAACTTGGACAAACATTCTATACTACGCAAAAGGCGGAAATGATCAACGCCAAGGTATTGAAGTAGAACTTACCGGACGTCCACTTGAAAATCTGGAGCTGATTGGCGGGTACGCATATATTGATGCGCAATACAAGGAACATACTTCCTACGTTTATGGTTCTGCACCGCTAAATACCCCAAAACATACCTTTAATGCCTATGCCAATTATTCTTTCAGAAATAACATTTTGGAAGGGCTTTCGGTTGGTGCAGGTGCTTATTATACCGGAGAACGTCCTATTAACGATTGGTCGTCTGGGCCTGTTACCCATCAAGGAATTGTGCCAAACCAAAAACCCTTTGATGTAGAAGCCTACACCTTGGTAAATTTTCAGGCGGAATACAAATTCAATAAAAACTGGAGCCTTCAATTTTTGCTGAACAATGTTTTCGATAAAATAGGTTACAACGCCTATAGAACCAGTTATATCAATCAAACCGATCCACGAAACTTTGCAGGAGTCCTGCGCTATAATTTTTAGTTGTTTGAGTGTTAGTTTATAAAGGCATGACTTAGGTTGTGCCTTTTATATTGTTTTAAAAATTTCCTTTTTATGAAATCAAAAAAATATACTGTCCGAAAGTTTATAAACGACGTCCATCTTTGGCTGGGCATTGGCAGCGGCATCATTCTGCTGATTATTTGTTTAACAGGAACGGTGCTAACTTTTGAAGAAGAAATAAAAAGTCTTTTGTCTGAGGAAATGACCGTTTCTCCAAAAGAAACTGTTTTTCCAATAGAAACACTAACAACAAAGCTTGCCGCTGAAGGTGAAGTGACGCGCGTGAGCATAAGCCCAGAAAGAACAAAGCCCTACGAGTTTTCGGTAAAAACAAACAAAGAGGACAGGCGCGGAACGACCTTTTTTGTTGATCAATATAATGGAACTTATACGAAATCGGAGCCAAATGTGCTTGATGGATTTTTCATGACCATGTTCAAACTGCACCGTTGGCTTCTTTTGGATATGTCAATCGGAAGACCAATTGTTGGTGTTGCTACTATCATTTTTCTAATACTTTCCATAACAGGAATTGTGCTTTGGTTTCCGAAGAAGAAACTGAAAAAATTGAAATGGAAGCATCTAAAACCTGGCTTCAAAATAGCTTGGCGCGCAAAATGGAAACGCGTAAACCACGATTTGCACGTAACCTTGGGATTTTACACGGCTATATTTTTAGTGATTATGTCGCTCACCGGCCTTTTTTGGTCTTTTGAATGGTACAAAGATGCGGGAAGCGCAGTTTTGGGAACGGAAGTTTTTGGCGGGCGCGGAGGCGGACCAAAAATTGATTCCAAAGCAAATCCCTCTTCAAAAACTATAGATTTTGCCGAAGTCATAAAAATCACGGCAAGTGAATTGCCTTTTGAAGGAACCACCGTTTTTCAAATTCCCGCTGATGAAAAAGATATTTTTAGCATTCGCAAATACCACGATGAAGATTTTTTGGAAACTGCCGTTGATGAACTGAAAATTGATCGCGATGGCACTATTATTTCAAAGGAAATTTTTTCAGAAAAACTGTTGAATGTTCAAATCGCAAGTTCTATAAAAGCGATTCATATGGGAACTATCTTTGGATGGTTTTCAAAGACTATTTACTTTATTTCCTGTTTGATTGCAACAAGTCTCCCAGTTACAGGAATCATTATTTGGTTGAATAAATTGAAGAAAAAACCTAAAAAGAAACAGAAACCACTCAAGGTGTAGTACTTGAAACCTGCAATATTTTTCCGTTATAAAATTTATTTCCAGTAAGGGAAAAATCCATTATATATTGCGCCATTTCGGTTGCGGAAAGCGGCGCTTCAAAACCTGGGAAAGCCTCTTCCAGCATTTCAGTTTGCACCGAGCCCAACGCCAAAACATTGAAGGATGGGCCGGTTTCTTTATACTCTTCGGCAAGCAATTCAGTTAGCGTAATGATTGCACCTTTACTACTGCTATAAGCACTCAAGCCTGGGAATTTCACACTGCCCTGCACGCCGCCCATACTGCTAATGTTTACTATATGCCCGCTCTTTTTCATAAATGGAAGTACGGTTCTCATTAATGAAGCAACGCCAAAAACGTTCACGTCGTAACATCTTTTAAATTCTTCGGAAGTGATTTCGGAAAAAGGTTTATTTACTAAAAACCCGGCATTGTTTATCAAAACATCAACAGATTTCATCCCTGTTTGAAGATATGCGGAAAGCTTTAAAATTTCAGATTCATTGGCAATGTCAAATTCCAAAGCCGTAACATTCTTCAGCTTTAAATCTGAAATAGGTTTTGAATTCCGCGAAAGCGCCAACACATTGTGCCCAGCATCCGAAAATAATTTTACCATCTCAAAACCGATTCCTCGGGAAGTGCCTGTGATAATTATGTTTTTCATTTTTTAAATATACACAAATCCCGATAGTTTCTTTAATGAGAAAGCTATCGGGATTTAATTAAATTCTTAAATTTTCTTATACAAACATCGTCACGGGATTTTCAATATACTGTTGTAATGTTTGCAGGAATTTAGCTCCCGTAGCTCCGTCAACCGTGCGATGGTCGCACGCCAAAGTTACCGTCATAGTATTGCCTACCGCAATCTGTCCATTTTTCACTACTGGTTTCTGAACAATCGCTCCAACTGATAAAATAGCGGAGTTTGGCTGGTTTATGATAGAAGTGAATTCGGTAATTCCAAACATTCCAAGGTTTGAAACCGTAAACGTGCTACCTTCCATTTCCTGTGGCGTAATTTTCTTGTTTCGCGCCTTTCCGGCAAGTTCCCTTACCTGTGCGCCAATTTGTGAAAACGTCATTTGGTCCGCAAATTTCAGAACAGGAACCAGCAATCCTTCGTCAACCGCCACGGCCACACCTATGTGGATGTGTTTCGCTATTCTTGTAGCTTCTGGTGTCCACTGGCTATTTACCTGCGGATGCTTTCGGAGAGCCATCGCACAGGCTTTTATAATCATGTCGTTAAAGGAAATTTTTACATCCGGATCTGCATTTATCGCCTCGCGTGCTGCGATGGCGTGGTCCATATCGAGCTCCACAGTGAGATAGTATTCGGGAGCGGTAAATTTTGATTCTGCCAAACGCTTTGCAATAGTCTTCCGCATTTGGCTGTTTTTCACTTCCTCAAAACTTTCAGTGCCTACGGGAACATACGCTTGTCCGCCGCCAGCTGCGGGTTGATAGTTTTCAATATCGCTCTTTACGATACGGCCATTTTCGCCGCTTCCGCGCACTTGGCGCAAGTTGATGCCTTTTTCCTCGGCCAGTCTTTTGGCCAAAGGCGACGCGAAAATACGGCCTTCATTTGAGGTTTGTGAAGAGTCTGATTTCTTTTCGGAAGAGGTTTCTTTTTTTGTTTCTTCTTTTTTTGAATCGGAATCTGAAGTCTGCTTTTCTTCCTTTTTATCTTCCGAAGATTTTTCTTCTTTCGTTGAAGACTTTCCGTCTTTTTTAAAGTTTTCGGCAATGCCGGAAACATCGGTGCCCTTTGGGCCAATGATTGCTAGCAAAGCATCAACCGAAGCAGATTCCCCTTCGCCCACGCCAATTTTTAAAAGCGTTCCTGCGTAGAACGATTCAAATTCCATGGTGGCTTTATCGGTTTCAATCTCTGCTAGAATATCACCTTCTTCCACTTTATCGCCTTCGTTTTTAAGCCAAGTGGCAACGGTACCTTCAGTCATGGTATCACTCAAACGGGGCATGGTGATTACCTCAACGCCTTCTGGTAATTTTGCTGAAGCGGAAGCACTTTCAGATTTTTCTTCGGAAGCTTTTTCTGTAGCATCCTTACTTTCTTCTTTGTCTTTCTTACTTTCTGCTTTTTTATCAGAGGTTTCTTTAGTAGCCTTTTTATCTGAAGATTTCCCATCAATCAAATCTGAAATATCTTCATCCTTTTCACCAATAATCGCCAAAAGCGAATCTACTTTAGCAGTTTCCCCTTCTTTGATTCCAATGTGAAGTAAGGTTCCTTCATAAAAGGATTCGAACTCCATCGTGGCTTTATCGGTTTCAATTTCGGCAAGAATATCACCTTCCTTTACGGTATCGCCCACTTTTTTAAGCCAGGTGGCTACCGTGCCTTCTTCCATCGTGTCGCTCAAACGCGGCATGTTTATTACTTCTGCCATTTCTTATAATTTATCTGATAAAAAAGGGTAATCTTCCTGCTCATATACAGCATCAAACATTACATTCTTTTCTGGATATGGAGACTCTTCTGCAAATTTTTCACATTCTTCAACCAACTCTTTTACTCTCTGGTCAATTTTTTTAATCTCCGCCTCAGTTGCCCATTTGTTTTCATAAATCTGGTGCAGCACATATGAAATTGGATCTTCTTCCTGCTTTTTGGCAACTTCTTCTTTGGTGCGGTAATGCTGCGCATCACTCATGGAATGCCCACGATAACGATACGTGCGCAATTCCAAAAATGTAGGTCCATCACCGCGACGGGCGCGTTTAATTGCCTCATCCATTTCCTTCGCCACAACTTCTGGCTTCATTGCGTCTACTGGCTTGCAGGGCATTTCATACCCCAACCCAAGTTTCCATATATCTGTGTGGTTGGCCGTTCGTGCCACGGATGTTCCCATAGCATAACCATTATTCTCCACACAAAAAACAACTGGAAGTTTCCAAAGCATTGCAAGGTTGAAAGTTTCGTGAAGCGAGCCTTGGCGGGTTGCGCCATCGCCCATATAAGTAAGCGTTACAGCATCTCTTTCAAAATATTTATCTGCAAAGGCCAAACCGGCACCAAGTGGAATTTGTCCACCAACAATACCGTGCCCCCCATAAAAGCGGTGTTCTTTGGAAAAAATATGCATGGAGCCACCCAAACCTTGCGATGTTCCGGTACCCTTTCCGTATAATTCTGCCATTACTTTTTTGGGATCCACGCCCATCCCAATGGGCTGTACGTGGTTTCGGTAAGCGGTTATCATACGGTCTTTTTTAAGATCCATAGCGTGCAATGCACCTGCCAGCACGGCTTCCTGACCATTGTAAAGGTGTAGAAAACCCCTTACTTTTTGATTGATATATACTTGCGCCAATTTGTCTTCAAACTTGCGCCAAAAGAGCATGTTTTCGTACCAATCCAGATACGTTTTTTTGGTGATTTTCTTCATCTATCAACTATATGGTTTTCCCGAATGGGAAAATTTATTAAACGGATAACAAAAGTAGCACTTAAATAGGTTAAATCACAAATTCCAAATTCCAAATACGAAATAAATTCCAAATTCTCATTAAATTCCAAATTCAAAGCACCATCCCGATAGCTATCCGGAACAAATAAATCTCAAAATTCAAAAAAACAAATGACAAACTCGGTTGTTAATAGATTATTTAATGACAACTAATATTTCAGAAAATAATAAATTCAAAGTTTGAATTTTTATTGTTGAGCTTTTTTTGGTTTTGGAATTTGTTTTGTTTGGAATTTGGTGCTTGAGATTTGGTGCTTTTTTTTCTTTAGAGGTATTTTGCATCAAAGCCAAGCGGCAACAAATCCATTACAGAAGCCACTTTGATGATTTCTCCGGTTTCGCCCATAAAATAGATTGAAATGGGGCTTTTTTGTTTTTGTTCATATTCCGCCAAAGATTGGCGACAAGCCCCGCAGGGGGCAATGGCTTCTGTTACTTCGTGACTTTCAGCGCGCACGGTAATGGCAAGATCGGTTATCGTTTCATTAGGAAAATTGGCACCCGCACTGAATACCGCAACCCTTTCGGCACAAAGACCGGATGGAAAAGCCGCATTTTCCTGATTGTTTCCTATAACAATTTCTCCTGAAGAAAGCCGAACTGCTGCCCCAACTCTAAAACGTGAATAAGGCGCATAAGCATTTTCACGTGCTTGCTGCGCCTTATTCATCAATTCTTGAATGTCTTTTGGAAGTTCGGAAATGGATTCGAAAACTTCTAGTGCGATTTCAATTTTTTGTTTTTTCAAACTATTAATATTCGTCGTAGGTATCGCCGAAGTTGAAAGTCAGACCAAAACGAAGGGTCCCGTCCAATGGGCTGTTTGCCAATTTGGAAGTAGAGAACAAATACGAAATATCGATATTGATTGCGGTGTAACGAAAACCTGCTCCGATTGAAGCAAACTTTCTTGAACCCTTATCATCACTTTCGTTAAAATAACCTCCCCTAAAAGCAAAAACATCTTGGTACCAATATTCTGCACCCAAAGCCCAAGTAAATTCTTTCAACTCTTCGCTGAAACCATCAGGAGCATCGCCAAATGATGAAAACATTCCTCCGAAAAAGCTTTCGTTATAATAATCATCTTCATTATTAATGAAACCATCGTTGTTTGAATCGCTAGGTGTTGGAACCAAAAGCTTATTAACTTGTGCAGACACACCAACTTTATTGTATTCGTCAAGAATAAAATCAAAACCACCACCCAAAGCAAGGTTTGTTGGCAGGTTACTTTCTGAACCTACTTCATCATATTTTAGCTTCGGACCTATGTTTGAAATATTGAAACCCATTCTCCAGCGCCCGTCAAAATCGTTATAAGGTATTTCTTCACTTTGGTAATATCCAGCAATATCAACAGCAAATGAATTTGCGGCAGAAGCATCTGCCAAGGCAGTTTGAAGTTTCAGATCTGAACGAATATATCTACCGGCAACGGCCATTGCAAAACGCTCGCTAAGTCTAAGGGAGTATGAAACGTCAAACAGCAATTCGTTTGGTTTAACCAGCAAAGGCTCTTCATCTGCTGTTTGGCGTAACTCAATCTCTCCATTACTGAAATAACGGAAACTAGCTGCTACAGCACTACGCTCATTCAATCTATTATAATAAGTTAAATTTCCTAAGAATATATCGTTCACCAATTTGCTTAAGTAAGGAGTGTATGTTACCCCAACACCTTGTTTTGACAAGGAGAAAGCATATTTTGCAGGGTTCCATTGTTGTGAGAAAGCATCTGCAGAAGTAGTGACCCCTATATCACCCATACCTGCTGCACGTGGATCTGCAGCTATCAAAATAAAAGGAACACCTGTTGTGATTACGCGATTCTCGATTCCTGTATTTTCGTTACCCGGATCTTGCGCCATACCCTTAAAGGCAACTAAACTTAATAAAATTGGAATAAATAATTTCTTCATATTAAATAATTTTGGACAAATATAATTTTAATTTTTAAAGGATTACTAGTTTCTCGAATTTTTCAACCCGCTGATTGGTTAACGAAGATCTCACCGTTATCTTGTACACATACACCCCTTTTCCGATACGGTCCCCAAAATCATCACGCCCGTCCCAAGTAATTTCACGGCACAGATAGCTTCCGGATGGTGGCAGGGTAGCGTTTTGGGTCCAAACTACTTTTCCGGTTACGGTAAAAACCTGGACTTGCACATCCAAGGTTTCATCGGGCCTGTTATGATTGAACCAAAACTGGGTATAATTTACAAATGGATTGGGATAATTAAGTACGCGGGTAATTTCGAGCTTGTCGTTCCCAGCAACGATAAACTGTATTTCAGCGGTAGAAGAGTTATTATAAACATCCCACGCCTTGAGGGTAAGTGTATGCAACCCATCTTCGAGATCCCGGAATTTATATGTAGCTTTTCCTTTGGAATAATCGTCAACATCAGCTTGATAAAATTCATTCAGTAAAAATGGGTTGGACTCATCTCCGTCTAAAATTGCAACTATATCGTGACCAATACCACTCGCTGTATTAATACCGTTGGGATCTTCCAGCTTTGCAAGCAACATCGGGGAATCGTCGGTTATACCCCCTGAAACAAAACTTTCATCATTCATATATAGTTTAATTAAAGGACCTTCATTATCCTCGGGTGCGTTTTCGTTTAAACCACCCACATCTAAGTCTAAACTCACGCCTGCTTGATCCTCAAATGTATTATCTCGTTTGGAATACAAGCTTACCCTGCCTTTGCCTACGGGTATTTGTATATCCCGGGGAACTACAAATTCAAATTCAAACACACCATTGGAAACAGTGGCCTGTCCATTGAAAATTCCCTCGCCCAAGGTTATAAAATCCATCACAAAGTTGAAATTATCGTTATCCAAGGTCTGGCGCATTACGTTTTTATCAAACACCTTTGCCTCAAGAATACCATTATAATCTGTCATAAGCATTCCTGATTCATTTAAAACCTCACCTTCAAGTTTTATTTTACTCAAGGCTTTTAATGTATCTGTAGCTTGGCCAATGGGCACTCCATTTAGTTTTGTTAACCGAATACTTTTTTTAGGAAAAGCCAAGTTCATGGCCGGATCGCCAATATAAAATACCACACGTCTTAAATCGCTATCAATTTCCTGTTTAGAGAGACGGAGTCCCTCAGCAGGTGTATTTGGCACATCCCTTCCGTATCCAAAAAGATTATCTGCCAGTAATTGGTTAAACTCAACTCCCGTAGAAACATAGATTGCCCGAGTAGTAGTTACCAAGGAAATAGCGCCGCCTTGCCTGTTTTGATATGTGAGCTCCCCAGCCGTTATGCGTAAAGGATTATCAAACTTTGTAAACTCGCAGGTTACCGTTACCATACAAGGAAGGTTGTCCTTGTTAGTGAAGTTTTGGGCTGCTTCTTTTGTGTAGATGTATTCTGAAGCGAGTCCGTCTTCACCTCCGTGCCCAAAGTAATCAATGATTATTGCCCCAACGTCAAAAGCGCTTTTTATGGCTTCGTTCACCTCTGGATATCTATTCCCTCCGGCTGAAGCTTCTTGCTGATAGGCATCAGTATGAATTTTTTTTATGTTTATGAAAGGTTTCTCTTGTGAAATTTCATCGCCAAGCGCATCCAGTTTTAGCTCCAACTGTTTATCGTTATCTTTATCGATATCGTCTGATATTAATACGAAATTGGTTCTCCAGTTGCCATAGGAACTTTCAGAAGTATATTTTATTATTTTGTCTACCATTGCATTGGCGAGTGAAACATCATCAGCCAATATTCTTCCCATAGCTATATCCAACAAATCATTGTCATCCCTGCCCGTACCAATGGCGCCTTCGCATTCGTCCATATTTCCGAAGAAATCATCAGACATATACGATTGTGCAATGCTTACACCCGTAAGGGTCTGGAAGGTTGGCACAATATTATTGTTGTTTGCAAGTCTATTTTTATAATCGATGGAAGCATCACCGATAATGCCCACATATTTTACGCGTTTTGCTTCTGTTGACGCATTATGGTAAACGTAGCGCACAAAGTTTCGGATGGCGCTGATATCCTGCCTCCCCGAGCTGAATTCTTCATAAATCTTATCTGTGGTAACAACCTTTACATTTAAGCCCTGAAGATTTTTATGGTATGTAGCCAACCGCAAAGCAGGCTGAATAAGGAATGGCGCAGTAATTATAATGTAATCAACATCTTGAAAATTACCCGAGGCATCTTTAAAAATAGTGCCTTTCAAATTTTGGTTCTGAACTACCGGCTGTGCTGTTTTAATGGGGACAAAATAGTTATTTGGGTTTATCGCTACATATTCACGAACCTCACCAAGTGTCTGTTTAAAGCTAAACGTGGACGCGTTCCCTTCATTTTGTTTGGAAGTTATGAATTGCGTATCGGTAACATCCCAAACTTGTGAAAACTGGGAAGCATTACTAATTTGATATTCACCCACGCCAGCTAGTGTAGTTGCAGCCTTATATCTGAAATTAAACTGCCCATCCACTCCGCTCAATTTGCGGACTGCCCATAATCCTATATAGTCCAAATATGCTATGCTCGATGGATTACCGGCATTGTTGTACATTAAATCTACCTGTACTGATTCATTACTTGCTGCAATTTCCTCATAATAATCATCCAAATCCAACAACCCTCCTATTCCCAATCTGCTAAATGTAATTGGGTCCAAGCTCGTGCTGTTTACGGTTACAGCCATAGAGGTATTACTTTCAGAGGCCGCAGCAGATTTGATAGTTAACTGCATAGGCTTGCCTGCAACTATATTCGGAAATTCAAAAGTGAAGCTCTGTTCATTTTCGATATCAAAACGATTACCGAACCACTTTCTTCCCAACTTTGTAGGGCTTTCTTCGTCTTCTTCGTGAAATTTATAATCGTCAAATTCGTTGATTGTAAATTCTACAGCGCCCGTAGGCTCCACCATGGCCCTTACCCTTTTGCCCGGGGCTCCATCAGCAGTGATGTAATAATATGATTCGTCACTATAAGGGTTTAGGTTAGAGTCGTTTTCTTCAACATAACCCTCGGTGTTTGACCCATAAAACAATATATAATCGCCCCCATCAAAAGAGCCATCTTCTTCACCCACAACCTGGATTGCGTTTTCGGGAAGATCAAAAAATTTGTTTTCTGAATTCAACAACGGCAAAGATTTTCCGCCAAAACCATATATTTTTATATTTCTTGGATTGATACCGTCGGTATTCATTCCCAAGCTGTTCAGGAAAGATTTATCAATTTTATGGATGCCCGTTTTTTCTACCTTAAATTTAAACCATTGCCCTGTGGCAAGTACAGAGTTTATAATTTCTGGAGTATAATCGGGGCAGGCTTGTGGAGTATAACGGTAATCTACATTAAAGGATATAACTTTTTGGTAGCCCCCAGAAGTTTTAACAATAGGTGAAATTTTCAATATTGTGAAAAGCTTATCCCTAGACCGGGTGCTACCTATACTATATTCCAGATTGTTCGGCACCAGCTCTGTATTGATTTTGTTCAATTCTGCGGAGGAAACGGAACCATAACGAACATTGGTAATTCTTAAAGAATTTTTATCAGCAATGTTCGCATCTTCCCATTTTGTTTGGTAGATGACCCTCTCCTTGTTTAATTGAAGCTTTAGGGACGCGATAGCCTTTTCTTTCGCAGAAACTGATGATTTATTAACCCCGACACTGCTAGCAGTTGGACTGGAATCTCCCCAATCTATGGTTACACTTTTTGACTGTGCCTCTCCTATAAAAGGCATAACAAATAAAATAAAAAGAAGTATTGCTTTTCTCATTAGTACCAATAACGCTTCAAATATACACTTAGTATAAGCCAATATTTTTAAACTTTTTCTCTATTGTGGTATTAGGATAATAATTTTAAAACTAATACGTTTGCATTCGGGATTGGTCGTAAAACCTTTTAAAACCCCACAGCGCAATAATAACAAAATATTATTGTGTTTTTGCCGTTAATTACTATATTGCGAACCCAATTTTATCATATTTGAATCTATGATGTTAAGAAAAAACCTAGCATTAAAGCTATTTGTTACTGTAATAGTGGCCTCACTCTTTGTAGGTTGCAACAAAACTAGGGACTATAAAAACAGTTCCCGTGCCACTGGTTGGAAAATGAACGCCAAAGAAGGCGGCTTTCAGTATGACCCCCAAACCAAAGAACAGGAAACTGGCCCAGGGCTAGTATTTGTTGAAGGAGGAACCTTCACTATGGGAAGAGTTCAGGACGATCCAATGCACGATTGGAACAACTCTCCAAATCAACAGCACGTACAATCCTTTTATATGGATGAAACAGAGGTTACAAACCTTATGTATCTTGAATACTTAGATTGGTTGAAAAAAGTATTCCCACCCTCTGATGAAAACTACAGAAGAATATATGAAGGCGCAGTACCAGATACACTTGTATGGAGAAACCGCTTAGGTTTTAATGAGGTTATGACCAATAACTACCTTCGTCACCCTGCGTATGCAGAATATCCAGTGGTTGGTGTTAGTTGGGTACAGGCAGTTGAATTCAGCAATTGGAGAACAGACCGTGTAAACGAAATGGTTTTGGAAACCGCAGGTGTTACATCGCGTAACGCACGTTATGATGTTGAACCGGGTGAAACTTTCAACACAGAAACCTATTTAAATGCTCCAACGCTAACCTACGGAGGTAATGATTCTATTACCCGTGGAGGAAAAAAATCTGAATCTATTGCCAAAAGAAGCAAAGACAGCACAAACTTATATATTCAGCGTAAAGATGGCTTATTAATGCCTTCCTACCGTCTGCCAACCGAGGCAGAGTGGGAATATGCAGCACTTGGCCTAGTGGGTCTTCGTAATTATAATGTTTACAGAGGAAAGAAAAAGTATCCTTGGGAAGGTCAGTACACTCGCTCTGGAAAAAGAAGATCTCGAGGTGACCAATTGGCAAACTTTAAGCAAGGTGATGGTGATTACGGAGGAATAGCAGGATGGAGTGATGACGG
This sequence comes from Aequorivita sp. UBA3180, assembly GCA_002364215.1. Taxonomy (GTDB): domain Bacteria; phylum Bacteroidota; class Bacteroidia; order Flavobacteriales; family Flavobacteriaceae; genus Aequorivita. The sequence goes on along the minus strand of DEXQ01000007.1, from coordinate 336,325 downwards.
TGCAGATATAACTGCACAAGTAAAATCATACGAGCCAAACGACTTCGGACTTTATGATATGGCCGGAAACGTTGCAGAATGGGTTGCCGACGTTTACCGTCCGATTGTAGATGATGAGTTTAACGACTTTAACTATTACCGTGGAAACGTTTACACCAAGAACGCTATTGGTGAAGACGGGAAAGTAAAAGTGGTTACTATGGACTCCATAATTTATGACACATTAAGCAATGGAAAAATCGTAGCCCGCAACTTACCTGGAGAAATTCTTCAAGTGCCGGTTGATGAAAACGAAACTTATTTACGCACAAACTTCTCCGAAAGCGACAACCGTGATTACAGAGATGGTGACAAACGTTCGTCCCGTTACTATCAATCATTCGCTGACGATGAAAGCGAAAGTGGTGATGGAACGAACCGTATGTACAATTCGCCTATCCAAAAAGTATATGCTGATAGCACTGGTGCATTAGATCGTCAATATGACAAATCTTCAAGCAGAACAACTTTGGTGGATAATGAAGTTCGTGTTTACAAAGGAGGTTCTTGGAGAGATCGCGATTACTGGCTAGACCCAGCGCAGAGACGTTATTTCCCGCAAGATATGGCAACAGACTATATCGGGTTTAGATGTGCTATGAGTCGTGTGGGTTCAAAATCCAAAAAAGGAAAACGCCCTAGAAACTAAAATTTCAAAATTTATAAAAACAGCCCTCCTGGCATACAGCTTCGGAGGGTTTTTTAGTATATTTATTTTATGAATATAGCAACTCTACATCACTATTTTTTACAGAGTAACGGAATAAGTACAGACACTCGTAAAATATTCAGGGACTGTCTTTTCTTCGCTTTAAAAGGTGAAAATTTTAACGGAAATCTTTTCGCCCAGGAAGCATTGGACAAAGGTGCATTTAAGGTTGTAGTGGATGAAGAAGTTTTTCATAAATCAAACGGGGAAACAATTTTAGTTGAAAATGTACTTTTGGCGCTTCAACAATTGGCGAGTTTTCATAGAAAATATTTAGCCCTCCCTATTATTTCCCTTACTGGAAGTAATGGAAAAACTACTTCCAAAGAACTCATTAACGCAGTTCTTTCCCAAAAATTCAACACTGTTGCAACAGAGGGTAATTTAAATAACCACATAGGCGTTCCCTTAACGCTTATGAAGATGAATAAGCAAACCGAAATAGGTATTGTTGAAATGGGCGCTAACCATTTGGGCGAAATCAAATTGCTGAGCGAAATTGCACAGCCCGATTACGGCTACATTACAAACTTCGGGAAGGCTCATTTGGAGGGATTTGGAAGCCTTGAAGGCGTAGTACAGGGCAAAACCGAACTTTATCAATTTCTGAAAAAACACAATAAAAAAGTTTTTGTCAATGCCAATGACCCTAAACAAATGACCAATTCAGAAGAAATTGACAGAATAACATTTGGCACTGAACAAAGTGATTTCAACATTCAATTATTGGACAGTTCGCACCATCTTTTGGTAGCGTTTGACGGCACAAATATTCAAAGTAATTTAGTGGGCGCTTATAATTTTGTAAACCTTTCTGCGGCCATTGCAATAGGCTCCTATTTTAAAGTTTCTTCTGAAAAAATTAAAGCTGGGATTGAAGCATATGTGCCCTCCAATAATCGCTCGCAGTTAATAAAAAAAGGCTCTAACAGCATTTTAATGGATGCCTATAATGCTAATCCAACAAGTATGCTTGCTGCTTTGGAGAATTTTAAACATACCCATGGCGGAAACAAGATATTGTTTTTGGGAGATATGTTTGAACTGGGAAAGGATGCCAACAAAGAGCACCAAAACATCGTTAATTTTTTAATAGAAAATCCTTTTGGAAAAGTCTATTTAATAGGAAGCAATTTCTTTAAAACATCAAACACTGCTTCTCATATAAGGCAATTTGAAACTTTTGAAGAGTTAAAAAAGGAGCTCATAAGCGAAAATCCCAGCAATGCTACAATCTTAATTAAAGGCTCCCGTGGAATGGCTCTGGAAAGGGTTTTGGACGTTATTTAAAATTATTGAAAAGAACCATAAGCAAGTTCTAAAGATTCAATCATAATCTTATTATCAGAATTTAAATCTGAAACCGCCCATTTTACGGGCCAGGCATTCACAAAACTCCAAGATTTAAGAATATTTCTGGCTTCATCCAGCAAGTTAACAATTATATTTTTGGTCTCGATTGAGCTTTCTAAATTACCGTTAAAGCTTCTTAAACACCAAGTTACTATTTCAGAATCTATGGAAGCCATACCTCGCTTTAAAACTAAGTTTGAGAATTTTGCAGAAGGGTGAACGCGATGTTTGAAGCTGTTATCTGAAATTTCCTCTGTGTTCATTTCCATTGAAATTCCAGATAATTCCTTAAAAACAACAGTGTGGTTTGCAGTTATATCACTAAAACTTAGTTGAAAATAAAAAGCCACGGGAAGAAACTCATTCATCTATCCGTTTTTAATAGTTAAACCTTCATGGCGGAGTTCTAAAGTTTCTACAGTAACTTCATTTGCATCCGATTTCATATCAGTTGCTGTTATTTTTGTGGGCCGAGCATTGTTTAAAGTCCAAGTCATTACAGGGCTTCCAGTTTCGTCCAAAAGTTGGATGGTAACAGTTTCTCTTTTTATGGTATTCATTTTTATGGCATCATACCATTTTCTGAAATTGATGTCATTTATAAAGATACCCTTCTTCAAGGTTACATTTCCTGTTTTAGTGATACCCGGCATATCTATCGTAGAAAATTGCACGCTATCATTGTGCCTATATTCTATTACTTGGGCTTCAATATCTAAGCCTGAAACTTCTTGAAAGGAAGCTTCATTATCCTGTGAACCTAAATGTACAGTAAAGTAAAATTTGGGTAAAGGCCAATTACTATCTTGCGCTTCTCCTGCCATTTTATATAGTATAAAAGTGATTATATAATATTAGTTATAAAAGCTTTTATTCCTATAAGTACTACTACGTATATTATAGAAACAAAAAAAATCCCGAAGAAAATTCTCATCGGGACTTTTTATGTTGGGACATACTGTTCCGAAGTACCTGTAGAACAGTGACTTTAAATATTATTTTGTGGGTCATACTGGATTCGAACCAGTGACTTCTACCCTGTCAAGGTAACACTCTGAACCAACTGAGTTAATGACCCTTTTTTATTAAATGCGAAGATACAAATTCCAAAATCCAAAAGAAACAAGATATCTATTTGTCGAATTTTTTTATAGGTTTCTTTTTTATCATTCCGCCTTTTGCGTCCTTCACCGAAGTCATAATCATAAACGCCTGCGAATCAATCTTATCTACTTCCGTCTTCAATTTACTCATTTCCAAACGTGTAATTACAGTATATACCACATCTACGGGCTTTCGGGTCTCACCTTCTTTTGCAAACCCATTTTCGGCTTTAAAAATAGTACAGCCACGGCCCATTTTTTCAATAATGGCCAAGCGTATTTCCTCATTCTTTTCTGAAATAATGGTTATTCCCATAAATTCTTCAATCCCGTCAATTACAAAGTCAACCGTTTTTGAAGCGGCGAAATAGGTAAGGATTGCATACAATGCGATTTCCGTAGAAAGAAAATAGGCCGCC
>DEXQ01000007.1:201259-332655 GCA_002364215.1 Aequorivita sp. UBA3180 | reverse complement strand
TTCCCACCGTTAGGCTTGTTTTTCGGCTTATGAATATTGCCAAAATCTCGGTGCCATCAATAATTGCACCGCCACGAATGGCCAACCCTATTCCCAGCCCTAAAAAAAGTCCGCCGAAAGCGGCCACTAGAATTTTATCATCGGTAATCAACGGATAGGGTATTAGCGCAACCGCAGTTGCCAAAAGTATAATGCCTAGCACACTTTTTATTGCAAATCTTCTGCCTACTGAAAAATAAGCCAACGCCAAAAAAGGAAGGTTAAAGCACACCAACAACAGTGGAAATGAAATACCCGCCAGTTCATTTACCATCAGTGAAATACCCGTTACCCCGCCATCTATAAAACTGTTTGGCATCAAAAAACCTCGCAAACCGAAAGAAGCCGAAATTACACCCAACAGCAAATAGAAAAAATCCCAGACTTCGTGAACTACTTCTACCTCTAGGTTTTTTACCCGTTTTTCAAAAGGCTCAGAAATCTGTGAAGGTTTCTTATGCTTTTGACGGTTTTTTACAACGTTGACTATTATGTTTTTAAAGAATGGGTTCAAGGATTTTTGTTTTTAAAATATGAATTCAGCCAAAGTTAAACTTATTAATTTTAATATGAAATGTGGAATAGTATAATAAAAAAACCGAAGCTTTCACTTCGGTTTTTAAAATCTGGTGGGCGATGAGGGGTTCGAACCCCCGACCCCCTCGGTGTAAACGAGGTGCTCTGAACCAGCTGAGCTAATCGCCCTCATTGTTTTGAGGTTGCAAATATAAGTTAGTTTTTAATTCCCGCAAACATTTATTTGAAAAAAATCACAAAACTTCCGCAACCACAAAAGTACTTCCGCCAACAAATATCAAATCCCTTACTGAAGCCGCATCAATCGCGGCCCTATAAGCTTTGGAGACTGAAATATATTCCTCCCCCACAAGTCCATAACCCCGGGCCTTTGTCAACAACAACGAAGCATCCAAACCCCGCGGAATATTAGGTTTGCAGAAATAATAGGTAGCGTTTTTCGGAAATAGGGGTAAAACCGAATCCAAATCCTTATCGCTTACAACGCCAAGAACAATATGAAGGTTTTGAAAATCTTCTTTTGCAAGCTGCGCCAGCACCATATGTAACCCTTCTTTATTGTGTGCCGTGTCGCAAATTGCTGTGGGATTCTCGTTTAAAATTTGCCAACGTCCCATTAAGCCGGTATTTTTCACGGTATGCGACAAGCCTTTCTGAATATGTTCTTCGGAAATTATCCAACCCTTTTGTTTCAAAACTTTCAAGGTCACTAAAACAGTTTTTATATTTTTTTGCTGATAAAAGCCTTTTAAATCAGAAGTATATCCGGTAGCATCACAAGTTTCGGCAAAAACAATTGGCGCATTTCTTTCCGAAGCAATTTCCTCAAAAACCCGTTTCGTTTCCGGCAGCGTTTCTCCAATAATAACAGGCACTGCTTTTTTAATTATTCCCGCTTTTTCGGATGCAATTCTTTCCAAAGTATTTCCCAAAAACTGTGTGTGGTCCAGCCCAATGTTTGTAATTACCGAAACTTCGGGCGTTATAATGTTTGTGCTGTCCAGCCTACCGCCCATTCCTACTTCAATAATTGCCACATCTACTTTTTCGTTTCTGAAATAATCAATCGCCAAACCCACCGTCATTTCAAAAAAAGAAAGTTGATTGTCTTCGAAAAAAGGTTTGTGTTTTTCGACAAAATTTGAAACGTATTGTTGCGAAATCATTTCGCCATCAATCTTTATCCGCTCCCTGAAATCCTTCAAATGCGGCGAAGTGTAAAGCCCGGTTTTATAGCCCGCTTCCTGAAACACCGAAGCCAGCATATGGCTCGTACTGCCTTTACCATTGGTACCGGCAACATGTATACTTTTAAAACTTTCTTCAGGATTTTTTAGATAAGCGGCAAGCTTTATGGTCGCGGCTAAATCTGCTTTATAGGCAGACTGCCCCACCCGTTGGTACATTGGCAGCTGTGTGAAAAGCCACGCGATGGTTTCTGAATAGTTTATGGCCAAAAGATTTTAATTAACAATCAGTTTTTTTGTGGTCTGTTTTTTTCCTTCGGAAATTTTCAAATAGTAAATTCCGGGCTGAAAATTTTCAACGGAAAGCTGAAGCTCCTTGCCCTTGAAATCAAGCTGTTTCACAACTCTTCCCATAACATCATATATTGATACAGAAGATTTTTCAGAATTAGATGCGTTTGAAATCGTAACCATTTCTGAAGCAGGATTTGGATACACTTTTACTTCCGAAGAAAACACGGTTTCATCTTGGGTTAAAATATCATTTGAAATATCAATTTTATATGTTGAGCGCCCAAAAGTAGCGGCGAACAAAAACTGGGATCCTTCGTGAATATGTAAATCCGTAACTACTACGGAAGGCATATTCTCACCCAAAACGCTCCAATTCACCCCTTCATCCGCAGTGGCGACAACGCCCACGTCGGTAGCCACAAAAAGATTTCCAAAACCGTCCTGCACTATATCGTTCACGGGAATATCTGGCAAACTCGCGGAAATATCAACCCAATTGTTTCCCAAATCGGTACTTTTGTATACGTGGCCCACATCTTCTCCATATCGATATCCCGAAAGCGTTAAATAAACCGTGTTCGGGTCTTCCCGGGAAGCCAGGATTTTGGTAACCCATCTGTTGGGAACTCCCGCAGAGATATCTGTCCAATTAGAACCTCCATTTTGCGTTACCCACGCTTTTCCATCATCAGTACCCACAAAAATAATTTCATTGTCCAAGGGCGAAACACTAATGGTTGTTATTGTGCCGTATGTAAGGTTTCCGCTGTGGGGGCCATTGGTCAAGTCTGGACTTATTGCCGTCCAATTGCCAGCGGCATTTGTTGTACGGTAAAGTCTATTGGCTCCGTAATAAAGCGTTTGCGAATTTGAAGGGTCAAAAGTAATTGGGGTATCCCAGTTTTTGCGATCGCCGCCGGAAATTCCATTGGTTGCATTGGAAAATGAAATGCCGTTATTTGTAGATTTTCCGAGGGCTCCATATTGGTAAAGCGCATATATCACATTCGTGTTTGTAGGATCCACGAGCGTTTGGAAACCATCACCGCCATAAATTATATTCCAGTCCGTCAACCCTCCTGTTTGGGTGCGACTGGTACTGTTGTCCTGCGCTCCTCCATAAATTTTGTTTTCGTTCTGTGCATCTACGTGCATTCTGTAAAATTGTGTAATAGGAAGTTTTAAATCCTTTACCGAGGTTGAACCACTGTTACTGCTATAATAAAGCCCTCCGTCATTCCCGAGAAGTACTTCGCCAGGTACTGAAGCATTAAACGCCATTGCGTGCTGATCTACGTGAACATTAGAAAATGAGTCACTCCAGCTAGTGCCACCGTTTGTGGATTTTTGAACTTCAAAATCTACATTGTAGATTGTGTTTTCATCCGTAGGATCAATAAAAATTCCACCGAACCACCAATGGAAACCTACATCGGTTAACTGACTTGAATTAACGGCAGTCCAAGTATCGCCGCCGTTTGTAGTTTTATAAACACCTTGGATATTTCCTATTGCATCTGCATAACGCGCATACAGCACATTTGGGTTTGATTGCGAAATATCTATACTGATTCGCCCTTTTTGGAAAGCTAGGTTTGGCAAACCGTTGGCCAGTTCCGTCCAATTGGTACCACCATCCGTGGTTCTATAAATTCCCGAGGTTATTCCACCGTATTGCCTGTTATTTGGTCTTCGGATTCGTTCCCAACTGGCTGCATATACAATATTTCCATTGGTGGGATGAATGGACATATCTATCACTCCTGTAGAGTCACTAACAAACAGAACTTGCTGCCAGCTATCGCCTCCGTTCGTTGTTTTATATACGCCGCGATTGGCACTATTTCTGAACAAGGGCCCCATTGCCCCAACAAAGGCCGTGTTGTCGTTATTTGGGTCTAAAACAATTTTGCCCACGCTGCCTATATCCGGCAAACCTTTGGATTGCCAAGTTGCACCACCATCGGTACTTTTATAAATTCCATCGCCATCGTAAACTAATGAACCTCCACCAGCATTTACTTCACCTGTTCCAACCCACACTAAATTATTGTCTGTTTTTGAAATTTCTATATCGCCAATGGAAAGCATTTGCTGCTCGTCAAAAATTGGGGTCCAATCATCGCCACTGTTTATGGTTTTAAAAATCCCGCCCGATGCAGCACCCACATAATAAACTTCGGGTTGGGTGGAAGGAATTTCAATATCGGTGATTCTTCCTCCAATATTCAGCGGGCCGCTGAACTCCCAAATAGCATTGGCATTTCCCTTGTTTGCAACTTGAAGTTTCCATTGTATTGCTTCGGCGTATGCAGCAGTGTTCAATTTGCCGTTGGGGTACGCCCTTTGCATAAACATAAAGTCATGTGGGTATTTTTCCTTCTTTTCTTTTGCGGAAATTTTCGAAATTGTTTCCTCGGAAGTGGAAACATCATTATTTTCTGAAGAATTTTTACACCCAATGAAACAAATTAAAATGGCAAGAAGCGTTGAAATACGAAGCATAGTATCTTTTTTTGGAAATTTAAAGATACTGAAAAAATCAAGGCATCCCTCAAAGAGAATAGCCTATTGCGACAGACTGAATTTATAAATAATCTTGCCAATCTGTTTTGCGGGAGCTTTATCGTCGGCATTAAATTTTGTGGCCAAAGCGGCTCTTTTGGCGGGCTCCAATAAACAACGGGTATTGTTTGTTGTTCCGCGCACACCTGGGGTTGCACTAATCACTCTCCCGCTGCGGTCCACTTCTATGCTAACCACAACCGTTCCAGCCTCGTTGCAATCCTGCACAAACTTTTCCTTATTCAGCGCTTTTCTTCCACCGAGTAAATAATTGCCATCGCCGTCCAAACCTTTGCCGGTGCCGTAATACGCACTTGCTTTGGGATCGCCATCGGGGCTTCCCTTGTCACCCGGGTTAGCGTCGTTGCCTTCGCCTCCTTTTGCGGTTCCGTCACTTTTTGGGCCGTTTAAAATACTTGAAAGCGCATCGGTGGTAGCTTTATCGGGTTTGGGATCTGGCTTTTTTACTTCTTTTTTAGGCTGTTCCTTTACTGGAGTTTCAGTTTGCTCCTTTTTGGGTTTTTCCTTTTTAATTACCGGTGCGTCTTCATTGTCTTGGGTAACTACTTCTTCCTTTATTTCAGACTTTGGTTGTGAAACAGGTTGAGCTGTGGTTTTCTGCGGTGCGGACTGAATTTTTTCAGTGGGCTGTATGTTTCCACTACCAGTATCGGTAGTTCCAAAATTTACCGCTATGCCCTGCTCCAATGGAGGATCCATATATTTCATCCCCACATAAAACAAAAGAATAAGAATGATTACATGCACAATTACCGTGATGGTCATACTTTTTCGTTTATGTTCAGTATCGAGCAGGCTCATGGGTGAGAATTATTATTTCTTTTCTTTTTCAAAAAATATGCCGAGAAGCATTTTATTAGTTCGGACGAACCGCTAGCACCACTTTAAAATTGTTGCGGTTTGCTATATCCATCACAAAAACGGCATCTTCAATGGGCACTCCCTCTTCGGCGCGTAGGATGATAGTAGGTTCTTCTTGCCCGGCAAGTGTTTTTTTCAATTCGCTCTCTATGCTGTATTCACTTACACGTTCTTTATCTACATAATAAGCGCCATCTTTTGTGATGCTGACGGAAGCTTTCTGCACATTTGACGTTTTTCCTTTTGCCTTCGGAAGTATCAAATCCAAAGCATCTGGTGTTATTGCAGGCGAAGTAAGCAGGAAAAACACCAATAACAGAAAAACAATATCTGTCATGGAACTCATGCTGAACTCGGCACTTACTTTATTTCTTCCTCTTAAGTTCATTAAGCAGGTTCATTTAAAATGTCAAGGAAATCAACAGCCGTGGCTTCCATTTGGTGCACCACCTTATCTGTCTTTACAACCAAATGGTTATAGCCCATATAGGCAATAATACCCACAATCAAACCTGCAACGGTTGTAGTCATTGCGGTATAAATACCTTCGGCAAGACTTCCCATTTCGGCCTGGCCGCTACTGGTGGCCAATTGGTGGAAAGCCAAAACCATCCCGATAACGGTTCCCAAGAAACCAATCATAGGGGCTGCTCCCGCTATAGTTGCCAAAACACTTACGTTTTTTTCGAGTCTGTACACTTCCAAACGCCCTGCATTTTCAATTGCAGTGTTGATGTCTTCCAAAGGGCTTCCTATTCGGGAAATTCCTTTTTCGGTCAAATGTGAAACCGGTGTATTATTCTGCGCGCATAACACTTTTGCAGCTTGGATATTTCCTTTAGCAACATGGTCTCGTATTTGGTTCATAAAGTTGCTGTCCATTTTGGAAGCAGCTTTAATGGCAAATAAACGTTCAAAATAAATATACACAGCAACAAACAACAGTACAAAAAGTACCATTATTATTATTTGTCCTGCCACTCCTCCATTTAAAAGGAGGTCCATTATGGATAGCGTTTTTTCTTCAGAAATTGGTTCAAGATCCTGTGCTACCTCTGCACCCTCTTGAATAAAGAAGTTTAACATAAAAAAGGTTTTGTTTTAGTGAATAACGGTATATGGTTTCAGAAATTGTTATGCATTGTGAAATAGCACTCTTTCTATTAAAAGGAATACTCCAGCACCGGCTATAAAACCTATGAAAGCAAGCCAAGTAATCTTTTTAAGATACCAGATAAAGTCTATGCGCTCCATTCCCATTGCGGCCACACCAGCGGCAGAACCGATAATGAGCATACTTCCGCCCGTACCGGCAGAATAGGCAATAAAGTGCCACAAGACGGAGTCCATTGGCAAATCGTACATTCCCATAGAAGCAGCTACTAAAGGAACGTTGTCTATAATTGCAGATAAAATACCAAGCAAGATAACTACGATATCCTGATTGGGGATGGCGCTTTGCAACACTTCGGCCAAGTAGCGAAGCGTTCCTACCTCTTCCCCGTTAACAACTCCATATACAAGACTTTCAAGCCCTGCAACGGCCATTAAGATTCCGAGGAAGAAAAGAATGCTCGAAATTTCAATACGCGACAATGCTTTGTGTGCGGAATACAGGTGTCTTCTTTCCTTGCTGAAATCTTCTTCTGGATGAATATATTCTGAAACAAGCCAAACCACACCCAAAGCAAGCATCATGCCCATATAAGGCGGTAAATGCGTTAATGTTTTAAAAACAGGTACGGAAACAATCATTCCCAAACCTAGAAATAACATGGTCCTGCTGCTCAAAAGCGCTTCCTCCTCTTTGTCTTCACGCGCGTCAACCTCAATGTGTCCACGGAAGGCGGGCATATAGCTTGCTACTATGAATGGCAGGGCAAAACAAACAATGGAAGGTATTACTACATATTCAATTAGGCCCGCAGCAGATACTTTTTTGGCAATCCAAAGCATGGTGGTCGTAACATCACCAATTGGAGACCAAGCTCCACCCGCATTAGCAGCTATTACCACCATTGCGGCATACCAAAGTCTATCTTCTCTTTTATGAATCAGCTTTCTTAATAATGTAATCAATACAATAGTTGCGGTAAGATTATCAATAATTGCAGAAAGGAAAAATGCAAGTACCCCAATGATCCACAAAAGCTTTCGTTTGCTCTTTGTTTTAACGGCACTTTTCAGAACTTCAAAACCGCGGTGAAGGTCAATGATTTCAACAATCGTCATAGCTCCAATAAGAAAAATGAGTATTTCAGCCGTTTTTCCTAAATGATGAAGTAGCGTTCCTTCAAAGCCTTCCATGGCATGTTCACCCCCGGAAAGAAAATTAAAAGCCTGCTCTTCTGTATTTATTACATCAAACCATCCACTGGTAAACCCAATGGCCAAAACAGCCCAAATAAGCGAAGCCATAATAAGAGCAGGTACCGTTTTGTCAAGTTTTAAGGGATGTTCTAAGGTTATAGAAAGATATCCTATTACAAAAATTAAAATGATAATTGATTCCATAATAAATGCTGATTATTGAAAATTATAACAATTGCTTCAACGCTATTTCAAAAGCGGTTTTGCTAATGTTTGTTTTTGTACTGTTGTTATCAAAAGTATTTTGTATCGCGTTTTTGATGGTAATGGATGTATCGTTAAAGATAGCCTCATCCGTCATTTGAACTTTACGCTCCATAAAGTATGCAAAAACACGTGCCATTCCGCAGTTACTAATAAAATCTGGTATCAAACTCACGCGCTCATCGGTAAATTCCATTATAGGCCCGAAGAAAATTTCTTTATCGGCAAAGGGCACATTCGCACCACAACTTATAACTTCCAAACCAGTTTCAATCATTTGTGAAATCTGTTCTTTAGTGATCAATCGCGAGGCCGCGCAAGGTGCAAAAATCTCTGTTTCAAGTTTCCAGATTTTCTCATTTATCTCCTCAAAAGGGATCATTTTATCAGCAACTAAAGTATTACCGTCCTTTTTAAGAAAAAGTTGTTTAATCTCTTCAAAAGAAAAACCCTCTTTATTGATGATTCCTCCGTCGCGGTCAATAATGCCCACAATTCTGACTCCCATCTGCGAAAGATAATAAGCAGCAGCGGCACCAACATTTCCAAACCCTTGAATCACGGCACGTTTTCCTTTTACACTTCCACCATAAATATCGTAATAATGATGTACAGCTTCGGCAACGCCATAACCAGTTATCATATCGGCCACAGTGTATTTTCTGGAAACATCTGGGGAGAAATTTACGTTCTCCAAAACTTTTATAACTCCCTGGCGCAACTGACCAATTCTGTTGATTTTATCTGCTTCCGTTGGGGAAAAATGTCCGTTAAAAACGCCCTCCTGCGGGTGCCAAACAGCGCTTTGTTCGGTCATTGGGATTACCTCGTGAATTTCATCAACGTTTAAATCGCCTCCAGTACCGTAATACGCTTTTAGCAAAGGCGAAACTGCCTTAAACCAGCGTTCCAAAACACCTTTTTTACGTGGATCCGAAGGATCAAAGTTGATACCGCTTTTGGCGCCGCCAATTGCTGGTCCTGCTACCGTAAATTTCACTTCCATTGTTTTTGCAAGTGAGAGCACCTCATTGGCGTCAAGTCCCTTTCGCATTCTGGTTCCACCTCCGGCAGCACCGCCGCGCAAAGAGTTAATGACCGTCCAGCCTTCGGCCTCGGTTTCGGGGTCATTCCAATGAAAAACAATTTCGGGATCTTTTTCTTCGTACTTTTTAAGTAATTCCTTCATTAAGTGTGGAGAGTTAAGTCACTCCTTCGCTAAAGCTTCGTAGTGTGAGGACAAATATAAAAAACTTGTGAGGGGTTTATATTTTTTTTAGGTAAAATTTATGGAAGAAAAGCTAACGGTGAAAAATGGTTGATAAGAAACTTGAAGACTTACTTGAATTCATTCAGTTCCATAATTTCATTCAATACCTTATTTATCCAAATATTATTTTCCTCAGTTAGTATACCATTCTTTGTTTGGGAATCGTACATTTTCTGATATTCCCTGCATTCTTGCCATAAAATCTCATATGCCGAAGCATAAACAGCAAACCGTTGTTCATTAACACTCTTTAATTCTGAAAATTTTTTCCTGATTTTTCGCGCGTATAATTCAGCAATATCAAAGTGCAATTGCTCATGGGCAAGTAACCCATCCGTTCTGGATGTTGCCCAAGACTTATCTTTATAAAATTTTGCCACTACAGTCAAATTCTCATAATTTTGAATATTATCTTCAGCATCTACTAAAACATTTTCAGGGATAATTTCAATCTTATAACTTGTCAATGCATTTCCAAAAAGATTGGGATCCAGAGCTCCTGTGAAATCTTTCCATTCTAATTTTTTGTCTTGATTCCAAATAATTTTATTCGATTCATATTCATCATCAGTATTTTGAGACAAAACTACCGTAGTAAAAAGAAAGATAATCCAGTAAAGTTTCATATATATTAATAATAGAAGAAGCGAAAGATAATAATATTATAATTATCTATAAACTTTCCCCGAGGAATGATCTTTTTTAGCCCCCGTTACACTCGCCAAACAATTTACCTCATCGCGGAATTTCAACACACCCAAAAGTCCAAAAATAAGGGCTTCCTTATATTCTAAAATTTCTGCTGAAGGAATAATAACCTCAACCGGAGCGAGATTTTTCAAACGTTCAATCAAAAAAGAATTGTATGCGCCGCCCCCAGTAATTAATACGGAAACTTTATCTGAAAACTGATTGGCAAGCTGCACGGCAATGTGCTCCGTAAAGGTTCGCAAAATAGCTTCGGAAGAAATTTCAGAAGCTTCCAATAACGGAAAAATATACCCTTTCACCCATTCCAAACCCAAAGATTTCGGAGGTTTTTCAACATAAAAAGAAAGTGCGTTCAATTTTTGAAGCAACCCTTCGTCCAAGTTTCCGGAAGCGGCCAGTTTTCCACCTTCGTCAAAATCCTTTCCCAGTTTTTCGGCATAATGATTTAAGACAATATTCACTGGGCAAATATCATACGCAATCCGTTCGCCGTTTTTTTCAAAGGAACAATTTGCAAAACCGCCCAGATTCAAACAATAATCGTATTCGGAAAAAAGCAATTTATCTCCTATGGGTACCAGCGGAGCGCCCTGTCCGCCCAACTCCACATCCTGCACCCTAAAATCGCAAACTACAGTGTGGCCGATCATTTTTGAAATGCGCGGCAGATTGCCTATTTGATATGTAAAACCCTTTTCAGGTTGGTGCAGAATGGTATGGCCATGGCTACAAACTGCGTCAATTTCAAGAATGTTATGTTTTTTTATGAATTTTGAAATCTCTTCGGAAAGCTTTTCGGTGTATTTAAAATCCAGCCGCTCAAGTTTCTCTTCGGAATAATTTATGGCTTCGCGCAGCTCGTTTTTCCAAAATGATGAATAGGGAACAGTTTCCGTAGCGAGTATTTCAAAATTCCAAACTTCATTAGAATAGTCAAAAACAATTTCCGCCAAATCAATCCCGTCCAGCGAAGTGCCGCTCATAACGCCGATGATATGGTATTTTTTATTTTTCAACTTTTTGGGAACATTATAAGTTTAAAGATACTAATGATGTTTTGAAAAATTCCAAATTACAAGCTCCAAATTCCAAAGAAAATCCAAATTACAAGCTCCAAATTCCAAAACTGGTTTTTTTGGATTTTGGGATTTGGGGTTTGGTGCTTTTTGTTTTTTGGAATTTGGAATTTGCTTTTTTGGAATTTGCTTTTTATAAGTACCTTTGCTCTTTCTTGTTAAAATATAACTTTTACTTATAAAAAGCCTATGGATTTCAGTCTATCCGAAGAACAGTTAATGATTCGCGACGCCGCTCGCGATTTTGCCCGCACCGAATTGCTTCCGGGCGTTATAGAACGTGATAATCATCAAAAATTCCCAACCGAACAAGTGAAGAAAATGGGCGAGCTCGGTTTTTTGGGGATGATGGTTGACCCCAAATACGGCGGCGGCGGAATGGATACCGTGAGTTATGTTTTGGTTATGGAAGAATTAAGCAAGATTGACGCTTCGTGTTCCGTAATCGTTTCAGTAAACAATTCATTGGTGTGCTATGGCCTTCAAGCCTATGGAAATGAAGATCAAAAGCAAAAATATCTAACAAAATTGGCAACGGGTGAAAAGCTGGGCGCGTTTTGTTTGAGCGAACCGGAAGCGGGTAGCGATGCAACATCACAAAAAACAACTGCCATTGACAAAGGCGACCATTATATTTTGAACGGTACCAAAAACTGGATTACCAATGGTGGAACCGCAGATTATTATTTGGTAATCGCTCAGACCGATAAGGAGAAAAAGCATAAGGGCATCAATGCATTTATAGTTGAAAAAGGCTGGGAAGGTTTTGAAATTGGCCCAAAGGAAGACAAGCTTGGTATCCGTGGAAGTGATACACATTCTCTTATTTTTAATGATGTAAAGGTTCCAAAGGAAAACAGAATTGGCGAAGACGGCTTCGGTTTCAAGTTTGCGATGAAAACACTTTCCGGGGGAAGAATAGGTATAGCGGCACAAGCCTTGGGGATTGCCGCTGGAGCTTATGATTTGGCTCGCGAATATTCAAAGGTTCGTAAAGCATTCGGAACCGAAATCTGCAACCATCAAGCCATTGCCTTTAAACTTGCCGATATGCACACTAGCATTGAAGCTGCACGTCACTTAGTGATGAAAGCAGCTTGGGACAAGGATAACGGCAACAATTATGATATGAGCGGTGCGATGGCAAAACTATACGCCAGCCAAGTAGCCATGGATGTTTCCGTAGAAGCGGTACAGGTTCACGGCGGAAACGGTTTTGTAAAAGAATACCACGTAGAGCGATTGATGCGCGATGCGAAAATCACACAGATTTACGAAGGAACTTCAGAAATTCAGAAAATTGTAATTTCTAGGGGGCTTTTGAGGGATTAAGAAGAAATTAGGTCTCGACTTTAGTTTATCCTGAGCGAAGTCGAAGGACTCGATCAAACAAAACATCAAACCCGTCCAAAGTGGCGGGTATTTAATTTTATTATATTAATATTGAAGTACAACGACTAAAATTATTATCTTACATGTAATTTAAAATTCAACTCTTATGAAAACACAGTTAGGAGTATTGTTTTCCATTTTTGTATTCACAGTTTCGAATGCGCAAATCGGATTTCAGGAAAATATTATTACTGATAATGCCGATGGCACGAATGGAGCTTCTGGTGTGTATTCAGCTGATATAGATGGAGATGGAGATAAGGATTTAATTTCAGCATCTTTTTTGGATAATAAAATAGCTTGGTATGAAAATTTGGATGGGCAAGGAAATTTCGGGTCTCAAAATGTTATTACTACCAATGCAGAAGGGGCAAATTCTGTTTTTGCAGCCGATTTAGATGGAGATGGAGATATGGATGTTCTTTCAAGCTCTTACTTATATAATGATAATAAGGTAGCCTGGTACGAAAATATTGATGGACTAGGTACTTTCGGTCCACAACAAATTTTCCCTTTAGGTAGCTATGGCAATACAATTAGAACTAGATCCGTAGTTGCTGCTGATTTAGATGGAGATAACGACAGAGACGTTATAGCTACCTCTTATGACCAAATATCTTGGTTTGAAAATTTGGATGGCCAAGGTTTATTTGACGAAAAAAATCCAATTGGTGGTGCAGATGAACCTACATCAGTTTCTATTCACGATATTGATGGAGATGGAGATAATGACATTCTTGTATCAGATTATTCATCTGTTTTATGGTACAAAAATGAAGGGAATGGTAATTTTGTTCGTGAATGGATTACATTAAACGTAACCAACGCAAATTCTGCATATGCAACTGATTTAGATGGGGATGGTGATTTAGATGTAATATCAGCATCTAATGACTCTATAGTTGCTTGGTACGAAAATTTTAACGGCCTATTTGGTGCTCAACAAATAATTTCAACAAATACAAGTGGAGCATCCTCCGTTTATACATCAGATATTGATGGGGATGGCGATAATGATATTGCAGTAGCAGCTTCTGAAGCTATTCTTTTGTATAAAAATGATGCAAATGGTAATTTTTCCCAAACAACAATTACAACAGATGTAAATACTGGAAAGTCTGTATTTATAACAGATTTAGATGGAGACGGTGATTTAGATATAACGTCAGCATCTTTCATCGATGACAAAATAGCTTGGTATAAAAATTTAGATGGATTGGGAAACTTTGGAACCCAGCTATTGGTATCTGATTCTCAAGGCGCAAATGGGGCTTATTATGCAAGTTCTGCCGATATTGATGCTGATGGAGATTTAGACATAATCTCAACCTCACAAAACGATAGCAAAATAGCTTGGTATAAAAATCTTGATGGAAATGGCACTTTCGGAATGCAGCAGGTTATTTCTACTACTGTAAATGGTGCTAGTATAGCATGTATTGAAGATATTGATGGAGATGGATATCCAGATATTGTAGGCGGAAGTTTTACTTCCGGAAAGCTTGCTTGGTTTAAAAACAATGATGGTCAAGGTAATTTTGATCCTCAACAAATTATTGCGACCGATCTTCCAGGAATAAATTCCCTTTCAGCAATAGACTTAGATGGAGATGCAGATTTGGACCTACTAGTTTCTTCGGAATTTTATTCCTCAAAATTAGCCTGGTATGAAAATGTAGACGGTGCTGGAACTTTTGGACCTGAGCATACTCTTGAAAATGGAAATGGTCTCGGTAACTTTGCCCAGCCTGCCGATCTGGATGGAGATGGCGACATGGATATTATTGGAATTGTTCGATCTAATGGCACTTTGACTTGGTATGAGAACGAAAATGGATCTGGAAGTTTTATTGAACACAACTTGGGTAATACTTGGTATGATTATAGAATTTATCCAGCCGATAAAGAGGGAGATGGCGACATAGATTTTATTGCTTCTAACTGGATGCATTTAGCATGGTATATAAACTTAGATGGCTTTGGAAATTTTAGTCAACCTCAGCCCATAGATCTTTATGATAACTTTTATTTATCAATAGTATTTTCAGATATAGATAATGATGGTGATGAAGATATTATCTCTGGAGACCCATCATATAATAACCAACTCTTATTTTGGCGGGAAAATACAGATGGACAAGGAAATTTTGGCCCCGAAAATACAATTTCAACTATTAATACTTTGACTTCTATTAACATTGGGGATATAAATAATGATGGAGATATGGACATACTAATATCTGCGGAAGGTGACGACAAAATTGCTTGGTTTGAAAACACTGGACCTCTTAAAATAGAAGAAAATATTTTTAAGGATATTTCAATCTATCCCAATCCCACAAATGGAATAATTAATATACAATCAAAAGAAATTATTTCATCTGTAGTTTTTTACAACCAATTAGGCCAATTGATTTTAGAAGAAAGCAATGTTGAAGGAATCAATAGAGTCAACATAGAAAAATTAAACGAAGGGATTTATTTCGTAAAATTAAAAACTTTTAATGCGGAGGTTATAATCAAGAAATTAGTTAAAAAATAATTTTCAAAAATCAAAACATTCCAATAATAGGTTTTTTTATAAGAAGAAATTCCAAACCAATCCAAACCGTAGCACATTATCACGATAAGGATAACCCGGTGCGGCAAAATATTCACTTTTCCCGCCAAAGATGGAAGTGAAGTTTTCATAAATAAAGTAAATACGCGTCTGCCGTATTTTCGCATTAAAAAAAATATCTACTAACGGAAAACCGCCCAATTCCTGCTCGTTCTGTACATAAAACTCTGCGAGCACAGGGTCGTAAGCATTCATGTTGTATTTGGTGAAATATTTAAAACCCACCCCAGTCTGCAAAAACAAAGCGCGTTTAAACCAATGATCCTCAAAATAAAGTGTGTTTCTAGTAATAATTTGCGGCACGTTAAAAACCGTTTCACCACTTAAAACTTGCTGGTACATTACGGTATTTTCCAATCCGAAGTGCCCAAATTTAAAGTCCTTTTCAGCCGTTATCTTTAAATAATCTACCCGTTCCGAAGCCTGCAATGGTGAAGGTGTGCTGTCATTTTCCTTGATTCCGAAGTAGGCGTAATCGTCAATTCCCGTATAGCTTACAGACGCATTTCCAAATTTTTTGGTGTTTATTTGAAATTTCAGTTCCTGGGTTTTTACATTATTCAGCTCGGTCTTCCAATTGTAATTTTGGTAATCACTTTGGTACAGCAAAAAGTTGAAATTGGGCGCCACCGAATGTACGGTTATGGAAGCTTCCGCATTATAATCTTCATTTAAATCAAACGAAGCGGCTCCTTGCAGATAGTTTCCGTCAAAATCTCCGGCAACATTTATCGCTCCTTTTCCTGAAAGTTTAATCCCTCTATACTCTTTCTCATAACCAGCACCAGCTTCAATAATATTTCCTTTAATCCTGTTGGGGATACGCTGTTCGTCTAAAATCAATACTGAATTGTACCCATAATTGAAATCGTTATAGCCCGCCCAAGCGTTAATTTTTCCGATAAGTGAGTTGTTGAAGTCAGCATACGCCTTTACGTTGAAATCTTCAAGTTTCGTTTTCGTATATAAATCTGCGGTCTCGTACGAAGGACCAAATTCCGCAAATGACGCGGTTTGGTTGTATCGAAAAAATTTGTCCTCATAGCTCAACACGTTCCCAATTGTCAATACCGAATAGCCCGTACTGTCGCGCTGGCTCAACAATTCGTAATAATGATCTCCATAAAAACGAAGCCCTTCAAGTTTGTTTTCCGCATTCTCAAATTTCACGTCCAATCTTCCACGGTCGCGAAATTCGGGATCGTCATTAATAAAAAGCTGCAAGGAATTATCGGTCAACCCGCCATTTTCCTCATTCAAAATATCCTGTGCGGCTACGTGGGCACGTGCAACATAGCGTTTACTTTTGGTGTGGTAATTTGCAGTAAAAAGAAAATTTCCGGTACTCGTTAAAATATGTTGGTATTTCCCCAATGACCGAACCCCTTTATAGCCAATTGAAAAATTGAACTGTGGCGAAGTATTTACCGTAAAAAAAGCATCTAGCTGCTGCCCCTGCTCGTAGGCAGTTTTAAAGTAGAGTTCCGTTAATGGCGTGGGCACATTAAAATAATTTACATCTTCAATTTCCTTATAATTGAAATGATGCGACTGAGCCACAAAAAGCGGTTTCAAATTCAACCTGTCAAAAGAATAGGCAAGTGAATTATATGTCTGCCCCACGTTTGAAAATTGTAGCAGTTCAAAATTGTCCCTTCTCAAATAATTAAACTTATATTTTTTCTTGATTGAGAGCGTAGTATCTACGAATGTTGTATCGCGCGCCGTTGAAATGATTTTATAATAATCAATAGGCGGTTTTTCTTTTGTTGCATTTGGAGTTTGCGAAAACACAGTTGCCGGGGCACAAACCAAAAAGAAGAGCAAAAACAATTTTTTCATCTAGTGTGTTTCTATTGGGCAAAATAACGAAAAATATGTTCCAACTATTGGTTAAATTCCAAATTTCAAACTCCAAATTCCAAATTTCAAATTTTAGCCTTTAGGAATATGGGATTTGATTTTCATTTGGAATTTGTTTTTTTTGAGATTTGGCGCTTCTTTATTTGACGGTTGCTTTAATTTTTAAGAATTTTGAATAATATGCTAAAACTTAAAATCAATCATAATCTTCTGGAATGCGGCACCGATGAAGCAGGACGAGGCTGTTTGGCAGGGCCCGTTACCGCCGCCGCAATAATTCTTCCAGATGATTTTAAGCATCCATTTTTGAACGACAGCAAGCAACTTTCCGAAAAAAAACGACTGGAACTTAAAGCTATTATCGAGCGCGAAGCCATCTGTTTCAATGTGGTTCACGTGATGATGGACGAGATTGACAAAATAAACATTCTAAACGCTTCCATTTTAGGAATGCACCGCGCCATTAACGGACTCTCCTGCCCTCCCGAGTTTATTGCCGTTGACGGGAACCGTTTTAAACCTTTTCAGAAAATTCCGTTTGAATGTGTGGTAAAGGGAGACGGAAAATTTCTGCACATTGCCGCTGCCTCCATTTTGGCAAAAACATATCGGGACGAATATATGGCAGTACTTCACGAAAAATTTCCACACTATAATTGGAAACAAAATAAAGGCTACCCTACCAAAGAACATCGGGAAGCCATTTGCGCTCATGGAAGTACTGTTTTTCACAGAAAAAGCTTTAAACTTTTGCCAACACAACTGGAACTCAATTTATAAGCCACGCTCAGCAGCTGCCGAAGATGGTTTGGACTGTTGAAAACCCGTCAATAAACTATTTCAAGTATACTCAAAACCATCACATTTCCTTGCTACTTTTGTGTTATGGGAAAATTTCTGGGTAAACTTTTAGCGTTTTTACTTTTTGTTCCAATGCTTTTGGGAGTTTTTGGAAGTTGTGACAATACACCTCCAAAAACAGGCACTTTAATGGATTTTGTTCCTGAAGATGCCTTGGTGGTTTTTAAAATTTCAAATTTTGAAACCTTACAGGCAGATATGGAGGCCAATTCCCTACTTTCCAAATTTGATAAAACTGCGCCTTATTCCTTTTTTACTGAAAAGAAAGCTTTGCTGAAAAATCTACATCCATCTTCGCAAAGTCTTTTATGTATCAATCAAGTGAATGATTCCCTTTCGGCATATACTTTTATTTCAAAACAAACGAAAAATCTTTTTCAACCAGATTCGCTAAAAAATAAAACCATTGAAACCCTGCAACTAGACGAGCAGTCGTTTCAACGCATCACAATTGATAAGGAAATAGCCTATTCTGCAATTATTGATAGTGTTTTTGTCCTTACCACTTCGCAGCAAATTTTACAGGATATTTTGAAAGGAAAAACCGAACGGGACGAAACCTTTAAAAAAGTGTTTAACCTACCTTCCTCAAACGGCGTTACTGCTTTGTTGCGCGGAAACAAAATTGTACTAAACGACTCCACAAAAGTAGATTTCACTTCGTGGAGTGCGCTTGACGTGGCGATAGCGCCCGAATCTTTTACTGCCACCGGAATAACACTCGCTACTGACAGCATTCCACAATTCCTGAACGCTTTTGAAGGCCAAGTGCCGCAGCAGAACGATGTTTCAGCATTAATACCAACAGATGCTTTGGGCGCGGTGAGCTTTACATTTAACGATGCCGAAACTTTTCAAAAGAAATTACGAAATTTTAGAGGTGAAAAGGAAACCGTAAAAACTACCGGGATTTTTGGTTCGGTGAGCGAAGTGGGAAGTATTCAGCTTAAAACCGAGACCGCAATTTTTATAAAAAGCATTGATGCCGCGTTGACGAACGATGCGTTGGCGCGCTTTGTAACTTCCAAAAGTATTTTTCGGGAAATTGAAATAAGCAGTTTTGGCGAGCCGCAATTGTTTGAGCAAACTTTTTCGCCTTTTATAAATTCCGGAACGGCAAACTATATTTTTCAGCTTGATAATTTCTTCGTATTTACCGAAACCGAAAGCACCGCCGAACAACTTATCAGTGCGTTTCAAAACAATAATACGCTGAAAAATACTTCCTATTTTGAAAATACCGCGAAAGATTTGAGCACGGCGTCTTCGTTATTAATCTTGAAAATGCAGGGCGAATTTTCAGAGGCCATTTCAGGATTTTTCAATTCAAAAAGCAGTGCGGAAATCAAAAATATTTCTTTTGAAGAATTTCCGCTGGCAGCGCTTCAGTTTAGTTTTGATAGAAATTTTGCGCACGTAACACTGAGCTGCAAAGAGGCGGGCGCCACAGCAAAAAGTATATCGGGCAAGGTTTCGGAAAAATTCAATTTAAGCCTGGAATCCGCACTTTTAAATAACCCTCAATTGATAGAAAGCAACAATGGAAGTAGTAATGTTGCAGTTCAGGACATTGCCAATAAACTTTATTTTATTTCGGGAAGCGGAAAAATTCTTTGGTCAAAAAAATTAGGTTCTCCCATTTTGGGGAAAATTGAAACTGTTGAAATTGCCGGACGTGGCAACAAGCAAATTGCGTTTGCAACGAATGATGCATTTTATATTTTGGACCGAAATGGGAAGGATGCGAAAGGATTTCCAATAAAATTTAAAGACAAAGTAACACAGCCACTTTCTGTTTTTGATTACGACAACAACCGAAACTACCGATTTGTGGTTGTACAGGGTAAGGAAGTTTTAATGTATGACAAAACCGGGAAAACCGTAAAAGGCTTTGGCTTTAACAAAGCAAAAGACAACATAGCGCAATCGCCCGTACATATACGCATGGGTAATAAAGATTATATAATTGTTGCGGAAGAAAACGGTAAGCTGAATATTTTAAGTCGTGTTGGGAAATCGAGGGTTTCGGTTTCAAAGAATTTCAATTTTTCTGAAATTCCCGTTGCGGAAGAAGACAATACCTTTGTGGTGATAACAAAGGAAAACACCAAAGAGCGCATTTCGCAGGACGGAAAGATTTCTTCCCAAAAACTGGATGTGGGCAATAACTATTGGTTTGCCATACTGGGAAATACAAAAGTAACATTGGATGACAACCTTTTGCGGATTAATGGGAAACTTGCTGAATTGCCCCTGGGACTTTACACCAAGCCCCAAATTTTTTCAATAAACCGAAACAGCTATATTACCATTACAGAAACACAGGAAAAAAAGGTCTACGTTTTTGATAAAAATGCTGCGCTTCTCAATGGTTTTCCTGTTTATGGCATATCAGCCGCTTCAATGGGTGAAGCCAATCCAAAAAACCTAGTTGTTAAAGGAGATAACAACAGTGTAGTTTTTTACATTATTGATTAATTCCACAATAATTTGTTAGCTAGTATATTAGTCAGCTATCCTCAGCTTTGGTTCAAGTATTTTGCGTAAATTTAAATCGCAAACCAACCTTTTTGAACTTTATGAGAGCGCTCCTCTGCCTCCTTCTTTTGCTATTGGCTGATACTGCTTTTGGCCAAAATGAATTGCGCGAAATAAAACCTTCGCAGGGTGACTCCGTTATACTTGCCAATTTCAAAAAAAAGGTTTCACAATCCATCAATGCAAGTCCTGATAGTGCTCTAATTTATATTAAGGAGTTGCGTGAATTCAGTACTAAAAAGAATTATTTGGCTAGTTTAACCGATGCCGATTATCTCTATGCGCACTATTTCCGAAGAATACAGAAACCTGACTCTGCAATATTTTACTTCAAAAAACAGATTGAAGATTCAAAAAATATCAATTATTTCCGTGGCATGGCACAAGGCTACAATGGTCTTTGCAGAACCTACTATTTAATCGGTGAAATAGATAATTCAATCAAAGCCGGAAACCAAGCGCTTAAGTATGTGAAAAAAATTGACGATACCGGAAATTTTATTTTTGCAGATACCCAAAATGCTTTGGCAATCGCCTATTCAAGACAAAACAAAATGGAAGCCGCCATTGCACATTTGCTGGTTGTAGATTCCGTCCATAAAATAACCCCGATCCGCGGAGATATTATTGCTGCAGCATACCAAAGCTTGGGCAACATTTATCTTGAACTTAAAGATTACGATGCCGCCGAAAAATATTATTTAAAGGCAAACGACGAATTTAAAAAAATACCCGGGGCAGGTGATTTCTATTTCCATACCACAAATGTGTTTTTAGGACAAGTTTATTATCACAAAGGGCAACTGGAAAAGGCCGATAAACTCCTTTCCAAAACACTGCTTTTTTATGAAAACATAAAAGAAGAAAGAACGGTCGCAGAAATAAACAATTATTTGGGATTAGTAAATCTTGCAAAAGGAAACCTCAAAAAAGCAGAAACTTATTTACTGAATGCCTTTAATTTTCAGCAAAAAAACGATTACTCGCTTGAAGCAGCCCAGTCAGCATTGCAATTGGGGAAACTAAACATTAAAGAAGGGAGCGCTACAAAGGCAATAACTTTCCTGGAAGAAGCAATTGCATTTAATAAAGACATAAATAATGGCACCATAAACCAAAATGCCCACACTTTATTGGCAGAAGCCTATGCCCTACAAGGAAATTATAGAGCAGCTTTTACAAATTCCCAAATCGCAAAAAAAATAAATGATTCCATACAACTGGCGCAAAGTGCCGAAAAAATCAAAGAAATAGAAGGTGTATATCAAACCGAAAGCAGGGATCGGGAAATTGCATTGTTAACAACTAAAAATGAACTTGCAGAGCAGCAAAAACGAAACCAGCGCAATATGCTATGGGGAATTCTGGCCCTTATCGCCATTGCTGGAATTTTTGTTTTTTTTCAGTTTAAAAACCGACAGAAAACCACTAAAAAGTTACTTGAGTTAGACACTGCAAAAAACACATTCTTTACAAATATTTCACATGAATTCCGAACTCCTCTTACATTGATAAATGGCCCTATAGAAGACCAGCTCGATTCAGAAAAATTATCGACTTCAGAAAGAAAAAACTTAAAAGCAGCACTTAGGAACACACAACGATTAAAGGATTTGGTAGATCAGCTTTTGGCATTGGCCAAATTGGAAAGTGGAAATCTAAAGTTAAATATCCGATGTGCAAATATGCCCAATTTTTTAATAGCTAGCGCTGAAGCCTTTATTTTTAATTGTACTGAAAACAATATAAATTTTACCGTAAAGGTGCCGAAAGATGAAATAAACGACTGGTTTGATCAGGATATTTTAGAAAAAATACTTTATAATTTAATTGGCAATGCAATAAAGTACACACCCGAAAATGGATCAATAACCTTAAAGGGCGCAAGAGTAGATAACAAGTATGAAATTTCAATAATAAACTCTGGAAAGTATATTCCACTGGAGCAGCAAGAAAAAATCTTTGAGCGCTTCTATCAAACAAGCTCCAAAAATCCCGGGACCGGTATTGGTCTTTCCCTCACAAAGGAATTAACTGAAGTTCACAAGGGTTCCATCTCTATAAAAAGTGAGGAGAGTGGCTTCACGGAATTTAAAGTACAAATACCCGTGAATAAAAGTATTTATTCTGACCAAGAAATTTTTTCAGAATGTGAAGAATCTGGACAACCCGAAAAACCTGCTATTTTTGAATTATCTGCCCAAAAGGAAATCATTTTGCCCGAAGATGCTCCAACTATCTTGGTAATAGACGACAGCAAAGACATTCGCGATTATGTGAGTTCTATTTTTGAATATACCTTCACCGTCCATACTGCAAGTAATGGTAAGGAGGCCTTTGAAATTGCAATTGAAGTAATCCCAGATATTGTTATAAGTGATGTAATGATGCCTGGCGAAGATGGTTTTACGTTTACAAAGCACCTCAAAGAACACCAACTTACCTCTCACATTCCTGTAATACTGCTTACCGCCAAAACGCAGATTACCTCAAAACTGGAAGCAATGGGCATCGGCGCAGATGCCTATATTACTAAACCTTTTAATAGTCAATTACTGAAAGCTTCAGTTGAAAATCTTATTGAAAACCGAAGAAGGCTTCAGCAACGCTTTGCACAGGAGGTGGTCCTAATGCCGAAAGATATTGCTATTTCTTCTGCGGACGAAAAATTCCTGGATTTGCTTCAGAAGGTTTTGGATAAAAATATAACTGATTCAAACTTTACGATTGAAGATTTTGGGAAAGAAATGGGCGTGAGCCGCATGCAATTGCATCGAAAATTAAAAGCATTGACAGGACAATCAGCTTCCGAATTCTTAAAAACGCAACGCCTTAAATTGGCTTTAAAATTATTAAAGGAGAAAAAGATTTCCATTGCTGAAGTTGGTTACACAGTCGGTTTTAACGACCCGTCGTATTTTACCAAATGCTTCAAACAAGAGTTTGGACGTTCTCCTTCTGAATATTTCTCCACTTAACATAAACTGGCTCTAGAGCTTGCTAATACTGACTATGTTACATATGTTATAGCATCGGTTACAAAATTCACAGTACTTTGAAAGGCAACAACATACTTTTACTTCACCTTTTTCCCTGTTATGAAAAAAAGTAAACAATATTCCGGCAAACTGGAAATTGTTCCGGGAAAACAGATTTTTTTAAACATAAATAATCTGTCAAGAGGAATATACACTTTAAAAATAATGCTAAATAATAAAGTAGTAAAAGAAGTAACCTTTAAAAAGTAAACCTTAAAAATCAGATATTATGAAAATAGCTTTAACCATCTTATTCATTTGTGCAGCCAGTGTTTGCAATGCACAATTTTTGGACAAACTGGGAGACAGAGCTGCCAACGCCGTGGAACGTACGGTAGAAAGACGTGTAGAAAAAGAAACCACAAAAAGTACGGACCGTGTGCTGGACACCATTGTAGATTCTCCCAAAAAGAAAAAAAAGAAAGAGAAAAAAAGAAAGAAGAAATCTTCTAGCGGAAACGTAATTGGCGGAGATCCTGTGGACGATACCACACAGTCAAAAAGCCAACAAAACGAAGAAGGCATTATAGAAGAATAAAAGAGCAATTAACTTAGTTTCTGGAACCCTATAACCTCATTGTGTCGATACAAAACAGCTATTATATTTATGGTTGTTATTTTTCTCCCCGTATTCACTAATTAGAAATTTTAAAAAATTAGAAATTATGAGAAATTCAGTCATTTTGAGCATTTTATTACTGAGCCTAAGCCTAACAAGCTGTAAGACCACTATTCCAGACAGAGATTCCGTGGTGCCAACAATATACTTTCAATTAACTGGCAGTGGACTTTCCACGGGCGATGTAGAGATAACAGAAACTTTTGATTTTGATAATCAAGCATTGTACTTGGAAAGAAACAAAACCTACACCGTACTTCTCTCTGGTAAAGATTCTGGCGGGGTTTCTCACATAACTTGGGAACTTCCCAACAATGGCATTGTAGAAATCCCTGACCCCATCCCAAGTCCTTGGACCGACGGTGCTGGAAGCATTGGCACTAGGCTTTTACAGGTTGAAGGTAACCGATCAGACCCGCGATCGTCCATACTATTGGGCACTAAAATAATAGGACGAACTTTAGATACAGGTGGAACCGAGAATAGAGATTTTGTGTTCACCGTTAAAGATTACCACGATAACACACTTAATAAAACCTTGAGGGTAATCATTGGCGCGGGACCTACGCGTATTGGACCAAGATAATAATTAACCTAAAATAATATTTATGATCAAGACATTCATTATTTCATTATTGTTATTAACAGCAGTATTTACACAAGCGAATGCACAAACTGGCTGCAGTAAGTTTTATCCCTTAAAGGAAGGAACAAAGGCCGAGTTAACATCTTATGATAAAAAAGGGAAAATAGCTGCGGTGGTAGATTATACTGTTTTAAACAAAACCCAGACTTCCGAAGGGGAAGTTGCTACAATGAAATCTTCCATTAAGGATGACAAAGGGAAACTGATAGCCGAAACAGAATATGACGTTACCTGCGATGGGACCAAAATTTCAATTGACTACAACTCGATGGTAAGCCCTATGATGATGGAGCAGTTTCAGAATATGGAATATGATATTAGCGGGGTTGATTTGGAAATTCCCAACAACCTATCCGTAGGTCAAGAGCTTCCAGATGCCGAAATGAATATGAAAATAAGTATGAGCGGCATTAACATGAATATGGATCTGACCATAACAAACAGAAAAGTAATTGGCAAGGAAGACGTTACAACTCCTGCCGGAACGTTCTCTTGTTTTGTGATAACCTACGATATGAGTACAAAAATGGGAATGACCCAAACAAGTAATTCAAAACAATGGATTGCCGAAGGTGTAGGGATGGTTAAACAGGAAGACTATCAAAGAGGAAAAGTATCCTCAAGCAGCGTACTCACTAAATTTTCAAAGTAAATTAAAACCAAATTAAATTTCAAAAACCGAGGCTTAGGCTTCGGTTTTTTCTTTTATTTCGGCTTCAAAAAGTATCAGAAAATGTTTTAACAACCTTACTTTTACTTCCGCTAGGTTAATTTTTGTTTTACCTAATTCAACATTTAAAGAGGTAACCGCCTTTCCCCTAATTCCACAGGGAATCATATGGTCAAAATAACCCAGATCGGTATTCACATTTAAAGCAAAGCCGTGCATGGTAACCCAACGACTTGCCCGCACGCCCATAGCACAAATTTTTCTTGCAAAGGGAGTGCCCACATCTAGCCATACACCTGTTTCTCCTTTACTTCGCTCAGCTTTTAAGCCATATTCTGCCAAGGTGAGAATAATCATTTCTTCCAAAAAACGCATGTATTTATGAATATCGGTAAAGAAATTTTCCAGATCCAATATCGGGTAACCCACAATTTGTCCTGGACCGTGATATGTAATATCCCCTCCTCGATTTATTTTATAAAATGAAGCGTTTATTTCAGCAAGTTTTTTTTCAGAAATAAGTAAATTCTCAACATGGCCGCTTTTGCCAAGGGTATACACATGCGGATGTTCAACAAAAAGGAAGAAATTGGGCGTTTCATATTGCAAATTCTCTTTACTGTTTTTGCTTTTTATCTGTAAAATCTTTTGAAAAAGATTCTCCTGGTAATCCCAAATTTCTTTGTAATCCCTTAACCCCAAATCATTTATTTCCAAATATTTGTTCAATTATTCTTTAGATTTTTTTGCGAACCAAAATTATCAATTAAAAATGTTTGAGATGGGTATTTCTATGCTTTTTTGAAGTTTTTTATACTTTTTCTTAAAGTTAATTTCTTAAAAATTTATTAAATTCCTTCAAGACTCTTATCTTTACGGTTCTAAACATTCATATAAACTACATCTAAAATGAAAAAAAGTACTTTTAAACCATTTCTGATTGTATGTCTTTTGCTTTTAAGCTTTGGATTGCAAGCACAGAATGCGTTGTGGAGCAAAGTATCGCCCACAGAGACGCAAAACCGACAGAAAGCCTTCCGCAATGCTATGCCGCAGGACTTTAACCTTTATTCCCTGAATACAACAGCTCTTAAAAACCAGTTGCTTAATGCACCTGAAAGATTTACACGTCTTTCAAATGTTGTAATTGAGCTTCCAACAAATAATGGCGAAATACAGCGTTTCCGCGTTTATGAAGCTTCTATTATGGAGCCAGCGCTTCAGGCACAACACCCAAACATTCGTTCATACGCAGCCCAAGGTATTGATGATCCTTCTGCAGTTGCTCGTTTCAGTGTTTCAAATGTAGGAGTACACGTGATGATTTCATCTCTAAACTATTCTACTATCTATATTGATCCTTACACTCAGGACAAAACTTACTATATAGCTTATAATAGAGATCAGGTTCCTGCAGATCCTAATGCCCCAGTATGTATGGCTGAGGATAACGAAATTATCGATATGCCATTGGATTACAGAAATGCTGATGATGGAGTTCTTAGAACATTCCGTCTTGCCTTGGCTTGTACTGGGGAATATGCTCAGTACCACCTTAACCAACAAGGAATAGACCCGGGAGAGCCAGACCCTGTTAAGAAGGCCGCTGTTCTTTCTGCCATGAACGTTTCTATGACACGTGTAAATGGTGTATATGAAAGAGATGCTTCTCTTACCATGGTTATAATTGCAAACAATACCGATATTATATACTTAAATGCAGGATCTGATCCGTACACAAATAACAGTGGAGGTACAATGTTAGGTCAAAATCAAACTACTTGTGATAACGTTATAGGAAATGCCAATTATGACATCGGGCACGTATTTAGTACTGGCGGTGGTGGAATTGCTGGTTTACGCGTACCATGTGTAACAGGTCAAAAAGCAAGAGGTGTTACTGGATTAACTGCTCCTATAGGAGATATATTCAATATCGACTTTGTGGCTCACGAAATGGGACATCAATTTGGCGCTAACCACACCTTCAACAACTCTTGTGGTAACAATAGAAATGCTGCAACTGCAGTAGAGCCAGGAAGTGGTTCTTCTATTATGGGTTACGCAGGTATTTGTCCTCCAAACGTACAAAGCAACAGTGACGATTATTTTACTGCTATAAGCATTCAAGAAATTTGGAACTTTATTAAAAACGGTTCTGGACAATGTGCTACACAAACTCCAACCAACAACCTACCTCCCACTGCAGATGCTGGTCCTGATTATACACTTCCCATATCTACTCCATTTATCTTAAAAGGTATCGCTAGTGACCCAGATGGAGATGTATTATCACATTGCTGGGAGCAGATGAACCCACAGGTTGCTCCTATGCCACCTCAAAACAGTTCAACCTCTGGCCCGGCTTTTAGAACCAATGATCCTATTGGCTCTCCAGACAGATATATGCCCGCAATTGGAACTGTACTTGCTGGAAACACCCAAAGCACTTGGGAAGTGGTACCTTCTGTAGGAAGAACTATGAATTTCAGATATACCGTTCGCGACAATGTTGCCGGTGGTGCCGCCTCGGCAAGCGACAACGTATTGTTAACTTTTGATGGAGGTTCTGGTCCATTTGTGGTTACATCACAAAACACAGCCACTACTTGGACTATCGGAAATACCGAAACCGTGACTTGGGATGTTGCAGGAACCGATGTAGCTCCAGTAGATAGCCCTAATGTAGACATCTGGTTTTCTACCGATAACGGCCAGACATACCCAATTGCAGTTGCATTGAACTTACCAAACAACGGAAGTGCAGTTGTTAACGTACCAAACCTTAACACTACTACGGGTAGATTAATGGTTATTTCATCAAACAATATCTTTTACGATGTGAACAATGCTACAATAACTGTAGATGGTGTAGTGGGCGTGGAAGACTTTACATTTGATAATTTCTCAGTTTATCCAAACCCATCAAGCGGCACTTTCAACCTTTCTTTTACACCAGCTTCAAACGATAAGATTGAAATTTCGCTTTACGATTTAAGAGGAAGAGTAATCAACCAATACACTTTTGATGATGCTTCTACTTCAAGTACTTTCAGCAAGCAGTTGGAGTATAGCTATATCGATAGTGGAATGTATTTCCTAGTTGTGAAAAATGGCAACAAAGTAACTACTAAGAAGATTGTGAAAAATTAAGTTCCTGAATTAAGAACTTAAAAAAAAAGAGAAAAGACAGGATTATTTCCTGTTCTTTTCTCTTTCTTTTTTTAGTAGAGTTTTTACAGACAGCCTCTTTAAAAGGTTACACTGAAATCATCCTCGTTAATAAACCGGGTTTTAAGGAAGCTTTTGAAATAAAGATTGGTTCGGGATGTAAATTCTGTTTATCTAAATCCTGAAAAGAAAAAAGACCCGTAGTTAACAGGTCTTTTCAGTCTAATTATTTGAGTTTAAGTAATAGAAATCGCCGCTTTCAAAAAATTATTGACTACCGGCTATAGCCTAAATACTACCTCATCATAGTTTAACCGTTTCTGAGATATTTGAAATTACCTGCGAAGTTTTTTCCACCTTAAAATTTAGGTTAAACGTAAGGGTTTTATCATTTGTAGAAACAGATAACTCTCCATTGCTTATTGGGTAATAACCTGCTTCTCCCTTACAAAAACAATGCTTGCCGTACAGCATTTTCACATCGCTTAATGCAGCGTTTACCTTGCTAACATTTTCAACCGCAGCGGGTATTTCAAAATGAATTGTTTCAGAATAGTTGCCATCGGCCGTTCCTTCGGGACCTTCTTTTAAATACGTATATACAACAACAGTGTTCTTTCCGGCAACCATTTCTGGATAAATAGCTCCTGTTCCATCTACCTTTATAGTAAGGTGACTGTTTTTATGAATTTTCACAGTGCAATTGCCTTCTTCAGGACAACCGGTTACACGTTCATTTAATTGTCCCATGGTAGAAGTTTTTTCCGTTGAGGTTACTGTGCCCGTCTGCGTTTTGCACGCGTTTATCATCAGTAGTGGAATTAAAAAATAAAATGCTTTCATAGTGTTAAGTTTTATGTTAGTATTACTTAATATACAAATACGTTGCCGAAGTCTGCTACTTTTCCAAAACCACCTCCAAATCCAGCACATCCGGGTTCTTAAAATATTCCATAAAGGGTTGTTGTAGGATCACCGTTTTCCCGTCGGCCGAAAAAGTGGCCTCGGGATTGGATGTTTTCTTTATTTTCTTCGGAAAAGTATATTTCAACGTATAATTAGATCCACTCATAAAAGCTTCGGCCTGTTTCATACTATCCACTTGCTGCTGGTGAAGTTTTTTATCTTTTATATAGGCGTCGCGTTTAAAAACACCTTTTTTGAAAGTATAATTAACACCCACAACCTCTGGTGAATCCTCCTCTTTCTTTATTTCGGTGTTGGAATCTGGATTGGGCATTACATTGCTTGCCTGTTCTAGCCCATTCAAAATATCGTTAGCCTCGCTTATATCTTTAAAATTTGTTGAAATATCGTAAACCATTTCAGAAGATTCCGTATCCATCTTCATATGGATATTAAAGTTCTCCAGCTTTTTCAGTTTATCCTGCTCCGTTTTTGAAAGTTTGGAGATACTGTCTTTTTTCGCTTCCAAGAACTGTTTCATAGCTATAATAGTATCCATTTTCACACTCATGGAATCAGTAAGGGCAGATCCCCCAAAGGCCATCATTTCGTTCAGATTGACCTCCACGGCCATAGTGCCGCTACCATCTTCGTTCATAATCATTGTTTCGGTAAATTGACAGCTTACCAAAGTAAGGGCTATAGTAAAAAGAGCTAGTAATTTTAGTATCATCGGTCTATCTATTTGGGTTGTTTAAAATAATTAGGGCAGCAATTACGCCAGGAATCCACCCGCAAACGGTAAGTATAAAAACAATTAGTACAGAACCACAGCCTTTACCAATTACGGCAAGGGGCGGAAAAAGGATTGCAAGCAGAACGCGCCATAAACTCATAGAAACAAAGCTACAATTTATATTCGTTATTTTCAGACTTAGTTAATTAGTGATTTAAGAATTAGTAAATCATACTCACACCTCGTAAATCGCACTTCGTTATTTGTATCCACAAACTCCATAATTTCGTATTTCCCACTTCGTATTTCGTACTTCAATTACCTATCTTTGCAAACTTATTTTTAGAAACTATTGTATGCAACTGTCTGAACTGGAAATCATCCGAAGAGAAAAACTACAACAACTGCGCAATATGGGCATTAATCCCTACCCCGCAGACCTGTACCCCGTTACCGATACTTCAAAAAAAATAAAAGAGAATTTCGAGGAAGGAAAAAAGGTAGTGATCGCCGGCAGATTGATGTCCCGAAGAATTCAAGGAAAAGCTTCTTTTGCCGAACTTCAGGATGCAGATGGCCGTATACAGGTGTATTTTAACCGTGATGAAATCTGTACAGGCGAAGACAAAACCCTTTATAATGAAGTCTATAAAAAACTGCTGGACATAGGCGATTTTATAGGCATTGAAGGCGAACTATTCAAAACCCAAGTAGGTGAAAAAACCGTAATGGTAAAAAATTTCACCTTACTTAGCAAAGCTTTAAAACCGTTGCCACAGCCACGGGTTGATGCCGAGGGCAAGGTACACGACGCCTTTACCGACCCCGAACAGCGCTACCGCCAGCGTTATGCAGATTTGGTAGTAAACCCACATGTAAAGGAAATATTCGTAAAGCGAACCAAACTTTTCAACGCCATGCGAACTTTCTTTAACGAGCGCGGCTATTTTGAAGTGGAAACCCCAATTTTGCAACCCATTCCAGGTGGTGCCGCGGCGCGACCTTTTATTACGCACCACAACTCATTGGACATTCCTTTGTATATGCGAATTGCAAATGAATTGTATTTAAAAAGATTGATCGTTGGTGGTTTTGACGGCGTATATGAATTCTCCAAAAACTTCAGAAACGAAGGCATGGACCGCACCCACAACCCAGAATTCACCGCCATGGAAATTTACGTTTCCTATAAGGATTACAACTGGATGATGGATTTTTGCGAGCAATTGCTGGAGTTCTGTGCACTGGAAGTAAACGGCACAACAAAAGCAACCTTCGGAAAACACGAAATAGACTTTAAAGCACCCTACCCAAGGGTAACTATGGCAGAGTCAATAAAGCATTTTACAGGTTTTGATATCACTGGAAAAAGTGAGGACGAAATCCGAAAGGCAGCTTTGGATATGAAAATTCCTGTGGATGATACTATGGGCAAAGGAAAACTGATTGATGAAATTTTCGGCGAAAAGTGCGAGGGCAATTACATTCAGCCAACCTTTATTACAGATTATCCTAAGGAAATGAGTCCACTCTGCAAAGAACACCGCGACAATCCTGAACTTACCGAACGTTTTGAGCTAATGGTCTGCGGCAAGGAAATAGCAAACGCATATAGCGAATTGAACGACCCAATAGACCAACGCGAACGTTTTGAGGCCCAACTAAAATTGGCCGACAGAGGCGATGACGAAGCAACGGCATTTATAGATTACGATTTTCTTCGAGCTTTGGAATACGGCATGCCCCCCACCAGCGGTATGGGCATCGGGATGGACCGTTTGGTTATGTTTTTGACCAACAATCCTTCCATACAGGAAGTACTTTTCTTCCCGCAAATGCGCCCCGAAAAGAAAAAGGTGGAAATGACCGAGGACGAAAAAGCAGTTTACACACTTTTAAAAGCCAACTCACCCATCGCTTTGGAAGTACTAAAAGCACAAAGCGGATTAAGCAATAAAAAGTGGGATAAGGCCATAAAAGGATTGACCGCTTCAAAGGTTGCGAAGGTTGAAAAGACTGATGATAATTTGATGGTTTCGGTTTTATAAACCTTGCTTAAATACATACTAATTTCATAATTGGGCTACCGTTGAGGTGGCCCAACTCATTTATAAAGTTAGAAACCACCGCCTGCACTTTTTTCCTCCTTTTTGGCATAAGGGGCCTGACATCCCTGCCAGAAACGTGAGCGGTGGTATATAATCTTTTAAACTAGTTACCTAAAATTAAAAAAACACTCCACTGCCCGCAATAACCACTTAGTCAAACACACCTTTCAGTGAGCAAAACAAACTTTTCAAAGCACACTTTAATGAAAACTAAAAACAAATACTTATTCCTCCTTACCATTCACTTTAAATAGTCAAGAAATTAAATATCAGGACTTACATCTCACACCTCACACCCCCCATTAAACCATTTCCAAATTCCCGCGTCATACTTACAGTAAACAATAAAAAATACAAAGTGATGAAAAAAGCAATGATAATCTTTATGGCGCTTACCACCTTCGCCATAACCGCACAGAACAAAAATCAGGACAGAAAGGAAAACCGCAGTCAGCTAAGGGAAAACCTAACCCCCGAACAACGCGCTGAATTGCATGCCAAAAAAATGACCCTCGATTTAAACTTAAACGAGACCCAACAAGCCCAAGTAAACCAACTACTGTTGGACATGGAAAAGAATAAGCCCGAACGCCCCGAGAACAGAAAAGAAATGACAGACGCACAAAAATTTGAGGCCAAAAACACAATGCTTGACAGACGAATAGCCATGAAAAAGGAAATGAAAAAGATACTTACCGAGGAACAATTCACCAAATGGGAAAATGGAAAGCAACGCCAAGAGCGCCGGTTCAAGAATAAAAAGAGAAAAGAAAAACGCAGCGAAGATTAGTAAAACCTTAAAAAGCATTTTTTTGGCGCAATTGTTGTTTTAATTATAGACAAATTGGTTACATTAGTAACTTGTAAAAACAAAAATTAAAACAATGAAAAACCTACTAACAGTATTTGCATTTGCAGTAACAATGCTTTTGGGTGTTCAAACAACCTCAGCCCAGCAGCTATCCCAGGATCAAAGCAGACCAGAAGTAATAGCCAAAACAGAAGCCGCAAAGCTCACCGAAGCCCTAGACCTTTCTGGCGATCAAAGCCGTACCATCTTTAGAGCCTTGGTAGCAAAACAAGTTGGCTATCAAAAAAATGTGGATGGAAAAGACGCTTCAAGCGCAGCAGTAATAGCAGAAAAGAAAAAAATTGATGCTCAGTTAAAAGATGCGATGAAAAAAACGCTTACTGATGATCAATACTCCAAATGGCTTAAAATGAATAATTAGTGATTAATTATATTTAAAACCAAGGCCCTTTCTAAATTTAGAAAGGGCCTTTTTTTTCATATGAAATTTTAAAAATTATCAAATGCGTGCCCTGGATCTATGTTTTTTTTAATTAAGATTCTTTGCTACT
The DNA here is from genome assembly GCA_002364215.1 of Aequorivita sp. UBA3180. Lineage (GTDB taxonomy): Bacteria > Bacteroidota > Bacteroidia > Flavobacteriales > Flavobacteriaceae > Aequorivita. The sequence goes on along the minus strand of DEXQ01000007.1, from coordinate 298,990 downwards.
TTTCCACAAGCAGCAATAGTAACATCCAAATCTTCGTAGCTTAACGCATCACAAATAAACCAAGTTTCAAAAGCACTGGGTGCAATATAAACGCCTTCATTAAGCAAACCGTGGAAAAACCTTTTAAAATTTTCATTGTTAGCAGCTGCTGCAGATTCAAAATCGGTCACTGGCATATCAGAAAAATGGACAGAAATCATTGACCCAACCCGATTAATTGTAAACTTTATCCCTTCAGAATTGAGCGCAGCCTCCAGCCCTTTATGCAAATATTCAGTCTTCTTGTTTATTGAATCGTAAATATCTCTGTTCTTATTCAGTTCCTTTAGCATCGCCAATCCGGCAGCCATCGCCAGCGGATTTCCACTTAAGGTTCCCGCTTGATATACTGGTCCAATAGGTGCTAAATGATTCATAATTTCTTCTCTTGCGGCAAAGGCTCCCACTGGTAATCCGCCTCCTATTACTTTTCCAAAAGTTACAATATCAGCTTTTATGCTGTATAATTCCTGAGCTCCGCCAGCAGCCAATCTAAACCCGGTCATTACTTCATCAAAAATCAAAAGGACATTGTTTTCATCACAAAGTTTTCGCAAGCCTTCCAAAAACCCTTTTGCCGGAGGAATGCACCCCATATTTCCGGCTACGGGTTCTAAAATGATACAGGCAATTTCGTTTTTATTCGCTTTGATTACTTTTTCAACCTTTTTTAAATCATTATAAATGGCGAGTAATGTATCCTTTGCAGTACCTTCGGTAACACCGGGGCTGTTGGGACTTCCAAAGGTAACGGCTCCACTTCCAGCTTGGATTAAAAAAGAATCACTATGACCATGATAACATCCCGCGAATTTTATGATTTTATCCTTGCCCGTAAAGCCTCTGGCCAACCGCACAGCGCTCATACAAGCTTCGGTACCGCTATTCACGAAACGAATCTTATCAATATTGGGCACCATGGCAACAGCAAGTTTGGCAATTTCAGTTTCTATTTCAGTAGGCATTCCAAAAGATGTTCCTTTCTTAGCCTTTTCAATTACAGCATTAACTACAGGTTCGTGAGCGTGCCCTAAAATCATTGGGCCCCATGAATTAATATAGTCAATCAGTTTTTTGCCATCAACATCATATAGATAAGCACCCTTGGCATTTTCAACAAAAATAGGCGTGCCTCCCACTGCCTTAAAAGCACGAACGGGAGAATTAACGCCACCGGGAATTACTTTTTGCGCCGCTGCAAATAGAGCGCTGCTTCTTTGGTATTTCATATTAATATATGTGTATTTTATTTTTTTTGAAGAAGGTTTGAGTTTTTACTCCCAATTAAAACTGATTTACTGATTTTTTACAGGATGTAGGTACAGAACCTGCCCAATTGCAAGATCATTACTTTTTAGACCATTGTATTTTTTTAGGGTTTCAACGGTAAGATTAAATCTTCTAGAAATGCTGTAAAGCGTGTCGCCAGCCTGGACGGAATAAGTTCCAATTTTTGAATCATCGGGGTCAATGGTGCTCACCCTTCTCCCCAAAACCTCATCATCATAAGCGGTAAGATTATATCTTTCAATAATGCCTATAAGCTTGTCAGGGTATTTTGGATCTGTGGCATACCCTGCTTTTCTCAATCCTTTTGCCCAACCTTTATAATCGTCTTTTCTAAGTTTAAACAAATCTTGATAGCGGCTACGCTGGGTTAAAAAGAGGGAATGGTCTCTATAGGAATATTTGGGGTCATTGTATTTTCTGAAACATTCACCGCGTTCATCATCATCGTGATATACACGATCTCCTTCCCAACCTGTATGGCATTTAATCCCGAAGTGGTTGTTGGCCTTCATAGTAAGTTCCCCTGCCCCAGCGCCACTTTCTAAAATGCCCTGCGCAAGGGTTATGCTCGCTGGTATTCCGTACTGAAGCATTTCTTCCTTGGCAATTTGAGCGTATTCATTAATATAATTTGCAACGCGTTCGCTATAGGGAATATTTACCGGCACTACCACAACCTCTGGTTCTTCTGCCTTTGTATCCTTTTCCTTTACGGTTTGATTTACCCTAACAACACGTTCGGTATTATGTTTTTTTCGATATTTAGTCGCGGTTTTTTTTGATTTGCAACTGCTAAAACAAACGATAACTACAAGAAGAAGGATAGTAATTCTGCCAATCATTTTATTCAATTATAGGAAGGTTTTTCTTTTTCAACTTTTGATTCATTCCGGCAATACCCTGCAGGCCTCCGGTATGGATCGCAAAAATACGGCTATTTTCTTTGAAATGCCCCTTTTTTAAAAGATCCACAATGCCAAACATCATTTTTCCGGTATAGATTGGATCCAACGGAATATTGGTTTCTCTTTTAAACTTATTAATGAAACGTATCAAATCAACATCTATTTTACTATAGCCCCCAAAACAATACGCATCTGTGATAGAGAAATTGGTTTTTGATGTATATTTCCCAATTTCTTCCGATTGAAAAGTTCCCTTTAAAGCCGAAAATCCAAGAATTTGTTGATCTTTTCTTGAAGCTTTTACCAGTCCGGCCATAGTACCGCCAGTACCCACAGGCACACATATATAATCAGCATTTTCTGAGATATCCTCCAAAATTTCCTCACATCCTTGGACCGCCAAAGCATTTGTGCCCCCTTCGGGAAGTATATAAAAATCACCAAACTGTTCCTTTAAATGATTAATGAATTTAGTTTCGGTTTTCTGTCTATAAGCTTCACGCGAAATAAAATGTAACTGCATTTCACAATCCTGAGCAAAGGAAAGTGTAGCGTTTTCATATATTTTACTTTCAAGCTCCTCCCCCCGAATAATTCCAATGGTTTTAAAGTTCAGTTCTTTGCCAGCGGCTGCAACTGCAGCGATATGATTTGAAAAAGCCCCTCCGAATGTAAGTAAGGTTTCATAACCGTTAGCTTTGGCAAATTGGATATTGTATTTCAGTTTTCTGAACTTGTTGCCTGATACAAAAGGATGCAACATATCATCTCGCACTACATGTAGCGAAAATGGATTCAATCCAAACGAAGAAAGGGAAATATTCACCAAGCTACGATTTCTGAAGTTTAAAAAAAGGTTCATTCCTACAAAGATAATAAGACTTATACCATATAAAAGCCAGAAAGGCCTCACAGGGACAGTAGTCCAAAAAAATTAAAAAAGCAAACCAATGTCAGAAAAAACTTAAATAAATGTGAAAAAATGTAGGAAACAACTGATAAATAGCAATTTACAGAAAACAAAAACAAACATTTTATCCGAAAAATTTGCACTTTATCGAAATTTTATCATATTATTGTACCAATATTTTCAACAACCCCAAATTATGAAAATAAAACTACCTACAATGTGGTCAGCTTTTGCGACCGCTCTTTTCTTGGCTAATAGTGTTTCCTATGCACAAGTAGGAATCAATACTACTACCCCCAATGGAATTTTAGATATACATAGCTCAACACAAGGAGTGGTATTACCTAGAATGGCTCTTACAGCTACAAATATTATGGCACCAGCCAACAATCCCCAGTCGGGTAATATTCCAATTGGTACTACAATATATAACACTAATTCTACATCTACTGGAAGTAATGATGTATATCCTGGTATTTATGTATGGGACGGGACCAGATGGATAAATCAATTTACTAAAAAGGATATCCAAATAATTAAGCAATCTCCTTTGGGATATCGTTCGACTTCCTCGAGTAGTTATACGAATTTAGGAGGTATGGGAAGTCAAAACTTCAAACCCAAATATTCCGGAAGGTATAAAATAGAGGTTAGTATGAATTATGGAGCTGGATCACCTAAAACGGCAAGTAGTGATTTTAGGGCAATAACTTCAGAAGGCAACTTCAGGTTTACATTTAATGGCACAGACTATATTATACCCGCCAAAGCTTATAGTACTAGGTCGGGCAGTAATAGCGGTCAAGATTATTTTTTAATATGGGAGCAATATTCAAAAATTCTTTATGTAAACCTTGTTGCAAACACCAACTATAATTTTCGACTCCAGTTTGACCAATTACCGGCACCCAATTTTGATGGCAATGGGGATACAATAGGTTCGTTCTCTGGCGGCGCAGGTTACGTAGGATTCGATATTCCCTGTTCTGTTGAATTTATGTATTTAGATGAATAACAATAGTTTCACTTACTATAGCATAGTAACTTAAATAAAGAAATATGAAAATTCTTAGATATATTTTAGCTCTATCATCTTTTACAGCAATAGCACAAGTAGGAATTGGAACTTCTACCCCGAATGGAATTTTGGAGATAAATAGCCCAAACTCTGGACTTGTTTATCCCGTTGTAGCGCTTACCGCAACAAACCTACAGGGGCCTGTATCAAATCCCAATTCAGGATCGATTGTTGCAGGAACCGTAGTTTATAATACGAACTTGAACAATTCGGGAACTGAAAGCGTATATCCCGGCACCTATATGTGGGATGGAAATAAATGGATACCACAATTCAGTAAAAGGCAGTCCGAAATTTATTTTCAAAATGCCACAGTTTTACGCACGGAATCGGATTTAAGTGATCAAGATGTGTTAGGAATTGGAGTTTCGGATAACAAGTTTTTCAGGACTAAATATGATGGCTTTTATAGAATTGAAATTAGAGCCAATTTCGGTGCAGGTAGAGTAAATTCTCCAGTTACTGGCGCTGACAATGCTGCCTTCCAAGACGGAACCTTTAAATTCACTTTTAATGGGAGTACTTATCATTTAAATGTAAAATCTATTTCTACATATGACGATTCAAGCGGATCAACAATATTTTATGAAGGTGTATGGAAAGAATCCTATCTGGTTGTTTATGTCGATTTAGTGGCGGCTACTGATTATTATTTCAACTTAACATTTTCACAATCGCCTTCACCAGCATTCGTGGATGGCGGAAATTCTGGTGACGGAAGAGGATATGTAGGAAAGGATGTTCCTTGCTCTATAGAATTTACTTATGTAGAAGATTATACTGCAGATAACTAAAAAATAACCAAGAGGATTCATTATGCAAAACATTAATTCAATATTAACAAAACATACCGTAACTGTCCTTCTGTTTATTAGCGCAATCGCTAGCTCACAAGTTGGCATAGGCACTTCCAATCCTGAAGGTATGTTGGATTTAGAAAGCAACCAACAAGGATTGGTATATCCCCGTGTGGCATTAACAAAGACTAATTTGCAATCTCCAGTTGTAAATCCAAATGGCGGTAACTTAGTTGCTGGCACAGTAGTATATAATACAAATACTACCAGTACTGGAGATCATGACGTCTATCCTGGCGTTTATGTATGGGATGGAGCCGCAGTAGACCCCAAATGGATTCCGCAATTTATAATAGAACACTCAGCCCTCTTTGAACAAAATCCATTGAATTTTAATGTCTCCTTGAGTGGTGGGTTTGTGGACGTCCCAAATCTTGGTAATGGCAGCTCCTTTACTGCAAAATATACAGGCATTTATAGAATTGAGGCTAATTTTAATTTTGGAGCGGGACAAGTTCTTAACCCAAGTGGCTCAGAAAGTGTACGAATGGCAACCCAAGAAGGATATTTTCGTTTTAGTTTTGACGGAAGTAACTATGATATTTACACACACTCCTACTCTATTAGAAACAACACTACTAGCCAAGATTTTAACAGTTTCCGCCATGACTCCTCTTTAATCCTTTATGTAAATCTTAGAGCAGGACAAACATATCCTATGAGACTACAAATGGATCTTCAAGTATCTAATTCGAATGATTATAATAGTAGCACAAATGGCATAGTCGGTATTGATGTGCCTTGCACTATAGAATTTACATATATAAAAGAATAAAGAAAGCCTCATTCTTTAAATGATAATAATATAACATACACTATGAAAAATAAATTACTCCTAATTTTTTTAATCTGCTCATTAGTTACTACCGCCCAAACCCCTTGTGTCAATGGTTTTGCTACAGTTGGTGGCAAAAGTTACCCTTGCAACGGTTTGACTTTACAAAGCTATATATCTGCGGCTACAATGAATGCTGCAGAAGCACAGGACTCATGGGGCTGGACCGATCCTCAGAGCGGTAAGGAATATGCCATTGTAGCATTAGATAACGGAACAGCCTTTGTAGATATAAGCAACCCAACAAATCCAAAATATCTTGCTAGATTAAATACGCAAGTATCCTCCAGCCTATGGCGAGATGTAAAAGTGTACAAAGATCACGCATTTATTGTAAGTGATGCCAATGGCAATCACGGGATGCAAATTTTTGATCTGAGAAGATTGCGAACGCTTACCGGTAGTTCTCCGGTTACCTTTACAAAATTACAAACCGATGGTAATTTGTTTTGGGACGGCACCGGCTCCAGTGGAAGGGGAAGTGCACATAATATTGTTGTTAATGAAGCCTCTGGCTATGCCTATATTTTAGGTTCACCAGGTTATAACAGTGGGGGACCGATTGTAGTAAAATTAGACAATAATAATGATGGCATACCTAATGATCCCGTTGTGGTAAAACTATATTCTACATTAGGCTATTGCCACGATGCCGAAGTGGTAATTTACGATGGTCCAGATCCTGATTACCAAGGTAGAGAAATAATGATAGGTGCCTTTAGCGGTAACAACAAGGTAAATATAATAGATTTTACAAATAAGAATAGTCCTACCCTAATTTCATCAGTAACTTATGCTGATAAATTTTATACTCACCAAGGCTGGTTTACTGAGGATAAACGATTTTTCATAGCTGGTGATGAGGTAGATGAAGAAAATAAGGGTTTTAATACACGTACCCTCGTCTTTAATGTTGAAGACCTTGACAGCCCGACATTAGTTTATACACACTATGGTGCAACCTCGGCCATTGATCATAATGGTTATGTGCGAGGTAACAGATTTTATTTGGCAAATTATGCCGCAGGTATGAGAATAATGCGAGTTGATGGTTTGTACAATCAATCTCCTACAATGACCGAAGTAAATTATTTTGATTGCTACCCTACCAACAATAATGCCGCCTTTAACGGCACTTGGAATGTTTATCCATTTTTTGAAAGTGGAAATCTAATAGCCACAGGCTTTGGCAATGAAAATATCAACGGTGATGGTGGGCTTTTTGTTATTAAAGACCCACTCTACGACAATACCCCACCCGTGGCAAACTGTAATAATTTTACTGCTACTCTTGATAAAAACACTGGCAGTGTTACAATTACAGCGGACGATATTGATAATGGTTCAACAGATAATTTTGGAATTACAAAAAGAACTATAACTGCAGGGCAAACAACATTTACCTGTAAAGATGTTGGACAAACATTTAATATAACCCTAACCGTAGAAGACGACTATGCAAACAAAGCTTCATGTACTGCCGTGGTTACTGTTGCTGCGCCAACAACAATTTACTCAGGAAGCAGTTGGAGTAATGGAGCCCCAGGTCCTGGCTCAAATGCGATAATAAGTAGCAACTACGATACATCCTCCAAAGGAAGCATTAATGCATGTACTTGTGAAGTTGACGCCAACAAAACTCTAACAGTTGCCGCAGAAGATTATATCAACATCACAAATGATATTACCGTAAACGGTAATCTAATTGTAGAACATCAAGGTAGCGTGGTACAATCTGACGATAGTGCAGTGGTCACCAACAACGGTACTATTAATGTAAACTACACAACCCCTTTTATGCTCCCCCGCGTATTCTTGGTAATAGGAAGCCCCATGACAGTTGAAACTCGGGATGGTGTTTTTGCCGATTCTTATATGTTCTTAAATCACCTTACTGAAAACTTTGTTCCCAATCCAGATGTTGAAGATCAGTTTCCTCTTGCCGAAAACTTTGCCGATGATAATAGGGATAACTGGGTGCTATATTCAGGAACAATAAATCCAGGAGAAGGTTATATTTCCCGTCCTCAACTGAACGGCAATGACGGAAATAAAACCTATGACATGACCTTCGAACAAGGCACTTTGAACACAGGCGAAGTAAATTTCACAGTAAAATATAACGGTAACAGAAACAGCAGCCCTAACGTACTAGCAAATCCGTACCCTTCTGCAATCAGTGCCGCAGATTTCATTAATGCAAACACAATGGTAAACGAGGTCTATTTTTGGAATCCAAATACACCTCCTAGCCCATCCCTTCCGGGTGCCTATGCAATGAATTTTAGCATGGAAGATATTTCTATGTATAACCTTTCGGGCGGAACCTATGCTCCATCAGACCCAACACAAACCCCTCCAAGTGAATATATTTCTACAGGACAAGGTTTTGGTATAAAAGCAACTGCGGCAGGTATAGCAAGTTTCAGCAACAGTATGCGGGTTATTGATAACAATAATACTGCACCAAGGCCGTCACAGGACGGTATAGACCGTGTATGGATCAGTGTTGAAAACGAACAATACAATATGCGCAATAATACACTTATAGCCTTTTCACCCTATGCCACAAGTGGTATTGACGCTGGGTATGATAGTAGAAGATTGGCTACGGTATTGTCACTCTATACCCACTTAGAAGATGGTTCAGAAGAATTGGGCATTCAAAGTCGCGAAACTTTTGAGGATGGCGCTAAAATACTTATGGGCTTCTCTTCTCTTTTAGACGAAAACCTTGAGTACACTATTTCTGTAAAAGATTTTCAGGGAGCTAGCTTAGAAAACGCTTCTATATTTTTAATAGACAATGAACTTAACATGCGTACCAATTTATCTCAGGATGACTATACTTTTAAAGTAGGAAAAGGCACATACGACCGTCGATTTACCATCCAATTTAAAAGCAACGAAATTTTGGGCGACGAAGGCGCAGGTCTTGCCAACGTATCGGTATATCCAAATCCCACTAACAATATTTTAAATGTTGTATCTCCTGAAGCCAAGGTCAACACTGTTGAGATATATGATATAAGTGGAAGAATCCTCCGAAATATAGACCTATCCACAACTACCCATTACCAAATAGACTTAAGCAATCTTCAAAATGCAATCTATTTTGTTAAGATAAGTACAGAAATAGGAGAAGTAACAAAACAAATTGTCAAACAATAAACAATAAATCCCCACAATCAATTATTCACTTAACCTAGAAAAGACCGCGTAAGAGCGGTCTTTTTTATCTAATAATTGAACTGATTTCAGAAACAAAATTATAGTATATTACAGCGTATATATAACGTATTTATAGTGTGTATATAGCGTGTTTATAGTATGTTTATAGCATAGTATATCTATAAAACATCAATCTAAATATTATAAATAAAGGAAAAGAACCACTGTAAAGAATAATAGAAAATAAACTTAACAGCGAAGAATTAAAAAGAAAACCCAAAAACTCCAGTAATGCCAAATTCTCGGGCACCAGGATTGTCAAGATAATTCCCCCGGAAATTGAAGTCCAATCTAAAAACCCGGAAGATATTACCCACGCCCACACTCCATTCCCAATAAATATCCTCTGGGGCTTGGTACACTATATTTGAAGCATTCAAGTCTATATTCTCCTGTGATATGGTTCCATACACAGCCCTGAAGCCAACTACTTCACGGAGGTCTAGCTTCCTAAGCAATGGAATTCTTGAGAATATTCTACCCCCAAAATTGTGCTGTAGATGAAGCGATGTGTATGTGTCACTCACAAATTCATAATAATCCAACTGTGTAAAACTGTTATAAAGGCTAAAATAAGTTTGGTTTCCCGGGATAGGATTCAACAAGCTTAGTGGTACGGCTCCTATGGTAGTACCGACCTCAACTGTTGAGAGCAAACGTCCCAACCCCCCAATGTTCCAAGGCTGTGTATAAAGCGCCTGCACCTTTTTATATTCAAAATCACCACCCATTACGCCCTTTAAACCATAACTGTACCCTGCATAAAACGACGGAAAGTCCCCATCATTGATAACAGTACGTTCCACCCCATAACCAGAGGTCTTCCTCCCAGGGGCGTATAAAAAGCCTAATTGTATTTCGGCCTGTTTCAATTCGCTTTTCACTTCTCCCGTGAAAACACCGTCTTCCATTACTTTATAATCGATACTGAAAGTATCGGTAGCAGATTTTAGGGTTCGGTAAGAGCCCGTGAGTCTTAAAATAAAGTTTTTCCAAGGTTCAATATCAAAACCTATTGTGCTGAGATTTATTCGTGACAGCCTATCATTAGCTCCCACAGAGAGCAATGAAGAAGAAGCTAAGCTTCGCCCCAGAACATCATTGCTATTGGTAAGACTGGCACCCGTTTGTTCCACATCGCGACGGTTACCGCCAAAAACAGTAAGTCTTGATTTTCTGTCCAACAACCATTTACCCGATATACCATATTTGAAACGTTCATCTTTAAACCCATAAGCTCCAAAACCTTCCAGTCGCCAAGGATCATTTTGACTAAAATAGGTCCTTCCTCCTAAACGAATACGCAAACCTTCTGCTTCATTGAAGCCGAAAATTGAAAATACCGGACCCACGTCAAAATTGTTAACCTCGTAATAACCACTGGCCAAAGTTGCGCCCACATTATAAAGCGCTTTAAAACGCCGAACTGTCTTTAATGTATCAAGCATTTTATAAACTCCCTTTTCATCCTTACTCAGCTTTTCCATTCGGTTCTTTTCCCAAAACTCATCCGGTCTATTGTACACTTCATATTGGTACGGATCCACCTGATCGCTGTAAAACTTTTTCCCTTTAGGAAGATTGAAGGAGTAATTATCATATAGGGTAGTGCGCTTTCCGTAAACTCCTTTCGCAGTTTCCTTTTTTTGAAAGCTGAAGTCACTCATAAAGTAATCTCGTGTAATCAAAAAGATAGAATCGTTCAATACGTCAAATTCCTGTTCTATATACACATCGCGCACCCAGTTTAAGTTGGCACTTTTTGAAGCTTGCAGATTTATTTCCTTAATAGCCCAAGTAGTATCATTTACCCAAAAATCACCCTTAAAGGTAAGCTCATTCTTTCGTCGAGGGTAGTATACAATATTATAACACCATTTATTGTCACGATAGGCGCTGTCGCGAAGCACATAGTTGTAAACGTCTATACCAGTTCGGGATAGTGGACTGGTAAATGCTTTATCAAAAAACTTCAAATAATTGTCGTAAACATCATATTCGCTGTAAAGATCTTTTACAAAAGCAATGAGGGTTTGGTTGTTTTCAAAACCAGAGTTTTTGTTTCCCTGTAATATTTCTTTTTCTTCATTCAGCAGATTGTCGCCATATACCTTTGAAGCTGCTTCGTTTATAAAAATTGGCAGGTAGGTATTTCCGGTAATATTTGAAGTGTCGGTCTGCTCAAAAACAAACTCCATTCCTTTAAAAATTCTACTTTTTATAAGCGCGCTGTCTATAGTATTAAGGTCAAACTCAAGTTTTTCGTATTTATCGTATTGGTACTGTTTAAATTTTTTAACGCCATTATCCCTTCGGTTTTCCCAAATTTTCCGAAGTATATCAATAGCTGGATTGTTCTTTTTTGAAGTTTTTCCGCTGTAAACAACCACTTCATCCAGTGCATCGGCACTCTCTTCCATAACCACTTCCATATTGTAAGTGCTTCGCGAAGTAAGCTCAACTTCTTTAGTTGCGTAGCCAATAAATGAAAATATAACTGACCTGTAAGTTTTATCGCTTTCCAAATAAAACCGCCCGTTTTCGTCAGAGATAGTTCCTTCCTGTGAATCCTTAAAAATTACGTTGGCAAAGGCAACCGGATAATCAGTAGCATCTTTAATAACACCGCTAACTTTGGTTTGGGCAAAAACCGAAGCCCCAATAACAATAAAAAAAGACAAAAAAAGGTACTTCATAAATTTATGGGACTGATATTTTTAGGGAATATAAAGTTAGTCTCTATAAAGAACTTTCTTTACAGCCTTAACAACATCTTCACTGTTAGGCAGCCATTCTTCCAATAAATTAGGAGAAAACGGCGCGGGTGTATCGGCAGTATTAATTTTTACGATAGGAGCGTCCAAATAATCAAAAATTCGGTTTTGAACCTGGTAAGTTATTTCAGTTGAAACGTTTCCGAAAGGCCAAGCTTCTTCCAAAATTACCAAACGGTTGGTTTTTTTGACTGATTCAAAAATGGCTTCATAATCCAAAGGACGGATGGTTCTTAAATCAATTATTTCACACTCAATACCTTCTTCAGCAAGGGCTTCAGCAGCTTTATATGCTTCTTTTATAATTTTTCCGAAAGAAACAACGGTTACATCATTTCCTTTTCTTTTAATATCGGCAACCCCAAGCGGAATTAAATATTCTCCTTCGGGCACTTCATCCTTATCGCCATACATTTGCTCGCTTTCCATAAAAATAACTGGATCGTCATCGCGGATGGCGCTTTTCAACAATCCTTTTGCATCAGCTGGATTACTTGGCACTACTACTTTCAGCCCCGGACAGTTTGCGTACCAGCTTTCAAAAGCCTGACTATGTGTTGCCGCAAGTTGACCGGCGGAAGCTGTTGGCCCACGGAAAACGATAGGGATATTAAACTGCCCACCGCTCATTTGGCGCATTTTGGCAGCATTGTTAATTATTTGATCAATGGCAACCAAAGAAAAGTTGAAGGTCATAAACTCTACAATTGGCCTATTGCCGTTCATGGCAGAGCCCACGGCAATACCTGAAAACCCCATTTCGGAAATTGGAGTATCAATAACCCGTTTTGCGCCAAACTCGTCGAGCATTCCCTTACTGGCTTTATAAGCCCCGTTATACTCGGCAACTTCTTCGCCCATTAAATATATAGATTCGTCGCGACGCATTTCTTCGCTCATCGCCTCGGCTATTGCCTCTCTGAATTGTAATGTCTTCATCTGTCTAAATTGAAATGTAAATAACTGAAATTTTTCAGGGATAGCAAAAATACTATAATTACCATCTGTTTAGGTATTATTTCTTCACTTTTAATCAAATTTTATTATGCGTGCATAACAAAAAAAGGAAATATATTCTTAACTTCGCACACGAGCAATTTGAAACCCTTTCAGTTTTTTTCAATTGCTGAAATCTACAATCCAAAAACACTTTTAAAGATGAAAATATTAGTCTGTATAAGTCACGTACCGGACACTACCTCGAAAATCAATTTTACCGATGGCGATACCAAGTTTGACACAAACGGGGTTCAATTCGTAATCAATCCAAACGACGAGTTTGGCCTTACCCGCGCCATGTGGTTTAAGGAAAAACAAGGCGCTACCGTACATGTGGTAAACGTGGGCGGTGCCGAAACCGAGCCTACACTTCGCAAGGCATTGGCAATTGGCGCCGATGAAGCAATTCGTGTAAACACTCCAGCAACCGATGGTTTTTCCGTTGCAAAACAGCTTGCAAATGTTGCAAAAGAAGGCGATTACGATTTGGTAATCGGAGGTCGAGAATCTATTGATTACAACGGCGGAATGGTTCCAGGAATGGTTGCCAAATTAATTGGCGCAAACTTCGTAAATACCTGCATCGGCCTTGAAATGGAAGGTGATACAGCCACTGCAATTCGCGAAATTGACGGCGGAAAGGAAACATTGAAAACGTCACTTCCGTTAGTAATCGGCGGCCAAAAAGGTTTGGTTGAAGAAAGCGATCTTCGCATCCCCAATATGCGCGGTATTATGCAGGCCCGCACAAAACCGTTGAACGTAAAAGACCCTGTGGATGCAAATGCCGAAACGAACACGGTGGCATTTCAAAAACCTGCCCCAAAAGGCGCAGTAAAGTTGGTTGACAGCGTAGATGAATTAATAAATCTTCTTCACAACGAAGCGAAGGTTATTTAAATTTCAAATTTTAAGCACCAAATTCCAACTTTGGAATTTGGGATTTTAGACTTGGAATTTTCGAATTAACTGACGATTCCAAATCTTAAGTATTAATTTCAAAATAATATTAAAATGATATTAGTTTATACAGAATCAGAAGAAGGAAAAATCAAAAAAATAGCTTTGGAAGCAGTTTCGTACGCCAAGGGAATTGCCGACCAAATGGGAACTTCGGTTACCGCGGTTAGCATTAATGCGAATGACGTTTCAGAATTGGGAAAATACGGCGCTTCAAAAGTTTTGCAGGTTTCCAATGACAAATTGAACAAATTCAATGGCGAAGCGTATGCAGATACAATTGGACAGGCCGCAAAAAACGAAGGCGCACAAGTTATCGTATTAACTTCCAGCGCAAACAGTAAGTTTTTAGCCCCTACTTTGGCGGTAAATCTTGAAGCCGGATATGTGGCAAACGTAATTTCACTTCCGGAAAGCACCTCACCGTTTAAGGTAGAGCACAGCGTTTTTACGAACAAGGCTTTTGCTACTACCGAAATCAAAACCGATATTAAAATAATAGGTTTGGGAAAAAATTCATACGGATTAAAGGAAAATGAAACTTCCGCCACAACCGAAGCCTTTTCACCGAATCTTGATGCGCACGATTTTGATATGGAAATTGTTTCCGTAGATAAAGCAACCGACAAAGTAACCATAGCCGATGCCGAAATAGTAGTTTCCGGCGGTCGTGGGCTTAAAGGTCCCGAAAATTGGGGAATGGTTGAAGACCTTGCACAAACATTGGGCGCAGCAACGGCTTGCTCAAAACCAGTGAGCGATATGGGCTGGAGACCCCACAGCGAGCACGTTGGGCAGACAGGAAAACCAGTTGCATCCAACCTTTACATTGCCATTGGTATTTCTGGTGCAATCCAGCATTTGGCTGGTATCAACGCTTCAAAAGTAAAAGTGGTAATAAACAATGATCCCGAAGCACCTTTCTTTAAGGCTGCAGATTATGGTATTGTTGGCGATGCTTTTGAAATTGTACCAAAACTCACCGAAAAATTAAAGGAATTTAAAGCACAGAACGCATAATTTTTTATTAATTTGTGCCCCGAAAAAGGGCTGTTTAGATAAGGAAACATCCAAATTTAAACAGCCTTTTTTTATTGTTTTTTTATTCGTTACTTTTATAATCAATTGTTTAACTGAACACAGCGTACTATATAACGACCACTGATTTTTGAAGAATGAGTTTAGTAAAACTTACCATAAAAGGAATATCTTACAGCCAAACGCAGAATGGCGCCTATGCCCTTATTTTGAACGAAGTGGACGGTGAACGTAAACTACCTATAGTAATTGGCGCTTTTGAGGCACAGTCCATCGCCATCGCGCTGGAAAAAGACATTACGCCACCACGACCGCTTACCCACGACCTTTTTAAAAACTTCGCAGACCGTTTTGAAATTGTGGTAAAGCAAGTAATTATCCACAAACTCGTGGATGGTGTTTTTTACTCAAGCATCATTTGCGAACGCGACAAGATTGAAGAAATCATCGATGCCCGAACTAGCGATGCCATTGCATTGGCACTTCGGTTTAAGGCGCCTATTTTTACGTATAAAAATATTTTGGACAAGGCTGGTATCTATTTAAAAACATCTACTTCCAAAAAAGCACTGTCAAAAAAAGAAGAAGCGGTTATTGAAAATTTAATTCTTGGAGAGGATAAGGAATCTGTAAAGCCTTCAAGCGAAGATTACACTAAATTTAGCCTAAGCGAATTAAATAAAATGCTGGAAGAAGCAGTAAAAAATGAGAACTATGAAAAGGCAGCAAGCATACGCGATGAAATGTCAAAAAGGGAGTAGTTTCATTATTATATTAAAAAATAAATTATAGGCCCCTTAAGCGAGCCTGCATGAAGCCAGTGCAAGTGTTGAAGGGTTGGAGTTTAAAAAGAATATGCAAAAATTCACACTTGTAGCCATTGCGCTTTTTTTCATCGGAAACACTTTTGCACAAAGTATTGAAAAAACCTGGCAATTTTCAGAAGTAAAAGATCAAAGCGGCCTCTCCGTTTTAACCATAAACCCCGAAAAGGATTTTCTTAAACTCGAAAACGGCGTTTTTGAATATCAGGTTGCCAATGATAGCTTAAAGTCGAGCGGTGATTATATGTTTCAGGATAATTTATTGGTGCTTTTTTTCAATAATCCCCCAGACAGCATCAGAAGATTTCACGTAGAGCAGGTTACCGATAGCACTCTTTCCCTTTCTGAAAAGAATTACAAGTACCAGCTAAAAACGCCAAGTACAGAAAATGCTTCGGCATTGGAAACAGTTACTAAAACTTCAGGAATAATCCCCAGCCAGGGTTTCTCCATAGAAAGCTTATGGCGTGGGGTTTTGGGCATGATTTCACTTTTGGTCATTGCTTTTCTTTTCAGCTCAAATAGAAGAGCAATTAACTGGAAAACCGTCGGAATTGGGTTAGCATTCCAGCTTTTGATTGCCATTGGAGTTTTGAAAGTAAATTTTATAAAAAGTGCTTTTGAAGGCGTGGGCCAACTGTTCGTAAACGTTTTGGATTATACCAAAGCAGGAAGTGAGTTCCTCTTTGGAGGGATGCTGGACATCAACTCTTTCGGTTTCATTTTTGCCTTTCAGGTTTTGCCAACCATTATATTTTTCTCTGCACTTACTTCTGTGCTTTTTTACTTCGGAATTATACAAGTGGTGGTAAAAGGAATGGGATGGCTGCTTACGAAGCTTTTAAATATTTCGGGAGCCGAAAGTTTGAGCGTTGCCGGAAACATTTTTTTGGGCCAAACCGAAGCCCCTCTTTTGATTAAAGCGTATTTGGAAAAAATGAACAAGAGCGAAATGCTACTTGTTATGATTGGCGGAATGGCCACGGTAGCGGGAGCGGTACTTGCTGCGTATATAGGCTTTTTGGGCGGTGACGACCCCGAACTTCGGTTGACATTTGCCAAACATCTTTTGGCAGCCTCTGTAATGGCAGCGCCTGGCGCCATCGTGATTTCTAAAATACTTTATCCACAGACTGAACCCATCAATACCGACGTAAAGGTTTCTTCAGAAAAAATTGGCTCCAACTTTTTGGATGCTATTGCTAACGGAACTACCGAAGGCCTAAAACTTGCTGTAAACGTGGGCGCCATGCTTTTGGTTTTTGTAGCTTTTATTGCAATGCTCAATGGAATATTAGGATGGTTTGGCGAAGTAACTTCAATCAATAGTTGGGTGGCTGAAAAATCTGCTTATGATAGTCTTTCTTTGGAAGCAATTTTGGGGACTGTATTCGCTCCTTTAATGTGGCTTATTGGCGTGGCAAAAGAAGATATGATGATGATGGGTCAATTATTGGGAATAAAGCTCGCAGCCAGTGAATTTGTAGGGTACATTCAGTTGGCAGAACTTAAAAACGTGACCAATGAGCTACACCTTAATTACGAAAAAAGCATCATAATGGCAACCTATATGCTGTGTGGGTTTGCGAATTTTGCATCCATCGGAATTCAGATTGGCGGTATAGGCTCTTTAGCACCTGGGCAACGAAAAACTCTTTCTAAATTTGGGATGAAAGCCTTGATTGGAGGGACTATTGCATCGTTAATATCTGCAACCATCGCGGGAATGATTATTGGCTAATAGCTCCTCACAACTGTTTTTACCCAGTCTGCAGCTTCCTCTATAGACTGAAAATAACTAAAGGCACCCGCAAAAAGACCTTGCTCCTCGATAGCTTCATTTTTAACTGCATTGTTATTTGAAACTATCGCTATGCCTACCACACTTTTAGATTTTATACTATTGTAAACCTCTGGGTTCACTCTTTCTGCCATTTCCCTATTAGAGACCACAACACATTTTCGTCCCCTATAATGCGAATCGATGATTTCCACAAACTCTTCTGCCTCTTCATGATCATAAACTGATGCATTAAAGTGAAAAATTGCGTACAATGGATAACATTCCAATATACCCGTGGATAGCTGATATTTATTTTCCATATGTTTAAGGATTTCGATTTAAATTTAATCAAAATCTTAACACATCTGAGAATCGTTAATAACTTATTTAAAAGCAATTCCGAAATAATTTTAGCATCAACATCCCTATTAGTATTTTTAGACCAATAATTTATTTGCTCAAAAAAATGAAACAATATCACGACCTTCTTAAACATGTAATAAAAAAAGGCACTGTAAAAGAAGACCGCACGGGCACAGGCACCAAAAGTGTTTTCGGCTACCAAATGCGCTTTGATCTCAGTGAAGGTTTTCCCATGGTCACTACTAAAAAACTTCATCTTAAATCAATTGTTTATGAGCTTTTGTGGTTTTTGAACGGTGATACAAATATTAAGTATCTACAAGAAAAGGGTGTGCGCATTTGGAACGAATGGGCAGATGAAAATGGCAATCTTGGGCCCGTTTACGGTCACCAGTGGCGAAATTGGAACAGTGAGGAGATTGATCAGATTTCTGATATAGTTAAAACCCTAAAAACCAATCCTGATAGCCGCCGAATGCTTGTAAGCGCTTGGAACCCTAGTGTTTTGCCAGACACCTCAAAACCTTTTGCTGAAAACGTCGCTAATGGCAAAGCAGCGCTTCCACCCTGCCACGCCTTTTTTCAATTTTATGTAGCCGATGGAAAATTATCCTGCCAGCTTTACCAACGCAGTGCCGATATTTTCTTGGGCGTTCCTTTCAATATTGCATCGTATGCGCTTTTAACTTTAATGATGGCGCAGGTTTGTGGATACCAGCCTGGTGATTTTGTGCACACCTTTGGCGATGCCCATATTTACAGCAACCATTTTGAACAAGTTGAACTTCAATTATCGCGCAAACCGCGAGCATTGCCAAAAATGTTGCTTAATCCAGAAGTAAAAGATATATTTGGCTTCACTTTTGATGACTTTACACTTGTAGATTACAATCCACACCCCCACATTAAAGGTGCTGTTGCCATATAACTTAAATTAAAACCCCAAGATGAAGAACTTATTTATTGCTTTATGCCTACTATTTACCACCACCATTTTTGCCCAGCAAGAGTGGGGAGATGTTCAAAAAAATACAGTTACCCTGAAAGAAATAGGCCCAGTTTGGCCCGGTTGTGAAAACGGTAGCGCTGCCGAACGCGATAATTGCTTCAACAATAAACTTGCAACGCACATTGCCAAAAACTTTAAATATCCACCAGAGGCTTACAAAAAGAACGAGCAGGGTAGAGTGATTGTCGAATTTATTATAAATGAGCAAGGTTTGGTTGAAGTAAAAAATGTATCTGGAGGATCAAAAGCACTACAGGACGAAGCTAAACGAAATATTATGGCAATCCCGAAAATGGCAAAACCCGGTATGATGGGCGGTAAGGCACGACCTATTAAATTTACGGTTCCTTTTACTTTTAAAACGGGAAAATAAGATGATGAAAAACATATTTCTAGCCTTAGTTCTAGTAATTATCTCGTCCACTTTATACGCTCAGGAAGAAACGGTAACCGAAGTTTCAGAATCCGAAATGACTACAGCTGATGTACCTTATGCCGTAATTGAAAATGTTCCTGTATATCCAGGGTGTGAAGGTAACGGCAATCAAGAATTGAAAAAATGCATGTCTACCAAAATTTCAGAATTTGTCAACCAGAATTTTGACATGAAAAAAATTGAGGCTTTAGATCTACCCCCTAAAGTTTATAGAACTTCAGTTCAATTTAAAATAGACAAAGAAGGTAAAGTTGTTGATGTTAGAGCACGTGCGCCGCATCCTGAGATTGAAAAAGAAGCAGTTCGCGTGGTAAGCAACCTTCCCCAAATGCAACCGGGAAAACAAAGAGGAATAGCGGTGGGAGTGCTATATTCACTTCCAATTATTTTCAAAGTTGAACCTCCAACAAAAGATGAAAAGAAAAAGAAAAAACAAAACTAGATAAAACTAGTTTAACAACTGTTTAACGCAAGTTAAATAGTCTTCAACAATTTTAATATTTATATTTAAAGTGTCGTCAAAAAAATGCGGCACTTTTTTTATGATTGCTACAGATACACTGGTTTCACTTTTTATAGAAACCCGCGAATATACCGAAACTATATGCCAACCGCTGGAAATTGAAGACTATGTAGTCCAGCCAATTGTGGACGTTTCCCCTCCCAAATGGCATTTGGGCCATACCTCCTGGTTTTTCGAAGAGTTTATTCTGAAACCACATAAACCCAATTACAAGCTCTTTCACGAAGATTTCGCCTTTGTTTTCAACAGTTATTATGAAAATGTAGGCAAACGCGTAATCAGAAATGATCGCGGCAACCTCTCGCGGCCCGGTGTGGCAAAGGTTTACGATTACAGACATTATGTTACCAATGAAATGAAGGATTTTCTTTCGGGAGAGATTTCCGCAGAAATTGAAGAAATTCTTTTAATAGGGATCCATCACGAAAAACAACACCAAGAACTTCTTGTTACAGATATAAAATACATTCTGGGAAATAACCCACTATTGCCAAAATACAACGATTCATTTTCAGAAAATCCGCATCAGAAATTTCAACGGGAATGGATTGAAATGGACGAAGGTATTTATGAGATAGGCCATAAAAATTCCGATGAATTCCGCTATGACAATGAGCTGGGAAGGCACAAAGTATATCTTCACGATTATAAAATTTCAAACAAACTTGTTACCAATGCCGAATATCTGGAATTTATAAATGCCAGAGGTTACAAAGATTTTAACCTGTGGCATGCCGAAGGTTTGGACTGGGTAAAACAAAACCAGATAGAAGCCCCAATGTACTGGCACAATATTGATGGGGAATGGCACCAATATACTTTGCAGGGCCTTCAAAAAATTGATATTGACGCGCCGCTTTCGCACATTTCGTATTTTGAGGCATTCGCCTTTGCCCAATGGAAAGAATGCCGCCTGCCCACAGAATTTGAATGGGAAGCCGCCCAAAAAAACTTTGATTGGGGCAGCCGTTGGGAATGGACTGAAAGCGCCTACCTGCCCTACCCCGGCTATAAAAAAGCGCCCGGCGCCATTGGCGAATACAACGGAAAATTTATGGTAAACCAAAAAGTGTTGCGCGGCGGTTCCGTGGCAACTCCCGTGAAACATACTAGATCTACTTACAGAAATTTTTTCCAGACCAATTTGCGGTGGCAATTTACCGGATTAAGGTTGGCAAAATAATAACAACTACCCCCTATGGCAACAACTACCGCTAAACTATTGGACACTCCCTTCAGAAAAGAAGTTTTTGATGGACTGAGTGCTTACCCCAAATATTTATCGTCCAAATATTTTTATGATAAAAAAGGCGACAGGCTTTTTCAGGATATCATGGCCATGCCCGAATATTACCTCACAGGCTGTGAATTTCAGATACTTTCCTCTCATACGGGGACCATCGGAGAGCTCTTTCGCGATCGCGAAAATGGCTTGGATTTAATTGAACTTGGTGCCGGCGACGGCAAAAAAACGAAGGTGCTATTGAAATATATGGCTGAAAATAATTTCAATTTTGTCTACAAACCCATCGATATCAGTGAAAATGCAGTGGAAATGCTTTCGGAAAATCTCGCGAACGAAATGCCCGCTTTAACTGTGGATGCTGAGGTGGGCGAATATTTTGAAGTCCTCGAAAGACTGAAAGGTTTCAACAAACGCAAAAAGGTAATTATGGTTTTGGGAAGTAATATCGGCAATTTAAAACACCCAAAGGCAATCGAATTTCTCACAAAATTGAAAGACGCCATGTTGCCCGATGACTTGCTTTTTATGGGTTTCGACCAAAAGAAAAATCCGCAGACCATCCTCGATGCCTATAACGATGAAGCGGGAATTACAGCTGCTTTCAACAAAAATGTTTTAACCCGAATAAACCGTGAACTCGACGGAAATTTTGAAGTTGAAAAATTCAAACATTGGGAAATGTACAATCCCGAGACAGGCACGGCCAAAAGTTTTTTGGTAGCAACCGAAGCGATGCAGGTAACTATCGAAAAGTTGGGGTTAACGGTAAATTTTGAGCAATGGGAAACCATCCACACCGAAATTTCACAAAAATACGACGATAAGATAGTGCATTGGCTCGCGGAACAATCGGGGCTTGAAATCGAAACTTCTTTTACGGACGAAATGGATTATTATAAAAATTATGCCTTTCGAAAGGTTTGATGGGTGCTGGGTGATGGGTGCGGGATGCGGGATGCGGTATGACGGAAATTTTCTTCTCTACATTTTTCAATTCATCGACTTAAAATTTCAACAAGTTTTTCCAATTCCTCCTCGGTATTGTAATAGTGAAAACTTACACGAATTCCACCGCCACGGGGTGAACAAATTATATTATTTTCCTGCAATTTCTGAAATAGGGCTTTGTCGCCTTTCAAATTATAAATGGAAGCATGCATTTCACGAAGCAACGTATCATTTCGCAATAAATTCATTTCTGCAAAACGTTCCTTCGCCTTTGCTGAAAGGGAAGCGATTTTTTGGTATAAATCTTCCCTTCCCAACTTTTCCTGAAACAACATAGCCTGCTCCAAACTGCCATAATTCAAGGTGTCTTGATGGCCCGGTTCAAAATGCTTCATAAAAGCAGTTTCCGTTGCCAAACTTTCAAAACGTTCGGCAGAATTGAACCCGATGGTCTTTGGAAAAATCCTTTCACGCGCAGCTTCCTTCACCATTATAAATCCATTGCCATAGCCCGCCGTTAGCCACTTATAGGCACTTGCTCCCACAACATCAATCGCGTTTTCGGTAAAACTGAAATTTTCAGTTCCCAAATATTGGGTGCCATCAGCAATTAAAAGTAGGTTGGGGTGATAGCTTTTTAGTTGTTTCAAAAATTCAAAATCTATTTTTATGCCGTTGAGCCACTGAACGATGCTGAACATAAAAATATCCGGCCTGTGCTTTGCCACGGCTTCTTCTATATTCTGTTCCAAATTCTCATCAATTTCGGCATAGCAAACATCAAAATCGCGGATCTCCACCGGCCAATTGATAGATGGATAATCGTTTTTTAGTAGAAGTATTTTTTGACCTTTTGGCAATCCTTCCAATACGGTATTTATTCCAAAGGATATATTTGGAACCAAGGCAGTTTCAGCTATAGCAGCATTAAAAAACTCGGCAACAGTCTTTCTGATTTGTTCAATATGAATTTTGTGTTTATCTCGAAATACGCTCGCATGGTTCATTAAATCCATATCGTGCTGTCTGCGCCATTCAATAACAGGTTTGGGAATTACCCCATTTGACGCGGTATTTAGGTATGTACAAGATTCCAAAGCCGGAAAGTGTTTTCTTAATTCTTCCATAAGTAATGGCCAAAATGGCGAATTTTAGGTATTTTTACAATACTGGAATTTTCAGTGATTTTGAACTTCAACGAAAGTAACCAACTATGTTTTCAAAAACTAAAAAAACCGAAAGAATTGATGCCGAACAGCGCGAGCAGTACGAGTACGCCCGTCGCCGCATAAAACAGAAAAAAAACCTGATGCGCCATTTTATATTGTTTTTGGTGGGCTCGGTACTACTTATTATTATAAACCCAGTGTTGGGTTATGGCGAAAATTTCTTTATAAAGGATTGGTTTATTTGGGCTATTTTAATTTGGACTTTTATATTCCTCGTACATCTTTTCAACGTTTTTGTGATGAATAAATTTATGGACAAGGAATGGGAAGACCGCCAACTCGAAAAACTGAAAGCCCGCCAAGCCGAACGCATGGCCGAGCTTCAGAAAAAAGTGGATGCCGAACTGCAACTGCCCACAAACCCACCGGCCACTTCAAAAAAAAACGAGCTGAACAACCCGTTACCGCCAGACGTACAATGATAACCATGATTGCCGCCGCTGGCGAGAATAACGAACTGGGAAAGGATAACGACCTGCTTTGGCACTTGCCGGATGATTTTAAACGCTTCAAAAAACTCACCACCGGACATTACATCATTATGGGGCGAAAGACTTTTGAGTCGTTCCCGAAACCGCTTCCCAATAGAACTCATATAGTTATTACCCGAAACACTGATTACAGAAAAGAAGAAGCTGTGGTGGTTCACGATATTGAAAAGGCGTTGAAAATTTCAAAAGAAGATGCGCAGCCCTATATTATTGGTGGCGGCGAAATTTATAAATTGGGACTTCCCATTGCCGATAAAATTGAACTTACCCGCGTACATGGCACGTTTGCCGATGCCGACACTTTTTTTCCAGAGTTTTCAGAGGAGAAGTGGGAGCTTGTTTCCAAAGAAGAACATCCCAAGGACGAGAGACATAACTATTCCTTTACGTACGAAACTTGGGTGCGAAAATAATGAACTCCAAACCCCAAAGGTTTTTGAAACCTTTGGGGTTTTGCTTCCAAAAAAACTCTTTTGAAAACCATCTTAAAACATATTGCTTCCCAAAACAACTTCAACTGTCTCGATAGCAAACCCCTTTCGGGTGGCGATATCAACGAGGTTTTTCTTTTAAATTGTAGCGAAGAAAATTTTGTCGTCAAGATTAACAGTGCCTCAAAATTCCCAGCAATGTTTGAAGCGGAAGCAAGCGGATTGCGATTGCTGAAACAAAACAGTGGTTTTAAGATTCCAGCGGTGATTGCCAAAGGAATATATCAAAACACGGCCTATTTGATATTGGAATACATTTTCCCTGGAAATCCCTCAAAAAACTTTTTGGAAAAATTTGCCGAGGCGCTTGCGTGCCTGCACAAAACAACTGCCAAAAATTTTGGACTGGACCACGACAACTACATTGGCAGTCTTCCGCAGCAAAACAACTTTTGCAGTTCGGCTTCAGAATTTTATATCACGCAACGTTTGGAGCCACAGTTCAAAATGGCTGCAGACAACGGTTTTAATTTTAAAAACTTAGAGAAATTTTTTAAGAATATTTCGGAAGAAATCTCAAACGAGGCTCCAGCTTTAGTCCACGGCGATCTTTGGTATGGCAACTATATGGTTTCCGAAACTGGCAAGCCGGTTTTGATAGATCCAACCGTAGCCTTTGCACCGCGCGAAATGGATATTGCAATGATGAAATTGTTCGGTGGGTTTTCAGAAGAAATTTTCTCCAATTACAATGCTGCTTTTCCTTTAGGCGAAGGCTGGAAAGAAAGGCTTCCCCTTTGGCAATTATACTATTTGCTGGTACACCTCAACCTTTTCGGAAGTGGTTATTTATCGCAGGTCAATTCAGCAATAAAAAAATATTCATAGAATTAATCCTATTTTTGTATTTCTAAACCAATCGAAAATGAAAGCATATATATTTCCCGGACAAGGTGCCCAATTTACCGGAATGGGCAAGGATCTTTATGATAATTCCACGAAAGCGAAAGAACTTTTCCAACAAGCCAATGATATTTTGGGTTTCGACATTACTAAAATAATGTTTGAAGGTACAGCCGACGAACTGAAAGAAACCAAGGTTACCCAACCCGCTATTTTCCTTCACTCCACCATTTTGGCAGAAGTGATGGGAAATAAATTCCAGCCAGATATGGTTGCGGGACATTCCCTGGGAGAAATTTCAGCATTGGTGGCTAACAAAACTCTTGCTTTCAGCGATGGATTGCAATTAGTTTACAAACGTGCCTTGGCAATGCAGAAAGCCTGTGAACAAACGCCTTCAACAATGGCGGCTGTTTTGGGATTGGACGATCATTTGGTTGAAGAAATCTGCGCAAACACACCCGGAATTGTTGTTGCCGCAAATTATAACTGCCCCGGACAATTGGTAATTTCAGGAGATGTGGATGCCGTGGGAAAAGCTTGCGAAAGTTTAAAGGAAGCTGGCGCACGCAGAGCTTTGATACTGCCCGTTGGCGGTGCTTTCCACAGCCCGTTGATGGAACCTGCGCGGGAAGAGCTGGCGGCGGCCATTGAGGCAACAACTTTTACCGAACCTGCCTGCCCAATCTATCAAAACGTTTCCACCTTTGCGGTTACTGATCCTTCAAAAATAAAGGAAAACCTCATCTTCCAACTTACCGCTCCCGTTAAATGGACACATAGTGTACAAAATATGATAAAAGATGGGGCAACAAAATTTATTGAAGTTGGGCCTGGCAATGTTTTACAGGGGCTTGTGAAGAAAATTGATGCATCTGCAGAAACAGAAAAAGCGGAAATGTAATTTGATATTTTGGAAATAAAAAAACGCCGAAGACAAAATTTTCTTCGGCGTTTTTTTCTAAATTCGTAATTCCGAACTCAATAATCATTTAAGCGCTTATCCTACAATCTGAGCAATCTTTCACCTCGCCATAATAGGTTTCGCGGTATTTGTGAAGGGTTTTAAATGGCACTTTCAAAAAGGTTTTTTTGATGTAGATCACACTGGTGGTGAACATTCCCATCTTTTCTGTAAATCGTTTTTCTGTTTTTGTTTGTCGTTTCACTGAAACTAACTTCATAACTTTTGTTTATCGGTTTTGGGCAAAGAAACAAAGGCTCAAGGCCAATTCCAAATTATTAGCGTTAAACCTTTTATAAAAACTATTGTAATTTACTGATAATTAAATATTTCTGATTTTCCTTTCCCACTTCCACGCAGATTCAAGAGCGTCTTCCATCGTTTTTTCAGCTTTCCATCCCAATACTTTATTTGCCTTTTGAGTATCTGCATAAACGGCTATAACGTCTCCCGGTCTTCGATTCACAATTTTATAATTCAGCTTTTCGCCAGTTGTTTTTTTGAAGGAATTCACAACTTCCAAAACAGAACTTCCTCTACCTGTTCCCAGATTAAAAACCTCAAACTGGGTTGCATTTTTTGCAGAAAGCAATCGTTGCAACGCTATAACGTGTGCTTTAGCCAAATCCACAACATGAATATAATCGCGTACACAACTGCCATCTTCTGTAGGATAATCATCTCCAAAAACAGAAAGTTGTTCCCGTACCCCAGCCGCCGTTTGGGTTATAAACGGCACTAAATTCTGCGGCACTCCCGCCGGAAGCTCACCAATTTCTGCCGTTTTGTGTGCTCCAATGGGATTGAAGTACCGTAACGCAATCGATTTTAAAGCTGAAATAGAACATGTATCCTTTAATATTTCCTCACTGATTTGCTTTGTATTTCCGTAAGGCGAAGTAGCAGGCTTAACTGGCGCATCTTCAGTAATAGGAAGGGAATCCGGTTCACCATAAACCGTGCAGGACGAACTGAAAATAAAATTCTCAATTCCGTAAGCATTGCATTCCTGAAGCAGATAAATAAGCGTATTTAAATTGTTTTCGTAATAAAGCAATGGATTTTGAACGCTTTCGCCCACAGCCTTACTTGCCGCAAAATGGATAATTCCTTCAATGTCCTGATTTCTTTTAAAAAAATCAGAAACATCGGCTTTAATGCGCAGATCGAGCCGTTCAAATGTCGGGGCTGATTTAGTAATGTTTGTAATTCCTTCCAAAACATCCAAAGATGAATTGGATAGGTTATCGATAATTAAAACCTGATAACCAGAATTTTGAAGTTCAACAACTGTGTGCGAGCCTATGTAGCCCAAACCGCCGGTAACGAGTATTTTTTTCATTATTTGGTAACGAAATTTATAACAGTTTCTGTAATATAATCAATTTGCTCATCATCAAGCTCGGTGTGCATTGGCAGCGAAATCACTTCTTTCACCAATTGGTTTGTAACCGCAAAATCTTCCTCTTTGTAGCGTTCATCTCTGTAAGCTTTTTGAAGGTGCAATGGTATGGGGTAATACACCCCGCACGGAATTCCTTTTTCATTTAAATGATTTACCAGCGCGTCTCGGTCTGCTTTTAAAATTTTTAAAGTGTATTGATGAAAAACGTGACAGTCACAAACATCGCATATGGTTTGAGTGTTATCGCAAAAACCGGTTGGTGTAATTATATTTTCTATTCCGACGAAAGCTTCACTATATTTTCTAGCCGCATTTCTACGCGCAGCATTGTATTCATCCAAATGTGGCAATTTTGCTCGAAGCACTGCCGCCTGGATGGAATCCAACCTGCTATTCACACCCACCACATCGTGATGGTAGCGCACATACATACCATGGTTTACAATACCGCGAATTATGTGGGCTAAATCATCATCGTTAGTGAATATTGCTCCTCCATCACCATAGCATCCCAAATTTTTTGATGGAAAAAAAGAAGTGGAAGCCACGTGCCCAATGGTTCCGGTTTTTTGTTTAGTACCATCTTTTGAAGTGTAATCGGCGCCAATACCTTGTGCGTTGTCCTCAATTACATACAGGTCGTGCTCTTTGGCAATAGCCATAATTTCATCCATATTTGCCGTAAGGCCGAAAAGATGCACGGGAACAATTGCCTTGGTTTTTGGCGTAATTGCTTTCTTAATCGCTTCAATATCTATATTGAAATTTATGGGATCCACATCTACCAACACAGGCGTTAACTGCAAAAGCGCAATAACCTCAACGGTTGCTGCAAATGTAAAATCGGCCGTAATCACCTCATCACCGGGCTTTAGTCCAAGCCCCATCATTGCAATTTGCAGAGCATCGGTACCGTTGGCACAGGGAATTACGTGCTTTACACCTAAATATTCCTCAAGCTCCTTTTGAAATTCGTGAACTTCGGGACCGTTTACAAAAGCGGTAGTTTCAATCACATTCATTATGGAACTATCCACGCGTTCCTTTATATTTTCATATTGACCTTTTAGGTCAACCATTTGTATTTTCTTCATGCTGCTGAAATAATATTGAATTCGGTAAAATTACAAAAATGATATTTGTTAAGGGTTAAGTTATAAGATTAGGTTTTGGTATTTGGTACTTGAAATTTGGTATTTTTGTTCGGTATGCACACCATCTACAATTTACTGATTCTCTTTGTCTCCTTTCTTTTGAAGATTATGGCGCTTTTCAGCAATAAAATGAAACTTTTTGTAAATGGCAGAAAGAACGTTTTTAAAACACTTCATCAAAAAATCTCCAGTACCGATAAAACCATATGGTTTCACTGCGCCTCGCTGGGTGAATTTGAGCAAGGCGTTCCAATTATGGAGGAAATAAAAAAACTAAAACCCGACCACAAAATAGTTGTCAGTTTTTTTTCGCCTTCAGGCTATGAAGTAAAGAAAAACACACCTTTGGCTGGTGCGGTAGTCTATTTACCGATGGACACAACCACAAACGCAAAAAAGTTTGTTACGGCAGTTCACCCTTCGCTTGCACTTTTTGTGAAATATGAATTTTGGCCCAATTATCTTTTTGAACTTCAGAAGAAGAACATTCCCACCCTATTAGTGTCGGGTGTTTTCAGGGAAAGCCAAATCTTTTTTAAACCTTACGGAGGCTTTATGCGAAGGGCATTAGCTAGTTTTGATCATTTCTTTTTACAGGATAAGAATTCTGAAATGCTATTAAAAAGTATTGGTTTTAGCAATACCACCGTAAGTGGCGACACACGTTTTGACAGGGTTTCGCACCAAATTGAAATGGACAACACCCTAAAATTTGCAGAGGATTTCAAAGGAAATTCGCTCTGTGTGGTTTGCGGAAGCACCTGGTTCGAAGATGAAGCCGTACTTCTGGATTATATAAATTCCGCTCCCGAAAACGTAAAATTCATCATTGCTCCCCATAAAATAGAAGCAGATAAAATCGAGGATTTCACAAAAAAGATTGTCAAAAAAACGGTGCTTCATTCCAGTATAGACGAAGTGAACATATCAGATTATTCTGTTTTGATAATTGACTGTATCGGCTTGTTGAGCAAATTATACAGCTATGCAGACATAGCGTATGTAGGCGGGGCGATGGGCAAAACGGGGCTTCATAATATTTTGGAACCTGCCACTTTTGGGGTGCCCATAGTTATAGGAAAGAATTTTAATGAATTCCCAGAGGCGAAAAGACTTCGGGATTTAGCAGGTTTGTTTTCAATTTCAAACGCTGCGGAATGTACCGAAATTCTTAACACATTAATTCTAAATGATTCGCTTCGAAATAAAACAGGGATGATTGCTGGGCATTTTGTCAATAAAAACACAGGCGCAACCAAAAAAATAATTGATTACCTTAAGGCAGATTGAAAACACTTAAAACTGATATTTTTAAGAAAATCAATTCATTTTTAAAATACATTTCACTGAATTAATACTATTTTCACAATTTTTAGTATATAATTATACATTTCACAATTTTAAAAAGCTAGCTTTGTTTTAACAATTAAAAACAATCTAATTATGAAAAAACTTTTTATTGTATTAGCATTAGTTTCACTAGCCTTTGGTTCGTGTCGTGAGCAAAAGACCGAAACCAAGGAAGTAATCAGAGAAGTTGAAGTTGAAGTTGAACCAGAAACTTCTGATGAAAATGAGGGAATACTTGAAAGGGCTGCTAAAGAAGTGGACAAAGAGGTAAATGAAGAAATTGACAAGAAAATTGAAGACATCGGCAACGATGATTAAAATAAAACATTAACCATAAAACTCTATATTATGAAAAAATTAATTTTAATACTAGCGCTGACTTTCACCTTTGGCACAACGTTCACTTCCTGTCGCGAAAATAAAAAAGCCGACGATGTTGAAGATGTAGTTGATGATGTTAATGATGCTATGGACGATGTAGAAGATGAGGTGAAAGACATGACCGACGATGATGCCACAGACCCAGTAGAAAACACCATTCAGGAAGGGGTTAATGAAATTCAAGAAAATACCGGTACCGGTGGAACAGATGATATTTAAACGAAATCTTTAAAACAGCCTAATTAACTTTTAAAATCAACAAATATGAAAAAAGTAGCATTATTTATTTTGAGCACAGCTTTTATAGCTGCCAGTTTTACTTCTTGTCGTGAAAACAAAGAAGAAGTAACTGAAGAAGAAGCAATCATCCAAGAAATGCAGGATGAGGGTGCTGATGTGAAAATTAAAGAAGACGGCGGCGATACCAAAATAAAAATGGAAACCGATGAAAAGGAAGTAAAAATTAAAAAAGATGAAGATGGGGACACTAAGATAAAGATTGACGAAAATAATTAACCCCCAATTTTAAAAAACATAAAAAAACTGACTCTTTCAGTCGGTTTTTTTGTCTACAGTATCCCTCATTTGAGCTTTTAGTTCTTCCATAGATTGTTGTAATTGACGGAGTAAATTACTCTCCGAAGGTTCATCGACCCCAAAAGTCAACTTACTGTTTACCATCCAGAGCTCCTGAATATCCGTCACTTTCACATCTATTGGCAAATATTCATTATTTGAGGAAATAAGCCGTAGGCTTTGGGGGTTATTTGGAATTTTCTGAAGTTTTTTCACCAAAACCGAATCCCTGAGCACGACAATATAAATCTTACTATCAGTCGCCTCATTTATACTCGGTACAGCACGGCCCAACACCCACTCATTCGGTTTTATGTTTGGCAACATACTGTCTCCCTCTACTTGAAAACCGCGATAAGACGCATTTCTGTATTCAGGTAAAGGTATATTGAAAGCGGGTAAGGTTTGGTACCAACCTGTGTCGTGGATGTTATTGGGGTATCCTGCCGCTGCCTTCTGGTTTACCAATAAAATACTATCATTTCCCGTGGAATCTATTGTCAAAACTTTCGGACTTACATCACCACGCGAAGTGTCTATATATTTTTCAAAACTTTTACCGTAAATCCATAAGGGATTGATATTGAATTGGGCCATAAGCTCCATAACCACTTTTCCAGTTATTTTGGTCTTGCCTCTTTCAATATCAGCCGTAGTAGCGCCAATATCGAGCAATTCTGCGAAAGATTGCTGGGTATGCCTAAGTTCTTCACGCAATTTCTTAAATCGTTGCGCTTCAATGGGTAGCTGTGTTTTCATACCCAAATATATAATATTTTGGAAAATATCCAAATAAAATTTTGGACTATATCCATATAATTTGGAATATTTCCTTATTTTTGGCAATACTCCAAATTTTGCTATGGATTTTAATCGAATAAATGAAAAACTCAGCATTTTAGCCGATGCCGCAAAGTATGATGTTTCCTGTTCCTCAAGCGGAAGCAAGAGACAAAATAAAAACAACGGCCTGGGCAATAGTAGCGGAATGGGCATCTGCCATAGCTACACGGAAGACGGTAGATGCGTTTCGCTGTTAAAAATTCTGCTTACCAATCATTGCATTTTTGATTGTGCTTATTGCGTAACGCGAAGAAGTAATGATATAAAGCGCGCAGCTTTTAAGGTACAGGAGGTTGTGGATTTGACAATTAATTTTTACAGGCGCAATTACATTGAGGGCCTTTTTTTAAGCAGCGGAATTTTTAAAAACTCAGATTATACCATGGAACGTTTGATTGCGGTTGCAAAAAAGTTGCGTGAGGAAGAGAATTTTAATGGATATATTCACTTAAAGTCCATTCCTGGTGCAAGCGATGAATTGATGCGGGAAGCTGGCCTGTATGCAGATCGTCTTTCGATAAATATTGAAATTCCCACAGAAAAAGGTTTGAAATTACTTGCGCCGGAAAAGAACAAAAAAGATTTTATAAAACCTATGGAAAAGGTGAAGAATGAAATCATTCAATATAAAAATGAAAAAAAACTTTTGAAAAAAGTCCCTCTCTATGCCCCGGCGGGTCAAAGCACCCAAATGATTGTGGGCGCAAGCGGTGAAAGCGACGCTGAAATAATGTACACTTCAGCTTTTTTTTATAAATCATTTAATCTTAAAAGGGTTTATTACTCCGGCTACGTTCCCATAAGCTATGACAATCGCTTACCCTCTATCGGCACTGCGGTTCCGCTTTTACGTGAAAATAGACTTTACCAAACAGATTGGCTCCTTCGGTTTTATGGTTTTGATGTACGTGAATTGCTGAATACCGAATATCCAAATCTGGAATCGGATATAGACCCCAAGTTAAGCTGGGCATTGCGCAATTTAGACCAATTTCCAATTGATATAAACAAGGCAGATATGCGTATGTTACTTCGCGTACCGGGCCTTGGGGTAAAATCGGTCCATAAAATTATTGGTGC
Source organism: Aequorivita sp. UBA3180 (assembly GCA_002364215.1). Classification (GTDB taxonomy): domain Bacteria; phylum Bacteroidota; class Bacteroidia; order Flavobacteriales; family Flavobacteriaceae; genus Aequorivita. The sequence continues at coordinate 266,135 of DEXQ01000007.1, read as the reverse complement.
ACGCAGATATCGAAAACTTAATTGGGAAAACCTTAAATCAATTGGCGCCGCACTGAATAGGGCAAAATACTTCATAACCTGTGATTCCAGAATTTTTGAAGGAAAAGATAGAACAGCCGCACAATTAAAAGGATTGATAATGAATAGCTCCGAAAGCAAATTCAGAAAAGAACTAAGTACCCAGCTGAATTTGTTTGATAATCAAAGTTTACTGCCCAAATGAAAACCATTTTGATTTATGACGGGAGTTTCGATGGGCTTCTTTCCGCTATCTTTTATGTTTTTGAGTTCAAGCTAACAAATGTTTGCATTAAAAAGCGAGAGCACTCACAACAAAATTTCTTTGATGCTGAAGAAGAAATTATAACAGATAAAATAAAAGCAACACGCGTTTGGAAAGGGCTTTCAAAAAAACTTTCGGCAAGAGGGAGGCGAAAAATCTACAAAGCTTTCTTGAGTGAAATTCCAACAATTGAAACTGCCATATTAAACTTTATAAAACGTACGTTTTCTTCTGAAGTTCCTATTGAAAATGATTACAGTGACCCATCAATCCTTGAAATAGAAAAAGTTGCAAAAAAAGTAGATCGTGAAAAACACAGAATGGATGCCTTTGTGCGCTTTCGACTAACCAATGACGGTATTTATTTTGCGACCATAGAACCAGATTTCAATGTTTTACCACTGAATACAGCACATTTCAAAAAAAGATATGCAGACCAAAAGTGGCTAATTTATGATCTGAAACGCAAGTATGGTATTTACTACAATCTTCAAAATGTAGCGATGGTTGAGTTGGAAATTTCGTCCGAAGTGAACAACACATCCAAAGCTCTCACGTATTTTACAGTTGACGAAATAAATTTTCAGGAACTGTGGGGCATTTACTTTAAAAACAGTAATATACCTTCCCGAAAGAATATGCGTTTGCATATAAAACATATTCCGAAAAGGTATTGGAAATATTTACCCGAAAAAAAGTTTTGAATTAATTTTTTAATTACTTTTGCACACTATTAATCACTAATCTATTTCAACAATGAAAAAATTATTTTTATCACTTGCCGCTCTTGCATTGGTTGCTTCAGTTTACTCTTGCAGAGATACTAAAACTGAGGAAAACGCAGAAGAGACTGCTGAAACTATGATGGACAACGCTGAGGAGTCTATTGAAGAAGCTGGTGACGCTGTAGAAGAAGCTGCTGAGGAAACTGGTGACGCTATCGAGAATGCTGCTGATGAAACTGAAGAAGCTGTAAAAGACGCTACTGACGGTCAATAAGCATTTTTTGCTAAAAAAATGAAAAGCCCTTTCAAATTTGAAAGGGCTTTTTTATTTTGCATTCACAATTACATCAGATATGCTAGAAACCATAATAGAAAAATTCAGAAAAGTTTCCTTTATGGAATTGTGCATTTACAGCACACTCTATTTAATGACAGGCATTGTAATGAATAGTATAGGAATTTATTTTGAAATTGTTCGATTTGAGAATTGGTGGCAAATAATTACTTGTTATGCTATGTATATGGTGCCTGTGTCAATACTGATAAAAGAGTATTCGTTTTTCAACCAGTATTGTTATGGCCTTTTAGCAATAGGTTTATTAGAACTTTGCGGCTATACATTTCAAACCTCCTATGTATATCCCAACAACCTGCTGTCGCAATTGTTCACCCCATATAATGTAACCTTGGCCATGACATTATTTTTTGCCATTTACTTCCCGTTGGGCAATATGCTAGTAAGTTATATCTACAAAAAATTCACCCCACAAAAAAAGCTCCTTCAGTAACGAAGAAGCTTTTAAGTACTCGAGGCGGGACTTGAACCCGCACGACCAGATGGTCACAGGATTTTAAGTCCGGCGTGTCTACCAATTCCACCACTCGAGCAGTTGTTTTATACAACTCGGACTTAACAAAAAATGCCGAATTGCATCGGCATTCAAGGTTGAGCGAAAAACGGGATTCGAACCCGCGACCTCCACCTTGGCAAGGTGGCGCTCTACCAACTGAGCTATTTTCGCAGAATATTTAATGAACGGTGCTTCACATTCAAAGCGGGAGCAAATTTAAAAATTTTACTTCAAAAGCAAAGTCTTTTTTGATAAATTATTACTGAATTTTATTTTTTCAATTTAACTGCTGCATTCCGTTGCAACATGCGCCGAATTTCGTTGAGTTTCATCAAAGCCTCTACTGGCGTAAGTGTATCAATATCAATGTCTAAAATCTCTTCGCGAAGTTCTTCCAGTAGCGGATCGTCGAGTTTGAAAAAGCTCAATTGCATTTCTTCTTTGGAAACTGCTTTCATTTCTTCGGTCAATTCTTCGGAAGCATGGCTCTTTTCAAGCCTTTTCAATATTTTATTTGCTCTTTGAAGCACTGCTTGCGGCATTCCGGCCATTTTTGCAACGTGTATTCCGAAGCTGTGGTGGCTTCCGCCGGGAACCAGTTTCCGAAGAAAAAGTACGGTATTCTTCAATTCCTTTACCGAAACATTGTAGTTTTTTATTCGCGGAAATGTTTCCGTCATTTCATTCAGTTCGTGATAATGGGTGGCAAAAAGCGTTTTGCCACGGGTAGGGTGCTCGTGCAGATATTCACTGATGGCCCAAGCGATTGAAATTCCGTCGTAAGTACTGGTTCCACGGCCTATTTCATCTAAAAGAATCAAACTCCGTTCCGAAAGATTGTTCAGAATACTTGCCGTTTCATTCATTTCAACCATAAAAGTAGATTCACCCATCGAAATATTATCGCTAGCTCCTACCCGTGTAAAAATTTTATCAACACAACCCATTCTTACGGCTGAAGCAGGAACAAAACTGCCCATCTGCGCCAAAAGTACAATTAAAGCCGTTTGCCGAAGAATGGCAGATTTACCACTCATGTTGGGCCCGGTAATCATAATAATTTGCTGATTTTCACGATCGAGAAAAACATCGTTTGCAATATAGGGTGCATCGGGCGGAAGTTGTTTTTCAATTACTGGATGGCGGCCTTCTTTAATATCTAAATCAAAAGTTTCGTCTAAAAGTGGACGCGTGTAATTCGCTTCTTTCGCCTGTGTTGCGAAGGAACAAAGGCAATCCACCTGCGCAATCAAGGCCGCATTTTGCTGCACAGAACCAATAAACTGAAGCATCCACTCCACCAGTTTCGCGAAAATCTCTTGTTCCAAAGCGAGAATTTTTTCCTCGGCGCCAAGAATTTTTGTTTCGTATTCCTTTAATTCTTCCGTAATATATCTCTCGGCGCTTACGAGTGTCTGCTTGCGGATCCATTCCGGCGGAACCTTGTCTTTATGTGTGTTTCGGACTTCAATATAATATCCAAAAACGTTGTTCGAAGCTATTTTAAGTGAAGAAATTCCTGTCCGTTTGGTCTCGCGTTCCAGCATTTCGTCCAAATATTCCTTTCCGTTGGCTGAAATATTCCGGAGCTCGTCAAGTGTTTCCGAAAAACCTTCAGCGATGGAATTTCCTTTTAAAATATTTACGGGCGCTTCCTCAAAAAGTGTTTCTTTTATTTTGTTCCGAAGCAATTCGCAATCGTGTAATTGTTCGCCAATAATTTTAAGCGATTCGTTTCTTGAATTTAAAGCGAGTGCTTTTATGGGAACAACGGCCTCCAAAGAATTTTTAAGCTGAACCACTTCGCGCGGGTTCACTTTTCCGGTTGCAACTTTTGAAATGAGTCGCTCCAAATCGCCGATGCGTTTTGTGTATTGTTGGGTTTTTTCTAAAGTGATAGGATTGTCTAAAAGAAAACTCACAACTTCGTGACGACGATTTATTTTTTCTGCATTTTTAAGCGGAAGCGCCATCCACCGTTTTAAAAGCCGCCCGCCCATTGGTGAAATGGTTTTGTCTATCACATCCAAAAGCGTCACCGCATTTTGCTGATTGGAATGGTACAATTCCAAATTGCGAATGGTAAAACGGTCCATCCAAACGTATTCATCTTCGGCAATGCGCGACAAGCGGGAAATATGCTGCAGCTTTGTGTGACGAGTTTCACTCAAATAATGAAGCGCGGCACCAGCCGCGATAATACCTTCTTCCAAATGATCTACACCGAAACCCTTCAGATTTTTTGTGTCGAAATGTTTTGTGAGCGTTTCAAAAGCATAATCAGTTTGAAAAATCCAATCTTCCAAATGAAAAACGTGGTAATTATTGCCAAAAGTTTCAGAAAAAAGCTTTCGCTTCTGTTTTGAAAAAAGCACTTCCGACGGATTGAAATTCTGCAGTAATTTATCCACATATTCCGCAGAACCTTCCGAAACCAAAAACTCACCCGTGGAAACATCCAAAAACGAAACGCCCAAAGCCTTTGAACCAAAATGAACCGCCGCCAAAAAGTTGTTCGATTTCGATTTTAAAATATCATCGTTAAAAGCAACGCCCGGCGTGACCAATTCAGTAACGCCACGCTTTACGATGGTTTTGGTCATTTTTGGATCTTCCAGTTGGTCGCAAATAGCAACCCTACAACCTGCCATTACCAGTTTTGGCAAATACGTATTCAGGGAGTGATGCGGAAAACCAGCGAGCTCCACATTATCGCCCCCGTTATTTCTGGCCGTTAGTGTGATGTTCAAAATTCCCGCAGCGCGGATAGCATCTTCCCCAAAAGTTTCGTAAAAATCGCCCACGCGAAAAAGCAACAAAGCATCAGGATACTTGGCTTTAATCGTGTTGTACTGCTTAATCAACGGGGTTTCCTTCTTCGCCATAACTCAGAAAATTCTTTAATCGATAAATGTAACTAAAATGCTGTTTTTTTTAAAATGAAGTGATTAGGATTTATTGGGTTTTATCAACAATTGACTTCACTTTTAGCCAGCTAACGATTAACTTTGCCGCCTATGAAAAATCGAAAACTGAAAAACAGCGAACTGGAACGCATCAATCCCGAAGAATATAAAGCTTCGAAAAAAACGCCGCTCATAATTATTCTCGATAATATTCGCAGTTTAAATAACATTGGTTCTGTTTTTCGCACGGCGGATGCTTTTTTGGTGAAGAAAATCTACCTCTGCGGTATCACTGCGCAGCCACCTCACAAAGACATCCAAAAAACGGCTTTGGGGGCAACGGATAGCGTGGAATGGGAATATGCCGAAAATGTTATGGAGGTGGTTTCGAAATTACAAAATGAAGGTGTGTTTGTAGCTTCCATCGAGCAGGCAGAACTCGCTGTAAACCTGGATGATTTTTCAGTTCAAAAAGAAATGACTTACGCTATTATTTTTGGGAATGAAGTAAAAGGTGTACAACAAAAAGTAGTTACTGCTAGCGATGCGGTGATTGAAATTCCGCAGTACGGCACCAAACATTCATTGAATATTTCGGTAAGCGTGGGCGTTGTGGTTTGGGATCTTTTCACAAAACTGAAAAACCAATAACCTCCAATTTCCAATTCTAGGAAAAACGGTTTAACAGTAATTCCACATCAATTAGAACAATACTAAAAACACCGATGACGATGGCAAATTTCAAAATATTGTGCAAAACCATATAGTGAATTTTGTTTTTTGAATACCACAAAACTATGAGAAAAACAGCCAGTCCGGCAATGCTTGCGTAAAAATAATAATCCATATAGCCTATTTCTTCCTTAAACTTGGTAATCAGCAAAATGGTTGGAACCAAGGTTAAAACACTTAAAAGTGTGAGCATCCTTTTTGAAGTTTTTTCGCCGTAAACCACTGGAATTGTTTTATAGCCATGGGTGAGATCGCCTTTTAGGTTTTCGAGGTCTTTCACCAATTCGCGCATAGAGATAAGCAGGAAAAGGAAAGTGGCGTGCACAAAAACTACAATGTCAAAATTTGCATAATATACGAAAATGGCAAAGAAGGGAACTACCGCGAGAACAGCCGCCGTAATGTTGCCAATGAAAGGATACTTTTTTAATTTGTGCGAATAGAACCAAAGAAAAAAGATATAAATCGAAAAAAACAAAACTGCCCTAAATGAAACATAACTCGCAAAAATGACCGACAAAAAGTTGAGCACAAAATAGGCCGAAAGTTTGGTACGCTGACTCACAAGCTTGTCAAGCATGGTTTTACGCGGACGGTTTATTAAATCCTTTTCACTGTCGTAAAAACTGTTTATAATGTAACCACCAGCTATTGCAGAAGAAGATGCCAAAACGAGCATCAACAAGTTTACATCAAAAAGAACCTGCCGTACCGGCAAATCTGGCGCTAATATATAGATGCTGGTAAGGTATTGAGCGATTACAATAATTAGAATATTATAACCACGAACCACAGAAAACAGGCTAAAAAACTTTAAAAGGAAGAGTTTTTGTTTTCTATTGAGCATTTTTTTAGAGACAAGTATTTAGTTTTTACTGTTTGGATATCCACTTTCCTACTTCATCAGAAACATCTTTCGCTGAATCTTTATAAAGATGAATACCATCCGTAAAGGTAAACTTTGTATCGGAATTCATTAAATTTAAATATGGAACGGCTGCAGATTTAGCCAATTTGTCAATTTTTTCATCGAAATTAGGAAGCAGTCTTGCCTCAATCTCTGCAATCCTATCGTCTACAGGGAGTTTCACCAAATAAACCTTTCCGTGGTTTTTCAGTGTTTCAATCGTTTTTTTTAAATATTCAAATCGTGTTTGGGAAAACTTGTAGTTTTTCAATTTTGTTTTTTGCTCCTGAATATTTTCAGCAATTCTACTTTTCATTGAAGTGGAATCCATGGGCGGAAAAACCTCCAACCACCCATCGTCATGTACTTCCATTAGGGAAAAATTCATTAAAATCTTAATGTAGTTATCGCCATAACTATTCAATAGATACGAAATATTCGGCTTTGAACTAAAGGAAGACAGCTTGCCCATAAACGATTTTGATTCGCCGAACTGGTTTTCATCATTGGGGTCAATTCCATCACTGGAAATGCTCCACGGGTCTACCGTGATAATAAAAACACCATCTTTTGAATTTGGCCCCAGTTTCTTTTCAATGGCGCTGAGATAAGATGGACCAAAGGGACTATGCGCCGCGGTAAAAGAAAAGTTATAAATGTCAGTTTCCAAATAAGGGTTTAGGACCTCTGGCATCAATCCCTGTGCTGCCTTTGAGCTTCCGAGTATAAGTGATGATTGTTTTGGCGTTGTGGTTCGGGAATAAAAAGGATCGCTCTTTCCGTCGGCTTGAAGAAAAACAAAGTAAACCGAAGCAATAATTGCAACGGAAAACAGAGTAGTTTCTATCAGAAATTTTTTCATCCCTCTTAAAATTGAAAATATATAAATGCCTGCTCCTTTCCGCCGAATAAAAAGAGGAACATAGCCAAACTATAGTAAAAAACATATTTTAAGGGCTTTGGCCAAGATTCCCCAAAGTTTTCAATGGCGTAATTTGTTTCCCTTCCCTTCCATTCAAACATCAAAAAACCTACAATTAAAAGTGAAAGAACATACACTTTGTTCAACGCCAAAAAATTGGGCGCTTCAAAAATTGATTGCGAAAAAAGCAATGAAATATATTCAAAAGCGCTGCTGAGTGAATTGGCTCTAAAGAAAATCCAGGCAAAACAAGTAATCGTAAAGGTTAAAAGTATTTTGAAGAAATCTGTTATACTTGGCAAAAATCTATCTTTTGCCACAACTTCTATATGCTGCCTGTTTCTTTTCAAAAGTAAAAGCGGAAGAAAGTACAGGGCATTGAGCGCACCCCAAAAAATAAAGGTCCAGTTGGCACCATGCCAAAACCCGCTTACAATAAAAATGATAAAAATATTACGGACTTTTAACCAATCGCTGCCACGACTGCCGCCCAAAGGAATATAAACATAGTCGCGAAACCAAGTGGAAAGCGAGATATGCCAACGCCTCCAAAACTCGGCAATATCCCTTGAAAAATATGGATATGAAAAATTCTTCATCAAATTGAAACCAAAAAGCCGGGCCGTCCCGATGGCAATATCAGAATAACCCGAGAAATCGCCATAAATCTGAAAGGCAAAAAATACAACTCCAATTGCCAACGAACTTGCTGTGTAATCTTGTGGGTTATTAAAGGCAAGATTCACAAATTGCGCACAGTTATCGGCAATCACCATTTTTTTGAATAGCCCCCAAAGTATTTGGCGCAAACCATCCATTGCCATATAATAGTCAAACTTTCTTTTTTTGAAGAATTGCGGCAAAAGATTGGTAGCCCTCTCAATAGGCCCAGCAACCAATTGCGGGAAAAAACTAACAAAGGAAAAAAATGCAATAATGTCTTTTGTAGGTTCCATTTTACGCCGGTACACATCAATGGAATAACTCATAGTTTGGAAGGTGTAAAAGCTTATCCCCACGGGAAGGATAATGTTTAAACGCGAGGCTTCAAAAGAATATCCCAATAGTGTAAAGGCTTCCGCAAAACTTTCAGAAAAGAAATTGAAATATTTAAAAAAGCCCAGAAAACCAAGGTTTACCAAAACACTCAGCATTAAAATTGCTTTTCGTTTTTGGTGCTTTTCGGTTTTTGATAGGCCAATCCCCACAAAATAATCAACTGCAGAACTAAATACAATTAATGAGAGGAAACGCCAATCCCACCAGGCATAAAAAATATAGCTTGCAAGAAGTAAGAGAAAATTCTGAAGTTTTAAATTCTTATTGGCTACAAACCAATAGAGCAAAAAGACAATGGGCAGAAAGATTGCAAAATCAATGGAGTTGAAAAGCATGAAGCATCTTTAATTAACCGCAATCTAATAATTATTGTAGAAATGCCTTAAAAAAAGCTATTTTAAAAATTATAAACCACTTCCAGTTTATAATCTTTCAGCGCTTTGCGGGCTTTGTCAATATCTTCGGTAAAACCAAGCATATAGCCACCTCCGCCCGAACCGCAAAGTTTTAGATAATAGGCATTGCTGTCAATTCCTTTTTTCCAAAGTTTATGGAATTGTGCCGGAATCATTGGTTTAAAATTGTCAAGCACTACTTTTGAGAGTTGCTTGATGTTTCCAAAAAGCGACTTTACATCGCCCTGTAAAAAATCTTCAACACAGGCATCAGTATGTTTTACAAATTGGTCCTTCAGCATATTCCTAAAGCCTTCCTGTTTCATATTTTCCATAAAAATCTGTACCATCGGCGCGGTCTCGCCAGTGCTTCCGCTGTCCAATAAAAATACAGCACCTTTTCCATTTTCAGTTTGTGAAGGAATACCGGCAGGCTCAATATTATCTTTGGAGTTGATTAAAATAGGAAGGCTCAAATAACTGTTCAAAGGGTCCAGCCCAGAAGATTTGCCGTGGAAAAAAGATTCCATTTCCGCAAAAATAGCTTTTAATGTTAGTAATTTTTCGCGGGTTAGGTTTTCAAGAACTGTAATTTTATCATTTGCGTATTTATCATAAATGGCCGCCACCAATGCACCGCTACTACCTACGCCGTAACCCTGTGGAATACTGCTATCAAAATACAATCCGTTTTCCACATCCTTTTTTAGGGCTTCCATATCAAAAGAAACCAAGCTTGGGTTTTCGGTTTGAAGCGTTTCCAGATATTCCGCAAAGCGTTTAAGGCTCGCGTTAGACTTATGGGTAGAAACAGTATGGTGGGTATCTATTTTTAAGGCACCGTTATAAAAGTTATACGGAATTGATAATCCTTTGGAATCCTTAATAATTCCATATTCACCGAAAAGTAAAATTTTTGAGTAAAAGAGGGGGCCGCGCATAAGCTTAATTATTCTAACAATAAAAATACAGATTTTAGTTTTAAAACCTTGAATCTGTGGCAAAGATAACCATTTTAACAAATATATATTCAGAAATATTTGTGAATATATAGTATTAAACCGCACCAAGAAACTATAAATGAAGAGAGTAGCTTTTTTTTGATGACATTTCAAAAATCTTTCCGATGTAAAGGCAAAGCATACAAAATACCTTTATTATGAAATCATCACCTATCTTTCTGGCAATTGCTTCAATTTTTTTCGCTTCCTGTTTTAATGGCGAAAAGCAAAATTACGATGAAGATGACAACTTCCAAGAATACTACAACGAAGAAAGCACATCAGATAATTATAAAAACAACAACAATCAAATTGCAAGTAACGATGCTATGAAATATTTCAACACTATAGATTCCCGAAACGGAATGGTAATGTCCCGCATTCCATTTCCTGCATCTTGGCAGAAACAAAATGGCGGCCAGTACCTTTATACTGGGCCCAATGGCATAAAAGTGCATGGCGAGCGCGGTGGCAGCTATATGTTTTCAAACGATCCGCAAATGAACCAAATGTATCAGCAGAGTGGGATGCAAGTGCAGCTTCCGAAATCCATCGATCAGGTAATAAACGAGGGGTTTATGGAATATGCCAACAAAATAAACCGCAAACTGGTACGAAAATACCCAATGCCACAGTTTGCCGCATGGGACAAACAGTTCGATGATCAATTGTATAAGAGCGTGCCTTCACAAAAAACTTTCAATGTTATGGGGCTAGAATGGCGTGATCCGGATGGGACTTCATTCTTAACCATTCTGCACCATTTTGTTTCCTACGATCAATATGGAGGATATTGGGGCATTACATATTCGGTATTGGAAGCTTCTGAAAGTGTTTTTGAAGATGCAAAAACACACTACATCAACGGTCTCTTAAACCAGCAGATAAATCCGCAATGGCTACAGGCCGTTAATCAAAAGGATATGCAAATTGCACAGCAGAGCAATGCCGCACACCAACAGCGAATGGCAAACATAAAATCTTTTGGCGACCAAAACACTGCCCGTTTTAACGACCGCATGGCCGCTATGGACCAGAACATGGCGAGCTGGCGTGCCAATCAAGCTGCAAGTGACCGCAGTCAGGAAAAATTTGTAGATTATATTCATGGAAATACAAACGTAAGCGACCCAAACACCGGACAGACCTATAAAGTTGAGGCAGGGGCCAACCAATACTGGATGAATAACCAGGGCGAATACATTAAAAGTGATAATTCACTCTATAATCCAAATCTAGATCAAAATATAAATAACCAGACCTGGACGGAATACGAAGAGCAAAACTGAACATTTAAAACGAAAAGTTAACCCACATAATACATCAACGGAAAATAAATTGTATCTTTCTTTACCATATCCCCGGACACTTTTTATTTTTTGAAGTATTATTCAATTATGGCACCTAAAAACCGGAGATTTTCTTTTGTCCTTCAACTGTTCTTCCTTTTTACATATTTTCTTGGATTTTCACAGGAGAAAAACTCTACCGTAAAGAAAATTCAAACCCTTATTGAACAGGATTCCTTGATACGGGCACGTGCGGAAGTAGTTGAAAATATTGCTTTCTATAAAGCCGAAAAGAACTATGACAGTTTGTATTCTTATATTCAGTTTGAAGGAAGTTTTAAATTGAACAGCGGCAACAAAAAACTGGCCGTAAAAAAAGCCGAAAATCTTACAGAAGAAATAAAAAAGTACGCCAGTCCACATTATGTGGTTGAAGCAATAACTGAACTGGGCTGGATATATGATGATGCCGGGAAGCACAAAGAGGCATATAAACTTCTTAAAACTGCAATTCCCTTTGCCCAAAAAAACAAAGAACCCAATAACACCGATCTGGCAGGCCTTGAATACCGTCAAGGCTTTTACGCAGCAAAACTGGGCGATTTCCCCTTGGCAAAATCACATTACCTCAAAGCATTAAAACTGTTGCTAAAAACTGGGCAGAAGGACTATGTTTTTTTCAACCAAATTTACAATGCTCTTGGTGGAATGATGTGGCAGGAAGCAAAACTGGACAGCGCCAAATATTATTTTCAGGAAGCCGTAAATGTTCTCGAAAAAACAGACGAAACCGATATCATGAATCGATATTATCGTCCCGCATTAGTAAAGATGAACCTTGCCGTGCTGTGGAATGCCTTGGGAAAAAATCAAGAAGCCATCGCCATTTCAGAAGAATCAATCGCCGGATTTCAGGAATATATTAATCGCTCCACAGATGAGGCGCGAACCTACAAGGCCAAGAGCCTTCAATGCGTGGTAATAGACAATATGGCTGCATTTTACAACACCTTGGGAGAACATTCACGCGCACAGGAATTAATTGAGTATTCTTTTGAACAAAAGAAAAAATTTTTTGAGGAAAACGATATTAATATCATCATTTCAAACATCATTCTTGCGGAAGCAAAAACAGCCAGTCGAGATTTTGAAGGTGCCGCAGAAAATGCCGATACCGCTTTACAGCTTTTAAAAAGTAGCGGCAGTGCAGATTTGTATTGGGAAGCGGCCGCCCTCTCCACCCGGGCCACTATTTATGAACACAAGGAAGATGTAGAAAACGCAGCCCTTTTTTATGAGAAAGCAAGAATAGTCTATCAAAAAACGATGGGCACTACCTATACAAAGGATTTTTTAGACAATATTTTGGAGTATTCCCTATTTGCCGCCAAAAACGGAAAAAAGGAAAAAGCCCTTGCCTTGGCCAATGAAACTTATAATTTCACACACAACGGTGATTTCAAAAACACCATACAGGAATTCTACCACATCATAAATCTAGCACAGGTACATTATCTTTTAAAGGATTATATTGAAGCGGTAAAATATAGTAATGAAGCACTTGGCTTCAACATTTTGGGTGATGGAAGAAAAATAAGCACTACAGATTCCATTCTTAGCCAGTACAGAAAACCCCAAGCCTTATTGATAAATGCTGCTTCAAAATACTATTTGGCAGAAAACAGAAACCCTTTTCTTTTAAAAGAACTTTTGCAGCAAATTGAAGAAGGAATATCAATTCTAGACCAACGCAAAAAAATAATTACCAACCACGAAGATGTAACACTTCTACTAACAGAAAATGAGGAACTTCTAAATTTCGCTGAAAAGTTACGACTGGAACTCTTTGAAACCACCAAAGATCCACAATATTTAGACAAGCTAATCGCCCTTCATGAATCCAGCATATACAACCGCATACGCTCACGGCTAAACCTAAGGGACAATGTACGTTTTCAACACATTCCACCACAGGTATTAGAGCGCGAAAACATCTTAAAAAACAAAATGAGGTCTTCCTTAAATGATTCTGAAAACAGCAGTCTTTCATCCTTTTTTGAAGCTTCGGAAAACTGGGAACACTTTCTGGATTCGCTCAAGTTTCATTTCCCCAAATATTATAAAATGCGTTACGCCACTTTGGAGGAATCCTTGAAGGATCTTCAACAAAAAATCCCTGAAAACACAACGGTTGTACGCTATATTTTTATCGAAAATAAATTGTACGCCTTTGTGGTTTCTCGCTCAATAAAAAAAATGATGCGTTTAAATTACTCTTCGGTCAAAAACCACATTTCAACAATAAAAAATGATGAATTTTCCGTTGAAAAAACCAGACCGCTACTCTATGAACTCTATAGGGCGCTTTGGTTTCCTCTAGAAAAATATGTGCTTAGTCCAAAAGTAGTAATTGTACCGGACAGGGAACTGTTCAATCTAAGCTTTGAAACGCTTACTCCCAAACCGATAAAGAATTTTCAGGAAATGGCCACAAACAGTCTTTTGGCAAAATATGATATTTCATACAATTTCAGTTTGTTGCTCTATAAGGACAAAGGCAACGTAGCTGATTATTCTTCAGATTTTATCGCCTTTGCCCCAGGTTTCAACAAAAAGATGATGGATGAATACCAATTGGGCATTAAGGATTCAGTAAAACTGGACAAAACATATCTTACCCTTTTGCCGCAACCTTTTAGTGAGGAATTGGTAAAACAGTATTCCAAAATTTTCAACGGCCGTTATTTTGTGAATGAAAATGCAAGCAAGGATTTATTTATCAACCAAGCAAAGGAGCACAAAATAATTCACATAGGCACCCACGCAGAAAGCAATAACCTAAGCCCAGAATTAAGCCGACTTATATTTGCAAAAAAGGTTGAAGACAAAGAAAATTATGATGAAAACTCATTGTATTCCTATGAAATTTACAATATAGACCTTTCTTCAAACCTGGCCATTCTCACGGCCTGTGAAACCGGGAAACCCACTTATCAAGCAGGTGAAGGAATGATTTCATTGGCACATGCCTTTAATTATGCAGGAAGTGAAAGCATATTGACCAGTCTATGGGAAATTGATGAAGAATCGAGCGCTAAAATTGTAAAGCTATTTTATGATAATCTTTCCAAAGGAATGCCAAAAGATGAAGCCTTGCGCCAAGCAAAATTAAGTTATATTGAAACTGCCGAAGGCCGTACTGCCGCCCCTCAATATTGGGCAGGACTCGTTCTTATTGGCGATACCGCCCCAATAGATTTAAAAGCTCGCGTTGCTTGGTGGTGGTATTTGGCGGCTGGAATTGTAGCCCTCATACTTGTTTTGCTGCTAATAGGCAATAAAAAGGGAGAAACGAATTAGACCAGGATATTGGTAGCTCCCAAACCAACCTCATCTTCAATAAACTCACCATTTTTACAATACTGCAAAAGTTCCTTCTTAATGAAATGCAAAACGTTATCTTTTTCCAGCTTTGGATAAAGTACGTGCACATTGGCACCAGCATCCAGTGTAAAGCAAACCTTGCTACCCGTTTCATCCCGAAACTTCCAAATACGATTGATTATTTCTAAAGTATTCGGTTTCATCAATATGAAATAAGGCATAGAGGTCATCATCATTGCGTGCAATGACAAAGCCTCGCTTTCCACTATTTTAATAAATTCTGAAAGGTCTCCGTTTTTAAAAACCGGACGTAACTTTAAAAGATTTTCTTTTGCTTGCCTGAAGCGTTGTTCCGCAAAAGGATGGTCCAGCATCAAGTCGTGGCCTAAGGTGCTACTCACCTGTTTTTCGCCTTTATCCACTAAAAGAATTGTGTCTTGATAATCATTAAAATTTTGATGGACATCAAAAGGATATTTTATTCCAAAGCAATTGTTGCTGCCGTTAATTTCTGCATGTTCACCCCATACAATCAAAGGCCCCTCTACACTTCGGCAAGCACTGCCTGAGCCCAAACGTGCAAGAAAGGAAGCTTTTTCATTAAAATAATCAGTGGTAATGGCTGGCTGCATCTGTCTTTCCATATCCATTAAGCAAAGTGCCAAAGCACTCATCCCGCTGGCCGAAGATGCAATACCGCTACTGTGCGGAAAACTATTTGTTGTTTCAATTTTAAATTTGAAGTTTTTCAAGAACGGCAAATACACTTCTACCCTTTCAAAAAACTTTTGAATCTTCGGTTCAAAGGAAACTTCTCTTTTTCCATCGAGAAACACCTCAAATTCAAACCCTTCGGACTGTTTCTTTTCAAATGAAAGACAGGTCTGGGTATTGCTGTTTTGTAAGGTAAAACTAACGGATGGGTTCATCGGCATCTGTTCCCCATACTTTCCCCAATATTTCACCAATGCAATATTGCTAGGCGATTGCCAGCTAACTTTTCCTGATGATAATGCTTGGGTATAGTTACAAACAATAAATTTGTGTTGCGGCATAATGTTAGGGATAGATTACAAAAATAGAATTCTTTTTTGGTTTAAAACGATGACATAAGCAAAAGCTTTCGATGTGAATATACAAATGCTAAAGAAGGATCAACCACTTTAAGGATTATAAAACAATGATCATTCAATAGCTTGTAAGGTTGAAAGCAACCGGAATGCCTTCTGAAATATGGAGGCATTTTTTTATCCTGAACAAAGCGAAGAAATCATTTCTATGATCGAAATATTTTTGCTAGCATCCGCTTTCCTTCTTCCCTCTTTCCTGATGACATTTCCCCAACCCTTCCGATATATCCATAGTAATCCTTAACAACCAAAAAAATGAAAACTTCAATTACACTTTTAGCATTACTTTTCTGCATCTTTGAATCCTATCCACAGGATCCAGCCATTATTTGGCAAAAAACTATTGGTGGGAGCGACACCGATTTTTCAACAGTATTTCAAGCCACCACAGATGGCGGCTACATACTTGGCGGCTATTCCACCAGCAACATTTCTGGTGAAAAAACCGAAAATAGCAACGGCCAGATTGATATTTGGATTGTAAAAGTTGACGATTCCGGAAATATTCAATGGCAAAACACCATCGGCGGCAGCGGCGACGACTTTCTTATTTCACTTCAACAAACAACTGATGGCGGCTATATTGTAGGCGCAGGATCAGACTCAAATATCTCTGGCGACAAAACCGAAAACTCCCGCGGAGGTTTGGATTATTGGTTATTAAAATTGGATGCTTCGGGCAATATCACTTGGCAAAAAACCTATGGCGGCAACCAACCAGAATTTGATACCTATATAGTAGAAACCGCAGATGGCGGCTATTTCGTGGGTGGTTATTCGGATAGCGATGTAAATGGGGATAAAACTGACCCTACCAACGGACAGCGCGACTTCTGGGCATTAAAACTGGATAGCAGCGGCAACCTAGTATGGCAGAACAGCATAGGTGGCAGTTTGGTTGACCGTCCACAAGCAGCGTTTCAAACCACTGATGGAGGTTTTATAATCGGAGGTTTTTCAAACTCCCCAAGCTCGGGCGATAAAACCGAAAACACTCGGGGCGGTAATGACTACTGGATTGTAAAACTAGACGCCAGCGGAACCTTGCAATGGAACCGCACCTTTGGCGGAAATGACAGTGATGTGTTTCGTGATATGATACAACTGGCAGATGGCGGATATCTTGTTGGCGGATATTCCAAATCAAATATTTCTGGAGACAAGACCGAAAACTCACAGGGCGATTATGATGCCTGGATCTTAAAACTGGACAGTAGCGGAAACATGCTTTGGCAAAACACTATCGGCGGCAGCGGAATTGATTACCCGCGCGATGTAATGCAACTGTCCGATGGCACCTTTATAATTGCCTGCTGGAGTAACAGCAACATAAGTGGCGATAAAACCCAAAACAGCAACGGCGGCTATGATTATTGGCTCTTAAAACTTAATTCCGCTGGCGGAATTATCTCCCAAAACTCCATCGGTGGTTCTGCCGATGAGAGCGGCTCTTACATTCTCCCCACTACTGATGGTAATTTTGCCATGTTCTGCTCTTCAGACTCAAACATCTCTGGCGACAAAAGTGAAAACAGCAGAGGCCTAGACGATTATTGGATATTTAAAACCACCCCAGCAATTCTTGGCGTTTCAAAAAATACTTTCGCTTCCTCCATCAGCGCCTACCCAAACCCTTCAAACGGTAAGTTCACCATAAACCTGGGGCAAAGCTATTCAGAAACCAATGTCACCATAACCAATGTACTAGGGCAGCAAGTTTCTACTTCCAACTATACCAACACCCAAACCCTGGTTGTGGAAATCAATGCCGCGGCAGGTCTCTATTTCGCAACCTTGAAAACTAACGATGGGAATCAAGCTACCCTAAAGATAGTCAAACAGTAATTTTTTTAATCAACAATTAGTCAAATAAGAAAGCCCCAACTACAAGGGGCTTTCTTCATTCCTCTTTTTTCCATCATATTAACCTTCCGCTATTTAAAAAAGCATAAAAATTCCTATCTTCACAAAAGTTTAAAAACACAATAAATCAATTCATTAAAAAATATACTTATGAAAAATGCAATCATGCTATTCGTTCTCGCCCTTTTTGCCACTTCGGTACACAGCCAGTCGCTTACCCAAAAAGACCTCACCGGCACTTGGCTCGTGACGAATATTGAAAATAGCAGTAGCAACTTAAAAATGGCCACTGCAATGAAGAACGCCGTTATAAATCTTTATGCCGACAACAGTTTTGAAATAAAGGAAAAACAAGATGATGGAACCTATTCATATAAATCCACCACAAACAAAAATGCCACCTGGAGCTACAACCAAAGCACCCAAACCATAAGCACCACCCGCACAAAAATGACGCTTAAAGTTTCACAAAGCGGAAGCAAAACTTATTTTACAGATGCTGATAGCGGCCTTAAGTTTGAGGTCACAAAACCCATTTAGTAATTAATTCTCCCCAGGCTATATACCCCATTGCAAAATCCGTCAGGATGATGCATTGGGGTTTTTTCATCCCACAACCTACCACTGTGACACTGAGTAGCTTCTCCTGAGTGGAGTCTAAGTGCACAACCCAAAGTGAAAAAGACTAAACTTTAATAAAAGAAACTTGAAACCAGCACCCAGAAAGCATAAATTTGCAGCCGCTATAAAAAAGTTAGGAGTACCCCTTGATGAAGTCTATTGTTTTTCTATGGTTCACGCTGTGCTGCATCTGTTTTGCCCCTGCGCAGAACATTCAGGTAGATCCTACCACCTACACCCCCCAACAACTCGTTGAAGATATCCTAATAGACAGCGGCTGCATAAGCAACGTACAGATAACCACCGCCACAAGTGGCAACTTCCCCGATGGCGATAAGAGCTTTGGTTATTTCAGCGCCAACGGCAGCAATTTCCCTTTTGAAAAAGGTATTGTAATGAGCACCGGCAAGCTACAAAACGTCCCCGGCCCCAATACAACCCTCAGTGATGACGATGCCCCCAATTGGCCCGGCGATACAGACCTGGAAGCTGCCCTCAATATCTCAAACACCACCAATGCTACAATCATCGAGTTCGATTTTGTCCCGAATGCAGACAATATACAGTTCCGCTACCTCTTCGCTTCCGAAGAATACCAACAAGGCGACCCCAACACCTGCATTTATAGCGACGCTTTCGCTTTTTTAATCAAGCCCATTGGCGGTACCTACACAAACATTGCCCTCGTTCCGGGCACAAATACCCCAGTGCTCGTCACCACTGTCCACTCGGGCATCCCCGGAGCCTGTCCGCCCATAAACGAAACCTATTTTGAAGGCTGGAACGGCCCAAACGTACCCATAAACTTCAACGGACAAACAAAGGTTCTCATCGCAGAAACTCCAGTAACTGTAAATCAAGCCTATCACATAAAACTTGTAATCGCAGATGAAGCCAATTACCGTTACGACTCCGCAGTTTTTCTGGAAGGCGGCAGTTTTAACATCGCCGCCAACCTAGGCCCAGACCGAAGCTTCGTAACAAACAACCCCCTTTGCGAAAACGAAACCTACATCCTCGATGCTACCCCACAAGGAACCTCTCCCTTAGGCTACAAGTGGTTCAAAGATGGCATAATCATCCCCGGCGAAACCACCGCTCAACTTATCGTTACCGCACCTGGCATTTACAAAGTGGAAGTAGACTATGGCAATTCCTGCATCGCAACCGATGAAGTCTTGATCGAGTACACAAGTCCGGTCAACGTCCAAAATACCGAATTATACCAGTGTGAACCCCTCGCAAACGGCCTAGCCACCTTCAATCTTTTTGATGCAGAAGAAATAATCATCAATGGAAATCCGTTACTTCGCGTATATTCCTTCCACAAAAGCTTTACAAATGCCCAAAACAATGTAGATGCCATAAGAAACCCCGAAAGATATACTAACACCCAGCCAAATGAAATAGTCTATGCCCGCGTAGTTTCAGAATATGGTTGCATAGGCGTGGCCGAAGTAACATTGAAAACCACCACAAACACTGTTTCAGATCTCTTTTTGGTGAATTGCTCTACAACTGGCACCCCGGGATTTGCAAATTTCAACTTTTCTGAAATCAGTTTAGAATTGCAAGCGCTCTTCGGAAATAGTCCGGAAGTAACCTACCACCTTTCCTACAGCCAAGCTATTTCACAAACCAATCCGCTACCAAACCCATTCACCAATACCCAAGCAAACTCCCAAACAATCTATGCTCGAGTCAGTGGCGACCGCGGTTGTCTTGGTACTGCAAAAATTAACCTGAGCGTAGTCAACACCCCAGAGTTTGAAGGCGAGGAAACGTACACCTATTGCCTAAACACATACCCCAGTACCATCACAATTTACTCAGGGTTGATAGGAACCATTTCAGATGCAACTTTTCTCTGGTCCAATGGCGAAACTTCTCCCTCCATTGAAGTTAACGAACCGGGCAACTATACTCTCACTGTCACTCGAAGTAAAACCATTAATAATGAGGAGTATTCTTGCACCAGTACGCGTACGTTTACTGTAATTCCTTCCGAAACTGCTCAGGTCACTTACGAACTTACGGGAAATATTGGCAATCCCATCCTAACAGTAATCGCAGAAGGCACGGGCAATTATAGCTACTCGTTGGACAACGGCCCTTATCAGCAAAGTGCCGTCTTTGAAAATCTCAGTCCCGGTGATCATCTTCTTAAAGTTAAAGATAAAAACGGTTGTGGTATCTCAACTATCACGGTATATATATTGGGTTTCCCAAACTTTTTTACCCCCAACGGTGACGGTTATCACGACATTTGGCAAATTGCCGGACAAGATCCCGACAATCCCCAATTGCAGCGAATAGAGATTTACGACCGGTTCAGCAAGTTACTTTATGTGCTGAACCAAAGCAGCAACAGTTGGAATGGCTCCTATAATGGTACTCCAATGCCCTCATCAGATTATTGGTTCAAAGCAATTTTTAAAAACGGAATGACTTATCGTGGCCATTTCACCTTAAAACGATAGTACATTTTCACAATTTCTTAGTTTAGCCTGTAACAAACTGATTCAAATTGCGTTATATAAACTCATCAATCTAAAAAACCTATGTTACAACGCTTTTTCATTTTCTGCTCCGGCGCAGATACCGCCATCCTTGACGAATGTTCGCCCGGCGAACGCACCAAATATGCCGGCATTGGCGCTACCGTTTTCTTTACCGCCGTTATGGCAACCATTGCCGCCGCCTATGCCCTCTACACAGTTTTTGATAGTTACTACTCCGCAATATTCTTCGGTATTATTTGGGGATTCTTGATTTTCAACCTCGATAGATTTATCGTTTCCACCATCAAAAAAAGAAACAACTTCTTTGATGAATTGATACAGGCTTCACCCCGAATTGCCTTGGCAATAATCATTGCCATCGTAATTTCAAAACCCTTGGAAATGAAGATTTTTGAAAAGGAAATCAACCAAGTTTTGCTTACCCAGAAAAACGAAATGACCCTCGCCAACAAAGACCAATTGGCACTTCAGTACACACCTTCCGTAAATGCTTTGGAAGCAGAAATTGCAGGTCTAAAAAAGGAAATAACCGAGAAGGAAGCCGAAGTAAACGCCCTGTACAACACCTACATCGCCGAAGCTGAAGGCACTGCCGGCACCCAAAAATTGGGCAAAGGTCCCGTTTATAAGGAAAAACGCGAAAAACACGACACCGAGCTTGCAACCCTGACCGAACTAAAGAAAACAAACGCTGAAAAAATAGCCGCCGCCGAAGCACAAATAGCAACCCTCGCCACCGAATACCAAACCAAGGTCGCAGATACCCAACCCGTAATTGACGGCTTTGATGGTCTGATGGCACGCGTAAATGCATTGAACAAACTTCCGCTATTGCCGTCCCTATTTATCTTTTTGCTCTTCCTCGCAATAGAAACTTCGCCCATTTTGGCAAAACTGCTGTCCCCAAAAGGCGCTTATGATTTAAAGTTGGAAGAACAGGAAAGTGCATTAAAGTCGTGGGTAACCCAACAAAAAGCGCAACGCGACGTACTTGTAACTACAGACCGCGACATCAATAACAGAGTGTACGCAGACATAGCCGAAGAGCAGGAACTCTACGATTACAAACGCAAAAAAGCCCGCGAATTGATGCAAATGCAGGCCGATGCGTTTTATAAGAAGCAGAAAAGCGTGCTTTAAATAATGAAATACGAAATTAGAAGTGTGAAAATTTAAATCGTACTTCTAATTTCATACTTCTTATCTTTTTTTGGTAATATTGTTTGTCCAATAGCCGCAACAATACTATGCACAAAACCACGACTGAAGAAGCTTCGCAAATCGCACAAGAATATTATAGTATTTCAGCCAAAGCATCCAAACTTGATGGCTACATTGACGAAAATTTTATACTAAAAACAAGTTCGGGTGAAAAATTTCTTCTGAAAATTTCCTCAGAAGAAAATAGCGAGCACCTGGATTTCCAAATTGAAATACTAAAACATCTTTCAACAAAAAGTTTAGATATATCCCTTTCTGAAGTTGTTCCAAATAAAGAAGGAAACCTGCTCACTTCCATTCAAAATAATAAAACCGCAAGAGTATTGACCTGGCTTCCCGGCAGGCTTTGGGCAACGGTAAAGCCAAAAACCGAAAGTCTGCGAAACAACCTGGGCGAAGCCGCCGGAAGTTTGACAAAAGCATTGCAGGATTTTGAACATCCCGCTGCACACAGAAACTTGGA
The DNA here is from genome assembly GCA_002364215.1 of Aequorivita sp. UBA3180. Classification (GTDB taxonomy): domain Bacteria; phylum Bacteroidota; class Bacteroidia; order Flavobacteriales; family Flavobacteriaceae; genus Aequorivita. The sequence goes on along the minus strand of DEXQ01000007.1, from coordinate 243,861 downwards.
CTGGGATTTGGCAAATTCCGCTTGGACTTCAAAGCATAGCCATCGTTTTTCGGGTCAGCAAAAAGAAATGCTTCAATACTTTCAAACCCGTTTTGAAGAAATTCAACCAACTTTTAAAAATCTTCCGAAGAGCATTGTCCACAATGATTTAAACGATTTCAATATTTTGGTTTCCGAAGATTTAAGCAACCCAAAAGTTTCAGGTTTGATTGACTTTGGTGATGCAGTTTACACCCAAATAATTAACGATCTCGCCATTGTTTTGGCATACGCAATTATGGATCTCCCCGATTCGCTTTCCGCAGCTTTGGAAGTGATTGAAGGTTACAACACACAGTACAACCTTTCAGAAAAGGAATTGGAATGTCTGTATATTTTAGTCGGAATGCGCCTCGTTACAACCGTTACGAATGCTTCGCTTAAAAAAGAGGAATTTCCCGACGATGATTATTTCGGAATCAGCGAAAAACCAGCGTGGGGTTTATTGGAAAAATGGTTTATAGTGAATGAAAACTTTGCCTATTATTCCTTCAGAAATGCTTGTGGATACGCATCCCATCCGTTGGAAAAGAAGTTTGAAAATTGGGCAAAAAACAATCAAGTTTCTTTAAAAACAATGTTTCCAACCGTTGCTTCTGAAAGAGTAGTTAATCTCGACATGAGCGTGGGCAGCACTTTACTCGGAAACCTCTCGGAATACAACGATCCCGAAGTTTCTGAATTCAAACTGAAACAATTTCAGAAATATCACCCCAAAACCATTTTACTGAACGGCTATTTGGAAACACGTCCGTTTTATACCACTGAAGCTTTTAAAAGTGAGGGTAACGACGGCCCACAATACCGTACCGTACATTTGGGAACCGATTTCTGGGTTCCTGCTGAAACGCCCGTACACGCTCCGTTTGATGGAATTGTAAAAATAATACACCACAACAATTACGATAAGGATTACGGCCCGATGCTCATTCTGGAACACACTTTTGAAAGTGGGAAATTTTATTCCCTTTATGGGCATTTAACCCTTACTTCGCTTAAAATATTAAAGGTTGGACAGAGCGTAAAACAGGGTGACCTCATCGCCTATATTGGTGCGCCAAATGAAAATGGCAATTGGGCGCCGCATCTTCACTTCCAGCTTATTTTGGATCTATTGGGAAATAATGAAAACTTCAATGGCGTTGCCTTGCCTTCAAGAGTTGGAGTTTGGAAAAGTATCTGCCCGAACCCGAATTTAATTTTTAAGGAGGAATTGGATACTTCGGAAAAAATGATTTCAGAAGAAAATATAATCAATTTCAGAAAAGACCATCTTGGTAAAGGTTTGAGTCTTTCCTATGACAAGCCGTTGCACATCGTGCGTGGCGAAGGAGTTTACTTGATCGATATTGAAGGCAGAAAATATCTGGACACCGTCAACAACGTAAACCATGTAGGCCATCAGCACCCAAAAGTAGTTGCCGCGGGTCAAAAACAGATGGCGGTTTTAAATACGAACACACGTTATCTTCACAAAGAAATAATTGTCTACGCAGAAGCTTTGCTGAAAAAATTGCCGCCACATCTTTCTGTAATCCACTTTGTGAATTCGGGAAGTGAAGCAAATGAACTCGCCTTACGAATGGCAAAAACCGTTACGGGTAATAAAGACATTTTGGCGATAGAAGTGGGGTATCATGGCAATACAAACGCCGTTATGGACGTAAGTTCCTATAAATTTGAAGGAAAGGGCGGTTTTCCAAAACCTGAAAACACGCACATTTTACCTTTGCCAGATTCCTTCCGCGGAAAATATATTTCTGAAAATTGCGGAATTGATTACGCAATTCACGCAAAGGAAATTATTCAAAAATTAAAAGCTGAAGGCAAGGGAATTGCTGGTTTTATAGGCGAAAGTATGATAAGCTGTGGCGGACAGATTGTGCCGCCAAACAATTATTTTAAGGAAATTTACAAATTCGTTCACGAAGCTGGAGGCATCTGTATTGCGGACGAAGTGCAAACAGGTTTTGGAAGGATGGGGAAAACTTTTTGGGCTTTTGAGCTTTACGACGTTCAGCCAGATATTGTAACGATGGGCAAACCTGCCGGAAATGGCCATCCGCTTGCCGTGGTTGCCTGCACAAAAGAAGTAGCCGAAAAATTCAATACGGGAATGGAGTATTTCAACACCTTTGGCGGCAATCCTGTTTCTTGCGCCATTGGCCGCAGTGTTTTGGAAGTTATCGAAGAAGAAAATCTGCAGCAAAATGCGTTGGAGGTTGGAGGCTTTTTAATTGCTGAATTGAAAACCCTTCAAAAGCAATTTCCAATCATTGGCGATGTACGTGGCGAAGGTTTATTTTTAGGGTTTGAATTAAATGATTCAGAAAAAAATCCATTGCCGGAGCATGCTTCCTATTTGGCAAATAGAATGAAAAAATTGGGAATTTTGATGAGCATAGACGGACCGGACCACAACGTTCTAAAAATAAAACCGCCTATGGTTTTCAGCAAGAAAAATGCAGAGGAACTTATCTATAGGTTGAATATGGTTTTTGGAGATGATTTTATGAAGCGCTTTTAGAAAACAACTCTCTGTATACTTCAGCAACAATCATTCGTTTTTCTTAATCAAATACGCATAGGGTTCCATGCCCTTGGTATGTTCAAAAATAACTTTTAAAACCCCAATAATTGGTAGGGCAATAATGGCTCCCACCATTCCCCAAAGCATGGAAAATAATATGATTCCGAATACGGTAATAAAAGGGTTTAAATTGGTTTCATCACCAATAATCCAAGGTGTCAAAACATAATTTTCAAGAAGTTGTGCTGCCGAAATCACACCAATCACAATCAAAGCGGGAGTGGTACCTGCGTAAAGATAGGAAAGGATCACGGCAATGCCCCCACCAATAATATTTCCCACATAAGGAATAATGGAGAAAAGAGCTGCAAATATCGCCAAAAACAACGCATACGGCACCGAACCGAAACGAAAGCCCAAGTAATATATTACAAAAAGAAAAACCATAATCTTACCTTTTCCTAAAAGATAGTTGCTAATAATTTTTGATGAGTCCGTCAAAATGGAACCCATAGCGGAAGGGTTTGAGGATAGTTTTTTAAAAAACCCGACAAACATTTTTTTCTGCATCAATAACAACACCACATACACAAAAATAATAAGTGATTGTGAAAGCAGATTCATCACACTCGACAAAAACGCACTCGCAAAGCTTTCGGCTCGTTGCACCAAACGTTTGTTGTTTTCTATGTAGTTTTCATAATCCCAGTTTAACTGTTCGTTAGCCCACTGGGAAAGACTGTTCAGTTTTTCACTTGCCTTATCCTTAATGGTAGGCCAATCGCTCGCAATATTATTTATTTGCGAACCAATAAGCCACGACAGTAAAAAAAACACGATAATCATAAGAAGCAACGACAAGATTATGGTCAGCCAATTGGGGAGTCCCCATTGTTTGAATTTTTTTGTGGGCTTGTCAAGCAGCGCAGCTATTATAGCAGCTACAAGCAGCGGCAAAACAAGGCTTTCCCCTATATAGCAAAGCGCCAAAATACCTCCTACAATTAATAGAGTCTTTATTAAATAACTTCCCGAAATGTCAATTTTGGAATTCGTCAAAAGTAGTTTTTGAATTAGTTGTATGTTGGTTTCACATAGTAATGTAAGTAAATTTAAAGGAAATTTTTTTATTCCCCTACAGGAGAAATTATTAGTTGAAATCTTTATTCGTAAATTTAACCAGACTTTTAAATCAACACCTAACAATTATGAAAAAACTATTGCTTTTTATCTGCTTACTTGCAACATTTAACACTATTTCCCAAACCGAAGCTGAAGACAAAAAAGCAATTTTAACTGTTTTGAGAATGCAGGAAAACGCTTGGAACCAAAACGATCTTGAAGGTTTTATGCAGGGTTACTGGAAAAGCGATTCCTTAAAATTTTACGGAAGTAGCGGAATTACGCAAGGCTGGCAGAAAACCTTGGACAATTACAAAAAAGGCTACCCTTCAAAAGAATATACGGGGACGCTAAGTTTCACTATTGAGGCAGTTACCAAAATTGAAGACAATTCCTATTACGTGATGGGGCAATTCCATTTGGTTAGAAATGCAGGAAACGCAAACGGAGTCTTTATGATTATCTTCAGAAAAATAGAAGGCAAATGGAAAATTATTTCAGATTTAAGCTGCTAATTTCCTTTAATCCGTTCCCAAAGATCTGAAAGTAATTTTTCTGCATTACGGGTGTTTTTCGCCTCTTCAGTGATAGTTACACCATTGCCTTCCTTTTCAATAAGAAAACTGAAGGCAAATTTTTCTGCTTGCGGATCAACGCTCATCTTTCCGAAACGGAGGTCGTTCAAATAAATACCATCCGGTCTTTCAGAAATGGTGTACCAACCTTGGGTAATGTTTATAAGCCGTTGTACTTTTTCTTCTTCCGCCAAATCTCCAAGCGCCCCGTGATTTTTTGGATGTGGAAAAAACTGAATCGGCTTCGTATCAAAAAAGGAATAATCGCCTATTAAAAAGGCATCTTCGGTTTCCACATTTGCAGTCCAGAGAATAGTGTTCATCGGGCTGGGTTTGGTTTCCAAAGCAGCATACGCTATTTTTTGATTCTCTAGCGCGGTTTCAAATTTAGAATATGTAATTCCCTTCAGAATTATAGTAACCAACATATAAGCACTACTTACAATCAACCCCAGATTATTGAATTTTCGTCTTTTGACACTTTCTCTTTTTTGAAACATTGCCAATATCAAAAACATCAAAAAAGGCAATGTATAAAGCGGATCAATCACAAAAATATTTTTGTATGCCAAGCGAAGATCAAAAGGCCAAAAAAGCTGTGTGCCCCAAGTAGTGTGCGCGTCCAGCATTGGATGCGTTACGAAACACAAAAACCAAAACCACGACCATTCCTTTAAACTGGCACGTTTGTCCCAAAGCGAGAGCAGCCAACCAAAGAGCAATCCGAAAACTACCGCAAAAACAATGGAATGTGTAAATCCGCGGTGTATTTCCAAGGCGGAAACAGTATCTGTAAAGTAATTTGCAATAATGTCCAAATCAGGAATTGTTCCAGCAATGGCGCCCAAAACCATGGCTTTATTGCCAATCTTTTTTCCCAACACCGCTTCGCCAACGGCGGCACCCAAAACAATTTGTGTTACTGAATCCATATTCGGAGTTGCCTTTTTTAATAGCAACGACGCGAAAATACGGTCTTCTTTGGTATTAAAAAAAGGATGTTTTTTTAAACATCCTTTTCTGAAAAAATATAATTTCTGAAGTTTTATTTAGAAAGCTCCGCAATTAAGGTATATGCAGCATCCCCGTGAATACCAGTAAAATATTTACTCCATTTTTTTCCTCTTTGTTTTCCAGAATCTCCAGGCCAGGCTTCACCAATCAACTCGCCATTTTTATCGAACATTTTTTCCATATCGCACAAGGAATCAACAAAGAAGGCTTCCACGAATTCAGTTTTGTCACTTCCCCACGCATGAACATTTGGGTAATAACCCTTTATGTACGGGTTTCTTGAAATGACTTTTGCAACATTTTCTGCGTGCATATCATTAAACTCCTTTTCAGAACCATCCTCTGGAAAAGTGAAATAGGTTCTTCGAACATACATCACTAAATCTTCCTTATTGTCCTGTGGTAGAAGCTTGGCTCCACCTATGGGAGCATAGATTTCATCGGAATGATTCACTGAAAAATAGCTGTCACGGTTTCTAAAGTATGCTTCTCTTGCTTTGTCATCTGGCCATGCTTGTTTTGCAAGCTCTTCAGCACGACCCACAGCTTTATCCATAGCTTCCCAAGATGGATAGGTTTGTACGTAAATCACTTCTGAGTTGTCTGGTGAAAAAAGATGCATGTAATAGGAAGCTGACAAAATGTGTTGATTCTGGCTGACTACTTTCTGTAGATATTCTTTTTCTACAGCCTTCCAAGCATCCATGCTGAAATCTTCCTTATCCATATTCCAGTGCATAGTTGTGACGGAAATGTACTGTGGCCGGCTCGCTTCATTTTGAGCGAAAATGCTAAAATTCAAAAGCAACATCATTGATGCTATTGCAATAAACTTAAGGTTGGTAGTTGTTTTCATAATCCCATAAAATTAAATTAGTATAAATATTAAAATTGATTACTATTTTAAATTTTGGGGCAAACCGAGGAGATTAAAAAGCTAACATGGAGAGGTTATGGGGAACAAAACTGTTCTAAAAATAATAAAAAAACAAATACAAACTATTGTATTTGTGGTAATTATAGAAATTAATCCACAATTTGCATTTTTTTCAGTAGAAAGGATGCATTCATATTTTGGCAGATTCCGGGTTTGAAAGTATAGTCGAAAAAGAGTTCGTCGTTTTCAATTCGGGCATCGAAAAAATAGTTTTTTATTTCGGGCAGTTCCTCAGCCGCCACGCAAAGACTTAAATCGTGAGTAGCGATAATACCCGTGGAATTGCTAGCAACCAATTTCTCCACAAATTTTCTGGAGCCGATGGCTTTATCTGTGCTGTTTGTTCCTTTCAAGATTTCATCCAGAATGATAAAATAGCGATCGGTTTTTATTTCATCAACAATAAATTTCAATCGTTTCAATTCACTGAAAAAGTAAGACTCATCATCCGTTAAACTATCTGTAGTTCGCATACTTGTAATGAGTTTTATTGGGTTGTATTCGGCCTTTTCGGCACAAACCGGCAAACCGATATTCCCCATTACAATTTGAAGTGAAACTGTTCTCAGGAATGTACTTTTTCCAGCCATATTGGCGCCGGTAACTATAAAAAATTCTTCGGAATTAATCTGGAAATCATTTCGAACCATTGTAGCTTCCTTCAATAAGGGATGGCCCGCACCTTTAACTTTTAAAACGGGAACATCATCGTTGATTTTCGGAAAAACATAATTGGGATGATTGAAAGCGAAATTGCCCAAACTATTGTAAGTATCAAAAAAAGCGATCACGTCAAACCACACAGGAACACTGCCCTTGTGGCTTTCAACCCACCGTTCAATATTGTAACTCTGGCGAAGATCGCGTAGCATAAAACCGTTGGCAATTATACCGATAAGCATATTGCTGCGTTGGTCCAGCGAATCCAAATGTTTAGCGAATTTCTTTAAATCCGAAGAAGCTTTGGAAGTAGTATTTATAATCTTACTTCTTTTTTCAGAAAGCAATTCTGAAGAAAATTTTTGGGTTTCAATTTCTAAAATGAGTTTATGAAACTGCTCAAAAGTGCTTTGAATTTTTGAGGTATGCGACGAAAGATCGTTAACCTTTTTGAGATACCTGCCCGAAATAGCCAAACCCAAAAAGAACCAGCCGGCCAGAGCGTAGCCCGAAACCAAATCGAGGTAGTTCAAGAGAATCAATCCCACAGAAATAATTGAAAACAGCAATGAAACCGGTTTGATCCATTTTGGGACAAAACTTTTATAGTTTTTAAGCCAGTCTATAACTTCTGTTGCGGCAACCTCGGTTCTTACCAAAGACCCAATTGCTGAAAATTGCTGTCGCCATTTGGGCATTTCAGAAAGCTCGGTGATTGCTTTTTGCTTTGTTTGGATGGAATCAATTTTGTTTTCAATGAAAAGTTTCGCCAAAAGATCTGAGCCACTTTCCAAGGCAGTTCTGTTCAAATATTGAAAAAAAGAACCTCGTCCAAAAAGATCTATATCCTGACTGTAAAAATGTAGCGGATCTTTATATCTTTCGCCGGATGGCAAATTGTGAAAGGCACGATTAAGCACATCAAGTTCGGTCTCATTTTGAGCAATCAAAGCTTTTATCAATTCACGCTCGTACTGGAGATCGCTGTGTTTTGTAACCAAATAAACAAATGCTACAACGGCTAAAACTATGATGGCAATTATTGCTTTAGTATTTCCAAAGAAAAAATAAACTCCCGCACAAGCAAGCAAAAAAGTTACTAATCTTATCGTGCTTGAAAGAGCCAATTTACGCTTTACTTTTTTTAGGTTCTCTGCGTGGATATCAATCTGTAATTTGTAAAAATCGGCGGGATGGCTCATTTAATTTTTGGCTTTTTTAAAGCGAAGCAAGTTCAGTTTGAAGTTTTTTGGTGAGACTCTTTACCACCAAATCATAAGAATGGTCAATCAATTTCAATAGCAATTCGTTCGGAATATTTCTTTCCAGTTCCACAGTGTTCCAATGAATTTTGCTCATATGCCAACCTGGACGTATCAATCCATCATATTCTTCGCGGAGTTCAATGGCGCGTTCGGGATCACATTTTAGGTTGGCTTGGGCGGGATTATATTCCAAACCCGTAAGTGCAAACATTTTTCCCATAACTTTAAACACCAACGTTTTTTCGTCAAACGGAAACGACTCAGTAACGCCTTTTTTAGAAATGCAATATTCACGGAAATGTTCTATATTCATTGCTTTAATTTGGGTTTTTCCGCAGCTGAATAAAGGGCGGTATAATCAAGTTTCCAATTAATGGTTTCCACTAATTTTTCCATAAGTTGAATAGTTTCCAAAGCTTGTTTCGAAGCTTCGTTCAATAAGCCGCTTTCGGGAATTTTATCTACTATGTGTTTTTTTGCCTCTTGGTTTATTTCGGTCAAATCTGTTGCGGTAAATGGGTTTGCCCAACCTTCGCGTTTGTCGTAGTATTTAAAATCTGTTTCAATAGTGAGCAGTTCGGGTTGTGGAAAGTTGGTTAAAATTATAGTCTTGTTTTTTGTGTCGGCGTGCATTTTCACTTTTGTGAGATCAAACCCAATGTGTGCCTTTGCTTCAATCAAAACCAAGGCTTTCTTTTTTCCCAATAATAAATTCAGCCATTTGTCCTTCACATTTTCATAATGGAAAATTTCAGAAAAATCGCCTTCCACGGTAATGAACTTACAGACACTTCGAATTTTTTCCATTAAAACTACCGACTGCGTGTTCACTCTTTCCCGTTTCCGAACCCCGCTGAAACGCGCAAAAAGAAAGTAGGCCACAATGGCTCCAACCGCTAAGCCTATAAATAGATATTCCATGATATTATTTTCCAATGCTTCCCAAGTGTGTGTTTTTAAAACTGTCCGGATATTTCAATCCGTAACCAAAAATTCTGTCGAAGGAAGCGTGTGAGAACAAAATTACACCTATTAAAATTAACAGTGAATTGTTCAAATAAAATCCTGACAGGCCAATGGCAATGGCAATTGCTTTGTGGTGAAAAATATTGTAAGTGAAGGCTCCAATTTTTGTATTTATAAAATATCCGAGCATTCCCACATCTGGCGTGAGCAGCAATGCCGGGAACCACCACCACACATAATCCAATTGAGAAAAGAGAAAAATTCCCAAAATAAATTGTGCCAATTCTTCAATTTTTAAAGTTGTCTTCATCCTAAAATATTTTATATAAAACTGGCTTACTGGGCGAAGCATCGTTATGGAACGAAGCTATCTGCAAATTCAACAAATAGCTGCCGTCATTAATTGCATTGGGAACATAGATCAATTCTGTAATTGTGCAATCTTTACGCGGGTTTTGAGGGTAATTCCAAAAAGCCCTGTGCGCCAAAAGTTGGCCCTCGTCCTTTTCTTTGTCTACGGAAGGCAAATCAGTCAACAAATGTTTAACGCCCATTTCCCGTAAAAATAGAGCCGCTTTTTCGTGAAGAAACGGCCAATTGGTGTCGGACCAATGCTTTGATTTTTTTTCTGAAGTGTTCGGAAGCGTTCTGATTATAACTGCTTCGGGCGTATTTCCATTTAATGCTTTTGCAATACTTTCTTCGGAAATAACCTCATCTTCCCCAACTTTTTCGGGCTGTACCGAAATCACTTCAGCTAAAAAAAAGAAGGTTTTTAATGTTTCGTTTACGGAGTGAAATTCTTTTGAAATATGTCCAAAACATTCGGTATGCGTACCGTGGGCATGTGGATTGAAAAATACGTTGTTGAAATTCACCGAAGCGCCCTCTGAAACTTTGCCAGTCCAATCGCCCATTTTTACAGCCTCTATCGTAGGTTTATTTTGGTACCACGCCAGTGGGTTTTCTTCAGAAGCCCGCAAAGGGATTGAAATATCCAATGGCTTGGAAAGATCAACAATAATTGTTTTATGTTTAATCTCAAGGGTTGCTTTCATCAATCTAAATTTACTAAGAATAAGTCTGCCGCAATACCATCACTCAAAAACTTTCCTTTTTTTGAAATTTTCAAAGTGTTTTTTTCGAGAATTAAAAGTTCGTTTTTAATAGGATTGGCAGCTTGTTCCAAAAGGTATTTGGAAAAATCTTTCCCGAATTCACTTTCCACTTTTTCCAATGAAACACCATTTTGGGTACGCAAACCAGTCATTATATATTCATTGTACATATCCTCTTTTGAAAGATTTTCCCTTTCCGATGGAAGTTCTCCAGCTTCAGTGCTTTTGATATATCTTGTGTTGTTGGCAACGTTCCAGCTGCGTGATTTTCCATCATAACTGTGTGCGGATGGCCCGATGCCCAAATAGGATTTTCCTTCCCAATAGGCGGTATTGTTACGGGAATGGAAACCGGGTTTTCCAAAATTTGAAAATTCGTAATTCTCCAATCCTGCTTTTTCGGTTTCAGAAAGCAAAATTTCATAGTGCTGTTTTGCCACCTCCTCATCAACGGGAGGGACTATACCTTTTTCAATGAATTTTTTTAAGGCAGTTTTTGGTTCAATCGTTAAAGCATAGCACGAAAGATGCGGGACGTCCAATTTTAAAGCGATTTCGAGGTTTTCCTTCCATCGCTCGTTGCTCATTCCCGGGATGCCGTAAATTAAATCGATACTGATATTTTCAAAATATTGTTTCGCATCTTTTATACATTGCAATGCTTCGGAAGCGTTGTGGGCGCGGTTCATCAGTTTTAAATCTTCTTCATAAAAAGATTGGACGCCAATGCTTAGACGGTTAATTCGTGAATTTGTGAATTTGTGAACTTGTGAACTTGAAAGATCATCGGGATTTGCTTCGAGAGTGATTTCGGGGTTTTTGGAAACTTTATAATTTGAATAAATAGTATCTAAGATCTGTTGCAATTCTTCCGAAGAAAGAAGACTTGGAGTGCCGCCCCCGAAATAGATGGTTTCAACTTCGCCAACTATCTCCTCTTTCCGAAGCACTAATTCTTTGCACAGTGAATTAACCAATTCGCTTTTTTTCTTCAAAGAAGTAGAAAAATGGAAATCGCAATAATGGCACGCCTGTTTGCAAAAGGGAATATGAATGTACAAGCCCCCCCCGCCCCCTAAGGGGTAGCTTTCACTCAATCCGAAATTTTGCTGGACACTGGAGGGCAAATTCTTATGTTCTTAACTCGTTAGTTATTTGACTTTTTTTTACTCCTCAAATTTACGGATAAAACTCCCCCTTTGGGGGTCGGGGGGCTATTCTGTTTCACAAAAGCCTCCCAACCCGTGTAGCTTTTACCAACCTCAACTTTGCCGGAGTTATAGAAATGGCACACGGCCGCCGCCAAACCATCGGTACTGTCCAAATTTTTTGGAAGTTCTTTCAACTGCAAAAGACTTTGGAGCATTTTTGCCACTTGTTCCTTACTGGCGTTTCCGTTGCCGGTAATGGCCATTTTTATCTTTTTCGGCGAATATTCGGTGATGGGAATTTGTCGTGAAAGCCCCGCCGCCATTGCCACGCCCTGTGCCCTTCCAAGTTTAAGCATGGATTGCACATTTTTTCCAAAGAACGGAGCTTCAATTGCAATTTCGTCAGGATGATGTGTGTCTATAAGTTCAACAGTACGCTCAAAGATGAGTTTCAGTTTTAGATAATGGTCATCATACTTTTTGAGTTGCAACTCATTCAATTGGATGAATTGCATCTGTTTGCCCACTACTTTTATGAGGCCGAAACCCATAATCGTAGTTCCGGGGTCAATTCCTAAGATGATTTTTTCAGTTTTACTTTCCATTTATAAACCCTTGCGAAGACAGTAATTTGTATTTTAGCACAATGATTGCCGTACCCCACAAAGCTAAACAATATCTGCTTGCCGTCGCCAAAGTTTTGGTGATTGCTATAACATTCGGGTATATTTTTTACAAACTGAAAAACAATACTTCATTGGGATTTAGAGAGTTTACGACCACTATTTTTTCCAAAGGAAGTATTGCAAAATATTCATTATTGTTTTTTTGTTTTTTAGCAGCCGCCAATTGGTTTTTTGAAATCCTGAAATGGCAAACCTTGGTTTCCGCTTTTGAAAAAATAAATTTCAAAACTGCGCTAAAACAAAGTTTAGCCTCTCTCACGGTCTCTTTGGCAACCCCCAACCGCATTGGCGAATACGGCGCGAAGGCACTTTTTTTTGAAAACAGAAAGCGAAAAAAAATATTGATGCTCAACTTCATTTCGGGAATGGCGCAAATGTTTGTCACAAGTTTTTTTGGTTTTTTTGGCCTCCTTTATTTATTGCCAAATTTCAACATCTACTATTCGGTCACGATGATTTGCTATTTTGGAATTGGGGTTATTTTGCTCTTTGCAATCGGTTATTATTTCAAGGAAAAAGAACTTTTGTTAAAAGGCTTTTCAATTGTCAAAGTGATTCAATTTTTCAAAAAGATTCCGTTTCAAATAAAGTTTAAAACAGTACTTTTTTCAGCATTCCGCTATGCAATATTCAGTGGAATGTTTTATGGAATTTTAGTCTTTTTTGGAGGGAAAATTGCTTTTTCCGAAGCTATTCCATTAATTTTTGCGATGTATTTTTTGGTTTCCATCTTTCCCACACTTTTTATTTTTGATGTGGTAATCCGCGGTAGCGTGGCGGTTTGGCTGTTTTCGTTTGCTGGCGTTCCAGAATTGATTGTTCTATCAACGGTCCTCGCCATGTGGCTTTTCAATTTTGTACTTCCCTCACTTTTGGGTAGTTTTTTCGTGCTTACCTACCAACCCGCTACACGATGATTTGGGCCTTAATTTTACTTTTTGCAGTATATTTTATTTGTATGATGGCTTTGGTTTTCGGTTTTCAAAAAGTGTCTCTTTTTTCTTCTGAAACAAAGCATCCCGAAACTTGTTTCAGCGTGATAATCCCTTTCAGAAATGAGGCGGAAAACCTTCCGAATCTTTTAAAAACAATTGCCGAATTGAATTACCCTTCGGAATTGTTTGAAATCATTTTTGTGAATGATGCATCTGAAGATAATTCCGAAGCAATCATTACTTCGGCAATTGAAAAAAGCAAGTTTTCAATAAAAGTCATTGAAAATAAACGCATTTCCAATTCGCCAAAAAAAGACGCTATTACCGAAGCGATCAAAAACTCAAACTTTCAATGGATCGTTACTACCGATGCAGATTGTGAGCTTCCAAAAAACTGGCTTAACGTTTTTGATAGTTACATTCAGCAAAACGATTGTGCGATGGTCTGTGGCCCCGTTATTTATAAAAGCAAAGGAAACGGTCTCGAAAATTTTCAGCAATTGGATGGTTTGAGTCTGCAGGCCGTGACCATCGGCAGTTTTGGACTGAACAATCCATTGCTCAGTAATGGGGCAAATTTGGCTTATAAAAAGGAGGATTTTCTAAAAGTAAACGGTTTTTTGGGAAATGACCATATTGCAAGTGGCGACGATATTTTTCTGTTGGAAAAGATGAAAAAAGCCTTTCGGGAGCAGGTTCAGTTCTTAAAATCGAAGGAGGCAATTGTTTTCACAAAACCTAAGCAAACAGTTAAAAATGTTATAAACCAGCGAATCCGCTGGGCTTCGAAAACTTCCAAACAGAAAAACACAACTTCCCTTTTGTTGGGGATTTTGGTTTTTTTGGTAAACATTTCAATTTTAATAATTCCATTTTTTATGGTTTTCCATTCTGAATATATACTCCTCTACACTTCTTTTCTTTTTTTTAAAATAATCACGGATTATATTATTGTGAGGCAAGCGGCACTATTTTTTGGAGAAGAAATTCTACTTTGGAAATTTTTGTGGCAACCATTTGTGTATGCAATTATCGTTTTGGCAGTAGTATTTGGAAGTTTCCGCGGAAACTATTCCTGGAAAGGGCGAAGCTTCGAAAAGCAATGATAAATTGATTTAATTTTTTACCTTAGCCGTACCTTTAAAAACACGCCCTTATGAAATCGCTAATCCCCCTTTTCGCTTTGTTTTTTATACTTTCTGCAGGAACGCTGCAGGCTCAACAGCAATATACCGTGGAAGGCCAAACTTACAACTTGAATACTGAAGTTGAAGGCGCACTGACTTTACTTTGGAACACCATCGATGGTGAATACCGTTATTTTTCAAAAAAAGGAAATGATATTGTTGAACTGAAAAACACAAAACAAGACGGCGATTACCAAGAGGAATACAAAAAAACGTTGCAGCAACAAACTAGTGATGCTGCTGTTTCAACTGAAAAAGTGAAGCTGACATTGCCAAGTTTACATGCTTTTTTTGTTACGTACAACAAAAAGAAGGATCCCAACTTTAGCGAAACCGAAAAATCCATAGATCTACAATTTCGACTTGGAGCTTTTGCAGGTGTGGGAAATAGTGTTTACACAGAAAACCCTACAAACGAATTGCAGCCTATTGCTGGAATAGATTTAGAATTGATTGATAATGTTAAGTTGCGAAGACATTCTATCGTATTCCGGTTCAAGCAAACTTTTGAAAGCAGCGAATACAAATATTCAGCTTCGCAATTGTCATTGAATTACCGTTTCAAATTTGTAAAAAGCCCAAAGTTCGATGCTTTTATAAACACCAAATTTGCGGCATTGACGTTTTCAAGCAGAGAATATACCGTTATTCCTTTTGGCGGATCCGCCATGGTGAATAAAGAATCCGGAAGTGATTTTAGCGCCCCCATTACATTTGGCCTTGGCGCAGATTATAAAGTGGGCAACGGTTATATCACTTTTAATTACAATGATATTGTTGGTTTAAGTGTGGATAGCAATGGCGAGTTTCCGATAGATTTTACCTTCGGTTATAAATTCAACCTGTAATCAATTTGTTTTAATGATGACTGGTAAGGTGAATTGGGTCTTTACAGGAATTCCTCGTTTATAGGCGGGAGCCACGGGCTTCAATGAATCAATACTTTGTAAAATCCACATTTCCAGATCTGGGAATTCCTTTTGCAACAAGGTGTCCATTTTTATTTTGAGGATGGAAAGTTGGCCATTGCTGCTTACTTCAAAATTTACTTTTATCGTATCATAAACTTCCCGCACGGCAACCATCTCATCATGGCTTATGGATTGGTACAAATGTGAATTGATAGTGTTTATAAAACAGTCTTTCTGTTCGGGTTTTTCCAAAATGTTCTCACAGTTGGAAAAAGAAGGATACCGATCTACGTCTTTCCAATCAATGGTTTTAATCTCTTCTTTGTAAATTTCTTCAGAAGAAACTTTTTCGGTCTCAAAAAACTGGCAGGAAGTTGCCAGCAACAAAAGAAAAACCAAATGGAAGCGCTTTATCATTTCAGAAATAAATTCTACTTTGAAAAGTACAAATTTATTGAAACTTACTGGGTTGGTGGCTGCTGTTATTTCAAAAAAATAATAGCCGAAGAAATTCTTCGGCTATTAAAAAGATGTGGCTAAAAATTTATTTCACTTCAAAAACAATCGGCAAAGAATAGATTACGTTCACCTTTTTGCCCTTTTGCTCACCTGGTTGCATTTGCGGAAGCTTTTTAATAATGCGAATGGCCTCGGCTTCGAGTTCTGGCTTTGGAGCTTTTGCTTTTACGTCAACAATGTTTCCCGCTTTGTCAATTTTAAATTGAACAACAATACGTTGTCTGCCCGTGAGACCCAAATCGTTCCCGAGTTTTGTGTTGAAATTTTCCCCCACAAACCCACTAATACGTTGTGTGAAACACTGCTTCAAAGCTTCATTGCCACCTTCACAACCCGGATAGGTTGGTACTCTTTCTATTTCAGTAAAAGCAACGGACATATCTCCGTCTTCATCAGTTTCATCCAAATATTCTTGCACAGAGGTATAAACTTTGTCGCCCGGTTGTGCTTCGGTGGTAAGTAATTTTAGCGCTTTTTCTTCTTCGGGAGTCATTTCGCCTTTTTTCATAATGGCTTCGGCCAGTTCGTTTATTTTGTTCATCACTTCAGAGTCTGACTGCTGGACGATCTGTGTTTCCTCTGCTTTAGGGTCGTTGCTGCAGGCAGTGTAGATTAACATAGTGCAAATTGCTGGCAATAGTAATAAATACTTTAACTGCGCTGTTTTTCTTGATTTTGATTTTTGTAACATACTGATTCGTTTTTTGATTAATGATTGATTGAAAAATGTATTGATGAATGAAATTTTTTCGGTTTGGAACACTTCAGAAAGAAGGTTTTGATAGTATTGCTTTTTGTCTTTTTTGGCAGTAACCTTTTCATCGGCAATAAACTCGTGCAGGGTTGCCATTCTGTTTTGGAATAAATAGACAAGCGGATTGAACCAAAAGACGATGCGGAGTATTTCAAAGAAAAGTAAGTCCACCGAATGTTTTTGTTGAATATGTATTTTTTCGTGGGCAATAATATTGCTACTGTTTTCTTCGGAAATGTTTTCACCTAAAAATATAGTGTTGAAAAAAGAGAAAGCCACCTCTGTCTTGGGAATGATTTTAAGTTTAAACCCATCAGAATATGCTGTGGTTCCCGAGAAATACAGTTTTGCGATTTTGAAGAATTTCCAAAAGAAAAATACCGCACTTAACCCGATTCCCAAAAGCCAAAGATCCAACAAGCTTGGAAACCAAAGCGAAGACGCACTTGGAATTGCTTCAGAAATAGTACCACCAACAACAACTGCCGGCAACTGAACTATGTATTCCTGCGGAATGCTTTTTTGAATGAAGTCAATACTAATAAAGGGCAATACCGTACCCAAAATTGGGGTAAGCAACAAATAGATTCTATTTAGATTGAAAAAAGTTTCTTTCTTCAAAAAGGCTTCATATACTGCCAGAAACAGTATTTGAAAAACGAGTATTTGTATGAGTGAATGTATCATTTTTCAGTCTTTTCAGAATTAATTTCTTCCATAATAGCCTCCATTTCGTGAATGCTTATATCGTTTTTCTTCATAAAAAAAGATACCATACTTTTAAAGGAACCTTGAAAATAACCATCCATAAGTTTGTTTAAGGATTGGTTGCTATATTCTGTTTTCTTCACCTTTGGAAAATAAACATGGCCCCTTCCTTCCTTTCTATAATCAACAAAATCCTTGCTCTCAAGAATTCGAACAATGGTAGAAACCGTGTTGTAGGCAGGCTTTGGCTCGGGCAATTGTTCTATAATTGAAGCTACATTTGCTTCTTCCAGATCCCAAAGGATTTGCATAATGTCTTCTTCTGCTTTTGTTAATTGTTTCATTTTGGTACAGTTTGATATTTCAAATATAACTAAATAAATAGTTTAAACTAATTTTTTAGTTATAAATTATTAAAAAAAACCTCGCAGCTTATATTTCCTGTGAGGTTTTTTATTTTTAGAAGTGGATTTTACATCCAAACAGTTTTATCCTCAATATTGCTATTGCGGACACCTTCAGGCAAATCTCCATCGTATTTGCCTAAGTAGAAAAAACCGAGGCATTGTTCTCCTTCTTGTAGTTGGATAAATTTGTCCATATATTTTAGAATTCCCGGAGAAGCCCAATAAGCGCCAATCTTCATTTCGTATGCCGTAAGCCACATGTTTTGCACCGCCATAGCTGTAGCTGCAATTTCTTCCCATTCTGGAATGCTTGCCTTTGGGTCGCGCTGCATACAGATAGCTATTACACAGCCCGCTTTCACGGGATTGTCCATAAATTTATTATATGTAAATTCTGAAAAATTTTCTGTGGTTTGTTTGTAGGTTTCGGCAAGAAATTTTCCCAAAGCAACTTGAGATACACCGTGAAAAACCTTAAATCGCCAAGGCTCTGTACGTTTGTGGGTGGGTGCCCAATTTGCACTTTCAAGTATGGTTAAAATTTCTTCTTTGGTGATTGGTTGTCCGTTATATTGTGCAGGAAAAACCGCCCGGCGGTTCTTAATTGTCTCTGAAATCATTGTTTTTAATTTGGCTCGTGAAGATAGTAAAAGCCCTCTTGAAAAAAAACAATTTTAATTGAATGTGGGAACTTTAAAAATAATTTTTTGCTGTATTAAAACATCTGCCACCAATTTCAGATCTCCACTCAATGGCGTCTCCAAAGTCTTGTTTGAAAGCAACTTCTCTACCTCTGTTTTCATTTCTGAACTGTGGTACTCCAATAGCAATTCGTTTTCTCCCAATTTAATAAGGCAATCCTTTTTTCCAAACTCCATAGCAGCCTGTGGATTTGGAATAAGCTTAACATCATTATTGGGGTATGCTTGCTGTAGAACCATGTAAAGCGCTTCTAACACCCTATTTTCAGTAACAGAGGTCAAACAGATTCTATGGCCACAATTTAAGATAACATCATAATTGCACTTTAGGTTGCACACGCCCTTTTTACCCCAAATAAGGTGGTTATGTTGTGCAAAACTCCCCCAACTTCCAGGACCGGTTGGACCATATATTCCCACCGTGGGCACATTGAAAGCTCCTGCCACGTGGGTTATTCCTGCATCATTGCCAATATGAAACATTGCTCCTGCCATTGCCTCACCCACCTCTAACATTCCTCCGGTGATGAACTTAATATGCGGCAGGGGTTTGGTGAAATATTGTGCAATATCAGGGTCTTCGGGGCCCATAATAATTTTGCAATCTAGATTTGGAAAGATTTCCGCCAACATTTCAATCAATCTTGCATACTTTTCAGTTGGCCATATTTTTAACAAAAATCCAGCTCCGTGATGTATAACGAAATACGGATTGTTCAAGTTCTTATCACTTTCAAAATAGGGATAGCTTTCCAAATGATTGTCAATATCAATATGAAGTTTTGAAACCGTGTCTATATAATGCTGGATTGCGTGCTGTTTTACTTTTTTATGGGTTGGATATTTTAGTGCGTGAGGCAAATCGTAGCCTCGGAAAGCAGGATAGTTGCCCAGTTCATAAACATTATTATAGGTGGATTCGCTGTTTCTAGCATCAGGTTCACTCACTACTTCAATGCCTTTTAAGTGTTTGGCAAAAAAATCTACAAGCCTTGGCGCTACCGCAAAATGAAGCTCTTCCGAAACCTTGGCAAGTTTGTAGATTGCAGGGATGGCAAAGAAGATATCGCCGAGGCCCCCATAACTTTTATACACCAACACTTTTTTGAGTTTTGGGGTTTGGGTTTTTTCTGAATTGTTCAGTATTTCAGAGACTGCAGCCCAAAAGTTTTCGGGTGCCTGCAGCATTTCGGCTTTAGCCTTTTCTAAATCATCAGGATAAAAATCAAAAGAAAAAGTTCCTATTCTATCGTTTGAAAGAATTTCACAACCTGAAAGAAATGCTTCTGCGGCAAGTCTTCCCGAAGGTTCGGGCCATACAGGCTTACAAATAAACTGCTTTGTTTTTCCAAGAATTTCAAGTACTTCCGCATTTGAAATTGGGTCATGGAAAGTCATGTTCTTTGGCATATCACGACGCAAACGGTTTTTTCCGAAAACCTTAAAGTTAAGGTTTGGATGTTCTTCGGCATAGGTAACATAGTCATGGCCGCCTTTTAAAAAGTTGAGATCGCCAAAAAACGGAATGGTTTCTTTGTCTTTTTCTTCAGAAGGCTTTAGTTTGGAAACATCGACGGTAGGTGGCATGATCAAATGATTTGCTACTGCCTCACCATAAAAGTCGAAATGTGATTGATAATGTTTTGGGGATTGAAAAACATTTAGGGCTGCGCCGGAAAACAGCTTTCTGAAAAGGTGAAATTTATCGGGATTGCAGCAATTACGGATGTTATAATCCACTGTACAGAGAATATTTCGGCGTACACAGAAATTATAATCATATTCAACCTTAATGTACGGAACTTGTTGGGAAAGAAGATATCGCACTAAATCCAGCTCAAAATGACAGCGGGAGCTACTGTTTAAAACTACTAAATCTGTTTTTGAAATTTTGGATTTTGTTGCTTCAAAATTCTTAAGAAAATCCGCTGAAACGGAATACCCTTTTCTTTCACCCAGCGCCATCAATTCCTTAATGGTAAGTTCGGCACCGCGTGGTGTTTCCAATAATGTATCGTGAAGAAATAGGATTTTTTTCAAAATAAAGGAGGGTTTAAATAAGATTGGACATTTCTGATAGAATTCAAAGAAATGTCCAATCAATTTAAAAAAACACTAACAAACAGACTATGCTTTTTCAAAAATTAAAATGTCGGTTCCACCGCCGCCTCCACTTACATCGCGCAGCTCAATTCTTGTAGGCATTACGCTTATAATGTCCCACCCATCATTGAATTCATCAAAAGGAGAGCCGTTAAAGTTTAAGTTTAGTTCAGTTCCCGAACCGTTAACAGACCAGCTTCCGTTATTGGTATTGCTTCCGTTAGTGGCAGTTACTTGGTCGTTAACTTTAAAATCAACGGTATAGCCATTGTAATCTGATGTTTCGTCGTCTCCGCTATCTATATAGCTGGCAACTTTCCAGTTTGTTGCAATTAAAATATCGCGAATTACTTGGGCATCGCCATAGTAGCCGTCGTCGTAGTAGCCATCATCATAATAACCATCATCATAATAACCATCATCGTAGTAACCATCATCGTAGTAACCATCATCATAGTAACCATCATCGTAGTAACCGTCATCATAATAACCATCGTCGTAATAACCGTCACCGTAATACCCATTATCATAGTAGCCATCATCAAAAAAGTCATCCGAATCATCGGAAGAACAAGAAGAAATAATAGCTCCTGTAATGGAAATAGTTGAAACGGCAAGCAGAGCCTGTCCCGATTTCTTTATAAAATTCCTACGTTTCATAAAAAATGTATTAATGGTTATTATAAATATACTAAAAAAAGATTGTTTTTTCGGTATTTATATATTGAACAATTATCTTCGAAAATACCCTACCCTTGTTAGTAAAAAATTATCGGCGCGGTCGTTTTTTCTTATTGGTCTTAGAACCCACCCTGGACATTGCGCACCTAAAGCCAATATAGTCTGCAGCCATGTATTGAGGCAAAAAACGTCTTTGGGCCGGATCTAGCCAATAGTCTCTGTCGCGCCAAGAGCCTCCTTTGTAAACCCGAACCTCATCATTTATCAATGATGTTCTATTGGCGTTTTTATCATACTGTCTTTGGATATTGCCCGTACTATCCACTAAAGTTTTATGGACTGGCGCATTGTACATTGGGTGTTCTGTAGATGATCTATTTTTGGCGTTGTAAAGTTTTGAGCCCTGATCCCCATCCTTATAATTTCCATTATCACTTGTTGAAAAATTTATACGAAGGTAGGTTTCCCATTCATCTACGGGAACTTGAATGAGTTCACCCGGAAGTTGCTTTGGAATGAGTTTGCCGGTGGGCAGGGTGTCATAAATTATGGAATCTATGGTGACGATGTTAAAAGTGCCATCGGGGTTTCGGGAGTCTTTGGTGTAAACATTTCCACGATAATAGTTGAAGTCGTTATAATCATCTTCCACAATGGGTCTGTAAACATCGGCTACCCATTCTGCTACATTGCCTGCCATATCATATAGCCCGTAGTCATTTGGGGGATAGCTTTTTACTTGGGCGGTAATATCGGCATTGTCATCGCTCCAACCGGCTATTCCACCGTAATCGCCATCTCCTTGTTTAAAGTTTGCCAATTGGTCGCCACGCGATTTACGTTTTCCGGAGCGAGTGTATTGTCCGTTCCAAGGATACTTTTTTCGTCCTTTGTGAATATTATATTCCCTAATTCCGTCGAGCCCCAAGGCAGCATATTCCCATTCAGCTTCAGTGGGTAGGCGGTACTCTGGAAGGAAGATTCCATCACGGCGCTGCATATATAAATCGGTATGTTTAGCGCCGAGAATTGTACTATCTTTTTTTAGTTCGACAAGACGACTAGAACGTTTACCGCCATTTAAGATGGAATCATTACCTCCATATGCTAAGGTAGGGGCTTTGATATAGGTTTCTGTTGAAAATATTTCATTGGCCTTTACATTGTATCTAGCATTAAGTGCCGTAAAATCTGCATCTTCCAATAACTTTTCATTAACCCTGTCGGTACGCCATTTGCAAAAATTAACCGCTTGTAACCAACTAACCCCCACCACAGGATATTCCGAAAAGGCGGGGTGGTGTAGATAATTTTTCACCATAGCTTCATTAAAACCGAGGGAGTTTCTCCAAACTAAGGTGTCTGGCACTGCACTGGAATAAATATGGCTATAATTCTCTTCATGGGGTGGGAATACCCGTTTTATCCAATCTAGGTATTCTGCATACATCAGATTAGTAACTTCGGCTTCATCGATATAAAAAGACATAACATGCTGCTGATTTGGGGTATTGTTCCAATCACCAATGGGATCATCCTGGATACGGCCCATCGTAAAAGTACCACCCTCAATAAAAACCAGGCCGGGGCCTGTTTCCTGCTCCTTGGTTTTTTTATTATAATCTTTTGCAAAACCGCCCATTCGGCCAATCATTTTCCAGCCTGTGGCACGTGAACTGTTTTTATAGTCCTCCTTTTTAGAACAGGAGACAGAAAGTAAGGTTAAAAAGAAAGCAAGAAGCAATCGGCTCATTAAACGGTTAGTTAGAAGTATCAAAAATATAATTATTCCCCATCCAACCAAATTCACAGTAGATAGATTTTAAGCAAAATAAGTAAATATGGGAAAGTTTCTTGCTTTTCTCAAATACAGTTGAGAAAAGAAACACCAAAAAAAGCCCCTTCTCTTCAGCCTAGTTTATCTTGAGTCTATTGAAAGACTCAGTGCAGGCTTTAGAAAAAGCTTTTCATTGGTCTATTTAACTATAATGATGTAATTATAGTTCAGAATCTCCTTCTGCTAAAGGTTCGCTTGAGGTTGTGAGTCTCCAGGAATTAATACGCGTCGCGGTTGATCCAGATTCCAATTGTTGCCATAAGAAACTCAAAGGTTTTTCGGATCTAAGTACATCATACAGGTCGTGAAAATCATTTAATGGAATTAATATTTTAATTCCCCTACTGGAACGAACACCATTTTCATAACTGGGAATATGTGCCGGATCTTCAAAAAAATTCAATTCTGCCGTGGTTACGCCATCCCCAAATCTTCCTGGATTTAAGTTCAACTTTATATAGCGTTGCCATGAGTGGCCAAAATCTCCTGATCCAGGAGAACTTCTACCAATATTCAATTGATAGGATCTAATTTCCGCAAAATATACTTGTGCCATACAATAGGCTTTATATTAAGAACTTAAATATAAGAAAATACTAAAAATATCTGCTATGGAAAGAAATCTAATCAGCCTTAGTATTCCAAAAACAAAAAAAGCCTCTCCACTTCAGCCTAGTTTATAGTTTATTGAAAGACCCTATGCAGGCTTTAGGAAAAGCTTTTCTTCGGTAATCCCGATCTGGGATTTAACCACAGCCCAAAAAGCTAGGGCAACTAAGGCTACAAAGTGCAAGGACATACTAAAAAAAACCGTTAGGGTATGAGATTCCTAACGGTTTTGAAATTTAGGAGGTTTATAATTTCTTAAACCATCTTCTAATTGTGGAGAAATATGTGGTTGAC
The DNA here is from genome assembly GCA_002364215.1 of Aequorivita sp. UBA3180. Taxonomy (GTDB): domain Bacteria; phylum Bacteroidota; class Bacteroidia; order Flavobacteriales; family Flavobacteriaceae; genus Aequorivita. The sequence goes on along the minus strand of DEXQ01000007.1, from coordinate 220,152 downwards.
ACAGCTACAATTTTACGTAAGAGGAGGGTTGTAAAGAAACTTACTATTGCCCCTATAATCGCCAAGATACAGGTTGTGAAAAGTTGTTGGGAACCTATATTGGGGAGTGTAGAAGCCAGAAAACCTCCAATGGTGCCGGCAATAAAGGGAATCTCCTTAGAGACCACCATTAGGCGCTTGTGGGGGCTCAGGCTCGTCACCCTGAACCGTTGCCTGACTTACAGCCGTGGCCACTGTGCCGGCGACCACCACGTAAGTAGCGGCTGAAAGCAGCCAGGCCGGAAGGGCTACGGGTGCCGCGAGGAGCGTACCGCCGGCAGTTGCCAGACCGAGGCCCACATTGCGCAGGGTTCGAAAAAACTTAGGAGTTGGACTTTTGTATCTGTTTAAGATATTCATACCGATTTGAATTAATGTTAAGGATTACTTTTTCATTTCTATCCCTAGCCTGATGGTATAGGGAGAGGAGTTTCTGTAGGGCCAGTTTAGAGTTGATACCCGTACCAATACCCGTTAGCAGGTTGACCGGGGCGATACAGCCACGGAGTTCGGTGATGGCATTGTTTGCAGGGTGGATCAGGATATAACTTCTGTTTGGCACATCCAGGATTTCCAAGTGGTTGTGGAACTTGGTGGAGGTTCGGGACCTCAGTTCGTAGATGCCTTCCGGGATGCAGGAACTATTTTGTTTGTTCTCTTTCCATGGAAGCTCGATGGTAAAGCAGACGAAGTGTCCGTTTAAGGTGAGGGTACCATTGGTACCCCCACGCTTATACACCCTTGTTAGGACAAGTTCCATTTACTTACACCTTGTCAACATTTACCACATTCAGGGCGTTGAAGGCTCCATTCTTTAGGGAATAGTACTCGCCGTTCACCTCTTGGTAAAACTCGATACCCATAACGACTACTACCGGCAGGGTTGAATTGGGGTTTACCGAAGCAGTAAGGTTAGCCGCTGCTACAGCCGAGTTGTCGTAGGGCAGGATACCCATGTGCATCTCACTGAAGGAAAAGGTTTTGTTTGGGAAATCCAACTCAGCGACGCCCATTGCCAATTTAAAGTGGGTAGTACCCGATGGAGCGCCAATTTGCTCAGTGGCGGTAAAGGCATCGACGGCAATGGTGGCATCGCCCGAAACCCGATCAAAACTTGGGATAAACTGGCCGAAGAAGGTGGTGCCCAGTTTTCCATTAATGTTAAAATCGAAGTCCTCGAGCATTGCCAGGTTGCCTTCCGAAAGGGTACGATTGCCACGGGAGTTTACGGCATCGGTTTTAATGATAGCCAGTAAGAGGGTGGTGAGCCTACTTACCACACGGCGGTCCTTAGCCTTTTGCATCAGGGAGCGCAGGGCGGTGCGGATCAATTTGCCCCCCTGGCCTGCCCGACCGAATTCGGAGATGTTTTCACGGGTGCGTGCAAATGCAGCACTGTGAAGGATCTTGTCGCGGTCAACTCCTCCCTTAGCTCGGGCAAGATGACCGTCTGCGGTTTTGTAAAAGGCGATATCATCGATAGTACCTTTTAATTTGATAATTCCAGTTTGTTTAGCCATAATAAAAAGATTTAAAGTGAGCTGCAAAGATGGGATGTGGGAAAAGCGATTATTCACAAGTGGGGTGTATATGGGGTACGATTTATTTTTAGAAAGATTGGGAAAGGCTGGAAATACTGGGAAAAGAGGGCTTACTATTTTTTGGGGTTTTTATGGATGAGGAATTTTTGGGCGATTTAAGAACGGAAATAGATGAAAAATTGGAAGTGGGATGCGGGATAGAATGGTTTTAAAAATGTGTATGGAAGCGCAAAAAGCCTTGTTAATTAAAGCGATGAAACACAATTTGGATGGTTGGCAGGCCTGAGATTTTACCCCAGTAGTTCCCAAGGGGGAAAGCAGGGACTTGCATTTTGTAGGAAAAAACGGCTATTTTCTTACATTTTAATGACTTTGCTATGGCTTTGCTATGGCTTTGCTATAGCTTTGGCATAAGGAGGATTTTGAGTGCGCCAAAAGCTCCCAAAAATAAATTCCCGGGAGCTCCTTCACGACATCATAAAATTTTAATGCCTATTGTTTCACGATTTTTTTAAAGAATAATTTTCTGTTGCTATCCAATACGCGCACCAAATATGTGCCCACAGCCAAGTTTGAAATATCTACACTGGAAGTATCTTCACTATCCAATACCTTGGCGCCCAATAGCGTATAAAGGGTTACTCGGTTCACCCTTGAGTTTTTTAGACTGATATTCAATACCTTAGAGGCAGGGTTGGGATAAATGGCTATTTCCTTATCGCCATTTCCAAAATCTGGGATTCCGGCAACATTCAAATCTACTGTATATTCTACCAGACCAAGGTCAAAGGAACCGATGAAGGCTGTCACGGAATTTTCGCCAAACAGATAGGCGGAGGAACCCGAGCCTATACCCAACAATTGTTCATTATTGATGGACGCCCACGTTTCTCCTCCATCGGTAGAGTAATGGAGTGTAAATTCAGAAAATTCCGAACTGTATGTGGAAGCCATCATCGCCCCTTCCGTTTCGGTTGAAAAGGCTACATTAAAAACCAGGGAAGTGGTTTTTCGCATCCAGTTTTCAGCTCCATCCTCTGATATAAAAATGCCTTTTGAGCTTGCCAAGGCCATTCGGTTATTATCCAACGGATCTCTTTGCAGGTCAAAAATGAGGTCATTGGCACCCAAAACATCTAGGCCACTGCTATTGTTGGTCCAAGTGGCGCCACCATCCATCGAGGAATACACTTCTATACCAACCGGCATTATAATTTTTCCTGTAGCATCAATAAGTATTTCATGGATGTAATCAAGACTGGGTAAAGTGATATCGGTTACCGAAATATTGTTAATGTCGCTAAAATCTATTCTCTTTAACTGGGTTTCACTCGGTTCGAAGCCTCCGAAGGCTGCCAAAATAGTCTGGGGAGCATTTGGGAAGGTTGCTACGGCAGTCAGTCTATTGGCGAAAATCATCAACAATTCGCTTTCGGTAGCACCATTGTCGTTGCTCATTCTAAGGCTAGACCCCATAAAACTGGAGGAAAAGGTGTAAACACGATTTGGCGTAACCTTATCTGCATATTGCGTTTGGCCAGGAGTGTTTGAGAAAATATTCAAGGGTACAATATCATAAGGCGTATCGGTACCGGTATTGAGGTCGCGATGCACGTAGCCGAATTGAACGCCGTAATATAGATTGGCATTCGCACCATTTAAATACATATCTATATTTCCCGTACTAACAAAATAGGGGCTTTTGGACCAACTCAGGGTTTCGCCGCCATCGGAAGAGAATAAGGGAACATAGTTGGCACTGATAAAAATTTCCTCAGAATTTTGCGGATTGTAACTCGCCTGCAGCCCATAATAGTAACTCTGCGGGTCATCATCCGGATAAACAAAGTTTTCCCAAGTAATGCCCCCATCTTCCGAAATTGCAATTTCATTTTCTTCCAATACTATGATTTGTGAGGGGTTGTTCTCATTAAAACGTATTACGTTGATGCAATCCAAAATTCCAGCTGTCCAAGTGATAGGAACAATATTAAAATTTTCGCCACCATCAATGGATTTATACAGGTTTTCAACGGTACCTCCAAAACTGATGCCCGTACCCATCAGAACATGTTGATGGTTTGCGGGGTCAAAACTTATGGGATCCAAAATGATTCCAGGAAGTTTCTCTTCCCATGTCTGCCCCGCATCCTCAGACACAAAGAGACCCCCGTCCACCCCGGTACTGCCATTGCCACGGGTGAGAAAAATTTTATCGGGATTGTTTGGGCTTATGGCTACGTCGTTTAAGAATACGGTGTCATGGTCATTGGTGTAGTAGATCATATTCCAATTATTCCCTCCATCGGCCGTGTAAAAAGTCTTCCCCTCAGTACTCATTCCTACTGGAAAGTTGGTATCGACCAATAAGATATCGGTATCGCCGTCGTAAAAATCGTATGAAGTAACATAGGCGCTATCCATCCGGTTTGGCAATGGGAAGGATTTTACAATGGCCGCGGTGGCAATATCGTATATTCTTATTTCATTTAAACTGCTATTCGGCAAATATGCCGAAAAGGTGAGGGCCGTACCATCTGGCGAGAGTTTTAAATCGCGGATGCTCGCTCCCTGTCCAATGAAAAGGGAATATAAAATATCCCAGCTGGCGCCATTATCCTCAGAAACTACTATGTGGTTTCCAAGAGTTAAGGCATACACCTTATTGGGTACGTTGGCATCATAGGTAACATCAAACAGCCGCCCGAAATCATCCGAACCCGTCACCTCAAACTGGGCGTATAGGGCAGATTGAAAAATAAATATTACAACAAAGAGAAGGGTAAATTTTTTCATATTTAAAAATTTTTAGTGGAACCCAATATTCAGGAATTATCTTCAATAGCCCTAAAAATTCATCCTAATTAGTGCGACGGCTTTTAGAAAAAGCGTGACATCCCCTATTAAAGTGTTGTAATATAAGGATATAAGGCAGCGCTATCTTCCAGCCCAATTTTATTGCTAATTCGCTCTTTCCGCTTGCGGGTGGCCTCGACGGTTATATTAAAGAGGGAGGCTATTTCCTTGGTAGTAAGATCCATATATAGATAACTTAGATATCGAATATCATTGGCCGTCAATTCAGGGTGGTTATTGCGAAGCTTTGTAAGCCATCCGTGGTTCACCTCTTCAAAATGGGTGAGAAAGCTTGCCCATTCCGAGTCGTTTTTGAGCAGTTTTTTAAGTTCCTTTATTTTAGTGGATAAAAATGCATTGCGCGCAACTTCAGATTGGTGGGTCAAGCTGTTGATAACCTCCTTTATCAATTCATTGCGCCCCGAAATTTGAAGGGCCTTTGCCGCTAACTTCCTATTTCTATTTTCTATTTCATTCTTTAGGCGTTCCTGCTCCAGCATAGCTACCGCCTCCTTGGCGTGCAATTGCTTTTCGAGCAGGAGGTTGTCACTTTCTTTTTTCTGAAGTTCCAATTCTATAAATTCCCTATTCTGTTGATGCAATCTTTTTCGCTGCTTATTTTTTATATAGCTGTTGTACAAGGCCCAGGCAATTAGCAAAATACACAAAAAGAAAATACCCAAAAGGCTGTATAGGGTTGTGCGTTCCTTTTGCCGCAGTTCCCGGCTCTGTTGCAATTCTCTTCTATAATCGGCAATTTCAAACTTTACCCGGTTGGTTTCAAACAATCGGCCATTTTTCAGTTGGTTTAGCGATTCGGTGAGGGAAATAATGGAATCCTTTGCTGTTAGGGCCTTATCGTATGCTCCATTTTTAATATATACCTCAGCCAATTGCCCATAAGCGCTTATTTGATGTTCAGGATTTACAGCAGCCTTTAGTGCAGCCTGTGCATATTCAATGGCCTGACTTATGTCTCCCATATCTGCCGCAATATTGGAAAGCAATACCAATATGGAAATCCGCTCTTCACTAAAGGCAATGGCATCCAATTCTGGCAGTATTTTTTCTGCCAGGGCTTTTGCAGCGGGGAGCTCTCCCCGTTTGTAATGGTTCTCGGCCAAGGCTATTTCTACCAAAATAGCCAGGGAAGGCTCCTCTTTCAGCATTTCCTTTGCCTCTGCCAAATAGGTAGCGGCCTGCTCTATTTTATCCTGTTGATTGGATACGATCCCAAGATTCACGGCATATAACCCAATTTTCACTTTTTCCTTATGTTCTTTGGCCAATACATAGGCCTTGGAGAAATACTCTTCTGCCTTTTGGAAGTCGCCTTCCTTACTATAGAGAATTGCAATGTTGTTAAGCACAATCATCTCTTCATTTCCATCCAAGTATTTTAAGGCTATGGTATAGGCCTCCAGATAGTTGTCCAGTGCCTCTCCGTAATCCAACATGGAATAATAATTGGCCCCTATGTTGTTGATAGCCAAAAACTGCTGCTTATGCCATTGGTTTTCTTCGGCAACCGTGCGTACTTTGGTCAATAATTCCAGCGAGCGGGAATATTCCTTATTACTTCTCGCATTTATTCCCTGCAGCAAAAGACTGTCCAATTCTGCTGTACTCTGGGCCAGCAAAAAAGGGCCGAAAAGGAGAAATAAGAATATAGAGATTACTTTCATAAACCTAAAAAGGTTGTGAAGTTAACTTATATCCGAAAAAAGACATAATTATTGAATGGGAATTAGCAAAAAAACGATGCCGAAGTATGGAATGTGGTTCCGGATTGTTTCCTTTTTTTCCAGGTAAAAAAGTGGTAATATTTGCTACATACAGTTGCTCATAATCCAATTAAGGACAACTGGCCCTCCCTAGATGAAATGAAAATGCGCCAATAAAGGATGGAAAACAAAACCCCTCAAGAAAATTCTTAAGGGGTAACAATCCTAGGAAAAAATTTCAATTTATTCTACAGCAATCTTTTTCACTACCGTTTGACCGTTGTCCATTCCAATGTTCAAGAAATAGATTCCTCGTGCATATTGGGAAAGATCAAGTGTATGCTGCGTTGCGGCTATAACCTTTTTTTCCATAAGTACAGCTCCCAATTGGTTTACAAGGCTTAGGTTATTTATAGTACCACTTGCTTCTATAGTTAAGTTCCTACTGGTTGGAACGGGATATATGCGGAATTCCGTATTGTCCTGAAAGTCATTAAGGGCCAATAAGGGGTTTTTAAAAATATATGCGGAGCCTGCACGATCCACAGGGTCTCCTCCATTTGCATCCTCATCTTCCCACGGCGCGCCTATAATCAATTGATTTGAATCCATCTCGATATTCCATCCATAAAAATCCTCGGGGGCGAGGTCTAGACTTTCCACCTTTTGAATTTCGGTAAATGAACCACCAACCCTTTCATATACATAAACCTCTCCTTTTTCCACACCATAAGGGTGAGGAGCGCTAACAATTAGATGATTGTCCTGAAGCAAACAATTCCACCCAAAATTAGCCTCAATGGAGGGCGTAGAAGCGGTGATTTTCTGGGTTTCTATCCAGTTGCCCGACCCGTCATCCTCAAAAATATAGGTTGCGCCCGCGCCCCCGGCGTGCCCGTAGGCACCTATTGCGATACTTGTATTGGATATAGCTACTGAAGTACCGAAATAAGCTTGCCCCATGGCGTCAGAGGCAGTTATTCGCTGCTGGTGCTCCCACACCCCACTGCTATTCCTCAGGTATATATGGGCTGCTCCCTTGGTATTGTCTTCCTCACTGGCGCCTATCACCATATAATCCCCATCTAAGGATACCCCTATTCCAAAAATATCATTTTGCTGTGGATTTGGACTCAATATTTTCTGGACCTCGCTCCAATTTCCGCCAGATTTTTCAAATACATACACGCTACCAGTCCATGAGGTTTCTCCTGGCGCCCCTACTACAATGGTAGCACCCTCCATATCGAGCGAAGTAGGGTTCATACCCATCTTTGCATCTGCGCTAAAATCGCTGGCTATAAGTTTAGTGTCATATTCCCAGGAAGAGCCATTGCGTTGATAAACATATAAGGCTCCAGCCCGTTCCAAGCCGGCAACGTCCGCCCTGCCCGCGGCAATAACCATAAGATCGTGGGTCAGTTTCGCCCCACCTCCGTATTCGGCCCCCATATTGGGATCCGGGGCAGTAAAACTTTGAAGGTAGGACCATTCGCCATTTGTATCTTTTTGATAGATATATGCCGCCCCCGAAGCAACATTCTCCCTGGACGTTCCAACAACAGCATAACTGTCGAGGATAGCCACCGAAGTGCCGTATTCTGCACGCGACTCACGATTTTCACTTACTATTTTAGCTTCTTGCGTAAATTGGGCAAAGCCTACGTTTCCCATACACATCAATCCAATGATGGTTAAGGGAATGGATTTGATTAAATCTTTCATATGTTCTTATTTTTAGGTTCTTATTTTTTTAATAATCGCTTGAAAAATGTCTGCTTGGCGGTCTCTATTTTTATTAAATAAACCCCACTAGTCAATGAGGAGATGTCAATTTGTTCCATATTCTCCGATACTTCAATTACTAGCTGTCCTTTGATGTTATAAATTTTCACATCCTGGATTTGTAGGTCTGCAGCGGTAATCCATAAGTTAGTGCTGGCAGGGTTTGGGTAGATGGCAATAGCATCCTTTAATTGGGATTGGGCCACATCAAGGGTGCTCAAATCAATATTATAGCGCACCAACCCCGTATCAAAAGTTCCATAAAACACATCGGCATTATCTTCATAAAAACGTACTATGGAACTACTTGAATTGATATACTCCAACGCCTCCCCGGAAATAACTTCCCAGTTTTGACCCGCATCGGTTGAATAAATAATTCTAGAATTGGCCCGCGGATATAAAAAACCATCGGAGTAATGGTTACGAGCTACTATATGACCCGAAGTAATATTGGAAAAATCTACTTTGTCCACAAACTCCTCAAAAGTCCGCACCCAATTTTGTCCTTTATTTGTTGAAAGATAAATCCCCTTGGTGGTAGCTAAGAGATATTCGTTTGGGTCTAACGGATTTCTTTTGGCATCTAAAATCATATCCTGCCCCTCAACCAAGGTTTCCAGGCCGGAGGAGGTGTTTTCCCACGTAGCCCCTCCATCCGTAGAACTATAGACCGCGGTACCTTGGGTAATGGTTATCCTATCCGAATCCATTGGATCAATTATGATTCCATATAACAGATTGGTTGACGGCAGGTTTACTTCGGTTATAATCGGCATGGAAACATCCGTAACGTCAACTTTATAGGCCATTTCTCCAAATGAAAACCAAATTAGGTCGGTATTGCTAGGATCGGTAGCCAGAGTATAAATGTTCAAGAACATCATACTGCTGTAAAGGGATATATAATTGGCGCCATGGTCCGTACTCATTTCCAATACTGAATTCATTCCAAAGCGACTGCTGTTAAAGATTCTTCCTTCCACTTCCGCATCGGCATACGGGAAGGTGGTTGCCCCAAAGGTATTGTTTAGGGGCCTCATGCGGTATCCAGTTTCGGAGTTGCTATCCAAGTCCTTATGGATAAACCCATTTCTGAGACCATAGTACAAATGATTCCCACCCGATTCAAAATGGGCGTCAATCCTACCCGTACTATTTACAAAACGATTGGAAAGTTTAGAAAGGGTAATCCCCCCGTCCAGCGAACGGAAGGGGTAAAAATCGGTTGTTATTATTACATCGTTGGCCTCAAAAGGATTGAAGGAAACAGACAATCCATAATAGTAATCCTCAGGATCGATAGCAGTATAAACTTGATGCTCCCAGGTAAGGCCATCGTCCTGCGTTACAATTATTTCATTTTCTTCCAATACCACAATATTGGCAGGGTTTGTAGGATTAAATTTAATAAAATTGATGTTGTCGTTGGACATACTAGTATAGGTTAACGGGACCACGTTCCAAGTGTCGCCACCATCTTGTGAGCGATAAAGATTCTCCTGGTGGGTACCATAGCCATAAAAAGTCCCTAAAAGAATATCATTGCTGTTGTCTGGGTTGAATGCTATAGCACTATAGGTATTTCCTGGAATTTTTTCGTCCCAGGTGGTACCGCCATCCTCACTGACAAACAGACCCCCCATGTCGCTCCCCGGCGAAACCCCTCTCATAAGAAATAGTTTGTCAGGGTTATTGGGAGAAATAGCCACATTGTTTATTGATATATCCCTGTAATCGGGACTAAAATAAATACTTCTCCAAGTGGCGCCGCCATCGAGAGTTAAAAACACTTCATTCGTAAACCCGAAATTTATAGTATAAGTAGTATGCAGAAGAGCAATATCGTTGTTAGGACTATAGATATCATAACTCGCAATTAAAATATCGGATTCCTGTGGATTTGGAACATTATATTCCTTTTGCACCGTTCCATCGGTAAGGTTTAATACTACAACTTTATTATAGGCCGTACCTTCAGCCTTTACTATAAAACTCAGGCTTTCTGAGTTATTGATAAGGCGAAGGTCCCTTAAGGTGCAATACTGCACCATAGGATCGCTATAAAGAATCTGCCAAGTATCGCCACTATCGCTCGATTTAACAATATGGTTTCCCACTGTTCTGGCATATAGGGTGTTTTCCTGATTTGAATCAAATAAAATGTCGTAAAGCTGTCCGTAATCGTCATGGGCCTCAAAACTAAGCTGCGACATAGCCGAAGGTCCTACGGCAATAAGAAGGAACACAAAAAGAATAATGGTCTTTTTCATAAAAATGTATTTTGGTTATACCCGTAAAAATAGAAAGTTGCGAGAAGGACAGGCAGGAAACAGGCGTGACATTTTGTGACAGGGACCGTATAAATTTGTGACAGCCCCCTAGATTGTGGTAATATAAACGGCTAATGACTTCCCGTCACCAAGGTCAAGCTTTTTGGAAATTCGCTCCTTTCTTTTTCTACAGGATTGGGGCGTAATGTTTAAAAGAGATGCTATTTCATTATTTCCCAAATTCATGTAGAGATACATTATAAACCGCACATCCTGTTGGGTGAGGTTGGGATGCAAGGCCAAAAGCCGAGTAGAAAATCCAGGATTTACCTCTTCAAAATGACTGAAAAAACTGTCGAATTGGGGATTGTTTTTAAGATGTTTGCTCAGGGCCTTTAGCTGCGAGAGCAATTCGGGTTGTGCCTTTACCTGTGCATTGGCGGAGAGGGTTTCTACTATTTCCTCAATCAATTCGTTGCGGCTGGAAAGATAGACCGCCTTTGAAGTAAGCTTTCTGTTTTTTAAGTCCAATTCATTTTTTAATCGCTGCTGCTCCAGTTTTATCCCGATTTCCCGTTCCCGTATTTGCTTTTCCGCCAGCAGACGTTTCGACTTTTCCTGCTCCAGTTCAAGTTCGGTAATTTTTTTTCTTTGCTTTTGTTTTGTAATATGGTTTCGAAATATCCAAAGGGCCAAAACAAAAAGCAGAAGTCCGAAAACCACAACGCTGTAGAAAAAGCGCCTTTCCTTTTGCAAAAGCAGTTGGCTTTCACTTAATTGATGGGCGTAATTCTGAATTTCAAACTTTATTTTATTGTTTTCATAGAGCGTAATGTTGCGTATTTTCTGCAGTGTGTCTCGGGCCATAATTACACTGTCCTTATAACGCAAGGCACTGTCATAGTCCCGTAACGATATATAGGCCTTGGAAAGCGCCTCATAGACATCTTCCCTATTTTCCAACGATTTGGAGGCAGCCCTTGCTCGCCTTGCATATTGCAGGGCAAGTTGATAATTTTGTTGCCTCTCATAAATTTGGGCGATAAGCAGGAGAACGAATACCCTATTATCGGCGTGGGCATCACCCACCAACTGGGGGAGGAGGGTTAAAGCCCTTTCCCGAGCCTGGTCGTAATTCGATTTTATAAAAAGATTTTCCGCCAAGGCCATTTTGGCCATAATTTCTATTTCGGGCTGGTCCCTAACCAGAGGAAGCGCTTCCTGAATATATCTACTCGCATCCTCCGCCTTATTCATTTTATTGGAAACCAGCGCGAGATTTATGGCGTAATACCCATGCTTATTGCTGTTTACATCAGTGCTACTAAGCTCATATGCCTTTAAAAAATAATCTCTAGCCTTGGGTAAATTTGACTCTTGAAAATAGAGAATGCCAATATTATTCAAGACAGTTAATTCGTCTTTAGTTTGGAGATGTTCTATAGCTATTTCATATGCTTTTAAATAGAATTCAAGGGCCTCTCCAAAATCGGACATAAGGTAGTAGTTGGAACCCGTATTGAGAACGGCGCGAAACTCCTGCTGGCTCCAATCATTCTTTTGGGCAATTGCGGTTGCTTCCAACAAAATCTCGAGCGACTGTACATGTTTTTTCTCAAACATAAGCGCAATCCCCTTTTCTATCATTGCATTGCATTCCGATTTACTTTCAACTTGGCCATAGCCAGCAGCACAAAATAAAATGAAAATAAGAAAGCATTTTTTAGTAATATCCATTGGAGAAAGCAAGGTTTTTTTTGAGAGGTGAAAATATAAGAATTCCATGACAACAATCCCGTTTAAAATGCTAAGTTTCCATAAAAATGAAAGGAAGAGGGAATGTAGTGCGCAGGTCTTGGAAGCCCTCCAGAAGTGCCCAGCTGCAAGGAGAGAATGCTGTAATCATTAGACTGAATAAATCAGGAACGATTTATATTATGGAATTAATGCAAGGTTTACGTAAGTGATTATAGCATATTTATTTCCAAGCACTTTTTTATACTATTCACATTTTTATAATAATTTGTGCCCTAATTAATATATGTGATCCACTATTAAAAGTTTCCCCAATGAAGTCGCTACTAATTTTTTTATTTCTAATTATAAATGCACAAGAGGAAACACGACCCGAATGTGATATACTTATACAGCAAGCTATTGAAGCGATGCATCAAAATAAGCATGCCAAATCTCTGGAAATACTTACCAAGGTTCAGAAAATCGCCCAGGAAAAAGGTTGGCACAAAGAATTATTCTTGACGTTAAACAATATTGGAGCAAACTACTATAAACTTTCCGATTATGGGGAAGCCCTTGAAAATTACCTTCTGGCCTATGATATTGCCCTTAGTTATTTGGATACAACCCAGGAAATGGTCGTTCTCAATAATATCGGGATTCTCTTCTATCAAGAAAACAATCTTGCAGAGGCAGAAAAGTATTTTTTAAAAGCTTATACCCTTGCCGATAAAAACACCGACAGTTTTAAGATGGGTCTTTATGCCGTCAATTTAGGACTGGCACTCAATAGCGCAGGCCGACTCGAGGATGCAAGGGCGTATTTGCAGAAGGCGCTGCCGCTTCTTCAAAACCATCAAAATGTATTATTGCAGGGGCGATATGCATTGGCCGAAAATTATTATTTAAGTGATGAACACAAAAACGCTAAGGAAGAATTATTGCGTTTAATACCTGAGTTGACCACTTTGGAATTTATAGAACAAAAAGCATCCGGACTGCTTTTACTATCCAAAATAGCGTTAAGCGAAGCGAATATAAAAAAAGCAGAAGAGTTTGCCGCCTTGGCCCAAAGTCCCCATAATAGCTTGGACACGCAAATAAATATATTCCAACATCTTTCAAATCTTAATTATAGGGAAAAAAAGTACGAATTGGCCAGTAAATACAAAGATACGGTCATAATTCTCAAGGATAGTCTATACCATCTAAAGAGCAGTAGCCAGTTTGAGGCAAACCGTGTAAAGTTCGCCATGAGGAATTATGAAATTGAAATGATCGAGAAAACCAAAAATTATGAAGCAGAACGTAAAATGCTCTATGCTTCATTCAGTGCAATTGTATTTATAATTCTAGTGATTGTTTGGACCTGGAGAAATGCCCACATTAGAGATAAGCAAAAAAAGATAATTGCTGAAAGAAATCAAAAAATTAAAATGCTGGAACTGGAAAGTGAACTGGAAGCGAAAAACAGGACATTGGCGGTTAAGGCATTAAATATGTCCAATAGAAATGAAGTATTGCAGGAAGTGGTACAGAACATTAAAGAGCAAGTAGATTTATCAAACAAACCTGAAGTCAGAAAATATGTGGCCATTTTGAACAAACAAATCAAAAAGGATAAAACCAAAGATGATTTTCTTATACATTTTGAAGAAACCAATCACGGTTTTTTGAGCTCGCTGCGGGAAAAACACCAAAATCTCAATGTGAATGATATACGTTTTTTATCCTATTTGTACATGAATCTATCCATCAAGGAAATTTCATCGCTGTTGAATATTACCCCAGATGCCTGCAGAAAAAGAAAAGAGCGTATCGCAAAAAAAATGGGACTTCAAGAAACGGCCGAACTATTTCCGTATCTCTCCCGAATCTAAATATCTGGTTGTCCCATTATTTATTTTCCCATGTCCTATTAATTCGTGTGGTCTTCTATGTGAAATTCAATTTGATTTTACACTTTAGCGCTGCAATTAATTTTATAACCAGTAAACCATGAAAAATCTTTTTACTCTCTTTTTAGTTTTACCGCTGTTTTTTAATGCCACTATCCCCATATATGCCCAATTGGATTTTGTGGGGTCTGAAGATTATGGTAGGATATTTAATATTACGTACCATCCTACTGTGGAAAATAGACTATTTGCCACTTCTATGAATAACCACATTTTACGGTCGGAAGATAACGGAGAGACTTGGCATGTATTATTCTCGATGCGATATCAGGACGCCAATGAATTTCAAAACCTGAGAATGACAAATAATAATATGGCATTGAGTTTCGTAAAATACAATCGCGACTCGGCTGACAACAGTATCCTTATTTTAGATCTGAGCACAAATGCTATAATCAAAGAAATAGAAATTCCCAATAGTGCCAATGTAAAATATATCCAGTCATACGCTATCTATCCCCAAAATTCCGACATTATATTAATGAATGCCGTTCTTGAATTTGGCACCGATGAAATAACCTATTATACCACGGATGGTGGCCAAACCTGGGATCAAGTTTATTCTAAAAGTGACTATGATGGGGTCTCTCTAAATAATATTGCAATTAATCCACAGAATCCCCAACATCTTATATTAACCAGAGGGTTTGGGCCAAATGGGGTAGAAGGGGGTTTATTGACTTCCACAGATGCCGGTCAAACTTGGACCCTGAAGTTGGAAAATATTATTTTACACCCCATAGCTTTCAACCCCTTCAATATTGACGAAATATATGTAGCCACAGGAATAAGCTTTGGCAACAGCCCAGAAAACCTTTATCGTTCATACGACGGGGGAGAAACCTGGAATGCGATTCCTTTAACCTGGACGGAAGGAAGCTTAAACAATATCAATGTAATAGCGTTTAATCCTATTACAGAAGGTCATATCATTGTACTGGAAGAGAATGAAATAGTTGTTTCGAATGATAACGGAACAAGTTGGGAACATTATGTTTATGAGCCCATCGATGTCCATACTTACTATTCAGGATGGAATCTTTCCTTTAATCCATTTAATGAGGAGGAAGTTTTTATCAATAGTGATTACTTTCCAATGTTTTCTGAAGATGGTGGTGCTACTATAACGTGGAAAAAAAATAAGTATTTTAGATCAACCGGCTCAATAGGTCTATTTGCGCAGAGCGATATGCACTTATATTACGGAGTGCAATATGGCTTTGTACATCGGAATCTCGCCACCCAGACCGAAGAAGCATTTGATCTTGTTCCCTTGGATGCCTATACCCAAGGCGATGCCCCTGCTTTGTTTGTAGATACGACCACTGAGGGGCGAGTCTTTACTTTTAGTAGCGGTTGGTTTGGAGCAGACCTAGAAGTTAGTAATGACCATGGACAAAATAAATTTCAAATCTACAATACTTATATGAACTATGTGGATGCCTTAAAAGTGGATCCACATACCCCAAATGAAGTTTGGTATTCCCTATCCAATAATATGGGAGAAATTGAATTTTGGAAAGCCGATATAAGCGATCCAAACAATATTACCAATACTGCCATCACAGTTCCAGAAACGGGTTTGATAAAAGGTATATATTTTTATGAAAATGATGTGGATAAGGCACTAATCTCCATAGGAACAAACATTTATAAAACTGAAGACGGGGGGCTAAGTTGGGCAAATTCCAGCACGGGCTTGGAAGAACTGCTCCCCGGAACTGATTTAATTATCCATCTGGCTTCAAATCCTTTAAACGAAGACCAAGTAACACTTTCTACCAATCGAGGCATCTTCACATCCTTAAATGGGGGAGCAACCTGGTCTAAAATTTATGATGGTCTGCTCCATAGAACATTCCATTCAGAGTTTGTAGATGCGCATCTAGTGGGAATTGTATTTGATTCTGACGTTTCACAATTTACGATTGTTTATTCTCTGGATGGGGGACAAACATGGGAGGCTATTGCAAATGAAGAACTCTTACAGATTACCGCTGTTGACGCCACCGTAAAATTCGAGGAAGAAAGTGCCGAGGTTTATATAGGGAGTATAGATCTGGGATTAATAAAATATACCATCGACTTGCAGGCTTTGGGTATGGGCAATAATCCCGCTGAGAAAACTACCGTGCAAGTTTATCCAAACCCTATAACCCATACGCTTAATTTAAGAAATAAAAAGACTATAAAAGACGTAAGAATATACAGTACGGGTGGGCAACAACTCTTGAGTAAAAATATCAATGCTTTACAAACACAGCTAGACCTTTCCTTCCTAAAGAAGGGGATATACATACTTCAAGTGGAAGACAATATGGAAACCCACACAATTAAAATTATAAAAGAGTAGTTTTGTCGGTTTTAGATAGTTGCGTAACAGCTACAAAGTCTAGGGTTTTTTGAATTCTTTTATAAAATGAGGATGAAATAGCTAGCAGGATTTTGGGCTTGGAAGGTTTAAAAAGATTGGCTCTAGGTTGATGAATTTAAACCCTCACCAAGCCCAATCTCTATACAAAATGTTTAAGTTTTTCATTTATTAACCTTACCTGGTTTTCTAATATTCTTACTCATTCTGCCCTATACGTTTCGATTGAAAATCTTATAGGACAAAACCCAGCAGATATTCAAATTGCCAAATATTATCAGCAACCTAAGCCATATTCGCTACCACTTCATAGTAAGCCTCACTAAGCAATCTGACGGCAGTATCCATTTCCTGGGGGCTTAAATGGGCAAATCCCAATCGCAATGCCGTTAAATTGCGCTTTTGATAAAGACAAACGCTTGGCAGCACCAATCCCTTTTTCCTTGCTTTCCTTTGTAAATCCTTCAGTGGGAAGAAGTCGGGGAACCGAACCCAAAATGCCAACCCGGTGGGGGCAATTGTAAAAGCAATCCGGTGTTTAAAATACCTCTTCAGCAATTGTGCAAACAGTTCCTTTCTTTCCGCAATTATTTTTTTGGACTTTCTTTGATATCGATGGATGTCGCCTTGGTGAATAATATCTCCCAAGGCCTTTTCCATAATCAGATCCGGTTTTCCGAAGACATTTAAATATTTGGCTCCCTCCCGCAACAAATCCGGCGGCGCAATTATAAAATTCATTTGAAAACCGGGGTGTAGGAAACTCCCGAAACCACCCAGGTAAATCACACGATGGCCCGCATTTAAACTGAATAAGGATTCCTTTTTATGCTTATCAAGGGAAAACTCAAAATCAGTATCATCTTCAATCACAATAAAATTATATCGTTCTGCCAAAGCCACCAACTTCTTTTTACGAGCTTCAGATAAACTGACGGTCGTGGGATATTGGCATCTTGAATTTATATAGACCAACCGTATCTCCCCGGGTTTATAATTATTTTGAATATAATCTATGTCCATTCCCTCTGCGTCCACGGGGATGGTCTTCATTTTGGCACCTGCCTGGTTAAAGATCATGTTCGGCAGGAAATAGCTAAGTTCTTCTACCAAGACGATGTCGCCAGGATTTATCAGTAAACGTAATAAAATGGACAGTGCCCGTTCTATACCCGCTATGGGCAACAAAAAATTTCTGGAAAGGTGAAATTTTCTGGTCAGGTTTAGATAATTGCTCAATTGATCCCTAAAATAGGAAGTGTCGCCATGTGTACTCGACGCTAGGCCCCCTCCATTTTTCCGCTTTAATACCGAGGCGTAAAAACGAACCAATTCCTCAGCCTTTATCACGCGATAATCCGGGGTTCCGGCCGTAAAAGAATAGGCTTCCAGATTGTTCTCCAAAGGAGTATCCAATATAAAATCCTTCCGGAAATCATATATAGCTTGCAGCGGAGGATGCTTAGCTGCCCTCACGTTTTGGGTGGCGGCCAGCGCCTCAGGATTAGTTACAAAGGTACCAATGCCGGGAATCGTCTTTATCCACCCTTGCTCCTGCAGTTCCCATAAGGCCGCTACAATGGTTTTTCGGTGCACCTGTAGTTCTTCCGCTATTTTTCTACTGCCCGGAAGCCGGTCGTTGTTTTCAAGAATATTGCTTTTTACGGCATGGATAAACTGATAAACAAACTGCATATAGACCGGTTCCCTTTTTAGGCGATCTATTTTAATTAAGGATTCAAAATGTACTTTAACCGGACTACCCATTATTTCAATTGCGGACTACCAAAATTAATACTTTAATCCAAACCTTTGCGCCCAAATTTAGTTTGGTAACGTTTTAAAAATTTGTTTATGAAAAAAAGAACAACCCTCTTCGCTCTCCTAACTACAGTGTCTATAACCGCATGGGCACAACAAGAGGACACCCTTACGGACCCAAGTGTACCGCGCAGCGAGTTGGAGGAAATCGTTATTCAGGGCAACCGGCTGGAGACCCCATTCAGTAAAGTTACCCGGGACATTCAGCTTATCACCCAAAAGCAGCTTGAGGCCCTTCCCGCCAAATCGCTCAACGAGGTTTTGTCCTATATAAGCGGGGTGGATATCCGACAGCGGGGACCATTTGGAGCGCAGGCAGACATTTCTATCGACGGGGGAACTTCCGAGCAAACCTTAGTGCTTATTAACGGGGTAAAGATGCTTGACGCCCAGTCTGCACATAATATGATGAACATCCCCTTGCCCTTAAGCGCCATAGACCATATTGAAGTGCTAAGAGGTGCCGCAGCCCGGGTGTATGGAATCAATGCACTTACTGGGGCCATAAATATAGTTACCAAAAAAGAAAGCCATTCCACCCTAATTGCAGATGTTAAAACAGGCAGTTCCTTTAAGAGTAAGGAAGAGGGCGACGGGTCGGGGATTTACGCGGGAGGATCGGTTGAGGCTACAGCAATCCTTGGATCGGAAAAACAAAGCCAGCTTCTGGCACTTGGCCAAAGCAATTATAATGGCCAGCGTTACAATTCGGCTGCCCAGATTACCAAGCTTTTTTATAATGGAAATTATGACTTCAACCATAACAACAGCCTACAGGCTATGGCGGT
>DEXQ01000007.1:0-201221 GCA_002364215.1 Aequorivita sp. UBA3180 | reverse complement strand
GGGCTACGCGCGTAGCCTATTTGGAGCTAACGGCTTCTACGCTGCACCCCACGATTTGAATTCGGAAGAATTGGTTGAATCCTCAGTATTCTCTCTTTCCTCAAAACACAGCTTTGGCAAGCTTACCCTTTCACCAAGAATAAGTAACCGTTATGGCGAAGACGATTACCGTTTTTATAAAGACGATCTGAGCAAAGGCCGATCCCTACATTACACCAACGCGCTGATGCTGGAATTAACTAGTAGGCTTGTTACAAAAATCGGAACCATCGGTTTGGGTGTGGAGTCCAGATTGGAAACCATCAATAGTTCGAATATTGGAAAACACAATCGCAACAATCACGGCGCCTATGGGGAATTGAGTAGCCGGCTGGGAGAGAAAATTAGGGGCACAATTGGCCTTTATGCCAATTACAACACAGATTACGGGGTGCAGGTGTACCCAGGAATGGATTTGGCATATCTTATCAATGCCCATTGGAGGTTTTCTACAAGCATTGGCTCGGGACAGCGGATTCCCTCCTTTACCGATCTATATTTAGAGCAACGCCCCGGGAATGTGGGCAATGAGTTTCTCCAGCCAGAAAACGCCTGGAGCTATGAAGGCAATATCCAGTACAGAAAGGGAAACAGCAGTATTAAAGCAGGTTATTTTTATCGCAGCATTTCCGATTTTATTGATTGGGTAAGGGACAATCCCTCCGACCCTTATTCCCCAACCAATTTCGGAAAAAACAAAGTGCACGGCCTATATGTAAGAGTGCAACAGGAGTTTCAGCTGAACGGCACGCAATCTTTCGGTTATACGGCTAGCTATAATTATTTGCACCCCCGTCTGGAGACCTC
This sequence comes from Aequorivita sp. UBA3180, assembly GCA_002364215.1. Lineage (GTDB taxonomy): Bacteria > Bacteroidota > Bacteroidia > Flavobacteriales > Flavobacteriaceae > Aequorivita. Next base: position 200,375 of record DEXQ01000007.1, on the reverse strand, counting down.
AGCGCAAACCCAATCCAAATACACCTTAGAATCCTTAAAACATCAATTTGTTGCAGGCCTGTATTACCGGAAGCATGATTTTTCATTAAACGTTTTAAATAGGCTGCTTAAGCGTGAACTTGCCAGCGCCTATAACGTATTGGATATTCGTGTAAATTACCAATGGCAGGATTTTCTGTTATACTCAGAGATAACCAATCTATTCAACACTTCCTACAATGAAGCGGGAGCCGTACCTATGCCTGCCAGGTGGTTTGCACTGGGACTAAAATATGAATGGAAGAATATAAAGATTTGATATATTCCTTCCAGAGAGGGGAAGGAGGTTTTGCCTTAGTCTTTCAAAACCCGTTCGGGTTGCATTGGCTATCCATCCACCTCGATTATCCGGTTATGGAGGCTGGTCTTTAGGAAGTCGAGAAGTTTGGACTGATTGGATTTCCGCATTCGTATTTCTAGAAAAATTCTATAGTAATCGCCCACCTCCACATTAAACAATTGTTCCAGGGCGGTTGCAAGGTCTTTGATCCCCACATTGCCGTTATTGATTAGGCCCGAGGCCTGCAGGGCATAGACCAGCTCCACCAGATCTACCTTTTGGCCCGTCCATCTTAAAAGACTTTTTTGGGCGGCTGCGCAATTCGATTGTATATACCGTTGCGATAAGTATTCAATTAGAGAAGTATGTGCTGTAAATTTGGCCGAGAGATAGTCCTGAGTGGTAGAAAATACGGGGTCGGAACAATAAGGCAAGCTGAGGCTTCCGGTTACGTAGGGACGACCGGGACGGCAAAAATACTCCCTATCCCGATCCTTCCGGCGGCATAGAAGGTATTGATGGAACTCTTTATACTCTATAAATATATGCCGTAGGGATCCTATGTTTTTAACCACATATTTACGTAGTGCTTTTTGGGAATGTTCGGGCTTTTGCATTTCAAATTCAAGGAGTTTGCTAAAAAAAATAAGTTTCCCGAAAACCTTGGGTTTTATTTCCTTAAAAAAACGACATTCCTCAGCGGTGTTTTCAAAACCGTGTTTTACTACTAAAACCCGTAATTCTTGGAGCCTCCTATAGCAAATTTGAAGGCAATCCTGTATGTCCAAAAATGAATAGAGGGGTGCATTTCCCCTTACGGTCAATTCTTTCTCCATAATTTCGACAATATGCAGGTAATACTTCATTTTAGATTTCATAAACCTGAATGGCAAGATTTGGAAAATAAAACTACTTATTATTTCGTGGCAATTTTAGGGGATTGCCTTACCATAAGTAAGGAGAAACCCAACTCGAGTTTGTAGGAATGATAGTAGTATGCAATCAAAAATATTTCTGGTTGTTTCGTCTATTATCCATAACTGCCTATCCTATCAAAAACCAATTAGGTGAAGATACTGTTCCGCTATGGGAAGTGGTGGAAGTAAAACCTCCAGACCAACCTATTGAGCTAGCACATTATCTACACCATTACAACCCACAAGTTTTTCTTGTGGATTTGGAGTTGGACTTAATTCCTGTAGCCGAGACTATTAACAACAATGTTATGTGGGTTGGGATTACCAACAGTTATCGAAAAGCATATAGGGCCTTAAAAGACGGATTCTTTGATGTACTTATAAAACCACTGTCCATAGCAGCCATTACAACAGTATTGGGCGAAATTAGGCAGAAGTTGCTGGCGCAGGACAAACCAATAACTATAAGTTGCCCCAAGGAAATTCGATATTTACGTTCTGGCTCCATTTGGTATATTAAGGCCGACAATAATTATGTAATCGTACATTTAAATGACGGGGAGCAATTTACCGTTTTCAATTCCCTTTCGTATTTTGAGGAGATATTGAGGTTTCCATTTGTGCGTATCCATAAAAGTTATATTGTCAATGCCATCCACATCTACCGAATTCACTACACCAAGAAATTTCTTAAGTTGAAGGGATGCGAGCAATTTATTCCTTACACTACTTCGTATGCACACCAATTGGAAATTATCCATACCCTAAAGGGCAGTAACATAATGTAATCATACCCTAATAAAGTCGCTTTTCACCCTTGAAATTATACATTTCACAAAGTAAGCCAGCTCCAATAAAAGTAGTTCTAATAGCTCCCTTTATTTTTATGATAAGGAAGTGGCTCTCCTGCCTGAATATCAGGTTTTTCAAGGTGCACCATTGAATATACCCCATCAGGGCGATGGGCAGAACATTTATTCAATACCCTTAAATTTTCTTATCATGAAATTCAAGATTTTAGTACTCACCCTACTTTTAGGGGTAGGCTTGAATGCCTGTACCCCCACCGATCTTGTCGATCAGGTTCAAAACAGCGACCATAGCCCTATGGCTACGGGCGATGATTTAAGCCTAAGACCAGACAACGATAAAGATTGATTAGGTTGCAGTTAAACGAAAAGTCTTTCCTAAAAGGAAAGGCTTTTCTTACATTTGAATAGCTCCAATCTACACCGCCATGAAATCTTTCGTTTTAAAAAACCTACTGCTTTCCGGAAGTTTGTTTTGTATCGCTTTTAGTAGCTGCAACGGGAATTTGGACTCCTCCGCTTCAAATATTACAACCATAGATTCGCTCCTTCAGAAAGCGAGAGAAACAAACGTCCCTGCAGCAATGCACCAGGCCTTTGAAGAAGTAAAAACCTTACAGAACGATAGCGTTAAAATGAACTACTACACACACATAGCATATTTGCTCGCAAATTCAACGGACAGCACCTTTTTTAAGCAAGTAAATGAAGAAGCCCTATTGCTTGCGAGGAAACTGGGCGACACCCTCCATATGGGAGAGGGCTATTGGCATTATGGAATTCATTATATGCAATGGCAGGATTATGGACAGAGCTATCTACATTATGAAAAGGCGCTACAGCATTTTCGGCACAGCAAACCGTATTATGCGGCGAAAATGCTTTATAATATGGCTTTGATAAAGACCCATATTAAGGATTATACCGGAAGTGAAGTTTTGGTTTATAAGGCGATTTCACAGCTCCTTCCCCTAAAAAAATATAAGCAGCTCTATTTATGCCATAACCTACTTGGGGCAATCCACGAAAACTTGGAAGAATATAATATGGCGCTTGACCACTATAAGCAGGCTATGGTCTATTTGGAGCGCCACGGGGATGGCGGTATTTACCTTTTGGATCTCCAGAACAACTTGGGAGTATTATTCCAAAAAATGGGAAATCAGGAACCGGCCATAGCCTTATTCAACACTGCCTTAAAAGCAGACGAATACTTAAGGGAAGATCCTGCCTTACATGCCCGCATTATAGACAACAGAGCGTATAGTTATTTTTTAAAAGAAGCAAATTATGATGTGGTTACAGATTACTGCCGCGCCCTTAATTTACGCGACAGCATTAAAAACAGGGCGGGTATTGTTATGAGCCATATTCATTTGGCAGAATACTATCTGCAAGAGGGTGACAGTGCGCAAGCGGTACACCACGCTAGCTGGGCCCTCCAATTGGGACAGGAATTGGAGCTGAACCGGGACGCCCTAACCGCCCTACAACTTTTGGCCAGAGCCGATAGCAAAAAAAGGGAGGACTATTTAAGCCAACATATTGCCTTAAATAAAATCCTTACCCGTGCCGAACGGGTCGTACGCGATAAATTTACCCGTATAGAATACGAAACAGCCAGTTATATAGAGGATAATAAACGCTTGGCACGGGATAAGGCAGTTATTGCCGCCGGTGCAGGAGCCGTGGTGATAATTTTATTGTTGCTCTTTACAAATTTCAGGGCACGCGCTAAAAACAAAGCCCTTGCTTTTGAAAGCGAGCAACAAAAGGCAAATGAAAAAATCTATCTTCTCACCTTAAAGCAGCAAGAAAATCTGGTGAGAGGAAGGCTCGAGGAACGTCGAAGGATTTCGGAAGACCTTCATGACAGCATTTTGGCGCGGCTGTTCGGAATACGGATCAACTGGGCATTTTTAAATATAGATGGCGAGTCAGCTGCCATTATCAAACACCGTGAATATTTAGGGGAACTCCAAAAGATTGAAAAGGAAATACGCGATATATCGCACGACTTGCGCAATGAACTCTATATAAGCGAAAACCAATATATCCAAAATTTAAGGGCCTTGGTAAAAAAATGGGAAAAACAAGGTAAGTTTTCAGCCGAGCTGAAAATTGTGGAAGAAGCTACCTGGGAACGAACCAACAGTTATTTAAAAACCAATATTTACAAAATAATGGAAGAGGCGCTGCACAATATAGTACAGCATGCAAGAGCCAATAAAGTAAAATTGGTACTAAAGGCCAACAAGCAGGTTTTAAGTCTGTATATAGAAGATGATGGTATTGGATATACCAAACGTTTTGCGGAAACCGGCATTGGAATAAAAAACATTAAATCGCGTACCAAAAAAATGGGGGGCACATGTGTTATTGAGGGAATACCCGGCGAAGGGACAAAAATATATATAAGTGTACCCATAAAATACTGATTATGGAAGCAAAAGAATACAATACCCTAATTATTGACGATCATCCATTGATAATAGAAGCCTTTCGAAATGCACTCCTGCATATCGCAAAAACCACGGAGGAATTGGAGTTTTCTATTACGGAGGCTACCAGTTGCGATACGGCCCAACATATTATGGAAAGATACAATCCGCATAAAACCTTGGATTTGGTTTTTTTGGATATAAAATTACCCCCTTCCCCCACCCTAGGAATGCTTTCGGGAGAGGATTTGGGGCTGGAAATACGCGAAAAGCATCCGCAAGCCAAAATTGTAGTGGCCACTACCTTTAATGACAATTACAGAATACAGAATATTTTTAGGAATATCAATCCCGAGGGGTTTGTAATAAAAAGTGATATAGATACCGAAACCTTGGTGGCAGCTCTTATGGAGGTACTGCTGGACCCGCCCTATTACAGCAAAACGGTACTGCAGGCCATTCGTAAATATATAAGCCACGACTACTTGTTGGACAAATGGGACAGACATCTACTTTATGAGCTTTCGCAAGGCACAAAGATGAAAGAGCTACCAGAACTAATGCCCTTTTCATTGGGTGCACTGGAAAAACGCAAACGGCAGTTAAAAATAGTTTTTGATGTAGAAGATGGGGAAGACAAACAATTATTACAAAAAGCTAGAATGTATGGGTTTATTTGAGGCTGTTGTGGGTTCTCGGTTGTCTGTTGTGAATACTGAATACTGAATACTGAATACTAAATACTGAATACTGAAGTTTATAATCCCGGAAATGGAAATTATATTTCGTCTTACATCTTATGTCTTATGTCTTTCGTCTTTAGGTTATAAGCTAAGTACTTAAGTCGTTAATATCGAAAAGTAAAAAAGGAGTCGGATGGTGAATAGTTGAATTTGTGAATATGTGAATCCGCAAGTGGTTGGTGGTTGGTAGTTGAAAGAGATAGTATCTGTAAAAAGAGAGGGCAAGAATACTATAAAGATCTTGCCCTCACACATATTAACTAACAATTAATATATCAATTTAACATCCATTAAACCAATTTATCAATGCTTTATGAACTTTTTATTACTTGTGCCTATTTCAGTTTCGATAGAAAGGAAATAGACGCCGGTATTTAAGTTTGTTATATTCAATTTCGTAGCTTGTGAATTCGGCTGGAATGATTCCATCAATCTTCCTTGAAGATCATAAATTCGAATATTCTTAATGATGGTAGCAGATTGAATATTCACCAATCCATCGGTTGGATTAGGGAACAGTACAATGTTTGAACTGTCGTGCTCTTCTACACCTAATATTCTGAATGAAGTTATTGCCTCATTGGTTTCTACCGGGAAATTATAATCGAAATAAATATTGGCCTGGGCTTCCACATTATCCGTGAAGGTCAATTCACTATTCGTTTTCATTTTTAAAAGTATATTCCCATGGCCCCCTGAGTCCAACTGAATATCTTGAAAATAAAACTGGGCTAGATTATCTTGTACAATTATTTCAGCTGGATGGGAAATATTAAGGATTTGAAGACTTAAAGGATCAAAATCGTCAGGGTCTATTTCCATAGTTAGTACGACATTCTGGGCAGGAGCCGTCCCCGTGTTTTCAAAATTAATAACATAGTGAAGATAGTCTCCAATATAATCTGTAGGCACCTCTTCTCCTTGCAAGCAGATAATATTATTGGGATCGAAGGATCCAACCACAGTTTGGTTAAGTGTAAATGTATTATCGTCTGGCATTTCATCGCCCGCAATGGGATTTACCTGTGCGGCAAGCGTCAAAACATCACCAATATTTACGGGGGGCGTGTCCGTAGGTGCGTTTACATCAAGAACGATTGATACGGTTACCGTTTCGTAGGGTTGCAGGTCCATAAAATTAAAGGTCATCATGCCTGCTCCCTGTGTATCCGGTGTTGTACTAGAAGAAACAAAATCCATCTTGTCTTCGGGATAATTGAAGGTTACATCTCCAGAAGCGGTTTGGTTTCCCTTATTTTTGTATGTCAGCCAGTAGGTTGCCGCAAACCCCGGTCTTGCAGCTATAATTGGGGTAACTACAACTTCAAGGTCTTGGTGCACGCCTGTTGCCTCCACACAAAAATCCTGGGTCACGATGCTGTTGTCAATTACGGGAATCGGCACGTCTGCCGAAGCGGGACTCACGCTAAAGTAACTTGGGTTTTCTAACGACGGTAGTAAGGTATAAAGACCTGGTTGTGCCACATACACATTATAAACCCCGGCAGAATTGCTATACGCTATGGCGTTGGTTGGTATGGAATTATAATTTATATTAAAACGGGCGTAGGAGATTGGACTATCGCCTGAATCGCAACCGTCGCCCTCATCGTCAAATTTTGTTATCCCTGTAATAGTATTGATATCACCGCCCGGAGGGAAGGTACAGAAAGAATTTACTGGATAATCGGTTCCCGCGAATTGCTGTATTTCGGTAACCTGAAATTCGTCGGCACATACATATTGCAGGCTTGGATTGTTTGCGGACAACCAATTTTCCATCCAGCTACCGGGATCCATGTTTGAGCTTTCATCGCTACCGTTTTTAAGAAAGACGGTTTCCAACAATGGGTTTACTGCAATATACAGGGAAGTAAGGTTAACATTTGAACTAAGATCCAATGCTGCAATGGAGGATGAGGATACCAACAGGTTTTCCAGAGCAACACAGGAATCAATATCTAATGAGGATAATACTCCCACACCGGGAGGAATTGCAGCTTGAATTTCAACAGAAATTAAATTTAGGTTGCTAGAGAAATCAATGGTCGCCACTTGGTTCGGGTCACTCTGAAAACTTTCTAAATTTTCAAAGGCTTCAATTCCAGTGATATTTACAATATTGGATGACTGCAGGGATATGGAAGTTGTAGCAAGTGCCTCGGAAACTTGTATTTCACCATCGCTATTGGTATCGACTCCATCATTGATCAATTCATTTTTAAAGCTGGAATCAGGAATGTTTACAATTTGCGCACTGGCAAGACCAGAAGCTAATAAAAGGAGAAGTAGTATTTTTTTCATAATTGGTTATTTGATATAAAAGTAATCATGTCTTTTGGTAATTTCTTGGGCGAATGAGTATAGGTGGGGTTTCATTTAGAATTCGCTACATGGCTTTTAAAATATTTTGCAAGCGTTCCCTCTTTCGTTGTGAGATAGGCAAATGGCTGCCGTCTTCCATTACCAGATAGCCTCCGTCTTTTTTAATGTAGGACCTTAAATAATTAAGGTTAATTAAATGCGATTGATGGATGCGCTCAAAATTGTGCTGTGCCAATAGCTCCTCGTATTCCTTTAAAGTTTTGGAAATCAATATGGGTTTATGATCCTTAATATAAAACTTGGTATAATTATCTTCACTTTCGCAACGAATAATGTCACTTATGTCAAATAGATGTATGCCGTCTTGAGTCGATAGCGCAATGCGTTTAAAATTATCTACGTTTTTCCGGATGTTCTCAAGTAATAAATCTATATGGGAATAGTCGTTTCTATTTGTGAGCACCTTTTCAATTTTTTCAATCACTTTTTGCAGTTCTTCGGGATCTACTGGTTTTAGCAAAAAATCCAAGGCACTAAACCTAAAAGCCTTGATAGCGTATTGTTCGTGGGCAGTAATAAATACTATGTTGGAGTTTATGGTCTTGCTTTTTTCGGCTACTTTTTCCAATATATCGAACCCGGTACCGTCGTTCAGCTGTATATCAAGAAAAACAACCTGTGGCTGTAATCGGTCTATTGTCTCCACTCCAGTCGCTACGCTATCTGCCTCACCAATAATTTTAATTTTCGGGGCAAAGAGGGCGAGAAGCTTTTTCATTCCCTCCCTTAAATTTTTATCGTCGTCAATCAATACTGCTTTAATCATAAATTCCTTGAAATCTTTTCAATTAATGGCCGCTATACTGTAAAGGCAATTTCAACACTATTTTTGTTCCGGTGACTGTATTGCCGTTTATTAGTTCCCCAATTGCTATACTGGCCTCCTTATTTGTAGCTTCAGAAATCATCTCCAATCTTTTTTTAATGATACCCAAGGCCATAGACTTATGCGCCAAAACCAAATTCTCCTTATTTTTAATAGATTGGTTGATCCCTACCCCATCATCCACAATAGTACAATGTAAGGATTTACCCGCAACCGAAAAAGCTATGGAAATATTACCTTTTTCCTTTTTTGGAATTACCCCGTGAATGATTGAATTTTCGATGAAGGGTTGAATCAATAAAGGCGGAATCGCTACATCGTCCTCTATGTTTGGGTCTTTGGCGATGTTGAAAGTAAATTTATCATTAAACCGAAGTTGCTCAAGCTCCAAATAATTTTGAAGGCTTTCAATCTCCTTATCGATTGGAATAAGCGACTCCTTTGAATATTCCAATGTCGAGCGCATCAGTTTTGAAAATTTTGACAGGTATTTAATGGCGCTATCCGTGCCGTTCTGAACTATAAAACTTGAGATAGAGCCCAAACAATTGAATACAAAATGGGGATTCATTTGTAGGTGTAAAGCCTTTTGCTCATACTCTGCCAATTCCTTTTGAAGGGTTAGGTTTTTTTTAAGTTGTTGGCGGTTGTATATCAAAAAGCCGATGCCGAAAAGCAAAAGTACAATTAGGGAACCAAAGAGTAGTTTTAAGGTATTGCTTTTTGCCTCCTCCTTTATCAAGAGCTCGCGTTTTTGGTTTTCTTCCTTTTGGAGGAGCTCTTTTTTCTCAAACTCATAGTTCATGGCAGCTTCCACTGCCTTTTGAATGTTATTTTTTTTATAGAGACTGTCCTTTGCATTACTATACTTTTTAAAGTGAAACAAGGCCTGCTCGGTCTTTCCCAAATTGTCGTAGCTATCGCTCAAAAGGTTTTCCGCCGCTGCCCTTTGTTCCAATACGTCTGTTTCATACGCTAAATTTAAGGCACTTTTTGCCGCTTGCAGGCCCTTTGTATGCTCCCCTTGTGCGTTATAAAATTCAGCCAGTAAAAGATAGGTATCAGCTAATCCAAACTTATCGTGTATGGATTCAAAGGCACTTATGGCCTTTTGCCAATTTTCCAATGCCATTTGGGGGTAATTACGAGAATTGTAATACGCACCTACGTTGTTATACCACTCCCCTAAAGCCCGAGTATTAGGGTGTAAATCCAAACTACTTTTGGCTGCAGTATAATACTGAAAAGCCTCATCAAGCTTTTCCGCCTTGAAGTAAATATTTGCAATATTGGTTTGGGTAATAGCGGTATTCGGTGCATTCAGCACTTTTTGGATTTCCAAGGCCTTAAGGAAAAACTCCAATGCCTTTTGATTTTGGTTTTGGGATTTGTAAACAACCCCCATATTATTATAAATTTTGGCTGCCTGCCCCTTATCGTCCAGCATTTCGTAGGCTTTCGCTGCTTTTAAATAATATTGAAGAGCCTTGGCATAATTGCTCTGTTCTGAAAAGACAATACCCATACTACCATAGGTTCTGGCCAAGCCTTTTGCAATATCGGCAGAAGTTTGAGGAGATTTTGGAAGGTCTTCAAAAAGGGATTTCCCCCAGACAAAATGGTCCATTGCCTTTTGGTAATCGCCCAAAATAATATGGGCCGTTCCTATATTCAGATAAGCATGCCCCATTTCAATTTTCAGTTGTTCCTCTTTCGATAACTCCAAAGCCTTAATTGCAAATTCGAGCATCTTGTTGGGATCGCTGTATTTAAACTGTTCGGAAATTGCGTTGTAAAGTTTTACCCTTTGCAGACTGTTTTGAGTAGTATTCAGTTCATTTTGAAGACTATCAATTATTCTATCTTGGGCCAGAAGACCTGTACTATTTAACAATAGTATAATTACAATACCCAATAATCGCATACTCGAATTTTTAAACAACGAAAGTATACGAAACTAAATAATTTCCTTTAGATGAATTAGCATACAGCAATTTTCACTTAGAATTTGATTGGGTTTAAGGTTTATTCGTTTTAAAATACCCTATTTATATAATTGTTCAATTACATCCAAAACTAGATAGAACATGAACTTTTCTGGAATGAAATATTTTTAAGAGAAATTATTATTGGGTTGTCTGTTGTGGGTTGATGGTGAGTAGTGAGTATTGAATCCGCAAATGGTCCTCGGTTGTGGGTTGATGGTGAGTAGTGAAGCGTGAAGCGGTTGTCTGTTCTCGGTTGTGGGTTGTGGGTTGTGGGTTTGTAGAGTCGGTCAGTGTAGACTTTATGACTTGGGGGAGAAAACAAATATAATGTTAGAAAAAAACTAAAAGCCAACAAACAATGCGGAAACAAACTCTAGATCCCATTAATTAAATTTAAGGACAAATATATTTCCTAATCATATATGTGGTAATCGGCTTAAGGGTTTTACCAGTCTCTGGATGTAACCCATAACTAGTGAAATATTGAAGTATACCCTCCTTATTTTTACCATACCATATTTGAACCTCTCCATCCTTTCGAAAATATTGGGTACTACAATTAGCAATAATTCTTTTAAAGTTTTCAATGCGCTCTTCCTTATAAAATTTTAAAGTACCCTCATTCAATTTTTTGGAATCGAAGGGAACCTCAACATAATGGGTATCCTGCCACTCCATCCAACGTTGTCTAGTGATATAGAAATAACTTCCTATTCCTAAAGCAAAAAGAAATATTACAATCAGCGTTACTTTATTTTTATTTAAAAATCCCACAGAACTCTGTAATTGGGTAGTAGGTGAGATCACAGGAATTTCTTTTTCTTTATTAATTGGATTTTTGGCCAAATACTCCTTGAAATCGGTACAGTTCAAATAATTTGCGAGTGCCAATACTACCTCCTCTTGAGGAATATTGACTTTTTCGCAGTCAGGATTTATGGCACTATTATAAAAATCACGTAATCTTCTCTCACTATAGCTAAAAGATTTGGAAACTATGATGGACAACTCCTCCGCACATCGAGTCTTTGATGGAGAAGAAACCCCCTCTTGTTCCAATTCTTTTCGCACTTTTCCGAAAGCATCCAACAGTAATTTTTTATGCATAAAGTCTGTATTTGAACCTATTAAAATTACAAAAAATTGTGTGGAAAATATTCGGAAATAATTTTCCAGAAGCTTTCCAAAACCTTTCCATCCACTTTCCAAGCTTTCCAAACCATTCTTTCTTCATTTGCTTCAGTATTGCAATGCCACCTTGGGTGTAACAGGGTTTACAAAACATTTCAATACTACTACTGGAGCTGCAGTGTAATGTAACTGGCCATTTTGAGAAGTAACCTTATGCATTACTTCTGCGCTCCACACTTCTCAAGCTTGAAAGGCTTAGCCTTTCCCTTATCGTGTTGCTGAAAAACAATCTGGGCAAGTATCTGGACGGCCACACTAGTATCAACTTTTAATCATAACAAAATGAAAAAAATAATTTTAGTTTTACTAACGGTTTTCCTCAATTTGGGTCTTTTTTCCTGTACCCCACAAGCCATTTCCGAGGAAGTAAAGAGTACACAAGCCTGTTGTGGCGATGATGGTCATATACCACCACCACCGCCACCGCCAGTTGGAGGAAATGGTGGTTGATAATTATCTGCCAATTTGTTAGTACTTTAGGGGAATGAAAAACAAAATATTTTCATTCCTCTTTTTTTGGATATCACTTAGCCTATTTTTCTATCCAATATCTTCCCTATGTCAAGTGAAATATGACAGCACATCCTACTATTATAAACTAATTCTTAATCCAAATTCCAGTGATGATCTTCCGAATGCGATTAATTTTTATAGGGGGAAAAAAGAAAAGGACAATCTTAAAAACGATACTTTAAATCTTTTACACGACCTAAGAATGATTGCCCGTGCTGAATATAACATCGGAAATTTATTTGAAAGTGAAGCGGCGGCAGTAGAAGCTCTTTCACTACTTGATAGTTACCATAAGAATGATACGCTAAAGGAGGAAAGAATAGGAATATTAAATCATTTAGGAATAATTTACAGAAGCACTAAAAATTATGAAAGAGCCATTGCTGTTTACGATAATCTTTTAGAACTACACCCAAGTACGAAAGATAGTATTACAATAATCAATAATAAGGGGAATATCTATAAGGATCAGCAAAAATACAGTGAGGCAATTTATCAATATAGCCGATTGCTAAAGGGTAATAAAAACATCAAGGATTCGCTGCAGTTGGCTCTCGTACTCGACAATCTCGGCTTTGTGCAATCGAAATTGGGGGATCCCGATGCGTTGCCCAATTTAAAAAAAGCATTTTCGCTTAGAAAAGCCCAAAATAACCTGGAAAGCATCTACTCCAGCTATAAAAATTTAGCCCTATATTATTTTGACCGTAATGACAAAACGCAAGCATTAAACTTTGCCAATAAAGCTTATGAAGTCGCAAATACACTAAAAAGCGCCACCTACCTTCAAAATGCCCTTTCCCTGTATGCAATTATGAACGATGACCCTAAAATTGTACAGTTCAAAAAAATTACTGACAGTATAGCTGAAGAAAAACAATTGGCCGAAAACAAAAATGCCTTTATAAAATACAATGTTGAAAAGGAACGAAAAAACACCCTAGCTGCAAAACTACTTCAAGAAAAGGAGAAAGGCGATAAAAGACTCTTTATGATTATTGGGATTTCCATATTTATATTGGCTGTATTGGTTATTCTTCTCTTGGGTGCAAGACATAAAAAAGAAAAAATATTACAGGTGCACAAAACCGAGGCACGCATATCAAAAAAAGTCCATGATGAAGTAGCAAACGACGTGTACCAGCTTATGGCCAAATTACAAGGAAAATATAGAGATGACGAAACAATAATGGATGCTCTTGAGACTATCTATAACAAAACACGCGACATCTCTAAAGAAAATAGTGCTATTGAAATAGAAGCCGACTTCAACGAACAGCTCAACGATCTCCTATTAAGTTATCAAACTGATACAACAGCAATCTCTACCCGTAATTTAGCTAGCCTTGATTGGAAAATTGTGCCCACCATTAAAAAAGAAACTGTGTATAGGGTGCTGCAGGAATTGATGACTAATATGAAAAAGCACAGCGGTGCGACTGCGGTACTGCTTAACTTTAGGCAACAGGGAAAGAATATAAGCATTGCATATAGCGATAATGGCAAAGGTTGCACCCTAAAAAACAAGAATGGACTACAAAATGCGGAAAACCGTATTCAAGCAATTAAGGGAACTATTATTTTTGAATCTGAACCCGGAAATGGGTTTCGATCAAAAATTAGTATATGAGTATGTTTAAAAAAGTATTGGTATCAGATGACCTGGAGTGCATCAACGAAGGAGTTGTTTCTGTTCTGCACGGAATGAATATAGAACACATTACGCAAGTTGCATATTGCGATGATGCGTTTCTTCAAATTGAAAAGGCGATGTTAGTCAAGGAACCTTTTGATCTTTTAATAACAGATCTCTCGTTTGTAGCGGACCATCGTAGCCAAAAGTACCCTTCTGGCGAAACATTAATTCGAGCACTGAAGGAAAAGTACCCAGGCTTAAAAATAATTGCCTATTCCGTAGAGGACAACCTGCAAAAAGTACGAAACATTGTACTGCAGTGCAATGCCGATGCCTATGTTTGTAAAGGACGGTATGGCCTAAAACAATTGGCCCAGGCCATTGAGGATGTGTATGGAGGGAAACAATATCTCTCCCCCCAAGTAGCTAATGCCATTCAAAAAAAGATGGCGATTGAAATTAGCGACTACGACATAGAAATTCTAAAGCTACTCTCGCAGGGCTTTATACAAAAAGAAATCAGCTTCAATTTTACAAAAAACAATATCCAGCCTGCCAGCGTAAGTTCCATCGAAAAAAAGATCAGTAAGCTTTGCGATCATTTTAAGGCCCGGAATACCACCCAATTGGTGGCTATAGTAAAGGATATCGGGTTAATTTAAGTAGGTGACGTGAGACGTGAATCGTGAGACGTGAGACGTGAATCGTGAGACGTGAGACGTGAATCGTGTATATTTATGTCCTTGACATAGGTTGACCGCTTTTGCCTTCTCCTCCACTCAGGACGGTGTTCACTTTGACTTCGCTCAGGGAACGCCATCTGGATTATAACACCCCCCTAGCCCTCCCTAGTCAAGCTCGGGACAGGCTCTTCAAAGGGGGGAGTGTTTCCGATTTATGAAGTTGTTGATAAAGTATAACATTATCCGTCCAAAGACGAGCTGTGGAATTTGGTCTGCTATGCTAAGGGGACAAGCTAGGTAGAAAGCTACCAGTGCAGGAAATAGGTTTGGGGAGGGTTTCTTTTAACATCCCCCCTTGCCCCCCTTCAAAGGGGGGAGGGTTTCCGATTTATGAAGTTGTTGATAAAGTAAAACATTATCCGTCCAAAGACGAGCTGTGGAATTTAGTCTACTATGCTTAGGGGACAAGCTAGGTAGAAACCTAGCAGTGCAGGAAATAGGTTTGGGGAGGGTTTCTTTTAACATCCCCCCTTGCCCCCCCTTCAAAGGGGGAGTGTTTCCGATTTAGGAGGGTTTTTTTAATGGTCATTCATTTTGTCTTGATGCGAAATGAGGTTTTCCATTTTTTTTAATAGGTTATGGATTTCCGTAAAATACCCACTACCCCCTTCCATACCTTTGACCTAATGATAGCCTAATATATATGGGTAGGGAGAATATATAGGTGATTTTTTATCCCTTACGGAAAACCGTAAGGGATTTTTATTTCGGTAAAGTAAGTTTGGAAAAACTACAAATATTTAAATGATGGAATACAAAGTTATCCCTTTTACCGCACACGTAGATCACAAAACTGGGTCACCACACCACGTGTCTATGCAATTGGAAAAAATTATAAACCAACAAGCTGAAGAAGGTTGGACGTATCTACAATTGGAAACTGTTACAAATACAGTTCCAACGGATGCAGGTTGTTTTGGTTTTGGCGCAAAACCTGGGTTTACCGTGTTGAGCAATATGTTAGTTTTCAAAAAATGATCAGGCACATTTTATTACTCTCCATTAAATGTTATTGGTTTATTATTCCAAAACACAAAAGGAGAAAGTGTCTCTTTAAGTTGTCCTGCTCAAACTATGTCTATAACCATACAAAAGAAGAAGGTTTAAAAGCCGGACTGCGTGCGCTGAATTACAGAGTTAACAATTGCAATCCTCATTTCCAAATAATTGATTTGGGGAACGAAAAAATAGTTATAACCAAAAAACATAAAGTAATTCCAGAAAAAGAACTGAGTGGATTTATTTTAAAAAATTATTGACTTTACGGTTTTCCGTAAAATATCCTTAAAAAGAGGCTTTAAGTTTGAAACAATATTTAATTAAATCAAAAAAAAATGAAAGCAAAAACTAGGATACTTCTTCTTATGATTCTAACAACATTAGGGTCATGCAGTTTGCAACGTGGTTACGTAAAACTTACTGGTAAAGATCAAAAAGAAATAATTACCACTGATGAGATAAAAAAATATATGAAGGCAAATCCCAAACCTAGTATTGTTTTAAAAGCACCAACTTCGGAAGACAAATCAACGCAGTCAGACCAAAACTCCTATCTATACAATGCAATTGAAAAGCAATTATTATTGGAAGGATTCGATGTTAAAGATCGTGGTTTATTTAATGAGGTTATAGGAAAGTCAAAAGATATTAATTATTCTGAAATTAAAAAATTAACTGGAACAGATTTAATATTAGAACTAGTTCGATTAGATACAGAAGTACCATACAATACCAATATTTATTTCCAAAAAGATGGAAAGGAAGCAATTGCAAAGGAGAATAACTTTTTATTAAATGGAGCAACAATTGAATTTAAAATTACAGTAATCGATGGCAACAAGCATGGTGGAAGCTATCTTTTCAATTATGTTCCCTGTGTAGAAAAAACTGATGATTGCTCTTGTAGTGTAGCCTATAAGAAAAGTTTAGACCGCGTTTATCCTAGATTAAGTTTCTGTAAAGGTGAAAGAAGACCAAGTACAAAAGGTTATGAAACAATTCCAGAAGATAAGCTTGAAAAATTTGTAAGGGAATATGTGAGTATTATGGCAGCTGCTATACGTTCTTAAGAAATCCAATAAAATAAAATATCAAAATGGAACTACACAACCAACTTAAAGCTTTAGCTGATAAAATACATCAACTAAAGGATAAAATAGAAACGGAAGAATCTACCAAACATGCCTTTGTACTGCCTTTTATTAATATTCTGGGGTATGATACATTCAATCCAACTGAAGTTGTACCAGAATTTACAGCGGACCTTGGACTTAAAAAAGGCGAAAAAGTAGATTATGCAATATTCCAGAACGGTAACCCTATCCTGATTGTAGAATGCAAAAATTGGAGAGAGGATCTAAACGTACATAATTCACAATTGTTCCGTTATTTCCACGTAACAAAAACCCGCTTTTCATTGCTTACAAATGGAATTGAATACCGGTTTTACACAGATTTGGAAGAGCCCAATAAAATGGACGAAAAACCATTTTTAGAGTTTGATATTACTACGGTAAAGGAAAATATGGTAAATGAAATAGCCAAATTCCACAAATCAAATTTCGATGTAGACTCTATTGTGGACAATGCCAGCTCCCTTAAATATACAAGGGAAATCAAAAGATTAATATCAGAAGAGCTTATCATTCCCTCACATGATTTTGTGAGGCTCTTTGCGAATAAAGCATATTCTGGCAGGCTCACCGAACGCGTGATGGAAGAGTTTAAAGAGCTTGTTCAAAAGGCCTTCAACCAAACCATCAGTGAAAAAGTTAATGATCGTTTAAATGCGGCTATTAACAAGGAAGCAGAAAAACAGCAAGAAGATAATGTTGAAACCCAAGAACCGGAAAGCAAAATAATAACTACTGAAGAGGAAATGGAAGGCTTTCGAATTGTAGTGGCAATACTGAGAAGAAAACTGCCAGTAAGCAGAATAATTCACCGTGACACCCAATCTTATTTCGGAATCCTATTGGATGACAACAATCGTAAGCCCTTATGCAGACTTCATTTAAATGGAGGTAATAAATACTTGGGAGTTTTTGATGATAAGAAAAATGAAACCCGTGAACCAATTCAATCAATAGAAGACATCTATAAATTTGAGGATGCACTTTTGAAAACGGTTGATAATTATTTATAATAGTTGAAATAAATACCATCTTACGGTTTTCCGTAAAACTTTCCTTTTTAAGTGCCTTAAGTTTGAATATTAATCAAAAAATCTATCAATATGGCATATCCAAAATTTGTTATCAAAAAAAGTAGTAACGATAAGTATTATTTCAATTTACACGCTGTGAACTCACAGATTATTGCTACTAGTGAAATGTATGAAACCAAAGTTGGTTGTAAAAATGGAATACAGTCGGTTAAGTCTAATGCGCCAAATGCCGAAATTGATGACCAATCCTAGAATGAAGAGATAAAAAATTTTATAAGGTCTTATATTTTAAAAATCAATATGGGCTTTCGATATCAAAAACGGATAAACCTAGGTAAAGGCTTTGACCTCAATATCAGCAAATCTGGTGTAAGCCCGAGTTTTAGAACCAAAAGAGGCAGCTTAAGTTCCAAGGGGTATTCCATTCGCTCCGGTATTCCTGGATTGACGTACCGAAAAACCTTTAGTAAGGTCAAAAATAGTGGATGCTTGGTAGTAGGGGTTTTATTAATTAGCACGGCAATTTTTGTTTCACTTCTAATTAGCAACTAATGGGCAACAAACGATGAAAAATCTCTTCAATTGGCTATATGCTTTTCTAATGATTTCATATCGCCAAATTATTTATAGAATCACTAATCGAAAGATGGTAGCTAGCAATGTGTATGTTGATGCTCCAATAGGTATTATTGGTCAACCCAATAAAATAACTTGGGATGTGCAAAACCTTCTTTACGCTAAAGTGATATATAGAAGTAAAAAGAGGATAATTACTCAAAACGCCTTTCATTTCACCAATGATTTAAGCACTCAAAATGTCGAAATAATCTTTTATGGCATAAAGGAAAAGACTGTTAAAAAAATTGAACTTTATTTTATAAAGGTTCAAAAAACCCCTCCCCCAGAGCCCATATTTAAAAAGGAATACAGACTGAATTTAAAATCAGAATTCAAATCCAAAAATGTTTTTCCTTCCTTAAAACCCTCCTTTTCGCTTAAGCCTTCCACCTCAAGAATCAAAAACAATATTCCAGAAATAGCAAATTTAAAAATTGAAATTCCACCCTTGGATATATCAGAATTAACAGAAGAAATACTCAAAGTAGAAAAAGAAAAAAATCTTAATACACTAACCAAAACCATCAAAGATGAAAAGAGATTATTACCACAGTCCGACCCCAGACCGTATCATGAAGTTATTATGGAAAGCCGCTGGTTCGGATAGCTACATACTACAAAGGTCTACCTATTCCGATCAGGTTAAATATGCATGTTTGGGCGGGGTGGTAGTCGCCACGGGATTTATGGCCGCCCTTGCTGGCGGTTATGCCATGTACACCATTTTTGAACCCAATGGTTCCGTACTTGAAACAGAGACTCACTGGCCAACCGCTATTAAAGCCATTATCTTCGGTATTATTTGGGGATTGATAATTTTCAATATTGACCGTTTTATTGTCGCTGCCAGTGGTGTGGGCGATGGAACCGAAAAAATAACCTGGGGTGAATTGGGAGGGGCCATCCCCCGCTTGTGTATGGGAATTATAATCGCTATAACCATATCCAAGCCTGTCGAGATTCGAATGTTTAAAAGTGAAATAGATGCGGCACTATATGAAGAGCAACAGAAGCTTCAGAAGGATTATGAGATAAATACGCGCGCAAATTATGCGGAACGTTTCGCTGCCCTTGACACACAGCTTGAGGCTATTGAAAAAAAACGTTACGAAATACTTGATAAACTAACAGAGGCAGAAACAAATTATACCAATGAAGTACAAGGAAAAAATGCTGCAGGGAGAGGCGAAGGGGAAATTGCTAGAGCATTAAAAGTCTTTGTTATAAAATATCAAAATGAATTAGAGCAATTTGATACAAAAAACTCCAGTGAGTTATCAAAATTTAAAAATCAAAGAGAGACACTCGCGAAAGAACTCGATGCAGAATTAAAGAAAAACCAGACAGTAGCAGCCGGTCTTGACGGACTTTTGGAGCGTATAAAATTGGCTCATGAACTCGCAGGTTTTTGGATTTCATTATTTATTACGCTGTTATTCATGGCAATAGAATTGACTCCAATTTTCTTTAAGATGATGCTTACCAAAGGACCGTATAATTATATGAAGGATAATGTAAGGGAGCTATTGCTAGCAGAACAGGGGATAGAAATCCATTACGATTACTACCAGGACAAAAAGGGCCAAGAGCGTATTAAGGTAGAACACCACCAAGCCCAAAAATTAATACACGAGAAAAAGCAGCTTTTGGTAGCGCAACAAAAACTCAATGAAAATATTATTGATAAATGGGTACAAAAGGAAATCGACAAACTGGATACGAATCTTGAAGATTATATCACTACCTCTAAATCTTGATAACATGCAACTAACGCTTTGGAAAATGGCCTGTGAGGATTATCAAATTTTGTATCAGGCCAGTAAAAAAACCCGAAGGGTCTTCACCTTTTCGGGTGTGGTGATGGGCATAAATTATATTATCTCACTATTGGGATTGTATCAGTTTTTTGAAATCATATTTGTAGACATTTTTATCGCCCTGTTGTTGGGCGCATTTGTGACCATCGTTTTTATGAATATCTACAAGCTTTGCCTAACCACATTAAACAAGAATGAAAAAACATTTAGTTTAAGTTACTTGGCTTCCTTATTAGGTCGATTAATTTTTGTGGGGTTTATAGGGTTATTGATTATAAAGGGTTTTGAATCGTTTTTAATTTTTACAGTCTTTGAAAAATTGACATTAGCGGATTATGAAGGAAAAATACTTCTCAGTTTACGTACCATTCATTCTAAATTTCCTTGGATCTGGATGGTAACCATTACATTATTAACCCTATTTATACTACCCTTTTTCATTAAAGTTAGTATTAAAGCTGGAAGCATCTATATTCAGGAAAAGAAAACTGTTGAAAAGAATTTAATTCTCGAAGACTATAAAAGGTTTAAAAAGAGGTATGCTACTATTTTTCAAAGGGATTATAACTTATCGATTGAAATTAAGGAACACTATTTAGACCCTCCATTCAATACCATTCCCCTTATTGTTACCCAAAATCTTGGTACTACTGAAGATTTTATAAAGTTTTTAAATTCTGAAGAAGCTAGTTGAAATACGGAAAGAACGTATAAAAAACGTATACATCAAAGGTGACTTTGTGGGGCAATATACTGGCTCCCAAGATCGACTTAAAGCTTTATTTCAAACTGAATTTCTGTATAACGATCTAAAAATAGATTGGGGAGAATTGCGCAATTTCGTCCAAATTTCTGAGGAGGAGTTTTATTCGGTAGAAACAGATCGTATTGCGGAACAGTCTTGTTTAAAAAACATTAAAGCCTATCCATCGATAAAAAGTCAAGATTTTGATGGGTATAACCTTGCCCTTTCAGAGGTGCGAGCCTCAAATGTTCAAATTGTACGAGCGCCCCAGCAGGACCTACAACCTTTTCTGGGTGATATTCGGTTTACTCTTTACGGTAAAATTAATAGTACTGAATTTTATACTGATTTCCTTGAAATTGAAGATAAGAAGAAAGCTGTATTTTCTCCTTTGCTGGATGACTACCCTTCAGAATATGAAGTAAGGGAGGATCCCCCCACCTCCCTACCTCCTTCAAACTCAGGTTGTCTTTCTGGATGTTTTTCAACTATTGGTATACTGTTCGCAATTATACCCTTAATCGGATTGTTGCTATTTTTCCTAAGCATTGGTTGGCTCCCTACCCTCCTTATTCTTGCTGTTGTAGGCTTAATTTGGTTACTAAACACGTTTCCTGCTCTCGGAAATGTTGCTGGAAGTAATTTGGGTTGCCTCCCAAGAATATTTTCAGGTATATTTTCAGTAGGTTTCTTTTTATTAATAGGTTGGGCATTGCTTTCCATGATTATGAAAGGATGCGGAAATGGATCCTCCAACGGCACATTTCAACCTCCCACTCCAGTGGTGGAAGAAACGGAAAATCTTCAAAAAGAAAAGATAATCAAAACAAAAAATGATGAATTTTCGGATAATTACGATGAGCCAGAAGCGGTTTATGACACCTTAAATTCAGAAAAAAACGAACCCATTTTTGATACCTTAATAATAAACAACAGAGTATGGAAGGATTATCAGGGCAACATACACAGAATGGATATTGTGCTATCAAAAAGAGATATACGTATTAGCAGAAACAACAGAAACCAAAACTATCTGAACAATGGCTATAGTGGACTATACCAAGATTTATCCATTTTTAATGATGCGTTGTTGGAAAGGGTATATGGTAGCTTAGATTCTTTAAGATTGGCTAATAAAATGGATGAAAAAACATTCGCCGAAGCAATTGTAAGTATGATTCAGGATATCCCATATAAACTTATTCTTGAAACAGATTGTGCGCAAGGCGCACAACAATCACGCTTTGTAATGGAATACCTTAGCCAGTGTTCTGAACCCTGTTGTCTTGGTAATACTAAATTCGGGCTGCAAGCACCGACTGAGTTTTTAGGAAACCTGTATGGTGATTGTGACACAAGAACATTATGTTTATATACTATCCTAAAACATTTTGATTACGACGTCGGAATCATTAATAGCAAACAGTTGTCCCATAGCATGCTTGCAATTAATTTACCATACGAAGGAGTATATAAATCTTATAACAACAAGAGATACTTTTTGTGGGAAACAACCAATGTAGGTTTTGTGCCAGGTTATGTACCGCCCGATTATAATAATATGAATTTATGGGAAATGGAATTAACTTCTAAATAACTAACTATGAAAACCTCAATCCTTGAAATTACCGGCGCATTGCTTTTTAGTGTCCTATTTTACATTCTATACTTAAAATTTACCGTACTAAGAGTTTATAAAAAATACGATTTTGAATTAACAAATGTCTCTGCCGCAATTTATACAACCACTTTAAGTATCGTATTTATATTAATGTACACCACATTGCCTCAATCAGTTCTTAACTCATACGGTATTATTAAAATGAATTCTATATCCACTCCATCTCTATGGAAAACATTTGCTCCTTTATTAGGCCAGTATCTTTTAATATTGGTTGTTGTATATTTAATCCTTTTATTTATTAGTCGCTATATATTCAAATTATTCATTGCTAAAGAAGGTATATATAGTAGCATTTTAGATGATGAAAGGGCAAAAGTTATTTTCTTTTCAGTGATAATTATTTCCATTTCAATAATTACAAGGTATTTTGTGGAGCAAATTGCACAACAAATGATTCCCCTAAGCAATACAATCTTTTAAAATTTGAAGAATATAATTTTATTTTTTTTATTCCTTCTTTCCCTTAATACCAATAGCCAAACCCTAACAGGCAAAGTAATTGGGATAATGGATGGCGACACCTTTAAACTCCTAACCCAGGATTCAACAATAGTCAAAGTACGTTTAGCAAATATAGACTGTCCTGAAAAAAAGCAGCCATTTTCCCAGAAGGCCAAGGATTTTACTTCCAAGGCCATTTTTGGCAAAACAGTATGCATAGATGTGCTAAAAAAAGATAGATATAGGCGCAGTATTGCCATTGTATTCTATAATGATTCCTTAAATTTAAACAATCAACTGTTGATTAATGGCTTAGCCTGGCATTATACGAAATACTCAAAGGATATAGAACTTCAAAAATTGGAGGCCATGGCGCGGAAAAATAAAATAGGCCTTTGGCAAGAAGCAAACGCAATTCCACCTTGGGAATGGCGGGATTATAAAAAGAAAAAAATCAAACAATGAAATTTCTCCAACTCCTCATATTCCTTGTTTTCTTAGGCTGCGCCCATAACAGTCCCGCCCAAACAGTCTATACCACCAAAACAGGCGAAAAATACCATACGGCAAATTGCCGCTATCTTAAACACTCCAAAAAAGAAATCACTTTGCAAGAAGCTATAAATTTTGGATACCAAGCATGCTCGGTATGCAAACCTGGTTCAAATCCAGAGCAGATTCAAAGTTTGGTATCAGAATCCGACAAAAACACCACATCCCAAGAAACCGTTTCACATAAAACTACCGCTACCCAATGCACCGGAAAGACCAAGGCGGGAAAGCGGTGTAAGCGCATGACAAAAAATGCGTCGGGACGGTGCTATCAACATTAGAAGATAAATCAATTAAAATGGGAGTTTGAGGTCTTAAGATTGCATCCCAAACTCCCAAGATTACAAATTTAAATTTACTTGCAACCATTCTTATCGCAAGTAATACTCTGTGATGTGTTTAACCAATGGTCCGGATGAGTATTTGTATTTGTTCCACATCCAGTGTATTCACCTTTGGAACCACTGTGAACTTCGCCCGTGGGCGTGTGTTTTACTGCCATAATATTAAATTTAAATTATTAATACCACTAAATTATCCTATAGATTTTAGCTTTCCTTACGGTTTTCCGTAAGTATCCTATTATTATCTATGGTAATTTTATTCCTAGTGATATAAAATTTAACAAGATGGAAAAAATTAAAGCAATTAAACCAGGCCCGAAACCCAAAAAAGAAGACGGAACTCCAGATAGGCGAAGACGTGTTACACCAGAGACAAAGCCAAAACACCCGGGATTAAAACCCCATAAGCATAAGCCCAAAGATTAGTCGTTTAAAAGGGTGTGTACGAACAAATAGGTCTCGGTTTCTAAGAGGCCTATATTTTAAAAAATATTTATAGTTGGGCGGTAATCAATTTTTTAATTTCAACTGCCCCTTTTAGATCAGGATTTGTTTTAATGGCCTTATCTATATCGTGAATCATTTCCCTAAAAATACGGTTTGGATTCGGTTGTTTTTTAACAAGCGTTATTGCATTAATATAAGTTTCTGTACCCTCTATTTCCTTACCAAGCATCAGTTGGGCAAGGCCTTTAGTAGCCAAAACACTCCCCAATTCATATTCAGATATTGCTTTATCACAATATTCAACACATATATCGTATGCTTCGTTTTCAAATTGCGTTTTCGCCAACCCGCCATATAATTCTGCCTTTTGCTGTTTTTCTGTTTTGGCAATGGGCTTTCTGGTTTCGGTAATTGCAACAACTTCAATATTAATATGAATGCCATTCATAGCGCTTGGATTCTTTACACCCAAGTACCACGTTCCACTTTTAATATCATCCACTTTTACAATAGCCTGTTTTGTGTTTTGCACCATTCCTTCTGGATAGTGAAGAAAAGTGCCATTATTTAAATCTACCTTTTGAAGAAATAAATGCATATTTTTTTGATCAAGCAGATAAATGTCTGCCGCAGCTACTCCTTCTGGCACCTTGATTCTAGAAGTTGCTATTGAAGAAAGACCACTGGGATCTACCAACATACGGGATAGTTGCATAGCCAAGTTAAGATTTGCCGTACCATTTTCTCCCTCGGTCGTGGTGAAACTATAATACCACTCCACAGTATTGGGTGGTAAATCGATCTTAATGGAGGTGCGGGATTTTCCACCAAACCCCGCACGCATACCACCATTGAGATAAATATCTCTACTATCAATCAATTTTTTCGATTCTCTTATGATTTCAAAATCTTGACTGTATCCCAATTGAATGATTGAAATAAAAAACAAGGTGATGACAAGCTTTCTTTTCATCTTATAGATAATTAAACTTTCATATTTTCAAATGTAATTAGAAGTGTATAAGACTATTTACGGAAATCCATAACAGGTTTTATTTTAAATTGGGGAGAATATCAAATATAATGATTTTCTCTATTTTATATAGGATATAAATGACATTGCAAATACAGTAAAAAACATACTTGTTTTATAAAAGCAGGTCAATTTTTGTCAAAAGGGATTTATAAGTAAGTAATCAAACAACGCTCTCCTATATTTTGATTATTTTAGAATTGCAAAATAAATTTCAAATGGAAACAAATATCTACATTCAGGCAATGGAGATAGGTTACTACCACCATGAGGGTATTACTTATGAACGATTAAAAAAAATATTACAGTTAAAAACATCAGGTCCCATAGAAGGACTAAGAGAATATACCTTTATAAAATGGTTTATAAAAAATTTTGATGCCCCCTTAATGCCTATTCAAGGCTCTGAAATGATGAAAAGATATTACAACGTACTAATAGAGAATCAAGGAGATAAAGAAAATTTACAAGTCTATAGGGATTTTTCGAATAAAACTTACTTTTTAAAAGGGAAAGCTGTAAAACAATATCTTGACTATTTAGTACTCAAAGAAACCAGGCAACAGGCCAAAAATGCACAAAGAGCATCTATAGTTGCAATAGGTATCGCTATACTAACTTTGGTATTATCAATTTATTTTTCCGCTCCCCCTCCACCTGACTTTTATGTAAATGGTCTAGAAAAACCAAAATCAGAAAAAGAAATATTTTCTAAACATGGAGATCGCATTTTTTACCCTGATAGAGAAAAAGATGGTGCAATGATTCAAGAGATTTATGAATTGAAAGATGAACTCAATAAGGCCGATGAACTCATAGAGTATTATGAATCGGAGGATTACATAAAGCAGATCAGAGCCACTGGCTTGAGCTCCCACTTTTAATATCTGTACTATACATCAAGCTCCCTTAGAAAATTAAACTATCGCCCCTCCTATTACGGAAACACCATAAAGGGTCGTAATTTAACCGGGGAGAATACCAAATATACCTCTTTTTGCAGTATGCCGTAGGCCTTAAGCTATAAGCTTAGGTCCAAAAACCCTATTTTATAATCACTATACTAGAAAAGCAAAAATCACCACAAACGCAAACACACACGTACGAAAACCCGGAACACCCTGCAATTTAACAGAGGAGAATACTAAATATAAAGTTTTTTACTTAATACAACCGCTATCTATTTCATTTTAGAAGATACTTAATAAACAAAGCCGCTCAAAGCGGCTTATATGAGTTGGGGTTTTATAAATTATGGGGTTCTACAACAGCTACCATCTTTGCTGGCATTTTGTTATTTATTTTTATCCTCAATTAATTCAGTTTCTAAATATTTTGTTTCGATTTTCTCAAAACTCCATCTCTGAATTGCAAAGTCAACTATTTTCTTATGTCGTTTTTCGATTGACTCTGCTTTCCAAAAAACTGCTTCATTCTCAGAATTTGAAAAATCTTTAATCTCTACTTGTTGATTTAAAAGAGGATTCTCTTTGTATGAGTTGAGTTTATTTTTAAATGCCTTATTTCCAATTGAAGCATTATGTGAGCCTGAGATTAACATTAGATTTCCTAAGCTATTTAAATGCTTAGAAACAAAATCTTCAGAATATTCACGGTCTTCATTCAGGTCGTAGCCTGTTGCTATTGGCTCTCCGTCTGTTGGAGTTTGCGGTGAAATATGCTCTATTTGTTCATTATCTAAGCTAAAGTTTTTGATACTATATCCTTTATTCTGAATTGAATTTTCATACTCCCAAAGCAAATAGTTCAAAACCTTATTTCCATACATTCCACCATTTAGATAGTTTTTTGTGTTTGTGTCGCTCCAATACCAAGATTCATTCAATTTGCTTTTAATCTCTTTTTTTAGGTTTATTAAATCTCCTTTAAAATTGAGAAGTATTGAATTTAAACGCTCTTGAATGTTGGCTCTGCTATTTATCAATCTTGCGCGAAAGGTTAAAACTTCAAGTATGTTAAACAGCGTGTTCAGTTTCGAGCTATCGTCCCCGAAGTATTTATAGCCTCTGATTACAAAAGGGTAGATAAAGGCAGGGGCATTTATTTTAGAAAGTTTTTTTGCATAAAAATTATCTGAGTTTTCAAACTTTTTCATATTCGAGAAGGAAGTATGGAGCTCAGAAATGTATTTTTTAATCCAAACTATCTTGTCTTCTGATTTCTTAAAAACTTCTTTAACATCTTCTAATGTCCTGTAATTATAGCCTTTGATATAAGCGTTATTGTGATAGATTAGAACGCTATCTTCGTTAAGTTTTTTAAAATCATTGATTATTAAATAAATCAGCTTGAAAATATTTGATACATTTTCAATATTTGATTCTGTTTGATCAGGGTCACTGTATACGTACATTTGATACATAAAGTAAGATTTGATTTTTTCCATATTTGTCAAATCTTTACCTCTGTTATTCTCCAATTCAAACATTAACGCAGAATCCTTTTTTCCCTCTAGTTCGATAATTGTTAGATCAGTCGTTTCAATTTTTGTAAGAACTCGTAGCAAAATATCAGTATTCAACTTTTCCAATTCCGTGACAAAAAATATTCTTGCCTCTTTTATTCTTACTTGCGAAGGTGTATTTGTTTCAAATTTCTTTTGATTGTCAATAATTAATGAATCAAAGCAAGCCCTATCATATTCGACTGGACGTAATTTTATATTGCCACCGTTTTTAAGAAATATGTTTTCTTTAGTTTGAAAGTCAAAATCTTCGAGTTCTTTTTCTCGCTTTTTCAAAACGTTCAGAATTGAGCGTATGAAAATGGTCAAAGTAGTTAATCTCTGTTGTCCATCAATAATTTCATACTTAACATCTTTCTTGACAGTTTCTAAAAGGATATTTCCATAGAAATAGTTATTCTCTCCTTCAATTTGTTCCAATAAGTCGTTAAGAAAAGTTTGCCACTGTTCTTTTTCCCAAGAGTAAGCTCTTTGATATACGGGTATTTCAAATGATTTTTGTGAGCTATCAAAAAGTCCTAAAGTTGTTTTCCTGTAAAAGTCCATATTTTATTCTTGATGTTTTTATAATGATGTCAATATGTGTATAAATTACCTGCCTATTGTACATATATCGTATATTTGCGCAATTAGTTTTTTATATATTCAAATGTATGTCAATACATCATTAATTTATTACGGAAAACCGTAATGGGAACTTAATTAACCGGGGAGAATACCAAAAATAATATATTTCCTCGGTTTCAAAAGCCAGGTAAGGGATTTCCAAATTCAACAATAAAATAGCACGCTTCCAAAAGTGCGCTTTATTAAATATACTACCGAGGGAATATGTGATAATTTCAGAAAAAGGGAAGGTATTAATAAAAGAACATATATTGTTCCTTCCTATTGTTTATCAAAATTTACCAAAGTTTTTCAAAGTAGGATTTATCAATTTGTTCATTATTTCTTACAAATAGGCTATCATATTGATTCTTTAATTTTAACGGATTATTCTTACTGAATATTCTAGATAATAATGCCAAAGGAGTAAGCAATAAATAGAATACAATAGTTAAAACTATATTTGGTATAATTTTCCCCAAAAGCCAAACTATTTTGAACCATAAAAAATCAATTCCTTTGGCAATGTCTTTAAAAGTTATACTCAATACTCCAATCCCAATAACCGCTATTATTAACCAATTCCATCTAACATTAAAATAGATGAGGAGAATCAAAATGATAACCGCTACAACTGCTTCAAGAGGGTTCCTGTAGTTATTAACTCTCATTTAAAATAATGAATAAATGTATGGAGCAAAAGCACTATTTCCGCCAAATACAATTAATACCCCTAATATGAGCAAAACAATTATTAAAGGAACCAACCAATATTTTTTTCTCTCTTTAATAAACAAAAACATATCCTTCGCAAATTCCATTATAAATAATTTAAATTGCTCAATAAGTACATAGTTAGCTTTTAACCTGTTCGGTTTTAAAATAAAGGTAATTATTAATTACGAGCAAATCAATATCAGTTTCCATAAAGCAATTGTAGGCATCCGAGGGCGTACAAACAATAGGCTCATCTCGTACATTAAAGCTTGTATTTAGCAAAATCGGGTAGCCGGTAATATTTTTAAATTCCATAAGAAGAGCCCAAAAGTTAGGATTGGATTGCTTAGTCACCGTTTGCACTCTTGAGCTAAAATCTAAGTGCGTAATCGCGGGTAATTGACTTTTTTGATACTCAAGTCGTTCCTGCATTGAAAGAGAAGCAAAGTTTTCTGGTAATTCATTTCGTAAATTACTTTTTATTTTGGGCGCAAATAGCATATACGGTGATTCCTCTTTAAGTTGAAAATATTGTGTCGCTTCTTCATAGACCACAGAAGGTGCAAATGGCCTAAATCCTTCTCGAAATTTAACTTTTTCATTCACCATCTTTTGCATTTGAGGATGACGGGGATCGGCCAAAATACTTCTATTTCCCAAGGCACGTGGCCCAAATTCCATTCTAGCTTGATACCAACCAACAATTTTACCCTTACTAATTTCCAGAGCAATTTGTTTAAT
Source organism: Aequorivita sp. UBA3180 (assembly GCA_002364215.1). Classification (GTDB taxonomy): domain Bacteria; phylum Bacteroidota; class Bacteroidia; order Flavobacteriales; family Flavobacteriaceae; genus Aequorivita. The sequence goes on along the minus strand of DEXQ01000007.1, from coordinate 170,468 downwards.
TAAAACCGTAACATCATCGTACCGTTTAAAAACAGTTTTTTCGGCTCGATTAAGTTTCATGATATCCTTATCACCAAATTTTGGCCCCAGATAAGTTCCCTTCATAGGGTCTTCCTCAATATTAAGATTTCTGGCATTATTATAATACATATAAAAAACGGCAAGGGCAGCACCCAAAGCGCCCCCAGCATCACCTGCTGCAGGTTGAATATATATTTCTTTAAAAATATCCAGTTCGAGGAGCTTTGTATTTATTTTACAATTAAGGGCAACACCACCGGCCAAACATAGATTGTCGAGTTGGGTTAGTTTTTTAATTTCAATAGCCATTTTGATTACAATCTCTTCCGTAACTTGTTGAATGGCTAGAGCAATATTGCAATGTTGTTGATTGAGTGTAGTTCCCTGGGATCTTTTGTTTAGATCAAACAATCTTTCCCACTTCCGTATTTTTATCATCTTCAATCCCGTGGTGTATTCAAAATAATCCTGATTCAACCAAATAGAACCATCATTTTTAATTGACACTATTTCAGATTTGATTTTTGAAATATAATCTTGTGTGGTGTTACTTGAAATATCACCAAAAGGGGCAAGTCCCATTATTTTGTATTCATCAGAATTGACCTTGAAGCCGAGATAGTAAGTAAATGCACTATACAATAAACCTACAGAGTGTGGGAAGTGCATTTCCTTAATAACTTTAATTTTATTTTCTGATCCTATTGACATTGTAGAAGTACTCCATTCCCCTACCCCATCTATAGTAAGAATAGCAGCTGTCTTAAAAGGTGAAGGATAAAAGGAACTTGCGGCATGTGAGAGATGGTGTCCCGAAAAAAGCAAGGTCATCTTTTTGCTATCGTAATTGTCTATTTTTTTCAAACCCTTGCGAATCTTGTTTTTTAAAAATAATTTTTCATCCAACCAGATGGGAATTGATTTCAGAAAAGAAGAAAGTCCTTTGGGTGCAAAAGAATAATATGTTTGTAATAATCGTTCAAATTTTAAAAAAGGTTTGTCATAAAAAACTACTGCGTCTAGGTCATTTAAAACTAAACCAGCTTCTTCCAAACAATATTTGATGGCATTTTCAGGAAATTCGGAAGTATTTTTACATCTATTGAATCGCTCTTCTTGGGCACAGGCGACTATTTCCCCGCTAATTATAATGCATGCCGCTGAATCGTGATAAAAGGCAGAAATTCCAAGAATATTTTTCATCTAATACAAAGCTAAAATTTAAAATATAAAAATTCCTGGCTTCCAATATCTCCTAATAGAATTATCGAAATCAAGCAAAAACATATAAATACAGAATCAGTTACCCGTTGCCATCGAAGGGTTGGAATATTATTTATTTTTCTTTCTACAAATTTAGTATGTGATAGCGAAAAGGTAAGCAGCGCAATCAGAATGTAATATATATTAACATCAGTCAAATAATAAGTATTACTAGTTTCAAATGACCAGCTTTCCATATGAATAAAAATTTTACCTATAATTCCGAATAAGTCATTTATATTTTCCGTTCGAAAAAGTAACCAAGTAAATGAAATTAAAACAAAGAAAAAAACTTGTTTGGCGAGCCGGAAAAGAATAATATCCGATAAAAAAATATTTTTTGTATACCTCCTTTTAATGTCTTCTAGAAGGTAAAGTATGGCATGTAAAATGCCCCATAAAATAAAATTAAATGTTAGTCCATGCCAAATTCCGCTTATAAGAAAGGTCACTAACACGGCTATAAGGAAATATCCATAGCCTTTCTCCCTTCCACCAAGAGGTATGTAAATATAATCGCGCATCCATTCGGATAAAGAAATATGCCATCTATGCCAAAACTCTTTAAATGATGTTGCTGCATAAGGATGATTAAAATTGATTTTAATATTGAATCCAAGTATTCTTCCTAAACCAATAGCAATAAGTGAATAACCCCAAAAATCAAAGTAGATCTGTAGGGAATAAAACAATATTGCAATAATTAAGCTTACCCCATCTGCTTCTATCCATTTCTCAAACACAGGCAATATTACTAAAGCAATTTTATCAGCCACTATAAGCTTTATGAAAAAACCAAATAATAAGGTTTTTAAACCAACGACTATATTTTCCGCGTTAAATTGTTTGGGTTTAAGGAATTGTGGCATTAGCTCTTGGGGACGATGGATGGGGCCAGCCAAAGATTGAGGAAAAAAGCTTATAAATAAGGCTGTTTTTCTAAAGGTAAAATGGTCTGAATATCTGTTCTTGGCAACCTCCACTATTAAACTTATTGCCTGTAACGAGTAAAAGGAAATGCCAACTGTAAATAGTAAAGAATCAGAATAAAAATTAGCCCGGTCTATATTAACAATTTGTAAAATTATATCATTTAAATATTTAGAAGATATAAGTAAAAGAATAATGCTGATAATTGAAACTGGAAAGAAAGCTTTATTTACTTTATTTTTTTTAAGTGCTCGAACTGTACTATAAGTTATAATTGTAATAAGCAATAAATATAGAATACTCGAAATTCCTGCATATGCATAGAATATATAACTCCCCGCCAATGCAATAATATTTTTTCTATTCGTAGTCCCTACTGAATAATATACTATTACAAAGAATGTAAAGAACCCAATAAATATCAGAGAGTTGAACGGCATCTGATTCTAATTTATTGGGATACGAAAAATTCCATTTCTTAAGCCATAAATCGCAGCATAGTACAAATAAACTCCATCATTTGAGAAGCTGGGATCCCATTCGTCTCCTTTACTATCGGTTAATTGAATTTTCTTTCCTGAATCAAGATCAATCATAAAAAGGTCCCAGTTACCATTTTTTTTCCCTGCGTATACAAGTCTTTTTCCATCCTTTGATACTGCTGGATCCCATTCATCATAATTGGATTGCGTTAGATTCCTAGTTGTTTCATTTGAAATGGAATATTCATAAATATCAAACACGTTGCTTTTGTTTTTCGCTATATAGTACACCCTTTCATTATCAGGTGAAAATATGGGTCTCCAGCTTTCAAATTTGTCAGAAGTAATTTGTGTTTTTTCCTTAGTAGAAAGATCATAAATAACAAGATAGGGGTTTGTCAATTTATTATCAATGTCCAGCCATTCTGCATAAGCTATTTTATTTCCGCTCCAATCAAAGGAAGGAATAGCTCCATAGGTGTTCTTTTCTGATGTTAGATATAATCTTTCTCGGCCATTTATATCCATAAGGGCCACTTTTGTTCTATTGAGGGACTGATCGCCTTCAGTAAAAACAATCATATTTCCGTCTGGTGATGGCCAAGGATGAATCTCATCAATTTTGTTCCATGTCAATCTTTTCATTTCTTTCAATAGACTATCAGATACAAATAATTCCATATTGCCGTCTCTCCATGATTGAAAAGTCAATATATTACCGTCTTCCCTTGAGAAAACCGGATATCTATCACCTATATTTAACCTACTCAGAATTTCAGGCTTACTTTTTTTCTCATTCTCTGGGATAGCTTTCGCTATACTTTCTGCAATTTGTATATGCCCCAAAATATTTAAATGCTCATCAAAGTCGAAAAATAGGGATTGATCGTTGTTTGAAAATTCCTCTAACAAATCAATATGGTTAATGGCATTAGTCGCACACATATTTGCCAATAAATTATTAGGCAAATGCATATCGAGCTTCTTAATGTCAATATGAAAATTATCCACTACCTCATTTAAATATTTAAAATGAATTTGTTCTTTCGTGGGAATTTGAATTATAATTAACTCTGCTCCATTGGCTCTCACTGCTTCGGCAAATTTTTTAAGATATATCTCAAAATTGGCTATATCCCTTTCTTTTTCATCTGAAGTTTCTTTATAAAAAATATTATATTTTCTATTTGATTTTTCATCGGGATAAAAAGGCTCAGTCCATCGACCCAGCGGAAGTTCAGCGGGATTAGCATATTTAAATCCGTACAACAGATACCGGGCGAAATTGGAGTAATGCATCAAATAATCAGAAAACCCACTGGATCTTTTACTTACATGCATGAAATCATTAAAGTTACAGATTTGAAGAAAGACCTTATTGGCTTTCAAATTTTTGCCCTCAGAAATGTAATAATAATACTCATCAACAATTCCCAAACCACTAATCCCGGCATTAATAATTATTTTATCCGGATAATTTTCATTTAATCTGCTGGTGTAAAGTTCTTCGTATTCTACTTGAGCGCCTTGTGTGTAGGAGTCACCAATAAAGAGCCAATCGGCATTTTCGACGGTTACATCGGGATCATCCTCAAGACCAATTCTAAATCCCTGCGCATTTGTTTTGTATTGGACTAAATACTCTTTATCTTGGAACGTCTTATTTAAATATGGCTGATTGAAATAATAATTTTTCTTTAAAGAATATAGATCTTCAATAATGTATTCTGGAAATCTATAAGTAAAAACAGCCTCAGCGTGTAAAAAGAAGGAAGTCACCAATAAAACGTTAAACCATACTATATATAAAGACTTTAATTTATGGCTTTCCGCCAAAAGAATAGAGCACACGATAAGGACAAACGGCAATAAAAAGCTAAGCCAAATACTATTAACTAAGAGATATATAATAACAGGGTTAATCAGCAATAGAACCAACAATAACAAATTGATTCTTTTCGTAGTTTTAATAAGGGTATTTATTTGCATACTAATTTATACCTTAAATTTCTTTAGTGTATGGCCTTAATATAGCGACTATGCCTTTTGGACGTATCGAATAATCCTCCACATTGGTCCAATAAAATGCAGTCCGCGCATTCATCCAAATATTTTTGTTTCCAATCTGATATGGATTTTCGTGTAAATTTCCACAGGGATCGCTTCAATAGACAAAGTGGCAAATTGTAAATGGATACCGTCATATCCATACTATCGAGAAACAATACTGCCTCCTCCAATTCATTTTCATACTCCCGGGGCTCTATCCAAAGTAGTTCATTATTTTTAATAGTATATCCTGTATATTCCAAGCCCATAAATGCGATATGTTCTACAAACGGTAAGTTTCTATAAATGAATTTGGCAAGATCTGGCAGACGTTTATAGGATTGTTGATGCAGAACAATTCTTATTTCCAGTCTCAAATTGTTTCTCGCCATATTATGAAACCCCAAAACTGTTTGATTAAAAGCGTCTTTTGACTGTACTATATAATCATGTAACTGGTAAAAATCTGAGTAGAGAGGAATTCCATAAACAATTCTGTGGTTATTTACTTGACTTAGAGATTGTGGTATTTGTTTCCAAGCAAAACTTCGCCCGTTAGTTAGTATGTGAATATCCGTTTCAGGCAATTCAAGCGTAATCTGTTGTAGCAAGCTAATAAATCGCCTTCCCAATAAAGTGGGTTCCCCTCCAGTTATTCCCAGTTCGGAAGTACTTTTTGGAATCAATGATATAAGACCAGAATTAATTTTGAAAAAATGGTCCAAGTCATCCGAATTTCTTGGAGGCTGTGAACACATTAAACAATTACTATTGCATCTATCCGTAATAAATAATGAATTGTGGGGTGAACTTGTCCTAAAAAGCGTATTTATAGTGCCATTTGTAGTAATATATATAATATCGCCGTCTTCCAAGTGGTCGAGAGAAGGAATATTCGTGACCATCCTTTGAGAGACATTTCGAGAAATATCAGTAGTCAATAAAATATCTCCATTTTCTTGACTTGCATAAGCTGTTGTTCCTTGTCCCTTTTCCTTGCCAGTAACAATTGCTAAAGTAGCTTGGAAGATATTTACGGGTACGCCTCTTGCTTTTAGTTGAATCATAAGAATTAGTTCAAAGGACGATTGTTTACCCAGGAATTAAATATGGGAAGTACATTTTTCCCATCTTTATCAATTAGATCAAAAATATGGCGGATAATTTCCATATTCTTTATACAAAAATCTGAAGTAGGTCTAAATCCTTCCAAATCTCCCTGTGATGCATAATGAAACACAGGGTCGGCACCGCAATACACCTGTAAACCACAATCGGCACAACCGGCAAGCGTCTCATTCGCCCAAAACTTTGAAAAGTATTTCGCTTTCTTCCCGTAAAAAAGGGACTGATAGGTGTCGTTAACATGCCCAAGTTGAAATGTAAAATCATTATTCTCCGCAAGCATGCGCGATTCATCTGTAGCATACACACGGCCATCGTAATTAAATACCACTACATTATTTATCATACCTGCGGGTGACTGAAGATCTACATAACCTACAGGGAATGGCGTTAATATCTTTTTGAGAATAATCGTGGTGTAATCTTCAACTAAAAATTGTCCGTTTTTATTAAGTTGTATGATGTATTCTAACCCTTTTTTGTAGAATTCTAAATACTTCTTGGTATGGTAAGTATTCTTTTGTTTGTTTTTTAGTGCAAAACCATAAGGACTTATTGGTCTTAAAAATATGCTGTTGAAACCATTCTCAATATAATTATTGATAATCTCTATTGGATAGTCCAGGCTTAATGATGTGGTAGTCATTAATGCAGATACTTTGTCTGCACCTAAAACCATTCTTGCTTTATTAATACCATCTATAACCAGTTCATAACTCTTTGTTCCCGTCTTCGGTCTATTGGCATTATGGAGAAACTCGGGTCCATCCAGCGAAGTAGAAATAATTACATCATACTTAAGACAGAACTGTAATATTTCTTCAGAAAAAACTGTGGCATTGGTGCATATAACAAATGAAATATTTTTAGAATAACGTTCATTTAGCTTAAGGGCATACTCAATTCCAAATTTAACTTTTTCAAAAGCCAAAAGGGGTTCTCCTCCCTGAAATTCCATAGTTATTGAAGTGGATGGCGTGGAAAACATATGATGAATTCCGGCTTTTAAATTTTCCAGAGACATATCAAACTCATCCCTTTTCTCTGATACACGTGAAACTTGGCAATAATGGCAAGAATGATTGCACCGAAGAGAAATCACAAAAATATGAAGTGCGGTAAATTCATCAAGAAAAGATTTTTTAGTTCGATATCTCGTTGCCAGAACATCAATTAAATCGGGAATCGGTTTTTCAGAAATGAAAAAATTAGCTACCAGATCAGCATATATGTCTTCTTCCCATTTTATTTCTTTTGTTGCTATTCGTCCTGCCGTCCCAACTGGCACCAGAATGAAATCCCCCACCTCATTTACAATTACTTCTTTCTCTGAATTTATTTGGTGAAAGCGAAAGGGTAATAAATAATATGTTTCCCTTTCATTTTTATAGTAATCAAAAGATTTAAATTTTCTGAATTCCTTGGCTGTAGTTATATTTTCCATCGCAAAAGCTAAAAGTCAGAGAGTTTAAACCCAACGGGATCATCTATTAAACCGGGCGGTGCTTCATCGAATTCATCACTATGAGCAAAAGCTTTTGCAATTAATAATGCTCGAATATTAGCTGTGTCGTTTGCAATAATATCCCGAGTTTTAAAGTCGATTAAATCCTTCTTTATGGCAATTAAAATCTCATCAAAATTAAGGTGCTCAGGAAAATTAGTAATAGACACTACAAAAAGATCTTTTTGGATTTTAATATCGAAAGAAAATTTATCGCAATACCAATAGAAACATTTATGGATAACTGATTCATTATACAACAAGCTGTTAATGGATAACTCAAAGTTTCTATTGTCTAATTTATTTACAACCATTTTAATTCTTTAAATAATATGTTGTTGTGGGTCCACATTCGCCATCGTTCTCTAGGCCATTGTCCTTTTGAAATTTCTTTACAACAGCCTCAATAGTTTCATCATAGGTATAAGTTCCACTTACAGTTGTTTCGCCATTTTCCAATTTTAAATAACCTTTCTTAATCAATATATTAATGAGTTGAGTTACATCGCTTCCGGACATTCCAAGTTTTAGATTTCGATCTCCTAGAGACAATGTAGCGACACTTATACCAGAAGTTGATTTAGAAGTATTTGAATTATAAAAATTGGAAGGGGTTGAATTATTTGATGAATTAGAATTATTGCTAGAACTAGAATTAGAACTGGAACTTCGTGAACTCGAACTGGAACTACGAGAAGTGCTACCAGAAGTGCTAGAATAGTGCGAACGATGTGATGAATGAGAGCGGTGGCTTCGGTGGGCCATAACCATGAGTTCTGAATTCTTATTTTGCTTCAATATAAGTTTTGGGGTTAAATCATAAAATTTTAATCGAGATTGTTCCTTATCCTCACTTTTCAGGGAAATACTATCAAAATTGGGTGCGGCAGCTGATGAATTATTTGCCAAAATACCCGCAATGGAACTAAGGAAAACTTTTTTAATAAGAGAAGAGAAATTCGTTTTCATAGCGTAGGATATATAAATTAAAATCTTTTATTCTTGTTATTCAAATCAAATTCATATTAGAAGTACTACCATTTTTGATTCTATAAAAGCCAGCAATAAAACTTTTAAATATAAACCCTTTAATACAAATGCTTTTACGGAAAACCGTAACACCCTCAATTTTAACATCCCACCTACGCATAAAGCTTCGGTGGCCAAAGGGGGAGAATATCAAATATAAAGATTTTTGCTAAATAGAAAAGCTATCTAAACATAACAAAAAAAAAGCCGACTTAAGCGACTTATATTGGTTCGGTTTTAAAAATTATGGGGCGTGCAACGGTTATCCGTGCTGTAAACAGTTATTTTACGTCCCAATCCTAAATTCTGGCACTATCCAGTCTTTTTTCCAATTAAGTTTCTCCGAAATACAAAAAATCTGATGATGCTCCTTTAAATAACCGTTTATTAATTTATTTGTCCCACTATTGTCATTAAACGATATAGCATTTTCTAATGAATATGTTGCATTATATGTCAGGTTAAATGAACCTGTCCAAGCTGATACCGCTTTATAACTAAATTTTTCATAATCTTCACTTACATTTATTCTACAAAAAACTAAAAATTTATTATGCATTCGCGGGAAAGCAGGTTTTTTATCGGAATTGTGATTCCCGACACATCTAACACCATCAACTGTTGGATCCGCACAAACACTTAATTCTCCCATTGGCTCTTTGAACCAAGACCTTGGGATATCACAATTAATAAGTCCATATTTCTTTTGTAACTCATTTTTGAATTTCGACTTATGTTTTTGATTAATATCAGGTCTTAAGAAATCTTCCTTTTGAACAATGATTTGCACATTATTGCATTTGGCTAGTGCGTCTAGTATTTTGTATGAAGTTAACCAAGCAACACATCCCACGATTAAGTCATCTTTAAATTCAAGAATTTTCTGAATCAAAGAACTTTCAATATCACGAAAATGAGTTTCTATGCTATCAAACTCAGGTTTCTCAATTTTTATAGAATTATTTTGAGATACAACAAAATTTTTTGCGCCTTTTGAATCGACGTAAATCCTATCATTTGGTATAACAAATTCATTAAGGTTCTCTTTTCCTTTATCCAATTCAGCAAACTTTTTTTGTAATTCAGATGATGTTAACGGACTGTCACTAGATTTTTTCATAATCGTTTATAACTTATTTATACTCCCAACCTTATAGATTTATAACTCTGATAGACTTGACTAAAAACAAGTTATTAAAAATTTTCCTTCTATTGCTTCCAAATATAAATCAAACTTAAACCCACCAATTACGGAAAACCGTAACAGTCTACATTTTAATCGGCGAGAGATTCAAATTAAATACTAAATTCAACCTCTATGGATTATAGCATCGTTAAGAGCATTTACCACTTTTTGAATATACGCTTGGTCTTTAGAAACTAGACTATTCGCTTCTCCAGCATTAGTACTAATCCTAACAGAATATTCATCTTTTATTGAGAAAAGCCAAATGCCTCCAAGGATAGCTAAAATTACACCTACCACCCTTATTCCCTCAAAAAATAACAATAGAATGCCAACAATTAATAATAAAATTGCACCAGTCCGACTTTTATCAATTTTAAATAAAGATACAGACGAAATGTTTCGCATAGCATAGGTTTTACTACCTGCAATATATCGTGATTGAGTAACGGTTACAGTACTATCTTGATAAAACATTTTTTCTTGATGCTGTTCGTTTGTTTCCATAATTTTCTTATTGGTTAAGTTAATAAATGGTTATTATCTTCTTTAAATTCTACATAACCTCTTATGCATATTCATTGAATAAGCATTCAGGTTTATAATTTCAAATGTAAAAACAAATTAAATCCTTCAATTACGGAAAACCGTAATGGGGACTTAATTAACCAGGGAGAAAACCAAATATAACTCTTTTTGCAGTATGCCGTAGGCCTTAAGCTATAAGCTAAGAGCAAAAAAAACTATTTTATAATCACTATACTAGAAAAGCAAAAATCACCACGGTGACCGAGTGCTTTTTATGAAGCGAAGCGGAGCTTAAAAATGCCTGTGCTGAGCTTGTCGAAGTGTATCGAGGCCACCACAAACGCAAACCCACACATACAGAAAACCGCAACAGACTGCATTCTAACCGGGGAGAACACCAAATATAAAATTTTTTGTTAATAGAACCGCTATCTATATCATTTTAGAAGGTACCCAAAAAACAAAGCTGTTTAAATCGGCCTATGTGGATTTGGGTTTTGAAAATTACGGGTTTGTGCAACGGCTAACATTTTTAGGTGCTGGCTTTTCTCCATATTTCTCTTAAACGAACACATCCGCAATTAATTTTTTGATTGTAAGGTTTTCCAATTTTGATGCGATTGGGGAAACATTATCTTGGTTCAACTTCCAGTGCATTCCTTCATTATATATAATTCCTAATAAATAGTGAGATTCTGGTGAGGTAAAACCAATTTCTTCTGCTTTTTCCAATTTACTTCTAGTTTTATGAGTATTCAGATAGGCAGTTCTCGCATGAGGACTTTGAAGTTTGTTATAAGCAATTTCTTCTATTCTTATTCTTAAACCACCACATACAGCAAAGGGGTCGTAAGGTTGGTCAGATAAATAGTTTTGTACTTCATTGTTTAAGTGATTTTTAAAATTGTCATTTTCTCCCCAAAGTTCAGGTATATTTAATGCTCTAAATTCATTCCGCTTGTTAATTGTTCCTGGGTCGTAATGAAGTAAATATTTAGACACATCATCTTTGATAGTCAAATCTTCTCTATTTCTCAAAAGGTTGATTATTCCCCGTGCAACTTGAATATTTGACTTGTTTAGATAATAAACCTTTTGATCACTAAATGTGAAATTTTTAAAATAATTAGGATTTAAATGTGTCAATATTAAAGGATAAATGTTTTTGTCGGCAAGCTTGAAATCTTTTATAAATTGAGTAATGTAATATTGAGCTGCTGTTAGATTTGCATCATCTAAATAATCAAATACTTCATCAATTATTAAAATATTTGCACCTTTTTTTAAATGTCTTTTAGCTCTAAATAGCATTGATATAAAGGTCAAAATATCCCTTTGACCGTTTGAAATATCTGTCGCTTGTGGAAATTTCACTACTAATTTTCCAGCTGTTTGACTTGTGCTAATATTTCTCCAAGTACAATTAAAAGTTGTAAGAGTTTGGTCAAAACGGTGCTTGTCTAAATGGTAATTACTAAAAACACAAGCGGCTTTAAAATTATTTGGGTCGTTGTTATAAAGTGAAATTATTTGAATAGCAGCCAAATAACTTTTAGTTTCACAATTGTAACCAATATCAAATTCATTAATTAAATTCCCAATTGTGTTTAAATAGTCAATCTGTTTTAAGTCGTCTAAACAGTTTAGAGAAACCCAATTATTTAAAACATTGGCTGTTGCTGCTGAATCTTGGGCATTTATTGAGTCGATTATGAGATTTAATCTTTGTTGTATTCTATTTCCATTAGCACGCTGCAATGCGAGATAGTTCTCACTTAATTTTTCTACTAAAACCAAATTTGTCAAAACAGAATTTGCATTTGGAAGAACTTTACCACAATTACCGAAAGCAGCTTGACTATTTCTATAAGAATAATTGAATTTAGTATTTGCAGGAATTCTATCAACTAAAACAACATCCTTTATTTCCAATCTTGCAGTTGCATTACCAAAGCGTGAACCAATTCCTTTCGGTTTAGTTAAGTTATTTATCACGAAGTAATCAAAATGCGAGCTTATGGTATTAGAATTATTCGTTGCCTCTAAATTGTATATTGTTCCATTTACATCCTTATATTCAATGGCTATTCGTGGTAGATTTGCAACATTTTCAGCGTGCAAATCATCTTCGGCAAGAACAATACGATTGTTATTCATAGAATTGAATGCTGTAGCTAATGAACTTTTCCCAAAACCATTTGGTGCAACTAATAAGCTAGGTTTGTTCGGATAAATTCCGAGGTCAAGGGTTCTTTGTGCAATCCCTTTTATATTTTCTATTTCAATTATCCTAATCATATTTTTTAGCTGGTTTTTTTGCGGCTTGCACCTAACTTGTCGAAGCTATCCGAAGGTGGCGGCTTCGAAGCACTTCACTGTCAGCCAAGTAGAAACTTTGATAGATGTACAAAGCTTGACCGCCACTTTTGGGTAGGAGCTGTTGGCTGTAGTATTTATTCTACTGTTTAACATTTGATGCTGATATTTTTCGACCTGCGTCAATGAGAATTATATCGGACTTGTTTTCAATTTTTAATTCTTTCAGTATTTTATTTACTTTCCTTAATTCAGAATTTTCAAAATACAGAATTACCTTAATAGAGTTTTTTGTGTTATTTGCTTGTTCATAAACCTCAACTTGTTTTGCAAGGTTATGCTTGAGTTTTGAGTTTGAAGCAAGTTTAAATTCAATTAGTGTTTTATCTTTTGAACCTTTTGAAATTGCGTAGTCCACTGGCCCACGACCATTATTTACTTCTCTGTTAATGTCAAAGTCAGATGCAAACCAAGTAAGTCGATAGATAATTTGTAAATCATCTTCTCTTTTAATCGGTTTACCGTCAATATAAAAAAGTTTATATCCATCATTGGTTTCAATTACTTGTTTTAAGAAAGATATTCTTTGTAATGCTTGGTCATAAGAACTTTGTGGACTGATTTCATAAAATTTGGTTTGTTCAAGTAAGGTCTCAACAAATGAACTGATTTGATGAATAAAAACCGACTCAACTTCTTGAACTTTCTGCTTTGATATATTTTTTGCTCCTTCTTTATTTTCTTCTTTTTGTTTGATATACCATTTTATTATTTCAGGAAATTGTCGGATAGTTGATTGAATAGCTTTTGTAACTTCTCTCTGTGTATTCTTTTTGTTCTTTGGTGGTTTTGGTAGTTTCTTTTGGAAATAGTTAAAGATTTCGTTTCGCAATCTGTCATTTTGGATACTATTGCATATTCTTGTAAAGTTTCCCCTTAAATCATTACTATTTATCCAATTGTCGTCTTTTGTCAGAATGTCTCTTGGTGTAAGAATTACAAAGTCGTCAAAAATGTATGGTAGTGTAAATTCTTTAGGCATCCAACGTTCAAGGTCGTAATCAAAGTAAACTTTATCAACCATTACAACTTCCAATTGAGTAGTGTCAATGTATTTTTTGGCAAAAGTTTCTGTGTATGTCAGCAAGAAATTTTTAATCAAGTTGGTGGTAAAGTCACTAATATTATCTTTTCCAACACCGATTTCAAAGAGTCCCGCTTTTTCAAGATGCGAACTTTGAGTTACTTTTTCTTTTCTTAAGTCATCAAAAACAATGTGCATTGATGATGACATTGCTCTGCCAAATTTCTCTCCAAGTCCACTTCCACTATTTCCAACTTTGCTGTAACCAAACCAATTTTGTTTAACTTCTGAAAATATATACCAACTACGAATTTGAGCCAAGTCATTAATTCCTTCTTGGGATTTTGATTTTAAAAAAGTCAAATAGTCAAGAATTTCGTTGTGTAAAACCTGATACTCCGGTTTCTTACTACCAAATAGTAAAAAAGGGTCTATAAAAAGCGGAAGGTCATTTATCAAAGACAAATTAAATGCACCATAGTTTTCAAGGTCGTCTGGTGATATGTTGAAAAAATCGGAGAAATATATTTTCATTTCGTAATTGTCTTATTGTTAGGTGTCGCTTTAATATTACCGCCCACATGTGTATAAACGATATTTCTATTGCTGATATACCGCAAATGTGGGAAACTATTTTTTTATAATTTCAAATATAAGTCAAGCCTGTATGTCTTTATTACGGAAAACCGTAACAGCGTGCAATTTAATCCGGGGAGAATACCAAATATAAAGATTTTTGTTAAACAAAATCGCTATCTATTTCATTTTGAGATAATGCGATAATACAAAAAGGCAAATGTGTTTTTTATATTTGAACATCCCAAAATTGTGAAATAGTTAGCGTGAATTTTTTTCTTCTATTTTATTGATGAGTATGATATGATCTTATGTAAATTGTATTTATCCATTATATCCATAATTATTTCGTAAAACCAATTGGGGGAATACGGACTTACGACAATCTCATCAATCAATTTATCCAAATCTGTTTTAATATATCTTCCGTTTACATTTGGCTCACTTTCCCAATCGTGAGTTAATCCATTTTTCATTTCTACTTTATGGATTAATCTGACTTCCTGTTCGTAGCTATATGCGATATTTTTGTGTATTATAGGATAATTGAGGTTACCAGCGGGAATATAATCTTTAGAATGATCAATATATTTCACCTCGCTGATTTGAATTATTTCTTTCGAATTTTCGAAGGATTCAATTATTCTATTAATTGATGATTTAATCATTATGCCTTGATTCATATCTGAGTATATCTTCCATAAAGCATAAGATTCAGATATATTTTTATTCCAGCAGGAAATACAGTTTAATTTTTTAAACTTTTCAGAGAAATCAAGTCTATCTTTAACATATTCATCAATTTCATTTTTCATCATTCCTGCTGGTCCGGCAATTTCTTTGAACCATTTTTTATAATAGCCTATGTTAACTTCTGGAAGCGATCCTTCAAGTTTGTCCTCAAATTTATCAAGTCTACAAAAGAAAACTTGTTCTTTTTGAAGAAGCGACAGAAATTTTGATATATCAAGATATTTAACAATCGAATAATCTTCAGTTGGATAAAAAACAGGGGCTGAATAATTAGATTCTTTTTGTATGGGCATATTGTTTCAAATATAAAATAAATATAAACCCACCCATTACGGAAAACCGTAAGAATGGGCTTTTAAATCTGGGAGAAGATTAAATATACCTTTTTATTTTTAAACCCTTCTTTTCGTAGTAGATTTTGTAGAACACTAATAAACAATTTATTATATTTGAATATTCTCCCCAGTTTTTAAATTTTAAGCAATGAAAAAAAGTAAAATCTTATTTTTAGGGGGATTGGTATTTCTATTACTTACCTCATTTTCTTACGATGTTTCTGAGGTATATATCTGCAAAGGTCCACAAAGCAAGAAATATCATTACAAAAAAGATTGTAGGGGTCTTTCAAGTTGTTCTACAGATACCTATTCGGTAATGTTAAGCGAAGCTAAGAAACTGGGGAGAACCCTTTGCGGTTGGGAAAAATAAACTGAAAAGTTTTAAATTGGTTGCAGGTGGATAACTACGAAAAATTCTATCAAGTACATTTTAAATTTTCACTTCTAATTGCTGTGTTAATTGGAATTATTGTTTTCTTTTTGTGGTTATTTGGTATAATATAATTTTAAAATGGAAAGGAAGTTATCATTTCATGACTTTAAGAATCTGGCTCAACAGGAGCAATACGATTTAGTATTTACACAAGGAGATTTTATTAATTATTATTTAAAAGAAGAAATACGATATGTCCTCTATAGTTTATTTAAATTCTTTGTTGAGGTAGAATACAATGTTTCGAAAAATAAAATTTCAAACCTAATTGCTTTTGAAGAAGGAAAGTTATTAGATAGATATTGGATACTTACAGAATTATAGCAATTCTATTTTTGTAAAGCCTGAAATTTAAGCTTTATACTTTCTTTTAATTTTAAATAATATTCTCTTTTTTCATTACTTAATTTCTGATCGAGACTGTAAATTTCGTCAACTAGACTTAATAATTTCTTTAGCGGTAGGAGAATAAATAAATGATCATACTCAATATTAAGAGTATGACATATCATATATATTTTATCCCATCCTCCAACAACTTCAGCTCTCTCAATTCTACCTATTGTAGTTGAATTAGAATCAATTGCAACGGCAACTTCTTGCTGTGATAAATCTTGTCTCAAACGGTGTAGTTTTAAAATACAGCCAATCTGAATATTTAATATTTCAATATACTTTTTACCATACAAATCCATTTAGTAAAAGTTGGAATAAGTTAGTTTTTTATTCGATACATATTTGTATTGTATAATTATTTTATTATATTGCACCACATATATAAATTTGTGATTCTTCTAACAGAAAAATATTAGAAGCATTCGCTTTGGATCTCGCATTAGAAAACTGGTAATTTTTAACGTGTACGAGACGATAAGCAGAGTGCTCACGACCCGGGGCGTGAGTCGCTTGCCTATCTGTACACAAGGTATACCAGTACCTCTAATGCAATAGGTTGAGCACCGCGCCCTTTTGTATGGGGTTTGGTCGCTATTTCTTCCTTCAACTTTCTTTCAAGGCAACTGTTTCTTCCACCCAGAAGCTTCGCGAGTAATATTTAATATAAATGATATTGCTTATGAAAAGTACGAATTGTGAATTGAAGTCATAATCAATCCCCCCTTCGAAGGGGGCTAGGGGGATGTAACGTCTCACGCTTCACGACTCACGAAAAAAAGGCTCCTCACCCCCTTCGGGGGCCGGGGGGACCAAAAAAGCCCACTCCCAGTAGTCGAACACATCGGAGCAGGCCAGTAGTTTAAAATAGTAACCAATTAAACCAACGCGAAATTATGAAAAATAAGTACAGGCGAAGCTATGCCTATGCACTATCTTTTGCCCTTTTCCTAACCTACAACTCCCCTACTTTTTCACAGAACCTGCCACAAAAAACCATTAGTGGCATTATTACCGACACCAATGGCCCACTCAGCGGGGTCAACGTATTGGTAAAGAACACTTCCCGTGGCAGCATTAGCGATCTGGAAGGCAGGTATGCCCTAACCGCAACCGCAAACGATACTCTTGTAGTTACCTATTTGGGGTATAAGCCCCAAGAAGTGGCAGTGGGCAGTAATAGTATTATGAATGTTGTTATGCAGACGGATGCTACTGCCTTGGATGCGGTGGTTATTAATGCGGGCTACTACAAAGTTTCCGATAAGGAAAAGACTGGGAGTATTTCGCGTATTACCCAAGAGGATATGGCGGGGCAAATAGTTCAGAATCCCATTGCAGCACTCCAAGGAAGGATTTCTGGCTTACAGGTTGTCCAAAATTCGGGCAGTGCCGGCAGTGGGTTTAAGGTGCAGCTGCGGGGGAAGAACAGTCTTACTGCAGGAAACCAACCCTTATATATTATAGACGGCATTCCCTTTAGCGCCGATGGCATGGGTACACCCAACGTTTCAGGCACCATCCTTCCGGGAGCGGATTACAGTCCTTTCAGTTTTTTGAGCCCTTCCGATATTGAGAGTATAGAAGTGCTAAAGGATGCCGATGCCACGGCAATATACGGCTCCCGAGGCGCCAATGGGGTTATCCTGATAACCACCAAAAGGAAACAGACGGGCACAACAAAGTATTCCGTGACTGCCAAGAGTAGTCTCGGGCAGATAGCAAAAAAGCAGGAACTCCTAAATACGGAACAATACCTGCAAATGCGGGAACAGGCCTTTAGCAATGACGGCTTTACCGAATACCCGCCCTATGCCTATGATATTAACGGCACTTGGGACCAAAATCGCTATACCGATTGGCAGGAGGAACTGCTGGGCGGGACGGCCTATTTACGGGAATATCAGACCTCGGTGGCCGGGGGTAGCAAATCCACCTCCTTTTTCCTTAGTGGCGGCTATCATAACCAGACCACCGTATTTCCCACCGACGACCGTTACCAACGCGCCAATGGCCTTGCCAAGCTGTCCCACAGTTCGCCAAACGATGGTTTTAAAATAACCCTCTCCACGGCCTATGCCCATGAAAACAACCAGCTCCCGAGTTCCGATTTAAGCTATCAGGCATTGATACTACCCCCCAATGCGCCAGAATTATATAACGAGGACGGCACACTGAATTGGGAGGACGGCACCTTCAACAATCCCTTGGCATCTTTGCAGGGCGACCTACAATCCAAAAGAAACAGCCTGCTGGTAAATGGGGCCATGGAAATCAAGTTATGGAACAATCTCACCCTCCGTACCACCCTGGGATATCAGGATACTAACTTATCGGAATACCGTACCAGCCCCCATACCATTTACCCTCCCCAATATGGTTTTGACAGTAGTTTCTCGGGCATTTATACCAATGACGGTACCAGAAGTTCGTGGATTGTGGAGCCCCAATTGAACTATACGTATTCAAAAGGGAACCATAAATTGGATGTGTTGCTGGGCTATACCGCACAGCAAGAAACTTCCCGTATTTTTTCACAGTATGCCGAGGGCTTTGCCACCAACTCACAGATCATGAACCTAGCAGCGGCCAATTACATTAAGGTAATGAACGATGCCGAGTCTGTATATAAATATCAGGCAATCTTTGGCCGTCTTAATTACACCTATAACAATCGCTACATCCTAAACCTTACCGGCCGTAGGGATGGCTCCAGCCGCTTTGGTCCCAACAACCGCTTTGCCAATTTCGGGGCGGTGGGTGCGGCTTGGCTTTTTTCTGAAGAAGCGGGCGTAAAGAAGGCTCTTCCCTTTCTTTCCTACGGCAAGCTGAGAGGAAGTTATGGCAGTACGGGCAACGACCAGATTGGCGACTACCGTTATTACAACTCCTATGGCAGTACGGGGATTCCCTATAACGGCACCATTGGGCTGTACCCCACCGCCCTCTACAACCCCAACTTTGGATGGGAGGAAAACCGAAAAGCTGAGTTGGCATTGGAACTGGGCGTGTTTGATAACAGGATAACAGCCAACATAAATTATTACCGCAACCGATCCTCCAACCAATTGGTGGAAATCCCGTTGCCGGGCACTACGGGTTTTGCGGGCATCTTGGGCAACCTTGACGCCCTTGTGGAAAACAGGGGCTGGGAGTTTGAGCTGAATACCGTAAACCTCAATTCAGGCAACTGGAAATGGAACACTTCCTTCAATTTTACGTTTCCAAAAAACGAGCTGCTGGAATTTCCAAATCTTGACAGTAGCACCTATGCTAACAGCTATGTAATGGGGCAGCCCATTACCATTGTAAGGGTACTGCATTTTACGGGGGTAGATCCCGAAACGGGTATCTATACCTTTGAGGACTATAATGGCGATGGACAGATAAGCGCCCCAGAGGATAGAAAGGCAATCATAGACACCGCCCCTGAATGGTATGGCGGGCTTTCCAATACCCTTGCCTATGGCAATCTGGAGTTGGATATCTTCTTCCAGTTCAGCAAGCAGTTAGCGCAGAATAGTAACCGTTGGGGCACCACCCCCGGCGCTATGGTGAATCAACCCGTAGGGGTTTTGGACGCCTGGACCGTTGCTGGAGACCAAACGGATACCCAAGGCTATACCACTGGCGGCAGCTTTGACCGGGTAGTGGCTGCCTACAATTTGGGACAGAGCGATGCCGCTTTTAGTGATGCCACCTATTTAAGGCTCAAAAACATCTCCCTTGCCTATAACATTCCAAATTTTCTCCACAGCGTCTCCAATGCCAAGGTTTTCCTTCAGGGGCAAAACCTATACACCCTTACGGAATACAAAGGCCAGGACCCTGAACAGACGCTGGGCTTTATTCCTGCCCTAAGGTGGTTGGGCGCTGGCGTAACAGTAACCTTTTAAAACTTCAATTATGAAAACTTTTATACAGAAATACAATTCCCGCTCCCCCATCCAACTAATAAGGCTATTGCTCTTGGTGCTCTTGGTGGCGCTGCTGTCCAGTTGCGAAAAGGCACTGGAACCGGATTATCCAGATTTCTTGCTTTCCGAAGAGGCCCTGTTTGAAAACGCAGCCACAGTTAATGCTGCCATTGCCAATATATATTCTGGGCTTCGGGATAGCAGTCCCCTTAGCGGTGGCGTTGACGGAATAGGTGTGCTCCTCGGTCTGTATGCGGATGAACTGAATTACTATCGGGAGAATGCCCCGATCGATAACGCTTTCTATAACCATACGGTACTGCCCAACAATACCGCGGTGGGCAATTTTTGGAACAGCAGCTACTCCCTTATCTACAGCGCCAATAAAATTTTGGAAGGGCTTGAAGATGCCCCTTTGGAAGCGGAGGAGCGGAATGGATTTATGGGGGAAGCACTTTTCCTTAGGGCGTACCTCCACTTTTATCTTGCCCAATTGTTCGGGGACGTTCCTTATATAATAACTACCGACTATACCGAAAATGCTTCCGTCTCCCGAATGCCCTTAACGGAGGTTTACCAAATGATGGAAGCCGATCTGCTGGCTGCCAAAAACCTGTTGCCAGCTATGGAAACCAGTGGAGAAAGGCTTCGGGTATCCAAAGGCGTGGCCAGTGCCATGCTCGCACGCTTGTATTTACATACACATCAATGGGAAAAGGCAGTTGCCGAAAGTACGGCGGTCATAACCGAGGGCACTTATGCCATGCAGCCCGATTTAAATTTGGTATTCCTCAAGGAAAGTCCGTCCACCATCTGGCAGTTAAAACCGGAATTCGAGGGTTCGGGAACCAAGGAAGGGGAAACCTTAATCTTCGACTTTGGCCCGCCTTCCCTCTATTCACTTACAAATAGTTTTATCGCGGACTTTGAAACGGGAGACCTACGCAAGGAAGCTTGGACGCGAGAACTAACGGACGGCAGTCAAAGTTGGTACCACCCCTATAAATACGAGCAAAATTATTATGGAGGTAGCAGTACGGAATATTCCATCCTCTTTCGCTTGGCGGAACAATACCTCATCCGCGCGGAGGCTGCCATGCAACTGGGGAATTTACAGGAAGCAAGGAACGACCTTAATGTAATTAGGCTTCGCGCCGGGCTTGAACCCACAGCCGCAGGCACACAGGAAGAAGTCAGAGAAGAGCTACAAAACCAATGGAGGTACGAATTTTTTACGGAGCAGGGTCAGCGCTGGTTTAACCTTAAAAGGACAGGCTCCGCCAATGAAATATTGGCGCCCATAAAGCCGGGCTGGAAAGCAACCGATGTGCTTTTCCCCCTGCCGGCAAACGAACTCATACTAAACCCCAACCTCAACCCACAAAATCCAGGATATTGATGATAAGTAATAGATTATATGAATTTTCAATTAGCCAGCTCCCCATACTTTTTTTCATGTTTGTTTTGGCCTCCTGCCCCATCATGGGGCAGCAAGGGCCAGCAAAATCAATTTTGCAACCAAAGGATTATGATATGTGGCACCACTTAAGATATAACCAAATTTCTGGGGATGGTTTATGGACTTCCTATAAAATGGACTATGAAAAGGCAACGGACACCTTATTTGTTTTGAGCCTTGACGGCAAGTCCGAATATCAGTTTCCCAATGCACATAGCGGCCAATTCCAACCCAATAAAAAAACGAAGTATTTTACCTTTAAGCAGGATCAAAAAGGAATAGGCATACTCAATTTAGCTACAGGCGAGACGATTTGGGAAAGGGAAGCGGAACGCTTTGAGTTTTCACGGGACGGCAGTTTTGTGGTTTTTTATTGTACCGAAACAAACTTAAATTATCTGAAGCTATGGGATTTGGAACGAAATAAAACGGCTATTATAGAGCATGTACAAACTTTTGCCTTTGACCCTTCTTCAAAAAGTGCGGTTGTTATAAGGACGGATTCCACAGAAACGGTTTTATCCCTACTGCGTCTAAAGGATATGCGCGAATCGGTTATAATAAGGAGCATAAACACAGACTTTATCCAACCTACCTGGAACGATGAAGGCGATGGCTTGGTTTTTATGGAAAGCACTCCAAATAAAGGGCAACGGCTCTATTATTTTGAGAATAAAAAATTACCTATGCTCAGGAAATTGGACGGAATTGATTTAAGAACGCTCGGAAGTTTTGCCATAAGCAAAATCCCACTTTCCTTTTCCAGAGATGGGGAACGGATATTCTTTTGGACCCATAGCACATACAAGGATTCACTTAATAAAGAGAAAGACAGTGTAAACGTGCAGGTCTGGAAGGGAACAGATAAATGGATATACCCGAGGCAGCAGGTGGATTGGGATTTCAAACATCCAGATAAACTGGCGGTATGGTGGCCCAAAACAAAAAAAGTATTTCAGATAGGCACAGCAGAACGGCCAGAGGTAATTCTTGTTGGGGATGAAAAATATGCACTTACTTATAGTGTTTTGCAAAACGAACCTCAATATAGACAAGCGCCACAATCCGATTTTTATATTACCGACTTGGAAACAGGGGAAACTTCCATATTTGTTAAGGAATTGGAGACGGCCTTGGGCTATCTCAGTATTGATCCATCGGGTACGCATATTGCCTATTTTAAGAATGGGGACTGGTGGTTGTATGACATTAAAAACAAAAAACATGTCAATAGCACAGAAAACCTATCTTTTCCCCTCACCTACCAGTATGCGCCACATACTGTAGCAATTACACCCTTCGGGGCAATGGGGTGGACGACCATAGGAGATTTTTTGGTTTACGATGAATTCGATATTTGGAAAATAGGGCCAGGAACTAAAAATCCAAAACGACTTACAAACGGACGAGAGAAAAATATACGCTATAGGGAATATAAAGGTCTTTATGATGGATTCCGCTCCCTTTCAGATATTGCTCGGGATAAGCCAGTTGATCTCTCTAAGCCTGTCATTCTAGTTACGCAGGATTCCCTTTTCAATCAAGGGTATGCATTATTGGAGCCGGGTGCCAAGGTAAAGGACTTTTTAAATGAAAACGGAAGAATTTCGGAATTGCGAAAGGCGAAATTTACCGATTCCTTCATCTATGTAAAGGAAAAAAATGATGCACCTCCTGCCCTGTGGAAAAAATCAGGAGATGCCGCAAAAATTTTGGCCCAATCAAATAAACAACATCAAAAGTATCTTAAAGGGAACACGGAATTGATTTCTTATACAAACGATCAAGGTCAAAAATTGAATGGAATTCTTCACTATCCCGATAATTTTGAAAGGGGAAAACAATACCCAATGATAGTGCATGTTTACGAAATGATAGGATATAAATACCAACAATATCATAACCCAAGTTACTATAATGGCACTGGTTATAACTACCGGAACTTTACGGCGGAGGGGTATTTTGTACTGGAACCTGATATTTTGATCCAAAAAGGAAATCCAGGGGTTTCGGCAACTGATTGCGTTATTAATACAGTTAATAAGGTTTTGGAAATGGGGTTTATAAATAAGGATGCCATAGGTATAATGGGGCAATCTTTTGGCGGCTATGAAACGGCCTTTATTATCTCTCAGACCAATATGTTTGCTGCAGCCGTAGTGGGCGCAGGGGTTTTTGATCTTACAACCACATATCACACCATAAACAAGGACACCGGTAGGGCGGAACATTGGCATTATGAAAACCAACAGTGGCAAATGGGCAAAAGTTTTTATGAGGTCAAGGAACTGTACAAGCGAAACTCGCCTGTGGAGTATGCCCAGAACATAAAGACCCCTACCTTAATATGGACGGGTAACAAGGATTATCAGGTAAATTGGCATCAAAGTGAGGCCATGTATCTGGCCCTGCGCCGTCTAAATGTGGAAGTGGAATTGCGAATCTATGAAAATGAAGGCCATTCCCTGTTGCAAGGGAAGAACCAAAAAGATCTTACAGAACGGATATGCAAGTGGTTCAATAAATATTTGAAAAATGAAAGCAAAGGAAACACATAAAAAAATGCCCCAATTTGGGGCATTCTTTTAGTGGCAATCATGGTTGCCAATTCATAAATAAGGGTAAGGAACAACTCGTTGGTCCATTCTTACCAAAAACCTGTCGGCCGCTAGTATCCGTACAGATAAAACTACTGGTATTGTCGCATTTCCCATGGGGAACGCACACACCGTTTTGGTAAATATACCCTTGAACAAGTGCTGATTCAGCTTGTTCTTCTGTCTGTGACGCAAACGCTGCCGCAATAGCAAGCATAAAGGCCGCCACAGGTAACAAAAACTTGAATTTTAAATTTCTCATGTTTTCTAAAATTTAAATTTATAATTATTGACCTACTCTCTTCTACAGGTTTTCAGTCTCACCCCTGTTCTTGCAAGAAAAATCGTTACTCTAACTTGGTGTTGGTTATCTTGTAAGCCACTAGGTAATTTCCCTGAAGCGCATAAAAGATCCCATTCCTTATAATCATATCCCGGGCTTTGCTGTTCTCGTGTTTGTACAAATAAAAGCTGAACTGATAGCTTTGGTCAAGGAGGTTATACACATCTATTATGTTTGCCTGTTCGCCCATATTGTCTAGCTCCAGTTTTCCGAGACGTGGGGAATCGATCAATAAAAGTTCTTTTGTGGTGGCTATGTTTCTATTCACCAAAACTGTATTGCCTCCCAATTTACGTTGGCCCTTATCAATATTTTCCGCTATATGGAGTTGGGCCACGCTAATGGTATCTATCGTTTTTCCGCGTTGCTCCAAACGTAAATCCGGATTTATAATTAAATACTCATTGCGGTAGTAATAGGTGAATATCAATTTATCTAGATGGCCATTATAGATTAATCTGCCATCGGTGTCAAATCTGCCGTCAATTTGTTTTTCCAGGAGTTGGTTGCTAAACAGGCCTTTTATGGAATCTTCAATAGCAATAATTCCAAGAATATTTTCACTGTTCGCGCTACTGCTGGATTGAGCCCCTATTGTATTCGAATCGATAGCCACTGAGTGGTTAAAATAATAGTCCCCTTGCATTTTTGTGGTTGCCTTCCACTCCTTTACATCCCCCTGAAGAATGATGGACACGGTGCCATCGGTAACATAAAATTTGGGCGGTATTACATGAATCTTGACAGCACGATAAGGAAGATCCATTTGATCCAGTTTTATCATTGTGGTCGTGGTATCCCTAAAACTGCTATCAACAACAGTGATTAGAAGAGGTGCGGTAGTATTCCCCAAATAGACCTTACCGTCTCCAGCCCCAGCAAAATAATAGGAACTGTATTGCAGGTCAAAGCTGTGAATCTTTTCAATGGGATGTGGAATATACCTCCGCTGAAATGCATTGTTACGATGCATCTTCTTCTCCGACAAGGCTAACAACAGCGCAACCGTTCCTATGCCAAAAATGGCAAGGGCAGCAAGCAAAAACAGGGTCTTCTTTGATGAATACCAGCTAGTAACCAATACCGCCACCCCCGCCAGGATTATGAAAACAATATTAAAAATAAGGTGTTGCGTCCAACTCAATTTTTCCAGCACCCCACCACACGAACAAGGTATAAAGTCGGAGAAATTAAGTATGATATAGATATAGGCCGTAAACATCACCATTAAGGTAAAAGCAGCATACAGGGCGGGGATTCTATACTTTGGAATGGTCAATAAAACGGCAATGAGAATTTCCAAACTCGGAACCGCCCAGGCAATGACACCGGCATAGGCACTTAACAGGGGAGATTGCGCCAATTGTACGGTGAAGGTTTCGAAGTCTAGCAACTTACTAATGGCAGCATACAAAAATAATAGCACGAACAGATAGGAGCCTGAAACTGCTGCATTCCGTTTTATGCTTGCTATATAAGGTACCGTAAAGCACATAATTAAATAAATGTTTCGTTTTAACATTCATAAAATTAGAAAGTTACAAACGGAACTGAGAATTTTATACCTCCGATGTAGTAAGGAAAAACCGGAAAATTTTGACGGGAATGCCGTACAATTTTATAAGACACCGATTTTCCAAGTCTTATGGATGTGCCTGCTGTCGTACTCCTCATTCAACATAATCCTTCCTTAATCGTTTACAGCTATTTCAAATTTAAAAACACAATTGTGAAACAATAGAATAATTGACCTTACAATAAGTAAGTTTAAAACCATAATTTTTTCGTGATAAAAAGTGAGAAAAAAATGGTATTTTAAAAATTCTGTAATAGTCAAAAATAAAATTCTGACTTATAATTGGGAAACTTTATATCTTTCGCCCGTATTCCATTATAATTGCTATTTCATGAAAAATACATTGTTGCTACTTTTTTTTCTTTTAATTGAAGTTACTCAAATGAATGCCCAAGATGGCATAGATGCGCCTGGCGCCACTGAGTACGAAAACGGATTGGCCTCTTATAAAGAAAAAAATTACGAAGATGCCATTCGCTGGTATACAATGGGTGCGGAAAAGGGGAATGCAGCTGCCATGTTTGAATTGGGGGTTCAGTCTTTCAATGGCGAAGGGGTAACCCAAAATTATATCGAAGCCTTTAATTGGTATATAAAAGCAGCAAACTTAGGTAATGAGAAAGCCATGTTCAATCTTGGGGTAATGTACCAAAACGGATATGGGGTGGAACAAAATTACACTGAAGCAATGAATTGGTACCAAAAAGCTGCGAATCACGATTTAGCAAGCGCCTACAATAATATTGGAGTATTATATAGAATGGGTTGGGGCGTTGGCCAGGACACTGCCGAGGGCATAAAGTGGTATAGAAAGGCTGCCGAAAAAGGGAATGCAAATGCCATGAACAGTTTAGGTACTATGTACAAAGATGGTACGGGAGTACCACAGGATTTTTCTGAAGCAATAAAATGGTACAATATGGCCATAGCCCTGGGCGAAGCAGAGGCTATGAACAATCTCGGGCTCATGTTCGCAATGGGTTCGGGCCTAGAACGCAATTTCAATAAAGCTTATGAATGGTTCTATAAAGCTGCTGTAAACGAATATGCCGAGGCAATGTATAACCTCGCGCTTCTATATGTTGGTGGTCTAGAAGAAAAACCAAATTATACGAAAGCTATAAAATGGTATGAGATGGCTGCAAATAAGGGCGTTCCCAATGCCATGTACAATTTGGGAGTTCTCTATTATAACGGACAGGGCGTTGAAAAAGACGAAAACACAGCCATCAAATGGATTGAAAAAGCTGCAATAAATGGCCATGCCCTTGCCAAAGAGGCTATGGAAGAAATAAATTCAGATTAATTATCCAATTGCTTTATTCGATAAGGTTCGAAGGTTACAATATAGCAATGCCACAATTAAACAATTCCCCACCCCTCCACAATTCCACAAACTCAAATCACCAATCACTAACCCCCAATCGCGATTAACAATTAACTATTCAACAATTAACAACTCACAATTATCGATTAACTATTAACTATTCACTATTAACTATTCACTATTAACTATTCACTATTAACTATTCACTATTAACTATTCACAATTCAAAATTCAAAATTCAAAATTCACCATATAACAAACAACCGTTGGTAAGCTGTTCTTACCTTTATCCGATTACCACCACAGTATCAATGGTAAGTATACTATCGTGAGCAACAGAGATTAAATACAAATCCGTCCTAATGTCTTGTTAAATAATATTAAAAACAATCTGCCTACAACGGGGTTTTTTTATATTCCCTTAAATAAAAAAGAAAGGGAAAAAATTTAAACCAATGAAGGCAACTGCCGTGACGGAAAAAGAAGAACTGATTGGAGCGCTTGCAGACGGGCAACGTACTGTAAAGAGTTTACCAAATGGAGGTTTTTTGTTTCTAGATCACGATGTTCCCTTTCTTCTCATCTATCGCAAACGTCCCAATGACAAAGCAACCTTACGATTAGCACGAACTGGCGCTAGTTATCTGATTATTGGGGAGGATAATAATGAATATTTCCGTGAGTTTATAAGTCAACTTACTGCTAGACTGAGCGCCCACTTTGGTAGTTTTTTTCTCATGGAAATCTACAGCGGACCAGAAGACAGTAGTGAATTTATCATTCGTGGGCCCTCTCATAAATTACCCGTTTCCCTGGAAGTACTTCGCAATGCACTAGAAAATATTGAAGGTACAACCGCTGGTGTAAAGTTGACGGCAAAAATAGAGCAAACCAAGCAACGCCAACAAAAACACACCGCTGCTCTAATGAGCATAGAAGCGATAAAAGACTGTGGAGGAACACTCATAGGCTTAGAGATCCCTCCCGTTTTTCGCGATAGGAATGGCGAAGTATATCCGCTATACTTTAGGCAATTTCAGGAAAATGTGGCTGTGGCTATAAAGAAATCGGTTTTTGAATTTATAAGGGTACAGACTTCTAGCAATCTGGCCAGCTACTACGCCTTGGGAAAACGGGAAATTCACAAAGAAATTTTTAAAATGGACCGAGCGCTTACGCAGATAGAAAAAAGCTTTCAGTTTTTATTGTTGGTGGCGCCCGTAAACATTCAACGCATCCGACACTGTTTTTTTGAAAGTAATTTTAAGCAGCTAGAGGAGTACCATTATCGGCTTCTCAACATTGATCCGGATATTTTAAAAAGGAAATTATACAACCTTGAAATAGACCAAATAGACGATCCTGCACTCTCCTATCTTTTCCATGAAAAGCGGGAAGAGTTGGACCAACAGCTGACCATGCTAAAGGAACGAGGCTCCAAAAATTTTTTTTACAGCAGCGTGAGACTATATAAAGGTCTGGATAAAAATATAGTAACCGAAGCGGAATTAATACTACAGAATATACCCGAGGACATTCAAAACGAAAATACGGAAGTATTGGATGCAACAGCATTTGCTGCAATGGCTGAAACTGAATTTGGGTTCTTTAAGCAACAAGATGCCAATTTCCAATCCAAAGTACATATACGCGAAGATGTAAATGTAATGATGGTTAGTAATGGAGAACTTTACCTGCCTGCTGATTATACATTAACGCAAGTAGAAGCACAGGCGCTAATCCAACACGAAATAGGCACCCATGCCCTAACCCATTATAACGGATTACAACAGCCGTTAAGTCAGTTAAGTGTTGGCTTTGCAGATTACGATCCACTACAGGAAGGCATTGCCGTACTTTCGGAATATTTAATTGGCGGACTTTCCGCCAATCGGCTGCGGCTGTTGGCAGGTCGTGTAGTGGCAGGAGCAGCGCTAATGGCGAATGCAGAATTTAAGGAAGTTTTCAATCTACTCTATACTACGCATAACTTTTCAAAAGAAAGCGCTTTTAATATTACTTCAAGAATGTTTCAGGGGGGTGGTTTTTTAAAGGATATTATTTATTTAAAAGGACTAGTCCAACTACGTGAATACCTTATGGACGGCGGCGATCTGGAATTTCTTTTGGCGGGTAAATTTGCCCTTAAACATGTTCCCATGATTACAGATTTAACGGCCCGGGGATTATTGAAAACTCCAAAATTGAAACCTAGATACCTGCAGCAAAAAGATTTTGAACAACGAATAGATAAACTAAAAAAAGGGGTTTCCCTTTCTAAACTAATATAAAATGAAAATATGCTTTGTAATTAGCGACATTAAGACCGAGACCTGCGGAACTACAGTGGTAATACTGAAAAAGGCACACGAGCGTGGCCATAATGTGTATGTAATGAGCGTGGGCGATTTTATCTTTCACCGAGATGAAAATATAAGTCTGCGCTGTAAAAAAATACCCGCCTCACTACAAGGGGAAACTGTAGCGGAATTCTGGGAACAGGTGCAGGACGACAAATTAAAAACCAAAGCAGTGAAAAGCTCAGATATGGATGTGGTATTTTTACGAAACAATCCTACAGAAGAGACTTCAGACAGGCATTGGGCAGAACATAGTGGAATTGCCTTTGCCAGAATGATACAGCAAAGCGGGGTCTTGGTATTAAACGACGCCTTCGCAATGAGCCATGCCTTTATCGATAAACTTTATTTTGAGGAATTACCTTCCGAAATTAAACCCGATAGTCTTATTACCCGCAATAAGGAAGATATATTAAAATTCTGGGAAAGAATGGGGAAAAAGATGGTGCTAAAACCCTTGGAAGGTTCGGGAGGCCAAGACGTGTATTTGATTGATAAGGATAAGAAAAACCTGAACCAAATAGTAGATACCATCAGCGCCAAAGGCTATATAATAGCCCAGGAGTTTCTTCCCGAAGTGAGCAAAGGCGATGTAAGGGTAATTTTGATGAACGGAAAAATTTTGGAAGAAAATGGCGAGAAAGCCATTATCAGACGGGTAAATAGCGACAGTTCCGAATTTAGAAGCAACCTCGCCCTGGGAGCGAAGGCAAAAAAAGCCAAACTCACCCCCGAAATAGAAAAGATCGTTTCACTTACAGCGCCAAAATTAATTAGGGACGGACTCTTTTTTGTAGGCCTTGATATCGTTAAGGACAAATTAATAGAGATAAATGTGTTGAGCCCTGGAGGACTGGACTATTGCGAAAAGATAAAACTCCCAGCCTTTACTGATACCGTGGTGGAAGCTATTGAGCGAAAAATAGAGTATAAAAAATATTATAAAAATAGCCTGACCAATAAAGAATTGGCTACTATGGATTAATGAATAATGTTTAGTACATAATGAAGAAGCTTCGCAATGGATAAAAAGAAAAAAAATATTGTAGAAATACCTCGGATTATAGGATCCTACAGTTCTGGAGTTGATGGGCCTTTGCTATTTATAACAGCCGGAATACATGGAAATGAACCCAGTGGCGTAAAGGCGCTTCAAAAAGTTTTCGAAGTTTTGGAAGGTGAAAATCCCGAGATAAAAGGCAGGGTGGTTGCAGTAACGGGAAATAGAAAAGCCTTGCAGCTGGATACGCGTTTTATCGACGAAGACCTCAACCGAACTTGGACCGTTGAGAATATCGAGAATAATAGTACAGACAGTCACGAAAAAAAGGAAATGTTTGAGATTATTGAAATTCTCAATCAATTTCCTAAACACGATTTTAGTAAGCGGTATTTTCTAGACTGTCATACCACCTCCGCTGCAAGTGCACCCTATATTTCGGTTCAGGAAGTAAACGATAATGACGCTTGGGCCCATAAATTTCCTACTCACATAATACGAGGGTTTTCCGATATTGTATTGGGGTGTATAGATCATTACGAAAGCAGAATCGGCATTACAGGCTTTGTATTTGAAGGGGGGCAGCACCAAAGCAAATTGGCGGAAATGAACCATGAAGGAATTATTTGGCTAGCCCTTCAAAATGCTTGTGAACTAGACTTAGACAAACTTCGTCAGTATCCCGAAGCAGCGAAAATGCTGCTAAAAAATAAAGAAAAACAAAAAACCTTTGAAATTAGTTATCGACATGGCCTAAATCCCACAGATGAATTTAATATGCAACCGGGCTACAGCAATTTTCAACCAATAAAAAAAGGCGAGCTTTTAGCGCATCAAAACGGCAAACCAATCTACAGCGAATGGAATGCGTATATTTTTATGCCGCTCTATCAAAAGCAAGGGAATGATGGTTTTTTTATTGTAACGGAAATAAATTATTGATGAGATAACTAAAAGTAGTTACTAGCGGCGGCTCGCAAAAGTGGAGAGTCGGCTATATGAAACTACAGATAACTACGTATGCATGGATTACTAACATTTAAATATTAAAAAAATGAGCTCAGACAAAAAAGAGTACAACAAAATTCCTGATTCAAGTTCCAAAACTGCAAGAGGCAGTAAAAATGTACATAG
Source organism: Aequorivita sp. UBA3180 (assembly GCA_002364215.1). Lineage (GTDB taxonomy): Bacteria > Bacteroidota > Bacteroidia > Flavobacteriales > Flavobacteriaceae > Aequorivita. Next base: position 138,745 of record DEXQ01000007.1, on the reverse strand, counting down.
TGAAAAGGATAATTCTACCGAAGATGGCTTTAAACCAAAAGCCAATAATGAAGAAGAATAGCGAGATTTAATTTAAAACTGAACAATATGAGCGATACAACAGATGGTTTTGGAAAGAAAAGAGACCATAACCAATATGGTGAGGTAGAAAAAGATGGAAAGGATACATTAAGGGATAGCGAATTGCCAAAGCCCAATAATAAAGGTGACGTAAAAAATAAAGATGAATAACCTATTCCTTTTCCATAATTTCGATAAGCTTTTGGGCAGTAGGACCCGCAGATAGCGGATTTTGTCCTGTAATTAAAAGACCCTCAGTTTCCGTATGGGACAGAAAAGGTATTAATGCTTTGGTATAATCGGCTCCCACTTCTTTTAGGCGATCTTCAAGGTGATAAGGGATATTGGCATAACGCATTGCTAATTTTTCTTCCGCATTGGAGAAGCCTGTTACCTTTCTGCCCTTTAAAATAAGGGGATCCAATTCCGCTGCTTTAATCAGCGCTGCCGGACCGTGGCAAACTGCAGCGACTGGTTTATGGCTATTCAAAAAATCTGCTATCAGTGCTCCACTCTTTTTATTGGACGCAAGATCAAACATAGGCCCGTGACCTCCTGGGTAAAAGAGCGCATCAAAGTCTTCTCCATTAATATCGTCAAGTCGTTCGGTATTGGCCAAAGCCTTTTTAGCGGTCTCATCATCTTGAAATCTCCTATTGGCTGTAGTAATATTTTCCGTTAGTTCACTCATAGGGTCAATGGGAGGTTTTCCACCTAAAGGAGATGCTAATGTAACTTGGTAACCCTTATCTATAAATTCATAATATGGATCTGTAAACTCACCAATCCATAATCCTGTTTTGCTATCCGTATTTTCTAATAGTTCATGAGAGGTGATAATCATTAATATTTTTTTCATCTTGCTTTTGTTTGAGTAGTTATAATCAGACTATACCCGTGTATACGCAATTTTCTCTAATCTGTATAGCGCTTAACGCTTACTAAAATAGAGAGAATCAAAACCTTAGCTTGTTAATAAAAGGTTATATTAAAAATGGCGAATTAAAAAATCGAAAAATACTATACAGCATCCCAAATCAATCTTGCAGACTACTGAGTTTAATAATATTTTCCGCGCTCCGTTTGTTGGTCTTGTGAAATTGATCAATTATTCTGGAAGTAAAATAATTGTGGGAATAGTTTTTTAAAAAGCCAGCAATGTCATTATTCGTGTTTATAGGGGTATCTGAATCTATATAACCAAAACCACAATAAATTCCGTGCTTTACCATTACAAAACCCATTTCATTTTTATGACGCCCTTTTAGCTTTATAATATAGCTTGGCCTTTGCTTATCAACATAAGAGAGCGCATCCCTAACCTTTTTATTGTAGTTGTTTTTATCTTCCGCTCCCCTACAGATTCCTTCACAAAATATCGGGTCGCTGCAGGAAGCCTTGCTGCGCTCAATGCCAGCATATCTTTTACATAATTTAAACTTCCGTTGAACTTCAATCAATTTAAGTATTACAGAATCTCTATTGTAATAAAACTCATTTTCACTATCAGCATAGTTCTTTTGGCTTGGTTGTAACCTTAAAACTCCCTTAGAATCAAGCTTTGAAGTAATTATATAAGGTTCTAGCAATTCTTTTTGTTGGGTATTATATTCGGGCGTAAGTAAACCTATATAATGTGATTCTAACAAGAGGGAGATTAATTCACTGCCCGTTTCCTCATAATCTACCGCTGTAGTCTGTGAGCATAAAGTTCTTTCAAAAGTGGCATTGCTTGAAAAATGGCTCCTTACCCTTTTGGAAATATTGATAGCCTTGCCCACATAAATTACCTCCTCCTTTGCATTTCGAAAAAAATAAACGCCGGGAGTGTTTGGAAGATGGATAATGGTAGAATGTAATGTTTTATTAATTCCACCTGCTACCTTTACGTCCAAAGGACTTGGATCAACCTTGGTGATATTTTCAAAAACCTTCTGGATTAGCTCACACTTTTCCAAAGTAGAAGAAACTTTCATTGTAATGCCTAATGCCTTTTGGGCGTTTTTTAAGGTGTAAGGAATTTTGCCCCCTACAGCTTGTTTAAATAATTTGTCTAAAATATGGGTAGCATTCCCCATGGGATATCCTATCTCCTTGAAGGTTTTCACAAATAAACGCTCCGAAAATTTATCTGAAAAGACAGTCTGTGTTTCCTCAATTTTTTCAATTATTGAAGGGGCTACATCACAGAAAACGCTGGCCGCTCTAAAAGCATTTGGATTAATTCCCAAAGCAACCAGTTCCCGTTTGGGAATCCTCGGCACGGGCTTAATAAAGTATTCCTGCTTTGAGTAAATTCCGTCCTCATCCGTATTGATTATGGCTACTTGAAGCATTTTGGCTGAAGCAAGTTTGTGGGTTGAGGAAGATAATGCGATGAAGGAGTATTTCACTTACAATAAATATTATTCGAATAAATATCAAAATTATGGAATATTTCCAAGTTTCAATAATATCCTTATCTTTATTCACAAAAAAAATTGAGTTTGGAAGTATATAACGAAGAACAAAAAGAAGCGATAAACTTCGACGGAAAACATTTATTATTACTGGCGGGAGCTGGCACGGGAAAGACTAAAACCATCGTAGGTAGGGCAGCATATCTTATAGAAAATGGAACGCCACCTGAAAAAATACAAATACTCACTTTTACAAAACGGTCGGCCAGTGAAATTGTTGAACGGGTAAAAGCAGGAATTAGCAAACGTAGCGCCCAAGCCTTAAACGGTTCCACTTTTCACAGTTGGTGCAACCAATTGATTACATTATTCCCGAACCTCTTTGGAGCTTCAAGCTATACCGTTATAGATGCGGACGACCAACTAGGATTAATGAAGATGGCCTGTGGAAATGCGAAGGCGGTATATGGTAAATTACGAATAAAACCGCAGAAGATATTAGATCTGTTTTCCTTTGCAAGAAATACGCGTACAAATCTTACCGAGGCCATAAGGGTACTACTGCACAAAGGGAAGGATGATGAGGAAACCAATGAAGAAATAGAAGAACTGCGCCCCATTTTGGAAATAGTTATCAAGGAATTTCAAAAACTTAAAATACAGCAGAAGTACTTGGATTATGACGATTTACTCTTGGTGGTTGGCAATAGGCTCAATAAGGATGGGAATGCCCGGAATATACTATCGAATGCCTACGAATATATTCTTGTTGATGAGATGCAGGACACCAATCCGTTGCAGTGGTTTTTATTGGCGCCATTTGAAAATATATGTAAGTTGTTCTGCGTTGGCGACGATGCCCAATCAATCTACTCCTTTCGCGGGGCCGATTTTAAAAATGTGCATTCCTTTACCGATAGAGTTCGTAATTCAGAAATAAAAAAACTAAGTAAAAACTACCGCTCCACTCAAGAAATTTTGGATCTCTCCAATTGGCTGCTGGACCAATCCCCCATCGTTTACAATAAAAAACTTAACGCCCACAGAGGGCCTGGGAAGAAACCGACTATCATAAACGTTTCCAACCAATTTGAGGAAGCAAATTATATTGCAGACAAAATATTAACCGATTTTGGTGAAAATGGTAAATCATTCTCTGATTTTTTAATACTGAGTCGCTCCCAATATTACACCAAACCTTTACAGGCGGTTTTTCTACAAAAGAAAATTCCTTATGAAACCTATGGGGGAAGAAAATTTTTGGAAGCTGCACATATAAAGGATGTTTTGGCCGTGCTAAGAGTCATCAACAATCCTTTGGACCAAATAGCTTGGATGCGTTACCTCACCTTTGTACATGGTATAGGCGAAGTACGTGCGAGCAACTATTTGCGCGAAATCCTTTCCGTAGCACCCGATCAGATCAATGGCGAATTTTTGGAATCTATAATTCCCGGCTTGGAAGGACAGACAATTAAAAAATATTATGAGGCTGTAAATGGGAATAAACACAATGTAAAAGCCGCAGTAAAAGATCTCTATAAGGAAATGGAACTCGATCTGGCGCTCAAATATGCCAAGGATTGGCAGGAAAAGCGAAAAGGTGACTTTCCTGTTTTAGAAATGTTGGCAGAACACTATTCCACGCTTGGGGAGTTTATAACTGAAGGTATTTTGGATAACTCAGTTGGGTTGGGAGGTAATCATCTTTTGGAGGGATCAAAGATTCAGACCACACAGCACCAAGACCACGTAATAATTTCTACAGTCCATTCCGCAAAAGGATTGGAAGCCGATGTTTGCTTTGTGCTCAATGTATCTCCAAAAACATATCCTTCCTCCTATAGCTTAGGAAATTTAGGAGAGATTGAGGAAGAAAGACGTGTGCTATATGTAGCACTAACAAGGGCAAAAAATGAATTGATAATTACAAGAACTACAGATTCCTTAAATGCCTATAAGGCCAGCACAGATTCTCCCTTTGCTTCCGAGGAAGAAGAAAGTGCGTATTTTCTAGAAAATCTACCCGATGAATTAGTAAATCAGGAAAGTCCGTTAGGGCAATTTAAAAAACCAGAAGATGCAACAGCTAAGAATGAGATAGATTTAGATTTCGGCTTTGATTTTAGTTGAAAGGTATCCAAAAAATTGATATGTTCTATTCCAAATAGTATCATTTCTTAATTCTACATTAATCTTGATAACCCAAGATAAATTATAGAGATAGGTGCGCAAATAACAAACAAATCACAACTTTCTCATACTGAGCTAAGCCTGCACTGAGATGTCGAAGTGTCGAAGCACACGATTAACAATTAACGATTAACAATTAACGATTAACGATTAACGACTCACGATTAACAATTTATAAACTTGTCAGTTCGAGTGTTTTTAGGTGAAGTGATAACGAAACCTAAAAATGTATCGAGAACAGACAACTCAAACAGACAACAGACAGCCGAAAACCGACAACAGAAAACATCATTCAACCCCCAAAACTTCCACCCCAACAGCATTAGCATCCTTAAACAAATAATAAGTCCCTTGAACCTCCTGATAAAACTTCATCCCCAAAACCGCAACGGCAAGCCCACCCACCTCAGGTAGGTCAGTATTCATCTCAAAGGAAGTTGCACTATACTGCTTATTCATATAAAGCGGTGTGCTATTTTGTAAACTGAATTCCAAAGTATCAAAATCAAAGTGCAGAAGACCTACAGTAAGGGCAATATGTGTCGCCCCAGCAGGAAAACCAACATTCTTAATGTCAAAATTTGTAACACTAAGCGTACGGGTATTAAATTCATAGTTTAAGGAACAAGCCAATACCTCCGTAGTACTACACGAAGGGGTAAAAGCAAAATCCCTTAGTAACTGCTTGCCCTTAGGTGTTTCTATTCCGCGCCCCACGCTCCTATTACCTCGACTATTCACAGCGTCCAAATCCTTCAATTTTGTAAACAATTGAACCATCCGCCCATGCAGCTCCCCATCCTTGCGAACGCATAAAAAAGGAGCAAGTGCATTTTTAAAAACCCGCTTTGTAGTACTACAACGGCCAAACTCCGTGGCATTTTCCATAGTTCGCGCCATACTTTCCTTGTGCATGGCCCCTTTCTGAAACCCACCCCCAGCTGCACGCGCCAAATGTCCACCATTTTTGGATTTGTAATAATTGATATCCCCAATAGTTCCCTTTAACTTAATACTTCCTGTTTGCTTTGCCATAATACCTGATTGTAAATCACTAAGATAATACAAAATCACTAAATAAAAATACTATAAAGTATATTTATAGTATATGTAAAGTATATATATAGTAACTTTATAGTATATTTAAACCGTATAAAAGTTAAATAATCTAGTATACAACAAACCAATGTACCGCATATCATCTCGGTGACCGAATGAATTTCAAAGAGCAAAGCGAAGTGAAATTAGACTGTTGGCTTTGATATAGATGTTGGGAGGTTGAGATATTGATTTATTACAAAGGCTAAATTACTTTTTGATTTTTGTTACTATCTGAAAACCTGGGATCTGGGATAGGTGGAATTTTTATTAATTGTGATGTTATAATGGAATAATAACCCAAATCTTCAGCAACGGTGCCTTTAATCCAGTAAATACCTATTCCAGAAATAGGATATTGTTCCTTAATCTTTGGAAATTGTACCGAATCAAAACATTCCCCATTTTTATCCAGAAAGGTTGAGAACGCCATAAAATCGCCTTTTGAGGTTTGTGTACTTTTTGAAGTAACCAGTTTTCCAATTATGGTAAATTCCTTGTTTACAAATGATTTTAAATCGGCTGCCACGTGTTTAGGATAATTTCCGGGTTTAATAAGCTGGAAATCATCTTGGAGGGTAAAGCCCAAGAGTTCCAGATTATCATAGGCATCAATAAGGTTATTCCCTTTTAATGCCGGCAATGTATAATTGGTTCTTTTGGGTTTAAAAAGTTGCGGATGGGGATTGGGGTTTTTTTGTTTATTTCCGTTTATATGGGCATACCACATTAAGTTGTGTTTATTGGGTTCAAAAGTTCTAAAGACATTGAGGCGAATAAGCAGTAAAATCTGTTCCAAACCAAGTTTGCAACGATCTAAAAAGTCATTAAAATTTTTAAACTTTCCATAGAGTTGTCTTTCATTTAAAATTTTCTGTATGCTACGGTGCTCTAAATCCTTTATCATTCCAAAACCTAAGTACACCGTTTTGCCTTTTATGCAATTAGCGTGGTCGCTGTTGTTTATACAGGGATTTACAACCGTTCCCCCACATCTAAAAATTTCATTGATATAGGTGTCCAGGTTATAAAACCCACCACCGTTATTTAAAACCGCTGTCATAAACTCCAGGGGGAAGTATTTTTTGAGATAGAGGCTTTGGTAGCTTTCCACCGCATAGGATGCGGAGTGCCCTTTGGCAAAAGCATAGCCTGCGAATGCCTTAATCTGTTCCCATACCTCAGCAATTACCTTAGGAGTGTACCCTTTTTGGGTACAATTGGAATGGAATTTTTTTTCGAGGGCATCAAACTGTTCCTTGGAACGGCCTTTACCGCTCATACCTCTTCTGAGCACATCAGCCTCTGAAAGGGTAAGACCCGCAAAATGATGGGCTACCTTTAAAACATCTTCCTGATATACCATAACCCCATAGGTTTCAGGCATTATTTCCATAAGTACGGGGTGAGAATCTTTTCGTTTTTCGGGGAAACGATGACGCTCTATGTAAGCGTTTTTCATACCGCCATTGGTAACGCCGGGACGAATTATGGAACTTGCAGCCACTAGTCCAAGATAATCCTGCGTCTGTAATCGGGTCATCAATGTTCTCATTGCAGGGGATTCCACATAGAAAACACCCATGCAATCCCCTACTTTTAATAAATCGTTTATAGCAGGATCGTTTTTAAAGGGTTCGGTATCATCAATATCCTTTAGATGGGCTTGGGGTTGGTTTTCCTTAATGAGCTCAATGGCGTCCTTGATTTTTGAAAGTCCGCGTTGGGCAAGGATATCAAACTTAAAGATACCCACGGATTCTGCAATGTGCATATCGATTTGGAGGGTTTGAAAACCTTTGGGAGGCATAAAGGTGGCGCAATATGATTGTATTGGATTTTTAAGTATTACAATACCTCCAGAATGCACACTTAGGTAATTGGGAAACCCGTGAATAAGTTTACCATACTTCATTACCAATTTGAAATAATGGTCGTTTTTTTTGTTTTGCACATTCCCTTTTAAAAAATCATCTATCTCGGATTTTGGAAGGCCGAAAACCTTGGCAAGCTCACGGACCACTGCACGATATTTAAAAGTTACATAAGTACCCATTAATGCGGTGTTGGGAAATCTTTTAAAAATGTAATGCGTAACATCATCCCTATCCTTCCAAGAGAAGTCAATATCAAAATCAGGTGGAGAGGAGCGATAGAGGTTTATAAAACGTTCAAAATATAAGTCAAGTTCAATGGGGTCTACATTGGTAATGCCCAGAATATAAGCCACCACACTATTTGCCCCACTACCCCTACCAATATATGGGTATTCATTTTTAATTGCATACTGGATAATATCATAATTTATAAGAAAGTAGGATACAAAATCCATTTGCCGAATTGCCTGTAGTTCTTTTTCAATGCGGGTTTTAATAATTTGGTCAACGATTCTATATCTTTTGCTTATTCTTTCATAAACCAACTTTTCCAAATATTTATAATCCTCTTCCTTATTGGAAAGGTAAGTAGCTTGGTTTTGGTTATGCCGTACATCATCAAACGCAAAAGAAATTTTACAATCATCCAATAGGGATTGGGTGTTTGAAATTATATGCTCAAAACCTTCAAAACGCTCCCTTATTTCGCTTTGCGAATACATTCTATCCTTTTGGCTTCCCTGTTCCAATTCGGGCAATTTACTGAGTACTATATTGAGGTCTATGCAACGAAGGAGGCGGTGTATATTTAGGTGTGACTGACTGGAAAAGGTTACTGGTTGCAAGAGCACCAATTTTGAAGTATGGGACTTTAAATGGGAGAACTTTAATTTGTTGAGGTCTGCTACGGAAATACCGATGTGCCAATCTTCTGCAAAAGATTCCATTTCAAATTCAAGTACCTTTTCAAAGGGGAAAATTGTTATGACATTTGAAAATTGGGGCGGTATTTCTGGAAAGTCCTTTTGTGGGTGTAGGTGTTGGGTAAGGAATTGGTTAATTTCCAGATAGCCCTTATTGTTCTTTGCCAAACATACATAACATCTATTGCTGCCATTGCGAATATCTGCGCCCACAATTGGTTTTATGTTTTTTTTGGTAGCTTCCCTAATAAATTCAAGACAGGCCGAGGTATTATTAATATCGGTAAGTGCAAAAGCTGTGAGGTTATTTTTAAGTGCCAATTCCAATAATTGCGGTACGGAAAGTACCCCATAGCGGAGGGAATAATATGAATGGCAATTGATATACATTATTGATTTCTATGTGCGAGTAAAACCGGGGGTTCCCCATCGAATGGATTACGTCCGGAAATAACAGTGCGGACATCAAGCGTTGAGGCCTTTAATACACTAGTTGCACCAAAACGATTGCGGATATGGTCCAGCGATTTGTATAGGTTGAGGGTTTTCTCATTGTCATCAAAGAGGTTTATTTGATAATGCCCACCGACCAAATGGGAAAATTTTACCCCAATCAAGCGTACCAATACCCTGCGATCATACAACTTATTGAAAAGCTCCATTACGGCGGGAACAAGGATATGGTCTGCGCTTGTATATGGAATACGGATTTGCTTGTTATAGGTCTGAAAATCTGAATACCTAATTTTGACGGAAACACAGCCCGTCATTTTTTTGCCCAACCTAAGTTGATAACAAAGGGTGTCTGCCATAGCAGTAAGGGTGTCTCGCAATTTTTGGACATCTATGGTATCTAAATGGAATGTACGCTCATTGGAAATTGATTTGCGCTCGGAATAGGGAATAACGGGAGTATTGTCGATTCCATTTGCACGGTTCCAGATGGTCTGTCCGTTTTTACCCATTACGGATGTAAGCATTTCCACTGGCATATCCTGTATTAATTTGACCTTATCAATGCCAAGATGTATTAAAGTTTGGGCTGTTGCCTTTCCAATCATTGGGATTTTGCGGATGGGAAGGGGTGCCAAAAAGGATTTTTCAAAACCTTGGTCAATTTTCAATTGATTATTGGGTTTTGCCTCTCCGGTTGCAACCTTACTGACAATCTTATTTTGGGAAAGCCCAAAAGATATGGGTAGACCTGATTCATTTATAATCCTTTTGCGAAGTTCGGTTGCAAATTTATAATTGCCAAAAAACCTGTCCATCCCCGTAAGGTCCACATAAAACTCATCTACACTGGTTTTTTCAAAAAGGGGAACGGAATCGCGGATGATGTCAGTAATAAGACTTGAATATTTCATATAAGTTCCCGCATTCCCCCTTATGACTATTGCCTGTGGGCATAATTGCCTTGCCATTTTCATTGAAATGCCAGAGCGGATGCCATATCTTCTGGTTTCGTAACTACAAGCTGCCACTACCCCACGATTGCCCGTGCCACCTACCAATACAGGTTTTTTAAGCAACTCGCTATTAAGCAAGCGCTCTACGGAAACGAAGAAGGTGTCGAGATCGAGATGTAGGATTGATTTGTTCATCAATACAAAATTATGGATTATTTCCTATAATATGGAAATATTCCATTTAATTAATTAATTTTATTTGGAAAGGGAGAGGTGTGAGGCGTAATAGTAGCAGGTGAGGGTTAGCGCAGTGGGACTCGTTTAACCATAAAAATCAAGTTGTTAGTTAAGGCTCTTCAGCTCCGCTCAGGCAGGCTACTTAGGACGTATTGTTCGGGGTTACGGTTATGCTCCTACTAGGGCCTATTTATTCAGGTTATTTGATTTTATAAACACCCAAAAACAAAAAAAGCCTCTCCATTCGGAAAAGCTTCTCATCGGTTATTGTAAATGCAAAGAATTAATTCTTTATAATCTTTTTTATTACCAATTTTTCTTTTGTCTTGAATTTTAAAAAGTAAATACCACTCTTTAACATAGAAATATCTATTGTCTGATAATTGTTATGTTTGGTAATTACTAATTCACCCAATGTGTTGTATATCTGAAGTGTTTCAACTTTTAATTCGGAATTGTATTCCAAATGTAATATTCCATTTTCAACTGGATTTGGGTAAAAAGAAATCGAATCGTATGTATAATTATTCGTGCCGAGTATACAATTTTCACTGTAATTTGCCCAAGAATCTATACACCATCCATCATAAAATGGAGGATTAATATCACAAATTTGTGCATTTGCATATTGTACATCGTCCACATTCACACAAAATAAATTGGGATTGTTAATTGCAATCATTTCCGTCATAATTTGATTATTACCATTTCTAATATTCAAGTTTGTCAATAAATTTTCTGAACAGAATAATGCAGTTAAATTTGAAAGGTTGCTTACATCTAAGTTTGTTATTTGATTAGCTCTACAATCCAAAAGTCCTAAATTATGATTTTGCGAAACATCTAAACTAGTAAGGTTGTTATAAATTAATCTAAGTTCAGTAAGGTTTGGACTTTGAGATATATCTAAACTTGTTAATTGATTATTTAAGGCAGATAATATTTCTAGATTTGGATTTAATAATTCCAAATTTGTCAATTGGTTTGATTCACAATATAAAAACTCCAAAAAAGGATTTTCAGAAACATCTAAACTTGTTAATTGATTGGAGACACAGGATAAAACTTTTAGATTAGGATTTTGGGTTAAATCTATACTCGTAATTTGATTGTAAGAAAACCATAAAATTTCTAAATTAATATTATGGGATATGTCGAGGCTGCTTAATTCATTACTTCCACAATCCAATTCAATAAGATTGGGACTTTGGGGTATTAAAAGACTCGTAATATTATTAAAATAACAATCTAAAATCGTAAGATTGGTGTTTTGTGATAAATCTAGATCAGTAAGTTGGTTGACTTCACAGTTTAAATATTCAAGATTTGAAAAACTCTGAATTCCCTCCAGGGAATGTATTGCTTTATAAGAAACATTCAACCCGATTACAGCCTCAGCTTCGGCTTGTTGAATCTCTCCATCATTATTGCTGTCAGCATCAATATCACCATTTCCATCACCGTTAATATCTACGCAATTAGAATTAACCAACGTATTTTTAAAATTTGCATCTGGTATATTTACAATTTGAGCCTGTGAAAAACAAAAGGTCATGAGTGTAAGAACGATAAAGTATAGATTTTTCATAAAGAGTCGGATAAATATTAAGATGGATTAAATATACCAAAAAACAAAAAAAGCCCATCCATATGGATAAGCTTCTCATCGGTCTATTTCTAAACCACAAGCCACTTTAAGTGACTCAACACAACATCTTGTTGCGGTCTGGACGAGACTCGAACTCGCGACCCCCTGCGTGACAGGCAGATATTCTAACCAACTGAACTACCAGACCAAGTTTTCAACCTTTCTTGCGAAAGACCCCAACAACAGTTGGGCAAAGTGAAAAATTGTTACCATACTTTTTGGGATTGCTCCCTTGCTGTATTAAGCGGTGGCAAATATACCACTCCATTTCATTTTCGCAAACTATTTTTTTAAAAAATAATAAATTTTATCCAAACTTCTGACGCTCCACTAGATAGGTAGTCAATATTTTGTTGAAACTTTCATTTATATCGGTGTGCACATACTTAATACGGTATTGTGCACATCGCAATTGAAGTTCGGTGAAGTAATTTTGGACCGCCTCTTCATATTGCTCCTTAATATTGTCGGCATAAAGGTTTACATGTTCCCCGGTTTCAACATCAACAAAACGCTTTGGGCGGTTGCTGAAATCAAAATTTACCTCTCGTTTTTTATCGAAAGTGTGAAAAAGGATTACTTCGTGCTTGTTATATTTTAAATGCTGAAGCGCTTCAAAAAGTTTTTCGGCTTCGGCATCACTTTGAAACATATCTGTAAAAAGGAATACCAAGGAACGCCGCTTTAGTTTTTCAGCAATTAAATGAAGGTGCTCATAGGTTTTGGTCTGCGATTTCTCTTCGGAAGAAATCAAGGCTTCGTTCAACTTTTGAAGCAACATTTGATGGTGGCGCTCACTTCCTTTTTCTGAGGCATAAAATTCATAATCATCACTGTAAATACTCAATCCCACAGCATCGCGCTGACGTTTCATCAAATTCATAATGGCTGCCGAAGCCAAGACAGAAAAACCAATTTTATTCAAAGAATTAATATTGAATTGTTTCAGTTTTGGGTAATGCATGGAACTGCTGTTGTCCACAATCAAATGGCAACGCAGGTTGGTTTCTTCCTCGTAGCGCTTAGTGTAAAGTTTATCGGTTTTGGCAAAAAGCTTCCAGTCTATATGTTTGGTGCTTTCACCGTTGTTGTAAATTTTATGCTCGGCAAATTCTGCGGAAAACCCATGGAACGGACTCTTATGAAGTCCAGAAATAAAGCCCTCTACCACTTGTTTTGCAAGCAGTTCCAGATTTTTAAAACCTGTTATCTCATTTATTTCTTTCTCTATATTCAACGGCCAACCTATTATTGAAGCGTTTTTTTCAAAATATAAAATTCCGCTAAATCGCCTTCTACCATATTGCCGGAACTGTCGAGCATCCACAGTTGGTTTTCGCCTACCTTATACTGAAGGGTGTCGCTTTCGGATTTTAAAAGTACTTTGGAACCACTTTCGTCCCAAACAAAATTGCCAGTCTGCACAAATTCATTTTCGCCTTCCATCTTCCCTAAATAAGTTTGGGAAAGGGTGTAGGTTTTGTCGTCTCTCAACTCCAATACAGTTTTTATTCCCTCGCAATCGGCGCAGGGCGTTGTTCCTTCATACACGCCCGCCCAATCCAGCGAGTTTTCGGAATTGTGTGAATCTACAACATTGTTGTCCGTTGTTTCCATTGTTTCATCGGAAACATTCTCCTTGTTTTCAACGTGTTTGCAACCAATAAAGATGGTTGTTGCAATTCCAAATGCCAAAAATATTTTTTTCATACTCCCTATTTTAAAATACCATCAACAATTCCATAATCTACAGATTCTTCGGCATTCATCCAATGATCGCGATTGAAATCCTTCATCACTTTTTCGAAAGATTGTCCGCAATTTTCGGCCAAAATACGTGCGCTAATTTCTTTTGTCTTCAAAATTTCCTGCGCCGTAATTTCTATATCACTGGCAACGCCTCTTGCACCGCCACTGGGCTGATGGATCATAACACGGGCGTGCGGCTGGATAAACCTTTTTCCTTTTTCGCCAGCGGAAAGCAAAATACTTCCCATGGAAGCTGCCAGGCCGGTACAGATGGTTGAAACCGGACTCTTAATTTCACGCATGGTATCGTAAATGGAAAAACCCGAAGTTACATATCCTCCGGGACTGTTTATGTATAATTTAATTTCGTCGTGGTTCAAAGCATCGAGGTACATTAGTCTGTCCACAACGTGTCGCGCACTTTTGTCGTCTACCATTCCCCAAAGGAAGACTTTGCGCTCCTCCAATAATTTGCCATCTATTTTATCCTGTACTTTATTTGTTTTTTCCATTTACGAATGTACTTATTTAGTTATAAAAAATTCCCCCTTTGAAGGGGGCTAGGGGGATGTTTTCCTCTCAAAATTTAAAACATCCATAAGACCCAAGAATGGGGCAGTATAAAAATAATAAAAGGCCCAGCAATGCGCCAAGCCTTTTATTGTTTAATTTTTCTTTTTTGAAATATTTTACAAAAGTGAATCAATCGCTTCCGCATAAACATTCTTTGGAGCAACGCCCACTTGACGGCCCACTACTTCGCCATTTTGGAACACCAAAACGGTCGGAATGTTTCGCACTCCATATTTTGCGGCAAACTCTTGGTTTGCATCCACATCTACTTTTCCTACTACGGCCTTGCCTTCGTATTCCTTGCTTATTTCTTCAATGATGGGCCCTACCATTCGGCAAGGTCCGCACCAGGCTGCCCAAAAGTCAACCAGTACCGGCTTGTCACTCTTTAAAACCGTTTCTTCAAATGTTGCGTCTGTTATTTCTAATGCCATAATCTTTGTTTTTAATGATTGTCAAAAATAGTTAAATTTTATTCGTTTTGCCCTAGCGTTAATATATGTTTAGGAAATGATTGTATTGTTTATTTCTATATGATGGTTGGTAGTCTGTAGTCTGTAGTCGGTAGTCTGTAGTCGGTAGTTGGTTTTCTGTTCTCGGTTGTCGTTTGTTAGTTTAGTTTGTAACTGAGCTGCTCGCGTTCCAGTTCATTCAGCAATTCTTTTGAAATGTTGATCTTATGCTTTCTGCTGGGCATAGTGAGATGGATTTTTTCGTCGGTCTCATATACTACAAAAAACAATTGCTTTTCACCTTTATGGGTTTTTACCAAATCTTTAAGCGAATCTATTTTTCCTTCCTTTAAATCGTTTAAAGGCATGGTGATTGTCAATTTTTTTCCGTGGGTTTCCATCACATCATGAAGCAATTGGATGCTGTTATACTGAAGTCGCGGTTCGCCTTTTTTGCCAGTATCTCTATTTGTCCATCCTTCCTTTACAAATACGCGCCCATAAATAAAGCTATTCGGAACCAAGAAATGGCGCCACTTTAAATATTCCTCTCCAAAAATCCTAAAATCATAACTATCCTCATAATCCTCCACGGTGAAAATGGCCCAGCCCTTTCCAGCTTTTGATTCGCGGTGTTGCACATCGCTCACCACACCGCCAAAACACATTTCCTTATTGAGATAATCTTCCAAATGATTAAAATGGGAAACCTTGCAATTAGTGAAACTTTTCATCTCAATTTTGAAATCGTCCAGCGGATGGCCTGAAATATATACGCCAACCACTTCGCGTTCCTGCTTTAGCTTTTTCATTGTTCCCCATTCCTCGCAGGGCGGTACTTCGGGTTCTGGAATTTGCACTTCGCTGGCATCGCCAAAAAGACTTACCTGTGAAGAATTCTGCGTTTCTTGGTATTTTGCCGCATAACGAAGTACTTTTTCAATAAACATTACCCCATCGCCATCGTCGTGCAGGTATTGTGCGCGGTGGGTATCAAAACTGTCGAAACCACCTGCAAGCGCTAAGTTTTCAAAAGCCTTTTTATTTGCGGAACGCAGGTCAATCCGCTTCGCCAAATCAAAAACCGATTTGTATTTTCCATCCTTTCTGTTTTCAACAATCGTCGCCACGGCACTGCTGCCAACACCTTTTACGGCGCCCATCCCAAAACGGATGGCGCCTTGGTCGTTTACCGTAAATTTGTGGAAGGATTCGTTAACATCGGGACCCAAAACGGTCAATCCCATTCGCTTGCATTCGTCCATAAAAAAGGTTACCTGTTTTATGTCGCTCATATTATTTGAAAGCACCGCTGCCATATATTCTGCGGGATAATGGGCTTTTAGATAGGCCGTTTGATAGGCTATCCAAGCATAGCAAGTAGAGTGCGATTTATTAAAAGCGTAACTTGCAAAGGCTTCCCAATCCTTCCAGATTTTTTCAAGTTTTTCGGGGTCGTGGCCCTTTTCGGCGGCCTGGGCTACGAACTGCGGCTTCATTTTGTCGAGTACCGCTTTTTGTTTTTTCCCCATCGCCTTTCGCAGAACATCGGCTTCGCCTTTGGTAAAACCTGCCAATTTTTGTGACAAAAGCATCACCTGCTCCTGATAGACCGTGATTCCGTAGGTTTCCTTCAAATATTCCTCCATCGCGGGAAGGTCGTATTCAATTTCCTCCTCGCCGTGTTTCCTGCGAACAAAACTGGGAATGTATTCCATCGGCCCAGGACGGTACAGCGCGTTCATTGCAATCAGATCCGCAAAGACCGTTGGCTTCAGTTCCTTCATATATTTCTGCATTCCGGCAGATTCGTACTGAAAAATCCCAACGGTATCCCCTCTTTGGAAAAGCTCGTAAGTTTTTTCATCATCGAGCGGAAAGTTATCCGGATCCAGATCAACGTTGTGTTTGTGTTTTACAAGTTTTACCGTGTCCTTTATAAGCGTCAAGGTTTTCAGGCCGAGGAAATCCATTTTCAAAAGGCCCGCACTTTCCACCACCGAGTTATCGAATTGCGTTACGTACAAATCGGAATCCTTTGCCGTGGCAACGGGTACGAAATCGGTAATATCGCTGGGCGTAATGATTACACCACAGGCGTGAATCCCTGTATTTCGAACGGAACCTTCAAGAATTTTTGCCTGGTTTATGGTTTGCGCTTCCAGATCATTTCCTTCAGAAAGGTTTAAAAGTTCATTTACCTTCGGCAGCTCATCACTTCGGAAACGGCTTCGCAATTCCGCATCGCTCAAACCGAAAATTTTGTTCAGTTTGGTCATATTTGGAATCAATTTCGAAATACGATCGGCTTCATTCAACGGCAAATCCAAAACCCGCGCGGTATCGCGAATGGAGGATTTTGCTGCCATGGTACCATAAGTGATGATCTGCGCCACTTGGTTGCTGCCGTATTTGTTGATTACGTAATCCATAACCTTGCTTCGGCCCTCATCGTCAAAATCGATATCGATATCGGGCATACTCACACGGTCCGGGTTTAGGAAACGCTCAAAAAGAAGATCGTATTTAATTGGGCAAATATTTGTGATTCCCAAACAATACGCCACTGCACTTCCCGCCGCCGAACCACGGCCCGGCCCAACGGAAACGCCCATTTTTCGGGCTTCGGCAATAAAATCCTGCACAATCAAAAAGTAGCCGGGATAGCCCGTGTTCGCAATTACTTCCAACTCAAAATCGAGGCGTTGCTTAATTTCCTTTACGCGCTGCGATGCATTTTCGGGAATTTCAAAATCGGTCAAGGCTTCGTAGGAAACCTCCAATAATTCCGGGTAGCGTTTCTTGGCACCTTCGTAGGTTAAATGGCGCAGATAGGCGTTTTCACCACGCTTGCCGCCATCGATATCCTCGGGGTTCAAAAATTCCTGCGGAATGCCGAAATTGGGCAGCAAAACATCGCGGTGCAAAGAGAAGGGCTGGATTTTTGAAACCACTTCGTCTATATTCAAAATTGCTTCGGGAAGGTCCTTGAACAAGGCCTTCATTTCATCCTGCGATTTGAAATAATATTCCTGGTTTGGCAAACCGTAGCGATAACCGCGACCGCGACCAATGGGCGTTGCCTGCTTTTCACCATCTTTTACACAGAGTAAAATATCGTGCGCATTGGCATCTTCCTTCTTTATATAATAGGTGTTGTTGCAGGCCACTATTTTTACATTGTTACGCCGCGCCATTTCGATAAGCACGTCGTTTACGCGCCTTTCATCTTCCTGATCGTGGCGCATAATTTCCACATAAAGGTCTTCGCCGAACATCTCCTTCCACCACAGCAAAGCTTCCTCTGCTTGGTTTTCACCTATATTCAAAATCTTTCCCGGCACTTCGCCATAAAGGCTTCCCGTTAAAACAATAATGTCTTCTTTATACTTTTCGACTATATTTTTATCGATTCTCGGCACGTAGTAAAATCCTTCGGTGTAAGCGATGGAAGCCATTTTTGCCAAATTGTGGTAGCCGTTTTTGTTTTTGGCCAGCATCACAATTTGATAGCCGTTGTCTTTGTGGTTTTTGTTTAAATGGTCTTCACAGACAAAAAATTCGCAACCCACGATTGGTTTTATGGGTTGGGCGGAAATTTCCCCATCATCATTTTTTGGTAAATCTGCGAGGGATTTGTTATAATTGGCAACGGCCTGTACAAAATGGAACGCACCCATCATATTTCCGGAATCGGTAATGGCAACGGCAGGCATATTGTTTTCAACTGCAGCGTTTACCAAATCCTGTGTGCTAGAAGTGGATTGCAGAATGGAAAACTGCGAATGGTTGTGAAGGTGAACAAAGGGCGCATCTTCGAGGGTGGCAATGTTTTCCTTTATCTCTTCGGAAGAAATTTCCTCAGTTTCCGAAGCGGCCTGCATTTGCTTTCGGATTCTTTCCGAAGCTTTTTTGAGATTGATATGCTCAATCCCAATCAATTCAATGGTCTGTGGATTTTCTTCGGAAAAGTTTTCGAAATAATCTGGCTGCACATCAAGTTCTTCCTTCGTAAAAATCTGACGGCGCACCAATTCCAAAAAGCAGCGAGTAGTTGCCTCAACATCGGCCGTAGCGTTGTGTGCTTCGGCGAAAGACTCGTTGAATAAAAATTCGTGAAGCTCAGTAAGAGTGGGCAATTTAAACTTGCCGCCGCGCCCGCCGGGAATTTGGCAGAGCTGGGCGGTGGTTTCGGTACAAGTGTCCAAAACGGGTAATTTGGGCAATGGGTTTTCAATTCCCAATCGGAAAAATTCAGCACCCATAATGTTTACGTCAAAATCTACATTTTGGCCGACGATGAACTTGGTTTTTGAAAGTGCGTCCTGAAATTTTTCAGCGACTTCTTCCAAGGAAATTCCTTCGGCCGTGGCCAATTCGGTAGAAATTCCATGGATTTTTTCGGCATCAAATGGAATATTGAAGCCTTGGGGTTTTACTAAATAATCCTGATGCTCAATCAAATTTCCCATGGCATCGTGCAACTGCCATGCAATCTGGATACAGCGTGGCCAGTTGTCGCTATCGCTGACGGGAGCGTTATAACGTTTTGGAAGGCCGGTGGTTTCTGTATCGAAGATTAAAAACATTGGAATTGAAGATTTTAGATTGACGATTAACGATTAACGATTGTTGATTTCAGGATTTTGGGTTAAGAGCGTGAACACTTAACACTTAACACTTAACACTTAACACTTAACACTTAACACTTAACACTTAACACTTAACACTTAACTGAGGAAGTAAAAATAGAAAAACCTCCCGCTTTTGGGAAGTTAAATTGTTAGGAGTTGTTCACAATAAAAAAACCGTTACCGGGAAATTCCGAAAACGGTTTTTTCTTCTTTTTCAAGTTTATTTATTAGGATACTACAGCTTCAAAGTTTTTGGCACTTTGGCACGCATTCTGGATGGTGTCGCGCTGCTTGGTCAAAATTTGCTGAGTTGTAGGCGGCAATGTTGTATCTTTAATTACTTCATTGTATTCTTCAATTGCAGCTTTTTCACCTTTTTGGACTTCCTCTAAAATGGTCTCTTCATTATTGGAAGAAAAGGCTGTCTCAATATCCATCCAAGTTCTGTGCATTGCTCCTGTGGTGCTTCCACCTTTATCAGGAGTTTCGCCGTAGTTTTTGATTTCGGATTTTATTTCGTGACCGAAATCATATCGCTTTTGGGCCTGTTCGTTAAAGAAATTTTTCAACTGTGTATTCTCAACATTTTCAGCTGCTTTTTTATAACCCTTTTCGGCATCATAATTTTTCTCTAACAGTTCATTTAATTTGTTCGACATTTTTTCAGTAAACTTCATATTCTTTTCGTTTTAAATTATACAGCTGTTTTTCTTCATCATCGCTCCTCTAAAGACAACTGTTCAACTTCATTCGGATATATCCTAATATACCATAAATGAAG
Organism: Aequorivita sp. UBA3180; assembly: GCA_002364215.1. GTDB lineage: Bacteria > Bacteroidota > Bacteroidia > Flavobacteriales > Flavobacteriaceae > Aequorivita. Next base: position 118,712 of record DEXQ01000007.1, on the reverse strand, counting down.
GCGCTCAACGAATTATTAACCTAAGTTTAGAGTAAATTAACAAGGTTTAACCTTTGCCGTGAAATATGAGGTAAAATGTTAATTAATAAGTAACATCAAATTGACCCTCGGTGATATCTGTGCGGTTTGTTATAAAGGAAAAAGTACCTTTAATTGTTTTTTCAGAAATGTTATGTTCCAAAATAGTGACAAGCCCCTCCACAGTATCTTCGGGGCCGGTAACGCCTTGGTATTTGGCGGCAAAACCTCCTCTTGGCAAGGTGTAATCACCAGGTTCAACATTAGCTGTAACGGAAATTACAATGGTGGCATTGGCAGTACTTCCGGAAGTTATGATGGTATTTCCTGTATTACGGGAAGAAACGGTTACAGGTATAAATTGATTTCCGTCAACCTTTGCACTAAATAAGCCTGCGTTGGTGGGATCTACTATATCTCCGCCTGTATACGAAACATTATATAAGGTACCTTGAGAAATATATATAGTATCTATACCAGGCAAGAAGGCATTAAAATTAAAAGTTCCCGAAAGTGTTTTATTGGTTTCATTAAGTTCTGAAATAGTTACTACGCCTTCGCCGTTTGGATTAGTGGTATATATGCTGCCCCCCATATCTTCATAAACAGCATAATTATAACTTCCCTCTCCAATGGTGAAATTACCTTCGCCTAAACGCGAAAGTTGAATTGTCATGGATTCTTCATCATTAAAGCCTTGTATTGTAAGCGTACCATCTTCATTTAGTGCGGCACGTGCGTCTGTTGATGTATATAACCTGTCATCTACTTTAGCTTGCAGGGCAACTTCATTGGTCTGAGTATCTTCGCAAGAAATAAGCGACACTGTAGCTAAAAGAACAAATAGAAACTTTTTCATCGGTTAAGGGGTATTTAGGGATTTTGACAAATGTAAAATAAAAACTTTAATTGGTTGAATTTCAAAAAGAAAATATACTATCTTTGCCGTCCTTAATTATAACCGGGGTCGGGAACCCCAAAAATTAATTTAAACATGCCTGTAAAAATCAGACTACAAAGACACGGAAAGAAAGGTAAGCCTTATTTCTGGATTATCGCGGCAGACAGCCGTTCAAAAAGAGATGGTAAATTCCTTGAAAAAATAGGACATTACAATCCAACAACAAACCCTGCACAGATTGAACTTGATGTGGACAGCGCTGTAAAATGGCTTCAAAATGGAGCGCAACCTACAGATACTGCCCGTGCTATTCTTTCTTACAAAGGAGCTTTAATGAAAAATCACCTTGCTGGTGGTGTTCGTAAGGGCGCTTTGACTGAAGAGCAAGCTGAAGCAAAATTCAACGAGTGGTTGGAATCCAAAAAAGGATCAATCGACCATAAGAAAGCGAGTCTTTCTGAGGCCAAGGAAAAAGCTAAAGCTGAAAAACTTGCTGCCGAAAAAGCCGTAAGCGAGAAGCGCGCTGCTGATGCCGCTGCAGCTGCTGCTCCTGCAGAAGAGGAAGCAACTGAAGAAGTAGAAGCAACTGCTGAAACTGCGACTGAAGAAGCTCCAGCTACTGAGGCTCAAACTGAAGAAGCAAAGGAAGAAAATCCTGCTGCTGAAGAAGCCAAAGAAGACGAAAAAGAAGCATAAATTTTAAAACGATGCAAAAGGAGAATTGCTTCTACTTGGGCAAAATCGTTAGAAAATACAGCTTTAAGGGGGAACTGCTCATAAAACTTGATACAGACGAACCCGAACTTTTTACTGAAATGGAATCGGTTTTTGTGGAACAACGCAAAAACCTGATTCCATTTTTTATTGAAGAAAGTTCACTGCACAAAAGCGAATTGCTTCGCGTACGCTTTGAAGAGGTAAAAAACGAAGCAGAAGCAGATGCTTTGATTGGCGCACATCTTTATCTGCCCTTGGAATTTTTACCAAAACTTACAGGAAACAAATTTTACTTTCACGAAATCATTGGTTTTACCGCCGAAGATGAATCCTTTGGAATAATTGGGAAAATTACTGGTGTAAACGATACTACTTCACAAGCACTTTTTGAAATTGACCGCAGCGGAAAACAAATATTGATTCCGATGATTGACCATTTCATTAAAAAAGTGGATCGGGAAACCAAGACCATACTTTTGGACGTGCCCGAGGGGTTGATTGAAATGTACCTTTAACAGGAAATTCCAAATTACAAGCACCAAATTCCAAATAAATCCCAAATTCCAAAATCTTCAATCAGCAATCGTTAATCGAAAATCTAAAATCCATTGAAGCCTTTTAAATTCAAGCAATTTACTATTGAGCAAGACCGCTGCGCGATGAAGATTGGCACTGATGGGGTTTTGCTCGGGGCTTGGGTTTCTTTAAAAAACAATCCGTTTTCAATTTTGGATATTGGCGCGGGCACAGGAATTATCGCTTTGCAATTAGCGCAACGCTCCCATGCCGAAATGATTGACGCTCTTGAAATTGATGAAAACGCCTATGAACAGTGCGTTGATAATTTTGAAAATTCCCAGTGGGGCGATAGGCTTTTTTGCTACCACGCTTCTTTGGAAGAGTTTGTTGAAGAAATTGAGGACAAATACGACCTTATTATTTCCAATCCGCCGTTTTTTCAGTCCCCCTCTCCGCCACGGCGGATCTCCCCCGAGGGGGGAGAGCCCATAAATAATACATCAAGAGAATTGGCTCGGTTTAACGATACGCTTTCTTTTGATGAATTGATTGAAAGTGCTTCCCAATTACTTTCCGATGAAGGGATTTTTGCGGTTATCATTCCACGGAAGGAAGAAGAAAATTTCATAAAAATGGCTTCCGAAGTAAATCTATTTCCGAATAGGATTTGCAGGGTTCGCGGCACTGAAACTTCCGAAGAAAAAAGAAGTATGCTTGAGTTTTCCTTTGAAAAGATTTCCCCAAAAATAGAAAACCTTACCATTGAAACTTCACGCCATAATTATACCGAAGCGTATAAAAAACTAGTGGCGGAATTTTACCTGAAAATGTAGGTCTTTATGGTTGTGATTTCTACATTTGTATTCCTTTTAAATACTTATAGATGAAACCAGATTTATTCGAAGCTCCCGACTATTACAATCTTGACGAATTACTTTCAGAAGAACACAAATTGGTACGCCAAGCCGCCCGCGACTGGGTGAAGCGCGACGTATCGCCTATTATAGAAGAATACGCCCAAAAAGCTGAATTTCCAGAACAGATAATCAGCGGCCTTGCCGAGATTGGCGCTTTTGGCCCTTACATTCCCGAGGAATACGGCGGGGCGGGACTTGACCAAATTAGCTACGGCTTGATTATGCAGGAAATTGAACGCGGCGATAGCGGCGTGCGCAGTACAGCTTCCGTGCAGTCTTCGCTGGTAATGTATCCTATTTACAAATACGGGACCGAGGAACAACGCAAAAAATATTTGCCGAAACTTGCTTCGGGCGAATGGATGGGATGTTTCGGTTTGACTGAACCCGACCACGGAAGCAATCCCGGCGGAATGACCACCAACTTTAAAGACAAAGGCGACCACTATCTTTTGAATGGCGCCAAAATGTGGATCAGCAACGCACCCTTTGCACAAGTGGCCGTAGTTTGGGCAAAAAACGAGGAAGGAAGAATCCACGGTTTAATTGTAGAACGTGGCATGGAAGGTTTTTCCACCCCTGAAACACATAATAAATGGTCGCTTCGTGCTTCGGCAACGGGTGAACTTATTTTTGACAATGTAAAAGTTCCAAAGGAAAATTTGCTTCCGAATAAATCAGGCTTGGGGGCGCCACTTGGGTGTCTTGATTCCGCACGATACGGAATCGCTTGGGGCGCCATTGGTGCAGCAATGGATTGTTATGATACGGCGCTTCGTTATTCCAAAGAGCGAATGCAATTTGGCAAGCCAATTGGCCAATTCCAACTTCAGCAGAAAAAATTGGCGGAAATGATTACCGAGATTACCAAGGCCCAACTTTTAGCTTGGCGTTTGGGCGTTTTGCGAAATGATGGCAAGGCAACTTCCGCACAAATTTCAATGGCAAAGAGAAATAATGTTGATATGGCAATTAACATAGCCAGAGAAGCAAGACAGATATTGGGTGGAATGGGCATTACCGGTGAGTACAGTATTATGCGCCACTCCATGAACCTTGAAAGCGTTATTACGTATGAAGGAACGCACGATATCCATTTATTAATTACTGGGCTTGATATTACTGGTTTAAATGCGTTTCAATAAATGAGAAACTTTATTTTTTTTATTATATCTCTGTTTTTGCCGCTTTTAGGCTTTTCGCAGGCAAAAGAGAATGAACAAGTAAGCTTAGACGCTTTACTGAACGATACCCAATTCAGTAGTGACAATACACAGATGTTTGAATTTATTTGGTGGTTGCCCAGAAAATTTTGGGAAGTTTCTTATGCACAGGACCCCACTTCTTCTAAAGAAGATTTTATGGAATTAAATGAAATTTTTGAAGATTACGAACTTTTTGGGGTTGTTAAGGGAGAGATTGGTCATTTTGGGGGAATAACCTATTACCCTGAAGAAGCAATTTTAAAGGAACTAGTAATTAATTATAAAGGGGAAAATTTAATAATTGTACCAAAAGAGGAGATATCAGCAGATTTTTCAAATTTCTTTATGATAATTCAGCCTATGCTTGGCAATATGCTTGGGCAGATGGGCAACAATATACATTTTGTTCTTTATAAAAGCATTCGAGGCAACGAAGTGTTACCAGTAGATCCCTTAGGCAGTGGCGTACTAACCATAAAACTAGGTGATTTTGAGCGCACGGTGGATCTTCCATTAAATAGTTTATTACTTGAGAAAAAATGTAATGAGGACGGTAAATTATATTCAGGTAAATATATTTTTTGCCCCATCCACGGTAAAAAGTTAGTTAATCAATAAAAAAATTGATTCTTTGAAAAGCTTCTCCACGTGGGAAGCTTTTTTTATTTCCCGTTACTGTCGTACTGTTTCAAATTGTATCTTTAAAAAAACAATTGATAAATGTCTTCTAGAAACCGAATGTCCCGAGCTTACAGAACTGCCCGTCGCATAAAGTTTAATGACGACTCAAAGTTTATAGTTTTCAGCGACTGCCATCGGGGCGACAATAGCTTTGCGGACGACTTTGCCAATAACCGAAACATCTATTTTCACGCCCTACAGAATTATTACAAACAAGGCTTCACTTATTGTGAAGTTGGCGATGGAGATGAACTTTGGGAAAACCTATTTTTTAAGGATATTTTTGAAGCCCATCAAAATGTGTACGAGTTGATGAAGCTATTTTATGCAGAAAATAGATTGTACCGAGTGGTTGGAAATCACGACATGGTTTATATGAACCAAAAATTTGTTGAAAAAACACTTTATACCTATTTCGATAAAATCACAGGCAAGGACGCACCTCTCTTTCCGGGTATTCAGTTTACGGAAGGGTTAATTTTACAACACGAAACAACCGGACAGGAAGTTTTTATGATGCATGGCCACCAAGCCGATTGGATGAATTATGTGGGTTGGAAATTCAACCGGTTTATGGTTCGGGCGCTGTGGCGACAACTTCAGATTTTCGGCATTGGCGATCCCACGAGTCCCGCAAAAAATTACAAGGAGCTCATAAAAGTTGAAAGACGAACCAAGCGGTGGATAGTTGAAAATAAAAACATTTTTACCATTATTGGCCATACACATCGCCCACGTTTTCCAGAGCCTGGCGACATAGCTCTTTTTAATGATGGTAGTTGCGTACACCCCCGAAGTATAACTGGACTGGAAATAGAAAACGGGGAGATTTCCTTGGTAAAATGGCAAATCTCCACCACGGAAGACGGCACATTAAAGGTACAACACGTATTGCTGGAAGGACCGCAAAAATTGATCGACTACAAAACTGAATAAAAAATCTTACAGAATGAAATCCATAACACTCCTAATTCTGCTCGCTTCTTTTTCATTATTTTCCTGTGCTATTTCAAAAAAGAATACTTCTGCGGAAAAAACAACTTATAAATATTTAGCACTTGGCGATAGTTATACCATTGGTGAGAGTGTTTGCAGTGACTGCAACTACCCAAAGCAAGTAACGGATAGTTTAAACGATGTTTTAAAAGAAAAAACTTCCGTAAAAATAATTGCTAAAACAGGCTGGACAACAACTGATTTGTTGGGTGCGATTGCTGCTGAAAACCCTCCGAAAGATTATGATTTGGTAACGCTACTTATTGGCGTGAATAACCAATACCAAGGAAAACCGTTTTCGCTTTACGAAGAGGAATTCCCGAAATTACTGGATATGGCCATCGCTTTTGCAAAAGGAGATAAGCAGAATGTGATTGTACTTTCCATTCCCGATTATGCTTTTACGCCTTTCGGACAGAAATCTGGGAAAAGTGAAAAGATTACTTCGGAATTAAAAAAATACAACGCTTTCGCGGAAAAGATTGCGGAAGAAAAAGGAGTGCTTTTTAAAAACATTACCCCAATAACGCAGCAAGGATTGGAAAACCCAAAATTGGTTGCTTCGGATGGGTTGCATCCTTCGGAAGTTGCCTATAAAAAGTTTGTGGAAATGATGTTTGGCAGCGTTTTGAAAATACTTCGTTAAACTTCAGGTGCGAGTTCCACCTCCAACCCTTCAAGCTCTTCCTTTATAAAAATCTGGCAGCCCAAGCGGCTGTTTTCTTGCACATTAAAAGCTTCGGAGAGCATTAAATCTTCATCGTAACTCATTTCGGGAAGTTCGTGATCGCTCAACACATAACATTGGCAGGACGCGCACATTGCCATTCCACCACAGATGCCGATAGTTCCTTCAGGAGCAAGTTCATAAGAGCGAACTATTTCCATTAAGTTCATATTCATATCTGTGGGAGCGTCAACCTCATGTTTTACCCCTTGGCGGTCTATGATCGTGATTTTTACGTCGGTCATCAATTAATCAATTGATTTAACAATAGCTTTTGGTGCTTCCTTTTTACTTCCGTCAAAACCTTCCACACCGCCAACGGTAGTATATTTCATAACATAACGTTTATCAGGGAAAATACGCTGATAGGCACTTTGACACATTAAGGTTGCCTCGTGGAAGCCGCAAAGTATAAGTTTCAGTTTTCCGGGATAGGTGTTTACATCTCCAATGGCGTAAATTCCAGGGATGTTTGTTTGATAGTCTAGAGTATTATCTACTTTAATTGCGTTTTTTTCAATCTCGAGCCCCCAATCTGCTATTGGGCCAAGTTTTGGGGACAATCCGAACAACGGAATAAAATGGTCGCACTCACGGTTGAAAACCTCAGCACCTTGCTTAATAACTACTTCTTCCAAACGATTATTTCCCACCAAACCAATAACTTCGGCAGGAGTTATGAGTTCAATTTTTCCAAGGTTTTTTAATTCCTGTACTTTTTCAACACTGTCCAATGCACCCCGAAATTCATTTCTTCTGTGAATTAAAGTCACATTTTTTGCAACATCGGTTAGGAAAATGCTCCAATCCAAGGCTGAGTCTCCACCACCAGAAATAACTACATTTTTATTTCGATATAATTCAGGATCGCGGATGATGTATTCCACTCCTTTATCTTCAAAGTCTGAAAGATTGGTAATTGGTGGCTTTCGAGGCTCAAAACTTCCCAATCCACCTGCAATTGCAACAATTGGGGCATGATGCTTTGTGCCTTTATCTGTAGTAACTATGAAAGTACCATCCTCCAGTTTTTCAATTGTATCTGCACGTTCACCGAGGGTAAAACCAGGCTGAAATGGTTCAATCTGCTTCATCAAATTTTTCACCAAATCACCTGCCAAAACTTCTGGAAAACCGGGAATATCGTAGATAGGTTTTTTTGGATATATTTCAGTACACTGACCGCCAGCTTGCGGGAGCGCATCAATCAAATGACATTTAAGTTTAAGTAATCCTGCTTCAAAAACGGCGAAAAGACCCGTAGGTCCTGCACCGATGATGAGAATATCTGTTTTTATCATGAAAGACTATTTCTTAATTGAGTTCAAAAATAGTTTTGAAATTGGGTTAAAAAAATGACGGTTGTCATTGTGCAACACTAACAACCTTTTCAATTTGTGGAGCATATTTTTTTATGGTCATTTCCACACCGCTTTTTAACGTCATTTGGTTGACGGAACAGCCAACGCAAGCTCCTTGCAACTGTACGTTCACTATCTTATCTCCTTCTATAGAAACTAATGAAATATCGCCTCCATCGTTCTGTAAAAACGGGCGAATCTCGTTCAGTGCTTCTTCTACTTTTGTTGTTAGTTCTTGCGTTGTCATATTATTTTTTTACGGCGCTGCAACCTGCCATTGTTGTAATTTTTATTGCTTCGGTTGCTGGAAGATTTTCGTTTCTTCTTACGGTTTCTTCAACAACGTTTTTGGTGATAGCTTCAAATGCTTCCTCAATTGGGGTCGCGGTTTGCAGTGCCGCTGGTCTTCCTGCATCACCAGCTTCTCGGATGCTTTGCACCAAAGGAACTTCCCCTAAAAATGGTACTTCCAAATCTTCAGCCAAATGCTTGGCGCCCTCTTTTCCAAATATATAATATTTATTTTCAGGAAGTTCAGCAGGGGTGAAATAAGACATGTTTTCAATAATACCCAAAACAGGGACGTCAATATTTTCTTGACGGAACATCGCCACTCCTTTTCGGGCATCGGCCAGAGCGACGGTTTGTGGCGTACTGACTACAACAGCACCCGTGATTGGCAATGACTGCATAATGCTCAAATGAATATCTCCAGTTCCGGGCGGAAGGTCTATTAACATAAAGTCCAACTCTCCCCAGGCGGCATCAAAAATAAGTTGGTTTAAGGCTTTGGCAGCCATTGGCCCACGCCAAATTACTGCTTGGTCTGGCTGAGTGAAAAAGCCAATGGAAAGTACTTTTATCCCGTAGTTTTCAACTGGTTTCATCTTGCTCTTTCCGCCAACGTTTACCGAAAGTGGTTTTTCCATTGCCACATCGAACATAATTGGGATAGACGGGCCATAAATATCGGCATCTAGAATCCCAACTTTGAAGCCCATCTTTGAAAGTGTAACCGCCAAATTTGCCGTTACCGTTGATTTGCCAACGCCTCCTTTACCCGAAGCCACGGCAACTATATTTTGAACTCCAGGGATTGGTTTTCCTTTTATTAAATTAGGGTTTTGAGGTTTTGCATGTGCTTCAACCTTTATGTTCACTTGCACTTTGGCATTTGCGTCCACTTTATCGTGAATGGTCTTGATAATATCTGCCTCGGCGCGTTTTTTTATGTGAAGTGCCGGCGTGGATAGTTTTAGGTCCACGATAATTTCGTCTGCAAAGGTCACTACATTTTGCACGGCACCGCTCTCTACCATATTTTTTCCTTCGCCAGAAACTGTAATTGTTTCAAGGGCTTTAAGAATATCTTGCTTTGAAATGCTCATTTTTTATTTGTAATATTTAGATTCATTCTAAAGTGCAAATATACTAAAATAAGTTGGCAGTATTCAGTAGCAGAACGCAGTAAGTTTTATGGAAAACGATTTCTTATTATTTGTAAATTTTTTAAAAATTAGGAAATAGTCAAAGCTCCTTATTAGGATCCCAAAAATGTCTTTCAAAATTTTGGATTTTATTGTCTACCACTTGTATTCCTTCACTTTCCAAAAGTTGCTGCATCAAGTTTGTGCCTTGAAAGTGATGTTTACCCGTCAGCAATCCATTTCTATTTACAACACGATGTGCAGGAACGTCTTTTTTTACACTTCCGTTCATTGCCCAACCAACCATTCTGGCACTTCCGGCTGCCCCCAGATAGTTTGCGATTGCACCATAGGATGTTACCCTTCCGTAAGGGATTAATTTAGCCACTTGATAGACTTTTTCAAAAAAACCTTCATCAGCCATTTTTAAATCTGTCTTAAAATCTTGAAGAATGTGATTATGGATATAACAGCTGTAACTAGGCCTATAACATAATTCATATTTAATTTTAGCTTTCGCGAATCCTCTTTTGCTCTAAAAAACTGAACGTACAGGGCAAGACTTGCAAAAGTACCAACTCCCGACGCGATTACCGCTAACAAAAGTTGTGGTTGTGTAAAGGAAAAAGCCCCAAATGCCGAAAATGTAATGCTGAGATACATCCAATATGGTAATGGCAACAGATTTAGCATTGCAATAAATATACCTAGAAAGAAACGGTTTCTTTTGGAGTTTTCACCGTGGGTACGAATTTCGCGGCGAGTGTCCTTTGCAATAAATATAAAGTAGATTGTAAGACTTATAAAAATGCCTAAAGCTACTTTTTGTAGCATACTTACAATTTCGGGATGTTTGCCAATATATCTAGCAAAAAGAAGCGCTATATACGTTTGCAGCATTACCGTAATACATACACCCACTGAAAAAAGAAGTCCTCTCTTCCTACCTTCCCTCATACTTATTTTGGCTGCATACATATTGATTAAGCCTGGTGGAAGCACGCCTATAAATGACCCAAAAAAACCAATAAGCAAGTTGTAAAATATTGTCATTTAGGGCGGTTGTTTTTGTGAATATACTGAATTTATAACTAACGGAACTTAAACCGAATGTAAGTAATCTTTTTGCCTATTTCCAGATATTGCTGTTCATAAAAAGTTTGAATGTTTGTTACAGCTTCTGGGGCTCCTTGGCTTCCATACACATCGTGATGGGCGTATTCAATTTCTTCTTCTAAACCATGAAGTAGCCCAAGGGTGTAGCCGTGCATAAATTCACTATCGGTTTTTAGGTGGACTACGCCACTGGGCTTCAATATTTTTTTATATTTTCGAAGAAAATCTTGATTGGTCATTCGGTGTTTGGTGCGCTTGTATTTAATCTGTGGGTCTGGAAAAGTAATCCAGATTTCGTCTACTTCGTTTTCATCGAAAATATGATCTACCAATTCAATCTGTGTTCGTAAAAAACCAACGTTGTGCAGGCTGTTTTCCAATGCAGTTTTTGCACCTTTCCAAAAACGGGCGCCTTTTATATCTATACCCAAGAAGTTTACGTCGGGATATGCCTTGGCAAGATTTACTGAATATTCGCCCTTTCCGCACCCCAATTCCAAAACCAATGGATTTTCGTTTTTGAAAAATTCCTTTCGCCAATTTCCCTTCAGTTTTAAGCTATTGCCCAATACTTCCTCGCGTGAGGGTTGCACAACGTTTGAAAAAGTTTCATTGTCCCTAAAGCGTTTCAATTTATTTTTACTTCCCAAAATTTTAAATTTTTGGTAAAATTAAGGAAATATACTGCCGCAGCAATTATTGCTACCTTTGTTTTTATGCCGAAAAAGAAGACAATATTGGTTGCTCCTTTGCATTGGGGTTTGGGCCACGCTACCCGTTGCATACCCATAATACGGGCTTTGCTGGAGCATAATTTTAGTGTTATATTGGCTTCAGACGGGGCTGCGTTGTTATTGTTGCAAAAAGAATTCCCCCATTTGAAAGCTGTGGTGCTCCCTTCTTACAATATTACATATCCCAAAAAGGGGAGCTTTTTTAAATGGAAAATTCTTTTAAAATTTCCGCAGATAAAAAAGACTATGGCTGCAGAAAGTAGATTGGTCAATCAACTTGTAAAGGATGGTAAGATTCAAGGCATTATTAGCGATAACCGATTTGGGGTCAGAAATAGTGATATTCCCTCGGTTTTTATAACACATCAATTGAATGTTTTAACCGGAAGCACTTCTTTTTTCACTAGCAAAATGCATCAAAAAATTATAAAAAAGTTTGATGCTTGCTGGGTACCGGACGTGGATGATGTGGTTATGAACCTCAGCGGAAAATTAGGCCACCTTAAAAAAGAACCGTTCCCCATTCAGTACATTGGGGTTTTAAGCCGCATGGAGAAAAAAGAACTCCCCAAAACAATTGATATCCTGCTCTTGCTTTCTGGTCCTGAACCACAGCGCACCTTGTTTGAGGAAAAATTGAAAACTATTTTTAAAGGAAGTGAAAAGAAAATTTTATTAGTTCGTGGTTTGGTTGAAAAAACTCAGGAATGGGGTAGTTTTGAAAACATTGAAATGGTAAATTTTATGAAAAGTAAAGAATTGGAAGAGACCATCAATAAAAGTGAAATTGTTGTCTGTCGGTCTGGATACACAACAATTATGGATTTGGCAATACTCGAAAAAAAGGCATTTCTTGTGCCAACGCCAGGCCAATACGAACAAGAATATCTGGCAAAACGGCTTAAAAGCTTAGGAATAGTCCCTTCCTGTAAACAGGAAAAGTTTAAACTAAAAAAATTAAATAAGGTTACAGTCTATAAAGGCCTGAAAACTTTATCGCAACAACCGGTAAATTACTCTGAATTATTTTCCCTTTTCGAGGGTAAATGAAAACTCGGAGCCAATGCCCAATTGGCTTTCTACATATATCTTTTCGGTGTGGGCTTCCACAATGTGCTTCACGATTGAAAGACCGAGTCCGCTCCCGCCTTCTTTTCGCGAACCACTTTTATCTACGCGGTAAAAACGTTCAAAAATGCGAGGTAGATTTTCTTTGGAAATACCTTCGCCGTTATCTGTTACGCGTATTAAAAATTTATTTTTTGCAAGGCTTTCAACACTTACTTCTGTAGTTCCATCCTGTTTTCCATATTTCAGAGAATTTACGATAAGGTTGGTTAGCACCTGTTCTATCCGTTCTTTGTCGGCATTTACAATTATTTCGTCAAAATATTCTTTATCAAAAACGAGTGAAATGTTCTTCTTTGCCGCTTTCATCTCAAGCAGGTCAAAAACATTTTGCACCATAGTGAGAATATTGAAATTTTCTTTATTCAGAATAAGGCCACCTACTTCCAATTTGGTTATCATATCCAAATCCTTGATAATATAAATGAGTCTTTCCACCCCTTTATTAGCGCGCTGCAGATATTTTTTACGTACTTTTTTGTCTTTCATTGCGCCGTCCAAGAGGGTAAGTATATATCCTTGAACGGTGAAGAGGGGGGTTTTGAGTTCGTGCGATATATTGCCCATAAATTCCTTTCGGTAGTTTTCGCGAATATTTAAGGTTTCTATCTCAAGTTTTTTGTCTTGCGCAAATCGTTCCACTTCCCGGGTAAGCACCTCCATATCTGTCGTGATAGATGGTTTGGGTAAACTTTCTTCATCTAGCAGTCTAACGTCTTCGTAAATCTTCTTTATTCTGGAATAAATAAATTTTTCTACTCGATATTGAAGTATGAAAAACGAAAGTATAAAGGAAAAAAGAAAAAAAAGTAGCAACCAAAAGAATACAATTTCTAAAACTGCGTATAAAAAAATTGTCATTGCCAGGGTAGAGAAAACGGCAATTAACAAGGATGTAGAGGCTGCAAAATTATATTTTTTGGAAAATTTCATCTGCTTTAATACTTTTTTAAGGTCAGATGGAACATCTTACTTGTACCTGTAAATAAATTATTGACACGTTAAGCTTTGTTGTTTCATTTCCGCTAAACTACAAACTTATAACCAACTCCTTTTACTGTTTTAAATTTATCGTCGCCTATTTTTTCACGAAGTTTTCTAATGTGGACATCAATGGTACGCCCACCAACGATTACTTCATTGCCCCAGATTGAATCAAGAATATCTTCTCGCTTAAATACTTTTCCGGGTTTGGATGCTAAGAGTGCCAATAATTCAAATTCTTTTCTTGGCAGGACCATTTCCTTTTTGCCCAATATAATTTTGTATTCCTCCCGGTTTATAGTCAGGTTTCCGAGCTTTATTTTTTCATCCTCCTCTTCTTCCTTGAATCTTCGCAGCAGTGCCTTTACTTTGCTTACCAATACTTTTGGCTTAATGGGTTTTGTGATGTAATCATCTGCGCCAGCCTCAAACCCTGCCATTTGTGAGTAGTCTTCGCCCCTAGCAGTTAAAAATGTAATCACTGTTTCGGATAGTTCGGGGATGTTTCTTATTTTTTCACACGCTTCAATACCATCCATTTTGGGCATCATTACATCCATGATAATCAATTGTGGCCTTACATTTTTTGCTTGTTCTATTGCTTCAAGTCCATTTTCTGCTGTTTCGACTGTATAACCTTCGGAAGTAAGATTGTACCTAATTATTTCAAGAATATCCGGTTCATCATCAACCAACAAAATTGTAATATCCTTTTTTTTCATCTGTATAAACTATTTATCAAATTAAAATACCGGCTGTTTTTATCTTTAACAATGCTTCACTGATTGGCGAGTATTTCATTTTTTAACGTTTCAAAGATACCATTATTTAACCTGAGCTCAAGTTTAGCACGCTTATTGTTAACCATTATATAACGTTACGGTAACATTACGGGTTATGCGATTATAATTCTGAGGTTATCATTTCGTTAAAATAAGAATTTCATTTAAAATCAATCTTTTAAACCTAAAACATTTATTTATCTTTGCACAATAATTTTAAAAAAACTCTGATGAAAAAAATTACATTACTTGCGGCTCTTTTTGTAGGTGCCGTTTCTTTTGCCCAAGTTGCGGGAACCAGTTTTGAAGAGCCAGCACTTTTTCCTGGCCAATATACAGATACCGGAGACCCAAACACAGCACATGATTTAATAAATAATACAGATGAACCATTAGTAGATTACACAAGTACAGGTGGCGAATTAGGCTATAATGCTACTTACGCTCCCTATGACACACCGGATGTTGGGCTTACCGATGGCGATTTTGTGGGTGTTACAGATTTTGCTCCTACTGGATCAGATCCTTATACCGATGGAGATCAAGGCTATCAAATAAGTGATGTTGATGGTAACTATACCTTAACTTTTGATGCTGTTGACCTTACAGGAGTAGCAACTCCAGCTATCAGCTTGGATTATTTCATTTCTGAAACCGGATATGAAGGGGACGGAACTTCAAACGAATCTGGTTCTGACAGATTACGCATTTATGTGAGGGATTTAACCAACAGCACCGAGATTGACATCCTGAATACCGAAGGAAACGACATAAACGATCTTGGCATTGAAGGTTCTTGGATTACGGGAAATGCAGTTTTAACCTCAAACACAAACGTGCAGTTGGTTATAGAAGCTAGAACAAATGCAAGTGCAGAAGCTTTCTTTTTTGACAACATCATTTTTTCTGGTACTCTAGGGACAAACGCACAATCTGAGTCTCAATTTGCAGTTTATCCAAACCCTACAAGCAAAGGCTATGTGAACATTACTTCAAAAGTTGCCGGCGCTAAGAGTGTATCTATCTTTGACGTACTAGGAAAGCAGGTTGTTAAAACTACACTTATTGGTGATAGATTGGACATTTCAAAATTGAACAGTGGTGTTTACATTGTGAAAATAGAGCAAGGAAAAACTTCAACTACCAAAAAATTGGTTGTTAAGTAATCCATTTTAAAAATATTTTTTAGAGCTCCTGTTTCGGCAGGAGCTTTTTTATTTACCTATTTTTGAAAAGATTTTGTATGATTGAAAAACCTATGCTTGAAAAGGAAATTTTTAAAATTAAAACCGCAGCGGAATTTCAACCACTTGCTATTGAAGTGTTCCGTTTTCAGTATGAAAATGTGCAGGTTTATCGTAATTTCTGTGATCTTTTCAATATTAGGTCTTCCGAGGTAAAAACGATTGAAGATATTCCTTTTCTCCCTATTCAATTTTTTAAAAGCCACAAAATAATTGCTGAAAAAAAATCAGAAGAAACAATTTTTACCAGCAGCGGCACCACGGGCAGCATAACCAGTAAACATCACATTGCCGATTTAAAAATATACGAAACAAGTTTCCTGAAGGCTTTTGAAATGCAATATGGCAATCCTTCAAGTTTTGCGATTTTAGCCTTGCTTCCGTCTTATTTGGAACGCGAAGGTTCTTCCTTAATTTATATGGTTGAAAAGCTTATTGAACAAAGCAACAATCCCCACAGCGGTTTCTATTTATACGAGATGGATGCACTTATTGAAAAGTTGGACGCTTTGGAAAAAAACGGACAAAAAACATTACTTATTGGAGTTTCCTATGCGCTTCTCGATTTAATTGAAAAAAGGAAATTTCAGCTTAAAAATACAATTGTAATGGAAACCGGCGGAATGAAAGGCCGCCGAAAGGAAATGATAAAGGAGGAACTCCACGAGATTTTAAAAAAAGGTTTTGGTGTAGAAAAAATCCACAGTGAATATGGCATGACTGAACTGCTCTCGCAAGCCTACTCCATAGGCAATGGAATCTTCAATTGTCCACCGTGGATGAAAGTTATAACGCGCGATACGGAAGATGCGCTAAGCTACATTTATGGAAAAACTGGCGGAATTAACGTAATTGATTTGGCCAACATTTATTCATGTGCCTTTATCGCTACACAAGATTTGGGAAAGACTTTTCCCGACGGATCTTTTGAAATTGTAGGGCGTTTTGACAGTAGCGACATCCGCGGCTGCAACTTGATGGTTTTTTAAAAAAACTTTAACACAAACTGTTGAAATTCAACGTAAGTTGTTTGATAAATGCTCGACCAAACCATTGTGAAAAACTGATGATTTTTCATAATTTGGTTGGTTAGTTAATTGAGAAATCCCCGTGCAATCTTTGCCGGGGATTTTTTTATTATCGTGCTTTAAAGTTAAACCACCTTAATAATAAAGTAGTTTTTCTTACCTCTTTGCAAAAGGACAAATTGGCCATTTATTAAATCATTTTCAGAAATAGTATAACCATCGGAAACCTTTTCTTTGTTTACTGAAATTGAATTTTCCTTCAATGCTCGTCGTGCTTCACCATTCGATTTTAAAAAGCCTGTTTTTTCTGCCAAAGCTGCAATAATATCAACCCCTGATTTTACTTCTTCTTCTGAAATCTCGGCCTGTGGCACACCGTCAAAAACATCGAGAAAAGTTTTTTCGTCAAGTGTTTTCAAATCTTCGGAAGTTGAATTCCCAAATAATATTTCCGAAGCCTTTACGACCTTTTCAAACTCATCGGCACTGTGCACCGTTGTGGTGACCTCCTTCGCCAAGCGTTTTTGGAGCAAACGCGTGTGGGGCGCTTCCTTTTGTTCAGCAATTAGAGTTTCAATGGTTTCTTTATCTAAAAAAGTAAAAATCTTAATATACTTTTCGGCATCATCATCGCTGGTGTTCAGCCAGTATTGGTAAAATTTATAAGGTGACGTTCTGTTGGCGTCCAGCCAAATATTTCCACCTTCACTTTTTCCAAATTTGCTGCCGTCACTTTTTGTAATCAGCGGGCAGGTTAACGCATACCCTTTTCCACCAGCAATTCTTCGTATTAACTCCGTTCCGGTTGTAATATTTCCCCACTGGTCGCTACCGCCCATTTGCAGGGTACAATTTTGATTTCTGTAAAGGTGAAGAAAATCGTAGCCCTGTATTAATTGATAGGTAAATTCGGTAAACGAAAGTCCGTCAGCACTCTCGCCGCTCAATCTCGTTTTTACGGAATCCTTGGCCATCATATAATTTACGGTAATGTGCTTGCCCACATTTCTGATAAAATCAAGAAACGAAAACTCCTTCATCCAATCGTAATTATTCACCATTACTGCTTGGTTTTCGGCACCCGAAGAAAAATCCAGAAATTGGGAAAGCTGATTTTTCACACACTCTTGGTTGTGGCGTAAGGCAGCTTCATCCAGCAGATTTCTTTCGGCGCTTTTCCCCGAAGGATCACCAATCATTCCCGTGGCACCGCCTACCAATGCCACTGGTTTGTGACCACAGCGTTGATAGAAAGACAAAAGCATAATGGGCACCAAGTTGCCAATGTGCAGCGAATCAGCCGTAGGGTCAAATCCTACATATGCAGATCGCATGGTTTCCATAAGGTGTGCTTCGGTTTCGGGCATTACATCGTGTACCATGCCACGCCATTGTAGTTCTTCAACGAAATTTTTCAGCTTCATTTCTATAAATTTTGTGCAAAGATAGGGTTCTCAATGAATAATTCAGAATGGAAGTGCTGAATATGGTCTGCTAAAATTTCTTCAGTAAAAAACAGTATTTTCGCTTTATGATATTAGTTACCGGTGGCACAGGCTTAGTAGGTTCACATCTGTTGTATTTTCTGTTGAAGGAAAACGCGAACGTACGCGCCATTCACAGAAAGAACAGTAACATAAAGGCTGTAAAAAAGGTTTTTGCGCTTTATACTGCGGAAGTGGATTCACTATTCAATAAAATTGAATGGGTTGAAGCGAACATTACGGATATTCCTGCGTTGACGCTCGCTTTTGAAAATATTATAAAAGTGTACCATTGCGCAGCTTTCATAAGTTTTGATCCCTCAAAATACAAAGTGCTCAAAAAAGCCAATGTGGAGGGCACAGCAAATATTGTAAATCTCTGTTTGGCCAGTAACATTGAAAAACTTTGCTATGTAAGTTCTGTTGCCACTTTGGGAAGCAATTTAAAAGATCAATTAATTTCCGAAGAAACGCCCTGGAATCCTGACGCTAAAAATAGCGTGTACGGCATAACTAAGTATGGTGCCGAAATGGAAATATGGCGTGGCACCCAAGAAGGCTTGGATGCTGTAATTGTAAATCCCGGGTTGATTTTGGGAACATCACCAGATGGAGGCGGAAGCAGTATTATAATTTCTTTGGGCGCAAGTGGCATTCCATTTTACCCCTCGGGAGCAATGGGCATAGTAGACGTACAAGATGTTGTGAAGACAATGATACTTTTAATGAATTCTGAAGTGAAAAATGAGCAATTTATTTTAGTGGGTGAAAACCTAACCTACAAGGATTTGCTTACAAGGCTAGCGCCAATGTTTGATAAAAAACCGCCCACAAAAAAGCTTCCAAAGAACATAATGTTTTTTTTAAGTGGAATGGATTGGCTCTCGAATAAGCTATTCAATACAAAAAGAAGGATTGTAAAAGCTACGGTCCGGTCTATGTTTACAATTTCGCTGTATGATATGTTTAAAATTAAAAACACGCTTGGTTTTCAATTTACACCTACGGAAGAAACGTTAAAAAGGGTTGTCGCGGAAAAGAAAAAAACATCAAATTAAACTGTCCCTTACAGGTTCGGCACTTACATTTTCTTCAAATTTTCGTTTTCCTATACTGTCTTTTCTATTTTTATCGGCTTCGCGAATACTGTCCATTTTCTTTTGCATAGTTACAAGTCTAGCCTCAACTTTTTGAAAAATTTCCATATAGGTATTCACATCGGCTGCATAGTAGGCATTACTATTTGCGAATTGAAGACTGTCCACCCTAAAATTTTTGTAAATTAAGGAATCTATTTTTATTCCCTTATCCACAATAGCTTGATTGTTTACGCTTCGTGCTGCATTTGCCAAATAAGCCTCAGTAAGCAAATCGACCATTTTTTCTTTTGAAATAAGGTCTTTTGGCTTTTCAGGCTGTGCTACATTTTGACAGCCAGTAAAGCTTAAAACCAATAGGGAAAGAAGCAGTAGTTGTTTCATTATCTGTTAAAGGTAAGTCTTTCCGGATTGCTTTTGTTTGGGAACTTTGAATTTTCATAAACCACAACCCCGTTAACCAACGTATGTGTTACCCGCGATTTAAAGATTGTTCCTTCAAAAGGAGACCAACCGCACTTATAGAGTAGATTTTCCTTTTTAACAGTCCAAGGCGAGTTAAGATCAACCAAAACCAAGTCTGCTTTGTAGCCTTTTCGAATGTATCCACGTTCCTTTATTTGAAACAAAATCGCTGGGTTGTGCGCGGTTTTTTCTACGATTTTTTCCAATGAAATTTTCCCTTTGTGGTACATCTCCAAAAGAGCAACCAATGCATGCTGCACCAACGGCCCACCAGAAGGGGCATTTAGATATTTATTGTTTTTCTCTTCCAAGGTATGCGGTGCGTGGTCTGTAGCAATCACGTCTATTCGATCGTCCAGCAGTGCTTTAAGTAATCCATCTTTGTCCTTTTCTGTTTTTACGGCTGGGTTCCATTTTATTTTGGTACCTTTTGTTTTATAATCGGCATCCGTAAACCACAAATGGTGAATGCAAACTTCTGCCGTGATTTTCTTTTCAGCAAGAGGTTTTTTATTACTGAAAAGATGCGTCTCTTTTTCGGTTGAAAGGTGAAAAACATGAAGTCGAGCCCCTGTCTTCTCGGCCAGTTTTATGGCTTTTGAAGAAGAAATATAGCAAGCCTCCTCACTACGTATTTTTGGGTGAAGTTCTATTGGAATATCTTCTCCGTATTCGGCTTTATATTTTTCTAAATTCCCTTTGATGGTGCCCTCGTCTTCGCAATGTGCCGAAATAAGCAATTTGGTTTTGCTGAAGATTTCTTCCAGTGTTTTAGGATCATCCACCAGCATGTTTCCTGTGGAAGAGCCTAAAAATAATTTCAACCCGGCTACTTTCTGGGGATCTACTTTTAAAATTTCATCCAGATTATCATTTGTGCCGCCAAACATAAAGGAATAATTGGCCCAAGAAGTTTTGGATGCGATATCAAATTTTTCTTCCAATAATTCAATGGTTGTGGCTTGCGGAACGGTGTTCGGCATTTCAATAAAAGAGGTAATTCCGCCCGCAACTGCAGCTTTTGATTCAGTTTCAATGTTAGCTTTGTGCGTCAATCCGGGCTCGCGAAAATGCACTTGGTCATCTATCATTCCCGGCAGCAAATAGCTTCCGTCTGCATCAATCACTTTCGTATCGGCAGATTTTGCACTGATGGTTTCGGAAATTTCCGCAATGCGGCCATCCTGTACAAGTACGTCACCTTTTACGATTTTTCCTTCGTTTACAATATTTGCGTTTTTAATTAAAACTGCTTTCATTTGGGTGTTATCTTCTTTTTAAATCTTACGAATGGAATAACTCGCCATTCATTTCTCATTTATGTTTAATGGAATGATGTTTTATTAAACCTTTTCTTATTAAACACACTTTTAAATTTCATTACTATCACTCCAAAAATAGCTTCGGAAATAATTCCCGAACTCATTTTTGATTCGCCCTTTGTGCGATCGGTAAATATTACGGGCACTTCCTCAATCTTGAATTTGCTTAAATACGCTTTAAATTTCATTTCAATCTGAAAAGCATAGCCCACAAAACGAATGTTGTCCAAGTTTATTTTCTGCAGCACTCTTCTTCGGTAACAAATAAATCCGGCTGTGGTATCATAAATGTCGATCCCCATTACAAACCTTACATATTTTGAGGCCAGCCACGACATTAAAACCCTGCTCATGGGCCAGTTTACCACATTAACGCCCTTTACATAACGTGACCCTATTGCCACATCACTACCGCCTTTGTGGCAGGCGTTGAAAAGCCTGATAAGATCGTTGGGGTTGTGCGAAAAATCGGCATCCATTTCAAAAATGTAATCATACCCATTTTGCAAAGCCCACTTAAAGCCAGCAATATAAGCAGTTCCCAAACCGTTTTTTTCGGCTCTTTTCAGCAAAAAAAGTTTTTCGGGATAGGTTTTGAAATTTTCCTCAACCACTGTTGCGGTGCCATCGGGTGAATTGTCATCTACAACCAAAACGTGAAATTCACGTTGCAATGAAAAAACAGTACGCAGCAGTCGCTCTATATTTTCAATTTCATTGTAGGTTGGCACCACCACTACCGCCTTGGACATACTGCTATTTTAGCGCAAAAGTACCTTTTTTTTAATAAATAAATGTGAAGTAAATTCTAATTGAGCGCTAAAAAAGGAAAAATATTTTACAGTACCTTTACCAAAAAATTGAAGGTGGATTTCAGCGAAAGACTTATAAACTCAACCGATTGGGCTACCTATATGTTATTGGCATGCTTTGTACTTTTGGCGCTGGCAAAGTATTTCTATCCAAAAAGATTTTACGAATTTTCCCTGCTCCCCTTGACCAACCAGTATTTTTTTGTGCACGGCAAAAATGATGAATTGAACCATCCTTTTAACATGATGCTATTTGCGGTACAAATAGTATGTGTTTCCATTTTTGTTTATTTGTTTTTTAGGGTTTTCAATCCTACTGAAGTTCAACAAAATGAGTGGCTTTTTCTTCAAATTTGCACAGCGTACAGTGTGTTTGTTTTGATAAAATTTTCTATGGAAAAAATTGTGGCGAATATTTTTTCGATGGATGCGATCATCAACAATTATCTCTACCAAAAATTGAGTTATCGCAATTTTTTGGGCATTTTGTTTTTCGTCGGCAACCTTTTCTTTCTTTATATTTACCCTCCTACCTCTCTAGGGTTGCTTATTTTTGGTGGAAGTTTATTAACACTCAACGCTATTGCGCTGCTTTACAGCTATAAGAAAAACGGAAAATTGATATTAAGCAATTTCTTCTATTTTATTTTGTATCTTTGCGCACTTGAAATTTCACCTTATATTATCCTTTACAAAAGCTTTGTTTAAGGCGTAATATTTAAAAAAAAGCAGGACTATCTATGAAAGTGAAAACTATTTTGGTTTCCCAGCCCGAGCCTAAAATTGAGAATTCTCCATATTTTGATTTAATAGAAAAACAAAAGGTAAAAATAGATTTTCGGCCTTTCATACATGTTGAAGGTGTGTCAGGAAAAGATGTACGGGCCCAAAAAGTTGACCTTACTAATTACACGGCCATTATTCTTACCAGCCGTAATTCTGTAGACCATTATTTTAGAATTGCAGAAGAGCTGCGCTTTAAGGTGCCAGACAGTATGAAATATTTCTGCTTGAGCGAAGCGGTAGCCTATTATCTCCAAAAATATGTTGTGTACAGAAAGCGTAAGATTTATGTGGGAAAAAGAACCTTTTCTGAACTTGCACCACTTATTAAAAAATATAAAAACGAAAAATTTCTACTTCCATCCTCAGATAAATTGAAGCCGGAAGTCCCTGAAGTACTTAACGAATTGAAGGTTGATTGGAAAGAAGCTACTTTTTACAAAACCGTAATTAGTGATCTTTCAGATTTGCGCGATGTATATTATGATATTTTGGTTTTTTTCAGCCCCAGTGGAATACAGTCCCTGTTGGAAAATTTTCCCGATTTCGAACAGAACGAAACGCGCATTGCAGTATTTGGGAATACAACCGTAAAAGCCGCGACCGAAGTAGGTTTACGAGTTGACATACAGGCCCCAACCCCTGAAACTCCTTCTATGACGATGGCTTTGGAAAAGTACATCAAGGAAGTGAACAACAAGAAATAAGCTCGATTTAGTTGCAATTAAAAAAGGCTTGCCGCAATGGCAAGCCTTTTTTAATTAAAGATATTTTTATGCTATGCCGAAGCAGGAGCTCCGGAAAGAATTTCTTCATTAGCATAGGCTTCAAACTTGGTGAAATTCTCTTTAAATGAATTCGCCAATTCCTTCGCTTGAATGTCATAAGCCTTTTTGTTTTTCCAAGTTTCCTTCGGATTTAAAATTTCTGAAGGAACATTTGGGCACGATTTCGGCATCATAAGGTTAAAAATTGGATGTTTTTCAAACTCCACATCTTTCAACTTTCCTTCCAAAGCTGCAGCAATCATAGCTCTTGTGTATTTCAGCTTCATTCTACTACCTACTCCGTAAGGACCGCCGGTCCATCCAGTATTGATTAACCAAACATTAACCCCGGAATCTTTCATTTTCTTACTCAACATTTCAGCATATTCTGTTGGGTGAAGGGGCATAAATGGCGCTCCAAAACATGCAGAGAAGTTTGGGGTTGGCTCATTGATACCTTCCTCAGTTCCTGCAACCTTCGCAGTATAACCACTAATGAAATGATAGGCTGCCTGCCCTGGAGTTAATTTTGAAATAGGAGGCAAAACACCAAATGCATCTGCCGTTAAAAAGAATATATTCTTTGGATTGTGACCAATTGACGGAACCTGGATATTATTGATGTGATAGATAGGATAACTTACCCTAGTATTTTGAGTAATTGATGTATCGGCATAATCAACTTCGCCATTTTCGTTCATTACCACATTTTCTAAAATAGCCCCAGGCTTAATGGCATTGTAGATATCTGGCTCATTTTCTTCGGAAAGGTTAATCACCTTTGCGTAGCAACCACCTTCAAAATTGAAGATTTTGTTATCCTCAGTCCATCCGTGCTCGTCATCGCCAATTAATTTACGATTTGGATCTGCAGAAAGGGTAGTTTTACCGGTTCCGGAAAGACCGAAGAAAATCGCTGTCTCGCCATCTCCGCCAACGTTGGCAGAGCAGTGCATTGGCATTGTATTTTTATATACTGGAAGAATAAAGTTAAGGGCAGAGAATATACCTTTTTTAATTTCCCCAGTGTAACCAGTTCCGCCAATTAATGCAATTTTTCTGGTAAAGTTTAGAATCGCAAAGTTATGTTGTCTCGTTCCGTCAACTTCAGGATCAGCAGTAAAACCTGGTGCGTTTACAATAATCCATTCCGGATCAAAGGAAGCTAATTCTTCCTCGTTAGGACGAAGAAACATATTGTGGGCAAACATATTGGACCACGGCGTTTCGTTAATTACACGAATGTTCAGCTTGTATTTTTCATCGGCGCAAGCATAACTGTCGCGCACGTAAATTTCCTTTTCAGAAAGATAATTTACAACTTTATCATAAAGCCGGTCAAACATATCTGGAGGAAATGGAATATTTATGTTTCCCCACCACACCTTGTCGCGCGTAACATCATCTTTTACGATAAATCTGTCTTTTGGGGATCTTCCTGTAAATTCTCCAGTATTTACTGCCAAGGCGCCGCTCGCAGCTTCTTTTCCTTGATCTTTTTGCAATGTTTCGTTGTGAAGTTCTTCAGAAGAAAGTTGATATTTAACTTTTGCGTTTTTGATTCCGTATTTTTCAACTGAAATCGTTTTTGTAGCTTGGTTTTTACCGACCATACCTTTTTTAAATTTTGTAGAGTACAAAAGTAGCAAATCTTAGAGAGATTGAAGAAAATATGAAAGACATTTATTGCTTCTTTAACGTAACCATTTTAAATGCAAACCAAAACCAGCCAATTATAAATAACAATCCGCCAATTGGGGTTATAAAACCAATTTTTGCCGAATTGAAGGGCAATACCTCATTCAGTGCAAGTAAATAAATAGAGCCCGAAAAGAGCAGTATCCCTAAAATAAATAGCCAAAACACGGTTTTTTTAATTTTTTCCGGAATGGTTGGGGCCAACCCCAAAACCAGTATTGCAAGGCAATGATACATTTGGTAGCGGATGCCGGTCTCAAAAGTGTTTAAGGCCGCAACATCTACCATATTCTTTAAACCATGTGCGCCAAAGGCTCCCATTGCAATTGTAACTGCTGTAAGAAATGAAGCTGTCACAACTATTTTTTTATCAAAAACCGTCATTTTTAAAATTTGGAATTAGTAATTTCGTCCTTTACAAAACCTATCTCCAAAGTTAACAAAAAACTCCCCAATGAGAAACATATTAATTATCGGCGCAGGAAGATCTGCCACAAGTTTAATCCGCTATCTGCTGGACAAAAGTGATGCAGAAGACCTTTTTATTACCATTGGAGACATTTCTATTCAATCAGCGCAGAAGTTTACTTCCAATCACCCCAATGCCCGTGGAATTATGCTTGACGTTTTTAACGACGTACAAAGAAAACAAGCGGTGGAAAGTAGTGATTTGGTAATTTCCATGCTGCCCGCACGCTACCACATAGAAGTGGCGCGTGACTGCATTGAATTTGGAAAACATATGGTCACGGCCTCATACGTAAGCAACGAAATGCAGGCGCTTAATCACAAAGCCGAATCAAAAGGTTTGGTTTTTATGAATGAAATTGGTCTCGATCCCGGCGTGGACCATATGAGTGCCATGCAAGTAATTGATAGAATTCGTGCCAAAGGTGGAAAAATGCTTCTTTTTGAATCCTTTTGCGGCGGGTTGATTGCTCCGGAAAGTGATGACAACCTTTGGAATTACAAATTCACATGGAATCCCCGCAATGTAGTTTTGGCAGGGCAAGGAGGCGCTGCCGAATTTATACAGGAAGGTAAATATAAGTACATTCCATACCACAGATTGTTCCGAAGAACTGAGTTCATCAATATTGAAGAGTTCGGCAAATTTGAAGTGTATGCCAACCGAAATTCCCTGAAATATCAATCGGTTTACGGCATGGACAATATTCTCACTTTATATCGTGGAACCATTCGCCGTGTTGGTTTCAGCCGTGCGTGGAATATGTTTGTTCAATTGGGAATGACCGACGACAGTTACACCATTCCCGACTCTGAAAACATGAGCTATCGCGATTTCGTAAATCTATTTCTTCCCTATTCGCCTTCAGATTCGGTGGAATTAAAACTTCGCCATGCACTTAAAATAGAACAGGATGATTTAATGTGGGAAAAACTGGAAGAGCTTGATCTTTTCACCAAGGAAAAAAAGCTGGGTATTAAAGACGCAACGCCAGCAATGGGGCTTCAAAGAATATTGGAAGACAAGTGGACTTTGGCACCACACGATAAAGATATGATTGTGATGTACCATAAATTTGGGTACGAGCTTGAGGGCAAAAAATATCAAATAGACAGTCACATGACGCTTATTGGCGAAGACCAGACCCACACGGCAATGGCAAAAACTGTTGGGCTTCCCGTAGCCATTGCTGCGTTGAAAATTTTGAATGAAGAAATAACCACACCTGGCGTTCAGCTTCCCATTGCCAAAGAAGTTTACGAACCAATCCTAAAGGAGCTGGAAGAAAACGGAATTGTTTTTCATGAAAAAGAAGTGAAATATTTGGGCTACAATCCTGATAATGTACATTGAGTAAAATGTTCAGTTTCTGTAGCAGTATTAGTAAAAAAACCCGCAAACTAGCGGGTTTTTTTATTCATAAATCGGCAATCTAATCCCGATAGCTATCGAGACGTTAATCTTTTTATCTTCTTCCCAAGAAAATTGAGATGAAATATAGCAAGGTTGCCAAAGAACCAAGTGCTGCAACCACGTAAGTTCTAGCCGCCCATTTCAATGCGTCCTTTGCGCCAGCGTGTTCCTGTGGCGTAACCATATTATTGGTTTCCAACCAAACAAGTGCCCGCTTGCTAGCATCAAATTCCACCGGAAGGGTGATGAAAGCAAAAGCTGTTGTAACTGCAAAAAGTAAAATTCCGACTCCAAAAATCCAAGTTCCAATAACCGAACCCGTTGCGAAAAGGATGATTCCAGCCATAATCACAAAATTGGAGAGTTTACTCGAAACACTTACCGCGGGAACGATAGTGGAACGCAATTTCAACCAACTGTATGCTGTGGCGTGTTGCACCGCGTGTCCACATTCGTGGGCCGCAACCGCTGCCGCAGCAGCATTTCGCTGCATATAAACTGGCTCGCTCAAATTCACAGTTTTCTTTGAAGGGTCGTAATGGTCCGTCAATTGACCCGGAACCGAAATAACCTGCACATCGGTAATTCCGTTGTCGGCGAGCATTTTTTCGGCAATTTCCTTTCCGCTCATTCCATTTTGAAGGTGGATTTTGCTGTATTCCTTAAACTTGCTTTTCAATTTGTGGCTAACGTACCAACTCACCAAAAAGATTATTCCTGCAATTATATAGTATCCAAACATTTTTTTAGTTTTTAAATTCTTACTTCAAATTTAATCAAAAAGCGTGCAAATTTTTAACCCACGATATTTACGATTTTTCCGGGCACGATTATTACCTTTTTTGGTGTGCGCCCCTCTAAATACTGGGCTGTCTTTTCATGTGCCATTACGGCAGATTCTATTTCTTCTTTTGAAATATCCAATGGCAATTCCAACGTAAAACGCATTTTTCCATTAAAGGAGATTGGGTATTCCTTAGTGCTTTCCACTAAATACTTCTCCTCAAATTTTGGGAAAGGCGCTGTGGAAATACTTTCCAAATGGCCCAATTTCTCCCAAAGCTCTTCCGCAATGTGCGGCGCATAGGGCGAAATAAGAATTGCCAACGGCTCCAAAACTTCGCGTGAATTGCATTTTTCTGCCGAAAGCTCGTTCACCGCAATCATAAAAGAGGAAACCGAAGTATTGAAACTAAAGTTCTCAATATCTTCCTGTACTTTTTTAATGGTTTTGTGAAGTGTTTTCAAACTGTCTTTTGAAGCGGCTTCTTCAGAAACATAAAAACTTTCGTTCTCGCCCGAATGATACAATTTCCAAAGTTTTTTAAGGAAACCGTGTACGCCCGTAATGCCGGCGGTGTTCCACGGTTTTGCTTGTTCCAGCGGGCCGAGGAACATTTCGTACATTCTTAAAGTATCTGCCCCATATTGGTTGCAAATATCGTCGGGATTTACCACGTTGTATTTGCTTTTGGACATTTTTTCTACTTCACGGGAAACTTTAAAATCCCCTCCCGGCCTCCCCGAAGGGGAGGAGTTTGGTTCGTAAATACTTCCGTCTTCCAAAATGAAAATAGCGTCTTTGTATTCCGGTCGCCAATTTTTGAATGCTTCGATGTCTAATTCATTATGGGTGTTCACAAATGAAACATCCACATGAATTTTTACATCAGTTTTTGTAATTAATAATTTGGGGTTAACTTTTAGTGCGATTTCTTTGATGATATCGATGTATTTTCCTGACACATAAATGCCTTCAGAAATAAAAATAATTGGACCAAAAGAGCTGGGATATAAATAAACAAACGCACTCTCCCCCAAAATCATCCCTTGGTTTATCAGTTTTTTAAAAGGTTCGTCTACGGGCACCAAACCGCGGTCGTGCATAAACTTTACCCAAAAACGGCTGTACAACAAATGGCCGGTGGCGTGTTCGCTGCCGCCAATATATAAATCCACGTTTTTCCAATAGTTCAATGCTTCATTTGAAGCAAAAACTTCGTCGCGCTTGCTATCACTTTCACTTTTCCCGGGTTCCATATATCTGAAAAAATACCAAGAACTGCCCGCCCAGCCGGGCATCGTGTTTAATTCCAGGGGATAGATGTCCTCCCCCTGCCCCTCCAAAGGAGGGGAGACAACCTCGCTATTTTTTTCGTCCCAATACCATTTTGCGGCGCGGCCCAAAGGTGGTTCGCCTTCTTCGGTTGGTAAATATTTTTCAACATCGGGAAGTCGCAATGGCAAGCATTCCGTGGGGATTATATGCGGCATTCCGTCTTTGTAATAAATCGGGAATGGTTCGCCCCAATAGCGCTGGCGGCTAAACACGGCATCGCGCAATCGGTAATTTATTTTGCCTTTCCCATTGCCTTTTTCCTCCAAGGCAGCGATAATTTTATCATTGGCTTCGGCATAGTTTAAGCCGTTGAGAAAATCACTGTTGGCAATAATCGTATTTTCCTTATCGGAATAAGCTTCCTCAGAAATATCCGCATCCTTAAATATATTCGGAAT
Organism: Aequorivita sp. UBA3180; assembly: GCA_002364215.1. Lineage (GTDB taxonomy): Bacteria > Bacteroidota > Bacteroidia > Flavobacteriales > Flavobacteriaceae > Aequorivita. The sequence goes on along the minus strand of DEXQ01000007.1, from coordinate 89,400 downwards.
AGGCAGATTGAAATGTTTCGCAAAATCATAATCCCGCTGATCGCCACAGGGAACGCTCATTACCGCGCCCGTGCCGTAACCCGCCAAAACGTAATCGCCAATCCAAATTGGGATGGGTTCCTTTGTAAAGGGATGCTCCGCATACGCGCCCGTAAAAACGCCTGTAATGTGCTTTACATCTGCCATTCGTTCGCGCTCGCTGCGTTTTGCGGTGGCTTCCACATACTTTTCAACTGCTTCTTTCTGTTCGGCAGTGGTGATTTTTGAAACCAAATCGTGCTCCGGCGCCAAAACCATAAAACTTACTCCGAAGATGGTGTCGGGGCGGGTTGTGAAAACTTCAATTTCGAGGGATGAGGGATGAGGTATGTGGGATGAGGTTTCGCCAACTCCTAACTCATAACTCATAACACTAAACTTTACGCTCGCCCCTTTGCTTCTTCCAATCCAATTGGTTTGTGAATCCTTCAATGGTTGCGGCCAGTCTATTTTATCAAGTCCGTCCAATAAACGCTGGGCATATGCTGTGATTCGCATACTCCATTGTTTCATCTTTTTGCGAACCACAGGATAGCCGCCGCGTTCGGAAACGCCGTTTACTATTTCGTCATTTGCCAAAACGGTTCCCAGTTGCGGGCACCAGTTTACTTCGGTTTCAGCCAAATACGTTAATCTATATTTCAGCAGAATTTCCTGTTTTTCGGTTTCTGAAAAACCCAGCCATTCCGAAGCGGTGAAATGCTGAATTCCCTCATCGCAGACTGCATTTACTTGAACATTTCCTTCCGAAGAAAAAATGGCGCGCAGTTCTTCAATAGAACGGGCTTTATTTAAATCCTTATCGTACCAACTTTCAAAAAGCTGGATAAAAATCCACTGCGTCCATTTGTAATATTCGGGATTGCTGGTACGCACTTCGCGGCTCCAATCGAAGGAAAAACCTATTTTGTCAAGTTGTTCGCGGTAACGGGCAATATTTTCCTCAGTTGTTTTTGCAGGATGCTGGCCTGTTTGGATGGCATATTGCTCTGCCGGAAGTCCGAAAGAATCATAGCCTTGAGGATGCAGCACATTATATCCTTGGTGGCGTTTGTAGCGCGCATAAATATCACTGGCAATGTACCCGAGCGGATGCCCCACGTGCAAGCCCGCGCCAGACGGATAGGGAAACATATCCAAAACATAGTATTTCGGTTTTTCGCTATCGTTCTCGGCCTTAAAGGTTTGATTTTCGGCCCAATGTTTTTGCCACTTTGCTTCTATCTCGTTGAAGTGATATTTGCCCATCTTCTTGTTTTTCTTTTGAAAATTATTTCCACTGGTGGAAAGAGCCGCAAATTTAAGGTTTATTGCAAGAAGTAAAACCCTATATTTTAAAAATTTGGATGCAGCAAATTTCCGGAATAAAGAACCCAAATCATCGAAAGAATTGCGGAAACGTTGATGGCAATCCCGAAGATTTTCATTTGCCTCAATGTATAAGGTTTGTCTTTGAAGAAAACGAAAATATCCAAAATCAGCCAAAGTGAAAAAACCGCCAAAAAGCCCGACAATACCCAATCATCAAACCAGAATTTCAGGATATACGCTTCAAATAATAGTAGAAAAAGCATTAAAAACTTCGCATTTTTTCTTCCTATCAAAACCGCTGTGGTTTTCTTCCCGACCAACTTATCGGGTTCAATATCCATAATTTCCCCAGCAATATGGGCTTGGAATGCAAAGAGTGAAAGATAGAGCAAGGTTTGCCACGGAATCATTTCCAAATCATTCAAAAGTATGCTAAAAAGCGCCGTGAACACGTAACCCACCTGTATTAAAATCTCGAATGGCGGGCGCTCTTTTAAACGGAAAGGCTTGTAATTATATATGATGTTTATAACGATCATAAACAATAGAAGAATGAATAGCTCGCCGCCGCCAACATAAGCAAAGAAAGCCAAAAATGGCGTCATCACAAAAAAGATGTGCCGCGGCACCTTTGCCAATTGTTTTTTGCTAAAACGGGCACCAAAAAGGTAATTTCCCTTTCGTGGGTTTAAGGAATCTGCTTTGCCATCAGTAAAATCGTTCAAGCCATATACCAAAAAATTAAGAGGAAAAGTGACAAAGAAGAGCCCAACCCAAAAAAGTGGCCTTTCCCAGAAGTTTGAAGATAGGTCAAAAGGAACCATATAAATCCAAATGGTTGGAAACCAAAGCCCGGGGCGGGAAATTTTTAATGATTTTAGTAGGGTGTTTTTGATAATACTTTAATTTAAGGCACCCCAAATTTAATCTTATTATAACAAATTGGAAACTTTCGGCGTTGTTTAACACAAGATGCAAAATTACTTGTATTTTTACGGCAAAATTCAACAAACCCTATGAGTTCTTCTTTTGAAAAATATCAAAAACGCAGATTGATTTCTTCCTATTTTTCAGTGGTCATCAGTATTTCGCTGGTGCTTTTTCTATTGGGATTATTGGGATTGTTGGTTTTGAATTCAAAAAAAGTTGCCGATTATTTTAAGGAACAGATTGCAATTACCGTTTTTCTGAAAGACACGGCTAAGGAAGTTGAAATCACACAACTGAAGCAAAGTCTTGCCTTGGCAGAGTACACAAAATCTGCAACTTTCGTTTCAAAAGAAGAAGCCGCAAAAGATCACCAAGAAACCTTGGGTGAGAATTTCATAGAATATTTGGGGGACAACCCTTTGCAAAATAGCATTGACGTTTACATTTTGGCAGATTACGTGACGCCACAAAAAATGGAAGAAATAACCAACGAGCTGAAAAGCAAGGATTTTGTGGACGATGTAATTTATGACAAGCCCTTGATTGCACAGCTTACGGAAAACGTGAAACGCATCAGTTTTTGGGTTTTGGTCATCAGCGGAATTTTTACGTTTATCGCTGTATTGCTTATAAACAGTAGCATTCGATTGAGTATTTACGCAAAACGGTTTACCATAAAAACCATGCAGATGGTGGGCGCGACCAAGAAATTTATCCGCAAACCCTTTGTCTGGAAAAGTGTTCGGTTAGGAATTGTGGGGGCCATTGTGGCGATGATCGGGATGGGCGTAGTGCTTTACTACCTCAATGAAAGCTTTCCGCAATTACAATTATTGGGCGATCCGCTGCTCTTGGCGGTTTTGTTTATATTTATATTTTTAATGGGCGTTTTGATAACGTGGATCAGCACATTTATAGCTACGCAGCGCTTTTTGAACCTGCGAACCGATGATTTGTATTATTGATAGTTTCTTTACAAATCAGTGAAACCTGTAACTTTGAACTTGAAACCTGAAACTTTTTAAACGATGGGAGAGAAAAAACGAAAAGAAGACTATAAGCCCGAATTTGTTTTTGAGCGAAAAAACTACAAATTCATGCTTATTGGCATCGCCTTTATCGCCTTAGGTTTTATACTGATGACGGGCGGCGGCAGCGACGACCCGAATGTTTTCAATCCTGAAATTTACAATTGGAGAAGAATACGTTTGGCTCCCGCAATGGTGCTTTTGGGCTTTGCGATTGAAGTATATGCCATTTTATTAAAACCAGATAGCAAAGAAGAAAATTAGTGGATTATCTAGACGCCATTATTCTTGGTATTATACAAGGTTTTACAGAGTTTTTACCCGTTTCCTCCAGCGGCCATCTCGAAATAGGAAAAGCAATTTTGGGAGATACTTCCGTGCCCGAGGAAAGTTTGCTTTTTACGGTAATTCTCCACTTTGCTACAGCGCTTAGTACGCTCGTGGTTTTCAGAAAAGATATTATTCAGATTTTTGGAGGTATTCTGAAATTTCAATGGAATGAAGAGACGCAATTTGCTTTCAAAATCGTTCTTTCCATGCTTCCTGCCGTTATAATCGGTTTGCTTTTTGAAGAGGAGTTGGAATCATTTTTCGGTGGAAGCATTGCTTTTGTGGGCGCCATGCTAATAATAACCGCAGTTTTATTGTGGCTTGCAGACCGTTCCAAAAACACTGGAAAGCCAGTAACCATTAAGGATTCCATTATTATAGGCGTAGCGCAGGCTGTGGCTATGTTACCCGGAATTTCCCGAAGTGGCGCCACAATTTCTACCTCCGTACTTTTGGGCAATGACAAAACCAAAGCCGCCCGGTTTTCATTCTTAATGGTCGTTCCCTTAATCTTTGGGAAAATAGCAAAGGATCTTTTGAGTGGCGAAATATCAACTCACAACACACATTTGGGCGTTATGGGCGTTGGGTTTTTGGCCGCATTTATCTGCGGACTTATAGCCTGTACTTGGATGATTTCACTCGTTAAAAAAAGCAAGCTGCGCTACTTTTCAATCTATTGCGTACTCATTGGCCTTATTGCCATCATTTCAAGTTTTTACGTGTAATGACTGCGGAAGATTATAGAGAAGGACAAGTAATTTTGATAGACAAACCCTTGGAGTGGACCTCATTCCAAGCAGTGAACAAAGTGCGCTGGTTGATCCGAAAATCCTTCGGAATCAAAAAAATAAAGGTTGGCCACGCGGGTACGCTTGATCCTTTGGCTACGGGGCTTTTGATTATCTGCACCGGAAAATTCACAAAAAAAATAGATACTTTTCAGGCGCAGCATAAGGAATATACGGGAACATTCACTTTTGGCGCCACTACACCCAGCTACGATTTGGAAACGGAGATTGATCAAACTTTTGATATTTCAAAAATAACTTCAGTAAAAATACACGAAGCCACAAAACAATTCATTGGTGAAATTCAACAGCAACCGCCCGTTTTTTCGGCTTTGAAAAAAGATGGAAAACGTTTGTATGAATTTGCCCGAAGTGGCGAGGAAGTGGAAATCCCGTTCAGAACAGTTACAATTTCAGAATTTGAAATCACAAAGATTGCGCTTCCAAAAGTAGATTTTAGAGTGGTTTGCAGCAAGGGCACCTATATTCGCTCCTTGGCGAATGACTTTGGAAAGGCCTTGGACAATGGCGCCCACCTTTCCGCCTTGCGAAGAACCCGAATAGGCGAATTTTCAGTTGAAGATGCAGTGGGAATTGAAGCTTTTGAGGCTTCACTACCAAGTTAAAATATCTTTAATACCGTCTTAATTTTCAGCAGTTTTGTGGAATTTTGCACAAAATTTCGGTACTTGCAATAATGAATTTCAATTATTCATACAGAGCGTTCCTCATAACTTCACTGCTTACGGGCAGTTTGGTGCTTTTTCTATTCAGTGTAAAGCTTTCAAAAGAACAGGAAGAAAACACTGAAGAAACCTATGATGTGGTTATGGCGCCCGAAGAATTATTACCAGAAGATCTGGCTATTGCAGAACTCACCCCCGAGAAAGTAAAGATTGAAACGAATCGCGCCTATAACGAAGCCGAAAAGTTTATTTCCTCGGTCGAAAATGAAGACGAGGAAATAACCCAAACCACCGAAGGAAAACTTCAGGAAATGAATGATGCTTTACAAAATTCCCAAACCGACAATGGCATAGGAGCTTCAATTACACCAAAAACCGAAAAAGAAAAAAAGAAGAAATTATCCAATAGCAATAGCGGAAAAGACGCCGAAGCGGTTGTAAAAGGAGGCAACAGAAATACAACAATAAGCTACCAATTGGTAAACCGAAAAGATATTGACCTGCCCAATCCCGTATATACCTGCTATGGCTCGGGAAAAGTGGTGATAAATGTAGAGGTGAACAATCTGGGAAAAGTTGTAAAAAATTCCTACAACAAAACCGCTTCTACAACATCTAACGAGTGTTTGATTGATGCTGCGCTGGAATATTCTGAACAGGCACGTTTTACAACAGATGCTTCAAAAGCAAGGCAATTGGGTACAATAACCTTTAACTTTCCCGGGCAACAATAACCAATGATTAATTACCGGTAATCAATTATGAACTCTGAAAAAAAACGTTGTGGGTGGTGTGGAACCGATCCACTTTATGTAAAATATCACGATGAGGAATGGGGCGTACCGGTGAAGAATGATAAAACGATGTTTGAATTCCTTCTTTTGGAAACCTTTCAGGCGGGGCTCAGCTGGATTACTATTCTTCGGAAACGTGAAAATTTTAGAAAAGCCTTTGATAACTTCGACTTTAAAAAAATAGCCAAATACGACCAATCAAAAATAGATTCGCTACTTCAAGATGAAGGGATAATTCGCAATAAACTAAAAGTGAATTCAGCGGTTACCAACGCACAGGCTTTTATGAAAATCCAAAAGGAATTTGGAAGTTTTACAGAATATATTTGGAGTTTTGTAAACCACGAACCCATAAAAAATGTTTGGCAGACACACAAAGATACACCGGCCACAAGCGCCGAAAGTGATGCTTTGAGCAAAGATTTAAAAAAGCGGGGTTTTAAATTTGTGGGCAGCACGGTTGTTTACGCACATATGCAGGCCACCGGAATGGTGAACGACCATATTGAAGGTTGCTTCCGTTTTCACGAGGTGTGATAATTTCAGAAAATATCTTTTTTTGATTTTTTTGAATTTGCTGCAGCAACTGCTTTCAATGCCTGATTGTATTGGTGGGCAAGTTCTGGATCTGTGTTTTTTTCTTCAGAAAATAATTTTTGAAACCAAGAAATGGCTTTATCGTATTCACTTTTAAAATAGTAGGCGGTTGCCAATTTTTTGTAAATGAAGGGAGTGCCATAACCTTCTTCAACAACTTGCTCATATACTCGAACCACATCAATGTCTTTATTTACATCTGTTTTGTGTGTTTTTGTTTGTGAGAAAGAAATGGTGCAAATGCTGACAAATAAAAATAAGGCAAGCAGGTTACGCTTTGTAATCATTGGGGATATCGAGTTTATTGCAAAAAACTGTTTTAGGGGATGCAGTTATTTGCGAGGTTTGTTATTCAGAAAACTTATAATGTTTCAATATATTGCCAATACAGAATAATTTAACAAAATTATCTGCCAACCTTATTTGAGTCGTAAAATCTTTTCTCTTAAATTTTTACCACAGCTTTTGAATTTTCAGATGATTTTAAAGCTTTAAGTGTTTGTTTATAACGCTGTAAAATATCTGGATCGTTGGTTTTTTCAGCTTCAAAAAGCTTTTCAAACCACAATAGGGCTTTGTTGTATTCACTTTTGAAATAATAAGCATTGGCCAATTCTCTGTAAATAAAGGCCGTACCGTAGCCTTCAGATACCACTTGTTCATATACACGAACTACATCAATATCTTTATTGACTTCGGTTTTTGTGGCTGATTGTGAAAAGGAAACGGATGTGATTCCTGCAAATAGCAGGAACGCAAGTAGGTTAGACTTGAATTTCATTTGGGGCTAAATTTTAAAAACAAGCAACTGCAGTAATGTAGGTTTACAGTTGATTGTGTACGTTAATTTTGTAAAAAAACAAAAAAAACCACAATAAACTGTGGTTTTTTTTAATAAAATTTATTCTAAACTAAATGATTTACAGCTTAATAACTTTTTTGTGGATTTTTCCGAAGTCGCCTTCAAAGGTTACCAAGAGTGTTCCTTGCCAGTTTTGATTGAGGTTTAAAGTGATTTTTCCATTGCCATTATCGATATTAGTTTCATACAATTTCTGACCTAAAAGATTGTGAATTTTCACATTTACAGAACCTTGAATAGCATTCATATTAAAAGAAACTTTACCAGTGGTAGGGTTTGGATAGGCTGCTGAAATATGGTTCTGCGCCCACTCCTCTGCTGACAACGTTTCAACCTGAATGGTCCAATACCCTTCTGGTGCTACAATGGGACGATTTAATTCTTTTCCAGAAATAGCTCTCGCCCAAATATAGTATTCAATATTGACAGGGGAATTTGGAATTGTAAAATCTACAGCCCAATTATCGCCGTTGGATGGAGCCATTTCAGTTTCATTATAAGTATTTGATCCTTCCTCGCGCCAAAAAACTTTTGCCTGTGCAACCCCTGACATATGTTTAATCATTGCTTCAATAGTAATGGTACTTCCGGCGTTGGCCTCATCAACTGGTTGGTGAACTATCCAAAGTGGGTCTGCAACTCCAATGGTATGCGTGATACAATGGATTGCACCTAATGAATTTATCAAATTTTCTCCTGGATTATCTACATCAATTCCCACTACATTATAGCCCGGCAACATTTCCTGATATTGTGCTAAAGCTGGCGCATCAACTTCAGGGCGATAGGTGGGCACCATAATAGTTTTGTTGACAAAAACGGCATTGCTATACGTATTATATGGGCCTCCCGTATTTGGATAGTTTCCGTTTGTACTCGGTGGAGCATCAATCCATTCAATATCGTAAGGAGTTCCAAAAGGTGATTGAAAATTATCCAAAACATACTGAATATTCGCCTCAATCTGTGGGCCATCGGCTATGCCTGGCGGGTATTTGCTTACGAGGATGGTTTCTTCATCCAATAATTTCATATGCATATCAATATGATGGATTTGATCATACGGTAGCGTATTCATTTTCACAAACCGGTTGATGCCCATATATTCCTGCATAATGCCGTCTATTTGGGCTTCATTCTTAACGCTTACTCCGTAAGGATTACCAGTGGCATTTTCATTCAAAATAAGTTTAGAGGCAAAGGCATTTCCCAAACCGTCACTCATATAATTTCCTCCAGTGTTTACCAAATCGTTAGTACCCGTATTTGTGGTATAAAGTGGAATTCCAACTTGTGCCGCGTGGGCTATTGGCATCACATCATCATTTGGACGCGGACGGTTATAAATCCAATCAGTCAAGGCAAGTTCTCCAACATCATCGGAATATATAGTATTTCCGGCATAATCACGAATCCAGATACTGTCCCAATCTACATCCAAAAATGTAACATTAGTAAGGTCAACACCGTTGCTTGTTAAGTAATTTGCTACAGAAGCTTCATTTTGGGTAGTTATTATTACTTTACATTCCTGCACTCCCGCTTGTACTATTTGCCGAAGAATATTTGGGTAGTTTGGATTCCAAGTAACCAAAAGATATTCTACCTCTTCCCATTCAGCTGCGGCGCGAACAGGGGCTGAAGGTGGTGGTGAGAATCGTGGGCTTGTAAATTGAAAATCGGCCACCAATCCTTTCTCCGTTTCGGTGAGATTGTGCGGAAGGTTCGGTTTTTCCTGTGAAATGACGAATGCGGACTGCAATAGCATCATAAATACCAAAAGGTATTTTGCGTAGTTATTTTTCATAAGATTAATGAATTGTGGAATACGAAGATATAGTTTTAAATTATTTTATAGTTATCTGTTTTCTATAAATTTACAATACAAGCCTTCTCAAAAACTCCCCTCTCCCAATCTCCTCCGCACCCAAACTTTCCAAATGCGCATTGTAAATCTGGCAGTCTATAAATTTATAATTTTTAGCTTTTACATATTCTGAAAGATGAAAAAATGCAACTTTGGAAGCATCACTCACCAAACTGAACATACTCTCGCCGCAAAACACTTTTTTCTTCGGAAGATCAATTCCGTATAGTCCGCCAACAAGTTTTTCATCTTCCCAAACCTCAATTGAAATAGCATGTCCAGCTTTGTGCAAGGCAATATAAGCTTGCTGCATATCATTGGTAATCCACGTTCCCGCTTCCCCTTTCCGCGGAATTGTGGCGCAATTTTTTATGACTCCTTCAAAGTTTTGGTTGAAAGTGATTTTGAATTTTTCACTGTTTAAAGTCTTCCGAAGACTTTTGGAAACTTTGAATTTTTCGGGAAACAAAACCATCCGTGGATCTGGACTCCACCACAAAATGGGCTGATCGTCCTCAAACCAAGGAAAAATTCCCGAATGGTACGCCAGCAGCAAACGCTCCATCGAAAGATTGCCGCCAATTGCCAGAAAACCATCGGCAGTTGCTTCATCAGGATTCGGAAACCAAAGTTTATCGGTCAAATAATGCATTATTCAAATTTGCTAAAAATTTTCGCATAAAAAAACCTCGAAGAAAATTTGATTTCCTCGAGGACAATTTTAATTATGGGTATAATTACCGCCCTTAATTAAAAGGGAAGATCGTCATGTTCCTCTTCGTTAAAATCGTTTGCAGGTTCAAAAGCTTCCGCTGGTGGCATTGGCGGCATATCGCTACTGCCCGTGGTTTGAGATACATTTTCAATACGCCAGCCTTGAATGCTGTTGAAATATTTGGTCTCGCCCTGCGGATTCACCCATTCCCGACCGCGGACGTTGATGCTCACCTTTACGTCCTGCCCTACTTTATAACTATTTAGCAAATCTGTTTTGTCTTGAACAAATTCTATCATTATAACTTGTGGATACTGCTCTTCTGTAGTAATTACCAATTCGCGTTTTCTAAACCCATTGTTGCCGTAGGTTTTAGTTTCATCTATCAATTTGATTTTTCCTTGTAGTTCCATTTTCTTACTTAAATATTTATTATTCTTCTTTTATTTTCTGCTTAAAAGCACTTTCCAAGCTTCCTCAATTTTTCCTTCGCAAAGAAAGTCTTGGGCTTTTTTATGAATTTCTAAAACATTACCCTCATCCCGCAACCATTTCAATTCTTCGGAAGCATTTATAAAGGTATTAATTTCTTCCATATTTGGGAAATTTTCTACGTTGCCCAGCATCCCCAAATCATTTCCTGTCAACACTTTGCTCTCTCTAATATCTTCGGGAAGCATATCTACGCCTATTCCAAGGGTTGTCAAAGGCTTTGGCACTTCAAAAAGTCCTTCCTTGGCACGGCTGTACCAGTTGCCGCCAAGGCGAGAAACTGTATCAATCTTAAAGGGATCGATACTGCCATCTTCACTTAAAATTTCTTCTTTTATATGGAGTTTTACCACTTCACAAATTACCAAATTTCCTGCGCCACCTTCAGTACCGAGTTTAATCACGTCGTTCACTTTACATTCCAATTGAACGGGAGCTTCGGCAACACGCGGGGGTTTTACTATTTCGGAAGCAAGTTCGGTAAAGCCAGCTTTTTTGAATTCGTTGACCCCCTTGGCATATTCTGTAGAGGAAAGCGACATTTGCTGTACCATATCAAAACTTACAATGTTGATAACTACCTCGGGGACTTCCATAATATTTTCATAGGTATGTTTTGTAGTATTATCGCGACCGCGCCGCGCCGGTGAAAAAACCAAAATAGGCGGCTTAGCACTAAAAACATTAAAAAAACTAAAAGGCGAAAGGTTTACATTTCCTTCTTTGTCAATGGTACTTGCAAAACATATGGGCCTTGGCGATACAGCGCCTAAAAGGTAGCCGTGCAGTTTTCCGGTGGATAGTTCCTGTGGTTCAATAGAAATCATTGCTTGCAAATGTACCCAAAGATTATAGCTTGTAAAAACTTGATTGTACAATAATATCAACATATTTACTTTATATTTAAACCTGCTTTTGGAAAGCATCGCTGCAATTAATATTTATGTATGTTTCGCAATAAATCACTCTCCCGCTGGGGTTTTATTTTAGCTTCGCTTATCGTTATCAGTCTTATTTTGTGGAATACGTATGTGTTTTTCACCCAGTTAAAAGCCAATGAACGCGCTAAAATGGAGATTTGGGCGGCTGCCTATCAAGAACTACAACAAAAAAGCACCACTGATGACCCTACGGTGGGCGAATTGGTCCTGTCAGTAATTCAAAGCAATACTTCTACACCCATGATTCTTTATACCCTAAAGGAAAAAACTTATACTGAGCGTAATATTGATTCTTTAGAAGTTAATACACTTGAGAAAAAACAGGAGTTAATAAAGCGATATTCTTCAGAATACACGCCTATTGAAATAAGAAATGATAACGAACTATTGTCCACAATTTACTACGGAAACTCGCCAATTATAAACAAGCTGAAATACTATCCCGCTTTCTTAATATTGATCATTTTCCTTTTCATCTTGGCAATTTATCTTTTTTACAAAACATCGAAATCTGCCGAACAGAACAGGCTTTGGGCAGGAATGGCGAAAGAAACGGCTCACCAAATTGGCACCCCCCTTTCCTCTTTGGTGGGCTGGACGGAGATTTTAAAAAGTGAAAATGTAAATCCGGAATACGTAGCCGAAATGGAAAAAGATATTTCACGGCTGGAAACCATTACGGATCGTTTTTCAAAAATAGGTTCGGTGCCAAAATTAGAACGTTGTGATTTGGTTGCCGAAACCAAAGCCACTTTTTATTATTTACAAAAGCGAACCTCAAAACTCATTGATTTTCAACTCAATATTCCCGAAGAATCTATTTATATTGAAATGAATCCGCAGCTTTTCAGTTGGACAATAGAAAATTTGGTGAAGAATGGTATAGATGCGATGAAAGGGAAAGGAAAGATCACCATTTCTATAGAAAAAAATTCAAAATTTGCCTTCATTCGCATAAGCGATACCGGAAAAGGACTTACAAAAAGTGAGTTCAGAAGAATTTTTACACCAGGCTATACTACCAAAAAACGTGGTTGGGGCTTGGGCTTATCACTTGCAAAACGTATTATTGAAGAATATCACAATGGAAAAATACGCGTTTCCAAAAGCATCCCGAACCAAGGAACCACTATGGAAATAGCCTTAAAAACTACTGATTAAAAATGAGTTCTAAAATTCATTCACTACACACAGCCCGCTTAAAAAACAACTGCCCAACTTGTTTTGGAACTGACGGTATGGAATTTACCTTCACGCAAACGGAAAAAGAAACGCTTTTTTTTAAAAAACCAGCTACGAAAATAGATAACAGGCTATACTGCCATACTTGCAAAAACGATATTTACCCCGTAAGCTGGACAGAAGATATTGAGCGTGTTTTTGATTACAACAAAAAAATAGCGGAGACCAATAAACAATATTTAAAGGTAAAACCACTATTTTATATCTTGGTAATTGTGGCAATTGTATTGGTTGCCGCAATAGTTTATTTATTAATTCCTACTGTTTAAGTTTTTCGGAAATTGTATCTGCTAACATTTCAAATTCTTCCGAAGTCATTTTAACTTTTTTGGTGAATCGCATATCGTCCATCTCGTTCAATGGAATAAGATGAACGTGCACGTGAGGCACTTCCAATCCTACAACAGCCATTCCCACACGTTTGCAGGGAACCGTTTTTTCCAAAGCACGTGCTACTTTTCGTGAAAATTGCATTAACTGTAAGTACATATGCTCGCCCATATCAAAAACCTTGTCAATTTCTTCCTTTGGCACGCAGAGGGTATGACCTTTAGCGTTTGGATTTATATCCAAAAAAGCAATGAAATTGTCATCTTCCGCAACTTTATAACAAGGAATCTCACCTTCAATTATTTGTGTGAATATTGATGCCATATTAATCTCTTGAAATTTCCAATATCTCGAATTTAAGCACACCGTTGGGCACTTGTATTTCGGCCACCTCACCTTTTTGTTTCCCCAGCAATCCTTTTCCAATAGGAGAATCTACAGAAATTTTTCCCGCTTTAAGGTCAGCTTCACTTTGGGCTACCAACTTATAGCTCATTTCCATCCCATTGTTTTGATTTTTAATTTTTACGTTGGAATGTACTAAAACCTTGCTCAAATCTAATTGGGATTCATCTATTAATCGAGCATTTGCAAGCACTTCTTCCAGTTTTGCAATACGCATTTCCAGCATTCCTTGGGCCTCCTTGGCTGCGTCATATTCCGCGTTTTCGCTGAGGTCGCCTTTATCGCGAGCCTCGGCAATGGCATTAGAGGCTTTTGGGCGCTCCACATCGCGTAGATAATCTACTTCATCCCTTAACTTTTTCAATCCCTCGGCGGTGTAATAAGATACTTTACTCATAACTTCATCGTTTGTGTATTACAAACCCTTTTTTTAATTCTTAAAATTCTATATAATAAGATTCCCGCCAGCGCGGGAATAGAAAAATCCCATACGATGACGGGATTGTGTTTAACAAATATACTAAAAATTTAGTTGTTGTGTAATTTGTTGTAATTTCGGCCTTAAAATTTATTTGCTTCTATGAAAAATATAATCTTTTTTCTTTTAATAGTTTTTGCAATCTTTTCTTGTTCAAAAAATGATGATCAGAAAGAACGCAATCCTTATCTAACTGATCCGGTTGTAAGTTTGAACCTGAATCTGAACCTCCCAGAATACAACGGCCTGAAGTTTCCGGGCAATTACGTTATAACCTCGCAAGGCATAAAAGGTATTGTAGTTTATTGTGTAAGCGATACACAATATTTTGCATATGACCTTACAGACCCAAACCATGCACCAAGCAGCTGTTCACGGATGGAGGTTGATGGCACAATAGCGAGCTGTCCTTGTTCTACTGATGAAAACGAATATAATATTGTGAATTTTGGAAGGCACACCACAGAGCCCGACACCAAATACCCTATGCAATCCTACAGTGCGGTTCGCAATGGCAATACCATCAACATTAGCAACTAATTTTAGCTATCGTTTAAAATTTTACAGTTGCCCCTACCAAAAAGTTAATTGTTGCCTGCGGATAATAGCCCGCACCCTCAATTGTAGTAATCGTTCCCGGATTACTAAAATCGTCATCGTAGGTGTAAAAATAGCCGTTGGAAATATATTCTACATTGAAAATATTGTTCACCAAAGCCGAAAAAACCACTTCTTTTACCCACGGAAGATTGCCCAAAGTATAAACAATGTTCAAATCATGGATGAAATAGCTATCCAGTTTTGAAGCTTCGCTGTCAATATTGCCCATATACTGTTCACCCAGGAATTTTGAAAGGAAACCTAATTGCAATTTCTTTATTGGCGAATATTCCAGCATATTTCCAGCAACCACAGAAGGTGAAAAAGAAATATTGGTATTGCCCAGATTTACCAATTCGCCATCACGCGAAGTGACGAAATCTACATTTTTATTGGTGCTCAAAGCTATGTTTGGAAGGGTTCTCAAATTCTTCAAAAGCTGAATTTCCGCATCAACCTCCAGTCCCAAACGGTAACTTTTACCGCTATTGGTACGCAACGGTGCGCCAACATCATTCAACTCACCGGAAAGCACCAATTGGTCTTTGTAATTCATATAATAAATATTGGTGTTGACCTTTACCTTTTCGGAGGCGAATCGCCATCCAAGTTCAAAATCGTCCAACTTTTCGGGCGTAACAATTCCCTGTTCGTAATCATTTCGCGAAGGTTCGCGGTGCGCCTTTCCGTAGGAGAAATAAAATTGGTTTGAAGGGTTTAATTTATAGGTCAATCCCGCTTTCGGGTTGAAAAACGAATAGTTTTCGTCAACATTCAACGGCACCAAATCTGAAGTAATTCCCAAAGTTTTGTAATTCAAAAATCTGCCCTGCAAATCGCCGAAGACACTCCACTTGTCATTGATTCGATACGTCGCTTTGGAAAAAACGGTGAATTCACTTTTCACACCATTCCCTTCGTAATATCGGTCGCGAATTTCAGAATTGCTGCCGTACCGCACCCAGATTACTTCGCCAAAATGGTCGCCGCTGTAGTAGCTGTAAAATGCGCCACCCGTAAAATCTATTTTATTATTCTTATAGTTTACGTTGGCATTAGCCGCATAAAAATCATTATCCAACCAACGACGACGGATCAAATCGGTAGTATTTATAGTGTCGCCTCCAATTTCAATGGGTTCAAAACCGTATGTCACAAAGTTTTCGTCTTCCTTATATTGCTCAAAATAACCCTTTCCTTTTGTATAATTCAAAGAAACATTTGTGCTCCAATTATTGTTGAACCTGTGGTTTACAAGCAGTTGGTAATGATCCTGCGCATAATTGTCAACCTCATTGTCATAAAACTGAATGTTTCCATCCTCATCGGTATATATTCCAACGGTATTGTAGGTTCGGTCATTTTCAAGTTTTTCTGGATCTTCCAAGCCATTCCATGATTGGTAAGTTTCTTCGCGTCCACCAAAAACCAAGGCTTTAATTAAGGAATTTCTATTTACGAAAGCACCTTGTAGAAAATATGATTTCAAGTCGGAACTGGCCCTATCTATATATCCGTCAGATTGGATAGTGGAAAGTCTTCCCGCCACTTCAAAATGCTCGGAAAGCAAGCCAGTGCTGAACTTGACATTGTGTTTGCGTGTATTATAACTTCCGAAGGAGTTTGCAATTTCGCCATAGGCTTCATTGGAAACGGCATCGCTCAATAAATTCAAACTTGCACCAAAAGCGCCCGAACCGTTGGTTGAAGTCCCCACGCCGCGTTGCAATTGCAGGCTTTGCACCGAGGAAGTAAAATCCGGCAGATTCACCCAAAACGTGCCTTGGCTTTCGGAATCGTTATACGGAATTCCATTAAGCGTAACATTTACGCGCGAAGCATCGCTCCCACGAACACGAATGTAGGTATAGCCCACGCCAGCGCCGGCATCGCTCGTGGTAACCACCGACGGAAGATAGTTGAGCATATACGGAATATCCTGCCCGAGGTTTCGTTTTTCGAGCTCCTCTTTATCGAGGTTTGAGTGGGTAATTGGCGAATCGGCATCTACGCGGACGGCCTGTACCAAAACTTCGTCCAAGGCTTCAATTTTTGTGGAATCCTGTGTTTTTTCCTGCGCGGAAACGGTAATAAAAAGAGAAGTAAAAACTGTGGTAATCAATAACTTTTTCATTCGTAAAAAATAATTTTATACGAATAAAAGGGGCGTTATTCTTGGTTTGTTAAATGGTTTATATAAAAAAACCCTGAAAACATTGCGTCGTGCAATATTACAGGGGGTTCCTATTTGTATCCCTTGGCGGCATTACCCGCCCAGGTTCTTTGGGTATAATCTCAGCTTCTTCGAGTTATGAGTTATGAGTTATGAGTTATGAGTTTTAAGTCTCATCTCTCACCACTACTGGCTCAAGACCAAAATCTGCACCCCTTTGAGATGTTCGGCAAAAGTACATTTCTTTTTTCAATTTCTCCAAATACTTCCGCATCGTTTTCGATTTCGGTTTCGATTTCGATTTTTTTTACCATATTCTTAATACTTCCCCGTTTCATTACTATTTACATTTGAACGATGGCCACTTCAAAAAACAAATTCACCTTTAAAATCATCCTCAGCTACCTTGTTTTGGGGGCTTTGGCTGTGTTGGTAGGCTTTTTTTTATATTCTGAATTCAAAAATTTCACTGCAGAATCAAGCGAAACCACAGGCGAAAAAAAGTTTATTGAAACCGGAACCCTCATCAATTTGGTTTACGAAACCGATGGCTTTTCGAGGCTTGCGCTTTTAACCGAAAGCGATGAAGATTTTGAAAAATATATGGCGAAGACCGATTCGCTTTTCAGAAAAATAGACGAGATAAAATCGCTTACCACCAACGATTTTCAAATAAAACAATTGGACAGTGTAAAAACGTTGCTCAAGGAAAAGAACCGAAACATTGAACAGTTGCGAATTCTTCGTTTGACGAACCAAAAAGATACTTCGCTGGACGATATTATGCGCGAGGTGCGTAAACTGGAAGCTTCCGTGGGATTAAACTCCGTGGAGTCATTAATCAAAAATCCATCAAAATTAAACACACGAGAACGCAAAATCTGGCAAAACTATGCCGATTATCTCAATAGTGACGCCACGCGCGATACTTCTACCGTAAAATCCAAAACGGTCGATTCTATGTTAACCGCGGCCCGTTATATAGTTTCTGAAGCAAAAAAGGAAAATTCTCGAATTCGCGAATCATTGATTCAAAAAGAGAATGAACTGATCCGCAATGACCTCAACATTTCCGAACGCTTGCGCGAGATTATCGCCAGTTTTGACCGTGAAATTACTAAGAACAACAATCTGGAAAAACAGCAACGGGCAAAATCCATGGAACGCACCAAGGAAATTCTGAAGTTTGCCGGAATTTTGGGCGGCATCGTGGTTCTGCTGTTTTCGTATTTTATCCTTTCAGATTTTTTTCGGGCAGAGCGCTTCAAAAAGAATTTGGAAGAATCTAAAAATTACGCAGAATCACTGCTCAAAAGCCGCGAACAGCTCATTTCAACAGTAAGTCATGATTTGAAAACGCCATTGAATACCATCAGCGGCTATTCCGAATTATTTGAAAATTCAACCCTTTCGGAAAAACAGAAATACTATTTGGCGCAAATTACTTCCAGCTCGCATTTCATTTCACATTTGGTGGATGATTTGCTGGATTTCTCCAAATTGGAAGCGGGAAAATTGCCCATTGAAAGCGTCCCCTTTTCTTTGGAAAATATTATCATTGAAGCCGGAAACGCCGTAAAACAGCAGTTTCCACAGAAAGCTGTCGATTTGAAATTTTCTATTTCACAGGAAATTAAAAGCAAAATTTTTGAAAGCGACCCACTCCGGATTCGGCAGATTATAAATAATCTCGTCGGCAATGCTTTCAAATTTACCGAAAACGGGAGCGTTGAAATTAAGGTTGAAGAACTTGAAAAATTTGATAAAATCTCAAAAATAAAAATCTCCGTAATCGATACTGGAATTGGCATTTCCGAGGAAAAACAGCAACTAATTTTCAATGAATTTACGCAGGCCGAAACCGAGATTGCCCACAAATTTGGCGGTAGCGGTTTGGGATTGGCCATTTCAAAAAAACTGACCGAGCTTTTGGGCGGAAGCCTAAAGGTGGAAAGTGTTTTGGGGGAAGGAAGCAACTTTATTTTAATCCTTCCGCTGAAAAATTCAGATAGGATTTTGACGAAAACCATTCCGAAGGAACACATTTCGTTTGAAGGTCTGAAAGCCGTAATTATTGATGATGACGAATCGATGCGTGCCCTGTTGCAGGAAATTTTTGAGCAGATGGAAATTACCTCGGAAGCATTTGAAAGTTACGAACAACTAAAAACCTCAAATTTTGGTTCCCGAGCTGAATCACGCCCCGACTTCATTTTAACCGACATCCAAATGCCAAAAACCGACGGGTTTACGGTTTTGGAAAAACTGAAAAATGGCGAAATAAATTCCTATAAAAATCAGCCCGTAATAGCAATGACGGGAAGTAGGGAGCACAGCCGCGATTTCTACCTCAACAAAGGGTTTTCCGAAATGCTTCCGAAACCCTTTTCAAAACAGGAACTCGTTGCGGTTTTGGAGCGCATTTTCCCAAACCGCAGGAATTTTTCGGAAGAATATATTGTGGATGAAATTTTCAAATCAAATTCCGCAGACAATGGAAAATTCGACCTTTCCCTTTTAAAATCCTTTTTAAATACGCCCGAAGCCTTGGAAGGAGTGCTGGAAGTTTTCAACGTCCAAACCGAAAAAGATCTGCAGCAAATCAAAAATTCAATTGCGGAAAATGACACAAAAACTATTTCTGAAATTGCCCACAGAATGCTCACGATGTTCCGCCAAATAAGGGCAAAGGAAGTAATTCCGATTCTCGAAAAAATGGAGGATTACACTGCCGAAACAGTTGAACCTGTGGAAATGAAGATGGATTTTGAGAAGCTTATTTTGAACATTCGAGATTTACAAAATGCGCTTTCAATCCGATAATTTTACAATTCTATTTGATAATGCTCCAGTTTGTTATAAAGCGTTTTACGGGTAATATTCAGCAGTTTTGCGGCTTTGGTTTTATTGAAATCGGCTTCCTTTAAAGCGTTCAAAATAAGCTGTTTTTCGTTGCTTTCCTTTGAAAAATCTACGGTTTCCTTTTTCGTTTTTTCAGCAAACAAAACTTCCCGCGGAATCACTTCCAACGGAATCAATCGGGAATTGGTCAACAAAACGGAACGCTTGATTACGTTTTTCAACTCGCGCAAATTGCCAGGCCAAGCGTAGTTTTTAAACGCTTCCTCCACTTCTTTCGAAAGTCCGATTACTTCCTTTCCCAAAGATTTATTCGCTTCATTTAAAAAGTATTCAATAAACAGAAAAAGATCCTCTTTCCGTTCGTGCAGCGATGGAATGTGGATTGAAAATTCATTCAAACGATGGTACAAATCTTCCCTAAATTTCCCCTCGGAAACGGCTTTCAGCAAATCTTCGTTGGTTGCGGAAAGGATGCGCACATCCACTTCAATTTCGGTATTGCTGCCCACGGGTTTTATGCGGCGTTCCTGCAAAGCGCGAAGTAATTGAATTTGATTTTCGTATGAAAGATTACCGACTTCATCCAAAAATAATGTGCCGCCGTCTGCCGCTTCAAAATGTCCTTTTTTGTCATTTACCGCGCCGGTAAAACTTCCCTTTACGTGGCCGAAAAATTCGCTGGCAGCAATCTCTTTCGGAATGGCACCGCAGTCCACGGCCACAAAATTTTTATCTTTTCGGGAACTATAATTGTGGATTGCCTTTGCGGCAACTTCCTTTCCAGTTCCGCTTTCACCTTGAATAAGAACGCACATATCCGTTGGCCCGACCAGCTTCAAATATTCGTTGAATTTTTTGGATGCTTCGCTGATGCCGATGACAAATTTGGGCTTTTCAGAAGTTGGTTGGGAAGCAGGTTGTTTCGGCTCAACAGTTTCTGAAACGGGCTCTTCCGAAGATTCCGTATTTTGAGAATCCGCTTCAATAATCATCAGCAATTCCTCGGGCCGGAACGGTTTCGAAATATAATCCAGCGCCCCTTTTTTTATGGCTTTTACCGCGGTATCCACTTCGGCATAACCTGTCATTAAAATCACTTTGGTATTTGGGGAATTTTTTTGGGAAAATTCAAGCAAATCAAGACCTGAATCATCCGGCAGCTTTAAATCGGTTATCAGCAAATCAAAATTGTTCTCAGAAATGGTTTTTCGGGCATTTTGTCCAGTAAGGGAAACTGTAACCTGAAAACCTTTTCGCTCCAAAAAAGAGGTGAGCATTTTTCCAAAAGCCACATCGTCTTCAACTATATGTATTTGCTGCGCCATTATGTTTTGTGAGACCGTAAAAATAGTGAGTATATGGCTGGGCAAACTTTAAATTTATCATAAAAAAAGGCGCCCAATTTATGGACGCCTTTCCCAGAAGTATTGAATCTAAAATACCTGCAGCTTACTGCTTCTTTAATTCATTTTTAATCCACTCGCCTTTTGCGTTTGCATACACCGTTGCTTTTTTGGCATCGGCAGTGGCAAGTTCGATTTTATAGTCTCCCTGTGCATTCACATAAGCCTTAGAAATAGTGGCACCGCTAAAATCCTTAGCTACGGCATCTTGAACGGTTTGTGGCACTTCAGAAGCTTTAACTTCTTTATAATCTTGGGCAACATCTGCTGCTGCGATTTCAGCAGTTGGTGCATCTGTTGCAACTGTAGCTTCTGTTTCAACAACGGCATCGGCATCTTGGGCGGCTTCAATTCTGCTTTCCACTTGCGCTTCAACGGCAGTTTGTTTTTGCTCGTTCATTGCAGTTGGCTCTTTATCTTGCGCGGTTGCTGCGGTTAAACCTCCCAATACGATTGCTGTGCTTAAAATTAACTTTTTCATTGTTTTTTGTTTTTAAAAAATTATTTATTCGTTTCTAAGTTTGTTTGGTGCCTTGTATATAGAAAAAGTAGTGCCATAGAAAATATGGAACAGAAAAAACCAGCAAATAACTACAAAACAGCTGTTTAAGGAATATTCTATCGTTTTGTATTTTAAGAAAAGTGTGTAACGGAAAGAACAGTTGTATAAAAATTACACAGTTGTTGTGTAAACACTAGTCAATTTTGGGCGGTTTGCGATTGGACTTTTTGAGCGCACGTTCCTTTTTGGATTTTAATCGTCTTTCAATCGCGCCTTTTGAAGGTTTTGTTTTCTTTCGCGGTTTTGCGACTTTCAGATTTTTCTGAAGCAATTCAATAAGCCTTTCAATAACGATTGCTTTGTTGCGGTGCTGGCTTCGGGTTTCGCCGCATTGCAGGGTAATTATCCCTTCGGAAGAAATTTTTGTGGAAAGTTTGCTGGGAAGCCGTTCCTTTTCAATTTCTGAAAGTGCTTCGGAAGTTTCCAAATTAAAGGACACCTCAACTTTTGAAGCCGTTTTGTTCACGTGCTGCCCGCCCGGCCCGCTGCTGCGGATGGCTTTAAAGGAAAGTTCAGAAATTAATTGCTCCGTGTTCATTGCGGCTGGTGTACAGGATTTAAAAGGTCGTTTACCGTTTTTACGGGATTAAAGGTGATGAGTGGCACTTCCACAAAAACCGTGTTCCAGTTTGCCATCGCGCCGTTCCAAAGTCCCGGAAGTTCCAATGCTTTTATAGGTTTTCCGTGATAGGATTTATGTGAAATAAAACCCGCCTCAGGGTCTGAAAACTGAAGCAAATCATACTTTTCGCCTTTATAATTGCGCAGGCCGCAGACCAAATCCACCGGATTGAAATGTGTGGCCTTTTCAACCAAAGTCTTTTGCCGTGTGTTGTTGGTGTCAATCTGGCTCATTTCCACGATTTGATAGGAAAGATTGCCGTTTTTGTCTTTTATAAGAAATGGGCCGCCACCGGGCGCGCCCGTATTTTCAACAACCCCGCAAACGCGGATGGGCCGTTCCAGGATTTTTAAAATTTCTTCTTTATATATAGGAGTGTTTTTTATAAAAAGTTCCTCGGAAATAAACTCGGAAGCGTTTTTCAAAACTTTTTCCGCCCCGGCGGACAGGTCAGAAGAATTTGCAGCGTGAAGTTTTTCCACAAAACCGAAGATTTTTTGCTGCAATGAAAGCAATTTTCCGGCAAGCACCTTTTTCTGAAAAGCGATGGTTTCCACATAATTTCGCGAAACCACGTTGTCAATATTTTTTATGAAAACGATGTCGGCATCCACTTCATTCAAATTTTCCAAAAGCGCGCCGTGACCGGACGGACGAAAAACCAAATCGCCATTTTCATCCAAAAATGCCTTGTTTTCAAGTGTTGCCGCAACAGTGTCAGTTTCCTTTTTCTGAAAGGAATAGGAAATATTGAACTTTACGCCTGTTTTATTTTCAACAGTTTCCTGAATTTCTTCGTATCGTTTTTTGAACTTCTCTTCGTGTTCTTCCGAAACCGTAAAATGCAGATTGGCAATGCCGTTTGAGGTTGCATAAAATGCTGCTTCGTATAATTGCTCGCCAAAGGCAGTAACGTAATTTTCGCCGTATTTGTGAAATGGAACGAGCCCTTTCGGGGTGTTGCTAAAATTTAAACCAGTTTCTTCCAGCATTTCCTTTACGAAGAAATAGAAGCGTTTTCCTTTTTCGAAGTTTTCAAAATCGGGGAATTTCGCTTCCAATTTCTCTTTCACCAAAGAAAAAAAAGCAAAATTTTCAATTGATTCAAAAAAGATTTTCAAATTTCTATTCTCTTCCTTTTGAAGAAACGCATCGATGTCTTCATTTTCAAAATCATAACTCTCCAAAAACTGATGCAAAAACTTAAACATTCGCGTAGCAGCGCCCGAAGCTGGCACAAATTTTAGCAAATCAAGTCTGTCTTTTTCAGTTTCAAAAAGCGCTACAAAATGGTTTTGTTCCGATTCTGAAAATACCGCAATGCCATTATCCGCCGAAGCTGGTTCAACAACATTTGCGAACGGGATTCCTTCCTTAAAAATTTCGAGTTGTCGCGTTACTTTGGCTTCGGAAAGCCCGTGATTTTTTATTTGTTGTATGTTTTTTTCTGTAAACATTTTATTCAATGTAATTGCAAGTTTCTTCGCGACCTTTGCGCCTTTTCGGTAAATTATCACCGCAGAGGCGCAGAGAACGCAAAGGTTTTATCTATCCAATAATGTATCAATTATTTCGGTTGCTTTTTTAAACCGTTCTTCCTCGTTTCCCTTTAAAATTTTATATGGAAAACCCTGTTTTTTCAATTCGGCCTCGAAAATACGAAAGATTTCCCCGCGATTGTTCGGGCGGTCGCGCAAAATATCCGGCTCCCAAGGCGTGTCAACATAGGTCAAAAGGTAGATGCTGTAATTGGCTTTGGTTGCTTCGGTTTTTATTTCCGAAGGACAAAATCCGTCGTAATAATATTCCGAATAGACCTTTAGTTCGAGCAGATTTGTATCGCAAATCAGCAGATTTTCAACTTGTTGCAAAACCTCCTTTTCAAGTTGCAATTGCCCTTTTGCAATGGGAATTAAATCTTCCTTTTCAACTAATTTCTTTTCAAAATCCCACTTTTTTTGAAGAAATTCCCGCATATATTCTGGTACCCAAAGCGTTTTGTAGTGTTCCGCCAACTGTTTTGCCAAAGTAGTTTTTCCCGTAGATTCGGGGCCATATAAAACTACTTTAATCAATTCAGCAGGCTGGTTTCGGGTATGTTTAGGTTTCTTTTCCAAGCGCGGTATCCGTAAAGGGCAATAATAGTAAATAAAAGATATTGAAACGAAGTAAACACGAGTCCTTTATAAAAGTATAGTGGCACGGAAATTAGGTCGCCAATAATCCAATAGATCCAGTTTTCGAGTTTCTTTTTCGCCATAAGCCACATTCCCACGAAGAAAATTGCGGTCGTAATCGTGTCAACATAGGCTGTCCAACTGTTCCATTTGTCGAAAAATTCATAGACCGCAAAAACGAAAATAAGCGTTGCGATAAAAATGTAAACAGACTGTTTGTTTTCGGTTTTTGTGGCTTTTGTGATGGGCGTATAATGGGTCGCATCCACTTTTCGGGTCCAAATATACCAGCCGTAAATACTCATTACGAAGTAATAGGCGTTTATCATCATATCACCCAAAAGCCCATAAACAGCCAAAATATAAACAAAAATAGCCGTACTGATAATCCCCGTGGGATATACGAGAATATTATCCTGCTTGCTGAACCACACGCTCAAAAAACCAAAGAACACGCCAATTAGTTCCAGCACTATTAAATGTGTGGGAACTTCGGCATATTGCGCAAAAAACCAATCAAAAATGGGGCTCATAGTCGCTGCGGTCTGATTTTATTATTTTAATGTAAAGCAAACCTCTTTCCACGGCTTCCAATGCAACTTTCATTTCCATTTGAAGCAAATTCATCACTGCGTCATAATCGCCGTAAACCTGTGTACTTAGCGGATTTTCCAAAACCGTCAGCCCAGAATTTCGAAGGCTTTTTATAAAATTGATTATTGCGGGTTCGTAATCGTCTTGTAAAGGCGTGAGGGTTAATTCTACAGAAATTTTCATTTTTTCATTTTTTTCAAAACTACGATTTTAAAAAGTTTTCAGTCGCAGTTTGCAGTTTTTGGAATCTGGTTTTTTAAGATTTGGAATTTATTCAAACGCCGTTCCCATCACAACCATATCCGCTCCAGCTTCGTAAGCGGTATTTTTTTGTGCATCAGTTTTTATTCCGCCACCAACGATCAAGGGGATCTTAATTGCTTTTTTTACTTCGGAAATGATTTCGGGTTTTACGGGAAATTCTGCGCCGCTACCCGCTTCCAAATAAATAATCTTCGCACCCATAAATTGTCCCGCCAAAGCAGTGTGCACAATATTTTCAATGTTTTCCTGAGGAAGCGGTTGGGTATTCGTCACTTTTGAAACCGCCGAATCATTGCCACCATCAATTAAAATATAACCTGTGGAAATAATTTCCAATGAACTATTTTTCAGTTTTGAAATGGATTTTATTTGTTGACCAATTAAATATTCAGCGTTTCTTCCGGAAAGCAACGTTAAAAACAAAAGAGCATCGGCAAAGGGTGTAATATGCGACCAGTCGCCCGGAAATAAGAAGATTGGCAATTGTGTTTCGGCTTTCAACGCTTTTACGGTTGCTTCGGTTTCGCCATTGGCAACGGTGCTTCCGCCCACAAAAAGATGGGTGGTTTCTTTCGGAATTTTTTTCAGAAAAGTATCGGTTTCAGAACTATCGAATTTATCGGGGTCACTCAAAATGGCAAGTTGCCTTTCCTTTTCGGCTATGGATTTCAGAAAATTTTTATAAAAAATGTCTTCCATCTGCTATTTTTCAGAAATAAGCGCATAGGCACAAGTGAATTCCTCAAACTCCAGAAAATCTACATCGTACGTTTGCTCTTTGTCCTCGTAAGTCACGGTAGCAGTGGTTTTGGTGTCGTCGAGCCTAAAGTCTTCCACATAAATATGTTCCAAAAAGCTCACGCCTTTTTCAGCAAAACTTTTATAAAGTGATTCCTTGGCGCACCACACAATTGTCAGTTTTCGCATTAGAGCATCTTCATTGGCAATGGTTCGATATTCTTCGATGGGAGTGAATTTGTGCGCTATTTTTAGGATTTTGTTGCGCTGCTTTTCAATGTCGATTCCCACTTCAATATCGCTAATGATTATCGCCGCAAAGTTGAAGGAATGGGTAATGGATATATGCTTGTCTCCCGTTAAATGCGGCTTTCCGTTTTCGTCATAATACAAATCGTGATCGGTAAAACCTTCCAAAGCCATCAAATGCCGGATGCTCATAAATCCACGACGATGTAGGTCACTTTTCATATTTTCAACTCTTCCGGAGCAATTTCCGGTAAGCGATATTCCTTCGGAAAGTGCTTCAAAAGACTCTTCAATCTTCCAAATGAAGACTTTAGTGTGGGGATTTACTGTTATAGTTTTGTAAAGTGGCATAAACTTTTAAAGGATATTGTGTACTTTTGCGGACTGAAAAACAGAAATTATTTTTAACAAATGCCCGCTTTTATGGGTATAAATATAACAAATATGTCAACGAAAACTGTGCCTTACACGGCGTTTAAAGTAAAAGATATTTCCCTGGCAGACTGGGGAAGAAAAGAAATTGAGCTTGCCGAAGCTGAAATGCCGGGGCTTATGAGCCTGCGTGAAGAATACGGAGACGAGCAGCCTTTGAAAGGTGCGCGCATTGCGGGATGTCTTCACATGACCATCCAAACGGCTGTGCTTATTGAAACTTTGAAAGCTCTTGGCGCTGAAGTTACTTGGAGTTCTTGCAACATTTTCTCTACACAGGATCACGCTGCTGCTGCAATTGCCGACGCTGGAATTCCAGTATATGCTTGGAAAGGTATGACCGAAGAGGAATTTGACTGGTGTATTGAGCAAACGCTTTTCTTTGGCGAAGACCGCAAACCGTTGAATATGATTCTTGACGATGGCGGCGATTTAACAAATATGGTTTTGGATAAATACCCGGAGCTTGCCGCTGGCGTGAAAGGTATTTCTGAAGAAACCACCACTGGCGTTCACCGTCTTTACGAGCGAATGAAAAAAGGTACTTTGCCAATGCCGGCAATCAATATTAACGATAGCGTTACCAAAAGTAAATTCGATAACAAATACGGGTGCCGCGAAAGTGCCGTAGATGCAATCCGCCGTGCCACTGATATTATGATGGCCGGAAAGCGTGTGGTTGTTTGCGGTTATGGCGATGTGGGTAAAGGAACTGCCGCTTCGTTTAAAGGTGCGGGAAGTATTGTTACCGTTACCGAAATTGACCCCATTTGTGCGCTACAAGCCGCAATGGACGGGTTTGAAGTGAAAAAATTGGAAACCGTTGTTGGCAATGCTGATATTGTAATTACAACAACTGGAAACAAAGACATCGTTCGCGGAGAGCATTTTGAAGCGATGAAAGACAAAACCATCGTTTGTAACATTGGGCACTTTGACAATGAGATTGCCGTTGCTTGGCTGAAGAAAAACCACGGCAACACCCACGTTGAAATTAAGCCACAGGTTGATAAATATACAATAGACGGAAAAGACATCATCCTTTTAGCGGAAGGCCGATTGGTAAACTTAGGTTGCGCTACGGGACACCCAAGTTTTGTGATGAGTAACAGTTTTACCAACCAAACTTTGGCGCAGATTGAGCTTTGGAAAAATGGCGAAAACTATGAAAATGAAGTGTATATGCTTCCAAAACATTTGGATGAAAAAGTAGCGAAACTTCACCTTGAGAAAATTGGGGTTGAGCTAACTGAACTTTCAAAAGAACAAGCCGATTATATTGGTGTGGAAGTTGAAGGGCCTTTTAAGCCGGAGTATTACAGATACTAAATCAAAGTAAATTTGAAAAGTATAAAACCCTTATCCCGAAGTTTTGGGATGAGGGTTTTTTATTGGAAAATATTTAACTTTTAAAAAGCAAAGATTATTCATACTTTAAATGAATGGTTTATGAAGAGGAAAAAATAAAAGTCCCAAAATTCAATGAAGAATCTGGCTTTTACACTACGAAAAAGCGCTCAAAAATGATGAGCAAAATTCGCGGGAAGAATACGAAGCCGGAATTGCTTTTCAGAAAAGCGCTTTGGAAAAGAGGTGTTCGTTATCGCATCGACAGTAAAAAACTTCCCGGAAAACCTGATGTTTCCATTCAAAAATACAAACTTGCCATTTTTATTGACGGCGAATTTTGGCACGGTTACAATTGGCCGGAACGCAAAGAAACCTTAAAAAGTAATCGTGGCTTTTGGGTTCCAAAAATTGAACGGAATATGCAACGCGATCGCGAGGTAAACCATCAACTTGAAGAAATAGGTTTTACTGTTTTCCGTTTTTGGACCAACGAAATAAAACATAATTTAGACAAATGCATCAACGATATTTTGGTGTATATAAATACAGGACAAAATGATTAATTCAAAACTCCCAAACATCGAAACCTCCATTTTTGCCAAAATGAGCAAAATGGCAGCTGAACACATCGCGTTAAATCTGTCGCAAGGGTTTCCAAACTTCCCCAGCGATCCCGCTTTAAATGCCCTGGTGGACCAAGCAATGAGCGACGGTTATAACCAATATGCACCAATGCCAGGTGATTTCGAGCTGCGGATGGAAATTTCAAAAAAGATTGAAACCCTACACAACCGTTTTTACAATCCCGAAACTGAAATTACAATTACGGCTGGCGCTACGCAGGCCATTTTCACAATAATCGCAGCTAAAATCGACAAAGGCGATGAAGTAATCATTTTCACCCCAGCTTATGATTGCTATGCCCCAACCGTGAAATTGTTCGGCGGAAAGATTGTTCCAATTCAACTAAAACCTCCTTTTTATAATGTGGATTGGCAGGAAGTTTCGGATAAGATTTCTTCCAAAACGAAAATGATTATCATCAATTCACCTCACAATCCAAGTGGGATGCTATTTTCAAAAGAA
This sequence comes from Aequorivita sp. UBA3180, assembly GCA_002364215.1. Taxonomy (GTDB): domain Bacteria; phylum Bacteroidota; class Bacteroidia; order Flavobacteriales; family Flavobacteriaceae; genus Aequorivita. The sequence continues at coordinate 60,450 of DEXQ01000007.1, read as the reverse complement.
GATATGCTCGAATTGCAGAATTTGGCAGAAAAAAATGATTTGTTGATTTTAAGCGATGAAGTTTACGAACACATAATTTTTGATGGAAACTCGCATCAAAGTGCCTCAAAATTTGAAGCATTGGCAGCACGAAGTTTTGTTACAGCTTCCTTCGGGAAAACGTTTCACAATACGGGCTGGAAAATGGGTTACTGCGCTGCGCCCGAAAAATTGATGAAGGAATTCCAAAAAGTGCATCAGTTCGTGGTTTTCTGTGTAAATCATCCCATTCAAAAGGCGTTGGCTACTTATTTAAAAGATGAAAACCACTATCTAAAACTCTCCGATTTTTATCAGCAAAAGCGGGATTTTTTTCTTCACTTAATGGAGGGTTCCAAATTCAAGATAATTCCATCGAAAGGAACATATTTTCAAATGCTGGATTTTTCAGAAATTTCAACTGAAAACGATATCGCTTTTGCGGAAAGACTTACGAAGGAACATAAGATTGCGACCATTCCAACTTCCGTTTTTAACGAAGGAGGAAAAGATTTCAAACAAATACGCGTTTGTTTCGCTAAAACAGATGAAACTTTATCACAAGCTGCTAAAATTCTTCAACAGCTATAATTTATAAATGTTATCAAATTCCCTTCAAAGAATAAGTTTTATCAATCCAAAGATTAAAACAACCGATTGATTTTTAAGGTTTCAGCATTTTTAATTGTTATTTTCGTAGCAGACACTTCAAAATTCTTCAATCATGGAAAATAATAAAGATAAAAATTATCACAAAAACGGAAATCAAAGCGGGAATTCGGGCGAGGCTTGGGAAATTAATGATGACGGTGCAGCCGCGCAATGTCCCTACTTTGGAAATATTCAACACCAAGTTGCAGGTGGCGGAACAAAAAATAGCGATTGGTGGCCAAACAGCCTACGATTAAATGTATTGCGCCAGCAAAGCTCAAAGTCGGATCCTATGGGTAACGATTTTGACTATAAAAAAGAATTTGGAAAGCTCGATTACGATGCCCTTAAAAAGGATTTGACAAACTTAATGACCGATTCGCAAGAGTGGTGGCCAGCAGATTACGGCCATTACGGCGGACTTTTTATAAGAATGGCTTGGCATAGCGCGGGAACCTACCGAGTTACGGACGGTCGTGGCGGTGGAAATACCGCAAACCAACGTTTTGCACCATTAAACAGTTGGCCGGATAACGGGAACTTAGATAAGGCCCGATTACTACTTTGGCCGATTAAGCAGAAATACGGTAAAAAAATTTCTTGGGCAGATTTATTGCTTTTAACGGGGAATGTTGCTTTGGAATCTATGGGCTTTAAAACTTTCGGTTTTGGCGCAGGACGCGAAGATGTTTGGGAACCCGAACAAGATGTGTATTGGGGTTCAGAAACAACCTGGTTGGGTAACGACAAACGTTATGAAGAAGGGCATCTTGAAAAACCTTTGGCAGCTGCACATATGGGATTAATTTACGTGAATCCTGAAGGACCAAACGGAGTGCCAGATCCACTTGGTTCTGCGCACGATATTCGTGAAACTTTTGGAAGAATGGCGATGGACGATTATGAAACCGTAGCACTTATTGCTGGCGGGCATACCTTTGGGAAAGCCCACGGAGCAGGCGATGCCGAAAAGTATGTTGCTGCGGAACCTGCTGGTGCTGCGATTGAACACCAAAGCAAAGGTTGGATAAGCAGTTATAAATCAGGTTTTGGAGATGATACCATAACCAGTGGTTTGGAAGGTGCTTGGACGCCCACTCCAGACAAATGGGATCATGAATATTTTAGGGTGTTATTGGATTATGATTGGGAATTAACCAAAAGTCCCGCAGGCGCGCATCAATGGAAACCAACTGCGGCTTCCAAGGCAAGTAAAGCTCCGATGGCGCACGATACTTCCAAAACACAGGATTTAATGATGAGTACGGCAGATATTGCTTTAAAAACCGATCCCGCTTATTTAAAAATCTCAAACCATTTTAGAGACAACCCCGAAGAATTCGAAGATGCCTTTGCGCGCGCTTGGTATAAATTATTACACAGAGACATGGGGCCTCTTTCTCGATTTTTGGGTCCCGAAGTTCCGAGTGAAGAATTGCTTTGGCAAGACCCTATTCCTGCGGTTAATCACACTTTAATTGACGAAAAGGATATTGCATCATTAAAAGGAAGAATACTGGATACAGGTTTGTCAATTTCTGAATTGGTTTCAACCGCGTGGGCTTCTGCTTCAACTTACAGAGGTTCCGATATGCGCGGGGGTGCAAATGGCGCCCGAATCCGTTTGGAACCACAAAAAAATTGGGAAGTGAATAATCCAAAACAACTTTCAAAAGTTTTAGATAAGCTCGAAAGTATTCAAAAAGATTTCAACAATAACCAAAGTGGCGACAAAAAAGTTTCAATGGCAGATTTGATTGTTTTGGGCGGAAGCGCAGCAATTGAAAAAGTAGCCAAAGATGCAGGACATAATGTAACAGTACCTTTCACTCCTGGAAGAGGTGACGCTTCACAAGAACAGACAGATGTTGATTCCTTCAAACACTTGGAACCGGCTGCAGATGGTTTTAGAAATTATTTGAAAAACAACCAGCACGCTTCTTTTGAAGAATTGTTGGTTGATAAATCACAATTATTAACGCTCACTGTTCCAGAAATGACAGTTCTTGTGGGTGGAATGCGCGTTTTGGATACAAATTGGGATGGTTCCAGCCACGGTGTTTTTACCGATAAACCTGAAACATTGACCAATGATTTCTTCGTAAATCTTCTTGATTTGGGAACAACTTGGAAAGCCGTCGGTGATGATGACCGTATTTTTGAAGGGCGCCACAGAGCCTCGGATACTTTTAAATGGACCGGAACTCGGGCAGATTTAATTTTTGGTTCCAACAGCGAACTTCGCGCAATTGCAGAAGTTTATGCCTGTGAAGATTCCAAAGAAAAATTTGTGAACGATTTTGTTGCAGCTTGGAGCAAAGTGATGAATTTGGATCGTTTTGATTTAAACTAATCAAAATGTAAATTATTTTATAAATGAACAGAGTTGCAAAATATGTGACTCTGTTTTTTTACTTTTATAACAAATGAAGGAACAACTTTTTAACGCCATACGCCAGGAAGATTTATCTGAAGTCGAAAAACTTTTGGGAGAAAATCCTGAACTGGCATCCGTCAAAGATGCCCGTGGTTCCACGCCTTTGTTACTTGCAACTTACTATGGGCTGTACGATATTTCAGAAATTATTTTAAAGTTTCCGCAAAATATTGATGCGCAGGACGCATCAGGCAACACCGCTTTGATGGGAGTTTGCTTTAAAGGTTTTGACCATATTGCGAAACTTTTGTTGGAACACCGTGCCAATCCCAACATTAAAAATTTCAACGGTGCTACGGCTTTAATTTTTGCCGCTACTTTTGGACGAAAAGGAATAGCGTGGATGCTTTTGGACAAAGGTGCAGACAAATCCATAAAAGATGACAGAGGGTTGACGGCTGCAGACCACGCAAAAATGCAGGGTAACCGGGAGATGGTTGAATTGCTTGAAGAGAAAAAAGAATAGAAAATAAAGAAAAAGAAGGTTTGAGCAAAAATTTAAAAATAACAATTATTCAAAGCGAACTTCACTGGGAAAATGCGGAAGCAAATCGCGCGATGTTTTCTGAGAAAATTCAAAATATTGAAGGCGAAACGGATTTGGTTGTGCTTCCCGAAATGTTCACTACTGGGTTTTCAATGAATGCCAAAAAACTTGCTGAGCCAAATGATGGCGAAACTTTTAAGTGGATGGTTTCCGAAGCGGAAAAAAATAACTGCGCCATTACTGGAAGTGTTATTATTTCTGAAAATGGAAATTTTTATAACCGTCTATTTTTCGTTTTTCCCGATGGAAATTTTAAAAAATATGACAAAAAACACACCTTCACTTTAGCAAAGGAAAACGAAACCTATAAAGCCGGAACCGAAAGATTGATTGTAAATTACAAAGGCTGGAAAATCTGCCCTTTGATCTGTTACGACTTGCGTTTCCCAGTTTGGGCGAGAAATACGGAAGATTACGATGTTTTAATTTATGTTGCCAACTGGCCAAAAGTTCGCACCCCTGCCTGGGATACATTATTGCGTGCCCGAGCCATTGAAAATATGGCGTACTGCATCGGTGTAAATCGTGTGGGTTTTGATGGAAATAATCACGAATACATTGGCCATTCTGCAGTTTACGATGTTTTGGGAAAGCAGGTTTCAACAGCTAATTTTGAAAATGAGTTTGCCGAAACTATTGTTTTGGAAAAAGAGCACATTGAAAACAATCGAAAACACCTTCAGTTTTTAAACGATCGCGATCAATTTATTTTAAAATAAAGGTCTCGTTCAAACTCCAATTAGCCCGCACTTCTATTTGTGTTGGATAATAAATAATGCGCTCGGGTTCCATTCGGTTCAGGAAATTTCCAGTGTCCCAATTACGATTTTGATTTTCGTCGTAAATTATTCTTACAAAATATTTATCTGGAGAAAGTGCTCCAAAAAAAACATATTTACTTTCGGTAAGATACTCTTCTGCCACAATATTATATTTACTGTCAAGGATTTGTACAATGATTGGAAATTCTTCAACATTAACCAAAGTAAGGTTCAACGTGCCGTAATCTGACTCCAACCGTGTGTTTAAATTAAACTGAATGGTGTCGTTTGTTTTTTCAAAAAAATCAGTTAGCGCACCCGGCAATAGTTTTACTGAATACGTTTGGTCTTCGGCCTTTGGAAAATATACTTCGGCCCAATTGTACTTTTTATTTAGTTTGACTGTAGTTTCAACAAAAGAGGAATCTTTCGCCATAACTTGAAATTGTTCGGCATCAAAAGTTAAAAGCGGCGTGTTTGCACGCAATTTAAAAGTATCCATCAATTTCACAGTTCCTGTTTTCAACGCAGAAATGGTCAACGAATCCTTAAATAGCTCGCGCATACGTACGGTAGCAGTATCGATAAAGTTTCCGTTAGTTACTTTAAAAATCAGTGAATCTGTTTTAATGGCAGGCTTAAACCAATAATGCAATGTGTCTTTTTTTTCATCCTTAAAAATCGCGGAAGTATAGTCTTCTGGCAATTCAGAAAGCATTTCAATATTCAAACTGTCTGCACGGCCTTCATATCCAAAAACAATATGGTTTTTACCTATTTGGCTTGCGCGCACAAATTTATAATCAGGTGTTTCCTTAAAAATCGTCAGCGTGTAACTTGAATCTGAGGGAAGGGTAATAATTTCTCTTTCAAAACCTATTTTATCGTTTTGGGGCTGAAAAATATAATCGTTGTTCTTTTCCTTCAATGCCAAAAGTAGGTATTTTCCCTCCTTTAAATTGGTCAATTCAAAAACACCCGTGCTATCTTTGGTAACGGTTATGTAAGTAGGTTTTTCAGAATAAATAATTGAATCTGTAAAAGTCTCGTTTACTTCATAAAGCATTACCGTTGTTGGAATTTCGGGCGCTATTAATTGTGCATCTTTCACCCTTCCCGAAAGCTTCAAGCTATCAATATAACTTCCTGTGGAAAAAATATATTTAAAGTAATCAAACTTGTTCTCCTCGTTATTGTCCACAATACTATTCCCAAAGTTGAAGGAATACGTGGTGTTTGGTTTCAAGGTATCGATTATTTTGATCCTTAGGGTTTTTGAAGTACTTAAAGGCGTAATAACGGGGGCGTATTTCATTGGTGGCGAAATGATGAGCTCTTTGTTTACTTCTTTCAGCTTTATGTATTCATCAAAACGGATTTCAATTTCGGCTCCCGTAAAATTTGTAGTGTAATTTTCAGGACTGCTTCTTACTATTACAGGTGGAATGGTATCCCGCGGCCCGCCCGATGGAGATCCTTTTTTTGCACAGTCAACGAATGACAAAATCATCAAAAAAGCTATGGGAATGTAAAGCAGGCGGTGTTTCACTTAGTATTCTTTAAAATTTTGTGGCGCTGCGGCGCGGGTTCAAAATTAAACAATATGTAGCAACAATTTACAAATAACTTTAGGCTACTGCAATTGTGGCGATGCTTATACTTACCTTTTCACCTTTTAGCAGTTGGAGCGCGCACTTTTCCAGTGTGGCGCCCGTGGTTATTATATCGTCAACCAATAAAACGTGCTTATGTTTTATTGCATCAAGATTTTGAATTGAAAAAACCTCCTCGGCCTCAAAACGCAGTATTCGGGTTTTGAAAACTTGTGAGCCCGATTTTGAAATTTTTATTAACACATCATCCCGATAGGGCACATCCAGCGCTTTGGCTATTTCCTTTCCAAAACCTTCCACTTGATTATATCCACGCTTTTTAAGTTTTTGTTTATGAAGTGGAACAGGGATAACCAAATCGATTTTTTTATAGGAATCCATTTCCGCTAGTTCTGCCCCCAGCCATTTTCCAAAGAAAGTACTCACCTCTTTCTTTCCGCGGTATTTTAGATTGTGCAAAAGTTCCTGCGTCAATCCTCTTTTCTGAAAATAAATAACTGCCGTAGCATTTTTCACTAAAAATCTTCCGTAAAATTTATCTTTTAAAATATTGTTTTCGGTTTTGTGGAATGAAGCAATTGGAAGCGAATGGGTACACTCCGTACACAACCCCTCTTCCTGCTTCATTAATTGTTGCTTGCAACCCACACAAACCCTTGGAAACAGTAGATTTAACATATTTTAAGAATTTTTACCATTTTGTAAACGTTTGTTAAAGAAATACCTGCCTACTTTTACTACCTAAACTTAACTTATTAATTATGAGTACCGAAAATGAAAACAATAGTGGCAAATTCAAGATTCTGATTGGTGTACTTTCAGTATTACTTATTGCCTTAGCCGTTTATACTGTAACGTTGTTCAACGATAGTAAAAATACGGTATCAAATCTTGAGATGCAAAAAGCAGATATTGAGCAAGAGCTTGAAGGTCTTATTGCAAATTATGATGAAGTAATAAAGGACAATGAATTAAAAGACAAAGATCTATTGGCCGCACGTGAAAGAATAACCATTCTTTTGGATTCTGTTAAAGATGCCAAAGCAAACGTTGCTTTGATTGAAAGATACAAAGCCGAAGTTGGTAGACTTAAACAGGAACGGTCTATGCTCTTTAAACGTGCCGATAGTTTGATTGCGGCCAACAAGCAATTGGCAATGGAGCGCGATAGCACTTCGATGGAACTTTCAAACACACGTATGGTGGTAGATTCGGTGAGTCAGGAAAACATGGCAATGAACGAAACCATTAAAAAAGGGTCTATCGTTAAAGCAACCGATCTTCGTGGTGAAGCGGTAATCATCAGGAACAGCGGAAAAGTTGTGGATACCAAACGTGCCAGTCGCGCCGATAAAATAAGAGCGTGCTTTACTTTGGCGCCAAACGCTATTGCCCAAAGAGGCGACCGTACACTTTACGTGCAAGTAATAAATCCTCGCAACAAAATGATGGGAGATGACGCCGTAAAACAGTTTGAGGAAAAAAACATCAATTATAGCAGTTCAACAAATGTATTTTACGAGAATGACGAATTGGACGTATGTATCTTAGTTAATTCAGCTGAAGCAGATCTTGTGGAAGGACGCTATACCATCAATCTTTTTGATGGGTCAAACCAAATAGCCACCACTACAATGGAGCTTAAATAATTATATTTTAAAATTAAGAGTAGGTAATTTTAAAATAAATGAAACCGCTGTGAACTTATCACGGCGGTTTTTTTATTTTTGCGCTATGGCAAACAACGACGATCAATTTAAAAAAGTAGTCTCCCACGCAAAGGAGTATGGTTATATTTTCGCTTCAAGTGAAATTTACGATGGCCTTAGCGCTGTGTACGATTACGCCCAAAATGGTGTTGAATTAAAGAAAAACATCCGTGAATATTGGTGGCGCAGCATGGTGTATATGCACCAAAATATTGTAGGCATAGATTCTGCTATATTGATGCACCCCACCACATGGAAGGCTTCCGGCCACGTTGATGCTTTTAACGATCCTTTGATAGACAACAAAGATTCCAAAAAACGTTATCGCGCCGATGTCCTTATTGAAGATTACGCCGAAAAGCTATACCAAAAAGCACAAAAGGAAATTGAAAAGGCAAAAGGGCGTTTTGGAGATAGTTTTGATGAGGAACAATTTGTAGCCACAAACCCTCGCGTAGTACGCTATCTTGAAGAGCAGCGTACCGTTTTGGAGCGAATGGCCCGCTCGCTTGAAAAGGAAGATTTAGCAGACGTAAAAGCTTTAATCGAAGAATTAGGTATTGCTGATCCAGAAACGGGTTCAAAAAATTGGACCGAAGTACGCCAATTCAACCTTATGTTTGGCACTAAACTAGGAGCTTCCGCAGAAAGTGCGATGGACCTTTACCTTCGCCCAGAAACTGCCCAAGGTATTTTCGTAAACTTTTTAAATGTGCAAAAAAGCGGAAGGATGAAAATTCCTTTCGGAATTGCCCAAACGGGAAAAGCATTTAGAAACGAAATAGTTGCGCGCCAATTCATCTTCCGTATGCGTGAATTTGAGCAGATGGAAATGCAATTCTTCGTTCGCCCAGGCGAAGAGCTGAAATGGTACGAGTATTGGAAAGAAACCCGTTTAAAATGGCACCTTTCTTTAGGTATGGGTGAAGAAAACTACCGTTTCCACGATCACGAAAAATTGGCGCATTACGCGAATGCCGCGGCAGATATTGAATTCAACTTTCCTTTTGGTTTTAAGGAATTGGAAGGAATTCATTCCCGTACCGATTTCGACTTAAAAGCCCACGAAAAATTCTCTGGAAAAAAATTACAGTTTTTTGATCCAGAATTAAATGAAAGTTATGTTCCGTATGTGGTTGAAACCTCTATTGGTTTGGATAGAATGTTCCTTGCCGTACTGAGCAACTCGCTACAAGATGAAACTTTGGAGGATGGAAGCGTGCGAACCGTTTTGAAACTCCCGGCTATTTTGGCACCCGTAAAAGCTGCCGTTTTACCCTTGGTGAAAAAGGACGGTCTGCCCGAAATTGCCCAAAAAATAATTGACGATCTTCAATGGGATTACAACGTAATCTATGACGAAAAAGATGCGGTGGGAAGACGCTACCGCCGCCAAGATGCTGCAGGTACGCCTTTCTGCATCACTGTGGACCATCAAACTATTGAAGATGATACCGTAACCATCCGCTACCGGGATACAATGGAACAGGAACGTATCAAGATTTCAGAAATTTCAGAAAAAATGAAGGAAACCATTTCATACAAAAACTGGCTATCCGAATAATTTTTTTAAGTGGTTAATTCTATATTTCGAAGGAGGAGGATATTTGGTTATCCTCCTTTTTTTTGACACATAAATTATTCATCCCGATTCTTAATTTCGGTAATTTCAACCGGAGCGGCCTTTTCGCATCGGTTCATTCTTCGAAGGCCATTAAATTTCACCCAAACCGTTTGATTGTCCCTTCTGAAATTTTCATCTAAATTAATAGGATCTACATAATAGAAATCTTTCTCCCCTTCCTTTAGCTGTATGGTGTATTCACAATCATCAGCCAAATCAGAATAAATGATGCGGCCCGGCAAATAACCATCGGCTATCATTTGTGCCGCAAGTGCTTTTTTAGCCTCTATTTCTGCCGCGCTATTGGTTTCCAAGTTTCGGGATTGGTTTTGTGAAGAAACGCAAGATAAAACTGTAAAACTTAGCAATAATACCGAAAGTGAAATCTTAGTCAACATTCTTTATGATTTTTTAAGTGATGTATGAAGATACAAAAATTAAAAGTACGCCCGCAACTGAATGCTACCCGTATGTACTGTTTTTGTGGTCTCACTTTTTCTCCCGAAATAGGAAAGATTGGCATCCAAATATTTAGTTATCCGTTTCTGAAAAAGCAAACGCCACGTAAAATTGGTTCCAGGCTGTAAGCCTTCCAGCATTTGGTAGGCCACGGGCGAAAAAGGACTGCCCTCAAACTGGTTGTCTATATAATTGAATTCTCCATTTATTGAAATCTTTTCAGCATTGGTGTATGCGAAGGAAAAACCTAAGGTCTGCTGGTTCAACTTTTCCATCTCGCCCAATTGGTTGTCTTGGTTGGCGAATTCATAAAAAACATCAAAACGTGTTTGTTGGCTCAGCAAATAGGAAATTTTTGGATTGAATTCATAGGAATCGAGACGGTAATTTCTATTCGCAAAATTTTCTGAAAGGCTTTCGTTGCTGCCCGTTGCGCCTTTTAAATTCAACAACCAGCTTTCCCAGAATTTATGATTAAAATTAAGCTGGTGACTCTTCAAATTATTTCGTTGCAATCCTACGGCTAATAAATTATCTGCTGAAGTAGAAATAAAAGTATAGCTTGTGGTAAAATGCTGCTTTCCGCGGTTGAAAAACAAAGCATTTCTAAAATTCAGCGTAAGCCCCAATTGGTCATCGCCTCCATCTTCAAAAGGATTTATATTGAACCCATCATTCTTTCGTTTTACTTTTCGGTCTAAAACATAGGAAGTTTGATTATAAAAATGTGAAAGTATCTTTTTAAAGCCTTCTTTGTTGGACCAATTTTGTGGATTTAACGTAAGAATTTGACTAAACTTGTTCTGTCTGATTTTCAAAAAAACCTGATTGGGCAGCAACACCCTAATATACTCCGCTTGGTCCTGAAACTGGGCCACTTCAAATTCTTCCAGTTCCTGTATACCATTGTTGTTGTAGTCAATCCAGGTGTAAACACCCTGCCCCGGCTCTGTCTTAACATATGTAAATTCCTGTTGCGGAATCACTCCATTGTTGGACTCCAATGCGGTATTTAATCGAATACCACCATCAAAAAGCGCTTGATTGTAAATTATTCGAGAATTCAACGAACGCTCAGTTTCTCGATTATCAATAGTTACTGGCAACGAATCATTCGGGTCAATGCCAGGATCTGGATTTGGTTCGTATTTTAAAGTTCTGTAATTCGCAAAGGTGGAAAGTTGGGTGTTTTCAGTATTTATAAGTCGCGATTTTAAATAATACGTATTTGAAGAATTCACCTTTTGAAGCACATTATTGCGAACACTATCATTCACCCGAAACTGGTAACCAGCTTCCACAAAAACTTTGGTACTATCGCCAATGCCGGTAAAAGCCTCAAAAGCTGCAAATTTTTGACTAATTGGCGAAATACTATCGCGCTGTACATCTCTAATTTGATTATCTTCCAAAGCCACTTTGCCACCCACCCAAGCCTTTTTTAAAGAATAGGTTGTTGTATTATTCAATCTGAAAAATTTTGAAGAAATAGAATCTGCCTTGCTGTTTAAAAAGCTGCCGTAGGTCTGTAACCTCAGTTTTTTCAGCTTTATTTCTGAAGCGATTACGTGCCGAGTCCCGTTGAAATTTTCAGAATAATTCAAATTTTGAAATTCATAACGCCCACCGCCTATTTTTGGATGAGACACCTCAACTCCTGAAATCACAAAACTCTGATTGCCTATAGGGTTAATAAGGTTCCAATCGCGATTAAATTCAATATTATAAAGCCTTTCAATGGTCCTGAAATCTTTTTGAACAAAATCCAACGAGCCGAAACCATCTATTTTCAATGTATCTGACGTAGTCAATAACCGTTGTTTAAAAGCCAATCTACCTGCAAAACCATCGTTGTTGTTGTCATCAATATCACTAAAAAGGTTCAGGTCGTTCTGGCTTCCGGCCACTTCAAAATCAATACGCGTTTTTTCTGAAGGGTGAAAACTTCCGTTTAGGCCGCCAACCTGCAATTTTATTGGCGCATTTAACCGAATAACCGGTGCATAATTTCCTTGGGGCACGCCATTAACGGGAGCTACGTATTCAAAAATACGACTGATAGCATTGGTTTCACTTATTACATAATTGCCATTATTGGGACCCACGAGAGAAAACCGTACACTAAAAAGTTCATCCTCGGGATTGCTTGAAAAAACGAAGACTTCTTCGCCGTTTATAATTTCCTTTTTATAAAGAATTTTATTTTCAGAATAAGTATCAGGTACTGCGGAAGGTGCGTTCATTAGTTCCCGATCATCACCAGCTGTCTGTAAAATAGCCACTTGTTCTTCGGAAAGATTTTGTTGCAACGGTTGGTTTTTGGCATCATTTTCTGAATAAACATAAACGGCCAAGTCCAAATTATCACTGGTATAATTTCCACCCCCATAACCAATGAAACGGGTGTAACTTCTATCGGTATATTGATACTCCACCGAAATCCGCATATTACTGGTAATAGGGTATGTTGGATTGAATTTAATTTCTCCAGCGTTGTAATCTATTACATAATCCTCGTTTTCGCCGCGCTGTAAAAGCAACCCATTAACGTAAACCCGTTCGCTGCCCGAAACCACCAAAATGTAAAGTTCGCCATTTGGCCCAATCAATTTATACGGACCTTGGTTTCCTTCCTGCCCAATAAATTCACTTTTCGAAAAAACACCGCGTACCAAAGCTCCAGAAGCATAAGCCGAAATTTTTGAGCCATCTTCGTTATTAAAGGTTCCTCCGAGTGAAATTCCCTGTACCTTTTTGGTGAATCTTCCAAAATAACTATTGCTGTTTTGAAGATCTATATCGCCGGCGCGAATGTTCCAATTTTCTCCAAAAAGTTCGATGAAAATTTGGTCAAATTCATTCAAACTTTGCGAATAGCCGCCTTCCTGCGCTGGAATATTTGCATCCTGAATAGAGGCCCGAATGGAAACCTTTTCGCTCAATTTTCCTGTAATTTGAAGATCGAGTTCGCTGTTCACCACCGCATTTTGATTGTTGCCAATAGTAATGCCGCGCGAAATGCTTCCCGAAGTATTTAAACCATCAAAGGGCGTGAAAACATTTTTATTCGTGCTTTCATCCAGCGAATACAATTTGTCTATTTGCCCGGTATTCTCAACAATAATTTTTGGATCGAGGGCGAAATATTCCCGCGTTAAAAATTCCGGATACTGCAAATATTGAATGGTGAGTGAATCGTTTTGTTGCTGCAATTCTTCAGAAAAAACAATAAATCCCTTTTTAAAATCTATTCGATAACTGAAAGGATCGGGTGAATTTCCATCCTTATCGAGAATTGCAAACCGCTTTGGATTGATGCCCGCGCTATCCAAAACCACTGTATCCCTTAGTGCTACTTTTTTCTCTTTATAGTTGGAAGAAATATCCTGCGCATAGCCAACAGCCACAATAAAAATGAGAAAAACAGACAGGTATAACTTCATTACCAATATAACTTAATGTAGCCGATTATATTTTGTGAATATATTATGAAAATCTTTACGGGCGTGGGCCGTGTAAAAATACAATGTTAATTAACTTAGTGGCCTTTAATAAACGCTACTTACAATGAAAATCATTTCATATAACGTAAACGGAATTCGCGCCGCGATGCGCAAAGGTTTTATTGATTGGTTGAAAGCTGCAAACCCAGATGTTATATGCCTTCAGGAAACAAAAGCCAATTTTGACCAAGTGGAAATCGAGGAAATCGAAGAAGCTGGCTATCCGTATCATTATTGGTACAGTGCTGTAAAAAAAGGATACAGTGGGGTGGCGATTTTTTCAAAAATAAAACCGAACCACGTGGAATATGGCACCGGCATAGAATATATGGACGCCGAAGGAAGAAACATCCGTGTGGATTTTGATACTGTTTCGGTGATGAGCCTGTATTTGCCAAGCGGCACAAACATTGCTCGTTTGGAACACAAGTTTACATATATGGACGATTTCCAGAAATATATTGATAACCTGAAAAAAGAAATACCAAATTTAGTGATTTGTGGTGATTACAACATTTGTCACGAAGCGATAGACATTCACGATCCTGTTCGCAATAAAAATGTTTCCGGTTTTTTGCCTGTGGAAAGGAAATGGCTGGACGGTTTTATGAAAAGTGGTTTTATTGATAGTTTTCGCCATTTCAACAAAGAACCGAATAATTACACCTGGTGGAGCTACCGTGCCAACGCCCGAAACAATAATAAAGGATGGCGTATAGATTACAATTTGGTTTCAGAACCATTGTTGAAAAACCTAAAACGAGCAGTAATTTTACCCGATGCAATGCACAGCGATCATTGCCCGCATTTGGTAGAACTTGAATTTTAAAAATGAAGCACACAACATTCCCAAATACAAACCTAAAAATTAGCAAACTCTGCCTTGGCACTATGACTTGGGGTCAGCAGAATACAGAAGCAGAAGCCCACGAACAGCTTGATTTCGCCATTGAAAAAGGTATCAATTTTATTGATTGTGCCGAAATGTATCCCGTTCCCGCAAACCCAAAAACGCAGGGAAGAACCGAATCATATATTGGTAATTGGCTTGTAAAAAAGAAAAATCGGGAGGACTTGGTTTTGGCTACCAAAATTGCCGGGCCCAGTCGTTCGATGGATCATATTCGCCAACCATTGGATTTCAGTAAAAAATCTTTGGAAGATGCGATTCATAAAAGTTTAAAAAGATTACAAACCGAATATATCGATTTATATCAACTTCACTGGCCGGAACGAAACACGAATTATTTCGGACAGCGCGATTATACCCATAAACAAAATGAAGCATGGAGCGATAATTTTGCAGAAGTTTTAAATACTTTGGAAGAATTGGTGAAAGCAGGAAAAATTCGCCACGTCGGGCTTTCAAACGAAACCCCTTTTGGCGTGATGCGCTGTATGGAAGAAGCACGGAAAGGAAAATTGAAAATGGTTTCGGTTCAAAATCCTTATAATTTGGTGAATAGAAAAGATGAAATTGGTTTAAGTGAAATACTTCAACGTGAAAATGTTGGGTATTTACCCTATTCGCCGCTCGGTTTTGGAACGCTCACGGGCAAATATTTAGATGGAACGGCTGATGCAAATTCACGCATCAATCAATTTAAACAATACAGTCGCTATAGCAATAAACAGGCTTTGGAAGCCACCGAAAAATATTATGAAATAGCGAAAAAGCATAATTTAAGTTTTGCGCAAATGGCCTTGGCATTTATCCTTCAGAAGAAATTTGTAACCGCTCCAATTATTGGTGCCACTTCAATTAAACAACTTTCGGAAAACATTGAAAGCATCCATGTTTCACTTTCGAAAGAAATTTTAAAGGAGATTGAGGCGGTACATAACCAAATTCCTAATCCGGCACCATAGGCCCCCTAACCCCCGAAGGGGGAATGGCCCCACCCAACCTCCCCGAAGGGGAGGAGTTCGAGTACAAGTTCCCCCTTCGGGGGTTAGGGGGCTTTTTTACACAAACGCACTATAACCAGTAATTGCCCGCCCAACAATCAACGAGTTGATTTCCTTGGTTCCCTCGTAACTGTAAATTGCTTCGGCATCCGCTACAAAACGGGCAACGTCGTATTCCAAAAGTATTCCGTTGCCACCCATTACCTCGCGGGCCTGGCTTACCACATCGCGGGTTCGCATACTACAAAATACTTTTGCGAGCGAGGCGTGTTCATCAGTCAACAAACCTTCGTCTTGCAATTCGGAAAGTCGGAAACACATGGTTTGCATTGCTGTAAGATTGGCCACCATTTCAACCAAATGATTTTGCACCAACTGAAAGGAAGCAATCGGCTTTCCAAATTGTTCGCGTTTTTTGGTGTATTTCAGCGCAGCTTCATAAGCACCGCGCGCGCATCCCACGGCTTGCCAAGCCACTCCAGCGCGTGTCATCCGCAATACTTTTGCGGTATCTTTAAAAGAATCACATTTTTGAAGTCGGTCGCTTTCGGGGATACGGCAATCCGTCAAGGTTATCAGTGCATTCTGCACTGTGCGAAGCGCCATTTTATTTTCCATCTTTTCAGCTTTAAAACCTGGGTTCCCTTTTCGCACTAAAAAACCTTTCACTTGATCGGAAGTTTCGTCGCGCGCCCAAATGATAGTAACATCTGCAAAGGTGGCGTTCCCGATCCATTTTTTCTGTCCGTTTAAAACCCACTCATCGCCTTCCTGTCTGCAGGTAGTTCCCAAACCACCCGCAACTGCTGAACCCACTTCGGGTTCCGTAAGTCCGAAGGCGCCAATAAGTTCCATCTTTGCCATCTTGGGGAGCCATTCCTGTTTTTGTTCTTCGCTGCCGCATATATAGATGGAGCCCATCGCCAATCCGCTGTGAACCCCAAAAAAAGTAGAAATGGAAACATCCACACGGGCAAGTTCCATAGCAATAATTCCTTCCATTACATAGGTTTCATAAGGAGTTCCGTAACCATCATAGGTAAGTCCGCAAATGTTCAATTCTGCCATTTTTGGAATAATTTGAAAGGGAAATTCGGCTTTGTTCCAGTATTCGTTGGCTATCGGCTTTATTTCATCTTCCATAAAATTGCGTACTTTTATTTGAAGTTCACGCTGCGCAGGAGTTAGTTTTAATGCCAAATCATAAAAATCGCCATCAATGGGCGGTAGTTTGTGTTGTCCTTTTTTTCCGCTTTTGTGTTTCAGCATCTTCTTCAAACCTGCCAATTGCCGATCATCGAGCTCGCCAACGGTTTTCATAATTTCTGAAAGATCTACTTTTTGCGAAAGTTTCCCCAGCGCATCCAGATCAATATCCCGCATTAAGTGAATGGTCTGTTTTATTTTTGAAAAGAAGGACATAATAGTTTTTTAGAATTGACTTCTAAAGATACCATTAAGCACATTTCTTAAGGCTAAAAAAAAGTTAATTTGGAGGAAGTGGCTTTATTTCGGTTTCGTTTACGTAGCCTTTTAAACTATCTGGAGTTTGAATATGATACCATTTTTGGTTTTTACCCAAAACGATTAGGGTATCGTTTTTTTTCAGACTTCCAAATTGCTCAAAAACAGAAGCAGGACCTTTGTGAACGTCAGCGCGGTTTTTTAAAGTGACTGCCTTAATAATTGTCGAAGGTTTTTCACTGGGTTGTATCTCGGTTTTTTTAATAAACGAAAGCGGATTAACAGCGCCGCGCGATTTATAAATTCCGAAGTGAAGATGTGGTTCCGTGGTTTTTGCATTGCCAGTATTGCCTACAAAACCGAGCGTATCGCCAATTTTCACTTTTTTACCCTCTGAAACAGCGATACTGTCCAAATGCGCATAATAAATGGTTTTCCCAAAAAGACCATCGCGAAGCCAAATCTGTTTGCCGCCCAAACCGCGCTCGCCTACAGAAACAATTCTTCCATCCGTAACAGCAACAACCGGGGTGCCTTTGGCTGCAAAAATATCGACTCCTTCGTGGGAGCGACTTCCCGCATCGCGCGGATCTGCCCAAAAACTTTGGATGTTTTTATTTCCAGCGCCACTCACGGGAAATGTGTAAACAGGTTCGGCATAAATTTTCAGCACAAATGGAAATTGCAATTTCATTTGTGGTTGGACTATGATTTTGTAAAACCCGGGTATTTCGATTTCCTGCAATAGAGTTGCCTTTTTGTTTTCGGAGCTTTTTAAAAGTTTAAAAGACTGGAGGGAATCGGTCTTCGCTTGAAATAAGTCGACAAATACCAAAGCCGACTCTAGCTGTTTTTCAACTTCCACCACAATGCGCTCGCCTTCTTTCAATTGAATGTTGTAGCTGTAAACATTGAAATATTCTTCAGAAAAAATGCCGCTTTCCGAATACGGAAGAGTGATTTGGATACTGTCGTGTTTTGCATTTTTAAAAGCGTTTTTCCACTGAAGCAATAGTGAATCGTTTTTTGAAAAATTACGTTCGTAAACCTCTCGGGCGGTTGGCTGCACGATTACATCAGCTGCTTTGCGTACTTGCTTGCAGCCAATAAGCATCATTCCGAAAAAGAGGGTAATAAAGTAACATCTCAAATTCATAGTGATGCTAAAATAGCAGAAATTATACCACAATCAACCAAAAAGATGATGCACTACATCGTGCACCTTTGCCACTTTGATGACGTTTATGTGAAAATTGTTCTTTGGAATTTTACAGTATTTTGAGATTACTATTGAAGTAAAACCAAGTTTTTCCGCTTCCAAAATACGTTGCTCCACACGGGTAACGGGGCGAACTTCTCCCGCAAGACCAACCTCAGCAGCGAAGCAGAGGCGTTTGTTAATCGCAATGTCAATATTTGAGGAAAGTACCGCAGCTACCACCGCTAAATCTATCGCGGGATCGTCAACGGTGATTCCGCCAGTTACGTTTAAAAAGACATCTTTTGCGCCAAGTTTAAAACCTGCGCGTTTTTCCAAAACTGCTAAAATCATATTTAAGCGTTTGGCGTTATAGCCAGTGGCGCTCCGTTGTGGAGTGCCGTAAACGGCGCTACTAACCAAGGCTTGAATTTCTATCATCAACGGGCGCATGCCTTCCAAGGTTGCGGAAATTGCAGTCCCGCTCAAGTCTTCATCATTTTTTGAAATCAAAATTTCCGAAGGGTTTGATACTTCGCGCAAGCCACTGCCCTGCATTTCGTAAATACCCAATTCTTTGGTGCTACCGAAGCGATTTTTATTGGCGCGCAAAATTCTATAAATATGGTTTCGATCGCCTTCAAACTGGAGCACCGTATCTACCATATGCTCCAAAATTTTTGGTCCGGCAATGTTGCCGTCTTTTGTAATATGGCCAATGAGAATGACGGGCGTTGCGGTTTCCTTTGCAAATTTTATAAGCTCTGCGGTAGTTTCCCGAATTTGGGAAATACTTCCTGCAGTACTTTCAATATGGTCGGTGTGCAAGGTTTGAATGGAATCGATTACCACAATATCTGGTTCAATTTCTTCAATATTTCGAAATATATTTTGCGTTTTTGTTTCTGTCAAAATGTAGCAATTTTCAGAAATAGGTTGAATACGTTCTGCGCGCATTTTTATTTGTTGGGCACTTTCTTCCCCCGAAACATAAAGCGTTTTGTACGGAAGTTGGAGCGCAATCTGTAGCATCAGCGTACTTTTACCGATACCCGGTTCGCCGCCCAAAAGTGTTAGGGAGCCCGGTACCAATCCGCCGCCGAGGACGCGGTTTAATTCGTTGTTTTTAGTATTTAACCGGGCTTCGGCCTGGGTAGATATTTCTGAAATACGTTGCGGCTTGGCAATTCTCTTTGAATTGGTTTCGGAAGATTTCCAACTTACCTTTTCGGCTTTTTGGATTACTTCCTCGGCAATAGTATTCCATTCTCTACAAGAATTGCATTGCCCTTGCCATTTGGCAAATTGGGCACCACAATTCTGACAGAAAAAGGTTGATTTTGTTTTGGCCATAATAGTTCCGCTAAAATAAATATATTTACGCTACAAACCTTCGCTAAATGAAACGCTTATTCCTCACATTTTTTTTATTGTGTTTTTGTTCGTTGGTTTCCACCGCACAACTATACCAATTTAAAAAATATAAAACGGAAGAAGGATTGGTTAACAACGAAACCTATGCTATCCTACAAGATAGCCGTAACAAAATTTGGGTAAGTACTACGGGCGGAATAAGTTGTTTTAACGGAAAAACTTTTAAAAACTACACTACGGAAGACGGCTTAGCTTCCAATATTGTTTTCAGCATTTTTGAGGATAGCAAGGGTCGTATTTGGGCTGGAACACTGGATAATGGTATAAGCATTATTGAAAACGGAAAAATTACAAACCCCAAAGGTGTTGATTTTGACTTTTTGGGAAGTGCCACCTATATTTTGGAAGGTAGCGACGGTACTATTTATATCATTTTCGTAAAAGGCATAGTGACCTACAAAAACGGAAAGCTGGAGTATTTGCTAAAAGGAACTGAGGGAAACCAAATCTCCGGGCTTCAAAGTGCAGATTGGCATGATGACAATACTTTATATATAGCTTCATCTAATAGGGGAATTTTTAAAATGTCACTTAATCCTCTAAAAATTGAAAACATTTACAATGAAAAAGACGGGATAAACAACATTTGCTATTCAGTTTTTGTGGATGGTAAAAAGGATGTTTGGGTGGGTGCTTATGGCGAGTTATATAAAATATCAAACGGGAAGCTTACAAAGTATAAATTCAAGCAAGAGGATTTTGACGAAAACCGTGTTTATGGAATTCTCGAAGAAAATGAAAACGAGCTCATTTTAAGTTTTGAAGGCAATGGCTTTGGAATATTCAAGAAGCAAACGGGAGATTTAGAGGTCATTAATGAAGCACAAGGTCTTCCTTCCAAATACATTTATCGAATGATTAAAGATACTGAAGGCAATTACTGGATGACCAGTTATGGCGAAGGTATTATACGGTTTAGGGATACGGCTTTCAAAATTTATGATGACACACAGGGGTTGCCGTCCAAATCTGTAAATGCAATTGTGGAATGGGACGGGGAATTGCTCATGGCCACAAATGACGGCGTATTTGCATTAGATGAACACAAGAAAATTCGGCCCATCACTAAAAGTGGTGCAATAAAGAATCTATTTGTTACACCAAATGATAACCTTCTCTATACTACAGAAACAGCAGTTTTTGAGCATTCAAAGAGCAACCCCAGGCCTAGATTAATAGATGAGGGCGATTATAACCTTTTGTTCAAAGAGCAGAATAAAACTTTTCTTTTTGGTACCGATAAAATTAAAGTTTTGACATTAGATTCAACCTATTTTATAAAATCTCGAAGAGCTATAACCATTGCGCCTATCGCAGATCGATATATACTTTGCAAAATCGGAGGTCTGTTTCAAATGAATGATAGAAAAACAGATACCATTCCTGGACTTCATCCCAATTTGCACAATGACTTTAGAAGCTTGGATGCCATTAATGCAAATGAAGTACTGGCTGGAAACGAAAAAAAATTATACCACATAACACTTCAGAACGAGCATTTTAAAATTCAGACTTTTGAGATGAATCGATTTGCCTCCTTAAAACAATTTCGGGCATTGAAGGTTGATGGAAAAAATTTATGGTTGGCTGGCAGAGATATGTTGCTGAAAGTTGATTTGGAACTTTTGTTACAAAAAGATAGCATTGTATCAAAAAAATATGCCACTGTGTCCCATTTTTTAGAAAATGACATAGATTTCAATTCGCTTTTAATTACAGAAGACAAAACTCTTTTAACCACTTCCCTCAGCGGAATGCTTGCCTTTAATGAAGAAGCATATCTTCCAAATAAGCAACCTCCAAAACTGGATCTTTCGGAAATTCTTCTGTTCTCAGAACCTTTAGAGGATAGTCTTTACAAAACCGGCAAAGGCATTGTTCTTCCCCACCAAAAAAACTATTTAAGCTTTTCAATGGAAGCGATAACCTTCACCAACCCAGAAAACGTTCACTATAAATATAGAATGAAAGGACTTCGGGATGGAAATGAATGGACCCAACCTACAAAAGACCCTATCGCAGTGTTTTCTTATCTTCCGCCAGGTGACTATACTTTTGAGTTTACTGCAGACAATGGTGATGGTATATGGCAAAACCAACCTTTTCAATATGCATTTGTGATAACTGTTCCTTTTTGGAAAACTTGGTTTTTTTGGGTTTCTTTATTATCTGTTTCATCATTAAGTGTTTTTTTATTTTATTATCTCAAAAACAAAGCAGAACAAAAAAGAAACGAAGCCTATACCCACAATCTCATAAAAGCGCAAGAAGAAGAACGTACGCGTGTGGCGCGCGAGCTTCACGATAGCGTTGGACAAAAATTGATGCTGCTCACAAAAAAAACCAAAACAAACGGCAACCAAGAAATGGAGTTTTTAGCGGCTAATACTTTGGAAGAACTACGTGCAATTTCGAGAGGTCTCCATCCTTCAACACTGGAACGCTTGGGTCCCACGGCTGCCATTCGAAATATGGTTGATGAAGTGGACTCTAACACAAATATTTTCTTTACCCATGAAATTGATGATATAGATGCTTTGTTAAGTAGAGAGGCATCATTACATTTGTATAGGATTATTCAGGAAACTTTAAACAATATGGTGAAGCATGCTGAAGCCAAAGCCGCTTCGGTTACAATTGAAAAAAAGGGTCATACCATTGAAGCTACTATTGCAGACAATGGAAAAGGCTTTGAAATTTCGGAAAAAGTAAAGACCAGTACTAGCCTCGGGATGAAAACTTTAATGGAACGCGCAAAAATTTTACACTCAAAAATTGATATAAAAAGTCAAATCAATAAAGGAACAACCATAACGCTAATTATCCCGATATAAATGCTTGAAAAGAGTAAAATTTCCGTTGTTATTGCAGATGACCATCCTATGATTTTAAAAGGACTGCATGATGAGCTACAGGCAAATAACTATAATGTTTTGGGCCAAGCAGCCAATGGCATGCAGGCGCTGGAACTTATTTTAACACATAATCCAACCATAGCTCTTCTTGACATTGATATGCCACTTTTAACGGGTTTTGAAGTTATAAAAATGGCCAAACAAAAGAAGGTTGACACTAAGTTTATAATCTTATCCTTTCATAAAGAGAATGACTACCTATCCCAGGCCAAAGCACTTCAAATAAATGGTTATCTTCTGAAGGAAGACTCATTTTCTGAAATTGAAGATTGTATTCAATGTGTATTAAATAATGATGTATGCTTTAGCCGCTCGTTTGCCGCCTCTTCATTAGCAACCGTTTCAGAAGATTTAAAAAAAATAAAGCATTTAACCTCTTCTGAAAAAACGATTTTAAAGTTAGTAGCGGAACAAATGAGCAGCAGCGAAATTGCAGAACAACTTTTTATTTCAATTCGCACGGTAGAGAAGCATCGAAGCAATATAATCATGAAACTGGAAATTGAAAATACCACTACCAATGCCTTGACCAATTGGGCATATTTGCACAAAAATGTTATTAAAGAGCTTTAGGGTTAATACCCAAAATCATTTTTTATCTTGTCTGCCCTATCCAGCAATTTATCAATGGTTATAAAATCCACCTCTTCTTTGTCATAGGCTCCCTGAAAGATTTTCATGGCTTTTTTGGGCTCTCCGGTTTCTTCATAATAACGTCCCAGATAATAATCTCCCAATACCGTATCTGGATATTGTCTTTTTGCCAAGGTTGCAATTTCTCGCAAAGATTCCCATTGGTTTCTTTTTTCTGCAGCAGTGGCCGTAGCAATAAAGTCATTAACGCGAATGTTATTCGTAATACCAAAAAGATCCTCTATTACCTTATATTTATCAAGCAGATATTGGCTAATTGGCGTATCCAATTTCAATAAAACTTCAGTGTATTCCTTTTTGCTAATTGGTCTATAAACCGAAAATATTTTTTCCAAAGCATTCGGAATACCACGCCCACCCAAAGAATAGTGGGTAGCACCATCAAAATTATCATAATAATAATTGAAGGATTTGCTTTTCAAACCGTTTAATTGGTTGTGAAGGTCTTGGGTAGATTCCATCAAGCCTTTAATATCGTCGGTTCCCGTAGCCAAATAATAGAATATTTTTCCGGGAATTTGTGGAATGCGTTCCACAAGGCGTTCTTCCATCATAGGCGCCATATCTGGACTTAGATTTATATAACCATTCAGCAACGGTGGATCTTTAAAGAGATAATAATTTAAAAAATTGGCCGTAAAATCGTGCCCTACACCAATGATGAACTTTGCGGTTCGGTACTTTTTATCAATATATGGAATAAGTTCCATCCCAATAAATTCAAAAAATTGGGCACCCTTTTCGCCAGGCATAAAAGTATTGTCGTCATAAGAGCAATCTTCATAACGTAAATCACCTTGCATAACGCCAACTACTATAGACTCTGGCATATCTTCCCAATAACTGAAATAATCAACGTTTCCAGCTACTGGCTCAAAAAGATAATCGGCATCCAGCACCAAAACTATGGGGTATTTTTTATCAATATTGGTATCGTAATTTCTGGGAAGTTGAATTTTTAATCTTCGAGACTCGCCAAGTTTGTCAGAATTGAATTCTTCGTAAATTATTTGGGAAAATGAAGCATAATTAAGCAACACACAAACTGCGAATAGTAGGATTTTTTTCATTGGTTAGAATTTTTAGGCTGCGGAAAGATAACAAATTTTCAATTTGTGGTTTTTTCACCGAAAAATTATTTCGAAAAAATTACAATTTTAGCCGTTTTCGATTGTAAATAGGAAGTATCACCAATGAGAGCACTCCAAAGAATACAATGGAAGAAATATTTGAAATCCAAACAATCCATCCAAAAGCAACGCCAACGGTTTTGGCTACTCCAAAAACAGTCAAAATTCCCGCAACTGCAGCAGGATAGGTTCCAAAGCCACTATTGGTAAAAGCAAAAGTGAAGCTCCCGACAACAAAGGTGATTATAATTGTTCCAAAAGGAATATTTGTAGTACCCGGCAATGCGTGCAGCGCAGTGTAGAAAGAAAGTAAGTAAAGGCCCCAAATGATGAAAGTATGAAAAAGAAAAGCCCCCTTTTTCTTCATTTTCAAAATACTGAAAACTCCTTCTTTCAATCCAATAACGAAGCTTTTTATTTTTTTATTGATATTCGATTTTGAAAATTTAATGTACAGGGGAATGCTCACGCCCATTAAAACAATTCCGAAGATAATTATATATAAAAGTGAAGGCGGAATACTTTCAATCACGTAATCATACAATACATCAAACTTTATAACAAGTGCCAAAGCAGTGAAAAAAAGAAGGAATAAAAGATCAACAACCCTTTCGGAAATAATAGTTCCAAATCCTTTTTGAAAAGGCACTCCTTCATATTTATCCAAAATGATCCCTCGGGAAACTTCGCCGCTTTTCGGAATAAAAATATTCATCAAATAAGCCACGGAAACTGCCATAAAGTTATTGGCCAATTTGGTTTTATAACCCAATGGCTCCAACATAAAATTCCATCGATAGGATCGTGATAGATGGCTTAAAACACTAAATACAACAGAAAGCAAGACGAAACCATAGTTTGCATTGGCAAAATATTTTTTAGTTTCGGCAAGTTGTTGTGCTGTAAACGATTGGTAGATATACCAAATCAAAAAAAAACCCAATCCCAGCGGAATCGCAATCTGCAAAAATTTTGAGAAGGAGCGGCTCAATTTATCGGAGTAGATTTGTTTCCTCGTCTGGGAAGACCAAAGCCGGTTTGAAGACCTTTGCCTCTTCCACTTCCATTAAGGCATAGGTAATAAGAATAAGCACATCACCGGGCGCCACGCGTCTTGCGGCGGCACCGTTTAAAGTAATTTCGCCACTGTTTCGAGGACCGGGAATGGCGTATGTTTCGAGGCGTTCGCCGTTATTATTGTTTACTATCTGGACTTTTTCGCCTTCAATAATGTTGGCTGCATCCATTAAATCTTCGTCAATAGTGATGCTACCGATATAGTTTAGATCGGCACCAGTAACTTTTACTCTATGGATTTTAGATTTTACTACGTGTATTTGCATGGTGCAAAGGTATTAATTTAAAGGCATATTATCTATTAGCCGAACATCGCCCGCAAAAGCTGCTATAAAAGCTCTGTATTTTGAAGCTTTGTTTTTTCGCTTTGCGGTTTTGAGTGTTTTTTCGTTGGCTATTTCAAAATATTCCAAATTCAAGTTGGGGTTTTGCAAAAACCGTTCCGCAACCAAAGCATTCAATTCAGCAATGGATTTAGAACTGAATTTCTCGTTCACCTCTTTTAGGGTTTTATAAATAATTGTAGCTTCTTTAAATTGTGTTTCGCTTAGTCGTTTATTTCGTGAACTCATTGCAAGTCCGTTTTTCTCTCTCAAAATTGGGCATCCCACAATTTTTACGGGTAGCTTTTCGATGGCAACCAACTTTTTAACAATCTGTAATTGTTGAAAATCCTTTTCGCCAAAATAGGCTGTGTTTGGTTTCACAATTTTTAAAAGCTTGCTTACAATAGTTCCCACTCCGTCAAAATGTCCTTTTCGGTGCTTGCCCTCCATTTCATTTTCGAGGTTTCCAAAATTGTACTTTTTTGCGGAAACCGAAGCATCATATAGATCTGAAACCTCTGGCAAGTACACAATCACATTTCCTTTTAGATTTTTTAATAGTAAAATATCATCTTCGGGAGTGCGCGGATATTTTTCAAGATCTGCACTATTATTAAATTGTGTGGGGTTTACAAAAATGCTCACCACCACCGCATCATTATTTTCTAAAGCATTCTTTACCAAAGATATATGCCCTTCATGCAATGCACCCATTGTTGGCACAAAACCTATTTTGTCATTTTTTGCCCCGGAAGACAAAGCCTGCACCAAGGTTTCTTTCTGGGTATGTATTACCATAAAATTGGGTTAAGAGCGGGCAAAATTAATATATTAAAGACAATCTACATAAATTTTCGTAATTTTGCGTGTTTTTAAACGCCTCGAGACATTGGGGCAAATTGCAATAATTCCTAAAAAACCCAATAGATGAAAGATAAAAGAGTCTTGTATGTGTCTTCAGAAGTTATACCTTATCTTCCCGAGACCGAGATTTCTTCAATGTCGTTTGAAGCTCCCCGAATGATCAACAATAATGGCGGCCAGATAAGAATCTTTATGCCACGCTATGGCAATATTAACGAAAGAAGGCACCAATTGCACGAAGTGATTCGCCTTTCTGGAATGAACTTGGTAATAAACGATCTCGATATGCCACTGATTATAAAAGTGGCGTCAATCCCTAAAGAGCGCATCCAGGTTTATTTTATTGATAATGAAGATTATTTTAAAAGAAAGGCAACCTATGCTGATGAAGAGGGAAATTTTTACAAAGACAATGACGAGCGCGCCATTTTCTTCGCAAAAGGCGTTATTGAAACTGTAAAAAAACTGAACTGGGCGCCAGATATTATTCACGTTCATGGATGGCTTGCTTCTTTTCTTCCTTTATATCTACGGAATTATTACGGAAACGAACCCCTTTTTGAAAATAGTAAAATAGTTACTTCTGTGTACAATCAAGGCTTCGATGGAACGTTAGCTAAAAACACAATAGATAAAGTTAGGTTTGATGCTATTGATGACGAAGTTATTACTATACTTGAAGAGCCAAGTTACGTAAACCTTATGAAAATAGCCGTCAAAAATTCTGACGCAGTCATTGTAGGGTCTGAAGAAATACCAAAAGAGCTTGATGAGTTTATTAACACTTTAGACAAACCTGTGTTAAAATATCATAATATGGAAAATTTTTCCCAGGCATATTTAGACTTTTACAGCTCAAAAGTCTTATAGTAATTTCTTCAACAATCTTATTGAAATGAGCTAATTACATTTCACCCAAAACAATTAATAGAACAAATGAAAATTAAAAATTTGTTGCCCCTTGCAGGTGCTATTTTCTTTATAATAATTGCATTCTCTTCTTGCCAAGAAGATATCTCAACTTTGGGCTCTGAAGTATTGGGAACTGAAACCCCCAACGGAATCTTAGATGAATCACAATCCGTCATTGCATACAGTAGAAAACTTGGCCCATTACAGAGCAATAGGCTGCCAGCCTATCAATTAGGGGTTTATAACGATCCTGTATATGGAAAATCAACAGTGAATCTTTTATCACAGCTTACCCTTGCATCAAACGACCCCAGCTTTGGCGAGAATGCCACGGTAGATAGTGTTTTTGTGTATTTACCATACTTCAGTACAGGAACCACAGTGGACAGTGTAACTACTTATGAGCTTGATTCTATATATGGCACCACGCCTATAAACGTGTCCATATTTGAATCAAAATATTTTTTAAGGGAATATGACCCCAATACAGGTTTTGAGGAATTTCAAAACTACTACACTACCCAAGGAGACGTTTTTGAAGGCTATCTAGGTGAGGAACTAGCTTCAGTAGAAAATTTTCTGCCAACAGAGAACAGCTATGTTATATTTGAAGGAGAAGAAAATGAAGAGGAATTAACACCCGGCCTTCGTATAAAGCTAGATTCGACCTTCTTCCAAACCAATGTGATTGATATGGAAGGAACTCCAGAATTGCGAAACAGCAATAACTTTAAAAACTTTTTAAGAGGTCTATATTTTAAAGTTAATTCACCAACGGACAATGGCAGCCTCTTTATTTTTGATGTTACCAAAGCATACGTCTCTATATTTTACAGTTACGATAATGAAGATGAACCCGATGAAAGAGACAACGCTGTATTTAAATTGAATTTTAGTGGGGGCATAAGTGTAAATACTTTTACAAACCAACTGCCCACCCAAATACAAACCGCAGTAGAGAATCCAAATATTGAAACCGGAAATGAAAATCTCTACCTTCGCGGTGGTGATGGAATCATTTCAGTTGTGGAACTCTTCGGGAAAGACAATGATAATAACGGCGTGGCAGATCAACTTGAAACTCTTCGCGATAAAAAATGGCTGGTCAATGAGGCAAATCTCATTTTTTATGTGAATCAGGATTTAATGGTAGGTGGTGCTACAGAACCTGAACGTATAATAATCTATGACCTTAAGAACAGTAACGTACTGGCAGATTACAATCTGGACCCAACGAATGGTCTGGAAGCTGTAGATGCCCTTACAAACCATTACGGAAAACTACAAAGAGGAAGTGATGGCAACGGTGAATACTACAAATTAAAAATAACAACCCATATCAGTAATTTGATTAATAAAGACAGCACAAATGTACCTTTGGGCATAGTGGTATCTCAAAATGTTTTAACAAGGACGACGCAGAAACTTCAAAACCCTATGGAGCCAAATATTGAGCAAATACCCTCCAGTACTGTAATTTCACCTGAAGGAACCATTCTTTACGGAAATGCAACGCCAAACCAAGAAAAAAGATTAAAACTCCAAATTTATTACACTGAACCTAATTAAACCCTGCGTATGTGTGGAATTGTAGGCTATATCGGCAAAAAAGAAGCATACCCAATTATTCTCAACGGATTGAAACGTTTAGAATACAGAGGTTATGACAGCGCCGGAATTGCACTTTTTGACGGAACAGATATTCAACTTTGCAAGACAAAAGGCAAGGTGGCAAGTCTGGAAGAAAAAGCTGAAAAGGAAATTTCCCGAAAGGGAAGCCTCGGCATAGGGCATACTCGCTGGGCAACACACGGAGTTCCTAATGACGTGAACAGCCACCCGCATTATTCCAATAGCGGCGATTTAGTTATTATCCACAATGGAATTATTGAAAACTACGATTCCCTTAAAAAGGAATTGATTAAAAGAGGCTATACCTTTACTTCAGATACAGATACCGAAGTTTTGGTAAACCTTATAGAGGATATTCAAAAAAACGAAAACGTAAAACTTGGGAAAGCTGTACAAATAGCATTAAACCAAGTTGTGGGTGCTTATGCAATTGCACTTTTTGACAGAAAAAAACCTGATGAAATTGTAGTGGCAAAACTTGGAAGCCCATTAGCAATAGGCATCGGCGAAGATGAATTTTTTGTTGCCAGCGACGCTTCTCCATTTATTGAATTCACAAACAACGCCATCTATTTAGAAGATGAAGAAATGGCCATCATCCGTCTAGGGCGCGATGTAAAAGTCAGAAAAATAAAAGACGATAAATTAGTTGCCCCATACATTCAAGAGCTTCAAATGAATCTTGAGCAAATTGAAAAAGGCGGTTACGAACATTTTATGCTGAAGGAAATCTACGAACAGCCTTCCGTAATAAAAGACACCTATCGCGGGCGTTTACTTGCCGAGAAAGGCATTGTAAAGCTTGGAGGTCTTGAGGATTATATTGAAAAATTCATCAATGCAGACCGCATTATTATCGTGGCCTGTGGAACTTCGTGGCATGCAGGTTTAGTGGCTGAATATATTTTCGAGGACTTGGTACGCATTCCTGTGGAAGTAGAGTACGCCTCCGAATTCCGTTACCGAAATCCAATTATTTCAGAGAAAGACGTAGTAATCGCCATTTCACAAAGTGGTGAAACCGCAGATACACTTGCCGCTATAAAACTCGCAAAATCAAAAGGTGCGTTCGTTTATGGAGTTTGTAATGTTGTAGGCTCAACTATTTCCAGAGAAACCCACAGCGGATCCTATACGCACGCCGGACCTGAAATTGGCGTTGCTTCAACCAAAGCTTTCACAACCCAAATTACGGTTTTGGCTATGATAGCCCTGCGTTTGGCAAAAGCAAAAGGCACCATCAGCCAAAGTGATTTTATGCTCTATTTACGTGAATTGGAACTTATTCCAAAACATGTAGAAGAAGCTTTAAAGACCGAAGACAAAATAAAAGAAATAGCAACTGTTTTTAAGGACGTTCGCAATTTCCTTTATTTGGGAAGAGGCTACAATTTCCCAGTAGCTTTGGAAGGCGCATTGAAACTAAAGGAAATTTCATACATACACGCCGAAGGCTATCCAGCCGCTGAAATGAAACATGGCCCTATCGCACTTATAGACGAGCAAATGCCCGTTGTGGTCATCGCTATAAAAAGTGATCATTATGATAAAGTAGTGAGTAACATTCAAGAAATAAAGGCTAGAAAAGGTAAAATTATAGCCGTAGTCTCCGAAGGCGATACTGCTGTTAGGGAAATGGCAAATTATGTTATGGAAGTGCCGCACACTCCTGAGGCATTGTCGCCATTGGTGACTACTATTCCGTTGCAATTACTGTCATACCACATTGCCGTAATGCTTGGCAGAAATGTGGATCAGCCACGTAATTTGGCGAAATCTGTAACAGTAGAATAAAACATTTTCAGACATACTTTTTTTGATGTACTTTTATTCAAATGAAAGTCATCAACCTTATCTCTGGTCCGCGGAATCTCTCCACGGCAATTATGTATTCTTTTGCGCAACGTGAAGACCTGAAGGTATTGGACGAGCCTTTTTATGGGTTTTATCTGAAAAACGCTTCGCTGGAAAACCAACATCCTTCACAACAGGAAATCCTGCAAACCAAGGAACTGAAGGAAGAGAAAGTGATTGAAAGCATAAATTTACTTTCAGAAAAGCAGCATGTTTTTGTAAAAGGAATGGCGCACCATTATCTGACTGAGTCGCCGGAATTTATTTTGGATTGGGAAAATGTAATTTTGATCCGGCATCCCAAAAAACTGATAGCTTCCTTTTCAAAAGTAATACACACGCCAACCTTGAATGATATTGGCATTAAAAAAGCTTCGGAACTGTTTTTATTTCTGAAGAAAAACGAAAGAACGCCAATAGTGATCGATAGTGACGAACTTTTAAAAAATCCAGAAACATATTTGGAAAAACTCTGTGATTTGCTGAATATTCCCTTTTCTGACAAAATGCTTCAATGGAAAAAAGGTGGAATTCCGGAAGATGGCATTTGGGCAAAACATTGGTACGGAAACGTCCATAATTCTGAAGGATTTACTTTTCAGAAAAGCAGTTCGCAACCTTTGCCAAAACATTTGGAACCTTTATTGAACGAGGCACTTCCTTATTACGAAACTTTAAAAAATAATATTTTAACCAACTCATAAATAAAAAAATGCTTCAAAAATCCAACCCCAAGAACGACAACGTACAAATTTTTATAAAAGACAGACTATATCCACGCAGCGAAGCCAAAGTTTCGGTTTTTGACAGCTCGGTGCAGGGCGGTGATGCCGTTTGGGAAGGATTGCGTGTGTATCCCGAAGGGGTGGTTTGTTTGGACAAACATTTAACGCGTCTGCAGGAATCTGCGAAAACGCTCATATTTACAGACATTCCTTCCAAAGAATTCATCAAAAAAGCAATAAAGCAAACCCTCGATGCCAACGGTATGACGGACGATACGCACATCCGTTTGACCTTGACGCGCGGCGAAAAAATAACCAGCGGGATGGATCCGCGCCTCAATCAAAATGGCTCTTGCTTAATTGTTTTAGCAGAATGGAAACCCTTGGTTTATGACAACGACCATGGCATAAAAGTGATAAGCACCAGCCAGCGCCGCAATTCTCCACAATTTTTGGACAGTAAAATTCACCACAACAATTTGCTCAATAATATAATCGCAAAAATACAGGCCAACATTGCCGGAAAAGACGCGGGATTAATGCTTGACGATCGCGGGTTTATTGCAGAACTGAATGGAAGCAATCTTTTTATGGTAAAAAATGGAAAGATCTTTACGCCTTTTGGCCACGCTTGTTTACCAGGAATCACAAGAAATTCAGTGATTGAAATGTGCAAAAAGCACAATATAGAAATCATTGAATCGGACATCACCCTTTCACAATTCTACAATGCTGATGGCGTTTTCGCAACGGGAACGATGGGCGAGCTTACGCCGATTGTTGAAATTGATGGACGCAGCATTTCCAAAGATGATGCACTTCAGAAAAAAATAATTTCACTTTTCAAAACGGAAGTTCGCGGATTGTGTGAAAAGCTTTAGTTGGCGGGTTCTATCTGGTTTTAAAAACCTATTGAAACTCATCAGCAAAATCTACAAATTTTTTAAAATTTCCATTGCAAATTTCATTCAGAAAAAACTATCTTTGCACCGTTCAAAACAGAGGCGGTATTTTCGCCCTTAGATAACTATAAAATAAACAGTTACTCATGTCACAAAGTACAGGAAAAGTTGCACAGATTATTGGCCCGGTAGTTGACGTTGCGTTTGATAGCGGAACGGAACTTCCAAAAATATACGACTCTTTGGAGGTAAACAACAACGGAAACCTTTTGGTTCTCGAAGTTCAATCACACATTGGCGAAAGCATGGTACGTACCATATCAATGGATTCTACTGACGGTCTTAGCCGCGGTGTGGATGCCGTTGCAACTGGCGCGCCTATCCAAATGCCGATTGGTGAAGATGTTTACGGCCGACTTTTCAACGTAATCGGTGATGCTATTGATGGTATTGGAAACTTGCCAAAATCTGGCGACAATGGGCTTCCAATTCACCGTGAGGCTCCAAAATTTGAAGATCTTTCAACTTCTACCGAAGTTCTTTTCACAGGTATTAAAGTAATCGACCTTATTGAGCCTTATGCAAAAGGTGGTAAAATTGGTCTTTTCGGTGGTGCTGGTGTAGGTAAAACGGTACTTATTCAGGAGTTGATTAACAATATTGCGAAAGGCCACGGTGGTCTTTCTGTATTCGCTGGTGTAGGGGAACGTACTCGTGAGGGTAATGATTTGCTTCGCGAAATGCTTGAATCTGGCATTATAAAATACGGTGAAGACTTCATGCACTCTATGGAGGCTGGCGGATGGGATCTTTCAAAGGTTGACAAAACTGCAATGAAAGAATCTAAAGCTACTTTCGTGTTCGGGCAGATGAACGAACCACCTGGAGCACGTGCACGTGTTGCGCTTTCAGGATTGACAATAGCTGAGTACTTCCGTGATGGAGCTGGCGATGGCCAAGGAAAAGACGTACTTTTCTTCGTTGATAACATTTTCCGTTTTACGCAAGCAGGTTCTGAGGTATCTGCACTTCTTGGGCGTATGCCTTCAGCGGTGGGTTACCAACCAACTTTGGCAACAGAGATGGGGGCGATGCAAGAGCGTATTACTTCAACAAAAAGAGGTTCCATTACATCTGTACAGGCGGTTTACGTACCTGCGGATGACCTAACGGATCCAGCACCGGCAACAACCTTTGCCCACTTGGATGCTACAACCGTACTATCGCGTAAAATTGCCGAGCTTGGTATTTATCCAGCGGTGGATCCATTGGATTCTACTTCTAGAATTCTTACCGAATCAATCCTTGGAAAAGAGCATTATGCTTGTGCACAAAGAGTAAAAGAGCTTTTACAGCGTTATAAAGAATTACAAGATATTATCGCTATTCTTGGGATGGAGGAACTTTCCGAAGATGATAAATTGGCAGTAGGCCGCGCGCGTCGTGTACAGCGTTTTCTTTCACAGCCGTTTCACGTAGCAGAGCAGTTTACAGGCATTCCTGGAGTTTTGGTTGATATTAAGGAAACCATCAAAGGTTTCAACATGATTATGGATGGCGAATTGGACAATCTTCCAGAAGCAGCCTTCAACCTAAAAGGAACTATCGAGGAAGCAATTGCCGCTGGTGAGAAAATGCTTGCGGAAGCATAACGAGCAGAGCTCGAAAATCACAATAAATTAAATCCCAAATTCCAAAATCAGGTTTTGGAATTTGGTACTTGAAATTTGTAATTTTAGAAAAATATGTACTTAGAAATAGTAACCCCCGAAGCATCTTTAGTTGCTGGTGAAATAGAAAGCGTAACCGTTCCGGGTGTGGAGGGCGAATTCCAAATGTTGAATAACCACGCTCCTATCGTTTCCGTTTTGCAGGAAGGAAAAGTGAAGTTTAAAGGAAACCTAACTATTGCAGAAGGTTTTGAGCAAAAATTCACAAAGGAAAACGATAAATGGGTTCTTGAAATTTCTGGCGGAACCGTTGAGTGCAACAATAACAGAGTGATGGTTTTGGCAGATTAAATTGCCAAAAATTCAAAAAAATATCAAATCCCAAATTCCAAAATGGTGGAGTTTGGGATTTTTGTTTTATAAAAACTTAAAGTTATATTAACGCCGCCATAACATTCTATACAGGATTTGTAAATTTGCGTGTTGATGAAAACTATGCAATTACAGCAAATAGACAGGGTAACGACCATTACCAAAGAAGATTTTCTAAAAAAATATTTTAAGCCCCAAAAACCAGTTATCATTGAAAGGTTTGTTGAGGATTGGCCTGCTTTCACCAAATGGAACCTTGATTATATCGCCGAAGTTGCAGGCGATAAAATGGTTCCGCTTTACGACAATCGTCCGGTAAGCCACCAAGATGGGTTCAATGAGCCACATGCAAAAATGAAAATGCGCGATTATGTGGAATTACTAAAAACCGAGCCTACCAAATACCGCATTTTTCTGTGGAATATCTTGAAAGAAATTCCTCAACTTCAAAACGATTTTTACTATCCAGATTTCGGACTGAAACTGATGAAAGGGCTGCCCATGCTTTTCTTCGGCGGAAAGGACTCATACACTTTTATGCACTACGATATTGATTTGGCAAACATCTTCCATTTTCACTTCCAAGGGAAAAAGGAAGTGATTCTTTTTGACCAAAAGCAGAACGATTATTTGTATAAAATTCCGCATTCCTTAATTACGCGTGAAGACATAGATTTCCACAATCCCGATTACAAAAAATGGCCTGCGCTAAAAAAAGCGGAAGGTTACATTGCAAATTTGGAACACGGGAACGTTTTGTACATGCCTGAAGGTTATTGGCACTATATGCGCTACATTACGCCCGGTTTTTCAATGAGCTTGCGCGCCATAGCTCGTAATCCAAAAAATTTGGCAAAAGCGGTTTACAACGTTGCCTTTATGCGTTATTTTGATCAAATAATGCGAAAATTGAAAGGCCAAAAATGGATTGATTGGAAAAACGAGCAGGCTATTGTTCGTACCCATAAAGCATTATAATTACTGGATAATTCATTAACTTTCCTGTAAAATTATTGGTGATGAAGTTATTTGCAACAATTATTACGTTTCTTTTCATTCAACTAACTTTTGCACAGGCCTATTCGGGAAAAGGTGATGTCAAATTTCAAATCGGGGCCAATTTTCAAAACAATGGCACCGGGATTCTGGGAAGTCTTGATTTTGGCATAGGTGAAAACATTTCGCTGGGCGTAGCTTCTTCCTATCTTTTGGGAATTGAAAAAGTCAAAGATTTAGAAGGCAATGAAGAGCCTTTCGCAAAATTTGAGGATCGTTTTGACTTCCGCGCTCGCTTTAATGCAAATCTTGGCAACGTGATAAACGTTGATGGAAATTTTGATGTATATCCCGGACTTTACGCCAGCTTAAAAAACTTTGGTGGGCATTTGGGGGCTCGTTATTTCTTTACCAGCGGCTTTGGGGTTTTTACGGAAGTTAGCATCCCCATCTCCAAATACAATACAGATTCCTTAACGCCTGCTGAGAAATTGCACAATCAGATTTCGTTTAATGTTGGGGCTTCGTTTAATATTTAGCCAGACTCTTATTAAATCCTCAATGGCATGAGTTTGCGGCTCATGCCATCATAAAAAATATCATTCATCAATAAATATAGTTTCTATTGGCAAATCAAATAATTTTGAAATCTTAAAAGCGAGCGGCAAACTTGGATCAAATTTTCCTGTTTCAATAGCGTTTATAGTCTGTCTTGAAACCTCAACGGCAACCGCCAGTTCGGCTTGGGTCATGTTGTGTTCTGCGCGAAGTACTTTTATTCGGTTTTTCATTTGTATCTATTTAAACCAGCAAAAGTTGCTATTAAATATGTTATCCCAATAAGCATAACCAGGTCTGCTATTTCCGCATCAAAACCGATAACATTTGCCTGATCTAGTAATGAATAGCTTAAGCCAATAACCACGCCAACTCCTAAAGAAATAGCCATTGCCTCAATATGTACTTTTCGTTGCATTTCATCCAAACTGTTGATGTACTTTCGGTTCATAAGGATCATCCCTACGCCAACAAGAGTAGCAATAAAAATAAATATGATGGTTAAGACAGTATTGCCTTCCCAAAAATATTTTTGACCAAAGGAGGCTATTGCCATTGCCACTACCCACCCTCCGGTCCAGTAGGCTAATTGCCTTATATTCCTTTTTGAGGTTGCTTTCCATGTATTCTGTTTTGTTTCCATAAGTAAAGTGTATTTGATTATATGTAAAGTTATCTTGACACAAATATAAAATAAAAATTTATTAAATGTCAAGTTTTATTTACATTATTTTGAAATTTCATTCACTTTCCCATAAACCATTTCACTTTCCCACCCGCGATAAAAAAGATAGTCCGCCAACTTTTTTCGTTTTTTTAGAAGATTTTTTTCTGAAGATAATTGTTGTAATCGCTTTTCTGCCAAGGCTTCAAAGGTTTTGTAATATTCGGAATCGGGTATTTCCTTTAAGGCAATTTGAATGTTGTATTTTGAAATTTCTCGGAGTTTCAATTCATTCACTATTCTATTCCTTCCCCATTTTTTGACTCTAAATTTTCCTCTTGCAAACGCTTGGGCAAACCTTGTCTCGTTTAAGAAATTGTGCCTAAGTAAATGATCTATTATTTCATCCACCGCTACAGGAATCATCCGCATTTCATACAGTTTTTGATGTACTTCTTTATGGCAACGCTCTTGGTAAGCACAATAGCGCTCCATCCTTTTGGTGGCTTCATCAACGGTGTATGTTTTGTGTGATTCCATTAGATTAGTTCTCGACTGCGCTCGAACTGACAGTAAAACTAACAAAAAAACCCCTTCCGAAGTAAGTCTTCAAAAGGGGTTTTGGTTATTTTATCAATTCACCATCTTTATCGTGAAAGTGATATTCAAGATACGTATAAGCATCCCGAGGTTGGATTTTTACCCATTTCTTGTGCTCCAAAAACCATTTGGTACGCACACTTGGGAAACCTTTGGTTAAAAAGGCCGCTATAAAAGGATGCGTGTTTAAAGTTATCTTTTTATAGTCTTTTTTAAAGAGACGTTTTACCTCTTCGTTTATTCTATTTATAACGATGATAGGTGCTTCAATCTCGCCGTCGCCTCCATTACTGGGGTCTTCCTCGCGAGTTTTGATGTTCATCTCTGGCCTAACTCGTTGGCGGGTTATCTGTATTAACCCAAATTTACTTGGCGGAAGAATTTTATGCTTTGCTCTGTCATCCTTCATTTCTTCACGAAGGTGGTTGTAGAGCTGTTTGCGGTGATTGGCATTTGCCAAATCAATAAAATCCACCACAATAATTCCTCCCATATCGCGCAACCTTAGCTGTCTTGCCACCTCGGTGGCTGCAATCATATTCACTTCCAGCGCTGTGCCTTCCTGTGTTTTTTGCTTGTTGCTTCGGTTACCGCTGTTCACGTCTATTACGTGCATTGCTTCGGTGTGTTCAATTACCAAGTAAGCTCCTTTGCTACCTGATACTGTTTTTCCGAAGGAAGTTTTAATCTGTCTTTCTATTCCGAATTTCTCAAACATCGGAACATTGGAATCATAGAACTTTACGATATTGTCTTTTTTTGGTGCAATTTCCTGCACATAATCTTTTATTTGCAAGTAAAGGGTTTCATCGTCAATATGTATTGCAGAGAATGAATCATTAAACATATCGCGGATGATGGATGCTCCCCGGTTTAGCTCGCTCAGCACTTTTGAAGGGTGGTGCGCCCCATGTAGCTTCTTACACATTGCTGTCCAGCGTTCGGTAAGGTTCTGTAAATCTTTGTCCAGTTCTGCTACTTTTTTGCCCTCGGCTACGGTGCGTATTATTACGCCAAATCCTTTTGGTTTAATGCTTGTTATCAAACGTTTTAACCTGTCTTTTTCTTCGTTGCTTTCTATTTTTTGTGAAACAGAAACTCTATCGGAAAATGGAACCAACACAATATATCTTCCAGCTATAGAAAGCTCGGAACTTATACGTGGTCCTTTGGTGGAAATGGGTTCTTTTACAATTTGAACCAAGATGGATTGATTGCTTTTTAAGGCATCGTTTAAGTTGCCATGCTTATCAATCTCTTTTTCGAATGGAAAATTGGTCAAGGAATAATCCTTTAATTTACCAGAACTCACACTTTTCACAAATTTCAGTTGTGAAAGCACTTTCGGGCCGAGATCGTGATAGTGTAAAAAACCATCTTTCTCATAACCAACATTCACAAAGGCGGCGTTTAGACCAGGGACTGTTTTACGTATTTTGGCAAGAAATATGTCGCCAACGGTAAAATTGTTGTCCTCTTCCTCTTTGTGAAGCTCTATAAGTTTCCCATCCTTTAAAAGGGCAAAATCAACTTCTTGTGAACCGGACCTAATAAATAATTCGTAGTTCACGTTACATTAATTTTGTTGTTCCGAAGTAAAACTCGGAACTAATTAAACAATATTTTTCACAGATTTTATATAAAAATCCGGCGAAACTGCACCAAAACCAAAAGCCGGCTGTTGCAATCTCATTTTCAAAGAACGATTTTTCGTTTGTTTTATTCGGAAATAGTGCCAAAAAAGCAAGATTTCCGAAACACTTTTAAAACAGAAAAAGTAGTTTAGAAACTACTTTTTCTTTTTGTGGCGGTTAGCGCGACGACGCTTTTTACGCTTGTGGGTCGCTACCTTATGTCTTTTTCTTTTTTTACCACTTGGCATACTAAAGTCTTTTTTAATGCTCCACCAAAGTGGAACGGGTTAGAATTATTTTACGTCCACATTGGTCTTTACACCTTCAACAAAAACTTTTGCAGGTTTAAAGGCCGGAATATTGTGGGCTGGTATTTTAATAGTTGTGTTTTTTGAAATGTTTCTTCCTGTTTTTTCAGCTCTTGTTTTGATAATAAAGCTTCCAAAACCTCTTAAATACACATTGTCTCCACCTTCCAAAGAGTTCTTTACTTCTTCCATAAAGGTTTCAACAGTAGCTTGTACTTCATTCTTTTCCATTCCTAGTTTTTCTGAAATCTTCGCTACGATATCTGCTTTCGTCATTACTTTTAAATTTTAATTAATTTTCTTTTACTAGATTTTTTTTAGAGACCGCAAATATACATATTTTAAAATCAATAATTCAAACCTTAATCCTTTAAAATTTAAAGGGATATAGATTAATTTTACACAATGCCCAAAATAGCCCCACATTTTTCCAATAAACTCATTGCGTGGTATTTACAAAACAAACGTGACTTACCATGGCGAAATACCGCCAATCCTTACCATATTTGGCTTTCCGAAATTATGCTCCAGCAAACACGAGTTTTGCAGGGTTTGCCCTACTATTTGAAGTTTGTTGAAGCCTATCCAAAAATAGAAGATTTAGCAAACGCTACCGAAGATGAAGTTTTAAAACTTTGGCAAGGTTTGGGCTATTATTCCCGCGCTCGAAATCTGCACGCTACAGCAAAAATGGTTTCAGAAGAAATGAAAGGTGCTTTTCCAAATAATTACAAAGATTTATTGAGATTGAAGGGCGTGGGCGATTATACCGCGAGTGCAATCGCAAGCATTTCTTTTAACAAACCCGAAGCGGTTGTGGACGGAAATGTATATCGCGTGCTTTCACGTTTTTTTGGAATTTCCACTCCTATTAATACAACCAACGGAATAAAGGAATTTAAAAAGCTTGCGCAGCAACTTATAGACAAAGAACAACCCGGCACTTTCAACCAAGCTATTATGGAATTTGGCGCACGCTATTGTGTTCCGCAAAACCCAGATTGTGGAAACTGCATATTTAATGACTCTTGCGTGGCTTTTCAGCAGAAAAAAGTTTCGCAACTTCCTGTGAAAATTAAGTCGAAGCCCGTAAAAATTAGGTTTTTTAACTATTTGGTATTTCTTTCGGAAAACGAACGCACTATTTTGAAACAACGAAATGGAAAAGGAATATGGCACAAACTCTATGAATTTCCACTAATTGAAACTTCTGAGGAAATCAATCTTTCGATGTTGAAAAAACTTCCACAGTTTCAAGATTTTTCAAAAAAAGTGAATATTGAAAATATTTCCCTTTTCAATGAAAAACCGGTTGTCCACAAACTTTCGCACCAACATTTAAACACGCGTTTTTGGATTGTTGAAACTTCGAAAGCAAGTGAAAGCACAATCCCAATATCTGACGTAAAAAATTATGCCGTACCTGTTTTGATCAAAAATTTTGTTTCAGAATTTTTTGAAAATTATTGATTGTTCACATCTTAACGTGGCAACAGCAAATCATTTCATATAAAAATTTAAAAAATCCTTATATTTAAAACGCAAAATTTACCTTTGCACAAATTGAAAAAGAAAGAATTATGAGTGGAACTTTGAATAAAGTAATGCTGATTGGGCATACGGGCGATGATGTGAAAATGCATTATTTTGAAGGCGGAAATAGCTTAGGCCGTTTCCCGCTTGCAACCAATGAAACCTATACAAACAAAACCACAAAC
Organism: Aequorivita sp. UBA3180; assembly: GCA_002364215.1. Classification (GTDB taxonomy): domain Bacteria; phylum Bacteroidota; class Bacteroidia; order Flavobacteriales; family Flavobacteriaceae; genus Aequorivita. The sequence continues at coordinate 19,613 of DEXQ01000007.1, read as the reverse complement.
GAACGCGTAACCAATACCGAATGGCACAATATCGTTGTTCGCAACAAAGCTGCGGAAATCTGCGAAAAATATTTGAAAAAAGGCGATATGGTCTATATTGAAGGCCGTTTAAAAACGCGTAAATGGCAAGACGATAAAGGCTTGGACAGATATAGCACTGAAATACATTGCACAGATTTCACTTTTTTAACCCCAAAGGGCGAAAGCAATAGTGCTTCAAATAATAATTCTGGACAAAATACACAGAAACCTGAGCCTACATCAGCGCCACAAAACAACAATTCAGTTTCTGAAGAAGAGGATGATCTTCCTTTTTAATGTTTAACTAAAACCAATAACTTGGACACGGAGCCCCCTGGTTTACTTTTCTTTTTTAACGTTTTGGATGTAACCCAAATAACAAGTGGCGCATTGTTGCTTGTTCTTTTAGCCTGTTCAGCCCTTATTTCTGGTGCCGAAGTGGCTTTCTTTTCGTTGACGCCTTCTGATTTTGAAACCAATGAAGAAAAAGGGATCGCAAAAAAACTGGGAATCGTACAGCGATTGCTTGCAAGGCCAAAAAAATTGCTGGCCACCATTTTGGTTGCCAACAACTTCATAAATATAGCTATCGTCCTCCTCTTCGATTCCTTAAGCGATGATTTGTTTTCAGGAATTGAATCAAATTTTTATGGGATTGATGTACGCTTTATTGTTGAAGTAGGTGTAGTAACGTTCTTTATCTTGCTTTTCGGCGAAATTCTTCCGAAGATATACGCCAACCGCAACCGTATCTCTTTCGCTGTATTTATGGCGCAGCCGCTGAATATTTTGGACACTTTATTGTCGCCAATTAGTTTGCCCATGCGTTCTGCCACTATATATCTTCACGACCGTTATGGCAAGCAAAAATCAAACATCAGCGTGGACCATCTTTCACAGGCTTTGGAGCTATCAAATAAAGATACCACACACGAGGAACAGAAAATTCTACAGGGAATAGTAACCTTCGGAAATACGGACACCAAACAGGTAATGAAAAACCGAATGGATATTTTCGCGCTTAACGAGGAGCAGCCCTTTAAGGAAATTCTCCCAGAAATTATCCAGCACGGCTATTCACGCATTCCTGTTTACAAGGATAGTATGGACAACATAACGGGTATTCTGTATGTGAAGGATTTGATACCTTACACAGACCGGAAAATTCTGGACTGGAAAACATTAAAACGTGAGGCCTACTTTGTTCCCGAAAACAAAAAACTTGACGATTTGCTCAACGAATTCAAAGAGATGAAAATGCACCTCGCTATTGTCGTGGACGAGTACGGTGGCACGAGCGGCTTGATTTCTTTAGAAGATATTATCGAGGAAATTGTTGGCGAAATTAGCGATGAGTTTGACGATGAAGACTTGATTTTTTCAAAATTGGACGACAACACATTCGTTTTTGAAGGAAAAACCCCGCTGAAAGATTTTTATAAAGTAATAAAACCTGAAAATCCTGAGATTTTTGAAGATGAAAAAGGCGAAGCAGAAACGCTCGCCGGTTTCCTTTTGGAAATTTCAAAAGGATTTCCGAAGAAAAACGAAATAATATCCTTCCACAATTATGCGTTTACCATTGAAGCGTTTGAGGGCAAACGAATAAAACAAATAAAACTTACCATTGAAAATCAATAGAATCGTTTTCCTTTTACTTTCAATCATTTTTATCCTCGCTTCATGTGAAGATGATGTTTTGGTGAAACCTTCAGCCATGCTCCGGCTAGACTATCCACACCCCGATTACCGTACCATAAATACGGATTGCCCCTATTCTTTTGAAATAAATGAGAACGCCACTATGGTTAAAAAGAACAATTGCGGCCTCAATATAACCTACTCCCACATGAGGGCAACTTTGTATATAACCTATCAAAATGTACGCGATAATAACTTGGATTCATTATTGCAGGATGCGCAAAAATTAGCTTATGACCATACCATAAAAGCAAATAGCATTCCCGAGCAACCCTTTATAAATCCGGACAAAGAAGTTTATGGTATGTTTTATATGATAAACGGAAACGCCGCTACCCAAGCTGAATTTTACGCTACCGATAGTATCAACCACTTTCTAAACGGTGCACTTTATTTTGACGCCAAACCAAATTTTGATTCTATATACCCAGCTGTAATATACCTTCGTGAAGACATCCGGAAATTGATGGAAACCATCACTTGGGAATAGCTCCCTCTCAACTTCTTCGAAAAAAAGTTAACAAACCCTTTGCAAAAGGTTCGTCAAGTTTTCGTAACTTTTGACTGTAAAACCATTGATTATGTTCAAAGTATATTCCAGTTACGGTGTTTGGGTTGCAATTGTTCTTATTGCATATTTCCTTCTTTTAAAATTAATTGGGCTGCATCAATACCCAGTATTGAGCGCTGTAAACGGAATTATTTTTGGCATTGGAATTTATATGGCATTGAAGAAATATGCTTCCCGAAAAAATAAATTTCAGTATGAAAAAGGATTTGAAGTAGGTTTGCTTTGTGGTGGAATAGCCTCTATAATATTTACTATTTTTATGGCAATCTATATGTATCAAATAGACACCGAATTTGCGGCCAATATTATGGAAGTGTGGAACCTAGAATATGATATGGGTACGCTAATGCTCGTTTTATCAATCTTGATAATGGGCTTTTCTACCACTTTGGTTTTAACGCTTGCTTTTATGCAACTTCTCAAAAATTCCTGGAACACCCAAGACGGAAACAGGAACACCCTGAAATAAAATTTTCAAACTTCAAAATTAATAGGTATCACCCCTTTAAAAATTCAGACTACTTGGATAATTGGTTCTGAAAAGATTAAATAAAAAACACTTTGCCGTTTGCATTTTAAAAATTATATTTGCACCCGCTTTTACTGGATGGTAGAAGCATTTTGTTTAACTAATTTATAAACGATTCGCTATGTACGCAATTGTAGAGATAGCAGGGCAGCAAGTAAAAGTTGCGAAAGACCAAAAGGTTTTTGTTAATCGTTTGCCAGTAGAAGAAGGAAAAAAAGTGTCTTTTGACAATGTACTTCTTATTGGTGACGGAGACAATATTACCATTGGCGCCCCGGCTATAAACGGCGCTCAAATAGGAGCCAAAGTCGTAAAGCACCTTAAAGGTGACAAGGTTATTGTATTTAAAAAGAAAAGAAGAAAAGGTTTCCGTAAGAAGAACGGGCACCGTCAGTATCTTTCTGAAATCGTAATCGAGAGCATTGTAGCTTCAGGAGCTACACCTGCCAAAAAGGAAGAAGCTAAAAAAGCTGAACCAAAAAAAGAAACTAAAGCTAAGGCTGCTGCCCCTAAAGCAAAAGCTGAAACTAAAGCACCCGCTAAAAAAGCAGCTCCTAAAAAAGCAGCTAAAGCAGACGATCTTAAAAAGATTGAAGGCGTTGGACCAAAAGCCGCAGAGGCTATGGTTGCCGCTGGACTGGACACTTTTGCAAAAGTTGCAAAAGCAAAACCAGAAGCTATCGCAACTATTCTTTCTGAAGCGAGTTCAAATTTAGCACACTTAGTTACCGACACTTGGCCAAAACAAGCAAAATTGGCAGCTGACGGTAAGTGGGATGAGCTTAAAGAATTACAAGACAAATTAGACGGTGGGATTGAAAAATAATCCTGCTAAAGTATAATATTTAAAACCGAAACAAAATGGCTCACAAAAAAGGAGTTGGTAGTTCCAAAAACGGTCGCGAATCAGAATCGAAACGTCTTGGCGTTAAGATTTTCGGAGGGCAGGCCGCCATTGCTGGAAATATCATTGTAAGACAAAGAGGTTATACGCATCACCCAGGTGAAAACGTATACGGTGGTAAAGACCATACCCTTCACGCACAAGTGGATGGTGTTGTAAAATTTACCAAAAAGAAAGATAACAAGAGCTACGTTTCAATCGTTCCAAACGCTGAGGCATAGTAACAATCTTGTTTATTAATAAAAAAACCTTCACACTACTGTGAAGGTTTTTTTATTCCTATTTAAAATTTTAAAACTATCTAAGCAGTAATTTTAAATTTTCTTCGGAAACATTAAGTAAGCCCACCTTAGGCAGTCTTCGGGTAAGTTCCCGCCAGTTTTCATCCTTGGCGTATATTTTTTGCAGCATTTCCGAAGCTTTCTCCATTTGTTTATCGTTCGCCAGAGTGATGGCGGTCCAGTATTGCATTTCCAAATTATCCGGAAACATTTCCATAGCCGCATTATAGGCCTCCATGGCGTTTTTCATTTCATTCTTTTCTACATATAAATCGCCTTCGTTCATATATTCATAAGCCCTAAACACTTTTAAAAGCCTGTCAATTTCTTTTATTGGGTTTTCAGAATCATCAACTCTTAAATCAATTAATTTATCATTCCAGGGTTCTTTAGAGGCTTCCCCAGCAAAGACCACCAATGCCACCGATTGTTTTCCGCGAATGTCGCCGCCTGTCTCTTGCGCAGCCTGCAGCACTGCGACCATTCTTTCGGCCAAAGGCATTTCACTATTCTCAATCCAAGCTTTTTCCATTGCGGGGACTACTTTATCATTCAGCATCATATTAGCCTGGACCGAAAAATCCTTGCCATTGGCGTGGCCTGCATAATCAATACAGCTTTTTCCAGTGTGTGTTGCAACCCTCCCTTGTTTATCTAAAATTGCAACCTGCCGAAAATCCCTTCCTTCATCATCACTCAACAAAATGTCCAAAACCTCTTGAGGAGATTTTCCTTTTTTCAGCAAATCCAAGCCGTGAATTCCAAAAGATCTGTTAGTAAACGATTGCGTGGCAACAACACCTACGCCTGCTTCGCCCCAAGAAACACCAGTACCTACGCTAAACCAATGGCTTTGCACAGCTACAGCCATTTCACCGGTTTTGGCATCCCTGGCTACTATTGAAAAAGTATGTGCTAGCGGATCATTTGGCTTATTGTTTTGAGCAATAGTTATAAAAGTTGAAAAAAAACTAAGTATTAAAAATATCTGTTTCATGATTTTCCGGTTTTGTCTAAAGATAATTTTTTGTTGCGAGATTCTATATGCTTTACTGTTGAATGTAAGCAAGAATTTAATCATTACCGTGTTTGAAGAGTTTCAGCTTTTTTCGAATCCTACACAACGTTTTAATAGTTGAATTTCATTATTATATGTTATTTTAGTACTCTTAAAAATCCATTTTCAACTTTTCTGAACTTTGAATTATTTACGCCTCACCATATTTTTAATTTCCTTTATCGGATTTGCGCAAAATAGCAAAGATACTTTATCTTCCCAAAAAGCATATGGCCTAGAAGACCTTAAGGACTCTCTCAAATTAATGCAAGATAGAACAGATAGGAGCCTGTTTGAAGGAAAATATGATTCCGTAATATTAACCTCTATTGATAATATCAGATTTGCCGAACATATTGGTGACACTGAGGCTGCATTCTATTCGCGCTATATGATGGGAGCAGCATTTATATATTTAAAAGATTTTAAGAATGCCCACGATTATGCTGATGCTTATTTGGAATATGCCGAACAATCAAAAGATGAATTTAAAATAGCGCGAGCCTATAATCTTATTGGCGCACTGTACCTCACAGAAAAAAAGTATGATTCTGCACTTCCTTTTCTCAAAAAAGCACTTCCTCTTTCATTAAAGAGAAAAGATACATTAGAAGCATCGATGGCCTATTACAACTTATCTGAATCATACCTTAACAAAGGCGATATGCAAAAGGCACAGCTTTATTTCACAAAAGCTGAAGAAGGAATAGAAGCTATGGCGTTTAAAGGTTTAACTACCGAAATGAATTTGCTTCAGGGCAAGCTGAAACTTGCTTCAAACAAACCCAGAGATGCCATTGAAAATTTCAAAAAGGCAATTGCATTTGCAGAGGCAGGAAATTATATTGATGATATTTTAATTGAAGCATATAAGGAATACAGTTCCGCTCTATATGAAACAGGAGATTTTAAACAGGCTTTTTTAATCCGAAAAAAGTTTGATAGCCTTACACAAATCCAGTTTGAAAAAGAAAAACTGATGGCCATTCAGAATGCTGCGGCCCAATTTAGTGTAAATGAATATAAAAAACAGGCCCACCAAGCAGAACTGGAAAAAAAGTTACTTTCTGAAAAAGGGTTGTTGAATAATATTTTGCTCTCCTTTTTTATCAGCGCAGCCATATTGATGGGAATCTTTTTGGTAATTCTTTACATTTCGCACAGGGGGAGAAAAAAACTTACCCTCACCCTAAAAGAGAAGAACCAACAATATCTAAAAGCAAAAGAGAAATCTGAAAAACTGGCCTTGGCAAAGAGCAAATTCTTTTCCACGGTTAGTCATGAATTGCGTACTCCGTTATATGGCGTTATTGGTTTAAGTTCTGTACTCTTGGAAGATGAGTCCCTAAAAAACCATCAAGCAGATTTAAAAAACCTAAAGTTTTCCGCAGACTATCTGTTAGCGCTTATTAATGATGTACTTCAAATAAGCAAGTTGGAATCCAACACCCTTGAAGAAGTAAGAGTTCCTTTTGATTTAAGGGAATTGGCCCAATCCATAGTCTCATCATTTCAGTATGCCCTGGTGCAGAATAAAAACCAATTACACGTAGAAATATCAGAAAACATTCCAAATACTATCATTGGGGACCGGGTGCGTCTATCACAAATTCTTATGAATTTAGTGGGTAATGCCATTAAATTTACAACCAATGGAAATATTTATATTTCGGCCAGAGAAGAATTTATTTCTGAAAGCGAAGTAACTATTTACTTTAGTATACAAGATAATGGAATTGGTATTCCAAAAGAAAAACAGAAAGCAATATTTGAAGAATTTCAGCAAGTAGATTCCGAAGATTTTAAAATACAGGGCACCGGGCTTGGCCTAACCATTGTTAAAAAGCTGCTTGAAGCATCAAATTCTTCCATCAACCTTCAAAGCGAGCCTGGAAAAGGATCAACTTTTAGTTTTACGCTGAAATTTGAAATTTTAAAGCATCTTCTTAAAGATAAAATATTGGGCGATAACAATATTTTGAATGATAAAAAAATACTTGTGGTAGACGACAACCGTATAAACCAAATTGTTACCAAGAAAATTTTGGAGAATCACGGTATGATTTGTGGCATTGCCGAAAACGGCGATATTGCCATAGAAAAATTACAAAAGGAAACTTTTGACCTCGTGCTGATGGATATAAATATGCCCGGCAAAGATGGGATTGAGACCACAAAAGAAATACGAAAATTTGACACTTCAACTCCGATTGTTGCCTTGACCGCTATTGAAGTTGAAGAGATGAGAAATAAAATTGAGGCTTCGGGGATGAATGATATTATTGTTAAGCCTTACGATACGGACAAATTTTTGAAAATAATTCTTAAAAATTTGTCTCAAGAAGAGGATTCAGTTTATAGTTCTGAAAAGTTCTCGGTTAGCTGAAAAATGAAAGGATGATTGGCGAAAACTTATTGATAAATATTATTTCTTGACTACTTTTTTTAAGATAATATTTTTGGTCTCATCATATATTTTTAAAAAATATAAACCTGAAATAATTTTTGAAACATCTATTGTGTCTTGACGCTCATTTTCTAAAACTAATTGGCCCAGTTGATTGTATATCTCCAATTTCACAATTTCTTTGGCGGAACCAATCCTCAAAACACCCGAAGTTGGATTTGGATAAATAATAAATTCATCCAGATTATTTTCGGCTACGGACAAGGGGCCTAAGTTTTCGTACCAAGCAATTTTATCGTCTCCGCCGGAAGTAGATAATACATCCATATCGCCATCGCCATCCATATCGGCCGCATATACCGAGGTTGGATATATCACATTTGAGGTTACGATTTGTTGATCTCCAAAATTACCCTGCCCGTCCAGATTTTCAAACCAGGTTATATAATTTGGATCGTTGGATATGGAAAGTACGTCCATATCGCCATCGCCATCAACATCTTCAGAAAAAACACTTCTATTGTAATTGGCATTGGTGGATATAATTTTTTGGGCGCCAAAATTTCCCTGTCCATCCAGATTTTCATACCACGCCACCTTATCATCGGCACTAGAGGCAGAAAGTACGTCCATATCGCCATCGCCGTCTAGGTCTGAGGCATATACCGACGTTGCATAATCGGTCTCGTCAGAAATTATCTGTTGCGGTCCAAAAGTGCCCAAGCCGTCGGTGTTTTCATACCATGTAATCATATCACCTTCCAAGGCAGCAGCTAGCACGTCGTTATCGCCATCGCCATCAACATCAACAGCATAAATGGAAGAGGGGTGATCTGCATTTAGCGTTATTAATTGTTGTGTCCCAAAATTACCTTGGCCGTCCAGATTTTCATGCCAAACAATTTGGCTATCTCCTCCAGTTGAGGAAACAATATCCATATCTCCATCGCCGTCTATGTCTATTGGACAAAGACTTAAACCAATGGCCATACCGCTGGATATTACTTGTGGCGGCCCGAAGCTTCCTTGCCCATCGAGGTTTTCGTGCCAGGCTATATTATAGTCATCTCTTGAAGTAGAGAGCACATCCATATCCCCATCACCATCAACATCTGCCGCCCTAACGAATCCCGCACCATTGATGTTGACAACAATTATGTTCTGAATACCGAAAGTTCCCTGCCCATCGAGGTTTTCGTACCACGCAATTTTATTATCAATACTTGATGCTGAAATTGCATCCAAATCGCCATCGCCATCAAGATCCGCAGGATATACGGAAAGAGGAAAAACGGCTTGAACAACAATGTTATTAAACTGTCCAAAACTGCCCAAACCATCCAAATTTTCGTGCCACGCAACAAGGTCGTCATAGAGTGAAGCAACAACCACGTCAAAATCGCCATCGCCGTCAATATCGGTTGCGTGGCCCCAAACTGCAGTTTCAATATCTGGATTTATTATTTGCCGTGGCCCAAAACTGCCCTGTCCATCGGTGTTTTCATACCACATTACTTTATCAATGCCTGTTGACAGCACATCCATATCACCGTCGCCATCAATATCGGTTGCAGAAACATGGTGCAATATACGATCATCAACGGAATAGTCTATTTCGTGAGCAATAAAAGACCCCAGACCATCGGTATTTTCAAACCATATAGTTCTATTCTCTACAAAGACAACGGAGTCTGAGTAGGTAACAACGATGTCCATATCGCCATCCATATCAAAATCTGCTGCGAACACATTGTGAAGACCCCAATAATCAGTTGAAATTATTTGCTGAGTTCCGAAATTCCCTAGTCCATCAACATTTTCATACCAGGCAACTTTATTGTCGATTAAAGAAGTGGATAATACATCCAAATCTCCATCACCATCAATATCTGCAACATGTACCGATGTTGGCCGATTTGTATTTGTAGAAATAATGTGTTCTGAACTGAAATTTCCCAAACCATCCGTGTTTTTATACCACGCAATCTTATCGTCATCATTAGATGCTGAGAGTACATCCACATCACCATCGCCATCAAGATCGGCCGCATAGACCATTTTTGCGCCAAGCGCATTGGTAGAAATTATCTGCTCAGGGCTAAAAGTGCCCTGTCCGTCTGTATTTTCATACCACGCTATTTTGTTATCATCGAATGATGCGGAGAGCACATCAACATCGCCATCGCCATCGATATCTGCGGCATATACTGAAATTGCCAAATTAGCATTTGTAGAAATAGCTTGTTGGGTCTGAAAGTTGCCTAAGCCGTCGTTTTGGTACCAAGCTATTTTATTGTCATCACGAGATGCTGAAAGTAAATCCATATCACCATCGCCGTCAATATCTGCAGAGTGTACCGAAAATGGTCCGTTTGGCAGAAAGGTATCATCAATGATAACATGGTCTTGAAATTGAATTTGGGCAGTTATACTAGCGCAAATCAAAAGGAAGGGAAAGAAGAGTAATTTTGAACACATAAACTTCTGGTTTTATGGTATAAGTTAATGATTTTTTTGAAATTTTTATTACTTAAAACATTCTTGGCTACCCAAATAGTACGGTTCTAAAACAAAAAACCCTGCCATTGCAGGGTTTTAAATTCTTCAAAAAATAGAAAATTTATCCTTTCAAACTCGCGCTTAAATACTCACGATTCATACGGGCTATATTCTCCAAAGAAATACCTTTTGGGCATTCAATCTCACAAGCTCCTGTATTGCTACAGTTTCCGAAACCTTCCTTGTCCATTTGCGCAACCATATTCAAAACGCGCTCAGTTGCCTCTATTCTTCCCTGTGGAAGCAGTGCAAACTGACTCACTTTAGCAGAAGTGAAAAGCATCGCACTAGCGTTTTTACAGGCAGCCACACAGGCTCCGCAACCAATACAGGTTGCAGCATTGAAAGATTCATCGGCGTCGTGCTTGTTTACGGGAATGGTATTGGCATCAATTGTATTTCCAGAGGTATTCACGGAAATATATCCACCAGCCTGCTGAATTCTATCGAAAGCACTTCTATCTACCACCAAATCCTTAATTACCGGAAAAGCTTTTGCGCGGAATGGTTCAATTACAATAGTGTCACCATCGTTGAACATACGCATATGTAATTGACAGGTGGTAACCAATCTATCTGGGCCGTGCGGTTCGCCATTAATTTGCAATGAACAGCTTCCACAAATACCTTCGCGGCAATCGTGATCAAAAACTACGGGTTCTTCACCTTTGTTTATCAAACCTTCGTTGAGTACGTCGAGCATTTCTAAAAAAGACATGTCACCTTCTACTCCGTCAATGGGATATGTTTTTAGTTCTCCTTTTGTTTGGCTATTTTTCTGTCTCCAGATTTTTAGTGTTAACTTCATATTGTTAAAAGTTAATTGTTATTTGTTAATTGTGGTTTGCCAATAAATGAGAATAATTTAAAGCTTTTGACCACATATAATTTATATATTATTTGTTATCGTTGATAGATGCTTTTTTTAGATAATTGATATAACCATTCAGAACAGCTAAACAATCATTCACTCGTTTTTTGTACTTTTGATATTCTTCCTCATTGATATAACCCTCATCTAATGAAGTTATAAATTGATCCAATAATTCATACAAAGAACCTCGCGATGTTCTGCAAAACTGGATATTTTCTTTGTAATGAAACCTCCCGTATCCTTCTGAAATATTATGTGTCACTGACCTTGAGGATCTTCGCATTTGTGAAACCAATTCATATTTTTCAAAATCTGGAAAAGTTTTAATTAGATCTTTTACCTCGTTCCGAAGCTCCCTCCCCATTTTCCAACAATTTAAATCTTCAAAACTATTCACATCTGCCATCTCGCGCTGATTAAAAACAATAGCAATTCAATTAACCATTAACTCTTAACAATTAACATTACTTATAACTTCTCGATTTAACCTCAATATTCTCGTATTCCAATTCTTCTTTGTGAAGCACTTCATTTCCTGGGTCTCCTGTATATTCCCATGCGGCAACGTACATAAAGTTTTCGTCATCGCGCAGGGCTTCTCCCTCTTCTGTTTGATATTCTTCACGGAAGTGACCTCCACAGCTTTCATTTCGGTGAAGTGCGTCTTTTGCAAAAAGTTCGCCTAACTCCAAGAAATCTGCCACGCGGGTTGCTTTTTCTAGCTCGGCATTCATTTCGTTCATTCCGCCGGGAACTTTTACATCTCTCCAGAATTCTTCTCTAAGGTCTCTGATTTCAGCCATAGCCGACTTTAAGTCTTCTGCATTTCTTGCCATTCCACATTTGTTCCACATAATATGGCCTAATTTCTTATGGAAATGATCTACGGAGTGTGTTCCTTTATTGTTTACCAATTTCTCCAAAAGTTCGCGAACCTTGTTCTCGGCTTCGTCAAATTCTTTTGTATCTGTTGGAATTTTTCCTGTTTTGATATCTTTTGAAAGATAATCTCCAATAGTATATGGCAATACAAAATAACCATCTGCCAAACCTTGCATTAAGGCTGAAGCGCCCAAACGGTTTGCGCCATGGTCGCTAAAGTTGGCTTCACCCGTAACATAACAACCCGGAATGGTAGATTGCAAATTGTAATCTACCCAAACGCCACCCATAGTGTAGTGCACCGCAGGATAGATCATCATTGGGGTTTCGTATGGATTTTCATCTACGATTTTCTCATACATTTGGAAAAGGTTTCCGTATTTATTTTCAATAACCTGCTTTCCTAGTTTTGTAACGTCTTCCTTACTCGGGTTGTGATTCCCGTGGATAGCAGCCTGCTCTTTTCCGTAGCGTTCAATTGCCGATGCAAAATCGAGAAATACTGCCTGTCCTGTTTTATTTACACCAAAACCTGCGTCACAGCGCTCCTTAGCGGCACGTGAAGCAACATCTCGCGGCACAAGATTTCCGAAGGAAGGATATCTTCTCTCCAAGTAATAATCGCGTTCTTCCGCTGAAAGATCATTCGGTTTTTTCTTGCCTTGGCGGATGGCCTCAGCATCTTCTTTTTTCTTGGGAACCCAAATCCTTCCATCATTACGCAGCGATTCAGACATCAAAGTCAGTTTACTTTGATGGTCTCCCGAAACTGGAATACAGGTAGGGTGAATTTGTGTATAACAAGGGTTTGCGAAATAAGCTCCTCTTTTATGTATTTTCCAGGAAGCGGTAACATTACTTCCCATAGCGTTTGTGGAAAGGAAGAAAACATTTCCATAGCCTCCCGAGGCAATAACCACAGCGTGTGCGGAATGTCTTTCTATTTCACCTGTAACCAAATCGCGAGCAATAATCCCTCTTGCCTTGCCATCCACGATTACCAAATCCAGCATTTCGTGACGGTTGTACGGAGTAATTTTTCCACGATTAATCTGTCGGTTCATTGCGGAATACGCTCCCAAAAGCAATTGTTGCCCTGTTTGTCCTTTCGCATAAAAAGTACGCGAAACCAACACCCCTCCGAAGGAACGGTTGTCCAAGTATCCACCATATTCACGTGCAAAGGGAACTCCCTGTGCCACGCATTGGTCAATAATATTTGCTGAAACCTCAGCAAGACGGTACACGTTTGCTTCGCGCGAACGGTAATCGCCCCCTTTTATGGTATCGTAAAATAATCGGTAATTTGAATCGCCATCGCCTTGGTAGTTTTTTGCTGCGTTGATACCTCCCTGCGCTGCAATAGAGTGTGCACGGCGTGGAGAATCCTGATAGCAGAAGGTTTTTACGTTATAGCCCAATTCTGCGAGGGTTGCAGCGGCGCTGCCGCCGGCAAGGCCTGTACCAACCATTATTACGTCTATATTACGTTTATTGGCTGGGTTTACCAGGTTTATATCGTTTTTATGTTTTGTCCACTTATCGGCTAAGGGTCCTTTGGGTATTTTGGAATCTAATTTCGACATTGCTTTTTCTTTTAGTGGATTTGATTAAAATGAAGGTAAAGGGCAATAAAGATGAAGCCTAACGGAATGAATATTGCGTAAAACTGTGTGAATGCTCTTAACCCCCTTGAATATTTATTGCTCCAGCCCATACTTTGGAAAGACGAAGAAAAGCCGTGCCAAAGGTGAAGTGCCAACAAAACAAAAGCCAAACAGTACAAACCAGTACGTATTGGGCTTTCAAATTTGTGTACCAATTCTGGGTAATAGCGTGTGGCATCCAATGGGTTGCTTTCTACATATTTGTGCACAATTTCCGGAAACCAGAAATCGTAAAAATGAAGTCCTAAAAACGCCAAAATAACGGCACCGCTGATAATCATATTTCGCGAAGCCCAAGTTGAGTTTTTATGACCTTTGAAAGATTTGTAACTGATCTGTCTTGCATTATTGTTTCTTATTTCGAGTATAATTCCCATAATAAAGTGGAAAACCACGCCAAAAATCAAAACAGGCTGTAGGACAAACTGCACCAAAATGTTATGCCCCATAAAATGAGACCAACTGTTGAAAGTATCGGGGTCTATGACCGAAGTGATATTGATGGTAAAGTGTTGTGCCAAAAAGAAGACAAGAAATAAGCCCGAAAGTGCCATAGCTACTTTTCGAGCAATTGAAGAGGATAGTATTGCCATTATGGTTTTATTTCAAGAATAGTGACACAAAAATACGATACAAAACCTGAATGCCAAAAATTTAGACCCATTAGGCTGTTATTTAGATTTGTTATACGAAAAAAGCCGTTCATCTAGATGAACGGCTTTTCAGTTTATTGTGAGTTAATGCTTATTGAACGATCAATTTCTTTGTAGCAGAAACTTTATTTTGAGTAACGCTTACCATATAAACACCAGCTTTCAATGAAGAGATATTTAACTCATTACCAGCAACGGTAGTATTGATAACTTGCTTACCTAAAACATCATAAACAACTACGTGCTTTTCTCCAGCAACAGTAGTGTTGATGTTAACTCTTCCACTTGCAGGGTTTGGAGAAAGGCTGAAGTTTGCTAAAGCGTTGTCATTAACGCCAGCAAGATCTGCCAATTCAATTCCAAATAACTGATCTAGTGGAGTACCTTGGCTTACACCAACGATAGCAACTTTTCCAGGAACAACTTCGTCAGAAATAAACAAACCACCAGCGATACCAGTGTTACCAGCAGGTTGGCCAGAAAGGTTGTAATCGTAAACAAGACCAGTAGGAGTTCCACTTGGCAATTGAAGCTGAACAACTAAATCTCCACCTCCAGCAGAGGTTTGGTCGTGAATCCAAAGATATGGGCCACCAGCAGTTACTAAATCAACAGCACCACCATAAATAGTAGTTCCGTGAGTTGCGTAAGGAATTACAGACAATTCATTTCCATCCATGTCAAAAGAAGCGATATCTGAACTAAAGTTACCAGTCCAGAAACCACCATTACCACCATCAAGAGTTGGGTCAAAAGCAACCATTCTAGCAGTAGCATCAGTAGATGGAGTGATGTTAATTGTATTATCAATAGTTCTGCTTACAGGATCAATTTGGAAAATTTGTGTTGAAGCTGTACCTATGTAGATGTTAGTACCATCCCAGCTCATAGAACGAGTTCCAGATACACCAGGAATTGAGAAAGTTTCCAAAAATAGTCCAGTGTTATCCAAAACGTGGATTAAGTTTGAGGCCCAAGCCGAAACCCAAAATTGGTCGTTAACAAAGCACACTCCAGCGTTACCTTGTGCGCCAATAGCGGTACCAATATCATAGTTAAAAAGAAGGTCAAAAAGCGCATTTGTGTTCTCAGTGTTTGAGTTGCCTTGAACTACAGGTGCTGCTTCAGCATTTTGTGCATAGTTAGAAACACTGGTTCCTAGAGCAAATGCAATTGAAAGAATAAGTAATTTTTTCATCATAAGTAATTTTTAAATTGTTTAGAAAAACCAAATATATCAAATTATTTAATTGAAAGAGCAGTTGAAGAAGATTTATCATTCAAATTTAACATTACCCTATATTTCCCCTTTGGCAGGTAATACTTGCCGTTTTCGGCTTTCTTAATTTTTACATCGGCCTTTGTCAGTGTCTTTATTCCCTTTTCTGAAATAGCACAGTCATAATTCAATACATTAATACCCCTTGTTGCCTCTACACTAAATTGTTGCAACTCCTTTCCTTCTTCGGTTTTGATGGTGATATTTGCATTGCCTGCTTGGGGACTGTAAAACTGAATCTTGGCTTTCGGCTCATTCACTTCACCCCAAGTGCTCCATTTGCTGCCCCAGCGCGGGGAAAAATTTATGGAATCCATTTCTGCAAGCACCAATTCATCCATAGTATCGGAGTTCAGTTTTTGGAGCAAAGCAATATCAGCTACATACAGCGACCTGCCGTGGGTACCCAAGACCAAATGCTTTGCTTGGGGTTGGATAACCAAATCGTGTACCGCCACATTGGGCAATTCCTTTGAAAAAACTTCCCAACTTTCGCCACGATTGAAGGAGACATAGGCACCGTTATCTGTGCCCAAGTACAGCAAATCTTGATTCACTGGGTCTTCTTTTATAACATTCACTGGCGAAGCTGGAAGGCTGCTGCTGATGTCTTTCCAAGTAGCGCCAAAGTTATCACTTACATACACATAGGGTTTAAAATCATCCCAACGGTAGCCGTTCAGCGTTATATAAACGCGCTCTTTTTTATGTGAAGAAGCAATCACGCGGCTTACCCATAGATCCTTTGGAAAGGTGTCTGAAATTTTCGTCCAGCTACCGCCCGCATCTTTTGAAACGTACACCAAGCCATCATCGCTGCCGGTGTAGAGTAAGCCAAATAGGAAGGGCGATTCGCTAATGCTGGTAAGTGTTCCGTAGGCTACGTTTCCGGGTTTTCCGCCTTGCGTTAAATCGTCAGAAATGGCCGTCCAATCATCGCCTTGGTTCATGCTTCGCATTAATTTGTTTCCACCTAAATAGAGAATGTCCTGATTGTGCGGACTCAGCAGAATAGGTGTTTGCCAGTTGAAACGGTAGGGACTGTCGCCCAACTCGTGCTTTGGCTGAATGTAAACGGGGGCTCCCCCTTTTCTATTCAACCTATAATAATTGCCAAACTGAAAGCCTGTGTAAACGATGTCGCTATTTCTATTGTCAATCTGCACGTGCATGCCATCGCCGCCCATAAGGAACTCATAGGGGTATTTACCCTCTTGCATCCAGCCGGGGTTTGCTTCATAATTGTTGGGGCCTACCCACACGCCATTGTCCTGCAGACCGCCGTACACATTGTAGCTTTTTTGGAGATCCACATTTACGGAATAGAATTGGCCCACTGCTGGGGCATTGTTTTTTATCCAGGTTTTGCCATCGTCATAACTTATGTTTACGCCGCCGTCGTTGCCATTAATTAAATGGCCTGACATTTTGGGGTTTATCCATAGGGCGTGATGGTCTACGTGTACATTATCTGCATTGATGCTTTCAAAAGTGTTTCCGCCATCGGCAGATTTTAGGATGGGGACGCCGTACACGTATATTTTATTGGCATTGCTGGGGTCTACGTGTATTTTCCCGAAGTAATAGCCATAGGAATAATACAGATCGTCTAAAAAGCCCTTGTGGGTTTTGTTCCAGGTCTTGCCACCATCGGTGCTTTTGTACACCTCAGCGCCTATTACGGGAGTGTCAAACAAAGCGCTGTTGGCATTCTCCAGATATTTTGCCAGATCTTCAGGTTTTACGGTGCCTACGCGGATCATCTGTTTTACATTTTCGGCCCGGTATTTTTCCTGAAAACCGTTCATTTTGAGGAATTGGTTCAATTTTTTATCGTCCAAGGCCAGAAAGGCATCTACGTCCATTGTTTTGAAATCGTCTTTAGTGAGGATATCGGTTTCTTCCTTTTTTTGCTCTTCTTTTCTGTGGAATTGGTTGTCAACAATCAAATACACCGTATTGTCATCTACCACGGCGGTGCCCATACGCCCCATGCCTTTACCTACTGGCAGGCCGCTATTCTCGGTGGAAACCTTGGCCCAGGTACTACCTGCATCGGTGCTTTTATACACGCCGCTGCCCTCGCCGCTGCCGTCAAAGTTCCAGGCCTTGCGGTCTTTGTCCCACGCGGTGGCGTACATGGTATTGAAGTTTTTTGGGTTGGCGGCAATTTCAATAATGCCCGTTTCATCATTTATATAAAGGGTTTTGCTCCAGGTTTTTCCGCCATCGGTGGTTTTGAAGACGCCGCGCTCGTTATTGGTGGAATACAAATGCCCTACCGCGCCCACAATCACCTCGTCAGGATTGGAAGGGTTTATAAGAATACTGCTAATGTGGTGGCTATCGGTAAGCCCCACGTTTTGCCAGGTTTTGCCTTTGTCGTCACTTTTCAGCAAGCCGACTCCTGCGTATGAGGAACGGCTGGCATTTACCTCGCCTGTGCCTACCCAGATGGTGCCGTTTTGCCAATCTACCGCTACGCAGCCTACGTTTTGGGTAGGGCTATTATCCATAACCGGTGTAAAGGAGGTGCCGTTATTGTTGGTGTGCCATAGCCCACCACTGGCATAGCCTACATAAAATTCGATGGGGTTGTTAGGGTTAACTGCAAAATCTACCACCCGGCCGCTCATAATGGTTGGGCCAATGCTTTTAAAAGTTACATTTTTAACAGGAGAAGCCGCTGCCAGTTGTGTTTTTTGAGCGATGCTACTTGACACAGTAGTTGCGGGAGTAGCGGGTTGTTGTGAAAAAGCGACTGCAGCAGCTAGGCAGAGCGCCGAAAAGAAAAGGTTTTTCATGGATTAAATTTTTAAAAGTTGAAGGTACTTAAATGGGTTGGGTTTTACAATAGTTGGTTTAGCGAAGAGGAGTTAGCAAAAAGGAGTTAGCGAATGAGGAGTTCGCTACGAAGTTTGAAAGACGAAGCGACTAAGGATGAGGTACGAGAGACGAGAGACGAGGTTGGAAAACGAGATGGGACTTAGTAGGCTTCAAATGAAAAAAATTATTTATGAATACTTAGTTGGCGGCAGTGATTTCAGGGCGCTTATAAAGCAGTTTTACCTAACGTTTTAAATTTGTAGGAAAAAAGGGCTGTTTTCTTACATTTTAATGACTTTGCTATGGCTTTGGTATGGCTTTGCTATGGCTTTGCTATGGAGTATCGGTGAATGGGGTTTCGGTTGGTTGTTTTTCGGTTGTCGGTTATTTGTTAATGGTTATTGGTTAATGGTTATTGGTTATTGGTTAATGGTTAATGGTTATTGGTTAATGGTTATTGGTTATTGGTTGTCGGTTGGCGGTTGTCTGTTGTCGGTTGTCGGTTGTTGTAGTGGGTTGGTATCATTTTCGTTTTTTGACGATTAGTATTTCGTCGTCTGAAAATTCCATCCAGGCCAAGTTGTAGATATAGTGAAACATTTTGTTGTGTGAGTTAATGTGGAAATGGGTATGATACTTGAACCGAAATTTTTTCTTTTCAAGCACGTTTCTATATACTTTAACTTGTGATTTATTATTTCCGAGCAATTCTGATAAGACGGAATAGTTTCGTTTTAAATATCCGTTTATTTCTATGGCTGCCTGTTTGGATGCATAGCGAAGGTGTTTGTGATACTGGTTTTTGCAATAGGTAGAACAGAAGATTTTATCAGTTCGACCTTTTAGTGGTTTTTCGCATATTTTACACTTTCTGTCCATGCAGCTACCGCTATCGTTACAAATATACATTATTCGTTCCTAACGGTTAAACACTATTATTATACCTTTTGCTGCCTTTGGTGGGTTCTATTTTCCTTAATTTTGACAGTAACGCAACTCTTTTTGATCATGGAAACCTCAAAAAATCCCGCAATAGTAATGTACACTCCTCGTGCCAATGCCGGACGCATCAAACTTAAAATTCCGTATGAAATGAAGGCGGAACGGGAGGCTTTCAAAAAGCTGAACGGTACTTTTTACCATTATAACCAAAAGCTTTGGAGTATTGTTAATACAGCAGAGAACGTAAAACATCTTAAAAGGCTTTTCGGCACTAAACTTAAGATGCAAGCTACGGAAGCCCCTTCTGCGATGCCCAGTTTTGACCCTTCGGAAAAAATTCAGAAGGAACTGGACCGCAACCAACAAAAAATGGTTTTAAAAGGTTTTAGTCCGGCAACCATTCGCAATTATCAACACAATCTTTTGCACTTTTTCAGGTATTTTGAAACTGCGGAGCTGC
>DEXQ01000013.1:67350-77228 GCA_002364215.1 Aequorivita sp. UBA3180 | reverse complement strand
AGGTGGTTGTGCAACAGGCACAAAGGCTATAATCAATCCCCTCACTCCACCCTTTCAAACTTCAGATCCTGATAGTCGTAACTAAAATCGGTTAAAGGTGAGATAGCGGTCATAGCAAACCCTTTGGCCCTCCCTTCGGTATCTAGGGAAAAGTTTACAAAAGCATCGGCCTTTAAAGAGGCATCGTCCCACCGTACCACATAGGTAGTGCCTTTGTAAAAGGACATTGTGCCCACTAAATCCAAAGACTTTTCAGCTTTAAACCGTAAGTCTCCGTTTTGGTTGCTTATGGATACTTTTCCAAACCAAGGGTCTTGGTAGGTGCCAAGTACAGCGGTAACATCTGGTTTGGGAGCTTTGCTTTTTAATTGTGTTTGCAAAGCAGTCTCCAGGGCTTTTACAATGCTGTCTTCTTGGCGTTCGCCCGCTAGGCGGCGCTCGTTATATTGTTTTATCCTGTCTTCACCTTTAATATTAAAATAGCCATCCTTAATGGAATTGGTAACTGCATTAAATGCCGAACCACTCTGCTGGTTGGTGAGCACGATGATACCAAGGTCTAGCTCTGGTATCAGGGTTACTTGGCTCACAATACCCAGCAGACCGCCGGTGTGGGTAACCTGAAAATAGCCATTTACATCGCTTAAAAACCAACCCAGCCCATATGCCAAAAAGTGTGTGTTATAGGGCCCGGGACCAGTGCGCAACAGGGTTTGTGGTGTCCACATTTCGCGGTGCATTTTTTCACTAAAAAGGCTGTCTTTAAGTTGCGGACCATATTTTCCCTGATTTAATTGTGCTTGTACCCAAGTGCCCATATCGTTGATGGAGGCGTAAATACCGCCGGCCGGGGTGGCGAGTTGGGTAAAGGTATTGCCCGTAATTTCCAATTTACCATTCACTGGGGCGTGACCATCAATGCGGTTGTTATCTGCTTCAATGGCAGGAATGGAAAGCAGGGAACGGTCCATTCCCAAAGGTTTGAAGAAATTTTCTGCAATATAATCGTCATAGCTTTTGCCGGACACCCTCGCCACGATTTCCCCCGCCACTATATACAGCAGGTTGTCATAATCAAACTTAGAGCGGAAGGACGAAACTGGTTTTAGGTACCTAAGGTTGTGGATCATTTCAGCTTTAGTGGTTGTATTGTTTGCCGGAAAAATCATCAAATCGCCTGCGCCGAGACCCAAACCACTGCGGTGGGTTACCAAGTCGCGTATAGTAAATTCAGCAGTTACGTAAGGATCGTAAAGTTTAAATTCAGGGATAACGTCCGTTACCTTTGTATCCCAGGTTATTTTGCCCTGGTCTATTAACTGCGCAAGTGCGGCAGTTGTAAACGCCTTGGTGTTTGAAGCTACACCAAAAAGTGTGTTTTCGTTCACTTCGGCATTTGTTTTTATGGAACGTACGCCATACGTGTTTTTATGATAGATTTTACCGTCCTTCAAAACCGCTACAGCCATACCGGGCACATCAAAGGTTTTCATTGTTTTTTGAACCAAACTGTCAATTTGTGAATTGGTCAATACTTGGCAATTGGCAGAAATGGTAAAGGAAAGAAACAGTAGTAGAACCGCGCTTTTAGTGGAAAAAATAAACTTCATACGTAGGGAATATTGTTAAGGTTTTAAAGATATTAAAACTTTCAAAGCCTTTAATCTGAAAAAGGTAGAATACTTAAAAATCATTTTTAGCATTGACAGTTTTGCATTTAGTATTTTTGGGGAAGAAATTTAAAGGGATGAAAGAATTTTTTGAAACATATCAATCAGATATTCTCTACGCCTTGGGGGTAATAGGTGGCGTTTTGATATTGCATTTTGCAACCAATTTGCTCTATAAATGGTTGGTTAGGCAAGAACAGAAAAAATATCCTGGCGAATCGCCCAAGGCAATCGGCTGGATAAGAAGAATACTGAATGCCCTATGGCTGGTGTTGGGGATTATATTGTTGAGTTTTCTTTTTGTAAACGAGGAGAAGTACGAAGCGCTCCAACACAATTTTAATTTAATTCTCTATTTGGGAATCGTTTCCATAGTAACCATTGTGGGCGCTGCCTCTGCCAATATGTGGTTTAGAATGAGCATACGGAAAAAGATAGCTAATCTTGAAGACCCCACAAGTTTTAAATTTTTAAGATATGTAGCGGTAATCGGTATTTACAGTATTGGGGTGCTTTTTGCGCTATTGGCATTTCCGTCATTAAAAGGTGTGGCTCAAACTGCACTCGGCGGTGCTGGGGTTTTAGCGCTTATTGCCGGTGTGGCCTCTCAGGAAGCCTTGGCAAATCTTGTGGGCGGGGTTTTTATCATTTCCTTTAAGCCTTTTAGAATTGGCGATATTATAAAAGTTACGGATACTATGGTGGGCACGGTTACCGATATTACCCTTCGGCATACCGTAATTCGAAATTTTGAAAATAAGATGATCGTTATTCCCAATGCAATTATCAATAAAGAAAAATTGATAAACTATGATTTGGGAGAACTTAAAATCTGCGATCGCATAGAGATTGGCATTTCCTACGATAGCGATATCGATCTGGCAAAAAAGATTATGCAGGAAGAATGCACCAAGCACCCGCTTATTTTGGACAACCGTTCTGAACTTGACGTTCTGGATGGCCAGCCCATTGTTAGGGTGGCGCTTACTTCCCTAAACGATTCGTCCGTTACCATTCGGGCTTGGGTATGGGCTCGTGATTATACAGATTCCTTTGATATGCGCTGTGATTTATTGGAAAGTATTAAAAAACGGTTTGACAGCGAGGGGATTGAAATACCATTCCCTTACAGAACTTTGGTTTTCAAAAACACAGCCACGGAGCCACAAACTGCTGAAGAAAATTCTGAAAAAAAAGATAAAAAAGCATGAAATCTTGGGCACAGCGCAATGAAACTGTAATAAAAGTACTCTTTGTTATTTGCATGGTCCTGTGCATTTTGGGCTATGTAAGCAGCCCGGTTGCGCTTGTGGGCGGATTTCTATTTACATATTTTTTGGGAAACCCCTTTTTAAGCCTGAATAGCAAAGCAGTAAACTGGCTACTGAAAATAGCAGTAGTGGGTTTGGGTTTTGGAATGAATTTAAAGGAAACCTTGACGGCTGGAAAGGATGGTTTTTTACTTACCGTTTTTTCAATTGTGGCAACTTTGGTTTTGGGATATCTATTGGGAAGGTTATTAAAAATGAACCGCAAGAGCAGTCACCTTATTTCTTCGGGAACCGCTATTTGTGGGGGCAGTGCCATTGCTGCGGTTGCTCCCGTAATCAATGCCTCCCAAAAGGATATTTCCATCTCGTTGGGGGTTATTTTTTTACTGAATTCCATCGCATTGATTATTTTTCCGCCTTTGGGCCATTTGTTTGAACTGGACCAACAACAGTTTGGGCTGTGGTGCGCCATTGCCATTCACGATACCAGTTCGGTGGTGGGCGCTGCCTATACTTTTGGGGAAGAAGCGCTCAAAGTAGCCACAACGGTTAAACTGGCACGGGCGCTTTGGATTATTCCGCTTTCCCTGTTTTCGGTATTTCTATTTAAGGGGAAAGGAAAAAGTGTGAAAATCCCTTACTTTATATTCCTTTTTATCTTGGCCATTATTTTAAATAGTTATCTGCCCATACCCGAAGTTTTGACCAAGGGCATTACAAGTGTTTCAAAGTCATTATTGGTACTCACCCTCTTTTTGATAGGTGCCGGACTTTCACTCGAAAAAATAAAATCGGCGGGTTGGAAACCCATGATCCTTGGGTTTTCATTGTGGGTGTTTATTTCAGTGGGCGCCCTTTTGGTGATACTTGCGCTTTGATGGATTTTCTCGAAATTTTATGATCGCAACAATTGAGAGGTAAGGCCAGGCTCTGTCCCCACAATATATTGTGTTTTGGCCCCGATTACTTTTTGGTCGTGGTTGAGGTCTGCTAAAAGCATCGGTACCGTTAGGCCACTTTCGTCAATGTTTAATGAGATGTCTTTAAAAATGGTTATCTCAGTTGAAACGGTAATAAAGTCGTGATTGCTGAGCTGTTCTTCAGAAAAAGACACTTCTTTTTCGGGAAATTGAAAACCTTCTTTTTTAAATTCGGAATTATTTTGAAGTACTTCCATTTTGTTGAGCGTGAATACAGCTTCGGAATTTTCATAATAATCCTTTTCCGCATTATTGTCAATAGATAAATATTCTACTTTCTTTTCCATATCGACAAGTGCCACGTGCAGTGAAATTTCTTCGGGAATTAATACGATATCCTTTTTCATTTGGGGAAGCAGATTATAGGTAATGCCCACTTGGGGTTCGCGAAGTAGGGCGTGCTGCATACATTCTATTAAAAGGATATCTGCTTCAAATTCTGAGGGCACAATAAAATTTGCGGCATCGCAATGATAAATAGCTTTTATATACTCATAGGCATCAAAACCTTTGATAATTCTCTTTAAACTTTCAATGCTCACGGTATTTACTTCCAGTAAAATGAGTTGGAGTTCGGAAGGCTTAAAAAGTGCCAGTAAAGGCAAGACCAATGTTGCAAATGGCCCTGTGCCTGCATAGAGTATGGTAACGGGTTTTTTAGGATTTTTTCCCAGAACTTCCTGTACTGCGGAATGTATGCCTTTTATGAATTTATGCGTGCGCGGAACGTCCTCTATGCACATTCCTGCCCATTTGGGACCGATGGCTTTTCCGGTGGGCAACAAGATATTTTCTGAATTTATAGGAGCCTCTTGGTTTAAGCCCGAGACTTTTTCCAAAAGTAGTTTTAGTTCTTCAATGGAGCTTTTTAAAAGGTTAGCATCACCCTTTTCAGAAATTAGATTTTGAGTGATTTCGGCTAGCTTTATTTTGGCATTATTGGTAGGCATAATTTCATTTTTAACACTGCTAATATACATTTAAAAAGGGCAATTTAATTTACGTAGTACTACGTATAGGGTTTTAAGGATTATTTTATAACTTGCTTGTCAAATGTTTAAAGTTTTCTTTTTTTAAGAATAGTTGTGAAAAACTTTCCCGTAAAAGGATATAAATCTTAGAATAACTAACTAACCAAATTATGAAAAACACTACTTCGCGTAGACTTTTTATGCGCAATTCTGCTTTTGCCATAACAGGTCTAGCTGTATTAACTCCAACAATTACAAGTGCTTTTACTTCTGAAAGCCCATATTCAGGTTATAACCCATATGCTGAGACCAAAACAGATTTGAGATCTGGGGTTTTCAGTTCCAATTCGGTTGCAGTTAAGGGAACCCTTTATGGTAAAGATGATGCTACTCCTTTAAAAAATGCCACTGTAGAAGTATGGCATCTTTCCCCAAACTCCTCAAAATATAGGCATCGCGCAAAACTTAAAACTGATGAACAAGGTAGGTATGAGTTTATAACCGATTTTCCAAATAAAGAGGAAGGCAAAAGTGCTCGAATTTATTTTAAAGTGTCAAGTTCAGAAAGCATTTCTTTTACAGAATTGGCTTTAACTGAACAAGGTGCTCATATTACAGGCGAGCATTGGGCCAAAAACAGAAATCTTGGCGAAAAATTATTCCCAATTAAAGAAACCTTTTTAGGGGAAACAACCATACATTTTAATCTTTCAGTCTAGTCTATTTACTAATTTAAAAAATATTTTATGTCAATTTACGATCCAACTATTGCAGAAATCTCCATGTTTGGCGGAAACTTCAACCCACGATCATGGGCCAATTGTGATGGCCAGTTATTAGCAATTTCACAGAACACGGCATTATTTTCAATTTTAGGCACTATGTATGGTGGTGACGGTAGAACTACTTTCGGTCTTCCTGAAATGAGAGGAAGGGTGGCAGTCCACACAGGTTCCGGTCCAGGGCTTACTCCACGACAAATGGGGGAAAGGTCAGGAACAGAAACAAATACTTTAACAGTTGCACAACTCCCGTCACACGGGCATGCTATAAATGCTAAAGAAGAAGGAACCACCGATAATCCAAGTGGCGCTTTTATTGCCGGGGACGGTACAAACGCCTTTGCTGCTTCAGCAG
This sequence comes from Aequorivita sp. UBA3180, assembly GCA_002364215.1. Taxonomy (GTDB): domain Bacteria; phylum Bacteroidota; class Bacteroidia; order Flavobacteriales; family Flavobacteriaceae; genus Aequorivita. Next base: position 71,199 of record DEXQ01000013.1, on the reverse strand, counting down.
ATGTAGCAATGTCAAATACATCAGTAGCCAATACTGGTGGAGGCCAAGCAATAAACAATATGCAACCCTATATGGTAGTCCGATATATAATTGCACTCCAAGGGGTATTTCCTTCAAGAAATTAAATAATATTTTAAATTAAGTACTATGTCAATATCAGATCCAACACTTGCAGAAATCTCCATGTTTGGAGGTAATTTTAACCCACGACAATGGGCCAATTGTGATGGCCAATTATTGCCTATCAATTCAAACCAGGCTCTTTTCTCTTTGTTGGGAACGACCTATGGAGGTGATGGCCGAACTTCATTTGGTCTTCCAGAGATGAGAGGAAGAGTTGCAATACACACGGGTTCTGGTCCTGGCCTTACTCCCCGTCAAATGGGTCAAAAATCTGGTGCAGAGACCAATACCTTAATCATTGCACAAATGCCATCACACGGGCATGCTATAAATGCGAAAGCTGAAGGAACTACTGATGACCCGAACGGTGCTTTTATTGCCGGGGACGGTACAAATGCATTTGGTGTTTCTTCTGATGAGGCAATGTCAAATACATCAGTAGCCAATACTGGAGGAGGCCAAGCAATAAACAATATGCAGCCCTATATGGTAGTTCGCTATATAATTGCGCTACAAGGAGTATTTCCTTCAAGGAATTAACAATATCCAATTAATAAATCTCCCCAGATTTGACTTAACCAAAACTCTAAAAATTATGAAAAAAACTACCCTATTAATTTTATTTCTCTTTGCTACTTTTTTTGGCAATAGCCAAACGGCGTTAACTGCGGGAGATATTGCTTTTGTTGGAAGTAATTCTGATGGAGCAACAAATACAGATGATACCGTAGCCTTTGTTCTTTTGAAAGATATTGATGCTGCGACTACTATTATTTTTACCGATATGGGATGGAATGATGGCACCGGATTTTTTGCCACCAATGGTGACGGCGAATTTACATGGACTTCCGGTGTGGCCAGAACAGCTGGAGAAGTTGTAACCATAGATATGGGACCCCTATTTCCAGCAGCTTTCAGTAGTATTGGCGATCAGCTTTTTGCTATCCAAGGCTCAACTGCAGCACCCATATTTATAGCTGGATTACAATATAACGATGCCACTGGGGATGATGCAAACTGGGATGGTGCTGCAACTTCAAATTCTACATCGGCACTTCCAAATGCTTTGATTACGGGTAGTACTGCCGTAAGATTAGTTCCTGAATCAGATAACTGGCAATTCAGCTGTACAATTGCTGGGGGACCAGTTACTGGAACAGCCGCTCAAATACGAGCTATTGTAAACAATAGAGCAAACTGGGTAAGCGATAATACTACACCTTATAATCCAGCATTGGAAGCTGGATGTACATTTACGATTAGTACTGGGGGAGATACAACTCCACCTGTAATTACTTGCGCCCCAACACCGGCTCCAATAACAGCTGGTATTAATGGTATGGCAGCCATACCAGATTTAGTAACCGGGACTACCGCAACGGATGATGTTTCAATACCAGCAAACATAACAATTACACAAGCACCCACTGCGGGAACTATGGTTGGAGTTGGTGTATATTCAGTTGTTTTAACTGCTACAGATGAAGCTGGCAATAGTGCGACATGCACAATACCTGTAACCATAAACGAACCTCCCGCTACAACATTGAATGCGGGTGATATTGCCTTCGTAGGTTTTAACCTAGATGGAAATGATGGTTTTGCATTTATAATTTTGAAAGATATAATTGCGGGAACAAATATAAAATTCACAGATTGTGGTATTTCAAATCCAAATACAATTACGTGCGTAGGTGCAGGCGATGGCAGTGCAACTTGGTACGCTCCTTCTGCAATGAATGCGGGAGATATTGTTACTTTACCAGGAAGTTTTATGGCGGGAAGTGTTTTATCTTCTATTGGTGATCAATTATTTGCTTATCAAGGCACAGCGGCATCACCAACTTTTATTACTGGAGTTCACAGTAATGTAGACCCAGGTGTAACTACAGATGCCGATTGGGACGGAGCAAATACTTCAAACACCACAACAGCATTACCAGATCAATTGACCAATGGCGTAAATGCTATTAGGCTTTATGTTGCAGGCACTCCTGAAACAGAAGTGGACAACTGGCAGTTTGATTGTAGCGCGGTGCCTGGTGGATTTCCTATTACAGGTACGGCTAGTGAATTAGCAGCAATAATCAATGACATCCAATATTGGATTAATAATGATACTGCTGAATTTGTTCCTACTGCGCAATCCGGATGTATTTATACTATATTGCCTGATGATACGGAACCACCCGTGGCAGTATGTCAAAATATTACTGTACAACTTGATGCTTCCGGCTCAGTAACTATTGCTGCTACCGATGTGGATGGCGGCTCAACCGACAATGTTGGGATCGTTTCTTATTCAATAGACATTGATACTTTTAGTTGTGCAGAAGTTGGTCCTAACACAGTTACACTTACTGTAACCGATGCAGCGGGCAATTCTGATACTTGTACAGCTACAGTAACCGTTGAAGATAACATAGCGCCTACTGCAGTTTGTCAAAATATAACCTTGCAGCTAGATGCTACCGGAAATGTAATAATTACCGCATCAGATATAGATAATGGTTCAACAGATAATTGTGGAATTACTTCATTAAGCGTTTCTCCAGCATCTTTTACTTGCGCAGATATTGGCGCCAATACGGTAACCTTGACTGTAACCGATGTAAACGGAAATAATTCAACCTGTACTGCTACTGTAACCGTGGAAGACAATGTTGCTCCTACGGCAACTTGCCAACCCTTTACGGCACAACTTGACGCAAACGGTACCGTTACAATTACGGGTGCTGATGTAGATGGAGGCTCAGCAGACGCCTGTGGAATTGCTTCACTTTCAGTCTCTCCAGATACATTTTCCTGTGCCGACATTGGCGCTAATACAGTAACATTAACAGTTACAGATAATAATGGCAATATTTCTACCTGTACAACTACGGTAACTGTAGAAGACAATATCGCACCAACAATTACTTGTCCTGGGGATTTTATAGTTGATAATGATCCTGGCATTTGTGGGGCTGTAGTGAATTATACAGTAACAACTGCAGATAATTGTAGCTCTGGAGGTCCAGTTTCACAAACCTTTACATATTCAGGTAGCGTCCAAAATTGGACTGTACCTGCGGGTGTTACTTCTATTATGATTGAAGCATTTGGCGCGCAAGGAGAATCTGGGGTAGGTGGAATTGTTGGTATTGGTGGCTTGGGAGCTATGGCGAGCGGAGAACTTTCGGTAACACCTGGTGAAGTGTTGTCAATATACGTAGGAGGAAGCGATGGTTTTAATGGAGGCGGTAGCCCAGGAGTTAGTGGTCCTAATACTTCAGGTCACGGTGGAGGAGCTAGTGATATAAGAACAACTCCTGGAACTGTAAATGATAGAATTCTCGTTGCCGCAGGCGGCGGTGGTGGAGCTGGAGGTCCTCAAGGATCTTGTGCGTCCGGTCCCGGAGGAAACGGCGGAAATGGTGGTGATATTAGTTTAGGAGGTTCCGGAATTACCGGAAGTGGATGTGGTCCTGGAGGAACTGGAGGCATTGGCGCAACCGATACAATGGGCGGAAACGGCGGAACTGGAAACACTAACTGCGGTGATACTGGAGGCCCAGGAATTAATGGTGTTTTAGCCATTGGTGGAAATGGCGGTGATGGAAAAATAGGATGTTCTGGTTTTACTGGTTCTGGCGGCGGTGGCGGCGGCGGTGGCTATTATGCTGGCGGCGGAGGCGGCGGCGGCGGTTCAGGCACTCATGGTTCTGGTGGTGCTGGTGGAGGAGG
>DEXQ01000013.1:44586-67309 GCA_002364215.1 Aequorivita sp. UBA3180 | reverse complement strand
GGTGCTGGTGGTGGCGGCGGTGCTTGGTCAGGCGGTGGCGGTGCTGGTGGAACTTCTTATATAGGAGGTGTAAATAACGGAACTGCAACTGCAGGAGTGAGATCTGGCAATGGTGAAATTACAATTACTTGGAATGCGGCATTGACCCCTACCCAAACAGCTGGTCTTCCTAGTGGAAGTACTTTCCCAATTGGAACTACAACCAATACTTTTATAGTAACCGATAGTTCAGGAAACACTGCAACTTGTAGTTTTGACGTTACGGTAAATGATACCGAAGCCCCAGCAATTACCTGCCCTGGAAATATTATCCAAAGCAATGATCCTGGAGTTTGTGGTGCTGTGATAACATATACGGCTCCTGTTGGAACAGACAATTGTCCAGGATCAACCACAGTGCAAACTGCTGGTTTGGCATCAGGTGAAACATTTCCTATAGGAACGACTACTAATACATTTGTAGTTACTGATGCCTCTGGTAATACAGCAACTTGTAGTTTTGATGTAACAATAAACGATAACGAAGCACCAGTAGCCAACTGTGCCGCACCTTTCACTATTCAGTTGGATGCCAACGGAGATGCAAGCATCACGGTAGCCGACATTGATAATGGAAGTACTGATAATTGCGCTATCGCAAGTACGTCGATAGATATTACAGATTTTACCTGTGCCGATGTAGGTCCAAACACAGTCACTCTTACGGTGACGGATGTGAACGGAAACAGTTCAACTTGTACTACTATTGTAACAGTTGAGGATAATGTTTCGCCAGTGGCCAACTGCGCTGCGCCTTTCACTATCCAATTGGATGCGAACGGAATGGCGAGTATTACCGTAGCTGATATTGATAACGGAAGTACGGATGCCTGCGGAATAGCAAGTTCCTCAATAGACATAACTGATTTTGACTGCAGCAATGTAGGCCCCAATACTGTTACACTAACAGTGACCGATGTGAACGGAAACAGTTCGCAATGTACCACTATAGTAACTGTAGAGGACAGCATCCCGCCTACCATTGTCTGTCCGGGAGACATTACGGTCAATTCGGCTGCGGGCATTTGTTCAGCAGCGGTGAGCTTCCCGATGCCTTTTACATTGGACAACTGTGGAGTGGATACAGTAGTTCAAACTATGGGCGATCCGAGCGGAAGTCAATTTCCGGTGGGTGTGAACACAATTGAGTTCACCGCTACGGATGTAAACGGAAACGTGAGTATTTGTAGTTTTACCATTACCGTAATTGACAATGAGGCTCCAATAGCCATATGTCAGAACATCACCATTCAGCTCGATGCAAGTGGTAACGCCAGCATTACAGCAGCTGATGTGGATGGAGGCAGTACAGATAACTGTGGTGTGGCAAATATCTCGATAGACATTGATACATTCGATTGTTCCAATGTTGGTGACAACAATGTAATTTTAACGGTAACAGATGTAAATGGTAATATTAGTACCTGTACGGCAATTGTAACGGTTGAGGATGTTACCGCTCCGGTAGTGGTTTGTCAAGATATCACAGTAGAATTGGATCCGGTAACAGGCACCGTAACTATCGCGGGAACGGATATAGACAACGGAAGCACAGATGCTTGTGGTATCGCCAGTTACGACCTTGATATCGATACTTTCGATTGTTCAAACATAGGAGACAACACTGTAATATTGACTGTAACGGATGTTAATGGAAACACTGCAACCTGCACCGCTATAGTAACTGTGGAAGACAATACCAGCCCTGTACTTGTTTGCCAAGACTTCACTTTGGAACTAGGTGCCGATGGTACAGCCACACTGGACCCAACAGATGTAATAGCATCCAACGATGATGCTTGTGGCATCTTTACCGTCGCTGTGGACATAACACAGTTTAGTTGTGCAGATATCGGTACGCCGGTGACTGTACAAGTGTTTAGCCAGGATAACAACGGAAACCTTTCTACCTGTACTGCGGTTGTAACGGTTGTTGATATCTTAGCGCCTGTTATTACTTGTCCTGCAGACCACACAGTTGATCCTGGACCTGGAAACATTTTCTATATTTTACCAGATTATTTCGCGACAGGCGAAGCAACTGCATTAGATAACTGTACCGAACCTATTACTTTAACAACACAGAATCCAGCTCCGGGAACACCGCTACCTGATGGTACGTATACCATCACGCTAACGGCAACGGACGAATACGGAAATATGGCTACCTGTGATTTCGAACTTATCGTAGAGAGTGTACTTGGAATAGGCGACAACCATCAAAATCTTGGAAGCATATCGATTTATCCTAATCCTGCTAAAAATATTCTGAACATTAGTAACCCACAGAATATGGAACTGGAAAGATTGGAAATTTATGACCTAAGAGGCAGATTGGTTAAAACCGAAAATCTACGCGGTATGGGTACTGTTAAGCCTATAGATATTCACCAACTTGCAGCTGCTTCTTATTACGTTAAGATTAAAGGCAAATATGGAGAAACAACGAAACGTTTATTAAAAGAATAATATTTCATAATTGTTGATTGTTAGAATGAAGTCGTCCGGAAATTTTCCGGACGATTTTTTTTATAGTTATGGTGGGAAGTGAAAAACCGTTTCAAGTAATAAGCACTTAAAACGGTTTTGAAAATATTTAAATAGAAACTTTATAATTGCAGAATTTTAGTCAAAATCCTCAAAGTCAAATTTTTGACCACCAACGGATACTTCAGCCATTAAACCTTCCTTAGGAAGTGTAAATACGGCAACTCCATCTGTATAGGTGATATTAAAAGAAGGCGGGGCTTGATTTACTGCAATAGCAGAAACATTTGATCCAAAACTAAAATCGTCATCCATAAATTCCTGAACAGCCTTATCTGTTTTGAAAAAAATAATTTCACTGTAAGCTTTTCCTCCTATCTGTGCGCCAACGTCCAATTGCTTCAAGTTTGCCATCCCTACCAATACTCCTCGCTCATATACAGCACCATTTCCAGAGGCGGCTCCCACAATTAGGGCGCCTTTTCCAACATTTGGAAAAATAGCATATGCCTTTGCATCATCAAAATAGCCCTGCATTTTTGGATTGGCTTCTAAAAAAGCAGCTTTTGCTTTTTCGGCATCATTAATTACTTTTTTGTCGTCTGCATTTTGTGCAAATAATGTGATACTAAAAAACAGCATCATCATCATTAAAAGGTTTTTCGTTTTCATAATAAAGTAGTTTTTTTGTTTGAGTTTTAAATATACCTTATAAACGAAACCACCTGGGTTAAAGGAGTGTTACATTATATATAATGATTTGCCAAATTAAAGTCCACAGAGACTTATGCAGTTAATATTCATAAAATTTAAATAATTTATTTAATGTCCTTTTTAACTAAAAGATAAAAGTCATTGTCTAGCGGAAGGTATCCTTGGTCGTATAGGTAGAAATAGGTAGAACCCGTTTTAGTGGTATAGATTCCAGTAAAGTAGTCAAAACTGAAACCCATTCGCGCAAGTTTATCTTTTGTGGTTTTCGTCTTGTCTTCAGTGTTTAGTTTTTCTAAAATCCTGTAATTTTTCCGAAGACGGTTATTGATGTTTCTCACCAGGTTTTTGTTATCCTTATTGAGAGAATTGTTATGTGTGTTGCGGCAAGCATCGCTACAAAATTTTTTGTCGGCGCGCCCAATTATCTTATCTCCACATTCCGGACAGGTTCTTTCCATAACCTAAAGATAAAATTTTTATTTTAAAATTTAATTTGAAACAGGCTCTTCCACTTCAGATTTTTTCTTGATATGAAATCTATAAATTGCTTCCAACTTAAAGAATATTCCTCCGTTTAGAGAAGGATTCAACTGGGTTCGGTCATCGCCAAAGCTAAAAGCGGAAACACCCAAATCCATTTTTTCTCCCTCGGCATACATTTCATAATTATTGCTGGAATAGCCAAGCTTTGCACGTAGCAAAACACTTTCTTCCAAAGTGTTAAACTGCAGATAGCCCGCAAATTCCAACGAGCTGAGGTCAGCGTAAAGCGTGGGAAGATTTTCATAATGCACCTTATAGCTGCGTCCAATCCCGAAGTAATCCATCCCAACGGTAGTGATGCCAAGCTTATAACTTACATCTGCAGAAATGGGCAAGCTCATATCCATCTCAAAACGTTTGTTTGGACTCAAATAGTACCAGCCCAAAATGGGGGTGGTAAAAAGGCCGAATGCTTCCTGAGAGGCATAAATGCCGAAGCGATATTTAAGGTTTTCGTTTTTCTTCAGTTTCAGCAAAGCGAAACCACCCAAATAAAAATCATCTCCCGAAATATTTTTATAATCGGAAGCTATTTTAGGAAGTAGAACAATGGTAGTACTCCATTTATCAGACCAAGTGGAAGCCATGCCCAACTTTAAATTTGTGCTGTACAGACTAGTATATTCGGCCTCGGGAAAAAGTTGCAAATTGTTTCTACTGAAATCTGCTCCCGTTATCAAGGCGTGATTTTCATTAAGAACAACCGGAAACGTGAAACCAACATCTAAAAACTTCACATAGGTACTACTATCGGTTCCTTCAAAATTATTGTTGAACGTTTGTCCGTAGCCAACTCGAAAGATATCTACATATTCCTGCGCGGAAAGGCTTATAGAAAATAGGAAAACGAGAAGTAGGAGTTTTTTCAAGTGTTTGAATAGCTGTTAAAAAGCAAACCACGTTTCCATGATATTGTCGGTTTGTTCATTTGGATGAAAAAACTCGTTGCTTTTGGAATTGTACCTATATTCTTTACTCCATTCGGGAAAATTCTCTGCCAATTGCTTTATGGAATCACAAACATACTCTACTTCTGTCGTGGTGGTGGTTGGGTGAATGGACATGCGTATCCAGCCCGGTTTGTGGGTTAAGTCGCCCCCATCAATTTCACAAGTAATGTTGTTCGAGGTTTCTTGGTCCACGTGTAGCAAATAGTGACCATACGTACCCGCGCAGGAGCAGCCGCCGCGGGTTTGTATCCCAAAACGGTCATTGAGCAATTTTACACCCAGATTGAAGTGAAGGTCGTCAATATAAAAGCTAATAACAGCAAGCCTGTCATGTGTTTGCGGTGCCAAAATTTTAAGGTTGGGGACGTTGCCAAGTTTTTCAAAAACGATATCCAAAAGCTCGTGTTCACGTTGCAAAATATTTTCGACTCCCATTTTTTCTTTCAGCTTTATAGAAAGCGCTGTACGAATGGTTTGCAAAAAACCAGGGGTTCCACCGTCTTCACGGGTTTCGATATCGTCAATATATTTGTGGTTCCCCCAGGGGTTTGTCCACGAAACAGTACCGCCGCCAGGATTATCAGGAATAGTGTTTTTATAAAGATTATTGTTAAAAATAAGCACGCCGCTAGAGCCCGGTCCGCCCAAAAATTTATGAGGCGAAAAGAAAATTGCATCCAAATGTGCACCTTCTTCCCCAGGGTGCATATCTATTGAAATATAGGGAGCCGAACACGCAAAATCTACAAAGCAAAGTCCGCCGTTTTGGTGCATCAATTTTGCAATTTTGTGGTAGGGTGTTTGTATTCCCGTTACGTTTGAACAGCCAGTAACAGCAGCAATTTTAATGGGATGGTCTTTATATTTTTTAACCGTTTGGGTAAAAGTTTTCATACACACCAAAACATTGTCGTTTGGTGGAATTACCACAACAGTACCAATAGTCTCCAGCCAGGAAGTCTGGTTGCTGTGATGCTCCATGTGGGTTACAAAAATTACCGGTCTAATTTCATCGGGAATTTTGGTGTAGGGTTTTATGTTTTCAGGAATCTTCAAGCCCAAAATACGCTGAAACTTATTGATGGCGCCAGTCATTCCACTTTCGCAAGTTATGAGAACATCGTTCTCATTGGCGTTCACGTGCTTTTTTATAATATTTCGTGCTTGGTGATAGGCTTTGGTCATTGCCGTTCCCGTTACCGAAGTTTCCGTGTGCGTATTTGCAACGAAAGGGCCAAAATCCTTAAGCATTTTTTCTTCTATTGGAGCGTACAAGCGTCCGCTTGCCGTCCAGTCGGTATAAATAATTTTTTTTCTTCCGAAAGGGGAATCAAATTCTTGGTCAATGCCCACGATGTTCTTTCGGAAAGGCTCAAAATACTTTTCCAATGCTGTAGTCTTCAATTTTTCTTCCGAAGAAATCATTATTCCGAGTTTTAAAAATTACTTAAAATTAAGCAATATTGCTTAAAATTAGCTGGTTATGGCGTTCTATTTCTTAAAAGCGGCAACTCCTTTTTGTAACCAATCGTAATATTCCTCAACGTCGGGGGTGTAACCCACGGGATCGATAAGGTTTTCTTCGTTGTGACCCATCAAAACGTAGAAGGGTTGCGCGTTCGCTTTGTATTTCAAAATCTGGAATTCACTCCATTTCTGACCAATATAGCGCAATTTCTTCCCAGATATTTTTGAAATCACTTCTTCGCCATCCGGAAGCGGACGTTTATCGTCAACATAAAGCGAAATTAAGACTATGTCTTCCTTAAGAAGATTTAATATTTTTGGTTCGCTCCAAACGCGTTCTTCCATTTTTCGGCAGTTTACGCAGGCGTGACCGGTAAAATCAATCAATACCGGTTTTCCTATTTTTTTTGCATACGCTAAACCAACTTCATAATCATGGAATGAAATAATATCGTGAGGGCCTAAGTATGCTCCTTCCGGAAACTTTTCATTTGTGGAAGTACCTCCGCCACTACCTAACTTTGTGTAGCCCACCCCGTATGGAGATTCGCTATAATTCATTGCTGGCGGGAAACCGCTAATTAGTTTCAACGGTGCACCCCAAAGACCTGGAATCATATAAACCGTAAATGCTAAAACTACAAGCCCGAGACTTAACCTTCCCACGGAAATATGTGATAATGGAGAGTCGTGGGGCAATTTTATTTTTCCGAAGAGATACAACGCCAAAGCACCGAATATTGCAATCCAAATAGCTAAGAAAACTTCTCTTTCAAGCCAATGAAGTTGAAGTACAAGATCTGCATTTGATAAAAACTTAAAAGCCAGCGCCAACTCCAAAAAACCCAAAAAAACTTTTACGGTGTTTAGCCATCCGCCAGACTTTGGAAGTGAATTCATCCACCCAGGAAAAGCCGCAAAAAGCGCGAAGGGCAATGCCAGAGCCAATGAAAAACCGAACATTCCCACAAAAGGTGCTATCCCTCCTTTGGAGGCGGCTTCTACCAATAAATAACCAATAATAGGTCCCGTACAGGAAAAGGAAACAATGGCCAGAGCAAGCGCCATAAAAAATATACCAATCATCCCGCCCCTATCGGCCTGCTTGTCGGCCTTGGTAGCCCAAGAGCTGGGAAGGGTAATTTCATAGGCTCCCAAAAATGAGAAGGCGAAGAAAATGATAAGCAAGAAAAAGATGATGTTGAACCAGACATTTGTGGAAAGCGCATTGAGAGCATCAGCACCAAAGATTGCGGTTACAATAGCCCCCAAAACCACGTAAATTACGATTATAGCAATGCCGTAAATAATAGCGTTTTTAATACCCGCTGCCTTAGATTTGCTTTGTTTTGTAAAAAAGCTCACGGTCATTGGGATCATGGGGAAAACACAGGGGGTTAATAGGGCAGTAAAACCGAATAAGAATGCAACAATAAAAATAGTCCAAAGTCCTTTTTTATCTTGTTTTTTATTTTGTTCAAGAGCCGTAAGTGATTCGTCTGAAGCTGCTTTAACAGTGTCATTTAGCACTTCATTAGTTTCTAATAAGGTATCAACCACGACAGTATCTTCCACAATTTCAGTGGATTCTTCTGATACTTTGATGTTATCAGTGTTTTTAGTGGTAACAACTGATTCAGTTTTTTGGGGCGCAGGTATCTCAAAAACTAAATCAACATAGGCAGGAGGCAAGCAGCGTGTATCATCGCAAACCATGAATTCTACCTCGCCTTTGACGGTAGTGCCTTTATTTCCGGTTAATTGTATTCGTTTTGTAAATGTTGCGCTGTTTGCAAAAAATGTAATTACCATGTCAAAGACAGGGTCGTGTTCGGTAACTCCTTTGCTTTCCTTTATTTTTCCTACAGCTTTATATGCGGCATTTTTCTCAAAAGTAAAAAGTGTTGGCAATGGCCCATCTGGTGGAACTTCCTGAGAGTAAAGATGCCATTTGTCTTCAATCGTAGCTTTTGCAATAAGATCGTATTCGGTCTCAGATATTTTTTTTACACTAGTTGACCATTTTACGGGGTCAAGTATTTGTGATTGAACTGAAGCTAGTGAAATTGTTGCAAGAAGCAGGAAAAGATATATTTTCTTCATTAGTTAACTGTATTATTGAGAAAGCTTTAAAAAGACTTCAAATTTGGGGGAAAAAATGGAGTATTCAAAATTATGAACCTTATTTAGAATAAAACCCTTAAAAATAATTTACATATTTAGATAATTTATATTCAAACCTGTTATTAATTCAAATAATATAGGCTTCTTTCTCTTTGGAAAATCAACATGCATTTCTTCAAAATTGTTTACTTTTGCAAACTTTATTGCAACACCCACATTATGAGCAAGAAATTTAAAGAATACAAAGGGCTAGACCTCCCTAAACTGGCGGAAGAAGTACTCGATTTTTGGAAAGAAGAAAACATCTTTGAGCAGAGTATTTCCATTCGCGAAGGAGCGAAACCATTTGTATTTTTTGAAGGGCCGCCGTCTGCAAATGGTCTTCCGGGAATCCATCACGTAATGGCACGTGCCATTAAGGATATCTTTTGTCGTTACAAAACCCAAAAAGGGTTTAAAGTTGACAGGAAAGCAGGCTGGGATACGCATGGTTTGCCTATTGAATTGGGCGTTGAGAAAGAACTTGGAATTACAAAGGAAGATATTGGCAAGAAAATTTCGGTGGAAGATTATAATGCGGCCTGTAAAAAAGCCGTGATGCGTTACACAGACGTGTGGAACAAAGTTACCGAAAAATACGGCTATTGGGTAGATATGAGCGATCCATACGTTACCTACGAGCCAAAATATATGGAAACCGTTTGGTGGCTTCTAAAGGAAATTTACAATAAGAATTTAATTTATAAAGGTTACACTATTCAGCCGTATTCCCCAAAAGCTGGTACAGGTTTAAGCTCTCACGAGCTTAACCAGCCGGGAACCTATCAAGATATTACAGACACAACAGTGGTTGCCCAGTTTAAGGCAATGGCCGAAACTTTGCCAGATTTTTTAGGTGTAGAGTCAAACAATATTTGGTTTTTGGCTTGGACTACCACACCTTGGACGCTGCCCAGTAATACAGCGTTAACGGTAGGTCCAAAGATTGATTACGTTTTAGTGAAAACATTTAACCAATATACCTTTCAACCCATAAATGTGATTTTGGCGAAGAGTTTGGTTGCAAGCCAATTCGCAAAGAATTATGAGGAAAAACCAAATGAGGAAATCCTGGAATCATATAAACAGGGCGATAAGGTAATCCCCTATTTTATTGCGAAAGAATTTAAAGGTGCCGATTTAGTCGGAATTCGATACGAACAGCTTTTGGATTATGCAAAGCCGCACGACAATCCTGAAAACGCATTCAGAGTAATTGCGGGCGATTTTGTTACTACAGAAGACGGAACGGGAATCGTTCACACCGCGCCAACCTTTGGTGCCGATGATGCCAAGGTTGCAAAAGAAGCGACGCCGGAAGTGCCGCCAATGCTGGTAAAAGACGAAAATGGAAATCTGGTTCCACTTGTGGATTTGCAAGGAAAATTCCGTCCCGAAATGAAGGAGCTTGCAGGCAAATATGTAAAGAACGAGTATTACGATGATGCCGAAGTGCCCGAGAAATCAGTTGATGTTGAAATCGCAATAAAACTGAAGACCGAAAACAAAGCCTTTAAAGTTGAAAAATATTTACACAGCTATCCAAACTGCTGGCGTACCGATAAACCAATTTTATACTATCCACTTGATTCTTGGTTTATAAAGGTTACAGATTTCCGTGATAGAATGTTCGAGCTCAACAAAGAAATAAACTGGAAACCCAAAGCAACCGGCGAAGGAAGATTTGGAAACTGGCTTGCAAACGCAAATGATTGGAACCTTTCGCGTTCGCGCTATTGGGGAATTCCGTTGCCGATTTGGAGAACGGATGATGGAAAGGAAGAAATAATCATCGGTTCTGTGGAAGAATTGAAAGCCGAAATGCAGAAAGCTGTTACAGCTGGATTCATGGAAAAAGATATTTTTGAAGGTTTCAAAGCAAACGATTTTTCCGAAGAAAATTATTCAAAAGTTGATCTACATAAAAACATAGTGGATGGCATAACGCTCGTTTCCCCACTTGGAAAACCCATGAAGCGCGAAGCCGACCTGATAGACGTTTGGTTTGACAGCGGAAGCATGCCCTACGCGCAGTGGCATTATCCTTTCGAAAACAAGGAAAAGGTTGAAAACACTTGGAGAAAAGCAGATTTTATAGCTGAAGGAGTTGATCAAACCCGTGGTTGGTTTTATACTTTGCATGCAATAGCCACCATGATTTTTGACGACGTTGCCTATAAAAACGTAGTTTCCAACGGACTTGTTTTGGACAAAAACGGACAGAAAATGAGCAAGCGTCTCGGCAATGCCGTAGATCCTTTTGAAACCTTGGACGTTTTCGGTCCCGATGCTACGCGCTGGTATATGATTAGTAACGCCAATCCGTGGGATAACCTAAAATTTGACCAAGACGGAATTTCAGAAGTGCGCAATAAATTCTTCGGAACACTATACAATACCTATAGTTTTTTCAGCCTTTACGCCAATCTCGATAATTTTGAGTATATTGAAAAAGACCTTCCGCTGGAAAAACGTCCGGAGATTGACCGTTGGATACTTTCAGAATTGCACACGCTCATCCAAAAAGTAGATGACTATTACGCAGATTATGAACCTACCAAGGCTACGCGTGCAATTTCAGAATTTGTACAGGAAAATTTGAGCAACTGGTTTGTTCGTTTAAGTAGAAGAAGGTATTGGAAAAGCACTAATAACGACGATAAAATTTCTGCTTACCAAGTACTGTATACTTGTTTGGAAACCGTTGCAAAGCTTGGCGCTCCCGTAGCTCCGTTCTTTATGGATCGACTCTATAAGGACTTAACGTCCGGAACTTCAAAAGAAGGTATGGAATCGGTACATTTAACCGATTTTCCAAAGGCAGACGTTTCGTTCATTGATAAAAAGTTGGAACACAAAATGCAGAAAGCGCAAACAATATCCTCCTTGGTGCTTTCGTTACGACAAAGAGAGAAGATAAAAGTGCGCCAGCCACTTCAAAAAATTATGATTCCTGTTTTGGAAGTTTCTGAAAAAGAAGAAATACTGGCGGTTTCAGAATTGATAAAAAGTGAAGTAAACGTAAAGGAAATAGAACTGATAGATGAAGGTTCGGGCATGCTGGTAAAGCAGATAAAGCCAGATTTTAAAGCTTTGGGCCCCCGTTTTGGAAAGGATATGAAAGCCGTGGCGGCAGCCATTTCAGCCTTTGACCAAAAACAAATTGCCACTTTGGAAAAAGATGGGGAAATATCAGTTTTTATTAACGAAAAAAATACTATTTTGGCGCTCGCTGATGTAATCATAAGCTCGCAGGATATTGAGGGCTGGCTGGTTGCAAATGCAGATGGAGTTACTGTGGCACTGGATGTTACCATAACCCCAGCGTTGCGAAATGAAGGGATATCCCGTGAATTGGTAAACAGGATACAAAACCTAAGAAAAGACAGCGGTTTTGAAGTGACAGACAGGATTGAGGTTACCCTTGAGGAAAATGAAAAACTGACGGAGGCGGTAAACCAAAACCTGAAGTATATAAAAGAAGAGACATTAACGGAAATTTTGCAATTTCAGCCACAAATTGATAAAGGAACAGAAATTGCGTTTGACGATATAGAAACACGTATAAGCATTAAAAAACATTAGATTATGACAGATACAGAAAGAACCAGATATTCCGATGCCGAGCTGGAAGAATTTAGAGCAATTTTGAACGATAAAATCAAGAAAGCAACCGAGCAGTTGGAGCTTATAAAAAGTTCATACAAAAACGACAGTAATAATGGTACCGATGATACCTCTCCTACTTTCAAGGCTTTTGATGAGGGTAGTGAAGTGATGAGTAAAGAAGCCAATTCGCAGTTGGCAATTCGTCAGGAAAAGTTTATTCGCGATCTTAAAAATGCTTTAGTACGCATTGAAAATAAAACTTATGGAGTTTGCCGCGTTACTGGAAAGTTGATAAACAAAGAGCGTTTAAAGCTTGTTCCACACGCTACCTTGAGCATCGAGGCAAAGAATTTGCAGAAATAGGCCCATCCCCAGCCCTTCCCAAAGGGAAAAGGATTAATTCTTAAAATTATTATAGCCCTGAAAATTTTTCGGGGCTTTTTTATTGTATCAAATTCTTTGTGTTCTTAGTGAAATTCTTTGCAACCTTTGTGGTTAAATTATGCGCCAAATATTCTTCATAATCGCTATAGTCTTCCTCGGATTGAAATCTTCCGTGGCCCAAAAAACCATTCACAAAGAATTCTCTTCGGATGGAATAAAAGCACTTTCCATTGTAGACGATGCCATTTTTAAAATTACGATTCATTCTTCCGAAGAAAAAGAAATCAAGCTTTCCGTGCATATTTCCGGAGAACATTCCGAGGATGTAATTATAGAGGAAAATTTAAAGAATAATAAACTTTCTTTAAAGACAGGCTTTTCCCCTTTCGTGTTTTTGGAAGACGATAAACTCGCTGCCCATAAAGTATTGGCGGTTGAAATAGTGTTGATTGTTCCAAATACAATTTCAGTTGAGGTCAAGTCTAAGTTGGCTTCCATTTTTGCAAACGGAAACTTTAAAGCACTTGCTGTTTCCATAGAAAACTCCAATTGTGAATTGAGAAATTTTTCAGGAAATGCCCATTTAAAAACTAAAGATGGCAATATAAATGTTGTTGCTGAAAGCGGTGTCTCGGGTATTGCCATTTCAATAAATGGAACCGTTGAAAATATGCTTCCCAAACGCGGAAAATTTACGGTTCAAGCCGAAAGCGTCAATGGTAATATAAGGCTGCTGCAAACCAAATAATATTGCTATTTTTGCAGCGCTCTTTGAAGCTTTAGTTACGGAGAGCCCTCGCATTGCAACGCTAAAGCGAAAGAAAAAACCTTATGAGCCTAAAAAAAGCCACTCTTATAATTATACTGATTCTATTAATAGATCAGATTTCAAAGTTTTATATCAAAACACACTTTGCTTTAGGCGATGAAATTCGAGTGTTTGATTGGTTCCGTATTCTTTTCGTTGAAAACGAAGGAATGGCATGGGGCGCAAAGATTCCTGGTGAATACGGAAAACTCTTTTTAACCCTGTTTAGAATTGTGGCTATTGCGGGAATAGGGTATTGGCTTTGGGATTCCGTTCGAAAAAATATGCCAAGCATACTGATCTTTTGTGTGGCTTTGATATTTGCGGGTGCTTTGGGCAATATTATCGATTCTGTTTTTTACGGTATTATTTTCAATGATAGCCATCATCAAGTAGCCACTTTGTTTCCCGAAGACGGCGGTTATGGAACTTTGTTTCACGGGAAAGTAGTAGATATGCTTTATTTTCCACTATATGGCGGCACTTTGCCCGAATGGGTTCCTTTTTGGGGCGGGGAGTATTTTACCTTCTTCGACCCAGTTTTCAATGTGGCGGATTCCTCCATCAGCATTGGGGTTATTTTGTTGCTTCTTTTCAATAAAAAGGCATTTCCGAAGAAAGAAACTGAATAAAAGCTACTTGGGGTAAAAAGAAAATAATCGCACTTCCAAAATCTGTTTCCATAATTTTTTTTGATTCGGTTATCGCTGTCTTAACTTATGACGATCATCGGTAATTTTGGAAATCAAATATCTCTTTTGGAACAACGCAAAAATTTAGGGGAACATCCAAATCTTCAAAGAAAATCTCCGGTTCGGGGTCAAAAAAGGATAGCCCGACAAATACAGCATTCGGATTGCACCGTTTTAAAAATCGATCGTAAAACCCTTTTCCGTAACCGATGCGATGGCCTCTTTTATCGTATACGAGCAAAGGAACGAAGACAACCTCAATCATTTCCGGGGAAATTTCTATACCCGAAACGGGCTCGGGAATTCCATATTCCGAAGTTTTTAAAACCGTATTTTCCTGCAAAAGAAAATTTTTCATTTCCCCAGTATTAAAATCGGCCTTTGAAACGACGATACTCTTATCCTTTCCCTGTAAAATATGCAGCAGATATTCCGTATTCACTTCTTTTTTTGCCAAAATGGGAAGAAAAATATGGTAATACGTTTTATCCCAAATAGGAAGTTTCAAAGCCCGGTTCGCAATCTGAAGACTCATTGTTTCAACGGATTCCTCGGAAAGCTCTTCCCGAAGTTTTTTATATTTCAAACGAAGCGTTTTTTTATCAGCCATAATAATATAGAAACTCCAAATTTTAAATCCCAAATCCCAAATTCCAAATCCCAATAGTGTCACCCTGAACGCTCCCGAGTTATCGGCACGAAAAGCCAAATCTAAAATCATCAATCGTAAATCGTAAATCGTAAATCGTCAATCCAAAATCCTGTTCAATCTTCCATTTCCTCGTCTTCCGTATTTGCGGTATTTACGGTTGAAATATGAAAAATGGCATCCCCTTGGTTTACAATCGGCGATTGGTTTACATTAATGATATAACCTTCATTGGGCGAAGTAACCTTAAACCTCATTTTCCCGTATGGGTCTGTGATTGTTGCTAAAAACTCCCCTTTTTCTACATGCTTGTTACAGTCTATTTTTACGTGAAGCAAACCGCTGCGGTATGCGCGGATCCATTTGCTTTTTTCAATAATAACCGTATTAGCAGTTGGTTCAGGTGCTGCATGTCTTTTACCCAACATATCTAAATGATCCAGCACCCGCAATATGCCATCCACGCCTTCCTTTGCTATGTGCTTATTGCTTTCGCGGCTTTTCCCACCCTCGAAAAGCAATACGGGAATGCCCATTTTTTGACATGTGTTTCTATATGATTTTTCAATTGTATTTGAATATACCGTAAAGGGAGCATTAAAAACCTTTGCCAGTTCCAACAATTTTTCGTCGCCTGGTTTTATGCGAATTTGTGCAGCGTTGAAACGGCTTGCTCCGCCGGTGTGAAAATCAAGACAATAATCGGCGTGGGGTAAAACCTTTTTGGTGAAATGATAGGCAACACGACTTGCCAACGAACCCGTTTTGGTTCCGGGAAAAACCCTGTTGAGGTCGCGCCCATCGGGGAATGAACGGTCGCCATTTAAAAAACCAAAAACATTTAAAATAGGAATACAAATAATGGTGCCGCGTTTGGGCTTGTTCAATTTTCTGGCAATGAGTTGGCGTACAATTTCCACCCCGTTTATTTCGTCTCCGTGAATGGCGGCAGTTATCAAAACTGTGGGTCCGGGAATTTTCGAACGTTCAATGATAATAGGAATTTCAATTTTGGTGGAAGTGTAAAGTTTCGCAATGCTGAAATCCACGGTTCGACTTTCGCCCAGCGCAATCCGTTCGTTTAAAATTACAATATCACGTTCTTCCTTTTTGGCCATAGTTATACGTTGCGTTCTATATATTTTATGATTGAGTTTGCGATATCCTTGCCTGTGGCTTGTTCAATGCCTTCCAAACCGGGAGATGAATTTACTTCCAAAATCAATGGCCCACGTGCCGATTGCAACATATCAACCCCAGCAATTCCAAGGCCCATGGCTTTTGCTGCCTTCAGTGCGGCGGTTTCTTCCTCATCGGTAAGTTTTATAACGGTTGCGGTTCCGCCGCGGTGCAAATTGCTCCGGAATTCGCCTTCCTTGCCCTGTCGTTTCATAGCTCCAATTACTTGGCCGTCCACAATAAATGCTCTAATATCTGCGCCTCCAGCTTCTTTTATAAATTCCTGCACGATAACCCGCGCCTGCAAATTGTTAAATGCTTCAATTACAGATTCGGCTGCTTTTCGGGTTTCCGCAAGAATTACACCAATGCCCTGCGTGCCTTCCAACAGTTTAATAATTACGGGCGCACCACCGGCTTGGTCCACTATCTCCTTTACGTTTTTGGAATAATTGGTAAAAACGGTTTTTGGCAATCCCAATCCCGCACGGGATAGAACCTGCAAGCTTCGCAATTTATCGCGTGAGCGCACCAATGCTTGACTTTCCGTAGTTGTGAAAACGCGCATCATTTCAAACTGGCGAACCACGGCAGTTCCGTAAAAAGTGACGGAAGCCCCAATACGCGGAATCACCGCATCGGTGTGGTCTAGTTTGTGGCCTTTGTAATAAATAACAGGGTTTTTCTTTTCTATTACAATATCGCACTTGGCGTGATTTATAACTTCAACGTCGTGCTTTCTTTTTTTTGCAGCTTCTACGAGGCGTTGGGTGGAATATAAATGGCTGTTTGCCGATAATATTTTGATGTTCATTGTTTGTTTTTTAGTTTGAAGGAAAGGTTAGTTTTGTTAATATCCACCATGAATTTATTGCTCAAAAAATTTCTTCCCAAAAGTACGGGAAAACGCATCTCTTCACGGTCGCTCAGTGTTAAATAAATTGGGTGGGTTTTACCAAAAAGAACAATTTCCGTTTTTATTCTATATCGCGCTTCAGATTGACCATTGCTGCTTCTTACCACTTTTACATCATATTCATCAAAAATGATTTCCTTTTCGTGGTAGCTGGGATGTTCTTCGTCCAAAAAGTTGCATTTCAGGTAGTTGTCTTCAACTTTCATGTTTTTGCAATGTATGGAAGAAGTGTAGGCGCCCGTGTCAATTTTCACTTCAATATCGAAGAGATTCAGCAATGGAAAGTCTGCCTTGTCTATTCTGCCGATGTTTCTTTTCAAAGTATTGGAGGTTTTGTAATTGCAATTTAAATAATAAAAATTCCATCCTGATAATTAATAAGGATAAAATACGAAATTACCGCCTACTGCCACTAAAAACTGCTACTTTTTATTCCGCTCAATAAACCCAATCACGCTTTTCGAAACATTCTTCCCCGAGGTATTTTCAATGCCTTCCAATCCCGGCGTACTGTTGATTTCCAAAACCAAAGGCCCGTTTTTCGATTGCAGAATATCCACCCCACAAAACCCCAAATTCATCGCTTTTGCTGCTTTTATGGCAATTTTTTCCTCTGCTGATGAAAGACTGATCATTTCCGAAGTGCCGCCGCGGTGCAAATTACTGCGGAAATCACCAATCTTGCATTTGCGTTTCATCGCGGCAACCACAACGCCGTCCACCACTATGGCGCGAACGTCGGCGCCGTTTGCTTCCTCAATATATTCCTGTAGCAGAAATTTCACGCCGGCGGCATTTAAGGTTTCAGTCGTTGCCAAGGCATTCTGCGGACTTTCGGTAAGAATAACGCCTTCGCCGTGCGTGCCTTCCAAAAGTTTGATGATTATTGGCTTGCCGTTAAAGGTTTTCAATTGTTCCTCAAATTCAAAAAACGAAGCGTAAACAGTTCGAGGCACGGGAATTTGATGTTTTGCCAAAATTTGAAAGCAGGTCCATTTGTCGCGGCTATTGCTAATTCCTTCGGAAGAAACCACGCTAAAAACCCCCATCGCTTCAAAATGGCGGACCACGTTTGTGCCAAAATAAGTATTTGAGGCGCCAATTCTGGGAATTACCGCGTGTAGGTCATCCACCAATTCATTTTGAAAATAGAGGACGGCTTTTCCGTTTTCCACAGCGAGGTTGCAATAGGAAGGGTCCAAAACCTCCATGGTGTGGTTGCGCGCTTCGCCAGCTTTTAAAAGACTTTGGGTGGAATAAAGCGCCTCCCCACGCGATAAAATGGCAATGTTCATAGTTGGTTATTGTGCGTGCAATTTAACCAAAAAGAACATTGCCCCTAAAATCATTAGTTAAAAATTAACGGTTACCTTTCCTCTTAGGAAAAACGGCGTGCCGGGCGTAAAGTGTATTTCTTCCACAGCTTCCGGCTCGTCAAACAATCTACTTTCGGTTGCAAATTGGGTTTCGTTCCATTCGGTATCGAAGAGATTTTCAATTGCAATCCCAAAAACAAAGTTTTTAAAAGTATAATTTATGTTGAAATCGGTCACAAAATAACCTTCGGCAATAATACTTTTGTCTTCGTTTGCGGCTCTATCCTTAATAAAACGATAATTCAATCCGCCCGAAAAGTTTGCGAGATTTTCAAATGCAATTCCACCGGTTGAGGTAAAATCCGGAGCCAGCGGAATGTAATCCTCACCATTGGGTTCTTCGGTGCTTCGCGCGTAGGTATAGTTTGCATCGCCGTAAAAATACAGCCAATCCAATGCTTCGTAACGCAGACCAAAATCAACGCCCAATCGGCGGGTTTTTCCGCTGGGCTCCACAATTCCGGCGTCGCCCACATACACAAATTCCTGTTCCAAAAAGAGCGCCCACAGGGCTGTGTTAAAAATTAGATTGTCCGTCAGTTTGTAAATTCCGCCCAAATCTGCGCCGTAGGCCGCAGGCAAAATATCCTCGCCGCCATTGGCAACAACCACGCGTGTATCATTTGAATGGAACCCGATTCCCGTTTTCAAAAACAATTGGAAATCGCGGTTGGGGCTGTAAATGAAATTCAACTTCGGACTGGCGAAAACCTTGCTTTCACTTCGGTTATCGTAGGTTGGCGACAGTTTGTTTTCGTAATCAAATTTGAAATAATCCAATCGGACTGCAGGGTTTATTTTGAAATCGCCCAAACCAAATTCCGTATTCAAAAACGCAAAACTGTTAATTTGATCCACATTTCCGAAGGCAATCCGATCCAAAATTTCATAACGGTTTTTTTTGGTGTGTGAAAGTTCCACGTCGTTCACATCGTCGTAACGAACACCAATTCCTGCGGTGTACTTAAAATCAAGCGTTTCAGAATTTATTTTATCTGAAAACTCCGTTTGGAAACCCAAAATATTTCGGTCTTCGCGTTGCGCAATTTGGTCGCCGTTTACTGGGTCTTCCAAAAAGAAAGTGAAGTTTGAAAACAGTTCAAAATCATAATGCGAATAATACGCTCGGGTTTCCAACTTTTTGTTTTCTGAAAGCAATTTGGAATGGTTTATCAGCAAATTGGTACGGCTGGTGTTTCCGCCTTCGGTATCGTCAATGGCCCCAAAACGCCCGATGGAACCATCGTCAATGGCGCGCTGCGGAATCTGCCCCGAAGCATCCCACTTGCTTTGGAAATGCGAAGCGGTAAGTTGCAGTTTTTGGTTGTCGGGCAATTTCAGATTGTATTTCGCCATCATATTGAAACGGTTAAAATTCTGTGGCGAATCAAACGGACCGTTAAAAGTATTGAGCGAAGCCGCGACATAAGCATTGCTGTTTTTGGTATCCAAAAGATTGAAAAGACCAACGGTCCTAAAAGCATCAAACTGCCCGTATTCCACGGAAATGGAGCTTTTGTCGAGCTTATCCAAGGTTTTGAAAGCTACGTAACCCGCAGTGGCAAAATCGCCGTATTCCGCATTGTACGGACCTTTTCCGAAGGAAATTTTATCAAGCGTTTCGGGAATCACGAAGTGCAGGTCGCTGTAGCCTTGTCCGTGCGCGTGCGACACCATATTCACGGGCATTCCGTCCACCGAAAGGTTGATGTCGGTGCCGTGGTCAATGTCAAAACCGCGCAGAAATATTTGTTCCGCTTTTCCACCGCCGGCGTGCTGGCCGATAATCAATCCCGGAACTTTCCGAAGGATTTCCTGCGACGATTTTACGGGAGCGGTCTTTAAATCTACCGCCACTATTTGGCTGAGCGTGTTTACTTCTGGCGTGATGGTTACCTGTTCCAGTGAAACGGCGGCTTCGTTTAAAGTGATGTTTATGGGTTCCGCAAAACTTTCAGCGGTAACTGAATATTCATAGGTTGCGAAACCTAAAATGGAGAAGCTGATGATGTCGTTTTCCTCCACATTTTCAAGTGAAAATTTTCCCGAGGTATCGGTGTGGGTATGGTTGCCGGAGGTTCGGTCAAAAACCGCCACGTTTTCCAGCGGGTTGTTATTTGGGCCTACTACTTTTCCTTTTAGCGATTGCGATTGCGCAATACCAAAGCATAGCATCAGCCCCATTAAGAGTATTCTTTTCATGGGTGATTGGTTTAAAAAATTATAATAAATGAATAGTCTGAATGAAGATTTCATTCAGATAAAAAACTATGAAAAGAATGTTTCGGGAGGCGGGCTGAGGATGGTTTTTACGCTTTTTGGAATATGAAAAACATAAAAGAAATTGTGTTTGGTACTAGTTTCTTTTTTAAAATCGATTGGGGGATATTCCTGTGCAAAATGCTTATCAAACGTATAATTGAAAAACACGCCGTCGTGATCGCTGGTCTCTTCCGAAGAAAATATTTTGGAGAAAAATGTAATCAGTTTGTGTTCGTGCGTGTGTTCGTGGCCCAACAAATGGTCTTCTTCGTGATGCCCATAGTCTGTATGCGTCATTACGTGCGAAAAAATGTGCATTCCCTCCGATAGCTGTTTCTGCATCGGGTTGAGCAGATAAAAAATCGACAGGGAAAGCACAAAATACTTTTTAAAGGAAATATGTAATTTGCTTTTAAGCATTATTTTGGGTTGGTTGTAAATAGATACGCAAGATTGGGGAATTTGGATTTTGAATAAGCTTCATTTAACCGTTTCTTAACTATTTTTGATAGCGGAAAAATTCCTTAAAAAACAAAATAGCAAGTATCTTTGAGCCTATGGCCCAAGCTTCGGTAACACTTCAAATTGCAACCCTTCCAGATTCGCCCGGCGTTTATCAATATTACGATAAAGACGGGAAACTGCTGTATGTGGGCAAGGCAAAAAACCTGAAAAAACGCGTTTCGTCCTATTTCAACAAAACGCAGGACAATGGTAAAACCCGAATTCTCGTAAAGAAAATTGCGACGATTAAGCACATCGTTGTAAAGACCGAGACCGATGCGCTTTTGTTGGAAAATAATTTAATTAAAAACTATCAGCCGCGCTACAATGTGATGCTGAAGGACGACAAAAGTTATCCGTGGATTTGTATTAAAAACGAACGTTTTCCGCGGGTTTTCCCCACCCGAAGAATGATTAAGGATGGCAGTGAATATTACGGCCCGTACACGAGTATGAAAACCGTGCACACGCTGCTGGATTTGATAAAAGGCCTGTATCCGTTGCGCACCTGCAACTACGACCTTTCCGAAGAAAAAATTAGGGCAGGCAAGTATAAGGTGTGTCTGGAATATCACTTGGGAAACTGTTTGGGGCCTTGCGAGGGGCTTTATTCCGAAAAGGAATACCACGATAATATTGAGGCCATCCGTAATATTGTGAAGGGAAATTTTAAGGATTCACTGCACAAGTTTAAAAACCAGATGAAGCAATTGGCGGCCGATCTGAAGTTTGAGCAGGCGCAGCGCGTAAAGGAAAAGATTGATATTTTGGAGAATTACCAAAGTAAAAGCACCGTTGTAAACCCGAAAATCAATAATGTGGACGTTTTCTCGATAATTTCTGATGAAAGCTATGCGTATGTGAATTTTCTGCAGCTTTCGCACGGCGCGATTATCCGTTCGCACACGTTGGAAATAAAGAAGAAGTTGGACGAGACCGATGAAGAATTGCTGCAGCTTGCCATTGTGGAAATTAGGCAACGGTTCAATTCGCTTTCAAAGGAAATTTACGTGCCTTTTGAGGTGGAACTGGGCGAGGACATAAAAACGCATGTTCCCAAACTGGGCGATAAAAAAGCAATCCTCGACCTTTCCGAAAGAAATGCGAAATATTACCGCATGGAGCGGTTTAAACAGGCAAAGATTGTGGACCCCGACCGTCATGAAAAGCGCATTATGGCGCAGATGAAAAAAGATTTAAGGTTAAGCGAGGAACCGCGACATATAGAGTGCTTTGACAATAGTAATATACAGGGCACGAACCCGGTGGCGGCCTGTGTGGTTTTTAAAAACGGGAAGCCGAGCAAAAAGGATTATCGCAAATTCAATATTAAAACGGTTGAAGGACCGGATGATTTCGCCTCGATGGAAGAAGTTGTTTATCGCCGCTACAAAAGATTGCTGGAAGAAGAGCAACCCTTACCGCAACTCATCATCATAGATGGGGGAAAGGGGCAGTTGTCTTCTTCTCTAAAAAGTCTGGACAAACTGGGATTACGCGGGAAAATTGCTATTATTGGTATCGCAAAGCGTTTGGAGGAATTGTTTTATCCCGATGACCCTATTCCGCTGTATTTGGACAAGAAGAGCGAGACTTTAAAAATAATACAACAATTGCGCAACGAAGCGCACCGTTTTGGCATTACCTTTCACCGGAGCAAACGCAGCAAGCAGGCTTTAAATACTGAACTGGAAACCATTCCCGGCATTGGCGAAAAAACGGTCGTGGAATTGTTGAAACACTTTAAAAGCACGAAGCGGATTGCCTCGGCAAGTTTTGAGGAGCTTTCAAAAGTGATCGGTCCGAGCAGGGCGAAGAAGTTGGTAGAACATTTCAGCAATAAATCTTAAGTCAAGTGTAATAGCTGTTTGGCGTTGCGTAAGGTGATATGGACAATGTGCAAGATGATATGGCCTATGAGTAAGTTTTTTGGGCAATGAGTAAAATGATATGGGCTATGAGGAAGTTTTTTGGTCAATGA
>DEXQ01000013.1:0-44390 GCA_002364215.1 Aequorivita sp. UBA3180 | reverse complement strand
CAATGAGTAAAATGATATGGGCTATGAGTAAGTTTTTTGGTCAATGAGTAAAATGATATGGGCTATGAGTAAAATAATCAGTGCCAAAGTTTTAAAATTTCAGAAATCTTTCAATCCAATAATGTACAAATGAAAAGATTGCTCTTTATATTTTTCCTGATAATTTCAACCTTTGTCTTTTCACAAGAAAAAGCTGAGAAGGACCTAAAAGTAGGTCTGGTTTTGAGCGGTGGCGGGGCAAAAGGTTTGGCGCATATTGGAGCATTGAAGGTTATTGAGGAGTCGGGCGTGCGGATAGACTACATTGGCGGCACGAGCATGGGCGCAATTATCGGGGCGCTGTATGCTTCGGGGTATTCGGCAACGCAACTTGACAGTATTTTTCGGGAAACGGATTTCAGCAGTTTGATACAGGACAATATTCCGCGGAGCGCAAAGACTTTTTACGAAAAGCAGGAGTCGGAAAAATATGCCTTGGTGCTGCCTTTTGATAAATTTAAAGTTGGTTTTCCATCAGGGCTTTCAAAAGGACAGAACGTATATAATCTGATTTCAAAATTGACAAGTCATGTGAGCACGGTTTCAGATTTCAGCAAATTGCCCATTCCTTTTTTCTGTGTGGCAACCAATGTTGAAACAGGAAAGGAAGTAATCCTTGATCGTGGTTACCTTCCGCGTGCGGTTACGGCCAGCGGGGCGTTGCCGTCGCTTTTCAGTCCTGTGGTGATTGACGATAAAGTATTGATTGATGGCGGGGTGGTGAACAACTATCCCGTAAATGAGGTGCGTGCCAAAGGGATGGATATAATCATAGGGGTTGATGTACAGGATAGCTTAAAAAATAGGGACAATTTGAGATCTGCTTTTGATGTATTGGTCCAGATAAATAACTATCGAACCATTAACGACATGATTAAGAAGCGTGAAAAAACAGATGTCTATATTCATCCGAACATTCAGGATTTCTCGGTAGTTTCTTTTGATGAGGGGAAAAATATTGTAGAATCTGGAATTGTTGCAGCAGAATCATATAGGGAGGAGCTTGAAAATATCGCTTCGAGGCAAAAGCCTGTAAACCGTGAAGAAGTAAAGTTTGATGCCAATGACTTTATTTATATAAAAGAAGTTAAAATAGAGGGGAACGAAAAATATACCCGAAGCTATGTTTTGGGGAAATTGAAATTGCGCACGCCCGATGAAATAACCTATGAAGATTTTAGTGAGGGGATAAACAACCTTTCGGCAACTGGGAATTTCCAGGACATTAATTACAGGTTGATTGAGGACGAAAACAATGAAAATACACTCCTGCTACAACTGCGCGAGAGCCGGTCTTCCATGATGCTGCGTTTTGCGGCACATTATGACGATCTTTTCCGAACGGCCGCATTGGTAAATATTACCAAAAAGCGGCTTCTTACCAATAACGATATTGCCTCGCTGGATTTAATTGCTGGCGACAACTTGCGGTACAATTTTGAATATTATATAGACAAGGGATTTTACTGGAGCGTGGGCTTCAATTCCAAGTATCATTTTTTTGAAACCGACGTGCCGTTGGATTTCATCAATCCCGATTTTGATGCGGAGATATCGGTGCCTGTCAATAAACTTTCCATTAAGTATAGCGATTTTACCAACCAGCTTTATTTTGAGACCCTTTTCCGCAGGACCTTGATTTTCGGTTTGGGAGGAGAGCATAAATACCTTCGTTATCTTTCGGAAACTATAGGTACAGATGAAAACAACCTTCCCCGAACCGTTTTTGAAAGCACTAATTATTACAGTGCGTTTGGCTTTTTGAAGTATGACACTTATGATAATAGCTTTTTTCCCAAAAAAGGAGCTTATTTTTCAGGTGATTTTCACTGGTATTTATTGGCCCACGGGCGAAACAAGAGTTTTGAGCCATTCTCTTTGGCAAAAGCAAAAATGGGTTATGCCCATACATTTTTTAACACAATTTCGGCTCATTTAACTACCGAGGGTGGTTTTAAATGGGGCGGACCCGAAACCACCTCATTGGATTTTGCATTGGGGGGCTATGGATTTAAGGAGATGAACAACATTATTCCCTTTATGGGGTACGAAGCTATTTCGCTTCGCGGAAATACATATCTTAAATCCACACTTACATTTGACTATGAAATTTTCAGAAAAAACCATATCAATATTTCTGCAAACATCGCCAATGTGGGGAATGATCTTTTTGAAAACGGCCAGTGGATTGACGGGGTAGACTATTCGGGATTTTCAGCAGGGTATGGGCTGGAAACCGTTCTAGGACCGATGGAGATTAAATATTCCTATTCGCCTGAGCTTAATGAAAGCGAATGGTATGTGGCATTGGGCTATCGGTTTTAGTAAAAACTTAGCGGTTTAGCTTCAATATTTTTCCGATATTTGTGGGGAAGAGTTACAAAATTGATTGGTTGTTAATTTATTACCATTCCCAATTTAAATTACTCGTTAACCCAATAACTCAAACAAAATGCCTTTCTACCACAAACTGGGCAAAATACCGCCCAAACGCCATACACAATTCCGAAAACCAGACGGAACCCTTTATTCCGAAGAACTTTTCGGTACCGTTGGTTTTGATGGAATGTATAGCAATATCTATCACGAACACAGACCCACGCAGGTCAAGGAAATAAAAACGCAATACAACGTAGCTCCGAAGATTGCACGCGCCAATAATATGGAATCGCTTCGGCTAAAAGGGTTCGATGTAAAACCTGAAAAAGATTATCTCAACAGTCGTAAAACGGTACTCACCAATAGCGATTGTAGCATAATACTTGCCGCGCCGCAAGAATCGCAGAAGGATTATTTTTATAAAAACACCGATGCCGATGAGTTGATTTTCATCCACAAAGGCAGCGGAAAATTGCGAACTTTTTTAGGCAATCTCGATTTTAAATACGGCGATTATTTATTGATTCCCCGCGGAATTATCTATAAAATAGATTTCGACACCGAAGACAACCGACTTTTTATTGTTGAATCGCGCCGCCCCATTTACACCCCAAAAAGATATAGAAACTGGTTTGGCCAGTTGCTGGAGCATTCGCCCTATTGTGAACGCGACATCCGCAAGCCGCAAGAGTTGGAAACTCGTGATGAAAAAGGTGAGTTTTTGGTAAAGGTGAAAAAACAGGACGATATTTTTGAAATGGTTTACGCCACCCATCCTTTTGATGTCGTGGGTTATGACGGGTACAACTTTCCGTACGCCTTTTCAATCCACGATTTTGAACCAATTACCGGAAGAATCCACCAACCGCCCCCAGTGCACCAAACTTTTGAAACAGATGCCATGGTTATCTGTAGTTTTGTGCCTAGGCTGTATGATTATCACCCGCTGAGTATTCCGGCGCCTTACAACCACAGCAATATAGATAGCGATGAGGTGTTATATTACGTAGATGGCGATTTTATGAGCCGAAACGATATTGAAGCAGGACAAATCACGCTTCACCCTGCCGGTATTGTCCATGGCCCGCATCCCGGCGCCGCGGAAAGAAGTATTGGTAAAACGGAAACAGAAGAACTGGCCGTTATGGTTGATACGTTTAAACCATTACAGGTTACCGAAGATGGTTTAAAACTCTCGGATGGTACGTATTACCAGAGTTGGTTGGAGGAATGAGTTGGCAGTCGCAGTTGCAGTAAGCAGTAGATTGTGGTCTTTGCGTTCTCTGCGCCTTTGCGGTTAAATGAATTTGAAAACTATTTTCATTATAAATGAAGCTATTCTATCTAAAATATTCTGAGTTAAATTAATAAGATTATTGAAAACTTAAATTATGAGCAAAGAAGTAAAATCAGTCGATTACGGACTGGAAAAAATATTTGAGGGCGCGGAAGATTTTCTGCCCTTATTGGGCACCGATTACGTTGAATTCTACGTTGGCAACGCTAAACAGTCTGCACATTTCTACAAAACTGCTTTTGGATTTCAATCCTACGCATATAAAGGTTTAGAGACTGGATCAAGAGATTCTGTTAGCTATGTTCTTAAACAGGACAAAATCAAGCTTGTTTTAACAACGCCTTTAAATAGTAAATCACCCATTAATGACCATATTGTTAAACATGGCGATGGCGTAAAGGTTATTGCCTTATGGGTAGATGATGCTACGAGTGCTTTTGAGGAAACCACCAAGCGTGGCGCAAAACCCTACTTGGAACCCACTGTTGAAAAAGACGAGCACGGTGAAGTAGTGCGCAGCGGGATATACACCTACGGCGAAACAGTACATATGTTTGTGGAACGCAAAAACTACAAAGGAACATTTTTACCAGGTTTCCGCGAATGGAAAAGCGATTATAACCCAACCCCTACAGGCCTGAAATACATAGACCACATGGTAGGCAACGTCGGCTGGGGCCAAATGAACAAATGGGTAAAATGGTACGAGGATGTAATGGGCTTTGTAAATTTCCTTTCGTTTGATGATAAGCAGATACACACAGAGTATTCGGCGCTGATGAGCAAGGTGATGAGCAATGGCAATGGGCGCATCAAATTCCCCATAAACGAGCCGGCCAAAGGAATAAAGAAATCACAGATCGAGGAATATTTGGATTTTTATGAAGACTCCGGTGTACAGCATTTAGCGGTGGCTACGGATGATATCATTAAAACAGTTAGCCAGCTGAAGGAGCGCGGCGTAGAATTTTTACCACCCCCGCCGCAAGCTTATTATGATGACATTCCGCGCAGATTAGGCGATCACATGAAGATGATGAAAGAAGACATCAATGAGCTTAAAAAACTTTCCATAATGATTGATGCCGATGAAGAGGGTTATCTATTACAGATATTTACTAAACCCGTGGAAGATAGACCCACGCTTTTCTTTGAAATTATCCAACGTATGGGTGCAAAAGGTTTTGGTGCCGGAAACTTTAAGGCGCTTTTTGAATCTATTGAGCGGGAACAGGCACAGAGAGGAACTTTATAAAATGTAACATTATATAAACCCCATCGTCTTAAAGAAGGTGGGGTTTTATTATTTTGGAACGGTAGTTGTATTTTTAAAAACCATAAATACCTAAGTATTATTTATGAAAAAGCTATTTGTGCTTTTAATTCTTTTTAGTAACATTTTTTTTCTTTCTGCACAAGAAAGGGCTTACGGTGATGGCGAATTTTTCAAATTCCGTGTCCATTATGGTTTTGTTACTGCAGGTTATGCCACCCTCAAAGTAAAAAATACCACAATAAAGGGAAAAGAAGTCTTTCACGTACGTGGTTACGGTGAAACCGTGGGAGTTTCAAAATGGTTTTTTAAAGTTGAGGATGATTATCAATCCTATATTGATAAGGAAAAGGATATTCCCTACCGTTTTATTCGGAAGATTGACGAAGGCGGATACACCAAAGATATTGAGATAGACTTTAACCATAGCACCCAAAAAGCAACAGTAAACGATAAAAAACACAATGAAATTACGGTCTTTTCGTTCCCAAAAGATACGCAGGACATGATTTCAGCTTTTTATTATCTCCGGAATCAACTGGAAACTGAAAACATAAAAGCGGGTGACGTGGTTGAGATGAATATGTTTTTCGACAAAGAAAATTACAAATTCAGGTTAAAATTCCTTGGAAAAGAAGTTTTAGATACTAATTTTGGGCGCGTCCGAACATTGATCTTTAGACCCTATGTACAATCGGGCCGTGTCTTTAAGGAAAAAGAGAGCCTAACGGTCTGGATCAGTGATGATAATAACAAAATCCCCCTCCTTGTGAAGGCAGATTTGGCAGTAGGATCGCTTAAAGCAACCCTGACTGAATTTAAAGGATTGCAACACTCTTTTAAAATAATTGCAGATTAAATACTTAATACAGAAAATTCCCCATCATTGAAGAAAATAATATTAGCCACGCTAACCCTTATACTGCTTACCACTGCTTGTGAAAACAATAATGTTGAACTTCCCGAAACAAACACTGTTGCTGAAGAAGCCATCATTGAGCAATACGGCTATATACTTAATGATTTTAACGTAATTCGGGACACTATTCGTAAAGGTGATACTTTTGGAGATATACTTTTTGCCAATGGTGTATCACAGGAAAAAATCATGGAGGTGGCCACTAAATTTCGTGATAGCTTCGATGTTCGAAAAATAGGAATTGGAAAACCCTATGTCCTCTTAAATTCCAAAGATTCCCTCAACAAAACCCAAGTCTTTATTTATGAAACTAATAAGGTAGATTTTGCGGTAGTAGATTTTAGGGATACGCTTTCCATATTCAACAGTCAAAAGCCTGTTCGTTATGAAGATAGAACGGCATCTGGAGTTATTACCAGTTCACTCTCCGCAACTATGGAAGAACAGAACCTAAGTCCTTATATGACGGATCAATTAGCAAATATCTATGCCTGGACCATCAATTTTTTTAAGTTGCAGCCGGGTGATCGTTTTAAGGTTATTTATACTGAAAAGTTTATTGATGACACCATTCCTGGCGGACTTAAGGAAATTAAGGCCGCTTATTTTGAGCATAGGGGCAAACCTCTGTATGCCTTTAAATTTTCTTCAGATTCTTTGGGAAAACTCTCAGGCTATTACGATGAAAATGCTAACAATTTAAAGCGTGCCTTTTTAAAAGCTCCCGTAAAATTCAGTAGAATATCTTCCAGATATAATTTAAACCGAAGAATAAAATATTACGGTTTTAAACTTCGTCCACACCGCGGAACCGATTTTGCTGCGCCTGTGGGAACTCCTATTTTGGCTACAGCAGATGGCGTAGTGACTAAATCTGAGCGTCGTGGCGGTAACGGAAATTATGTTAAAATAAGGCATAATGGCACGTATGAAACACAATATCTTCATATGAAAGCCAGAAACGTAAAAGTAGGGCAACACGTGAGCCAGGGCGATGTAATTGGCTGGATTGGTATGACCGGCAACACGAGTGGACCACATGTATGTTACCGTTTCTGGAAAAATGGAAAAGAAGTAGATCCTTTTAAGGAAGACACCCCTTTTTCGCAGCCCTTACCGAAAGAATTGCACGAGCAATATTTCGCAAATCTGCTTCCTATGAAGGAAGAATTGGACTGCATCATGTTTTAATTTTTTCTTTCGCTTAACATGTTAATAACATTGTTATTAACTAACTCGCGATTTATCAGACTTTTAGGCTCTAAATTTTAACTTTATTCTTAAGTATTTCTCTTAAAGATTTCTTAATCAATTTTATTGGTGAGTAATTATTTAAGATTGTACTTTTGCCGAAATTTTAAACCTAAATCCAAATTCATGAGAAAGTTTCTATTTCTTGTTTTTTTATTGGGCGGTTTTGCCGCTTTTGCACAAACAACGGTTACCGGTACGGTAATCGATTCTGATTCCAACGACCCCTTGGCTGGTGCCAACGTTGTTGAAACTGGCACTACTAACGGTGCCATTACCGATTTTGACGGAAATTTTACACTGCAAACTTCCGCTGCAACGGGTACGCTTACCATCTCTTACATTGGGTACACTATTGAAAAAGTTCCTTTTAAAGCTGTAAATGGAGCCGCAAACTTAGGTACCGTTAAAATTACTGTAGATTCTGATGCCCTTGAAGAAGTAGTTATCGTGGGAAAAGGAATTATAGATATGGCAAAGGACCGTCAAACCCCTATCGCCGTTTCAACTATTTCCGCTGCTGAAATTCAAGCTAAGGCAGTTGGTAACGTTGAGTTTCCAGAGGTGGTGAAAAGCACACCAAGTGTTTACGTTTCTAACCAAGCTGGAGGTTTTGGTGATTCACAAATGTTTTTGCGTGGTTTTGACCAAACAAACACCGCTTTCCTTTTAAATGGACAGCCAATCAACGGTATGGAAGACGGAAAAATGTATTGGTCTAACTGGTCAGGTATGAGCGATGTAGCTAATGCAGTTCAGGTTCAACGTGGTTTGGGCTCTTCAAAATTGGCTATTTCGTCAGTTGGAGGAACTGTAAACATCGTATCTCGTGCCGCTGGAAGAAAAGAGGGCGGTTTTGCTCGATTTATGACTGGTAATGATAGCTATTTTAAAGGAACATTAAGTTACGATTCCGGATTAAAAGGAAAATGGGCTTATTCTATTATGTTTGATCACTGGCAAGCACACCGTAAATATTCAGACGGTACTGCCGGTCAAGGTCAAAACTATTTTATTGGCGTAGGTTATGTGCCAAATGACACTCACTCTTTCAATTTCTTGTTGACTGGTGCGCCACAGTGGCACGATCAAAACTTCTCAGATTCTTTGGAAGATTATGATCAATACGGAAAACGCTATAACGCCAATTCAGGATTCTATAACGGAGAACGATATACCTTCAGAAGAAATTACTACCACAAACCAATTATCAACCTTAACTGGGATTGGAATATAAGTGATAGAACTAACTTATCATCTGTGCTTTATGCGTCTTTTGGACGTGGTGGAGGAACAGGCCCTGCTGGAAGCTCAAGAAATATTATACGTAATGCAAACGGTGAGGTAGATTTTGACGCCATCGAAGAGAGCAATATTGAAGGAGCTGAAAATGGAATTGGAAGCTTTGGTGGTGGTTCACTTGCACGCAGAATGTCAGTAAACAACCATAACTGGTATGGTTTTCTTTCTAACCTTGAAAGTAACCTAAGCGATAATTTCACCTTAAACATAGGTGTTGACACACGTTTTTATAAAGGAAGCCACTGGTACCAAATGAACGACCTTTTAGGACTTCAGGGATATGCAGATAATTTTGGTTACGCTGGCCAAAGAGACAGTGATTACGTAATAAGTGAAACCTTTGAAGCAAATCCATGGGCAGCGTTATTTAATGGAGCAGATGAAGCGCAACGATTCAACTTTGACTATTCAGAATATATAAATTACATAGGTGGTTTTGGACAAGCTGAGTATAAAACTGATAACTTCTCAGCATTTGTACAAGGTGCTGTTTCTACACAAAGCTACCAAAGAGAGGGTCGCGCGCAAGGAGTAGAAGTTGAAGGTGTAGATGGCTTTGGAAAGTCTGATAAAGTAAACAAACTTGGCTACAACCTGAAAGGTGGAATGGGTTATACCTTTATTGAAAACAATACCATTTTTGCCAATGCCGGTTATTATTCAAGACAGCCTTTCCTGGATAATATTTTTGATGATATTAGAAACTCAAACTATATCCTCGAAGGAGATAACGAAATTGAAAACGAAGAAATTTTAGGAGTTGAAGTAGGTTATAGAATTCGTTCAGGTAGATTTTCATTGGATTTGAATGGATATTATACCTCTTGGGGTAACAGATTCCTTAGAGGAGGATTTATTGAAGCAGACCCTAGCTCATCAAACCCTGTTGAACAAGTAGACCGTTACCAAAAGTTTACAGACATTACCCAAGTTCACAAAGGATTTGAATTTGAAGGGAAATATCGCCATTCAAGTGCCTTTATGTTGAGAGCTTTCGGAAGTATAGGTAACTGGAAGTATGATGGAAAAACACCTTTTCAAACCAGAGATAACGAAACCAATGCATTGTTGGAAGAAGGTTCAGTTGATTTGAGCGGAACAAAAGTGGGCAATGCTCCACAAACTTCTTTTGGTTTTGGTTTCAAATACAACGTTATTGGTGGCCTTACCGTAGATGCTGATTATAACATTTATACAGATCTTTACGGATTTGTTGATGCTGACGATGTAATTGGTGCATCCTTATCGGGAGAGGTTTATCAGGCTGAGCTTTTGCCAGCATATAGTGTATTAGACGCTGGAATTACTTACAAATTCAATTTTGGAGGACAAGACCTTACTGTTAGAGCAAACTGCTACAACGCTACTAACGAGATGTATTTAAGCCAAAAAGATTCCTTCGGTTACTATTATGGTAACGGAAGAACTTGGAACGCTAGCATCCGTTATGACTTCTAACAAATATTAAATTAGTTTATAAAATGCCCCAATTTTTTGGGGCATTTTTTTTATTTATAAACCTTATCTTTGATGCACTTCAAAAACACTCACATATGTACACAACAATTCAATTTATTCATTCTTACTGGGCTTATCTAGTACTCCTCATTATTTTGCTTGCAACCATCAATGCACTGGCAGGATTTTTCTCAAAAAGGGAATACGGGGCCAAAGACTTTAGAATTTCACTCTTCGCGCTTATTGTTACGCACATCCAATTTCTAATCGGGTTGGTGCTTTATTTTGTTTCACCCTTGGGATTGCAAAATATTACCAGTTCGGGAATGGGCGTTGTAATGAAAGATTCCACCGCTCGGCTGTATGCAGTGGAGCATCCTTTGATTATGATTTTGACCGTAGTTTTTATAACCATAGGTTATTCAAAACATAAAAAGAAACTGCTTTCCAGCGGCAAATTTAAAACCTTGGCAATTTTCTATACCATTGCATTGGTTTTAATGTTAAGCAGGATTCCGTGGAACGATTGGTTCTAAAAGAAAATATATTTTCAAAAAAAATCCTGCTGAACTATTTTTCAGCAGGATTTTTTTGTTTGAATAAAGAGGTTTGTTCTACCCTAATTTTTCTCCTTAATAAGATAAATAAATACAGGAAAGTGATCGCTGTAACCACCCGTATATCCATTCACAAAACTCCGGAACGGATAGCCTTTATACTGTCCGCGCGGAGTGGCCAAATAGTTTTTATTGAAAATTCCCGCTTTGTAAAAACGATAGCTTGAATAGTCTTTTTTTGCTAATTCAGTAGAAATAATAATTTGGTCAAATAGGTTCCAACCGTCCCGATAGGCCAAGGTGCCCAATCCTTGTTTAAACATATCTTCCATAGGATTGTACAGCTCTTTTAGTTTCATTTCTTCACGTTCACTTTTGGTTTTTAAAACCTCTTTAACACTTTCATTGGTGGGGTCATCATTTAAATCGCCCATAGTGATGATTTTTGCATACGGATCTTCACTGAATAATGAATCCATTATTTGTTTGTTAAGTTCTGCGGCTTTTATACGCTTGGGCCTGCTGCGTGCTTCGCCGCCACTTCGCGAGGGCCAGTGGTTAACGATCACGTGAATTTTTTCGCCATCCAGCATACCGCTTACCAATAATTGATCTCTGGTATAAATGCGCTTGCTGCGGTCTTGATCGTCATAGATTATAAGTTCGTAGGCCTTGTAATTGGTAGGTGTAAAAAGTTTTTTCTGGTATAACATTGCAACATCAATCCCACGGCGGTCAGGACTGTCAAAATGGACAATGCCGTAATCTTTTTTAACCAAGGGTTCTTGGTTTAAAAGATCTTCAAGTACACGCCGATTTTCTATTTCGCTAACGCCAATGATTGCTGGAGAGGTTCCTGTAACATCTTCACCGATTTCTGAAATTACCTTTGCCATATTGGCCAATTTTGCCTCATAAATCTCTTGGGTCCAATGATCTTTCCCTTCCGGGGTACGGTCGTCGTCAAAAATAAGTGGGTCGTCTTCATAGTCAAAAAGGTTTTCAACGTTGTAAAAGGCGATAGTGTTTACTTTGTATTGCTTTTCATTTTGCCCGAAGGATGCGGTAAATGTTAGCAGTGTTAAGGTGAAAAACCAAATGGGTAATTTCATAGTGATGTTTAAATATTATGTTTGCGTAAAGTTTTATTCATTAATGAGGCCAAATGTAGTTATTTCATTTAAAAAATTTATTTTTGCACCCTATTTTAAAGATATCTTAATATTAAAACTTTAAATTTTAGAATGAACAAATTCATTTTTACTTTCATGGTTTTCTTTTCGGGATTTTCAATGTTTGCCCAAGAAACCGTTATTACTGGTAGAGTGCTAGACACCAACTCCAGTGAACCAATACCAGACGTAGAAGTCAGTATTTTAAACAGTATTTTCAGCACAACTACAGATGCTGAAGGAATTTTTTCTTTTTCACAACAAAGCCTTCCGCAGGGCGAACAAGTTTTGGTATTGTTAAAATCAGGGTATGTTTCATTGCGTATTCCTGTAACTATACAACCCAATACACCCGTAGCTCTAGAATCAATCTTGATGGAAGTAGATCTATCTGCCGTTGAAGCTCAAATTGGAGTTATCAGTCTTTCCGACAACGAACTGGACGAAGACGAGGGAACCTCTTACAATGTTTCAGGCTTGCTTCAGGCTTCAAGAGATGTTTTCTTGAATGCAGCTTCGTATGATTTCAGCGCAACTTTTTTCAGACCACGAGGCTACGATTCTGAAGACGGAAAAGTGCTTATCAACGGTTTGGAGATGAACAAACTTTACAACGGAAGACCGCAATGGTCCAACTGGGGCGGACTTAACGATGCGCAACGCAACCAGATGTTTTCTATGGGAATTTCGGCCAACGAATACAATTTTGGTCATCTTGCGGGCACAACAAATATAATTATGAGAGCTTCCCAATATCGCAAGGGTGGTCGCATTTCTTATGCCACAAGCAACAGAAGTTACCGAGGAAGAGTTATGGGCTCCTACAATAGCGGCCTGCTGCCTAGTGGATGGGCCTATTCTGTATTGATAGCTAGACGCTTTGGGGAAGAGGGCTTTAATGACGGTACTTTATATGACGCCAATTCATTTTTTGCTTCAGTAGAAAAAAGATTGAACGACGCCCACAGCCTTAATCTTACAGCCTTTTATACGCCCAACCGAAGAGGAAAATCTTCACCAAATACCCAAGAGGTATATGACCTTAAGGGAACTCGATACAATGCATATTGGGGTGAGCAGGACGGTGAAATTCGCAACTCACGTATCAGGGAAATAGAAGAACCTGTTGTTATGCTGAACCATTTCTGGGATATTTCAGAAAAAACACAACTTAATACAAATGTTGGTTACCAATTTGGTAAAACCGGTAACAGCCGTTTAGGTTACGACAATGCGCCAAACCCAGACCCTACCTATTACCAAAAATTACCAAGTTACTTTTTGGCAGACCCAACGGGCGCCAATTATGAAGGAGCCTACCAAGCTTATTCAAACTTTGTGAATGACGGTCAAATAGACTGGCAGGATATTTATGAAACAAATATTTTTTACGGAGGGACTTCGCGATACTATTTGTACGAAGATAGAAATGATGACAAACAACTTTCTGCAAATACTATTTTGAACTCGCAGTTAACCGACAACATTGCTTTGACCGCTTCATTTAACTACAGAAACCTTAACTCAAACAATTTTGCCAATATGATAGATTTACTTGGCGGCAATGGTTATTTGGATGTGGATACCTTCAACTTTGGCGATGAATCACAAAGCGATTTGAACAACCCAGACCGCGTGGTTGGGGAAGGGGATAAATTCAAATATAACTTTGAGCTTGATGCCACAGACTATCACGGTTTTGTGCAAGGCCAGTTCACCTATTCCAAAGTAGATTTTTACTTGGCAGGAAAGTTAGGAAAAACCACATACCAAAGAAACGGATTGTACCGCAATGGAAACTTCCCCGACAATTCTTTTGGCCAAAGTGAAGCATTGGATTTTACAACCTACGGCGGAAAAGCTGGAGCTACCTATAAAATTTCAGGAAGACATATTTTGGAAGTAAACGGAGCTTATTTTACTGATGCGCCTTCGCTTAGAAATTCCTTTTCAAACTCACGCCAGAACAACAATACCGTTATTGGTTTAACAGAAGAAAAAAATATAAGTATAGACGGAAGCTACATTTTCCGTTCTCCAATCGTGAAAGCACGTTTAACGGGTTACTACACTTTAATGCAGGATGCTTCTGAAATTTCCTTCTATTATGCCGACGGTATTTCAGTTCCCGGAATCAATTCCACCACAGCTTTTGTTCAAGAGGTTTTGACTGATATTGACAAAAGAAACGTAGGAGCAGAGTTTGGTATAGAAGCCCAAGTTACTCCCACTATCAAGTTAAAAGGTGCTGCTGCATACGGCCAAAATACTTATGACAATAACCCAAATTTATATATAACCTCTGATGATTTTGACAATGTGGTAAACTTTGGAAAATCATATTTGGAAAACTATAAAGTTGCAGGCGGCCCTCAGCAAGCCTACCAAATAGGATTTGAATACCGCGATCCAGACTTCTGGTGGTTCGGCGCTACAACCAACTATTTCAATAATGCTTATATAGACGTTTCGCCACTTACAAGAACATCAAATTTTTATTTGGACACAGACGGACAGCCTTTTAATGATTACGACCCAGCAGTAGCAAGAGAATTACTAAAGCAGGAAAAGTTTGACGACTATATGTTGGTAAACGTCGTGGGCGGTAAGTCTTGGAAAATAAAAGATTATTTTGTTGGCTTCTTTGCAAGTATCAATAATATTTTCGACGAAAAATACAAAACTGGTGGTTTTGAGCAAGGTAGAAGTGCAAACTACAGAACCCTTTCTGAAGACACCGCAAACGACACCCGCGTATTTGGACCAAAATACTGGTACGGATACGGAACTACCTATTACCTTAACCTTTACGTAAGATTTTAAATAAGAAAAAAGAATTAATTTTATAAATATGAAAAGATTACTGAACATCAAACTTATACCTTTCCTATTTTTCTTAGGAATGATTGCTACTTCCTGTGTACAGGATGATGACTATAACGTGCCAGAGATTAATGTAGAAGAACCAAACGTTGACGTAAACACCACCATTACTGCCCTTAAAGAAATGTATGGCGGTTTTGAACCTGTAAAAGTTGAAGCAGGGCCAGATTCTACAGAGCCACTTTACATAGAAGCTTATGTAGTTTCTAGCGATGAGTCTGGCAATTATTACAAGCAACTTATCATTCAGGATAAACCTGAAAATCCAACAGCAGGTCTTTCCATTTCTACCAATGCAACAGATCTTTATACCAAATATGGTCCGGGGCGTAAAATCTATTTCCGCGTAGATGGATTGTATATTGGTGAATATGCTGGTTTACCCACCATCGGTACTCAGGATGGTGATGAGGTTGGCCGTATAGAGATTGAAGATTTTGAAAACCGCATCATGCGTTCTACTGAAAATGTAGAATTAGTTCCTACCGTTATAGGGGTTGCAGAAGCCTCCAATCCTGCAAGATTGAATACTCTAGTTAAATTTGAAGGTGTTCAATTTCCGGACGGTGTAGCGGGTGTTGAGGCATACGGAAACCTGAACAATACTTTTGGCGTCAATAGAACAATAGAAAACTGTGATGGACAGACGGTATTGCTTAGAACCAGTGGCTTTGCAGATTTCAAAAATATGACACTACCCGAAGGCAATGGTACCCTTACTGCTGTTTTGAGTATTTTCAACAGCGATTACCAATTGTTTATTCGCGATACAGATGATGTGCAGATGGACGGAGAGCGGTGCAGCAATGGTGGTCCCGGCGATGCTTTGGAATTGCCTTTTTCAGAAAACTTTGAAGGTC
The DNA here is from genome assembly GCA_002364215.1 of Aequorivita sp. UBA3180. Lineage (GTDB taxonomy): Bacteria > Bacteroidota > Bacteroidia > Flavobacteriales > Flavobacteriaceae > Aequorivita. Next base: position 29,000 of record DEXQ01000013.1, on the reverse strand, counting down.
AAACTGCAGGTACTGGCATGAATGTAAACATTTCAGGATGGACAAATGTAAACGTAAATGGCGGTACCCGCCTTTACGAAGTGCGTGAGTACGATTCAAATAAATATGCGCAGACCTCTGCATACAACTCAAACGAAAACCCATATGAAGTGTGGTTAGTTACCCCAGGGCTTATTTTGCCTAGCGGCTCCGCTCCAACTCTTACTTTTGAAACCAATGATGGTTTTAATAATGGCGCTGCGCTTACAGTGAAAATTTCAACTGATTTTGCAGGTGACGTCACAACAGCAACTTGGACAAACTTGAACGCAACCATCTCCAGTGGAAACACAAACGGTTATGGCGATGAGTTTACACCATCGGGTGATGTTGATCTTTCAGCGTATGCAGGTCAGGTAGTTTATATTGCTTACCAATACGAAGGCGCATCAAACGGAACTACTACTACCTACCAAATAGACAATGTTTCCGTAGAGTAACCACTTGGGAAATTTGTCTGCAAGGTTTCCAAAACCTTATAGGCCTTACAAAAAATGATAAAACCGCTTCCTTTGGGAGCGGTTTTTATTTCCTTTAAAGAAGATCTACAGCAGCCCATTTAGGAAAGATGCTTACCCGCGCAATAAAACCTAAAGTGTTTTCAATAATTTATTGCGCAATATTTTCCAAAAAATAGCGCAATAAATTGTTCAAAGGAAGTTATCTATTGATACCCGCAAGGGTTTAGAGGAATTTAAAGCTTGACTTATTACCATTTACCCAAACGAAAACCCCCGCCACATTCCACAACGGAAATGGCAGGGGTTCTTTTTCTGGTTGGTTACCAGTTACTATTAACTAATGGTTATCTCTTCACCACAATAAAGTCCGAGCGTCTGTTTTGCTGGTGCTGGACCTCGGTACAGTTAGGGGCACAATCCACAGCCGGACGGCTTTCGCCAAAGCCTTGGCCGCTTATACGGTCCTTGGCAATTCCTTTTGAAATTACATACTGTACAGTGCTTCTGGCACGTCTTTCAGAGAGGTCCATATTATAAGCTTCACTACCGCGATTATCGGTATGGCCTTCTACCTTAATTACCATGTCAGGATTCTTCTTCATCAATTCCACCAATTTGTCAAGTTCGAAAGCTGCTTGTGGCTTGATGTTATGCTTGTCGAAATCGAAAAGAATTGGGTTCAGTTTTACCATATCACCATCTACAATATCGTCAATTGGACGAAGGGCAATGCGCACGTTCTTCTCACCACTACGTTGTGCAGCAATAGTTTCGGCATTGCTTTCATACCCATCCATAAAAGCCTGGACTACGTGTGCTTGGTTGCAGGCAACGGCTAAGGTTCCCTTACCATTGGCATCTGTATTTTGGCTTTTTAATTTATTCTCCTTGCTATCAAAAAGATCCAATCTGGCGTTGGCTAAGGCCTGCCCGGTTTCAGCGTCAACTACCATTACTAGAAGTTCGCAGGATTGCAATTTCTTTATTTTATAGATATCATCGCTTCCCTTGCCACCTTTTCTGTTGGAAGACACATAACCTTCCTCTGTGGCTGGACTATAAGAATATGCAAAATCATCATCACTACTGTTAACTCCAAGTCCAAGGTTTTTAACTTCACCAAAAGAATCTCCGTTGGCTTCTGCTGCAAAAACATCCAGTCCGCCCATTCCCAAATGTGCGTCGCTGCTAAAATAGAGCGTGCCATTGGCATCTACAAACGGGAAACCTTCCTTGCCTTCGGTATTGATGTTATCTCCCAAATTTATAGGGTTTCCAAAAGAACCGTCTTTTGCTATGGACACTTTATAGATATCTGCCTTACCTTTTCCGCCGGGACGGTCGCTGGTAAAGTAAAGTGTGCTACCGTCTGGGCTTAAAGCTGGATGACTGTTTGAATATTGATGATCGTTAAATGGTACGGGCTTAATATCTTTCCACTCGCCATTCACGTTTTCGGCATAATAAATATTTAACTGGTTTATGCCTTCTTCGTCTTTTTTGTATTTGCCATTATAGTAATCGTTGCGATCAAAATACATGCGTTTGCCGTCTGCCGTTATCGCTACGGTACTTTCGTGGTATTTTGTGTTTACGTCTCCATTCAACAGCGATTCATTCTTTTCAACTCCTCCTACCATTGAGGCTTTGTAAATATCCAAAAACGGTTCCTCGTTCCAGCCGTACTTTTTGCGGGAAGTGTTTCGAGCAGAAGTAAAATAGAAATCGTTCCCTACAACCATTCCACCAAAATCTGAGTACTTGGAATTTAAGGCATCAAGGTTTGTAGCTGCATACTTTTGAGCGTTTTCGTCAACAATTTCCGGTAGATAGTCAGGATTCTTCATAAATGCTACCGCTCTGGAATCGTCCGGTTTCATTTCTGCGAATTGTTTCATATAGGTATTGTACTCGCCAAACTTGCCGTTCGCTTTTAGGGATTGGGCGTAGTTGTAAACCGTTTCAGGAGCAACGTCCTTCTTTTTTATTACTCTTTTATAATAGGTTTCGGCTTTTTTGGTGTCGTTTATAAAGAAATAGCTGTTTCCCAAACGTTCAAAAACGTATGTGCTGCCTTCGCCTTTTTTCAGAAGCTTTTGATAGGCTTCGGCGGCATCGGTATATTGAAGGCGGTCATAATATTGGTCGGCCTTTTTTGTTTTACTGTTTTGTGCGAAAGCCATTGTACTACTTACCGCTATGAGTAAAAGGATTGTATATATCTTGTTCATCTTAAATGAAATTTGTTTGGTTATTAGAAGAATCTTGGTGAACGTAAAACACGTGGCTTAAAGAACAGATCGAAGGTGAGCACCACTTCGTGCGAAGCTGGACCCACTGTTTTCAAGTCGGATGTTACGTGGTCATAAGCATATCCTATACGGATGTTCGGGTTAATCTGGAACCCAACCAAACCGCTAAAGGAATCATCCAATCTGTAAGATGCACCAAGTTCAAATTTATCATAAAATAGCGCGTTTAAGTTTCCGTCGTAAGAAACGGGCGCGTCAAAGGCAGATTTCACCATTACGGAAGGCTTCAACTTAAAGTTTTCAGAAACTTGGAATACGTATCCCGCAGTTGCGAAATAGTGGTTTGTTTCAGAACCATATTTAATTCCGTTTTCATCAAGGTGGACTGATTTCAGCATATTTGGAACAGACAATCCCAAATAAAACTTTTCGCCATAAAGAAAAGCACCAGCACCAACATTTGGGTAGGTTTTATTTATGTCTTCCGAAAAGAAAGGGTCATTTGGGTCCTGAAGTTCCAGACTGCTTAGGCCAACCTCGTGAAATGTAGCTCCGGCTTTTAGACCCAAAGCAAGTTTAACGGTGCTGCCCAATTGTAGAGTGTAAGAAAAATCTGCATAGACGTTTGTTTCACTTACGGGGCCCAATTCATCTTTTATGGCTGAAAGGCCTAAGCCTATTTTCTCACTTATTGGCGAATGTGCCGAAAAGGTGAAAGTAACGGGGTTATCGTCCATTCCAGACCATTGGTTTCGGTAAAGCGCGGTGAGCGAAAGGCTTTCCTTGGAGCCTGCATAAGCAGGGTTCACCACGTTCATATTGTACATGTATTGTGTGTACTGAGGATCTTGCTGTGCCTGTGTATCCTGAAAGAGTAACACTGCCATCAATACAATTAGGATATATATATGTTTTTTCATTTTTATCTTTTTGATAGTTTAAAAAGTATTTAATGGTTTAGTTAGCTTCTTGGTTAAGATAAATCCAGCCTGTGGCTTGTGTGCCATAGACAGCATCATTACCAGCAAGGTCAACTACATAGAAATATGTTCCGGTAGGTAGGTCGTTGCCATCATTGGTTTGGCCTCTCCATTGGTTTGTGTAATTGTTTTGCTCAAAAACCAGGGTTCCCAATCTATTAAAGATTTGAAGTTTACTGATTCCAGTTCTATCATTTAGGAATGTCAGGTCAAGTGTATCATTAAATCCATCTCCATTTGGTGAAAGACCTTCAGATATTATGCAGTTTCCAACATCATACAAAGTAACATCTACTGAGTCTGTACCAGAGCATCCGCCAACAGAAATTACAACTTCAAAGGTTTGGGTGCCAAAAGTGCCGGTCTCCAAAGAAAATTCTAGGGTGCTGTTAGTTTCACCGGCAATTATATCTCCATTTAAGAACCATTGGAATGTTGCGCCTTCTTCATCAGTTGTTGCGGTTAAAACCTGAAGTTCGTTAGGGCAAGTTTTGAAGTCTTCATCAAGAGTTACTTCAAGGTCGTCTCTAAAGGAAACCGTTACGCTATCAGATGCTGAACAGCTCCCTACGGTTGCTGTTACGGTATATGTTCCTACTTCGGTAATTATTAAAGTAGAATTTGTTTCATCAGGAATAATGTTACCATCAAGGCTCCATTGGTAAGTTGCTTCAGGATTTTGAACTGTAAGCATTGCTTCCAATTCAACTTGAGATTCAAAACAGGTTTGGAAGTCATCATTTACAGTTACTTCAATATTGCCCAACCCAACAACAATGGTATCTGTGGCAGTGCAGGAATTAACGCTAGCCGTAACTACATATGTTCCAGGTTCAGTTATATCAAGTGTTTGGTTGGTTTCTCCCGCAATCACGACCCCGTCCAAGCTCCATTCGAAGGTTGCAGTAGCTGGGTCAAAATCTATAGCTTCAGCAGTAAGAGTTTCGGAAATTTCAAAACAAGAAGTAAAATCATCTCCTAATGCAACATTGAGTTCTTGTGGAGAAATGGTTACTTCATCTGTTGCCAAACATCCATTTGCAGAAACATTTACGCTATATACGCCATACTGGGTAGCATTGAGGGTTGGATTTGTTTCTCCAGCCAGCACAACCCCGTCCAAACTCCATTCATAGGTAGCATCAGTAGGGTCATAGTTAGACGGAGAAGCATCTAAAACTATAGGATCAAAAAAACAGGTTTCAATATTGTCTCCAAGCTCTATTAAAGGAAGTTCATTAAAGTTTATAACTACGGAAGCAGTAACTGTACAAGTACCTATGGTAACATCTACAGAATATGTTCCAGAAGTGGTAACAGTAATAGTCTGTGTGGTTTCACCAGTATTCCAAAGAAATGTAGCATCAGTTGGATCTCCTCCAGTGATTTCGGCAGTAATATCATAGTTTTCGGCATCACAAAGTTCCTGATCTCCGCCAAGATCTACTGTAAAGGAACCTATTCTTGTTACCGTAACTTCATCGGTTTCCGTAATAACATCTCCATTACAGTTTGTGTACACTGCTTGGGCGGTGTAAGTAGTTGATTGGTCTGTTGGGCATACATTTATAGTCGTATCGGTACCAATAACAGTCCCCATAGAATCAAGCCAAGAAAAAGCAACGTTTGATGCGCCATTGGGAGTAAAACGCCAAGCTTCGTTTGTAGCAGCCCAATCACTTGTATTTCTTCCAGGAGCGGTATAACCTACAGTGCCGTTTTGGTTTTGTATTCCCAAAACAGCATTTCCATCATTCCAGGTACAGCCGCTTGGTCTATCCTGAACATATACTTCCACCACATTGGTGGTTTCGTAGATAACTATTTGTGAGGTAAGGGAAAGGTTTGGGCAGGCTGATCCAAAATAAGGGATATTAGGAAAATTAACTACCATTGTACGGCAAGGAGATTCGCCAAAAACAGCCCAGTTTATAATGCCTGAACCTTGCACCGATGGATCAACATCCATATATGGGCCAAAGATTGTAGTGAAAAATAAGTTGGGACTTGGAATGGGGTCATCAAAAGACCAATCACAATAAGCACCTGGTTGATTGTTTGCTAAGTCGAAAGAAACGACGGCATTAGATCCGATGACCATCTCAGTATAGGTTTCACCAAAAAAACAAAAATCAAAAGGTAATTGGATAGCATCAGACCAAATATCATCTGTATTCACTGAAACAGGAGTTCCCCCCGTAAACGGGAAAGGAGGGTCATATGTAATTGAAGAAACTTCATAACTGGTAGTTTCACCAGTGTCTAAAAAACTTGCGGTAAGGTCGGTACAGGGTTCGCCACAACCTAATTCTACATCTTCCCCTGCATATACATTAGGACATCCCGGCCCTTGTGAAAATGCTGATAAAGAGATAAATAAAACACTAAAAAAAGCAAGTAAGTTTTTTTTCAAGTTGACTTTAAAGAAATGATGGCAACTTTGTAAATAGAGAGGTAATTTTTTATTCATAAAGTTTTTATTGGTTGTTATTAAATGGCATTCAGCGTTAACTTTTTTTTAACAGCGAAATATATGAATTTTCTAAGAAATACCTTTTCATTTTTCTCAGTTTGAATAAAAAAAGTTATTAATTACAATCATAAAATGGTCATAAGGAACATAGAGGTCTCAACATGTGTTTTGTACATTTGTGGAAATATTAATTCTTAAATTTATTGTAATTTAAGAATCAATAACAACTACAACTTAGAGTTTTATATAGTATGATTGAACCAACGGATATATCTTATGAAAAGGCAGTTTTAATCGGATTGATAACCCAGTATCAAGACGAAGATAAATCTAACGAATATCTGGACGAACTTGAGTTTTTGGCATATACGGCAGGTGGCGAAGTGCTTAAACGCTTCACCCAAAAAATGGACGTGCCCAATCCGAAGACTTTTATTGGGACCGGAAAATTGGAAGAGGTAAAAAATTTTGTGGACGAGCACGAAGTGGGCGTTGCAATTTTTGATGATGAGCTTTCGCCCGCACAACAAAAAAATATTGAAAGGATACTGCAGTGTAAAATTATAGACCGTACAAATTTAATTCTGGACATATTTGCACAGCGTGCACAAACCAGTTATGCCCGAACACAAGTAGAACTTGCGCAATACCAGTATTTACTGCCTAGACTGGCAGGTATGTGGACTCACTTGGAACGCCAGCGTGGGGGTATCGGGATGCGAGGTCCGGGAGAAACGGAAATTGAAACAGACAGACGTATTGTGCGCGACCGTATTGCTTTACTGAAAGATAAATTAAAGAAAATAGACCGCCAAATGGAAGTGCAGCGTGGCAATCGCGGCTCCTTGGTACGCGTGGCACTTATTGGTTACACAAATGTAGGCAAATCTACTCTGATGAACGTGATAAGTAAAAGTGATGTCTTTGCTGAAGATAAACTCTTTGCAACCCTCGATACCACAGTTCGGAAAGTGGTTATAGGCAACCTTCCCTTTTTGTTGACGGATACCGTTGGTTTCATTAGAAAATTGCCCACGCAACTTGTGGAATCCTTCAAAAGTACGTTAGATGAAGTACGAGAGGCAGATTTACTGCTGCACGTAGTAGATATTTTCCATCCATCCTTTGAGCACCATATAGATTCAGTAGATAAAATTTTGGAGGAAATAGGTAGCGCAGACAAACCTACTATTATGGTTTTCAATAAAATTGATGCTTATGAAGCAGAGGAGATTGAAGACGACGATTTGATGACCGAAAAAACCAAGGCGCATTATACTTTGGAAGAATGGAAACAAACCTGGATGTCCAAAGTAAATGGCGACGCCATATTTATATCCGCATTGAACAAGGAAAACTTCAGCGAATTTCGAAAGTTGGTCTACGATAAAGTGAAGGAAATTCACACTACTCGTTTCCCATATAACAACTTTTTGTATGACGAATATACCGAGGAAGATTAAAAATTTTTAAGTAAGAACATAATAAAAGCGGCCAAGAATTAAAACTTGGCCGCTTTTTATTTTTATACATTCTATCGTCTAAAAGCCATAGGTTAAACCCACGCCCAAAGCTTCACGAATCTGGAAACCTTGTACTGCATTGTCATCATATATAGCTTGAAAAGTTACATTTGATGAGATGTATTTATTCACCTTCATCACAAGATTAAGCGTGTAATCTATATCTACGTTTTGTGGATCTTCAAGATAATTTGAATAAAGGTTTAATATGTTTTCTACGGATACATTCGCCATTACATCAAATTTTGCATATCCAGAAAGCGAAGCACCAAATTCAAAACGGCTGCTTTCATTGGCATCAACCCCAAAGTATTTGTTTTCGTTATAAGCGTCCAAAGCACCCGGCACTGACTCATCTACAGCGGTAAAATCTTTATCTACCAAAATGAATTTAGCCGTTGCCGGAGAAATATTCACGTAAAGGTTATCGCTTTTTTTCCAAAGCAGACCTGGGCCAAACTGAATGTAGGCGGGTGAAAATATATGTGTAGTTTCTGTTCGGTAGCCTTCATCTTCAGGAGTTAAATCTGAATTAAATACGTAACCTTTCGCAAACTGCGTTTTAAAGTTAAGGAACAATGAATAATACCAATTGCTTTCTTTTATCTGTTGCCCTAAAATAGAGTTAAGCTCCAAACGATCGTTTGTTTTTCGGGAATATTTATCATCCTTGTTTTTAGTAAGGCCATATTCACCTATCAAGCGGTTGTTCCAGCTCAGTTTGTCGTGTTTATAGTTGAAATCATAAGTAAGTGAAAGATTTCCCGAATAATTGGAAGTTCCACCACCTGTCCACTCATGGTTGAAAGCTGCTTGGTTGAACAATAGCGAAAGATTTCCCGCACGGGTCCATCCATTGGGGATGGTGTCTTTTGCATTTTCATCTTGTGCTACTATTGCCATAGGTGTAGTGAACAAAACAGCAAGGAGTAAAAGTTTTTTCATTTTTAAAATAGTTTTATTTTTTGCAAAAGTACTTACTCTTTTCAAAATGTGGTAAAAACAGCGCTAAAAACAGTGTGTTTGTTATGAATTCTTACGGTAAAATTCAAATCTTCCTACTTTCTTTTAAAAAGTGGCACTGACGAGCAGGCTTCGCCATACATAATACTTTTTGCAACTGGCTGGAGTTTTTGGGCCAATAATACGTATGCATTCTGTGGAATAGGTTTATGGGCACAACCTTTTATAATGATAGGTTTGTCTTTGTATTCTGAAATATCAATGTTTTGGAGTATTTCCGTAAAAAGAACGCTTTCCAGTTCATCTAAGCTTCCAACGGTAACTTTTTTTGCAAAAGGAGCTAAATGAAGTGATAAAAGTAAGTATGCCCAGCCTGGAACAATGGCATCAGTACTGCAAAAAAGAGCAACATATTTATTTTGGTACTGGCTCCAATCGTGTTCCTTGGCTTGTTCACGAAATTCACTTTCGCGAAGTACAATACCTTCCAACAACCATTGCGAAATATCAAAAGCGATCCTTTCACCTTGCGGATAGATTGCCTCAAGGTCAAAAGTTGCCAATTTGCTATTCGCTACACGGTTTACTATTTCTTTCACAGAAAAAGATATTAAATTTTGGGTTATTTGTCAGTGCCAACTGCAACTGAATACTGAACACTTTTTTTAAAGCATCCCTAGCTCTAGCTTTGCTTCTTCGCTCATCAGTTCCTGTGTCCACGGCGGGTCGAAAGTTATTTCTACCTCTGCATCCTTTATCATTTTCATCGACTTTACTTTTTCCTCAACTTCCAGCGGCAAGCTTTCTGCTACCGGACAATTGGGGGTGGTGAGTGTCATCAATATTTTCACTTCACGATCCTCATTTATGAATACGTCGTAGATTAATCCAAGTTCATAGATATCCACGGGTATTTCGGGGTCATAAATGGTCTTTAGGACGGTTACTATTTTTTCGCCCAGTTCGGCCATGTCTATTTCTGTATCTGCTCCCATTTAATTAATTATTAAGTTGTGTTTGGTATGCCAGGGCATACATTTTCATTTGTTTAATCATAGAGACCAAACCATTTGCCCGTGTAGGCGAAAGGTGTTCTTTCAATCCTATTTCATCAATAAAATCGGTATTGGCATCAAGTATGGCCTGAGGTTTTTGGTTTGAAAAAACGCGCACCAACACGGCAATTATTCCTTTGGTGATGATGGCGTCGCTATCTGCGGTAAAAATAATTTTCCCGTTTTTCATTTCTGAATTAAGCCACACTTTGCTTTGGCAGCCTTTTATCAGTTTATCGTCGGTTTTTAAATTTTCGTCAATCAACGGGAGGGATCTGCCAAGCTCTATCATATATTCATAACGCTGCATCCAGTCGTCAAACATAGAAAACTCGTCAATTAATTCTTCCTGTATTGCTTCAATCGTCATCATTTATTCAAATTATTTTTCATCTTTCTTTGCACTCAACAGTACACTGCGATCTGTTTTTGAATAGAAGGTAAGAACCCCATTATCCAAGGCGTACGAACCTGTATTGTTGAGCGCATCAAGAAAATCACGTTCTGTTTTCATAATTTCCTTTTCTGCACAAAATTTTTCGCTTACCGCAAGATCACTAAAATTAATTGTATAGAGATCAATTGTATAATTTCCAAAAACTGAATTACAGCCGGTAGTTCCACGGAAGGAATTGTCCAATGCAGACATTGTAAAAGTTGGGTTAGTATTTACTAATTTCTTCCCATTGATTGCTGAAACAGTATAACTTCCCGTAAGTTGTACGCTGCCCGCAACATCAATTACTTTTTTGGTTTCATCGCAACTGGTAAAGATTATACTGAAAATAAGAATAGATAAAGTGGCAAGTGTTTTCATGTCTTTTTGTTTTAAAATTGAACATTCAAAGTTCAAGTTTTAACTTTTAGTGATGGTTCAACTTAACATCATTTTAGCTTTTTTTACTGCTGCTACCAAGGCATCCACTTCTCCCAATGTATTGTAAAATGCAAAGGAAGCACGCACCGTTCCTGGAATCTTGTAAAAATCCATAATGGGCTGCGCACAGTGGTGGCCAGTTCTTACGGCTATTCCTAATTTGTCAACAATCGTACCTATATCGTACGGATGAATTCCTTCAATGTTGAATGAAACCACAGATGTTTTATCCTGTCCCGTGCCGTAAATTTTTAACCCTTCAATCTCCAAAAGCTTTTCAGTGGCATATTTTAAAAGTTCGTTTTCGTGCATTGCAATCGCTTCAAAACCGATGGAGTTTAAATAATCAATAGCCGCTCCAAAAGCTATCCCGCCACAAATATTTGGCGTTCCGGCTTCAAATTTATGTGGAAGTGTTGCGTAAGTAGTTTTCTCGAAAGTAACTTCAGCAATCATCTCGCCACCGCCTTGGTAGGGAGGAAGCTTGTTACCCCACTCTTCTTTCATATAAAGAATACCAATCCCAGTTGGACCACACATTTTGTGGGCTGAGGTTACGTAGAAATCTACATCCAGTTTTTGAAAATCGGGTTTTATGTGCGAACAGGATTGTGCCCCGTCAATAAGTACAGCGGCTCCAACTTCATGTGCTTTTTCAATAATTTCAGCAATTGGATTGATTGTTCCCAATGCGTTTGAAATATGGTTTACAAAAACGAGTTTCGTTTTTTCTGAAAGCAATTTTTCGTATTCCGAAAAAACCAAAACGCCTTCCTCGTTCATTGGGATCACTTTCAAAATGGCTCCTGTTTTTTCGCAAAGCATTTGCCACGGCACAATATTGCTGTGGTGTTCCATTGCGGAAACCATTATTTCATCGCCTTTTTTCAGAATTTCCGAAAAACCATTTGCAACCAAATTTATTCCATGGGTTGTTCCTGCGGTGAAAATGATTTCGTAGGCTTCCTTTGCGTTAAAATGGGTTTGGATTTTTTTACGAGCAGACTCATAGGCATCCGTAGCCTCTTGAGAAAGTGTGTGTACGCCACGATGGATGTTTGCATTGTAATTACTGTAATAATCCACAATACAATCAATAACCTGTTGTGGTTTTTGCGAAGTCGCAGCATTGTCCAAATACACCAGTGGATAGCCATTTACCTTTCGGGAAAGTATCGGGAAATCTTTTCTGATTTTTTGGATGTTAAAGGGCATTTGAAGTTTTTATGAATTTGTAATTAAGGTTGAGGTTTTGCCACGAATTCACAAATTATATTATTATTCGTGAATTCGCGGCAACAATTTACATTTAAAGCTCAAACCCCAAACTAACCCCAATTTTATTGGCAATCAGTTTATTGATCCGCACTTTCAATTCTGGAATCTTTACGCTTTCCAAAACGGTGTTTGCAAAGGCATACATCAATAAAGCACGCGATTCTTTCAAGCCAATTCCACGGCTGCGCAAGTAAAACAAAGCATCTTCATCAAACTGGCCAATGGTACAGCCATGTGAGCATTTTACATCGTCTGCAAAAATCTCCAGCTGTGGTTTGGCATTTATCGTGGCCTTATCATCAATCAAAATATTATTGTTCTGTTGAAATGCATCAATTTTTTGGGCATCTTTTTCAACTATAATTTTTCCGTTAAAAACGCCTGTAGAAGATTCTGCAAAAAGCCCTTTATAGTCTTGATGGCTTTCGCAATTTGGCGCTGTGTGGTGCACAAGAGTATTGTGGTCTGTATGCTGTTTTCCTTCAAGAATGGTTATTCCCTTTAACGTAGAATCACAATGTTCTCCTTTTTGGAAGAAATTGAGATTGTTGCGCACTAACTTTCCGCCGAAAGCAAAGGTGTGCACGCGGCAAACAGTATCGCGTTGTTGCGAAATGTAAGTATTATCAATAAGTGAAGCGGTTGCTTCATCATTCTGAATTTTATAGTAATCTACATAAGCCCGTTTTTCAGCAAAAATCTCCGTAACTGAATTGGTCAAGACTTCATTGCTGGAAAGACTTTGGTGACGTTCAATTATTTGTACGTGCGCATTTTCGCCAACCACTATTAGATTTCTTGGTTGTAAAAAAATTGCCGCTTCATTTCCAGTAGAGAAATTAATTATTTCAATGGGCTTTTCAACTTCTTTATGGGCTGGAATGTGGATGTAAGCGCCTTCTTTTGTAAAAGCAGTATTGAGCGCAGTTAAACTATCGCTCTTTGCGGCCTTGTTGAAGTAGGCTTCAATCACGGGCTTGTATTTGCTTTTGTTCAATGCCGCAGACATTAAACAAACATCCAGCGAATCGTGCGTGGTTTCTGAAAGGAACGAATTGTAAACTCCGTCTACAAAAACAAGCTTGTAAGTGTCAATTTCGTGAAGAAAATATTTGCGAACATTCTTTAGTTCTACATTTCGTTCTTTATTTGAATAGACGCTGTAATCCGGTTTCAATAGCGAATTAAGCGAAGTGTATTTCCAAGCTTCTTCCTTTTTAGTGGGAAAGCCTTTTTCCTCAAAAATTTTAATAGCGTTGTTGCGCACATCGTGCAATGGCGAATCAAACTCTAAGTAATCTTCGAGAGCGATATATGATGATAATAATTTGTCTTTAAAACTCATGAAAATATTGTTTCAAGTTTCTTGTTTCAGGTTTCAAGTTATTTGAACTTGTTGCCCTTAAATTCATTTTTGTTCAGATATATGATAAAGTTCGCTATTCGTTTACTTAAATTCAAATATCTATTAACCAGAGAAGATAATTCTTCTTCTGAAATATATTCAGAATCATAAATCCTATATAATTGCGAGCGAGATTCACCAGCGGAACCTTTTGCAATTGATAGAAATTACCTGAATTCTAAATTTCCGTCTCTTTCAAACCCTTCGGCTATATTGTCCATTACGGAGCCCGATGCGTTTTTTATCTGGTCTCTTAGTTTGTAATCGGTTTTCAGTTCAGTATTTTTTGATAACTGGATTATTTCTTTGGAAAGAAGTCTTGCTTCCTTCCAAATATCTAAATCTTCGAACCTTTCAATTGTGGCCATAAATTTTTAGTTTTTTTTCAACCAGAAACTTGAAACCAGAAACTATTTTAAACCAATTCTTCCTTAATCCAGTCGTAACCCTTTTCTTCAAGCTCGTAAGCAAGTTCCTTGGTGCCGGATTTTACTATTTTTCCGTTCATTAAAACGTGAACAAAATCTGGAACTATATAATCTAGCAGACGCTGATAGTGTGTGATTACGACCACGGCATTGTTATCGCTTTTCAGTTTGTTCACCCCATTGGCAACAATTTTTAAGGCATCAATATCCAGCCCAGAGTCAGTTTCGTCTAAAATAGCAAGCTTTGGTTCGAGCATTGCCATTTGGAAAATTTCATTTCGTTTCTTTTCACCTCCGGAAAAACCTTCATTTAGTGAACGTGAAAGAAATTTACGGTCAATCTCCAGCATATCGGCCTTTTCCTTTATCATTTTAAGCATTTCAGAAGCTGGCATATCTTCTTTTCCTTTGGATTTTCTGGTTTCGTTGATGGCCGTTTTTATAAAATTGGTCACTGAAACTCCGGGAATTTCAACGGGATATTGAAAGGAAAGAAAAATGCCTTTATGGGCCCTTTCCTCAGGATCCAATTCTGAAATGTCCTCGTTTTCAAATGTGATGTAGCCTCTGCTAACCTCATACTCCTCTTTGCCTGCAACAACTGATGCCAAGGTACTTTTTCCTGAACCGTTGGGTCCCATTATTGCGTGTACTTCGCCTGCTTTTACCTCAAGATTAATACCTTGCAGTATGTCTTTTCCTTCAAGTCCGGCGTGTAAATCTTTTATTTTTAACATTTTAATTATTCTTTGCTGATTCTTCAAATTTTATATCCGCTTCTGAAGGTTTGTCACTAACCCTCATTATTTCTGTTATTGTAATCACTTCTTCCCACTCGCTGTCAGTATCGGTATTTTTTGAAATATTTCCTCTCACAACTACGCCCACCATATCAAAATCATTCTTTTTTACATTAGCAACCTGTTGCGAGAGTTTTTCTGACATTTCGTTGCGCTTCACACCGTAAATAAAGTTAGTCCCCATTAGCACCAAAGCGCCATTTGAATCGATATAATCTCCTTTATAAGCTTTAACTTCAACATTTTCGGCAGCTGTTTCTTCAACTTCGTGATTTTTTTCTTCAGAATTTTTACAAGAAAGTACTACTGCTAAAAGCATTGACAACAAAACGATTTTTTTCATAGGTTGTATATTTAGTTTTCTACTTAATTTTCCAAGACATAAAGTGTTTAGCCAACTGACCCCTCGAGGCTTATCTCCAATAGTTTTTGTGCTTCCACAGCAAATTCCATTGGCAGTTTATTCAACACTTCTTTACTGAAACCATTTACTATCAGTGCAATGGCCTTTTCAGTATCAATTCCCCGCTGGTTGCAATAGAAAATTTGGTCTTCGCCAATTTTACTGGTTGTAGCCTCGTGTTCTATTTGGGCGGTTTTGTTTTTTGCTTCAATATAGGGGAAGGTGTGCGCGCCACAACTGTTGCCCATCAACAAGGAATCGCACTGGGAAAAATTACGCGCGTTGTCTGCGTTTGGCATAATTTTTACCAAACCACGGTAGCTGTTCTGAGATTTTCCTGCCGAAATACCTTTTGAAATTATGGTGCTTTTGGTGTTTTTACCAATGTGGATCATCTTGGTGCCGGTATCGGCCTGTTGATAGTCGTTAGTAACGGCAATAGAGTAAAACTCCCCGATGGAATTGTCACCCTTAAGTACACAACTTGGGTACTTCCAGGTTACAGCGCTTCCGGTTTCTACTTGCGTCCAAGAAATTTTCGCGTTCTTTTCGCAAACCCCTCTTTTGGTAACGAAATTGAAAACACCGCCTTTCCCATTTTTATCACCGGGATACCAGTTCTGTACGGTTGAGTACTTTATTTCGGCATCGTCTAAGGCAATTAATTCTACTACTGCGGCGTGCAATTGATTTTCATCGCGGCTTGGGGCCGTACAGCCTTCCAAATAACTTACATAACTGCCTTCATCTGCTATAACGAGCGTTCTTTCAAATTGTCCCGTCCCGGCCTGATTAATTCTAAAATAAGTAGAAAGTTCCATTGGGCAGCGAACCCCTTTGGGTATATAGCAGAATGAACCATCACTAAAAACAGCACTGTTTAGGGCTGCGTAAAAATTATCGCGCTGCGGCACAACGGTTCCCAAATATTTTTTTACCAATTCGGGATGGGTTTTTATGGCTTCGGAAATAGAGCAGAAAATAATTCCCTTTTCAGCCAATGTTTTTTGGAAAGTAGTTGCCACGGAAACGGAATCCATAACAATATCTACCGCAACACCAGCCAACTTTTTTTGTTCGTCTAAAGAAATACCCAATCTTTTGAAAGTATCCAAAAGCTCAGGATCTACTTCATCAATACTATTATACTTTGGCTTTTTATTAGGCGCGGAATAATAGGAAATATTTTGAAAATTAGGCTTTTCGTAATGGACGTTTGCCCAATCTGGCTCTACCATTTTCTGCCAATAACGGAAAGATTCTAAGCGCCATTCAGTCATCCATTCGGGCTCTTCTTTCTTTTTTGAAATGGCACGAACTACATCTTCGTTTATCCCTATGGGAAAAGTGTCAGATTCTATATCGGTATAGAAACCATATTCGTATTCCTTGGTTTCCAGTTCTTTTTTTAAATCATCTTCGGTATACTTGCTCATCCTCATTTATATTTTAAAGTGAAAAAGATTCTCCGCAGCCACAGGTACGGTTTGCGTTAGGATTCTTAAATACGAACCCTTTTCCATTCAGGCCGCCGCTATACTCAAGTGTAGTGCCAACTAAATATAAAAAGCTCTTTTTGTCTACGGCTATTTTTACATTTTCTTCCTCAAAAAGTTTATCGTCTTCGCCTAAACTATGGTCAAATTTCAATTCATAGCTCAGGCCTGAGCATCCGCCACTTTTAACGCCAACGCGCACGAAATCATCAGCAATATTGAAGCCCTCTTCGGCCATCAATTGTGCAATTTTAGTTTTTGCGCTTTCACTTACCTTAATCATATGTAGATTAATTCTAAATTAGACGGCAAATATACATCAATTCGCACTTTTAACCATACGGAAGTAGGATTTTAAAACTATCGGACCATAGTTTTAAACAATAATTAACACCCCGTATTTTTTGGGGTTTTAGAATTCAAAAATTCTTCGGAAATTAATTGGGATCCTGAAAATCGGGATTATTGATAAAGGAGGGGTCTGAAAGCGAAAGAAGAAATGCTTTTAAGTCTGCTTTGTCAGATTCTGTTAAATGGACTCCGCCGCGAGATACGGCTTTCATCAGCGGATCAATGGTCCTGGAATACACAAGGCCTTCGCTATAATGATTTATAACCTCATCCAAAGTTTCAAAACGGCCATCGTGCATATAGGGCGCTGTGTAAGCTAAATTTCGAAGTGAGGGTGATTTAAACAGGCCATCGTGATTTGGGTCTCCGGTAACATTGCCCAAACCTTTGTCGGTTATGATTGCATCGAGGCCGTTATTGTGAAAAATATTGTCTGTCCACAATGGGCTGTTTTCATTACCATGGCAATGGAAACAGTCTCCGCGCGATTCATCCATAAATATTTGAAAGCCGTTCAATTCCTGGGGCGTAAGGTTGCCTTCGCCCAAAAGATATTTATCAAAAGGAGAATTAGCTGAAATCAGGGTTCTTTCAAACTGTGCGATAGCTTTTACCGTCAATTCTTTTGTAATGTTACTCGTGCCAAAAGCTTTGTTGAACAGTTCGGGATAGCTGGCGTGGCTTTGTAAGCTTCCTACAGCGTTTTCCCAAGTATTGTGCATCTCAACAGGGTTTTCCACTGGCCCAAGAGCTTGTTCTTCAATACTGAGGGCGCGACCGTCCCAGAAAAATTTATTCTTTGAGTTCCACGCCATATTGAAGATGGGCATGGAATTTCGCGTACCTTCCAAGCCGTCTATTCCAATACTGAAACGATTGGGGTCGGTAAAGGAATTAGCCGGTTGGTGGCAAGAAGCGCAGGCTTGTGTTCCATCACCGGAAAGTATGGGGTCGAAAAATAATTTACGGCCCAAGGCTACTCCTTCTACAGTTTGTGGATTGTCAGCAGGAACGATTGGGGGAGGTAGCAAACGGTCAAAAATAGGAGGAACGGTTAATGGTTTCGGAGTGGGTATATAATCTTCGTTGGGATCCGCAGGGTCTGGATCACTCGATGAACAAGCAATAAACAGGCTCAGGGCTAAAATTCCAAAGAATACTCGAAACAACTTCATAAACCGTTCCTTCAATTTTTTTAAATTATTGTGTAATAGCACCAATGCTGAAAACGGTCGCGCCGTTTCTTTGCATATCTTTTTGGGCTAGATAGTTCATCATTAAATTAACGCTTCTGTCGTTAAGATCCCAAGTTAAGGGGTTTTTGTACCATTCTGAAATATCCATTGCTATTTCTATGGTCACATCGCCAGCAATGGTAAAGTTTTGGTCAAAATCAAAACTGATGAAGTTTTGTTCAAAAATACCATCACTTACCCTAGCAGTACCGTTATGAAAATTATACGGTTGAGACGCGCCGTTTGAATCATCAAAATTACCATCCATCTGCATAAAGTGGTAACCACCACCTAACATTGTAGGCCAGTTCCAATCAGCAGCATTTAAATCTGGATAAGCTCCATTTACGTTATCTTCTTCATTAAATCCATAGATAAATGAGATACCCGTATAATCACCGGTAGCTACTGATTCTGAAGGGTTAAAACTCAACGAACCTGCATCGGCAAGATCAATTAATTGGTAACCATCAAAAGAAACAGTCGTGCCATCTGCTTTATGAAGCTCTACCCGTGAAATTAAATACCGAAGTCTATCAATAGAAACATAATTTCCTGCGGCATTTTCATAAACTCCTGAGGTATAATTGGATGGGGTAATCTCAGTTACTCCCCAGTTTTGGGTAAAGTTAAAAGATACGGCAGCAGTTACCGGAATGTTATTGCCATCATCATCGTTACTACAGCCAATTGTAGCAAATGCTATAGCTAATAAAAAAACTATTTTTTTCATAGGTTAAATGAAGGGATTTGTATATTGTTAATATTATTTTATTCTAATTATTAAAAAATCTTTGGAGCCTTTGTTTGAAGGTATATCCAAATCATTACTTTCGCTATTGCCTACCACTAAAATTTTATTGTCTGAAGTTTCAATAGCTTCTGACGCAAAATCAAGGTTTGAGCCTCCTATACTTTTTTGAAACTTCATAGCTCCATTTCCGTCAACAATAAAAACCCAAACGTCGTTCACGCCATTGTTGGTTTGTATATCTCCATCTGCACTTCGGCTATGACCTGAGAGTATATAATCTCCATTGTTGCGTTGCACAATGCTGTGGGCAGTATCAAATTGGGAACCGCCAAAAGATTTTTGCCAGATTTTACTTCCGTTATCGTCAAACTTCACCATCCAAGCATCCGCATTTCCTCGTGGGGAGGTTACATCTTGGTCTGAGCTTCTAGAGTCGCCAACCATTATATAGTTGCCGTCATTGGTTTTTATGGAAGCATAGGAGTTATCGATCTCGTCTCCTCCAAAAGATTTGGTCCAAACCAAATCGCCATCAGCCGTTAGGCGTACCGCCCAGTAATCATAACTTCCTTTAGGGTCAGTTTTGTCAAAATCCTCACTTTCGGAGGTGCCGGTCATTAAAAAACCGCCATCTGCAGTTTCAAGGGCATCATAGCTACGGTCGTTATTGGTTCCGCCAAAATAACGTCTCCATTCCTTGGTGCCATCAGCAGCTAGTTTAATTCCCCAAAACTCACCAACGCCGTGCATGGTACCTCTTTGGAAATCATTTCCAGCGCCGCCACTTGCTGAAACATCAAAAAAACCTGTTATAAAATATCCGCCGTCTGAGGTTTGAAAGGCCTTGAAAGCTTGATCACTGCCTGAAAAACCAAAATTTTCTTCCCATAAAATGGTGCCAGCATTATCAACCTTTACCACCCAATAGTCCTGAAAACCTTCGTTGCCATTAACATCGCCATCGTTGCTGGTAGTGTAACCGGATAATAAGTATCCTCCGTCATTGGTTTTTGTAATTCTGGAAGCGTTTTCATCATCGCTACCGCCATATGTTTTGCTCCAGATTATATCTCCGGTTTTGGAAAGTTTTAGCAACCAAAAATCGCTATCGGAGCCGGAACGGTCAGTAATATCACCGTCGGAGCTTCGGGTGGTTCCTAAAACTAAATAGCTTCCATCTGCAGCTTCAACAACTGAGACTGCTTCATCTATTCCGCTTCCGCCATAGGTTTTTACCAGTTCTACTTCACCATTTATTTCGGGTTCAGGTCCCGGGCCGTCATCTTTTCCGCAGGAAAAAAATAATAATGAAAACGAAAGCAGAATTGGGAGCGCTTTAAGGTTTGGGGTATTAATATTTAACATATAGGGGATAACAGTTTTTTTAGTCTATTAATAATCGTTTTGTTGTAGTTGAATTTATTTTCATCACATACATTCCCGATTGAAGGTTAGAAACGTTTATGTTTTCGGAAAGACTTTCAGTGAAATTTAAATCCATTATCTTTTGCCCCAATACGTTAAAAATTTCTACTTGTGCTATAGGCTCTGTTTTTGATGTGACGGTAACCACCTCCGTTGCGGGGTTTGGAGCAACTGCGAAGTTTGAAATTGAATTGTCGTTAACTCCCAAAAGATGATCTCTAACCACAAATAGTCCACGGTCAATATCGCTAATTACAATACTGCCACTGGCAAAGTATGGGTAAACACTCCAAGCCCCATCAAAACGGGCTGAATTACTGGTTGGATAAGTGTCAAAAAATTTGGTCTCCACCATATTTTGGTTCTCGATATCGCTAATATCAAAAACTCGCAATCCTGCACGGTAGCTGGATAAATAGAATTCATTTCCTTTTACATAACCGTTATGGTCTATTGCAGCTACATCTGCTTCATATTCAAAATGAACCACAGGGTTGTCCAGGTCGCTCAGGTCAAAGATTATGGTTCTGGTATTAAATCCAAAATTAGACTCGTCCAATTCGTCACCAATCATAAAATAACGTTGGTCTTCTGTTAACCAGCCTTGGTGAGTGTAATCTACACTTCCGTAAAAACCGTTTGATATAGCTATTGGGTTATTTTTATTGGTTACGTCAACAATTGAAATTCTGTCTTCATTACTGCCGAAAAATATTTCGCGTCCTGTATAATCTGAATCTGGGCCGTTATAAATAACAACTTGAGCGTCATGGCAATAATTATCGCCGCTAAACCCGCCAGCTGCAACAGGATTTACTGGGTCTTGAATATTCACAAAATGTGGCCCTCCGCCAAAAGTACTTGTTCCAACAGCAAAAGCATACCCGGTTTCTTCATTAATAACTATATTGTGGCAATGTCCAAAGCCGTCGTAATGGGCATCTTCCGTAAATGTTTCTGGAGCATTGGTCACATTGCGCAGGCGCGTTAAATCAAAAACCTGCATTCCGTGCCCCCCAGCTTCACTTACTATGAAAGCGTGGTCGTTATAAACTTTTATATCTCTCCACGTACTTGAATCTGTATGTGTTGGAAGTTTACCAAGATATATTGGGTTTACGGGGTCTGTGATATCCACAAAGGCAGTACCGTTGCCCAAGCCCATCAATGCATATTCTTTTCCATCAAGAGGGTCGGTCCATCCCCAAGAATCATTTCCTCTGTCAGAACCAAAAGTACTAAGGCTTATGCGAGATAAAAGATCTAAGCCATTACAAGGGTATTGTCCCGCCGTACCGTTCTCACAAGGGGTTTGTGCGAAAGAAAAAGTTGCAAAAAAAAGAGCTAAAACTGGTAATATTTTTTTCATTGGATTTAAGATAAGGTTTAAAAGTGGCTAAATGTAAACATATTATGTGCTTTTCTACAAACGTAAAAGGTTAAATATTAGTATTGTGATTTTATGGCAATATTCTATTTGGCTTTTTTATTGGTTATTGAAGCTGTATTTTTGCCAAAACCCTAATAGAATTGATCCATGTTTGAGAACAAAGACAACTCCAATACTGATATTGAAAATTTAGGAGAATTTGGCTTGATTGACCATCTAACCAAAAACTTCAAAATAAAGCAAAAGTCCACTGTCAAAGGTGTTGGCGATGATGCTGCTGTAATCTCTTGTGATTCGAAAAAGGAAATGGTGGTAACTACAGATTTGCTACTAGAAGGCGTTCATTTTGATTTAAGCTACGTTCCATTAAAGCATCTGGGGTACAAAGCTGTGGTCGTAAACCTTTCCGATGTTTATGCTATGAATGCAGAACCATCACAAATTACTGTTAGCGTGGCAGTTTCCAATAGATTTCCGGTAGAAGCATTAGAAGAGCTATATGCAGGAATTCAGGCTGCAGCCAAAATATATAACGTAGATTTAGTGGGCGGAGACACCACCTCATCAACTACTGGGTTGCTGATTAGTATCACAGCCCTAGGAACAGTGGGCAAAGGCGATGCCGTGTATAGAAGTGGTGCAAAAGAAAATGATTTATTGGTTGTAACTGGTGACCTTGGCGCTGCTTATATGGGGCTACAGGTTTTGGAACGTGAAAAGGAAGTTTTTAAGGTGAATCCCAACTCGCAACCCGATTTGGAACCATACTCGTATTTAGTGGAGCGGCAGTTGAAACCAGAGGCCCGAAAGGATATTCCTAACTTATTAAAAGAATTAGGTGTAGGGCCTACTGCAATGATTGATATTAGCGATGGTTTGTCGTCAGAAATATTACATATCTGCAACAGCTCAAAAGTTGGGTGTAATTTGTATGAAGATAAAATTCCATTGGATCCTCAGGTTATTTCAGCCTGTGAAGAATTCAATCTCGATAGCACTACAATAGCATTGAGCGGAGGGGAAGATTATGAATTGCTTTTCACCATTAATACCGAAGATTTTGCGAAAATAAAGGCAAATCCACATTTAACGGTTATTGGACACATAACCGATGAAAAGGAAGGAGTGCATTTAATTAGCCGTGCCGGTTCAAAAATACCATTGATTGCACGTGGTTGGAATGCCTTGAAAAGTAAAGATTAAATTTGAAATAAGGCAATAAAAAGCCTGTTCCCTATTTCAGAGGGAAAAGAATCTTGAGGAAAGTTGCAGATTCCTAATGAATTGAAAGTTTTTTCTTTTTAATGAAAAACGAAGATAAACACTCATTCACTTCGCGTTGTTTGCGGGTAAGTAACTCAAATTTACCAGAATAGCTGTTCGAAACCTCTTTCCCGCAACAGGCACATTTATATTCATTAATGTGATCGGTAATTTTGCGGGTTACGATGTAATCATGGCCAAATGCTGTGCATACAAGGCTCAAAATTGGAGGTCGGCTTTGGGGCGTAACTTTATCCATCTTTGTTAATTTAATTATGATTAATTTCCCAATATTAACATTTTTCTAGATAAAGTGCAAACTTTATCCGATAAAATGTAAGTATTCCGCAACAGAATTGCCGTTTTCTATCAAACTCATATGGCCGCCCTCAATAATTTTTACCGATGCATCACAAAGCTCTGCCAGCTTTTTTGCTTCTAAAAATGGTAAGATTGGATCTTCCTTGGCCAAAATCGCATGTTTGTCTTTTTTGAAATCCTTTAAAACCACAGTCCTGTCTTTTCTATCTCGCATTCCTTTAATGGCGGCCTTTATACCTTCCACTGGAAAAGAAAACGCTTCACTTTTCAAAGTTTCAATTTCCTTCGAAAATTTTTCACGGGAGCTTTCGGCAAAAAGATTTCCTATAGCCATACTTATGTAAGCCTGCGGATTTTGGTCTATAACCTTCAGTGCCCGGTTACGATTTTCTTTTCTTTCCTCGGAATCTGCGGCGGGTGTTGAATTTAAAAGAATTATTTTCTCTACTTTTTCTGAAAATAATTCAACATAGGCCAAGGTAACATAACCACCCATGGAGTGGCCTAAAAAGCTTGCTGACGAAATTTGTAGCTTTTGGAGTATTTCATCCACCACTTCTGCCATCAATTCCATAGTATGGATTTCAGCAATAACGCCGCTCTTTCCGTGACCGGGAAAGTCCATTGTGATTACAAGGTTATTTTTTGACAACTGCGGAATCAAGGGTTTCCACATGGTGGCACTTTCCAAAAAACCGTGAAGTAAAACAATAGCAGGACCATTTCCGAAGGTTTCGTAATGGATAGGAATATTTTTATAACGAAGAGTCACCTGGTGAAAAGCTAATTAAACCTACTTTTTATAGGCTTTGGAATTCGATTTAACAATAAGATATATTACGCCTCCAATTATAATTGGAAAAAACAGATAGTCGGCAATTTCAGGCGTATCCATGTATGAACTGGCTAATCCCAATAAAATAAGAGCCAAGCCCATAAAAACCATGACATTTCTTAAAAGTGTAGCTACTCTTTCAATATCAACTTTTTCCTTATCAGCCTTGCTCATGGTATTATAACCGGCAATTAAGAAATATAATTTGAAATGTTTTACAACAACTCCAAGTATGATTAGAAAAACGCCAATTAAAAGATTTGATATTTCCATAAATCCTGCCGGGCTCAAAAAGACCTAACAGTTTTTTCTCTTTCACAGTAGTTCGTAGAAAGAAGGAAAATCTATTAGGTCTAAAGTTTTGATTCTTGGCTCTCGGCTTCTAATTATTCATAATTTCTTCAATCTCTTCCGCCTCAATAGGTATGTTGCGCATCAAGTTAAAGGGTTCACCTTTTTTCTGGATAACTACATCATCTTCCAAACGGACTCCAAAACCTTCCTCTGGAATATAGATTCCCGGTTCCACGGTAAATACCATGTTCTCGGTCATCTTTTCCCAAAGAATTCCATAATCGTGTGTATCCAGGCCTATGTGGTGGCTGGTGCCGTGCATAAAGTATTTTTTGTAGGCAGGCCAGTTTGGGTCTTCGTTTTTTACATCGGCTTTGTCCAGAAGCTTTAGGTCCAAGAGGGCTTTGGTCATCAGTTTGCCCACTTCTTCGTGATACTTCTTCCAGTAATTGCCGGGGACCAGCATTTTTGTGGCATCGTCCTTAACTTTTTTCACAGCATCATAAACCTCGCGCTGGCGTTTGCTAAACTTTCCACTTACGGGAATGGTACGTGTCATATCACTGGAGTAGTTTGCATATTCGGCACCCACGTCCAAAAGAAGCAAATCGCCTTTTTTGCACTGTTGGTTGTTTTCGATGTAATGTAGCACGTTGGCGCTATTTCCACTTGCTATGATGGGCGTATAAGCAAAACCGCGGGAACGGTTTCTTAAAAACTCGTGCATAAGCTCCGCCTCAATTTCATATTCCCACACACCGGGTTTTACGAAGTTCAGGAGTCTTCTAAAACCTTTTTCGGTGATGTTGCAGGCTTGCTGCATTAGGTCTATTTCAATTTTGTCCTTTACGGAACGCAGGCGTTGTAAAATTGGATTACTGCGTTCCCAACTGTGTGCCAGAAACTTCTCCTTTGTTTTTTGGATGAAACGGTCTTCGCGTGTCTCGGTTTCCACGCTCTGGCGGTAATGCTCGTTGGTGTTAAAATAAACACGTTCGGCTTGGGTCATTACTTCAAAGAAAATCTTGTCGAACTCCTTCAGCCAGTAAATGGATCTTATTCCGCTTATCTCAGTAGCTTTTTCCTTGGTAAGTTTTTCGCCTTCCCAAACGGCAATATGGTCGTTGGTTTCTCGCACAAAAAGCATTTCGCGGTGGTCCTTGTTTGGCGCGTCTGGAAAAAGAACAAGCATGGTTTCCTCTTGGTCTGCACCCGTTAAGTAAAAAATATCACGTGCCTGCTGAAAGGGCATGGTGCTGTCTGCACCTATTGGAAAAATATCGTTACTGTTAAAGACCGCCACACTCTTTGGCTTCATCTGGGCCATAAAGTTTTTGCGGTTTTTTATAAAGAGTTTGTTGGAGATTTGATCGTATTTCATCGTATTGTTTTATGAATTTCTTCAAAATTAATTATTATAAAGTTATCTACGGATATTCAAGGGTTAAAAGTGAATTAAATTCGGTTTGGGGCACTAAAAACTCAATATTAAACTTATAATTTACAAAAATTGTAAATTAGGGTAGGGTTTTTTTGCCGATGATTGTCTTTTTAAAAAGAACACTTATGAAAACAAAAGTACTTATCAATATAATTTTACTATCGTTTACAATCCAAACTTTTGCCCAAGATCCCAACTGGACCTATCTCCGTAAAGAAAATACAGGCATAGGCGGGGCGCTACATTTTGTTGTGCAGGGCGATGCCTTTGGCAATATATGGACTGGAGGCTATGAGTCTTCAGACGAAGGTAGTTTGGTGCGCATTGCTACTACTGATACTGTTTATACTAATTGGTCCACCTATTCTGATGAATATTTGCCAAACGGATTGATTTATGACATTGCTTTTGACAGTACGGGTATTATATGGGTCGGCTCTGAAGCAGGTATTACCACTTCTGGCGACGGCTTGAATTGGACGCATTATGATGCTTCTAACACCCCTTTTTTAAGTACCGATGTTGAGGGAATAGCCATAGGTGCAGGCGATACGGTCTGGACTGTAAATACCAATAGCGACCCAGCTTTGGGAGGCGTGGGTTATTTTGATGGCGCTACTTGGAATTACTATACTTCCTCAAACTCAGGTCTTCCCTCGGGATCCAATTTGAGGGATATAGCCATTGATGGCAATGATGTAAAGTGGATAGCTTCAAACAATGGCCTTATTTCTTTTGACGGTACAACCTGGCAGCACTATACCACTGCAAATAGTGGCCTTTCGGCAGATAATGTTTGGGAAGTTGCAATTGATGACCAAAATAAGGTTTGGGCTTTGGTGGGTAATGCAGTCGATATTTTTGACGGCACCGCTTGGACACAAATTAACGAAAGTGATTGGCCTATTTCAAACGTACAGGGCAGATCGCTGGCCATACACGGTGATCAGGTCATTATAGCTGAGGGTTCCAATTACCGCGTATTGCTATTTGACGGAACTACATGGACTTCAGAATATATGAACCTAAGCATGTTTGATTCCTATATTGACGATAACGGCACTTACTGGGTATCTGGCTACGGTGAGGTGGCAAAAAACGATGGTACGGGCTGGATTCGATATACAGCTTACAATACCGGACTGCCAACCAATTTCAACGAGGATATTTTTATAGACAGCAATGACCGTAGATGGTTTGCCAACGGCAATGGGGGCATTCAAGTTTTTGATTGCCCAAATTGGGAAGTCTATGGCCCGGAGAACGGGGGTTTATTCCCAAATCCGCAGACGTTATATTCCACTACCATCGGAACCTCAATTACTGAAGATGCCGATGGCGATATTTGGTTTTCATATACTGGCACCTCGGGCTATATTATTCATGTTCCGGACGGTAATTATTGGGACTATGCCGCCTGGACTACTTATGACAATACCAATTCCACCCCGGCGCTTCAATTTATTGAAGAATTGAATGCCACTGATGACGGTAAATTGTTTGCGCTAACTGACAATAACGCTATTATGTTTGATAAGGTTGCCGACACTTGGACTGTCTGGAACATGTCTAACGGATTGTCCGGTCCTCCATATAGTCTGGGGTCTCGTGGCAATGCCATGTATGTGGGTAGTTACCAAGGTATAGATGTATTTGAAAATGGATCGTGGACCAATATAGACTTATCTCCTCAAGGCATCGAGCACGTACTTCACGTCGCTTTTGACGCCAATGACAATATGTGGCTAGGCACCACTACCGGTTTATGGAAATATGACGGCACAACTTGGACCAATTGGAATGAGTCAAACAGCAACATTGCAGCTGATTATGTAACGGCCATAGATTTTGATACGGCCAACAATATTTACATAAGCGCCCATAACACACAAATTTGGCCCTATTATGGCGGTATCTCATATTTTGACGGCACTGGAAATACCTTTACTACCTTTTTGGACGGTAGCTCCCCCTTGGCGCACAAACAGGTAGAAGATATAGCAGTAGATTCTTTTGGAAATGTTTGGGCCCTAACCCAGAGCGAAGGTTTCAGTATTTATAATCCGGATGGAATTGATGGGTTTGACTGTATAGACCGAACTCTGGAAAGAACACTGGGTGTAAATGATATCGCTTTTACAGAACAAATGGATGGGCTAAATTACCCCAATCCTTTTTCTGAAACTACTACTATAGTTTTCCATTCAAAAAATACTAGTCCAGTTTCCATAGAGGTTTTTGATCTATTGGGAAGAAATATAAAAAGTCTGGATTTAAAAGATGTTTCAATTGGTGAAAATAGCATCCTGCTTGACCTGACACCACAGTCTAAAGGAATTTATTTCTGTAAAATAACTTCTTCAAACAAAAAAAGCCATACAATAAAGCTTATTAAAAATTGATAGGTTTAATTGTAATACAGTTTATCATTCCAATTTATAAATGGTTGGTTTAGAGACAAAGTCAATTCCATCAATCGCTTGTTTACTTATTCGATATTGGTTTTTACTCATAAGTGTTGACTATGTTATTCAGTCAAATTTTGTTTTGGATCAAAATCCACCATCCATTCTATTCCGTATTTGTCCCTAAACATACCTGTATAGGTACCCCAAGGACTGTCTTCTATGGGCATTTCAATATTTCCGCCAGATGAAAGACCATTAAATAATTTGTCAGCTTCATGTCTGCTTTCTGCACTAATTACAATTTTACTTCTGTGCTCATTTTCATTCGTTAGCCCCAATACCTCAGGTACATCATTTGCCATTAAAATACTATTGCCTATTGGCAGGGCAATGTGCATTATTTTATTCACTTCGTTTTCTGCCACTTTAAATTCAGCATTTGCTAAATCTTTAAAACGCATTAATTTTGTGAATTCTCCGCCAAATACCGATTTGTAAAATTTAAACGCTTCTTCGGCATTTCCATTGAAGTTAATATGTGGATTTATATGTGCCAAAATCTTTTATTTTTCAGTTGGTTGTTAATTCTAAAAAGTATCAAAAATGGCGTTTAAAATTTATTTCATGGCAAGTACTAACCTTTTGTCAGCTTGTAGCCAACATTTAAACACTCCAAAACAACCATTATGAGCTGATTAAAATAAAAAACTTTTGAAGAACGGGATTAGTGCTTTTCATAGGAGCCATTGTTGTGTGCAGTTTTTTATTCGGTTATTCTTTTCTTTAAATCCATTCTTTCGTGCAATATTCTGGTTATTTCGACATAGTGTCTTGTCCTGAAATATGGCTA
>DEXQ01000009.1:80842-253921 GCA_002364215.1 Aequorivita sp. UBA3180 | reverse complement strand
ACATCCCTCCCCCGCCTCCCTTCTAAGGGAGGGGTCAGTTTCGGAAATAAATCATGTTTTGTTATAAGCATCAAAAGTCACCCTTTGAAGGGGGATTTAGGGGGATGTCAATCAGAATTTTATTTGTCGGAAGAATTAAAAAGCCCCCTCTTTGAAGAGGGGGTTTGGGGGAGATGTTACTTTCTTCTAAAAATCCTTTTTGCCCTATCCCAAAGTGTAGGGGGTTTTATGTGTTCGTGATATCCGTTGCCGTAATTGCCATAGGTACCGTAGCCGTAACCATAGCCGTACCCATAGCCGTAACCATAACCGTAGCCTTTTCCTGCTTTTTCAACATAGCCATTCAAGACAATGCTAATATGTTTAACTTCGCCGGTCTTGTATTTTTCGTTAACAAAAGTGAACATATTTTTATGGGTATAATTGAAACGGGCCATATAAAGCGTGGCGTCAACGTGTTTCATAAGTTCCAACGAATCGGAAACAAGGCCCAATGGCGGGGAATCCAGAATAATATAATCATAGCGCTCCTTGAGAGCATCAATCAAATTATCCAATTTTTCACTGATCAATAATTCGGAGGGGTTTGGGGGTATTGGTCCAGAAGGGATTACATCCAAATGCGCTATTTCGGTTTTTTGAATTACGGTGTCAATATCTGCTTCATCTATGAGAAAATTGACTACTCCCACGTCATTGTTGATATTGAAATCTCCAAAAATTTTAGGCTTTCTAAGGTCAAGCCCCACTAAAACCGTATTTTTTTCACTTAGTGCAAATACCGAAGCAAGGTTTATCGAGCAGAACGTTTTTCCTTCCCCACTGACGGAACTGGTTACCAATACTGTTTTGGCTCCTTTTATGCCCTGCTTTTTATATATGAACTGCAAGCTTGACCGCAGGGCCCTAAAGGCTTCGGCCATAGCCGATTTTGGCTTGGTAAGAACTACCAAGTTGCTGTCAATTGGGCTTTTCCCTACAATGCCCAAAAGTGGAATGGAAGTAATCCGTTCCAGATCCTTTACGTTGCTTATTTTGGTATCAAAGAATACGCGTAAGAATACAAAGACCAAGGGAAAGAATAATCCAAGTAGACCGGCCATCATATAGTTTAACTGGGTATTAGGGCCAATTTGTCCGCCACCTGTATCCTTTGCGGAATCTATCACCATCACATCGCTTACATTGGCAGCCTTTACTAGTCCCGCTTCACTGCGCTTTGCCAAAAACAGGTTGTATGTTCCCTGACTCAGGTTATAGCGGCGCTCAATGTTCAATAGATCCTGTTGCTCCTTTGGAAGTTTTCGTATCTCTCCTTCATATCTCCCAATATCGCGATTGATAGAAGTAAGTTCCTGATTTTTTAAGCTTTTTGAGGAACGAATATTTTCCAACAATACAGTTTTGACTGCATCAATCTGGCGGTCAATATCATTAAAAATTGGAGCGCCTTCCTTAAAGGAATACTGAAGCTTGTTGCGTTCTTCCGCAAGGGCAACGATCTTTCCTACCCCTGATACTACACTAGCTTCTGAAATACCTGCTACTGAGGGAGCGGGTACATCTCTATAATCGGAACGGTTTATAAGATAATCCTGAAGTGTGTTATAATAATTAAGTTCACGGTTTATGGATTCTTTTCGCAAATCCAATTCATTCAATTTAGCATTTATCTCAGAGCCTTCGCTCTCCAGATTAAAGATGGCATTTTTGTTTTTGAATTGGTTAAGTTCGTCTTCCACCGTAGAGAGTTCGGCTGATTTTATGGCAAGGCTGCTATCGATAAACTTAATGGTTTTTGTAGCGAATAAGTTTTTGCGTTCCAGCATATCTTCGCTTAACACTTCAACAGAAGTATTTAAGTAATCCACCAACTGTGCTTTGTTATTGCCCGTAAGCCTCATTCTGAGCACTGAGGAACCTTTACTTTCTGGATCAACGCGTACCCCAAGATATCTTTTTACAATACCATCATAGTTTCGAAATACAATATAATAGGGCGTTCCCGGTTTTGAGATCATTTCGGGATTGGGCATTAAAACCCCGTTAAAAAAAGGAAGGCGTATGGGTTCGCCAATTTTGAAATTCTGTGAAAACTCGCCAGCATCCACAAACCTCGAGCTTCTTTCCTTTGTGCTGTAATTTTGAAGGTTGATGTTTCCTGCTTCCTCAAAGGCTACACTTAGATTAAAATTCACCGAATCCTTAAAAACAATCTTGATTTGTTTGTTAAGCATTTGTGCTTTGGCAGTATCTACTTCCACAAAAAAGGGAGTCTGCTTATAAGCGTTCACCTGCTGGTATTTTCCATCGCGCAGGTAATCCATATAATATTGCAAGCGCTCCACCACTTTTTCATTATGCGAACGGGATTGCAAGGTGATAACGGCTGTATTCACCTTATCCGTAGTACCTCCCCAATTAAAGGTTAGGCTGGTATTAGAGGTGAAAAAGGGGTTTTGGTCGTCCTTTATGGAAACCATATTTTCCATTTGGTAAATAGGTAGTTTACGGACGTTGATATAATACGCTATGGAAAAAGCAATAATCAGAGAAACCAAAAACAGCGGCCAATGGTGTACAAGCCTAAATAGAAAACCTTTAAAATCAAAGGTGGTATGGGTTTCGTTTATTTCGAATTCCTCGCTCATATATTTTTATAATCGGGTAAACAACAAAATGGTAGTAACCAAAGCCGTTGTGATGGAAATAATAGTTGTGAATGATTGCAGTCCAGTGGTACCCGTACCCAATGATTTTTGCGGCAGTGGGTTAATCAAAATTAGGTCGTTCGGTTTCACATAATAATACGGCGAATTCATAGCATCAAGTTTTGTAAGGTCTATGTGGTGTACCTTCTGCCCTGCCGGATATTGGCGGATAATTACCACATCGCTGCGGTCTCCCGTTAACTCAATATCGCCACTATTGGCAATGGCTTCCATAATACTAACCTGATCGCGATAGATGATTTTTGAACCGGGACTGCCTATTTCACCGTTAATGGTATAACGGATTCCGGCCAATTTTACGGTTACAAATACATTTGCCTCGGCCTTAAAATAATCCCGAAGCAGTATTTCTTCCAAGCGTTCGCGAACCTCGTCAACTGTATAACCCAAAACATTCATCTCGCCCAAACTCGGAATGCGGATATTACCGTGGTCATCCACCACAAAACCGTCGTAATACAGTCTTTCCTCACCTGTAGCGTTTGGATTGGCATCGCTTATCGGGTTAAAAATACCCACGGTTTCCTGGTCTAAAGCCTTTACCCGGATACTCAACAGGTCGTTTATTTGAAGTCGGTAGGGTTCCTGCCTTTTTCGCAAAAGTGCCAAAGTATCGGTACTACTGGTGTTTTCCTGCAAATAGGTAAGCTGTTTTGTTGTTACACAGGAAGTAGCGCACAGAGCGAAAATTAAAAATAGCAATACATACGTAAGCTTCATAAAAGATAGGGTTGTTAATGGACAAATATAAAGTAACGCATTTAATAATGAAACATTTTTTCGGCTTGGAACATTTTCAGAAAATTGTTGCGAAAATAAAGGGCAATTGAAAAGAAATGTAGCAACGCAAGTGGGCTCTTTAAAATTCTTGGTCCAATCCTTAAAGATAAAAATCTTACTTTTGAATGTTCTCCATAAAATTACACCTATGAAATATTCCGTATCAATCACCATAGATAAACCCGTGGATGAGGTTGTCGCGCTTTTTGACAATGTTGATAATATGAAAAAGTGGATGGAAGGTCTTGAAAGTTTTGAACACATTAGCGGAACCCCCGGCGAAGTAGGCGCAAAATCACGACTGAAGTTCAAGATGGGAAAGCGGGAAATTGAAATGATAGAAACTATAACCGTAAAAAATCTGCCCGAGGAATTTACCGGAACCTACGAGGCAAAAGGGGTCTTCAATATTGTAAAAAACAGTTTTGAAGCCTTGCCCGGCAATAAAACCAAGTACAGCACCGAACAGGAATTTCAGTTTAAGGGCTTTATGAAACTGATGGGCCTTTTGATGCCCGGGGCTTTTAAAAAGCAATCCATGAAATATTTGCAGGATTTTAAGGCCTTTGCGGAAAGTCAATAAATAGTAAGAATGAGCAAAGAAAAGTTGATTAAAAGATTGCGCTGGTACTATCCTTTGGAGAAATTCCACGCTTTTTTCACATTTCCCCTTTTGGCGATCTATTTTCTTACACAATATCCTTTTATAAAAAGTATTTGGTTTCTCTATGGCATGCTGGTGTGTATTTTAATTCTTTACCAAGGACAAAAATATTGGCAACTTAAGCTATGGCGGATGGAAGGAAAGCCGTTTTCACAGGTGAAAAATTTAAAGTTTTTTAAAAAAACAAAACAAATTAATATACTGCTAATAATGGGAATGCCCTTTATTTTTGCAGTTCAGCTATTAATAGTGAATTGGAATGAGGCTGATGCAGATATTTTAATTTGGTCTTTTGCCGCGAACCTCTTTGCCGTTTTGGAGCACATCAATTATTACCATACACAATTGATGGTGGACAACACGTCGGATGTGGCATATATTCTTAGGAATAAAAAGTTGAAAACCGCTAGTTTGGCGAAGGATTTAAAGGAGAATCGTTTTTAAAAATTTGAATTATTCAAGTAATTCTTCATTCCATATTATTCATTAAACATTTGCAGTACTTTTGCCGAAAATATAAACCGTGAACTACCTTTCAGTAGAAAATATCTCCAAGTCCTTCGGGATGCGGGTTTTGTTTGAAAATATCTCCTTCGGAATAAACGAGGGACAAAAAATAGGCTTCGTAGCCAAAAACGGAACCGGAAAAACTTCCCTTCTAAATATAATTGCCGGAAACGATAAGGCCGATACGGGCAATGTTGTTTTCAGAAAAGGTTTGAAAATTGCATACTTGCCACAGGAACCCGATTTGGATCCTAAACTAACAGTAGAACAAACCATTTTTGATTCAGATAATCCTATTCTCAAAATTATTGAGAATTACGAGCACGCGATTGAAAATCCCGACGATTCCGAAGCATACCAAAAAGCATTCGATGCCATGGACGCCCACCATGCCTGGGATTTTGAAACGCGCTACAAACAGATTCTTTTCAAATTGAAACTGGAAGACCTACACGCCAAAGTTGGGAGTTTGAGCGGGGGACAAAAAAAGCGTCTCGCTCTGGCAAACGCATTGCTTACTACTCCCGATTTGTTGATAATGGATGAGCCAACAAACCATTTGGATCTTGAAATGATTGAATGGCTGGAAAATCTTTTTGCAAAGGAAAATTTCACACTGTTTATGGTTACGCACGACCGTTATTTTTTGGAACGCGTATGTAACGAAATTGTGGAATTGGACGAAGGAACGCTTTACAGTTACAAAGGAAATTACAGTTATTACTTAGAAAAACGCGACGCGCGGATAGAAAACGAAGCCACCGAAACAGGAAAGGCGAAGCAGCTTTTTAAAAAGGAACTGGAGTGGATGCGCCGCCAACCCAAGGCGCGAACCACCAAAAGTAAAAGCCGGATTGACGATTTCCACGAAATAAAGGATCGCGCCAGCAAGCGCCGAAATGACCACCAAGTGCAATTGGAACTGAATATGGAGCGGATGGGAACCAAAGTTGTGGAGCTTCATAAGATATCAAAATCGTTTGGGGATAAAGTTTTGTTGGACAAGTTTGAATATAACTTCAATCGTGGCGAACGCGTTGGAATTATTGGGAAAAACGGAACGGGAAAATCTACTTTTTTGAATATTCTCACCGGAGCATTAAAACCCGATTCGGGGAAAGTGGTGGTGGGTGAAACGGTACAATTCGGTTATTACACCCAAGCCGGAATCAATATAAAGGAAGGTCAAAAAGTAATAGATGTAATTCGCGAATACGGCGATTATATTCCGCTGAAAAAAGGTCGGCAGATCTCGGCATCGCAACTTTTGGAACGTTTTCTATTCGACCCAAAAAAGCAATATGATTTTGTGGAAAAATTGAGCGGTGGTGAACGCAAACGGCTTTATTTGTGTACGGTTTTAATCAAAAACCCAAACTTTTTGATTCTCGATGAACCTACCAATGATCTTGATATTGTTACGCTGAATGTTTTGGAAAGCTTTCTGTTGGATTTTCCTGGCTGTCTTTTGGTAGTGAGCCACGACAGGTATTTTATGGATAAAATTGTAGACCATCTTTTTGTTTTCAGAGGAAATGCCGAAGTGGAAGATTTCCCAGGAAATTATACAGATTTCAGGGTTTATGAGGATAGTAACATACAGGAAAAACGCGAAGCCAGCGAAGCAGCGCCAAAGATAAAAAGAGACTGGAAGCAGGATACAGGTCCCGCGAAACTGAGTTATAACGAGCAGAAGGAATACAATAAACTGGAAAATGAAATTGCCAATCTGGAAAAGGAACGGGAAACACTTCAAAATAAATTCGCCACCGAAAACTGGGACGGCGAAGAGATTGACAAGCAATCCATAAAACTACAGGAAATAATCGATTCCATTGAAGCGAAGGAAGAACGTTGGTTTGAGCTTTCTGCGAAAATGGAGGGATAATTTTATTGTTTATTGCTATTATTTATTGGAAACGCTGCGTTCTCTGCGTCTCTGTGGTGCTATTTTACTGCAAAAGCGCAAAGGAAGAAAAGAATTATATTTGAATTATGCTTCTACACTTAACCCTTAACCCTTAACTCTTAACTCTTAACTCTTAACACTTAACACTTAACACTTTACTTCCCCCGTGATCCACCAATCAAAAAGTTACATAAAATTTGTTCGGCTCTCCAAAAACAAGCACGGTGTGCACTCCCCTTTTGTGTATGATTTGGTGACAAAGTGTTTTAACGATAAAACGAAATATCCCGAATATGAAATTCTGAAATCGCACCGAAAGGCTTTGCGAAGTGACACTTCAATGGTTGAAATGAAGGATTTTGGTCAAGGGTCGCGCGTTTTTAAAGGCAATGCCCGTAAGGTTTCCGCAGTGGTAAAAAATGCCGGGATGAAAAAGAAACGACAAAAACTGCTCTTCCGTTTGGCGAAATATTTTAAAAGTGAAACTGTTTTGGAACTGGGCACCTCGCTGGGTTTGGGGACGGTTGCGCTTTCACTTTCCAATGAGTTTTCAGCAATCAACACCGTGGAGGGCTGCCCCAATACACTAAGCAAAGCGCAGGAATATTTTGAGAAATTCAACTTGCACAATATACAGATACATCAGGAGCTTTTTAGTGAATTTTTAGAAAATACCTCAACACAATTTGATTTGATCTTTATTGACGGCGACCACAATGGCGAGCGGACCTTGGGTTATTTCAATTCACTTTTAAAAAAGGTGCACAACGACTCCGTCATCATTTTTGACGATATTTACTGGAGCAAGGATATGACCGTTGCTTGGCAAAAAATAATTACAAACGAAAATGTAACGGTAAGCATCGATACTTTTCAATGGGGATTGGTATTTTTCAGAAAAGAGCAGCCGAAACAGCATTTTGTGATAAGGGTTTGATGAATTGATACTATGATTACTGTAGATTCTATTGTTTATTGAATATTTTGTAACACTACGCTTACCTTTGCGTCCTATTAAGCATATTGAAAAACGTCTATGAGTTTAGTTATTAAAATCCGAAATATCACTCGCGATTTTCCACTTGGGAACGAAGTGGTTAAAGTGTTAAAGGGAATAGATTTGGACATTGAGCGCGGTGAGTATGTAGCGCTGATGGGGCCTTCCGGCTCGGGAAAATCTACTTTGATGAACCTTTTGGGTTGCTTGGACACCCCCACTTCCGGCAGCTACGAGCTAAACGGGAAGGACGTGAGCAATATGACCGATGACGAACTGGCTGAAATAAGAAACAAGGAAATAGGATTTGTGTTTCAAACCTTTAACCTGCTGCCCCGCACCACGGCGCTCGAAAACGTGGCGCTACCAATGGTTTATGCAGGCGCTTCAAAAAGCGACCGCACCGAGCGCGCAAAACAGGTTTTGACCGATGTAGGCCTGGCCGACAGAATGGACCATAAACCCAACCAACTTTCCGGTGGGCAAAGACAACGTGTAGCCGTTGGTAGGGCTTTGGTAAACAAACCTTCCATTATTTTGGCCGATGAACCTACGGGAAACTTGGATTCAAAAACTTCAGAAGAGATAATGAATCTTTTCAACGAAATACACAAAGCTGGCAATACAGTGATTCTCGTTACCCACGAAGAGGATATTGCTGAAAATGCCCATAGAATTATCAGACTTCGGGACGGGATTGTTGAGAGCGACACCAAGAAAGAAATGGTTAATTCGTGATTCGTTAATTGGTGATTTGGAATTTGGAATTTGGAATTTGGAATTTGGATTTTTGTAGATTCAAAAAAACTTTCCTAATGGCTCATGCCTAAAAATAAATATTTCAAATTTCGCACTTCCCCTTTCATATTTTATCTTTGAAGTATGAATCTTGATTTTTCAAATCCCCTCGTTTTAATAATTGGCGGAATCCTGCTGCTTGCCATTCTCTATTTTTGGAACAAACGCAATGCTTCAAACCAGAAAGCACGTCGCAATAGAAATTTCCGCAGTAGCTATTACGAGCGGAAAAAGGAACGGGAAAAAGAAAGTGGGCGGTAGTCAGTTGTAGTGGCGGTAATGGACATTATTATACAAGAAGGTGGAACCAAGTTTACCAAATTTAATTTTTCAGAATCTTTTTTATTAAGCTTCCATTGTGAGTAGTGATCTGTAAAAAATATAAGCCATTTTGAAGATGGGATATATCAAGTTCTTTTACATCCCTTTCTTCTGAAAAAAGTCGTTTCCCGAAAATGTCATAGACAACGATCTCTTCAATAGATTCATTTTTTGAATCAATGAATATTTTATCACTGCTTGGATTAGGGGAAACCCTTAAATTTCTGAGTGAATTATCCATTACCCCCAAAATCATATAGTTTTCATACCATACAAGTTTATTGTTATTTTGGGAAGCGGCAAACACGTCCATATCGGTATCGCCATCGATATCGGCGGCACACACGGCCCGGGTTAATTTCAGTTCGTTGCCGATTACCTGTTTTGGCCCAAAGTTTCCGAGACCGTCAAGGTTCTCGCTCCAGGCGATCTCAGAGTTCTCCACAATGGCCGATTCCGTTGAACCGTATAGAACATCCACATCGCCATCATTGTCCAGGTCGGCACAAAAAACACTGGTACACTGCAAGGCTTCATTGGTCACGACCCGTTGCGGCCCAAAAGTGCCCTGCCCGTCGAGATTTTCGTGCCAGGCCACACGGTCGTCGCCATTGGTACAGCCCATAATATCCATATCGCCATCGCCGTCTATATCTGCACAAAAAACATCGGCTACGTATGCAGCCTGTCCTGCCACAATGTTTTGCGACCCAAAATTTCCCTGCCCGTCCAGGTTCTCGAACCACGAAATGGTAACCGTATTGGCCGAGTTGGCCACCACATCAAGATCGCCGTCATTGTCAATATCGGCAGCAAAAACCGATCTGCAGCCAAGCAAGTTAGAAGAAATGAGGTTTCGGGCAGAAAAACTGCCCAGACCATCCAGATTTTCGTACCAAGCAGCTGTATTTTGTTGATCTATAGCCGCAAGAATGTCTAAATCACCGTCTCTATCAAGGTCAACCCCTATGGCATCGTTAACATTATCCGCATTGTTATCAATTATTTTTGGAGGTCCAAAAGTTCCCGCCCCATCCAAGTTTTCTATCCATAAAACCTTATCTTGGTATGTATCCGACACTAATATATCAATATCACCATCGCCATCCAAGTCAGCTGTACTAACACCATAAATTTCTGATAGATCGACAATCAATTGCAACGACCCAAAGCTACCCTGGCCATCAAGGTTTTTATACCATGATACGCCATTTGTAGAGCGTGCCCCGGAAATAACATCGGGGTAGCCATCGCCATCAATATCGGCTACCGTTACCACTACGGGGAGTGCCGCATCTGTACCAATGAGCTGTTCTGTACCAAATTGAGCCAGGCTTTTGGGTGCCACAAAAACAAATATGACAAAAAGTAAGAGTTTCATAACAATAGGGAACGTCCGGAGACGTATATTTTGAGTTTCCGGACGTGGTTAAATCAGTTCGCTTCTTTAAAAATAACAGTCTGCTGCGTGCTACCGTCTTGATAGTTTTCCTCTATTTTATAGAGTCCTGGATCCAAGGTATTTATCAATGTAGGATTGTTTATACCCAATGAATCTTTGGGCGTTACGGTTATGTTGGTGTTAAACACATTGTCGTTAAACCTCGTAATTCTGCCATCCGTTGGTTTTCGGTTGTAGTTGTCGTAACACCTCCTTGCCTGGGGGTAAAAGACGGAACCTATTTCGTGCTTTATCAATATGGCAGAATGGTTAGGATGGACAATGGTGCTGTAATCCTGTTCGTTTTTATCTATCTGCAAAAGGATGGTGTTGTTGTTGGAATAGAACGAAATGTCATTATAATCGGCCGGTTCCGGACATTCGCAACGGCATTCCACAAAACGGTACTCAAAACCGGGCTGGAAATGGGGCGGAATGTAATGCGGCGGCAAGGGTCCGACCACATAATATTCCCCTTTATAGGGTTCATATAAAGATGCCACCGTTGTGGTAGCGTTTATCAATGGTTGGTAGGCCCCGATTTTTTCCCGCATTCTGCGAACCTGACCGGGAGTCAAGTAATCTTCTATGCAATCAAAACAATAGGCATCGCTCATAGCGTTTTTGACATCTTCAGGGAAAATTTGATATTGCACCTCATCCTCATCTTTTTCAGTACCGAAGTATTCACAATTTTCATTCACGTATGGGCAAAAGCCCACTCCGTTGTCAAAATGATAATAACACGTATTGGCAGCAGTATCCACAACATTGTCATCGGCACAAGGGGCATTATAATCATCGTTTTGATTACAAGGAGGAGGCGTTGCTATTCTTGTAGTATGTTCCTTATTGGAGCATCCATTTGTTTTAGAACGAGTATGGTACAGCCCTAGGGCATGGCCCATTTCATGAGTAGTAGTAACGCTATTTAGCTTGTCTGCCTTTAATATTATCATATCGCTGCCTACGCCTCTGGCAGCACCTCCAAATTCTGAACCATAGGGCACGTAGATGTTTATGGCATTTGGCGTTTTATGGATGTTTGCTGCATAATTAAAAAATTGACCGATTTGACATCTGCCTACATTACCATAACCATCAGGGTCGTATTGGCCGGGATAGTTTACGCATTGATACGTGTCCGGTATTCCGTCACCATTGGTGTCCACTAACTCATATTTCACCAGTGGAAGGTTTGCGGGGGTTGTAAAGGAATCATAGCCCCTATACTTAAAAAAGATATTATATTGATTGAAAAAAATGTTCAGCTTGGCAATACATTCCAATACCTTGTCCTCACTGAACTCACCCCAGCCGTAGGATCCATCGGGTTTTTGTACTTGCCAGAAAAATACGTTCAAAACAATAGGATCATCGGTACTGGGATCCAATGGAGCCGTGGAATAACTGAACGCTCCTGAAGCGTCAGAACTTTCTGTGCTTTCGGTAGCGCAAGTGTCTAAATAACTTTGGGCAAACATCTTTTTTGTATTTCCCATAAAAATACAAAAAATAAAACAGAGAAATAACGTGGTTGGTCTCATAAAACAGTATTTAGTTAAACAATAATTTTAAAAAATCACTTTCTAAATAAGGTTTATTTTTTAAATGTAGTATTATAAGGTTACAAGTTTTTTAAAATATGTTAAGAATTTGCTTGCATGCCAAATGTAAGTGAAGAAGATATTTCAAAACTTAAAAAGAGCCTTCCCATAAACTTGGGCTTGGCCATTAAAATGGCAAGAAAGAAAAACAAACTCTCCCAAACGGAATTGGCAACGCTTACCCTTAAAGACAGGCAATATATTTACA
The DNA here is from genome assembly GCA_002364215.1 of Aequorivita sp. UBA3180. Taxonomy (GTDB): domain Bacteria; phylum Bacteroidota; class Bacteroidia; order Flavobacteriales; family Flavobacteriaceae; genus Aequorivita. Next base: position 241,957 of record DEXQ01000009.1, on the reverse strand, counting down.
AAATAGAACAAGGTAAAGTCACTCCGAACATTGTAACTATAGGCATAATAGCTAAAGCCTTAAACCTTTCCATACCCGAGCTACTTGAAAATTTGTAACAACCCAAGAAACTATTTTCATCAATTTAACCGAATTTATTAAATGATTTTTTAGCCTATCCATTAATTGGGTTATTCGTAAATTTGTCCAAAACCACATCCCTATAATGAAAATATATACCAAAACCGGCGATGCAGGCACTACTGCCCTTTTCGGCGGCACACGGGTTCCTAAGCACAACATCCGTATTGAAAGTTATGGCACTGTAGATGAACTTAACTCATACCTTGGATTGATTCGCACGCAGGAAATTGACCCACGCAGCAAAGAAATATTAACACAAATACAAGATAGACTTTTTACTTTGGGTGCCATTTTAGCAACAGACCCTGCGAAAGCCACACTGAAAAGCGGCAAGGAACGTCTCAACATTCCCAAAATTGACGAGGAAGACATAACGCTTTTGGAAAATGAAATGGACCAGATGAACGATGCCCTGCCAGAGATGACACATTTTATATTACCGGGCGGAAATACTACCGTGTCATATTGTCACATAGCCCGCACTGTCTGTCGTCGCGCAGAGCGCCGTACCACGCTATTAAATGAAAATGAGCCCATTGATGAACGGGTACTTATGTATTTAAACCGACTATCTGACTATCTATTTGTGCTGGCACGGAAGTTGTCTAAAGACACAAACGCGGAAGAGACGCAGTGGATTCCGGAGAAGTTGTGAGTTGTCGGTTGTCGGTTGTGAAAAATGACAAAATGTATTGATTTTCAATATTTTCGTTAAAAAGCCGAGCTATAAGCGAATATGTAATTTACTTACAATCAAACATTTAAAAACGTTCTTTAAAATATAGCAGAAATAATTTGGATTTTTCTTGACTTTTTAATCTAAAAAATTACTTTTGCAGAAATTATAAAACCCAAAGTGCTATGTACTGGACATTAGAATTAGCATCCTATTTAAGCGATGCACCCTGGCCCGCAACCAAAGATGAATTGATTGATTACGCGATCAGGACCGGTGCTCCGCTGGAAGTAGTGGAAAACCTTCAGGCTATTGAAGACGAGGGAGACTCTTATGACTCTATTGAAGAGATCTGGGCAGATTACCCAACCGACGATGATTATCTTTGGAACGAGGATGAATATTAATCCCAAAGATTTGGGAAACAATTAAAATAATATAAAAAGTCTCTTTTACGGGGCTTTTTTTTATTTAAAAGCTTTTAAAATATCGCCACGAATTCACGAATGATTGTATAAAAAAACATTCGTGAATTCGTGGCTAAAAAACAAAATTGACAAAAAGGTGCTGCGCTGCAACACTTCAAAATAAACACACATCATGGGAATATTAGATAACGTACTAAAAGTTTTTGTAGGCGATAAATCAAAAAAAGATATTGGCGAAATACAGCCGCTTGTAAACGAAGTTAAGAAACACGAAGCAGCAATAGAAAAACTCTCCCACGATGAACTTAGGGCGAAGTCAGATTTCTTCAGAAAAGAAATAAAAGACGCCCAAAAGGAGGTGCAACAACAAATTGACAGTCTTGAAAAACAATCTGAGGAAGAGCAGGACATCAACAAAAAAGAAGAATACTACAACCAAATAGACAAACTAAAGGACGACCGCTACGAAATTGAAAAAGCGACCCTTACCAAAATACTTCCCGAAGCTTTTGCCGTAATGAAAGAAACCGCAAAGCGCTTTAAAAACAACGAAACCATTACCGTAACCGCCAGCCCTTTTGACCGCGAGATTTCTGCAATAAAGGAGTACGTAACCCTTGAGGACGACAAGGCCATCTGGAAAAACTCCTGGGATGCCGCCGGAAAACCCATTACTTGGGATATGGTACATTACGACGTACAGCTTATTGGAGGGGTTGCCCTGCACGAGGGGAAAGTAGCCGAAATGCAAACAGGGGAAGGTAAAACCCTGGTCGCCACGCTGCCAATGTACCTCAACGCCCTTGCCGGAAATGGCGTGCACCTAGTAACTGTGAACGATTATCTGGCAAAGCGTGACAGTGCATGGATGGCACCATTGTTTGAGTTCCACGGAATGACAGTGGACTGTATTGACAACCATCGTCCCAATTCCGCAGCGCGAAGAAAAGCCTATCTCTCTGATATAACTTATGGAACCAATAACGAATTTGGATTTGATTACCTTCGTGATAATATGGCGCATTCGCCAGACGATCTTGTACAGCGTCCGCACCACTATGCCATTGTGGATGAGGTGGATTCGGTATTGATTGACGATGCGCGTACACCGCTTATTATTTCTGGGCCCGTGCCCGAAGGTGACCGTCACGAATTTAACGAGCTGAAGCCAAAAATCAGCAATATTGTTGAAGTTCAGAAAAAATATTTGACCGGGGTTTTAGCTGAAGCTAAAAGACTTATAAAGGAAGGTGATGAAAAAGAAGGTGGCTTTCAATTACTACGCGTATATCGCGGTTTGCCGAAAAATAAGGCATTGATCAAATTTCTTTCGGAAGAAGGGGTGAAACAAATTCTCCAGAAAACCGAAAATCATTATATGAGCGATAACAACCGTGAAATGCCAAAGGTTGATGCCGAGCTATATTTTGTAATTGACGAAAAAAACAATCAGATAGAACTTACCGATAAAGGTGTGGATTATCTTTCGGGCGAAGGCGATCCCGATTTCTTCGTAATGCCAGAAATTGGAACCGAAATAGCCAAGATTGAAAACAAAGGACTTTCAAAAGAAGAAGAAGTTGCCGAAAAAGAAGAACTTTTCCGTGATTTTTCGGTAAAGAGTGAGCGTATTCACACGATGAATCAATTGTTGAAAGCATATACGCTTTTTGAGAAGGACGATCAATATGTGGTGATGGAAAACAAGGTTTTGATCGTGGACGAGCAAACGGGTCGTATTATGGACGGTCGTCGTTACAGCGACGGACTTCACCAAGCTATTGAAGCGAAGGAAGATGTGAAGATTGAAGCCATGACCCAGACTTTTGCTACCATTACTCTTCAGAATTACTTCAGAATGTACCGCAAGCTTTCAGGGATGACCGGTACGGCGGTAACAGAGGCTGGCGAACTTTGGGAAATCTATAAACTGGACGTTGTTGAAATTCCAACCAACCGCCCAATTGCGCGATTTGACCGAGAAGATAAAATTTACAAAACCAAAAGAGAAAAATACAACGCCGTAGCGGAGGAAGTTACAGCGCTCTCAAAAGCCGGAAGACCTGTTTTGATCGGTACCACTTCCGTAGAAATTTCAGAATTATTGAGCCGAATGTTGAGCATCCGTAACATTCCCCACAACGTTTTAAACGCAAAACTCCACAAACGCGAGGCAGACATTGTAGCCGAAGCGGGAAAAAGTGGAATTGTTACCATTGCCACCAACATGGCCGGTCGTGGTACGGATATTAAACTGAGCAAGGAAGTAAAAGAAGCTGGCGGACTTGCGATTGTAGGTACCGAAAGGCACGATAGCCGTCGCGTGGACAGACAGTTACGCGGACGTAGTGGCCGTCAGGGAGATCCAGGAAGCTCGCAGTTTTATGTTTCCTTGGAAGACAACTTGATGCGCCTCTTCGGAAGTGAGCGAATTGCTAAGATGATGGACCGTATGGGCTTGAAGGAAGGCGAGGTTATTCAGCACAGTATGATTTCAAAATCCATTGAACGCGCGCAGAAAAAGGTGGAAGAAAACAACTTTGGAATCCGTAAACGTTTGCTGGAATATGATGATGTAATGAACGCCCAACGGGAGGTGGTTTACAAACGTAGATACCACGCATTGTTTGGCGATAGACTTCGTGTGGATATTGCAAATATGATTTACGACACTGCCGAAGTAATTGCCGAGAGCAACAAAATGGCGCAGGATTATAAGAATTTTGAATTTGAATTAATTCGTTTCTTCTCCATGAGCTCCCCTATTTCCGAAAAGGAATTTGAGAAAATGGATGCCCGCGAAATTGCCGGAAAAATATACAAAGCGGCCTATGTTCACTATCAGGATAAAATGGCCCGTAACGCCGAAATGGCTTTCCCGGTTATCAAAAATGTTTATGAAACCCAAAAGGATAAATACAAACGAATCTTGGTTCCATTTACAGATGGTGTAAAAACGCTGAACGTGGCTACCGATCTTGAAAGAGCATACGAAACCGAAGGAAAGCAATTGGTGAATGATTTTGAGAAAAATATCACCCTTGCAATTATTGACGATTCGTGGAAAACGCATCTTCGTAAAATGGACGAGTTGAAACAATCCGTACAGCTGGCGGTCCATGAGCAGAAAGATCCTTTGCTTATCTATAAATTTGAGGCTTTTGAACTCTTTAAAGCGATGATTGAAAAGGTAAACAAAGATGTTATTTCGTTCCTTTATAAAGGAGAGCTTCCACAGGAAAACCAGCAACAAATACAGGAAGCACGCGAGGTAAAAAGAAAAGAAAACCTTAGTGAGCAAAAAGACGAAATTCCAAATATGGACGAGCGAGCTGCACAGTCACGCACCGCTGGAAACACACAACCCCAGCGCCAACAGGTAACGGAAACCATTACCCGGGAACGCCCAAAAATAAACCGCAACGATAAAGTTACTATTAAGCACGTGATGAGCGGTGAAAACAAAACCATGAAATTCAAACAAGCTATTCCATTGCTCGATAAGGGCGATTGGGTGCTTGTGGATGAATGAAGATTTAGATTTTAAATATTTTTAGAATATTGATATTAATCCCGATGTATCTGCGTCGGGATTTTTTATGTTGAATACTGAAACTTAGTGCTTGCCATTCGCCTTGCTTTTATTTGACTATCAATTATTTATAGATCTTAAAGTCGTAAATGAGGAAGTTTTTCATAATTTTAGATTTCAAAATCAACCTATTAAAAAATCAACATTATGAAAAAAGCACTATTTACATTAGTATGTTTATCGCTAGTATTTATTTCCTGTAACGATAACACAAAAGAAAAAATGGTAACGGAAGACACTACCGTAGTGGCAGACACAACTGCTACTGAAGAACCCGAAATGATAGAAGAACCTATGGATTCTATCGCGATGCAAAAAGCTTGGGAGGCCTATATGACCCCTGGCGAGCCACATAAAATGATGGCCGAAGAAGTAGGCAAATGGAACAACGAAATGACTTTCTGGATGGGGCCAGAGGAAGAAAAAGCCACATCAACTGCCGATATAAAAATGATCATGGGTGGTCGCTACCAAGTGGGTAACTATTCAGGTAAAATGATGGGAATGGACTTTGAGGGCCAATCTACACTTGCCTATGACAATGCCACCGACGAATATATTTCTACCTGGATAGACAATATGGGTACCGGATTGGGCGTACTACGCGGAACGTACGACGAAGCAACAAAAGCCACTACACTAAACGGCACTATGGTTGATCCCATGACCGGCAAAGACAAGCAGGTACGCGAGGTATATACTATAGTGGATGAGAACACCCGCCGAATGGAAATGTACGAAATCGGGGCTGATGGCAAGGAAGTAAAAACCATGGAAATCTTGATGAAAAGAGCGTAATTTTAATTCCAAACAATTATTTTCAAATCCCGAGCTAAGTTTCTCGGGATTTTTTATTGGGAAAATGGAGTATCTTTAAACTCAAAAATAAGACTACTATGAAAAAGATTTTCATCGAGTTTAAATGGGCAGTCATTTTCACCATCACCATGCTTTCGTGGATGTTACTTGAAAAAACGCTTGGTTGGCACGAAGAGCAGATTGCGGACCATCAGTGGCTCACCCTTCTGTTTGCTCCTTTCGCAATACTGATGTATCTATTGGAAATGCGCGAAAAAAGAAGACGGGTTTACGGCGGAAGAATCACTTGGCTTCAGGGCTTTATTTCAGGAGTTATTCTGAGTGTTTTTGTGGCATTGCTTTCGCCCTTGGGTCAATACATTACCCATAATTATATCACTCCCCAATACTTTAATAATGTGATAGAATATTCCGTAACCAACGATCTGATGACCCGTGAAAAAGCAAACGACTATTTCAACATAAACAGTTATATGTGGCAATCTGCCATTGGGGCTTTCGGTTTTGGGGTTATTACTGCGGCAGTGGTTGCAATCTTTGTGAGGAAAAAGTAATTTTTCCGTACCTTGAACACTTGTTGATTTGATTATGCGGTTTACTTTAACTACCATATTTTTTTTCTTCTTTCTATTAGATATTTTCGGCCAAAGCAATAACGACTATACCGATATGTTGCTAGAAGCCCAGAATAATTTGTATGTCCAGCCAGCGGAATCCGTTAAGATAGCGGAACATATAATTCAAAAAACCACAAATTCCACACAGCGCATTCAGGCCCATTTATTGGATGCCGAAGCGTTTACTGTCATGGGGAATTATGACAATGCAGTAAAAGCAAACATAGAAGCAAAAAAACTGGCAGAAAGTGCCCAGGATTTGGAAATGGTGGTTAAAACAAGTGTCTCATCCATTGTCCTGCTTAACCAATTGGGAATGGATGTAGTGGCAAAAGAATATTTTTTGAGGACGAAGACATTTGTGGGAGAAACAAACAAACAAAAAATTGCTACGTATTTGAAAGGCGGAACAGAATTACTTGAAGGTTATACATTTTTAGAAACAGAAAATTATTCACAAGCATTACAAAAGTTTATAAATGCTAATTCTTTTTTTAACGAAATTCCCGATGAAATACTCCGCAACCAAACTACTGCGGTACTAATTGAAACCTATCTGCCCGCTACAAATCTTGATTCAGCAAAGCAGTTTTTTCAATCGACCCTCCAGAATACTTCAGGAGCTCCACCCAATAATTTTCTACAGATGGTTACCCTTAATCAGCTTGGCAAAGTGTACTTTCTGCAGAAAGACTATTACCAATCGCTCACCTCCTATCAAGCGGCATTGGAGATTTCAGAAAACCTGAACAACAAACCCTATATCTCAAAAATAATGGAAGGGCTTTCCGCTACTTATTTGGCATTGGACAAAGCCTCACTTTTTTATTCCAACAGAACTGAAAGTAGCCAAATTACAAATACTGTGGAAGTTGAAGAAGACAAGGCCGTTAACTCCCTCTACAATTATATAAACGATAACCATACGGAGCAAAAAGAGAAGGTGAAAAAAGCATACCAAAATAATCTTATGCTTATGGGCGGCATCTTATTTCTTTTACTGCTCACTTGGGCAATTTTGAGGTACCGGTATAGAAATAGGGCCAGACAGTATGAACGTTTTATAAACTATTTTGAAAAGAAACAAAACCCAATAGAAACGTTGCCAGAAAAAGAGGTTTCCAAAAGAATGAACATTCCCAAGGAAACGGAAGAGGCCTTGATAAAAAAATTGAACCAGTTTGAAAATTCAAAGCAATTCACCAAACAGGATATGTCGTTAGCCCTGCTAGCCTCCCAGTTTGAAACAAACACCAAGTACCTTTCTGAAATAATAAATACCTATAAAAACAAAAACTTCAACAGTTATATAAATGAACTGCGTATAAATTACATTACCGATAGACTTAAAAACAACAAAACCTATCTACAGTATAAAATAAGTTATTTAGCCGAGGAAAGCGGTTTTTCCTCACACAGCAGTTTTGCCACTGTTTTTAAAGCCGTTACGGGCATACCGCCTACGGTGTTCATAGAACTTCTAAGAGACCAAAAAAAGCAATCAAAAATTTATGCGGAAGAATATGAGGAAGCAGAATAATGTAAGAATTTTAATACTCTTAAGCATTTTGTTGCTTTTACAAACTGCCTATGCCCAAAAAGAGGTGGACAGCATATTGGAAAAAGCCAATGTCCTTATATATGAAAACCCAGATAGGGCAATACTTCTAGCCCAACAAGCATACAATTATCCTGATGCATCCGTAAAGAACAAAGTAAACGCATTACTTGCTATTTCAACCGCATATTCCTCAAAAAGAGATTATAACAAAGCTGCGGAATATGTGGAGCGTATTAAAGGTTTAATTCCAGATATAAAAAACAAACGGCAACAGATGAACATCCTTAACAGAATTGCCGGCCATTATCAAGAGTTACAGATTTATGACAAGGCAATTGATTATTTGGATGAATCATTATTATTGATTGAAAAGTATCCAGCGCAAGATTCCGTTCAATCATTTTTAGGTTATAATGCAACATTAAGGGGTTTTATCTATCGGGAACAGATGAACTGTGAAATTGCATTAAAATATTTCGACAAAGCAATTAAAGCTTATGAAAAAGCCAAGGAGCCACATTTAAGAAACGCCAACCTCAGCATCTGCTATTATAATAAAGGGAACTGTCTTTTAACTCTCAATAAAGTTGATGAAGCAAAAACCACTTTTTTAAATTCTATTGACTATGCACAAAATGCAGAAGCAAAAAGCTTAATTGCATTTGGACAAAAAGGGCTGGCCGAAGCAAAAACACTGGAAGGAAATTATAATGAAGCAATAACTCTTTTAAACAATGCCCGCCAGACATCAGAAAATGTTGGCGATTTAATTTTAAACAAGGGACTTTATGATGGGCTGGCAAATAATTATTTGGCCCTGCACGATTGGGAAAATTACACCATTTTTCACAGCAAATTTCTGTCATTGCAAAAACAGACAAAAAAAGCGGAGAGAAAATCAGTAAACAAATCATTGATAAACCTAACGGAAAGCAAGGCGGAAGAAATTGGCACCTTACATAAATTTTATAGCCCTATTCAAATCGGCCTGATAATACTCATCATTTTTGCTTTGGGCATGATAATCCGACTGCTCATTTCTGGAGAGAAAAAACTTAAAATTCTTCAAGAAAAACTAAAAAATTAGGCGAGATAACCTTTTTTACACTTCATTTTAAAAATTTAATAAAATTTTCTGAAAAGACTTGATATACAGCTTTTTATAGATATTTTATACTTTCGAAATTCGTGAATTTCAAAAGATAGTTCCTTTTATTATAGTATAACACCACATACTTTAGCCCTCAGTTAAAAGAATACTATTAAATCAATAAAAACTTTTAAAATGAAAAAAACACTATTACTATTTTTATTCTTGTGTGTAGTTAGCACAAGTACGCTATTTGCCCAATTTGTGGTAAAGCCTACCTTTTTTGAAACCCAAGGAGTTTCAAATGAAGGAGTGGTATCTGGGTATGAAGCTCAGGCAGGGCCCTACTCGCTTTGGAATGCCGATACAAATACATTTGAAGAAATCGGCGGCGCTGCTCCGGGATTAGGAGTTGGAGGAGGCGTAAGGTTTTCAGGAGATGGAAATTTACTCTCTGGTACTTCTTATATGGACGTTACAACCCCAACAGAATGGGAAAAAATGAATACGGGATATAACTATATATTCACAGGTATTGAGTTTCCGGACAATCAGAGCTCTCTTGGTTTTGCAGCTGGACAATCCTCAACCTATAATGGAAATGGAATAATTTTAAGAACCTATGATGCCGGAGATACTTGGGAACAACTTTGGACGGGTACCAACCAAGGTATCGAGGGGATTAGTTTTCCCGATTCCTATACAGGCTATGTAGCTGGATGGAGTGGATACGCTGGAAGAACTACAGATGCAGGAAATACCTGGACCTCCATGAACCCTGGCACAGACATTTGGTACTATACCGATGTTGTTTTTAAAGATTGGCAAAATGGAATTATAGGAGCTTTCCCAAACAGTGCACCCGGTATAATATATTACACCTCTGATGGAGGGAATACTTGGAATCCAGCTACGGGAGTGACTGCAATTCCTGACCAACTTACTTATGCAGGTGGAGACACATATTTTATGGCCTCTAACGGTGGAACAATTCAAAAATCTACAGATAACGGAGCAACTTGGACTACGGTTCATACTGGTTCAAGCATTTTAGCAGGTATCGATTTTTATGATATGAATACTGGTTTTGCTGTTGGTGACGACATTGTACTTAAAACTACTGATGGAGGCGCCACCTGGCAAACTATTACTGTAGCAAACAGTCCCGGACCAATCTGGCGCGATGTAGCATGGTTAGACGCAGACCACGTTACCCTAGTAGGAACTCCCGAAATGATTTTTACTTCAGAAGATGGGGGCGAAACCTTCCCAATAAACAATATGGGCACTTCTACTTTTAACGAAGCGCTATATGAAGTAGTATATACTCCAAACGGTCGTGGTTTTATTTTTGGTTCACAAGGAGTAATGTTCAGAAAAGAGTCTGAAACAAACACCTATTCCATACAATCCATGTACAATGTTACCAATAATGAATGGACAGTGTTAGGTAGTTTTGATATGTCTGTTGACGGCAGTTTAAGTTCTGGTTATAATATCTCTGCAGATGGCAGTACCGTCGTGGGAAGCGCATATGTAGAACCAACTCCAGGCGAACCTGGTATTGCAGTTCACGCAACGGCTTGGACGGCAGCTGATGGCCTAGTTGATTTGGGCAGTCTTTATACAGACATAAACCGAAGTACAAGAGCCAACGCCGTAAGCGGTGATGGAAACGTAATTGTGGGATGGCAGGATTTCAACGGTCCGTGGAAATCTGCCGTATGGCGCAAAGATGCCAACGGCGATTGGTTACCAAACGAATATCTTTTGATTGACCCAAATGGCGACCCCACAGATGAATTCAACCAATTGGGTGAATGTAGCGCTATCTCTGAAGATGGTAACTGGATTGGAGGTCGCGGAGATTATGCAAATAATGGTGAACCATGGATATGGAGTGAAGCAACTGGATATATTTCATTGGGAACTTTGGCTCCTGGAAGTAGTGGCAACGTTACTGGCATAAACCACGATGGAAGCATGGTTATTGGATATTTCCAAATTGGCCCATGGGATCCAAACGTTCCTTTTATATGGACAGCAAGCAGTGGTTTACAGGAATTCAATTCATTCGTGTCAGATACTTTAGGTTATACTATGGATGCAGGACCTATATGGGTTCCAAATGCGATTTCATTTAATGGAGAGTACATTACGGGTTGGGGATATGATCCAACTATTGGCCCTTGGGGCGATTTGTTTACTTATCGGGTACAACTACCAGCTGTTCCCACCAATGATGCCTGTGTAGAGGCAACGGTATTAGCCTGCGGTGATTTGGTTACAAACTCTACCATCTTTGCAACCGATTCTGGTGGAAACGCTTCCCCAGATGTGTTTTACTCATATACAGGCACAGGCAATCCAGAAATAATTACACTTAATGCCTGCGGTCCAGAAACCAATTTTGCAACTACGGTTAGGGTTTATTCCGATTGTACACTTACCAACCAAATAGCATTCAATGATAGTTCTTGTGTAAACCAACCTGAACTTGAGTTTGAATCGGATGGTACCACCACTTATATTATAATGGTAGAAGGTTATGACAATACACAGGCTGGAAACTTTCAGTTAGGAATAACCTGTGAAACTATTTTAGGGATAGGTGAAAATCAGTTAAATAGCATCGCACTATATCCAAACCCTGTAACAGATGTTTTACAGATTTCATCAAAAACTGAAATTACTTCAGTGGCCATTTATAATGTGAATGGACAACAATTGATGAACAAGGAGTTAAGAGCCTTAACTGGTGAAATAAACTTGAGCTCTTTAAGCACAGGCATTTATTTTGCCAAAGTAACTGCCAATAACAGTACTGAAACTTTTAAAATCATTAAGAATTAATAGTTAGAATGTAATTTTTTCATAGTAATTGATTTTAATTTTGAGAAAACCGCCTCTTATAATTTTGGGGCGGTTTTAAAAAAATAATAAATACTCCATCACTATACTCCCCTTTTTATGCACTTTAAGTGTGAGCCCCTTTTTCATAAAAATGAAAAGGGGTTTTTATTTTGAAATATTTAATTATTTAATAATAAGTAGTTTTCATTTCATATAATAGCGGTTATTGAAGCGAAACATTGCTGTAAGTAGAATTTATGGTAATGGTTTTGTTTGAACGGTTATTTTGGTTGAATCCTTTTACCAAAACTCTACCTGCACTTTTGGATTCGTTCAATTGAAGGGTTTTGGGGTATTTCAAAGTAGATTTGCTTCCGGTGAAATAAAAGGAAAACGCACCATTGGGAATTTTCACTTTGGCATCGGTATTCTCTAAACGTATATCAAGCGTTTCAAATCCATCAGAAACCTTATCGATTCTTAAATTCCCAAAAGAACCCGATAGGAACGCCTGGTTGGATACGTTGCCAATACGGACGTCGCTGGAATTGGCTTGAAGGTTTATATTCTGAACATTATCAATTTTACAGTTATCTACATATTTTACATTCAAACCTCCTTGTTTCCAAACATTAACTATAACCGGCGCATAAGATGCATTGATGAGGGTTTGTCCCCCATCAATGCTATTTGCCGTAAATGGCGTGTAATTTAAATTGGCCTTAACATTATTGGCATCTGCCATTTTCAGATCGCCGTGGCGCACATTAACCTCAGTTTTCGTATTTTTTGGCAGACGGATTATAATGGTTTTCTTCACATTAGTATTATTCCCGGTGCTGCCACGATTTCCCTGAATAATGATAGCGGTCCCGTGTGGGCTTTTGGTTACTGTCTTAGTGTAATTGCCTCCCTCACTGTCATACTTCTTTTCAATTTCGTTTGCCCAAGCTTCCATTTTTTTGCCGTATTCTTCGCCCCAGGCCTCCATTCGTTTTCCAAAATCCTCACCCCAAGCTTCCATTCTTTTTCCATAAGCTTCACCAATACTGTCTGCTCGTTTTTCATCCCAGGAATCCTCAAAACTTTTGCCCCATTCCTCCATTCGTTTTTCAAAATCCTTTCCAAACTTTTTGTCCATTTGGGCTTCAAACTTTTTCATATAACCCTCTTCGTCCCTCTGAAATTCTTCATAATCAAACTGAATGTCACCTATGTTTTCCAATAAATCTTCAGGAAGTGGCGGCACTTTTAAGTTTTGGATCATGGGCATCACCATATCTTCCATTAGCGGACCAATAAAGTCAAGGTTAGGCATTTCGTTCATTGCAAAGGGCTGGTTACCGGCATTGGAGGTAACAGTTATTTTCTTACTGTTTCCTGTCACGTCCAGGTCCCAATTTTTCATCAGTTGTTCCTTTTGGCTTTCAGAAAGGTTATCCCCTTCAATAAAGGCCTCCACCTCTACCTTATTTTTGTTCCAGGTTTCAAAAACTACATTTGTAAAAGATGTATTTACAGAAATTTCTACATTATCGGACACATTGAAGCTCTCCACATATTTTTTTTGTGAATAGCCAAAAGTAGTGGCCAATGCTAGTACTACAAGGGTACTAAGTTTGAATAGCTTTAAATTCTTCATTGTTTTGATTTTTAAGTTCTTTTAATTTGTTTTTAAGTTTGAACAGCAAATCCAAACGAAGTTTCAAATTGTCAATCAATGCGGTTACTGTTGCTTCAGTGGGGCCCACTTTGCTCAGTTCTGCATTTAGCGAATTGTATTCCTTATCCAATTCGGCAAGCCGCTGCATATAACCGTCCACCAAGTCTTTATTGTCATCGGTTATCTTAAGCGAAGCCAATTGTACATTTATTCCTGCCATATAATATTCCTCCACCTTCTTTAGGTCTGGCGAAATATCTGCCAAAGTTAGTTTTGGTGTATCAGCGTTTTCTCCAGTGACGGTAGTGTTTTCCACAACGGCGTTATTTGAATCGGTGAGGGCATTGTTTTTGGACAATTGCTGATATCCAAAAAAGCTCACTGCCAAAAGCACTACTACCATTGCGGCTATTTTAAGCCAAGGGATCGATGTGTTTTCCTCTTCAGATATATTTTCTGAAAAAGACTTGTCCAGTTTAGCTTCAAAACGTGCCTGGTGACCCTCCCTAAGTTTGGGAGTTTTAGGGTCATAATTTTCGAACATTTTTTTAATATCCTGTGCCATAGCGCAAGTGTTTTAGTGTTTCTTTTAATTTTGTTTTTCCGCGGTGTAGATAGGTTCTCGATGCATTTTCAGAAATCTGCAGTATTTCTGAAATTTCCTGATGGTCATATCCTTCAATCAAAAATAATTTTACCGTTGCCTTATAATTCTCCGGTAATTCCTCAATTGCTGAAATCACTTCGGAAATGGAGGTTTCATCAGAAATAGACCAATCAGCTTCATCTTCCACAATTGTATAGACCTCTTCATTCAATGATTGTAGTTCCAACTTTTTTGATTTAAGAGTATCAAGACAAGTATTTATTACAATCCGTTTTAGCCAAGCTCCAAAAGTGACGTCTCCCTTAAACTGGCTAAGCTTTTTAAAAGCTTTAATAAATGCTTCCTGCATCGCGTCTTCCGCGGCCGCGGTGTCCTTTAAATACCTATGGGCAATAACATACATCCCGTCACAATATTTACTATATAGCGCCATTTGTGCCTTTCGGTTGCTTTGTTTACACTGCTCGATAAGTAATAAATCGGACAAACTTGATGGTTTTTTGGTTGCTGTTCACTTAAAAGACGACAAAACTATTTAGTTGTTGCAGCTTTTAATTTTTTTATTGAAAATTTTTACCACAATTAAATTCAGATTAGGTTGTTGAGCCTATTAAACTGCGCTTAATCTTATTGTGTGGACTAATTAAATCTTGAAAATAAAAATTTTGTATATTAACCCAATATTCATCGTTACCGTAAATAATTATTTCCAGAATTTTCTCCCCTGATAATTTTTGGCACACATTATGCCTAAGTAATTAAAAATTAGCTTATAAATTACTGTTAACTAATCATAAAAAAATGTTCATTTTTTATAAAACAGTAGTTTTTTGTGGTAAATTTGATAAAACCATCTACCTATGAAAAAGAAATACGCAGATTTTGATAAATTAAACCGTTTACTCGTAGCCTGTTTTGAAGCTGAAAAACTGTATTACAATGCAGCACAGGATGCACAGACTACCGATTTAAAGAGGTTTTTGAATTATATGGCCGTGGAACGCAACCGAATGAGCCACGATATTTCAAACGAACTTCATTCCCGTGACATTGAACCTTTAAAACAAGATTCAGAAAAAGGGAATATTGACCGTACCTGGCAAGAAATTAAAGAAGCCTTGGAGTATTTCGATGCCGAAGCCATTGTAAGGTCCTGTATAAACCGTGACCGTAACAACATTAAAAGATATGATGAGCTTTTAGAGCGTCGGGAATTACCGGACAGTATTTTGGAACTTCTAGAAAAACAAAAATATCAATTGGAGTGGTATATTAAGCAAGCCGCCCAACAGCCTAAGAAAAGTCCATTTATTGAGGAGAAAAAAGAAGAAAAGAAGGAAGAGCCCCAAAAAGAGGAAGAGGGGGGAAAAGTGATAAATCTAAAAGCAATGTAAAATAAAAAGCCCCGAAAATTCGGGGCTTTTTATTTATGTTATCTTGAACTATTCGTCCAATAAAAGGTTTAGGGTTACTGTAATGTTATCTCGTGTAGCACGGGAATAGGGGCATACTTCGTGTGCTTTATTAACCAGATCCTCTCCAGTTTTCACATCAACACCAGGTAGAAAACAATCCAATGTTGCACGCAATTGTAAATCTCCATCCTTTGTTTTTCCTATTTCGATATTTGCTGTTACGCTCATATCATCGCCCAATTTAATTTTTTTGTTTTCGGCTACCATTTGCACAGCACTACCAAAACAGGCCGCATAGGCACTGCCAAAAAGTTGTTCAGGATTTGTGCCTTTACCCCCATCGCCGCCAAGTCCTTTAGGTACGGAAAGTTCCATGTCAATTTTGCCATCCTCGGTAGTTACGTGTCCTTTTCTTCCGCCAACAGCTGTAGATGAAGCTTCATATAAGATTTTCATTTTTTTCTGAATTTTAAAATTATTAAATTTCAAGATACTACCTAAAACTCATTTCTAAAAGAACATATTCATAAAATTGTCCTAAATTCACGCTGTGGCAGAGAAGATAAAAAAAATAAGCGCACTCAAAGAAAAGGAAGGAGTTTCCCAACCTGAAACTTTAAACAGGGAAGTTGTGAAACAGCTCCAATCTTCCAAAAAGAAAGATTTATCCTCCGATGAATTGATCTCTGGAATCTTAAATCAAAATCAGGCCACACTAAGTCGAGCCATAACCATTATTGAAAGCACTGCCCAAAAGCACCAACAACGAGCAAAAATAATTATCGAAAACTGCTTACCTCACGCCAATCGCTCCATCCGAATAGGTATTACAGGCGTACCAGGTGTAGGTAAAAGTACCTTTATTGAAAGCTTTGGAAAATTGTTGATTTCCAAGGGGAAAAAAATTGCAGTGCTCACCGTTGATCCGAGCAGTAGTATAAGCAAGGGAAGTATTCTTGGCGATAAAACCCGAATGGAGGAATTGGTTAAGGAAAAAAATGTTTTTATACGCCCTTCCGCCAGTGGTGACACTTTGGGCGGCGTGGCGAGAAAAACGCGCGAAACCATCATTCTCTGCGAAGCTGCAGGTTTTGATGTAATCTTGATTGAAACCGTGGGCGTAGGCCAAAGCGAAACTGCCGTACATTCCATGACCGATTTCTTTTTATTACTGAAGCTTGCCGGTGCCGGTGATGAATTGCAAGGAATAAAACGCGGCATTATGGAAATGGCAGACTCCATTGTTATCAACAAAGCAGATGGCGAAAATCTAAAAGCAGCAAAACTCGCCAAAAATGAATTTAACCGCGCACTACACCTCTATCCCGCAAAAGAAAGTGGGTGGGCGCCCAAAACAATTTTATGTAGCGCCATCAAAAATGAAGGCATTGCTGAAATTTGGGAAGTGGTTTCAGATTATTTTGAAACTGTAAAAAGCAACGGCTATTTTCAGCATAAACGAAAAGAACAGAACAAATTTTGGCTGATGCAAACGATAGAAAGCCGTTTGAAAAGTGAATTTTATGCCAACCCTTTAGTTAAAGTGGAACTGGAAAAACAGTTGCTCGCCTTAGACGAAAACAAAACTACGCCCTTTGAGGCTGCGGAGAAGCTGCTTTCAATGAAAAATTAACCCCCTATTTCAACCGTTTCATAATATCCTCCATCATTTCCACCTGCACCTGCTGAATATTCAAAAGCTCTTGCTGTTGATGAATAATTAAGTGGTCCAGTTTTTCGTGCAGCATACGTATTTCCAGCTCAGATTTCAGGTTTATCATATAATCCTGTTTGGCGCGCTCCCTGTCTTTTTCTTCCTGCCGGTTTTGGCTCATCATAATTACGGGTGCCTGTAATGCAGCTAAGCAGGATAGAATTAAATTCAAAAGAATAAATGGATATGGATCAAAAGCTTTGCTAGCCAAAAAAATAATGTTGATACACATCCAAACAAGGATGAAAGCCCCAAAGATGATGATGAATTTCCAACTGCCGCCGAAACTTGCAATAGTATCGGCCAGACGCTGCCCATGAGTGAATTTAGCGGAAGCTTCATCCAGAATTATTTTGGACGAAATAGCTTCTTGGTTTTGAATGGTTTCCAAAACATCCTTTTCAAGTTCGCCCAATTCGCCAACTTCGTCCAACAAATATTCTGAAATGTATTTTTGGCGGTATTGATTTAGCTCTGAGATGGATAGGAAACTGTTGTGATTAAAAGAAGGATGCTCTTTTTCTATTAAATCAAAAATAGCTTTGCGAATGGCCTTGGCGTGCATTTTTTCGCTTTCAGGAAATTCCTTTCCGGAAACATTGCTTACGAATGTCTTCATAACTACAAAATTTCTAGTAAAAATAGACTATTATAAAACACATACATTCAAGTTCTTTGGACGAATTGCTAATTTGATTATTGATTCTTTGGGAACAAAAAATTCGCCATCCTTTTGAGCCTTTAAAATTGTATTGTCCAAACTTTTAATTTCCAAAGCCGTAAGTTGTTGAAACCGAACTTCCTTTAACCAATGATGTTTTTTGAAAAGAAAAAATACCGTAAACAAGAAAAGTTTCATCCTTGAAAGCTTGGGGACAATAACAACATCCAACAAACCATCCTGCAATGAGGCCCGTGGCGTTAGGCTCATTTTATAGCCCATTTCGTTGGAATTGGAAATAAAAAGAAGAAAGGGCGAAATCAATTCAGTTGTTCCGTTGTATTTTAGTTTCACTACATTTTTATATTGATACTTATTAAGCGTTCTCAATATAGATTTCAAATAACTAAAAAACTGCCGGGTGGTCTTTTCTTCAAAATCAGCGATTACATGTGCATCAAAACCAACGCCCGCATTGCTAAAAAACGGTTCGCCATTCATAATTCCTGAATCAATTGCAATCACTTTTTGGTTTCTGATTATGGAAAGCGCTTTTTTTAAATTTTTTGGAATTTTTAAGTTGGAAGCCAAACCATTGCCCGATCCCATCGGCAAAATCCCTAAAACCACCGAAGTATTCACCAAACAGGAAGCCACTTCATTTATGGTTCCGTCGCCGCCACAGGCAACAATAACTTCTGCGCCTTCTTCAATGGAAGCTTTTGTAAGCGCTGTGGCGTGCAGCACAAAGGCTGTTTTCTTTATTGAAATGGAATATTCAGTTTCCGGGAAGTAGGTTTTCAACAAAGCTTCGGAAAGCTCGTTATTTCCTTTTCCGGCAATGGGGTTTACAATAAAATGGATTTTAGTTTTCAATTCCAAAAGTGCTTAACTTCAACCCACCGTTTCTGAATAAATAATCAGCAGTCTGGTAACTTGAAATAATTTCCCTTAAAAAAGCTTCATCCCCATCCAAAGGCACAAGCTCATTACTCTCGCGATTCCATTGATAATAGTTTGAAACTTTTTGATCGCCCAGTACCATCACTTTATCATCTCCTTTTAACAGCCCAAGTTTTCGGTATGTGCCCACATAAGCACGTTCTTCCTCGGATTTCAATTTTAGCACATCGGTGCCATAGAGATTGGTATTATAGTTCCAATTGAGCAGCGAAAACAATGTGGGAAAAATATCAATCTGCGAAGCCATTTTGTTAACCTTTTTAGGCGCAATGTTTGGAAGATTCAACATTAAACCCGGAATATGATAGTTTTTCATATCAAGTTCCTGCCTTCCGGCACTGGAGGCACAATGGTCTGCCATAATTATAATAATCGTATTTTGGAACCATTCTTTTTTCTTTGCTTTTCTTAAAAATGCGCCAATCGCATAATCGGTGTATTTTACGGCACCACTTCTCCCCGAGCCTGAAGGAATATCAATTTTCCCTTCGGGATATGTATAGGGACGATGGTTTGAAGTTGTCATCACAAAATCAAAAAACGGTTTTCCGGCATTGTGTGCCTCATCGGCTATTTTGATTACTTTGTTGTAAATATCCTCATCGGCAATACCCCAAGCATTTTCAAAGGTCACCTCCTCATTTTCAATATTGGTGCGGGTTGTGTTTATACTTGCATCCATCAAAAAACCACGACCGCGATCTACGATATCAAAACCGTTTCCGCCAAAAAAACTGTTCATATTGTCAAAATAACCATCACCTCCATAAAAGAAATTCCGGGTGTAGCCTTTCTTTTTAAAAACCTCGCCAATAGTAAACAGTTGCTGATTATTCTCCCGTTTTATAATACTGCGACCAGGGGTGGGCGGAATGGACAAGGTGAGGGCTTCCATTCCCCGAACGGTGCGGGTTCCCGTGGCAAAAAGGTTAGTGAAAAACAAACTTTGGCTTGCCAATGAATCCAATGTTGGGGTAATGTTTTCGGTATTGCCAAAGCTTCCGAGAAATTTTGCGCTAAGGCTTTCCACACAAATAAAAATTACATTCGGCTTGAGTTCTGGCAGTGAGTCTGTATTTGGAACATTTCTGTAAATCAATTCCTTTTCAGGGAAAAGCAAACTGTCGCCGCGCTTTATGAAATTAGCATTTACCTCAGCAAAAGCATCTTTTATTGGAATGGTTTTGTAAAAATCTGCATATGAAAGTTCGTTGTTCTGGAAAGCTGCAAAGAAGGAATAGATGCCAGTTTTGGCAATTTCGTTGTTGTAGCGGTTTTCAAACTGCTCGGCATCCTTATTTTTTACAAAAAGTGCAAAAATTATAACAGTTCCCAAAACAAGCAGTGTGGGGAACAATTTGTCCATAAAAGTACTTTCACTGCTAAATGTTTTTTGAAAAATTCCTTTTCGCTTGGTAATAAAAAGAAGCAACGCCGTAATAAGTAGAATTCCACTCAACAGTAATGGAATGGGGTAAGATTCGTTGATGTTTTTTACAACTTCGTAAGTGTAAATAAGGTAGTCTACCGCAATAAAGTTGAAACGGTTTTTGAATTCTTCCCAAAAGGTTATTTCTGCAAAAAAGGAAAAGAGAAATATTACCAGCCCCAACGAATATGCAAACCAAGTAACAATTCTATCAAAAAAAGACCCATGCCATCGCTGCGGAATAAACAACAAATACAAGGCATACGGAAGTGCAAAAAATGAAACCGTACCCACATCAAACAATAGGCCTATTAGGAATGTATTTGCTATTTTGAAAAAAGAGGTATCAACGTCTTTAAAAACCCAAAACACAAAAATGAGCCGGAGTAGTGTTGATAAAATTATATACGTTTTTACAAAGTAAAAAAGCAATTTGAACCGGGAGGGAAAAAGTTTGGACACAGAAAATTAATTTAGGTACTAAATTAAAACCTAAACTGACAGACGCGTGTTTACAGTGCCTTGAAGATGTCCTATATGTTTATAATGGACATTTTTAGCACCTATTTTAATGATTTTCGGTACTCGGTTGGCGTGATGCCTTTGTGCTTTTTGAAAGTTGCGTAAAAATTGGATTTTGAACTAAACCCAACATCGTTGGCTATTCCAAGCAATGAATAATTTGAATATTTTGGGTCGTTCAGTCTTTCCAAAAAAGCATCAATGCGATATCCATTTACAAAGTCCTGAAAATTTGTATCCATATGGATATTTAAAATTTCTGAGATATACTGTTTGGGAATTTCCAGTTTTTCCGCTAAGGAAGTCAGGGAGAGTTTACTGTCCATAAAACCTTTCTCTTCTTCCATAAAGGTGGTGATCTTTTTTGAATAGCCTTCAATTAAATCTTCCTTTAAACCAGAGGTTCGGTATTTTTTTATTTCGGAAAAACGAACAATTTCAGCGGGAGCAACAACGAGTTTCCAAGCCATAAAATAGAAAAGAAAAGCAATGACCAAAAGTGTGGAAGTATTGTTTTCTGGATCGCTGAAATAAGGTATTTGCAAAATGCCCAACCAGTTTAAAATTTCATTTACCAATGCAAAAATCATAATAATGGCAAGTGGAATTATAAAATACGCCATCCATTGCTGGCTTTTCGATTTTATGATTGTCCAGACCGCAAATAAAAGATATGTTAAGAAAGAAATCTCAACCAATAATTCTAACAGTTCAATTAAAAAAACATCTTCGGCAGGATAATACTTTTCGTAGATTTCAATAATAAAATAGAAAAGGTTAGGGGTAAAAAAGGCTACATGCTTTAAATTGAAAGTTTCTCGACTTGAAACAAAATACATTACAAATAATAGGAAAAAAGTAATAAACAATGAAGAGTCAAAAAAGAACCAATCTCTGTGTTCTACAAAAAAACCATTCTCATCATCGCCAAGAACGTAAAACAAAATGGAAAGAATACTTCCTATTAACAACCAAAAGGTAGGTTTTTGGTACTTTCCCCTATTTGCCATAAGTGCCACAATGAGAAAAAGCCCTTGCAGCAAGGTAATTATTTGAAGTATTTTAAGCATTTACGAATGAAAAGAATGAAGCTCGAAGTTAAAAATTATTTTTAAACCATTCCGTCTGTGCTTCCAAACCTTCTTTTAGAGTTGTTTGTGGATTATAGTTCAATAATTTTCTCGCCTTGTCAATATTCGCTTTTGTTCGCGATTGGTCGCCGGCACGGGGCGGTTTCTTTTCGGTTGTAATTTTTGTTTGAAGAATTTCCTCAACCGTTGCAATGCCATGTGCTGTGGTGCTTTCGGTCTCAGTACCCAGGTTGAAAATTTCACCGTTGCAAATTTCCTCATTGCCAATGGCGCTTACAATGCCATCCACAATATCCTGCACATAGGTAAAACTTCGCAAATGTTTTTCACTACCATCAAAAAGTGGGAACGCTTTGTTGTTCAAACCACAATCTATCAATCGGGTGTAAAGTTTGTCGGGTCTTTCGCGTGGACCGTAAACGGAAAATAATCTAAAGGATGTTGCCAGTAATTTCTTTTCCCGGGTTTTTGCCAAAACCAGCTGCTCTGCGGCGAGCTTTGTTACACCATACCAAGAAGCAGGTTTAGGCGCAACATTTTCTGGAAACGTAGCTTCCAGACCGTAAATTGAGGAAGTAGCAATATTTACAAAATAAGGTGTCTTCGGAAGGCTTTCCGCAAATGTAATCAAGCGTTGCGTACCGAGAATGTTATTGCTAAAATAATCCTCAAAAGTACAGGCGCTGGAAATACCCGGCTGTGCCGCAAAGTGAAAAATATATTCCAAATCATTCGGAAGTGTTTCGGCTAAATCAGCTGTTCGCAAATCTAAATTAAGAACTTCAATATTTTTTTTGGAGAGTGCTCCAGCATTCAATTTTTTCAGGGCAATATCATAATAGGGCGAAAAGTTATCAAGGCCAATCACTTCGTGGCCCAGTTCCTTTAACCTTTCCGCAGTGTGCGAGCCTATAAATCCAGCCGCACCAGTAACAAGTACTTTCATAAAATCTGTTTCAGCTGCAAAAATAGCATCTTTTTTAAGCAATCACTTTATTATTATGAATTATACCAAATACACGGCTAATCTTCTAAACTAAAAAAATTACTTTTGCAGAAACCTTTTCAAAAAAACTACATGTACGAGTTCACCATAATTGTACCCGTTTATAACGAAGAAGAAAACCTAGAACGGGTAGAAAAAGAACTACTAGCATACATACAAATTGCGACCCGAAAGACTTCCATACTTTTTGTGAACGATGGCTCCAAAGACAACAGTCAAGCTCTGATTGAAGACATTTGTAACCGCAACGGAGCTTTCCATTTTATTTCGTTTAAAGAAAACCGTGGCCTAAGCGCTGCGATAAAAGCAGGTTTTGATTATGTGGAAAGTCCGTTGGTAGGTTATATTGACAGCGATTTACAAACAGATCCAAAAGATTTTAATCTACTATTGGAACATATTGGAGAATACGATTTGGTTACGGGCGTTCGCGCCGATAGAAAGGACAAATTCGTGAAAAATATGTCGTCAAAAATCGCAAACGGCATTCGCCGCGCCTTTACCCACGATGGGATGGATGACACTGGCTGCCCGCTAAAAGTGATTAAGACAGATTACGCCAAGCGCATCCCAATGTTCAAAGGGCTTCACAGGTTTTTACCAGCTATGATTCTTTTGCAAAATGGAAAAATAATACAGGTTCCCGTAAAGCATTTTCCGCGTATTGCTGGCACGGCCAAATTTGGACTTTGGAACCGTTTGATTGGCCCTTTGATGGACTGTTTCGCCTATCTTTGGATGAAGAAAAAGTACATCAACTATGAAATTAAAAGCAAGGGATGAGTAACTGGATTGTGTACAGCATCGGTTTTTTGGCACAAATCCTCTTTAGCGGAAGGCTAATTATACAATGGATTCTTTCCGAAAAAAGCAAGCGCATCATTACTCCTTCAGCGTTTTGGAAACTGAGTTTATTCGCTTCTTTTCTGCTTTTTGTTTACGGTCATTTACGTGATGACTTTGCAATTATGCTCGGGCAAGCGCTCACGTATTATATTTACATAAGAAATCTGCAATTGCAGGGCGAATGGCAGAAATCACCAAAATGGTTGCGCCTTTTTCTCTTTGTCTTCCCAATATTGATTGTTATCTATGCCTACAACAATGGCGAATACGATATAGACAAACTTTTCAGAAATGACGCTATCCCGCTGTGGCTTTTGCTTTTGGGCATTATTTCACAAATACTTTTTACGTTGCGGTTTGTCTATCAATGGGTTGTTTCAGAAAAAACAAAAACCTCGCAACTGCCAGTTGGTTTTTGGAGGATGAGCGTTTTGGGGGCATCCTTAATCTTGATGTATGCCATCTTCAGAAAAGATCCGGTACTTTTTGTAGGCCATATTGCTGGTTTGATTATTTACGTTCGCAATATTTTCATTTGGAAAAAACAACTGCGCTATGAAATGCCCATTAAAGATTATAAAACAACCGAAAATGAATAACTTGGGCATTACACTTCCTCTATATCAAATATTTAATAAAGATGAAAGTTGAAAAAAATTACCTACTGCTTCTCTTATTGACCTGTGCAGCCATTTTCTTTGTGAATTTGGGCTCACTGCCGGTTAACATCATGGAGGCGAGAAACTTCATCACCGCACGCGAAATGTTGACCGATGGCAATTGGGTGCTCACCACAATCAATGGTGAACCACGCTACCAAAAACCTCCACTGCCTACGTGGCTCACCGCATTTTCGGCGGCAATCTTTGGACTAAAAAGTGTTTGGGCATTACGGCTACCGGCAGCAATTATGACGCTGTTCCTAGTTTTGTTTTCCTATAAACTCGCCAAAAAACTTACTTCGGAAAAGTTATATGCTTTTATAAGTTCGCTGGTGATGGCGACCTCCTTTTATATCGTTGCCTCCGCCCGCGATGGGCAATGGGATATTTACACCCACGGGTTTATGGTGGTTTGCATCTACCTGCTTTATTTGTTTTTTACGGAAGAAACCCACAAATACCGAAACGCAATTCTCGCGGGACTTTTCTTTGGATGTTCGTTTTTGAGCAAAGGACCCGTTTCGCTTTATGCCCTGCTCCTCCCCTTTTTGATTGCCTTTGGAATTGTTTACAAGTACAGAAATTTTAATACTCGGTGGTTGCCACTCCTTGCGTTTTTGGCCATGGCTTTGGTGGTTTCGTCTTGGTGGCATTGGTACACCCTAACCTTTGATCCCGCCGCCGCGGAAATCACCAAAAAGGAAACCACCAACTGGATAAGCTACGAAATAAAACCCTTTTACTATTACTGGAGTTTCTTTACCCAGAGCGGCGTTTGGACCATTCCCGCGTTTATAGCCCTGCTCTACCCCTATTTAAAAAATCGTGTTTTCAATAAAAAGGCATATCTGTTCACCTTTCTTTGGACGATGCTTTCGGTGGTTTTACTTTCCCTGATTCCCGAGAAAAAGTCGCGCTATCTATTGCCAGTCTTAATTCCGATGGCGCTGAACACGGGGTTTTATATTGAGTATCTCTTCCGAAGATTTAAAGAGTTAAAAGATAAACGCGAAACGATTCCGGTCTTTTTCAACTTCGGTTTAATAGGTTTTATAGGAATTGCCTTTCCCATAGGCGGCTATATTTTTTTGAAAGATGGACTTGCAGGAAACTGGCTTTGGTTCGTGCTGCTTTCTCTCGCTTTGTTTACCTTCGGAATTTTTATGTTCCGAAATCTCTTCCGAAGAAAAATTGCAACTGTTTTCTATTTAACCATCGCCTTTATTGTGGCCGTAATTTGGTTCGGTCTACCGCTGAGCAAGGCCATTACGATAAATCCCGACTACAAACCGTTTTCTGAATTGCACAATTTTGAAGAAAAGGAGAAGATAAAAATCTACGAATTTTCAGGAATGACACCCGAACTTATTTGGGATTACGGCGAAAAGATGGAAATGCTAAATAAAGACGGGGAATTTATTACCCCTGCCGAAAACCGTTTTGGGGTTTTAGTTTCAGAGGAAAGCTTGGAACATTTCGCAGAAATCTACGCAGATTTCAACAGAGAGCATATTACCCGTTACGATATGAACCCGAAGGGTCCGGACAGCCGCACGCATAAAACGAGATTGTATCGAGAGTTGTTTATTGTTTCGAAGAAGTGATGTTATCAAACCTAACAGATCTCAAAGACCTGTTAGGTTTTGAAGGAAAGTGTTAGCTTTTTTGTGTATTGAACCGCTTCTGTCCCCATCTTTGAAGCAGATAAAACAACCAACCTGTAAGTCCGCCGAAAGCCATTCCGCTAACAACATCAAGCGGATAATGTACACCCAAATAAATACGACTGTAACCGGTAATCACTGCCCAAAGCAATAAAAGAAAAGGTAAGTATTTATACCATTTTTGAAGGCTTAACCCAAGAAAAACGGCCGCGGCCATGGAGCTTGCAGCGTGGGCGGAAAAATAACCAAACCTGCCACAACCATCCGCAACGTAACGCATTAAGGGTTGCAGTTCTTCCACTTTGCACGGTCTTGGTCGCTTTATTCCGTATTTAAAAAGGCTGGCAATTTGGTCGGTAGCGGTAATCATTAAAGCAACGCAAACTATGATTACCAAAGTGCCTTTCCATCCGTAATGCTTAAAAACTAAATACAGAAGAAATGCGTACAACGGAATAGAGGACCATTTTTCGGTGACAAACCGCCAAAACCCATCCCAAGAAGTGTTTCCCAGATTGTTTAGAAAAAGGAAGAGTTCGGTGTCGTATTTTAGGAGTTCGTCGAGCATTCAAAAATCTTTTTTAATGTTTAATTTGAAATGTTTTACCACGAATACACGAATAATTATATAAAAGCATTCGTGTATTCGTGGCAAAAAGATCAATCCTCATCATACCTCGCAATCTCACGATCGTAAAAATCGTTTGCACCCTGTATTAAATTTTCAGCCTCCGTTTCCAGTTCCTTTTGGTCCTGCGCATCAAAATCCTCAAGCCATTCCACTTCATCGTTTTCAAGGTTGATGATGAACCGCGGAAACTCGGTATGTATCACGAAAATCGCCGTGGGATAATCGCTGTTGTCGCCTAATAAATATTTTGGGAAATCCATAATTGGAAATTGTTAATTGTTAATTGCTAATTGTTGTCGAATCAATTTCTTCGAAAGATAATTAAATCTGATGAATAACATAATGCCACTAGCCGAAAGCCCTGCCAGTAAACCGTACCAAATCCCCATACTTTCCAGCGAGGTGTGCATACTTAGATAATATGAAATTGGGAAGCCAATGATCCAGTAAGCTATAAAGCAAATTACCGTAGGTATCTTTACATCCTGCATGCCACGAAGGGCGCCAAGTGCCACCACCTGCAGCGCATCGGTAAACTGAAAAATTGCCGCAATAATCAACAATTGTGCGGCAATGGTAACCACTTCCACATTATCGGCAAAGTCTGCCACGCTATTATAGTCTAGGAATATTTTGGGCAATTCGCTATTAAAGAGAATAAAGAAAACCGCAAAAACCAACGCCAAAATAGACGTCAATAAAACAATGGAAATCGCCACCCGGCGCAATTCCCTAAAATTTTTAAGTCCTTTTTGATTGCCCACACGTATCATCGCGGCCACGCTAAAACCCATCGCAACCATAAAGGTCATACTCGCCAGGTTAAGCGCAATCTGGTTTGCCGCCTGCGGGTTCTTCCCCAAAATTCCCGAAAGCCACACTGCCGAAGTAAAAATAGCCACCTCAAAAAACATCTGCATGGCCGACGGAAATCCGAGATTCAACAGTTTCTTCAGCATCGCTTTGCTAAGAGTAAATATTTTAATATTAGTCACAAAATACCGTGACTTTTCCTTTCGGCTCAATAAATACCACAAATAGCCCACCATCACCACGCGAGACACCAAGGTACCAATGGCAGCCCCCACAACGCCCAATTCCGGTGCTCCAAACTTTCCAAAGATGAATATATAATTAAGCACCACATTCGCAATATTTGCCGCAATGGTAGCATACATGGGGAATCGGGTCATGGACATACCATCGCTAAACTGCTTAAATCCCTGAAAGATAATCAGCGGAACTAGCGAAGCAGCAACCAAAGTAAGATAAGGCATCGCCAGATCTACTACCTCTGGGGGTTGTTTCATCACATACATCAGGGGTTTGGCAAACATTACCATTGCAAAGAGCGCAAGCCCCAATACAATACACAAAAACAGCCCGTGCTTAAACGATGATTTTCCCTTCTCACGATTGCCCTCACCATCGGCCTCTGCTACCAAAGGCGTGATAGCGGTTGAAAAACCAACACCCAAAGACATCGCGATAAACATAAAACTGTTCCCAAGGGATACAGCGGCAAGCTCGGCACTCCCCAACTGCCCCACCATAATGTTATCAACCAGCGCCACCACCTGGTGCCCCAACATCCCTAAGATTACGGGCGTTGCCAATTTTGTGTTGTACTTAAATTCTTTGGTGTAATCGGAAAGAGCCAATTCTTAAATTTTTTTTGCGCAAAGATAGTAGTTGTGTTTTTTAGAATAGCTTTGTATTTCATTAAAAAAGTTAAGAGTTAAAAGTTAGGCGTTATTGGTTTAAAAGCATAACTCTTAACCCATAACTCTTAACATAAAACTTGAGAATGCCCAGACCTATCCCAAAATCCATAACCGACAAAGATAAAACCAGCGTCCGCGATTCCTTCAAGGCCCTGAAAACCATTCCGCGTTTTTTTAGGGAAATATATCGCGCCAGCCCGATACTCTTTTTTGTAAATACCTTCAGCCGTCTGTTAAACGCTTTCACGCCTGTTGTTATCCTCTGGGTGGGAAAAATGATTATTGATGAAATCATCCTCCAGGTTTCCCTCGAAAACCAGGACTTCACCCAACTCTGGAACTTGGTCATCATCGAGTTTTGCGTAGCAGTGCTTTCCGATCTATTGGGAAGATTGATAAACCTAACCGATGGCCTTTTGGGCGACCTCTATTCCAATATGTCTTCCGAAAAAATAATCCGCAAGACGGCCGAGCTCACCATTGCCCAACTGGAAGACCCGGAATTTTACGACAAACTAGAACGCGCCCGCACCCAAACCAACAGTCGGGTAGATTTAATGACCAATGCGCTAGGGCAAGCAGAAAGCCTGATTTCTATGGTTTCGCTAATTGCGGGCTTGATTTATTTTGAACCTATTTTAATACTTATTTTAGTGCTCAGCATTATTCCCTCGTTTATAAACGAAGCGAAATTCAGCAGCACCCGCTATTCCTTGGCGCGCAGTTGGACCGCCGAACGCCGCGAACTTGATTACCTTCGCTTCATCGGCGCCAACAACCAAACCGCCAAGGAAATAAAACTCTTCGGCCTGACCGATTTTATCGCGGAACGCTTTAAAAATCTTTCAAACGACTATTACCTCATCAACAAAAAACTGTCGCTCAAGCAGAGTCTTTACGGCTCCCTGTTCAACATTCTCGGCGTGCTCAGCTATTACGGCGCCTATGTGTATATTATTCTGCGGGTGCTTACGGGCGTGATTACCATTGGGGAACTCACCTTCCTTTCCGGTTCCTTCAACCGTTTGCGCAACAACCTGCAGGGCTTCTTTTCGCGCTTTACCCGTATTTCCGAAAGCGCGCTGTATCTGCAGGATTATTTTGACTTTATCGATTTGACCGTAGAGCAAAATGCCGAAACTAAAACGCCTATGCCCAAAACCATTAAAGAAGGGTTTCAGGTGAACAATCTACACTTCGCCTACCCCGGCAGCGAGGGAGAAGTATTGAAAGGCGTTACTTTTACCCTAAAAGCAGGCGAAAAAATGGCTTTCGTGGGGCAGAACGGCGCGGGAAAGACCACGCTTATAAAACTCTTCCTCCGCTTTTATGAACCCACGCAGGGCGAAATCCTTTTGGACGGTATCAACATAAACCAGTTTGATGTGGACGAATACCGAAAACGTTTCGGCGTGATCTTTCAGGACTTTTTTAAATATGAATTCACCCTGCGCGAAAACATAGCCGTGGGCAATATAGACCAAGTGCAGAACGACGAAATAATAAACTACGCCGCCAGCAAAAGCCTCGCGGAACAAGTTGTGGCCGAAATGACAGACGGCCTGGAACAACGCCTGGGCAGAAGGTTTTACAAAGGCACCGAACTAAGTGGCGGGCAGTGGCAAAAGGTGGCCCTGGCCCGCGCCTATATGAAGGATGCCGATGTTATGGTACTGGACGAACCCACCAGCGCGCTGGATGCCCAAGCAGAGTTTGATGTTTTTGAACGCTTTATAGCCCTCACCAAAGGCAAGACCAGCATTATTATTAGTCACCGCTTTAGCACCGTGCGTATGGCAGACCGTATTTTGGTATTGCAGGACGGCCGCGTGCTGGAGCTGGGCACCCACCAAGAGTTAATGGCGCACCCAAAATTGTACTCGGAGTTATTTAAGTTGCAGGCGGCGGGGTATCAGTAAGCTTGAAATCGAAGTTGAAATTGAAGGTTGAAAAAAATAATGTAAATTGAAGGCATAAAAAAACCCGGATTCTTCACCAGCATCTAATATCTGGGAGAGGAATTACCGGGACAGCAAGGCACAAATATACAAAAAAATGGACAGACATTTCTACGAAAAAGTTTTTTCCACCCAACGAATGGATAAATATTTCAACCGTTATCCAAATGATGAAGAAAAAGCAATCCTCCATTATAAAACTAATATTGAGCTTTCAGAGGCATTTTATGCTGTACTTTCAATGTATGAAGTTGCTTTTAGAAATAGTTTGAATAGAGAATTGACAGAGTACTTTGGAACAGTTGATTGGTATTTAAAAATTGCTTCAATTCCTGGATTGAAAAATTTAAATGGAAGCATACAAACTGCACAAAAACATATTGCCAATAGAAACGAAACAATAACCGCCAATAAGGTAATTGCTGAGTTAACAATGGGGTTTTGGGTAAGGCTGTTCAATGCTGAATATGAACTTACATTATGGAAACCATTGCGGAAAGCGTTCCCATATTTGGAAAAAAATCAAAGACAGCGCAACAATGTTTCTGCCCCTATAAACAAAATTCGTGATTTTAGAAACAGGGTTTTCCATCACGAACCCATTTCGTGGAATTTGGAGCGATTGGCTGAAACCCACGAAAGAATAATTAAAGTAATGGGATGGTTAAATGAAGATTTGCCAAAGGTTGCTAACGAAATTGACAGAGTTCCACAAATTATAAAGAATGCTCGGCAACTGGATATTTAAAAAATCTATTTCCCCCCTGGCGCGCTTTTGCAAAGCGTGCCCATTTACCTTTAGCATTTGCAATGCGACCCCTAACTACCCTCCCCCCTGGCGCGCTTTTATAAAGCGTGCCCATCTACGGTAAGCATTTGTAATGCGACCCGCCACACAACCAAACCCCAATTTTTGTATTTTTAAGGGATGTCTCACAAATACAAAGTAATAGACGGCCAGCAACCTACGTTCATCACCCTAACGGTAATAGATTGGGTAGATATATTTATTCGCCCAGAGTATACTAAAATTCTAGATGAATCCTTCAACTATTGCATAGCCGAAAAAGGATTGCAAGTTCACGCATATGTTTATATGACGAGTCATCTTCACGCCATAGTAAGTTCTAACGGAGAAGAATTACACACCATAATTCGCGATTTTAAAAAATTTACCTCAAAAAGGATCGTGGAAGCCATACAGGAATACCCAGAAAGCAGGCGTGAATGGCTATTGAAAAAGTTCAGTTTTGCGGCACAGCGAATTAATCGGGGCGCCAACTATAAGTTTTGGAAAGACGGTTTTCATCCCATACTTTTAGATACTTTTGAAAAGGTGGAACAACGGGTTCATTATATTCATTACAATCCCGTGAGCGCACGATTTGTATATCACGAACGCGATTGGGTAAATAGCAGTTATGCTGCTTATGAAGTGGGCAATAGAGAAAAGCCTTTTGTTAAAATCCAAACATTATGGTAATTGGGCATTACAAATGCCCTTGCAAATGGGCACGCTTTATAAAAGCGCGCCAGAACTAATACAGGAAGTAGAATGATCAAGAAAACGGGCCTAATAAAAAACTAAATATTAATAAAAAAAACCGAGAACTGACAACCGAGAACTTCTAATTCTTCCCCAAAAGTTTCTCCAACCGCCCCATCATCTCATCCTTTTCTTTCAGCATACGTTCATAAAGGGCGATCTTTTCTTCGTGTAGTTTTATCAATTGTTCGATGGGATGGAATGTGGGATTATGGTTTATGCCATTCAAAATTGACCCATTATCAAAAGTATTGGAAATAATGTTTACAGCCTGCTCCTCATCAAAATTCTGAAAAGCCTCCACGGGAATATGTAGGACTTCCGATATTTGCTTAAGCAAGGAAGTTTCAATAGCTTCTTTCTGTTCCAATAAGGAGATTTTCTTTTGGTTCCATTCTTCGCCAAGCTCATACGCAAGCGCCTCCTGCTTTATGCCCAGCATTTCGCGAAAGCGTTTCACATTGCGTCCTTGGTGTACCTTTTGTTCCATAGTAATATATCAATTAAAATAAGCATCAAAGCGATGTCAGGTCGAGTGTCCCGAACTCGCTTCGGGATGTATCGAGACCCTCAAAGTTAACTTTTATTTTAATAATTTCTATTTAACGTAACTACTAAAATATCTTGAAAAGGAATAAATTATCCCTCTTACGTGCTAAGGCGCGCATAATACAAACCCCAAATGCCAAACTCCACTTATCTACCGAAAACAAAAAGCCCCCCCTCGAAGGCGATGTGCTGAGCCCGTCGAAGTAGGGGTTTAGGGGATGTAGACCTCCAATCGAGTGTATCTACTACAATTAAAAAAGTCCCCCTTCGAAGGGGGATTTAGGGGGATGTAATCCTCTCAATTTAAATTAAATTTGGAAAAACATCCTTTTTTTACTATATTAGTAAATCTATCCTTTACCATTCAAAACCTTCATGCCGACTATAAGCCGACCGTAAGCCGTCTACATGCCAACCGCATGCCGACTCCATGCCGACTATTCTCCATAGATACTCCGTAGATACTCCATAGATACTTCTCTGTCATTCCATATATCCTACCTAGTTAGCGCACTCGTATAACGCCCCCGGCACACTGCTCCCTTTAATGAGATAAGCCGACCAGTATATTTGACTAATGCACATTTGGGTTAAAAGGTTCTGCATCTATGTCATCCGGATAGCCGTCCAAATCTGAATCGCGCACTCCATCATCTATTACCAATAATTGAAAACTAATGGGCAAAAAAGTGTCGAAAACCTCCTTGTTAAACTCAGTCGTCGGCGCCACAGAAACAGAGGAAGCCATTTGGGTAAAACCGCTCACGGGTTCAAAAAGTGTATTCACCCAAACCAAACCCGTAAAATCCCCAAACTGTATCAAACGCGCTCCAAAAGTTATCTGTAACCCATCAAAATTTGTAGTTTTTGTCGCTGTGCATATAACATTAAAATTATCATTGAAGTTATAAAAAGCAAACATATTGTTTACCTCAAAAGCAATGGCATCATTAATGGCCACTTGGCCGGGCAAGGAGGTTAACGGCACGTAGCGCCATACCACCTGATTGTCGTTTCTTATAACGTTAACACCCACGCTGGGCGGATTGTTACTGGATACCTCAAAAGCACTATACCCCTGCGGCATCTGAAAGCCCAATTGCGGGTAGGCACTGTGTATAAAATACGTTCCAGGGTTTTTAATGGTAGGTATTTGGGTTAAGGGCACAGGCAACCCATTGGCATAATCCCAGTATAAACCCGTCAACCCAATCGCAGTACTACATTGCTGCGATTGAAAATTTTGAAAATCTTGATTGTCGTTATCGTTATTGTCGTCCTTATTGCACGACAATAAAAAGGCGATAATTAGTAGAATTAAAAATTTGTTTTTTTTCATGTGTGTTATTTTTATGGAACATCGGGAAGGACGAAAAAATGTCATCAAAAAAAAATCAAGTTGTTTGTCTGCTGCTTCCCCACATGCTTTACAGTAAATCACCCTTCGGAAAAAACCTACCAAATCCACCGTTTGCGAATCATCGAATTTCCCTACTTTTAAACCACTTTTAAAAAACCCATAAAAAAACCCTGCGCTAGCTTAATGAAACTGTATAGCCTACCAAAAGTCACCTTCCTTTTTATTGCAATGAGTGTCCTACTATCCTGCAACAACGATGAAAAAAACAACACTACCACCCCAGAAACACAACTGTTGGGCGTATGGCAACGCAGCGACTTCAGCTCGGAATACGACTATAAACTGTATTTTAATACGGAAGGCAACGGCTACAGCACCGAATACATAGCCCAGCCAGACGGCACCGCAATTTCAAACCTGCGGCCCTTTAAATGGAGCAGCAACACAACCACCTTGACCCTAGATTATGATGATGGCGCTACCAATGCCACCCCCTTTACCATAAACGCCGCCGGACAATTGCTGGCCTCTGGTTTAGGCAATGTACCTTTTAACAAGTTATAGTTTTAAAAACTTTACAAGTAGAAGCGCCATAGCGCGAATTACTTCATCAAGCTCTCCCTCAATGATTTGCTAAAACGCTCTAAAAACACGTTACAAAACTCTTAAATCAGCTTCAAAAAAATCTAATTAATGTACCTTGCAGCCCTATAAAAAAGTGAAAATTATGCAAGACCCTTCAATGCGCAATTATATAAAAGAAGTATTAAAAAATATGCCTTTGGACTGGCTGAACCTAACCACGCACAGGCTTGATATCTACGTTGAAAGCTTGGCAAAAACCCAATTTTTGGATCAGTTTGAAGCCCTATATAAAAACAACAATGCGGAAACAGCTGCACTAAAAAGATTGCCTACAGCCTATGATTATATCCGCTTGGGGCACCCGCTTTCCAGTGTATTGGAATGGGCGATTGCGAAGGCGAACAATCTAAACCCCGAAAATGTCATCAGTTTTGCCTCAAAAACGGCCCCTGTCCTAGCAATCCTTCGGAAGAATTTATTGGCAAACAAAAACACCCAAATTCTTTATACCGATGCCCTGCCCTCGTTTTTCGATGCTGATATAATTCGAAATGTATATAATTATAATTTTGAATTGAAACAGCTTGATTCCACTTCAACCATTCCAAAGTTTGAAGGCACTACCGTTTTCATTTCACAAAAAGATGAAATTGGAAGGCTGGACCTCAACCCCAACGTAGATATTCTCATAAATCTTTACGGCACGCTCGGAAGCATTATAACGGTTAATGGCGAAAGAAACGAAGATTATATTTCCGAAATCCAGCACGTCCGCAGAAGGGAAACCATCGCCATGACGCCCGCCAATTGCCTTGTGGCCCTTAAGGCGCTGATGGATCAAACGGCCGTTGCTGAACCCAAAAGCAATGTTGCGGAAGATAAAAAGAGCGTTCTAAACTCCATAAAGGAAATCACGGGCTCGCCCACCACCCCGCTCGTTGCTTCCAGTGGGCTTTCCATTCAATACGCCATTATGATGGGGCTTATCCACGATGCGCAGAAAAACCACCCCGGAAAACCCATCAAATTCCTTGTCCCACCCAACTGTTACGGCGGCACCAACGACCAAGCAAGACGCGTGGCGGCCTGCCTAGACAATGTGCAAATTGTAGATTTATTGGTGGACGGCGATAACGATATGGTGCAAAGCATAGACACTGTTTTAACTGAAGTCGCCAAGGAAGATGCCGTGCCCTACATCATTGCCGAAATACCCACAAACCCTAGGGTTGAAGTGCCAAACTTGCAGCAATTAAAGGCAGTTTTAAGCAAAGAGCGCAAAACCGCAAACGGCACTACTGCCATCGACCCCGTATTTATTCTCGACCAAACCTTTTGCCCCAATTATCACTTTTTGGGTGAAGGGGAAATTCTTTCAACCGTTCGGGCCATTTCGTATGCCAGTGGATCAAAATTCCCAAGTGGTGGAAAATGTACGGCCGGTTATGTAGTGGGAAACACAAAAACGCACGACTTGATGGAAAAAATAGCGTTGCATCTCACCCTTTGCGATAACGAGGCCACTGCACTTCAGTATGAAATATTAGCCGAGCAACTGCCGTCTATGAACCAACGGATTAAGGATGCGTATGAGAATACGCGTGAGTTTGTAAACTTTATCAAAGAGACCTTGCCGGATGCAAAAATCAATTTTGTTTCAGATGAATTGGCAGCGCAAGGCTTTACCCCATCGGTTTTTTCATTGGATCTTCCAACGAAAGGAAACACAGATGAAGAACGGGAAGCGTATAAGCGCGCTCTTAACCTGAAGCTCATTAACTTGATGATTACCGAGATTCCGAAGGAAAGCAAGTTCTGTGTAAGCTATGGACAGTTAAAGGGATGTTATTGGACCATCCCCGCCACCTCCACGCAGGGCACGACCAAGGAAGGCGATAAAGATTACATTGTGCGTGCATCCCTGTCGGGGAATATGGATCTGGATCGTCACAAAAAAGTGTTTTTAAAGTTTGTTGATAATATTTGAGTAAATTGGGGTTTGAAAAGGGCATACGTAGGTTTGCTTGAAAATAACGATTAATGAAAAACGAACGAATCTATAAAATGGCCTTTGCCAGTGTGTACCCACACTACATTACGAAAGCTGAAAAAAAGGGACGCACCAAAGAAGAGGTGGACACCATCATCTGCTGGTTAACGGGCTATACCCAAGACCAACTGCAGCAAACCATAGAAAACAAAACCACTTTTGAAGATTTTTTCGCCCAAGTCCCACAATTAAACCCCAACGTTTCCAAAATTACGGGCGTTATCTGCGGCTACCGTGTAGAGGATATTGAAGAGCCCCTTATGCAAAAAATCCGCTATATGGATAAGCTGGTGGACGAGCTGGCAAAAGGCAAGGCGATGGAAAAGATTTTAAGGAAATAGTTTTATTAATAAAAAATCTAACAAGCTACTTCCGTTTCCTAAAAATATAACTCATCCACACCGGGTCGTTATCTTCAGAAACCACAGATTGGCGGTCCAAAAACTCCCAGTCGTGGGCGTTCATATAATTTAGCAAGGTTGAAGTTTCCTCAATATCCTCTATTTCCTCAATAGAAATATTTTGACCTAAGAGCGAAGTCTGCTCCTCCACTTTTATACGTTTCACCTTTCCGCGGTTGTTCGCTTTTTGGACAACTATTACTTCAAGAAAATCATACTTCGTTATCTCCTGCGAATACCCTTCCACAGTAAATAAGGCGAAAAGGATAATTATGGACAGTGTTTTAAATATTCTCATTGCTATCAAATTTTATGGGAAAGTACAATTATATTTTCAGCAACAAAAACTTGCCATAAACAATCCCAACTTTTCATTTATCTATAATAATAAGTACCCATAATCACTAAAATTATACTTCGGGTTTACTTGCGGTCTTCTTGCGGTCTTCTTGCGGTGGAATTAAGATCGACAAAAAATCTCTAAAATTCCTTTAACTTTGAATTTTAATCATTCAACATTCAATTAATGCAATCCAAAGCCACAACTCCAGACCAATACATAGCCGAACTGCCCGAAGACCGAAAGGAAGTAATGCAGAAGCTACGCGAAACAGTAAAGAAAAACCTTCCGAAAGGTTTCGAGGAAACCATGCAGTACGGGATGTTGGGCTATGTAGTTCCGCACAGCATTTACCCTGATGGCTATCATTGCAATCCGAAAGATGCGCTTCCGTTTATGGCTTTGGCATCCCAAAAAAACCACATTGGTTTTTACCATATGGGCATTTACAGCGACCCAGATTTGATGAAATGGTTTACTCAACAATACCCCAAGCACGCCACTGGCAAACTGGATATGGGCAAGAGCTGCATCCGTTTCAAAAACCCTAAAAACATTCCCTTTGAATTACTGGGAGAGCTAACCACAAAAATATCGGTTAATGAGTGGATTGCGAAATATGAAAGCGTACTAAAGCGATAGCCATTAAAACGACTCACCTTTTACAGCACTTTATAAATTCACCCGAACTCAAAATACATTCGGAGCAATATCCTTTTAAGTATTTTGAATTTTTAAAGGAAGAAGTGACCGTAAACAATTACACCTTCCCCAAAAATGCTGTACTAGGCATGCAAGCCGAAGCTTGTTTTGAAGCCTATCTCAAACAATCAAAATACTTTGAACTCCTTGCCGCAAACCTACAAATCCATGGTGAAAAGGAAACCTTGGGAGAGTTGGATTATATAGCTCTAAATCTCAAAACTGATGAAGTTGTCCACATAGAATTGGCCTGTAAATTCTATTTATACAATGAAGCCAGGGGCAATACTGAAGCACAAAAATGGATTGGCCCAAACCGAAAGGACAGTCTGTATGAAAAACTGGAAAAGGTAAAACACAAACAGTTTCCGTTGCTCAACACTTCCGAAACCACAAAAAAGCTAGCATCCCTGGGCATTCCCGAACCTACATCACAGCAATTATGCTTAAAAGCCTCTCTATTCTTTCCGAAGGAATTAAATGCCGAAACATTTCCAAAGCATTTTAAAGATTGTATCGTGGGCTATTACATAAAACCTACAGATTTCATAAAAGATGAAGCTGCCGAGTATGCCATTCCCTCAAAAAAAGAATGGCTTCTGCCCATAAACTCGATTACAAACTGGTACCGCTTTTCAGAAATAATACTATTGATTGAAGATCAATTAAATTTGAACAAATCGCCTTTGATCTATAAAAAAACGCCCCATACAGTGGAGCGCTTCTTTATAGTTTGGTGGTAGCTAAGTTTTAAAACTGCATACTACAGCTGAATACCGAATACTGAATACTTAATTAGTTCCGTACTTATCAAATAGGTAAACCAAGCTGGCCATAGTGGCAGCTCCCAGTTCCAGTTCGCGTTTGTTGACCGCGTCAAAGGTATCATTTGCAGCATGATGATAGACAAAATACCGTTGGCTATCTGGGCGCAAGCCAGCAAGCACATCAATATTCCCTTTTAACGGCCCAATATCTGCGCCGCCGTGACCCTTCTCAAAATAGTGGATTAAATAGGGTTTAAAAAGCGGTTCCCAAGTTTTTACCTTGTTGAAATTAGCCGTATTGCTATCAAATGAAAATCCACGAGGTGTAAAGCCGCCCGCATCACTTTCCAAAGCAAAACGGTGGGTTTCACCCTTGCGCTTTGCTTCTTCGGCATACTTATTTCCGCCACGCAAACCATTTTCCTCATTCATAAAAAGCACAACCCGAATGGTGTGATTTGGTTTATAACCCACTTTTTTAAAAAGTCGCAGCACCTCCATACTCTGTACGCAGCCGGCACCATCATCGTGGGCGCCATCCGCAAGATCCCAACTGTCCAAATGGCCACCCACAACCATATATTCATTGGGTTTTGTACTGCCTGTAATTTCCCCAATCACGTTGTAGGATTGTACATCGTCAAAGGTTTTACAATTTTGTTTGAAATAAAACAGAAGGTTGGGTTGCAGCTTCAGCAAACTGCTTAAATATTCTGCCCCATTAGTACTTATGGCTGCAGCGGGAATACGCTGGCTCACCGGCGTATCGCCGTAACTCATTGCGCCCGTATGAGGATAATCGTCCATTCGCAAGTTCATGGACCTAACTATCACCCCAAGCGCACCATATTTTCCAGCTTCGGCAGCCCCAGCATAACGTTGATCCACACAGCCGCCATAGGCTTCAAACGTTTGTATTAAATCGGGTTGCATCGGTCTGTTGTAAAAAACAATTTTACCTTCAATTTTTTCTTTTCCCAAAGCAGCTAGTTCATCTAAGCCTTTTACTTCCACAACTTCGGCTTTAATTCCGAGGCTTGGCGTAGCAACCGAGCCGCCCAAGGCACAGATATCGGTTATGGTTTTATCACCGGTAGGCGATTCTATATATGCATATTCCTTAAAACCGCGCGTCCATTTTGGAACCATTACAGGCTGAAGCCACACTTTGTCCAAGCCAAGTTCATTCAATTCTGCCTCTGTGTATTTTACAGCGCTTTCCGCCTCAAAAGATCCAGAGAGTCTGCCTCCTATTTCATTGGAAAGATAATCCAACCAATCATAGGCCTTTCCGTCGGTCAATGCGGTGGTGTAAAGCTTTTTCAGCATAACCGAATCCTGTACGGCGTTTTGCGAAATGCTTACGGAAGAAATTAGCAATGTAAAAATTAGTGTGGGGAGGAGCGAAATTTTCATTTATGAATTTTATAAGAAATAAGTGGTAATTGAACTATTTAGGAGGCTAAATTAATCATTTTTAAGTCGTTCGCGGTATTCGGAAATCTTTGCTTTTATATCGTCGTCAAGTTCCGGTTCTTTTATGTCTTTATATTTTTTTAACTCTTGCAGCATAATTTCTGCTACAATAACCCTTGCAGTATCTTTATCATCCGATGGAATAATATACCAAGGAGCGTGTGGTTTTGAGGTTCGATTAATGGCCTCCTCATAATATTTTCTATAGTCTTCCCAAAGTGCCCTCTCGTCCAAATCGCCTGGAGAGAATTTCCAGTTTTTTTCTGGTTTGTCCAATCTACGCAGCTGTCGGTGCTTTTGTTCGTCTTTGGAAAGGTTCAAAAAGAATTTAAAAATAATAGTTCCGTTCTGCTGAATGGTTTTTTCAAAGTCGTTTATCTGCTGAAAACGCTTGTCCCAAAACGCTTCATCTATGTCTTCCAAACTATTTACATCTGGCAAGTTTTCGCCAAGAATGTATTCTGGGTGCACTCTTGTTACCAAAACGTTTTCGTAATGGGTTCTGTTGAAAACACCAAACTTACCACGTTCGGGAAGTGCAATGTAATGACGCCAAAGATAATCGTGTCTTTTTTCAAGGGCGGTGGGCGTCTTAAAACTGTGGACAACTACCCCACGGGCATTAAAATCCTTAAAGACTTCACGAATCAAACTGTCCTTTCCTGCAGTATCCATACCTTGAAGACAGACCAACACAGCATATTTTCCGTGTGCATAAAGTGTATCCTGAAGCTTGCCCAGTTTTTTGCGGGTGTCTTCCAAATGGTCTTCCAGTTTCTCTTCGGAAGCGTCTAAATCCCAATCGTTTTTAGTACCATCGAGTTTAATAGGGTGGATTACTTTAAAGTCTTCAATTTTTACGTCTTTCATACTTTTGATTCTATGGATACTATTGTTTCTGTTGTTTCTTTGGCTGCAGTTATTTTTTAAAAAAGTCTGAAAATTCTTTTAACTTTTAAACACATAAACTCATAAACTTATTTACTTGCAAAGAGTTTTACATCTTCCTCGCTAATTTCCTTTCCGCCCAGAATAATCAAACGTTCCACCACGTTTCGCAGTTCGCGAATGTTTCCGGTCCAGTCATATTCCTGCAATAAATTAATGGCCTTTGTAGAAAATTTCTTTTTAGCGGTACCGTGCTCCGTTGAAATTTTTTCGGAAAAATATTCTACCAACAATGGAATGTCGGCCCTTCTGTCTTTTAAAGCTGGAACTTTTATAAGAATAACCGCCAATCTGTGATATAAATCCTCACGAAAACGACCCTCTTCTATTTCTTTTTTTAAATCTTTATTGGTGGCCGTGATAACGCGTACGTCAACTTTTATATCCTTATCACTACCCACACGCTGCACTTTGTTTTCCTGCAGGGCGCGCAATACTTTGGCCTGGGCTGAAAGGCTCATATCGCCCACTTCGTCAAGGAAAATGGTTCCTCCGTTTGCAGCTTCAAATTTTCCAGCACGGTCCTTATTTGCTGAAGTAAACGCTCCTTTTACGTGCCCGAAGAGTTCGCTCTCAATCAATTCACTGGGAATGGCGGCACAGTTTACCTCAATCATAGGGCCGCTGCTGCGTTCACTTTTTTGGTGGAGCCAATGTGCCACTAACTCTTTACCCGTACCGTTTGGGCCCGTGATTAAAACGCGAGCTTCAGTGGGTGCTACTTTCTCTATCATTTCCTTAATATGAACGATGGCAGGCGATTCACCAACCATTTCATAATTTTTGGAAACCTTCTTTTTAAGACGGGTGTTTTCAACCACCAATTCCTTTCGGTCCAAAGCTATTCGTACGGTATTGAGCAAACGATTTAAGTCGGGCGGTTTTGAAATATAGTCGAAAGCCCCAAGTTTCATTGTATTTACGGCTGTTTCAAGATCTCCGTGGCCAGAAATCATGACCATGGGTATTTCGGGTTTAATTTTTTTTACGGCTTCCAAAACCTCAACCCCGTCCATTTTAGGCATTTTTATATCGCAAAGCACCAAATCAAAATCTTCCTTTTTTATGGTTTCCATTCCGGTAAGGCCATCTTCGGCCTCAAAAACCTCGTATCCTTGGTTTTCTTCGGAAAGTATTTTTACCAAAACCCTTCTGATTGCTGCTTCGTCTTCTATTATAAGTATTCTAGCCATTAATATTTAAATTTTAATCCTGCCCTAAAATAAGGCGAATTTTCGGTATTTATTTTATAGATTTTATTTCCATCACCATCTTCCAGCCTGAAATCGTTGTAAACAGAGTGTGCGGCATAACCATAAAAAAGAAGATGCTCGGTAAAGAAATGCTCATAGCCCAAACCAAGAAGCCCAATGGTTGCTTGAATGCTTTCAGCAAGTTTTCCTTCTGAATTTTGATCGGAAATAGGCAAGAAATTCTGTTGGATATTGGCATACACATTATCTAAAGTTGCGAAAGCCTGAATTGCGTCTTTATGGGTATCATTTAAATAGTGTCGCACATTGGTTTTAGGCACACCCAAAGTGTATGTCCAGTTGGGATGGAATTCTTTGTAATAATTCAGAATTGGTAGTGGATACCATCTGCCGGGTGTGGTTGAATAGGTAAGACCTGCAATGAAACGATATGGCTTTTTGCCTTCTTCAGGATTTTTCTTTTTATCCTTTATAGCGTAGGCTCCCACTTCATAAATAAAGTCATCGCTGACCAAACTGCCTTCAAAGTCACTCTGAATTTTAACGCCTCCTTTGACTCCAAAGCGCCAATCATCGTTTTGTTTCCATACATAGCCTAGATAGGCGTCCATTTGTTGAGTGGAGGTCACTAAGTTATTATTAAAGGCAAATACATCTTCGTTGTCTTCAATATTAACATCTACATATCTATATTCCAGACCCACAACAAATATCTTTTTTCTTTCTTTATCCAAAGGAATTGGTACTTGTACCAAGGCGCGATAGCGATTGATGGAGTTGTCTGATTTTGAAAAAGGCAATGCTAGATACTCTACTCGGGCCAAATCTGTAGTTTGGGCCGATATACCGAAAGCAAATAGCAAAATGCAGACGGTTATAAATGATTTTCTTTTCATAATTTTTCTTTTTTAATATTTCCGAATACATAGCAACATTCGTAATACTTTCTGTTAATATTTAAGCCACTTAAAAATTTCCTTATAAGTAGGCTTCTTTCCATACATTAAGATACCTACCCGATAAATTTTGGCCGCAAACCAAACCATAGCAATAAAGCTTGCAAAGAGGATAAGTACTGAAATTATCTGTTGCCAAAGTGGTACCCCAAAAGGGATACGCATGAGCATTACTACGGGCGAAGTAAAGGGGATGTATGAAAAAACTTGTGAAACAGTTCCGTGCGGATTATCAATAACTGTGAAAAAACCTACGTAAACCGCCAAAATTAAAGGCATTAATATAGGCATCATAAATTGTTGGGTATCGGTCTCACTATCAACTGCGGCACCCACCGAAGCGTATAGGGAGGCGTAAAGCAAGTAACCGCCAACAAAAAAGAGGATGAACATTATTATTAAATTGGTAATGGGCAGATTGTTAATTTCAATCATAACATCCTGCAAAACCTGCTGCGTGCCACCACTGACACTATTCTCCAAAACTTGTTGGGAAGGAGTTGCTGACGACGGATCAATTCCAAAAATAGAAGTCACAACGGTCATTAAAACCAGAATAAGCACCACCCAAACTACAAACTGCGTAATTCCGGCAAGCGTGGTTCCAAAGATTTTTCCAAGTAGCAGTAACCTCGGTTTTACTGAGGAAATAATTACTTCAATCACACGGCTGGTCTTTTCTTCGATTACGCTGCGCATAATCATATTACCATAAATAATGATAAACATGAACAATAGGTACCCTGCAAGACCTCCAAAGATTAATTTTAAACCGGAGCCCAGTTTTGATGTTTCTTTCCCTTTAAAGGTTTCTTGATTGGCACTTATATTTATGTGAAGATTTTTAATGGTTTCTGAATCAATTCCCGCTTCCTTAAGTTTTAGCGTGTTTACTTTATTTTCGAGTAAATCATTTATATCGCCCATCAATGAAAGTGAGGGAGAATCTTCGGAATAAAAAGTAATTTCTTTTGAAAGATCCTCAAGTTTGTCAATTTTCGGAATGTAAAGCAACCCGTATATTTCTTGCGATTCGGCTTCTTTTTTTGCCTCAGAAAGATTATTGCCGCTCAACAGTTTATATTGCAAATGGGGTGAACTTTTAAATTCATTGGTAAACAACCCACTTTCGTCCAAAACCGAAATTTTACGCACCGTATCACTGTTTAGACTGGACAAATAAGCGACCAATGCAAAAATACCCACAAAAATAAGGGGGCTTAAAAAAGTCATAATAATGAACGATTTGTTGCGTACCTTG
The DNA here is from genome assembly GCA_002364215.1 of Aequorivita sp. UBA3180. Lineage (GTDB taxonomy): Bacteria > Bacteroidota > Bacteroidia > Flavobacteriales > Flavobacteriaceae > Aequorivita. The sequence continues at coordinate 197,487 of DEXQ01000009.1, read as the reverse complement.
GTAAGGTATTCCCTTTTTATAATAAGCGGAAGATGGTTCATTTTTGGTTAGTTTTTTTGGATGGTTTCAATAAAAATATCACTGGCAGAAGGCACTACTTCTACAAAATGCGTAAGTTGCCCAAGTGAAGTTAAATAGCTTACAAAATCATTTGGCGATACCGAATCTGGTATTTTTACCTTGTACTGTAACTCATCATTTATACTTTTAAAAGTTGCGGGAAAAATTTCAAATTTATCTTTTAACATCGCGGAAATTGAAGCGTGATCCAGCGTTATTAAGCCAATTTCAAAGGTATTGCTTTTGTATTGGCGTTTAATGTCAATCAATTTACCATCGAGTATTTTATTCGATTTGTGGATCAAGGCAATGTGGTCGCACATTTCCTCAACAGATTCCATTCGGTGGGTGGAGAAAATGACGGTGGCACCCTCGTCCCGCAGCTTTAGAATTTCATCTTTTATGAGATTGGCATTTATGGGATCAAAGCCGCTGAAAGGTTCGTCAAAAATCAATAGTTTTGGTTTGTGTAGAACCGTTACCACAAATTGGATTTTCTGTGCCATTCCCTTTGATAGTTCCTGTATTTTTTTATCCCACCAATCACCAATTTGCAAACGATCAAACCAATATTTTAACCGTTCCTTCGCCTCTTGTTTTGAAAGTCCTTTGAGCTGAGCTAGATAAAGTGCTTGCTCCCCAACTTTCATAGATTTGTAAAGGCCGCGTTCTTCGGGTAAGTATCCAATATCTTTTATGTGATGCGCTTGAAGCGGTTGGCCATCCAAAAATACCGAACCGGTATCGGGCATGGTAATCTGGTTTATTATTCTGATCAATGTTGTTTTTCCGGCACCATTGGGGCCCAATAGTCCAAATATGCTTCCTTTTTCTACCTCTATGGATGCGTTGTTGAGCGCTTTATAATCTCCATAGGTTTTGGAAACATTGTTGACCACTAAAAGTTTTTCCATGAATTTTGTTTGAAGTATGTAAATATATTGATTTGACCGTGAAGCGTTATAACTATTAAGAGTATTTTAAGTGAATGGCCAAACCATTAAAATCATAAATACCTGAAAAATATACTTTATAAAAACAAAACCCACCCAAAAATGAAATTCTTGGGTGGGAAAAAAATTGCTATGAAAAAGAAAAATTATCACTTCTAAGACGAAGCGACTTTTCAAATATATACAAAAATATTTATTTAACGTTTATTTAAGAGAACATATCTTTCACTTTTTCAAAAAATGATTTGTCCTCCTTTTCAGGTTTTGGCTGAAAATGTTCGTCGTTATTCATTTTTTCGAAAAACTCCCGTTGCTCTTTTGATAAAGATTTTGGAGTCCAAACATTTACATGTACAAGCAAATCTCCTGTTCCGTAACCATTTATACTTGGAATGCCTTTATTTCGAAGTCTCAAAATTTTTCCGCTCTGCGCTCCACTGTCAATTTTGATGCGTACTTTTCCTGTAACGGTCTCAATTTCTTTGGATGTTCCCAAGGCGGCTTCAGAAAAGCTTATGTATAGATCATAATGTAGATTGTCTCCTTCACGTTGCAATGTTTCGTGGGGTTTTTCTTCAATCGCGACCAATAGATCGCCTGCAATTCCATTGCCCGGCGCATCATTTCCTTTTCCGGATACTTTCAGCTGCATACCATCTACCACACCTGCTGGAATTTTGATAGAAACTGTTTCTTCAGTAATCAGCATGCCTTCGGCATCTGCATTTGCGGGTTTTGAATCTACAATCTGGCCCAGGCCTCCGCAAGAACTACAGGTAGCCGAAGTTTGCATACGGCCCAAAATAGTATTTTGAATACGTGTTACCTGTCCTTGCCCATTACAGGTTGAACAGGTTTTATAAGTGGTTCCCTGGGCAAGCTTTTTACGCTTTACCTTTATTTTCTTCTCAACACCATTGGCAATTTCTTCCAAAGTAAGCTGTACGCGAATACGCAGGTTACTTCCTTTAACGGTTCTACGGCCACCGCCACCGAAACCGCCACCGAAACCGCCGCCAAAGGCACCACCAAAAATATCTCCAAACTGGCTGAAAATATCTTCCATGTTCATGCCCCCGCCGCCAAAGCCACCGCCGCCTTCAAAGGCACGGTGCCCAAACTGATCATAACGTGACCTTTTGTTGGGGTCGCTTAGCACTTCATAAGCTTCGGCAGATTTTTTAAACATTGCTTCTGCTTCGTGGTCGCCTGGGTTTTTATCGGGATGGTATTGTAATGCCTTTTTTCGGTACGCCTTTTTAATTTCGGCAGCCGTGGCACTTTTTGATATTCCTAAAATTTCGTAATAATCTTCCTTCATATTATTGTCCTATAACCACTTTTGGGTAGCGGATTATCTTGTCGCCCAAGGTATATCCTTTTTCCACTACATCTATAATTTTGCCTTTCAGTTTATCTTCGGGTGCTGGAATTTGGGTAATTGCTTCGTGCGAATCTGCATCAAATGCATCACCCGGTTTTACATCCATTAAATGAAGTCCCTTAGATTTAAGGGTCTCACGCAGTTTGTTATGAATAAGCTCCACACCCTTGAGAAGACTGTCGTCCTCACTTTTTTCTATTTCTTTCAAGGCACGCTCAAAGTCGTCCAAAACTGGCAATAAAGAACCAATTACATCGGCACCTGCAGTTTTAAACATATCTACCCGTTCACGGGCAGTACGTTTTTTGAAATTTTCAAACTCCGCAAAAAGGCGTAGATAACGATCCTTTTCGCGCTGAAATTCTTCTTCCAATTCAGAAAGTGCATCGGTTACTTTTTCTTGTGCAGCTTCCTGTTCATTAATATCAGTTTCGTCAAAACCTACTTCTTCTTCATATTCGGTTTCTTTCATTTTATCGTTTTTGCCCATACTAGCTTTTCTTTCAATTTTTTCTGAAGGGAGCAAAAGTACTGCCATTTGTATTAAAATGTCAAAATGTCACAGCCTTTTAATTTAATATTACTTTAAGAAAATTCATTTTGTTTAAACATATTTTTGCAATTCAAAACTAAAACCAATAAATATGAAATTTACATTTTTGAAACTTACTATGATGGCTTTTATTACAGTAGGAGCTTTTTCTTGCAAAAACACCGAAAAAGAAGCAGAAACACCAGTAGAGGAAGCTTCCGAAGCTACCGAAATGGCTACAGAATATACAGTAGATACTGATGCTTCTACTATTATGTGGGAAGGTGCTAAGCCAACTGGAAAACATCATGGAACAATAAAACTTTCTTCAGGAACGGTTCATTTAAACAATGGAAACGTTGAGGCCGGAGAATTTGTAATTGATATGAACAGCATTACTGACGAAGATCTGGAAGGTGATGATAAAGCTAAGCTGGAAGCTCACTTAAAAGGAACTGTTGAAGGCAAGGAAGGTGATTTCTTTAATGTAAAAGAATATCCAACCGCAAAATTTGAAATGACAGGCATTGAAAATAATGTGGTTAAAGGAAACTTGACCATAAAAGACAAAACAAATGCTATTGAATTTCCTGCAATTGTAACTATGGAAGGAGACAAAATGATGTTGAAGAGCGAAACCTTTGAAATAGACAGAACTAAGTGGGATGTTAACTTTGGTTCAAAATCTATATTCCCAAATTTGGGTGATAAGTTTATAAACGACGCGATGAAAATTACAGTTTCATTGGTTGCCAATAAAGCTTAATCTAGAAGAATTTTTTTATAAACTGAAGAGAGGCAAAATTGCCTCTCTTTTTTATTTACAGTAAATCCTGTAAGGCGTTTTCCAAATTATAATACTTAAAAGGATAACCGAGTTTCTCAACTTTTTGGGAACTCACCAGCTGCCCTTCCAAAACCAAAACGGACATTTCGCCCAATAACAATTTGATAGCAAAATCTGGAATGTTTGGCATCCAGAGCGGACTGTCCAACTTTGAAGCAATCATCTTGGTCATCTTTTTATTTTGAACAGGGTTAGGTGCCACTGCATTATATTTTCCTTCTAGCTGGTTCGTTAGAAGAAAAAGATATATTCCGGCAATATCTTCAAGATGGATCCAGGATATCCATTGTTCGCCGTTTCCCAAGGGCGCACCTACTCCAAGTTTAACAGGCTTAACCAATTTTGGAAAAGCTCCGTCATTTTTTGCCAAAACTACTCCCGTGCGCACTTTACTCACCTCCATCCCCATATTCTTAAACTGGGCGGCGGCAGCTTCCCAAGCAACTACGACTTCACTCAAAAAGGTATTGTCAACCTCCTCATTTTCCTCTGTATAGAGCTTGGTCTCTGAGTTTGGATAGATACTGATGCCGCTAGCAGAAATAAAATGGACAATATTGTGATCTATTTGTAGAAGCGTATCGCGTAGCAGATTGATAGATTCTATTCTACTTTCAAGAATAATCTTTTTATATTTTTTCGTCCATCGTTCAGAAATAGTGGCTCCAACCAAATTAATTATTGCCGTTGCACCATCAAAAGCCTGAAGATCAATCTCACCTTCTTGAGGATTCCAATAGAACCCTTTATAATTCTCGGTACATTCAATTTTTTCCTTGCTGGTTGTGAGATAATTAACAGCAATTCCGGCAGCGTGACATTGACGAACAATTTCACTACCTATAAGGCCTGTAGCACCTGTTATCAACACTTTTCTAATCATAATTTTAAATTTAGAAATTCAATTGTGAATAGCAAAGGGTGTTAACGGAAGATTGTGAATTGATTGTTTTGAATTGGTTAAACTTGCCCTTTTGGAACGATCGAAATACAATGAATTTAAATTTTTGTACCTCTCAACATTTCTTTTTTTCCCGGTGGACCAGAAAGACGCTCCACTTTAAAGCCCACGGCCTGCATAGCACGCCTTGCATTCCCATTTGCAGCATAGGTAACCAAAATTCCGTGCGGTTTTAATGCAGCGTACATTTTTTTAAAAATTTCCTCGGTCCATAGTTCTGGTTGCACGCGGATTCCGAAAGCATCAAAATAGATAAGGTTGAAGGAATTTTCAGAATTTATTTCAGAAAATAATTTCTGCTGTTTTGTAAGTTGAAAATTTACAGAAATGCTGCTTATTTGCTCCCAAGGGGAATGGTGCATATTTAAAAATACTTCTTCTGATGCATTTAAAAGCGAAGTATAATTAAGCTTAACTATTTCGCCTACCTCCAAGGGGTAAGCCTCAACACCGGTATAATGGACCTTAAATGGATTTTTCTCAGTTTCCAAAAAAGTTAAGAGTGCGTTCAGACCAGTGCCAAAACCGATTTCGAGAATTGAAACTTCTGTTTTTTTATTTTCAGAAAACCAATGATAAAGCCCTTCCTTTATAAAAACGTGAAGGGCTTCGGCTATTGCGCCATGCTTAGAGTGGTATTGTTCGTCCCACTCTGGAATATGCAGGGTGTAAGAGCCGTCGCCCGTTTTAAACAAAGTTCTTTTCAAAAAATTATTGCTTTTCCTCTTCTGGAATTAATACGCCGTGTGCCTCAAAAGCAAGTGTGCGCTTTGGCTCGGTGATGGCTGCAATTTCCTCTGGAGTGGCACCACCGTCTTCAGCGTAGTGTTGTTGGTCTTCAACGCTCATTTCTTCTACATAAGCTTTTCCTTCAGCGATAATATCTTTTCCGGAAATATCTTTTGGCATAAAGAAACCATAATCCTTAAAACGCACCATAGCTTCATCCTTGCCCATATCTACTTTCATCCAACAACCTTTCTTTTGGCAAACTTCTTTCACTTGCGTAGTAAATTTTACGTTTATGGTATCGCCAATTTTCAAATTGTTGTACTTTTCGATTATTTCGGCTTTCGTCAAAACATCATCATCGGTAATTTTTTCACCAAAAGCTTGATAGTTAACTGCTATTTCTTCCGTTTCAAGCACGGGCTTATCTTCAGTTTTTTCGTTTTTACAGCTAAACAAAACTGCCATTATTGAAAATAAAAATAGAATTTTTTTCATTTTATAGTATTTAATAAATTATTGACTGGTAATGCGTTGCAATTTTAATGATTTTTTGAATTTTTTATGGCCTAAATTTTACCTATTTTTACAAAATAAATAATTCTTTTTCATGAATTCTTCCACCACCCAAAAAATTGACATACAAAAAGTTTCAACTTCCAGAATAGGAGATGTAGATTTTGACAACCTCACTTTCGGAAGCACCTTTAGCGACCATATGTTTGAATGTGATTATAAGGATGGAGAATGGCAGAACCCTACTATTAAACCTTATGGACCTTTAACCATTTCACCTGCGGCAAAGGTTTTTCATTACGGCCAGGCAGTTTTTGAGGGAATGAAAGCCTTTAAGGATGAAGATGGTAAAGTGTGGCTTTTTAGACCTGAAGAAAATTTTAATAGAATAAACAGGTCATCTAAAAGAATGGCTATACCAGAGTTTCCGAAAGATATTTTCTTTGAGGCCTTGACAACTTTGGTAAAAATGGACAAGGAATGGGTTAAGCCCGGCCTAGGGAATTCATTGTACATACGCCCTTTTGTAATGGCAACCCAAGTGGGGGTTTCGGCTTCCCCATCTACAGAATATAAGTTTATGATTTTGATGTCGCCCGCTCAAGCATATTATACGGGAGATGTTAAGGTTGTAATCGCTGAGCATTACAGCCGTTCGGCAAATGGTGGTGTGGGTGCTGCAAAAGCAGCCGGAAATTATGGCGCACAATTTTTTCCAACAAATTTGGCACGAGAGAAAGGTTTTCAGCAAGTAATCTGGACAGATGCAAGCGACCATAAATATTTAGAGGAAGCAGGAACGATGAATGTATTTTTTCGTGTGAATGATACGCTCCTTACCGCCCCAATAAGCGACCGAATTTTAGACGGTGTTACACGCAAAAGCGTAATAGCTATTGCAAAAAGAGACAATATTACCGTTGAAGAAAGACCCGTTTTGGTTTCAGAAATTGTGGAAGCCGCAAAGAACGGAAGTCTAAAGGAAATTTTTGGCGCGGGGACAGCAGCAGTTATAAGTCCTGTAAGTGCTTTTAGTTATAAGGAAACTGTTTATGAACTTGAAAAACAGGAGCATGGATTTGCAACCCGCTTCAAAAATGAGTTAATGAATATACAGTATAACAGAAGCGAAGATCCCTTTGGCTGGAGATTTGAAGTTGTATAACACTTTCTGACGGTACATTTTAAAAAATCCAAAACTTTCTCGTTTTGGATTTTTTTTATTTATCAAGTATAGCTTGAATGTTAGGTTTAAAGTAATTGGGGCCTTTTAAGACTTTACCATCTTCTCGGTATATAGGCTTACCATCATCTCCCAGTTTGCTCATATTGCTTCGTTGTATTTCGTTAAATACCTCTTCAATTTTGTGTTGCATTCCGTGCTCAATAATGGTTCCGCACAAAATATAGAGCATATCACCTAGCGCATCTGCGACCTCAACCAAATCATCATTATTTGCCGCTTCTAAATATTCTTCGTTTTCTTCACGCATAAGTTCATAACGCAAAAGATTTTTCTTTATTCCCAGATCGGCAGTGGGAGATTCCTTCATACCCAATCCAAATGCATTGTGAAATTCGGAAACTGCGGCTATTTTATTCTTCATATTATAATTTATAAGGTGTAAATTTGCCCTGTAAAACTACACATTTATGTTTACTACCGGCCAATTTGTTTTTGCTGTTTTATTTTTTATTGTCTTCGTCATTATTATGGTTTACAGCTATCGCGGCGACAAAAAACTTCATAAAAAACAGTATAAGGGCAGTCTCTGGATTTTAGTGGGTTTTATTGCTTTTATAGTATTTCTTCTACTCGTAAAGACGTATTTAAAAAATTAATTCTTCTCTCTGGCTGAAAAGTAATTTACTGTTTATCCCTTTCCTGTATAGTTTTTCTTAATCATTTTTAAGAACCTTTTCAATAAAAATACCCTAAAGTAGGTATTTTTTAAAAACTCTTCCCGTCTTAATTTTGTCTCAGACAATCAAAACCTTGACTAACCCAAAACCTTTCAATTGAACTAATTGAATTAGCGAAATAAATTTCTATGAAAAAAACCTACAGGTGCATTGTGAGTGAGGAGATATAATAATTTTTCTCTTTGAGGAGGGAGGAAAATTGAAATTAACAGATCGATGCACTATGGGTTTTTTCTAAATACAACACTAATTGCAAATATTCAAAATACATTCAACTAGAAAAGTAACCTAAAAACCAAATTAAAATATGATCAAATTAAAACTAGTTTTTCCGTTATTATTAGCTTTTTCAATATTTTTTATAAGCTGTGAAGAAGAAGAATCTGAACCGGAGCCAGAACCAATAGAAGTAAACGAAACTTCCATAATACCTTCTTCCACTTTTGGAAGAACCAACAATTATTTGGGGTGCATAGAAATTTCTAGCAGAATCACTAATATTAAAGTTTGGGATCACGGAACGGTTGATGATGATATTGTCTCTATAATAGCAAATGGCAATACTATTATTGATGAACAGACACTCAGAGGCCCATCAGACCCAATTAGCGTAGATTACGATTTTGGATACAATGGGTTTAATTATGTAACACTCTATGCACATAATCTAGGGAATATTCCACCAAATACCTGTACCATATCTATAAATGGCGTGGAATTTATTCTAGAAGCAAATCTGGACGCAAATGGTTCTATTGATGTAATTGTGGGTGGTTACGGAGTAGATTGTAGCAATGCAGGTAGTGGCGGTGGCTCCGGTGGAGGTGGCGGCGGAACCGGCGGTGGAGGAAGCGGCAAAGGAGATGTTAAATTCTGGACCAACCAAGATTATGGTTGTGGCCCAATAACCGTAAATCTCAGCGGTGTTGGAACCAGCACTATAACCGGTTATTACTACGCCGGGACACCAGATTGCATTAATGATGGTTATGGAGGAAACTTTAATGACCTATCCGAAGGTACTTATAATTATACGGCAAACTGCCAAGGTTATAATTGGGATGGTTCCATTACTATTACCGAAGACTCCTGTTTACGTTTTCAGCTGACGTTATAAGTGTTTATTTGAATTGTTTAAAACTAAAAAGCTCTTCGCATAGACGAAGAGCTTTTTTTATCTGCTTTAAAAATTTATTTAGTTTACAGCAGGCAAATTGCTGTAATTCTTAGAATAGAAGAACATTTGGTCTGCAAAAGTATTTGGTTGCTCAATAGTGAAACTTTCTATTTCACCATTATCGTCCATTTTAGGTACAAGTACAGGATTCACAAAACCGCTGTAAGGTGCTGAAGTAAATTGTTTGTTGCGCTCCAAAATTTCTTTGTGAAGGGTTTGATCCACTTTCACACCGTAGGTTTCAACTAAATTTTCTACTGCAGCGTAATCACCCTCACTTTTAATTCGTTGTGTTTCACGAAGCAGTTCTCCGAATAAATCGTGAAGTTTATCATAGTCATTAATGTTGTAATAGGTTTTTCCGTCGCGGGTAATTTTTTCAATCACGTTGTCGGCCTTTCCTTTTTCAAAAACCCAAGCGGATACCCACTGGCGGTTTCGCATGTGCGCTTCTTCCACATCATCGCCTAAATTTAAACGAATCAATTGCGTCATCAAACCATTGCGGATGTAACCGTCATAGGCAGCCATACCCACCTTTTTCCAGTCGTCAACCAAACCAAGCTCTTGTAATTTTGGGTTGTATAAATAGTAAAGACCTACCAAATCTGCACGGCCTTCTTCTAAAGTAGAGGCATAATTTTTTAAGGTTTCTTTGGTTTCGCCAACACCAGGATTTAATTGTCCTGAAGCGTGACCTATTACTTCGTGAAGTGCTGTGTGAAGTTTGTCGGCTTTCTGTCCGTATTTTTCTTCGAGCTCCAATTCTTCCTCATCGTTTACAAATTCTTTCAATCTGCCTGTGCTTCCTGCATTATTGTATGCTTCAATAATATTTCCAAGGGAAACAGATTTACTTCCCACTTCTGCGCGAATCCAGTTTGCATTGGGAAGGTTTACCCCAATTGGGGTACTTGGAGAAGCATCACCAGCTTCACCCGCAACGTTTACTACTTTATAGGTTACACCTACCACGTTTTTCTTTTTGTGTTCCTCCATCAAAGGCGAATTATCCTCAAACCACTGTGCGTTTTCAGAAAGTACAGCCATTTTTTCAGACATATCAAAATCTTTTATCTGAACGATGGTTTCATAAGAACCTCTATACCCTAGCGGGTCGTTATAAACTTCAATAAAACTGTTTATGTAGTCTATATTTCCTTCGGTCGCGGCGGTCCAAGCTACATTGTAGTCGTCCCACGTTTGAAGGTCTCCTGTTTTATAATATTCAATTAAAAGACCGATAGCATCGCCCTGTGCTTGGTTTTCTGCAACACCCTCTGCTTTTTCAAGCCAGCCAATAATTTTATCTATCGCGGGGCCGTAAAGTCCACCAGATTTGTAAACCAATTCCTTAAGCTCGCCATTTTCCTTTATCAATTTTGAATTCAAACCGTAGGAAAGTGGTTTTTTTGGATTTGGAGATTTCTTCTTTGCATAAAAACTCTCCACATCTTTATTGGTCACGTTTGGCCCATAAAAGTTAACCGCGCTTTGGGCAACGTTATCTACACCTTTTGCCTGGTTTACTTTTTTGGAATCTTTGTCGTTAAAAATAACTTCAAAAGCTTCTCCTTCCAGCTTAGTATTGGTATCGGTTAAAAGTTGCTTTAAATATTCCGAAGAAAATTCTGGCTTTAGCTTATCGTTGGAATAATGGTGGTGAATACCATTACTGAACCATACTCTTTTCAAGTAAGTTTCAAAATTTTTCCAATCTTCAGTGGTTTTATCGCCTTTGTAATTTGCATACACATTTTCCAGCGCCTTTCTAATGGTAAGGTTGTGGCGGTAGTTTTGGTCCCACATAATGTCCCGTCCTTCCAAACCGGCTTGGGTAAGGTAATACACGAGCTTTTGTTCTTTTAGGGTTAGTTTGTCCCATCCCGGAATTTGGTAACGCAGTACTTTTACATCGCCAAAAGATTCTACATTGTAATCAAATTCTGTGGATGTTGTATTTTCAACTTGGGCTACATCTTTTTCCGGTTGATTGTCCTTACACGAAAAAAAGAGCAAACCGCTCATTGCCATTGCAATAAAAAAGGTCTTCTTCATTTTAAAAAATTTTAGATTTCCGCAAATGTACTAAAATAATGTTCGTGATAGATGGAGGTCTAAATTTGAAAAAATACGAAGGATTTCAATTTCAAAAGCATCGATGAATTTTCACTATCTTAGCAACACCAATCAACACCCCCCGACCAAATGAAAATTTTAAAGTATTTATTTTTTCTTCTTCTCATCATTATTATTGGCAGTGCCATTTATTTTGGAACCAAAGATGGCACCTACGATATTCAGGATACTATGGTAATCAATGCACCGCCAGAAGTAGTCTTCAATAAAGTGAACGATTATAAAAGTTGGGAAGAATGGGGCCCTTGGAAAAAAGAGGATTCCACCATAACATTTACGTATGCTGAAAAGACTGTTGGTGAAGGTGCATCCTATTCTTGGGATGGCGAAATGAGCGGCTCTATGACAACTACGAAAGTTATTCCAAATAAAGAAATAGAGCAGGATTTAACGCTAAATACCCCCGGTGGTGAAAGAAACCCGGAGGTATATTGGACTTTTGAGGAAGTGGAAGGCGGAACAAAAGTTACTTGGGGAATGAAGGGCGAGCATACGCTAATTGACAAAGCCTATTATTCATTGAGCGGAATGGACTTTGATGCAGAAATGCACAAAATGAACAAAGCGGGACTTGAAGGAATTGCTGAGGAAGTAGCCGAAGATATGAAGCAATATTCTATAAATGTTGACGGCGTTACACAATACGGCGGTGGCTACTATATGTACACAACATCAGTTTCTAAAATGAGCGAGCTGGGTGAAAAAATGGCACCTATGATGGGCGAAGTGATGGGTTTCATCACCCAGAACAACTTGAATATGGCTGGAATGCCCTTTACAATTTACAACGAAGTTGATAATGCAAATGGCACCGTTATTTTTTCAACCGCCATACCCGTAAAAGAGCAGGTTATTACTCCAGAGGGCAGCCCTGTTGTTTGTGGGTTTATGGAGCCAGTTAAAGCCGTAAAGGTTTCATTGAAAGGAAATTACGAACATCTATCAGAAGCGTACACTAAGGGAAGACAGTATATTGATAAAAATGGCCACCAGATAGACCCAGACAGAAAAATGTTTGAAGTGTATGTTACCGATCCGGGTGAAGTTCCAAATCCTGCAAATTGGCTGACCGAAGTTTACATTCCCATTATAACTGCACCTGAACCCGTTGAAGAAGGTATTTAAATGAAACAATTGGCGTTGGTTTTTATAGGTGGCGGTTTGGGGAGCACGCTTCGGTATGCGTTTTCAAAATGGCTAAATAATTATGAAACAGGAATACCCTATGGAACGTTTGCTGCAAATATTTTAGGAAGCTTATTAATTGGTATTATTCTCGGCATTGCATTAAAAAACGAAACACTTTCGCAAAACACAGTTTTATTTTTGGCCACAGGCTTCTGTGGCGGGTTCACTACATTTTCAACCTTCGCTTATGAGAATCATCTTTTTTTGAAAAGCGGTGATTTTATGTCTTTCGCCCTATATACTATTGCAAGTTTTGTGATAGGTTTTGCAATGGTTTTCTTGGGAATGTGGTTAGTGAAGTATTTTTAGTGTTTCCCAAAATCCTTTACACCAGCTTCAATCCTGATTAAAAGATCGTTCTCCTTTGGCGGAATTGGGCACGAAAAACGAGGACTGTATGCACAATAGGGATTGTATGCCTTATTGAAGTCTATAATAATTGTATCACCTTGTGGAATTCGCTGGTCCAAAAATCTTCCTCCGCCATAACTACCGTCACCGCTAGTTAAATCGGTAAAGGGGAGAAAAAGATAGTCTTCGTAGCCCGGTTCACTATAAGGCTGGGTACTTTTGAAAAGATTCAATACAAAATCCTTTCCTTCAATTGAAAAATGTGCTTCTCCGTACTTTACATATTCTGGCGTTCGGTCAGTAGTTGTGGGCATCAAGAACGGTTTTTCATCTGGGGTACGTACAAATTTTGCTTTTACAATGAATTTTTTATCAACGGGATAAAATTCCAGTCCTTTGAAGTTTTTGAAATCCTTCGGTTCCAAAATTGTGGTTTCGGGATTGCTGAATTCTTCATTCAGTTCAATCTGCGCAGCCTTGCTTTCAGAAATAATGGCTTTGTCCTGAGCAGAAATGACTGTGCAGAGCACTAAAAAGATTATTGAAAATAGATTCTTCATAATTTGCTTTCAGTAAAAGTAGAAAAGAATTTCAAACTTCATATTAATTTTTATTTTTGGAAAAAAATCCTTCTATGTTCAAGCTTCTCCTCACTTCAGTATTTTTCTTTATCAGTTCAAATTTTATATATGCCCAACACATTAAATTAGATAAAAAAGAAATGGCCTTTTTGGCATCGCAGGAAAAAGTAAATGTGGTTTTTACTTATAACGATCTTCACTTTAATTCAGATAATTTTACAGAAGCTGAATTCCTACAATATATTAAAGAAAAAATAGCAAAAAAACTAAATTGGGAAGAAGCCTCGGATTGGGAACAAAACCACTTTGCTGCAAAAGATTCTATTTACCCCCAAATTTTTGTTGCGGCATTAAATAACCGCATCAAGGATTATGACCATCCCATAGAATTTGTTTGGAACGATCCCTCCATAAAATACACAATGAAGGTTCAAACGGATTGGATGTATTTTGGTTATGATGCCGGAATAGCACAACAACCTGCTAAAGCAAATTTAAAAATAACTTTTTTTGAAACTTCTTCCCCAGAAACTATCATATCACAAATTGATGTTGAAAGAGCAGAAGGGTTCGATGTAGTTGGAAGCTTTTCTTTTTATAAAAATGGTCCATCCACATCCTTTGGTCCATCAAGCGATTGGCTGGGAAAATTTTTAAAAGCCAATGAAGATTATCCCAAACCCAGCTTAATTAGAATGGGGAATATGTACGACAAAGCTGCTGTACGTTTTGGCATGACTTTAAAAAGAGTATTGGATTAAAACAAAAAAATAATTTGCCGAGAAATAATTTTCACTACATTTGGAAATCAATTTAAATTAAAAATGAAAAATAACACATACACCTGCCGAAGAAACCAGGTCATTTCAAACACGAAATGCCGGCGATGTATGTATTGACTATGTAACAATAAGTTTATACTATATAAAAACGTCCCGGCTAAAACCGGGACGTTTTAATTTTATACCACCAACCAAAGATGAAAAAAATTTATTCTAACTACCTAGCAAACTTTCGGGGACTTTCCCGAGAGATTTGGTTATTGTCTTTGGTTACTTTCATTAACCGCGCTGGGGCGATGGTAATTCCGTTTTTGTCTCTATACCTCATAAACGTGGAAGGGTTTGATCTGCCACAAGTGGGATGGATAATGTCGTGCTTTGGCCTAGGTTCTTTAGTGGGAACCTATATTGGCGGTAAATTAACCGATTCCATTGGTTATTATAAGGTAATTCTGTCCAGCCTTTTTTTGGGAGGAGTAGGTTTTATTCTGCTTCAATATATAAATACATTTTATGGGTTCTGTATAGGTATATTTTTATTGACCTTAATGACAGATGCTGGCAGACCTGCTATTTTTGTGGCTGCTGACGCGTACAGCAAACCCGGAAATATAACCCGAGGCATTGCATTGATACGCTTGGCTATAAATCTTGGATTTTCAATAGGACCACTAGTGGGCGGATTGATAATTGCCCACATCAACTACACATCGCTATTTTGGATCGATGGGTTAACCTGTATGCTTGCCTCCCTTGGCGTATTTCTTCTTTTGAAGCCTAAAAAGCTGAAAAGTACAGATGAAAAAGTTATCGTTGTTAAAGAAGGTTTGCCACCTTATTTCAACAAATACTTTTTAGTTTTTTTCTTTATAATGATTGCATACAGCCTGGCATTTGTTCAATATTTTTCAGTTATGCCAGTGTATTATGAAAAAGTGCATTTTCTTTCTGAAGACATTATCGGGTGGCTTTTGTTTATAAATGGAGCCACAATTGTAATTTTTGAAATGCCACTGATTGCTTGGCTTGACCGAAAGAAAATTTCAAAAACGATGGCTACTTTTTGGGGAGTTTTCTTTTTGGGCTTAAGTTTCTTGGTGTTAAACCTGAGCGACTGGAGCGGTGTTTTAGTAATAGCTATGCTTTTAATGACTCTTGGAGAAATGATTGGGTTCCCATTTTCAAATGCCCTCGCTTTGGAGATGTCTCCCAAAGGAAGAAAAGGAAGTTATATGGCGCTATATAGTATGAGTTTTAGCTTTGCGCACCTGATTGGACACAATGGAGGAATGAATCTTGTAAACAATTTTGGATATTTCACTACTTGGACAATTTTCTCAATCTTTCTTCTTTTTGTAGGTGGGTTAACAATTTGGTTATATTTCCTACTGAAAAAATCAAAGGCCAAGGATATATAACGTACTTACAATTGAGTATTTTTTTTAGCACGACGTTCCTTACGTGAAACTATAATTGCGTCCAAGCAAGAAATCATTAAACCAATTCCCGCAAAAAGACATAACAATCTCACAAAAAATGCTCCAGTATATTCCAAACCAGTAAAACCTAATAATGCCGAAATCAAAGTCACTAATAAAAATTGAAAAGTATAATTTTTCATGGCTATGTTTTTTGGGATAGTTACACAGCTAATTTAGCAGAAAGCGTGATTTGTAATTCTTAAAATGAATCCAATTATCACATTTTTAACATAAGGTTTTTCATCTCAAAGGCTTAATGTCACGGTTTTTAACCACGTGTGACAGTACAATCTGTGTTTTTGTTTCACCATACACAATTAATTGGTCGATAAAATTTTCCAAATGTTTTTGATTTTTTAAAACAACCTCCATTACAATATTTTCATTTCCTGTTATGCGATAACAATTTAAAACCTCATCATAGGTTTTAACAATTTCAAGAAATGGCTTTAGTTTTCCCATAAACGCCCTAAGTGTTATTATAGCTTTAAACTGATAACCCGCTTCAAAAGGCGAAACAATTGTATAATAACCGTTGATTATACCTGAATCTTCCATTTTTTTTATTCTTTCAGAAACTGCCGGTGAACTAATACCTACTTGTCTACCAATTTCAGTATTGGGTTGTCGTGCATTTTTTTGGAGACAATTGAGGATTTTCCAATTTAAAGAATCAATACTCATTTTAAAGTTTATTTTGAAAATACGATAATATCTAAACCAAAAATACGAATTTACTTTAACATCGATAGCTAAATCAAAATGTTAGTAGTTAAATTTGATACGCTTAAAAAAAGAAGAGGAAAAATGTCGCCCCATCACGTTGGAAAGAATTCACATTCTGCAATCTATAACAAAGCACTTGAAATATTCTCTCTTGCCAGAAATATTTCAAGCTATATAGCTCATGATTTGGCACATCTTCAAAAGAATGGTGCCGAAGATCCGAATATCTATTTTACAGGTGATATTGTGCAACAGTCAGTATCATTGGGGCCCCAAATATTGAAGGCCGAGAGTCAACCATTTTCTGAAGAAAAGCATAAATATGCAGCTTCTGTAATGCGCCTTTCCAATCTTCTCTATAAAAATTGTGAACGCTTGGAAAGAGTGAGCAGTAACGGAAAGGATTTTCTGCCATTACTTCGTAAAGAGCTCAAAAGATTTCGAAAACTTCAGCATACTTGGAGGTTAACGCTTTAGCCTAAAATTTACATCAATTTCATTTATTACATTTGCAAGTGAGCATTGTGATAAAAATTATGTTTGAAAACGAAGAAAATCTCGATCCACGCGAAAGGTTTAAACAGACCAAAAATCTGCCCATCTATAAAAAAGCCGAAGAGATTTCGACATTGGTCAGGCATTTGGTAAAATCTGTCGAAAATACTGATTTAAAATTCAAACGAAAGGGTGAAAAGGAGTTGCTGGCCCACAGCCTATCCTATTTAATGGAAAGTTCCACGATAATCCCCGCCAAAATTATGGGTGCGGAAAGCGTAGAACTATACGACATTAAAATGGAAAATGCCGCCATAATAAGAAAGGCGGCACGTGAGCTTGCGACCTACACTCATGGAATAGAAATGACGGGCTTTAAGGATACTGAGTATCTGGACCTACTGCGTAAGGAAGTGGAAGAATTTCGTATTCTTTTTGCAGAATGGGTAAAAACTTTTAACCCCTGGGATTACATTATAGACCGTTGGGGACTTTTCAATCCGCCGGGTATAAATTATGACGACCACGATCCCGATGACGATATTCCGTTTGATCCAAATAATTTCCCCAAAGAGTTTTTCGACGATGACTACGAGGAAGACAGTTTTGACGAAGATATGGATGCCGACGAGGATTAGCCCGAAAACGTTATCGAATTAACCGCGGGTCAAAATCCAAAGTTCCTTTCTTAATAATCTTTATGTTCCCGATATCTTTGTGATGTGGGTTTATCAAAATATTATGCTCCAGTTCCAAAATGGCCGATGGCACGCGGAGCGCCAAGCTTTCGTGCCGCTTGAGCCAAGAAGACCCCAACATCTGCACTTGTTTTTCGGCTTCTTCAGAGCTCCATTTCGGCTTAATGAAATCCAAGGACTGAATTGGTTTTATAAATTTATCTGAAATTTCCACTTCAAGAAAGGAATAGCCCACGGGCAATTTGGCAAATTCAACGTGGACAATAATTTCCAACAAACTCAAAGATAAACTTTGTGAAAAATAAAGCATCGGGTCACCAACCAAATTCCATCTACCCCCATAAAGTCTGGCACCTTCACCGGTAAAATCGTCAATATATTCGCTTTTGGCAATTCTAAAGATTCGCACAATCAAGAAGGAATTCCATGAGCAATGCGCCCAAGGACATTTTTTACATATTGAATTCCAAACCTCGTGTCTAGAAAGTCTAAGGGTTGCTGCCCTTTAAAAATATATGGTCTGGAATGGAGCCAGTTTCTAAAATCTTCAAGTGTTTCAAAAACGTCTATGCCTTCTGAGACCATTTCGGCTATCTCAAAAAGCTGTTCGGAAGCCGAAACCCCCAAGAGGTCATCATCTGCCTTGCGCTGTAATGTGCGGTGCGAAATGTGCAGCAAATCACTGAGCCGATCCATGGAAATACCCAATACCTCGCATATAGAATAAACCACGCTCTTTGGCAGACCCTTGCGGGTAACGGTAATAAGATCAATATCGCTATTTACGGCCTGGCCCACCTGCCCCACGCCTCCTAAAACACCTACTATTCTGTCAAAAGGATTGTCGAGCAAATAGAAAACCTCTGGTTCTTTCACCAAATTTACATCGGAAGGGTTTTGGTACTTTTTCATAATCACGACATTTGACACAAAGATATGTATTTTTGTCGTGTTTAAAAAATTTTCCGCTACATATTTCGTCTATATTGACCTCCTACTTCAAATAAGGACTCCGTAATCTGGCCCAAAGAGCAGACTTTGGTAGCTTCCATTAATTGTTCAAACATATTTTCGTTATGAATGGCGGCCGATTTCACTTTTTCAATTTTCTCATTTGCAATGTCGGCATACATTTTATGAAGATTTTTCAATGTTTCAATCTGAACCTGCTTCTCTTCCTCGGTTGCACGAATCACTTCCGCAGGAAGCACGGTTGGCGAACCTTTGCTGCTTAAGAACGTATTCACCCCAATTATTGGGAAGTCGCCATTGTGCTTCAAGGTTTCATAATACAGACTTTCCTCCTGAATCTTACTGCGCTGGTACATAGTTTCCATAGCGCCCAAAACGCCCCCGCGTTCCGTAATACTATCAAATTCCTTTAGAACAGCTTCTTCAACCAAATCTGTAAGTTCTTCAATAATGAAAGATCCTTGGATAGGATTCTCGTTTTTAGCCAAGCCAAGTTCCTTATTTATAATTAGCTGAATTGCCATCGCACGGCGCACGCTTTCTTCCGTTGGGGTTGTAATTGCTTCGTCATATGCATTTGTATGAAGGGAATTACAGTTATCATAAATTGCATATAAAGCTTGCAAGGTAGTACGAATATCGTTAAAATCGATTTCCTGCGCATGCAATGAGCGCCCGGAAGTTTGAATGTGATATTTCAACATTTGTGCACGCGGGTTTGCGCCATATTTTTCCTTTAAGGCCTTTGCCCAAATTTTTCGTGCCACCCGACCAATTACGGCATATTCCGCATCAATTCCATTACTGAAGAAAAACGATAGGTTAGGGCCAAATTCGTTGATGTCCATTCCCCTGCTCAAATAATATTCCACGTAAGTGAAACCATTTGCAAGCGTAAAAGCCAATTGGGTTATGGGGTTTGCGCCCGCTTCGGCAATGTGGTAACCGCTAATTGAAACTGAATAGAAATTCCGAACTTTTTTCTCTATAAAATATTCCTGCACATCGCCCATTAAACGCAATGCGAATTCAGTTGAAAAAATACAAGTGTTTTGCGCTTGGTCTTCCTTTAAAATATCTGCTTGGACCGTACCGCGAACCTGCTGTAAAGTTTCGTATTTAATTTTGTTATAAACTTCTGTATCCAAAACTTGATCGCCGGTAACCCCGAGTAGCATAAGGCCCAAGCCATTATTGCCTTCGGGCAAATGGCCGTGGTATTTGGGGCGGGCAATATTTTTTTCCTTATAAATAGTTGAGATTTTCTTTTCAACTTCTTTTTCCATGCCATTTTCCGAAATATATTTTTCACAATTTTGATCAATGGCAGCATTCATAAAAAAACCTAGCAGCATTGGTGCGGGTCCATTAATAGTCATACTAACCGAGGTCATTGGATGACTTAAATCAAAACCTGAGTATAATTTTTTCGCATCGTCCAAACAACAAACGGAAACGCCCGCATTACCTATTTTGCCATAAATATCGGGTCGAAGGTCAGGGTCATTTCCATATAAAGTTACACTGTCAAATGCCGTGGAAAGCCTTTTGGCAGGCAAGCCCATACTAACATAGTGAAAACGTCTGTTGGTACGTTCTGGTCCTCCTTCGCCAGCAAACATTCTGGCAGGATCCTCCCCGGTTCTTTTGAAAGGATAAAGCCCCGAAGTGTACGGAAATTCTCCAGGTACATTTTCTTGGAGCGTCCATTTCAAAATATCGCCCCAAGCCTGGTATTTCGGCAAAGCCACTTTTGGAATTTGTGTATGCGAAAGCGATTCGGTATGTGTTTTTATATTTATTTCCTTATCGCGGACCTTAAAGCTATAGATTGGATTTTTATATTTGTTTACTTTTTCGTCCCAACCTGTTATAATTTCCCAATTGTACGGATCTAGATTTAATTTTTCACGATCAAATTCGGCAAGCAGCAATTTTAATAAATCTTTATTTTTTTCTGAATTTATAATTAATTCCGAAACAATTCCTGCCTTGTCCAATTCAGGTTTTTTCCCGGAGATGGTTTCTATTGTTTTAAAAATTCCATAAAGTCTTTGGGCAACTTCGGCCTGTTCCGAAGCCTTTTTATCGTTCGCCCTATTGTTCTCTGAAATTTCCGAAAGATACCGTGTGCGTGAGGGAGGAATCACAAACACTTTTTCGTCCATTTCCTCAGTAATCTTAAAATCACTTTTTAAATCTGTATCGGTTTTTTCGGCAAGTTGCTGCATTACGGCCTTGTAGAGCTTGTTCATTCCCGGATCGTTAAATTGGGACGCAATGGTCCCATAAACGGGGAGATCATCTTGTGAGGCATCCCACAATTGGTGGTTGCGTACGTACTGTTTTTTTACATCGCGCAGGGCATCCAGCGAACCGCGTTTATCAAATTTGTTTATTGCGACCAAATCGGCAAAATCGAGCATATCAATCTTTTCGAGTTGGGTGGCCGCACCAAATTCCGGCGTCATAACATATAAGGAAACATCACTGTGCTCAATAATTTCGGTATCACTCTGTCCAATTCCTGATGTTTCCAGAATAATAAGATCATACTCTGCAGCTTTTAGAACCTGGATGGCCTCGGTTACATATTTGGAAAGCGCAAGATTGCTTTGGCGTGTTGCCAAACTGCGCATATAAACCCGCGGGGAATTGATGGCATTCATACGAATTCGGTCACCCAACAATGCCCCGCCAGTTTTTCTTTTAGAAGGATCCACGGAAATTATTCCGATAGTTTTCTCCGGAAAATCAATTAAGAATCTTCGCACCAGTTCATCCACAAGTGAGGATTTTCCTGCACCTCCCGTCCCGGTAATTCCCAAAACCGGGGCAGTTACCTTTTTATTTTTAATATGGATTTTATCGAGGGTTTCTTTTGCTATTTCCGGGAAGTTTTCAGCCGCGGAAATTATTCTCGCAATTGCGCCAAATTCCTTCTTCTCCATATTTTTGAGCTCTCCATTCAATTTATCGCCTATGGGAAAATCAGATTGTTGCACCAGATCATTGATCATTCCCTGCAGTCCCATCTTACGTCCGTCATCTGGGGCGTAGATGCGTGTAATTCCATAATCCATCAATTCTTTTATCTCTGACGGCAGGATAACTCCGCCGCCACCCCCGAATATTTTGATATGTCCCGCGCCTTTCTCCTGCAAAAGATCATACATATATTTAAAGTACTCGTTATGCCCTCCTTGATAGGAAGTCAAGGCTATTGCATTGGCATCTTCCTGAATGGCAGTATTTACAACCTCATCCACACTTCTATCATGGCCCAAGTGAATCACCTCTACGCCCGTAGATTGTATGATACGTCGCATAATGTTTATAGCCGCGTCGTGGCCATCAAATAATGATGCCGCTGTAACTATTCGAACTTTATATTTTGGTTTATAGGGAGTTACTTGTTCCATGTTTGTTTTTCATTAATTATGAATTGCAAATTTAGTTAAAACGCAACGAACATAACGCATTGGAAGACTATACATATCATAAAAAAAAACTAAAATGGGTTGCAATATTTCAATATTTTTGTATATTGCAGCATCAATATTAAACAATTAAAAACTTAAACATTATGAAAAAAATTTACTTATTGGCTTTTGCTATAGGAGCTTTTACATTTAGTGCTAATGCACAAATAATTGATGACGACATGGAAGGGTACACGCCAGGTCCAGTACATGAAGACCATTGGTCTAGCTGGAGTGGTGCTGCAGGCCCTGAAGATTTGGTTATAAGTACTGACCAAGCATTTTCTCCTTCTCAGTCTGGTTATATCGGCGATGACGGTGTACAAGATGCCATGCTTTTGCTAGGAAACCAAACTTCAGGACAGTACATACTTTCATGGTATATGTATGTTCCTGGTGGAAAAACTGGATACTATAACATCCAAGAAGATGAAGACACAGGTGCTTCAGGTGGAATTTGGGGTATTAACGTTCACTTTAACCTAGACAACTTAGCTCCTGGAACTGGATATGTTGTAGATGATGCAAACCCAGCAAATATTGTTTCGACTTTTAGCTATCCTGAAAACTTTTGGTTCCAAATTACTCACGAAATTGACTTAGATACTGACACCGTAGTAATGTATATTGATGGTAGTGAAATCTATAATGGAGATTTTTATACTTCTGGTGGTAACCTAGGAGGTGTTGATTTCTTCTCTATTGATGCAAACAACCAGTATTACATTGACGATGTTTTCTTTGACACTGACAGTGCTGGACTAGAAGATTTTGCTGCTGATTCTTTCAGAGTATATCCAAACCCAGTTAAAGACGTATTGACTATTAGCACTAAAACTGCTGTGGATAACGTAACTATTTACGATGTATTAGGTAAAGCGGTTCTTACCGTAAATCCTGATGCTATTTCTCCAAAAGTAGATATGAGTGGTTTAGCTTCTGGTGCTTACTTGGTTCAAGTAACTATTGGAAACGCTACAAAAACAGTAAAAGTTCTTAAATAAGAATTTTTTAAAATTCTTTTTAAAGAAAAAAGCCCTTCAATATTGAAGGGCTTTTTTATATTTGAAACCTATATAATTCTAAAGCTATGTTACTTAAAAAAATCTTTCTTTTCTGTTCAATTTTTCTTTTACTTTCTTGTGCTGAACTGCAACAAGTTGTCAACACGATTCCTACTGAAACAGGTATAGGAATGGACTCAACAACAATAGCTAATGGATTAAGACAGGCATTGGACAAGGGTATTGACAAACAAGTAACAAAACTTACACAAAAAGATGGTTTTTATAAAAATCAACTGGTAAAAATAATGTTGCCATCTGAATTACAGAAGGTGGATCAGGGCTTAAGAGATATAGGCCTAGGGAGTTTAGCAGATGAAGGTATTAAAGCCTTGAACAGAGCCGCTGAAGACGCCGTAAAAGAAGCTACTCCCATATTTGTATCAGCTGTAAAAGGAATAACTTTTGCAGATGCAAAAAACATTTTGTTAGGTTCCGATAATGCAGCTACCAATTATTTGGAACAAAGAACAACCTCAGCGCTCTATTCAAAATTTAATCCTGTGATTAAGCAGTCTTTTTCAAAAGTAGGTGCAGACCAAATTTGGACAAACATAATTACTAAATATAATTCCATTCCTTTCGTAACCAAAGTAAACCCAGACCTAACAGATTATGTTACCACTGAAGCGCTACAAGGCGTTTATAAAATGATAAGCGTAGAAGAGAAAGATATCCGTAATAATATTTCAGCAAGGACAACTACTTTGCTCCGACAAGTTTTTGCTCTACAGGATTAAAAAAAGATATTTTATATCTAATATAATTTATGAAACCATTAACCTCTTGTTAATAACACGTTACAAATACTAAGGCTATCTTTGATGTGTGCAAAGATTTAGTTATGTATAATTGGTTTAGAAAAAAATCCAGAATTGAACAATTAAAAGAAAGATACAGACTTTTAATGAAGCGCTCATTTGAACTTTCTTCAAAAGATCCCGAAAAAAGTGAAAAAGCACATCAACAAGCAGATAGAATTTTTCAAGAAATACAATATTTATCTTTTAGGCAAGCAGATAAATAATTATTGGCTAATGTAACTCTTTAAAATAATCGAAAGCTTTTATAAGTCGTGATCCATACCAGCTAAAAAACTCCCCATCTACTAATTTAACTTCTTTAACTTCAGAATTAAATTCCTCTGCTAAAACATCAGCATCTACTTTTTTAAAGGGATAAGGTTCTGTGGAAAGAAGTACCAATTCCGCAGTCTTTAACAATTCAATACTTACTTCCGGATAGCGGGAATTATTTTTAATAATGATATTTTCAAAATTATTAATTTGTAATAATTCATCGATAAAAGTGTTCTTCCCTACAGCCATATAGGGGTTTTTCCAAATTAAGTAAAGCACTTTTTTTGACGGAAAATCTCTTACATACTCCTTAAATCCTTCCAATTTTAATTTAATATTTGCTGTAATTTCTAAAGCCCTACCATCAACCTCAAAAATTTTCCCCAACTGAAGTATCATCTCGATACTTTCTGAAATCGTAGCAATATCACTCACCCAAACCGGAGCAACACTTTCTAGCTGAAGTACCATTTCCTCGGTGTTTTCTTCTTTGTTGCAAACGATAATATCTGGTTTAAGTGATTTTATCTTTTCAAAATCAACCTGCTTGGTTCCACCAACAATCGTTTTCTCCTTTCGCAAATCTTTGGGATGGACACAGAATTTGGTAATACCAACTATGTTTTTGCGCAAGCCAAGAGCTACCAACAATTCGGTTTGGGAAGGCACCAACGAAATAATTCGCGAAGGGGTTTGGGTAAGAGTTACAGTTCTATTTAATTGATCAACGAACTCCATCTAGAATGGCTTTCATTTCAAGCTGCATATTCTTCGCTTCCTGAGACGCAGCTTTGGCAAAATCAGTATCCTTCGAAGCATAAATAATTCCACGTGAAGAATTCACGAGCAAACCAACATTCTCAGTCAATCCATATTTGCAGACTTCTTTCAAGCTTCCGCCCTGCGCCCCTACGCCGGGAACTAATAAAAAACTGTGCGGAATAATTTTACGAATGTCAGCAAAAAACTCAGCCTTCGTTGCGCCTACCACATACATCAAGTTTTCACTATTGTGCCACACCTTTGAAGTTTTTAAAACCTGTTTGTACAACTCTACTTCACCAACGAGTTTGGTTTGAAAGTCGAAAGCGCCTTCATTGGAAGTCAATGCAAGCATAATAGTGTGCTTATTCTCAAAAGCGAGAAAAGGCTCTACGGAATCCTTTCCCATATAAGGAGCGACGGTAACCGAATCAAAACCAAGATCCTCAAAAAAAGCTTTTGCGTAACGGCTGGAAGTATTGCCAATATCACCGCGCTTTGCATCGGCAATGGTAAAAATCTCAGGATATTTTTCGTTTAAATAATGTATCGTCCTTTTCAAAGATTTCCAGCCTTTCAAACCATAGGCTTCATAAAAAGCGGTATTTGGTTTATAGGCAACCGCATATTGGTGGGTAGCGTCAATAATGGCTTTATTAAAAGAAAATATCGGGTCTTCCTCTTTTAAAAGAAATTCAGGAATTTTTTCAAGGTCAACATCAAGCCCAACGCAAAGAAACGATTGCTTTCTTTTAATTTCTGAAATCAAATTCGCTGTAGTCATAGTCTATTATTTCAGAAGAAAATATTTAAAAAGTTTCGCCTGTTTCCTTTAATTTTTCGGTATTGCTAACCAATTGAAGCTCATCAATTATTTCCTGAACGTCACCGTTCATAATATTTCCGAGGTTATATAATGTAAGGTTAATTCTATGATCGGTCACACGTCCTTGTGGATAGTTATAGGTTCTAATCTTGGCACTACGGTCACCACTGGTTACCATTGAACCTCGTTTCAGAGCATCTTCAGCCTGCTTTTTGGCCAGTTCAAGATCATACAATCTGGAACGTAAAACCCTAAAGGCTTTCTCTTTATTTTTATGCTGCGATTTCTGGTCTTGGCATTGTGCTACAATTCCCGTGGGCACGTGCGTTAATCGCACCGCAGAATAGGTAGTGTTCACAGATTGCCCTCCAGGTCCTGAAGAACAAAAGAAATCAATACGCACATCTTTGGGATTTACTTCAATATCAAATTCTTCCGCTTCCGGAAAAACCATCACCGTTGCTGCACTGGTATGTACTCGACCCTGCGTTTCCGTCTGCGGCACACGCTGCACACGATGAACGCCCGCTTCAAACTTAAGCGTTCCGTAAACATCTTCTCCTTCTATTTCAAACTGTACTTCCTTAAAACCGCCGCTGGTTCCTTCGTTAAAATCAATTACGTTTGTCTTCCAGCCTTTTCCTTCACAATATTTGGTGTACATTCTGAAAAGATCGCCCGCAAAAATACTCGCCTCATCACCACCTGTTCCAGCTCTTATCTCCATCACGGCATTTTTGGCATCTTCGGGGTCCTTCGGCACCAAAAGAAATTTGATCTCTTCCTCTAGCTTAGGTAAGCGTGTTTTTGCTTCTTCCAGTTGTAGCTTCGCCATTTCCATCATTTCGGCATCGCTACCATCGGCAATTATTTCTTCTGCTTCGTTTATGTTGTCGGTAAGTTCCAAAAATTCGGCACGCTTGTCCATCAAAATTCGCAGATCCTTATATTCCTTATTCAACTGAATGTACCGCTTTTGGTCGCTGATTACATCGGGTTGTATTATGAGGTCGCTCACCTCGTCAAAACGTTGTTTTATTATTTGAAGCCTATCTAACATATAAATTTTATAATGGGTGCAAATTTACAATTTTTTAAGGGAATGAAAGCGATTGTAAATGGGTTCAATATTTAAAAAAAATAGAAGCGACAGTTTTTAAATCCTTTTGGTTTTTAAATCGAAAAAAGAAAAATGCACCAACGTATAGAGGCTACCCACAAATAAAATTCTCGCCACATACACAAAAGCGATGCTATACCCTAGGTCGTAGTAGGCAATACCCCTGAATATTTCGGCAAAAATGATCAAAAACACCAAAAGCGTAAAGCTCATGGACAGCTTAGAATTAAAATAATGATTGTAGAAAAGCGCCAAAAAAGCCAATAAAATTCCGCAAAAAGCACTCAATATCATAAAGAGGTATTGCGTATAGTTTAAAGTCATATCCTTCATCAATTCAATCAACTTAATGAACAAATAACCATTCACCAGCATCATCAATACAAAAAGAAGGGTAAACTTTTTAGTTAGATTTTTCAATTTAATTTTAGGAATAATATACCAAAGCAGCATCAAAAACGCCAAAAAGTTCAATATCATAGAAATACTGGCCATGATGCCGTTTTCATACCAAATGGTTGTAATGCTGGAAGCTCCGTAAAAGAAAAGAAACCCCACCAACCACTTTTGAATATGCTTTCCGTGGGCAATAAATAGATAAACCAGGGCGGTATAACAAATGATACCACGCAGTAAACGAAACAAAAAATAATTGTGGAATAAGTGAACAATAACGCTTAAAAGGACAAAAAAAACAGCCAGAAAACCTAGCCCTATTTTGTAGTTTTTGAAAAAAAGTTTCTCAGACATTCGCTATTAATGATATGAGAATAAAACGTAACCAACTCAAAATCATTTGCGAATATAATTGAAAATATCAATATACAAATTCTCCCATAGTAGATTTAATAGTAAGCTGTTTGGAAGAAGCGGCTTCTACCCTGCCCACAATCTGTGCATCTACATTAAAGGATTTTGAAATTTCAATAATGCTTTCAGCAATGGTTTCGGGAACGTAAAGCTCCATCCGGTGTCCCATGTTGAATACTTGGTACATTTCTTTCCAATCTGTCCCACTTTCAGCTTGAATAAGTTTAAACAGTGGCGGAATTTCAAACAAATTATCCTTTATAATATGAAGGTTTTCCACAAAGTGAAGAATCTTCGTCTGCGCGCCCCCACTGCAGTGCACCATTCCGTGAATTTCCCCCTTACTGAATTGTGAAAGAATTTTTTTAATGATAGGCGCATATGTACGCGTGGGTGAAAGCACCAACTTACCAGCATTTAAAGGACTGTCCGCAACTGAATCATCCAATCTTTTTGATCCCGAATAAACAAGTTCCTCAGGAACCGATGAATCAAATGTCTCTGGATATTTTTTTGCCAAATAGTTTTCAAAGACATCGTGCCTAGCGGAAGTCAAACCGTTGCTGCCCATACCACCGTTGTATTCCTTTTCATAAGTAGCTTGTCCAAAAGAAGCAAGCCCCACGATCACATCGCCCGGTTTAATATTCGCATTGTCAACAACCTCACTGCGTTTCATTCGTGCCGTAACTGTGGAATCTACAATTATGGTACGTACCAAGTCACCCACATCTGCGGTCTCCCCACCTGTTGAATGAATGGTAACGCCGTATTGTCTCATTTCAGAAATCAATTCTTCGGTACCGTTAATAATTGCTGAAATAACCTCACCTGGAATTAAATTTTTATTTCTACCAATGGTTGAGGAAAGCATAATATTATCAACGGCGCCTACGCAAAGAAGATCGTCTATATTCATAATAAGTGCATCTTGCGCAATTCCTTTCCATACCAAAAGATCGCCAGTTTCTTTCCAATACGCATAAGCAAGTGATGATTTAGTACCTGCGCCATCTGCATGCATGACCAAACAATAATCTGCATCACCTGTTAAATAATCTGGAACAATCTTACAGAAGGCTTTCGGGAAAAGACCTTTATCCACGTTTTTTATGGCGTTGTGTACATCTTCCTTTCCTGCCGAAACACCTCGTTGTGCGTAACGTTTTGAAATCTCTTTACTCATTGGTTCTATTTAAGTTGCAAAAATACGGATTAAAAAAAAGCCCACAAAGGTGGGCTTTTAAGGTTTTCAGTATTTTATAGATTTATTCCCAATCGGGCATAAAAGCATCAGTATAAAGTAGTGTTCGCGTTTCATCCACGCCTATTTCAAGTGTATATATATCCTTTCTAGAAATCCCATCATTAGAAGTATTGGTATAAATCACAAACGCTTCATTAGGGGCAAATATTGGATCCAAGTCATTTGTGCCATTGGGTTTTTCATTTGAAATGTCAACCACGTCAGCCGTTGATATATTATAAGTAAAGATTCGAGAGTTTAACCTTCTATAATCATTACTTTGAAATTCAGAAATATCATAAGAATAAACAATAGTGTTATTATCAACAGACAGATCTAGTCCACTGGCACCCCCAGGAAGACCTGAAATTAAGGTATCAATAAAATTCCCGTTTTTGCTAATTGTAATAAAAGAAACATTATAACCATTCAAATCATTTGTCTTTAGTACTATTAAATTAGCATTTTCGCTAGCTGCCATTTCAGAAATTAAAGAACCATCTGGTGTTTGGTAAACAAGATTAAGGTTTTGACCATTTGATCTAATTTGATATAACTTGTCCATATTTGGAAAGTAAATACGATCGCTATTTTCGGGCCAGTCAATGTTTATTTCATTTAAGTCAAAACCATTAGGTTTCACATTTGATGTTACTTTAACTTTATCTGTACCATCGCGCTTCATAGTGTAAATATCTGCCTGTGCCCCGGTCGTTTGAAGATAGGCAATTCTATTTGCGGCAACATTCCTTCTTGGTCTATAGCTATTTGTGTTTTCAGAAGTTAACTGAAACTCGTTACCCTCTTCATCAGCAGAAAAAATCACATTGTTTCCGTTGATATTTCGAACAAACAAAAACCTGTTTTCTACGGGTGCATTCATCACTTTGAATGTACCCACCGGACTTAATACTGGAGGATTTATATCATCCGTAGCCGAAATCTGCCAAAAATATTGAGCTCCAAGCATCAAATCTGAATAAACGTAGGTAGAGTCAGAAATGTCTTCAAATAATAGAACCTCTTCGTCTTGATCATTTCTTAGCTCAAGTGAGAAAGTAATTGGATCGCCTTCAGGATCGGTAGAGCTCCATTCAAATATGGCTTCGGTACTCTCCAATACTTCATTTTCGGCAGGTTTAATTAAAACAGGAGTACTTGGCGGCCTATTGTTGGCTGTAGATATCTCCATTTCAAAAATAACATTTACCGAAGTATTATTAATTACAGTGGCCGGCTCATACCTTGCAAGAAATCCATCGAGCCTAGCACCTACTGAATATTCTCCCGCAGGTACATTTTCAATTTTGAATTTTCCCGCTACGTCCGTAAAAACAGTGCTTGTAACGGGGCTAGTAGAAATTCTAACATTTTCAAGGGGTTCATTACTACCTTCTACCACAACGATTCCTGTTATAGTTCCAAAATCATTTTCATTTATTCTATCCTCGTTGCAGGAAAAGAGGAGGGTCAAGAAAAAAGCGAAGGTTATATATTTAGAAAAGCTTTTCATCATCATGGATTTATTCATTAGTCCTTATGTTCGATTTTGTTGAATTGAAATGATAATTAAGACCAAGCCCAAAGGTGTAGTAATAATCATCTCTTCTACCCCTTGGCGTATTGTCAATTTTATCTGTGAAAGTAACATTCCACTCCCCGCTGAGTTCAAATGAAATTCTTTTTGAAACACGGTACTGAAGGCCTGCACCAAACTTCATATTAAAAAATGTGTCCCATTTCTGTAGGTATAAAAAACCACTATCATCTACAAAATGCAGGACACCGGGGCCTACGAAAAACAAAGGAGATACTTTATCGTAAGGGAGCATGTTATATTCCACAATCAAACTTTCGCTGGCCCACCAATGATTGATTTCGGGTGTACTATTTAATTTAAATATCTGAAAATCAGCATTAACGCTCAATTCAGGAATGATATTATATTTATATCCCAGCCCGGCCTTATAATCAAGTACTCCCGTTTCATAATCTCCATCAACAAGGGCAGTTCCAAAATTTGCATAAAGTGTATTTCTGAAATCATAATTCAAAAATCTTCTTTCATAAAGACCTGTAGATTCCTCCGCTTCTTTTTCATTTAGGTAGGCATCCACAATTTCCTTATTCTTTTCTTCACCATCCTTTGTGGACCAAAGCCTGTCTTTTATTCCTTCTACAATCAGCATTTCAACAGATTTTTCGATTGCTTCCTTAACTGCCATTTGTGCTGGTTCGTTCTTTGTAAATCCGGTTTCTACTTCAAGCAAACGTTGAAAATTAACATATTTAAACAAGCTAACGTCAACGGCCTGAGAAAGTATCGTTTTTGAAACATAAACGGTTTTTAATACTTCACCGGTATTTGTGGACACAGCTCTTAAATAAACCGTTATACGGTCTTGTCTGTATTGCGTAGAAGCTCCTGTTCCAAAATATCTTGCTCCTGCACCTCCAGTAAGTATATTAGAGTCATAGGAAACAATTCCCCCTTCAAGTAGTACTCCAGCAAATAACAATGGGGTCAAACGTGTAGGGGTTTGATCATCAGCCTTTCTATACTCTTCACGAGTGCTTCTGATGATATTTCGTTCATTCAGAAGATTGCTAATGTTTTCACGCTCAATCGGCCTGAACCACTTTGAATCTTCAAGAGCTTTAATTAAAATTGTAGTAGCGCCTTGTGTAACGGCTGTGCTAAAGGTACTTCCTGTTTCAATATTTTTGTATTGACCAGTCTGATCTTTAAAGTTATAAACACCCGCAATGATAGGCTCTGCAGGTTCTGGAAGGGAATAGAGGGTTTTAGTTTGTTGGGTAATTTCACCTATCCGGGCATCTTGCGGTCCTACAGGTTGATTAAAATATGCTCCACAACCCCACAAAAAAAAAGAGATAGTTGCAATACATAACTTTGTAAGCGTATTCTTCATATTGATTTTAATTTGGGATGATTATCTGTGTAGCTTCACCAGTTACAATATTTAAAACATTTATTACCAATCCGTTAGACGACTCAAAAACCTCATATTGAAAATCCCCGCTAATTGAGGTTCCTTTAGGGGGTAAGTTATCATTGCCAAAACCATTATTGCCGAATTTATTATCAAGACCGTTGTTAAAACCGTCAAGTTTATCAAATGCATCAAACTTTGAATCTTCAAACGAGTTTTGAGAGTTAGCCGAATTTAGCAACCAAGAATAATTAAAGGGTTCTCCGCCTACAAATGCTGGATTTATTGGCTTGTAAACTAATTGTTGCCCAACACAGTATGAAGAAACCATTATAAATAAAAATAAAAAAAAAGTTTTCATGTTATTTGTTTTTAAACTAAACCATCAATAAAGAGAGAAAAAAGTTATTTTAGAAGCTTACACTAAAATTCAAAGCTAATAAAAAATATATTTTTTTAATTTGATTTAATTCAATAATGCTTTTGAATGTTTTTATTCTCTTTATACTTTTGTAAATACCAATATACTCTTTTAATAGCGACCTCAGACATTGTCTTTAAATATTCTTCTTGGGGCCGTACAAAAAATTCCAATACTGTTTCATTAGCAACAGAGATTTCAATTTTAGTATTGTTATTCAAGGACAGCGTTTCTTTAATGTTTACTATTTCCTCGCCATTTATATTATTTGTGGTGTATAATGAGTAGAACATTCTATAAAAATCCCTGCCAGGCTTTGTTTTGGTCTCTTCTGTTACAATCCCTCTTAAAATTACGCCGTCTTCTGCCTTGTTTATTGCATCTGGAGAAACATTTACCGTTTGTTCCCTTTCCACGTTTTCAAGTCTTTCCTTTTCAATATCTTCTTCTGTCCCATTAATCACAACTCGATCCATACCAAGGGGCTTGTCTACTTCATCATAAATTAATAGAAGAATAATAACCCTGTCCTTATCGTCTGCGTTAATTGTGGTGGTGGAAAGATTCTTTTTTTGTCCAATTTCTAAAATAAATCTACCACTTTGATCATTTTTGGAAGTGTTAGAATTATTTGGACCATTTTTTATTACAGACAAAACATATCGCAAACTTTGATTCGATGCCGTTTTATTCACTGCAGAACCAGTAATTTGGTACATATCGCCATTATTTTCCATGTTAATATTAGCCTCAACCTCAGTGTTGTATATTTGGGAAAAGACCATATTGGAAATTAACACGAAGCATATTAATAATGCTATGCTATGTTGAGAAATTTTAAACAAAATCTTAATTATTTAAGTTGCGAATAATAATTGTCTGATTTTTACCCTGCATGGATACTATCATGTTATTGGAAATTGAATTCTGACCTCCAAGCAAAATCAAATTCTGATTTGTTCCAAATTGCAGAACATTTGCAGCATGATTTTGTCTGCCGGTATTGTCCATATCTATAAAGTTATGATTATTTCCAACCTGGATTACATCCTCTGATATCCTATTTGCAGAAACATTAAGATATATATCGTTGCTATTTCCGAGTTGAGATAAGGAAATATTACTATAATTTGATGTTGTACTAGAAAAAGAAGTATTGTTATTTCCAATTTGCTGAACACGGATACTATTATTTACATCAGCTGGAGGTATATTTTGTGAAGCGACAATACTGAATAGTGAAGTTGTCTTTTGAAGACTTTCCAATGAAGTTGTATTATCTCCTACATATGTTTGTGCATGAGAAACATTCACTAACGCTATAAAAGCGAGTACGATCATTATGGCTTTTAAGGTTTTCATCTCTTTCTTTTTAAGGTTAGTTAAGTTATTGCTTTTTTTGAGAAAATAATAATAAAAACGAAATTAATTTTCTAATTGTCTTACTATTTGGAGGCAAAGACCTTCCTTTATAAAGAAGTATAAGAGCACGGATTAGATGCTCTTATACTACTTAATTTGCTATTTTCTAAAAATTGAATATCTAAATATATTCTTGAATAATTTTTAGTTTTGCAAAGTCACATCTACGTTACCATTACCAAATTGGTGAACATCACTCCAGTTACCAACACCCAATTGGCCTACTAAGCTAAAGTTACCGTTACCAACTTGTAAGTTATGACTATAATGGCCTATACCAGCTTGACCAACAAGACTGATGTTGCTATTTCCATATTGCTCAACAAGAGAATAATTGCCTAAACCTATTTGGCCTACAGCATTAAAGTTGCTGTTACCTACTTGGTATACATCGGAACCATTAAAGAAGCCTACTTGACCAGTATAACTAACGTTATCATTACCGTCTTGGATTGTCAAAGCATAGTTGTCATCTCCCAATTGGAAGGTAGTACTCTCATTACGGTTACCGTATTGGCCTGTTCCAGCCCAGTTGCGGTTGCCATATTGATCAACATCACTTTCGTTACGGTTACCTATTTGCTCAACTATAGAAATATTGTCATTTCCTACTTGATTAGTTCTAGCATCATTTCGGTTACCTACTTGTAAAATTGAAGAACTGTTTCTGTTACCCATTTGGTCTGTATCAGCATCATTGCGGTTTCCATCTTGGATAACCAAAGATCCGTTTCTGTTACCTGTTTGGTCAACATCACTATCATTACGGTTACCATATTGGCCAACACCTGAGTAGTTACGGTTACCTATTTGATCTGTTGTTGCATTGTTACGGTTTCCATCTTGATATACTTCAGAATAGTTACGGTTTCCACCTTGGAATAAATCAGCATTGTTGCGATTTCCGTCTTGGTCTACTATAGAAGTGTTTCTGTTACCCCACTGCTCTACTTCAGAAGCATTACGATTTCCGTCTTGATCAACATCACTGCTGTTGCGGTTACCCCACTGGTCAACATATGAATCGTTACGGTTTCCTGTTTGATCTACGTCAGACTCATTACGGTTTCCATCTTGCCAAACAAAAGATCCATTTCTGTTTCCTATTTGTGAGGTAGTGCTTAGGTTACGATTACCCCACTGCCATGTAGTGGCGTCGTTGCGGTTACCCACCTGTAGCGTACCTGAAGCATTAAGATTCCCTAATTGGTCTGTGGTTGCCTCGTTGCGGTTACCCAATTGGGCAGTACCCGCAAGGTTAAGGTTCCCCATTTGGTCTGTGTCAGAATCATTATGGTCACCTAATTGCATGGTACCATTAAGGTTTAAATTACCTGTTTGGTCTACATCGGAATTATTCATAAGTCCCACCTGTAGTGTTCCATTAACGTTCAAAAGTCCAGTTTGTGTAACTGTACTTGTATTGAACTGAGCGAACATCGCTGTCCCCCCCATTAGCGCCAATGCGCATAAAACTACTTTTTTCATAATTAAAAGATTTAAAGATTAATATTTGGTTAAAAAAATATTCTACGTTTAATAAGGAACTGATTCCTTAGTCTTCTTGACAGTTCATTATATAATGATTTGCCTACTTTTTATTATGGGGATAGTTTCAGAATGTCTTTAAAATGTCTTGAGGTTAAAACATTTATTCAAAAGACGTGGATTTAAATTTTAAATAACTCTTTAAATTATTAATTGATTAAAACAACTAACAACTTCAAAAGAAACTAAGGGGATTAGGTTTGTTATTTAACATTTTTTTGAGGAGAAGTAATTTTTTGATATTACTATCAATCAATTACAATTCAAAGATGCAACAAAAAAAGCAATTACACAAGCTTACGCATACCTGTTAAGAAAAAAAGGGGGAAACCCCCCTCTCAAAAAAGGGTTTTTCCTATATAAAAAACCCTTTTTTATAGATGAAAAATAAAAAAAACCGATTAAATGTACTTAATCGGTTCTTAACATAAATTGTTAATTTTTTGTTAAAGTTACTTTGTAAACAAAAGTTCTCTATACTTGGTTAATGGCCAAATTTCATCATCTACCAATAATTCTAGCTTGTCACAATGATAACGAATAACTTGGAAAAATGATTTCACATCATCGCAATAGGTAACAGCTCTTTTTTCCGCATCTTCAATTTTATTTGCTTTTTTACGAGCCTCAATCATGTCGGTTATACCTTTGTTTATTTTTGCTATATGTTCACTTATTTGTTCAATGAGTTGTAGTTGCTCTCCAGCTAATTTTTTGAAATCGGTTCCGTAGATATTTTTTAGTCCCTGAACATTCTCAATCAAAATATTTTGATAGCGGATTGCAGTAGGTATCACGTGGTTTCTAGCTATATCGCCCAAAATACGCCCTTCTATCTGGATGCGCATGGTATAGTCTTCCATTTCAATCTCGTAACGCGCCTCGAGCTCTACCTTGCTCATAATACCCAACTCTTCAAAAAGTGAAATAGCCTTTTTGGAAATCTTAGCTTTTAAGGCCTGGGGGGTAGTTTTATGATTACTCAAACCTCGTTTTTCAGCTTCTTTCTCCCAAGCTTCACCATAACCATCTCCTTCAAAACGAATGCGCTTGGAGTCCTTAATATACTCTTTCAAAACATTGAAGATGGCATCGTCCTTCTTCATCTTCTTGTTTTTAATCAAAGCATCAACCTCTGTTTTAAAATCAATTAGCTGTTTTGCCACAATCGCATTAAGAACAGTCATTGGGTTCGCACAGTTGGCCGTAGAACCCACAGCACGGAACTCAAACTTGTTACCTGTGAAAGCGAAAGGAGAAGTCCGGTTACGGTCTGTGTTATCCAATAAAATTTCAGGAATTTTACCAACCACGTTCAATTTTAAGTCCGTTTTCTCTTGTGGTGAAAGTTTGCCGCTAGTTACTTTTTCAAGTTCATCCAAAACTTCGGTTAATTGCGAACCGATAAATGCCGAAATGATTGCCGGTGGAGCTTCATTGGCCCCCAATCGGTGGTCATTACTTGCACTGGCTATAGAGGCACGAAGTAATTCTTCATATTCATTTACCGCTTTTAAGGTATTAATGAAGAAAGTTAGAAACTGAAGGTTCTTCATCGGCGTGCTGCCAGGGCCTAGAAGGTTAACGCCCGTATCTGTTGCCAAAGACCAATTGTTATGCTTTCCGCTTCCGTTTACATTTGCAAAAGGCTTCTCGTGAAACAACACCTTAAAATTATGTTTATCAGCAATTTTATGCATCAAGTCCATTAGTAATGAGTTGTGGTCCACAGCCAAATTGGTTTCCTCAAAAATTGGGGCCAACTCAAATTGATTGGGGGCAACTTCATTGTGACGGGTTTTTACAGGAATGCCCAAAAGCATACACTCCGTTTCCAAATGGCGCATAAAGTTGAGAACACGCGCAGGAATGGAACCAAAATAATGATCGTCCAATTGTTGTCCCTTTGCAGACGAATGGCCCAACAAAGTTCTTCCAGCCAAAGAAATATCTGGACGGGATGCCGCCAAAGCACTATCTATAAGAAAATATTCTTGTTCCCAGCCCAAGGTTGCATTTACCTTAGTAACGTTTTTATCAAAATATTTTGCCACAGCAGTCGCTGCATTGTCAATAGTTTGTAATGCCCTTAGCAATGGTGTTTTGTAATCTAATGCTTCGCCAGTGTAAGCAACAAAAACTGTTGGAATACATAAAGTGGTGCCATAAATGAAAGCCGGTGATGTTGGATCCCAAGCCGTATAACCACGAGCTTCAAAAGTATTTCTAATTCCGCCATTTGGGAAACTGGACGCATCGGGCTCCTGTTGTACTAATTGTCCACCACCAAATTTTTCAATTGCCTGGCCATTCTCCATTGTTTCAAAAAAAGCATCATGCTTTTCGGCAGTCGCACCGGTTAAAGGCTGAAACCAGTGTGTGTAATGTGTCGCGCCTTTTGCAATCGCCCATTCTTTCATACCAGTAGAAATGTGGTCGGCGATGTGTCGCTCAATTTTAGAGCCATTTTGCACGGCATCCATTACACTCTTAAAAGAATCTTTTGTAAGATACTGCCTCATGGCAGCCTCATTGAAAACGTTTTTTCCGAAAATTTCGGAGCGCCTAGCTGGTTCTTCAACTGATACAGGAGTCCTTTTAAAGGTTTCCTTAATTGCTTCAAATCTTAATGTGGACATTGTGTTGTTTTTAGGGTTTGAAAGCGCAAATGTATAAAAAACAGAAATACACCCCCCTAAACTTTATAATTTATTTATAATATTATACTATACAATTTATAAACACCCTATATTTTAAGGGGGTGTATTCAATAAAGTATATATAATGACTGGAATGCTTATAAAATTGATATGAAAAACACCACATCAGCTCCCCCTAGGCCGCCAAATTGCTTAAGTTTTAAAAATGAAATAGCATTACCGGCAGCAGACAACTTACATTTGTATAACTATATCAGAATTTATTCTTTAACCTGTATAGTTATTTTAGGACGGGTCACCGAAAACAACCAACCGAAACCCCATTCACCGATACTCCATAGCAAAGCCATACCAAAGCCATAGCAAAGTCATTAAAATGTAAGAAAACAGCCCTTTTTTCCTACAAAACAAAAGCGATTTGAAATATAAGAGAAATGATGGGAAAATAACGCCTTCCTACAACGTTCCAACTATTAATATTACATTCAATGAATTATTCAAACGGCACAACTATTCTTCTATTTCCAAAAAAATTTTTCCGGACTAAGAAATAATGGTCATCGAAATAAAAATTCCATAAGCCAAAAACAAAACAACCCCTCGCTTACGGCCAAGTTGGAACGATTTTGGAAGAAATGCCAAGGGAAGCAATACAGCAGCAAAACCTATCATCCAGAAAATATCGCTTGTAAGCACCTCCTGGCTTTTTACAGCTATCGGTTGAATTATGGCCGTAATTCCCAAGACTGATGAAATATTAAATATATTTGAACCAATCAGGTTTCCCAATGAAATAGCCTTCTCCTTTTTTAATGCAGCAATTACCGAAGCCGCAAGCTCTGGAATACTTGTACCCACTGCAATCATTGTAACAGCGATAACTCTTTCACTTACGCCAAAACCTTCGGCCAGTGATACAGCGCCGCTTACAAGCAGCTCGCTCCCGCCGTAAAGCGCTACACCCCCAATCAATAACCATATTCCAATCTTAAAATTTGAAGCTTTTGACAAGCCTTCGTCTATACTATCGTCTACAGGTTGAGTTCCACGTTGTTTTTTGGCCCTTATTATTAATATATATAGGTAGATAAAAAGAATGAGTAATAATGCCACTCCTTCAGAACGGGAAATTTGCAAGCCACTCTTCAGAATAAAGTACAGTGCGATGGAAAGAACCATCATAACCGGCCAATTCAGTTTATAAAAATCCTTATCGATGACCAAAGGCGAAATGATTGCCGTTATCCCCAACACCAACCCAATATTTGCGATGTTTGAGCCTATTACGTTTCCCAAAGATATATCAGAAAAACCATTGAGCGCAGCCTGTAAGCTTACCAAAAGCTCCGGCGCAGAGGTAGCAAAAGACACCACGGTAAGCCCAATTACCATTTTTGAAAGGTGAAGCTTAAAAGAGAGCGCCACGGAAGAACGCACCAAAAACTCTCCCCCCACTACTAACAATACTAACCCTAAAAATACGAATAGATAATCCATAGAAAATACAAATGCCGCGAAGATACTAAATGCAACAAAGAATTAATTGTATATTTGTTACTATCCCCTCTTAATTACGCCTTACTTAAAAACCCCCAATTCTAATCCCCAATTCTAAATTTTAAATTAATTTTTAATAATTATGATTATGGAAACCAATATTAAGAGAACTATTCAAAAAATTTCACTTTTCTCTGTTTTGATACTTTTTGCTTTTGTATTTTCTTCATTCAACGGAAACAATACAATTTCACAGATTTCTAAGGAATATTTAGTTAGTGGCGTACAAAGAACCATTAAAATCACCAAAGACACAACTCTTGAAGAGCTCGAAAAAATAAAAAAGCAAATGGCAAATGAAGGCTTGGGTTTTGAATATTCGGACGTAGTGTACAATGATAATTCTGAGATTATTTCTATCACGATTGTCTATAAAGACAAAAACAATAACTCCGGAAAGTACAGCGTAAGCAGCAAGAATCCCATAAGTGATATAACTATCGTTTCAGACGACAGTCGAATTTCCGTTAAAAGTGCAGGGGGTTCAAATCAAGCATTTATAAGACAAGGAAGTAGTAGGCAAATTTCAGGCAATAACGAAAATTCCTATGATGCCCGCAGCGAAGCTATGAAACAAAGGAGGGCGCAAATGGAAAAGGAAATGGCAGAGAGAAGAGCTGAAATGAAACGTAGAATGCAGCAACGAAGAGACAGCCTTCAAGTATTAAATAATCATTCACAAGTAAAAAGTTCTTATAATGGACCTTCAAACTTAATAACGAAAAACACTACCGATTTGGAACTTTTAGAACTTCAAAGAAGCTATGATGTAGAAGATATTTCATTTAGTTATAAAAATTTGGAACGAAATGAAAAGAACGAAATAACCCAGATTTCCATCACCATAGACAATCGAAACGGATCGGTTTCTACTTCATCATTCGGCAATGGCGAAGATGCCATAAAGAATATTACCGTGGCTGTTGACAAACAACATACGGTTATGAAAAGTGTTGAATAGGTTTTAACATCACTTTAAAAACATTTAATTATTAAATACCTAAATTCATATTATACTTATATAAATATGAAGAAGAAGTTTTTCAAATTCCTTTCAAAAGTAAATAGCAAGCTGCTTCCAAGCTTCACAAAAAAGGGCGTGGAACTGGAAAAGGCCTCAAAACTTCAAATGGCAATATTCGCCTATAAATTGTGGGTCACAAAAAACGCTTTGGACTAATATTTTAAAAGTGACTGCACGGAACGATTGCGCAACTTATTAATTCCTTTCAAAAATTCAAGTTCGAGCAAAAAATTGCACTGCACAATTTCTCCCCCCAATCGTTCAATTAAATTACAAGCAGCCCGTGCCGTCCCCCCGGTTGCCAAAACATCGTCGTGCAAAAGCACACGCTCCCCTTTTTTAATTGCGTCTTCATGAATTTCGAGGGCATCAAGGCCATATTCTAATTGATATGGTTCTTTTAAGGTTTTATAGGGAAGCTTTCCTGGTTTTCTGATAGGCACAAATCCCGCATTGAGTTTTTGGGCTAAAAGGGTTCCGAAGAAAAATCCACGGGATTCAATAGCCGCAACTTTGTCAATTTTTTGATTATCTATCAATACCAATAATTGTTGAACACAATGTTCAACCGCATCACTGTTTGAAAGCAATGGCGTTATGTCTTTGAAATTAACTCCAGACTTTGGAAAATTTTCAATATTTCGAATATATTCAGATAAATTCATTTTTTACAGCATTAATTTGTCTTGCAATTTAAAAAGAAATATATTTGCACCCGCTTAAAGCAAAATATATTACGGCCTCGTGGCGCAACTGAATAGCGCATCTGATTACGGCTCAGAAGGTTCCAGGTTTGAATCCTGGCGAGGTCACAAGTAAAAAAACCACGTTTTTGAAATCGTGGTTTTTTTATGGCTTAATTTTTACAAAAACTTCAGATTTTTTAAGTATTTTGGACTCATTAAAACCATCAAAAATGACTAAAATCGTAAAAGACTCCGATAACGAGAAAGAAAAAGATTATATACTTCAGGACAATAAAAAAACCCGCTTTGGCGCAGGTTTCATAATTACAGTACTCATTATTTTAATAATAGGTGTAATTGTTTCTGGATTGTACTTTGAGTGGTTTTAAATAATCTCTGCGCTCAATCCAGCCTCCAAAAGCATTGAACAGCGCGGCTTTAATTCGCTGAACTCACCTGTTTTTACAGTACACTTTCCTTTATAATGAACTATAATAGAACACTGTTCAGCCTGTTCCGGCGTGTGCTCGCAAGCAAAGATCAAACTGTTTATTACGTGGTCAAAGGTGTTTACATCGTCATTGTAAAGCACAATTTCATTAAGGTTGTTCTCCTTTTCCGCAACCTCTACATCTTCTTGGATTTTTTCTCTGGTACTCATAATATTTGTAAAATGACTAAAACAAATGAAATTTACTAAATTTTAAACTTAGCTGCAACCCATTTGTTTTTCTCCTTGTTTTCAACGAAAGTAAAACCCAGATTATTGCAAGCTTCTGTAATAATTGGCAAATCTTCTTTATAAAAGCCGCTTAGGTAAAGTTCTCCGTCTTTAGCCAAACATTTTCTGTAAGCTTCCATATCGTTCAATAGAATGTTTCTGTTGATGTTGGCGATAACAACATCATATTTTTTTCCATCCAACAGCGAAGCATCGCCTAAATAAACTGAGATATTTTTACAGTCATTTCTTTGAATGTTTTCCAATGAATTCTCAAAACACCACTCGTCAATATCAATGGCATCCAAATTTGAAGCGCCGCGCATTTCGGCTAAAATTGCCAAAACTGCAGTGCCGCAGCCCATATCCAGCACAGATTTTTCTTCAAAATTATTTTCCAAAATAAACTGCAGCATCATAAAAGTAGTCTCGTGATGGCCAGTTCCGAAGGACATTTTGGGCTCGATTACTATTTCGTATTCAAAGTTTTTATTTGGGTGAAATGGCGCGCGAACGGTACATTTTCCATCAACTTCAATGGGGTCGAAGTTTTTTTCCCATTCCGAATTCCAGTTAATTTGTTCTATTTCTGAAAAAGTAAACTCGATTTTAAATTCGTCCGAATCGAGAATATTTATTTCCTCCAAAATATTTGGGCTCCATTCTTCCTTTTGAATATAAGCAGTGACGCCCTCCTCGGTTTCCACAAAACTTTCAAAACCCGCGTACCCTAATTCTGCAATTAGGATTTCGGTAGCAGGCTGGAGCGGACTTACTTTAAAATCATAGCTGATATAAACTTGCGACATTAAAATGAATTTACAATTTTCATAAAACTTTCAACCTTTAGCGAAGCCCCGCCAATCAAGCCACCATCAACATCTTCCTGACCGAAGATTTCGGAAGCATTGTCGGGTTTTACACTTCCGCCGTAAAGGATTGAAACTTTATCGGCTATTGTTTTTGAATAATTTTCAGCAATGGTTTTTCTGATGAATTTATGCATTTCCTGCGCTTGCTCAGGGCTGGCAGTCTCGCCAGTGCCAATGGCCCAAACGGGTTCGTAAGCAATAACTAAGTTTTCCCAAGCCTCGTCTGAAATATGGAAAAGCCCTTCGGAAAGTTGGGTTTTTATCAATTGGAAATGATTTTCTTTTTTTCTGTCTTCCAATTCCTCGCCTATACAGAAAATGACGTCCATTTCATTTTCGAGTGCGGTATTCACTTTTTCGGCAAGTATGGCGCTGTCTTCCTTAAAATAAGCACGTCTTTCGCTGTGGCCTAAAATAACAGTATTTGCGCCCACACTTTTCAGCATTCTTGCAGAAATCTCCCCCGTAAAAGCTCCATCGTCGCTCTGATGCATATTCTGGGCAGCAATCATTACAGGATGTTCGCGCAAAGACCTGAACGTATGGTTTAAATTGGTAAAGGGCGGAGCAATTATAACTACCACATTTTCTGGAAACACCTGCTTTTTCAATTCTACCAAAAACATTTCAGTTTCGGCCAAATCGTTGTTCATTTTCCAGTT
The DNA here is from genome assembly GCA_002364215.1 of Aequorivita sp. UBA3180. Lineage (GTDB taxonomy): Bacteria > Bacteroidota > Bacteroidia > Flavobacteriales > Flavobacteriaceae > Aequorivita. Next base: position 154,076 of record DEXQ01000009.1, on the reverse strand, counting down.
TCCAGCTACTATTTTTTTTCTCATTTCAATGCTTTTAAAAGATTTTCATCGTTTGTTTCAATGGCTTTGTAAAGGCTAATTTCTCCTTCGGGATTCACAACCATATATCTGGGAATCCAGTCCAAATCTATGGAAGAACAAAAATCGCCCTTCCAACCTTCGGGTATAAAATAATTTTCGCCCACAACACCATATTTTTCAATTCCGTTTTTCCAGCTTTCCGTTTCTTTATCCAAAGAAAGAAAAAGAAAAACCACATCAGGATTTTCCTCGCGAAGCTTTTGCACCTTCGGCATTCCCACGATACAGTCCTTGCACCAACTGGCCCAAATGTCTATAAATACGGTTTTCCCTTTGTACTGTTGAAGTATTTCTGAAAAGCTTATTTCCACATTATTTTCAGAAAAAAACTTTTCGTTCAATGCAGCTTCGGAAAAGGATTTTTGCTGGGCTTGCGCAAAAGTCACAAATAAAATTAAGACAATTAGTGTTTTCATGATTTTTGAATACTTGAAACTGATACAAAATTACTGATTACTGCCGACTAATCTTCGGATCCAGCCAACCGTAAATTATATCAACAAAAATATTGATTATAATGAACAAAGTGGCAATTACTATCACGGCACCCATAATTACAGGTAAATCCAAAGTATTTAACGCATTCACGATTTCTTTTCCCAAACCATTCCACCCGAAAATATATTCCACAAAAACGGCTCCCGCAAGCATTGATGCAAACCAACCGGAAATTGCTGTAACCACAGGGTTTAATGAATTTTTAAGGGCGTGTTTTTTTATAATTTGATAAAAAGAAAGCCCCTTCGCTTTTGCGGTGCGAATGTAATCCTGGTTCAAAACCTCGAGCAATGAATTGCGCATCAACTGACTCACAACGGCCAACGGCCGGATGCCCAAAACAATGGCCGGGAGTAATAAATTTTTCCATTGAATGTATTTGCCGTTCCCGAAATCATCAACTTCGTAAAGGCTTCCGGTCATGTTCAAATTTGTATATTCGTGAAGTAAAAAGCCGAAAATCCACGCAAAGATAATCGCACTGAAAAAAGACGGAATACTCATTCCAAAAGTGCTGACCAATTGAATCATTTTATCTACAAACCCATCTTTGAAAAGCACGGAGATAATTCCCAAAAAAACTCCTATAATCATTGCAATGATAATGGCAGAAACAGCCAAAATAAAGGTATTTGGAAGTGTTTCGGCAATCACTTCGCTCACTTCCTTTCCGTTCTTTTGAAAGGATTCGCGTAAATAGGGCGTTTTTAAAACCACGGTTGTATTTCCGAAAGAGAATAATTTTGCCGCATTGTATTTTCCTTCGGAAAGAAAAGTGTAATCGTTCTGATTTTTACTGTGAAAGGATATTGGCGATAAATCATTTAAATATCTTACATATTGCACAGAAACGGGCTGGTCAAAACCGTATTTCTTTTTTACAACGGCAAGTTGTTCCGCGGTTTCATTTTGGCCGAGCATCATGCGAGCGGGATCGCCGGGAAGTATTGTAAACAATAAAAAAATTACAGTTACAACCCCAAACAACGTTAGTAACGCATAACCCAATTTTTGAAGTATGTAGCTCGCCACGATTTTTTAGTTTATTTGTTCCATAGTGCGTGGCTGATATACGTAATCATCGCCAAAAAGAACTTTTGCATAGTCTTCAATGGTTTCTTCAAAACCTGCCTCTTTTCTTCTCTGGTTTACAGTTTCGGGATTTTCAATCGGCCAGATAAAAGAGCCTCGGGCATCCTCGTAAGTCATTCCCTGTGTACCGTAAACTTGTGGTTTTCCTTCCATCATCAAATAGCGATCTTCCATTATAGCGGCAGAAGTTTTAGGAATTTCCCCAGCTTCAGCAGCTTTCTTCACCAACGGCAAATAAAGTGGGATTTTATCGGGGTTGTGTTGTAGCACATTCCACGCAACAAGACTTGATTCTTCACCAACTACAGATTTGCCCGGATAGCCTTTTTGAATAAAATATTTTTCAATAAAAACCATGTTTACACTATCCAAAACACTTTGCATTTGCGAAAGATCCCCGCTGTATTCAGCTTCGGAAAGACCCATACTTTCACCCAATTTCTTTCTTTCTTCCAAAGATTTTGTCTGCATCAGCGTGCGGTATTTTTGGTCCAGAACTGCAATGCTGTCCAAACGCTGTTTCAAGGAGAGATCCAACTTTGGCTTTGCGTTTTCAACTTCTGGGAGCTCCAGTTTTTCAGCATCATTCCAATGCAGTTTTTGTTTTATGGTTCCGTTGTCCAATTCCAAAATTCCCGGATTGCTGCGGACGATGGTTTTCAGCGTGGTTTCATCACAGAAGTAAAATTTGAAATTCAACTTATATTTTTCCGTCAAAGCTTCGGTCATTTCCTGCGAGGATGCCGAAAGGCCAATCACATTATAACCACTTTTTAAGGCTTTATCGGTAATTTCTTTTATAGGAATGTAGCCGTCTTTTTCGGTATTGCCCAAACTATAAGCAATCACAACCACTAAATTTTCTTCATTTAAAAATTGTTCGGTGTAATCCTCGCCATCTCTTTCCATCGTAAAATCGTGGATTGGCGGGGTGTAGCCCTCCTGTATCATTTCGGTTTCGGTACTTATCAATTCGCCGTCAACCTGTGGATATTCGCCGTTTGTAGTGATAACTTTTTCTTCGCCATTAATGTTGAATTTCCACTTATATTCATAAATAGGGCCTGGCGCATCTTCGGGAACGGTCATTCCTTCCTTAATATTCGCACCAATTTTATACGGACGGAAATCGATTATCGGTAGATGCAACAAAACATAATAGGTGATTCCGAGACAGAAAACGAAAGATGCAAATATGAGAATACTGCGTATCCCTTTTGTGAAAAACGGCTGAATATATTTTCTTCCCACAAAAAGAATCAAAATCAAAATTAGGAGCACGATGTCTTTTGTGAAAGATTCCCAAGGCGTGAGTTTTATGGCATCGCCAAAGCAGCCGCAATCGGTTACCTTATTGAAATAGGCCGAATAAAATGTGAGAAACGTGAAAAACACGATCATCAGCAACAAGGCCCAAAGCGTGAATTTTTTAAGGTAACCCAATAGCAATGCCACGCCCAGCAGCACTTCAAAAATGACGACAAATATTGCTATCAGCAAAGCATAAGGCACCAAAAACCCAAGATCCAAAACTTCGGGCGCGAAGTAATCCTTGAGCTTAAATGAAAAGCCAACGGGGTCGTTCAGTTTTATCAATCCGCTGATTATAAAAAGTACACCGACAATTATTCGTGATATTCCTACTAAGTATTTCATATATTTAAAATTCTAATCATTTTTAAAAATTCCAAATTTCAAGTACCAAATTCCAAGGGGCTACTCAAACTTTTTAATTATTGCGGAAAGTATTTTTCTAAGTTCTTCCGATTCATTTACTAATCTTTCTATCTCCCCTATTTCAGGATTACCATTTTTTTAATAACCGCAACCAATAACGTGATTCCTTTGCTTCTTTTCTTGCAATTTTCAGACGGAAAACAAAATCTTTCTCACCTAATTTTTCATTTGCTTCAAAATAATTGGCTCCAATTGAACCCGAGGATTTTATTAATTGCTTTCCATCTTCAACGTTAGCTGGGGAAAACTTTAAAGAACTCATCATCTTACGACAATCATTGGCAAACTGAAAAGTTCTTTCCTCTAAATCAAATTTTGAATCCATATTTTTTCTTGGAATTTGGTGCTTAAAATTTGGAATTTTAATTATGCGGTAACGAATTGTCATTCAAATGAATCAGCGCAAAAACCGCATAATTGATCATATCCTGATAATTTGCATCAATTCCTTCAGAAACCAAGGTTTTCCCGCTATTGTTTTCAATTTGTTTTACGCGCAGTAATTTCTGAAGAATCAAATCCGTCAGCGAACTTACGCGCATATCACGCCACGCCTCGCCGTAATCGTGGTTTTTGTCCATCATCAACTGCTTGGTTTTCGCAACCTGCTCATCGTAAAGTTGGGTGGCCTCTTCCAAAGACAGGTCGGGCTGCTCCACTACGCCTTTATCCAGTTGAATGAGCGCCATTATGGAATAATTTACAATCCCGATAAACTCGCTGGTTTCGTCCTCTTCAATTTTTCGCTCCGCATTTTGTTGCAAACCACGGATGCGCTGTGCCTTTATAAAAATTTGGTCGGTAAGGGACGGAAGCCTGAGAATGCGCCACGCACTTCCGTAATCGTGCATTTTCTTGATAAACAGCTCCCTGCATTTTTCAATCTGGTCGTTGTATTGATTTGAAGTATCGGCCATTAGTGATGTGTAAGATTTTGCGTAAATTTCGCTTAAATAGTTCAAAGTTCAAAGTTGAACGCTCAAAGTTATTTGCCAATCGGCACATTGACTAAAAATTTTTGAATTTTGAATGATTAAAAATTTAAAAAATTGCAGACCCTTAATTGCCGCGGCACCCTTATAGACCTTTCCATTCCAAAAGTAATGGGTATTATTAACGTAACGCCCGATTCGTTTTATGACGGCGGAAAAACGTTTTCCGAAAAGGAAATTTTAAAGCAAGCCGAAAGAATGCTTTCCGAAGGTGCTACGTTCTTGGATGTTGGCGGTTACAGCACTCGGCCGGGCGCTGAGGATATTTCAGAAACGGAAGAAATTCGAAGAGTTGTTGAGAGTGTTGAAAGTATGCTGAAAAGATTTCCCGAAGCATTGATTTCCGTGGATACCTTCCGAAGTGAAGTTGCAAAAAAAGCCGTGGAAACCGGAGCAGCAATCGTGAATGATGTTTCGGGAGGAACTTTGGATGGCGAAATGTACAAAACAGTCGCAAAACTGAATGTTCCCTACATTTTGATGCACATGCGCGGCACGCCCAAAACGATGGCAAAACTCACCGATTATAAAAATGTAACCGTTGAAGTTTTAAAGAATTTGTCAGAAAAAATTGCGATGGCCCGTGCTGAAGGAATAAACGATATTATTGCCGATCCGGGATTTGGTTTTGCGAAAACCCGTGAACAAAGTTTTCAGCTTTTAAATAATCTGGAACTTTTTCAAAATTTGAAAGTTCCAATTTTAGCGGGTATTTCACGAAAATCTATGATTTATAAAACCTTGGAAACTTCCTCAGACAACGCATTAAACGGAACCACTTCGCTCAACACCATCGCACTTTTAAAAGGAGCGTCAATCTTAAGGGTACACGATGTAAAGGAAGCGGTTGAATGTGTCAAGCTATTTTCTGAAGTTGTTAGGAAATAAGACATTGTAGTAAAAAAAAGGCTAGTGTCTTCTAAAATTGAAATTTAAAACCAATTATATAAGTACCATTATTGGCGCTAAATCCAACTTGAGGTTGTTTAGCTCCATAGGGTTTTGTAAAGATGTAAGTACTGCCAATACCAACTGTAGCTCCCGCCAAAACATCCCAAATGTCATGCCATCCATCCGGACCTTCCATTCTGCTTACACCAACTATTGCAGCAAATACGTATGCCCATTTGCCATATTTCCAACCATAACGCCGTTGAATAAATGAAGCGCCCGAAAAAGCGGAAGTGGTGTGTCCAGAAGGAAAAGCATCATAAAGATTTCTACCTTCTGGCCGTTGTTTACGCACTATTCTTTTTAGCGAATGCGTAACTATAATACTGGTTCCATAAGATAGGGCAAACTGTTTTGTGCCTTGCCAATCCTTTTTAATAACAGTGGTTATCCCCGCGGCTAAGGGCAGCGCAAGTTGTAAAACGTCTCCAGTATCTTCTAAAACATATTCCCATTTTTCGTGCGAACCCATATCGTCCGTCTCAACAGTTTGCGATAAAATGATTTGAAAAACAAAAAAAACAGGGAATAAAGTAAAGCGTAATGGCACGTTCATAAACAGAAAATTAGCTACAGTTAACAACAACAAAATCAGCTATTTAGTATTGAAATTCTCTTTGATTTTTTAGTTTTAGTTTCAATTTTCAACCAATTGGCAACCACTGCCAACCGACAATTTTGCACCTTCAATTTTGAATTTTGAATTTTGAAGCTTGAATTTTTAAACTACTTTTACAAAAAAACGCACACCCTTGGATTTTCTCGACATTCGGATTATAGATATTGTGGACATTGTGCTGGTGGCATTCCTACTGTATTACCTCTATAATTTGGTGAAAGGTACCGTTGCCATCAATATTTTGGTAGGAATTATCATTGTTTACGCCATTTACGTAGTTACCCAACTTTTGGAAATGGAGCTTTTGAGCAAGATTCTCGGTGGCTTTTTGGGCGTTGGTATGTTTGCATTGGTAGTTGTTTTTCAGCCTGAAATCCGCAAATTTTTGTTGATGCTGGGCTCTACAAACTTTAATGCGCGAAGAAGATTTCTCAAACAATTCAAATTTTCCAGTAATGATGGAGGACTTAAAACCAATTTGAATGGAATCATTGCAGCCTGCAAAAAAATGTCTGCTTCCCACACAGGCGCGCTAATTGTACTGCAGCGCAACAATAGTCTCGATTTTGTAAAGAATACTGGTGACGAAATGAATTTGGAAGTAAACCAACCAATTATTGAGAGTATTTTTTTCAAAAACAGTCCACTGCACGATGGGGCGATGATTATTGAAGAAAATAGAATTACGGCAACCCGAGTTATTTTGCCAGTTTCAAATGACAAAAAAATACCGTTACGATTTGGACTTCGGCATCGTGCGGCTGTTGGTATAACTGAAAAGACGGATGCGGTTTGCTTAGTAGTTTCCGAAGAAAACGGTCAGATATCCTATTTAAAAGATGGCGATTTTGTGCTTTTTGAAAATACGGATGAGTTATTTAAGATTTTGAAAAAAGATTTAAGCTAACATTAAATAGCTTCTTCAGCCATAAACTGTACTTCGTAAAGATTTCTGTAAAAACCATTTTCAAGTTTCAGCAATTCTTTGTGAGTGCCTTCTTCCACTATTTTTCCAGCATCCATCACGATAATTTTATCTGCCTTTTTGATGGTTGCCAATCGGTGTGCAATTACAATTGAGGTTCGGTCTTTGGTAATTTTATCGGTTGCAGTTTGAATCAATTCTTCAGAATAGGTATCTACGGAAGAGGTGGCCTCGTCCAATACCAAAATACTTGGCTTGCTTACGTAGGCACGTAGAAAAGCAATTAATTGACGTTGACCAGAAGACAACATACTACCGCGCTCTTTTACATTATAATGATACCCACCAGGAAGCGACTGGATGAATTTATGAACGCCTATTTCCTTTGCCGCTGTTATTACCTCCTCTTCGGAAATGTTTGGATTGTTGAGCGTGATATTGTTCAAAATAGAATCGGCAAAGAGGAATACATCCTGCAAAACCACAGCTATTTGCCCTCGAAGCGACACCAATTTATAATCTTTTAAAGAAATTCCGTCTATTAAAATATCGCCGCTGTTTATTTCGTAAAAACGGTTTAAAAGATTTATAATGGTACTTTTCCCAGCTCCTGTAGCACCAACTATGGCAACAGTTTCGCCAGGGTTTGCCTTAAAGGAAATTCCCTTAATCACTTCTTCATCTTCATTATACCCAAAGTGTACGTTTTTGAATTCAATTTCGCCCTTAGTACTCGTATAATCAACGGTTCCCGTATCAGCGATATGTGACTTGGTATCGAGAATACCGAAAACTCGGTTTGCCGCAACCATCCCCATTTGAAGGGTATTGAACTTATCAGCAATTTGCCTAAGTGGCCTAAAAAGCATTTCGGCATATTGTATAAAAGCTGTAATAATACCAAGTGTTACAAAACCGCCACCAATAACGTTAAGACCACCGTACCAAACTACCAAACCAGTTGCCACAGCACCCGCCGTTTCTGCAATGGGAAAGAAAATAGAGTTGTACCAAACAGTCTTTATCCAAGCTTTTCTGTGGTCTTTATTTATTTCTCGAAAACGTTCGTACTCGGTTTTTTCGCGGGTGAAAATCTGAACTATTTTCATTCCAGTGATGCGTTCCTGAACGAAGGTATTTAAATTCGCAACTTGGTTCCGAACGTCTTCAAAAGCAACTTTCATCGCTTTTTGGAAAACCCGTGTAGCATACAAAATAAATGGCAAAACAATAAAAACTATCAGCGACAGTCGCCAGCTTTGGTAAAGCATAAACCCAGCAATAACAATCATTTTTAAAAGGTCGCTAATAATCATAAAAAGACCTTCGCTGAAGATACTTGAGATGGTTTCCACATCGTTCACAGCGCGGGTCGTCAATCTTCCCACTGCACTTTTATCAAAATATTTCATTTTGAAACTCATCATCAAGCGGAAGAGTTTTTGCCGCATATCACGGATTACGCTTTGACCGAGATAGTTTGTGTAAAAAATAAAGGCAAACTGAAAAATAACTTCCAGCATGAGTACCACCACCATTAAAATGATGTACTTCATAAACCCGTTACCATCTTTTGGAACCATAGAATTGTCTATGGCCAACTCCAAAAGATAAGGGCGCAGCACGGCAAGACCGGACATTATGATTGCGGCAAAAGCTACAAAATAGAAAATGCCGCGATAGGGCTTTGTAAAAGCCAACAACCGTTTGAACAGTTTAAAATCGAATGCGTTTCCTGTGGTTTCTGACACGAACTTTTGGCTTTTTATTTAAATATGTCTAATTATAATATTCAATTTTTCGTATCATGATTTGCCTAAAATCTTCATCTTCATAATACAAATTTATTTTTATCCAATTTCCCATACTATCTAATTCTTGAACATCATAAATCATAATAGAAGACTTGTCAATAGGTTCATATGTAATTTTAGAACGCAATAGATTTCCATATTCATCTAAAATATTTTCATATTTGTAAGTCAACAAATATTCTCCGCTTTTACTATCAAAATAAGCTGTAGTTCCGCTTTTATCTCTTAAATTCTTTGTTAAGGTAAATTCAGATTCTGTCCTTATTCCAAAACTATCTATAGAGTTAATTTGATATTTTCTTTCATCAATCCACTTATATGTTCCAGTTTCAAAAACTTCATATTCATTATATTTTTTATAGGATATTTTTCTTTCATTTTTATCACGCTGGAATTCTATTGTTTCAATTTTTAATTCTGATTCTGAAAAACTGAGGTTGACTATTTTTGTAATATTCCCATTTTCATCAAAATCCACTTTTGATTTTGACTTTAAGGTATCAATAATCCACATTTCTTGAATTTCTTTAGTCGAATAATACGTTGATTCAAAAGATTTAACTCTACCTCTTAACCCATACTCTTTTAAATCATTAAAACCTTCCTGTGAATGAAGAGAAAAACAAAATAAAAAAACAAAAATTAAATTTATAATGTTCATAAAGTGTAAGGATAAACAACTTTAGTTAAATATAACCCGTGCGCAGGCGCAGAAGCACCCGCTTCTTCCCTACTTTTACTGTTTAATATTGCTTGAAAATCTTCCAAAGTAGTCTTTCCATAACCCACGTCCAAAAGCGTCCCAACGATGGCGCGAACCATATTCCGAAGAAAGCGGTCTGCGGCGATTGTAAAAATAAGCCTATTATTTTTAGCTTCCCAATGGGCTTTCACTATGGTGCAATTGTACGTTTTTACATCGGTCTTTGAGCGCGAGAAGCATTGAAAATCCTTATGGCACAATAGCATTTCAGCGGCTTGGTTCATTAAATCCACATCTGGTTTATTATTTATTTGAAAGGCAAAATCCTGTGAAAACGGGTCTTTTTCAAGTGAAATTAAATATTCATATTCCCTTTCAACAGCATCAAAACGGGCGTGGGCGTCTTGCTTTACTTTAAAAATATTCTTTAGTGAAATATCCTTCGGAAGAAAGGAATTCATTCTAAAAATAAAGTCATCAAAATTTTCAATCTTATCACTATCGAAATGTGCGAAAAGCTGTTTGGCATGCACGCCAGTATCGGTTCTTCCTGCTCCGGTGAGTTTTATTTCTTCGCGAAGCAAAGTGGAAAGCCTCTCTTCCAAAACTTCTTGCACGCTCATCTGTTCGGGCTGGCGCTGCCATCCAAAATAATTTTTCCCGTTATAGGCTATTTCTATAAAATATCGCAATTGTTTTATTTCAGAATCGACAAAATTACAATTTAGTTTAGGAGTTTATAAGCTTAAGAGTTTAAAAGTTGCTGAGTTTAATAACTTAGCAATCCATTAACCAAATAACTCATTAACTTAGTAACCAAATAACGTAATAACCAAACTTTGAAAAAAATTCTGCTTCTTAGCGACACACACAGTTATATAGACGAAAAAATCCTGAAATATGTAAATCAGGCCGATGAAGTGTGGCATGCGGGAGATATTGGTGATCTTTCGGTTACGGACGCTATAAAAAAACTAAAACCTTTAAGAGCAGTTTACGGAAACATTGACAGCACCGAAGCACGGATGGAATTTCCGCTGCACAACCGTTTTATGTGCGAAGAGGTTGATGTTTGGATTACGCACATTGGCGGGTATCCCGGTAGGTACAATCCATCTATCAGGAATGAAATTTATTCCAATCCGCCGAAGATTTTTATCTGTGGGCACTCACATATTCTGAAAGTGATGCCCGATAAAACCACAAAATTACTTCATATGAATCCCGGAGCCGTGGGAAAAGATGGTTTTCAAAAAGTGCGCACTATGCTACGTTTTGAAATTGACGGCGAAAAAATCCAGAATCTGGAGGTTATTGAATTTGAGAAATGATTTTTAGCGAAAAGTGATTAGGGGTTTGGGAAAATAAGTTTTGAACTTTTAATGTCCCCCTGAGCGCAGTAGAAGGGTTTAACTATAAAACAAAAAACCCCTAAAGTTGGCATACTTTAGGGGTCTTGCACTAATATACCAAGATCGGTTTATCGCAAACGATCAACAGATTTTACGAGGTCCTCATCCCTTTTTATGGCCTTGTTGGCCAGCACTAAAAATACGATAGAAATGATGGGAAAAAGCACCCCAATACCCTTCTCTGAAACAATAGTCTCTCCGGATAAAGTTAGCAACCTGTAAACGAAAACTCCCAGTAATACAAAGTCTGATATGATGTTCAAACGGTTGAGCACAAACTGTAGCTGCCGTTTTTTAAAACTCAAAATTGAAATAATCGCCAAAGCGATAGAAACAAATATTAATCCAAAAACCAAAGGCTCATTGCGCTCCATAATTATGGAACCATCTTTGCCCAGAACCACAGGAAACCACATAAATAAGGCTCCCATAATAATGGCAGAAACGACTAAATAAATGGTTTGAATGCGTTGGATCATTTTATAACAACTCAATTACGCAGCAAAAATACTGTTTCTTTTTAAAAAAAATAACGGTGGTTTTTAATTTATTGTTGTATTATTGCAATAACAATTCGTAACCAACTCAATAAAGGTTACTTAGTCTTCGAAAAAATTTTCAACGTACTTACCTTCTCAAAAGGAACACATTTGTATCAACATTAACAACAGTATATTCTACATGTTTGAAATTTCAGAATTAAAAGAAAAAAAGCTACCTGAACTTCAGGAAATAGCCAAAGAGCTTAATGTGCCGAAATATCGCACTCAAAAAAAATTGGACTTGGTTTATCAAATTCTCGATTACCAAGCCGCTAATCCAAAAGCGGTAAAAGCGGTCATTAAAGCCGAAGAAGCTTCGGCAGAAACAAAAAAGGAAGAAAAAACTTCTTCTTCTAATGACAATCGTAGCAAAAACCAAAAGCCTCACCCGCAGAAGAACGACAATCGAAACCAAAAGCCTCAGCAGCAAAAACCTCATCAAAATAAAAAGGATGATGACGACAAAAAAGCTACTGACGATAAACGTTCGAAAAATGACAGGAACGACAAAAAAGCTACTGACGATAAGCGATCGAGCAACGATAGAAACGACAAAAAGGAAAGCGATAAAAAGCCGCAACACCAAAAGTCAAACAGCAACGACAATCGTCAGAAAAACCAACGCAACGACAATAACAATTCTGACAATCGCCAAAAACACCAAGGCCACAAACAGAAAGATGGCAACGTGCACGACAACAAAAGCAACGGAAACAAAGATTCCCGTAACCGTTATCGCGAGCCTGATTATGAATTTGACGGTATAATTGAAAGCGAAGGCGTGTTGGATATAATGCAGGATGGCTACGGATTTTTGCGTTCTAGTGACTACAATTATCTTTCATCTCCTGATGATATTTATGTATCACAATCACAAATTCGTCTTTTCGGTCTAAAAACCGGAGATACGGTTTTGGGTGAAGTACGTCCGCCGAAAGAAGGTGAAAAATATTTCCCATTAATTAAAGTGAATAAAATAAACGGTCTAAACCCAAATGTGGTTCGTGATCGTGTATCTTTTGAACACTTAACGCCACTTTTCCCACAGGAAAAATTCAACCTTGCAGATAAACAGAGTACTATTTCAACACGAATTATTGACCTATTTGCACCTATCGGAAAAGGTCAACGTGGTATGATAGTTTCACAACCAAAAACGGGTAAAACGATGCTTTTGAAAGATATTGCAAATGCAATAGCCGCAAACCATCCGGAGGTTTACCAAATTATCCTTTTGATCGACGAACGCCCTGAAGAGGTTACCGATATGCAAAGAAACGTACGCGGCGAAGTGGTTGCTTCTACCTTTGACAAAGAAGCCAGCGAGCACGTGCGTGTTGCAAACATCGTAATCGATAAGGCAAAAAGACTGGTAGAATGTGGCCACGACGTGGTGATCCTTTTGGATTCCATTACGCGTTTGGCGAGAGCTTATAACACGGTTCAGCCTGCCAGTGGTAAAATATTGAGTGGTGGTGTAGATGCCAATGCGCTACACAAACCGAAGCGTTTCTTCGGTGCCGCGCGTAATATTGAAAACGGCGGTTCTTTAAGCATCATAGCGACAGCATTGACAGAAACAGGTTCAAAAATGGACGAGGTTATTTTTGAGGAATTCAAAGGAACCGGTAACATGGAGCTTCAGTTGGATAGAAAAATATCGAACCGAAGAATTTTCCCTGCCATAGACCTTACTTCTTCCAGCACACGTCGCGACGATTTATTATTGGATGAAAACGTAATACAGCGTATGTGGGTGCTTCGTAAATACCTTGCGGACATGAACCCTGTGGAAGCCATGGAATTCATCAATGACAGAATCAAACAAACTCGCAATAACGAAGAGTTTTTGATTTCCATGAATGGATAGAAATTTTTTCAAAAGACAAATTAAGCCCTGCAAATTTTTGCGGGGTTTTTTTATGAACTTTAAATTGCCGTAGCCACAAAATGTTTATATCGCTTTGTTATATTTGTGAGTATAATTTTAGATGAAAAAAATACTATTACATTCCAGCCTGCTCTGTTTTTTGTTTTGGTTCGTTTCACAAAACATTTCGGCCCAAACATTAAGTACAACTTTTGAAACTTCTAACGGTTTAAAAACCGCAACCTATGAAGAGGCGATCGCGTATTATTTTGCACTGGAAAAGAAATTTTCTTCCATTACCGTATATGAAATGGGCCAGACCGATAGTGGTTTTCCACTTCATGTGGTGATTTTTGACCCAGAAAATGAAGGTCAAAAGAAATCTTCTGAGAAATTTTACAAAAACGGTAAAAACCTATTGCTCATAAACAACGGAATCCACCCCGGCGAACCCGATGGCATTGATGCTACCATGTTACTATTTCGTGATTTTGCTGAAGGTAAAGTTGCCGCGCCAAAAAATACAATTATAGCTGCCATTCCTGTTTACAACATTGGCGGAGCCATGAACCGAAACAGTACAAGCCGCACCAATCAAAATGGCCCCGAGGAATACGGTTTTCGTGGCAACGCCCGAAATTATGATTTAAACCGTGATTTTATAAAAAACGATACCAAAAACGCAAGAGCATTTGCAGAAATATTCCATTGGTTAAACCCAGATTTGTTTATAGACAACCACGTAAGCAATGGCGCTGATTATCAATATATTTTAACGCATCTTTTTACCCAACATAACAAATTAGGCGGCGAATTAGGGAATTATTTACACACTTCGTTTATGCCACAATTGGAAGATTCGCTTCAACAAAAAAAATGGGACATCACGCCCTATGTAAATGTTTTTAACCAAGTGCCGGAAAAGGGTTTTATGCAGTTTATGGATTCGCCGCGTTACGCTTCAGGCTATACCACGCTGTTCAACACCATTGGTCTCACGCTGGAAACTCATATGCTAAAACCCTACAGACAAAGGGTTGAGGGAACGTACGAGTTGATGAAAAGTTTTATAAATATCGCCGATACCGATGCAGAGAGAATTAAAACCCTTCGAAAAAATTCATTTGAAAAATATAAAGCAGGAAGCTATTACCCTATTTCCTGGACAGTGGATTCGTCAAAAACTTCAACACTGAAGTTTAAAGGCTATGAAGGACAAATGGTACCGAGCAAAATTACGGGCGTTGAGCGTTTGAAATATTTCCGCGACAAACCTTTTACCAAAGATGTAACCTATTATAATTATTTTAAGGCGACGGACTCCGTTATAATTCCTTCAGCATATATTGTTCCGAAAGGCTATTGGAACGTTATTGAACTACTGAAACTGAATAATATAGAATTCACGGAAATCAAAAACGACTCTACCCTTTTAGCAGAAGTTTATCACATAAAAAGTTTTGAAACGGTTAAAAATCCTTTTGAAGGACACTATATTCACTATAAAACTGAAGTAACAAAAAGCACTGAAAATGTTTCAATAAACGCAGGTGATGTTTTGGTAAAAACCCAACAGTCGGGCGTTCGCTATCTTTTGGAAATTTTGGAACCAAATGCTCCCGACTCGTTTTTCAATTGGAATTTCTTCGATGCAATCCTTCAGCAAAAAGAAGGTTTTTCGCCTTACGTTTGGGAAGATATGGCTGAAAAATTTCTGAACGAAAACCCAGCAATTAAAAAAGAATTCGAAACCAAAAAGAAAAACGATCCTACCTTTGGGAATAACTGGTACGCACAGTTGGACTGGATTCACAAGCAATCGCGCTATTATGAAAAATCACATCTTCGTTATCCTATCGTTCGGGTGGGTGGTTAAATATTCTTTCGGAAAGAGCAATTTTATATTTTCGTAGGAATCCTGCAGGGCCTTTTGCGATTTTTCAAAATCCTTCCACTTCACTTTTTTGATGCCCTCTTCGGGCTCAGGAATGAGCGGCCCATCATAATCGCTGAACATTTCGTACCAATACGTGATTTTAAGTCGAAATTTATCATTGCGCGTAAAAACGTGATAGGTTGTCATTAAAAATTCGCGAATCTCAAGATCCTTCACTCCAGTTTCCTCAATCACTTCACGAATGGCCGCTTCGCGATGGGTTTCACTTTTTTCAATTTTGCCTTTGGGAAGGTCCCATTTTTTGTTTCTTCGTATAAAAAGAATCTCCTTTTTACTGTTATAGACCAGTCCACCAGCGGCTTCCACAACCTTTATTTTTTTCCGAAGAAAGCGCTCTAGCTTTTCCGCATTTTTGTGGTACAGGTTAACATAAAGCAGTTCGCCGTTGTTTATTTTTTTTACCAACTTTTTAAAACGAGCCTGTTTTAAAGGAATGGTAGTGTAATGCTCCCCAATATTTTCTTCAGTTGAAAGAATAATGGGAATATCTTTTACAAAAACTTTATACATTTGCACAATGATATTAAACAAAGAAACGGCGCAAAAAACCGCTGCCTTACTATTGCAAATTAATGCAATAAAATTGCAACCACAAAACCCTTTTACGTGGGCGTCGGGATGGAAATCTCCAATTTACTGCGACAATCGCATTACACTCTCCTATCCGATGATTCGGAATTACATCCGCGAGAACCTTGCAAAACAAATTGAGGAACTGTACGGAAAGCCCGAAATGATTGCCGGTGTAGCCACTGGCGCAATAGGAATTGGCGCTTTGGTTGCCGATTATTTAAACGTTCCTTTTTGCTATGTGCGTCCCGAAGCAAAAGGCCACGGCCGCCAAAATAAAATTGAAGGGCATTTGGAGAAAAACACAAATGTTGTTGTTGTAGAAGACCTTATAAGCACCGGAAAAAGCAGTTTATTGGCCGTTGAAGCTTTAAAGGAGGCCAATGCGAACGTGAAAGGAATGCTTGCCATTTTCAGTTACGGTTTTGATACTGCCGAAGAAAACTTTAAAAAGGCAAATGTTACCCTGAACACTCTGAGTAATTATGAAATGTTGCTGGAAGAGGCCGAAAAATCCAAATATATCAATTCTGAAGAAGCTGCGCTGCTTTCTGAATGGCGGGAGAATCCTTCTGTTTGGGGGCAATAGTATTCAGTGTTCAGTAGCAGTGGGCAGTAGTTGTGCACATTTATGAAACAAATGATAAAAAATATTATTTTAGTCTCAGCTTTTTTTATTTTTTCTAATTGCTTTTCACAAGATTACGAATTAAGGGCAACACCTTACGTAAAATGTGAGATTGCTTACAAAGACGGAACTTTAGAAAAAGGGTTCTTACGATTGGCCAGCTCGGCTTTTTCACCGCAATTTAAAAAAGAAGAAAATGAAAAGTCTAGAAAAATAGACTTTGAGTTAATTGATAAAATTGTAAGCAATCCAGAAACTGAAAACGAAAGAATTTTCCAGTATTTAAATCATAATCAAAATAAATTTAAAATTTTCGTTGAATTGATTTATAACGATGTTTTGAGTATTTATATAAATTCTACTGATTCTGACGACCTTTTCTATTCCGATTTTGACAGACAAAATATTCGGGAAATGATGGCACAAGCAAAATTTGAAGGGAGGTCAGAATTTACAAAACGGCTAAAACTTTCTGATACGTTGAATTTACCAAATGGAAAAAAAATAGCCCTTCCAATGCGATATTCATATTATTACGGTTTAGATTATGGAGTAGCCCATGGCATAACACCAAAACTTAATTATTACCTTTTAAAAGAAGGAAGTACTAAACTTTACAAAGTTGAAAAAAACAAACGTTTTATAAAAAATGCTAAAGAAATAATTAATAACTGCCCGATTATTTTAAAAGATTTGGAAAATAACCAAGTTAATATATTTGATTTACCAAATTTTATTGAGCATTATAAGGATGTATGTCAAACAGAAAATAGTTTCGAGAATTGATTTCTCGAAACTATTTTAAATAAATATAGCAATAAAGAATAAAAAATATTCCCAATGAAACTAAACAGCAAAAAAGTAACCACCCAAAAATCCGCAGCCGAACTTTGTGATTTTTTGGCCGATGTAAAGAATTTTGAAACATTGATGCCCGAAAATATCAGCAAATTTGAGGTTTTAAGCGAAAAATCTTTTGTGTTTGCACTAAAGGGAATGCCCGAAATAGCGCTGGAAGTAAAGGAAGTTGAAAAGCCAAACAAAGTAGTTTTGGGCGCAATCAGCGATAAAATTCCGTTTACGTTAACAGGAAATATTGAAGAGGTTTCCGAAAATTCGTCAACAGTGGAACTTCTTTTTGAAGGTGAATTCAACGCGATGATGGCGATGATGGTAAAAGGGCCAATTTCAAAGTTTATTGATACACTGGCTTCAAATTTGGAGCAGGTTTAATAAATCAACTTTACTTCTTTCATCTGAAATTTTTGCAAGGGATAATTTTCCGTTTCCACCAAAAGTTTGCCAATATCTGAAACGCCCGTTATTATTCCGTTGAACCGCAATCCTTCGGGAGTTTCAAAAACCGAAACCTTTTCTTTTCGAAATAAATTGTTTTCGTAAGTCCGTTTCATTTCTGAAAAATCGGCTGCTGGAAGATTTTTTAAATTTTTGAAAATATTTTTCAGAATTGTAGCAAGCACTTCCTCCAATTGGAAGTTTTCACCCGTTTGAAGCTTTAATGAACTTGCCTGCGGTAGCTTTGTTAAATCGGTATCATTTACATTCAGCCCAATTCCTATTATTGTATGTTTTACGTTACTGCCTTCCAACACGTTTTCAATTAAAATTCCACCAATTTTTTTATTGGCTGACAATATGTCGTTTGGCCATTTTATTGAAATTTTAGGAACATTCAAACTTTTGAGTGCTTTCAAAATTCCCAAAGATACTGCCATAGAAATGATGAATTGACGTTCTACAGGAAGTTGACTTAGCTCTTTAAAGACACTGAAAGTAAGGCTTTGCCCTTCCCGTGAAAGCCAAACATTGCCCATTTGCCCACGACCGGAAATTTGACGGTTTGTAATCACAACCGTTTCGTCCTCCAAGCATGTTTCTTTTGCCAATTGCTTTAAGTACGTATTGGTAGAATCGATGGCATTAAGTTTGATTAAGTTCAAAACGATAATTATGTTTAGTATTACGCCTTTAAGGCGCTTCAAGAAACAAAAAAGTAATAACTTTGCACAATAGAAAAGAAAAATAATTAATGCAGAAAAAACAAGCAGGAACAGATCAACTTATTGCTCAAATAATACGAGGGATTGAAGATGTTAAGGGAAATGATATTGAAATTCTTGACCTAAGAGATATAGAAAATACCGTTTGTGACTATTTTATAATATGCAATGGTACCAGTAACACACAGGTGAATGCCATTGTGAATTCCGTTCAAAAATCAGTAAGCAAAGCACTTAAGGAAAAGCCGTGGCACGTTGAAGGCAGCGACAATTCGGAATGGGTACTTATGGATTATGTACACGTTGTGGTACACGTATTCCAGAAGCACATCCGTGAGTTTTATGATATTGAAGGTCTTTGGGGCGATGCAAAATCGGTTAAAATAGAAACAACACACTAAAAAGAAAATTGCCATATGGCCGAAGAAAATAAAAATAAGAAGAGTGAATCAAAACGACCGAAACCCAATTATTATTGGGTTTATGCAGCAATAATACTGTTGTTTTTTGGCATCCAGATTTTTGGTGGCGGAAGTTGGTCACAACCTGAAAAAACAAATCAAGCAAAGTTTGAGGAATTTTTGAAAAATGGCGACGTCGAAAAAGTAGACGTAATCAATAAAAAAATTGCCAAAGTTTATCTTACTGATGCTGCCAAGGAGAAAGAAGTTCATTCCAAAAAAGGAAATACGCCATCATTTTTGGCACCTGGTCCAAATGACCCAGATTATCAGTTTGAATTTGGTGATCTTCAACTATTTCAAGAAGATTTCCAACAGATAAAGGCTGACAACGGTTTAACCACTCCCTTAAATTTTGAAACAGACAATAATGTTTGGGGCGATATTTTAATGGGTATTTTGCCGTTTGTCATCATTATTGCCATTTGGATTTTCATTATGCGCAGAATGTCTTCGGGCGCGGGTGGCGGAGCCGGTGGACAACTTTTCAACATCGGAAAATCAAAGGCAAAGCTTTTTGACGAAAAAACAGATGTAAAAACAACTTTTAAAGATGTTGCCGGACTGGAAGGCGCTAAAGAGGAAGTTCAGGAAATTGTAGATTTTCTGAAACAACCTGAAAAATATACTTCCCTGGGAGGTAAAATACCAAAAGGAGCTTTGTTAGTAGGCCCCCCGGGAACTGGTAAAACCCTTTTGGCAAAAGCTGTGGCAGGAGAGGCAAAAGTACCTTTCTTCTCTCTTTCGGGTTCAGATTTTGTTGAAATGTTTGTGGGTGTAGGAGCATCACGTGTACGTGATCTTTTCAAACAGGCAAAAGACAAGTCTCCCGCAATTATTTTTATTGACGAAATAGATGCCATTGGCCGTGCCCGTGGAAAGAACAACTTCTCTGGAAGTAACGATGAACGTGAAAATACATTGAACCAACTGCTTACCGAAATGGACGGTTTTGGCACAAATACAAACGTAATTGTACTTGCCGCAACAAACCGTGCAGATGTTTTGGATAAAGCCTTAATGCGTGCCGGACGCTTTGACAGACAGATATATGTAGACCTGCCGGACGTGCGTGAACGCAAAGAAATATTTGAAGTGCATTTGCGCCCTATCAAAAAAGATGATGATTTAGATACCGACTTTCTTTCCAAACAAACTCCAGGATTCTCTGGAGCTGATATTGCAAATGTTTGTAACGAAGCAGCACTTATTGCCGCTCGAAACGGAAAAAAGTCTGTGGGAAGACAAGACTTTTTGGATGCCGTAGACAGAATAGTAGGTGGATTGGAAAAGAAAAATAAAATAATGACAATGGACGAAAAACGCGCCATTGCCTTCCATGAAGCTGGCCACGCAACTGTAAGTTGGATGCTGGAGCACGCTGCGCCACTAGTTAAAGTAACTATCGTGCCTCGCGGACAGTCTTTGGGCGCCGCTTGGTATTTACCTGAAGAAAGATTGATAATCCACCCTGAGCAAATGCTTGATGAAATGTGTGCCGCATTAGGTGGTCGTGCTGCCGAAAAGGTAATCTTTAACAGAATTTCAACCGGAGCATTGAGCGATCTTGAAAAAGTAACAAAACAGGCTCGTGCAATGGTCACCATATACGGCTTGAATGATAAAATAGGAAACCTTACCTATTACGACAGCAGCGGCCAGTCTGAATACAACTTCTCTAAACCATACAGTGAGAAAACTGCTGAATTGATCGATAAGGAAATTTCAGCACTTATTGAAAGTCAGTACCAACGTGCTGTTAAACTTTTGGAAGAAAACAAAGACAAATTAACCGAATTGGCAAACGTACTACTTGAAAAAGAAGTAATATTTAAGGACAATCTGCAAAAAATATTTGGCGATCGTCCGTTCGAAAAGCCAGAAGAAGCACCAAGAGTGGCAACAAGCTAATGTTGCCCTTTTTGGTATTGTCTATAAACTTTGTTTTGCACGTAACAATACTTCAATATAGATTTTATATATTTGAAGTTTAACGCATATATGAACTCCTCAATTCATTATTAATGAGTCTATTCAAAAGACTTTTAAACCCTAATTACAAAAAATCGGAAGAGAAGGCTAAAAAAGCCGAAAAAGCCGAGCACAGCAGTTATTACCCTGAACAGAAACTTCCGATTGACGAAAAATTCACCTATAATTTCAAAAACAACGGCGGCAAATTTATTTATTGTGAAAACTGGGAAGAGATAACAGAGGCGTTTGACAATATAATGATTGAAAACGATTGGTATGAACAGGACGTGTTTTGTGTGAACCAAATGCTTTCAGAAAAATTTGATGGTTTTAACCTCAACTTTACGAAAAATACCAATTCAAAATTTTTTCTTTCCACTTGCGAATCTTTGGTCTCGAATAACGGTTCCATTTTACTTTCATCAAATCAAATTAAAGAAAAGAAACTGAAGGAACTTCCCTCAAATTTTATCATTTTTGCCACCACAAGCCAGATTGTAGATACTATTAGTGAAGGTCTGAGAAATATAAAGAACCAAAGTTCCAGTTACATTCCTAGTAACATTACTACCATTCAAGACTTTGAAACCGAAAAAGAAAAGGATTTTATGAGTTATGGAAGTAGCACAAAAAACCTATATTTGTTGCTACTGGAAGACTTATAATATGAAGGAAATTCTCGTGCGTACCATTTCGGGCGTATTATACATTTCGATCATCATTTTTGCAATGTTTACTTCGCGTGAATGGTTTATGGGGCTTTTCTTTGTACTTGCAGTTATCACTTTAAGTGAGTATCTAAAACTGGTTCACCTTACCAGTTATCTTGCATATTTTCTACTTGCTGCGAGTTTTTACTTTTTAAGCTATAACGTTTTTGCCGATAATGCAGTGTATCTCTTTTTAATATTGAGTGGTTTTGTGAACCTTTATCTTTTGAAGGATGTACTCTGGACGAGCAAAATCCCAATGTTCCAAAAGAAAAAATACATTACAGTCATATTCTATATTATTAGTGGTTTTGTATTTCTTACCCTTATTCCCGTGATGAATATTGACGGCAAGTTTATGCCAGAATTAATCGTTGCCGTTTTTATATTGGTTTGGAGCAACGATACGTTTGCCTATCTCATTGGATCAAAATTTGGAAAAAATAAACTGTTGGAACGCATTTCACCAAAAAAGACCGTTGAAGGTTTTGTAGGTGGCATGCTGGGCGCTCTTTTGGCAGGAATTGTTATCTTTAATGTATTGGAAAATTACAGTCCACTGGACGCCGAGAAGTACCCAATGTGGGTTTGGATAGTTATGGCCATAATTGTATCTATATTTGGTACAATTGGCGATTTAATTCAATCAAAATTTAAAAGGCAGGCAGGTGTTAAGGATAGCGGGATTATTATGCCGGGCCACGGCGGGTTATATGACAGACTGGATAGTATAATTTATGCCAGTCCGTTTGTTTATGCATTTTTATTAATAGTTGACAATGTTTCATAAAGAAGGTTTCAAAATTATATTTATAGCACTGGTAATTGTTATCGGGCTTAGCCTTTTGGCAAATGTTTTTGTGGGTAATCCAACTATTCGCGGTGGAATTATCATATCGCTAATTATTCTTTTGCTCTTGGTGTTACAGTTTTTCAGAAATCCAAAGCGGAACTTTTTGGTGAACCCACAACAAGTACTTTCATCCGTAGATGGAAAAGTTGTTGTAATAGAAGAGGTTTTTGAAAAGGAATATTTCAACGATAAAAGATTGCAGGTATCTGTTTTTATGAGCCCTATAAACGTTCATGTAACTCGGTATCCCATTGGCGGAAAAGTGGTTTACAGCAAATACCATCCAGGAAAATTTTTAGTGGCGTGGCATCCTAAATCTTCCGAAGAAAACGAACGTACTACTGTTGTGGTAAATAATGATGTTTTTGGAGATGTTTTGTTCCGTCAAATTGCCGGAGCAATGGCCAAACGAATTGTAAACTATGCCGAAATAAACCAAGAAGTGGAGCAAGCTTCAGACAGTGGTTTTATAAAATTTGGCTCGCGTGTAGATATATTTCTTCCACTTGACGCAAAAATAAAGGTAACCCTTGACCAAAAAGTAAAAGGCGGAATTTCAATAATCGCAGAGAAATAATGACCTCAGAAGAGCTTGACATAGCCTTTAAGAATGCCGTGAAGAGCATAAATGAACACACGGATCCATTTCCGGCAGATGTTTTATTGCGCCTGTATGCATACTATAAGCGCGCAACGAATGATGCCGATACTCCCAGTGGTGGCAAGCCCCATATCTCGGCATTTAAGACCAATGCACTTTTCCAAACGCGAGGCCTTACTGAAGATGAGGCCAAACAACTTTACATTGAAGCCGTAAATCAATACTTTTTGTACAGAAAGTAATTAGGCTTGCTGTGCCTTATTGAATTTTATTTCGTACTCCTCTATTGCTTCGCGGATTTTATCCACGTTTTCTGAAGCACGCTCATGTGCACCCTCCATCGCCTTTTCAAGGTCTTTATCCGAGTGCTGAAAAAGATCAGTAATCACGTGGTTAATTTTGTCAATAATACTTTTTTGGCTGTTCTTGATGTCTTCCAGTTTGTGAAGCATCCCTTGCATTTGTTCAAACTTTGCTTGATCCATGATTATTTTGTTTTGAAGCAAGTTAAAGTCAAATGCTATTGAAAATGAACAAATTAACCTCGATTTAAAATAAATTAAGAGATTTTAACGTGTTTAAATTTTATTTCAGTCCCGCCAAACTGGTTTTTAAAGTTTCAATCTTTGCAAGCGCATCTGCTTCTTTTTGTCTTTCCAAAGCAACCACTTGTTCCGGAGCGCCGCTCACAAAACGTTCGTTCTTCAGTTTGCCTTGCACACTTTTTAGGAAACCTTCTGTGTATTTCAATTCTTCGGAAAGCTTTGCTATCTCTTCCTCCACGTTTATAGCACCCGAGATTGGGATGAAGTATTCGTTGCTCTTTACGCGGAAAGTGAGCGCTCCCTCCAGTTTTTCTGAAATGTAATTTAATTCTGAAATGTTCCCCAGTTTTGCAATTACAGCATCAAACTCATTTGAGGCAATGTCATTATTAAGAACCGAAAGCTTGATTGTATCTTTAAAGGAAATATTCTTCTCTTTGCGAATGGTTCTAATTCCGGAGATCACTTCAGATGCAAATTCGAAATCTTTAATTATTTTTTCGTCAAAAGCTTGCTGTTTTGGCCATTCAGCAATTATCAGTGCTTCGGAAGTGTCGCGCTGGGTAATGTGCTGCCATATTTCTTCTGAAATGAATGGTACGAAAGGGTGTAATATCTTCAAATTATCCTCCAAAACGGAAATTACTTCCAAATAGGTTTTTTCTGAAATCTTTTCGCCGAAAGGTGGTTTTACCATTTCCAAAAGCCATGAACAGAAATCGTCCCAAACCAATTTGTAGGTTGCCATCAACGCATCGCTGATTCGGTATTTGTTGTAGTAATCTTCAATTTCGGTAAGCGTTTTTTGGAATTTGCTGCAGTACCATTTTAGGGCTATGATATCGCTTTGGGATTGATCCTTTTCCAAATCAACTTCCCAGCCATCAATCAAACGATATGCATTCCAGATTTTGTTTACAAAGGCACTTCCCTGTTTGCAAAGGTCTTCGTCAAACATTAAATCGTTCCCCGCTGGTGAGCTCAAAAGCATCCCCACGCGTACGCCGTCGGCTCCGTAGGTATCCATCAAATCTATAGGATCTGGGGAATTGCCTAAGGATTTACTCATCTTTCTTCGCTGCTTGTCACGAACAATTCCTGTTAGGTACACATTTGTGAATGGCTTTTCGTTTCTGTATTCATAACCTGCAATGATCATTCTGGCTACCCAAAAGAAAAGAATTTCGGGCGCGGTTACGAGGTCGTTGGTTGGATAATAGTAGTTTATTTCTTTGTTATCCGGCTCTAAGATTCCGTTAAAAACACTGATAGGCCAAAGCCAAGAAGAAAACCAAGTGTCCAGTGCATCAGGATCCTGTTTTAGGTTTTCAGTTGTCAGTTTTGGGTTGTCAGTTTTCTCCTTTGCGAGTATTAGGGCTTCTTCAATATTTTCAGCAACTACAAA
Source organism: Aequorivita sp. UBA3180 (assembly GCA_002364215.1). Taxonomy (GTDB): domain Bacteria; phylum Bacteroidota; class Bacteroidia; order Flavobacteriales; family Flavobacteriaceae; genus Aequorivita. The sequence continues at coordinate 129,115 of DEXQ01000009.1, read as the reverse complement.
ATCCTCTTTCCCGTCGCCATAGAAATAGGCAGGAATCTGCTGTCCCCACCACAATTGGCGCGATATGTTCCAATCGCGAACGTTTTCCATCCAGTGACGATAAGTGTTAACGAACTTTTCGGGAACTAAGTTTACGTCTTTTTCAAGCACGGCATCCAAGGCAGGTTGCGCAAGTTCCTTCATCTTAAGAAACCACTGATCGCTCAGTTTTGGTTCTATCACAGCGCCGGTTCTTTCACTGGTTCCAACCTTGTGCATATGTGTTTCAATTTTTGAAACCACGCCCATTGCTTCAAGTTCCTTTACAATTTCCTTTCGAACCACAAAACGGTCTTTCCCCTCGTAATGAAGGCCAAAACTGTTTAACGTTCCATCGTCATTCAGGATATCTACAATTTCAAGGTTGTGCTTATCGCCAAGCATTTTGTCATTCTCATCGTGGGCAGGTGTAACTTTTAGACACCCTGTTCCGAATTCCACATCAACATATTCGTCTTCAATGATTGGAATTACACGGTCGCAAACTGGAACGATGGCTTTTTTGCCACGAAGGTGCGCAAAACGCTCGTCATTTGGATTTATGCAGATGGCGGTGTCACCCAAAATGGTTTCCGGTCGCGTGGTGGCAATGGTTAAAGTTTCATCGCTACCTTCAATTTTATAGTTTAAGTAATAGAGATTGCCTTGTTTTTCTTCGTAAATAACTTCTTCGTCAGAAAGGGTGGTCTTTGCCTGTGGGTCCCAATTTACCATTCGGTAGCCGCGGTAAATGTTTCCTTTTCGGTACAGATCAACGAATACCTTTATCACCGAAGCTGACATATCTTCATCCATGGTAAACTTGGTTCGTTCCCAATCGCAGGAGGCGCCGAGTTTCTTCAACTGCTCTAAAATAATCCCACCGTGCTTGTGGGTCCATTCCCAAGCGTGTTCCAAAAATTCCTCGCGGGAAAGGTTTGCTTTGTCAATGCCTTCGGTTTTTAATTTGGCTACAACTTTTGCCTCGGTAGCAATAGAAGCGTGGTCCGTGCCCGGTACCCAGCAAGCATTAAAGCCCTGCAAACGGGCACGGCGAATCAAAACATCCTGCAGGGTATTATTGAGCATGTGGCCCATATGAAGTACACCTGTAACATTTGGTGGCGGGATGACGATGGTGTATGGCGTTCTTTCGTCCACCTCAGAATGGAAATATTTATTCTCCATCCAGTAGCTATACCATTTGTTTTCAGTCTGTTTTGCATTGTATTTTGCCTCTAAAGCCATACTTTGGTCTGGTATTTGTGTAATGAGTTGCAAAAGTAATTATATCTAAAGGATAATAAAAGTGAATAAGTTATTTTGCTTGTTGTTCAAAAGTTATATACTTTAGCAATCATTAAAAACATAAAATCATGAAAAAATTAGCTCTTATGGCTCTTGTTGCCCTTATCGGTTTTACCGCCCAGGCACAGCAAGCAAAAATCAGTTTCAAGGAAGATACTGTGGATTACGGTACTATCGCCAAAGGCAGTGACGGCGTTCGCGTATTTGAGTTCACTAACACTGGCGATGCCCCGCTTATTATTAGTGATGTAAAGTCCAGCTGTGGCTGTACTGTTCCAAAAAAACCTAATGGTCCTATCGCCCCAGGGGCAAGTAGCACCATTGAGGTTAAATATGACACTAACCGTGTTGGCCCAATCAGAAAAACGGTTACAGTTTATTCCAATGCCAGCGAACCAATGGTAGCCTTAAAAATAAAAGGCGAAGTAATGAGCGACTCAACAAGCGTTCTAGAAAAAAGCTAAAAAAAATTACAATTAATAAAAAGTCCGGTTGAAGTAAAAATTCAACCGGACTTTTTTTTTAGAATACACTTTTCAGATTGAACTTGAATTTGTTTATATAATCGCCTCTTTTAATTTCTAGCGAAATTTTTTTGCCTTCATCTGAAGAAAACATCTCAATCAATTCATAAAGTTTATACTGATAGCAAGGCTTACCGTTTATAGTTAAAACCTCATCCCCTTTTATAACGCCTGCAATCGCAGCAGGCGAACCTTCGCGAACATCAGCCACAACATATTTTGGAACTAAGGAAAAATGCACCTCAGTTGTAATGGAAATGCTATTGACGGTAAGGCTTTCATTTTGGTTCATCCTATTGGTATTCACACTTGCCTGTCGCTCTTCCTTTACAAGTTCAAGACCTTCGTGTTCCAAAGTAATACCACTCATATTATAATTAAAAGGTTCTTTAAATTTTCGGTTTTTTTTAAAGCGAACTATCTTATTTGTATAATCAAATGTAACCGTAAACCTACTTAAAAACCCTCCCCCAACGCTACCGTCGCGTTCTTCATAATTGCGTGCTTTGAGAATTGCCTCCTCTTCAGGAAAAGATGTGTTAACTTCATTTAAATTAAAACTGCCCACAGATAGCCTTGGAATTCTCGTGCGTTTTCCGAAAATATTGCCACTCAGCCCTAAGCCCAAAAAATCCTTAAAATAATTTGGAGGAGACTCTTTGATGAAATCGGCCTTGTCAAAAAGCCACATTACATCGCTGGATCCAGAATCTACCAAAAGCGTTACTTCTTCCATAGCGTTTTTAGTTTCAACTTGTAGAGAGATATAAGGTTTACCTCCTACAAAGTTTAATGGCAAATCCTCACATTTTTTGCACGGCTTTAAACTGTATTTCTTGGGATTATATACAGTTATAACTTCCGCCGCATAATTGATTTTCACAATAAAATTCTGAAAAAATTCATTTCCCAAAATACCGTGAACCGGTATGCCCATTCGGGGCGAAAAGTTAAGTGTACTGTCAAAAATTATGTAAAGGTCATGGTCGTTATCTATGGCACTACCCACTTTTACTTTATTGTTCAAACTTCTTAAAGCCTCTACCGCCCCTCCCGCACCAAGGCCCTGGAGCATAACCGGAGTGGTATTTCGGAGCTGGAGACTGTCTGCTTCTTCTAAACTAAATAAAATAGTAGATTTCACCCCAGTATCCAGAATAAATGAAAGTGGGGTACCGTTGATTTCTATTTGAATAATCGGTAGATTGTTTACAAGCTTAAAAGGTATTTTATCCCTCTTTTTATCTGACTGAAGAAAAAACCCTGTTTGCGCCCCCAAAACAGCTGAAAAACAAAAAAAGAAGAGAAATACAAAGGCTTTATGCAAAATTTTAATAGTTTCTTTGAAAACACTTGAAGATATAAAAAAAAGCCGAATGTTGTTTCGGGCAGAGTGATTTTATAAAATATATTTTGCAACTTTGCCATAAACAAATTCACTATGCCGACAGTTTCACACAAAGGGAAAAACATGCCGGAATCACCTATTAGAAAGCTGGTTCCCTACGCCGAAAAAGCCTATAAAGCAAACAAAACCGTTTACCACCTTAACATAGGCCAGCCCGATATAAAATCGCCTGAGATTGCTATGGATGCTGTGGCGCACCACCATTTGGAAATTCTTGCTTATACCCGCTCTGAAGGTTCACAGGAATACCGTGAAAAAATTGCTAATTATTACAAAAAGAACAACATCCCAGTTGAGGCAAATGACATTATAGTCACGACCGGCGGTAGTGAAGCACTGTTATTTGCAATGGGCAGCATTGCCGATGCGGGAGATGAAATAATTATTCCTGAACCCTTTTACGCGAATTACAACGGTTTTGCAACAGCATCTGACGTAAAAATCGTGCCCGTTATTTCAAAGATTGAAGACAATTTTGCATTGCCTCCAATTTCAGAATTTGAAAAACTTATTACTCCAAAAACCAAGGCTATCCTTATCTGCAACCCCGGAAATCCTACAGGGTACCTCTATTCTAAAGAAGAAATACAGACCTTGGCCAAAATTGTAAAAAAACATGATTTATTCTTGGTTGCAGATGAAGTGTATCGCGAGTTTACCTATGACGGCTACAAACATTATTCAATTCTTGAAGAAGATAGCTTGGCCGAAAACGGAATCATCATCGATTCGGTTTCAAAAAGATACAGTATGTGCGGGGCACGCATTGGTTGTTTGGTTTCAAAAAACAAACAAGTTATTGCAACAGCTTTAAAATTTGCACAGGCCCGATTAAGCCCTCCAACTTTTGCACAAATTGCAAGTGAGGCTGCTTTGCAGACTCCCCAAAGTTATTTTGACGAAGTAATTTCCGAATATCAAGATAGAAGAAATACATTGGTTGCCGCACTAAAAGCCATTCCGGGCGTGCAAGTGGGCGAGCCGAAAGGAGCTTTTTATTGCATTGTTCAACTACCTGTAAAAAACAGTGATGCCTTTGCACAATGGCTTTTGGAAGAATTTGATGATAACGGCGAAACCATTATGGTAGCTCCTGCCGCAGGCTTCTATTCCAGTCCCGGAGTTGGTCTCAATCAAGTACGAATTGCGTATGTTTTGAAAAAGGAAAGCCTTATTAGAGCGGTTGAAATTCTAAAAATTGCGCTTCAAAAATATAAGGATTAATGCGGGTTGACGAAAACAAATCGCTTAAAAACCACAATACATTTGGCATAGATTGCAACGCCCGTTATTTTGTTTCGGTTGAAAGCATTGAAGAATTAAAACAGGCGCTTTCAGAGAAAACTTCCAAAAATCTTTTCATTTTAGGTGGCGGAAGCAATATGCTTCTTACAGGCGATTTGGATGCTTTTGTACTTCACATAAATTTAAAAGGAATTGAAATCCTAAAAGAAACCGATACCGAGGTTTTTGTAAAAGTAATGGCTGGGGAAAACTGGCACGAATTTGTTCAATATTGCATTGCGAACGATTTTGGCGGTTTGGAAAACCTTTCACTTATTCCCGGGAATGTAGGTACGGCTCCTATTCAAAATATTGGCGCTTACGGGGTGGAGCTCAAAGATACTTTTGTAAGCTGCAATACTGTTGAAATTGAAACTTTACAAGAGCGGGAATTCACAAAGGATGAATGCGCTTTTGAATACCGAAATTCCATCTTCAAAAATGAAGCGAAAGGAAAATACATAATTACCAGCGTTACATTTCGGTTGACAAAAAAAGACCACAAAACCAGTATTTCATACGGTGATATTCAGAAAGTCCTGAACGATAAAAAAATCGAAACCCCCACAATTAAAGACGTTTCAGAAGCGGTTATCGCTATTCGCCAATCAAAACTTCCAGACCCGAAGGTATTGGGCAACAGTGGCAGTTTTTTCAAAAATCCAGTTGTTGATGCTGAAACATTTCAGGAATTTAGAAGAAATTTTCCGGAGGCTCCTTTTTATGAGGTTTCGCCTACGGAATTTAAGATTCCCGCCGGGTGGCTCATCGAAAAAGCTGGTTTTAAAGGCCAACGTTTTGGTGATGCGGGAATACATAAAAACCAAGCCTTGGTTCTTGTGAATTATGGCAACGCGAGCGGAAAGCAAATTTGGCAACTCGCTATGGAAATCCAAAAAAAGGTAAAGGAAATGACCGGCATCTTTATTGAACCGGAAGTAAACGTTTTTTAATTTGCATTCAGCAAAGCATCCACAACGTAAACCGAACCATTTGACCCTTCTACACTGCCTTTAATCACTTTTGCTGTTGCACCTTTTCCATCTGCGACAATAAGTTCTTCACCAGATTTTGTAACCATTAAAGTAATACCGGCCAACGTTTTCAATTTGGCTTTGCCGCCTTTATCGATGGTTTGCATCAAAGTTGTTTTGTCGAAATTTCCTACCACAATATGCGATTTCAGCATTTCTATCAATTGCGCTTTGTTTTCCGGATTTGAATAAAACTTCCTCTTTTCAGCAGATAAGGACTCGATAGCGGCATCGGTAGGACCAAAAACAGTGAAGGGACCATCTTCATTGGAAAGCAGATCCGTCAATTCTGCAGTAACAAGGTAACTTGCAAATCTTTTTAGATACCCATCATTCATAACACGAGCCATCACACTTTTAATAACCGCAATATCCTGCGGTGTCAAATCTTTTTTGGCAGCCCTATTCCTTGGCAGTTCTGACACAGTATCAACAGCCACATTTTCAGATTCTATCTTATCTGAATTTTGAGTGTCATTTTTACAGGAAAAATTGAGAAGGACAATTATGGAAAGTATCAAAAAACTTGTAGGTTTTAGCATCGTTAAATTATTTAAAATTGAGGCTAAAAATACTTAAAATCTGAGCAGAACAAAAAGAAAGATTGTATTTTTGCAACCTAAATATTTGAGATGAAACTTTTACTTATCACATTAGCTTTATTATTACTTGCCGTTGCCGGTATTGCCATAAAATTGTGGGCCAAAAAGGACGGGAAATTTGCCGGAACCTGTGCCAGCCAAAGCCCTTTTTTAAATAAAGAAGGTGAATCGTGCGGTTTCTGTGGAAAGACCCCAGATCAATTTGATTCTTGTAAAGAAGACACCCACAAAATAGAGGCAACTTCCAATTGTTAATTAAAATTTCACTCTTATTCACAAAATTACAATCGTAAATCCCTATGGTGCTACTTTACGTTTTCGGCGCGGTCGCGTTGATTAACTGTGCTTATTACCTTCTCTTTTCGAAATTTTCATTTTTAAAAACTTCAGAAAAAATTACTTCGGAAAATTATCCGGTTTCCCTTATAATATGTGCCAAAAACGAAGCTGAAAATCTTCAGAAAAACATTCCGCTTTGGCAACAACAGCATTATTCAAACTTTGAAATCATTCTTATAAACGACGCCTCGGTTGACGAAACCTTGGAGGTGATGGAAAGCTTTGCCCAGAACGACCCCCGAATACAAATTGTAAACGTGAAAAACAACGAAGCCTTTTGGGCCAATAAAAAATATGCCCTCACTTTAGGAATAAAACGCGCAAAAAACACGCGATTGGTTTTCACGGATGCCGACTGTTACCCAGCTTCCGATGATTGGTTGGCCACAATGGCTTCAAAATTTTCTGATGAAAAGCAGTTGATTCTTGGCTACGGTGCTTATGAAAAACAGTCCGGATTTTTGAACAAAATGATCCGTTTTGAAACTTTAATGACGGCAGTTCAATATTTCTCCTACGCCAAGGCTGGAAACCCGTATATGGGCGTGGGCCGCAATTTAGCTTACACCAGCAACCTATATTATGACAACAATGGCTTTATGAGCCACATCAAAATACCTTCTGGCGATGATGACCTTTTTGTGAACGAAGCCGCCACTGCAAAAAATGTTGCTATATGTACAGATGCAAAAGCATTTACTTATTCACTTCCGAAGAAGAAAAAGAAAAAATGGCTCCTTCAAAAAAAGAGGCACTACTCCACTGCTAAACTCTATAAACCCAAACACCGCATTCTTTTAGGGGCCTATTACCTAAGTAATTTATTTTTTTGGATATTGGCAATAGCCACAATGTTTACGGAATTCTGGTATTTTGGTTTGGCCGTAATTTTTATACGCCTTGTTTTTCAGTATATTATAATTGGAAATGCCGCAAAAAAACTAAAGGAACAGGATTTGGTACTGTTTATTCCTTTTTATGAATTGTTTTTAGTCTTCACACAATTAAGTATCTTTATTTCCAACAGCGGCGAAAAAAACTCGCGATGGAAATAACTTCGGAAGAAATAGCACTACATATTGAAAAAGCAAAAAAAGGCAAACAGGGCGCTTTCAAGTTTCTGTTAGATTATTTTTGGAACGAAGTGTTCGGTTTTCAAATGAAAAGAGTGCGTAACGAGCACGAAGCAGAGGATATTACCATCGAAACTTTTGCTAAGGCTTTTGACAAAATTGAAACTTTTGACGAAAACTATACTTTTTCAACGTGGCTTATTACCATTTCAAAAAACATCCAAATAGACAAAACGCGTAAAAAAAACGCCTCTATCTATTCAAATACTACAGATGCTTCCAACGAGCAGGTCCAGAAAATTGCGGACCACTCGCCCACTCCGGAAGATAAATTGATTAGGGAGCAAAACTTGGCTGAACTTTTACGTTACATAAAACAACTAAAACCGCATTATCAGGAAGTAATAAACCTGCGGTATTTTCAGGAAATGAGTTATAATGAAATCTCCGAAACATTGGAAGAGCCATTAAACAACGTAAAGGTTAGACTGCTTCGGGCGCGAAAACTGCTAGCTGAAATCATTACGCAGCAAGATTAGTTATTACAAATACTAAAAAAATCAAGTTCCAAATTCAAAAAAAAATGGAGTTTTCCATTTGGGGGTTAGGGGGCTTTTTTTCGTACTTTTGTTACCCTTATGAGCACAGAAACTTTGGAAATTCAAAAGCCCGCACCAAAACCAAAATGGATTCGCGTTAAGCTTCCCACGGGAAAAAAATATACTGAGCTGCGTGGCGTGGTTGAAAAATATAAACTGCACACCATCTGCACTTCCGGTAGCTGCCCAAATATGGGCGAATGCTGGGGCGAGGGCACGGCCACCTTTATGATTTTGGGAAACATCTGTACCCGATCCTGCGGTTTCTGCGGGGTGAAAACCGGACGTCCCGAAACCATAGATTGGGACGAGCCTGAAAAAGTTGCGCGCTCCATTAAATTGATGAATATAAAGCACGCGGTTATAACCTCTGTTGACCGTGATGATTTGAAGGATATGGGCTCTATTATTTGGGCCGAAACCGTGAAAGCGATTCGCCGGATGAATCCAGAGACTACTTTGGAAACTTTAATTCCAGATTTTCAGGGCAACACCCGAAACATAGACCGCATAATAGCCGTGCGGCCCGAAATTGTGAGCCACAATATGGAAACGGTAAAACGGTTGACGCGCGAGGTAAGAATACAGGCGAAATACGAACGCAGTCTTGAAGTTTTGAACTATTTGAAACATACCGGTAAACTGCGCACAAAAAGTGGGATCATGCTCGGTTTGGGAGAAATGGAAGAAGAAGTGATCCAGACTATGAAAGATTTACGCAACGTTGGGCTGGATGTATTGACTATTGGGCAGTATTTACAGCCTTCAAAAAAACATCTTCCAGTTAAGGAGTTTATTACTCCAGAACAGTTTAAAAAATATGAAACCATAGGTTTGGAAATGGGTTTTCGCCACGTGGAAAGTGGTGCCTTGGTTCGATCCTCATATAAGGCACAAAAGCATCTTACCTAATTAATTTCAGAAAATGAATAAAAAGACAACTGTCGGCATCAATGGTTTTGGCCGAATTGGCCGGAATGTTTTTAGGCTATTGCTCAATCATCCTACGATAGAAGTGATAGCAATAAATGATCTTGCCGATACCAAAACATTAAGCCATCTTTTAAAATACGACAGTATTCACGGAGTTTTAAAGGAAGATATTGAATATACAGAAAATGAAGTTTCGGTCGCTGGAAAAAAAGTGAAATTTTCTTCGGAAAAAAATATAGAAGATATTTCCTGGGGAAATGTTGACATTGTTGTGGAATGCACGGGCAAATTCAAAACTAAAAAACAACTGGAAAACCATTTAAGAAACGGAGCAAAAAAGGTAATACTTTCAGTGCCGCCTTTGGAGGATGATATAAAAACTGTTGTATTGGGTGTAAATGATAACACCCTCTCGCCCGAAGATTTGATTATTTCAAATGCTTCCTGCACCACCAATAATGCTGCGCCGATGCTAAAAATAATCAACGAACTTTGCGGCATTGAACAAGCCTATATCACTACTGTCCACTCCTACACCACAGACCAAAGCTTGCACGACCAACCCCATAGGGACTTACGGCGTGCACGCGCTGCGGGACAATCTATCGTACCCACAACGACGGGTGCCGCAAAGGCTTTGACCAAAATATTTCCCGAACTTTCTGAGGTAATTGGCGGTTGCGGAATCCGTGTTCCCGTTCCGAACGGTTCATTAACCGATATAACCTTAAACGTTAAAAAAGAGGTTTCAATTGAAGAGATAAACAATGCTTTCAAAAATGCTTCGGAAAATTCACTTGCTGGAATTCTTCAATATACAGAAGACCCAATTGTTTCCATAGATATTGTAGGCAATACAAATTCATGCATTTTTGATGCGGGAATGACTTCAGTTGTAGGAAAGATGGTAAAAATAATAGGGTGGTATGATAATGAAATTGGGTATTCATCTAGAATTATAGATTTAATTGATAGAATTTCTGCGAAATAACTATATTTATTGCCCTTTTAAACTAACCAATGCGCCAACTGATTTTAAAATACAAGATTTTCTTGCCCCTTATTTTGTGTTTACTGGTTTCAGGCAATTCCACTTCAGCGCAAATTAAGGATACCATTGTGACCATAAAACAGTTGCAGTATTCAGCCAGCAAAGCACTGGAAACTGAAAACTTTATGGAAGCGGTGAAAAACCTGAACGATGCCAACAAACTGGCAATGCTCCCGAAATATAGAAGTTATAAGCCAGATGTAGAATTAAGTATTGCAGAGCTTTACTATAATTTGGAATATTTTGACAAGGCGGTTGATGAAACAAAAAAAGCAATTGAAAATGGCGAAACCTATAAAAATTTCTATAAACTGGCAAAAGCTTATAATCTTTATGGAATTATTCTAGTTTCAAATGGTAAGACTGAAATAGCTGAAAAATACTTAAGTAAGGCTGACTCAATCTATACCGATCTCAATGATGAAAAAAGTAAGGCAAACGTACTTTATGGCAAAGGTCTGCTAGAGATTCGGCTAGGTAATTATGAAAAAGCCATTTCATATTTAAAACCGGCTGCTCAAAGCTTTAAGGAACAAGGTTTATTGTATCAAGAAGTGGGTGCATATAGCAGTACTGCAGATGCGCTTTCACTAATGAATCCTGAAATATACCCTCGCCCATTGCAGGAAGCTAGGAACCTTTTAAAAACTGTCTCTGAAATTTCATATTCACAAGGTTTCACAAAGTATATTGTAGAAAGCCATCGAATCAATTCACAGATTTTGATTGCAGAAAAGATGAATTCCAAAGCAGAGGAAGAGCTTAAATATTACTTTAACCGAAAAGATTCGCTACGCCAAATTCACTTAAAAGCAATTGAACGCGGAATTCAAGCAGAATCTGCAATTGGCGATTTGAATGAAATAATTGCAAACCAACAGGATGACCTTAGCAAACAGGAAAAGTCATTGTTTTTTGGAAAACTTACCGGGTGGCTCAGCATTGCCTTAATCCTGATACTTTCACTATTGACGCTTTCGCTTTATAAAAACAATAATTTAAGAGCAAAAGCAAATGAGCTGCTACAGGACAAAAACACAGAATTGCAGGAGGCAAAGGAAAATGCAGAAAAAGCTTCGCAGGCTAAGGCACAATTTCTTTCAACCATTACCCACGAACTGCGAACACCTATGTACACGGTTACCGGTTTAACACATCTACTTTTGGAGGAAGACCCGAAACCTGAACAAAAAGAACATCTAAATTCATTAAAATTTTCAGGAGAATATCTGTTATCGCTAATCAACAATATTCTCGATCTCAATAAATTAGAGGCAAATAAGGTAGAAATTGAAAAAGCGCCCTTCAATCTGAAAAAGCGGATAGACGGGGTGTTGATTGCCCTTAAAAAATCTGCGGAGGCCAAAAACAACAATGTTCATTACGAATACGACCCAACTTTACCAAATGAAGTAATGGGAGATTCATTAAAGATTTCCCAAATACTCATTAACCTTATCAGCAACTCCATCAAGTTTACCGAAAATGGTGATATCTGGGTACGGGTTAAAAATGCCGAAAAATCCGCCAAAAAGGTAGTAGTCCATTTTGAAGTGGAAGATACGGGAGACGGGATTTCCAAGAAGAAACAAAACACAATTTTTGAATCTTTTTCACAAGGTTCGCTTCAAATAAACCGAAAATATGGCGGCACGGGCCTTGGTCTTTCTATTGTGAAAAATCTTCTGGAGCTCATGGGGAGCAAAATATTTTTGGAGAGTAAACTGGGAGAAGGCTCCAAGTTTTGGTTCAATATAAATTATGACATCGCCGAGTCGGAAACCAACATAACCGACCCAAAAAATATGGAGGTTGTACTGGATAACGACATATTTGAAAACAAGGCAGTTATGATTGTTGAAGACAACAAAATTAACCAAATGATTACCAAGAAAATTCTTGAAAAGAAAAAAATGGCATGTACTGTGGTTGATAACGGGATGGACGCTATAAAGCACGCCAAAGAACAAGATTTTGATGTAATTTTAATGGACATTCATATGCCAGGAATTAGCGGAATTGAAGCCACTAAAAAAATCCGTGAATTCAATAAAACAGTGCCAATTATTGCTTTGACCGCAATTACGATTGAAGAAAATCTGGAGGATTTCTACAAAGCAGGCTTTAACGAATTTATCCCCAAACCCTTCAATGCAGAAGATTTTTTCGAAAAGATAAACAGAGTGCTGCGCAGCAATGATTTTTTGGTGAAGTAATTACTTCTTATCTTTTATTACTACTTCAATGCTACTTTTAAAATTAACCTCTTCTTCATTTAAAATTACTGTCCTAATCGGCAGATAAAAGATTTCCGTTACTTTTGAAAGTGCTTGCAGTCGCATAAAATCCTTTTCGGTAGTAAGTATTACAGGATGTTTTTTTAATTCGTCAATTTCAAAAGAAGTAAAATTATGATGATCCGGAAATGATTTTTCTTTAAAGTTCAACCCTTCTTTTTTCAAGTAGTCTATCAAAGGTCTTGGATTCGCAATACCCGTAACCAAAAGAAATTTTTCGTTTTTTAAATATGATAGCGGTTTTTTTTCCTTCGGATTTTTTATTTCTGAAGCATATCCGATTTTTGAAAAATAAATTTTCTGATGCGGTTTCGGATCCAGTTTTCGTTTTATGGCTTCCATTGTGAAATCGGAAATGTCATCGGGACATTTAGTAACAACAATCACATCAGCCCGCTCTGCTCCATATTTTGGCTCGCGTAGGTTTCCCGTGGGAAGCATACAATCATTCACATACAGTTTATCAAAAGAAGTGAGTAATATATTCAGCGAAGCCTTTACTTTTCTATGCTGAAAGGCATCGTCAAGCAAAATTACATCAGCCTTACTTTGCAATTTTTCAATTCCAGTTCGGCGATCTTCACATACTGCAGCTGTTATTTCTGGAAATTTCTTTTTGAATTGAAGCGGCTCATCGCCTACTTCTTCCACAGTATTTACTATTGAAACTTCGCGATAGCCTGAAGTTTTTCGTTTATAACCGCGGCTTAAAACCGCAACTTTCTGTTTATGTTCTAAAAAGGAAACCAACAATTCTATCATTGGGGACTTTCCGGTTCCTCCCGTGGAAAGGTTTCCCACACAAATAACCGGTAAATCATACTTCTTGCTCTTTAAAATTCCCTTGTTATATAGAAAATTTCGAATAGCCGTAATGCCACCGTACAATAGTGAAAAAGGAAATAATAACTTGCGCAGAAAATTCATAGAACGAAAGTACTAATTCCGCAGAAATTGAGGATTGCTTTAAAATAAAAATAGAAGTCACTGAAAATTCCATAAACTGTTATCTTTACTGAAAATGTAAAAAAATGAAGGTAAAAGAAGTAATTGCGGTCCTTGAAGAGCTCTCACCGCTATCCTATTCAGAAGGTTTTGACAATACAGGATTATTGGTAGGTGACGCCAATGCAACTGTTTCGGGAATATTGGTAACGCTGGATACATTAGAAACCGTAGTGGATGAAGCCATCGCAAAAAACTGCAACCTCATCGTTAGCTTTCATCCGATTATTTTCTCGGGATTGAAAAAAATTACGGGCAAAACATATGTTGAACGTGTAGTTCAGAAAGCAATAAAGCACGATATCGCTATATTTTCAAACCACACCGCGCTGGACAATTCATGGAATGGCGTGAACGCAATAATTTGTGAAAAACTTGGATTGAAGAATAGAGCCGTTTTAATTCCCCAAACTGAAGCCATTAAAAAGCTCATCACGTTTGTCCCTTCAAAAGATGCTGAAAAAGTTAGAAATGCTCTTTTTGCAGTAGGTGCCGGCAATATTGGCAACTATGAAAATTGCAGTTTCAATATTGAGGGAAAAGGCAGTTTTAAAGGCAATGAAGACTCCAATCCCGTAATCGGGAAAAAAGGCGAAACCCATTTTGAGGATGAAACGCAAATTGGGATTACTTTTGAGAAACACCTTCAAAACAATATTTTAAAAGCTTTGTTTGAAGAACATCCCTATGAGGAGGTAGCTTATGAAATAACCACACTTGAAAACCAGAATCAACATTTAGGGATGGGGATGATTGGCGAATTGGAAAATGGCCTGGATGAAAAAGAGTTCTTGCAATTTCTGAAAAAAACGATGAAAACAGATTGTGTGCGCCACTCAGCATTGCTTCACAAATCAATTAAAAGAGTTGCAGTTCTCGGCGGAAGCGGAAGTTTTGCCATAGATGCCGCAAAAAATGCTGGCGCCGATGCATTTATTTCGGCAGATTTTAAATATCACGACTTCTTTAAGACAGAAAACACCATGCTTTTGGCAGATATTGGGCATTATGAAAGCGAACAGTACACAAAAGACCTTTTACATTCTTTCCTTAAGAAAAAAATTACTAATTTTGCAGTCCTTTTATCACAAACAAATACCAATCCTATTAGCTATTTATAATTTATGGCAACAAAAACCGAAGTTACTGTTGAAGAGAAGTTAAGAGCCTTGTATGATCTGCAGCTTATTGATTCCAGAATTGATGAAATAAGAAGCGTTCGTGGCGAACTTCCTTTGGAAGTTGAAGATCTTGAGGACGAGGTGGCAGGAATGAACACCCGTTTGGAAAAGCTTAAGGCAGACCTTGAGGTAATTGAAGACCAAATCAAGGAAAAGAAGAACAACATTGAAGAGTCTAAAGCGCTCATCAAAAAATATACTGCTCAACAGGACAACGTTCGCAACAATCGTGAATACAACTCTTTAAGTAAGGAAGTTGAATTTCAAGAGCTTGAAATTCAGCTTGCAGAGAAAAACATCAAAGAATATCGCGCACAAATAGAGCAGAAAAATCAAGTAATCGAAGATACAAAAGCACGTTTTGACGAGCGCTCAGAGCATTTGAAGCACAAACAGAACGAGCTTGACGAAATCCTGAAAGAAACCGAGAAAGAAGAGCAGACCCTAATCAAGGAGTCTGAAAATTTTGAGACTCAAATTGAGCCACGTCTTATAAAGGCATACAAGCGCATTCGCACGAATGTTAAAAATGGCTTGGCTGTAGTTGCCGTGGAGCGTGGTGCTTCCGGCGGTTCTTTCTTCACCATTCCACCACAGGTGCAAATGGAGATTGCAGGCCGCAAAAAAATTATTACAGATGAGCACAGTGGCCGTATCTTGGTTGATCCAGATTTAGCTGCCGAAGAGCGAGAGAAAATGGAAGCTAAGTTTGCAAAGCTTAAATAAAAATAACCTTCAATTATAACAAAGCCTTCACATTATGTGGAGGCTTTTTTTGTACTTTAAATGCAAGGTTTTTCATTTACGTAAGACCAATTCCTAAAAAATGATTTCTATGAAAAAAGTCACATTCCTTATTGCCAGTATTTTTCTTTTCTCACTTCAAGGCGCTTGCAAGCCTTCAAATGAAAGTAATAAACAAGCAGAGGCCTTGGCTCAAAAAGAGCAAATCCCCGTACAGACTGAAACTGAAAATGGTTTAAAAAAAGCATATTTTGCAAGTGGTTGTTTTTGGTGTGTGGAAGCTATTTATGAAAGCGTAAATGGCGTTAAGGAAGCTATTTCTGGCTATAGCGGGGGCGATAGCAAGAATCCTACCTATCAAAATCACGCCGATCATGCTGAAGGCGTTGAGGTTATTTACGATCCAGAAATTGTAAGTTTTAGCCAATTGGTTGATGTGTATTTTGGCTCACAAAATGTAACCCAAATAAACGGCCAAGGTCCTGACCACGGCAAATCCTATCGTTCGATAATTTTCTATCAAAACGATGAAGAAAAGAAAATTATTGATGAAAAAGTGGCTACCTTAAACAAACAACTAGGCGGAGATAAAGTTGCCGCGCAGGTTTTGCCTTTTCAAAAATTTTGGAAAGCGGAGGCGTATCATCAAAACTACGAACGCAACAACCCCGATAATCCGTACATTCAAAATGTTTCTATTCCGCGATTAAATAGATTTAAGGAGAAATTTCCGGAGTTGCTAAAAAAAGAGACAACGCATTAATTCTCATTAAATTTTTAAAATATTATAATTCCACAGCTTCGGGTGTGGAATTTTTTATTGCCTTCACTTCAAAAATCAACGGGTACATTTTGCTTGAAAGCTCAAACATCCCTTTGTCATTTTCAACTAATCCTGGAAAAATATCATAAGGCGAAGCATCGTGCTCTTTTAAGTAAGCAATATGTAGTCCAGCTTCGGAAAGTGAAGAAATCACTTCCCCCAAACTATGGTTCCAGCCGTATTCCTTACTCACCATTTTTGAGTTTTTATCGGCATAGGTTCCCTCGTATTCTTCATAAATAGTATCTTTTTGATGGTAGCCATATTTCATCTCTGGAGGTGAAACGGTATAATCAAACATCCAAGCAATGGGATGAAATTCAACAATATATAAGAAACCGCCGGGTTTTAACCGTTCCGAAATCATCTGCGCCCACGGTTTTAAATCGGGCAACCAACCAATCGTTCCATAGCTTGTAAAAACAATATCAAACTTTTCTGAAACATATTTTGAAGTCTCCAAAACATTGCAGCAAACAAAGTCCGCATCAAGTTTTAGCTCGGTGTTCAATTGTTTTGCCAATTTGATTCCTTCATCAGAAATATCTACACCCGTACATTTAGCTCCCATTCGCGCAAAACTCAAGGTATCCTGCCCAAAATGGCACTGAAGATGCAAAAGCCGCTTTCCCGAAACATCACCCAAGGCATTAATTTCATATTCATGGAGCGAGGATTTTCCATTGATGAAATTTTCTAAGTCGTAAAATTCACTTTTGGCATGCACAGTTACCTTTGAATTCCAGGTTTTTCGGTTGGTTTCAAATTCTTCGGAATAATTCATTAGCATCTTTTTCCCCAAATATAGCCAATTAACTCAAAAAACACATTTAGTAACATTTTTGATATTTTATTGATAATTTCGTTAAACATGGGTTAAATAAATTGATAAAAGAAAGGTTTTATCGTAGTTTTAATGACACTAACTTTAAAAAACTATCATTATGGGTGACATCATCTGGTTAATTGTAGTACTCCTTATCATAGGATGGCTCGTAGGCTATTTCGGTTTCGGTGAAGCTGTTGGAAGCCTAATTCACATTTTATTGGTCTTGGCAATTATTGGTATTTTATACCGATTGGCAACTGGACGCAGACCTTAAGACAACAAACAAATTATTAACTCTTAAACAAACAATCTAATATGAAAAAAGTATTTTTAATTTTATTTGCAGCAGGATTAATGGCTACAAGCTTTACAAGTTGCCGCGAAAACAAAACAGTTGGCGACGAAATTGAAGACGTTGCGGACGATGTAGAAGACGCAGTGGATTAATTTTAATGGAAATATTTTATGAAAAAAACCCTTTCAACAATAATTGAAAGGGTTTTTTAAACTTTCTTACTTTGCTATAATAGATTTCCATTCGGGATGTTTATCAATATATTTTTTTATAAAGGGACAAACGGGAATCACTTTCAAACCGCGAAGTTCTATCTGCAGCAAAACTTTTTCCGTCATCTCGCTCGCTATGCCCTGCCCCGCAAGCTCTTTGGGAACTTCCGTGTGGTTTAATGATAAAATGCCTGGCTGCACGGAATATTCAATAATAGCTTTATGGCCATCTTCTTCGGCCTCGAACCTATTTGTTTCTTTGTTATCTATCACACGCATTGCAATGGGGAGTTAACTTAGTTCAACACAATAAAAATACAAAAAATATGAAAGCCAAAAGTATTCTTTACTTTTACAGAAAACATACTGAATATGAAAATCTCTTATACCATCCTGACCGTATTTTTAGTTTTTTTGAGCTGCAATAACAGCCAAAAATCTTCGGAAGTTGAATTAATTGACGAAAAAGATTCTCTTCAAAATTTAGACATTAGGCATCAAATAGCAAACGCTAACGGTTATGAAAATTGGAAAGACGTTTCAGAATTAGCTTTCACTTTCAATGTAGATCGCGGTGAAAACCATTTTGACCGAGCTTGGATTTGGAAGTCAAAAACAGGGTCCGTTTCAATGATTTCG
Organism: Aequorivita sp. UBA3180; assembly: GCA_002364215.1. Taxonomy (GTDB): domain Bacteria; phylum Bacteroidota; class Bacteroidia; order Flavobacteriales; family Flavobacteriaceae; genus Aequorivita. Next base: position 110,917 of record DEXQ01000009.1, on the reverse strand, counting down.
GCTACGGACACCATACATTATAACCGTTCAAAAATGGATAGCATTGTTATGAAAACTGACGCAGCTTTTATTAATGATAAATATTGGCTACTGGCACCTTTTCAATTGCTTTGGGATAAAGGAATTACTTTTTCGGAAAAAGAAAATGCTGTTGCGCCAATTTCTAAAGACACTTTAGCTCAATTAACAATTGTTTACGGAAACGATGGAGGCTATACCCCTGGCGATGCTTATGATTTTTTCTACGACCACGATTTCAAAATAAAGGAGTGGAACTATAGAAAAGGAAATACAGAGGCGCCCTCTATGAGTACTACCTGGGAAGATTATGAAAATTTCAGTGGAATTGAAATTGCAAAAATGCATAAGGATAGCACTGGCGGTTTTAAGTTGTATTTCAGTAATATTTCGGTTAAAAAAGAAACAGCCAATTAAACGAATTTTAATTCCTATTTTTGTGAAAAGCCGATAAAATTCAACACAACCCAATGTTCCAAAATTCTTTAGAATACGCAAAAAAACAAGATGCCGAAGATGCTTTAGCGTCTTTCAGAAACAAGTTTCATATTCCAAAAAATACGTCCGGTGAAGCACTTGTTTATCTCTGCGGAAATTCCCTTGGGCTGCAACCCAAAATTACTTCAAAATATATAAAAGAAGAACTTGCCGATTGGGCAAATTTAGGTGTTGAAGGCCACGTGGAAGGCAAACATCCTTGGCTACCCTACCACGAATTTCTGACAGAAAATATGGCGAAAATCGTTGGCGCGAAACCTTCGGAAGTAGTTGTAATGAATACGTTGACAACAAACCTTCACTTAATGATGGTTTCCTTTTTTCAACCCACAAAAACGAAATATAAAATTGTGGTTGAAAGCGATGCTTTTCCAAGTGATAAATATGCAGTTGAAAGCCAACTGAAATATCACGGAATTGACCCGAAAGACGGATTAATTCTTTGGAAACCGAGAAAGGGCGAGGAACTTTGCCGTTTTGAGGATTTGGAGGAAATAATGAAAAATCACGGAAACGAAATTGCTTTACTAATGATCGGCAGTACCAATTATTACACAGGCCAATCCTTTCCGCTCAAAAAAATTACCGAACTCGGCCATAAATATAATTGTATGGTCGGTTTTGATTTGGCGCACGGCGCAGGAAATATTCAGCCAAACCTTCACGAAACGGGAGCAGATTTCGCCGTTTGGTGTACCTATAAGTATTTAAACAGCGGCCCGGGAAGTTTGGGCGGGTGTTTTGTTCACGAACGCCACGCAAACAATGAAAAACTAAATCGATTTGCAGGTTGGTGGGGGCACAACAAAAAAACGCGTTTCAATATGCGGCACGAATTTGATGCCTTGCCTGGCGCAGAGGGTTGGCAATTAAGCAATCCGCCAATTTTATCGATGGCAGCCATTCGTGCATCATTGGATACTTTTGCGGAAGCTGGTTTTGAAAATCTTCGGAAGAAATCTGAAAAACTAACTGGATTTTTAGAGTTTTTATTGGATGAAATGAAAAACGATTCAATTAACGTAATCACTCCAAGAAATCCCGAAGAACGCGGCTGCCAACTTTCAATTCAAGTGAAAAATGCCGATAAAAATTTACACACAAAACTAACCCAAGCTGGCGTGATAAGTGATTGGCGAGAGCCGGATGTAATCCGCGTTGCTCCCGCCCCACTTTACAATAGTTTTGAGGATGTATTTCGATTTTCGGAAAAATTAAGGGAAATTTTAAACCGACCTGCAAGATGTTGCCGCAGGCCTCCTTGTAGGTCTTTAAGCTAAAGATTTAAATACTACAAGGTTTTGAAAATCTTGCATGATTGAATAAAAAATAAAAATAGACAATGAACAATATCCTAATAATCGGCGCCGGACTCTGCGGAAGCCTTCTCGCACTGCGAATGGCACAACGCGGTTTTGAAGTAACCTTAGTAGAAAAACGGCCCGATTTGCGAAAAGTAACCCAAGACGCCGGACGTTCCATAAACTTAGCTTTGAGCGATCGTGGATTACGAGGATTGCGACTTGCAGGTTTAGAAGAAGAAGCAAAAAAACTATGCATCCCAATGAACGGGAGGATGATTCACGACAAAGCTGGAAATACTTTTTTGAGTCCGTACAGCGGTAGAAAAGATGAATACATCAACTCCATTTCGCGACCCGGTTTGAATATGCTTCTTTTGGATGAAGCTGAAAAAATGCCAAACGTAAAACTCATTTTTAACCACGCTTGCGAAACTGTGGATTTGGAAAATGCTTCGGCTACTTTCAGGAATTATAATTCAAAAGAAGAAATTACAATTTCCGCCGATGCTATTTTCGGAACCGACGGCGCGGGTTCAGCGGTACGTAAAAATATGTTTGAAAGCCATAAGTTTCTTTTCAGTTTTTCGCAGCAATGGCTAAGTCACGGTTATAAAGAACTTGAAATACCCGCTACAGAAAATAACGGTTACAGAACGTTTAAAAACGCGTTGCACATTTGGCCGCGAGGTGAAGATATGTTGATCGCACTTCCAAATCTCGACGGAAGTTTTACGGTTACCTTATTTCTTCCGTATGAAAACAGCGACTATTGCTTTGCGAATTTGACTTCGCCGGAAATGGTTCACGAATATTTTAACAAAGAATTCCCCGATGTGGTGGAAATGATCCCAAATCTTGCCGAAGAGTTTTTCGGAAATCCAACTGGACCTTTGGGAACCGTAAAGTGTTCACCCTGGAATGCCTTCGGAAAAGTTCTTTTAATGGGCGATGCCGCACATGCCATAGTTCCGTTTTACGGACAAGGAATGAACGCTTCCTTTGAAGATGTGGTTGTTTTTGATGAAATTCTTGAGAAATATGTCCCATCCCAGCCTTCCCAAAGGGAAGGAGTTAATTGGGAAATGATTTTTAAGGAATACGAAGCGCTTCGGAAAAAAGATACAGACGCGATTGCAGATTTGGCGGTGGACAATTTCCACGAAATGAAGGAACACACCGCAATGGAAATTTTCCAAAGAAAGAGAAAACTGGAAACCGCTTTTGAAGCAGAATTTCCCGAAGAATATTACAGCAAATATTCTTTGGTTACCTTTAAGGAATCAATCACATATTCCGAAGCATTGAAACGCGGACGCGCACAGGACAAAGCGATTTTAAATCTTTTGGACGACGGAAAAATCAGAGAAGAAATGTCATTAAAAGAAAAACTGGAACTAGTAAAAAAAGAAACCGAAGCCATTCTTCATGATGATGAAGTGGCGTTTGGGTAAATAATTGTCTCCTCGAGCGCAGTCGAGAGGTCAATGTTCAGCAAAATTCTGATATAAAAGAATAGGTCTCGACTGCGCTCGACCTGACAAAAGATTTAATTTATGAGTAACAAAAGCAGATTAGTAGCAGGAAAAGCAACGCCACGTGGCGCATATCCGCACGTAAAGCGCGTGGGCGATTTTATATTTATTAGCGGCACAAGTTCGCGTTTGCCGGACAACACCTTTGCCGGCGTAAATAAAATTGACGAAATGGGAACGATGCATTTCGATATAAAAGAACAAACCCGCGCCGTACTTGAAAATATAAAAGACTATTTAGCCACCGAAGGCGCAACAATGGCCGATGTTGTGGACGTAACCAGCTTTTTGGTAAATATGAATGACTTTGCGGGCTACAATCAAGTTTACGCTGAATATTTTAACAAGGAAACGGGACCAACGCGCACCACTGTTGCCGTGCATCAATTGCCGCATCCGTATTTGGTGGTAGAGATTAAGGCGATGGCTTATTCTCCAGTTAAGAGTTAAGAGTGCAGAGTTATGAGTGAAATGCAAAAAATTCTAAACTACATAAACGGCGAATATGTTGAACCACTTTCCAAAAAATGGTTGGATAATTACAATCCTTCCAATGGCGAAGTGTATTCACAAATCGCAAATTCAAATGCGGAGGATATTGAAAGTGCATACCAAGCTGCAAAAGCAGCTTTTCCAAAATGGAGCAACACAACCATTGACGAACGTAGCAGAATTCTACTAAAAATTGCAGATTTAATTGATGAAAAATTAGTTGAATTGGCCGAAGCCGAAGCAAAAGACAATGGAAAACCTTTGAGTTTGGCGTTGGCTGTTGATATTCCACGGGCGTCCGCGAACTTTCGTTTTTTCGGAAATGCAATTACACAATTCGCCAGCGAAGCGCACGAAAGTGTTGGTTTGAATACCATTAATTTTACGTTGCGCCAACCTATTGGTGTAGTCGGTTGTATTTCGCCATGGAATCTTCCATTGTATTTATTTTCGTGGAAAATCGCCCCGGCAATAGCTGCAGGAAATACTGTGGTTGCAAAACCCAGTGAAATCACGCCACTTACGGCTTTTCTCTTAGGTGAAATTTGCACCGAAGCTGGTTTGCCAAAAGGAGTTTTGAATATTGTGCACGGTACGGGTCCTTCTGCAGGACAGGCGATTGTGGAACATAAAAACATAAAAGCCATTTCATTCACGGGTGGAACAAAAACGGGCGAACACATTGCCCGAACGGCAGCGCCAATGTTTAAAAAATTATCGTTGGAACTCGGTGGAAAAAACCCAAACCTCATCTTCGCAGACTGTGATTATGAAAAAATGTTGGAAGTTACCGTGCGTTCTTCCTTCGCAAATCAAGGCCAGATCTGCCTTTGCGGAAGTAGAATTTTTGTTGAAAAACCGATTTACGAAAAATTCAAAAAAGATTTTGTTGAAAAAGTAAAACAACTCAAAATAGGAAATCCGTTTGATGCCGAAACAAATATGGGCGCTTTGGTTTCAAAACCGCATTTGGAAAAAGTGGAATCATATATTAAACTCGCCGAAAAAGAAGGTGGAAAAATTCTTTACGGTGGAAATAAAGTTACCGTAAAAGGTTTTGAAAACGGTTATTATTTGGAACCAACAATCATTGAAGTTTTTGACGATCAATGCCGCGTAAACCAAGAAGAAATCTTCGGCCCCGTGGTTACGATTATGCCTTTTGAAACTGAGGAAGAAGCTCTGCAAATGGCAAATTCCGTGAAATACGGCTTGTCCTCTACCCTTTGGACTTCAGATTTAAACCGAACGATGCGCATTTCAAAAGAAATTGAAGCCGGAATTGTTTGGGTAAATACCTGGCTAAACCGTGATTTGCGAACGCCTTTCGGCGGAATGAAAGATAGCGGCGTTGGCAGAGAAGGCGGTTTTGAAGCGCTTCGGTTTTTTACGGAGACGAAGAATGTTTGTATAAAATATGAAGCCCCCTAACCCCCGAAGGGGGAATTTGAAATCGAATCTGAAATCAAAATCGAAAGGAATACTCAAACTTAAACTCAACACTGAATACTGAAATATATGAATTTAGACTTAACAGATAAAAACGCAATGGTCTGCGGAAGTACTGCTGGCATTGGAAAAGCAACAGCAATTCAATTGGCAAAATTGGGTGCAACCGTAACGTTGGTTGCACGCGATGAAGCAAAACTGAAAGAAACCTTAATTGATCTTCCACACGAAAGAGGTCAAAAACATAATTATTTTGTAGCAGACTTCACCAAATCCGAAGAAGTAAAAACGAAAGCTGAATTGGCCGTTTCCAACAAAACATTCCATATTTTGGTGAACAACACGGGCGGTCCCAAAGGCGGCCCAATCTTTTCGGCAGCCCCTGAAGAATTTGAAAAAGCATTTTCAATGCACCTAATTTGCAACCAAATTTTGGCGCAAGCCGTTGTTCCCGGAATGAAAGAAGCAGATTACGGAAGGATTATAAATATCATTTCCACTTCAGTAAAACAGCCTATTGATGGACTCGGCGTTAGTAACACCATTCGTGGCGCAGTTGCGAGTTGGAGTAAGACTCTTGCCAATGAACTGGGACAATTCGGAATAACGGTTAATAACGTTTTGCCAGGTTTTACAGCAACTGACAGACTAGAAGACATTGTTAGTAACGCTGCAAACCGAATGAACAAAACCGAAAAAGAAGCGAGCGAGTTTATGAAAAGTTTGGTTCCAGCAAGACGTTTTGCCCAACCTGGAGAAATTGCAAACGCCGTGGCTTTTTTAGCGAGTGAAGCGGCAAGCTATATCAACGGAATTAATCTGCCCGTTGATGGCGGGCGCACTAAAAGTTTATAACTTTAACGGTTTATGGGACGCTCATTTTTTCAAAAATTCGGTAAGATTTTAATAGAACTCCTAATTGTTTTTGTAGGGGTTTATTTGGCGTTTCAGTTAAACAACTTTAAAGAAGAAAAAGAAAAGGCAAGCATCAAAAATAATTATTACCGCGTACTTGCAAACGAGTTTGAATCAACTGCTAATAATCTAAAACAGGTATCTTCACAATTAAATGAGTTTATTTCACTTATTGAAAGCGGGAAAGAACCATCACTTTTAAATGTCCAAAAACTAGATTTGAATGATAATATGTATATTTTGAAATCTGCTTTTAATTCTGGATATTTCGAAAACATCGATTCAAAATATATCAATAATATTGCTCGTGGCTCCAATTATCTGACAAAAGTGGCCACTTTGCTGGACAATTATAATCGTAGGGTGGAAAGTGTGCTAATCATAAACGATTTTAACAATTCAGTATTTTACAATGAAGATGGTTCTTTAAAAAATAATTATGGATGGTGTAAAGAAGATTTAAAATATATAAATTACTATTTGCAAATGCTTCAAAAAGTAATTGTTGAAGAAGCTATTCCCGACACAAAATCATTGACAGAATGAAACGAAAACTCCGCATTAACGGCCACTCACACTTACTTCCCTACCCTGAGGAGATCCCCCAGTTTATGCAGGACAAGGGCATTTTTTGGGTAGATAAAGACCGAAAATTTATGCTCCAAAAAGATTGGAGCCGCCCAGTTACAGATTCCAGTTTCTTTTTAAATGAAAAGCTGGAATGGATGGAGCGGTTCAAAATAGACCATGCCGTGGTTTTGAACCTTTCCCAACTTTATGGAAACGGGCTACGTGTAGAGGAAATGAAACAGGCGCTTCGGTTTCAAAATGATTTTAATGCAAAAGTACAGCAAGACCATCCTTCAAAATTTACCTGCGGTTTTGTGGTGCACCCCGGTTTTGTGCGCGGTGCGCTTTGGGAAATGGAGCGTTGTGTGGAAGAGCTTGGAATGCAGTTGCTGTGTTTGCCAACGCACTATATGGACACCATTGGTACTTGGCGCTGTATTTTTGACGAAGAAAACGAACCCATTTTTGAACTGGCCTCAAAATATAATTTAGCCGTAGAAATACATCCCTACGACGGTGAAAAATTTATAAAACTTGAAAATACTGCTTGGCGTTTTCACCTAATTTGGATGCTTGCGCAATGTGCCGATGCCTATCACTTTTTAACCCTGAATGGTTACGCAGACAAATATCCGGGAATGCGAACTTGCTTCGCCCACGGCGGCCAATTGGCACAGATAAATTTAGGACGAAGAATTCAAGGTTTTGATGGTCGTCCCGATCTTTTCAAAGGAAAAGTACATCCGCGGAAATCTGTTGGCCACAAAAACATCTTTTTCGATACTTTGGTACACGATACTGGCTCACTGGAATTGGTCGTAAAAAACCAAGGCGCAAAACAAGTTCTGGTGGGGCTTGACGATCCCTACCCGCTTGGTGAAATGGAAAGCGCCCCACAATCCTCCTACCCTGGTAAAATTTTGGATCTGGCTTTGGAACGCAAAATCGTAACCCAAGAACAGGCAGACGCTATGTGGGAAGACAACGTGATACAATGGCTCTGCGGTGACGATGAAGCTGCCAAAAAGAAATTAGTTGAAAGAATTCTAGGTTAAACATGACCGAAGTAGCCAAATTTTATATCCTTTCACATATTTGCATTGCCTTTATTGGTGGAGTTTTACTGCTCGCACTTTGGTATAACATCCGAGCACGGTTTCGTCAGCTATTGGAGGAAGATGACTCACAAAAGCGCGTGGATAAAGGACTACTTTACTTAAGCTTGGCAATGTTTGTTTGGGTAATTTCTGGGTGCTGGATTTTCGGTGGAACAATATTCAACACTACAGAAACCCAAGGCTACCAATTGGCAATAAATTTGTTTTCCATCGTAAACAATATGTTTTTGTTGTTGGCACTTTTCTATTTTTATTACGCTCCAAAGTTTATATATCACAATAAAAAGAATATCAAGAAAATAATCTGGGTCATTATTTTCACCTCTGTCATCACTTTTGCGCTGCCTTTTATTTTAAAAGAAAGCAATGTTGTAAATGGAATTCGCATAAGCGCTGTTCCAGATTTATTGCTCTCTGCCTTTCTTTGCTATTTATTGGGTGTTTCTTTTTTTAGAACCTTTGTTTATAGGGGTTTGAAGATTATCGGTTATATTTCTGTATTAGTAATACTGCTTATTTTTGTATCGCAGATTTCCGAGGTATTTTTAACCTTTGGAAACGACTTTAGCAACAATTTCATAAAGATTATCGCCAAAACATCATTGATTTCCATCTTTTTGGTTTTGGCGACAACTTGGGTTATTCGGCTTGCGAGCACCCCAAAACCGAACGAAATTACTATTCACTTTCTCGATTGGAGCTTGGTGAAATTGAATATTCCAACGAAAAATATTTACGACCAAACCATCGATTTCGGTTCAAAAACTACGCAGTATAAAAATTTATTGAAATTCGCTATCCGTAGAAAATATGCCGAAGGCGATTCACAAACCATTCCCGTAAATCTTGGGGGTGAAATAAAAAACCAAACTTATTTAACGCGAATTATTGAAAACATAAACGATATACTTCAACTTGACGATTCCCAAAAACTCGATCGTCGCGATCTTTTCACTTTTATTGGCGAAAGCAAATACAGACTGCGGATTGTTCCGAATAACATTTCAATCGACAAAAGACTGCTGGAAGAATTCTCCGAAAGTGCAGAAAACAAAGATTACAAAGCGTTTTGTAATTCATTGTAACCGCATTCACAATTAATCACAATCCATTATTTTTTAGTATTATTTAAAACAGCAAACCCATCAGTTTGCAATCTGTTTTACATTGCTCCAAATTAAAAATCCAACTATGAGCAAAGTAATTTCCGAGGCAGAACAACCTCAACTTTTCGGCCACCCAAAAGGACTTCTTTATCTATTTTTTGCAGAATTGTGGGAACGATTTTCCTTTTACGGAATGCGCGCTTTGCTCGTTCTTTATATGACCAAACATCTTTTGTACGATGACGATATGGCTTTTGGCGTTTATGCTGCCTATATGTCCTTGGTTTATGTAACGCCAATGATTGGTGGGATTTTGGCAGATAAAATTTTAGGTTATAGAAAAGCAATCATTCTCGGCGGAATATTAATGGTTTTTGGTCACTTTTTTCTTTCCATTGAAATGCCCATTTTCTTTTATGGGTCGTTGGGTTTGATAATTGTTGGCAATGGTTTTTTCAAACCAAATATTTCATCATTTGTTGGAGAGTTATACGCCCAAGGTGACGCACGGCGCGATTCAGGCTTTACAATTTTCTATCTCGGAATAAATTTGGGAGCAGCAATAGCACCACTTTTATGCGCTTGGTTCGCTATAACTTACGGTTGGCATTACGGTTTTGTTTTGGCGGGAATAGGAATGGTTGTCGGGCTTTTGGTTTTCAGAAGTGGTTTAAAAAATAATGTCTTTGGAAATAAAGGATTTGTACCAAATCAGCAAGTTTACGATCAAAGATCGTTTGGTTTAAATAGAGGAAAATTAATTGTTTTGGCTTCAATCGTTTCGGTTGGAATTTTCGCGACGCTTGTCCGTTTTAATGAATTTGAAGGCTATTTAGTGTGGATTGTTTCGGCATTTTTAGTTTTTTATATCGGATATATCATCTCAAAAGTCAGTTCCAAAGAGAAGAAACGTTTATTGGTGGCGGTTTACTTTACCGTTTTATACACTTTCTTCGCCGCAATTTTTGAACAGGCAGGAAGTTCCTTGACGCTTTTTGCAGATAGAAATGTGAATTTAGTGGGAATGGATGCTGCAGGAACCAATAGTATAAACGCAGGGTTTATCATTCTTTTTGCTATTCCTTTTTCGATGCTTTGGACGTATTTAAGCAGAAGAAAAATAAACCCGAATTCTGCTGTAAAATTTGGTTTGGGATTGCTATTTCTTGGATTAGGCTTTATCGTTTTTGCCCTTTCGGCCCACAGCGTTGATGATTTTGCAAAAACCTCGATGAGTTATTTGGTAATCGGCTATATGGTTTTGACCATTGGGGAACTGTTCCTCTCTCCCATCGGACTTTCAAAAATGACGGAGCTTTCGCCTTTAAAATATGTGGCTTTCATAATGGGGGTTTGGTTCTCGGCGAATTTTTATGGACACTTTTTCGCGGGAAAAATCGCCAAACTGACAACGGTTTCAGATGGAAGCACAGATGTATTTTCCCAAGGATTCTTCGGAAATATCACGGAATACATTACTGATTTGACTCCACAAATTGCCTCACAAAACGGCGATGCTTTTCAGCAATTATTTTCGTATGTTTCAGTGTATGCAAGTTTTGGGGTAATTAGCGTGATTGTAGGTATATTTGCAATACTAATTTCGCCAATTATAAAAAAGATGATGGGCGGTATTCACTAAAAATTTCAAAATGGATTTCCTTCCCGAAAAGTTAAACGATTACGTTGAAAAACATTCGCAACCCGAACCAGAATTGCTTGCAAAACTAAACCGCGAAACCTGGCAAAAAGTAATCGCACCCCGTATGTTGAGCGGGCATTTGCAAGGGCGTGTTTTAAGTATGCTTTCAAAATTAATTCAGCCGAAAAACATACTCGAAATTGGCACTTATACTGGCTATTCAGCTTTATGCTTGGCAGAAGGGATGCAGGAAAACGGAGAACTTCACACGATAGACATAAATGAGGAATTATATGATTTCCAACGAAAATATTTTGATGAATCATCTTTCGGGAAACGGATTTTCCAGCATTTGGGGAATGCTTTGGAATTAATTCCGAAGCTTGACAAAACCTTCGATTTAGTGTTTATTGATGCTGATAAAAACAATTACCCAAACTATCTTGAAATCATTCTTCCGAAGCTTAAAAAAGGTTCTGTTATTTTAAGTGATAATGTACTGTGGAGCGGTAAGGTAGTTGAAAAAGTGAAGGTTGATGATGAAGATACTAAAGCACTTCTTCAGTATAACAAACTATTGAATGAACACCCCAAACTTGAAACCGTGCTTTTACCTATTCGTGACGGATTAACGATTTCAAGAGTTATTTATTAACCTCTTATGTGCTAAAACTTTTTTGCACAGAAAGTAAAAGAAAAGAGCAAAAACCGTTCCCACCAAAGCGCCTACAAGAATATCGCTGGGATAATGCACACCTACATAAATTCGGCTCATTACAAAAATAAGCGGCCATATGTATGCAAGGTATATCCACTTTGTGAATTTTCGCAACACCAAAACCATAAAAGTGGTTATCGCAAAACTGGATGAAGCATGGCCTGAAAAGAAACTGTAATTGGTGGGCTTCTGCAAAATACGGATTAATTCGCCCAAAGCTTCTACATTATTAGGCCGTAAGCGCGCCACATAATCTTTTACAAAACCCGTAAAGAATATGGTTACTCCAAAAGTCAACAAAACAAAAAAGGCAATTGTTGCGCCTTTTTTCCATTTGTAATAATAAAATATAAGTATAAAAAAGAGGATGAATAAAGGTGTCCAACTTTCAATCTGGGTAACATAGATCCAAAAGCTATCGAAACGTTCGAAACCTAAACTATTTAAATAAATAAAAAGTTCCCGGTCCCATTGTTTTAGGATTTCGAGCATTTAGAATTTTCTTTTAATAGGGCCCGTAACCTCGTCAACATCTTCTTTCACTTGATCTATCTGCTTCTGGACGTCCTTGGTAATATCTATATCAATGCCCTGTTTTTCGGCACTTTTTGTAATTTCAGATTTAATATCATTAGTGGCATCTTTTACCTGTCGCATTGCCTTGCCCATTCCGCGAGCTATCTCTGGTATCTTGTCGGCACCAAAGACCAAAAGTACGATGAACAGGATAAAACCTATCTCGGCCCCACTAATAAAAAGAAAAATTGCCTGTGAAATCATAGTGCAAATATACTAACGAGTTATGAGTTATAAAGGATGAGTTATGAGTTTTTATAAAAAACGCACAATACAAAAAACCCTTCTACAAAAGATTTTGAAGAAGGGCCTTGTTAAAATATGTTTTGATTAATCAGGGCTTGTTTGGTTTTTAAACTTGTCAAAAGCACCCAGTTTTTTGCGTTTTGGCCAAGTGTTGTTGCTTGTGTCAATGTCAGCAGTTTCCTCATCGGGATCCACCTCAATTTTGGTGATTTCTTTTTCCGATCCAAAAAACTTACCTACAGAAGTATCATTCTTTCGCCATATCTCTGCTGGATAGGTAATTCTTTCCGAAGTTCCATCGCTATAGGTTAATTGTACAATTATCGGCATTGGAATTCCACCTGGTTTTTCAAAAGTTATCTCATAGAAATATCTTGGATTTTTTAAGTTGGCACGCTCTTCCGCAGGAATATTATCTGTTATATATTCTTTCAAGGTTTTTACATCCTCAATTTTAACATCGCGCATACTTTCCTCAAAATCATCGCTATCCTCTTTTACAAAATATACCAAAGGCGGCAAATCGCTCTCTTTTATACCATTGGCGTCCATCATTTGTCTGGCTTCTTTGTTTATTTTTGAAGTAACGAAGAATTTTTTAACATCCTTCACCCCAATATCCACATAATCTGTGGTATAAAACCACTCTCTCCAGTACCAATCCAAATCTACTGCGGAAGCATCTTCCATTGTTCTGAAAAAATCCTCGGGCGTTGGGTGTTTGAACATCCAGCGGTTTGCATAGGTTTTAAAGGCGAAGTCAAAAAGTTCACGACCCATAATCGTTTCGCGAAGAATGTTAAGTGCCGTCGCAGGTTTTGCATATGCATTTGCCCCAAAGTTATAAGTATTCAATCCCTTGGTCATTATTGGCGCTAACTGGCTTTGGTCGCCAGCCATATAGTCCACAATTTTGTTTGCAGGACCACGACGTGATGGATATTTTTTGTTTGGTGCAATGGCTTCCGGATATTCCTCACCAAAATCTTGCTCTGCAACGTATTGGGTAAAAGTATTTAATCCCTCGTCCATCCAGGTCCATTGGCGCTCGTCGCTATTTACGATCATCGGGAAATAGTTATGACCCACTTCGTGGATAATCACGCTTATCATTCCATATTTTGTACGATCGCTGATGGTTCCATCCTTGTCTGGTCTTCCATAGTTCCAGCAAATCATGGGGTATTCCATACCTTGGTTTTTAGCACTTACTGAAATGGCTTTTGAGTACGGATAGTCAAAAGTCATACGTGAATAGGTTTTTAAAGTACTTGCCACTGCACGTGTGGACCAATCTTCCCAAAGCGGGTTAGACTCTGGCGGGTACAAAGAAACTGCCATTACAGAACCACTGCCCATTTTAACGGCCATCATATCCCAAATGTATCTACGTGAAGTTGCAAATGCATAGTCGCGTACATTTTCCGCTTTAAATTTCCAGGTTCTTTTTGCCGTTGAAAACCCTTTTGAGGCAGCTTCGGCCTCGGCTTGGGTTACAATAACAACAGGCTTGTCAAAAGATTTTTGAGCAACTTCGTAACGATTCATCATTTCTTTGGTGAAAATTTCCTTTCTGTTTTGAAGCTCTCCGGTGGCATCCATAATATGGTCAGCAGGAACGGTAATATTCACTTCAAAATTTCCGAAGGGAAGCGCAAATTCATCCCTCCCCCAGAACTGACTGTTTTGCCAACCTTCCACATCGTTGTATACGGCCATGCGCGGATAAAACTGCGCAATTACATAACCACGGTTTCCGTCATCAAAGGTTTCATAACCACTACGGGCACGGTCTACAACGTGGTCATTGATATTATACCACCACTTGATGGAGAATACAAATTTTTCTCCTGGGCTTAAACTCTTCGGCATATCAATGCGCATCATTGTTTGGTTGATGGTATGCTTTAAAGGGTTTCCTTTGGCGTCCTTTACCTCCAAAATATTGAAGCCTCCTTCAAAAGGAGTTCCCATATAATTTTTCACAAAGTTTCCGGCCATATCCCCTGGCAATGCATCAGACGGTTCAATTAAAGGCGATTTGGAATCTTTTGCCCTTTTATTCTGGTCTAATTGCACCCATAGATATTCCAAAACATCGGGTGAATTGTTTGTATATGTTATAGTCTCAAAACCGGAAAGCTTTTTGTTTTTGTCATCCAGCTCTATGTCCATCACATAATCCGCTTGCTGCTGGTAATAGCTGGGTCCGGGAGCTCCACTTGCAGTCCGGAACATATTTGGTGTTGAAAATTCTTCGTAAAGCTGCTTAAAACGGTTAGTGTTGTAATGACCGGGCTCACGCTTTTGGGAATCAGTTTCATCTTGCGCAGAAACTGCTCCCGCCAAAAGGAAAAGAGCTGTAAGCAGAAGGGAGTTAAATAATCGCATACTAATTGGGAAATTTTAAGTGATTTTGTTGATTTAGTTAAATTTTAAAACGCCGTTGGGTTCGTCTTTATCAAGCATCAAACTTTTACGGCTATTCGGGGTTTTTAGGTGAATTATATTTTGTTGTTCGGGAAACATTTCCATCAATATTTTATTTTCTACCTCAAGAGATTTTAAATCGGTTATATTAGCAACTTCTATATAGGCAACGAGCATATCAACATCATATTCTTTCCCTATGTAATCAAGTTTTACGGGCTTTCCGTTCACCTCTATTTTCAGTTTTGAAAGAATATATTTTTTTACATCTTCATCGGTGGCCTTTGTTTCCTTTTTGGAATCAAGTGAAATGGAAGAGTTATAACGCTGCTGAAGCGCATCTTCAATATCATCAGTAAAAATTTTAGTTATTATTTGAAGTGATTTTTTCTCCTTTACATATTCAATTTTTGTGATGCTCACATAAAATTTGTGCGCCGTAGTAGCTGAAAATAGTGGAAAAACTAGCAATAAAAGGAGAATTCTAAAATACTTCATATAAAAATAAGCAAACTAATGGAACATTAGACGGTTTCCGAAAGGCTATGTTACAAAAATCATTCTTTATTTTTTTCGGATAGACGATTGGTGTAAATCTTTGCTTTTTCATCCAAAATTAACAATACACTCCCATAGTGCTCTTTTTTAAAATCACTTTCAATGGTGGTCGTTTCAGCACAGAAAAGTAGAAAATCATACACCCTATTTTCAGGAATTCCATAGGTTGTTTTGAAAAATGGAATGGTATAATAATTTAACATTTTTGCCACGGCATTGTTTTCATATTCCCACTTTCTGCGGATTTTTAATGTTTTGTAATATCCAGAAATATGTTTGTAAAGTACCTCAACATCAACAAAAAGAGGTGTTTTCAAAGAGTATATTGGCGCAATTTTTTCTTCTGGTTTTCCTTTAAACCCAGGAATACCAACATCATCAAAATTGATTGGTTTTTCTGTTTTTATCTTATTAAGATCTGCCGCAATGTTGCCCGAAAGGTTTGGTCTTAAAAAAACTTCATCCAACTCATTTACGAGCTCGGTAAGCAGCACCGTTATTACCCCTTTTTCAAATATAGCTTCGGTAACAGCTACTTTTTCGGGCATGTACTTTATGGACGAAAAAAGAAGGGTGTCTCGCGGTTTCACTTTTATTGTAAAATGCCCATTTTCATCGGTAATGGTGTTGAAACGCGAGGAAACGTTCAAAACATGAACACCGTCAATGTCCAGATCGTTGGTAATTTTTCCCTGCAGCGATTTTTCCTGTGCTGTAAGTTGAAATATTCCCAGCATGCAAAAGAGCAAAACAAAAATGTTTCTATTACTCGTCACGCTCTTTATATTCCTTACTTTTTTTAAATAAAAATTCCATGAGTTGCATTTCGTTTTCGGGCTTCAATAAATCTTTATCCAAGCCATTTTCTTGTGCAAAAAATAGAAAATCAACCGCTTTGTTTTCTGGAATATCAAAATTTGCCGTTATAAAATCCTTGCTAAAGCGCTGCTGTATGTTATTGCTTACCGTGCTTTGGGTTTCCTGCCTTTCCACTATTGAAATCTTTTCACCTTTGGGAAAAAGTAAATTTGCAACTCCCCCCAAAAGTGCTAAAATATTTGCACCATTTTTTAGAGCATTGCCGTGAAGCGCTTCCTCTGCAGCGTTGCCGGGAACTGCGGTTTTATCATCGGGCACAAAAGTGTAGCCATACTCCAAGTTTTCATAACTCAAGTCCCAATTTTTTGTAACATTATAAGTAGGGATTTTTTTCACATCTACATTTATGTTTCCGGAAAGATCGTACGGGCGCACTACCACTTCCTCCAATTGGTTGACGGATGGATTCAAGAAAATATTCATCACTTTTCGGGCTATAACCCCTTTATCAACAATAACCGTAAAAGATTGATACTGCAGAGCGGTTATCTGAACGCGGTCGTTTTCTGCCACATCAATTTCGAAAGTTCCGTCGGCATTTGTGATGGTTCCTTTTTGGGAAGAAATATTGTAAATGGAGATTCCTTCCGCATCCTCACCTTGCGGTACATGAATTTTTCCGGAAACTTTGGTACGGTCAATATCCTGCGCAAAAAGTGCAGGAGCTGCAACAAATAATAAAAGTAAAAGTAGTTTTTTTGCCATTCATTAAAAGTACAGATTTGTTTTGTTAGTGAAAACATAAAGTTTAAGTTGTCAATAGTTAAATTTACACATCAGAAAAAAACCTTATAATGAAAAACCTAGTAATAGCAAGCACCAGCACCATTTATGGCGGCGAATATTTAGATTATTTAACCGATGAAATAGCGGAGCTTTTTAAAGACACCGAAGAAGTAATCTTCATTCCCTACGCCCGTCCGGGCGGCATCAGCCACGACGAATACACAGAAACAGCCGCAAAAGCATTTCAGAAAGTTGGTAAAAAACTGATTGGAGTACATACTTTTGACAATCCTGTGGAAGCAATAAAAAATGCAAAAGGAGCTTTTACGGGTGGTGGAAACACCTTTGTTTTGGTTAGCGCGCTCTACCGTTTGGAAATTATGCAACCGCTTCGTGAAGCTATTTTTAATGGGTTACCATATTTAGGCACCAGTGCGGGCAGTAATATTTGCGGGGTTTCCATGCAGACTACCAACGATATGCCGATTGTTTATCCACCTTCGTTTAAAACTTTGGGTGTGATTCCTTTCAACCTCAACCCGCATTATTTGGATCCGGATACGAACAGCAAGCACATGGGCGAAACCCGAGAGACCCGTATTGCGGAATTTCATACGCAAAATACAATTCCGGTTATAGGGCTGCGTGAAGGAAGTTGGCTTCGCGTAAAAGACGATGAAATTATTCTGAAAGGTGCATTGAAAGCCCGTGTTTTTGAACAAGAAAAGGAACCTTATGAGGTGCATAGCGGTACTACACTAGATTTTAAGTAAGTATTTTTATTTTTACGGGAATACGGAGAAGGAATGCCTATCTTCAAAAGTTGTATTAATTAGGTTGTGGATATTTGCTATGGCTTTTTCAGGTTTAAAAACATTTGGGACTCCCTTCGACTTTCCTTTGCTAACTATTTATGTGTTTACCATTATCTAAACTTAACAAAACCCTTAGCTACGGCTGGCATCTCAAAACATAGCTCCTCTAACTATAGGATTTATTGAATTTAGGTTATCAGATTATTACTTTATGCGTACAGATTCCCTCAATTGATCTCTATTTGATTGCCTTGAGATTCAATTTACAATATATAAAGTTAGTATCTATAAACAATACTATAAAGACACTACATACATACTATAAACATACTATATAGATACTATAAACATACTATAGTATTACTATAAATAAGCTACAAGTATTACTTAACCACTCTTCTATCCTATAGCAACGGCATATTTAAATTAGGGGAAGGTTTTCATTTAGAAATTGTGATTTATGAGCGCTAATAACTAATTGTTCTACATTTGGAATTAGAATTTATTCAATTAAAAAAGTTTTGCTTGATGAAGGTAATGGGAACTTTGTTAGAATGTATGTGAGAAATTTAAACCTCTTTCACAAAATGATACCCTTTCGCCACAAAACCTTGATTGTAAAAGAATTTATGTGAAGGAAAGTTGTGCACATAACTATTTAGTTCTACCCAGTTGCAGGACTTTTTCTTGGCATAATCGCTTACAAATTCTACAAGCTTTTTACCAACACCGTGACCTCTGTAGGCATCATCAATAATCACGTGGTCCATCTCCACACTTTTACCCGCATAATGACGGGTTTGGAACCAAAGTCCACAAGTGCCGATTAATTTTTCTGCGTCAAAAATGCCAAGGCATTCGTAATTCTGCTCCACCATTTCCAGCAAACGCTCTTTGATAACAGGTTCTGCAACCGTATTATTTCCCAGTTGTTGCAATAATGGAACAATGCTGAAAATATCTTTTGGGTCAATAATACGGATGGAAATGGCGTTATCTTTCAAAATATTGGTACTTTTAAAACTTCACTAATTCATAAAATGAAGCGCAACGAATTTATTAAAATTTCAAGTATTGCAGGACTCAGTTTGGCAATTTTTCCGCAGTTCTCTTTCAACCATTTTTTAGAAGAATTTACCCGGAACCAACTAATTGGAAAAGGCAACCCAGATATTGTAGGCGATAGCTACACTTCCAAGATGCACAAGACCGCAAAAGAAGCTTTCAATAAAATGAAGGCTGCTGCCGCAAAAGAAAATATAAGCATTGAAGTGGTTTCCGCTTACCGAAGCTTTCAGCGGCAAAAGGAAATTTTTGAGGGAAAATACAAACGTTTTACAAAAGAGGGGTTAACCCCAGAAAAAGCCATCGAAAAAATCATAGAATATTCCACCATTCCCGGTACCTCGCGACATCATTGGGGCACCGATATTGACATTATTGATGCCAACGCTCCACGCCCTGCAAATGTATTGATGCCCGAAAATTTCCACGGAACGGGACCTTTTTGCAAGTTGAAAATGTGGCTAAATGAAAATGCAGAAAAATTCGGCTTTTACGAAGTCTATACCGACAACGGCAACCGAAAAGGGTTTAAATATGAACCGTGGCATTTCAGTTACGCACCAGTTTCCGGCCCAATGTTGAAAGCCTATAAAGAACAAATTGATGTAAAAAAAATGCTTTCCGAAGAAAAGATTTTAGGCAACGAGCATTTTTCAGAAACGTTCATTTCAAAATATGTGAATGAGAATATTTTGGATATCAATCCGAAATTGTTGCAAATGTCATAAATGCGAAAAAAAATCAAAACTGAATTTCAGAACAACCCTTCGTACCTTTACACAATGAATAAAAAAGTACTTTTAATGATACTCGACGGTTGGGGAATTACGCAAGACCCCGCCGTTTCTGCCATTGCTCAGGCCGACACACCTTTTATCGATTCGCTTTATAAAAAATATCCGCACGCACAATTACTTACCCACGGCATGAACGTGGGTCTTCCCAATGGCCAAATGGGAAATAGCGAAGTGGGCCACATGAATTTGGGCGCTGGAAGACTCGTTTATCAGGATCTTGCCAAAATTAATATGGCCGTTGAAAACGGAACGCTAAAGAATGAACCCCAACTGGAAAAAGCATTCAATCACGCAATTTTTCACAACAAAAAAGTACATTTTTTAGGCCTTGTTTCCAACGGGGGCGTACATTCGCACATTGACCATTTAAAGGGATTGCTAACCGCTGCCCAACAACACGGAGTAAAGGATATCTACGTCCACGCCTTTACCGATGGCCGCGATGTGGATCCACATTCCGGCAAAGGGTTTATTTCAGAACTTCAAAACCATTTGGAAAAATCGGGCGGAAAACTTGCTTCGGTTATTGGCCGCTATTACGCCATGGACCGCGACAAACGTTGGGAACGCGTAAAAAAAGCGTATGATTTGTTGGTCTTCGGAATAGGAAAACCTTCAAAAAATGCGGTAAAAAGTATTGAAGAAAGTTATGCTGAAGGAATTACCGACGAATTCATCGAACCAATTACAATTACCAATACTGAAGGAAAGCCCGTTGCAACCATTGAAAAAGATGATGTAGTAATTTTCTTCAACTTTAGGACCGATCGCGGTAGACAACTTACAGAAGTCTTAACCCAGAAAGATTACGAAACTTTTGGAATGAAAACACTTCCATTATATTTCGTAACGCTTACCAATTATGA
This sequence comes from Aequorivita sp. UBA3180, assembly GCA_002364215.1. Lineage (GTDB taxonomy): Bacteria > Bacteroidota > Bacteroidia > Flavobacteriales > Flavobacteriaceae > Aequorivita. Next base: position 90,597 of record DEXQ01000009.1, on the reverse strand, counting down.
CGATTCCTTCGGAAACATTAACGTGGTTTACAATAAGGAAAACCTGCACGATACCTTGGGCGAAGTTTTGGAAAGCAATAAAAAGAAGCAAATTCGCATTGCGGAAACCGAGAAATACCCGCACGTAACCTTTTTCTTTTCGGGCGGAAGGGAAATTCCCTTCGAGGGCGAAAAACGAATCCTTTGTCCTTCGCCCACAGTGGCCACCTACGATTTAAAGCCCGAAATGAGCGCTTACGAACTTCGGGACATGATTCTTCCCGAGATTGAAAAAGAAACTGCCGATTTCATTTGTTTAAATTTTGCAAACCCAGATATGGTAGGCCATACTGGCGTTTTTGAAGCTGCCGTAAAAGCCTGTGAAACTGTGGACAACTGCGCTCGCGCAATCGTGGAGCAAGCCCTGGAAAGCCATTATGTGACAATTATAATTGCAGACCACGGCAATAGCGAAACCATGCGAAACCCCGATGGCTCGCCCAATACGGCACATACCACCAATCCGGTGCCAATCATCATTGTGGATGATGAAATTAAAGCTGTTAAAGATGGCGTTTTGGGGGATATTGCCCCAACAATCCTAAAAATAATGGGTATTGAAAAACCTGAAATTATGACGCAAGATTCGTTGATTGAATAATTGACGAGAATTGGATTTTTTTAAATGCTTCGGAAAGGATGGCTAAATTTCAGAATAAATACAGAATCGAATCGCACAGAAAACCAAATTGGGATTATTCGGAGGCGGGGCATTATTTTATTACAATATGCTGCCAAAACCAAAAGCATTATTTAGGAAAAATAGAGAACCATAAAATGATATTATCCGATTATGGAAAAATTGTGGAAAGGGAATGGCACGAATCTTTTGCGCTTCGAAAGGAATTATTTTTGGATGAATTTATATTAATGCCGAACCATTTGCACGCCATAATCATTATTGACCCTGTACAGACGCACGGACGTGCGTCTCAATCATATAATAATGAGCAACAATCCTCGGAGGCGCAACAATTCGAGGAAACGCAACAAACTGCGGAGGCGCACGGCCGTGCGCCTCTACGATTCGTCCGCAAACCAAAATCGATTTCATCATTTATCGCGGGATTTAAATCGGCAACAACGAATAAAATTGACGATTTTATTGACGAAAGGGAATTGCCCATTAAAAAATTCAATCGGAACAATAAATTTTGGCACTCCAACTATCACGACCATATCATCCATAACGATGAGGCCTATCAAAAAATCAAAAATTACATAATAAACAATCCCGCAGAATGGGATGAAGACAAATACCGCTAAAACGTACAGACGCACGGCCGTGCGTCTCACGCGAATAAAAAAACGCAAAAAAAAAGAGACGCACGGCCGTGCGTCTCACGCGAATAAAAAAACGCAAAAAAAAGAGACGCACGGCCGTGCGTCTCTACAGAACAAAAATCATGAAAAAAATAATTTTAATTATCGCAATAATAGGCCTATCCGCCTGCAACTCTTCAAAAGAAAAAAACAAAATAGATGAAAACACTTCCAAAGAAATGATTTCAGAAAACAACAAAGAAAAAATAAATGACACCGTTCCCTACGAAGATTCCGTGATGCTTTTGGGAAAAGCCAACCGCAAAGGGTTCCAAATGGACGCTTTTAAAAATTGGTTCAACACAGGTTATGAAAATTACAAAGTAGATTCTGAAAGTTTGGAAAAATTGAAACCGCTTTTAAAAGATGCGACCATCACTGTTTTTATGGGCACTTGGTGCGAGGACAGCCAGCGTGAGACACCACATTTTTATAAAATTTTGGACGAAGCCAATTTTGATGAATCAAAACTCACCTTGATTACCGTTTCTGATGAAAAAACTACGCCACAAGGTTTTGAGGAAGGAAAAAATATTACCAACGTTCCCACATTAATTTTCTATAAAAACGATAAAGAATTGGGCCGAATTGTGGAATATCCCATTGAAAGTCTTGAGAAAGATATGCTCGCCATTTTGAGTGGCAAGGAATACAAGCACGCTTACGCTGAATAAAACTTTAGCAACGGTATAATTCTTTGTAAATTTGCGGCTCGAAAAATGACGATGATTAGAGAAACCCTCACCATAGCCGTAGATTTTGACGGAACCATTGTGGAAGATGAATATCCACGCATTGGCCGACCCATTATTTTTGCTTTTGATACTTTGAAAAAACTGCAAAATGAAGGGCATCGGATTATTTTATGGACCTACCGAAAGGGCCGTACCTTGGAAGAAGCTGTAAAATTCTGTGAAGAAAACGGCATTGTTTTTTATGCCGTAAACCAAAGTTTCCCTGAAGAAGAATTTGACGCTTCGTACAGTCGAAAAATACATGCGGACGTATTTATTGACGACCGTAACATCGGCGGACTTAAAAGTTGGGGCGAAATATACCAACAATTGGTTGGCGCGCCCGCACCCGCAAAACCCAAAACCCAAAAAAAGGGATTGTTTTCCTTTTTAAAATAACCCTATGATAATTCCAAAAACAAGAGAAGAAATAGAATTGATGCGAGAAAGCGCCTTAGTGGTTTCCCGAACCTTGGGAATGCTCGCAAAAGAAGTGAAGCCGGGCGTTACTACCAATCAGCTTAATAAAATGGCCGAAGATTACATCCGAAGCCAGGATGCCATTCCCGGCTTTTTGGGATTGTATGATTGTCCCTCAACACTACTTACCAGTGTAAATGAGGCTGTGGTCCATGGCCTGCCCACAGACATCCCTTTAAAGGAAGGCGATATTGTGGCTATTGATTGCGGCGCCATCAAAAACGGGTTTTACGGCGACCACGCCTATACTTTCGAAGTAGGTGAAGTGGCTCCCGAAATAAAAAAACTGTTGAAAATTACCAAAGAATCCCTTTACGTCGGTATCCGTGAATTTAAAGCCGGCAATCGCGTAGGCGATGTAGGTTTCGCTATTCAAAATTATTGCGAGGCACACGGCTATGGCGTGGTTCGCGAACTTGTTGGCCACGGCTTGGGAAGAAAAATGCACGAAGACCCCGAAATGCCAAATTACGGGCGTCGCGGTCGCGGAAAGAAATTTATTGAGGGAATGACCATTGCCCTGGAACCGATGATAAATATGGGAACCCATAAAGTGAAACAGTTAAAGGATGGCTGGACTATTGTAACCCAAGACGGGCAACCCAGCGCCCATTTTGAGCACAATATTGCTTTGGTAAACGGAAAACCCGAACTGCTTTCTACATTTGCTTATGTGTATGAAGCCTTGGGCATTGTAAGCGATGAGGAAATGGAATTCAAAAATTAAAAGTAATACTATTTTTACTTTGCGCCCTCTGCGCCTTCGCGGTTTATTTTACCGCAGAGACGCGGAGCACGCAAAGAAATAAGTTAATATGGTTTCTAAAAATTGTTTAAAAAAATTCTAAATACCATTCCCCGTCCGCTGCTTATACGATTGAGTATTGTCGGCAGGCCCATACTCGCTTTTCTTCTGAAAGGAAATAAATACACCGACCCTATTGACGGCAAATCATACCGAAAGTTTCTTCCGTACGGTTATGAAACCGTTCGTGAAAATGTACTTTCGCCCGGAACGCTTTCTTTGGAAAGGCACAGATTGTTTTGGTTGTATCTTCAAAATGAAACTGAATTCTTCACTAAAAATCTGAAAGTGCTTCACTTCGCACCCGAACAGGCATTTTATAAGAAATTCCGGAAAATGAAAAACCTAAATTATATCACAACCGACCTAAATTCACCCATTGCAGATGTGAAAGCGGATATTTGCAATTTGCCTTTTTCCGATAACGAATTCGATTTTATAATCTGCAACCACGTGTTGGAGCACATTCCAGACGACACTAAGGCGATGCAGGAAATCTATCGGGTTTTGGCACCAGGCGGCACGGCGATTCTTCAAGTTCCCTATAAAGCAGATTTGGAAAACACTTTTGAGGACAACAGCATTACCGACCCAAAAGAGCGGGCAAAAATATTTGGGCAATACGACCACGTTCGCGTATATGGGATGGATTATTTCAGCAAACTTGAAAGTATTGGCTTTAAAGTTGAAGCTGTGGATTATACAAAAACCCTTTCTTCAGAAGAAGTTGAAAAATACAGATTGCCAAAAGGAGAACTGATTCCTGTCTGTAAAAAACTAGTTTCCTAGACGCCTTTTAAATCCTTCTGTCATAAAAACTTGATGGTTATTTAAAGAATCATTAAACGTTAAATAGGCTTCCACATTTGGAAGAGATTTCAATACTTGTCTTGATTTTTCCATTCCCAATGCCATAAACGCAGTTGCGTAAGCATCAGCCACGGCGCAAGTGGGCGCGATTACTGTTGAACTGGTGACATCGCTCATTTCTGCAGAACCGGTTAGTGGATTTAATGTATGCACGTATTTTTTCCCCGTAAGGGAATCAATTCTGAATTTTCGATAATTTCCAGAAGACGCCATCCCTTCATTTTTCAATGTAACCGTAGTTTCATAGCTTCGATCTTCAAGTTCAGAATCTACGGCTTCAATACCCACGACCCATTTTTGGTTTTTATCAAGGTTTTCGCCTTTTGTAAGAATCTCGCCTCCCAATTCAATTAAATAATCGGTAACGCCCTTAGATTCCAAATAACGGCCAAGACAATCAATCCCGAAGCCTTTTGCCACTGCATTAAAGTCGAAATATATTTGTGGATAATCTTTTGAAACGGTTCCGTCGCTGTTAATTTTCACTTTATGGAAACCCACATATTTCATCAAGGAATCCAAGGTGGTACTGTCAATTTCCTTCAATGGTTTAACATCGCCAAAACCGTAAGCGTTCCGCAAAACCCCGATTGTCGGGTCAAAATAGCCGTTTGTTTTGGTGTTTACTTCTTTGGAAATTTCAAAAACTTCCTTAAAAATGGAATCCACAACCACGGTGGAATCGCCTTGGTTTACTTTGGAAATATCGCTTTCGGGAATATAGGTGCTCACGGAATGGTTTACGGCATCAATAACAGAGTCCAACCCTTTTTTAAAATCGATATCCCTTTCGGAATAAAATTGAATGTTATAGGTAGTTCCAAAAGCATCACCCTGTAAAAAAAAGGGCCGTGGTTCTTTCTTTTCACAAAAAACGAAAAGCAACAATACGGGTATTAAAAATAGTTTCCTCATAATATTTGCTGTAATCCTTTATAAACCATGGTATAATCCTCATCTTTTAAAACCGGTTGTCCATAATCGTTTCCGTGGCCAAGACCCACGCCTGCATAATAGGTTTTGGCTTCAAATTTTTCGGCATGTGCTTTTATGGTTTCCATAAAAATTGGATCATAGGCGTGCGCATCCTGTGGATATGTGATGGCGCGTACTATTATGAAATGAAGTACTTTATCCTTTAACGCTACAAACTGTGGGTCTCGTTTTAATTTTGAATTGATACCTAAAAATTCATAGCCCTCAGCTTCAAGTTGTTTACCCACAATATTCATTGCAAGGTTGTGAAGTTCCTGTTTGGTAAGTTTTTCGCTCATAAGTGACTTCAAAATTACAAATATTTGTTCTCATTCTTTTTATTAGTTAAATATAAAAAACCCGTCTCTCTTTAAAGAAAGACGGGTTAAGGGTTTGGTTTTATTATCAAATTAATTTTTCAAAACACGTTTTATCACACTTCCTTTTAATGTATTAATTTTTACAAAATAAGTGGCTGATTGAAGGGTCGATAAATCGAGCGGATAATTTGCGGTGTTGTAATCTACCGTCATCAGTTTTCTGCCGCGGATGTCAAAAACCTCAACGGATTCAACAACAGTCTGTGGCGAAACGATAGCTATGCTGCCAGTAGTGGGATTTGGGACAATACTAATTGTTTGCAATTGGTTTTCTGAAACTCCCAAAGCAGCGTTCTTAAACAGTAACGTAAAGCGATCGTTCTGTACACCTTCTTTAGATTTAAAAATATAGTCGGCATCCGTTAGATTATGAACTATGTTTTCGGTTCTGTCAACCAGATAGACCTGTACATCTGCCCAAACGGTCCCATCCTGTTCGCTGATGGTTATCTTGAACTCTTGGTCCTCCTCTATCTGGCTAACGAAGCCCAATGGAACTTCCTGATTTTCGTTGAAGGTACTGCGCCCTTGTATGGCTAGTTCTTCGCCCGTTGCCAATTTTGAGTAAAGACTTACAGGAGTGGCCAATCTCTTGGCATCGTATTTGGCATCGTAACCATCTATGGATGACTCGGAGAAACTGACCAACATTCCGCTGCTCAAATTATAAGTTTCATTAGAAACCTGAAGCCAGATTCTATCCTTTGTTGCCGAAGGCCTTCTGTATGTATCATTGTTGCCAGTAACGCGCATATAGTTTTTAAATGAAGCTGTTCCCGCAGCCAATGCCTTGAAACCGAAACCTTGTCCCGAGGATATATAACCGTTAGGCTTGGTAGGTTCTGATGGGTCCATGTCGTTTGCAGCTTTCACACCACCGGAACTGTTGTACATGGAGATGTCGCCCATATCGTAGTTGTTTACCTTGTAGCCTGGATAACTAGAACTTGCCGTAGTAAGGTGCTCCCAGAAATAAACCGCATTTATCATACTGTTTTCGCTGAGGAAATCATTTGCCCAAATAGCTGAAGCATAGGGATTGCCCATTACATTCATACTTGCATTTTGGGTTCCGTTATAAGCCACATTATAATCAACCTGGCCATTGTTAAGAGTACCCAAAGTGTAATCAAGTATATAGGAGCCGCTGCTCGCAAGGTCAGGCTGGGGCAGTACCAGATAGCCCTCGCCCGCATTGATATTTCCAGAATAGTTCTGCCAATCGTCACCATCGTCATCGGCAAAATTTTCGGCAAGTGGATCGTGATCCTCAACATCTTGGTTTGGAACAAAGTTTGAAGTAATATGGTTTCTGACCAAGACCGAGCTTCCATACACCCCTGATCGGGTCTCTGCTGTCATCGGGCTGCCAAGTACCATAAAGTATTTGGGCTCAAGAAAGGGGGTAACCTTACGTACCGTGATGCTGCCGTTATTGGTGACCGTAGCTGCATCGTCAACTTGTACCAGACTACCTTCGTTAGCGACGAAAAGTGTTCCGTTTACTGTGATATCGCCTTCAACCTTTACGTAAGTTCCATCGAGAACTGTAAGGGTTTTCCCGGCATTGACCACTAAGGTACAAGCTTCAATATCTGCTGTAGTGGTACTGTAATTTTCATCAATAATGACCATCTTATTTTCTGTAGGTACACCATTGCTCCATCCTGAAGATGTATACGTTGTGGTACTTGGGCAATCCACAAATGCAGCTGCAGGGCCAAAAAGATAATCTCCTGAAAGACCTGTAAAATTTCCTGTAAGTGTAATATTTGCACCAAAGGCACCGATTGTCAATGGAGAAGTTTCATTGCCGTCCGTTCTGTAAGCTACCAGCTGGGCTCTTGAAAGTCCCGTGGCATTTTCCCAACCGATGATTTCCGCAGGGGTAAAGTAAAATTTAACTGTAGTGCTACCCGAATTGGTAGAATTGCCAACACCTATTCTGAAGTTTTTGTCCATTACAAGGTTTGGGTAGGTACTGCTATTATATGGCTGGGCTCCCGTTCCTGCACGTGATACGGAGGTATCCGTACAGCCATAGTCAAACGAGTTATTATTGGTGATATCCAACATTACATTTCCCGTAGCGCTATCTGAAGTGTAAATGGTTCCAGCGCCAGCTAAACCTATCAAGTCATTCGTGGTGCCTGTGTTTACTGCGGTTTGGACTTCCGTATTATTAGTAGCAGTAATAGTGACATTGTCAAACAATAATATCCCATTATTGGCTGATGAATTAAAGTGTCTTATTACAAAATAACCTTGACCCGATATTGATGCATTGTTTATCGTTCTAAATTCACCTGTACCAGCTAACGAATTTCTTTCTTCTAGCTTAATTCCAGAATTAATATTAGCAGCAGTTGAAACATTAGTTGCCCAATAAACTGCATAATGTTCCAATGTAAGATATCCCCCTACTCCAAAAATAAATTCCGTATTTGTAGTACCTGGGGGCAATGTTATTTGTGGGCTTATAAGGTAATTATTGGCATTTGCTTTTCCTGAACCCCCTAAAGGAGCCAAATTTGTTTCAGAACCGGGAAAATTGCCCGTTATACCTGTATAGGTGAGTCCCGTCAAGCCTGTCCAATTTCTACCATCTCCGTCGCCATCAAGTGTAGACCAGGAATTGACTTCAAAATTTTCATTCAACAAAACCACACTTTGTGTAGAAATTGGTGCCAAGTCATCATCATTTATTGTCAAAACAAAAGTATTGGCATTTGTATCTACTCCAGCATCGCCACCATTTGGGTTTACTGTAAAGTTGACTGAAACAGTTTCATCGCCTTCAACAAAACCGTCATGGTATACGCGAAGCACCATAATTTGACTGGCAGTACTTCCAGAAGGGAAGGTAAGTGTAGGAGTCATTAAATCAAAATCGAGTCCAGAAGTGGCCGTACCTCCATTAATAGAAAAGGTAACATCTGCGTTTTGTGATGGTGCCTGTGCAATGTTCATTACCACATTAAGATCGGTATAGTTACAATCAGTGTTTTCTATTTCTGATCCTGTTGGCACAGCAAACCCTATCAATGGGCTGGTTGCTACTACAACACCAGTTACTATTAGTGAAAAGTTTTGTGATCCTCCTGAAAGTGTTCCTTTGTGAGTAACTGTAAGAGTATATGTTCCAGAAGCGCCATTGATATCAACGCGCTCATAGGGATCAACTGTATTATCTCCTTTTGTGTTGGAATTAACTGCAGTTAGTCTCCAAGGAGTATAAGTGGTTCCATTAGAAAGTCGAATATCTAAATCATTTACCAATGCGGGTGTATTACTGTTAGTACCATTATTAATACTTCCGGCAAGATCGGTCCAAGATATTGAAGCCATTAAAGGGTCAACGCCATTTGCCTGAACCGTAATTTGATAAGTTTGGCCTTGGGCGAGTGTCAATTCTTCTACAATGGCAGAGCCAGAACTTGCAGCAGCTGTTGTAAGGGTTTCAGCAGCTTTTTTCGCATTCATCAAACCCCAACCCGTTTGGGCATCTGGACCTGTGGGAGCAACGTCATCTGCTGTGTGCAAAGCCAGACCTTTTAAGGTGGCTGCTCTCATAAAGCTACTGTGCAGATTTACATAGTGTTCCTGTAAAAGCAAAAGTGTTCCCGCAACATTTGGGGAGGCCATAGAGGTCCCAGTAAGGTTTCCATACGCTGAATTTGAAGTTTCCAAAGTTGAGTATAAAGAAGTACCATTGCCCATTATATCAGGCTTTATTCGGTAATCATCTGTTGGACCTTCGCTACTTCCAGCATTTCGAGTAACAGAATTTAAACTACCATCTGGATTAATAGTGGCGTCCTGACCGTTTGCTACCACCATATTGTTTTTTGCCGTGGCGTGGCCCGAAAGTTTATCATAGGCGGCTTGACCATCAAGTGGCGCTCCGTTTGAAGAATTATCCTGTCCATCATTTCCTGCGGCTACCACCATCAAATAATAGGGAGCACTTCGCATAATAGCATCCCAATCCCTGGCATCCTGGCCATATTGTCCGAACCATGAATCAGGAATTAAAGAAGCTTGATACCCATATGAATGGTTAGAAATAAGCATTCCATTACCCGCCGCAGTTGTAGCCTCGGCAGCATCGTTATTCCAATCATAACCAACAGCATTTGCTTGCCAAGC
>DEXQ01000009.1:0-80814 GCA_002364215.1 Aequorivita sp. UBA3180 | reverse complement strand
CTTGCCAAGCCATACCTTTTGCACTAGCCTGTACACCTGAAGCCATTATGGTTCCTGCTACGTGTGCTGAATGATAATGGAGGGTCGTTGTGCCGTCGCCAATAGAGAAACGATTGTTTCCACCAGCACCATCGTATTCTTGATGTGCGCTTCGTGCCAAACCACCGTCCCAAACATGAGCGGTCAAGTCATCTCCATTTAAATTTAATCCTAAACCGCCACCACTATTTAAATAATTGGCACGGGTAGAAATAGCAGCAGCAGCATTAAATGTTTGGAAGTATATTGGAGATCCATCTTCAGCTATAAACTGAAGTTCAAAAAGAACTCCTTCTGCATTCTCATATCTTAAAGGAATGTTGTGCAATATTGCAAAGCTTCTAGCCTGCGCCTTGTTTAAAGCGGCAGTGGCAGAAACTCTTGAATATAAATCAGACAATTTGGCCTGGTCATAGCCCTCAACAATTTGGGCTATTTGTTTTGCGTATTTGTTTGATTCCGGTTTACTTGTTTGGCCAATAGCCGAAAATATCCCGAAGAAAGAAAAAAGAAGAAAACAACGGAAAAATAAGTTAGTGTAGTGTTTAAGCATGGCAGGTGTAAATTATAAATTGATTGAGGGCGAATAAAAAAATTTATATTAATCAAAAATAGGACTTTATAAGGATTTAACAACTTTTTAAGAAATATAATAAATAAAAAAACCGCTTCACAAAATAGTAAAGCGGTTTTATTTATAAATTACTGTGGTTATTTATCCTCCAAAATCGTCAAAACGTATGTTTTCATCAGGGATTCCAAAGTCTTCACCCATTTTTTGCACAGCTTGGTTCATCAATGGTGGACCACAGAAATATAGTTCTATATCTTCTGGGGATTCGTGGTGGCTTAGATAATTATCTATAACCACTTGGTGAATAAAGCCCACGAATCCATCACCAGTCTCGTCGTGAATGTCTTTCTTCACTTTCCAATTATCTTCTTCCATTGGCTCTGAAAGTGCAAGGTAGAATTTGAAGTTCGGGAATTCGTTTTCCAATTGTTTAAAGTGGTCTAAATAGAAAAGCTCTCTTTTGGAACGTCCTCCATACCAATAGGTTACTTTTCTTCCAGTTTTAAGGGTTTTGAAAAGATGGTATAGATGCGAACGCATAGGTGCCATTCCTGCACCACCACCTACGTATAACATTTCTGCATCTGAAGGATTTATGAAGAACTCGCCATAAGGTCCAGAAATCACGACCTTGTCTCCTTTTTTGCAATTAAAAATATAAGAAGAAGCTATCCCAGGATTTACTTGCATCCATTGGTTTTTTGCGCGATCCCACGGTGGAGTGGCAATACGAACGTTCAGCATAATCTCGCGTCCTTCAGCTGGATAAGATGCCATAGAATAAGCTCTCTCTACAGTTTCGGTATTCTTCATCACCAATGGCCATAGTCCAAATTTATCCCATTCTGCCTGAAACTTGTCTGGAGTTTCATGCTCTTCGGGATGGGCAGTAATGTCAATATCTGAATATTTTATTTCGCAAGGCGGAATTTCAATTTGAATATAACCTCCTGCTTTGTAGTTCATATCTTCTGGGATTTCAACCACAAATTCTTTAATGAAAGAAGCAACGTTATAGTTACGCACAACGGTAGCATCCCATTTCTTAATCCCGAAAACTTCTTCAGGAATGTGGATGTTCATATCCTGCTTCACTTTCACTTGGCAGGAAAGACGCGCACCTTCTTTTAATTCTTTACGTGTAAAGTGAGGGGTTTCCGTAGGCAAAGCTTCACCGCCGCCCGAAAGCACGTGGCATTCACATTGAATACAGGTTCCACCACCACCACAGGCAGATGGAAGGAATATTTTCTCACCTCCTAATGTAGATAAAAGTGTTCCGCCACTTTCTACTTCAATTACTTTTTCGTCATTAATAGTAATTTTTACAGGGCCAGATGGCGAAAGTTTCTGTTTTGTAAAAAGTAATAATGCAACCAATAGTAAGGTTAAGATCAAAAAAGCGATAACCGTTACTAAAATTACTCCAAGGGTACTTACTGCTAAAAACATATTATTGCTTCGTTATGGTTGAAACTTCAACCGTTTGTGCGGTTTCTGTATTTTCTTCTTGAATTTGTTCGGTTTTGATACCCATGTTTTCAGGGTTTGAATCCAGTGAAGGAGTTTCTTCGTCTCCTCCCGTCAGCATTCCTCCAAAACTCATAAAACCGATAGCCATTAGGCCCGTAATGATAAATGTGATTCCCAAACCTCTTAAAGGCGCAGGAACATTGGAATATCGTATTTTTTCACGGATGGCGGCAATTGCCAGAATGGCCAAGAACCAGCCAATGCCCGAACTAATACCGTAGTTTAGCGCTAATCCCAAGGTAGGAATCTCTCTAGACTGCATAAACAATGATCCCCCTAAAATGGCACAGTTAACGGCTATAAGTGGAAGAAAAATACCCAAAGAGTTATACAATGACGGTGAAAATTTTTCAACCACAATCTCTACCAATTGAACCATTGTGGCAATAGTTGCAATAAAAAGAATGAAGGAAAGGAATCCTAAATCGTACGAAGCGTATTCTTCGCCCAACCATGCCAAAGCTCCGTCTTGCAATAGATATTGATCCAGCAACCAGTTAATGGGCACTGTAACCGCAAGCACAAATATAACCGCAGCTCCAAGTCCTACAGCTGTTGATACTTTTTTAGACACAGCAAGATATGAGCACATTCCGAGGAAGGTTGCAAATACCATATTGTCTATAAATATCGATTTAAAAAATAACTCTATATGTTCCATTTTTCAGTATTCAGTTTGCAGTTGCAGTATGCAGTTGCAGTAAGATCAATCACCGCTCTATCTACCGTCAACTCTATTTATTCTTCTATTAACTCTTTATTTCTAGAGCGTTGTACCCATATAATAATACCAATAACAATCAAAGCCATTGGTGACAGGAGCATAAACCCGTTATTTTCATAGCCTAGGGCATATAATCCTGTTTTGGAGATAGGGTCACCGAGCACTTTGAACCCTAAAAGTGTTCCAGAACCCAATAACTCTCTAAAGAAACCTACGATTATAAGTATAACTCCATAACCAGCGGCGTTTCCTATTCCGTCTAAAAAAGAGCGCCAAGGACCGTTGCCTAAAGCAAAAGCTTCGAAACGTCCCATAATGATACAGTTTGTAATAATCAATCCAATAAAGACCGATAATTCTTTACTTAGTTCGTAAGCAAAAGCTTTTAATACCTGATCCACGATTATCACTAAAGCAGCAACTACTACCAACTGAACGATAATTCGGATTTTTGAAGGAATAATATTTCGCATTAGTGAAATCACTACGTTACCCACTCCCAAAACAAATACAACCGAGATGGCCATTACAATAGAAGCCTTAAGTTGTGCAGTAATTGCCAAAGCTGAACAAATTCCCAAAACCTGAATGGTAATTGGGTTATTATCTGCTAGTGGGTCTAGAATTAACTTACTGTCTTTTTTTGATAGCAATCCCATAATTTATTGATTTAATGAGTTTAGATAAGGCAAGTACATTCTTACGTCCTTTTTTATCATAGCCGTTACACCATCACCAGTGATAGTGGCTCCGGCAATGGCATCAACCTTATTGTCTGTTTTATTTTCGTTAACTGGGTCGTTATTACCTTTTGCTACAGTAATTCCTTTAAAAACATCAGCGTCCATTATGCTCTCTCCTGTGAAGTCATCCATAAAGTATCTCTGCTTAATCTCGGCCCCCAGTCCAGGAGTTTCACCCGCGTGATCAAAAAATACTCCTTTTACAACCAAAGATTTATCAACAGCTACAAAACCCCAAATAGCATCCCATAGTCCTTTTCCTCGCATCGGTATTACATAAAGTGTTTCCCCGTCTTTCTCGCCAACAAAAAGTGGAAGTCTGCGTTGATAATTAGGGTCTTTAGCTAAGGTTTCTTCTTTTTTTATATCAATCAAGTAGGCTTCTGGATCTTCGGTTACGTCATCGCCTTGAATAACCAATTGCTTTTTAATATTTGCAGCAAATACTTCTTCAACTTTATCGGTAGAAATAAAGGTAATGTCACCATCACTTTCATTCCCGTTAATACCCATAGCGTAAAGAATGTTTTGCATTTTCTCAAAACGTTCATTCAGTGTTATCTTACTTTTAAGTCCTTGTGCAACCCCGGCCAAAAGCGATCCCACCACAATAACCATTATCACTGAAAAGATAATGGTGTATGAGTTTTTATCTGTTTTCTTTGCCATGATTACGCAGTTTTAGCTTTTAAACGTTTCATTCTTTTCTTTATATTTCCTTGTACCACATAGTGATCTATAGTTGGTGCAAATACGTTCATCAATAATATAGCGAGCATTACTCCTTCTGGGTAAGCAGGGTTGAAAACACGAATCAATACTGATATAAAACCAATAAGGAAACCATAGATCCATTTACCTTTATTGGTCTGTGAAGCGGTTACAGGATCTGTAGCCATATACACTATACCAAAAGCAAGACCTCCTATTACTAAGTGATGCCAGAAAGTTTCGCTCATCAATCCGTAAAAACTGCTGCCATCTTTAATCCATCCCGCATCTACAACACCATTAAAGATAAGGCCCATAGCCAATGCACCCAGCACGGCAGAGAGCATGATTCTCCAACTTCCTATTTTGGTGAAAATTAAAAACAATGCACCTATTAGAATAAGGAAAGTAGACGTTTCACCGACTGACCCGGGAATAAAACCCCAGAAGCTATCCCATATACTGTAAATAGGCTCGTGGTTTTGCGCTAAGCTTCCTAAGATTGTTTCTCCGGAAATTGCATCTGGTTGACCGGCCATTTCTTTTGCACCGTGAACCCATACTTTATCCCCACTCATCCAAGTAGGGTATGCGAAGAACAAAAATGCTCGGATAGTTAATGCAGGGTTCAAGATGTTCATCCCTGTTCCACCAAAAACTTCCTTCCCAATTACAACACCGAAGATTACCGCAACAGCAAGCATCCATAGTGGAATATCGATCGGAACAATAAGTGGCACGAGCATTCCCGTTACCAAATAGCCTTCTTCAACTTCGTGGCCTTTTATTACGGCGAATATAAATTCGACCAAAAGACCTACTCCGTATGATACTATAACCAAAGGCAAAACCGTCCAAGCCCCTAAAATAAAGTTATCCCAAGTGAAGAAATTTCCTAATGGATCCAGTCTTAAAGTATTGTCTATAGCCGCATAATGCTGATAACCCGCATTGAATATTCCAAAAATCAAACAAGGAATAAGCGCCATGATCACTGTGTTCATTGTACGCTTTAAATCATCAACTACACGCACGTGCGAGCCGGAATGCGTAGTTTCATTTGGAGTGTACAAAAAGGTATGCAGTGCGTTGAACGCGGGGGCCATTTTGGTTCCTTTGTACTTTTCCTTTAGCTTATGTAAATTCTGTTTCAATCCCATAGCGGTTATCCTATTTCTTTATACATTAAATCAAGACCGTTCCTGATGATTTGTTGATGTGGCTGCTTGCTCACGCAAACAAATTCGGTAAGTGAAAAATCTTCCGGCGCAACCTCATACATTCCCAAAGCTTCCATTTCATCTAAATCTTGAACCATGCAGGCTTTCAATATCTGCATTGGATAAATATCCAGTGGAAAAACTTCTTCATAATTACCCGTTACCACGAAAGCACGGTGCTCTCCATTGGTATTGGTGTCGAGATCGTATTTTTTGTTTGGCGTTAGCCAAGAAAAGGTTAATGCTCTTGAAGTTGAAATTTTATTGAAAACCGGCTTGTTCCAGCCAAACAGTTCGTAATCATCCCCTTCTGGGATTACGGTTACCGTATTGCTGTAATAGCCCAAATGCCCTTTCGGGGAAATCTTTTTCCCAGTAAGCACATCGCCGCTGATAACGCGAACGTTTTCGTCTTTTAGACCAGAGTCGTATAAAAAGGTCGCTGCCTCTGAACCGATTCTTGTTTTATAATATTTTGGAGTTTTCACTTCAGAACCCGAAAGTGCAATGGTACGTTCGGCGTTGAATTTTCCTGTAAGTAACAATTCACCAATAATCACAAGATCTTGTGGCGCAATGGTCCAGACAATTTCACCTTTGTTAACGGGACCCAGCTTGTTTATTTGTGTACCCACATTTCCTGCAGGGTGCGGCCCTGAAACGTTGTGAAGCGCAATATCCTTCAAACCTTTGAATGGAGAATCACCGCTTTTGCCCACACCTACATGCACTTGCCCTGGGGTAAGTTTGCTTAGCGCGGTCACAGCTGCCTGTAATTCTTTTTCTTTTCCTTTTAAAGAAAAATCCACATCGTTTGTCAAGGGAGCGGTACTATATGCGGAAACAAAAACATCTCTCGGCTCTTGCTCCGTATCGGCAATCACCGCATACGGACGCTGCAAAATAAAGGGCCAGCAACCAGCCTCCAGCAAACGCGCTTTAATAGCCTGGGCACTTGCAGCATCTGGGCTTAAAATGCCAAAATCCTTAAAAGTATCTTGCGGATCTGCTTCAATGATTATTTCAGTAATCACACGTTTTGCGCCTCGCTCAATTTTGGTAAGTGTTCCGCTAACGGGAGAAACAAATTTTACGGCCTCATTGCTTTTTGAGAAGAAAATGATATCGCCAGCCTGAACTTTTCCACCTTCTTTAACCACCATTTTTGGTGTAATGAGATGAAAATCGGAAGGTCTTATTGCGAAAGTTCTTGATCGCGGGGCGCTGGAAAGTACTTTTTCGGCTTCGCCCTTTAAATTAATGGTAAGACCTTTTTTAATCTTAATGTCTTTGGACATAAATATGGATATTAATAATGCCTTTTTAATACCCTATTACCCCTCAAAACAAATGTGCGGGGAATAAGGGCGTGCAAATTTATAAATTAAATATACCATTGCACAATAAATGCATATAATTTTCTGTGTTAAAAAGGAGTGGGCTGTTATTTTAAAATGTTTTTAAATTAGGGAAAGAATAAATATGAAAAAGGTTGTTTTTAAAAATTGCCATACTTAAAACGACACTCAAAGAAACTCACAATGCCGGCAATTATATTTTTTCGGAGGGTTTTCTGTGAAAAACTACTGCCTCCAACAAAGATTTGGGTTGAAAAATAGTTAATTCTCCATCACCCTAATAGCTATCTGGTTTTTGCATTTTTATTCTATGCTACTCACGGGTCTGGGGTTAAATTCCATTCAAAATTGCCAAAGCCGATAATTAACTGAAAATCATTAACTTTAGTAATTAATAAATTTCACAAGGAATAATAATCCCGCTAAAGGGCTTCACAGAAAAGAAAATATATTAAAACACCATTCTGGCTAATTAAATTAAATAAAATCATGAGAACAATCTTTATTATCACCTTAACGGCATTTATTACCTTCCAATCTTTCGGGCAATCTTCAGAAACTGATTCACTGTCAAAATCAAAAATATCTGAACTAAAATTTATGGTTGGCAATTGGAAAGGTTCTGGATGGATGATGGGCAAAGAGGGTAAATCTAATTTTGAACAAACTGAAAAAATACACTTTAAATTAGATTCTACTGCTATATTAATTGAAGGAATGGGAAAGGTGAACGGAAAAATTGTTCACAATGCCCTGGCAATCTTAACATATAACAAAACAGACAATAACTACCTTTTTAGATCTTACCTGCCAAGTGGGCAAAATGCAGAATTCAAGGCAGAATTAATTGACAACAAATTTCATTGGTATCCAAATGATAATGTAAGGTATATTATTTGGCTGAACGAAAATGGGCAATGGTATGAAAGAGGGGAATACAAAAGAGAAGACGATTGGACCCAATTTTTTGAAATGACACTTGACCGAGAAAACTAAAGTTGGACTACCCTTTTTATCAATGAACACTTTTGACCAAAACGGTTAAGGACTATTAAAGCTATTAAAAACAACCAAATTTTAAGACTGTTCTTGCATTCCCAAAAACACCAATGGAAGAGGCACAAAATTTGTTTATATTAGCTTTTTAAATTCCAGTTATGTCAAAAATCTTTGCCACTACCCTTTTTATCATACTTTCAGCCTTTCCAGCATTCTCACAAATTGTTGAAAAAGTGGAACCTCCATACATCAGCACCATACAGTTTCGTGGCGCCACGGACCTCAGCCAACTGCCCGTTATCAGACTGGGCGGTCAGTTGCAACTTTCTTTTGATGCGCTTAACGGTGAAGAAGAAGATTATTACTACACCATCACCCACCATGATTTTGACTGGAGCCCCAGCGATCTTTCAAAAAGTGAATATATAGATGGTTTTGATGATGTACGCATAGACACCTATCAAAACTCGGTAAATACACTTCAAATTTTTTCTCATTACGAACTCACCATCCCCAATCGTGATACCCGGGCGATTGAAAAAAGCGGGAATTATCTGTTAAGCATTTTCAACAGCGATGGAGAATTGATATTTACGAGAAAATTTTTGGTGATTGAAAACATAGCTTCTGTGGGTGTGGAAATAAAACGCGCACGGGACCTAAGGGTTATTGAAGAAAAGCAAGTAGTTCATTTTACTATAAATTCACCCAATTTATTATTGGTAAACCCAAAGCAAACCGTAAAAACATTGGTGCTGCAAAACAGCAATCTTAAAACTGCCATTACAGATCTGGTGCCGCAATACACCATGGGTAACGAACTTATTTATAGATACGACAAGGAAGCTTCTTTCGGCGGCGGCAATGAATTTCTTGCTTTTGACAATAAAGATGAACGGTCTGCCACTAATGGTGTGCGCTCCATAGACCTTACTGATGTTTATGAGAATTATCTTTACACAAATATACCCCGATATAATAGGCCATACACCTACAATCCAGATATTAACGGAAATTTTGTGGTGCGCAATGTAGACGCCAGAAACCAAGACTTAGAAGCAGAATATGTGCGAATGCACTTTAACCTTCAGTATTATGACGATCTGGAAGACAAGGAACTACATATTTATGGGAATTTCAATAATTGGACTATAGACGGGAGCACCTATATGAAATATGATCCAAAAAGCGATACATACAGGAATGAACGTTTATTTAAGCAAGGGTTCTACAACTATAAGTATGTAGTAGTAAATAGAGATGGAAGCATTGACGAAGGCGCCGTGAGCGGCGATTTTTGGCAAACGGAAAACGACTATACCGTAATTGTATATTTCCGTGATTTGGGGGCTAGATATGACCGCATCATTGGTACTGGTTATGCAAACTCCACAAATATTAGCAATAACTGATTTTCCTAAAATTAAATGAAGCGCTAACCCTTTTTTCATTAAGTCATGAACCGCAAAAAAGACGAGGTTTCCACTGGAAGAAAGTCGTTGCAATATCGTGGCAACAAATGTTTAAACTGCAACCAACCACTGGACGTTAGTGATGTTTATTGCCCCTATTGCTCACAATTAAACAGCAAGAAACAACTTTCAGCAAAAGATTTTTTTGCAGAATTTTTGAGCAGCATTTTAGTCTATGACTCGCGATTGCGCAATACGCTCAAAGATCTTTTATTCCGTCCCGGGGTAATATCAAAAAATTACGTAAAAGGCCAACGGTTAAAATACGCCAATCCGTTCCGATTTTTCTTGAGCGTTTCCATTATTTATTTTTTGATGGAAGGCTTCATTGGCTATATAAATCCTTCTGAAAAGGATAATCAATTAGGTTTAAATGTAAAACCTGCAAATGAAGCATCTATTGATTCTCTTTTTGCCAATCAGCCTCCTGAAATATTTACACCAGATTCTCGCGGAGATACTTTAAAGGCAAAACAGCTTGGAATACCGCTTTATTATTCTGAAAAGAACCTTGACACGCTATCATTTTTCAAGAATTACAGTAAGCGAAGCTCACTATATATGTCTTATTATTTCCGCACAAAAACAGAAAACCCAGTAGTGGCTTTAGACAGCTTGAACCACTCCAATAGATTTAAAAATCGTTGGCTCTACTCCCGTTCTAAAACTTGGTACAAAATTATGAGCAATCCCAATGCCTTCATAAATTATATAACTTCAAAGATTCCATTCTTCATTTTCTTCTTTACGCCGTTTTACGCACTTTTTTTCTGGCTTTTATATTCTCGAAAGAAGTTTACCTATATGGAGCACGTAATTTTTTTGTTTCACATTTTCAGTTTTATATTTCTTACGATGTTAATTTTTCGAATTCCAGAAGTGATTGTGGGAACTAATTTTTTTCAGATCATTTTATTCTTAATTCTTGGCCCGTTGTATTTTTACCTTGCCCTTCGGAAATTTTATAACCAAGGAAAGTGGAAGACGTTATTTAAATTTGTATTTTTAAACATTATATTTTTTCTCAGCTTTCTAGTGGCAACTAGCTTATTTGTGGTAGCAAGCGCAGCAATTTATTAAAATGGTACAACAGGTAACACAAGGAATTAAAATTTCGGTCAAAACCGAATTTGATGGCACGTTTTACAAAAACCGTAAAATGCAGTATGCCTTTGCCTATACCGTTACTATTGAAAACCAAAGCAAAGACACGGTTCAGTTAACTTCACGCTGTTGGAAAATCAAAGACTCCCTAAACAATTCTGAAACTGTGGAAGGTGAAGGTGTAATCGGTCAAAAACCCATATTGCAGCCTGGCGAAAGACACGCATATACAAGCGGATGCCTTTTATATTCTCCTTTTGGCGCAATGAAAGGCCACTACAATATGGTGAACTTTACCACTACCAGAAAGTTTCGGGTTTCCATTCCCCTTTTCAATCTGAGTGCGCCTTTTTCGATGAATTAACCCACAGAGAAATATTTAATTCTACATACTGATTGCTAATTTACTGGTTTTACCTGTTTGCAAATCTTCATAACGCATTTCTATAGCATTTTCTTTTTTGGAAATCTGCGTAATGCTTTTTGTTTTTATGAAACCGCGATCCATAATTAGGTTGCTGTTTAAATCACCCTCGCCCGCTGTTTTGTGGAATTGGAGCAGTTCTTCTTCCGAAGGATTTTTGGTTTCAAGTAAAAATGCTGAAAACCACTGTTCACGTTTTTTCTTTAAATTTTCAGGATATAAAGGGGAAGAAGACCAAATATGCGGCGCCAAGGGTTCTTCGGAAAAATGATACGTTTCGCCATCCCAAACCAATTGTAGTAATTGTACTTCAGTTTCCCATTCAATCAAAACTGTTGTAAACGGCTCTATTCCGCAAAAATCATAGTTTTCAATTTCTTTTTTTAAATTGGCTGATTTCAATAAATCTTTTACGACCAATCCCCTGCTTTTTCTGTAAAAAGCTTCCCGTTTGTGGGCCACAAACCCACCGTTCATCAAACAGACAATTCTTTTTTTATCACTTGCACCAATCCACGTTCCTCCGGCCACGGCGTCTTTTGGGTAAAGCAATTTTACACCATCTTCTTCATAAATTTCTGGCGGAAAAGTTTCACGTCCCGGAGCTTCATCACGATTGGAAGCTAGGATAAAATCGTTGTTGGTTTTCGGGATAAAAGTTATTGTGCACATACGTTAAATTTGAAATTCCAAATAACAAGCACCAAATTCCAAATAAAATTCCAAATAACAAGCACCAAATTCCAAATAAAATTCCAAAGGACAAGTGCCAAAATCCAAAAAAAATTCCAAATAACAAGCACCAAATTCCAAATAAAATTCCAAAGGACAAGTGCCAAATTCCAAAAAAAAGAGAAACCAATTTGTAATTGGGGATTTCAAGGTTTGGTGCTTCCATTTTTGTACCTTTGCAATCTTCATAAATTAAAATTTAAAAAAGTTATGGGAAATGGATTTTTTGAAGTGCCAATCGCCGTAAATGAACCTGTAAAAAGCTATGCGCCAGGTTCACCGGAACGTGAGGAAGTACTTAAAACTTACAAAGAAATGTATAAGGCAAAAATAGACGTGCCTTTATTTATCAACGGAAAAGAGGTTAAAACCAAAGAAACTGCTACTATGTCTCCGCCGCACGACCATAAGCACGTGCTTGGAACCTATTATAAAGCTACCAAAAAAAATGTGGAAGAAGCAATTGAAACTGCTTTGGAAGCCAGAAAAAAATGGGCTGTTATGCCGTGGGAACAACGTGCGGGAATTTTTCTTCGCGCTGCCGAATTGCTTGCCGGGCCCTACAGAGCTAAAATAAACGCAGCTACCATGCTCGCCCAGTCCAAAAATATTTATCAGGCAGAAATTGATTCGGCCTGTGAGCTTATTGACTTTTTAAGATTCAACGTTCAGTATATGACAGAGATTTATGCCGAGCAACCAGAATCTACTTCCGCAGCCTGGAACCGAATTGAATACCGTCCATTGGAAGGTTTTATTTATGCAATCACTCCTTTCAACTTTACAGCTATTGCCGGAAACCTTCCCGCAAGCGCCGCATTGATGGGGAATGTTGTTGTATGGAAACCGAGTAATGCCCAAATATATTCTGCAAAAGTGATTATGGATGTATTCCGTGAGGCTGGTGTTCCCGCAGGTGTAATCAATATGGTTATGGGAGATCCTGCAATGATTTCGGACACGCTAATGGCGAGCCCAGATTTCAGCGGGGTTCACTTTACAGGTTCTACTGGTGTTTTTCAGGGAATTTGGAAAAAGATTGGTGATAACATAAAGAATTATAAAACCTATCCACGTATCGTTGGGGAAACCGGCGGAAAAGATTTCATTGTTGCGCACAAAACATCAAACCCTAAGCAAGTTGCAACCGCAATGGCCCGTGGTGCCTTTGAATATCAAGGTCAAAAATGTAGCGCCGCTAGCCGTTGCTATATTCCAAAAAGCATTTGGAAAGACGTCAAAGAATATTTGGTTGATGATATCCGCTCCTTCAAAATGGGAACTCCGGAAGATATGGGCAACTTCATAAACGCTGTTATTCACGAAAGCTCTTTTGACAAACTTGCAAGCTATATAGACCAAGCCAAAAAGGATAAAAATGTTGAAATAATTGCTGGCGGGAATTATGACAAAAGCAAGGGCTACTTTATTGAACCTACTGTAATTGTAACAAAAGATCCAAAATATACGACCATGTGTACTGAACTTTTTGGGCCTGTGCTTACCGTGTATGTTTATGACGACAATAAATGGGAAGAAACCTTGCATTTAGTTGATGAAACCAGTGAATACGCCTTAACGGGTGCTGTTTTCAGTGAAGATAGATATGCTTTGGAAGAAGCTGTGAAAATTCTTGAAAACGCTGCGGGTAATTTCTACATCAACGACAAGCCTACGGGAGCCGTAGTTGGTCAACAGCCATTTGGTGGTGCACGTGCAAGTGGAACCAATGATAAAGCTGGAAGCAAGCAAAACCTATACAGGTGGATTTCGCCAAGAATGGTGAAAGAGACTTTTGTTTCACCAACTGATTATAGATATCCATTCCTTGGATAAGACAGTGAGTGAATCTATAAAAAAACCCATCCTGAATATTCAGGATGGGTTTTTTGTTTAATATAAATTTTCGCTATTCGTATTGCTTGTTTTCTCCCACTTCAGCATGTTGTGAGTTTTTAGCCTCGTTATTTGCATTAACGACCATTACAATAACGCTTAAATTATCAACATTGTATTCGGAAGGAATTTCAATGCTATATTGTTTTTTGTATTCTGTATAGGCAGATGTATTGGCAATAGCATCACCAAAAATATCAGATAAAGAATTTCTAAGCGCATCGTTATGAACAAAATCTGGAATTGGATTACCGTGACCTTCCAATGGATGCCCAGAGGTATTGTTGAAATAATTTGTTTGGGCATAGATTATTCCACTTTCCACAAGATATACCACTAGTTTATCCCCAGCTTCAGAACCATTGGCATACATTACCTTTGTATCAATCGTCAAGTTAGAACCAGTCATTTTTGAATCAATGGCAATAGAAAGATTTGTTTCGTTACCAGCCATATCTAGTACATCTTCTTTTTTATAAGGATCGAGCCATTTTTGTGTACGGTTTAAACGTGCTTGTGGAAGTCCACCTATTCCAAATTCATCTTTTAAAATTTCAACATCATCAAAATGCATAGGGTCAGGCAGCGTAGATCCTGTTTCGTGAATGGCTACAACCGAAATATGGTTTGTTGCCGCTTTAACGGTGTCAATTGCAAGTGCAACGGCTGGACAGAAACCACACCATGTACCGGTATAGTCTTCTACAACTACTTTTCTTTTTGGCGTGTAAACGGAGAAGTTTTTGACCGGAGTGCTATAGCTTTCATTATCTACCATGTATTCGGCATAGACTTCAAAACTTCCATCAGTTGCTGAGTTATATGTAAACCCTGAAATTACATTTCCGTTTACATAAAAAGTAGCTTCTGAAGCAGTATCATCACCATTACTATCGAGCAAACCAAATGTTATGGTTTGATTTTTCATTGCTCTAGGAAAATCAATTGTCAAGGCTCGTTCGGTTGGCGCAAGCACTTCAAAATTAAGAATGTTACTAGTAATATCATTATAAACGGCTTTAACCGCATAAGTGAAAATTTACTTGAAAAAATTGCTATTTACCCAAATCCTGCTAGCACAGTTCTAAATATAAATAATGCCAAGAGTGCAGATATTCAGGTATTTGACATATTGGGAAAAACGATTTTTTCACAAGAAAATATTTCTGTAAACGAGCGAATTAATGTTTCAAACCTAGAAAATGGAACGTATTTCATCAAAATTTCTATGGATAATGCAGTAATAACCAAGAAATTCTTGATTTTTAAATAGACCCTATAAATTACATTTTTGAAAAACCCCGATTTGTTCGGGGTTTTTTATTACTTTAAAATAAAAAATTCCGTTATGAAATGCCCAGAAACAAATTGTTAACCCACCGAAGATGAATAATGCGGGCATTCCATCTTCCGCTTTATCAAATATTTTACACAGATGAAATATACTATTAAAAATGAAAGGGTAGTTTTCAACGATCACTACAAAATGGTAAAAGCCAAAGTAACCTATGATACATTTCGGGGAAATAAAATAGAAACAGAAAGATTAGCTTTTGAAAGAGGAAATTCCGTTGCTATTGTACTTTTGGAAAAGGAGACAGAAAGTATATTATTAACCAACCAATTCCGTTACCCCAGTTGTAAAAACAATGATGGCTGGCTTTTGGAAATACCCGCAGGTTCTTTGGAAGAAAACGAAAAACCAGAGGATTGTGTACGACGTGAAGTCTTGGAGGAATTGGGGTATAGATTGGCTTCCGCAACTTTACTACATACCTTTTATACATCACCCGGAGCTTCAACCGAACGTATTTTCTTATACTATTCCGAGGTTTCAGCAAAAGATAAAATTGAAAAGGGAGGTGGAAATTCCGAAGAAGATGAAGACATTCAATTGGTAAAAATTCCCGTTGCGGAAATAACTTCAAAAATTTCTAAAATGAAAGATGCAAAAACAATACTTGCACTACAGTGGTATTTGCTCAATAAGATTTCTTCTTAAAATTTCAACTGGAAAAAATCAACCTTTAAATTTTAGGGGTAAATGCACTACACTTTTGGATTCAAAAAAGTCTTCCCCAAAATAATCGCTCAATGGAAAAACAGTTGCGGTTGCATAAACTTTTAACTCTTCAGTCAAATCGCCTCCCTTTAAATACAAGATTCCGTTTCTGCGTTCGTGCAGGCTTTTTTTGGTAATTTTGCCATTAATCCAATGGACAAAGGTTTCCATTTGGGCGACGGCACGGCTCACGATAAAATCATACTTGCCCGAAACAGTCTCCACTCGGGCATTTGTAGTCTTTACGTTTTGTAGTTGCAGGCCAGCAACCACTTCTTCCACTACCTTTATTTTTTTTCCAATACTGTCAACCAAATGAAACTGTACTTCTGGAAATAAAATAGCCAGCGGGATACCCGGAAAACCACCGCCCGTACCCACATCCAATATTTGTGAGCCGGGAAGAAAAGCTTGAATTTTTGCAATCCCTAAAGAATGTAATACATGCCGAAGGTAAAGTTCTTCAATATCTTTTCGTGAAACCACATTTATTTTAAGGTTCCAATCCTCATAAAGTGCCTGTAACTGCTCAAATTGTTGCTTTTGAATTTCGGTTAAGTTTGGAAAATATTTTAATATGAGTTCCATAATTTAATTTAAGAGGCAAAAGTATGTTATCTTTGTGAAAATTATGATTTTGAATCTCTCGATTTTCACAAAAGATAATTATTTTTGTGCTTTTCGCAGTAAAAATCCCCAGTTAATATATATATTTTGACGTATACAAACTTAAATTTTTCCAGAGTTGACAGTGCTAAATTTTTCAGAACCCTAAATAGGCGTGTGAATGATTACTTTAAGGAAAATAATATAGCTAGAACTGGCAACTGGAAGCTTCACTTGAAAACTATTGTGATGTTTTCATTATACCTTACCCCCTACTTTCTTTTGCTAACATTGGATTTTCCAGGGTGGGCCCAATTACTTTTTACCATAATTATGGGCGTTGGTATGGCTGGCGTGGGAATGAATGTGATGCACGATGCTAATCACGGTTCCTATTCCTCAAAAAAGTGGATCAATAAGGTAATGGGTGGCAGTATGTATATCCTTGCTGGAAATGTTTATAATTGGCAAGTGCAGCACAACGTTTTGCACCACACTTATACAAACATCCACGGCCACGACGAAGATTTGGAAGCGGGAAGAATTCTTCGTTTTTCCAAACATTCAAAATGGCACAGGTTTCATAAATTCCAACATTGGTACAGCATTTTCTTTTATGGTCTTTTAACCTTCAATTGGGTTTTAACTACAGACTTTTTTCAGACGAAAAGATATTTGGCACGTAAACTTTCCTATGGAAAACTTCCCAAACCCGTAACACAGTGGAGTATCTTGGTCATTACCAAAATGATTTATGTGTCGCTTTGGATAGTTATCCCTATTCTTTTTTTCAATATTGTTTGGTGGAAAATTTTGCTAGGGTTCTTTATAATGCATTATGTTGCAGGACTAATCTTGAGTATTGTTTTTCAACTTGCGCACGTGGTAGAGGATACAGAAATAATGCTTCCGGACGATAGTGGTACAATGAAAAACACTTGGGCAATCCATCAACTTTTTACTACTGTGAATTTTTCAACGAACAATAAAATTGTCAATTGGTACACAGGGGGCTTGAACCATCAAGTGGAGCATCATATTTTTCCAAATATTAGCCACATTCACTACAAGAATATTTCAAAAATTGTGAAAAGCACAACCAAGGAATTTAATTTACCTTACAAAGAATATAAAACTACACGCAAGGCTATTATTGCACATTTCAGGCACTTAAAAGAAATGGGGCTAAAACCTGCAGTACCCGCTTAATTATTATGGACAACAGACTTTCAAAACGTGTGAATGAGATGGCTACATCTGCCACTCTGGCAATGGCAGCCAAAACAAGAGAACTAAAGGAACAAGGGATAGATATTATAGGTTTAAGTCTGGGAGAGCCAGATTTTCCAGTTCCTGAATTCATAAAAGATGCCGCTATTCAGGCCATTAAAGATAATTATCATTCCTATACGCCAGTTGACGGTTATGGCGATTTAAAAAAAGCCATCATCACAAAATTTAAAAGAGACAATAATTTAGAATATAAACCTTCCCAAATTGTTGTTTCTACTGGCGCTAAGCAATCATTGGCAAATTTGACAATGGTACTTTTGGATGAAGGCGATGAAGTGTTATTGCCTGCACCCTATTGGGTAAGTTATGCAGACCAATGTAAGGTAGCTGGAGGTATTCCGAAGGAGATCCCTACTTCAATAGAAACAGATTTTAAGGTAACGGCAGAGGCACTCGAAGAAGCAATTACCCCAAAAACCAAAATGATAATTTATAGCTCCCCTTGCAATCCAAGCGGTTCGGTTTACAGTAAAAACGAGCTTAGAAAGCTAGCTGATGTATTGGTAAAGTATCCAGACATTATCGTAATCAGTGATGAAATTTACGAACATATCAATTTTAGTGGCGGTCACGCTTCTATGGCAGAATTTGATGATATGTTCGATCGTACTGTAGTAGTAAACGGCGTTTCCAAAGCATTCTCTATGACTGGTTGGCGCATCGGTTACATTGGCGGCCCAGAGTGGGTTGCCAGAGCTTGCAACAAGATGCAAGGGCAAGTAACCAGCGGCGCTAATGCCATTGCACAAAGAGCTGCGATTACTGCCTTAGAAAATCCACCGAGCAAGATTCAGTTTATGGTAGATGCCTTTAAGGAGAGAAGAAAGTTGATATTGGGTCTACTTTCGGAAATTGAAGGTTTCCAAACCAACGAACCCGAAGGTGCTTTTTATGTATTTCCTGATGTTTCCTATTTCTTTGGAAAAACATTGCGGGGCAAAAACATAAACACTGCTTCTGATTTTTCATTATACCTTTTAGAGGAAGCCAAGGTAGCGACCGTAACCGGTGAAGCCTTTGGAGATCCAAACTGTATTCGCCTTTCTTACGCAGCTTCAGAAACAGAAATAAAAGAAGCAATGCGGCGGATTAAGGAAGTTGTAGCTTAATATATTAAAAAAACGGGATTGGTTAAAGTTACTCAATCCCGTTTTCATTTTACAATTTATCAGTACTTTAGACGCTTATATTTTTTTAATTTAATCCCTATCATTAATAATGAAAACTAAAATTACCTTAATTCTATTTTTCTTTGCCCTTATCTTTAACGTGCAGGCTCAGGAAAAAACTAATGCTACTTATGTTGGTACCGTGGGCTCTGTAGAGCACGTACCATCTATTGCTTCACAAACCGATTTGGCTCCCGCAAGAGTTAAAGAACAAGTCATGCAAGACGGAAGGGCTTCAAGAAATTTAATCATCCCCGGAAAAGACCCACAGATAGAAGATGATTATTTCAAAAGAAATCCAGATAAAATGGAGCAAGTGCTTAGCGGAAGAGCCCCTACACTTGTTTTTGATGCGGCTCAATCAAGTTCGCAACCCACAGACCCGTCGATCGGAGTAGGACCAAATCACGCCGTTGTGGTATTTAATACTGGGTTCAGAATTTTTGACAAAAGTGGTAACCCACTTACTGGACAAATATCTCCAAATCCTACAATTTTCCCTAACGGAGGATGTTGCGACCTTACCATTTCATATGACAATGCCGCCGATAGATGGGTTATGACCTTTTTAGGCAACGGTGCCCAAATTGCTATATCTGATGGACCTGACCCCGTAAATGACGGCTGGTATGTTTATACTATTCCTCAAATTAATGACTACCAAAAGCTTTCAGTTTGGAGCGATGGTTATTATATGACAGATAATACTTCGGCCACTAACAAAATTTACGCGATGGAGCGAACTAAAATGCTAGCTGGTGATCCTACTGCACAAATAATTGGTTTTCCCCTTCCCGGAATTGTAACTAGTGGTTTTTACAGTCCTCAAGCCTTGAATGTAACCAATGACAATCTTCCAGCTGCTGGAGGTTTGCCTATTGTTTATTTACAAGATGATGCTTGGTCTGGAGTTTCTCAAGATCACGTAAAACTTTGGACGGTAGATGTTAATTGGGCAAGTCCAGGAAGTTCTACCATTTCTGCACCCGTGGAACTAACTACCACTCCTTTTATCTCAGTTTTTGACGGCGGAAGTTTCTCTAATTTAGCACAACCTGGCGGAGGTGCTGACATTGATGCACTACAAGCTACAATCATGAACCAGGCGCAATTCAGAAAGTTTGGAGGCCACAATTCTGCAGTTTTTAATTTCGTTGTTGATACCGATGCATCAGGAGGAGAGCTGGCTGGAATACGCTGGTTTGAACTAAGACAACCTGGAGACGGACAGCCTTGGTCAATTTATCAAGAGGGCACCTATACTTCCCCAGACGGAAAACACGCATGGCACGCCAGTATGATGATGGACGTACAAGGAAATATTGGGATGGGTTATACCGCTATGGCAGGACCAACAACACCTGACCCAACTACCAAAAGAGTTAGCTCATACTATACCGGACGATATGCAAGTGACCCTTTAAACACAATGACAATCTCCGAAGAATTGATTGCAGCCGGAAACCAAAACATTCCTGGACTTCGCTATGGCGATTATAGCAAAATTGATTTGGATCCTTCTAACGATAAAGAATTTTGGTTTATCAATGAATATATGAATAGTGGGAGAAAAGATGTAGTTGGGGTTTTCCAAATTGCACCTAATTTTAATGATGACATAGGAGTTGTAAGTATCGACTCACCAGTAACCGGAACACTTTCAAATAGTGAAACTGTAACTGTCACCATTTTTAACTATGGACAAAATAGTGCTTCAAACTTTCCTGTAACTTTTCAGGTAGATGGTGGTGCAGTTATTTCAGAAACTTTTACCGGAACCATTGCATCAGCCGCAACGGCCCAGTACACTTTTACCGCTACCGCAAACTTGGGCACAGTGGGTCAAACTTATACCATTGTAGCAGAAACCAATTTAGCTGGTGACGAAGACACAACAAACGATGCCAGAACAAAAATGGTTACCTACTTAGAGCCAAATGATATTGGGGTGAGCGCCATTACATCTCCCGTTTCGGGCACTGACCTTACTGGTACAGAAGACATAGTGGTTACCATTACAAACTTTGGGGGTGAACCTCAGTCAAATTTTGATGTTTCCTATGATTTGGAAGGAACCGTTGTTACCGAAGTATTTGCTGGACCTTTGGCCGGAAACGATTCTGCATCA
The DNA here is from genome assembly GCA_002364215.1 of Aequorivita sp. UBA3180. Taxonomy (GTDB): domain Bacteria; phylum Bacteroidota; class Bacteroidia; order Flavobacteriales; family Flavobacteriaceae; genus Aequorivita. Next base: position 60,027 of record DEXQ01000009.1, on the reverse strand, counting down.
TATACTTTCTCACAAACTGGGGATTTCTCTGCTTTGGGAACTTATAATTTAAGTGCTTACACAACTTTACCTAATGACAGCGATACTTCAAATGACATGACCTCTGTGATTATTACAAAACAGAATTGTCAACCAACGGGCGACTGTACGTTTGGGGATGGATTCCAACTTTTCAATGTTACAGATATAAATAATCCTTCAGCTTGTGAAGGCTATGGTGACTTCACAGATCTTATTGCTGGAATGGAAGCAGACACTACCTATGACCTTACAATAACTACAGGTTACGGAGATCAGTTTATCCGCGTTTGGATAGATTTTAATGACGATTTTGTTTTCACCAATGATGAAACCGTTGTAAATAACGTAGAAGTGGCTTCTGGTCAAGGTTCCGGAAATTACACTATAACAACAGATCTTGTTGTTCCTGCAGGAGTGCCATCTGGCCAGCATTTAATGCGTGCCAAAACTAACTGGAATGCTCCCGTACCAGATGACGCTTGTGAGGAAACCAACTTTGGAGAAACAGAAGATTATTCTGTACAAATTGGAACCGTGGGCGTTACAGACAATATTTTTGACGAAAATGGCTTAACAATATTGTCGTTGGATAATAACAAATTTGACGTTAGCTTAAAAACGGTGAATTATACCGAATCCATGAACCTTTCGGTTTACAACACTTTGGGACAGCGATTGTTGTTCAAAAAACTGGAAAATAACGGTAACGGATACAACTATAAACTTGACATGAGCTATGTAGCCACAGGTGTTTATTTAGTTCGCGTTGGAAATAAAGAAAACGGAAGAGTAAAACGAATCATCGTTAAATAAGTCCAAAGAATATATTTTTGAATAACCCAAAGTACAAATTGTGCTTTGGGTTTTTTCATGAAATCAATTGCTGTATTTTTACAGAAAAACATACAATGGCGAAAATTTTACTATTGGGAAGCGGAGAATTGGGCAAAGAATTTACTATTGCCGCAAAAAGAATTGGGCAAACCGTTATAGCGGTTGACAGTTATGAGAATGCACCCGCCGCCCAAATAGCAGACATTTCAGAAGTAATAAATATGCTCGACGGAAATGCTTTGGATGCCCTTGTTGAAAAACACAAACCAGATTACATAGTTCCAGAGATTGAGGCCATTCGTACCGAACGTTTTTATGAATATGAAAAGCAGGGTTACACAGTAATTCCTTCCGCAAAAGCGGCAAATTTCACAATGAACAGAAAATCCATTCGCGATTTGGCTGCAAAGGAATTGGGTCTAAAAACTGCCAATTATCGCTACGCAACCTCAGGCGAAAGTCTTAAAAATGCGGTTTCAGAAATTGGGATGCCCTGTGTTGTAAAACCTTTAATGTCTTCCAGTGGAAAGGGCCAAAGTACTATTAAAACAGAAGCCGATATTGAAAAGGCTTGGAAGTATTCGCAAGAAGGATCGCGCGGTGATGTTGCTGAAGTAATTGTGGAGGCATTTGTAAATTTCAATTATGAAATAACATTGCTCACGGTAACGCAGCGCAGCGGAAAAACGCTGTTTTGTCCGCCCATTGGTCACCGGCAAGAACGAGGTGATTATATGGAAAGCTGGCAGCCTGCCCCTATGAGAATTGACATTTTAAATGAAGCGCAACAAATGGCCGAAAAAGTAACTACTGCCTTAACGGGCTGCGGTATATGGGGTGTTGAGTTTTTTGTGGCAGATGACGGTGTATATTTTTCAGAACTTTCACCAAGACCGCACGATACAGGTATGGTAACGCTTGCAAAAACACAGAATTTCAATGAGTTTGAATTACATCTCCGCGCGGTGCTTGGGTTTCCTATTTCAGAAATTACTCAGGAACGCATTGGAGCGAGCGCTGTAATTTTAGCTGCCGAAAATTCTGAAAACCCAACATTTGACGCACTTGAAACCGTAGCTGCTTCACCAAAAACAGATTTCAGGATTTTTGGCAAACCTACTTCTCGCCCTTTTCGAAGGATGGGGGTTGTTTTAACACACGATAATCTAGATGGCGATATTTCAGAAGTAACCGAAAAGGCCAAAAAGTTAGCGAGTCAAATAAAGGTCGTTTCAGAATAAATCTGAAGTTTTTAAAACTATCTATTTCTCCAGAAAAAAGGTGTTAATAGAATAAGTACGGTAAATAATTCCAACCTACCTATAAGCATCAAAAAGCTAGACCACCATTTTGCGGGAGCAGGTAGCGATGCGTAATTATCTACGGGTCCAAGATCACCAAGTGCCGGCCCCACATTCCCTAATGTAGATGCAGCACCACCGAGCGCTGTTTTAAAATCCAACCCTAACCAAGAAAAAACTAAGGTTCCTATTATAAAGGACAGCATATAAAGGATGAAAAAACCAAGAATATTAAAAACAATGGGCTGTGGTACCGCCTTACTATTATAACGTACCGGCAAAATAGCATGCGGGTGAAGGGTTCTTTTAAATTCAAGTACGCCATTTCTTATCATTATCAAGTGGCGCATCACTTTAATCCCCCCAGCGGTAGAGCCAGCGCATCCTCCCAAAAACATCATTCCAAAAAAGAAGATTGTTAAAAACGGAGTCCAAAGTGTGTAATCAGCACTTACAAAACCCGTTGTGGTAATTATAGTAAGAACTTGAAACAGCGCATGGCGAACTGCACTTTCAAACTGTCCCCAGACCATAGGGTGGGCTATGCTGGAAAATGTTACATCTGCTTCAAAGTAAATTAATAAAGAAGCTACAATTGTGAGCCCGATAATAAGTGCGGAATACATTTTAAACTCTTCATCCTGAAATATTTTTTGAAATTTTCGCTTAAAGGCAAAATAGCTCAAAACAAAATTACTACCTGCCAAAAACATAAATGTGATAATAATGTACTGCACCATTGGGTTGTCATTCCAATATGCTACGCTGGCATTTTTTGTTGAAAATCCACCTGTACTCAATGTTGCCAGAGAATGGTTTATAGCATCAAAAAAACTCATTCCGGCAAGTTTCAACAAAACCGTTTCTGCCAAAGTATAACCTACATATATCAACCATAGTCTTTTTGCGGTATCGGTTATTCGTGGATGTAGTTTGTCTCCGCCAGGGCCGGGAGCTTCAGCTGCAAAAAGCTGCATACCTCCAATTCCCAAGAGGGGTAAAATAGCAATCGCCAAAACGATTATACCCATACCTCCAATCCAATGGGTAATGCTGCGCCAAAAAAGCACCCCGTAAGGAATACTTTCAATATCGGTCAAAATAGATGCACCCGTTGTGGTATAACCACTCATTGTTTCAAAAAAGGCATTGGTGAAACTTGGGATTGCTCCAGTAAAAATATAGGGCAGCGTACCGATAAGTGCCATAAAAATCCACCCAAAAGTTACAATTATATAGCCTTCGCGCTTTTGGATTTCCTTGCGGTGGTTTTTTGTTAAAAACATGATAGTACCCCCAACACCCAAGGCAACTGTTCCGGCCAATAGCATTTCTTTAAGCACGCCATCTTTATAATACCAGCTTACTATAGAGGACAGCAACATAAAACCACCATTCACCATGAACAAAAGCCCCATTAAGTGTGAAATGATTTTATAGTTAAGCTTGGTAATTGAATTCATTATATAAAGAGCTTTTCAACCTTTCCTATGGATTGCGGTAGGCAACAAACCACTACTCTATCACCGTTTTTAATTTCAAAATCGCCCAATGCTATAATTCCTTCACCGTTTCTTACTACACCTCCAATAATAGCCGAAATCGGAAAATCCAAATCCTTGATTTTTTTGTTGCACACTTTGGAATGTGAATAGACCACAAACTCCAAAAGTTCTGCATTCATATTGTTGAGCTTCGTCATAGCCACGACTTCCCCTCTGCGTACATAGCGAAATATATTATTGGCTGCCAATAATTTTTTGTTGATGAGCGTATCGATACCAATGGAATGTGAAAGTTGAAAATAGTCCATATTTTCTACCAAAGCGATTGCTTTTTTAACCCCTTTTGACTTAGCTACCAAACAAGACATAATATTGGTTTCGCTGTTTCCGGTAACAGCTATGAAAGCGTCCATATCTTCAATGGACTCTTCATTTAATAAATCTACATTTCGGCCATCGCCATTAATTACAAGACATCCGGGGATATCATCTGCAATTTCAAAAGCCTTGTCTTTACTACTTTCAATAAGCTTTACATTAAAGCGGTTCTTGCAAAGATCTTTTGCGGTTTTATAACCAATCTTGCTTCCGCCGAGAATCATTACATTCTTTATTTCTTGTTTACTTTTTCCAGAAAGTTTAAAAATTTGGTCATCTCCTTTTTCTACCGTTGTAAAATAAACTTGGTCACCTTCCTTAAACTGAGTATCTCCGCGAGGAATTATTGTGTATTGTGTGCCAAAACGCTGCAACGCAATTGGCACAAATTGTAATTCGGGATATACAACCGCCATTTCCTTTACGGATTTTCCAACAAATGCCGAAGTACGCGAAAGGCTTAACCCAATCATGGTCAATGCGCCATCTTCAAATTCATAACTATCGTTAAATGCGCTTTGACTCAGCAGGAGTTCAATTTCATTTGAAGCCAAAGATTCTGGGGAAATCAATTCGTCTATTCCAAATTTCGCAAATCCCACTTCATCTTTTCCATCAATAAATTCGGTATTTGAAATTCTGGCAATAGTACGTTTTGCACCCAATTGTTTGGCGAGCACACAAACAGTAATATTGGTGGTTTCGCTTGAAGTTACCGCAATGACCAAATCGGTCTCATCTACTCTTGAATCTTTCAAAACCGCAATAGATGTGGAATCTCCCCTAACTACCCGAATATCTAAATGTGTATCTGCATGGGCCAAGGCCTCTCGGCTAGTGTCAATAAGTGTAATGTTTTGCGATTCAAAAGACAGCAATTTCGCAAGGTGAAACCCCACTTCGCCAGCACCGGCAATGATGATTTTCATTGAACTATTATTTAGGCTTTAAAATAAACAGTGCAAAGATATAGAAATAAAAGGCACTGAAGGACAAATCATTTTTGATGAATAAGCTAGGGCAAAAGTCTGAAACTTAAACAAAGTTGACAACACCTCTTAAAAAATATGTAGTTTTGCAAGCGCAATTTTATGGAAAAGAAAATAACACCCTATAAGGATTCTTCGGAAGGAAAAAAGAAACAGGTTGAACAGATGTTTGATACTATTTCTGAAAATTATGACGGGCTAAACCGTGTAATTTCGTTGGGCTCTGATGTAAAATGGCGAAAAAAGGTCATTAAAATGGTTGCTGATAAAAATCCGAGAACCATTCTTGATATCGCCACAGGTACTGGCGACCTGGCTATTCAATTTGCCGAAAAGACTTCTGCTGAAAAAATAGTAGGTTTGGACCTTTCCGAAGGAATGCTTTCCGTTGCCCGCAAAAAGGTTTCAGGGAAGAAAATTTCAGAAAAAATTGAATTTGTACAAGCAGATTCCGAAGCATTGCCATTTGAAGACGATACCTTTGACGCCATCACGGTTTCTTTCGGGATACGAAACTTTGAAAACCTTGAAAAAGGGCTTTCCGAAATTTTTCGCGTACTGAAAAAAGGGGGCATTTTTGTTATTTTGGAAACTTCTGTGCCTTCCAAATTTCCTTTTAAACAAGGCTATTATTTTTATTCAAAAAATATTTTGCCGCTGGTAGGCAAGATGTTTTCAAAAGACAAAGTGGCTTATAAGTATTTAAGCGAAAGTGCCTCTGTATTTCCACATGGTGAAGCACTCAACAATATTTTACGCAAAATTGGGTTTAATGAAGTGAAAAATAAACCACAAACTTTTGGTGTGGCAACCATCTATAATGCTACTAAATAATTTATGAAGAAGCTTTTTTTTGTACTGGCCGTTTTATGTATTGCAAACACCGCAAACGCGCAGTGGTTTTTCAACAAGGAGCGTTTGGCCAATTTGGAAAACTTTGATAAAAAACGTTTTTCGTGGGGCTACTTTTTGGGATTCAACAGCTATGATTTTAAAATAGATTATAAAGACCAGTATGCTGATGACAATACAGATATTCAGGTGGAACGTTCTGCCGGTTTCAACGTGGGGCTTATTGGCGATATGCGTATTAACGAATATTTAAACCTGCGGTTGGAACCAGGGCTTTACTTTACGCAGCGAAACCTTAATTTTCCTGGCTTTACGGAACAAAAGGATTATTTGCGCGAAGTGAAATCAACCTATATTCACGTGCCTTTGCTGCTGAAGGTTTCAACCAAGCGATTGAACAATATAAAACCCTTCATTATTGGTGGGGTTTCCACTTCACTGAACCTTTCCAGCAATGAGAAAAACCCAGAGGACAACGAACAGGGGAAATTCCGGATGACGAAGAGCACCAACTATTACGAACTTGGCTTTGGGATTGATTTCTATCTTTATTACTTTAAATTCACACCTTCAATCCGTGGTGTTTTTGCTATGAGCGATGAACTGGTGCCCGACGACGATCCAAACAGTCCGTGGACCGGCAACATTGATAAACTAGCCACTCGAGGAATTTTTATAAACTTCACATTTCAATAAATCTTCGGAATTCGCTTAAAAGAATGGCAGTAGCCGTTGCCACGTTAAGGCTTTCGGTTTTTTGGAACTTTCCGAAACGCGGAATGGTTATTTTATGGGGTATTTTCTGAATTATTTCTTCTGAAATTCCATTTGCCTCATTTCCCATTACAAGGATACCATCTTTCGGAAGTTTTTCGCAATAGATATTTTTACCATCCATAAATCCTCCGAAAATGGGCAAATTGGTTTTTTCCAGGTATTCGGAAAGTGAAATATAATGCACTTGCACCCGTGCCAAGGAGCCCATCGTGGCCTGTACCACTTTTGGGTTAAAACAATCTGTAGTATCTTCGGAACAAACTAACTGTTGTACTCCAAACCAATCGCAAAGCCGGATAATAGTTCCCAAGTTTCCTGGATCGCGCACAGCATCCAGGGCTACGATCAAACCTTTGGTCTGTAATGTTTTTGGCTGCGGAATTTTAAAAAGCGCCAACGATGAATTCGCCGTTTTCAGAAAACTTATTTTTTTAAGTTCTGTCTCGGTAACGTAAAAATGGTTTTCGGCAGTAATTTCAGAAGTATTTGTTGAAAAAAGGGAATGAAGTTCCATATTTTCGTTCAATAACTCGTCTATTACTTTTGGTCCTTCGGCTACAAAAAGACCATTTTGGCTGCGGTATTTTTTCTGTTGCAGACTCGTTATTAATTTTGTTTGACTTTTGCTGACCAAAATATAGTATTTTTGAAATTGAATTAAAACACACACTTGAAGCGCGACCTCACAAAAATATCACTATTTATAGTATTAATGAGCTTGTTTTTTTCCTGCAATGCCGTAAAAAGAGTTCCAGAAGATAAATACCTGCTCACCGAAAATATAATTTTGGTAGATAGCGTTAAAATTAAAGATGCGGGAGTATACAGCCAGCTGGCGCAAAAACCCAATACTTCCATCCCATTGATAGGGATACCATTAGGGCTGCACATTTATAATTTGGCAGATCCACAACCAGATTCCACATATTACCGATGGCTTCACAAAAACCCCAAAAGAGAGGAACGACTCATTAAACTTCTTTCAAAAAAACAGGTAGACCAGATTGACAGCAGTTATGTTGGGTTTAATGAATGGCTTCAAAAATCCGGGGATGCTCCTGCCATTATTGACGAACAAAAAATTCAGAAATCCATGGAACGCCTTAAGCGGTGGTATGCGAGCTATGGATATTTTAATGATGAAGTGGATTATAAAATTGAACCTAACGAGAAAAAGAAAAAGCGTGCAAAGGTTACTTATTTTGTAAAAAAGCATCAGCCCTATTTTGTGGGTGATTCAATCGTTGAAAAAATAAGTTCACCAGTAGTAGATTCCCTTTTTCAGGATACAAAAAGTAAATCATTTATAGTTTCTGGTAAACAATACACAGCAAATGATTTTGTAAATGAACGCGACCGCCTCACAATTCAATTTAGAAATTCAGGACTCTATCATTTTGAACAGGAATATGTAGGTTTTGAGGCAGACACTGTAAACACAGGCCATAAAGCCAACATCACTTACATAATCCCAGACCGAAAAATAACACAGGGCGACAGCACCTATACGGTACCTTTTAAAGTTCACAGTATTAAAGAGGTTCGAATTGTGACCGATTACTCCTATGAAAACCGTGATGCTACCTTCCAGGATTCAATAAGTTATAATGGATATAAATTGTTCAGCTATGGCAAGATGCGGTTTCGCCCTAAGGCTATCACAGATGCCATTTCAATCATTCCCGGAAATATTTATAAGGACATTGATAGAAAATTGACATACAACCAAATAAGTGATCTTCGCATTTTTAAGTATCCAAACATTAGTTATTCGGAAGTAGCGGCAGATTCCACAGGAAGGTTGCTCAACTCTACTATTCTACTCAGTCCCCGCGATCGGTTTACACTTGGGGTTGATTTTGATGCATATACATCTACTATTCAGCAGTTCGGAATTAGTTTCAGCGGAAATATGATTTTCAGGAATATTTTTCGCGGAGCGGAAATCCTTGAAATTTCTGGCCGTGGAAGTCTTGGCTCATCTAAAGATGCCGCGGACAGCGAAAGCAAGTTTTTTAATATTTCAGAATTTGGCGGTGACGTAAAACTCACTTTCCCCCGGATAATTTTTCCTATCAACACTGAAAAACTGATACCCAAATATATGTCTCCCTCAACAAGCGTTAGTTTTGGTGCCAGTTTGCAGAATAACATTGGTTTGGATAGACAAACTATAAGCGGAATTTATAATTATCGCTGGAAACCTTCAAAAATTCTAACATATCAGGTAGATTTATTAAACCTGCAATATGTAAGAAATTTAAATGTTGAGAATTATTACAATGTTTACAAAAGTTCTTATAACAGGCTTAATGAAATTGCGCAAAGCTTGAACTATGATTTCAATAACCCAAACACCAATCCAACGCTTGAAATTCCTGACGAAACAGAAGATTTCATTTTAGATGTTTTGAACCAAAATATAGCTGCAGATACCGATACATTTGATGAAGTTTTAAGTATTGCAGAACGACAAGCAAGGCTTACAGAAAACAATTTGATTTTTGCCTCAAACATAACATTGACTAGAGACACACGGGAAAATATCAATGACAATAATTTTTCACGGTTGCGTCTAAAACTAGAATCTGCAGGAAACGTATTATCCGGAATTTCAAGTCTTGCCGGATCCCAAAAAAATTCCGCAGGAAATTACAGGGCCCTGGGAGTAGTTTATTCACAATATATTAAACCGGAGATTGAGTATATTAAACACTGGGATATAGACGGAAAAAATATAATTGCCGTTCGCGCTTTTGGAGGCATAGCCATTCCATACGGAAACAGTAACAGTATACCCTTTACACGAAGTTATTTTGCTGGTGGAGCAAATGATAACAGGGGCTGGAAAGCTTATGACCTTGGCCCGGGAAGCAGCGGTAGTATTCTGGACTTTAACGATGCAAACTTCAAACTTGCATTTAATGCAGAATATCGATTCACAATTTTGGGAGATTTTAAAGGCGGTCTGTTTGTGGATGCGGGTAATATTTGGAACGTGCTGGATAATATTGATGATGAAGCCTCTGTATTTAACGGGATTGCAGATTTAAAGGAAATTGCAGTCGCAACGGGGATCGGTTTGCGATATGATTTCGGCTTTTTTGTATTCCGATTTGATGTAGGATTTAAAACCCACAATCCCGGAAACCCTATCGGCGAACGGTGGTTTACAGACTATAGTTTCCGTAAGGCTGTTTACAACATAGGCATCAACTATCCCTTCTAAACCATATAAATTTGTTATTTTTGCTTGCTAAACAATAATAATCATGAGTCACGGAATTGTACCCGGTGTAGCAACCGGAAAAGAAGTTCAAAAAATACATAATTACGCAAAAGAGAAAGGTTTTGCTATGCCCGCCGTAAATGTTGTGGGTTCTGATAGCGTTAATGCCGTTATGGAAACTGCTGCCGCATTGAATTCCCCCGTTATTATCCAATTCTCAAACGGTGGAGCACATTTTAATGCAGGAAAAGGCCTTTCAAACGAAAACGAAAAAGCCGCTATTGCAGGTGGTGTGGCAGGCGCTAAGCACATTCACGAACTTGCAAAAGTTTATGGGGCTACTGTAATTCTTCACACAGACCATTGCGCCAAAAAATTACTTCCGTGGATTGACGGATTACTGGATGCAGGTGAAAAGTTTTACAAAGAAACCGGAAAACCGCTTTACAGCTCACATATGATAGATCTTTCCGAAGAGCCTATTGAAGAAAATATCGAAATCTGCAAACGCTATTTGGAACGTATGAGCAAAATGGGGATGACCCTTGAAATTGAATTGGGCATCACCGGAGGCGAAGAGGATGGCGTCGATAATACCGGAGTAGATTCGTCTAAGCTTTACACCCAGCCCGATGAAGTTGCATATGCTTACGCAGAACTTTCAAAAATAAGTGATCAGTTTACCATCGCTGCGGCCTTCGGAAATGTACACGGCGTTTACAAACCTGGAAACGTAAAGTTGACTCCCATTATTCTTAAAAACTCACAGGAGTATGTTCAGAAAAAATTCAATACCGGACACAATCCAATTGATTTTGTTTTCCACGGCGGAAGCGGTTCGACTGTGGAAGAAATTCGTGAAGCTATAAGTTACGGAGTAATTAAAATGAACATTGACACCGATATGCAATTTGCGTTTACAGAAGGTGTACGTGATTATATGGTGAACAATTTGGAATATTTAAAAACCCAAATCGGGAATCCCGAAGGCGACGACCTTCCAAATAAAAAATACTACGATCCACGAAAGTGGCTTCGCGAAGGCGAAATCACATTTAAAAAAAGACTCGAACAAGCCTTTAAAGATTTGAACAACGTTAATACGCTATAAAGCTTCAATTGAAAATAAAAACATTAAATAAACAATAGTTTATGCCTTGGTTTAAAAGAACAAAAAAGGGAATTCAAACCCCAACCGAAGAAAAAAAGGACGTCCCGAAAGGACTGTGGTACAAATCGCCCACTGGAAAAATCGTAGATAGCGAAGAGCTTGAAAAAAATTATTACGTAAGTCCCGAAGATGGTTACCACGTGCGCATTGGAAGCAAAGAGTATTTTGAAATTCTTTTTGACGACAACAAATTTAAGGAGCTAGATAAAAATCTTACCTCAAAGGATACACTCAAATTTGAGGACAAAAAGAAATATACAGACAGATTAAAGGAAGCACAGGACAAAACGGGTCTTAAAGATGCTATTCGCTGTGCCGTTGGAAAATCCATGGGGGCAGATTTGGTTGTGGCCTGTATGGATTTTAGCTTTATTGGAGGTTCTATGGGAAGCGTTGTAGGCGAAAAAATTGCCCGCGCTGCAGATTATTCACTTAAAAAGAAAATTCCCCTACTCATAATTTCAAAAAGTGGCGGTGCCCGAATGATGGAAGCTGCACTCTCGCTGATGCAACTTGCCAAAACAAGTGTGAAACTTGCTCAACTAAGCGATGCGGGAATACCCTATATTTCATTGTGCACAGATCCAACAACGGGCGGAACTACCGCATCATTCGCAATGTTAGGAGATATAAACATTAGCGAACCTGGCGCATTGATAGGTTTTGCAGGACCGCGCGTAGTGCGCGATACTACAGGAAAGGAACTACCGGAAGGTTTCCAAACTGCTGAATTTGTACTGGAACACGGTTTCTTGGATTTCATTACCCACCGCCGAGATCTTAAAAGAAAAATAAATCTTTATTTAGATTTGGTTTTAAACAGACCACTTCGCGAAAAAACTGCATAAAAAAGCTGCTCAATTCGAGCAGCTTTTTTTATTGAAAATAATTCAATCAATTCATTGTGAAAGGATACTCTTGGCCATTGTATATAAATATGGCCTGATTGTCACACTCGCCATCACCAAAATCTATTGCAGCGGTTACGCTATCCTGCGAAACTTCAAGCCTTCCGTCAACAACCCAACGACAGGCAGTTTTATAAACAAGTGTTTCGGTAACTTCACCACTTCTTTCAAAACCATTGGTAAATACAGTTTGCCAATTTCCGCTTACGTGGTATACATTGTCAAGCCACGTACCAGAACCAACACCTTCCACCCATTCGGAAACACGGGTTCCATTACGAGTACCCGTTACAGTAGTGTTCGGAAAACTCACTGTGATACTTTCGTTAACAGTAGATTGTGGATTATCATTTTGATTAGCTATTTCATACAGAATGCTTCCACCACCGCTTACACCATTTCCATTAAAAATAAAGTTTTGAAAGGTATAATTGACGGTATAGGTTCCAGAAACCAATGGACCATATTCCAGAAAAATGCTTCCAGAAACCACATTCCCGTTATTTAATGTACAGGAATCGCCAAAATCCAAAAGAATGGTGAAAACGTTCCCTTGCATTCCAACGGTAATTTCTGTACAATTCGGGAAAAGAGAGAATTGCGTTGTGCCACGGCCTCCAGTTTCATTTTCCACAAAAGCCTGCTCTATAATATTAAATGTACCTTCGGCAACATTATCGGTTTTTGCAGCTCGCATAGAATTATCTGATGAGAAATTAACTTCTTCCGAAGCAGTATCCTCATCTTTAATACAACTTGTAAAAAGGAAGATTCCCATCACAAAAAATGAAAGAAATAATTTAAAAGGGATGATTTTCATAAATTTAAAGGTTTAGGGGTTTAGATTCCTATAACGCTGAAAAACATCATTTCAATATATTTGAATTAATTTTTATTTGAAATACAGCTATTTCAAAATCGATTTTGTACTTTTGCAACCTTGATTATCAAAATGGTAATCAGTACATAAAAATCATTTTAACAATATTGGCATGTATTTATCCCAAGAAGAAAAAGAAAAAATTTTCGCAAAACACGGAAAGTCCAAGACTGACACTGGTTCAGCTGAAGGACAGATTGCGCTATTCACGTACCGCATCGAGCATTTAACAAAACATCTTAAAGCAAATCACAAGGACTACAACACTGAGCGTTCTTTGGTAATGTTGGTAGGTAAGCGCAGAGCATTGTTGGATTATCTTATGAAAAAAGACATCCTTCGTTACCGTGCCATCGTTAAAGAATTAGGATTACGTAAGTAATATTTTAAAGGGCTCTTACGAGCCCTTTATTTTTATATTTTTTTCAGAACTTACTTCTGATACACATAGAAAAGCTACCCTTAGGTTTTTCATTGGTCAACCACAACAACACAACAACACGCGACTGATAAACAGTCGTTGACCATTTTTAACCGTGCGCCCCTGGCGTACAAAATGAAAAACAAATGATACCTAAAGTATTTAGAGAGGTCATAGACCTAGGTGATGGACGGGAGATTTCCATCGAAACCGGAAAATTGGCAAAACAGGCACACGGTTCTGTTGTTGTGCAATCCGGAAAATGTATGTTGCTATGCACCGTAGTTTCAAACTACAAACAGAGCGATGTTGATTTTCTACCTTTAACAGTAGATTATCGCGAAAAATTTGCAGCTTCGGGTCGTTACCCAGGCGGTTTCTTCAAAAGAGAAGCTAGACCAAGTGACGGTGAAGTTTTAACAATGCGTCTTGTGGACCGCGTATTGCGCCCACTTTTCCCAAAGGATTACCACGCCGAAACCCAAGTGATGATCCAATTGATGAGTCACGATGAAGATGTAATGCCAGATGCAATGGCAGGTTTGGCGGCTTCTGCAGCCATCCAGCTTTCAGACTTCCCTTTTGAATGTGCCATTTCCGAAGCACGTGTGGGAAGAATAGACGGCAAATTCATCATTAACCCAACCCGTGCCCAATTGGAGGAATCTGACATCGATATGGTAATTGGCGCATCGGCTGATTCCGTAATGATGGTGGAAGGTGAGATGAAAGAAATTAGCGAAGAAGAAATGGTTGAGGCCATTAAATTTGCTCACGAACATATCAAAAAACAATGTGAGGCACAATTAAGATTGGCTGAAGCAGTTGGCAGAAAAGAAGTTCGCGAATACGAAGCAGAACGCGAGGATGAAGATTTGAAAAAGAAAATTCACGATATGGCTTACGATAAAGTGTATGCCGTAGCAAAATCTGCCTCTGCAAAACACGAAAGAAGCGCTTCATTTGATGCAATTAAAGAAGAAATAAAAGCTACTTTCTCAGAAGAGGAATTGGAAGATTTTGGAGATTTAATTTCAAAATATTACTACAAAGCTGAAAAAGCTGCCGTTCGTGATCTTACCTTAAACGAAGGTTTGCGTTTGGACGGCAGGAAGACAGATCAAATTCGCCCCATTTGGTGCGAGGTTGATTATCTTCCTTCAACGCACGGTTCGGCTATTTTTACACGTGGTGAAACACAAGCTTTGGCAACCGTTACTTTGGGAACTTCTCGCGAAGCAAACCAAATTGATATGCCATCTTTTGAAGGCGAAGAGACTTTCTATCTTCATTACAACTTCCCTCCTTTCTCAACTGGTGAGGCCCGCCCAATCCGCGGAACTTCACGTAGAGAGGTTGGTCACGGAAATTTGGCACAACGTGCCTTAAAAGGAATGATTCCTGCAGATTGCCCTTATACCGTTCGTGTGGTTTCAGAAGTTTTGGAATCTAACGGTTCTTCTTCTATGGCGACTGTATGTTCAGGAACTATGGCATTGATGGATGCTGGGGTTCAGTTGAAAAAACCTGTTTCCGGTATCGCAATGGGATTGATTTCTGATGGTGAAACAGGAAAGTATGCAGTACTTTCAGATATCTTAGGTGATGAAGATCACTTGGGCGATATGGACTTTAAGGTAACTGGAACGGCTGACGGAATTACCGCTTGCCAGATGGACATTAAAGTGAAAGGGCTTTCGTATGAAATTTTAGTAAACGCTCTTAAACAAGCTGCTGCCGGAAGACTTCACATACTTGAAAAATTGACCGATACCATCGCTCAACCTAATGCAGACGTGAAGCCTCACGCTCCAAAAATGGTTACCGTTACTATTCCGAACGAATATATCGGCGCTCTAATTGGTCCTGGTGGAAAAGTAATCCAAGAGCTTCAAAAAGCTACAAAGACTACTATTGTTATCAATGAAGACCCTGTCACCGAAGAAGGTATCGTAGAAATTCTTGGAACAAACCAAGAAGGTATTGATGCAGTATTGGCGAAGATTGATTCACTTACTTTCAAACCTGAAGTAGGAAGCATTTATGAAGTGAAAGTTATAAAAATGCTTGATTTCGGTGCTGTTGTAGAATATATGGACGCACCAGGAAACGAGATTTTACTTCACGTTTCTGAACTTGCTTGGGAACGCACCGAAAACGTTAGTGATGTCGTAAATATGGGAGATGTTTTTGATGTGAAATATATGGGAATTGACCCACGTACCAAGAAGGAAAGAGTTTCCCGCAAAGCGATTCTTCCAAAACCTGAAGGGTATAAAGAACGTCCACCACGCGACGACAAACGAAGCGGTGGACGCGATAACCGTGGCCGCGACAACCGTGGCCGTGATAATCGCGACAGAGACAGAAAGAGAGATTAATTTTTCTTTTTAACACAATAAACGCCTTTCAGCAATGGAGGGCGTTTTTTTTATGCTCACACGCAACCTTTCAAAAATTTTCAGACTAAAGAGTAATAACGTAATGATACATTTATGAAAAATATTTGGTTTTTATCGCTTCTCATACTTCTTACAGTCTTATCTTCCTGTGAAAACGAACCCATAAGCAAAGCAGATCCTTCGAAGGTTATCAAAGTAGATTCTGAACTTTATAATCTTATTGAGCGCGCTGCCGGTAATGATTTTGACAATGAAATTACTTGTATTGACTTTAATTACGCCTTTACATTGTTAATTTATGATGAAAATATGGATATTTTCGGCTACCAGATAATAAAAAGTGATATTGAATTCAGTGAGTTTTTGGGTGCATTAGAGGAAGATAAATCCATAAGTTTAAGCTATCCTATCACCAGTATTCTAAATGACGGCCAGCCATACACTATTAATAACAATGAAGAGTTGAAAGAAGCAATAGATCACTGTTTGGGAGCCGACACGGTTATTACCTGTAATAATATCCTAACCGAAACTTCGTGTATTTGGATGGTAAATCATTTGGAGGGCCCCAACAGCGAATACGACGGCTCGTATTTTGAAGTGAGCAATTTGGGGAATGCAGCGCTTTATTTTCAAGAGAACGCTTTCGGCGGAACTTGGGTTTCCTATTTTATAGAAGATGAATTACATCTCAATATTTTTTTGACGGGAAATGAAAACGTAAGTGATGATTGGAATTTTGATTGGAAAATAACAAGTTTTGACCCTGGGCAAATACAAATTGAAAATGGTACAGATCGTATTTCCCTGATCAAGGACTGTTACGAACCTTGTAGAAAAATTCTCTTTGAGGAATGCGAAACCGAGCCAAATTCAGGCAGGGCTATATTTGATTTGGAAAGTTATTTTGAATGTTTCTTTCCATTTTCGGGTATTCCAGACCCTTCAACCGTTACTTGGAATTACTATGAAAATTACGATGACATGCTGGAGGGCTTAAATCCCATAACCAATTTAATGTATGAAAACAGGGAAAATCCACAGGTAATTTATGTTAGATTTGATAATATAAATAACGGGATTCAGGTTTCCGGTGTACCCATTGTTTTAAAAGCCATTAACTGTTTCTAAAGTTTCAAAATTTATTTGAAGGAAGCCGAACTTATAAAAGCGTGTATTAAAAACGACCGGACAGCACAGAACGAGTTGTTCCGAAAGTACAAAGACACCCTATATTTTACCTCATTGAAATATTGCAGAAACGAAGCCGATGCCGAAGACAACCTGCACGATGCTTTCATAACTATTTTCCAAAAATTAAAAACATACAAAAACAAGGGTTCCTTTGAAGGCTGGATGAAACGAATAACTATCTATAAAGCAATTGACAAATACAAAACTAAAAGGCCGCTTAATGTTGAAATTAAAGAGAATTTACTGGAAGATGAAGTGATAGTTGAAAGTGAAGAAAACCTTTCTCTGGACCAACTTTTGGCTCTTATACAGGATTTGCCGGATCAGTACAGGCTTGTGTTCAACCTTTATCAAATGGATGGATTTTCACATAAAGAAATTGCTTCACTTTTAAATATTTCTGAAGGAACTTCAAAGTCAAACTATCATCGGGCAAAACTCATTTTACGCGATAAAATCATTGCGTTAAGCATTGCAATTAACCCAAAAACATATTGAAATGGGAGAAAAAAAAGACATAGGAAAGCTTTTTGAAAATAAGCTGCACAAAGGAAAAAAAGCTCCCAAAAATACACTTTGGGAGAAAATAAATACTTCGCTTGACGAAGAAAAACACCGTAGAAAAAGAATTTTTTACTATTGGATTTCGGGAGGTGTGATTTTAACTTTATTGGGAGCGTTTTTGCTTTTTGGCAACAGTGATTTTTTGAAAATCAATTCAACTGTAACAAAAAAGCATAATGAAATTTTGGAAAATACCGTTTCTTCTTCAGAAAAAGGAGATGATTTTAAATCTACTGAAACTTTACCGATTGATTCAATCTCCTCGGAAGTGCAAGATGAAAAGCTGTATAAAATAACCACAGCCGAAGAAAATCCGTCTGTTAATTCCTCACAGAAATTGAAAGAAAAAAAATCAATAAACAATGCTGAAAAAAGGACTTCAATAAGCAAAAGCTTAGATGAAACATTTACAGTTTCAGAAAAATATTATTACTACAACAGTCGTGACGGTAAACAAATTGTAACTGAAGACAAAAAAGAAATTGACAGTTTAATTTTAAAAACTAAAAACGAGCTAGATTCTGCAAATATTAAAAAGAAAGATACTTTAGAGTAATAATTAAATGGCTTCTGTAGCTTAATTTTAAGAAAATTTTAAAAAAAACTAAAATTTTTGTAACCTTTTCTGTATTTGTTACGTATAACCCAATACACAAGTTTAAACCTTAATCTACAGGACAAACCTTAATGAGACAACTTAAAATTACAAAGCAGGTAACCAATAGGGAAACTGCTTCATTAGACAAGTATCTTCAAGAAATTGGAAAAGTTGACTTAATCACCGCAGACGAAGAAGTAGAATTGGCACAGCGCATAAAAGCGGGTGACCAGCGCGCTTTGGAAAAATTGACCAAAGCTAACCTTCGTTTCGTAGTTTCGGTGGCAAAGCAATACCAAAACCAAGGACTTACCCTTCCAGACCTTATCAATGAAGGAAACCTTGGGCTTATTAAAGCCGCGCAACGTTTTGACGAAACCCGTGGTTTCAAATTTATCTCGTACGCCGTTTGGTGGATCCGCCAGTCAATTTTACAGGCTTTGGCAGAGCAATCACGTATTGTGCGATTGCCGTTAAACAAAATTGGAAGCATCAACAAGATAAATAAGATGTATGCCTATCTTGAACAAGCCAATGAGCGCCCTCCTTCCGCAGAGGAAATTGCAAAGGAGCTGGATATGACCATTAACGACGTAAAAGAGTCCATGAAAAACTCTGGCCGTCACGTATCCATGGATGCACCGCTTGTTGAAGGAGAAGACAGTAACCTTTACGATGTTTTGCGTAGCGGTGAAAGTCCAAACCCAGACCGTTCTTTATTGCACGAATCACTTCGCACGGAAATTGAACGTGCTTTGGAAACCTTGACCCCAAGAGAGGCTGACGTTATCCGTTTGTACTTTGGGCTTGGTGACCAGCACCCGATGACCTTGGAAGAAATAGGTGAAACCTTTGATCTTACCCGTGAACGCGTACGCCAGATTAAAGAAAAAGCGATTCGCAGATTGAAACACACTTCGCGAAGCAAAATATTGATGACCTATTTGGGGTAACTCCCATAAAGATAACTTACAGTATCAGTTTCTCAGTTTTACTGAGAAAATACTGTTCGTTTTTTGATTGATGAATGACCTCCGGCTGATTACCGGAGGTTTTTTCTATCTTTACAGCAGCATGGAGCATACAATATGTTATTTAAGCAAGCAAGCCGAAACCCTGAAAAATCCAGAGTTAGAAAAATTGTTTGAATTTATAATAGAAATGAACCCATCGTTGAATATAACTGGCGCCCTTCTTTACAACAATAATTTTTTTCTTCAAGTATTGGAGGGTAGTAAAAAAACCGTGAAAGAATTGTTTTCAAAAATTCGGAAAGATAAAAGACACGCAGACATTTTAATGATTTTTGACCAAAGAATTGAAAACCGAATTTTTCAGAATTACGAAGCAAACTTCAGCATATTAAAAACCAAAGCAGATATTGAAAGATTGAATACTTATCTTTCTAATTATGACTTTGAAAACAAATATCCAAAAAACATAAAATCACTTATCGAACCTTTCTTACTATAAGTTATATGAAAAATACAATCATAGCCCCATCCATACTTGCAGCAGATTTTGCGAACCTTCAGCGCGATATTGAAATGGTTAACAACAGCGAAGCAGACTGGTTTCATCTGGACGTAATGGACGGTGTTTTTGTACCGAATATTTCTTTCGGAATGCCAGTTATAAAAAGTATTGCAGCACACGCCAAGAAACCACTGGACGTTCACTTAATGATTATTGATCCCGATCGTTACATAAAAGATTTTGCAGACCTTGGCACAAGCATTCTCACCATACATTTTGAAGCATGTACACATCTTCACCGTTCGCTGCAGGCAATAAAAGCTGAGGGAATGAAGGCCGGGGTTGCCATTAATCCACATACAAATGTTGCATTGCTTGAAGATACCATCAACGACATTGACTTGGTTTGCATGATGAGTGTAAATCCAGGCTTTGGTGGACAAAGCTTCATTGAAAACACCTATAAAAAAGTAAAACAACTTCGGCAAATTATTGAGGCCAATGGTGCTTCAACCAAAATTGAAATAGACGGGGGCGTAACAAATAAGAACGCTAAGCAGTTGGTTGATGCAGGTGCCGACGTTTTGGTGGCGGGCAGTTATGTTTTTGGCGCAAGCAATCCATCGCAAACCATTTCTGACTTAAAGGAAATCTTAAAATAATTTTTTTGAATGTCTATTGACAAAAAAACGAAAGACGTTCTAATAATTGGCGCGGGACCCATAGGCATAGCCTGTGCCCTTGAATGCAAAAAAATGAGCTTGGATTATGTTGTGGTAGAGAAAGGAGCGCTCACCAACTCAATTTACAATTATCCTTTGAATATGACCTTTTTTTCCACTTCGGAAAAATTAGAGATTGACAACATCCCTTTTATAAGCAACAATCCCAAGCCTAACAGAAATGAGGCTCTGGAATATTACCGAAGAGTTGCCACTTCAAATAATCTTCACATAAACCTATACGAAGAGATTATTACTGCCAAAAAAGAAAGTGAATACTTCAAAATTATTTCTGACAAAAGCACATATATCGCTAAAAACATTATCGTTAGCACTGGTTTTTATGACATTCCAAAAATGCTGAATGTCCCTGGAGAAGAATTGCCAAAAGTGATGCATTACTACAAAGAAGCACATCCTTTTGTAATGCAAAAAATAGTGGTGGTTGGGGCAAGCAACTCTGCTGTTGATGCGGCTTTGGAAATATGGCGAAAGGGCGGCGAAGTAACAATGGTAGTCAGAGGTTCTGAAATAGGTGAACGTGTAAAATATTGGGTAAAACCCGATATTGAAAACCGAATTAAGGAGGGTAGTATAAAAGCATATTTTAATTCTGAAATTGAAAAAATCACAAAATCGGAAGTTTTAATAAAGTCTTCCAAAGGACCCATTAGAATTAAGAACGACTTTGTGGTGGCGCTAACAGGCTATAAACCAAATTTTGCTTTTTTAAAACAATTGGGAATTAAGCTTAGTGATGATGGAAACTGCTATCCAACTTATAATTCCGAAACAATGGAAAGTAATATAAAAGGACTTTATCTGGCCGGAGTAATTTGCGGCGGAATGGAAACCCATAAATGGTTTATTGAGAATTCCAGAATACACGCAAAAATAATTTTGGAACACATTTCAAACAAAAATCAATAATCTGCAAAATTAAAATTCAGCATTTTTTTTGTGTGGAAGTATATTTTAGGAAAAATACGCTTGAAGTCTTGTGGAGATTCAAAAAAATATTCAGCCAAGACAGCCATAAATTCATACTGATTGGTAAATGCGTAAGCACGAAAATACTCTGTTCTGTCTAATTGATCTTTTACCTCAGGCTTAGTTAATTGCCTTAGAATATTTTGAAATTGTTTTGCGAAACGAATTGAATCCAAGTCTCGGTTTTTTTTGGCCTCTAGTTGCATTGCGTGCATAAATTCATGAATTCCCACATTTAAATTATCATTACTTATAGCAAATCCTTCCTCAAAATCTTTCCATGATAGTACCAATGCCTTTTCTCTAGGATTAAATTCTCCTTTATGGTAGTTTTTGTTGACCGTGCTAAAAAACTCAGCGGGATAGATAAGTATGAAATCTATTAGGGAATAACTATAATTTTTTCTACCGAAACTAAGCATACAGCCAATTGCCGCCACCAGCACTTTCATATGGTCGGTAATGACCAAATCATCCCTTCCCACATATTTTTTTTCAGAAATAAATTGGGCTACTCTGTGTTGAAATTGTTTTTTATGTTTTTCAGAAAGTTTATTGTAAAAGATGAAATCCTTTTCCAGTATTTTTAATTTTGAATCGGAGAGTTTTTTATAAACAAAATAATGCCTGTAGAGTGGTTTGTCAAAATTTGCTGCATACCAATTTTCAAAAACCCTGAAAAGAAAAAATGCAAACCCAAGTAATACAACTGCATATGCATAGGGCGCGAGCCAAGGAGCATAGGCTTCAGATAGAAAAAATAATGACATAGTATAAATGGTAGCATTTAGGGATTATCATAAATATAACGCTTTTCAGGCATCAATATTTCTTTAAAAATAGATATAAAAAAATCCCCGGCATGAGCCGGGGATTTCTATTGAATAGAGTGTGTAATACACTATTTATTAAAAGTCAAAAGTATAAAACTTATCCCAGAAAAGTTGAGTCTCTGGAGCATCACCACCAATTGCAGAAGCAGCAGCTTCATAGTTTGCACCATTAAGAGTTTGCTCTACTACTGGATATGTATAACGAGTTGGGAACCCTGACTGAGCATCAGTTGGTTCGGTTAAGATTGGATAATCCAAACGGCGAACAGATAGATAACTAGCAAAAGTTCTATTGTAAAGTCCTAAATATGCTTGTACACCAACCACTTGTTTCCAAGCAGGAGTAGAAGTACTAGTGGCAAGCGCACTAGCGTAATCCACTTCTGGTTTTGCCAAATATGAAGCTACATCAGGAGCTCCCCAATAATCAAAAGAAGCTGTAATAGCAGCAGCATAATGAGTAGCAGCGTCTCCACCAACAGAATAACCTCTTGCAGCAGCTTCAGCCAATAAGAATCTAACTTCTACGTAAGAAAGTAAAACTCCAGGAGCTGTAGGATCTACTAAAGCATCTGCTACGTGGGAATAATCTGGGTAAGCAGAAATTTCACCAATTTGTCCTCCAATATACTCGCCGTCAACATCGGTGAAATATGATGGTCTTCTTGGGTCTTCTAAGTTATTCATTATATCAATTATAGTCACAGCAGCAACATAATCGTTACGTCCACTAAGGACTAAGTTGTCGTTCATAGGGTTATTGTTTGGAGCAGCAGCAGAATATTGGTAACTACCATTGTCTGCATTGCTTGTAAATACACCGCTAGAAAAAGCAGATTCAACCGTAGACTTTGACAAACCAGCATCTACATCTGAAAGCATAATACCCATTCTTAATTTCAAAGAGTTAGCAAACTTCTTCCATTGTGCAACATCACCACCATATATAAGGTCGGTTGACCCATCAAAGCTACCTACAGAAGTATTCATACTTCCGATAGCAGCATTCAAACGAGAAATCAAGTCTTTGTAGACAGTTAAACCATCGTCATATACAGGCAGAAGGTTGTCAATATCCAATGCTTCAGAATAAGGAATATCTCCATAAGTTTCTACCAAATTACTAAATGCGTAAACATTTAATACCTCAATAATAGCCAATTTGTTAGGCTTAAGATTATTGGTAAGATCATTATCTGTTTCTGTAATAACTCTTGCAGATTCCTTAAGATCTTTTAAAACATCTCTATAAAGCTCTCTCCAATGGTTATCAGGAATAGCACGAGTTATTTGATCGTATTGACTCTCATCAGTATAAGTAGTCTCCTGCAATTGTTGCGTCCATAAACGTAAGTTGTTTAGGTTTACGTTAGGAGTAACAATTTGATCCGCAAGTTGCTTTTGGGCAGATGCGAACAAACTCTCACCACTAACCGTAGTAGGATCTTTTATATTTTGGTTCAGGTCCTCAAGGTTATCTGAACACGACACGGCAAATACTGCCGCAGTTAAAATTAAAATCAGTTTCTTCATTTTTCTATGTATTAAAATTGTGCTTTAATGTTAAACCCATAATCCTGGGTAGTTGGCAATGAACCTGTAACATATCCTTGAAGGTTACCAGAACTCAAACCTGCTTCTGGATCTGCGTAAGGTAAATTCTTATCAATAATCCACAAGTTAGATCCAGTAACACTGAAAGACAAACCAGTCATAAAAGTATTATCAAGGAACTTTGAAGGTAAATTATAAGTAAGTGAAACCTGACGAAGTTTTATGTAGCTTGCATCGTATACAAACTCAGCAGCAGGAAGTGCGGCATAACCAAAAGCACTAAATCCATTTGCATCAGTTCTAGTTGTGTTTGTAGAACCATCAGGGTTTACACCGGGGTTGATAAATCCACCACCTTCATCTAAAGGATTTCTAACAGGGTTACCAAGATCGTTTGTAAAGGCAGTATTGGCATAAATACCAGTAGCTTGACCATAGTATTGATCTAATGAGAATAGGCTTCCACCTTCTTGTATATCAATAAGGAAACTAAAAGAAAGATCCTTATAAGTCAAGGTATTCGAAATACCCATTAACCAATCTGGGTTTGTATCTCCAAGAATATTATTTGAAGTTGGAGTCTTAAGATATCTTCCGTTATCAGGATTTACAACTTTTTCACCATTTAAGTAAACATAGTCTTGACCATAGATTACTCCATAAGGCTCACCTTTTACAGCATTAATTGTAACACCTCCCTGAAAGCTACCTAACTGTAAGGTTTCAATACCGTCAGGTAACTCAACAACTTCGTTGTCATTTTGAGACCAGTTAACATTTAAGCCCCAGCTAAAATTATCAGTTTTAACAGGCATTGCATTTAAGGAAACCTCAATACCAGTGTTTTCAATTTCACCAGCGTTCAATAATTTTCCTGTATAACCAGTAGCAGCAGAAATTGGCACTGTTACAATTTGGTCAATAGAGTTTGACTTGTAGTAAGCCACATCAAAACCTAAACGGTTATTTGCAAAACGCATTTCTAAACCTGCTTCGTAACTTTTTGTAGTTTCAGGCTTAAGGTTTGGATTATTTGATACGTTTGGAATAGAAGTTCCTATATCATTATTAATCGTATAAGTATCAACCAATCTATCAAACGGAGCTCCGTTACCTACCTCAGCATAGTTCAAACGTAATTTACCAAAAGAAATAGCATTTACATTCAGCAATTTACTGAACACAAAACTTGTAGATACAGATGGGTAGTAGAATGCACTCTCATCCTCAGGCAATGTAGAGAAACGGTCTCTTCTGATGGTACCATCCAAGAATACAACATTTCCAAAACCAAAAGATGCACTTGCATAAACACCATCAACTCCAATTTTTTCAGCTCTTTCAACTGGATTTGGAAGCGGTGATGCACTGTTCTGCAATGAATATAAACCTGGAACTACCAATCCACCGGCTGTAGAAGATGTTATTGAATTAAATTCATTTCTACGAATATTTGTCCCTAAGATACCCGCAAAACTGATGCTTTCAGAAAAATCGGCATCAAAGTTGAACATTAAATCGTAGTTTGTTTCAGTAGCTGTAATATCTCTTCTCAAATACCCTGAATCCACGTTTCCACGGGCTACACCAAATGAAGTTGCTACAGAACCAACTGCTCTGCGCTCTTCTTGGTTTTCATTATATGTATCTGTAGAAACTCTACCTGTTACATTTACCCATTCAGCTAACTCATAGTTTAGCTCAAAGTTACCAATAAAACGACTTCTTCCGTCATTTTGATAGTTCTCATATCGAGTCCAATATGGGTTATCCCAATATATCGGGGCTGCTCCAGGCTCAGAAGTACCTGGGTTCCAGCTTACGTTTCTGCGGGTTGCAAAATAAATATCTCTTTGCTGTTTAATATCTGTACTAACTGCCCACCATTGCTTAAAGTTACCTACAACGTTGTCGTTATAACCGGTAGAGTTACGACCCAAAGCATCAGTTTTAATATAGTTGGCAAATCCACTAGCTGTCAATTTTTCAGAAACATCATATGTTCCGCTAAAGATAAAGTTGTGTCTGTCTAAAGTACTATTTGGCAATAATCCAGATTGATCTAGTTTAGTATACGACAAACGGTATGAACCATTTTCAAGTCCATTTGAAATAGAAATGGAGTTGGTTAATGTAATAGGAGTTTCGAAGAATGTCAATGGCCCATTCTCAGCAGCTACGTACGGAGATTTTTTTAAGTAATTGGGCGACGAAGGATCAAATGAATCCCACTGATAGATAAACAAGTTAGGGTCAAATGCAGGACCGTAAGATGCATCATCAACATAGTTTTCTACTTGATCATCAATACCGTCTCCATTAATATCTTCAAAGGTGAAGTAATCACCATAACCAGGACCGTATTGATTTTGATACTCAGCAAATGTGCTCTTATCTACAAAACCAACAGTAGCATTAGAGTTAATAGTTACTCCTAAGCCTTTCGCTTTTTTACCTTTTTTGGTAGTAATGATAATTACACCGTTAGCAGCACGTGAACCGTAAAGTGCAGATGCAGCCGCACCTTTAAGCACGTTAATAGACTCAATATCGTCCGGGTTAATATCCGCAGCAGCATTACCATAATCGTAGTAATTACCCCTTGCCTGAGTTTGCGCAGCGTCGTTGGTATTTCTGTTACTAATTGGCACACCATCAACCACAAACAATGCTTGGTTATCACCAGTTAAAGAGGTGTTACCTCTAATAACTACGTTGGTAGAACCACCAAGGTTGTTGTTTCTTCTAATTTGAAGACCGGAAACTTTTCCTGAAAGTGCATTTGTAAAGTTGTTACCCTTTACCGTAGAGATATCTTCTCCTTCTACTTGCTGTGTTGAGTAACCCAATGATTGTTTTTCACGAGAAACACCAAGTGCAGTTACAACCACCTCGTCCAAAACTGAACCAGCCTGCATTGTAACATCTATTTTATTTGAAGCCCCAACAGCAATCTCTTGGGTCTCAAAACCTACATAACTATAAACAAGCGTTTGTCCCACCGCAGCCTCAATGGTATAATTACCATCAAAGTCCGACTGCGTTCCGGTACTTGTACCCTTTATAATTATGTTAACTCCTGGAAGCGGGAGACCCGTGTCATCGGTCACCATTCCGGAAATTGTTTTTTCCTGTGCAAAAGCGAGCTGCACAACCAACACTAATAATAGTGTTAAAATTCCACTAAACTTTGTTTTCATTTTTTTGTTTGTTTGAATTAGCACTCCAAAAGTGCCAATAAAATCTTACAATTCCAACTTTTATAGGAAGTAGATTATGAAAATTTTATCAAAAAGTTATTTTAAAAACACTCTCACAACTTAATTTTTAACATAAAATTTTGCAAAGCGTTGATTTTCTTACGTTTTCGGAAGACTTCAAAAAAAGTGAATTTAAAAAAAGTGTTTGAAAATATTTTAAAATATTTTCAAACACTTTATGAACAATTGCCCCAATAATGCAAACTAAGGAGAATTACGGCATTTTAACACAATCTTTAAAATTGTAAAAATATTGTTAAACTAACATTTCAATTTATACTCAAAAAGATAGTGAATTTTCTATAGAAACCACAGATAAAAAAAAGATTACTTGCCAGAGCTTTCTCCTTTAAATTGTTGCGAATTATTCTTAAACAAAACATTAAACGTAGTTAAGCTACCATAGCACCGTGTTATGTATTGCTGCAAATCTATTTTATCCTGTTCTGCCAATTCTTTACTAGAATTGATTTTTTGTTCCATAACCCGCAATCTATCGCGGAGCATCACTATTTTGTGAAAAAAAGTATCGATAGGAATTTCCTTTGAAGCCAAATTTGAATCTGCTGGCTTTAAAACCATAGTCCCGCCTTTCCATTTATCGGCTATGGGTACAATTTCACTGAATCCATTCCATTTTTTTAAAATATCACGCAGGCTTTTTTCTACTTCGTAAAAACTTACGGTGTCAACCTCGTCCTCGGCGGCATCAATGATCTCAAAATCTTCGTCTGTGGAGATTGTTTCAAGGCCGTTTTCAATAAAGGTTACCCAATACATTTTTGCGGTAACATTTGTTACCACTCCCTTTCCGTATTTGGGGTGGTTTATCCGGGAACCTATTCCTAAAATTTGTTTCATTTTAATAATAATTTAGTGAGTAAAAATATATAAAATGATTTATCTACTAAAAAGACGAACACTGTATTTCTAAAAATAAAAAACCATCCAGATTTAAAATCGGGATGGTTCTTTGGGTCTAATATGACCGGCCATAAACTACTTCTTCTTTGGAGCAGCTTGTGGAGCCTTTTTGTTATCCTGCTTTTTGGCCTGTGGACCTTTTGCGGGTTGCGGCTTTTTGTTTTGCTGTTGTTGTGGCATAACAATTACTTTTTTTGAATTAACTATATAAAGGTAAAAGGAGCCACTGTTAAATTATTCTCTTCTTAGCTAAACTTTAACAGCCTGTTTAAGCTAAGTAATTACGACACTCTTCGGCACATTTTCTACAGGCTTCTGCACAATCTTGGCAATGTTTTGCTTCGTGCTTTGAACATTCATCTGCGCAAGCGTCGCATATTTTTGCACAATATCGCACAAGATCGTCAACATCACTAAAGTTCATTGCCAGCAACTGGTTGAGCGTACTACAAACTTCCGCACAGACTCTGTCCGTTCGTATGCAGTTTACCATCATTTTTACATTTTCTTCGTCCAAACATGCATCTGCGCAATAATTGCAATGGTTAATGCAATTGCCCAAAGCGTGAATTAATTTTTCATTTTTCATAATTTGAATTTTTTTATAAAATCAAATTACCAAAATCAATGCTTACTCACTATTAAGAAAATTATAAAATCCTGCTAAAATTACTCCGCGCCTTGCTTATGATCGTCAATAACTTGCTGGTCGCGATATCTGCAGCAAGGATCTATTTTTTCATAAACCTCATCTTTCGCCTTTATATCTTGGGTATCGTGCCCGGTATCAGCAATACTTTGTTGAATTTTTGTCAAATCGGTTTTCCCTTCGTTATAAATCAAGTCCAGTTGATGTGTTTCCACATTCCAAATTGCCGATTTCACACCTTTGGCCTGAATAGATGCCTTTTCAATGCGTTCCTTACACATACCGCAAACACCGTCCACTTCAATCGTAGCTTTGGCATTTTTGTTTTGGGCGAAACCAGTTGCTCCAATAAAGAGAATTCCTAAAATTAAAATTACATTTTTCATACATTACATTTTTAAAGTTGATTATTAGAATTAATTAAGTCGATATCTTAAACCTGCATAATACGAGCTTCCAAAAATGGGGCCGTAAACATAGGTAGTGTCAAAAGTTGTTCCAAACGGGCTGTCACTGCCCACAATTGGATTTTCCTGCGTAACATTCGTTATGTTTTCACCGCCTACGTAAATTTCAAAATTAGTTGAAAAAACTTTAGTAATCTGCGCATTCAAGGTGGAAACCGAAGGTGAAAATTCTGAAAGTCCAATGGTATTCAAATAGCTTTCAGTGGAAGCAAACCGTTGCTCGCCCAAATAGTTGAACGTAGCATCAAACTTCCAATTGCCGCCATTTGCCCCTTGCCCGGTTTCATACGAAGCGTTCGCAAAAAAGCGATGGTTTGGCGTCAATGGCGTTTGCTTTTTACCGCTTAAATAAGTTGTTTCCACGTCGTAATATTTATAGGCCAATCGCATGTCAAAATGGGTAAAGGGATTATAATTGAATTCTACTTGAAAATTATTCGAAAAACTTTCACCTTCCAAATTATAAAAATTAATTTCATTCGGGTTTTCCCAATCCACAACAATTTGGTTTACAAAATCAGTCCTGTAAAAATCAAAAGTAATATCCGCCTTTCTGCTAAAAAGATTGAAACCCTGTAAATATGAAAATCCATAATTCCAAGCTATCTCTGGGTCCAGCCCGTAAATTTTCCCACCGTTGCCCAAAATATTCAAGCTGCGCGATGTGGCAAAAAGACTTTGGTTTTCAGTGAAAATATTTGCGCTTCGCTTTCCTCTGCCCGCAGAAACTCTAAAAGCCGATTTATCCCAAGGTGTGTAACGCAAATGGAACCGCGGCGTTAGGAAAGTTCCCAATCTGTTGTGCACATCAGCGCGAATTCCCGCAGAAAAATTAAGATCGCCCAAATTGTCGAAATTGTATTCAAAAAACGCCCCAACGGAATTTTCAACCCTGCTGAAATTTTCGGTCAAAACCAATTCGTCATACCCATCATAAGTAGCGCTCAGCCCGGTTTTAATTTTATGGCGCGAATCGCTGATTATGGAATTGTAAAGCAAATTGGCGTACAAACTGTTGTGCTGAATATTGTAATCATTCAACCCAAAATAAGATTCTTGGTCGTGGTGGCTATATGCTATTTGCAAGCCACCAGTGCGCCAAGGAATATCAGGATTTACATACCCAAACTTTCCAGAAACATCAAACCGCTGGGTTTTTATTTCACTTCCCCAAGCGTTGGTGGTTCCACGGTCTTTATCTGGGTTAAAGAACGTTTGGCCTGTCTGTTTTTCATCATTCAAATACCTAAAATTGAAAAAACCAACATAACCGTTTTCGGTATCGGTGTATTGCCAACGGTTCATCACATTTACTTGCTGCATCAAGGGTGCATCGAGAAAAGAATCATCATTTTTATCAAACTCTGTTTCCCGCAAATTTCCGTGAATATACAGCCCCGTGCTCCAACGGTCAGTAATTTTTGTGTTGAGATGTGTATTCAGCTCAAAACGGCCATTCCCTGCGCCATAAGCGTTAACAAAAAGTTTATCGTCTGTGGTAGGTTTTTGCAATTCGGCATTTATTTGCCCTGCAATGCTTTCATAACCATTTGTAACACTACCTGCGCCTTTGGTTATTTGGATGCTTTCCACCCAGGTTCCCGGAATAAAACTCAGTCCATAAGCCTGCGAAGCCCCGCGAATGCTTGGAACGTTTTCAGTGGTTATCAAAATATACGGACTGGTAAGCCCAAGCATTTTAATTTGTCGCGTTCCCGAAATGGCATCGGCAAAGTTCACATCAATGGAAGGATTTGTTTCAAAACTTTCCGCCAAATTACAGCAAGCAGCCTTCAAAAGTTCGGCGCTGCTTACGTTCAAAACATTTGTAGCTTGAATGAAAGAACGTGAAGTAGCTTTCTGTCGCGCCGTAACCGTAACCTCGTCAAGATTGGCTGTGGACTTTAACGAATGTGTAATTCGCTTCGGAGAATTTATTGAAATAGTATCGGTTTTATAACCCACAAAACTGATGACCAATTTCTTGTATTCGGGTTTATAATCCAATTCAAAATTACCGTCAAAATCGGTAACCGTTCCCACTTGGGTATTCAGCCAATACACGTTTGCGCCCCCAAGCGGAACTTCTTTGTTATCAACATTTTCAGTGATAGTCCCTGTTACTTTTTCCTGTGAAAAAATACAAAGTGGAAGTATAAAAAATAAGTATAATAGATTTTTCATTGTTTAATTTATTTTAGCGGTTCGTAATCGAAGCGCATTAGTAATAACTGAAACCGAGCTGAAACTCATAGCCAGCGCGGCGATCATTGGTGATAATAATATTCCGAAAACCGGAAAGAGCACCCCTGCGGCAATAGGCACGCCGAGTACGTTATAAATTAAAGCGAAAAAGAGGTTCTGTTTAATATTGCCCATCACTTTTTCACTTAGATGAAACGCTTTTACAATACCGTGCAAATCGCCTTTCACCAAGGTTATTCCGGCACTTTCAATGGCAACATCGGTTCCGGTTCCCATCGCGATGCCCACATCGCTTTTTGCCAAGGCGGGCGCATCGTTTATCCCGTCGCCGGCCATTGCAATTATTTTGCCTTCGGCGTGCAGTTTTTCAACAACTTCCAATTTGTCCTGCGGAAGCATTTCAGCTTGGAAATCGGCGAGATTTAATTCGGAAGCAACAGCTTTTGCGGTGTCGTGGTTATCGCCGGTGAGCATTATAACCTGAATTCCCTTTTTCTGAAGTTCGTTGATTGCTTTTTTACTGGTTTCCTTTATTTTATCAGCAATCACAACGAAGCCAACCACTTTTCCATCAATGGAAAGCATCGGCACGGTTTTGCCTTTTTTCTGTGCTTCGGAAATTTCTTTTTGAAGCACTTCGGAAATATCCGCACCAGCCTCCTGCATCATCTTTTCGTTCCCGAGCGCAATCTTTTTGCCGTTGATAGTTCCGGTCACCCCTTTTCCGGTAACCGAATTGAAATCGGTAGTTTTTAAAACTTCGGAATTCTTATCCTTTCCGTATTTAACAGTAGCATCAGCCAGCGGATGTTCGCTGTTGTGATTGAGCGAAACGATATATTGAAGCACTTCCTCTTCCGAAAAATCTTCCGAAAAACCTACTTTTTCAACAGACGGTTTTCCTTCGGTAATCGTTCCGGTTTTATCAATTATCAAAACGTCAATTTTATTTAGCGTTTCAAGTGCTTCGGCGTTTTTGATCAGTACGCCATTTTGGGCGCCCTTCCCTACTCCAACCATAACGGACATTGGCGTGGCGAGACCAAGCGCGCACGGACAGGCGATTATCAAAACCGCAATTGCATTCACCAATGCGTACACATATTGTGGTTCGGGACCGAAAATGGCCCACACGATAAAGGTTATAATCGAAATCATAACAACGATTGGCACAAACCAACCCGAAATTTTATCTGCCAGTTTTTGGATGGGCGCACGGCTTCTGCTGGCTTTGTTTACCATTTCGATTATTTGCGAAAGCAGGGTATCACTACCTACTTTTTCGGCTTTCATTACGAAGGTTTGTTTCCCGTTGATGGTTCCCGAACTTACTTTGTCGCCCTCGGTTTTTGAAACGGGCACGGGCTCACCCGTAATCATCGATTCATCTATGGAGCTTTCGCCTTCAAGAATGCTGCCGTCCACGGGGATTTTCTCGCCCGGTTTTACGCGGAGTTTATCGCCTACTTCAATTTTATCGATTGCGATGGTTTCCTCTTTTCCGTCGACAATCCGAACAGCTTTATTGGGCGCCAATTTCAGCAATTCCTTTACTGCGGAATTGGTTCGGTTATGAGCGCGGGCTTCCAAAACCTGACCCATTAAAACCAAGGTTAGTATTACCGTTGCTGCTTCAAAATAAACATGTACCGTTCCCATTTCGGTTTTGAATTGCGCGGGGAAAAAATCTGGAAAAAGCATCCCGAAAACACTGAAAAGCCAAGCTACTCCAGCACCAATCCCGATGAGGGTAAACATATTGAGATTCCAGGTTTTGATGGAACGATAGGCGCGTTCAAAAAACATCCACGTGGCGTAAAAAACCACAGGAATTGAAAGACCGAATTGAACCCAGTTCCAATATTTCATTGGCATTAAATAGTACAATGGATTGTTGGGAATCATTTCGGACATTGCGATTATGAAAATGGGAAGCGTAAAGGCCACGGCAATCCAAAACTTTTTCAGCAACTTTTTATAGGATTTGTTTTCGGCGGATTCGTCGGCTTCCTTTGGCACCAAATCCATTCCGCAGATTGGGCACGAACCCGGTTCGTCACGAATTACTTCGGGATGCATTGGGCAGGTATACTCCGTTGCCGAGTTTGTTGAAGTTTTTGCCTCTTCTACCAAATCCATTCCGCAAACGGGGCAATCACCGGGTTTGTCATAGGTTTTTTCACCTTCGCAATGCATAGGACAATAGAAAGTACCAGAACTGCTTTGGTTGGCTCGTTTCTCTTCCTTTTTCTTTTTATGCTTTTGCGCGGCTTCGGCATCGTCGGGAAGGGAAATACTATACCTTCCACCGTCGTCTTCCAAAGCTTTTTCAAAAACGTTCAATGAAATGTGTTTATCCATTTCAATAACCGCTTCAGCTTTTTCAAGATTTACCGATGCCTTGGAAACGCCTTCAATTTCACTTAAAGTCTTTTCCACATGGCCTCGGCAGCCGTTGCAGGTCATTCCGTGTATTTTATATGTGTGTGTCATTTTTGTTTTTCAAGACGATTAATCATTTCTTTCATCTCTCCAATTTCCTTGCGCTGTGCTTCAATAATATCATTGGCCAGTTTTTTTACTTCGGGGTCTTGGATATCCGCTCTTTCACTGGTTAAAATAGCGATGGAATGATGCGGAATCATTGCTTTCATCCACAAAACATCTCCAATTGGTTTCTGTGCCCGGACCAAGAACAGCGCGCTACCAAATAGCAGCATGCTTCCCAACAGAATTGCCGTATTCTTTTTTCGGTTTTTGTACATTTTCTTCATAAAGAAAAACATGATTAAAGCCATAGCCGATATGCCCAAACACGTCATGTAAAAACGGGTGAGGCTGAAATAGACATGGTCTATTTCATACGTATTTAAATACATCGTTATATACATTGCCACAAAAGAGGCGGCAAGCATTAAAAAAAATTTTGTGTAAGGATTTCCGTGAGTGTTTTTATTATTTTCCATAATTCTTAATTTATAAGGTTATTAAAAACGAATAGATAGGCCACCTCCCGCACCAAAACGATTGTCGTAACTGGCCATTAATGAAAAGTTCTTTGAAAGAAAATATTCAAGACCTGCATTCCAAGTCAGTTCATCGCCGTAATTAATTCCTGTGGGCAGATCGTCCACCAAACCGAAATCGGCTTGGTATTCAATCATTCCAAAGGCAAGGGTTCGGGGAAAAATCATGATTTCCCGCTCCAGCCCAATTTGGGGGCGCAGCTTATTGTCTATCCGTACATCCAAATTAAATAAATAAGGTGTTAAATACCGAATTCCGGCAATAGCCGTGGTTTCAATTTCATCTAAACTATCTTCGGTTTCGTTTTCTACATTTACGCCTCCAAAAATGCGCAGGTAATCGTGCAAATAGCGCTCATAGGTTACCTCAGCCTCCAGATTTTGGTTCCAACCATACTCTGCCATTACATTGAATTGATTTCGCAAGTTGGAAGAAGTTAGATTCAATTCCGCCATATGCGAAGCCACATCTGCAGTTCCCCATGTATAAAAGTGATTGGCCTCATTCATGATTTTTGAAACAGGATATTGCTCCATTCTTGGGTCTCTCGGCGTTTCATAACTAAATACGCGCGCCATTCCACCCATCATGTGGTAAAGCACGTGGCAATGGAAAAACCAATCGCCGTAAGCATCGCCGTAAAACTCAATGGTCACCTCTTCCATTGGTGGAACGTTTACCGTGTGTTTTAATGGAGAATATTCGCCGTTTTTGTTGATTACCCTGAAAAAGTGCCCGTGAAGGTGCATGGGGTGGTGCATCATCGTGAGGTTGTTTAAAGTAATTCTCGTTACTTCGTTTCCCTTTATTTTGATATTATCCGTTTCCGAAAGCGGCACGCCGTTCATACTCCAAATGTAGCGGTTCATATTTCCGGTTAGGTTCAACAGAATTTCGGTTACTGGGGTATCTTTGGAATAACTGGTTTTTTCGGGTGATTTTAAATAATCATAGGTATATTCTGAATTCATCCCCATCCCTTCCATTTGCATCGGCTCATTTTTCATATCCATTTTGGAATGATCCATCTTTGAATGGTCCATTTTCATTGAATCTTTTGGCATTTCCATTTTGGAATGATCCATTTTTGAGTGGTCCATTTCCATCCCGTCCATTTCCATTCCGTATTCCTCCTTCATTTCAAAACGCTCATCTTTTTTAGGCTGAAATTTTAAAGCGTGGGCGCCCATTTTCATCTTCATTTTAGCCATTTCCTGCATCATTGCAATTTTATCAGGTTTTTCAACTATAGGTGCTGGCAGAGTTTCTCCTTTGCCCAAATAAGCAAAAGTAGTTCCCGAACCATCCTGTGCCATGGCTCTAAATTCAAGTTTTCCACTTTGTGGGATGGTTACAATAAAATCATAGGTTTCGGCAATTGCGATAAAAGTTTTGTTCCTTTTTACGGGAGTTACATCAAGTCCATCTGCTGAAATTAAGAGCGGTGATTCGCCACCAAAAGTCATCCAGAATTGTGTGGAAGCTGAACCATTAATTATTCGCAATCGAACCCTTTCGCCAGGTTTGAAACCGGGATATTCTGCACTTTGCTTTCCATTTACCAAGAAAGCTGGATAATAAATATCGGCAATGTCGGCACCTTCCATTCGCTGTCTCCAAAAATCGATCTGGGCGCCTAACGCACCGCGACCAATTACTTGGTTTAACGGCGTTGAAGTTCCTTTTTTAATCTCATACCATTCACTGCCACGCTTTAATGTGCGCATTACATCTTTCGGCTTTTCATTGGTCCAGTCTGATAGCATAAGCACCAATTCCTTATCGTAATCCAATGCTTTCTCTTTTGGCTGAATTACAATGGAACCAAAAACACCGCTCTGCTCTTGTAGCATGGTATGCGAATGGTACCAATAGGTTCCGGAATGGTTGATAGGAAAATTATAGGTGAAAGTTGTCCCCGCTTTTATTGGCGGCGTAGTCAAATAAGGCACTCCGTCCTGAAAATTTGGCAACAATATTCCGTGCCAATGGATGGAGGTTTCCACGTCCATTTTATTGATTACATGGATTATTGCCTGCTCTCCTTCCGTAAATTCAAGGGTCGGCCCGGGAATGCTTCCGTTTACGGTCATTCCCATAACCTCTTTGCCCGTGATATTTACAGTTTGTTGTTCAATGGTTAATGTATATTCACGAACGGGTCTTTCTTCTTCCTGTGAGTAGGAATAATTCAGAAAAACCAAATTCAGGAATATGGTTAAAACAAGTTTGTATTTCATTTTTTAAGATTTGATTGAATATGAGTACTTGCTCCGTAGAAAGTTGGAGTTTTAATCATGAGATGTCCGCCGGAGTTTAGTCGAAGCCAAAACCGAAGGACGGGTATTAATCAAATCAGAAAAGTCTCGTACAGACTATTAAAATCCCGTTCGAGAGGTGGCGGATTGTAATCCGCAAAGAAGGTTTTTTCTGCGGAAGCTATTTCAACTTCCTGCAATACAAATACCGAAACGAATGTTGCTACAAAGGTTTTGTTTAATTTTAAATCGAACGAGGCTTTTGCAAAATTATCGTCAGTCTGTATTTTGGTAAAATGGTTTTTACAGCAATCGTGGCTTTCGGGAGCAACACTTTCATCACCACAATCCGAAACGAGGGCATTTTCATCCATTCCGCAGGAAAGATGTTTTTCACCCAAGGTAACCTCAGCCATCATTTCCATCCCGCTGCAGAAGTGCTGCGCATAGGCTATCCCTGAACTGCTGGCGAGTATCAGTATGGAAAGAAATATGGAAATGGTTTTTTTCATGCTTTCGCAAAAATACAAAAAAGCCTCCCAAATAAAATGGAAGGCTTTGTTAAAATCATTTTACCTCGGAATCGACCCTACCACATTTCAGCATCTTATCGCCAAAATAAGGGTTCAAAATATCTTTGCTGCTGCTTATCCAGTAAGCACCTTTATTGTTAAATGCCATCGGGCAGTATTGCTTATATAGCGTTCCAGATTTTAGGCTTCCCTGGAGCATTTTTTCAATACTGCTGCTTAAGGTTTCAAAATTTTCTCTTTGAACAGCAATATCTTCGGAAGCTGCCATTGCTGCTACTGCGGTTTGTGTTTCTTCATCTGCTTCTGAATCTTTAAGAAGCGCTTCAAGTTTTGAAGATTCTGTAGCCGTTTTAGCGGCATCTGTATTTACCAAAGCTGCTTCAACCTGCAAATATTGATCAAAAATAGCCTCTACTTTTGGATCATTGAATTCTGCTTCTACTTTAGCAATTTCATATGTTTTTGGCTCTGCATTGTCAACCGTTACAACTTCTGGCTCGTTTTGTTTTGCGGTTTCTTTACAAGAAGTAATTGCAAATGCTGCAAACGCAAAAAAGAAAATAAAAGAATTT
This sequence comes from Aequorivita sp. UBA3180, assembly GCA_002364215.1. GTDB lineage: Bacteria > Bacteroidota > Bacteroidia > Flavobacteriales > Flavobacteriaceae > Aequorivita. The sequence goes on along the minus strand of DEXQ01000009.1, from coordinate 22,533 downwards.
TTTTTCATTTTAAAAGTCTATTTAGTGATGCAAAGGTATTAAAAAATCAGCGCGATTTGTATTTCTGAAAGTAAAAAGCGGGGAGCAAAATAAGTAGTAACAATGGCTGGATTAAAAATCTTCTTACATAAAACAGAACAAAATGCCCGCCAGATTCTTCCGAAGTAAAAATTATAAAACTGAATGCCATAAAAAGTATTGAAAAAAGAAAACTGTAAAGTATAAGAGAAAGTTTGATGATTTGTCTATCCTTAAAAACCAACCATAGTATTGCCAAAGAAATGATCGTATTCAGCAAAAACCGCAGTGCCACTCCCGTTTGGAGCGCAAAAGTGTCCATTTCCGGTAACGACATTGATTTGTAATCCATTTCAAAAAAATGAAGCAATGGGTCGTAAAACAGGGAGTTTTCAAAAGCGCGAATCAAGACCAACAAACTTGCGAGAATTATAACGCCAAATATTTTTAGAATCCTTTTCATTTAGCCGAATTCGGTTTCAGCATCCGCACCCAAATCATCCATAAAATAAAAACCATACTATAAATAATACCTGGAAAAACCACGGAATGCAACACATTTTCATACTGTGGATATTTATAAAGCGATACAGTAAGTATCGCAATGCGAAGTAAATTCACAATGTAAATCAATACCACTCCAGCAAAAAGAAACAGCAGGGTTTTTTTGAAATCTTCAGCAAAAGCGACAATAAAAGCTACAAACAAAATGATAATACTAATGGAATTGCAACCCTCCACAATATTTACGGTGTATTTGCTGTCAATGGTCAGCAACATTCCCTGATCTATGGAATCGGGCATTAAAATTGAATTATACCCGAATGCGCCCAATATCGCACTGCTCTGTTTCGCAACAAGGTTCGTTATAAAATCAGGAAAGTAACTTCCGTTTTCCGAAGCTTTCAAATACAATCCATACACTACGCTCATTAAAAGATATGTACCCATGAAAAGCACCACAAAGCGAATGACGGTTTTGTATTTTTTAAAAAGTTCCTTCAAAAAGTTAAAGTTTGATATTGTTTTTCCTGCAAATTAACCCACATTCGGAAATCATAATTTTCAGCGCTAGTATTTAACAAAAATACAGGAATTGTTTTTGGTGTTTGTAACGGTTTTGAAATACTTTTGCCAAAGCAATCAACATATACAAACCTAATGCCTTTTACACACTTAAAACCAAAAGTAACAACAATACTCGCAAACGCGAACGAGAGTGCCGGACAACGCTTAAAAGAAATTTGCGAACTGCTTCAATCCTCCGTAGGCTATTATGACTGGGTTGGATTCTATTTTGCAAACGAAGCAGAAAAAACACTTCATCTAAAAGCTTTTGCTGGCGAACCTACGGACCATACGGTCATTCCCTTCGGAAAAGGGATTTGCGGACAGGTTGCTGTAAGCAACAAAAACTTTGTGGTGCCAGACGTAAAGGCCCAGGACAACTACATTGCGTGCAGCATTACCGTGAAATCTGAAATCGTAATCCCGCTTTTTAAGAATGGAAAGAATATTGGACAGATTGATATCGATTCGCACGTGGAAGATCCATTTTCTGTCGAAGACGAACAGTTTTTGGAATGGGTAAACGAAGAAGTTGCGCTGATACTATAATTATCTGATAAGAATTTTAGGCGCCACTTCTTCTTAAATTCCAAATTACAAGCTCCAAATTTCAAAGCAAACAATAAATCTATTTGGGATTTGGAATTTAAAATTTTGGAATTTTCGAAGCTTACATTCCAGTTCTAATTGCTTCAACCGGATCGAGCTTTGAAGCTGAAATTGCCGGAAGAATTCCTGAAATTAAACCAATTGCAGCAGAAATTGCAGTACCAATGAACATGTTCCAAGGCGAGAGCACAAATTCAAAATCTCCGGTAAAACTAGAGGCGATTAATGAAACTATAAATACCAAAAACAACCCTATCAATCCTCCAATTACGGAAAGAATAACCGCTTCAAACAAAAATTGGAAAAGGATAAATTTATTTTTCGCACCCAATGATTTTTGAATACCGATTAAATTGGTTCTTTCCTTTACACTCACGAACATAATATTGGCAATCCCAAAACCGCCCACAAGCAGCGAAAAACCACTGATTATTAGGCCAATTATATTCATACTTCCAGTAATCTCGTCTATAAAATCAGCAAAGCCTTGTAATTGATTTATAAAAAAGTTACTTATTTCATCAGGTTTCAATCCTCGCTTTGTTCGTAGTTGCTGCGTAAGCATCGCTTTAAACTCGGCAATATCCACATCCTTCTCGGGTTTTATCACTATCTGCGGAAACGTATTTTTGTTGTTATCGCCATAAATTCTTCGCACAACATTCACGGGCATCCAAATGGAGGTGTCCTTAGAGTTTCCGAAAAGACCAGCTCCTTCTTTTTCCAAAACTCCAATTACGTTAAATTTTCTGCCATAAATGCGCACTTCCTTCCCAATAGCGGTTGCGGCATCACCAAAGAGCTGATTGGCAATTTCATCGCCCAAAACAACGACCATAGACCCACTGTTCGATTCAGATCCGTTAAAAAAACGTCCCTCTTCCAATTGAAGCGACTCAATATCGTAATAGCTATCGGTCACCGCACCAATAGGAACATTATCTACTTGATTATTTTCGTATTTTACACTCTCGTTTGGCACGTTTAACGTAAAGGTAGCGGCTTCAACATTTGGAGTATTTCGTTCCAAATATTGATATTCGTCAAAGGAAACATCCGGGAATTGCTGCCATTTCCAACGAGGAATATCTGTTGGCCCAAAATTAAAGCGCATAATAATAATCGTGCTGTTGTCCAGCCCGCTGATGCTTCCCTCAATTTCACGTTTCAAGGAATCAACCGCCGCCAAAACCGCAATGATAGAAAATATCCCAATGGTTACGCCCACCAATGAGAGGAAGGTCCGCAATTTATTGTTCCGAAGCGCATTGAGCGCAAAATTGAAACTTTCCTTTAAAACGCGAAGATATATCAGCATTTACGATTTTAGATTAATGATTGACGATTTTCGATTTCGTCCCAATTGCTATCGGGATCGATTTCAAAAAGGGTTAATAAAATTATGAAAAGTAAGACGTTTTCTCTTTGCTTATGTTACAAATTTACTATGCAATTATGTACTTTTGCACCTTAATTTTCGATAATGAACAATTCCAAAAAAATTACTTCTGCTTTAATTTCCGTTTTTAGCAAAGATGGGCTTGCCCCGATTGTTAAAAAACTACACGAACAAAACGTAAAAATCTACTCTACCGGAGGCACCGAAAAATTCATCAACGATCTTGGTATCGAGGTGATTGCGGTAGAAGATATAACCGATTACCCTTCCATTTTGGGCGGTCGCGTAAAGACTCTTCATCCAAAGGTTTTTGGTGGAATTTTGAACCGTCAGGACCACGAAGGCGATGTTGCCGAAATGGAGCAATACAACATTCCGCAGATTGATGCGGTGGTTGTGGATTTGTACCCTTTTGAAAAAACGGTTGCGTCGGGCGCTTCGGAAGCGGATATTATTGAAAAAATTGACATAGGCGGCATTTCCTTAATTCGCGCCGCCGCGAAAAATTTTAAAGACACCATTTGCGTTTCCTCGGTTGATGATTACGCTGAATTTTTGGAATTGATTTCAGCAAACAATGGCGAAATCTCGTTGAAGGACCGCAAGCGTTTTGCAGCAAAATCCTTCAACGTTTCTTCAAATTACGATACCGCGATTTTTAATTATTTCAACAAAGAAGAAAAATTACCTGCTTTTAAATTAAGTGAAACCAATGGGCAGGAACTTCGCTACGGCGAAAACCCACATCAAAAAGGGTATTTCTTCGGAAATTTTGATGAAATGTTCACTAAACTTCACGGAAAGGAATTGAGCTACAACAACCTTTTGGACGTTGACGCAGCCGTAAATTTGATGAGCGAATTTAAGGGCGAAGCGCCAACGTTCGCAATTTTAAAACACAACAATGCCTGCGGAATCGCACAGCGCGAGACCGTGCAGCAAGCCTATATGGCTGCTTTGGCGGGCGATCCGGTTTCAGCCTTCGGCGGAATTTTAATCAGCAATGTGGAAATTGATGAGGCAACCGCACACGAAATCCACGATCTTTTTTGCGAAGTGGTCATCGCTCCTTCCTTTTCAGCAAAAGCACAGGAAATTTTAGAAGGAAAAAAGAACAGAATCTTGTTGGTACAAAAAGAAATTGAACTACCTTCAACAACCGTTAGAACTTGTTTGAACGGCGTTTTGGTCCAGGATAAAGACAATATTACAGACAGTGCTGAAATTTTAACGCATGCAACAAACAATAAACCCAATTCCCAAGAGTTAGAAGACTTGTTGTTCGCTTCAAAAATTTGCAAGCACACAAAGTCGAACACTATCGTTTTGGCAAAGGGAAAACAACTTTGCGCCAGCGGAACCGGCCAAACCAGCCGCGTTGACGCGTTACGGCAAGCTATAGAAAAAGCACAATCCTTTAATTTTAACCTTGAGGGAGCCGTGATGGCGAGTGATGCATTTTTCCCGTTTCCCGATTGTGTGGAAATTGCGGACAAAGCAGGAATAACAGCGGTAATCCAGCCCGGAGGGTCAATCAAGGACCAATTGAGCATCGATTATTGCAACGAAAATGAAATGGCAATGGTATTTACCGGAACGCGCCATTTTAAGCATTAAATTTTATTACATTTGTTAAAAACCAAACTTAACACGTTAACTTTCAATACCACCGACTTATACTATGGGATTTTTTGACTTCCTGACTGAAGAAATAGCCATTGACTTGGGTACTGCAAATACCCTGATAATCCATAACGACAAAGTTGTTGTGGACGCCCCCTCAATTGTTGCACGCGACCGAACTACGGGGAAAATAATTGCCGTGGGCCGTGAAGCCGCAATGATGCAGGGAAAAACACACGAAAATATTAAAACAATTCGCCCTTTGAAAGATGGGGTAATTGCAGATTTTGACGCCAGTGAAAAGATGATAAATATGTTCATCAGCGACATTCCCGCGTTAAAAAAGAAATGGTTAAAACCTTCGTTGCGGATGGTGGTTTGTATTCCCAGCGGAATTACCGAAGTGGAAATGCGCGCCGTAAAGGAAAGTGCCGAACGCGTTAACGGAAAGGAAGTGTATTTGATCCACGAACCCATGGCAGCAGCCATCGGTATTGGGGTTGACATTATGCAGCCCAAGGGAAATATGGTCGTGGACATAGGAGGAGGAACCACTGAAATTGCCGTAATCGCCCTTGGAGGAATTGTTTGCGACAAATCCATAAAAATTGCGGGAGACGTTTTCACGAATGATATTGTGTATTATATGCGCACCCAACACAACCTTTATGTGGGTGAAAGAACCGCGGAAAAGATAAAAATCCAGATTGGTGCCGCAACCGAAGATCTTGAACTTCCACCAGATGAAATGGACGTACAGGGTCGCGATTTACTTACCGGAAAACCGAAACAGGTACAAACTTCCTATAGAGAAATCGCTAAAGCATTGGACAAATCCATTCTTCGAATTGAGGATGCGGTTATGGAAACCCTTTCGCAAACACCGCCAGAACTTGCAGCTGATATTTACAACACTGGAATCTATCTTGCAGGTGGTGGCTCGATGCTTCGCGGGCTTGACAAAAGGCTTTCCCAAAAAACCGATCTTCCGGTTTATATTGCCGAAGACCCATTGCGCGCCGTAGTTCGTGGTACAGGAATTTGCTTAAAAAACCTGAACAAGTACAAAAGCGTGCTGATTAAATAATTTTTCAGAAGAAACCATTTTTCTGAAAAACTCAAATAGAATAATTGCCCATTTATGGCGTTGCTCCCATTAGAAAGCAGAATATTTTAACCCCACAAAGCAATGCAGCAGATTATATATTTCTTCATTCGGAATAAAAATTTCCTGTTGTTTGCCGTGCTTTTTACAATTTCCGTAGCGCTTACCATCCAAACGCACAACTATCACAACGATAAATACATTAGCTCTGCCAATTTTATAACCGGTGGAATATATACATTCAGAAATAACATTACCGACTACTTAAATTTAGGAAAAGAAAACCAGCAGTTGCTAAACGAAAATTTAATGCTTCGGAAGAAACTGGATCAATTTAAGGAAGTAGTAAATGTTGAAAAACTGGACAGTACCGTGCTTCCCAATAAATTCAACTATTTCACTGCGCGGGTAATCAATAACAATTATTCAAAAACCAAAAACCAGCTTACCCTTGATAAAGGCCGAAGCGATAGCTTAAAAATTGATTTGGGCGTAATTTCTTCAAAAGGAATTGTTGGTATTGTGAGCGATGTTTCCAAAAATTACGCGACTGTGCAATCTATTTTGAATACGAAAAGCCGGATAAACGCCAAACTTAAGAAATCGAGCCATTTTGGTTCACTTATATGGAACACAAAAGATCCAAACGTAGCACAATTAGTTGACATTCCACGTCTTGCACAGCTGGAAAAAGGAGATACCATTATTACTGGCGGGCGATCTACTATTTTTCCCGAAGGTATTTTGATAGGAACAATTAAAGACTTTCATCTCGATAACGATGATAATTATTACTATGTAAACATTGATCTTTTCAATGATATGACGAGCTTGGAGCACGTTTATTTAATTGAAAATAACGAAGCAGCGGAAATTTTGGAACTGGAAAAAGGAGTGGAAGATGTCGAACAGTGATATCATTATAAATATCGTCCGTTTTATACTGTTGGTTTTCCTTCAGGTGCTGTTGCTTAACAATGTAAACCTGGCAGGATACATTAACCCGTATCTTTATATTTTATTCATAATTCTTTATCCTTTGGACGGCAACAAAGGACTTTTGATTTTTTTCAGTTTTCTTTTGGGGCTTTCCATAGATATTTTTGAGGATTCGGGAGGCGTGCATGCCGCAGCCTGCGCCTTTATTGCATACATTCGGCCCGTTGTTTTAAAATATTCTTTTGGTGTAAGTTATGAATACAATAGCGTCAAAATCAAGAAAGCCGACCCAATGGAAAGGCTCACATATATTGCTTCCTTGGTTTTTATGCATCATTTTGTATTATTTTCTTTAGAAATTTTCAGTTTTAAGCATATTCTTTTATTGTTGAAATCCACATTGTTTTCTGGTCTGTTTACAATTATTGTCGTTGTGTGCACAATGATTCTTTTCAATAGAAAATCATCATGAGAAAAATTGTATTAATAGCATTGGTTTTGCTGAGCGGGATACTTTTTACCGCAAGACTTTTCTATTTGCAGGTTTATGACGCTTCTCCAGATTCGCTATCGCAAAACAGCGCCATTAAAGTGATGTATGATTATCCGCAGCGCGGCTATATGTTTGACAGAAATATGAAACTTTTGGTGTCCAACCAACCTTCGTATGATGTCATGGTAATTCCGCGCGATGTTAAACCGCTCGACACTTTGGAATTTTGTGGTTTACTGAAAATTACAAAGGAAGAATTCAAGGAAATTCTTCATAAAGCACGAGTGTATTCGCCAAGATTGCCCTCCGTTGTGATTCCCCAGCTCAACAAGGCCGACTATGCTTCCCTTTCAGAAAAAATGTATAAATATGAAGGGTTTTACATCCAGCGCCGTTCCCTTCGCGAATACCAAGTGGACCATTCGGCAAATGTGATGGGCTACATTGCGGAAGTGAACAATGCCATCATCGAAAAAAACCCATATTACCAAATGGGAGAGCTCATTGGTACCGCCGGTGTGGAAAAGGAATACGAAGAAGTGTTGCGCGGCGTAAAAGGCGTGAAATATATTCAGAAAGACCGCTTCAACAGAGATATTGGGCCCTACAAAGAAGGAATTTTTGACACTTTGCCAGAACGCGGCCACGATGTACAATTGACCATCGATGCGGTACTTCAAAAATATGGCGAAGAATTAATGGTTCACAAAAGAGGGGGTATTGTGGCGATTGAACCCGAAAGTGGTGAAATACTTGCCCTGGTAACGGCACCAAGTTATGACCCGTCACTTTTAGTGGGACGAGATCGGTCAAAGAATTTTACAAAATTGTGGTACGATACTATTAGCAAGCCACTTTACGACCGGGTTTTGATGGGTGAATACCCCCCCGGATCGCCTTTTAAAACTTTAACGGCATTGATAGGTTTGCACGAAAATGTGGTAGATACTCTAGATACTTTTGCCTGCTATCACGGTTATCGCTATGGAAACCGTACATTGGGCTGTCACTCCCACCCTAGCCCCTTGGCAATGGTCAGCGGAATTGCAAACAGTTGCAATGCCTATTTTTGTAATGTTTACAAACGGATTATCGATAAATACCCCAATCCACGTGAAGGCATTGATCATTGGCGCGAAGGGCTTTTAAGTTTTGGACTAGGTGATTTTTTGGGTTATGATCTTCCCAGTGGTAAACGAGGCAATATTCCCACTTCAAAATACTACAACAAAATTCACGATTATCCGGCACATAATTGGTCTTCATTGGCAACCATTTCAAACGCCATTGGACAAGGTGAAGTTTTGCTTACGCCTATGCAAATGGCAAACTTTACAGCGGCTATCGCCAATCGCGGTTATTATTACACACCCCATATAATTAAAAATGTTATCGGTCCGGATACAATTCCCCAGAAATTTCGTAAAAAACATTACACTACTGTGGAACCCGAACACTTTAAACCCGTGGTGGAAGGTATGTTTCAGGTTTATAAACGGGGTACTGCATCTTCCATACAAATCCCCGGGATAGATATTTGTGGAAAGACTGGAACCGCTGAAAATTTTACCAAAATTGACGGTAAACGCGTTCAATTAACAGACCATTCCATTTTTGTGGCTTTTGCGCCAAAGGACAATCCAAAAATCGCCATCGCGGTTTTTGTTGAAAACGGCTATTGGGGTTCGCGATGGGCGGGACGCATTGCAGGCCTTATGATTGAAAAATATCTAAAAGGCGAAATAACCCGGACCGATATGGAAAAATATGTGCTGGAAGGCAGTTTGGAAGCAGAATACGCCAAACCCTACAGCGGACAACCTTTTTCAATTAACCGCTAATGGCAGGAGGCAGAACTTATGTACGCTTTGATTGGCTAATGATTTTTATGTACATCGCCCTTGTAATAATGGGGTGGATAAACATTTACTCTGCCTCCTTGAGCGACACCGCAAAAGGGTTTTGGGATTTTGACCAAATCTACGCCCGACAGTTTATGTTTATTGGGTTTAGCATACTTCTGATAATATTTTTACTTGCCATAGAATCAAAGTTTTACGAAAAATTCGCAAGTGTTTTCTATATTATTTCCCTAATATCTTTGGTCGGGCTTTTTGTCTTCGGAAAAAATATTTCGGGTGCTACTTCTTGGTATGCCTTTGGTAGTTTTAGTCTTCAACCCAGTGAATTTGCAAAAGCCGCAACTGCTTTGGCACTCGCAAAATATGTGAGTGATATTCAAACCAATATGCAGGAATTGAAACATCAAATTGCAGCTTTTACAATTATAGCCTTGCCTGCCGTTTTGATTGTTCCGCAGCCAGATCCCGGAAGCGCACTGATTTATGCTGCGTTTGTCTTTACACTTTATAGGGAAGGATTGCACGGGGTTTACCTTTTGTTAGGCTTATTTGCTGTTATGCTTTTTGTTTCTACACTTGCATTCGGTGCTGTTTGGGTAGCGATTGCCATTACAGTAATTGGCGGTATTATTTTCTTTAGAAATAGAAAAAAACGTCCCAGTATTATTAAATATATTTTAATTGCCGCTGGGTGCATTGCCTTTGCTTTTTCGGTGAGCTATATTTTCAACAACGTTTTTGAACAGCGCCACCGCGACCGTTTCAACATTGTTTTGGGAAAGGAAGTGGACGCTCGAGGAATAGGCTACAATACCCACCAAAGTGAAATTGCAATTGCCAACGGGGGCTGGCTAGGGAAAGGCTGGACGCAGGGCACGCAGACCAAAGGAAATTTTGTTCCCGAACAGCACACAGATTATATTTTTAGTACTGTAGGCGAAGAATGGGGCTTTGTGGGAAGCTTGATTGTTGTACTGCTTTTTGTGGGACTCATCCTGCGTATTATTTTTAAAGCTGAAAAGCAGAAATCGCAGTTTGGAAGGGTATATGGGTATAGCGTTGCTGCAATTTTATTTTTTCACTTCTTTGTAAATGTGGGGATGGTTACTGGTATTTTCCCTACTGTGGGAATTCCGCTACCTTTCTTTAGTTACGGGGGTTCCGCACTTTGGGGTTTTACTATTTTGCTTTTTATTTTTGTAAAGTTGGATGGGGCGAATTATCATTATTCATAAGAAATCAAAACTGAAATCGAAATCGAAAATGAAACTTGAATAAGAATATGCTGCCAACTGCTACTGTAAACTGCAAACTTATTTCCTTCCCCAAGCTTTTAAATCTACCATCTGTTCCAACTTATTTTCGATGGAATCTGGCAATTGCGGAAAAAAATCAATCTCTGTTCTAGCTTCAATTTCATCGATGGAAACGGCGTATTCATAAAAAGATTCACTGGAAGGTTTATTCGGAATTAAAAATGCAACAGCCTTATAATTTCCACCGGAAGCATCAACGATTATTTTATAAAATTTATTTGGGACAGAAACATTTTCATCGCCGATGGTTTTCAAATTTTCTTTTAAAACTCCGCCCGTAACTATATAAACACCATCATATTTTTCGGCCCAATAGCGAACTTTTTGCTCAAGTCGGTTCCAGATTCCCGCATTAAAATCGTGATCCTGCGGACTTATGTTACTGGTGAGGAATGTTTCATTATAAGCTTCAAAGGACATCCTTCTGTCGCCAGCGGGGCAAAGATGGCCACGATCGTACCCCGAATTTTTGTAATTGCGCCAATCTGCAGATTTTGTTTTCACCTTTTTATCTTCAATAAAATAGGGGCGTTCAAATTCATTTTTAGTCAAATCACTTTTCTTCAATTCATAAGCCACCCACTCTGCCTGTTCATTTTCTTCGGAATAGGATAGGGTAAAATAATTGTGTTTTACGATGGCTCCGGTAGTTGAGGCAGGAAGGAAGGTATCATCAAATTCTTCGGAGGTACTATTTGTAGTTTTTGAAATTTCTGAAGTGGAAATGTTTTCTTCGCCCAAAAAATCGTCGGCATAATACAACGCGACGGTTACAATTATTATTACTAAGGGGTAAATGTATTTTCGGTCCATTTAAATTTTTTTAAGCATTCCGCACGTCCATCGCATCGCGCAGGGCATTTCCTATTAACATAAAAGCTGTGACCAAGCTCATAATGGCGAGTCCTGGAATTAGGGCAAGATACGGCTTCCCTAAAATTATGTAAGCATAATGATCCTTTATAATTCCGCCCCAACTGGGCATTGGCGGTTGTGCGCCTATTCCCAAAAACGACAGGCCGCTTTCAATAAGAATGGCTCCCGCAAAATTGGCCGCCGAAATGATTATCACAGGCGCCATGCTATTTGGCAAAATATGCTTTACAATTATTCTAAAATCATTAAAGCCCAACGCTCGGGCCGCGGTAACGTACTGCATCTGTTTAACGCCCATAACCTGTCCGCGCACCACACGGGCAACTTCCACCCACATTGTTAATCCAACAGCAATGAAAACCTGCCAAAAACCTTTGCCAAGTGCCAAAGTAATAGCAATCACCAAAAGCAAAGTTGGAATGGACCATGTGACGTTTATGAGCCACATTATTGCCGCATCAACCTTTCCACCAAAGTAACCCGCAATGGCACCAAGAGTGATTCCAATTACCAATGAAATGAAAACCGCTACAAAACCTATGGCCAAAGAAATGCGGATCCCGATCAACATTCGGCTCAACAGATCGCGGCCGTATTTATCGGTACCGAGAAGGAATTTTTTTCCTGAAATATATTTGTTGGGAATCTCCGCCGCTGAAGTTGCATCTGGAAAAAGCGAAAGCGCATAATTCTTTTGCAAACCATCTGTGCCATCTGGGGAATATTCCGTAATTTCTATAAAAGCATCTTTTAGTGTATAGGTTGAGATTGGAATCTCAGTATCAGCATTTTTCTTTCCGAAGAAGAAAACCGATAAGGAATTCTGTTCTTCCACTTTTGCAGGAATGGTAAGCATTTGCACAGAGAATCCTGGGTTTTTGGAATGAATGGAAAGATGCATCTGGTTTGCGTTCTCTGAATTATCCGGCGCCAAGGCATATGCAAAAATCGCCACCAAAACGCAGAGTGCCAAAAAGCACAAACTGAAAACGCCCCAAAAGTTTTTTTTAAACTTTCGGAGCGCTATCTTGGTTAATGAAGTGGTATTTTTCACACTTCAAATTTAGTAAAATTTGGCGTGTTTCATTCAGAAACACACATTCGGTTTACATAAAATCAATTTTTAATATCTGCTACTTTTCCTGCCTTGATGTTATTGAGTTTTAAATCTTCCAACACGTGGACTGCTTCTTCAATATACATATCCTTACTTAAATTTTTATGCCATCTTTTACGCTTTTCAGAAAGTGTAGTGTCTTTTTTCATTAATGCAGTTTCGTAAGGCAAGGATTCAAAAGTAAGGTGGTTATCGTATTCATCAATAGCGTCAAAACGTTTTGTTTCTTGCTTGCGCTGCTCAATTTCGGCACTGTAAGTTTCATAATTTAAATTGACTTCTTTTTCATCCCTACGTGCCTTTATCCATCGTGCGTCTTCGTCAATCAACTTTAATTGTTCGTTTTGTGCCATTCGCTCTTTGCTTTTTTGGATGGTTTCGTCATAATCTATATAACCCTCCCAAACATCATACTTTGCGGCATCTATTTTATCATAAGGCAGTGGATTGTCATAATCTCTTTCGCCTACATCAATATAGCTATAACGATCTGGCATGACCACATCGCTCTTAACTCCCTCAAGTTGGGTAGAGCCTCCATTTACACGATAAAATTTCTGAGAAGTGATTTTTAAAGCACCCATATCGCCCAAATCATTTTTGCGAAGCCATTGGTTTAAATCAATTACATTTTGTACCGTCCCCTTTCCGTAGGTTTGCTTGCTTCCCAAAATTATGGCACGTTTGTAATCCTGCATTGCAGCAGCGAGAATTTCAGAAGCGGAAGCAGAAAGTTCGTTCACTAAAATCACCAAGGGGCCATCCCAAACAATTTCACTGTCCTTATCCGCAAGCACTTCCTTATTTCCGTTTGAAGCTACTTGCACCACGGGTCCTTTTTTGATAAAAAGTCCAGCAATATCAACAGCCGTACGCAAAGATCCCCCGCCATTATCGCGAAGGTCTAAAACCAGGCCTTCCATCCCTTGTTCTTTTAAACGAAGAATCTCTTTTTTAACATCGGTTGCAGCATTGCGTTCTTTGTAGTTTTCCATATCAAAGTAAAACTGCGGAAGATTGATAAGTCCAAATTTGCGATCGCCCTTATCAATCAACGACGATTTTGCATATGTTTCCTCGAGTTCAACCACATCACGGGTAATAACTTTATCTGTAATGGTTCCGTCCACGTTTTTGATGGTAAGTGTAACCTTCGTGCCTTTTGGCCCCTTGATTAACTTTACGGCATCGTCAATGCGCATGCCTACGATGCTAACCGCATCCTTTTCATCCTCTTGTTTCACTTTTAAAATTACATCGCCTACTTCCACTTTTTCACTTCGCCAAGCTGGGCCACCGCTTATAATTTCAATAATGGTGATGTAGTCATTCTTTTTTTGAAGTCTCGCCCCAATACCTTCCAATTTTCCAGACATACGAAGATCGAACCTATCTTTGTCGGGCGGAGCAAAATAATTGGTGTGCGGATCAAATTCTTCAACTATAGTATTCAAATAGATTGAAAAGTAATCTTTTCGCTCTAAATCTTTTGTAAAATCGAAATATTCATCCAGTGAACTTTTGGTTGTCTCGCGGGCTTTCGCTTCAAGCTCTGCCATTGATTTATGTTCAAAAGGCTCATCTGTTGAGGCAGTTTTTGCATTGTTTGAAACTTCGGAAGTATCTGCTTCATCCTCTTTATCGGTAGCGGAAGCAATTCCCTTTTCGCGATTTTTTTGGTCTTCTACCAAATCATAATAAGCGGAAAGTGTAGTGAATTTCAACTGTTGTTTCCAACGGGCCTTCAATTCTTTTATGGAATTTGCATAGGCAAGATTATCATAATCAACATTAATGGTTTCATTTACAGTAAAATCGAAGGGTTTATCCAGCACTTCGGGATAAATTTTCTTTACATCTTCCATTCTTTCATTGAAACGCTCATAAACCAAATCGAAAAAAGACAAATCCTTATTCTTGAGTTGATCGTCAATTTCTGTTTCATATTTGCTGAATTCTTCAATATCCGATGCCAAGAAATAGCGTTTTAACGGATCAAGTCCGTTGATGAAATCTTTATAAACTCCTGCTGAAAAATCATCATTGATATCTTTTGGGTCATAGTGACCTTTTTGAAGTACATAGGTTATAAGGTCTAAAAGTAGCTTGTCCTTATCGGGATCATTGAATTCCTTTGTTGTAAAACTGCAGGAAGCCACTGAAACGAAAACCGCCAAAAACAAAACTTTAAAATTCTTTTTCATTATCCGCATAGTCGTGGTATTATTTTATGAGTGCCTAAATTATATAAAAAACTGTGCCATTAAAGTATATTGGTACTAATTTTTTGTTAAACAGTTTTTTTCGATTTTAAATTTAGAATTCTGGTCCCGAAGGCTCTCGGGACAGAATTAATAAATGTATTTTTGTTTTTCAAAATTTAAAAGATTTTATGTCCAAAAAAAGACCACTGATATTAGTTACCAATGACGATGGCATCAACGCGCCGGGTATCCGTACTTTGATTGATGTAATGAATACATTGGGAGACGTTATGGTAGTTGCACCAGACTCGCCCCAGAGCGGAATGGGCCACGCCATAACTATTAACGATACATTGTACTGCAATAGTATAAACGTAGTGAATGGCGATCCACACAAAGAATACAGTTGCAGCGGCACGCCCGTAGATTGTGTGAAAATAGCGGTGAACGAAATTTTGAAACGTAAACCAGACCTATGCGTTAGTGGCATTAACCACGGAAGCAATTCATCCATAAATGTAATTTACAGCGGAACAATGAGTGCCGCCGTGGAAGCCGGAACATTGGGTATTCCATCCATTGGGTTTTCGCTTTTGGATTATTCAATGGAGGCAGATTTTGGACCCTCAAAAAAGTTTGTAAAAGCTATTGCACAGCAAACCTTAAAAAACGGACTGCCAAAAGGGGTGGTGTTAAATGTGAATATTCCGAAATTAAATGCTTCAGAAATAAAAGGCATCAAAGTTTGCCGCCAAGCCAATGCGCATTGGGAAGAAAAATTTGACAAAAGAACCAATCCGTTGGGACGCGACTATTACTGGCTAACGGGTGAATTTGTAAATGAGGACAAAGGCGAAGATACTGATGAATGGGCCCTACACAATGGTTTTATTTCCGTAGTTCCTGTACAGTTTGATTTGACGGCACACCACGCGATGAAAGAACTCAATACGTGGGATTTTTAAAAAAGAGGTATAAAATGAAGCCACACATAAAAGAAGTTCTTATTGGTTTAACAATCGGATTGCTTGCAAATATGGCGGGCACCTATCTCTATATATTCTTTTTTTCTGAACTAAGCCTGGAATCAACACTACAGGCTGCACTGGAAAATGATTTTCTGGGAAGCTTGATTGCCCTAGGGGCAATTTTAAACTTAATTGTATTCTTTATTCTTTTGAAAAAGAATCAATTTTATCGTGCACGCGGTGTGGTTTTGGCTACTGTTATCGCCGCACTTGCCATTTTGATTTCGAAATTTTTCTGAAAAGAAAATCGTTTTAATAATTACTCATTAACTTAGTATCAAAATATACATAAAATGAGACGCGCAGTTTTTCCCGGAACTTTTGACCCCATAACCCTTGGACACGTTGATATTATAAAACGTGCGCTGCCGCTTTTTGATGAGTTGATTATTGCCATTGGCGTAAATGCCGATAAAAAGACAATGTTTTCTCTAGAAGAGCGCATCCAGCTTATTGAAGATGTTTTTAAAAATGAGTCCCAGGTTAAAGTAAAGAGCTACTCTGGGCTAACCGCTAACTTTTGTAAGGAAGAAAATGCACAGTTTATCGTTCGCGGTCTTCGCAACAGTATCGATTTCGCATACGAACAGTCCATCGCCCAAGCCAATGCAAAAGTTAACGGAATAGATAGCGTTTTCTTAATCAGCAGTCCGGAGTATTCACATATTTCATCTTCAATTGTTAGGGATATCGCAAGGCATGGGGGTGATTATCAAGACTTAATACCCTAAAAAAATATATTTCCTGTGAATAATTCATATCTTTATGAGAACTAATTTTAACCAAATAAAGTTTTCAAGTTATGGGGCAGGAAAACACTTCACAAGAAAAAGAAAAAAAGTCCACAATTATTAATGCCGTCAAAAGCTGGCTTGGACTCTTTACATTAGTAGTTTTGGTCATGGAGGGAATGCTGGTTTTGGCAATGACGCTTACTCCAGCCTCCGATCCAATTTTCATTCTCTATCCACTTATGATGTTTCTTCTGGCCATGGCACTTATGATTGCCTGGTTGATAGACAGCAAACAAAAGCGCAAGTTCAATATTGACAGATTTAACGCCGAAACTGAACGTATAAAAGCACAACAGACTATTAGGGTGGACAATATGGAAATTTCTGTAGATCCCGAAAAAAGTACCACCAAAGAGCTGGAGACAGGCCTAAATGTGTTTACAGACAATATGTTGCAGTTTTCTTTCGAAAAACCAGTTGGAGATGGATGGCATGCTCCAAAATTTATAAAATATGCAGATTTTGTTCGTAGCACTTACTTTACAAATCTTCCGGATGACCAATTGGAAGAATTGATTACGGCAAATTCTCCTTACGGAAAACTATTTTTCAACGCAAAGATAGTATCTGTAGTTTTTGGAGAGCCTAAGGCTATTGAAATGGATGAAAATACATCTACCGAAAGCATTGAAGAATACTTGGTAAACATGGTAGAAAAGTTCAAAAAAGAAGGAACCGAAGTTTCCGAAGAAGAAATAAAAGAAGCACGTGTAAAACTGAACCAAACCGAAAATGTATCAAAAATTGGTTTTGCGGTCGATTTCAAAATAATGGCTATGGACAAAAACGATATGGATACTCCTTTTCTTGACAGTAGTCTACCCAATTTATTTCTCAATTTTGGATCGATTATCAAAGAAACCATTGATTCGCTCAAAACCGACGACAACTCCCTACTCTGGACCACAAAAAACAAGTTAAAGAATGTATCCCTTGATGGTGAACCCTATGCGAGTTTTAGCATATACCGTCTTTACAGGCTATTGAAAAACGACGATTTTATTTATTTCTGCTCTGCCCAATACTCTCCACAAATTGAAGGCGCCCACTTTGCCTGGGACAGTCTTAAAAAATCATTTGAGTCCTTCAAAATACTGAAATAAAAAAACCCTCTCAGTTTCCTGAAAGGGTTTTTAAAAATTTTATTAAAAAGAAACTATAGCGCAGCTACGTGCTTAGCCATATTTGATTTTAAATTGGAAGCTTTATTCGAATGAATAATGTTTTTCTTCGCCAATTTGTCAATCATAGAAACAACACTTGGAAACATGGCTTCTGCTTCTTTCTTATCAGAAAGCTCTTGAAACTTCTTCATGGCGTTACGGGCAGTTTTGTGCTGGTAACGGTTACGCAAGCGCTTTGCCTCGTTGCTTCTTATTCTCTTTAATGCTGACTTGTGATTTGCCATTTTATTTTTGTTAAATTCTAAATTTTGTAGTCCGTAGGGGAATCGAACCCCTGTTACCAGGATGAAAACCTGGCGTCCTAACCCCTAGACGAACGGACCATTTTTTATTTTCAAATGCGGATGCAAAAATACAACAATTTTTGAATGGCACAAATCCTAAATAACTTTTTTCAAAAAAAAATTAATATGCTTTCGCAAAAAGCACTTTTCTTTCGGAAGGCTTCCCAGTAAAAATACAAGTTCCCGAAGCATTATCACCGTCCAAAGGAATACATCTAATGGTTGCTTTTGTTTCGTTTTTAATTCGCTCCTCGGTTTCGGGAGTGCCATCCCAATGCGCCAAGACAAAGCCTCCTTTTCCATTCAAAACGGACTTAAATTCTTCGTATGAAGCAACTTCAGTTGTGTGTTCAGCTCTATACGAAACAGCTTTTTGAAAAAGGGTTTCTTGAATTTCCTCCATTAAAGAAGTTACCCTATCTACAACTTTTTCATTGTCTATAAATTCTTTTTGAAGCGTATCTCTTCGCGCAAGTTCAACAGTCCCTTTTTCCACATCTTTTGGACCAATGGCTATACGAACAGGCACACCCTTCAACTCGTATTCATTAAATTTCCAACCCGGTTTGTGGGTATCACGATTATCATACTTAACGCGAATTCCTTTCGATCGTAATTTCTTCATCAAATCTAAAGCGACTTCATTTACGGCATCAAATTCTTCATCCTTTCTATAAATAGGCACAATAACAACTTGATCTGGCGCTAAATTTGGGGGCAGCACCAAGCCATTATCATCACTGTGGGTCATCACCAAAGCACCCATCAATCGTGTGGATACACCCCACGAAGTTGCCCAAACATAATCCAAAGCGCCATCTTTGGCGGCAAATTTCACATCAAAAGCTTTTGCAAAATTTTGTCCCAAAAAATGAGAAGTTCCTGCCTGCAATGCTTTTCCATCCTGCATCAAGGCCTCAATGCAGTATGTTTCAAGCGCACCTGCAAAACGTTCGCTTTCGGTTTTGGTACCCTTCACTACTGGTATAGCCATATAATTTTCTGCAAATTCGGCATACACATTCATCATTTGTTCCGCTTCAACTATGGCTTCATCTTTAGTGGCATGAGCCGTGTGACCCTCTTGCCAAAGAAATTCTGCAGTGCGTAAAAACAGGCGTGTGCGCATTTCCCAACGCACTACGTTTGCCCATTGGTTTATTAAAAGCGGTAAATCTCTATATGACTGTATCCATTTACGGTAGGTGTCCCAAATAATGGTTTCGGAAGTTGGACGGACTATTAATTCTTCTTCCAGTTTTGCGTCAGGATCTACAATAATCCCGCTTCCATCTTCGGCATTTTTTAATCTATAGTGAGTAACAACGGCACATTCCTTTGCAAAACCATCCACATGGCTGGCTTCCTTACTGAAGTATGATTTCGGAATAAAAAGTGGGAAATAAGCATTTTGATGCCCCGTTTCCTTAAACATTCTATCCAGCTCTGCCTGCATTCTTTCCCAGATGGCATATCCATATGGTTTTATGACCATGCATCCACGAACTCCTGAGTTTTCGGCAAGGTCTGCTTTGATTACCAGCTCGTTATACCATTTGGAATAATCTTCCGCTCTAGTTGTTAAATTCTTTGCCATAACCTAGTTTTTGGCACAAATGTTGTGTCTATGTTAAATGATTAGTTATTGTCCGCAAAACTACTTATTTTTATGAAGTTCAACAATAAAATTACCACAGATATGTCCTTTCAAAATATAAATATTAAACGTTTCATGCCTTTAGCATTTATAGGCCTTTTCGCCTTTTTGCTAACATCATGTGGAACCCACAACAATGGTTACAATCAAAATGATGGCATTTATTCTTCTGGCAATACTTCAACTTCTGAAGAAGAATACGTAGATGAGGATTCTAACAATGAAAAAGCAAATTATTATCAGCAATATTTCCGTAGTAAATCTGACGCATACGCTGATCTTCCTGAAGAAGGAGCCATTTTTACTGATATTGAAGCCTATTCAACTACCGAAAGATTGGACGAAGATGGCTATATAATTATTGAAGAAGATTATGATAAGGAAGAGTATGGCCCATGGGGAAGCAACAGTGAAGACATCACCGTAAACATTTATAATTATGGAGGTTACGGCTATGGATTTTATCACAGACCTTATTGGTATGGTGGGTATTGGGGTTATCCTTATTATGGTTACCACACCCCATATTGGGGAATAAGCTATGGATGGGGTTACCCTTATTATGGCTATGGTTATGGGTATGGCTACCCTTATTACGGTTATGGGTATTATAATTCACATTATTACAATTACAACCCATATAATAATGTATCGTATAATCGGGGAAGAAGAAACACTGATTATAATAGAACAAGTACCCGCGGAAGAACCAACAATGTTTCTACCCGTAATTCCTACAGTCGTTCCGAATTATCTAGACGTGTAAACAGAAACAATGTGCGTGCTAACACAAATACTAGAAACACTCGCAGCAATATCCGCAATACTCGCTCAAACTCTAATAACTCAATCAGAAACACTCGTTCTAACTCAACGATACGAAACAATAGTAGTTCACAGTCCACCAGGAGCAATACTACAAGAAGAAGCGGCAATTACTCCTCTCCTACCAGGAGCAATAGCTCAGGTTCTGTAAGAAGTTCAGGTGGTAGTGTTCGTTCTAGCGGAAGTAGTGGACGTTCAGGAGGCAGTAGTGGACGTGGCGGACGCGGTTAAATTTATCTATCAGAATATTTTTCAAACATAGAATTAATATATTATGCCCAATGACCATTTCTATAAGAACGAAATGATACTTTGGGCATTTTTACATTATCACCTTTTTAAATTAAAAATTAGATGAAAAAAATATCATTACTATTTATAGCTTTTTTTGCTTTGGCTATTTTAAATGCCCAAAACACTACTGACGGTTTACGATATAGTCTAGGTGAAAATATCGGCACAGCACGCTACACTGCCTTAAGCGGCGCCATGGGAGCACTGGGAGGAGATTTTTCCGCAACAAGTATAAATCCAGCAGGGGGTGCAGTTTTTTTAACTTCCAGCCTAATGTTTTCTACATCATTATTTGATATTGAAAACAATGCGAACTATTTTGGAAACAGTGAAAAAAGTTATTCAGATAATATTACTATAAATCAATTGGGAGGGGTTTTTATAATCAATAACTCTAACGAAGAATCAATATTTAAAAAGTTCACTATTGGTGTAAGTTACAATATGGACAAAAATCTGGATAACGAACTTTACATTGCCGGTACCGGTAATACATCAATTGGCGACTTTTTCCTATCGCAAGCTCAGGGCATTCCCCTAAATCTTTTGCAACTACAGTCAGGTGAATCCATTTCAGATTTGTACCAATATCTGGGAGAATATGAGGGCACTTCGGCCCAAAATGCTTTTTTAGGGTATCAAGCATTTCTATTTGATCCTGTTGACCCTAACAATCCTTCAAATACAAATTATATTTCCAATATTTCCAATGGAAGCTTCAATCAGGAGTATGCTTATCTTTCGGAAGGATACAATAGCAAATTCACAATAAATTTGGCTACCCAAGTAACAGACAATTTATTTTTTGGAGCAAACATTAATACCCACACAATCTATTTTAACCAAAGTTCTTTCTTACTTGAAAACAATAACAACAACGGCTCAACGATAAACAGAGTAGGTTTTGAAAACAATCTTACCGCAAATGGCGCAGGAGTTTCAGCCCAACTAGGGGCCATCGCTAAGATTGCAGACAACTTGCGTTTGGGCTTAAGTTTAACATCGCCGACCTGGTATCAAATCTCAGAAGAAACCACCCAATATCTTGAAAGCCGAAGACTGTTTCAAGGACAGAATATAAATGAAATTGTAGATCCAAGGGTGATAAATGTATATGAAGATTACACACTAAGAACTCCTGCTATAGTAAACGCGAGTGCTGCATACGTTTTTGGTCAAAATGGTCTAATTAGCTTTGATTATTCCTATAAAGATTATGCTTCAATTGAATTTAGTCCAACCGACGATCTCTTTTTCAACAACTTAAACAATATAATAGAAAACACTTTAAAAGGCGTCTCAGCGTATAAAGCAGGCGCAGAATACCGTTTAAACCAATTAAGCCTACGTGGAGGGTTTCATTACGAGGAGAGCCCCTATAAAAATTCTGAAGTTTTAGGAGAACGCGTTGGATTCTCATTGGGCGCAGGCTATAATTTTGGAAAATTCACTGCTGATCTTGCCTATTCGCGTTCAGAACAAACAAGAAACCAACAACTATACTCCATTGGTTTAACCGATGCCGCAGAGATAAACTCAATTTACAGCAATTTTGTTCTTTCCCTCGGGTTCAATTTTTGAATTATCTATTTAGAATAAAAAAACGAGCAACGTATTTAAGTTTTAAAATTAACAAAATATTTTTTTGAAATATTTAAAATTGATCTCTTTACCATGAAGCTGAATTTTTTGAAGTATTACACTTGAAGAAATAGACTCTAGAATCTATTTCTTTCCCAAAAAAATTAATGTGCAATCAAAGCATCCTTCCCTAAAAAACAAAAGCTCTGCCATACAGCAGAGCTTTTGTTTTGCTCATAATTTCTATTTATCGTTTT
>DEXQ01000014.1:19629-67323 GCA_002364215.1 Aequorivita sp. UBA3180 | reverse complement strand
GCTTTTTAGATACCGACCAGTGGCCCCCCCACTAGCGCACATTTGCAACGTGTGCCCCCCAAACCTGCTCAATCCCAGTTCCGAATTATACCAGAAGCAAGGTACACCCCTGTCAGGCTCAGCTTCGCCAGTCCTCAGCCTGCCGAAGGGTCGAAGCCTCGCCTCGAGCTTAATGAAACAGTCCAATCACAAAACAATAAAGAAGAACCCAACTAGACACCGGCAGGGGCCTAAACAGCCAAGAAGGGGCCACATAAGTTGGGTTCTTTATATTTTCCATACACCATCCAATCATCACACCCCCTTTCATAGTGCCCTTTGTGCCTTCTCCGTGCCCTTTGTGGTAAAAACCCAATGAACCAATCCCCCAATTAAACAAGAAACAAGAAACAAGAAACAAGAAACACAACACGTTCCTCAAAGCCAATATCATTTCCCTCATAGCCAATACCATTTCCCTCATAGCCAATATTTTTTCCCTCAAAGCCAATATCATTTCCCTCATAGCCAAAATCATTTCCCTCATAGCCAAAATCATTTCCCTCATAGCCAATATTTTTTCCCTCAAAGCCAATATCATTTCCCTCAAAGCCAATATTTCTTCCCTTAAAGCCAATATCATTTCCCTCATTCCTCATCGCTAATCCCTCAGCACCAGTATCATAAAGCACAAATCCTTAAAAATTTAACTCAAATTAATTTTGAAATTTCACGAAAGCATTTTAAATTTATTTTGATAATTAATTGTCTTAAATCTAAAATCCAAAACCTATGGCATCCCGCACAGAAAACACCTTCGGAGCGCGTCTTTATAACGCAGAACAACTCTCCACAAACCTTGCAACCTTTGCAGGGTATGTACCACTAACCCCAGAAACTTCAGTGGCAGCATACAATACCTTAATTACGGCTATAGAAGACGTCAACGCACAAGTTGCCGCCGCACACTCTCAGTTCTCCCTCGCGGTAGATAACCGTCAGTACCTATTTATGAAAAGCGAAACATCATTGTTCAAAACAATGTCACCCATCCTCTCTTACGTTAAGGCAAAGTTTGGCAAAAAGTCTGAACAGGCTGCAGAAATAACCACCCTTGTAAACAATATAAGAGGAGAAAAAACCGCCAAATTAAAAAGAGACGAAGAAGGCGAATTTGTATCTCAATCACACCGTTCCTACGGTAGCCAGACCCAGTATTTTGCAGATATTATTACAATTCTTAACAGTTATGGCGCAGCATACGCCCCCACAAACACAAGCATCACCACAGAAAATCTAACCCTGCAGTTAGAAGCCCTAACAGCCGCAAACACGCAAGTAACAACGGCATACAGCACATTAAAACCCCTTCAGGACATGCGCCTCAATGAGTACAGTACCCTTTCAAGCCGCTCCCAAACCATCAAGGACGCAGTAAAATCACAATATGGTATCCAATCATCAGAATACAAACTCATAAAAGGATACAAAATATAAAAAGACGCCCGCACCAGCGGGCGTTTCCATTTTTCTCACTCAAAGAAAAGCCTACCATCAAAACTTCTCACCACTCACCACTCACTACTCACGTTCTATTTCACTACTTTTGTAAAGCAATGAAAAAGAACAAATGAATTTTAAATTAGCTACAGAATACACCCCCTCCGGCGACCAGCCCGAGGCCATAAAAGCCTTGGTAAACGGCCTAAACGCAGACGAAAAATACCAAACCCTCCTCGGCGTAACCGGCTCCGGAAAAACCTTTACCGTGGCCAATGTGGTGCAGCAAGTGCAAAAACCAACCCTGGTGTTGGCGCACAACAAAACCCTCGCGGCACAGTTGTACACAGAGTTTAAAAACCTCTTCCCCGAAAACGCGGTGGAGTACTTTGTGTCCTATTACGATTATTACCAGCCCGAAGCGTTTATCCCCAGCAGCGGCACCTATATAGAAAAAGATCTTTCCATAAACGAAGAGATTGAAAAAATGCGCCTTAGCACCACCTCGTCCCTGCTTTCGGGCAGGAGGGATGTGCTAGTGGTTTCCTCGGTTTCCTGCCTCTACGGTATCGGGAACCCTGCGGAATTTCAGAAAAACGTAATCAGTTTGGAGAAAGGCCAGATCATCTCCCGCACCAAATTGTTGCACCGTTTGGTTCAAAGTCTTTACTCAAGAACCGAAGCGGAATTCAATCACGGCCGTTTTCGCATCAAGGGCGATACGGTGGATGTGTACCCCGGCTATGCGGATGATGCTTTTAGAATCCACTTTTTCGGCGATGAAATTGAGGAAATTGAAGTCTTTGACCCATTGAACAACAACATAAAAGCCAAATACGACCGACTGAATATCTATCCCGCAAATATGTTCGTTACCTCGCCAGATGTGCTGCAGGGCGCCAT
Organism: Aequorivita sp. UBA3180; assembly: GCA_002364215.1. GTDB lineage: Bacteria > Bacteroidota > Bacteroidia > Flavobacteriales > Flavobacteriaceae > Aequorivita. The sequence continues at coordinate 64,941 of DEXQ01000014.1, read as the reverse complement.
CCGCCAGATTCAGGATGATTTGGTAAAACAGGTGGAATATTTTGGCGAAATAGGAAAACATCTGGAGGCAAAACGTCTGGACGAACGGACCAATTTCGATTTGGAAATGATTCGCGAACTCGGCTATTGCAGCGGGATTGAAAACTATTCGCGCTACTTGGACCAGCGCCTGCCCGGCACGCGCCCGTTCTGTTTGTTGGATTACTTTCCCAGGGATTATTTAATGGTTGTGGATGAAAGCCACGTAACCATTCCGCAGGTAGGCGCCATGTACGGCGGCGACCGTTCCCGGAAGGAAAATCTTGTGGAATATGGCTTTAGATTGCCAGCTGCGATGGACAACCGTCCGCTAAAGTTTGAGGAATTTGAAGCCCTGCAAAACCAAGTAATCTACGTAAGCGCTACGCCCGCCGATTACGAACTAGAAAAAAGCGGTGGCGTGTATGTGGAACAGATTATTCGCCCCACAGGTCTGCTGGATCCACCCATTGAAGTGCGCCCCAGCCTAAACCAGATTGATGATTTATTGGAGGAAATCCAATTGCGCGTGGAGAAAGACGAACGCGTTTTGGTAACCACCCTTACCAAAAGAATGGCGGAAGAATTGACTAAATATTTAACAAGGGTACAAATCCGTACCCGCTACATCCACAGTGATGTGGATACCTTGGAACGCGTGGAGATTATGCAGGATTTGCGTCTCGGACTCTTTGATGTTTTGGTAGGAGTGAACCTTTTAAGGGAAGGATTGGACTTACCGGAAGTTTCCTTGGTAGCCATTCTCGATGCCGATAAGGAAGGGTTTTTGCGAAGCAACCGCTCCCTCACCCAGACCGTAGGCCGCGCCGCCCGGAACCTAAATGGAAAGGCAATTATGTATGCCGATAAAATCACCCGAAGTATGCAGGAAACCATTGACGGCACCGAATACCGCCGCCAAAAGCAGATTGCCTATAATGAAGCGCATGGCATTACGCCGACGCAGATAAAAAAGTCATTTGAAAACTCATTGACGAAATCCAAGCAGGAGGCTTATACGTTTGAAAATGCCGAAACCCTCGCCGCGGAATCGGAGGTGGAATATTTGACCAAGGCACAGATAGAAAAGAAAATCCGCGACACCCGAAAAGCCATGGAAAAAGCCGCAAAGGATTTGGACTTTATGATGGCCGCCAAATTGCGGGATAAGATTAAGACGTTTCAGAAACAATTGGAGGAGGTTTGAGATTAGTTGGAAGTTTTCAGTCACAGTCTCAGTCGCAGTTAACACTTAACACTTAACACTTAACGTTTAACCCCAAACCCAAACTCCAAACAATAACTTTATAATGCCTTTAACGTCCCTCATAAAACCTATTTTGTACTTTACCATTTCTATGGTTTCAGCGCAAAATATCAATTTGGACAATAAGATTATTCCCGAGAGCATCAAAAAAGAAGTTATTGAGGCAATTTCCTTTTATCCTGAACTGTACGATACCGCAATTGAATTCAAATTCAAGGATAATATTAAAAAATCCACCATGCAGGCCCAGCCGCGGTTTGCGAGTTTTTTTAAGAGAAAGGAAAACCGGGAGTACGTAATTTTAATAAGCCGAAACATTCAGATTGAAGGCGAACATTTCACCATGGAGGATATACCGTCTGATGTAAAAGTAGGTTGGCTTGGCCACGAACTGGGCCACGTTATGGATTATCGGGAACGCACAAATTTTGGGATGCTTATCTTCGGAATAAAATATCTGTTCTCTTCAGCACATATTAAGGAAGTTGAGCGCACAGCAGATACCTATGCCATTGCCCACGGGATGGGGGATTATATTTTAAAGACAAAAAACTTCATACTCGACAACGCCAGCCTTTCCGAAAAATACAAGGAGCGCATCCGCCGCCTTTATATTTCCCCAGAGGAAGTAATGGAGCTCATCAATGAAAATAAAGTAGAAGAGGAGCCAGAGATTGTGGGGGAAGAGGGTAGCTGATATGTTTTATTGTTGAAGCGTTAATTTGTTTAATAGACCCTTCTGCCGCGCTCAGAGCAATAAGATTGTAATATGAAATTTTCGGGATTTGTACTTTTCACACCTCACACCTCACACCTCACTCCCTAACCTGAGTTTTTACAAACCTTTCCCACTCCGCAAACTTTTCCTCGTCCATAACCTTTTCCATTTTTACCTGTCCGCCCTTCTTTTTGTTTTTGGCGTTCCATTCGTGGAAAATTTCAGGATTAACAGTATTCACTTTTACGCCCTTCAACGCTTTTGAACGTGCGACTGCGTAGTTTTTATTTGCTTCCTTTAAGGCTTCATCCAGCGCGTTCGCTATTTCTGCTGCGTCGATTTCGGTTTCCGTACCTAAATACCAATGGTGATAAAATTCGCCATCTATTTTGACCGCTGCTAAAGTAAATTCGGGGATTTTTATATCGAATTTCTCCTCCATTTCACGCAGGGCAACTTCCATTTTGTTCACGGATAATTGTGAACCAACCACATTTAAAAAGAATTTGGTCCGCCCCGTGATTTTTATTTCGGCCTTTTCCACATCGGTAAAAGCAATGGTATCGCCTATCAAATACCTCCAAGCGCCCGAGACTGTACTGATTATCAAAACATAATCCACACCCGGTTCCACTTCGGCGAGGGTTAGGGCAGGGGCGTCCTGTGCAAGGGAACCATCATCGTTGATATACTCGGGTTTGAAGGGAACGAATTCAAAATAGATTCCATTGTCGGTAACCAACTTCATTGAAGTGGTATCGGGCCTATTCTGAAATGCCAAAAACCCTTCCGAGGCCAAATAGGTGTCAATCACAATAATGGGATGCGCCAATAATTGGTTAAAACTCTTCTCATACGGCTGAAACGCAACACCGCCAGTGGTATAGACCTGCAGGTTTGGCCAAATTTCGTGAATGTTTGCCGCGTCGTGATATTCAATAACTTTCTTCATCATCAGTTCCATCCACGAAGGAATTCCGCTGAGGGCTCCAATGTCCCAATTTCGGGCATTTTTGGCGATGGTTTCCACCTTTTGGTCCCAGTCGTCCATTTGGGCAATTTCCTCTCCCGGTTTGTAATAGCCCCGAAACCAAAACGGAATGTTGCTGGCGCTGATACCGCTTATTTCACCCTCCAAAAACTGATCCTGTTCCTCCAGATTGGTGCTGCTGCCTAGCATCATAATTTCCTTTTCGTAAAAATCGGAAGGAATTTCAAAATTTGTCAATGCGCCAACTTGCTTGATGCCCGTGGTGCGAATGGCCTCGATCATCTCGTCGGTAACGGGAATTCGTTTTGAGGTTTTTCCGGTTGTGCCGCTGCTTCGGGCAAAGTAGGTGGGTTTTCCAGGCCAACTTATATCTTCCATCCCTTCTTGGGTTTTGCACCACCATTCGGCCTCCATTTGGTGGTAATCAAAATAGGGAACTTTCTCTGCAAACTCTTTTTCAATCTCGGTTGCTTCAAGAATTTTTGAATAGCCGTAATACTTCCCAAAGGCGGTATCCTTCGCCTTTTCGAGCAGATTTTTTAGGACTTCCCGCTGCGATTCCACGGGAGATTTTTCTGAAACGATCGCTCCCCGAAGATCGATCGCGGTTTTTATTATTGAGCCGAGTATTGCCATTGTTGAAATTTTTGTTGAAACTACAATTTTTTAAAAAGTTGGATAGGACGTTTAAATCAAATTTAACCTTTTCGCTATGCGCTGCAATAATGGTATCTTTGTTGAAAAATTAGAAATGCACCATCCAGATTCCGTACGATTGAACAAGGCGATAAGCGATAGCGGTTACTGCTCCCGCCGCGAGGCCGATACTTTAATTGAAAAGGGACGCGTAACCGTGAATGGCGAAAAGAGCGGGCTGGGAGATAGGGTGATGCCCAATGATGAGGTTCGCGTGGATGGAAAACTCATCAAGGAAAATACTGCCGAAGTATATATAATGCTGAATAAACCAGTTGGAATTACCTGTACCACCGATACCCGCTTTGACGATAATGTAGTGGATTTTGTAAACCATCCCGAACGCATTTTCCCCGTGGGAAGATTGGACAAGCCCAGTGAAGGATTGCTTTTATTGACAAATGAAGGCGATATAGTAAACAAAATACTCCGTGCAGGCAACAAGCACGAAAAGGAATACATAGTAAAAGTAGATAGGCCCGTTACCGATGAATTTATTAAGCGCATGGGTTCCGGGATTCCTATTTTGGATACGGTAACCAAGCGCTGCAAGGTGGAACGAATCAGCAGGTTTGAGTTTCGGATTATTTTAGTGCAGGGACTAAACAGGCAGATTCGCAGGATGTGCGAATATTTGGGTTATGAAGTTGTTGCTTTACAACGCATCCGCATTATGAACCTTGAGTTGGGAGATTTACCCGTGGGCGCGTGGCGCGATCTTACGGCGGAAGAACTTAAAACGCTGAAAGACTCCGTTAAGGATAGTGATGGTCTCCCCAAGGCTTATCAAAAAGATGGCCGGGAAAAGGCGGTAGAAACCGTAAAACCTGAAAAGAAAAGACAAGAGGAGCGAAATTTAAAAAGAGCCCAGAGAAGTACAGGTGGTCGAAGAAGGAGAGGGCCCAATTAACCCCATGAAAAAACCGCGCACCGATTGAGTAGCACGCGGTCATTTTCAACTAACTAACCAAATTAAATTTCAATTATGAAATCTCAACCATTTTCTTCAATGCTTTCTTTTCTTCCATCTTTGGAAGCGTAACCCTTAGGATTCCATTTTCGTAATTAGCCTGAATATCTTCAGTTTTAATGTTTTCGGGAAGTTTGAAAGAACGTTCAAAACTTTGAAAATTGAATTCCCTTCTTCTAATTTGGGAATTGCTACTTTCTTCCTCCTTTTCTTCTACCTTCTTTGAAGCGATTTTTAAGGTATCTTCCTCAACCTCAATGGTAAAATCTTCCTTTTTCAAACCCGGAACGGCCAATTCGACTACAAAATTCGGGAAATTTTCAGTAATATTTACTGCTGGAATGCTAAATGTTTCATAATTGTTATTAAATACATCTAACTTGTTGTCAAAAAGCAGGTTATCCAAAAGTCCCGGTAACCAAATACTGTTTTTATTAACTGTTTTCATAACTATATATTGTTTAAAATTCTGACTTATTTTTCAATCTATTAGTCAATAATGATTCCATAGTATTTTTACAGACATTTTGACCGTAAAGAAAGAGTTTGAAATGTCTTTTTGGCACTAGACAATGGGACGCTTGGAAGATTTAATTCATTTTTAAGAATTTTGAATAGTGGTTTCAGTACTTTTAAAAATCACTAACTGACATTTATGAAAAAACTTTTCATCCGCATTTTTGATTTCTTCAATACCATTGAAAGCAAAATTGCTTTTTACCCTACACTATTTGCCATTTCCGGTTTTTTTGTTGCCCTTTTAATGATTTATTTAGAGCAACACGGAATATCCAGAAAAATAATGGACGTTTTACCGTTGTTAATGGTAGAGGATGGAGATACCGCGCTAACGGTACTTAGTGCATGTTTGGGAGGGCTTATTTCGTTGATGGTTTTCAGTTTTTCCATGGTAATGCTACTGCTTAGCCAGGCATCCAATAATTATTCCCCGCGATTGCTTCCGGGTTTGATTAGCGATAGGCGCCACCAAGTAATTTTGGGAATATATCTTGCCACGATTCTTTACAATATTTTTATTCTTTTTTCTATTGAACCAAGTGAGGATAAATATACCCTACCGGGATTCTCGGTACTTTTGGGAATTGTTTTTACCATTGTTTGCTTGGTTGCCTTTATCTATTTCATCCATAATATTTCACAGAGTATACAGATAAACAACATTTTGGATGCCATTTTTGAATATGCCGAAAAAAGACTTCAAGGCTTAATTGATTCTGAAAAAGGGCAATTTAAAAAATTTCCAAATACAGATAATTGGTACGAGTATAAAGCGGGAAGAAGCGGTTATTTCCAGAATATATCCATAAAAAATATTTTGAGAATTTGCGAAGATGAAGAAACCAAGATTTACATAACAATACCAAAAGGACTTTTCGTGCTGAAGAATTCAATTTTTCTGAAATCTGAAAAGCAATTGGATGAAAAAGTAGTGAATTCAATTATTTCCAACATCAGCTTTGCACGTGGCGAATTGGTTGAGGACAATTATATTTTGGCATTTAAGCAAATTACCGAAATAGCTGTTAAGGCAATGTCACCTGGAATCAATGATCCCGGAACCGCTATCAATGCCGTAGATTATTTGACGGATTTGTTTGCATTACGGATGCAGAAAAATGATAATGGAATTATCATACATAAAGAAAATGCAACACTTAGAATGGCGGTTGTCACCTTTAAGGAATTGATGTATAATGTAATGGCTTCGCTGCGCACCTATTGTAAGCACGATCCGGTAATGGTTGAGAAACTGTTGTGGATGATGGTCTATCTTCAAAAGCAAACTGCCGCAGAAGATAATTACATAGCAGTGATTAAGGAAGAGATGGGAACGCTATTGGAGCAGGCTAAAAACGCTTTCGACTCCGAATGGGATGTTTCGGTGATTGAAAAAATGATTGCTGACTAATTGTAATATATTTTGAAAATTTTCAGTAGTTCTTCAGCGGGTACCATCTTTTCTTCAGATTCATCCATTTTTTTCAAAATCTGATCGGCAACAATGGGGCGAATGCCCATTCTAAGCCCAAAATTCTTTAGCGCAACAATTTCAGATTCGTGAGTTTCGTTGTCCACATTCATCATCAAGATTAATTTATAGAAGTGTGTAATGCGCTCCACCTCATTAAAGACTGGGCGTGAGGGTTGAGGATTCTCAAATAAATCAACCAATTCCTTATCCGAAATTTCCATACGTCTGGCCAGCTTCTGGATAAAGTCTATCTCGGAAGGTTTTATTTTCCCGTCGGCCATTACCATATTTATTAAATCACTAAGAAGGGATTTGGGGTTCCTTTCCATACTTTATATTTCAAAAAAAAGCCCTTGCAAATGCAAAGGGCTTTTGCAATTATAAATTAGGTTTATGAAAGAACTGCTTTTACTTTATCGGCAGCCTCTTGAAATTCAATAGCGCTCTGTACGTCCAGCCCGCTATCGTCAATTAGTTTTTTTGCAATATCTGCATTTGTTCCCTGCAAACGTACAATAATTGGAACATGAATAGTTCCCATATTTTTGTAGGCATCAATCACGCCCTGCGCAACACGGTCACAACGTACAATTCCCCCGAAAATATTTATCAAGATTGCTTTTACGTTCGGGTCTTTCAAGATTAATTTAAATGCAGCCTCAACACGCTCGGCATCTGCAGTTCCACCAACGTCAAGGAAGTTTGCGGGCTCACCGCCAGCTTGTTTAATCAAGTCCATTGTTGCCATTGCGAGTCCGGCACCGTTAACCATACAACCAACGTTTCCGTCAAGGTCAACATAGTTCAAGCCTTTTTCCTTTGCTTCAACTTCCACAGGGTTTTCCTCGCGTTTGTCGCGCATTTCCATATAATCTTTGTGGCGGTAAAGGGCGTTGTCATCAATACTTACCTTGGCATCCACGGCAATAATTTTATCATCACTGGTTTTTAAAACCGGGTTTATTTCAAAAAGGGAAGAGTCAGATTCATTGTATGCTTTGTATAGCGCAGTAACAAATTTTGTCATTTCCTTAAAAGCCTTTCCACTCAAACCAAGATTGAAAGCGACCCTTCTTGCCTGAAAGCCCAATAAACCAACGGCTGGATCAATTTCTTCAGTGAATATTAAATGTGGAGTTTCCTCGGCAACAGTTTCAATATCCATCCCGCCTTCGGTAGAATACATTATCATATTTCTTCCTGTGGAACGATTTAAAAGCACGCTCATATAATACTCTTCCGGTTCGCTATCACCTGGGTAATAAACATCTTCGGCAATCAAAACCTGGTGAACCCTTTTTCCTTCCGCAGAAGTTTGCGGGGTAACAAGGTCCATCCCTATGATTTTTCCAGCAATATCCTCAACTTCCTGAAGATTCTTTGCAAGTTTTACACCTCCGCCCTTACCCCGGCCCCCGGCGTGAACTTGAGCCTTAATAACGTGCCAGCCCGTTCCGGTTTCCTCGGTAAGTTTTTTGGCGGCGTCCACTGCCTCTTTTGGAGTGGTAGCCACGATACCGCGCTGTATTTCAACGCCAAAACTGTTTAAGATTTCTTTTCCCTGATATTCGTGTAAATTCATAGTAGCGGTTTTGTACTTGTTTATGGAAGGCAAAAATAACAAATGTTGCAGGAATGGACTAATGTTTTTTGAAGCTTTGCATTACAGAAATTTTACGGATTTCAAAAATCTAAAAATTTAAGTGTTTATTAATGAAGTAATTCGAGTTACATCCCTATTTTTGCGCCTTAATTTTTAAAAATTTATTCTTAAAATAATGAAAAATCAAGACCTTTTGGCGATAGCCCAAGAATTCGGAAGCCCTGTTTATGTTTATGATGCCGCTAAAATTGAAAAGCAGTATAAACGGTTAACCAGCGCTTTTGATAAGGTGGAGAAACTGAGAATAAATTATGCGGTAAAGGCACTTTCCAATATTTCAGTGTTAAAACTGATTATAAAAATGGGTGGTGGCCTAGATACCGTCTCTATACAGGAAGTGATGCTTGGTTTGGAAGCTGGTGCAAAACCTGAGGATATAATCTACACTCCCAACGGAATTTCTTTGGAAGAGATAGAAAAGGCTGCAAAGCTTGGGGTACAGATTAATATTGACAACCTTTCCATTTTGGAACAATTTGGAACCAAGCATCCTAAAACACCAGTCTGTATTCGTATAAATCCACATGTAATGGCTGGCGGAAATGCAAATATTTCCGTGGGGCATATTGATAGCAAGTTCGGGATTTCAATACACCAAATGCCCTTGCTGAAAAGAATTGTTGAAAATACCGGTATGAATATCAATGGTATCCATATGCACACCGGAAGCGATATTCTTGATATTGATGTTTTTCTTTATGCTTCGGAAATACTTTTTAATGCCGCAGAAAACTTTGACAATTTGGAATTTATTGACTTCGGAAGCGGTTTTAAAGTTCCCTATAAAGAAGGCGATATTGAAACAAACGTTGAGGAACTCGGAAAAAAACTGAGCAAGCGTTTCAATGATTTCAGCAAAAAATACGGTAAAAAACTAACCTTGGCTTTTGAGCCTGGTAAGTTTTTGGTAAGCGAGGCCGGACAGTTTTTGGTAAAGGTGAACGTGATTAAACAAACCACTTCTACGGTTTTTGCTCAGGTTGATAGTGGTTTTAACCATTTAATTCGTCCAATGCTTTACGGGTCTCAGCATGAAATTTCAAACGTTTCTCGCCCTCACGGCAGGGATCGCTTTTATACCGTAACAGGTTACATTTGCGAAACTGATACGTTTGCAAACAACAGAAGAATTCCCGAGGTTCACGAAGGAGATGTTTTATCATTCCACAATGCAGGGGCATATTGCTTCACTATGGCAAGTAATTATAATTCACGTTATCGACCCGCAGAAGTGCTTTGGTATAAAGGAAAAGCACATTTAATAAGAAAGAGGGAAACGTTTGAGGATATTCTAAAAAATCAAATAGCTATTGATTTGTAGTGATGATTGGAATTTGTTTTTTTGATATTTAATCAAAAATGTTAATTTTTTACAGAAATTTTAAAAATTTAAGTTTTTAAAATAAACAATCTTAAAAAGTGTATTTGTCAATTATAATACTATCTTTGCCACTTATTATAAATTTTTTAATTAAATACAATGAACAAAGGAACAGTAAAATTCTTCAACGATACCAAAGGTTTTGGTTTTATCACTGAAGAAGGAACCAACAAAGAACATTTTGTACACATTTCAGGCCTTATCGACGAAGTTCGCGAAGGTGACGAAGTAGAATTTGATCTTCAAGAAGGTAAAAAAGGATTGAACGCGGTTAACGTAAAAGTACTTTAATACACACAATTTTTTTAAGACAAAGCCTCCCATTTGGGGGGCTTTTTTTATGGATAAAATTTTACAGTAAAAAATTTTATTTTGAAATATATGATGACAATTAGTTGATAATAACGATTTTATCATACATTTATAGAACTAACTAAATCAAATTTCAAAATGAAAAAATCAACACTACTCTTGATGGTGTTGTGCATGTTGACATTTCAATTTTCGGCGCAACACAAAAACCCAGAAAAAGAAAAAGAAGCGGCGCGATTAGCCACAGAACCTTCAAACATTTCGCTAAAAAACCTTATTACACAAAAAAGTGATTCCTATGTAATTACTAAGGAACACGTAAGTAGCATTAGCGGTATTCGCCATGTCTACATACGGCAAGCCATCAATGGGCTTGAAGTATACGGCACCGAATCCAGTGTGCATTTTGACAAAACTGGAAAAGTAATAATGGAACACAACAAATTCTTGGCAGATGTGAAAGCAACCGTTAAGAATAGTTCTCAGGGAATTTCAGCAAGACAGGCAATAACTTCTGTTGCTGGGCAGATGGGATACCGTATTGCAAATCTCCAAGAAATAAAAAGTATTGGAGGTAAAAATAAAGCTGCCGTATTTAATAAGGCAGGAATTTCTTCTGAAGATATCCCTGTTAAATTAATGTACTATTATAAAGAAGGGGTTGGCACCCAACTAGTTTGGGAACTTTCTGTGGCCGAAACAACTTCCTCTGATTGGTGGAATTTTCGAGTAGATGCGGCCTCTGGTAAAATTATAGATAAAGATAATTGGACTATATCCTGTAATATATTAGGAGATCACGAAAACCATATACACGCAGCCAAGGATACAGCTCCTTTTGTAGGACCTATGGAGGAACCAATTACCTATAATATGGCCAACTCATCAAATATGGCAGCACCCCCGGCCGCAAGTTACAGGGTGTACGCTATGCCAATTGAAAGTCCAAATTTCGGAACTCGTACATTGGTTACCAATCCAGAAAACTTGACGGCTTCACCCTTTGGATGGCATGATACAAACGGTGATGATACCCCAGAATTTACAAATACCCGCGGAAATAATGTGGATGCGTATGATGATGATAATGCTAATAATAGTCCAGATGGTAAATATGCTTTTAGTCCAGGCGGAAATTTAATTTTTGATTTTCCACTGAATACAACATATAGTGCTGGGGATCAATCTGAAAATGCCGCAATCACTAATTTGTTCTATTGGACAAATATTATTCACGATGTTACCTATCAGTATGGTTTTGATGAAGCCAGTGGAAACTTCCAACACAATAACTATGGAAATGGTGGTGCAGGAAACGATCCTGTAAATGCCGAGGCTCAAGACGGCTCAGGAACGTGTAACGCAAATTTTGCTACTCCGGGAGATGGCAGCAGACCAAGAATGCAAATGTATGTTTGTGGCTCACGTGATGGTGATTTGGATAATATGGTAATCATTCATGAATACGGCCATGGAATCTCGAATAGATTAAGTACCCTAGGAGGCCAAGAGCAGATGGGGGAAGGCTGGAGCGATTATTACGGCTTAATGCTTACAATGGAAAGTGGAGATGGCGGACCAGATTCAAGAGGTGTGGGTACTTGGTTGATTGGCGAAGGTCCAGGAGGTCCGGGTATTAGAACTTGGCCGTACAGTACAGATTTTGGAGTAAATCCACATACTTATGACGATATTAAAACTGAAGTAGCTCCCCATGGTGTTGGTTCAGTTTGGGCTGAAATGTTGTGGGAAATGACTTGGGAACTTATAGCCATCCATGGTTTTGATACTGATTTTTATAATGGCACTGGAGGAAATAACATTTCCTTGGCCTTAGTGACCGAAGGCTTAAAATTACAAGCTAGCCAACCAGGTTTCGTAGATGGCCGTGACGCTATCCTAGCTGCAGATATGGCAATGTACGGTGGGGCCAATCAGTGTGCTATTTGGGAAGCTTTTGCAAGAAGAGGTCTTGGTTATAGCGCCATTCAAGGTTCTTCGGGAAGCAAAACTGATGGAACGGAGGCTTTTGACTTACCACCATCTTTTTCAGGTTTGGATGTTATTGATGAAGTATGCCTTTCTGATGGAATACAAACAGGACTTTCTGGTGGAAATCCAACAGGAGGTATTTATAGTGGCCCTGGTGTAACCGATGATGGTAACGGAACGACTTTTACTTTCGATCCAAGCGTTGGTGGCCCAGGTTTGGTAACCGTAACATATATAGTGAACGATTTCTGTACGGGAGCACCAACTACTTTAACAGATGATATTAATGTAACCAACGACCCCCCGGAAATTATATGTATGGGCTCTGGTAATGTGCCAATGACTGGTTCACAAACAAGCAGCCCAGGAACGGCAATTCCTGATAATAATCCTACAGGTGTTACGGTAACGATGAATGTTACGGAAAATGTTTCCCTGACGGATTTGGATGTAAATCTCAATATATCCCATACCTGGGTTGGTGACGTAATTGTTACAATAAAATCACCATCGGGAACAATGGCTACAATAATTGATAGGCCTGGAAGAACAACAAGTGGATTTGGGTGTTCCGGAGATAATATTGTTGCTGTTTTAGATGATGAAGCTGCCACTGCTGTGGAAAATGAATGTGCAGGATCAGTGCCTACAATAAATGGTTCTTTCATACCAAACAACCCACTGTCAGTATTTGATGGAGAAAGCACTATGGGATTATGGGAGCTTACGGTTTCTGACGTTGTGAGCCCAGACGCTGGTACAATAAACAGTTGGGGTATAGATTACGATTATGAAGTAACTGCGCCAGTATTGGACGTTACTCTTGACGGAAGCGGAAATGCCACGGTAAATGCAGAAGATTTGCTTTTTAGTGTTAGTGTAGATTGCGGAGGTTATACAGTACTTGCTGGAAGCCCATTAGCCGCCACGGTGAGTTTTACCTGTTCTGACACAGGCTTGAATACAGTTGCTGTTGAGGTAACAAATGACAACGGTGCAACTTCAACCTGTTCAGCTATTGTAAATGTTATTGGCGGCGGTGGCGGTGGCGGCCCATTTGTTTGTCCTGGCAATATTACCCAAGACAATGATCCGGGAATTTGTGGTGCCGTTGTGACTTATACCGTTGAGTCTCCTACGGGATGTGGCGGTTCTGGACCTTTGGCAACAGGAATAGCTACACTGGAATTGGTTTCTTCAGCAGGGGGAACTGGAAACAGGTCTGGAGTTAGCTATAATCCTTCAACAGACAGGTATTATAGTGTAAATGCAGGATCTGGTGGATATCCAATAGATTGCTTTGATGGTACTACAGGAGGTATTATTAGTAGTATTGCAAGTGGTTTTGATTATAGAGGGGCTTGGTGGAACCCTTCCTTAAGTCAATCTGAAGGAAATGGAATTAGTGCAAACGGAGTAGTACTTACAAATTTATCAGGTGATTGTCCATCAGGGACTACTACACCTATTTTGCCTGACAATCAACCCAATGCTCAATCATGTGGTGATTTAGACTATGATAATAATGAAATTATCTACTATAATGCAGGTTCCATCACGCAAGTTGATAGAGCAACAGGAATTACTAATGGTACCCTGGCACTTTCTGGAGTGCCTGGAGGTTCAGTCTATGCAGTAGTTTCTGTGGGATATACAGGTGTAGTGGGTTATGAATATGCAATCTATGATAGTACTACCCAATCTGTCCATTTATATGATCGGGCAACGGGAGCGTATGCGGCTACAAGTTCAATAGGTTTAACTACAACTAATTTTGGTTTTGCTTATGAAAATGATCAAGCATGGGTGTATGCTAATGACAGATGGAACGGCTTTATCATTTTTGGTGCACCAAGCGGAACTATTACACAAACAGCCGGTTTGCCAAGCGGAAGCACTTTCCCCGTGGGAACAACCACCAATACTTTTGAGTATGACGATGGTGTAAACCCAGTGCAAACTTGTTCTTTTGATGTAACTATTAATGACGCCGAAGCTCCAGTGGCAGTTTGCCAAAACATAATCGTTCAGTTGGATGCTTCTGGAAATGCTTCGATAATTCCTTCTGATGTTGATGGCGGAAGTACTGATAATTGTGGAATCGCTTCCTTAAGTGTTTCTCCAAGTATTTTCACTTGCGCAAATGTAGGCGCAAACAATGTTACCTTGACTGTAACTGATGTCAATGGAAACTCAAGTACCTGCACCGCTGTAGTTACTGTGGAAGACAATGTAGCTCCAGCGGCAGTTTGCCAAAACATAACTGTTCAGTTGGATGCATCTGGAAATGTTTCAATTACTGCTGGTGATGTTGATGGCGGAAGCACAGATGCTTGTGGAATTGCAACTACTTCAATTGATGTTACAGATTTCACTTGTGCAGATATTGGTCCTAATAACGTGACCTTAACGGTAACTGATGTAAATGGAAACTCAAGCACTTGCGTAGCTGTGGTAATTGTGGAAGATGACCTCCCACCAACAATAGTTTGTCCTGCAAATATTACTGCAAGTACAGATGTAGGAATGTGTAGCGCAGCCGTTAGCTTTCCAATGGCAATTGGCCTGGATAATTGTAGTGTAACCGTTTCACAAACTGCTGGGCTAGCTAGTGGCAGTGATTTCCCTGTAGGTGTTAGTACTGTTGAATTTACCGCAACAGATGGCAGTGGAAATACAACAATATGTAGTTTTACAATTACGGTAACTGATAATGAACTTCCAACAATGGTTTGCCAAAACATTACAATTCAATTGGATGCCTCAGGAAACGCTTCAATTTCGGCTTCCGATATAGATGGCGGCAGTTCAGATCCTTGTGGTATTGCAACCATTTCGGTCAGCCCGAGTACTTTTGATTGTAGCGATGTAGGTGATAACCCTGTTGTGCTTACAGTTACAGACATCAATGGAAATTCCAATACTTGTACAGCAATCGTTACAGTAGAGGACATTACACCACCGATAGCAGTTTGCCAAAATATTACAGTTGAATTGGATCCCGTGACTGGTACAGTAACTATTGATGGTACAGACGTTGATGGCGGAAGCACAGATGCTTGCGGCATTGATACCTATGTGCTGGATATTGATACGTTTGATTGCTCAAATATTGGAGATAATACGGTAATTTTAACCGTTACAGATGTAAACGGAAATGTAAGTACATGTACAGCTGTCGTAACTGTGGAAGACGATACAAGTCCAGAACTTGTTTGTCAGGACTTTACGTTAGAACTTGGTACTGATGGAACCGCCACATTGGATCCAAATGATGTTATAGCAAGTAATACAGATAATTGCGGCATCGCAACTATTGCAGTAGATATTACTGAATTTAGCTGTGCCGATATCGGTACCCCAGTAACTGTTCAAGTATTTACAAGTGACGTAAATGGAAACTTAAGCACTTGTACTGCGGTGGTTACGGTTGTAGATCTTTTAGCGCCTGTATTAACTTGTCCTGCAGATCAAACCGTAGACCCGGGAGCTGGTAATTTATATTATATTGTTCCGGATTATTTTGGAACAGGTGAAGCTACCGCAATTGATAACTGTACAGATCCTGTAACTATTACTTCACAAGACCCTGTTGCAGGTACTCCACTATCTGATGGTACTTATACTATTACTCTTACCGCTGAAGATGAGTACGGGAATTTAGCAACTTGTACTTTCGAACTTATTGTTGAAAGTGTATTGGGTATAGGAAATAACAACGCTAACATCGGTAGTGTTGAATTGTATCCAAACCCTGCTAAGCATACAGTAATGATTGGAAATCCACAAAACCTTTCTCTTGAAAAACTCAACATATTTGATATTAGAGGAAGAGTTGTGAAAACAGTAGATTTAAGAAATATGGGAGCCGAAAAAGCTATCGATGTTTCAGAAATGGCCGCTGCTACCTATATAGTAATTATAGAAAGTGAAACTGGTCCAATAACCAAAAGGCTTATCAAAGAATAGACATACGTTTTAATTCAAAAGAAAACCCTTCCGATTAACTTCGGAAGGGTTTTTAATTTAGTGTAGGTTGATATTAAATATCTTACAAGTTATCTATTTCTTTCTTTGCCTTTTCAAATTCGTCAATCATATCCTTGAGAATTTGCGCTGCTGGTTTTATATCGTGAATAAGCCCTGCAATTTGCCCGATTTCCAATTCTCCTTCTTCCAAATCGCCTTCAAACATACCGCGTTTTGCACGTGCCCGACCTAAATGCTTTATCAGGTCTTCTTTTGTGGGGTTGGTGGTATAAAGCTGTATAACACTTTCGAAGAATTTATTTTTTAGCATGCGCACGGGCGCCAACTCTTTCAAAGTAAGTTGTGTGTCGCCTTCTTTGGCATCGACCACCATTTGTTTAAATGCACGATGCGATGAGGCCTCTTCCGAAGCAACAAAACGGCTTCCCACTTGTACGCCATCAGCTCCTAAAACCATAGCGGCTAACATCCCCCGGCCGGTTGCTATTCCGCCGGCAGCAATCAATGGGATCTCCAACTGCTCTTTCACCATTGGAATCAAGGTGAAAGTTGTAGTCTCTTCACGGCCGTTATGCCCTCCTGCTTCAAATCCTTCGGCAACTATCGCATCCACTCCAGCTTCTTGTGCTTTTAGCGCAAATTTTACACTGCTCACTACATGAACTACCATAATGCCATTTTCCTTCAGTTTTGAAGTATATGTTCTTGGGTTTCCGGCAGAGGTGAAGACAATTTTCACACCCTCTTCAATAATGATATCGATAATTTTATCAATATCGGGGTATAGCATCGGCACATTGACACCAAAGGGTTTATCAGTCGCATTTTTGCACTTTAAAATATGCTCGCGAAGCACTTCAGGATACATAGAGCCCGCTCCCAATAGTCCTAATCCACCCGAATTCGAAACTGCACTGGCAAGTCGCCAGCCACTATTCCAAATCATTCCAGCCTGGATTATTGGGTATTCAATATTAAAAAGTTCGGTAATACGGTTTTGCACTACTTCTTAATAATTTTATAGCTTGTTGTTCTGTTGTTTGAAGTAATTGAAGCTATATACATTCCTGAAGAAAGCCCAGACACATCGATACTGTTTTTTAAAGTTGTAATATTTGTTTGAAGGACTTTTTCTCCTAAAATATTGAACAATGAAAATTCAGCACTTTCCGAATTTTTAGGAAATGAAATGTTTATGTGAGTACTCACTGGGTTTGGATAAAGTGCAAAATGGTAATCCTGCATCTGCTCTTCTACGCCCAATAAAAGTAATGCGTTTAAAGCATCTCCAAAATCTGGAATACCATAACCCATTTGGTTTGTAGGGTTGTTGTATTTATCTGCAGATTCACGAATAGCCTGCATAACAACGCTATTCTTTAAGCTGGGGACAGCTTGCCATAATGAAGCAACGGCTCCAGCAGTAATCGGTGAGCTAAATGATGTACCGCTAGCAGTGGTAACATCTCCAAATTGATCCACAATAGCAGCATTACGACCCTTAGCCATTACATCAGGCTTCACCCTACCATCTACCGTGGGGCCAATAGCACTGAAACTCACGTAATCTCCACTACTATTTACGGCTCCAATGGTGAGCACGCCAGGAGAGTCGGCAGGGCTTCCCACCCATGGAAAACTCTCATTGCCATTATTGCCGGCTGAGTTTACCATAATCATTCCTTTGTCATATGCGTGATTTGCACCGCGTGCACCTAAGGTAGTCTGTCCGTCCAAATCTTCGTAAGTATATGTATACTGAGGATAATTAGGTGAGAAATCGCGATAGCTTAAAGAAGTATTTACTACGTAAACCCCAAGGCTGTCTGCACGTTCCAGAGCTTCTACCCAATACGCTTCCTCAACAGGGTTTTCATCACCTCCGTCTTCAGTAACGAATAAATAATAGGAAGCATTTGGAGCAGTGCCCACAAAATCTCCGTCAAGAAAACCTGCGGCATCACTGAAAGTTGAAGCACCGTGGCTTCCCGTACCATTTGGATTTGTTACTCTGTCCACAAAATCATAATAGCCCAATAATCTTCCCTCACTTCGAAGTGTAGCATATGCAGGATTGGTCAATACGCCTGGATAGCCATTGTCCATAAACGCAACTATAATATCTTCTCCGGTATAATCATTTTCGTGCAGGTAATCAACATTTAGCATGGTGGTTTGGTTTGTAGCATCACCATAATTGTATATTACTCTTTCTTGGTTTTCAATTTCAAACTTGTCTTTGGCAATCGGAGTCTCAAATGGTCTGTTTAAGCTCTTGTCCATAAATTCCACGGCTGTAACGAAATTCAGGTTTAAAAGATTGTTGATATTGGTTTCCGTTCCACGAACGTAAACAGCGTTCATCCATTTTGATTTTGCATAAACGGTAATACCCGTAGCGGCTTCAATTGCAGATTTTTGGGTTTCGTTTAAAGGTACATCGCGATCATCAATAGAGGTGCCTTGAGCGGTTTTTCTATCAAGGGCTGCTTGGGATAAAATAGTTGATGGGTCTGCTAAAGCTGCTGCCACAAAGGTAGGATCCTTAGCTTCCAAAAACACAAGTGCGTCTTCTATTTGTCCAAAACTAAACGTGGAAACAAAAAACAAGACCAATAGGGATAATTTTTTCATCATATTTTTTTTTAAGAGATTACACCGCTCCCCAATAATTCGTAACCGCTATACCAAGCAACAAATTGGCCTTCGGTTATGGCGGATTGCGGGTTTTCAAATATAACATAAAGTCCGGAAACTGTGGGGTGTATTGTGGCTTTTTCCAAAGGCTGTCTATAACGAATGCGTGCCATCACCTCCATTTTTTGGTTTTCGGAAAGCTTGAGGTCTTCGCGAATCCAGTGGATTTCTTCTTTTTTAACAAAAAGTCCACGTCTGTAGAGACCCGGATGACTCTTTCCTTGCCCTGTGAAAATGATATTCTCGTTAACATCGGTATCAATCACAAAAAGTGGTTCTTTGGTGCCGCCAACGGCCAAGCCTTTGCGCTGTCCTTTAGTAAAATAATGTGCTCCGTGGTGCACACCAATTTTTTTACCATCCGTCAAAGAATAGGTGTGTTTTGAGGCAAGATATTGTAGTTCTTCTTCTTCGGAAGTAAAATTAGGGGTTTCCAATTTGTATTCCTCGAAATCTGAAGGTACCTCTACAATAATGCCATCCTTTGGAGCCAATTTCTGTTGAAGAAATTCCGGCAGTCTCACTTTTCCGATAAAACACAAGCCTTGGGAATCACGCTTTTCAGCAGTAATTAAATTTTGTTCCGAAGCAATTTTCCTCACTTCCGGTTTCAGCAATTCCCCAATAGGGAAAAGCGTTTTTGCAAGCTGCTCCTGCGAAAGTTGGCACAGAAAGTAGGACTGGTCCTTGTTTGGGTCCTTGCCCGAAAGCAATTGATATATTTTTTTCCCGTCTTTTTCAATTATGCCTTTGCGACAATAGTGCCCCGTAGCAACAAAATCAGCTCCAAGACCCAGGGCAATTTTCATAAACACATCAAATTTTATTTCTCGGTTGCAAAGCACATCTGGATTTGGAGTACGGCCCATTTGGTATTCGCGAAACATATAGTCAACAATACGTTCTTTATACTGTTCGCTTAAGTCTACCGTTTGAAAGGGAATACCTAGTTTTTCTGCCACAAGCATGGCGTCGTTACTGTCCTCTAGCCACGGGCATTCGTCAGAAATAGTTACGGAGTCGTCGTGCCAATTTTTCATAAATAGCCCAATAACATCATAGCCCTGTTCTTTTAAAAGATAGGCTGCAACGCTGGAATCTACGCCTCCGCTAAGTCCGACAACTACTCGTTTTTTCATAAATATTTTGTGTACAAAGGTAAAAGACTTTGTAAGTATAACTGTCGGGAGATTGTTTGCCAACTTACCCGAAAAGGCTTATTTATCTTTTTTAGGATATGTTTCTTCCAAAACTACCTTGCCATTTTTATAGTATTTCCAAAGGCCGTGTTTTTTTCCTTCTTTATAAAAACCTTCAATTATTACATTGCCATAGGCATCATAGTACAAAGCTGGTCCGTGTAATTCGTTTTCTTTATAAAGCAGTTTTTTCAACAAAACTCCTTCGGGCGAGTAATAATTGTCTTCACCTTCCTTTATCGCATTTTTATAAGTGGTTTCCTGGGTGGTTTTTCCGTTGGGGTAGTAGGTAATCACCTTTCCGTCAAGTTTGCCGTTTACGTATTGCTCTCGGGTCATTACATTTTCAGACTTTTCGTGGTAATAAATCCATTCGCCTATGCGGTTTTTGTTCAACATTTTTCCCTCACTCACCAATTTTCCTTTTACGGTGAAGTATTTCACATGGGCAATATTATCTTTTCCTGTGAAATTTTTGATGACCATTGGCTGGTTTTTGCAATCTTCACAGTAAAATTTGAATTCTCCCACTTCCTTTCCATGGTCAAAGGTGCCTTCATAGCGCAGCTGATCAGTTCCTTCAAAGGTTTTTTTCCAAACCCCGTGACGTTTTCCCTGCGCATCCATTTGGTTAATTTCACTTTGTGAAAAAGCAAAAGGAGAGCACAGCATTATTCCGAAGAAGAAAATTAAAGCAGTTTTTTTCATTGTTCATTTACTTAATAAGCAAACGTTTAAATCTAAAATCTATTTCTTAAAATGTTTTAAATCTAAAGAAAAACCTAACGTTTTCCTGCTTTTTTCTGTTGCTCGGCCTGTTCCATCATCTCGGCCATTTTGCGCTGAAACTTGTTTTGTTTCTTTGGCGTGGCCTTTTTCACCTGAATTTTTGCATGTACTTTGTCTTCATCAATAATGAAGTTTTTGATCACGAGCATAATACCAATTGTAATCAAGTTTGAAACAAAGTAATAAAGTGAAAGTCCACTCGCGTAGTTGTTGAAGAACACCAACATAAACAGTGGCGAAAGATACATCAGGAATTTCATATTCGGCATTCCCGGCTGTTGTTGCTGTTGCATGTTTGCACCCATGGTCATCATCATATAAACAAAGATGGCAATGGAAGCCAAAATAGGGAAGAGGCTCACGTGATCTCCATAAAATGGAATGTGAAACGGCAATTCTGCAATGGTATCATAGCTGGAAAGGTCATCTGCCCAAAGGAAACTTTTCTGCCGCAAATCAAAAGCCGAGGGGAAAAATGTAAATAGCGCATAAAACACCGGAATTTGCAGCAATGCAGGCAAACAACCCTTTAGCGGGCTGGCGCCGGCAGAGTTTTGTACCTTCATGGTTTCCTGTTGTATTTTTAAACTGTTGCCTTTGTATTTTTCTTTGATTTCGTCGAGCTCTGGTTTCAAAACCTTCATTTTTGCCTGTGCCAAATACTGTTTGTACTGAACTGGCGAAAGCATAAGCTTTATAAGAATTGTTAAAACAATAATAGCAATTCCCGCAGGAAGGAAATCACTCAAAAAGCCGAACAATGGTATAATGATGTACTTATTTATCACCCCAAAAATACCCCAGCCCAATGGCATGGCTTCATCCAGATTACGGCCGTATTTTTTGAAAATTTGATAGTCTGAGGGACCGTAGTACATATTCATGTCATAAGACAAGGCGCCATTTTTGGGCTCCAAAAGCATCTTTGCACCGTATTGTTTGGTGAAGGTGGTGTCCACTTCTTCATCTTTCACCAAATCAACCGAAGTCAATTTCACTTCCTTAAATGGAGTATCGGTAAGTAACATAGAACTGAAGAAATGCTGGCGGAAGTTCATCCAGGTAACGTCCTTCTCTAATTCATCATCTTCGCCCGAAGGAGAAAGTTTTGAATGTTTTTCGTCATCATATTCATAGGTCAAGCGCGAGTAGCGGTTTTCGTATGAAATGCTTTTGGCGTGGCGATAACCTTTCAACTGCCAATCCAAATACATAGGTTGGGAAGTATTGATAATTCCGTCCAATCCTTGGCTATTGATGCTGAAATCCATCATATATTCACCCGGATGTAAGGTGTAGCGGTATTCAATAAAACCGTTTTCTGAAGTTTTAAGCTTCATGGAAAGCACTTGGTCTTCGCCATTTTTGTTTAGAGTAGGTTCAAAATAAAGGTCTTGTGAGTTTAGAGTTCGATTTTCAGAACTAAACTGAAGATTTAAGGAAGCAGTTCCATCTTTTATAAGATAAATAGGAACGGAATCATACTTGGTGAAATTCTTGAGAAGTGCTTCGGTTATGTAACCTCCTTTATTACTCACTTCCAAATAAAGCACATCATTCTCCAAAACGGTTGTACCTTCAGTTGCAGAAGGAAGTGTTTCGGAATATGCAAAAGAGCCCAGCTTGTTTTTTAACTGTTCAAAAGCCAGAGAGTCTCCCTTTATACTCATTGAATCTGTTGTGGCTTGAGCAAGGGTAACTTCCTCTGTGGTTTTTGCAGCTTCCGCTTCTTGTTTGGCAGCGGCTTCGGTTTTGGCTTTTTCTGCTTGAAGTTCTTCTTCGGTAGGTTTGTTTAGATACAACATCCAAATTAGGATACCGCCAATTAATAAAAAGCCTATAAGGGAGTTAAAGTCGAATTTTTTTTGTTCCATATTTTATTTCTTCTTTTGAAATAATCCAAAAGTGTATTTTCGTTAATTGTATGTTGCAGGGCAATAACCCCGCCTTTTATTTTATTGCGTCAAATTGTCCTATTTCTTTTTTGAGGCGTGTTGGTGAACTGCCTGTACAAAAGCCACAAAAAGTGGATGCGGATTGGCAACCGTGCTTTTGTATTCCGGGTGATATTGCACACCAACAAACCAGGGATGCTCCGGTATTTCTACTATTTCAACCAAGCCAGTGTCAGGATTTATTCCAGTAGGAACTAGGCCAGCTGTTTCAAACTGTTCACGGTATTTATTATTGAATTCATATCTGTGGCGGTGGCGTTCCTCAATCGTTTTTGATTTGTAGACCTTGCTGACGATGCTTCCTTTTTTCAGATCGCATTTCCAAGCTCCCAAACGCATCGTGCCACCCATGTTGGTAATGTTTTTCTGATCTTCCATAATACTTATTACCGGATTCTTGGTTTGCGAATCCATTTCAGTACTGTTTGCATCTTTCAGTTTTAGCACGTTTCGGGCAAATTCAATAACGGCCATTTGCATTCCCAAACAGATACCCAAAAAGGGAAGATTGTTTTCACGGGCGTATTTCACAGCTGCAACTTTTCCCTCAACCCCGCGTTCTCCAAAGCCGGGCGCGACTAAAATTCCATCCAGCTTGGAAAGTTTCTTGCCAATGGTTTTTGCATTTATATGCTCAGAATGGATGTATTCCACCTTTACTTTTACTTCATTTTCAGCACCTGCGTGGATAAAAGCCTCCAAAATTGATTTGTAGCTATCCTGTAATTCTACATATTTTCCAATGAGACCAATGTGAACCTCGCCCTTTGGATTTTTGTGTCTTTGCAGAAATTTATTCCATTGTTTTAAATCAGGTTTTTTGGAATTTTTCAAATTTAACTTCTGTAGTGTTACGGTGTCCAAACCTTCCTCAAGCATCATATTTGGCACATCATAAATAGTAGAAGCATCGATGGATTGTATAACCGCTTCTTCTTTTACATTACAGAAAAGTGCAAGCTTTCTTCGCAAATCGTCCGACAGCTCGTGTTCGGTTCTACAAACCAAAATATCTGCACGTATTCCGCTTTCCATCAAAGTTTTTACGGAGTGTTGCGTAGGTTTGGTTTTCAATTCACCAGCTGCGGAAAGGTAGGGTACAAGTGTTAAGTGAATAACAAGCGCATTGTCATCGCCCATTTCCCACTTCATCTGCCGCACGGCCTCAATGTAAGGCAATGATTCAATATCGCCCACGGTACCGCCAATTTCGGTAATGATTATATCGTACTCGCCTGTGTTTCCAAGCAACTGTACACGCTCCTTAATTTCGTTGGTAATGTGCGGAATAACCTGTACGGTTTTTCCTAAAAATTCGCCACGGCGTTCCTTTTCAATTACGCTTTGATAAATACGGCCTGTGGTAACGTTATTTGCCTGTGAAGTATTTACATTCAAAAAACGCTCATAGTGACCCAAATCAAGATCAGTTTCGGCGCCATCATCGGTTACGTAACACTCGCCATGCTCGTAAGGATTCAGCGTTCCCGGATCCACGTTAATATATGGATCTAACTTTTGAATGGTAACTCGGTAGCCTCTGGCCTGTAGCAACTTAGCCAGCGAAGCTGCGATAATTCCTTTTCCTAAAGATGATGAAACCCCGCCCGTAACGAAGATGTATTTTGTAGTGCTCATGAATACCTTTGCTGAAATAACTATACGGGATGCAAAGGTACATTTTTATTATGGAAAGGAAAGGGGGAAATTCTAAAAAACAAATGCCAAATATCAAAAGGGTAGCTCGTGGAACTAGGACAAAGTATCAAACTTTGTAAAAGTTCAGTATCTAAGGCTATTGCCAACCGCTAGTTTTTTATGAGCTTTTGAACCAATCCTTCCAAACCGTTCAATTTAAGCTCGTACATTTCAGCCATCATTCTGCCCAGTTTTCCTTCGGGAAAGCCTTTTTGTTTGAACCACACAAAATAATATTCAGGAATATTTGCTAAATAATAACCTTCATACTTTCCGAAGGGCATTTTGTAGTTTGCCAATTCCACCAAGTGGTTTGGATTGGGTTTACTTCCAAGATTCATATTCGGATAGTTGCTGTGAAATATATTGCTGCCAAAAAGCTTCTTTTTCTTGGTTTCGGGAATGGTCGCTTTCAGCATCAAATTTCGTCTGCATTGCCCGTCTTTTCTGTTCTATTTCTTGATAGATACTTTCTATTTCAGATTTTATTCTTTTTGAGAATTTTTTTCCGTAAAGGTTTTTCCGAAGCATACGCGCGTGCAATTCCGAAATATCAAAATGAGCCTGTTCGTGCCTTAAAATATGGGCATTCACTCTTTGTGGTATGTACCACGAACCTTCCGGATTAAAAAAACTCTCAACGGAATATTCCACATTTATATCACCATTTTTTATGGAGTATGAATATTGAAAACTGATACCCGTATTGGTACTAGCTACAAAACTTGCACTGGGTACTGGTTTTCCTCGAAAATCTTCCCAAGATAATTTTTGATTTTCGTTCCAAAAAATCTTTTCAGAATTGTGTTGCGGAAAGAGGAAAAAAGAAAATAGAAAAGCGAAAAGTAGTTTCATATAAAATTGAAATCAAAAATAGTACCTATTTTTTTGATTGTACTAACTAACTGCCAACTGCAACTGAAAACGGCTCACTTTTTTATCCCCAATTAAAGGTGATTATTTTTTCAATCTCCGGATGAAGGCTGTAAAGCACTGGGCAGGTTCTTCCTGTGTTTTCAAGGATTTTTCGAGACTTATTATCTATTCCTGCAGGAAAATTTAATATCACTTCAATTCTAGAAATGCGGCGTGGATCTGCTGCCATAATTTTGGTTATCATTGCTGTGGTTCCGTCCATATTCACTTGCATATCGCGGGCCTTGATGCCCATAACTGTAATCATGCAATTTGCAAGTCCGGTTGCCACAGTATCGGTAGGCGAAAATGCTTCCCCTTTTCCATTATTATCTGTTGGGGCATCGGTAATGAATTTGTTCCCAGATTTAAGGTGTTCGTTCTCTGTACGAAGATTTCCCAAATATGTTACTTTGGCGGTGCTCATTCTACTACTTCAAATTTAAGGTCGTCATTATACTTTAAGATATATGCCGCTTCATTGCAATAGCCTTCGGTTTTCGATTTTTCATATCGAAATTTATTTTCAATATATACCGTTTCGCTTTCGGGCATAATGGCGTCATAAATATCCTTTTCAGCAGCCAATCGTAGCAGTACATCATAGGTTACATCAAAACCCCGGATGGCATACCTGTTGGGAAGCACGCCGTACTTATTTTTGTAACTTATTAAAAAAGGACTGCGGTCTTCTTCATTAATATTCTTGTTTACGGAAGGAAAAGTGAAGTTCAGCTTTGCCAGTCGCATACTGGAAACCTCGTGCCATTCATATGCATCGTTTTTGTGTAAAGTGAATAAGCGCATTTTGTAATTATTGGGCATTGCGGAAAGCACATTTACTGCACTACTTACCAATACCGGGTTTTCAGATTCTAGAATTACCCAATTTTCCATCCCCTCGGAAGCTACCGTTGCTATGTCACTTGCTTGAATGTATCCGCCACCTCTGGGTGATACCGTTTTTGCCGTTGGAATAGCTGTTTGGATCATTTCCTTTTGCTTCACTCTTTTGCTATCTGAAATAATGATGATATTTTTCCCTGCACTGTGCTCCTTTAGATAACGAATCATTGTTTTTTGAAGCACGGCATCTGTAGGTAGGGTCTGAAAAAGATTTTCATTCATTGCCATTTCCCTGTTGCTCAAAGGTGAAAAAACCGGAATCTTTTCATCTTTCAGCATATCTGAAGCCTTTTCTACATTTTTTTGAAGAAGTGGGCCAATTACGGCATCTACGTTTGTGAATTCATTTCTTGAAATTATGGAAGCCACTTTACTATCGCTCTTTTCGGTGTCATATACATTTAAGGTAACGGAAATGCCATTATCCTTTGCGAATTCTGCTGCCATCAATGCGCCACTGTAAAAATCCAAAGCCACTCGAAGGGTTGGATCTCTTTTTAATAAATCTTGGTCATTGCTGGCAGAGTCATTAACATTACGCATTAATCGGAAAGGAAGCATCAGCGCCACCGTTTTCATTTTTTTATTGTCAATCCTTTTTTCAAGATCAATGACCGAAATATCTTCCTGCGAAATTGAGGTTTCTTCTTTTGGTAATTTTAGAATCATACCATCTTTCAATCCATCTTTTGCATAAGGATTAAGCGCTATGATTTCTTCTTCGGAAAGTCCAAATTTTACTTTTAGCCTAAAGAAGCCTTCTTTTGGTTTCACTTCGTAATACTGAAAATTCTCCTCGTCAATTTCAGCATTTTCGATTACTGTTTTATCGGGGACGATTATGGTAGTGCCCACTTTAAGCCCTTCGACCAAATCTGGATTCAAATCCTCAAGTTCGGCAATGGTAATACCAAATTTTCTGGCAATACCGAATTTGGTCTCCTTCGCCTTAACTGTATATTTTTGGGTTCCAGGTAAAGTGTTTCCAGTATTTGTATTAGTGTTTCCAGTATTATTGGAAGTGGCGGGAATCAACAATCGCTCCCCTTTTCTGAGGCCGCGGGAATATAATTCCTTGTTCAACTTTTTAATGTCGTCAACACTAACGTTATAAAGTTGTGCAATTCCGTAGAGTGTCTCTTTCTTTTTCACTCTGTGGTCGCGATAGTTGTTATTATTGGTTCCCGAGCTTATCACGCTGCTTGAGGGAATAATAAGCACACTGTTAACCTTCAATTCATTTCTGGAATCGGGGTTGAGGTTGTAAATGGTTTCTTCGGAAATGTTATACTGCTTGGCAATGCTGTAAACCGTTTCTCCTTTTTTTACAGCGTGACTTTTGTACTGTTGCTGGGCCGCAGAGCCACAGCTAACCATAAATAGAAAAGTTACCGAAACGTATATTAAACACTTCAACATAGGGATAATCATTTTTTTAGATTTGCTAAACATAGTCTCGGTTTCATTTTGTTATTCCCACTCGATGGTCGCGGGCGGTTTTGAGCTGATGTCGTAGACTACTCTATTAACGCCTTTAACGCGGTTTATTATATGGTTGCTTGTTTCTTGCAAAAATTCATACGGAAGATTTACCCAATCGGCCGTCATTCCATCGGTGGATTCCACGGCTCTTAGAGCAACTACTTTTTCGTAAGTACGTTCGTCTCCCATTACGCCAACGCTGTTTACTGGAAGCAAAATTGCGCCCGCCTGCCACACCTTATCGTAAAGCTCCCACTTTTTCAAGCCGTTTATAAAGATTGCGTCAACCTCTTGTAATATACGAACTTTTTCGGCCGTAATATCTCCTAAAATTCGAATTGCCAAACCTGGTCCGGGGAAAGGGTGTCTTCCCAATAATTCGGGGTCTATGCCCATTTCCTTCCCTACGCGTCGCACTTCATCTTTAAAAAGCATGCGCAAAGGTTCTACTACTTTCAGCTTCATAAAATCTGGCAAACCACCTACGTTGTGATGACTTTTTATGGTAACCGAGGGGCCATTTACCGAAACGCTTTCAATAACATCGGGATAAATTGTTCCCTGCGCCAACCAATCCACACCAGTCAACTGATGCGCCTCGTCATCAAAAACTTCGATAAACGCGTTGCCGATGGCTTTTCGTTTTCGCTCTGGGTCGCTCTCGTTTTTCAATGCTTCCAAAAAACGTTCCGAGGCATCCACGCCTTTTACGTTAAGCCCCATATCTTTGTATTGGTGCAGCACGTTTTCAAATTCATTCTTTCGGAGCAAGCCGTTATTTACGAAAATACAGAATAGGTTTTTACCGATGGCTTTGTTCAAAAGAATTGCCGCAACCGTAGAATCTACGCCGCCACTTAAACCAAGTACTACCTTTCCGTCGCCAATTTGTTCTTTTAAAGTTTCAACAGTTGTTTCCACAAAAGCTGCGGGTGTCCAGGTTTGTGGCACTTCGGCAATATTTACAAGGAAATTTTCAAGCAATTGCTTACCGTGGGTTGTGTGATAAACTTCTGGGTGAAACTGGATTGCATACGTTTCCTCGCCTTCAATTCTATAAGCAGCGTTTAGCACATCAACTGTGCTCGCCAAACGCACCCCATTTTCGGGAAGTTGCGCAATGGTATCGCTATGGCTCATCCAAACATTTGTGTTCTCCGGAATATCTTTAAAGAAATCCTCGCCCGATTTTATCATGGAAAGTTTCGCCCTTCCGTATTCACGGATGTTTGAAGGTTCTACGCTTCCACCGTTGAAATGTGCCAAATACTGTGCGCCATAACAGACCGCCAAAAGGGGTTTATGACCGCGAATTTTTGAAAGGTCTGGGTGGGGCGCATCTTCCGCGCGAACGGAAAACGGACTGCCCGAAAGGATTACGGCCTTAAACGGGTCAAGGCTTTCCGGTATGTGATGGTAAGGGTGAATTTCGCAGTAAATGTTCAGTTCCCGCACGCGTCTAGCGATAAGTTGGGTGTACTGCGAACCAAAATCTAAAATGAGGACGTTGTTTTGCATAGGCAAAAATACTTTAAATATATAAGTTGGTTAAATGGTTGCGTGGAATTTTTTTAAGGGTTTTCAACAGAATTATTATAATTTTAAAACAGTAAAATTGGAATCAAGCGGATCCAAATTTTCTTTCAAAATGTCAAGTAAGTTTTCTCCATATTCCAAATAAAACTCTGAAAAATTAAGCTGGCGTTCCTGCAAACTTTGATTGGGAAATAGTTGATTTTGAATATCTTTTATCCGTTCAAGTTCTTCGGAAAGGTTTCTTTTTTGTGCTTTCAATAAGCGCTTTTCGAGATTGTCCAAACCGTTCAACTGTTTCTTTTCCTGCGCGCCAACGGCTCCCAAAAACGATGCGTCGGTTTTTTTTGCCAATTCGTATAAATCCTTAAACTGTTGTTTGAGGAAATCTTTCTGTTTTGAAAAGTCAATATCTATTTTTGAAATTTCCTTTGTGTGTTTCGTCATTAATTCGTGCTGCGGAAGGAATAAATTTTCAACTTTCACATCGAGTTTTTGCAATTTTTCAGAAAGCATTTTTGGAACCAAAAGCACAGAATTCCGAAGTAAAAGAATAGGGAAAGGAACTTCCACTTTGTTAAAATAATCCTTCAGCTGAAACCAATACGCCAATTCCCCGCCACCGCCAATGTAACATAGATTCGGCAAAATTTCTTCTTGATACAACGGACGCAACAAAGCATTCGGTGAAAACCGTTCAGGATTTTCGTGCAGTTTCTTTAAAATTTCTTCTTTTGAAAAAGAGATGTCGGTTTCATTTATAAAAAACCGTCCTTCCCTTTCAATAATACGTTCCCGAAGGTTTTCTTTTAAATAGAAAAGATTTATTTCCCTTGGATGTACTTGTTCAGAAAATCCCAAATCAGTAAGCTTTTCCGTAGTTTCTGAAACCTTTTTAAAGCTGAGGTTTTCGGTCAGTTCCTTTTCTGCATAGGGAATAAAACATTTTTTCAGCGCTACATCGTTGCCGTCAACTATCACCAAACCGTGATGGTAAAAGAGACAATTGGCCAAAAATCGAGTGGCATCGGCAAGGTTATCGTGTTTTGTATAAGCGTCGGAAAAATAGGAAATCAACTTTTTGGCATTTTCGCTTTCGCCAAATTCTTTTTTCAATTGCTGCTTCACTTCCTTTAAACCTTCCGTTGAAAGCTCCCCAACAGCGCCGGAAGCATTTCTTTCCCATTTCACCTTTTTTCCAAATAGATTGAAATAATTGATCTCCTCAAAATCGTGGTCCTCCGTCGCCATCCAATAAACGGGTACAAAATGGTTTTTTGGGTAGGTTTTGTTTAACTCTTCAGCAAGGTTTATGGCTGAAAATATTTTATAAAGAAAATATAGCGGTCCCGTAAAAAGATTGAGCTGATGACCGGTTGTTATTGTAAAAGTATTATGCTCGCGAAGCAAATCAATATTGCTTAAAGTTGATTGCGAAATGGAATTGTCGCCATACTGAAACATAATCCGTTTCGACAACAAATGCCGTTTTTCATCCGTAAAATTCTTTTGCTTTTCCGTTAGCTGATGCTTGAAATTTTCCAAGTTTGGAAAGCGATTGTAAAAAGGTTTTAAATTTTCATCTTCAGCGAGGTAATCGCATATCAATTTTGAAAAATACCCTGTGTTTTTATACGGAATGGAATGGTTTGGCATAGGTTCTTTGGAAAAAGTCAAACAAAAATAACCGTTTTATATGGGTCGCAGGTTTAAAGATACGTTAATATGGTTTTCAAATTCCGAATTTCAAGCACCAAATATCAAAACGCACCCATTGGAATTTGGAATTTCGTTTTTGGAATTTAACTATCTTTGGCCTTCAATTAAAATATTCAAAATGGTTCGCAAGCTAGCTTTTCTTCTATATTTAATGCCACTTTTTATTTTCGCCCAACTAAAATCTCCTTCCGATTTTTTGGGTTATGAAATTGGCACCCAATTTTCCCGCCATGCTGATGTTGTTTCCTATTTTGAACATGTGGCTGCAAATAGCAGAATGGTGAAATATTTCGATTATGGGAAAACCAATGAAAGAAGAAGATTGACGTATGCCGTTATTTCTTCCGAAGAAAACCTTGCAAATCATGAACAAATACGCGCCGACAATTTAAAGAATATCGGTATTCTTTCCGGCAGTGCAAACCCCGATAAAACCATTGTTTGGTTAAGTTATAACGTTCACGGAAACGAGGCCAGCAGTAGTGAGGCCGCTATGAATACAGTTTACGAACTTATAACGGAACATTCAGATTGGTTGAAAAATGTAGTTGTTATAATGGACCCGGGAGTAAATCCCGATGGCCGCGATCGGTATGTAAACTGGTACAATCAAGTGAAAGCTTCGCCCTATAATTCATCCCGTGACGCCATAGAACACAACGAACCTTGGCCCGGCGGAAGACCGAACCATTATCTTTTCGATTTAAACCGCGATTGGATGTGGGCAAGCCAAGTGGAAACGCAACAGCGTTTAAAAATCTATAATCAATGGATGCCGCAGATACACGTTGATTTTCATGAACAGTTCATTAATAACCCGTATTATTTTGCACCGGGAGCGGAGCCTTATCACGAAATAATAACCGATTGGCAGCGTGAATTCCAAAACAAAATAGGGAAGAACAATGCCAAATATTTTGATAAAAACGGCTGGCTTTTCTTTACCCGCGAAAGTTTCGATTTGTTGTACCCGAGTTATGGTGATACCTATCCGCTTTATATGGGCGCCATTGGAATGACCTATGAACAAGCGGGCCACGGAATGGCAGGCTTGGGAATTATAAATGACGAAGACGTTGAGCTTACCCTTGTGGATCGCGTTGCGCATCATACCACCACTGGCCTTTCAACAATTGAAGTTGCTTCACAAAATGCGGCTTCCCTTAATTCTGAATTTAAGAAATTCTTTAAAAATGATAATCTTAAGTACAAAAGCTTCGTATTAAAGGGCAATCCCGATAACATAAAATCGCTGACAGAAATGCTGGATCGTCACGAAATAAAATACGGATATGCAACTGGCGGAAGTGCAACAGGCTTCAATTATAGCGACAATAGAAAAGGAACAATGGACGCTAAAAACGCATTGGTGGTAAGCACCAATCAGCCAAAAGGAAAAATGGTGCAAGTACTTTTTGAACCGAATGCCGCGCTGTCAACGCCCATTACTTATGATATTACGGCTTGGAGTTTGCCATACGCCTTCGGACTTGAAACTGTGGCTAGCACTACTTTGGTTGCAGCAACGGGAGCTAATCCAAATTATAATGTTTCCAACACTTCTTCACCAATGGCAGCTGGCTATATTGCAAAATGGAACAGTTTGCAGGATGCCAAATTTCTTTCAGCTTTATTGCAAGCAGATATAAAAGTTCGTTTTTCTGAAAATGAACTCAGCTTTGGTGGTAAAAATTTTGGTCGCGGTAGCTTGATTATTACGCGAAGTGACAATAAATCGAATCCAGATTTTGATAAAACCCTTATAGAAATCGCGAACGAAATGGACCGCCAATTATACGCTTCCCCAACAAGTTATGCAGATAGTTTGACTGATTTTGGGTCGCAATATGTTCATTTAATTAAAAACAAAAAAGTTGCAATGCTTCAAGGGGAGGGAACTTCCTCATTGAGCTACGGCGCACTTTGGCATTTTTTTGAAACCCAATTAAAATACCCAATCACTTCAATAAATACAGACGATATCGGAAATATTCAATGGAGCGATTATGATGTTTTGGTAATGCCGGATGGTTACTACAAATCTAGATTGAATGAGGATGCTTTCAAAAATCTTGAAGAATGGATTAACAGGGGTGGAAGGGTAATCGCAATTGGCAATGCAGTAGCTACTTTTGAAGGAAAAGAAGGTTTTGATCTTAAAAAGAACGGTGATGAAAAAGCTGAAAAAGCAAAAGATAGTTTGGGCAATATGACTCCATACGCCCAACGCGAACTTGAAAGCACCAAGGAAATGATTACAGGGAGCATTTACAAGGTGAAATTGGATAGTACCCATCCGTTGGCATTCGGTTTTGGAGATACTTATTATACTTTAAAACTGGGTAACGATTCCTATAGTTTTTTAAAGGAAGGCTATAATGTGGCTTATATTAATGAACCTGAAAGCGTTTCTGGCTTTTCAGGGGAAAACGCAAAAGCTTCACTTAAAAATTCAATCGTTTTTGCGGAAGCGAAAAAGGGCAGGGGCAGCGTGGTTTATATGGTTGATGATGTTAGTTTCCGTTCCTTTTGGCAGAACGGAAAACTGTTTTTGGCGAATGCTATCTTCTTTGGGGATACCGGAAGCCATTAATAATTTCGACTTAGATATTTTTACTACAGAGGGCACGAAGTTTTTTCACAGAGTCCACAAAGAAAACTCCGTGAACTTTGTGCCTTCTTTGGGTACCTTGTGGTTTTTTTAAAGGTTCTGCTCAAATTGTTTTGAATTAGAAGTTTATTTCCGTTCTTGGAAAATATCCACTGAGATAGCTTTCGTTTCAATTTTTGAGAGCAACTCTAGTTTTCCAGCTTCATATAATTCATCAACCGTCTTTAAATCTGCCGATTCCCACGGTTCCAGTTTGTAGTTTTCGTAATCCACAAACCGTATTCCGTTTACCATTCTTGGGTTATAAGCCTTTCTGAAACGGATGCCGCCCTTGTCTGTATAAAATTTATAGGCGAAATAATCTACCGTAAAATCATCCTGCTTTATCCAGTACATATATACATCTTCATGGTCTGTGCCTCCGCTTTCTTGGTCGAATGTTACCTTTATTTCATAATATTTCTTGCCGTTTATTTCGGCTTCGCCAAGCAGGTCCTTTTTAACGGCTGGGTCGTTTAGACCGAAGGGCAGTTGGACAAAGTAATGAACAGAGTTTACCGAGTTTGCGTATTTGCTTGCAGTGGAATCCGGCAAGATAATCTTGGTAGCGTTCACATAACGTTCAAAACTGTTATTGGTAAGCATATCGGTAGTTTCGCCTAAGGAATCCGTAAAGGTTCGGGTGAGCTCATAATTGCCTTTTTTTCTTTGGCTGCTGTATTTTGTGTCGCGGAAGGTAAATTTTATAGTTGCCATATCATACTTTTCGCCACCTGCATTTTCAATGGCGCGATCAATAATCTGCTGGGCGGTGAGTGGTTTATTTTCTTGCTTGCAGGCAATAAAAAGTAGGAGTAGACCGAGTATGGAAAGGATGCGCATGGCGAATGGGTTTTTGTAAAGATACACAGGAGTGGAATTAAACAGCGCAATAATTATAAGTTTTGGGCAATTTGAAATAATTACACAGGTTTTAAGATTAATTAGTGATGGCTTTCTGTATTCCCTTTACGGTACAGCCCTCGGTAATATAAAGCCTTACATCTTCAAACGTGAGATATAGGCAAGGAACGTGTCTCACCAAAAATCCTCTCCCACGGCTACTCCATTGCAAAGCCATACCAAAGCCATAGCAAAGTCATTAGATTGTAAGAAAACAGCCCTTTTTTCCTACAAAATTTTAAGAACATAATTTTCAATTAAAAAATCTTATTCTTTCAACCAACATTCTAATTTTTTCGTCAAAACGGGTTCCTCTTTTTTAAGACGAATAGCTTCACCTCATAGATAAATTCCTTTAAAACCTAAATCAATCTCCCTCCCTTCGAAGGGAGGGCTGGGGAGGGATGTTTTACACGAATAGAACCGTAAGAAACACTTTAAGTTTAAATTTTCAACCGCGCTCCATTTATCCCTTCTCTTCAAAGTCGTTGTACTGGATCGGTTGCAGTAGAGGACTGGGCGGAATATTTTCCATTAGCTGTCACTTTCAAAATCTCCTGTTTAAAGCCGAAGTGTTGAGTCTTATAAAAGTTTCTTACAAATGCAATCAAGCTTTCTCTCTTCGAAGGGAGGGCCGGGCAGGGATGTCATTCCTTCTTCCCAATAAAATAAATCAAATAAACATAACGCACCGCCAATGCAATCAGCAGGGGTAACAAGCCAATGGCAAATACCTGTACGCCAGTAATCCAATGGATTGCCAAAAGAATTAAAAGAAGTAATAATAACAAAGCGTATCTTTTAAATTTCGGGGAAACCTTCTTTTTAGCGATCGCCCAAAACACCAAAATTGAAATAGGAAACGCCCACAAAAGGTTGTAGTTGTTTGCAGTTGCGGTATGGTCTGTCGCAAACCAAAGTAATAAAAGGAAGATTCCGATAAGCCCTGTAAAAAAGAATATAGCGGTGTCAAGATATCGGCTTCGGCAACTATTTTTATAATTGCGATACGTTAAAAATATTATCAATAAACCCAATAAACCCAATATAAAAATCGGACTTAAAAAGAAATTATTTGCAGGGGGTTGAGGTGAATTTTCAAAAAGAAGTTTTGTGTTTTTCACCAATGGCTCAGTCTCTCCGTCCCGGTGTATGAAGGCATTGGCGGCGCCCTTAAAAACATAATCTGGCAAAAACTGATATTCTATGGGTTTTGCATTCCTGTCAATTACAGCACCCAAAGCAATGTCTATCCCCAAACTTCCCCAACTGTTGGCTTTAAGGTTTTGCTGAATGAGTTCCCGAAACGTATAGGTTTCCATAATATGATCATCCTTAAATTCCAGTTTATTGCCCAATACCTCTTGTGTCACGTCACGAATCTTGGTAGCGCAATTGTCAAAAAAGAAATCGTATTTATATTTTTTGTTTTCGGGCTTGGCGTTGTTCCAAAGAAAATCGGAAACTGCCTGCTTTTCCGCCTGACTAAGATTAAGGGTCTGTTCCTTTATCCAGCGGTTTTGGGCTACATAGCTTTTGTAAAAAGATTCGTAATAACTTACCCCTAATTGATAGAGCAGTTTGCCTTGTGCGAATTTTGTATAAAAGTTGGGAGTGTCAAAGTCGTAAACCCCATAATTGAAAACCACATCCACCCCGCTAAGGCTATCCTTGATCCTAAAGGCACTGTGCCCAAATTTGTCATAAAGCTCCGCCCCTGGGCCAATGGTCAGTATACTTATTTCTGCTGCCGGCGATAAAGACCCAAACTGCGCCTTTACGGAAACAGTCGCTAATAGAAGAAAGAAGAGGAAGTATTTTTTTGTCACAGGTTTCTTGTTTCAGATTGAAAATTCAAAATTCAAGGTTGAAGGTTTGTGGTATGGGGTATGAGGTTTTCGTGTTTTGATTCGTTAATTCGTTAATTTGCGATTTGCGATTTGTGATTTCGTATTTCGTATTTCCGTTTTAATATTTGGAATTTGTCATTTGGAATTTCACCATCCGTCACCCAGCACCCAGCACCTTCCATCATCTAAAAATCTCCCAATCCAGTTTCAGCGAAAATACATTGGAATACAAAGCAGCGCTTTGGTCGCCAATATCTGTCAACGCATAGTCCACTTGAATGCCCTTATACCTAAAACCAACACCGATGTTAGGTTGAAAACCAACAGATTCGCCACCATCCAATTGTTTTATATTCTGGAAATTTCCAACTCCGCCACGCACGTAAACCATATCGATATATGCAAATTCAAGGCCAAGGGAAGGGGTAATACTTGCAAAGGATGTGGAAATTACATCATTGGTCTCTGCAAAGCGAAAATTGAGATCTACTTCGGCTAACAGGGAAAAATCATACCTGTAAACAAATTTACGCGCCATCCCTAATTGAAGTTTTGGGATAGTAATCTCGGTAGTTTCAGGCAATTCTTGATTCTGTCCTTCAACTGCACCCTGTATTTCGGCAAATTTTTCTTCGTCTATACTCCAGGCATTAAATGTGGTAGTAATGTCGCGCGCCATAATCCCAAACATCCACTTGTCTGTTCTAAATTGCACCGCAGCATCCAGCCCAAAACCCCACGATGATGCAAAATCTCCAATAATACGGCGGATAACCTTGGCATTTACACCATAATTCAATCCGTCCAAAGGAAGTCTGCGCGCATAAGAAAAAGTAACTCCATAATCTGCAGTGGAAAAAAGACTGATACGGTTGTAATCTATATTGCCTTCGCTGTCAATTAATTGGGTGGTATTTAAGATATCATCAACTCCAAAACGAATAACGGAAAGCCCTACCGCACTTCTGTCGTCCAGCGGCATTGCAAAAGCAGCATAATCGTAATTTGCAATATTGGCAAAATAGGAGGCATGCATCAGGGAAATTTGTTTGTCTTCAAGATTCACCAATCCAGCCGGGTTCCAATAGCCCGAATTTACATCGCCAGATGAAGCCACCACGGCATTGCTCATCCCGAAAGCTGCGGCATCAACGCCAATATTCATAAATTCATTGGAATATTTACGAACGGTCTGGGCTCCCAGCGTAGCCGAAACAAGGAATAAAAGCAGTAAAAATTTCTCTTTCAAGCTTAAAATTTTAGGACAAATATGGCACTATTTTACAGAATACTAAACTTTAAATTTATGTACATATTGTGTTTGAATGCCTTTGGACGGAAATACTTTGTTATTTTTACACTTAATCTTAATAGATATTATAAAATCCACTCCTATTAGGCTCCTCCCCTTTGAAGGGGAGGTTGGGAGGGGATGTTTTGCCTAAATCATAAATTCCAAATTGCGCTATAAAGAATATGAATATATCAAAACAAATCCCAAACATCATCACCTCCCTAAACATCCTCTGTGGATGCGTTGCGATTCTTTTTGCAATATCCGGTGATTTGATAACCGCTTCTTTCTTTGTTTTTCTCGGAATTTTCTTCGACTTTTTTGATGGTCTGGCCGCGAGATTGCTAAAAGCCCAAAGCGAAGTGGGCCTTCAGCTTGACTCTTTGGCAGATGTTATTACCAGTGGCGTTGCCCCAGGCGTTGTTATGTACCAAATGCTGAATTTATCCTATTTCCATCAAATGCAGACGCTCACCGAAACATTTTCTTTGGAAGGATGGAATATAAGTTTTAAAAATTATCTACCGTTAATCGG
Source organism: Aequorivita sp. UBA3180 (assembly GCA_002364215.1). GTDB lineage: Bacteria > Bacteroidota > Bacteroidia > Flavobacteriales > Flavobacteriaceae > Aequorivita. The sequence continues at coordinate 26,825 of DEXQ01000014.1, read as the reverse complement.
GTTGTTGATAGTAATAGCTTCTGCCTACCGCTTGGCAAAATTCAACGTAGATACCCGGCAAACCTCAGGCTTTATTGGTTTGCCAACACCCGCAAATGCTTTATTGATTTTAAGCTTCCCGCTAATCTTGCAGTTCCAGTATTCCGAATTAGCAGAAACCATTATTTTAAACCGGTGGTTTTTGATAGGAATGACATTGCTGAGCTGCATACTTTTAAATGCCGAAATACCCCTTTTTGCCCTCAAATTCAAAACCTGGGATTTTAAAAGCAACGCAGTGCGTTATATATTTTTAATTCTTTGTGTAGTGCTTTTGGTACTGCTGAAGTTTTTGGCAATCCCTTTTATAATAATACTCTATATATTGCTTTCCTTATTTTGGAAAGTGAAGAAGTAGAAAAACATTCGTGAATCCGTGGCGAAAAAATTAAAACTCCAATTTCTTCTTCCGAAGTTCAAAATTCTGCCCAAGATATACTTTCCGCACCATTTCGTCTGCGGCCAGTTCTTCGGGTACTCCGTGTTTTAGAATGCTTCCCTCAAACATCAAATAGGTTCTGTCGGTGATTGCCAATGTTTCCTGTACGTTGTGGTCGGTAATAAGAATCCCGATATTTTTGTTTTTAAGCTGCGCCACAATGCGCTGAATGTCTTCCACGGCCACGGGGTCAACTCCCGCAAAGGGTTCATCAAGAAGTATAAAATGTGGGTCAGTTGCCAAAGCACGTGCAATCTCGGTTCTACGTCTTTCCCCACCGCTCAAAAGATCGCCGCGGTTTTTACGGATGTGGCCCAAACCAAATTCCTCAATAAGCGATTCCATTTTAGCCCGCTGTTCTTTTTTGGAAAGCTTGGTAAGTTGCAAAACGCTCAAAATGTTGTCTTCAACGCTCAATTTCCTAAAAACCGAAGCTTCCTGCGCCAAATAACCAATCCCGTTCTGTGCGCGTTTGTACATTGGGTACTTGGTGATTTCGGTACCTTCCAAAAAGATATTGCCGCCGTTTGGTTTTATCAAGCCCACAATCATATAAAATGAAGTGGTTTTACCCGCACCATTCGGTCCAAGTAAGCCCACAATTTCACCTTGGTTTACTTCCACAGTGATGCCCTTCACAACCTTTCGGCCTTTGTAGGATTTCATTAAATTTTCAGCTTTTAGCTTCATGTGATAGGATTGAAATTTTGCCACGAATACACAAATGATTTTCGAGGCTGTATGTTTTTTAACACGAATGCATACATGAATAAGCTTCCAGTGTTTGACTCATTTTTTTAGTCTATTCTCTATTCTTTGTTCTCTGTTCTCTGTTCTCTGTTCTCTGTTCTGCCCCAACCATTCTTACGAATATATCAATAATTCGTGAATTCGTGGCAGTTCTTTCTTTGTGCCCTCTATGACTTTATGGTTAATACATTATTAAGCTCAAAGGTAAAGTTAACAATTATTTTTCTGCCTCCAAGGCCTCCCAATATTCAAAAGCCCTACGCAGATGGGGAATTACAATTGTTCCGCCAATTAAAAGTGAAATGCTCATCCCTTCAACCACTTCTTCCTTGGTCAAGCCCAGTTTGTAACACTCTTCCAAATGGTAACGGACGCAATCATCGCAACGAAGAACCAACGAATTTCCCAAGCCCAGCAATTCCTTTGTTTTCTTCGGAAGCACCCCTTCCATATAGGCATTTGTATCCAGATTGAAAATACGCTTAATGATCTTGTTGTTATCCTCAAGCATCTTCTCGTTCATCTTTCCGCGATAAGCATTGAATTCTTCTACAATATTTTCTTTCATAATTTTTATTTTTTCAAAAGCCAAAAGCCTAAATATTATTCTCTTTCTTCCTTCTTCTTTCCTCTCTCTTTTGATTCCTTATTACAATCTTTGAAATATAGATACTCACTTCATAAAGAATAAGTATCGGGATGGCAACAATTACCTGGCTTACAATATCGGGCGGGGTAATTACTGCTGAAAGGATCAGTACGATAATCAAGGCAAATTTGCGGTATTTCCGAAGGATTTCGGGGGTTACCAATCCAATTTTTGTAAGGATGTACATAATGATTGGCAATTCAAAAACAATTCCACAGGCCAATACTGAAGTACGCACCAATGAAATATAACTGTCCAAATCAAAGTCGTTAAATACTTCCTTGCTCACTTGATAACTTCCCAAGAAATTGATTGAAAGTGGAGTGATAAGATAATACCCAAACAATACGCCCAAAAAGAAAAGTAGGGAGGCAATAACGATAAACCCGCGACTGCTCTTGCGCTCTTTTTCTTTTAAGCCTGGGCTAATAAATTTCCAAAACTCATACAGAATATAAGGGAAAGCCACAATTATACCTGCATAAATTGAAGTCCACATATGTGCGGAAAACTGCCCGGCCATAGTTCTACTTTGAATACGGAAAGGCATTTCCTGAAAACAGAAGGTGTCCATTCCCAGCGAGCGCGAAATACTACAGAACATTCTATAAGTTGGAAAATCTGGACGCTTGGGCCCGAAAATAAGGGTGTCAAATATAAAGTCCTTTAAAATAAATGCACCCAAAGCCAAGAGAACAACGGCAATGGTAGAACGTATAAGGTGCCAGCGCAGCTCTTCCAAATGGTCCAAAAAGGACATTTCTTTTTCTGGGGAACCTATTTTCTTCATTATATAATTCCCTCTTTGGTGAGATTATGGATATGTACTACGCCACTATATTTTCCTTTGTCCTCGGCAAGAATTTGCGTGATACCGAAGTTGTCCATCATTTCCATGGCCTCTACCGCCATAGCGTTGTTGGCTATTTTCTTAGGATTATGGGTCATAATATCTTTTGCGGTCAGTCCTGCAAAGCTATCGGTTTTTGTCAACATGCGACGTAAATCTCCATCTGTAATAATTCCTACAATTTCATTATTTTCAACTACGGCAGTTACGCCTAGCATTTTTTCTGAAATTTCTACGATTACTTTTTTCACATCAGTATCGGGACTTACCTGTGGTTTTTCATTTAAGGAAGTAAGGTTGCTAACCCTTAAGTATAATTTTTTCCCCAAGGAACCGCCCGGATGGAACTTTGCAAAATCCTTGCTCGAAAAACCACGAAGGTCTAAGAGACACATTGCCAGGGCATCGCCAATAACCAATTGCGCAGTAGTGCTAGTGGTAGGTGCAAGGTTATTGGGGCAGGCTTCTTTTTCAACATATGCATTTAAAACAAAATCTGCCTGCTGTCCCAAAAAGGATTCTCCGTTACCTGTTATGGCAATTAATTTATTGTCAATAGCTTTTATTAGGGGAACAAGTACTTTTATTTCAGGAGTATTTCCACTTTTTGAGATACATATTACAGTATCGTTTTCTTGAATTGTTCCTAAATCGCCGTGGATGGCATCAGCAGCGTGCATAAAAATGGACGGCGTACCTGTGGAGTTAAGGGTGGCAACAATTTTGGTTGCAATATTGGCGCTCTTGCCAATTCCGGTAACAATCACCCTGCCTTTGGAATTGTATATATAATCAACCGCACCAGCAAATTCCTCATTTACCAAATGGGCCAGATTTGCAATAGCTTTACTTTCAGTTTCTATGGTGTTTTTCGCTACGGAAATGATTCTCTCTTGCTTGTTCAAAATTTTAATGCTTTTGAATGTTTGTAACTGTTTCAGAAATTAGTATATTTAGAATAGAATTTAACACAATTCAGAAATCTTAATATAGAAACTTTTTCTTTTAAGATGCAGTCAACATAATACGGTTGCAAAATTACAATTGTTAATCTGTAAAACAATGTATTGTTGGCTAAAACTGAAGTATCCCTAAAAACCCAAGCAGCGTGGCAGAATTTGATATTTACGCAGCCCTGAAAAAATATTTTGGATTTACAAGATTTAAAGGCTTGCAGGAGGAAGTGGTCAAAAGCATCCTCAATGGCCATAATACCTTTGTGGTCATGCCTACAGGCGGAGGAAAATCGCTTTGTTACCAGCTTCCGGCACTTATGCAGGATGGTACAGCTATAGTAGTTTCCCCACTTATTGCATTAATGAAAAATCAAGTGGACGCCCTGCGTTCCCTTTCTTCCGAAGAAGGCATAGCGCACGTATTAAATTCTTCCCTCAATAAAACCGAGGTAAAAAGAGTGAAAAACGACATTGCCAACGGAGTAACTAAGTTACTTTACGTTGCACCCGAATCATTAACAAAAGAAGAATATGTAGATTTTCTGCAAACCCAGAAAATTTCTTTTATGGCAATTGATGAAGCCCATTGTATCAGCGAGTGGGGTCACGATTTTAGGCCAGAATACCGAAATCTTAAAAGCATTATCCAGCGTATTGGCAATGATATTCCAATCATCGGACTTACCGCTACGGCAACGCCAAAGGTGCAGGAAGATATATTGAAAAACCTCAATATGCAGGATGCCAATACCTTCAAGGCTTCCTTCAACAGACCAAATCTTTATTACGAAATACGTCCCAAAACCAAAAATGTTGATTCTGACATTATTCGTTTTGTAAAACAAAACGAGGGCAAAAGTGGTATTATTTATTGCTTGAGCAGAAAAAGAGTGGAAGAGTTGGCGCAAACGCTACAGGTCAACGGTATTAAAGCTGTACCCTATCACGCTGGCCTTGATGGCAAAACCCGCGTAAAACATCAGGATATGTTCTTGATGGAAGATGTAGATGTGGTGGTTGCGACAATCGCTTTTGGAATGGGAATTGACAAACCGGATGTTCGTTTCGTTATTCATAATGATATTCCAAAAAGTATTGAAAGCTACTACCAAGAAACTGGACGAGCGGGCCGTGACGGTGGCGAAGGACACTGTCTTGCATTCTATAGTTATAAAGACATAGAGAAACTTGAAAAGTTCATGAGCGGAAAGCCCGTTGCCGAACAGGAAATAGGCCATGCCCTTTTGCAGGAAGTGGTAGCTTTTGCCGAAACATCCATTTCCCGAAGAAAGTTCATCCTTCATTATTTTGGGGAAGAATTTGACAATGAAACGGGGGAGGGTGGTATGATGGACGACAATATGCGCCATCCCAAAAAGAAGCACGAAGCAAAGGAGGATGCCAAACAACTATTGGAAGTGGTTTCAAAAACCAACGAACAATATAAAAGTAAGGAAATAGTACATGTTTTGGTAGGCAAAGTAAATGCGCTCATAAAATCCCACAGAACCGACGCCCAGGAATACTTTGGCTCTGGAGCAAACCATGAAAGCGCTTATTGGATCGCATTGCTGCGTCAGTTATTGGTAGCAGGATATTTGAAAAAAGATATTGAAACCTATGGCGTGATTCATTTAACCGCAGAAGGAAAGAAATTTATAAAATCGCCCACATCCTTTATGATGACGGAAGACCATTCTTTTAAGGATGCCAATGATGATGTGATTGTCGGGACCAAAAAAGGTGGTGATGCCGCAGATGAAAACCTTTTCAAACTTTTAAAGGCCGAATTAAAAAAGGTAGCACACGATTTGGATCTGCCCCCATTTGTGATTTTTCAGGAGCCATCCCTGGAGGACATGGCGCTTAAATACCCCGTAACTATGGAAGAACTTTCCAATGTTCACGGAGTAGGGGAAGGAAAAGCCAAAAAATACGGCAAGCCGTTTTTAAAACTTATCCAAAATTATGTGGAGGAAAACGACATTATACGCCCCGAGGATTTTGTTGTGAAATCAACGGGCAGTAATAGTTCCCTCAAACTATATATCATTCAGAATGTGGACCGAAAGCTTGCCTTACCAGACATAGCCAACGCCAAAGGCCTCGAAATGCCAGAGTTTATTAAGGAAATGGAAGCCATTGTGTACAGCGGCACCAAGCTGAATATTGACTATTGGATTGATGAGGTGTTGGATGAAGACCAACAGGAAGAAATTCACGAATATTTCTTAGAAGCAAAAACTGATAAAATTGAAGAAGCCCTCGAAGAATTTGACGGCGACTATGATGAAGAGGAACTGCGGCTGTATCGTATTAAGTTTATTAGTGAGGTTGGGAATTGACCGCACGTAGAGACGCACGGCCGTGCGTCTCTACGATTTCTGTTCCTTATTGAAATAGACCAAATAATAATACATCTGCTTCTCCTCGTCCCATCCTTTTTCCACAAATTTTTCAGCACTCTCAGGGTTGATAAAGTCCAATTTGATCTGGATGTTCGTATCCAGATTTATGACGTTTTTTATTTTTTTGCGGGCAGCAGTAACGGCCGTATTGGCAATAGGGAAGGTTGTTAGATCCTCGATACTGTACTTAGGCGCTTTTTCGGTTTTATAATGACGAAATTCCGGCAACAAATCTGGATTGTCAATCACTTCGTTCATAAAAGCGGTTTCCTCAAAATTGTCATTTTTGGCAAAATGGTTCACCGCACGGTTCATAAACATCACTTCCTGTTTTTTATCTTCCGCAGGTAGCACCACATCCTTTGCAAAATCCTGACAGAATTTTAGATATTTTTTAGTGTAGAAATTATCGTCTGCAAAAGCCTCTACCCCAAGAAAACTTTCCAACCAATAACGGGCATCGTAACGATTGCTGTCCACTGAAAGAATTTTATATCCCTTTTCTTTTTTTGAATTGAAAATGATACAGCCTTTGTCCAATTTATTTAAACTAACCCCGTGCTGAAGCATCGCTTCCAATTGATTACCTTCCTCGGCAAATTGAAGGAAATCCTGTTTCAATTCACTTTTAAAAATGCCGATGGCATCCATTTTCACGTTGTCCAACTGTACATTTTCCAGATAGGCTATATACACTTCGCCACTTTTAATATGCGGATGTTCGGATTGGTTGTATAGATAGGTCGCAATTTTTCGGCTCTCTTCGTGAATGTTCTGCGGATTGTCAAAAATTTTGTTTGCACTGTTGTACAATTCGTGAAATTCCAAATCAGCTTCGTGCGTAAACTGAAAGTAATTTTCTTCTTTATCGCGAAAAGGTTTCAGAAAAAATTCCTTTAAAAGTGGCGTAATTTCATCGTCCATTTTATAAGGTTCCGCAGAAAGAAAAACAGCTTCGTTCCGGCTTTTGTTGCCCACTCTGTGGATGGAAAGGGATGCGATGTGGGTACTGAAAAGGTTAATCATATTTGAATTGGGAAATTAAAAATGTGAAATTAGAAATGTGAAATGTTTTTTTACCGAACCGACAACCGACAACCGACAA
>DEXQ01000014.1:0-19548 GCA_002364215.1 Aequorivita sp. UBA3180 | reverse complement strand
GACAACCGACAACCGACAACCGAAATTAGTTCCAATTTTCATCAAAATCGAGATTGTCGTAATCTTCCGGATCAAGATCAAAATCTTCGTCATAGTCCTCTTCCTCTATTTCCTCGGCAATAAACTCCTTTTCGGGTGCTTCCTCCGGAATTTGCCCGTGCGAGTACATCAAATTTGGATAAGTGGTACCCGCTTCCGCATCAGCAATATCGGCAAGCTCCACCATAAACGTCCACATATTTAGGAAATCGTAAACATAAAGTAGTCTTGTGTTTTCTTCATCAACTACATCTTCCAAAATGGTTTCACCCATAATACGAATGCCACCCGGCTCATCGCTTACGTCAAAAAGGGAGATTTCTTCATCTTCCTCCCACAGTTCATTACTGGTATAAAAAGATGCCATTTCCTGTCCGTCAAATCCAAAAGATTGGGTGATGGCGTTATGGAAATCTTCCAGGGTGGCCGAAGCTTCTATTTCGATGTCGCGGAAAACGTCTTCGTGGGTGTCGAGGATTATTCTGAAACGGTAAATCATTTTAAAGAAATTTTAGGGTGCAAAGTTACAATTTTATACCTCTCTTAAGGCCTTGAAATTTTTGTTTTTTCAGAGTTATTTACTGAATCTGTGCAAAACAAAAGTCATTGTAGCCAGTAGGAAAAAAGCAGTTACTTGATGCAAAACTCCCAAAACTACGGGCACTTGCAGGATAAGCGTGAAAACTCCTAAAATAAATTGAAGCAAAACCAAAAGCAACAATACATTTATTCCGTTTTTCTGCGGAAGTGTGAGCTGCAATTTTCGAGTTTTGTACCAAATAAAGAAGATTATTCCCACCACCGCATAAGCCATATACCTATGGACGAACTGCACGCCGCTTTTGCCTTCCACAAAATTTTTCCAAAGTGGATTTTGTTCAATATAAACTGTTTCGTGCAACCACTCGCCATCATTCATTAATGGCCAATGGTTGTGTATCCACCCAGCATCGAGTCCCGCTACAAATGCACCCCATACAATCTGTATAAGCAAGATTGCCATTCCAAAACGGATTATATTTCGGATGTGTTTGTTAATTTCTTTTTTAACCGGATACCAAAGATCCATCGCCACCCAAAAAGTATAAGCAAACGTTATAAACGCCGTAGTTAAGTGCATCGCAAGCCGATAATGGCTCACATCCGGACGGTCCACCAAGCCACTTTTCACCATATACCATCCCAGAAATCCTTGAAATGCACCTAAACACATTAAAATTATTGCTTTTCCAATAGTAGGCTTGCTAAGTTGTTTTTTCAGAAGAAAATAAAGAAAAGGAATGATAAAAACAATGCCCAGAAGTCTGCCTAGTAATCGGTGCAGCCATTCCCAAAAATAAATATCCTTAAAATCCTGCAAGCTGAAATGGTTGTTCAGCTTTTGGTATTCTGGAAATTGCTTGTAATGGTCAAACTCGGCAATCCATTGCGCTTCATTCATTGGCGGCAACGTTCCGGAAATAAGTTTATAACTTGAAATTGAAAGCCCGGAATGGGTGAGGCGCGTAATGCCTCCAATCACTACCATTATAAAAATAAGGAAACATCCTGCGAGGAGCCAGTAGATTACTTTTTTGTTGTCTTTGTTTGCCACCAATTATAATTTTTTATTAGTGCATTCGTGGTGGACTTTTTAACCACGAATACACGAATTATTTTTTTCAATCTTCATTTCCCCCTTTGGGGGTTAGGGGGCTTAATCCTAATTCCTTCCCTCTTTTCAACATAAACTGATGCGCTGCTTCATATTCATTGGGAATTTCGCCCTCTAGGATTGCTTCTTTAATGGCATCTTTAATAATACCAATTTCACGTGAAGGTTTTAAATTGAAAGTTTCCATAATTTCTTCACCTGTAACAGGCGGTTGAAAGTTCCTTACTTGATCTCGTTCTTCAACTTCCACAATTTTATCGCGCACCAATTGAAAATTTGCGTGATATTTTTTAAATTTTTTAGGGTTCTTTGTGGTAATATCTGCTTCGCAAAGCGTCATTAAATCTTCCACATTTTCACCTGCGTCAAAAATCAAACGGCGAACGGCGCTATCAGTAACTTCACTTGCCAAAACGATAGGGCGGGAGCTCATCAAAACCATTTTCTGGACGAATTTCATCTTTTCATTCAACGGCATTTTCAACCTTTTGAAAAGTTTGTAAACCATTTTTGCGCCTACAAATTCATGTGCGTGAAAGGTCCAACCCAATTTTTTATCAAATCTCTTTGTCGGTGCTTTTCCAATATCGTGAAGCAATGCAGCCCAGCGTAACCAAAGGTCATCAGTAGCTTGTGAAATATTATCGACCACCTCCAGCGTATGCCAAAAATTGTCTTTATGCGTTTGGCCTTCTTTTTCGTCTATGCCCTGTAAAGCGATCAATTCCGGTAAAATGAAAGGCAATAAACCTGTTTTGTGCAACAAGTCAAATCCTTTTGAAGGAACATCCGATAGCAGAATTTTGTTCAGTTCGTCAACAATCCGTTCTTTGGAAATAATTTTTATGCGTTCAGCATTTCTGGTAATTGCTTCCAACGATTCTTTTTCAATTATAAAATCTAACTGTGTTGCAAACCGAATGGCGCGCAGCATCCGTAATGGATCGTCGCTATAGGTAATATCTGGGTCTAAAGGTGTTCGGATTATTTTTCTCTGAAGATCTTCAATCCCATTGAATGGATCCAAAAGTTCTCCAAAAGTTTCATCATTAAGGCTAAGTGCCAAAGCATTTATGGTGAAATCCCTTCGGTTTTGGTCGTCTTCCAAAGTGCCGTTTTCCACAGCAGGATTTCTGCTTTCCTCGGAATAGGATTCTTTGCGAGCACCAACAAATTCAAGTTCAATACCGCCACTTTTCAGCATTGCGGTGCCGTATGTTTTGAAGACGGAAACTTTCGGTTTTCCCGGTAATAGTTTTGATACTTCTTCAGCTAAATCAATTCCGCTTCCAACGGCAACTATATCAATATCTTTCGCATCGCCTCTTTTCAAAAGAAAATCACGCACATAACCGCCAATTACATAACTTTCCAAATTTAAGTTATTGGAAGCTTTGGAAATGGTTCTAAAAATTGGGTTTTTTAGAGCGGATATGTAGGTTTTTTTTGCCACGAATACACGAATATTTTTTGTGGGGGTATATTTTATAGTTTACAGAACAATTTTTTGATGGTCTAAAAAGTCTTTATGAAAATTAACTAAAAGAGCTAGTTTGCAACCTGAAACTTTTAAATAGTTTATACATTGGGCCAAATGTTTGTCGTTTAGCATTTCAATAGATTTTATTTCCAGAATTATTTTATTCATTACTACAAAATCAGCATAAAACTTATGAGGCAAAATAATGTCTTTATATTTTACTGAATATTGTTTTTCTCTTTCAAAAGGAATTTCTTTTAATTTGAATTCATATTCAATTGCATCCTTATAAACAATTTCTGAAAATCCACTGCCTAATTGATTATAGACGTCGAACATACACCCAACAATAGCATAACTTTCCTCTTTATATGTAATGTTTGCCATTATTTCAAAGTATCATTTTTACAAAAACATTCGTGAATTCGTGGCAACTTTTACTGCCGAATCACTTTTACCGAACCATCATTCTTCAACTTGATAATAGCCGAAGGTTTTCCTGATTTTTTTTCGTGGTGCAAATTTACAACATAGTCCACGCCTTCCAAAATTAAAGGGTCTATTTCGGCATAACTTTGCGGGGTTTTTTCTCCTGAAATATTTGCCGAAGTAGAAACTAATGGTCTTCGGAATCTCTGAATTAGTTTTTTACAGAATTCATCTTTCGTTACCCGAATGGCGAGTGAATTATCCTCGGCAATAATATTTTCAGCAACACGAATTGGATCATCGTAAATAATTGTGGTGGGTTTTTTGGCGTATTTTAAAATATCATAAGCCACTTCCGGTACATTTTCAACATATTCATTCAGCATTCTAAAATCGTGTACCAAACAAATCAGCGATTTTTCATCACTTCTTTGCTTCAGCTTAAAAACTTTGTCCACGGCCTCAGGGTTGGTGGCATCGCAGCCTATGCCCCAAACCGTGTCGGTGGGGTAAAGGATTAAACCGCCTTTCTTTAAAACGGCGATGCAATTTTCAATTTCAGTCTTCATTTAAAAAAGTGATTTTTTGTTTCTGTTTCAACGATTGGGTTTGGTTGTTGCTTTTCAGAATAATGGGCAGCAGATACCATTTTTTCGGTTTGATTAAAATGGCGATTGTTAGATACACTCTAATGAGCAAATATTTTCCAAAGCCGTAATTTTTCCGAAGTACATACAAATACGAAATATAACTTTCCCTGTTCATCACTTTGGAAGTACCTGTACTAACGCCTTGATGGTGCAAGATTTTCGCTTCGGGCACCAGCCAACTTTCATAGCCAAGTTTTTTTAGGCGATGGCAAATGTCCATCTCTTCCCAATACAGAAAAATGTTGGTGTCGAAACCGCCAACCTCCGCAAATGCCTTGCTATCAAAAAATAGAAATGCGCCGTTTACCCAATTTACTTTTAAAGGTTTGGAATATTCTTTTTTGCGCTTTGGATATAGTTGTGGATTGTTTTTTTCAAGAAAACCTCTTCCGAAAAGTAAACGCCGCAACCCCTTATTATGGTCAAACGAAGCAACAAACCTATTGTTTTCGTCAAAATTCTGAGCCGTTGAAACACCCACTTTTGGATTTGCTTTCATAAAATTCAGCAAAATACCCAAACAATCATTCAGCAACATAGCATCATTATTCAGAAAAAGGAGATAATATGATTTTGCGAATTGTGCTCCGAACATATTTCCGCCGCCAAAGCCTGTATTTATAATACTTCGGTGTAAAGAAATGTTGTTTTTTTTCGGAAAGTTTTCTTCAAGAATTTTATATTCTGAAGGTGTTGAATTGTTGTCAACCACGATTATTTGATACTTTATCGCCTCCGAAGTTTTTTCAATCACGGTATTTACGCACTCCAAAGTATATTTTGAAGAGTTGTAATTGACAATGATTACGGCTACATCCATCAAATAAATTTTAATCGCGAAATTTTTCCGACCGATTTTGGCAAAGATACAATTACTGTCCGTGGGAGTTTGCCCAAAGTTTTAATAAAGTTATTTAGAGCAAGCTTTTATAAACCTCCAGATATTTTTCAGCAGTGGTTTTCCAGTTGAAGCTTTGGGCGCGAGCAGTGTACCAATCTTCATAAAACTGCTTTTTACTGTTGAATTTTTCCATTCCATTTTTCAGCACCTGCGCCATATATTCGGGTTCGTAGTGATCCCAAAAAAAGCTATGCTCACCACCAATTTCGGGTAGGGAAGTGTTGTTTGAAAGAAATACGGGTTTCCCAAAACGCATGGCTTCTATGGGTGGAATTCCGAAACCTTCCCGCAAGGATGGAAAAACAAAGGCTTCGCAATTTTGCAGGTAATATTGTTTGTCTAAATCGGCTATTTTTCCAGTTTGGAAAACCCTGTTTTCAAAACCGTAACGTTTAACCATTTCGGTAAGTTTTTCTGCATAACTGGAAGTATTGCTGCCCGCGAGCACCAAATTATATTCAGGCAAAAAGCGCAACATTTCCACAAGACTCATAAAATTCTTTCGTTCGCTGAAATCGCCAATTGTGAAAAGATAAGGTTTTTGAGGTAAAAGTGACGGTTTATAGTCCTTCGGAAGTGTGATTTCGGTAATTGTATTGCCGTTGTAAATTACGTATTCCGGAATGTTCGGCACATCAAAATGGGCGTGGGTGTCCTGTTTTGCAAATTCTGAAATATAAGCAATGGCGCTGCTTCTTTTCAATTTTTCGTTGAATTGTTTTTTCAGTTTTTGCTGCAATTCCTCAGAACCTTCAGTTACAAAATGCACGTCGTGAACCGTCAATAAATACGGAATGTTGAAGAAGGGTTCAATCTTTATATTTTGATTTAAACAATGCCAAAGATTGTATTTTCTCTTTATTCGGAAGGGTTTATGGCGGGTTAGCGAATTGTATTTTCGGTATTTAAAAGTATCACCAAATTCCTCTTCAAGCTCTGAAATATTTTTCGCATTTAATACAATTTCAAAATCGTCTTGGGGAAACGTAGCCAACGCTTTTATAAAATGATAGTTAAACTGGCCAAAGCCCGAATAACGGTTTTTTAAATTGTGCGATTCTAAAAAAACTTGTTTCAATTTACGGATTGTTAATTAATCTTTCTGTACAAAAGCCAAAGGTTTACATATCTTTTAAATACTGAAAACGCACTTACATAGGCGAGGATAAAACCTTCTTTCCCGTCTAAAATACCCAATCTGAAAATAAATTGGTTCCAAAATCTGTAAAACGGGCGAAACAGAAAATGGTAATAGTTGGGCTTCTTTCCTTTTTTATAGAGCATTTGTGCTTGCAGCGTGCTGTATTGGTGCATTTTTGCGGTGTAATCATCAAACGATTTATAGGTGTGGTGCGGCAGGCTGTTCTTTAAATTTTCGGTTTTGCCGTCGGTTTCCAATGTTTCGTGGACCAAATTTGCGTTGTATTGGCAATGGCTTTTATTGAAAAATCGGATGATGTAATCATTCTGCAAACCGCTGTATTTAATGCGTTTCCCCATAAAATAGAAATCGCGTTTCACAAAATAGGCAATGGCTTTTGGGTTTTTAAATTTTTCTAAAATTTCATCGGTGAGTGCTGGCGTAATTTCTTCATCCAAATCAAAAAATGTAACCCAATCGTTTTTCGCCTTTGAAATAGCGAAATTCTTTTGCGCAGAAAAATTGTCAAAAGCCCTTTGGTAAACAGTCACTTTTTCGTTTTTGGAAGCCAACGCTACCGTTTCATCGCTGCTAAAGGAATCCACAATCACAATTTCATCCGCAAACCAAAGGCTTTTTAAATAGCCTTCAATATTGGCGGCTTCATTGAGCGTGATGGCAAGGGCGGTGATTTTTACAGGGTTTTCCAAAAACAGCTTGTAGTTTGCGTAAAAGTAATAATTTTACAGGTATAAATTTGAAAACCGTTATGGCGAAGCTTCCTATTTTAATGTACCACCACGTTACTGCTGAAAAGGGGAAAGGATTGACCATTTCGGTAGAGAACCTTGAAAAGCAGTTTAAGCATTTGGCTGAAAACGGCTATAAAACCTACCATTTTAAGGAATTGGTAAAACTGAAATCATTGCCAAAAACCAAAAATATCATTATCACTTTTGATGATGGCTATGTGAGCCAAATGGAATTGGCGCTTCCGTTGCTGAAGAAATACAAACTGAAAGCCACCTTTTTCGTGCCTTTAGATTTTTTGGGAAAAACCGATACTTGGAATACTTCTTCCCTAAAAATAATGACGGCGGAACAATTGAAAAACCTCGACCCAAAAATTGTGGAGCTCGGTTTCCATTCCTTTTACCACAAAAAATACACCGAGCTTTCCAATGCCGAAATTGAAGCCGATACCCGCCCTTGCCTGGAATTCGTTTCAGAAAATGAATTGAATTTTTCGCCTGTTTTGGCCTATCCCTATGGTAAATTTCCAAAGGAAAAAAAACTGAATGAAATCTTTAAGAAAATACTTTCTCAAAACGGCATTGAATACGGGCTTCGCATTGGTAATAGAATAAATTCATTTCCCTTTAAAAAACCTTTTGAAATTCAGCGAATCGACGTAAAGGGAGAATTTTCAATGTTAAAATTTCGACAGAAAATTCGGTTTGGGAAGTTTTTTTAGTCCCCTCCCGACCTTCCGCCGCGGCGGAGAGGAGAAAGACGTAAGATTCCCCCTTTGGGGGCTAGGGGGATTGGCTATTTCATCCCTTTTTGAAGCAACATTAACTTCACATATCGTTCAAAAACCCCATAGGCATTTACCGCTGCCACAGTCATTCCCGGCATGCCGTCGCGGAAACCTCCTTTTAAAATAAAGGAGCGGAAAAACCGATAACTGGGCTTAAAAAAGAGGTGGAACCAAGTTGCTTTTTTGCCTTTATCAAATAGTTGCTGCGCTTGAAACCAAGCATACGATTCTTTTTTTGAAATATAATTATCTAGGCCTTTATAGGTAAAATGCAGCATTTTATTTTTCAGCTTCCCAATGCTGCCTTTGCAAGTAAGTTTTTCGTGAACCGAGCCAGAATATTCCGCACCATCGCGTTTTACAAGCCGAAGCACGTCATCACTGTGATGATAGAGAAAACGGTTCATATAAAAGTGAGGAAAATTTATTTTGTACCCACCGTGCTTTGGGTTTTGGAGCGTTTCCTTTATTTCAGCTTCCATAGAGTGGGTTACGCGTTCATCGGCATCCAAAAATAAAACCCAATCGCCAGTTGCTTCTTTTAATGCAAAGTTTTTTTGGTTTGAAAAATTATCGAATTTTCGTTGTAGAAATTTTGTAGCGTACTTTTTGGCAATTTCAGGGGTTGCATCTGTACTGAAGGAGTCAATAACTATAATTTCATCAGCAAACACAACGGAAAACAGCGCATCCTCTATATATGCTTCTTCATTGAAAGTTGGAATAATAACTGAAAGGGTTGGCATATTTAGCTTTTTATTCTTCGGAAAAGATTTCTGGCTCCGTGATGAACCATTAAAATGTGAAAATTTTTGGAATTAACAATCCGATAAATAATTCTGTAATTCCCTTCCACTAATTCTCGAATATTGGGATTGTCAATTTCTTCTACAGATTTACCGATATTTGGATGTGTTTTGATTATTTCAGTACCGTGTTTTATTTTTACTATTTGTTACCGAGCATATAATTTAGAGTCCGCAGAAATATATTCATAAATTTCCCGTAAATCGGTTTTTGCATCATTTAGCCATTTTATTTGAACCATTGCTGCATTTCGGTTTCTAATTCCGCTTCACTGATTGTATCATTTTGTTTGGACTTTTCAATTCGTTTTTCAAGCTTGTCTATAAATATAAAGCGCTCAATCAATTCCTCAATGGTAAATTCATCAGGAAAATTTTCAATCTGTTTTTTCAGAAAACTTTTAGTAATCATCGCTTTTGTATTTTTTATCTAAATTACGACTTTTCAATTTCTAAGCCAACTGGGTAAATAACTTTATCTTTGATGTCTAAAACTATTTTCGCTTTATGGCAAACACTTGCAGAATTTGTGGCAATTCCAAAGAAAATAAAACCTTCGTAGCAAAGGAAATGATGTATGGTTTGCGGGATACCTTTGAATATTTTGAATGTGCAAAATGCGGCTGTTTGCAGATTAGCGAAATTCCTTCAGATATGTCTAAATATTATCCGGGGGATTATTACAGTTTTGATACTTATGATGGAAAGAAATTTGAAGGAACAAAAGGTGCCATAAAAAAGAAGCAGTACGAATATGCTGCGATAGGCGGAATCGTTTATAAAAATACGCTAGCCCATTTAATTGGGAAAAAGGAATACGAAATTTTTAATGAGCTCGATGTAACAAAGGCAACGAGCATTCTTGATGTAGGCTGCGGAAATGGCCGAAATTTTCTGTACCCGCTAGCGGAGGTTGGTTTTAAAAATGTAATGGGCTGTGACCCTTATTTGAATGAAACAATTCAATATGAAAATGGCTTGACCATAAAGAAAAGCAGTGTGTTTGATATGAAAGGAACCTTCGATATTATAACCTATCATCACGCCTTTGAACATCTGCCAGACCCTTTTGAAAATCTTCAAAAAGTTTACGAACTTCTTTCTCCCGGAGGTGTGTGCATAATCCGTATTCCTACCGTTTCCTCATATGCATGGGAGCATTATGGCGTTAACTGGGTGCAATTGGATGCTCCGCGGCACTTTTTTCTTCACTCCCAAAAAAGTATGCAATTACTTGCGGAAAAGACCAATTTCGATTTGTATAAAATTGAATATGATTCCACTCATTTTCAGTTTAGCGGAAGTGAAAAATACCGTCAAGACATTCCGCTTTCTGCGCCAAAATTGAAAGGATTTTCAAATTCACTACATCGAAAATCCCAAAATTTCCAGTATGGACAAAAAGCAAAACAACTCAATAAGGAAGGGCGTGGTGATCAGGCTGCCTTTTATTTACGAAAGAAATAGCTTTATCTTTGCCACAATATGACCGCACATGATACTTCTGTAATTATCAGTACCTATAATTCCTGTGAATGGCTGGAGAAGGTGCTGTATGGCTATAACAATCAAACTTACAGGCAGTTTGAGGTTGTAATTGCGGATGATGGCTCTAATGATGAGACTCGGCAATTGCTAAAAAGATTGGAAGCCGAAGTATTCTACCCCATAATCCACGTTTGGCATGAAGACAAAGGTTTTCAAAAATCGCAGATACTAAATAAGGCGATTCTTCAGTGTAGCACAGAGTACATTATTATGAGCGATGGCGACTGTATTCCGCGGAAAGATTTTGTGGAACAGCACGTTAAATTTCGCGAAGAGGGTTATTTTCTATCGGGAGGTTATTTTATGCTGCCCTTGGATATTTCAAAAGACATTACCAAAGAAGATATTTATTCTGAAAAATGCTTTGATGTTTCATGGCTGAAAAAGCACGGACTGCAATCTTCTTTCAAAAACAATAAGCTTTATTCGGGACCTTTTAAAGCCTACCTTCTTAATAGATTTACACCCACAAACGCCAGTTGGAATGGGCACAATGCTTCTGGTTGGAAAAAAGATATATTAGCCGTAAACGGTTTTGACGAACGCATGCAGTATGGCGGACAGGATCGTGAACTGGGTGAAAGGTTGATAAATCAAGGTATTAAAAGCAAGCAGATTCGTTATAATGCTGTGGTGTTACATTTGGATCATCCGCGCGGCTACAAGAATCAAGATTCGATCAATAAAAATTTGGCCATCCGAAAGCAGACGAGAGGCAAAAAAAAGAAATGGACGCCTTTTGGAATTGTAAAAGATGATAATATTGCTCCATTTGTTTCCGTAATCGTCAGTACGTATAACCAACCGGAATGGCTTAAAAAAGCACTTTGGGGTTTTGAACAGCAGTTGGAAAAGAATTTTGAAATTATAATTGCCGATGATGGTTCTACTGAAGAAACAAAAAAATTAATCGATTCCTTTATAGTAAACTCTTCTCTGAAAATCACACACGTTTGGCAGGAGGACCACGGTTTTCAAAAGACGAAAATCTTGAACAAAGCCATAAAAGTTGCTAAAGGTGATTATTTAATTTTTACCGATGGCGACTGCATTCCGAGGAACGATTTGGTTTCAACCCATTTGGGCCTGAGCCGTCCGGGCTGTTTTCTGTCGGCGGGATATTTTAAACTTTCGATGAAAATCTCAAAACAGATCACTAAAGATGATATTGAAACGCAGCGTTGTTTTAATGCAAAATGGCTTTTGAAGCACGGCCTAAAAAAGACTTTTAAACTGAACAAACTAACATCCTACGGCTTGAAGGAAGATATTTTAAACACCTTTACGCCCACCAGCGCTACCTGGGACGGTAACAACGCCTCTGGATGGAAAAAAGATATTTTGGCGGTAAACGGATTTGACGAACGCATGCAGTACGGCGGCGAGGATCGCGAAATGGGCGAACGTTTGATGAACTACGGCATTAAACCATTGCAGATTCGCTATAGCACTGTTACGTTGCATTTGGACCACGAGCGCGGGTATGTGAAGAAAGAAATGTTTATAAAAAACAAGGCTATTCGAAGAATAACAAAGAAGGAAAAGCGAGTTTGGACAGATTACGGCATTGCTTCAAAAGAAACGACAGTTGCCAATTGATAGGATTTTAAGAGTATCAATTCTTTTTATAAACCCCAATTTTCCAATAGCGAAGCTCCTCATCGGTAGTTACGGTAGTAAAATCAAGCTCTTTCAACCTTTTATCTTCCTTAAAATATTCCCAGCAGCCGTGACCTTCCCGATAAATGGAGGTTATAATAATTCCGTCTTTTGTGAGGCTCTTCAACATTCTGTCTAAAACATTTTGCTTTTCCGTTTCGTGAATGTAGTAGAATGCTTCGTTGAAAACGATTACATCAAAGGATTGTTTTGGTTGGAATTTTACGGCATCGGCAGCAAGAAATTCAGCTTTTGGCAATTTCTTTTTGGAAGCTATTTTTATGGATTCGTTTGAAAAATCCAAGCCTAAAAAGAAGGAATAGTCTTCGGGGCTAATACGTTCGGTAAGTAAACCATCGCCACAGCCAATATCTAAAATACTTGGGTTTTTAGGTGAAAAACGTTTTATAAATTCAATGATTTTATTGTAGCGAATAGCTTCTTTTTCGCTGCGCAGGCTTTCCCATCTTCCTTTTTTGTACTGGCGGTTCCAGCGTTGTTTTCTTCGCCAGTTATGAAATTTGTCCAATAGGTTCATAGGTGGCCGTTATTAAGATGGTGTGCCAAAAATGGCTTTAATTTTTCAAAAATCATTTCGGGGGTCAATTGTTTGTAAAGTGAATGTGGGTCTTGCTCAATTCGCCTTCGTTCCTCTAAAGTAAAACTGCTGAATAGATCGGGCTTTTCTTCCAATAAGTGAATAGAATCGTGATGGTCGCTATCCTCAAAACTGCACCAATGCTCTTTATTCACATAAGGCGAATAAATAGTAAATGTGGGTTTTTCAAGTGCTTTGGTAATGTGAACGCTGCCGCCTTCATTGGAAACCAAAAGGTCGCATTGGTTCATCAGTTTTATAAATCCGCGAATGGAGTCTTCGTAAATATCGAGATTGATTTGACTTTTATTTTGGCACATTTCATAAACCTTGAGAGCTTCCTCTTTTTGGTACGGAGCATAATTAAATAGAATGGTGCCCTTGTAATAGGAAGTTATAAAGTCAATTATTTCAACCATATAATCATACGGCATGGACTTTTGCGGTGTGCTGCCCAAAATGCCCAACATTATTATTGGTTTTTGAAGGGAATGGACTTTGGAATATTTCGTTTCCTCTTCAGTTAAAAATATTTTTGGAGCGTATTCGGGTTCTTTTAAGTCAAAAACCGAAGCAATCATATTTATTCTATCCTCAATAGCTTTGCCGCAGTTTTTTGAGCGATGTTCCAAAAAACTAATAGGGTGCGTATAAAACGGAAGCTTTAATTCTTTGTGCGCACGTTTCAAACCAATTCGGTATTCAGCACCGGAGAAAAGACAGATCATTCTGCTCTGGAATTTGGAATACGGATCAAAAATAATATCGTATTTCTCCTTTTTTATTTTTGCAATGGTCTGTAAAAGCTTCTGGAATTTTTTAAGCTCTTTTTCCTTTACTGAAATTACGCGGTCAATATTTGGGTTTTGCTCTAAAACGCCCGTTGTATAGTCATACACAAAATAAGTTACCTCACTTTTCGGGAAGATTTTTTTAATATTATTGGCAATAACAGAGCTGATGAGCACATCGCCAATTCTTTTGTTTTGTATAACGAGAATTTTCTTCATATGGATTACCTTCGCAAAATACCTTTTTTGGTTTTATCTTTTTTAAAAATGCAAGAGAATTTTGTCATTCACCCAGAATATTCCCAGATAGCTACAAAGCTAATGGATGTGCTTCACAATTTTTCCAAAAAGGGAGAATACGTGACCAAGGGCGAGCGCAATGTTATTAAAATGGTGAAGATTGAAGGCAATTCATTAAACATAAAGAAGTTTAAGACCCCGAATGCATTTCAATCTTTGGTATATCAATATCTTCGGGAAAGCAAAGCAAAACGCTCGTTTGAATATGCGTCTAAGTTAATTGACTTTGGAATAAAAACGCCTTTTCCAGTTGCATATTTTGAGATTTTTTCGGGAGGCCTCAAGGAAAGTTTTTATGTGAGTGAGCACGTAAACTATGATTTTGATTTTCGAGAATTGATACATAATCCCCGGTTTAAAAAACGAAATGAAATTTTAAGGCAGTTTACCAAATTCACTTTTAAGCTTCACGAAAACGGTATTAATTTTTTAGACCATTCTCCGGGAAATACCCTTATAATGGATAATGGTAACGATAACTATGATTTTTATCTAATTGACTTAAACCGTATGCGTTTTGAAAATATGTCTTTTGAAAAACGAATGCACAACTTCCGAAGATTATGGCTTTCTAAAACCATGATAAAAGTGATGGCCGCGGAATATGCCCAACTTTATGGTAAAAGCTATGAAGAAACTCACAGATTGATGTTAAAGCACAGCAGAGCCTTTCAGAAAAAAATCAATAGCAAGAAATTGCGGAGACGAAGAAGATAGCTTAATAATTCACATAAACCCACCCTATAAAAGCTTCGGGATATTTGGGGTCGTTCAAAACCAAAACATAATAATAGGTGCCAACCGGAACTCGGCTTCCCGTAAACAGAAGCCCTTTTGTTGCCACTCCATCCCAAAAGCCATCGGCGTTGTGTGCGGTATGTATTAGGTTACCCTCGCGGGAATATATGTTCAGTTCAAAATTTTCGTAAATGTTCAACAGATTACTGATTTCAAAAGTATCATTGATGCCGTCACCATTGGGCGAGAAACCTTGTGGAATAAAGGGAGCACAGTTTTCTGTAGTCAATAAAAAGGAAGCAGTTGCAAAACAGATTTCGTTTTCCAACCGTACATAAATCGTCTGTGGATCAGTGCCGTTTTGATATTGTGAGGGGTTGCTAATGGGATTGGTATTTTCCAAAGCATTTTCCATAGTGGTAAAATACTGTACCACATCATCCGGCCCCGTGCTTATAAAATCATCCTGTTGTGTTAAGTTGAAAACTGCCGTATCAAAACCTTCGTCGCATTCCAAAAGGTCAGGCAAATTCGGAATGGGAGGGATGCTTTCAAACGTAATGGTCTGCGTAAAACTGTTGTTATCCTCCCGAAGTTCTTCTACGGCACCGTTACCGTTACCGTCATCATCTACTACAGTTGTGATGGTAAAAGTATTTGGCAAACTATCAGGCAAAAGGAGTTCAATTTCACCATTTTCACTGCCGCCA
The DNA here is from genome assembly GCA_002364215.1 of Aequorivita sp. UBA3180. Taxonomy (GTDB): domain Bacteria; phylum Bacteroidota; class Bacteroidia; order Flavobacteriales; family Flavobacteriaceae; genus Aequorivita. Next base: position 4,564 of record DEXQ01000014.1, on the reverse strand, counting down.
ATTGGAATGTTTTGCTGTGTTTGTGAAAGTGCCAATAAAACACCGTCAGTATAAAACGCTATGGATGTATTGGCTGGTAAAGGTGCCGTGGCTTCCAAATTATAAACCGTAAATGGAAGTAGTAACTCCCTATCGCGACAGGCGGAAATTTCAGGAAGTTCAATCGTGGCATCGGGCAATGGGCAAGGGATAACTTCTACCGTAAAACTATCAATTAAAAAACAATCAGGGTTTGAAACGCGAATGTAGATAGTCTGGGGGTTTTCGGTATTCTGAAAGTTTTCGGGATCTGTAATTGGGTTTTCGTTGTTTTGTGCATCCGCTTCCGAAAAGTGAAAACTCAGTTCATAAATCGGGTCTATTTGTGAAGTGGCTTCCGTTAAATCAAAAAATTCCTCGCCTATAACATCACAGGTTTCCAAGTTTTGAAGTCCTGTGATTATAGGATTTACAAGCAGATGAATTGGCGCCTCGTCTTCGTTGTTTTCTTCATTAGTTTCTTGCACAATCCCAGTTCCGTTTCCGGTATCATCCACAACAGCTTTCAGAATAAAATCTGCTTCAATATTGTTTGGAACCGTAAATGTAATGGTTCCGCTTTCCTGTCCGTCAATAGGAATTGGCGCCACGGTAGCACTTTGCGCCACCAAGGTTTCATCCGCATAAAAAGCAATAGGCGTTCCCGCTGGCAAAATATCGGTACTGTTGAGGTTGTAAACTGAATAGTCTAATGTAAGTTCGCGATCACCACATTCAGTACCGCCAATAATATTGTCAATGGAAATAGTGGCATCGGGAAGCTCGGTATTTAAAACCGTAATAATATTATTCACCATTACAAAATCCTGTCCGCTTGTAAGCTGAATGCTTGCTGAGGTATCGCCCGGATTTATAAAGTTTGAAATAGGATACACGTCAATATCCATATTATAAAGCACATCGCTGCCCGTAAAACTGTTGGTGCCATTAAAGGCATTGTCGGGAGGATTTAGCGGCAGATTGCTGAGAATGTTTCCATTTATGCGAAGGGTTTCGTTAACCGCAAGCCCGCGATCGCCTTCCCAAGCCAGAAAACCGATTTTAGCACCTTCGGTATCTAAAACCATCAAATTGTTCAAGGTTATATCCAAAGTTTGGTCAACCCGCGATACACTTTCCAAACCATCAAAAATATTTACTTGATTATTGGGAAGGGTTGCGTCCTTATAAACCACCGTCACCGCCCAACCGCCAAAGTTGGTGCCCGAGCCTGGCGGACTACAATATGCGGGAATTACAAGGGTAAGGTCTAAATTGGAAAGTGTGTAGTTGGCATTTCCTGTGGTTTGAACTTGTTCGGTAACATCTGCAAAGGCTGAAAAATAAATATAATCCTGTCCGCCGCTGTTATAAGTTTCATTGAAGGTACGTTCCGCAGTGATTGGAACTTGGTTGAAAGTAACACTGAAATCCCCTGGGCCAGAACCTGCCCAATAGAGATAAGCGGCAACCACTTCTTGATTAGGCAGTAATTGAAAATCGGCACTACTGCTGGTAAGAATGAAGCATTGTCCACCTTGTCCATTTTCTTCAACATTTAATGTATTTCCGAAGGCGGTATAGTCATATTGCCCATTAAACTGCCTAAAGAGTGAAATATCCTGAGAAAAAACTCCAGTGAAGAAAAATAAGCAGATTATGGAAAAAATATACTTCAAAAATGAGTTTTATGGATTGTCCGTTAAATATAGGAAAAAATGAAGTCATAACTCCATAAACATATCAACTCACTAAAGATCTCTTTTCTTTAGAATGGCGTAAGACCAATAAATAAAAAGGGAGGTCCAAATAAGAACAATCAACACATTGAGCCAAGTAACCTGATAGTCTTTTGTGAAATTTTCACCCAATTGATTGGCGGCAGATTGTATGGCGCCCAAACGGCTCATCGGTTCTTTGATGAGGTTTGCCATAGCATTTAGCGGAAAAAATTGCGCAACATTGTCAGCAATTTCAGTGTCTTTAAAAAACTGCCATTTCATCAAACCATAACATAACCATTCTACAATTTGCCATACAATCAGAAAGCCAAGCGCGAAGGCAGAACGTTTCACCAAAACCCCCAGGAATAGACAGAAAGAGAAAAAGGCTACCAATTTTATAAAATAGGCGCCTATGTATTCCATATCGCTGAAAATGATTCCTATTTCATTGTAATCTGAAAAGAAAAGCCCCAAAATCAACGAGACACTAAAAATAAAAACCGTTGATATCACTGCGAAAAGCAAGACGGTCAAAAACTTTGAAAGTACAAATTCCTTTTTGCTAAGGCCGTCAATAAGGTTTTGTTTCAACGTTCTATAACTGTATTCATTGCTCATCATGGAAACAATCACTATGGCCAAAAACAATTTCAAAATTGCTGCCACATAGGTATTGAAATGCCAGATATACGGAAAGTTGAAAATTCCCTGATCGGCAACCCGAAAGTGAAAATCACCAAAGTTAAACTCAATGGACGCAATTAGGGCGATAAAAGTGATTAGTACAAAATAAATTATGGAAATAACCTTTGCCGAACGGTTATAGCGCAGTTTTTGAAGTTCTATATTTAATAATCGTAGCATTGCGGTTAGTTTTGTTTGGTAAGTTCGAGGAATTGTTCTTCAAGGCTTTCCTTGCGTTTCACAAGGTGGCTAAGGGTGATGCCTTTTTCAAAAAGAAGTCTGTTTACTTCCGAAGCATCCATCGGGGCGTTGAGATAAGCGATTAGATAATCACCTTCGCGCTTTACGGTGCCAAAGGCAGCGTTTCCTTCCAAAGCATTTTCAAGCGCTTCCATATTGTTGCTCTGCATTGTTAAAAAACCGTGACTGGCGTTCATCCCATCCACACTGCCAGAATAGAGGCTCACCCCTTTCCGAAGAATGACCACGTGTGTACACACTTTTTCAACCTCGTCTAGTAAATGCGAAGCCAGCAAAATGGTTGTTCCCTGGGAGGCGATTATTTTTATTATTTCGCGGATTTGATGGATTCCCTGCGGGTCTAATCCGTTTGTTGGCTCATCGAGTATTAATATTTCAGGGTCGTTTAGCAGTGCCGAAGCGATTGCCAAGCGTTGTTTCATCCCTAAGGAAAAAGTACTGAACTTGCTGTCCTTTCTGTCCAAAAGTCCTACAAGCTCCAACTTTTCAGAAATCTTTTCTTCCGAAACTTCCTTTATTTTACACACCAGTTGCAGGTTTTGCACGGCGGTCATATACGGGTAAAAGTTGGGGCGTTCAATGATGGCGCCTACTTTCTTTAAAGCGTTGTGTGTATCTATGTTGCCATCAAACCATTTAAAGTCGCCAGTGGTTTTGTTTACCACATTCAGGACGATGCCCAGCGTGGTGCTTTTACCGCTACCGTTTGGACCGAGGATGCCATAAACATTGCCTTTTTCAATGGAAAAGGAAAGGTTATCCACGGCAGTTAGTGCGCCAAATTTCTTGGTTAGATTATTTATGGTGAGAATATTTTCCACGGAATTGTTTTTGGATGGTTGTTGATTGTATGACGAATGGGTTAGCGTTTTGTTACATTTTAGTGAAAAGTGAAAAGTGAAAAGTGAAAAGTGAACTGGCGCCAGCAAAACCCAACATAGCAAATTTGCGAGGACTTTGCTAACGCCAGTTCGCACTTCGTGCTCGTGCCGGACCCAGTCGAATCCGCCGTAATTGCGGTTATGCAGTGTTGGCAAATCGTTTTTATTCGCTTAGTATCTCAATCGCATTATTATCAGTGTCATATTTCATATATTTTCCTAATGCTGGTGAATAAACCTTGAACTCTTTTAATTCGGTAAATGGTGAGTAAAGTCTAAAAGTACAAATATCAGTTGCGGTAATATAGGGTGTTGTTCTTAAATGAGAATGAGTTGCAGAAGTTATAATTTCGCCAGTCGGCATTTTCGATTGAACAGGAATTAACCTTGAATGAAATTTCTTCCACGTTTTAATTTTCCCATCTGAATCTGCACGAAATAAGTAATCATTTCCGAATGGAATGACACCAGATTCACTTGTTCCCATTATAATATATAATTTGTATTCTTTATCTTCTTGTATAAGTATTAAATTAGGATTAAATCCTTCTGGAAATCCGATTTCGTACTTATTATCCGATAATTGGTCAATTATATTATTTTTAATTTCGAGTAATTTCCGCTCTTTTGTTGATAATTGCGAAGTTTCAAGATTTGAGTTAATAGGTCTATCAATCTCATTTGTTATAAACGAATATTGGGCAATTCGGTTGCTCTGTGCCTTATCGATTATGGAAGTATAAATGGTGTCGTTTGAATTATAAACTATATAACCACCAAAATTATTTCTTAAACCTTCCAAGGACATTGTCAAATCGGTAGCAGTCCACGCAGCCTTTTCATAATTATATAATAAGTTAGCTTCTTTAATAATTGAATCCAATTTGACTTGTATATTTTCTGATTGGGAATAACTTATTGATGAAATAAGAATGAGGAATAATAATATGATTTTTTTCATTGTTAGTTTTTCAAATGTCTTGTCCTGAAATATGG
>DEXQ01000016.1 GCA_002364215.1 Aequorivita sp. UBA3180 | reverse complement strand
AGCCATATTTCAGGACAAGACATGAAAAACCGAACTAAATGGGAACAAAATGTTTAGACATCAAGGTAAAAGCAGAACTTTAAAACACAATCTGCGAATTGCCACGATTTTGTCCTTCGTTGCTGGAATTGTGAATGTAACAGGATTTTTGGCTTTTACACAATTGACAACAAATGTAACAGGACATTTTGCTCTTTTTATAAGTGATGTTGCTAATTTTGAGGTTTGGAAAGGAACAGTTTATTTTCTTTATATTTTTTCCTTTCTCTTTGGTTCGTTTTTATCAAGTTTCCTAATCGAAAAATTCAAGGAAAACAGAAAGCTCAATGTTTTTGTTTTACCAACAATAATTGAATGTTTGATTTTATTATCAATTGCAATCATAAGTAATACTGGAGAAATTAAATATCCTGACTTAATTGTTTGTTCGCTTCTATTTGCTATGGGACTTCAAAACTCATTTGTGACTAAAATTTCAAATGCTATTGTAAGAACAACACATCTTACAGGACTTTTTACCGATTTAGGAATTGAACTATCGCAACTCTTCTTTCCTGAATCTCATCCGAATAGAGAAAAAATTAAAGCCACTATAAAACTGCGGATTTATATAATTTGCTTCTTCTTTCTTGGTGGAATAGTCGGTGGATTTCTATACTCACGCCTTGACTTTAAATTAAACACTCTGATTTTTGGAGCAATAATTCTATTAATAAGCTTGTTTTATGATGATTTGAGATATAAACTAATCCGAACTAAACGAAAATATAAACAAAGAAAAAAAACTGCACACAACACCGTATCCTATGAAAAGCACTAATCCCGTTCTTCAAAAATAATATAAAATAAATGCAAAAGATTTGGCTTGTGGATAATCCGAAAGGAAATTGCTTATTTACAGGCCTACTTCTTTTATACTAAACGTTAGCAGTAATCTGCAGCCACATCTTTAAACAAAGAAAATGAACCAATCCGACCTCATACTTTTAAATTTTATTGAAATAAGGAGAAAGAGTATAAAATTATGGAATGGGCTACCAAAAAACTATTATAATTGGAAACCTGACGAAAAAGCGATGTCTGCGATAGAAATGATTAGGCACGTATTAGAAGCCGATTATGGATGGAATATTATTATCAACCAAGGAGATATGACAAATTACCAAACACCTTGGAAAAATCGCCCCTTGATTAGCGTAGCCAGTGAACTTGAGTTTGCCGAACCTTATAGAGAAAAATTTTTGGAAAGTGTTCGCCAATTTTCAGATACAGAATTAAACGAAACCGAAATCGTTCACCCAGGAAATGGAGAAAAGAAAACCCTCGGAAAATATTTATTGCGAATTGGATATCACGAATCTGTTCACGCGGGACAATTTCTATCATATTTAAGAGCAATGAAAATTAATCGACCTGAAATATGGGATTAAAAATAAAAACATTACTGCCAACAGTGGTAGCCGTTGCACCATCCCTTAGCCATTAAACACCTAAACAATATAAGCCGCTTTAAGCGGCTTTGTTTTTAAAAGAGTAGTAAAAATGCAAAAAAAATCCCGCTACAATCGTAGCGGGATTTTTTAATTATAGCGAGTTACTATTAATAATAAGTATATCTTCTAACTTGAGCAATATATTTAGCCAAACGAATTACTTGGTGGCTGTACCCATATTCATTGTCATACCAAATATAAAGTACTACATTTTTACCATCTTCGGTAACGATAGTTGCGTTGCTGTCATAAATAGCAGGGGCAGATGAGCCAACAATATCACTGGATACAAGCTCGTTACTCAATGAATATTTTATCTGCTCAACCAGATCGCCTTCCAGGGCGTATTTCTTCATTGTGGAATTAATTCCATCCAATGTGGTAGGGGTTGCAACTTCTAAATTCAAAACAACCAAAGAGCCGTTTGGAACAGGAACGCGAATTGCGTTGCTGGTAAGTTTTCCAGCCAGTGAAGGTAATGCTTTTGCAACGGCACTTCCTGCACCGGTTTCAGTAATAACCATATTTAATGCTGCAGCACGGCCACGGCGGTATTTACTGTGCATATTGTCTACCAAATTCTGGTCGTTAGTATATGCGTGAATGGTCTCTAAATGCCCACGAACTACTCCAAAAGAATCCTCAACTGCTTTTAAAATAGGAGTGATGGCGTTTGTGGTACAAGATGCTGCAGAAAAGATATCTACTTTGTTCGGGTCATATTCATTTTGGTTCACCCCGTGAACGATGTTCGGCACTCCTTTTCCTGGAGCGGTAAGCAAAACTTTTGAAGTTCCTTTAGCTTTTAGGTGACGGCTAAGGGCTGCATCATCACGGAAAGCTCCGGTATTGTCAATAACCAATGCGTCCTCAATTCCGTATTGGGTGTAGTCAATATCTTCTGGATTGTTTGCTGAAATGATATGTACGGTAGTCCCGTTAATAACCAATGCGCTGTTTTCAAGGTCGGTACGCACGGTTCCAGGGAAATCGCCGTGTACAGAATCATATTGAAGCAAAGTTGCTCTTTTGTCGAGCACCGTTTGATCCATTTTTCCACGAACTACAATGGCACGAAGGCGAAGTTGGTTTCCTTGACCGGTGCGGGTCATAAGCTCACGAGCCAACAAGCGACCAATTCTTCCGAAACCATAAAGAACGACGTCTTTAGGAACAATGTTTTTGCTTTCCTTGGCATCCTTTAATTTGTCTGAAACAAATGACAGGGCGTTTGAATATTTATCGTCCTCTAAATGGAACTCATAGGTTAGTTTTCCGATATCCAATTTTGCGGGTGGAAGATCCAAGGTTTTGATGGCCTGCGCAATTTCAACAGAATCAAAGATTGATATTGGCTTTTGAACAAATTCGCCAGCGTATTCGTGAAGGTTCAAAATTTCACTTACGTTGCGATCTATAAGCTGGTTGCGGAAAAGTACCAGTTCAATGGACTTATCGTACCAAAGGTCACTAACGATTTTAATAAATTCTACTGAAGCTTTTCGGCGGTCAGTTTGAAAAGAAAGTTCTTTTTCATAAACGTCATCAAAACTCATATGGAAGGATTTTTAAAGGGTTTAAAATTTGGTGCAAAAGTACTCTTTTTCATCGTTTTGATGAAATATATTATAAAAAATAAAGCCACGAATTCACGAATATTTTTGCATAATTATTCGTGAATTCGTGGCTCAAAAATTTACTTCAGAGCTTTTATTTATAATATGCCATACTATTCACTATCTAAATATAAAAGAGTTGATATTCCCGGCAGTGTCCATAAAAGTCATTTTAATTGGCGAACGATAGTTTCGTTGTGTCATAATTCGCTTAACATCATCAATGTCATTAACGGTTTCGTCATTAATTTGGGTGATTATAATTCCCTCAAGTTTGTATTGTGCTATTTCTGGCGTGAGGGCGCGAGTAACAGTTACACCATTTTTAAGGCCACGTTCTTTGAGTTCTTCAGGAGAAGTGTTTTTTACCTCCAACCCAAGATCGTCGATTGAGAAAGTTTCCAGTTTTACGAGAGTTACCGGTACTTTTCTTTCCTTGCCGTTGCGAAGAATAGTTACTTCCACCACATCGTTTGGTCTTTTGGAGCCTAAATAACCAGAAAGATCCGCAAATTTTGAAACCTTATAGCCATCCAATTGCTTGATGATATCACCTTCTTTTATTCCGGCTTTATCTGCGCCGCTACCTTTTTCAATTCCACCTACAAAAACGCCTTCGGTGTCGTTGATTCCATATTTTTCCACAATCTGTGGGTTTATATTTCCTACTTGAATACCCAAAATGCCACGCTGTACGTTTCCGTATTCCAAAATATCCTCAATCACTTTTCGGGCGTTATTGGAAGGAACGGCGAAGGAGTAGCCCACATAACTTCCCGTTTCCGAGGTGATCGCAGTGTTTATTCCAATCAATTCGCCACGGGTATTTACCAAGGCACCACCACTATTACCACGGTTTACCGCGGCATCGGTTTGAATGAATGATTGTGGATTGCCGTCAAACTGATTTAAATCGCGCGCTTTTGCACTAATAATTCCAGCGGTAACCGTTGAGGTTAAGTTAAAAGGATTACCTACGGCCAAAACCCATTCGCCAATCTTCACATTATTTGAATCGCCAAAGGGTATAAAAGGAAACTCTTCATTACCATCAATCTTTACAAGGGCGATGTCAGTATTTGGGTCGGTACCGATCAATTTTGCAGTATAAGTTTTGTTATTGTTTAAGGTAACCTCAAGATTTGTAGCGTTGGCAATTACGTGGTTGTTTGTTACAATATAGCCATCGGGTGAAATGATGACGCCGCTTCCGCTACCCACGCGAGCCCGGGGTTGGCCGCCCCCTTGAAAGTATTCAAATATATTGGTGGGCTGTGTGCTCACACTCATATTTTTAACGTGTACTACTGCGTGTACTGTCTTTTCCGCCGCATCGGTAAAATCTGTATTCATTTCGGCAGCTTCAGCAGAAAAGCTAGTGGGGATAAAGTTTGAGGTTTTTTGGGACTCGAAGGAAATATAATCCTTTTTTTCAAAAAATTTATAACCCCCAAGTGTAACTGCGCCCGCGAACAGCGCTACCAGAAATAAACGGAATGTCTGTTTCATTTTATATTGAATTTTATGATTAATAAAAAAATTATGTTGCAAAACACTTTTTTCAAGATTAGCATTTTAGATTGCTATAAGTATTTTCAAACCTGAGAAATCAAGAATAAACACTTTTTTGAAGAAACATTATTTAAATACTCCAACAAATTTAACAATCATGGTTAGAAAAAAGTATGCCAAGAAGTGGTATTTAACTTGTATTTAACGTGATAACTTTCCTGAAAGCTGGGGTGGCTTTTTATATCTTTGTGCGCGTATGGAATTCACTTTTTACAAATATCAAGGTACCGGGAACGATTTTGTGATAATCGATAATCGCGAGGAATTTTTTCCAAAAGAGAATACTGAACTCGTGGCTAAAATCTGTGACCGCCGTTTTGGTGTTGGTGCTGATGGCTTGCTTTTGTTGGAAAATCATCCTTCGGTAGATTTTATGATGGTGTATTACAATAGTGACGGCAATCTAAGTTCTATGTGTGGCAATGGCGGAAGATGTATTGCGCATTTTGCCAAGTTTTTGGGAATCATTTCAGAAAAGACAACTTTTGAAGCCGTTGACGGTATGCACGAAGCTATGGTTAGCGATGATTGGGTTTCCCTGAAAATGAACAACGTTGAAAAAGTAAAGGTTTCTGAAAATTTCACTTTTTTAAATACAGGATCGCCGCACCACGTTGAAATGGTTTCGGGATTAGAGAATTATGATGTATTTACAAATGGAAGAAATATTCGAAATGAAATTTACGGAAAAGAAGGTTCCAACGTGAATTTTGTGGAGCAGAATGATGCTGCCAATTTTTCAGTCCGCACCTACGAACGGGGCGTTGAGGATGAAACACTTTCCTGCGGCACGGGCGTAACAGCCGTTGCTATCGCAATGTTTGAAAACGGTAAAACTTCTGAAGATAAAGTGATATTAAAGACCCCGGGCGGCCAATTACAGGTTCGTTTTGAAAAAGCGGGTAGTGGCTATAAAAATGTGTATTTGGAAGGACCGGCAACACAAGTTTTTAAAGGAATCTGGAAATGAAAACACTAAGGGGAGAACATATTTTTTTACGTGCCTTGGAGCTTTCAGACCTTGATTTTCTATATAAGCTTGAAAATGATGAATCGCTTTGGGAAGTGAGCAATACCACCACGCCCTATTCAAAATATATTTTAAAACTATATCTTGAAAACAGCCACCGTGATATTTATGATGTAAAGCAATTACGTTTGGTAATTTGCAAAAATGACGACGAAACGGCTGTGGGCTTTATCGACCTTTTCGATTTTGACCCGAAGCACAGTAGAGTTGGGGTTGGCATCGTTATTTTTTCCGAAGGGGAAAAAAGAAAAGGGTATGCTTCGGAAGCATTAAAAATGATTTGCGACTATGCTTTTAAACATTTGAATGTACACCAAGTTTTTGCAGGAATCACTGAAGAGAATGACGGTAGCATCAAACTTTTTGAAAAAGCGGGTTTTGAAAAAAGTGGCTTTAAAAAAGACTGGATTTTTTCCGAAGGAAAATTTAAAAGTGAATATTTTTACCAACTAATCCCCAAATCCTAATTAAAGTAATGTACATAAAAAAAATATTGATAATTATTGTTTTGCTCGGAGCCGTTGGGATGGGAGCTTTCGCTTGGTATGTTTACAATACTGCTTTTTCGGGCAATACAGCTTTCAATAATAAAGAAGCGCACGTATATATTCCCACAAATGGTACAATTGATGATGTTGTGGCTGAACTGGAGCCGATTTTAAGGGATACGGAAACCTTTGTTACTATAGCGAATCAAAAGCAGTATACTTCAAATATAAAACCGGGACATTTCATTATTACCAAGGGAATGACCAATAATGATATTGTAAACACGCTACGAAGCCGAAATATTCCCATCAACGTAAAGTTTAATAACCAAGAACGGTTGGAGGACTTGGCCGGGCATATTTCAAACCAAATTGAGGCGGACAGTGTTTCGCTTTTGAATGCTATGCGCGATCAACAATTTTTAAAGGAAGTAGGTTTAAATGAAGCGACTGCTCTTTCATTATATATTCCTAATACTTATGAATTTTACTGGAACAGTTCTGCGGAAACATTTCGCGACCGGATGAAGACCGAATACGAACGCTTTTGGAACGAATCGAGAACTGAGAAAGCAAAAAAAATAAATCTTTCCAAGGAACAAGTAATGGCTTTGGCTTCCATTGTTCAGAAAGAAACCGCTAAAGTAGATGAGCGTCCACGGGTGGCCGGTGTGTATATAAATAGGTTGAAGGTGGGAATGTTGCTTCAAGCCGATCCCACGGTTATTTATGCCCTAAAACGCGAAAGTGGGGATTACAACCAAATAATAAAAAGGGTGCTTTATAAAGATTTGGAATTGGACTCTCCCTATAATACCTACAAATATGCTGGCGTTCCTCCAGGACCCATTACAATGCCTGATATTTCATCCATAGACGCGGTGCTGAATCCCGAAAAGCATGATTACTATTATTTTGTGGCAGATGTAACCAACTTTGGTTATCACAAGTTTGCAAAAAGTTTGTCCCAGCACAATGTAAATAAAGCCGAATATGTGCGGTGGGTGAATAGTCAAGGGTTAAACAGGTAAAGCTACTTTTTTATTTTCTGTTAAAATTACCGATAATACTGGGTTAAATAGTGTTAACCCTTCGAGAGTTACTCTCTTTTTTTCTATATTTCTATTTATAAATAATTGATTATCAGTCAATATAATGGTGATCAATCGTTCTTTGGCACAATTTTTTCATACAGCGCGGCGAACATGCGTTTGCCATAACGTGTGTTTACTTTTTAAGATTTTATTTCGCGCCGCATAAGGCGGTGGCGCAATAATTATAACTTTTAAAACTAAGTAAAACATGACAAAACGTTTTATGAAATTGTCTGTGCTGCTGGCTGTTGCGATTTTTATTGTCACAGCATTCTCTTCAAAAAGAGAAGACTACAGCAGTTCTATATTCGCTACAAATATTGTAGGGGACGTTGCCCATGTGCCCTACGAATATGAAGTGAATATGAGTTCCCAAGATAGTGTTCCCTTTCTTGGGAAGTCGTTTCTGGGTTTCTGTTACGACCTCGGTTTCAGTGAAAGCAGTGGCAATTACAGAGCCGTGAACAGATTAGGTTATTTGGGCAAATACCAGTTTGGCCGTTCCACCCTTAATTGGGTTGGGATTCACAATACGTCCCGATTCTTAAATTCCCCTTTGTTACAGGAAAAGGCTTTCGAGGCCTTAATTTCCAAAAACAAATGGGTGCTTCGGGATTATATCGACAGATTCAATGGTCAAACAATCAACGGTGTTAAAATATCCGAATCCGGTCTTTTGGCCGCGGCGCATCTGGGAGGTGCCGGAAATGTTATGAAATTTCTGGAAAGTAATGGTGAAGTGGTTTTCGGAGATGCTAACCATGTACCAATAACAAAGTATATGAAACGCTTTGTAGATTACGATGTATCTGAAATAATCCCAGACAACAATGCCAGAGCGACATTATAATTATTGAAAAAAGCCAGGATGACAAGCCTGGCTTTTTTATTTAATATTTATTTAACAGCCTACAAATCAGATTTTTAAAAAAAGCTGTATCTTTGCGCGCTGAAACGAGGATGTATTATTATATCCGAATTTTAAAACTTAATGAAAAAAAGAATATATCTAATTGCAGTATTACTTGTTGTTACCGTAATAGTAGGGACAGGTTTCATTTCAAAAGATAGCTACGATTTTTCTACTTTTAGTACGGAAGGATTAGAGTTAGACTATAACGTTCCCACAGAAGCTGAGCTTATTCCAATAATAGCTCCTGTGACCCCAAAATTTTATTTGTTTTTGGGTAAATCCTATGTAGGGTTTAAAGAAGCTCTAGGTTTTAAAGAATCAAGAGGAGATTACCATATTGTAAATGATTACGGTTATATGGGCAAATATCAGTTTTCACGAGCCACTCTGCGAATGATTGGTTTTAAGAATACAGATAACTTTCTATATGATACCCGGCAGCAGGAAGCCGCTTTCTTGGCATATACATCTTTAAATAAGTGGGTGCTCCGTAACGATATTAAGCGTTATGCTGGAAAAACCATTGGAGGGGTGAAAGTTACCGAATCTGGGATATTGGCAGCTGCGCATCTGGCAGGGGCAGGAAATGTGAAAAAATTTCTTAGAAGTGCTGGTGAAAATAGATTTGAAGACGCCAACGGCGCTTCAATTCGTTATTACCTGCGCAAGTTCTCTGGTTATGATACTTCGCATATTGTACCAAATAAGAGGCCAAGGGTAATTTAACTTTTATCCCTGAATGATAAATAAGGTGGGTCTTTTATGAAGGTCCACCTTTATTTTTTTCCACAAACTCACAGGAGCAGTTTTTATATATTCTGAAGGCAAGGTAATATCACAAGCTACACAGATTCTTGTTTGTGGGTTGAGGTTTTCAATCAGGCTCTGTAGCATCTGATTGTTGCGGTAAGGAGTCTCAATAAAAAGCTGGGATTGATCAAAATCCTTAGATACTTTTTCAAGTCGTTTCAGCTCGGTTTTTCGTTCCCCTTTATCAATAGGCAAATAACCGTTAAAAGCGAAATTTTGACCGTTAAACCCACTTGCCATCATTGCCAATAAAATTGAAGAAGGACCCACTAAGGGCACAACCTTAATTCCAAGTTCGTGTGCATAATGTACCGCTCTAGCTCCGGGGTCAGCAATGCCCGGACAACCTGCATCACTAATCACTCCCACGTCAAAACCATCTAGGCAGGGATTTAGCATAGGTGGTATTTCTTCGGGATTTGTGAATTTGTTTATTTCCTTAAAATTCAAGCTGGGCTGTGTTTTTTCGGGAACAATACTTTTTATAAACCTTCTAGCACTTTTTTCATGCTCCACAATATAGTGGTCTATTTTTTCAATTGATTTTTTAACAGAAATGGGAAGCACCGCCAAGGGAGGAACATCGCCCATAGGGCAGGGAATAAGGTATAAATTTCCTTTTTTTGAATTCATTAATTATTGTACGATTAATTTTTTTACAATTGTATTTCCTTTTTCAGAAGTGATTTTAACAAAATAAATTCCTGGGTTCAAATTTGAAACATCAATAACTTTATTATTGCTAGATATATTTTCTTCGGAAGAAACCAAGCTTCCTCTTATATCAAAAAACTTAATTGTTTGAAGGGTACCGTTTATAAAACTAAAAGTAACATTCTCTGATGCGGGATTTGGGAGTATTGTAAGCGTATTTTCCAAAGAAAAATCTTCTGTATTGGCCAGTTCACCCCCTTTAACCTTATAAATGTCTCCGCCAAAATCTATGATGTAAAGTTCCTTATTGACATCTTCACCAAAAGAAACCCAACTTCCTGAGAAATTACCGTGCTCTACCAAATTTCCAGAATTATCAACCGTACCAATAAGCCCGCTACAGAAATCTGCAAAAAAGTACAGTCCCGGAATATCAGAAAATACTGAACCTCTATAAACATAACCGCCCGTAATGGAGCAATTGCCACCTGCATGGGTATATTCAGTTAATGGAAAGGTTAACTCAGATTGTTGTGGGCAACCCTGAGTGTTAAACGGTTGTGTTCCTTCGTAGCATCTCCAACCATAATTCAATCCAGCTTCTCCCACATTGGCGCGATTTATTTCTTCTCTGCTGGTTTGGCCCACATCGGCTATCCAAATGTTATTATCGGTAAAATCAAATGAAAACCGCCAAGGATTTCGCAGGCCGTATGCCCAAATTTCATCAAGCGCATTCGGGTCTCCCACAAATGGATTGTCTGAGGGAATGCCGTAATTGTTGCCCCCTGAAGGATTATCAACATCTATCCGCAATATTTTTCCCAATAGATAACCAAGATCTTGTCCTCTATCATTCGGATCGCCACTGCCACCGCCATCGCCAGAAGCAATGTAAAGATAGCCATCAGGGCCAAATGCTAAATTGCCGCCGTTGTGGTTTGTCTCAGGTTGGTTATAATCCAGCAGAAATAATTCTGAAGAAGGATCTGCCAAATCGGGGTTGCCGCTATCAACTGAAAATCTCGAAACCTGGGTATTGCCATTGGTATCGGTATAATAGACATAAAAATAACCATTATTACTATAGTCGGGATGAAATGCCATGCCCAATAAACCCCGTTCGCCGTTTGTTGAAATAATGCCTGAAATATCTAAAAAAGGTGTAGCGTTAACAGTTCCATCTCCCTGTATTATTTGAATTTCGCCTCCTTTTTCTACAATAAAAAGACGGTCATCATTAGCGTGTTGAAGACTTAGAGGGCTGTCAAAATTTCCTTTAAAGAATTCGATGGATACATCTTGTGCACTAAGAAGGGTTGAAAAAAGAAAAAAAGGAATGAAGTAGAGTAAATTTTTCATGGTTTTTTATTTAGTGAATTACTAAATGTAAGAAAACCAACTGTTAATTTGCGTTAAAGGCGTTGTGCAATTTGTTCACAGGCTTCATCGAGCATTTTGAAAACATTTTCAAAACCTGAATTTCCACCGAAATATGGATCTGGCACATCAACGTTTTCACCAGGGAAAATTTCATCAAGAATCAATTTTACTTTTTCTTTTTGAAAATCATTTTCGGCCAATGCCAAAACGTTTTCCTTATTACTGTTGTCCATCACATAAATCAAATCGAAATCCTCAAAATCCTTTGCGCTGAATTGTCTCCCACGTTGAGTGGTAATGTCTATATTGTATCTTTTTCCAACAGCAATGCTTCGTTGGTCGGGTTCATCGCCCACATGCCAATGTCCCGTTCCAGCGGAATCCACAAAGACTTTTGAAGTATCGACTTTGGATTTTAAAATACCTTCTGCCAAGGGCGAACGACAAATATTGCCAAGGCAGACCATAAGAATTTTATATTTTTTCAAAACGATTTTTGTAAGTTTAAAAGTTCAGTAAAAATACAGAAGATTTATTTACTGTATAATGCCGCGTTGTTTTGAAGACTAAATTAAAGCGTCAACTTTTTGCTGAGGTCTTCCACATATTTGCGGAACTGCTTGTCTGTACTAGAAAGGTTATCAACGGTTTTGCAGGCGTGAAGTACGGTTGCATGATCGCGTTGCCCAATCTGTGACCCAATGGAAGCTAAGGATGCTTTGGTGAACTTCTTTGCAAAAAACATTGCCAATTGCCTAGCTTGCACAATATGTCGCTTTCGGGTTTTTGACTGTAAGGTGTCAACATCCATTTGGAAATAATCACTCACTACTTTTTGAATGTAGTCTATGGAAACTTCACGTTTGGTATGTTTTACATAGTTATCGACAATCTTGCGGGCAAGATCAATCGTGATTTCCTTTTTGTTAAAGGAAGAATGGGCAATCAATGAAATGATGGCGCCTTCAAGTTCACGAATATTCGTTTTAATGTTGTTTGCTAAAAATTCTATAATATCTTCCGGCATTTCCACGCCATCGCGATATAGTTTGTTTTTTATAATTGCAACACGCGTGTCGTAGTCTGGGTGGTTCAATTCCGCAGAAAGTCCCCACTTAAATCGTGATAATAGGCGTTGTTCAATATCAATCATATCAACAGGCGCCTTGTCGCTGGTTAAAATAACCTGCTTGCCGTTTTGGTGCAAATGATTGAATATGTGGAAGAAAACGTCCTGCGTGCCAGCCTTTCCGGAAAGCAATTGAATGTCGTCCACAATTAGCACATCTATAATTTGATAGAAGTGAATAAAGTCGTTGCGGTTATTCTTTTTTACCGATTCAATGTATTGCTGCGTAAACTTTTCCGCAGAAATATAAAGAACTGTTTTTTCTGGATATTTATCCTTTATGTCAACACCGATCGCGTGGCCCAAGTGTGTTTTTCCCAACCCGACACCGCCAAAAATAAGCAAGGGGTTGAAGGATGTTCCTCCGGGTTTGTTTGCAACCGCGAGACCAGCGGAACGGGCCAAACGGTTTGATTCACCTTCAAGAAAACTTTCAAAATTATAATTGGGGTTAAGCTGCGATTCGATTTTCACATTGCGAATCCCTGGAATAACAAACGGGTTTTTAAGTTCCGGGCTCTTGTTCTTCAATGGAACATCAACTTCCTGTGATTGCAGGTTGCTTCGGTTGGCGCTTGGAATTTTTTCGGTAAAAGGCTGTTTGTTGCCGTAGGTGTTTTCCATTCTAATAATGTAGACCAACTTGGCGGTAGCTCCCAATTCCTTGGTAAGTGCAACTTTCAAAATCTTAACGTAGTGTTCCTCAAGCCATTCGTAAAAAAACTTGCTGGGAACCTGAATGCTTAATGCATTATCGGTTAGCTTTACCGCTTTAATGGGTTCGAACCAAGTTTTGTATGCCTGCGAAGTGATGTTATCTTCGATAAAAGCCAAACAATTGTTCCAAACCGATTCCGCAGTTTTGCTCATAGTTAAAAATTCTGTTTTTTGTTTTTTAAAAGGTGTGGCCAAAAAATAGGGGGTGGAGAGTTTCCGAGCTATTTCCTAACAGTGCAAATATGTGAACAAAAAAGTTATAAAAAAAACTACATTAGGGTTGAATTTTTAGTTTTTTTTTCCCATACTTCCCTTTCGATAAAACTACAAAAAAACTTTCTTTAATTGACACAAAATTTTGAAGAATACACTTACACATATTAGAGTGCGCTACGGCGAAACGGACCAAATGGGGGTGGTTTACTACGGCAATTACGCACAATACTTAGAGCAGGGCAGGACCGAATGGTTACGCGAACTCGGTTTTTCTTATAAATGGATGGAAGCCAACAATGTACACTTGCCTGTTGTTCATTTAAGCATTGATTATAAGCAACCTGCTTTTTATGACGATTTGCTGACCGTAAAAACTACTTTGAAGCAAATGCCCAATGTAAAAATTGAGTTTTACTATGAAATTTATAATGAGTCCAAACAACTTTTGATTACAGCAACCACAATTTTGGTTTTTGTAAACAGTACTACAAAAAAGTTGATGAGAGCACCGGATTATTTAATGGAAAAGTTGAGAGAAGAATAGTTAATTTTCCAAGCGTTTGATTGCCACTTTGTAAGTGTTTTCAAATAGTTCAAAAACCCGTTCGGCATCTTTTTTTCGAACTGCAATTTCAAACTCACAATTTAGTTCCATGGTTTGATTTTTAAGTGTAATGTCCTCTTCTTTTATGATGCGCATTACAGTATTCATTTCGGGATATTCAAATTTTAAAAGAAAGGTTTCGTCAATGGTTCTTTCTACTATTTTACAAGTTTCCAAAGCCATTTGAGCAGCCGTTTTGTAAGCTTGAATCAATCCCCCGACACCCAATTTGGTGCCGCCAAAATAGCGAACTACCACAACCAAAGTATTGGTTAGGTCAAAAGACTGAAGCTGACCATAAATGGGCATTCCCGCGCTGTTTGAAGGTTCGCCGTCGTCGTTAGCGCGATAGTGTTCATAACTCTTCCCCAATTGCCAGGCATAACACCAATGGCGTGCACTATGGTGTTGTTTTTTAAGATTGTCGAGATGTATTTTAACCTCTTCTTCCGAAGTAACCGGAAAAGCATATCCGAAAAACTTGCTTCCTTTTTCCTTAAAGAGAACTTCTTCCGAAGTCTTTAAAATGGTTTTGTATGTATCTTTTTCAATTTCCAAATTTTAAAACTTTACACCTTTTCAAAAGCAATAAACAGAATGCCAAGTATGGCCAGGCCAATCCCGATCCAGTTTTTGGGCAATAATTTTTCCTTGAATAATAAAATACCCAATAATGTTGATATCATAACTATAGCCACATTATTGACTGTAAATATTCCCGAACTTTCAAGTATATCACTACGAAGGGCTTGTACCAAAAAATAAACCGAGAAATAATTCGGGATTCCCAGCGCAATGCCGCCAAGCACATTTTTCAATTCAAATTTAAACTTTCCCTGTACCGCCTGAACAATCAAAAATACAATTCCCAATAATGCCGCCATCGCAAAAATGGTTGCGGAAAAAATTGGTGTATCGTCCTTTGCAATATATTCACCTTCCAAATATTTGATGGTTGTGTCTATAATTCCGCTTCCCAAAAAAACCAGCACCGGAAAAATGAAATTGGCGGGTTTAATTTTTAATCCTTCCTGTGTTTTAATCGATGCTAAATAAACAGCTGCCATCGCTAGTGCAATTCCCAAAACTTTAAACAAACCGAAACTCTCCTTATAATAGAAAAGCCCAAAAAGAATAGGGATAACAACGCTCATTTTTGTGGCAACAGATACTACCGAAAGTCCGCTGCGTTGCGTGGTTATTGCCATCAAGTTAAACACAGTGATAAACATAGCGCCTAAACCCAATGCAAAAGGAAACCAAGCAAACTGTGTTATTTCAGTGATATTTGTTTCACTTTCGTGAAAAATAACCCCACAAAAACAGGCGATTATATAATTTACCACCAAGGCGTGCATGGTATTGATTTTAAACCTTGAAAAAAGTTTGAAAACCACAAAAATCATTGTGGACGAAAGAATGCTGAGGGCCAGTGCTATCAAGAGTTGGGGTTTTTAAAGATTCGCAAGGTATCGTCCTTTATTTTTTCCTCGGAAATAAAAACACCTTTAAAAATCGGTGCTTTAATGCCTTCTTCAAAATTGCTTTTTCCATTAAACACCCAAGTTTCGTCCCACAGATTTGCGTCAATAAAGGTTTGAAGGGTTTTTGCACCGCCTTCAATTATAACGGACTGAACATTTCTTTGGAATAGTGAAGTACAGATTTGTTGCGGAATTTTTTCGGAAAAATCAATCTTTTGAAAATATAAATTCTCAGAAGTTATTGTTTCCTTTTCATTGAAAATAATTGTGTTTGAACTTTCATCAAAAACCGAAAAATCTTGTGAAAGTTTTAAACTTCTGTCTATAACAATTCGCATCGGATTTTCTCCCGCCCATTCCCGAACCGTAAGCGATGGATTGTCCTGTAAAACCGTGTTTGTACCCGCCAAAATTGCCTGTTCTTCGGCTCTCATTTTATGGACCAATTGTCTCGAAAATTCATTGGTAATCCAAACGGGTTTTGTTTCAATGCGAAGATTTTCTTTTGGCGCGATAAAACCATCGGCTGTCTGTGCCCATTTCAGAAAAATATACGGCCTTTTCTTTTGATGAAAAGTAAAGAACCGTTTGTTTAGTTCGTTACATTCCTCTTCCATAACGCCCACAATTACTTCGCAACCGGCATCCATTAATTTTTTAATGCCACGTCCAGCTACTTTCGGGTTGGGGTCCAAACTGCCAACCACCACTTTTTTTATTTCGTTTTCAATAATCAAATCTGCACAGGGCGGGGTTTTTCCGAAATGGCTACATGGCTCTAAACTTACATAGATAGTGGCTTCTTTTAAAAGTTCGGGACTCACAACACTTTTAATGGAATATACCTCGGCGTGTGGCAGTCCGGCTTTGTAGTGCCAGCCTTCCCCAATAATCTTACCGTCATGAACAATCACACTCCCCACCAACGGATTTGGATAGGTTGTTCCCAGCCCGTTTTTGGCCAGTTGTATGCAGCGCGACATATATTTTTCGTGTATCTTCACCGCGTAAAAATACAAGGATTTAATTAGAATGGACACACCAATTATCCGTCTTATTGAAAAGCAGGACAATCCGCAAATAGCCAAGGTAATACGCAGGGTCTTGGAAGATTTCAACGTGCCAAAGGTTGGTACCGCCTATGCCGATAAATCATTGGATTGTATGTTTGAAACCTATCAAAAACCGAAGGCTGCTTATTTTGTGGTGGAAGAAAACAACAAAATAATTGGGGGCGCCGGGGTTGCAAAATTGGACAATTATGAGGGCAACGTCTGCGAGCTCCAAAAGATGTATTTCCTGCCCGAAGCTAGAGGCAGGGGAGTGGGCGCACAGATGATGGATTTCTGCTTGGCAAAAGCACGCGAGTTCGGTTTTGAAAAAATATACCTTGAAACCATGGAATACATGACCCACGCCCAAAAGCTCTATAAACAGGCAGGTTTTGAATATCTTGATTGTGCAATGGGAGACACTGGCCACTATTCCTGCCCGGTGCATATGCT
Organism: Aequorivita sp. UBA3180; assembly: GCA_002364215.1. Lineage (GTDB taxonomy): Bacteria > Bacteroidota > Bacteroidia > Flavobacteriales > Flavobacteriaceae > Aequorivita. Next base: position 14,311 of record DEXQ01000016.1, on the reverse strand, counting down.
TAAGACTTTGTAAACCCCAAATCACAAACCCCAAATTCCAAATCCCAAACGATAGAATCCATAATATCCAAAGAATCCACAGCATCCACAGCATTAATAGAAACTTTTGAAAATATCAGAACTTAAATCCAATTTCAAAAAAACTCTTTCAGGATTATATCCTTCGGAAGAAGTAGAATCGTTTTTCAACATTCTTTCTGAAAAATACTTAAACCTTTCCCGAATAGAAATTGCTTTAAACCCTGATAAAACCGTTTCAGAAATGGAAGACGAAAAATTTCAGAAAGCAATCCTTCGCCTAAAAATCCACGAACCCATTCAATATATAATTGGAGAAACAGAGTTTTACGGACTTCCTTTTAAAGTGAACAAACACACCTTAATTCCCCGCCCGGAAACAGAGGAATTGGTGGAATGGATATATAGTGAATTCAGCAATCAACAATCAACAATTAACCAGCAACAATTTCTCGATATCGGCACCGGCAGTGGTTGCATCGCTATTTCTCTTGCAAAGTATTTACCCAATTCAAAAGTTTCGGCATTGGATATTTTCGAAGAAGCCTTAAAAATTGCACAACAAAACGCTGAAATGAATAAAGTGAAAATTGATTTTTTTCAAAAGGATATTTTAGCCGCGGAAACACTTCCGAAGAAATATGACGTCATAATTTCCAACCCGCCCTACGTTCGCGAACTTGAAAAAAAGCAGATGCAGCAGAACGTTTTAAAACACGAGCCAGAGTCAGCGCTATACGTTGGCAATGAAGACCCATTGCTGTTTTATCGGACCATTTCCCGCTTGGCAAAAAACCATTTAAACCCAAACGGCAAACTCTTTTTCGAGATTAATGAGTATCTTGCTTATGAATTGACCGACCTTTTAAGAGGCGAAGGATTTAAAAACATTCAAGTAAAAAAGGACATCTTTGGAAAGGATAGGATGATAAAATGTAACCTAAATGAACCAGCTAAATAAAATATGCGTTTTTTGCGGCAGTAGCGATGGCAACGATCTCGCGATAACCGATACAGCTGAAAGACTGGGTGAAATCTTTGCCGAGCGAAATATTACGTTAGTTTACGGCGCTGCCAAAATAGGCGTCATGGGCACCATTGCAAAAAGCGTTTTGGACAATAGCGGAAAAGTTATTGGAATCATCCCCAATTTTTTAAAGAAAAAAGAGGTAGTCCACCTTGGTCTTACAGAGTTAATCACCACCCAAAACATGCACGAACGCAAGTTGAAAATGCAGGAGGAAAGTGACGGATTCATTGCGCTTCCTGGTGGAATGGGTACTTTGGAAGAACTTTTTGAAATAATAACCTGGCTTCAATTGGGTTTGCACCAAAAACCAATTGGGCTTTTGAACATAAACGGTTTCTACAACGATCTTATAAAAATGCTTGAAACCATGGTTCGCAAAGGTTTTCTTTCCATGGAAAACTACAACCTACTATTGGTAGATTCGAATCCAAATCAATTGCTGAAAAAGATGCAGGAATTTAAAACACCCCAAATTCCAAAGTGGCTAAATTCCGACAGAACATAAGTCGTTATCAACATTTTAACCTTCCTTTTTAACAAAATTCTATTAATAGACTCGTTTTCTTAAATTTAAGTTGTCTAACCTCTTAAATAATTGATTATGAGTTCCTCAAAAAAGTACTTTGCCGAAGCACTCGGCACATTTGCCTTAGTCTTATTTGGCTGTGGCGCCGCCACAATTGCAAGTGTAACCCAATCTGGTCCAGTTGGTATTGGTGTTTTAGGAATTGCCCTAGCCTTTGGATTTGCTGTTCTGGTAATGGTCTATACAATAGGGCCAATTTCTGGTTGCCACATTAATCCTGCCATTTCAATAGCTATGCTCGCTGCCGGAAAACTTTCCGCCAAAGATACGGTGGGTTATGTAATTGCCCAATGTATTGGTGCTGTTGCTGCCGCAGGACTTTTATACCTGCTCGCCACAGGAAGTGCAGGATTCGTAATGCCCGAATGGGGCTTAGGTTCTAATGGATGGGGCACTGGTTATGGAGGTGAATATAACATGACCTCTGCGCTTATCGCTGAGTTTGTCTTTACCTTCCTTTTTTTAATGGTCATTTTCGGTACAACTTCAGAAAGACACAATGCGCCAATGATGGCGGGACTTGCAATAGGTATTTCTTTGGCGTTGATACATATGGTTGTAATACCAATTACGGGAACCTCCGTAAACCCTGCCCGTAGTTTGGGCCCTGCGCTTTTTTCAGGCGGTATGGCCTTACAACAATTATGGTTGTTTATTGTAGCCCCAATTGCTGGCGGACTTTGTGCCGCTCTGGTTCGTAAAATTTTTATTGATGATTAATTGCTAATAATTTGTTGAAAATTTCAATAATAAACCTCATAGTTTTTAAAAAGCTGTGAGGTTTAAAATTTTATATTTGTTCTATGAACATCGAACAGCAAATCACTACCCTCCGCAACGAGCTCCGCGAGCATAACTATAATTATTACGTACTAGATGCTCCAACAATTTCTGACTTTGAATTTGACCAAAAACTAAAGCAGCTTCAAGAGCTGGAAAAAGCGCACCCCGAATTTTACGATGCCAATTCGCCCACGCTTCGGGTTGGTGGCGAAATAACCAAGAATTTTGAAACCGTGCCGCATACCTATAGAATGTTTTCTTTGGACAATTCCTATTCAAAAGAAGATCTGGAAGACTGGGAAAAGCGCATTGAAAAAATGGTGGACGGCAAAGTGGAATTCACCTGCGAGCTTAAATACGACGGTGCTTCAATTAGTTTGACTTACGAAAATGGTAAACTAAAAAAAGCCGTAACACGAGGCGACGGTTTTCAGGGCGATGACGTTACCGCAAACGTAAAAACCATACGTTCCGTTCCGTTGCAATTGAAGGGCGATTATCCGCCTTTGTTTGATATTCGTGGTGAAATAGTTTTACCCTTTGAAGGTTTCGCAAAGATGAATGCCGAAAGGGTAGAGGCTGGTGAAGAACCTTACCGAAACCCAAGAAACACAGCTTCCGGCAGTTTAAAATTGCAGGATAGCTCCGAAGTTGCCAAACGTCCATTGGAATGTCTTTTATACAGTTTAAAAGGCGCAAGGCTTCCCATAAAAACACAATTTGAAAGCTTGGAAAAAGCACGCGACTGGGGTTTTAAAGTACCCAAAGCCGCCAACCTCGCCAAAAATCTGGATGAGGTTTTGGAATTTGTAAATTATTGGGACATTCACCGCCACGAACTTCCCTACGAAACCGATGGGGTGGTGGTGAAGGTGAACAATCTGCAACAGCAGGAAGAGCTTGGCTATACTGCAAAATCGCCCCGTTGGGCGATGGCCTATAAATTTAAGGCAGAGCAGGTTTCCACTGTTTTAAATCAAATCACTTATCAGGTTGGAAGAACGGGTGCAATCACGCCCGTAGCAAATTTGGAGCCTGTGGAATTGGCGGGAACCATTGTAAAACGCGCTTCCCTGCACAACGCAGATCAAATTGAAAAGTTGGACATTCGCGAAGGCGATACCGTTTTTGTTGAAAAAGGCGGTGAGATTATTCCGAAGATTATCGGAGTGGATTTTAAACAGCGCGATCCAAATTCTTCGCCAACAAATTATATAACCGAATGTCCCGAATGCGGAACAACACTAGTGCGAACCGAAGGGGAGGCACAGCACTATTGTCCCAATACCGAAGGCTGTCCGCCACAGATTATTGGGCGCATCCAGCATTTTATTTCACGAAAGGCTATGGATATTGAAGGTTTGGGAGGTGAAACTGTAGCGCTTTTAGTAAACAATGGTTTGATAAATAATTACTCCGATTTGTATCTTTTGAAGGAAGAGCAAATAATTCCGTTGGAAAGAATGGCGCAGAAAAGTGCCGAGAATATGATAAACGGAATTGAAGCTTCCAAAGAAATTCCTTTTGAAAGAGTGCTGTTCGCCTTGGGAATTCGCTACGTTGGTGAAACCGTTGCCAAAAAGCTGGCAAAGCATTACAAAACAATAGATGCGTTGAAAAACGCTTCCGAAGAAGAATTGACAACCGTTGATGAAATCGGCCAACGCATCGCCCAAAGCGTGGTTTCCTTTTTCGCTTCCGAAGAAAATATTGCAACCATAGAACGGCTGAAAAGTTATGGAGTTCAGTTGGAAATTTCCGCTGAAAAACTCGCCAATCAAACGGATGTTTTACAAGGAAATACCTTTGTAGTTTCAGGCGTTTTTACAAAAGTTTCGCGCGACGAACTTAAAAAACTGATTGAGGACAACGGCGGCAAGGTTTCCAGCTCCATTTCGTCCAAAACAAATTATGTGGTGGCGGGCGACAATATGGGGCCGAGCAAGAAAACCAAGGCCGAAAGTTTGGGAGTCGCCATCATTTCCGAAGACGATTTTTTGCAAATGATTTCATAGGGAAAGTTAAGGGTTAGGTGTTAAATGTTAATAGGGAAAAGGATGCCTCCGATGAATTTTTTAAAGTGGAACATCATTCCGAAGGAATGAAATATTTATAGAAATTATTTTATTGTGCGAACATACGACCCCGTGGTTGAATCTTCTTCGTGTTTCATTGTTCTATAAATATTTGAACCCTTCGGGTTCGGAAAAAAATATTGTTTTATAATGATTTCATAATTGGCAGAGAATAAATTTTGAAAATAGCTATTTTTGCCACACGAGAATTGGGCATTCCATGTTGAAAAAAGTAAAACATCATTCCTTAAAAAAACACACCGAAAAAAACCTGACGGAGCGTGATATTTCAGAAAGGAATACATCTTTAAAGTATTTGGGTTTTTTGGTGGACGAAGCTTTTTTTGACGATTTTGAAATGCTTTATGGGTTTGGAAAGGAACTCGGTCTGCAGCGTAAGGACGTAAAACTTTTCACTTTTGTGGAAACGCGAAGAAAAATTCCTTCGCTTCGACAAAATCAAATAACCAATAAGGAATTTACATGGCGTGGCGAAATACACAATCAAAACGCACAGGAGTTTCTCGATTTTCCGTTTGATGTGCTAATTGGCTTTTACAAAGGAAAACATGAATTTCTGGGCGCAATGGTTGCGCAGAGCAAAGCGAAATTCAAAATAGGTTTTAACGGGGCCGATGAACGGCTTTTCGATTTACTTTTAGCCGTTGATCTTCAAAAACCAGAAGCTTTTAAAAGTGAAGTGAAAAAATATTTGAAAATTTTAAACAAAATAGAGTAGTATGAAAGAATTGATCGGAACGGGCGTAGCATTGATAACACCATTCAAAAGTGACTTTTCCGTAGATGTGGAAGGTCTTAAAAACGTGGTAAATTTCAATATTGAAAATGGAATTGACTATTTGGTGGTTTTGGGAACTACTGCCGAAAGCGCCACGCTTTCAAAAGAAGAAAAACAGTTGGTTATCGATACAATTGTTTCTGCAAACAAAGGGCGATTGCCTTTGGTTTTAGGGATTGGTGGCAACAATACCCAAGAGGTTGTTTCTGAAATGAAAACGCGCGACCTTTCCACTTTTACGGCTATTCTTTCAGTTTCGCCTTTTTACAATAAACCTACACAGGAAGGTATTTACCAACATTTTGCTGCAATTGCAAAGGCTGCTCCGTTGCCTATAATTTTGTATAACGTTCCGGGAAGGACTGCTTCAAACATGTTGCCGGAAACGGTAATCCGTTTGGCAAATGATTTCGAAAAAATTGTTGCGATTAAAGAAGCGGCAGGCGATATTGTTCAGGCTATGAAATTGATTTCTGGATGCCCAAAGGATTTCTTGGTAATTTCAGGTGACGATATGGTTACGTTGCCAATGGTGCTTGCCGGTGGGGCAGGAGTGATTTCTGTTATAGGCGAAGGTTTTCCAAAGGAATTTTCAAAAATGGTGAAATTAGGTTTGGATAGAAAAGTTGATGAAGCCTATGAAATTCATTATAAAATAGCTCCGGCAATCGATTATATTTTTGCGGAAGGAAATCCGGCCGGAATTAAATCTGTTTTTAAATCTTTGGGAATTTGCGGTGATACAGTGCGCCTTCCGCTGGTGGGCGTTAGCGATGGTTTGCGGGTCAAAATTGATTCTTTTACAAAAAATTTCTGAAAAGGTTCTTTTCCCGCTATGCGTTAAATATTTCAAAAGGCTTGCAAATAATAGGCTTGAGCGCAATATTTTAGCCGAAGAATAAGTTTTGTTCAATCATGTTTAATTTCCTATTTTTGCACGATGTTTTTTAAGCCCATGCGATTACCACTTTTTATTATACTTTGTTTAACCATACTTCTTTCATCCTGTAGCCAATATCAACAGGTTTTGCGAAAGGATGATATGGGGAAAAAATACACCTTTGCCGATTCGCTTTATAGAATTGGGAAATACAAGAAAGGCCTTAAATTGATGGAACAATTGGTGCCTGCCTACCGAGGAAAACCACAAGGTGAAAAATTGATGTTCATCTACGCAAATACCTACTACAGTTTAGAGGATTATTATCTTGCGGGATATCAATTTGAAAGATTTACCCAAGCCTATCCACAGAGCGACAGTGTTGAAATAGCGGCTTTTAAATCTGCGAAAAGTTTTTATCAGCTTTCACCAAGATATTCTTTGGACCAAAAAGATACCGATAAAGGACTTGAAAAATTGCAGGAATTTATAAACCAATATCCAAATTCAGACAAACGCGCCGAGGCAAATACGTTGGTAGCGGAGTTGCGAAATAAATTGGAAAAGAAGGAGTTTGAGGTTGCAAAACAATATTTGCACGTTGAGGATTACAAAGCTGCCATTGGCGCCTTTGATAATTTTATTACAGATAATCCGGGCTCTATATATAGAAAAGATGCCTTTTACGGAAGATTTGTAGCTGCCTATAAATTGGCCGTAAACAGTATTCCAGTTTTGGTGCAGGAACGTCTGCGCGATGCAAAAGTTTATTACAATAACTTTATAAAATATTATAAGGATACAGATTTAGCTCCTGAAGCAATGGAATTTTATCAGGATATAGAGAGCAGAATTGTACCTTTAGAAACAGAACCCACTATTTAATTAATTTTTATTATGGATATTAAAAATTCAGATGCGCCAATCAATACCGTTACGCTTGACAAGAATAAAATTGACGAGCCTACAAACAACATTTATGAGGCTATTTCGATTATCTCGAAACGTGCCGCACAAATAAACGGTGACATCAAAAAAGAACTTTTGGAAAAACTTGACGAGTTTGCTACTTACAACGACAGTTTGGAAGAAATTTTCGAAAACAAGGAGCAAATTGAAGTTTCAAAGTTCTACGAAAGACTTCCAAAGCCACATGCTTTGGCAGTACAGGAATGGCTAGAAAATAAAATCTACTACCGCAACACCAAAGATGAAGTAGTGGAGTAATAAGTTATTCGTTAAAAGTTAATGGTAAAACGTAACTTGAAACAAGTAACCTGAAACTGGAAACAAAAAAAATGGCTGTTTTGAACGGGAAAAATATCTTGCTTGGCGTTACCGGCGGGATTGCCGCGTACAAAACAGCTTTTTTGGTTAGACTTCTAGTGAAAAAGGGAGCTAACGTAAAAGTGGTTATGACAGATGCAGCAAAGGAATTTGTAACCCCACTTACCCTCGCAACGCTTTCAAAAAATGAAGTTTTTTCATCCTTCACTGATGAAAAAGATGAGAACAGCTTCAAAGAGCCCCAATGGAACAACCATGTAGAATTGGCCTTGTGGGCAGATTTCTTTTTGATTGCTCCCGCCACTGCCAATACACTTTCCAAAATGGCAAATGGCGCCTGCGATAACCTTTTGCTTGCGTGCTACCTTTCGGCAAAATGCCCCGTGTATTATGCCCCTGCAATGGATTTGGATATGCACCAACACCCATCAACGGCAGAAACCTTTAAGAAACTTGAAAGCTTCGGAAATATTCAAATTCCCGCAGCTTTTGGCGAATTGGCCAGCGGTTTGGTAGGGCAGGGCAGGATGGCCGAGCCTGAGGAAATTGTTTCCTTTTTGGAAAATGATTTACTGAAAAAACTTCCGCTACGCGGCAAGAAATTTTTGATTACCGCTGGGCCAACCTACGAAGCCATTGACCCCGTTCGTTTCATTGGGAACCACTCCAGCGGAAAAATGGGTTATGCAATTGCCGAGGCTGCTGCTTCACTTGGTGCTGAAGTTGTTTTGATTTCAGGACCCAGTGCTTTAAAACTTGAAAATGATTTTGTGAAAATCATTCGCGTTACTTCTGCGGAAGAAATGTACAATGCCGCGCACGAATATTTTGATATATGTGATGTCGCTATTTTAAGCGCAGCAGTTGCCGATTATCGCCCTTCGGAAGTTGCTTCTCAAAAAATTAAAAAGAAAACTGAAGATTTAACGCTTCGTCTTACAAAAACAAAAGACACATTGGCTTCGCTGGGCGAAATAAAGAAAGACCAATTTCTGGTTGGCTTTGCTTTGGAAACCGAAAACGAAGAAGAAAATGCAAAATTGAAACTGAAAAAAAAGAATTTAGATTTAATTGTGTTAAATTCGCTTCGGGACAAAGGCGCGGGCTTTCAAACCGACACCAACAAAATTACTTTGATAACCAAAGACAATAAAGTGCTTCCTTTTCCTGTTAAACCTAAAAAAGAAGTAGCAAAAGATATTTTAGAATATATTATAGAACAGACAAATGCGTAAAATTTTACTTTTCTTATTATGTGCTATCACTGTGTTTTCTGCACAGGCCCAAGAACTTAATTGCACAGTGTCCATAGACGCCGAACAGACCGGACAACCTAATTTGCAGATTTTCAGAACGCTGGAAACCCAATTGCGGGAATTTGTGAACAATACGAAATGGACCAATATGGAATACAAAAACCAAGAACGTATAGATTGCAACATGACTTTGGTTGTAAGTGAATATGATGGCGATTCCTTTACTGCCACATTACAAATACAATCCTCCCGTCCCGTTTTTGAATCTACTTACGATACCCCGGTTTACAATTATTTTGACAAGCAAGTTAGGTTCAATTATAAAGAATATGAGCCGTTAACTTTTAACATCAACAGTTTTGGTTCAAACCTCGTATCTGTAGTTGCATTCCACGTGTATACAGTTATAGGCTTGGATGCCGATACTTATTCACCAAATGGCGGAGCGCCTTATTTTGAAATTGCAAAACAGATTACAAATACAGCCGCTTCCAGCAATTTTCAAGGTTGGAAAGCAACTGATGGCAACCAGTCCAGGTTTCGTTATAACGATGCTTTATTGTCGTCGGTTTATAAGGAATTTCACGATGTGATGTATCAATACCACCGCGAAGGAATGGATATGATGGCCTCAGACCAAAAGATGGCAAAACAGAATGTTGCAGAGGCTATCAATAAATTGAAAGGCATTAACGATCGCAGGCCGAATTCATTTTTGGTGCGTACGTTCTTTGATGCTAAAAGTGACGAAATTCAAGCCATATTTAGCGGTGGGCCACAGGTTGATATTACAAAACTGATCGAAAACCTAAATAGGTTGGCGCCTACCAAACGAAGTAACTGGACTGAAATCAAATTTTAATTTTTCTTTCAACAAGGGTATACCAGTTAATTTCTTTCTTTTAAATTTATAGATTCGAAGTTCAATGTCCAAAGTTGGATATTGAATATAGATTATTGAAAAATCTTAGGTCTCATATCTAAAATCTAACGTTTAATTTTGATAACCAGTCTTGCCATAAAAAACTATGCGCTTATTGAAGATATTCGCGTGGATTTAAATGAGGGGCTAACAATTATTACAGGTGAAACAGGCGCTGGAAAATCCATCATTTTAGGTGCATTGGCACTTGTTTTGGGAAAACGTGCAGATTTGAGCAGCGTAAAAGATCCTTTAAGAAAGTGCATTATTGAAGGACATTTTTCAATAAAGAATTACGAACTGCAGAATATTTTTCAGGAAAACGATCTTGATTATGAACCCAACACTATAATCCGTCGCGAAATATTGCCCGGCGGAAAATCACGAGCATTTGTAAATGATACTCCCGTGGCCTTAACACAATTACAGGCATTGGCGCCGTATTTGGTTGATGTTCATAGCCAGCACGAAACCTTAGAAATCGTTTCCGAAACTTTTCAAATGGAAGTGATTGATGCCTTGGCTGGAAATGCCGAACTTTTAAAGACGTATAAGTCACAATTTGAAGATTTCAAAAAAACTTCTGAAGCACTTTCAAAATTAAAACATCAAAAAGATGCTGCTTCCAAAGAACTGGATTACAACACTTTTCTTTATAATGAACTGCAACAGGCCAACCTAAAAAAGTTGAACCAGCAAGAGTTGGAAGAAACGTACGAAACCCTTAATAATGCCGAAGCAATTCAAGAAGCGCTTGCCAATGCAAACCAGCTTTTGGATGAAGAGCAGATAGGCAGCTTGCAAACAGCCAAGGAAGCGCGAGTTTTATTGGGAAGAATCAAGGAGTTTTCAAAAAAATTTGAAGGTTTATGGCAACGTTTGAACAGCGCCATTATTGAAATGGAAGACATTGCTGCAGAAATCAACAATGCCGCTGAAAACATTGAAGCAGATCCCGAAATGTTGTTTCAGGTTAATGAAAAGCTACAAGCGCTTTATAAATTGCAACAAAAGCATGCGGTTTCTTCTACGGAAGAATTAATCAAAATAGAAGAAGATCTTGAGGAAAAAGTAAATACTACCCTTGGCCTGGAAGAACAGATTGGCAATTTGGAAAAACAAAAAGCGCAGTTGCGTGAAATGGCTTTAAAAACAGCCAAAAATCTTCATGTAAAAAGAATGGAGGCAATCCCCACACTTAAGAAAAAGCTTGAAGAGACGCTTTTTCCATTGGGGTTGCCCAATGCGCAATTTCAGTTTGAACTTATCTCTTCGGAAGAATTTAAAAATAATGGTACCGATACGTTGCAATTATTGTTCACGGCAAACAAAGGCTTAGCTTTCGGACCATTAAAAAAAGTTGCCTCTGGAGGCGAAATGAGCCGTATTATGTTAGCCATTAAAGCAGTTTTGGCTGAATATAAAAAACTGCCTACTATCGTTTTTGATGAGATAGACACAGGGGTTTCGGGTGAAATAGCCAATAAAATGGCAGATATTATGTGCCAGATGAGCAAAAAAATGCAGCTGTTGAGCATTACACATTTACCGCAAATTGCCGCCAAGGGCGACAACCATATAAAAGTTTATAAAGAAGATACTAATGAGGTTACCGCTACTTACCTTAAGCATTTGAATGAGAATGATCGTATTGTAGAGATAGCGCAAATGCTAGGCGGAAAAAATCTTTCTGAAGCGGCTATAGCCAATGCAAAGGAATTATTGAATTAAAACGTATCTTTACTTTTCAAAGGAAATTTTTAATAAGAAAATCTATTCAACCATAAAATAAATTAAAACATGTCTTATAATCTACTTAAAGGAAAACGTGGAATTATCTTTGGAGCGTTGGACGAGAATTCAATAGCTTGGAAAACCGCAGAGCGCGTTCACGAAGAAGGCGGAAAGTTTGTACTTACCAATGCGCCCATCGCGTTGCGAATGGGACAAATTAATGCACTGGCCGAGAAAACTAATTCTGAAGTTATTCCTGCAGATGCTACAAGTATAGAGGACTTGGAGAATTTAGTAACAAAAGCTACCGAAATCTTAGGAGGCAAGTTGGATTTTGTATTGCACTCTATTGGAATGTCTGTAAATGTTCGCAAAGGCAATCACTATACCAGCCAGAACTATGACTTTACCCATAAAGGTTGGGATATTTCCGCAGGCTCATTTCATAAGACCATGCAAGTACTTTACCAGAAAGATGCAATGAACGAGTGGGGGAGTATTATAGCATTGACCTATATGGCCGCACAGCGTGTTTTTCCAGATTATAACGATATGGCAGATAACAAGGCCTATTTGGAAAGCATTGCGCGCAGTTTTGGATATTTCTTCGGAAGAGATAAAAAGGTTCGCGTTAATACTATTTCGCAATCACCCACCCCAACTACGGCAGGCCAGGGTGTAAAAGGATTTGATGGTTTTATCAGTTACGCAGATAAAATGTCTCCTTTGGGTAACGCAACTGCTTTAGACTGTGCTAATTACACAGTAGCTATGTTTAGCGATTTGACAAAACGGGTAACACTTCAAAATCTATACAATGATGGTGGGTTCTCTAACATGGGGGTTAGTGATGCCGTGATGGAAGCTTTTGTAGAAGGAAAGTAAGGCTTTTCTTTCAATAATTTAATTGAATCCTATCCAGATTTATCGGGATAGGATTTTTTTATTTTTACGGACAAACTAGTTGTGGTAAATATTTGTGATTAACATAATTTTAGGTACATTTAGTCACTTATTAACTAAACTAATATTTAATTATGAAAAGAATTACAATGCTAATTTTTGCCTTGATTGCTATGGTAAGTACCATAGAGGCACAATTTCTCCAGCCAAATTCTTCGATCTACGGATCTAGAAGCTTAGGTGTAGAAAACAAATCACAATCAATTGAGCCCACTGAACGGCAAAGAAACATAGAAAGTTCAGCAACTTACAATCCAAATCAACCTGCAAATTTACAATCACAGAGTTTTGTTGTAAATAATAGAAACCCACAAGCAACTTTGCTTGATGAAGGCTTCGATGATATTACCACATTGCCAGGTGCCGGTTATAGTTTTGTAAATGTTAGTGATTCACAAGGATCAACAGATTGGTTTCAAGGAAACGATGCTGTCTTTCCAGCACAGTCGGGTGCTCCTACGGCATATATTGGAGCAAATTTCAACAACACTGCCGGTAGCGTAATCAATAACTTTATGATAACCCCTGTACTCGAATTAGAGAATGGTGATGTTGTAACTTTTTGGACACGATCAGTAACGGGTAGCACCTTTCCGGATAGATTGGAAGTGCGGCTTGACCCAACAGGGGCCAATACTGACCCTTCTGGGCCTGCAGATGTAGGTTCATATACAGAACTACTTTTGGAAATAAACCCCACCTTAACCCAAGGAGGCTATCCAGAGGTTTGGACGGAATTTACCATTACCATTTCCGGGCTTTCAGGAGCTACCAATACAAGGGTAGCCTTTAGATATTGGGTTACCGATGCTGGACCAGTAGGTAACAATTCAGATTATATAGGGATAGATACCTTGACCATTGAAGAAGGCACTGGCGGAGGCGGTGGAGTTTGCGGTAGCCCTATTTTGGAAATTAACCAAGATGTGGATGATACCTGTATGGCGAATATTACACAAACAGGTTTGGCGCAATCTTACATTCCGCTTGAGGCAGAAGCTGCTGGAGCGGGTATTAAGTTCAGGGATCCATCAACAGGTCTGAACGTTGACCTTTCATTATGGGATGGTCTTCCAAACGCTGGAGGAACTATGCTGGCAAGCGGAACTACCCAAACTGATGGTACCAACTGGGCCGATGTTTATTGGGATCCGGTGGTAAACGTTACCGTGGGTAATACATATTATATAGTAATTGATGGAGATACTGCATTGCCTTGTATTTCAGGATCTACAAATGACCCTTATCCTGATGGTAATGTATTTGCAAATGCTGGCTATAACCCATTCCCGACTTTTGACTATACCTTTAGAACGTATAGCTGCGATAGTGGTGGACCTGCTTGTACTAGTACAGCATATGACAGTACTGCTGTTCCATTTGATATTGATGGTGCCGGAACCAGTACGTCAGATTGTGCCAATGCCCCTAATCTAATTCCCGTGACTGTTTCGGATATGGGAACAATTGGTTCTGGAGCGACCTTAGAGAACATAACAATTGATATTGCACATACTTTTACTGCAGATCTCGATCTTTATTTGGTTTCTCCAAACGGAACGGAATTATTGCTTGCCAATGATCTTGGCGGTGGAACAGATGATGGTTATAATGGAACTATGTTTGAAGATGGCGGTGCAGATATTACCCTGGCTACTGCTCCATTCGGTGTGGGGCCTTATGAGCCAATGGGAGGAACCTTTGCAGCTGCTTTTGCAGGTGAAGAAATAATGGGTGACTGGAATTTGAAGGTTTGTGATGATGCAGGTGGAGACACCGGGCAAGTCCTTCAATTTTCAATGTCTATATGTGTACCTCCTGTTATCACAAATGATGATTGTGCTAATGCATATGCTTTAGCTTGTGGCGACAGTGTAGTTGGAGAGACGCTGACGGCGACGGATTCTGGCGGGAACGCAGCCCCTGATGTGTTCTACAAGTTCACTGGCACGGGTTCTGCGCAGTTGGTGACCATTTC
>DEXQ01000015.1:268116-278397 GCA_002364215.1 Aequorivita sp. UBA3180 | reverse complement strand
GTGGTTGTGCAACAGGCACAACATTTAGGACCAGAATTAGGGCATTTTAAGAAATTTGAATTTTCAGATTATGAAATTGATGCGGAAGTAGATTTGCCCTATGCTTTTACTACTGAAACTTACATCTACACTATCGTACTAAACCCAGATGAAAAAGGCGAAAGTAGAACGATAAAGAAAAAAGGAGTAGCAACATCAATCTTGAAAAAGATGGAAGGTAAATGGAAAATTATTAAAACACATTCTTCGTCAAGAAATGCAAAATAAAATTTAATGAAAAAATATATCCACCTTTCTGTATTACTAATCGGTTTTCTTATTGTCTCTTGCAAGCAAGAAGTGAAAGAAGACAAAGAGGTAGTTGTTGAGGAAAAAGCTTCAGAAACTTCTGCACAACCAGATAAAAAGAAACCTTTGAGCCCACATACATCAACGATGGCGATGATAGGCGATGCCCATATTCATATAGATTATTCGTCGCCAGGCGTAAGAAATAGAATCATTTTTGGTGGGTTGTTGGCTTATGACCAGTTGTGGCAAGCTGGTGCACATATGGCTACCTGGATAGAAACTAACAAGGATTTAATTATTGATGGTAAAATGTTACCTGCCGGTAAATATGGGTTTTTTACTATTCCATCAAAAGACGAATGGACCATAATTTTTAATTCAAATTGGGACCAACACGGCAAGGACGAGTATGAGGAGAAGGATGATGTTTTGCGCTTCAAAGTTAAACCCATCATTTCAGATGAAGTTACCGAACACTTGGAATATCAAGTGAACAAGATTAATGACAATGAAGGTGCAATTTCATTGAGTTGGGAGAAGGTCTCTATAAAATTCCACTTTAAGGTAAATCAGTAATATGGTAAATAGGCATACAGCACTAAAAATTAGAAAAACACATAGGTATTTAGGCCTTTTCATCGGCATTCAATTCTTAATGTGGACTATTAGTGGTCTATATTTCAGTTGGACAGACATTGATGAGATTCACGGTGACCATTTCAAAAAAGACGTTCCTGAACAAGCTACATTTAAGAACTTGATTGGTTTATCTGAGTTGGAAAATGAGTTGAATGTAAAATCTTTAGAGTTATTAGAAATTGATGACAAACCTTATTATTGGATAAATGAAGAGCATCTGTACAACGCTGTTTCAGGAGCTAAAAAGAAAGGAATCACCAAACAGGAAGCAATTAAGGTAGCTGAACGCTATATGTTGTCGGATTTAGAGTTTGACAAAATACAGAGAATTGAATCCGTAGGCAATCATCACGAGTATAGGGGTAGACCTTTACCAGCTTATGAGATTTCATATAAAACCGATGAAAATCTTAAGGCTTATGTGGCGATTGAAAATGGAGCTTTTCAAACAGTACGTCATCGAGATTGGCGTTGGTTCGATTTTTTATGGATGACGCATACTATGGACTATGAAGGACGAGATAATTTCAACACCATTGTTTTAAGAGCATTTTCACTTTTGGGCTTAATTACTGTCTTGAGTGGATTCTTGCTATGGTATACGTCATCACCGACCATTAGAAAAATAATTAAAAAGAAAATAAGGGAAAACTAACTATTATAAACACCCCTAGACATATGATTAATGCACTCAAAAACAAGTCAAGAATAGCAGATTTTATTTTAACCCTGTTATTTGCTCTATTCATTAACTATTATACGGTCAGTGCCCAAAATATTTACAGGAACGAAAATGGACATATTCAAATGATGGCCATGTTACGGGACAAACCTTTAAAAGCAGAAAGTCATAAACTCGCTTTGTATTTGGATTATGGTAGCAAAGAGTTGAATGGTACTCTTGATTTGAAAACCTTATCCACAGATAACCCTGAAATAATGACCAATTTAAATGAGGAAGAGGAACCGCTTATTTTACGTTTTTCAGGATCTATTCCCTCTACGGATTTTTTATCAAAAGAACATGATCCTATAAATTTTAATTGGCTGGTCTCAATTACCTACAATAACAGCACTTATAATACCAGTTTAAAAGCCACCGTTACCCATATCTATTTTAGTTCTTCAATGTCATGCGTAATAAGCGCACATGGGCAAATTTTGGTCTCGGATACAGGTTTGGACAAGGTAATACCGGGATTGGACAAAACAATAGATGTGCAGTTTGCCCAAACAGTTTTAAAATTGGATTGAGCATCTTACCATGCTATATTGAGGGATATGGTTTTATAAAATTAGTTGTAGAAGCTAAGAAAAGAAAAATCAAGTAATAGCAAGAGGGCAATGAGTGAAAGTAGAAGAAATAGAAGAAAAGCAAAAAAGAACAAGCGACAGTCTAAAAATGATGTTTCTAGAAAGGATAAAATTATTGGCATCTTGGCTATTATTGCCATATTTATAATAGCCGCTATAGCAGCATATTATTATTCACTTTCAAAAGCAGGAGTAAATCTATTTTAAAAAAAATGAGTTCAATTATCCACATAAAAAATATGGTCTGTCCGAGATGTATATCGGCAGTTTCCGAAATTTTGGTGGTATTGAACATTGATTACAAAGCTGTCAAGTTAGGAGAGGTAGAATTGGTTTCGACACTCAATGAATTCGAAAAAAAATCTTTGTCAAAAAAGCTACAAAATGCAGGATTTAGTTTGATTGACGACCGTAAAAGCCAGCTTATCGAGCAAATGAAGAATTTGGTAATTGAGAAGATACATTATTCTAATGAAAAGACCGAATTAAAATGGGCAGATATTGTTACTGGCGAACTTAACTTGGATTATAAATATTTAAGTTCCCTATTCTCGTCTGTCGAAAGCATCACGTTCGAGCAATACATCATCAACCAAAAAATTGAACGTGTAAAAGAACTCATTGTCTACGACGAATTGACATTAAGCGAGATAGCTTTTCAACTACATTATAGTAGCGTTGCGTACTTAAGCAATCAATTCAAAAAAGTAACCGGAATGACACCTACGCAGTTCAAGAAATCTGTAGACAAAAACCGAAAATCCTTGGATGAGATTTAAGGTGTGTTTACCACAATTAAAGGGATATTTAAATCAATAGAT
This sequence comes from Aequorivita sp. UBA3180, assembly GCA_002364215.1. Lineage (GTDB taxonomy): Bacteria > Bacteroidota > Bacteroidia > Flavobacteriales > Flavobacteriaceae > Aequorivita. Next base: position 275,332 of record DEXQ01000015.1, on the reverse strand, counting down.
GATATATTGATTTACCAATGAACCGAATTTAGATATCAAAATGAAATTGGACAGAAAGAAACATTGGGAAACAGTTTACGAAACTAAAAATCCAGACCAGGTAAGTTGGACGCAAGAAATACCAAAAACTTCACTGAAGTTTATACGTTCGTTCAAACTAAATAAAAAGGCAAAAATTATAGACATTGGTGGTGGCGACAGTAAACTTGTTGACTATTTACTCAAGGAAGGGTATAATAACATTACTGTACTTGATATTTCAGAAAAAGCAATTGCGAAAGCTAAAAAAAGACTGGGAGAAAAGGCAAGTAAAGTAAATTGGATTGTAAGCGACATTGCCGAATTTGAACCAGATACATCTTTCGATGTTTGGCACGACAGAGCAACTTTTCATTTTCTTACAACAGATGATCAGATTAAAAAATATACTAACATAGCGACAAAATTTGTAAGAGGTTATTTAATAATAGGAACCTTTTCACAAAACGGACCAAAAAAATGTAGCGGACTTGAAATAAAACAATACAATGAAGAGGAATTAACATCGGAATTAAAAAAAGGATTTGACAAAATTCGCTGTGTATCAGAGGACCACACAACACCATTCAACACCATACAGAATTTTCTGTTTTGTAGTTTTAAAAGACAATTAACTGTAAAGCCAGCAATACCCTCACCTACAAGCTAAAAGAACAGATGTACAATTCGGCAGTTTTAGTTTTTGCAAAACACAAATCAAAACAAAAGGAACATAATGATCAAAATTTACATATCATTCTTTTTTGTATTTAAGTATTTGCTTAAATAAGAAATAATTGTAACTTTGCCTTATGAAAAATAATTCTTGCATAAGACAACAGGCAGATATTGAACAGATAAACCATTGTAAAAAGACAGTTTCAGAATTAAATGAATCGTTTGACTATTTGGCAAATGGACTTTCTTTAGTCGGAAATAATGTTCGGCTAAAAATTCTTTACCTACTCTTTGAGGAGAAACGACTTTGCGTTTGCGACTTAAGTGATATTCTCGAAATGAATATTTCTGCTATTTCGCAACATTTAAGGAAAATGAAAGACCGAAATCTATTGGAAACCGAAAGAGATGCTCAAACGATTTTTTACTCACTAACCCCTGAATATTCAACATTATTAAATCCGTTTTTTGAAATACTCGATAAAAACAAAGTTTTAGAAACGATATGAAAAGTGAAAACAAATTAATTGGTGCAGGTTTGTTAACTGCAATTACAGCCTCTTTATGTTGTATTACACCCGTTTTGGCTTTAATCGCGGGAACAAGTGGAATTGCCTCAACATTTTCTTGGCTTGAGCCTTTTAGACCTTATCTAATCGGGCTAACAATTTTAGTGCTCGGCTTTGCTTGGTATCAAAAACTAAAACCTCAAAAAGAAATCGATTGTGAATGCGATACGGACGACCTGCCTGCCGGTAAGGAAGGAAAATCAAAATTTATACAGTCAAAAACCTTTTTGGGAATAGTAACAGCATTTGCAATTATAATGCTGGCATTTCCATATTATTCATCCATTTTTTATCCGGATAATAAAAAAGAAGTGGTCATTGTAAACCAATCAAATATTCAAACTGTAAACTTTAATGTTCAAGGAATGACTTGTGCTGGCTGTGAAGAAAGCATAAAACACGCTGTAAATGAATTGGACGGTATTATAAATGTAACCCCTTCGTATGAAAAGGGAAATGCCATCGTAGAGTTTGATAAGTCTAAAACCTCTAAAGTAGCTATTGAAAAGGCAATTAATTCAACAGGATACAAAGTTATAAAAGATAAATAAACGCAAAATTACCCATTATGAAAAAACTATCAATAGTGCCTATTTTGGCTTTAATGCTGTTTTCTTTTCAGGCCAAATCACAAAGCAAGGAGGTTACAAATCAAGTTGTGGAAGTAGCTTCAAAGAAACACAATGCAACCACGGTGAAATTTAAAATTACAGGCATTACTTGTGCTGGTTGTTCCAATGCTATTTATAATGCATTAAAGGAAGTAGATGGTGTTTTGGAACATTCGGTTGAATACCCTGGAGATATTGCTGTTATTGAGTTTGATGGTTCAAAAACAAGTATCAAAGCCCTAAAACTTATCATAGAAAAGAAAGGGTTTAAGGCCGAAGTAATTAAGAAGTAATTAAAGGGAAGGTCTAATTTTTAATAAGTAAACAGTACCGATTTCAATGAAAAATACAGCTAAAATGAAAATCAAAATGCCTCAAAATAGAGAAACCATTACATTGGAAATTGAGGGTATGACCTGTGAAGGTTGTGCAACACATATCGAAAAGGATATGAACGCAACTGAAGGAGTTTTAAGTTCCACAGTTAACCACGAAACCGGAAAAGGCGAATTTAATTTTGATGCTGATAAGATGAGTAAGGCAAATGTAATAGATGCTATAAACAGCGTTGGTGATTATTCGGTTGTAAATAATGTCGACGAGGAAGAGGTTTCCGCTGTAAATTCCAAAGGCCAAAATCAATTCGATTTAATAATTATTGGTGGTGGTTCAGCTGCATTTTCAGCAGCCATTAAAGCTGAAGGTTTAGGGCTCACAACACTTATGGTAAATGCAGGATTAGATTTTGGTGGCACTTGCGTAAATGTGGGTTGTGTACCGTCTAAAAACCTTATTCGGGCTGCCGAAACGGTACGTCTCGCTACGCATTCCAATTTTAAGGGTATAAAACCTAAAGGAGCAGACATTGATTTTACACAAACCATAAAAGATAAAAAAGCATTGGTTGCTTCACTTCAGCAACAAAAATATATGGATGTGGTAAGTGATTTTGAAAACCTGATAATGCGTACAGGTTGGGCTGAACTTGTTGATAATAAAACAATCCTTGTGGATGGAAAAGACACCTACACAGCAACCAACATTCTAATGGCAACAGGAGCAACTACCAATATTCCAAATATTGAAGGACTGAATGAGGTTGGTTATTTAACCAATGTGACCTTGTTCGATTTAGAGGAAAAACCTGAAAGTTTGACCATTATGGGAGCTGGTTATATTGGTTTGGAAATTGCGATGGCTTACAACAGATTGGGTGTAAAAGTACGTATCATTGAATTTACCGACAGGCCATTACGCAGTCAAACAAAAGATATTACAGATGTTTTGGTAGAACAAATGAAAAGTGAAGGGATTGAAATCCTTCCAAACTTTAGAGCGTTTAAATTTGAAAAGAAAGGTAACGATACAATTATTCATTGTAATTGTCCTGATGGTTCCACAACTCAAATTGTTGAAAAAGGACATATTGTGGTGGCTACAGGGACGAAGCCTAACACCTCTAAATTAGGGCTTGAGAATATCGGCCTAAAGTTAACAGTAAGCGGCCATATTATTGTAAATGAAAAAATGGAAACCAATATTTCCAATATTTATGCAGCAGGAGATGTCACCATTACACCGGCATTTGTTTATACAGCAGCAACCGAAGGTAGTACAGCAGTGCACAATGCGTTTTCATCAACAAAAACAAGTATTGATTATTCATCATTACCTTGGGTAGTATTTACAGACCCTCAAATCGCAGGAGCAGGTATAGATGAAATTGAAGCAGAAAAAAAGGAAATTCCTTTTGAAGTCAGTAAACTTGATTTAATTCACGTTCCAAGAGCCTTGGCAGCTCAAGATACCAGAGGGTTCATAAAACTGATACGCAACACTGAAACCGATAAATTAATAGGCGCAAGAGTAGTTGCACCTGAAGGTGGTGAACTGATACAACAATTGAGTATGGCTATTAAATTTGGAATCACTGTAAAAGATTTAGCAGAAAGCTTTTATCCATATTTAACTTTAGGAGAATCTGTTAAACTGGCAGCGATTACCTTTGGGAAAGATGTTTCCAAATTAAGTTGCTGCGCGAGTTAAGTTTGAGTTATGAAAGGAGAACAGTACAAATTACCTACTGATTTAATCTTGGATATTAAATCCAGATTAAAAACTTTGAGTGGTCAATTAAACGGCATTGTTAAAATGCTTGATGAAGGAAAGGACCCCGAACAAATAAACATACAGTTCAAATCCATTGATAAGGGGATTCAAAAAGCACATTACTTACTGCTGGATGAAGTCTATCGAAAAGCACTTGCTATTGGAATTGTAAAGGCCGTGGACTCTTGCCCAGGCAATTGTGGCAATGAAGATAAAATTGAATATTTAAAAAGTGAATTCCCAAACTTAGAATTATCCGATTTAACTAACAAGTTAAAAGAAATTCAAGCCATTGAAACTCGATTAAAAAACTACAACGAAAAAAAAGGTTAAAAAAAGTTTGGTGACCCCCTACCTAACGTTCTCATCTTTGTTCCATTATTAATTTAAACATAACATAAGATGAAACGACAAATTGAGATTTTTACAGCAGGTTGCCCGGTATGCGAGCCTGTGGTACAATTAGTAAAGGAGACAGCAGGAAAAGACTGCGAAATCACACTTCATAATCTATCCGAGCAATGCGAAAGTAAAATCTGTATTTCAAAAATGAAGGAATATGGAGTTAAAAGAGTTCCTGCAATTGCTGTTAATGGAAAACTATTAGACTGCTGTACAAACATCGCAATAACAAAAGATTATTTGACCAATGCAGGAATAGGAAGCTGTTAGAGATGGGAATAGTTCAATTTAACAAAAAAGCATCTATGGGGACTGCTGTATTTTCAGCAGTTTCCCTAAAGCTTTGCTGTTGGGGACCACTATTGCTGACAGGTGTCGCAGGTATTAGTGGTAGCTCAGTGTATTTCTCCTGGCTCATCGCTTTAAAACCTTATTTGTTGGCAATTGCTTTTTTGTCCTTGGGCTTTGCTTTTTATCAAGTTTATAAAAAGAAGAAGGTTGATTGCAGCAACTGTGAAACTGATAAACCATCATTTTTTAAATCAAAATTCTATGTGTGGTTGGTTGCTGCGTTTGTGGCTGTAATGACATTGGTTTCATATTATCCTCAATTGTTTCACAAATCAATAGGAAACGATGCTGTAATTGTAAACCAAACAGATATTCAATCTATAAAGCTTTCTATTGAAGGGATGGTATGTACTGGTTGTGAAGAAAATATCAATTATTCAGTGAAAAAATTAGATGGAATTCTAGAAATCAATACTTCTTACATAAAAGGGACTTCTGAAATTAAATTTGATAGCACAAAAACAAGCGTCAATGAAATAGAAGAAGTGATTCAAATAAAAGGATATAGGATTAAAAAATAATAAAGGTGAATAAACTAATTCTACAACTTTTTCGGCATATTCCATAACAAGTTCTTCAGGCTATTTTCTGAATTTTGTAAATGTCAAATCAGAATAGGATTATGGAGACAATTAACATATTTGAAACCAAAGAAAAGAGCCATAAACAAGGAATAAAAGAATCATTCCCGGTTACAGGAATGACCTGCGCATCGTGTGCAGCAAGCGTTGAATCTGTATTAAAACATACGGAAGGCGTTTTTGATGCAAGCGTAAATTTTGCCAATAGTTCTGTTCTTGTAGAGTACGACAAAGAGTTGAGTCCTAATCAACTTCAAAATGCACTTCGCGAAGTGGGTTATGATATTATCATTGATGCGGAGAATCCTTCGGAAGTACAACAAGAACTACAGCAAAAGCACTATCAAGACATAAAAAACCGAACCATCTGGTCGGCGATACTTACGCTACCCATTTTTGTGTTGGGAATGTTCTATATGCAATGGGAACCAGGCAAATGGATTTCATTGGTATTGGCCTTTCCAATTCTTTTTTGGTTTGGGCGCAGTTTTTTCATCAATGCCTTCAAGCAAGCCAAACACGGTAAGGCGAATATGGATACCTTGGTGGCCTTGAGTACCGGAATTGCTTTCCTTTTTAGTATATTCAATACCTTTTTTCCTGAATTTTGGTTGAGCCGTGGTATCGAGCCTCACGTCTATTATGAGGCGGCTACTGTCATTATAACCTTTATTTCCTTGGGGAAACTCTTGGAAGAAAAGGCAAAATCGAACACTTCTTCAGCGATTAAAAAACTGATTGGATTGCAGCCCAAAACGTTGAAGGTAATAGAAAATGGCGAAGAAAAGGAAATCCAGATTTCCGAAGTCCAAGTGGGTCAAACTATCTTGGTACGTCCTGGAGAAAAAATCCCAGTTGATGGTGAAGTATCAAAAGGCAGTTCGTATGTAGATGAAAGTATGATTACGGGCGAACCGGTCCCGGTCCAAAAATCCAAATCGGAAAAAGTATTTGCCGGTACCGTCAATCAAAAAGGAAGTTTTCAATTCAGAGCAGAAAAGGTAGGCGGCGAAACCCTGCTTTCCCAAATCATAAAAATGGTTCAGGAAGCACAGGGAAGCAAAGCACCTGTGCAAAAATTGGTCGATAAGATTGCGGGAATTTTTGTTCCCATCGTATTGGGGATATCTATCGTTACGTTCATCGTTTGGATGTTTGTCGGTGGCGATAATGCATTTTCACAAGCCTTGTTGACATCTGTAGCAGTATTGGTTATCGCTTGTCCTTGTGCATTAGGATTGGCAACACCAACCGCCATAATGGTGGGGATTGGCAAAGGAGCAGAAAACAATATCCTGATTAAAGATGCCGAAAGTTTGGAACTCGGTTATAAAGTGAATGCCGTCATTCTTGATAAAACTGGAACCATTACCGAAGGAAAACCATTGGTAACTGATATACTCTGGAAGGATAAGCTTGAAAATCAAAACGAATTCAAGCAAATTCTTTTGGCTATTGAAGCACAATCAGAACATCCTTTGGCAGAAGCAGTGGTAAAACTTTTGAAAGAGGAAAATATTGAACAAGCTGAAATTGATTCCTTTGAAAGTATTACTGGAAAAGGTGTAAAAGCCCAAACAGAAAATGGGTCAAAATATTTTGTGGGTAACCATAAGTTAATGCTTGAGAAAAATATTCAAATCGACGCTTCTTTAATGAAAACAGCGGAAGGTTTAGAAGAGCAAGCAAAGACGGTAATTTTCTTCGGAAATGAAAAACAAGTGTTGGCAATACTTGCCATTGCAGACAAGATTAAAGAAACTTCAAAAAAGGCTATAGAGACGCTTCAAGAAAGAGGTATTGAAGTCTATATGCTTACAGGAGATAATAATAAAACCGCATCTGCTGTCGCTAAACAAGTGGGAATAACAAATTACCAAGGCGAAGTAATGCCTTC
>DEXQ01000015.1:94157-267992 GCA_002364215.1 Aequorivita sp. UBA3180 | reverse complement strand
TCAGATTTGCAATCCATCCCAAAAGCATTGGAACTGTCAAAAAGAACCGTATTGGGCATTCGTCAGAACCTGTTTTGGGCGTTTATTTATAACATCATCGGAATACCTATTGCGGCAGGCGTTTTGTATCCAATAAATGGCTTTTTATTAGACCCAATGATTGCAGGTGCAGCAATGGCTTTCAGTAGCGTATCGGTTGTTGCCAATAGTTTAAGACTTAAACGAGTAAAACTTTAATATTAACTATAAATTCAAATATTATGAAAACTTTAAAATTTAAAACAAATATCAATTGTGGAGGATGCATCTCGAAAGTAACCCCTTTTTTAGATAAACAGGAAGGTGTTGAAAGTTGGGAAGTGGATACCACTAATCCAGATAAAATTCTAACCATTAAAAGCGATGGTGCTACGGAAGAAGATGTAAAGGCTACATTGCAAAAAGTAGGCTTTAAAGCGGAAGCTGTAGATTAATCTTTTCGCTTTAAAATGGTTTATATCTTAATTTTGGTTGTAGTTCTGCTGTTTGCTGTTCATTTTTATAGAAAAGCGAAACGGCAGAGTATTCAGCCTTTTCCAGAGCATTGGCACAAATTATTAATGGAAAATGTAATTTATTATAGAAATCTTTCAAAAGTTAAGCAACTTGTTTTTCAACAAAAAATGATGCAATTTTTAAGTGAGGTTTATATAGATGCTGTGCAGTTTGAATTGGAAGAATTAGATAAAATTTTAATTGCAGCAAGTGCCGTAATTCCTGTTTTTGGTTTTAAAGAATGGCATTACACTAATTTAAGTGGAATCCTCTTATATCCAGATAATTTTAATGAGGATATGCAATTTGGCAATAGGGATAAATCACGTAACATTGGTGGAATTGTCGGGAACGGACGATTTGAAAAACAAATGATTCTTTCCCAAAAAGCATTGTATCACGGCTTTAAAAACACAACAGATAAAAGTAATACTGGCATACACGAGTTCGTACACCTTATTGATAAGTTGGATGATAGAACAGATGGTGTGCCAGAGCGATTATTAGAACATCAATATGTTATACCTTGGTTAAATTTAATCCATAAGGAAATGGAAGCGATAAATGATAATCATTCTGACATCCGAAAATATGGAGGCACAAATCAAGCAGAGTTTTTTGCAGTAGCTTCCGAGTATTTTTTTGAGCGTCCAGACTTGCTTAAAAAGAAACATCCTGAACTATATAAAATGATGGTAGAGTGTTTTAATCAAAAGCCAATCAGTTAAAAAAATTACTATTTAACTTGAAGTACCCTTATAAAAATCGCTGACAAAACCAATTGAGAGTTATTCGTAAAAAACAATATCGTTGCGCTGTTATAATTTTTCTATATTTGCAACCGATGCAAAAACACAAACACATAAAAGCACTTTTCTTTTTAGGCATATTCAGCCTATTGCTTTTGCATCAGGTAATGCCCCATTTACATCATTTACACGAAATTGGGCACTCGCATAAGGCTGTTGCCAATAGTGACAGTCACAGCCAACATCACGATGTTCCAAAAAAAGAAAGTTCCAAAAAAGGACTTTTAGATTTATTTTTGGAAGTTCACATACATTCAGTTGTTTCTAATGAAATTTTAGCAACTCACGAAAGTATTATCTCACAATTCAAGGTTAAAAAGGACGTAAAAACGCCTATTTTTCTTAACCGTTATAGCATTTCTATAAAATATGATGATGAAGATTCTATAAAAGTAGTAGTCTATCATCCACCCAATAATTATTTCAACTCATATCTCTCATCCCTCGATTCACGAGGTCCACCTACCTGTTAATTCCTCTTTAGTTTAATTAAATTAAACAGATACATTCATAGTAATAGTATCTGCAAATTTATTAAGCCTTGGTAATAGCAAGCTTTGCTTTAATTACCATTTTACCATATTTATTTTTTAAAAATTAATCATTGGTTTTGTATCATTCAAATCCATAGATGACCTGTATGGTATTTTCAATTTCAGTATTTACGACTTAAAAATATTTTAAACATAATGTTAGACAAAATCATTGCATTTTCGATAAACAATAAGCTTGTTATCGGACTATTTACGCTGGCTTTAATTGGATGGGGCGTTTATTCGCTAACAAAGCTTCCCATTGATGCCGTGCCAGACATCACAGACAATCAAGTTATGGTTATTACCATATCACCCACTTTAGCGGCACAAGAAGTAGAACAGTTAGTTACGTTTCCAGTAGAACAAACAATGGTAAGTATTCCTGGCATTAAGGAAATGCGTTCCTTTTCCCGTTTCGGACTTTCCATTGTAACTATTGTTTTTGAGGAAAACGTAGATTTATATTGGGCAAGGCAACAAGTTCAAGAGCGATTAACGCTCGCTGCCAAAGACATTCCTGAAGGCATAGGAAAACCCGAAATGGGACCCGTTACTACAGGCTTGGGTGAAATTTATCAATATGTAATCCATACCGAAAAAGGATATGAAGATAAATATGATGCCACCGAATTAAGAACTATTCAGGACTGGATTATCAAAAGACAGCTATTGGGAACACCTGGTGTTGCAGAAGTGAGTGGTTTTGGTGGTTTGGTGAAACAATATGAAATTGCTTTAGACCCAGATAAACTTCAAAGTATGAATGTTACTATTGAAGATATTTTTACCGCTCTGGAAAAAAACAATCAAAACACGGGTGGAGCTTATATTGATAAAGGCCCTAATGCCTATTTCATTCGGAGCGAAGGTTTGGTTAACAATATACAAGAATTGGAGAAAATAGCTGTTAAAGTAAATAATGGCACACCAGTACTTGTTCGGGATGTTGCCAAAGTACAGTTTGGTCACGGTGTGCGCTATGGAGCGGCTACCCGAAATGGTGAAGGCGAAGTTGTTACGGGAATTGTAATGATGCTAAAGGGAGCAAATTCTTCTGCCGTTATCAATGATGTGAAGGATAAAATTGAGCAGATTAAAGAAACTTTGCCCGAAGGAGTGACCATTGAACCTTATCTGGATAGGAAAGGTTTGGTAGACCGTGCAATCGGGACTGTAACGACTAACCTTACGGAAGGTGCTTTGATAGTGATTTTTGTACTAATCCTCTTTCTTGGTAATTTAAGAGGTGGATTGATAGTTGCTTCGGTTATTCCGCTCTCAATGCTTTTTGCAATCGCGATGATGAACCTCTTTGGGGTTTCCGGAAATTTAATGAGTTTGGGTGCCATAGATTTTGGGCTTATAGTAGATGGGGCGGTAATTGTTGTTGAATCTGTAATGTTTGGGATTCATACCAGTAAAAAGAAGTATGCTGGCGTTGAGAAGCTATCGTCAGAACAAATGGATACCGAGGTAAAACGCTCTGCTGGAAAAATGATGAATTCCGCTGCCTTCGGACAAATCATAATTCTAATTGTTTACGTGCCTATTTTGGCTTTGAGCGGTGTTGCAGGAAAAATGTTTCATCCAATGGCACAAACGGTAATGTTCGCTATTCTTGGGGCATTAATTTTATCACTTACCTACGTTCCGATGATGTCTGCCCTTGCACTTGGACGCAAGACGGAACATAAGCGGAATTTTTCCGATAAAATGATGGATTTCTTTCAGCGTATATATCAACCTATTTTAGAAGCTGCCCTGCGCACAAAATTATTGGTACTTGGATTGGCAGTAGGATTATTTGTTATAACGCTAATCGTTTTTGCAAATATGGGAGGTGAGTTTATTCCCCAATTGGACGAAGGCGATTTTGCGGTTGAAACCCGAGTACCTGTAGGAAGTTCTATCGACCAGATGATTGATGTTTCTCAAAAGGCACAGACGATATTATTAAATGAATATCCAGATGAAGTGAAGCAAGTAGTAAACAAGATTGGTTCAGGGGAAATTCCAACAGACCCTATGCCCATTGAGGCAGGAGATATGATGGTTATTTTAAGCCCAAAATCGGAATGGAAAAAAGCAGAAGGAAGAGAAGAACTGGCAGCAGAGATGAAAGAATCCCTGTCAATAATCCCTAATGCTACTTTTAGTTTTCAACAACCCATACAAATGCGTTTTAATGAACTTCTGACAGGTGCTAAACAGGATGTTGTAATAAAAATTTATGGAGAAGACCTCAATATTCTTTCAGATTTGGCTGGTAATGTGGGTAGCAAAATAAAATCGGTAGAAGGTGTTGAAGATTTGTATGTTGAAGAAGTGACTGGACTACCACAGATTAATATTCAAATGAACCGTGACAAGATTTCTCAATATGGTATGAATATCGAGGACGTAAATAATGCTATCGAAACTGCCTTTGCGGGTACTTCGGCAGGACTTGTTTATGAAGGGGAACGTAGATTTGACCTCGTTGTGAGATTGGACAAGAACTACCGAACCGATATAACCGATGTACAAAATTTGTATGTCAGTACACCACAGGGAAATCAAATTCCGTTAAGTCAGGTAGCAAACATTTCATTTGAACCAGGACCAGTACAAATTCAGCGTGACAATGCAAAGCGTCGAATTATTGTTGGCTTCAACGTGCGTGACAGGGATGTACAAAGTATTATTGAAGACATAAAGCAAATTATGAATTCAAAAGTTGATATGCCAGCAGGTTATTATGTAACCTATGGTGGTCAATTTCAGAACTTGCAAGAGGCTAATCAACGGTTAGTGATTGCTTTACCAATAGCGTTGTTGCTGATTTTAGTGCTGTTGTTTTTTACTTTTGGTTCAATGAAACAAAGTTTGCTCATTTTTACGGCAATCCCTTTATCTGCAATAGGTGGTGTTTTTGCACTAATCATAAGAGACTTACCTTTCAGTATTTCAGCCGGAATCGGATTTATTGCCTTATTTGGTGTGGCTGTTTTAAATGGAATCGTGCTGGTCGCAGAATTCAATAGGCTTGATAAAGAAGGTGTAACCGATATTTATGAACGTGTTGTTAAAGGAACACGTGTGAGATTGAGACCTGTATTAATGACAGCTACCGTAGCTGCTTTAGGTTTTTTACCTATGGCATTATCAAATTCATCAGGAGCAGAAGTACAGCGACCATTAGCTACTGTGGTTATAGGTGGATTGATTACGGCAACAGCACTAACCCTAATTGTACTACCAGTCTTGTATATCTATTTTACTGAAGGAAAAGTGAAATTCAATTTAGGAAAAAAGAAAATCGTTACCACTTTAATGGTGATTGGTGGTCTGTTTTTTCCTGCGATGCAACTTCAAGCACAAGAAACAAATCAGATGCAGGAGCGTACAATTACCTTGCAGCAGGCTATTGAAATGGCACTTCAGAACAATAACCGTATTAAGATTGCTCAATACGAAATCGAGGTTGAAGAAAAAGGAAAGTACGGTGCTATAACAATTCCGAGAACAGAATTCTCGTATCAAAATGGCGAATTTAATACGCCTACGGTAAGGGATAATCAATACGGAGTTACACAGCGAATAAATTTCCCAACAGTTTATACCAGTCAGTTCAAACTGGCAAAAGCAAGAGTTAGTAGCAGTGAGCAACTAAAGGTTATAGAAGAAAATGACCTAATTGCGGATGTAAAAGCTGCCTATTCAAGATATGTGTTTTTAATGCAGAACAAACAATTGTTGCAGCGTCAAGATAGCTTGTATGGTAATCTCAACCGTTCAAGTTCGATGCGTTATGAATCTGGCGAATCCACAAAACTGGAAAGTGTAACCTCTGCAACACAGTCTATGCAAATAAAGAACAAGCTTCAGCAAAACGAAGCCGATATGAGAATCGCCAAAAAGCAGCTTCAGGTTGTTTTGAACACGAATGATGATATTGGTATCGTAGAGAGTGAATTGGTTCGTCGTGAGATAGATTTAGATATTGAAAGCCAGTCTGTGGAGCAAAGTCCGTTTTACGTTTATTTAAAACAACAGTTGGAAGTAAGGAAACGAGAAACCAATGTGGAAAGGAGTAAAGTGTTGCCAGATATTATGTTCGGTTATAATAGCCAAACATTTATTGGCGCTCAAAGTAGCGGTATAGCAAACCAAAATTTTAATGACGATGACCGATTTTCATTCTTTCACGTAGGTGTTGCAATTCCAATTTTTCCTGGTGGACATCGAGCCAAAATTCAGGCAGCAAAAATTGAAGAGGACATCGTCCAATCTCAAATTGAGTTAAACAAGACACAGCTTGAAGGCGAACTACAAAATTTATTGCAAGAATATTACAAACTTCAAAGTACTTTAGATTACTATCAAAATGATGCTTTGCCACAAGCGGAACTTATCATTGATAATTCAGAAAAGAGCTTTAAAAGTGGCGATGTTTCTTATACACAATATTTGCAAAACCTCACATTGGCGAACAGTATTCAAACGGAATATTTAAACACACTATATCAATATAACCAGTCTATCATAGTCATTGAAGCCTTATTGGGTTTATAAAAACTATTGATTTCAAATTAAAATATAAAAAGATGAAAATTAAATTCAATACAAAAATTTCGCTACTCATTTTATCCACCCTATTGTTGGTGGCTTGTGGCAATACCGATTCTGAAAAAAAGGAAGCTTCTGAAGAAAGTTCGATAAAAGAAGAACAACCAGTTGCAACTGGAATCAAACAAATCACTTTTACGAAGGACCAATACAATCTCGCTGGAATTGAAACAGGAGCGATTGAAATGCGAAATTTAAGTAACATCATAAAACTAAATGGCAGCATAGACGTAGAGCCTGAAAGTATGGCATCGGTATCTGCACCTTTAGGAGGTTATTTAAAAACAGCAGGAAAACTGCCTGGTGAAGAAATTAAAAAAGGGCAAGTCTTGGCAACCATTGAGAATCCTGAATTTATCCAAATCCAACAAGGCTATTTGGAGAGTTTAAGCAAACTTCAGTTTCTTGAAGAGGAATTTAACCGTCAGAAAAAGTTGAGAGAGGAAGACATCAATTCTGCTAAAACATTTCAACAGGTTTCTTCTGATTATAAAATCACACAAGGAAGAGTGAAGGCATACGAACAACGGCTTGCACTTGCAGGAATCAGTAGAAGTTCTGTTCAAAATGGAAATATAACACGAACTGCGAATCTCTATGCCCCTATTTCAGGTTTTGTAAAAGCGAGCAATGTAAATATTGGCGATTTTGTTTCCCCACAGGATGTTCTATTTGAAATTGTCGATTTAAACGATATTCATTTGGCATTGAATGCCTTTGAAAAAGATTTGGAAAAGTTGGAGATTGGTCAAACCGTTAAATTTTCACTTTCCGATGATAATACGTTCAATCGTACTGCCAAGGTTTTCCTGATTGGAAAAGCAACAGGTAGTGACCGTATAACGCCAGTTTATTGCCACATAGAAAAAGAGAATGAAAAAGGTCTTTTGCCGGGAATGTACGTAAAGGCTTGGGTAGAAAGCGGCACAAATAAGCAAAATGCAATCCCTTCAGAAGCTATTGTTCAATATGAAGGAAAAGATTTCGTAATCCTTCAAACCGAAGAAACGGAAAGTGGCTATACATTCAAATTGGAACAGGTTAAAAAAGGAATTGAGCAGGAAGGCTATACAGCGATAACTTTTGCTGAAGCTGCGAATGTTCAAAATTTCAAACCTGTGACCAAGAATGCCTATTCCATTTTGTCCGCATTGCGAAATTCCGAAGAAGAGGAATAATTTAGAATCAATAACTATATAAATCAAACATTATGAAAAAAGTATTTTTTATTGCAACCATCAGCTTAATCTTATTGGCATCTTGTAGAGAAACCAAAAAAGACGAAAGCGTAAAAACTCAAAATACTGAAGCAACCCAAAGCCCAGAAGAAATGAGCCAAAGGGAAGATAGCATACAGCAGGTCAAATCCCACGGTCACGCCCATTAATAATCAAAGTCCCATTGTACAGCAATGTGCAATGGGATTTAAATACTTGAAATATGAAAATCAAAAATATTTATGCCTTTCTCATTCTGTTTCTATTCGGAGCATTTGGTTCAATGGCGTATGCTCACGGAGTAGATGAAGACACGCAAACATTTCTGTTAGGAAATAGTGGTGTAGCATTTGGCCCCTTTCTTTATATAGGAGCAAAACATATGATTACCGGTTATGACCATCTACTATTTTTGGTAGGCGTTATTTTCTTTCTTTATAAACCGAAAGAGGTGCTATTGTATGTTAGCTTTTTTACCATTGGACATAGTACCACATTACTATTAGGTGTATTAGCCGATATAAATATAAATGCATATTTAATAGATGCTATCATTGCACTATCCATTGTTTATAAAGGATTTGACAATTTGGGTGGCTTCAAACGTTTCTTTGGCAAACAGCCCAATACAAAAGCAGCAGTTTTGATATTCGGTCTGTTTCACGGTTTTGGGCTTGCCAGTAAATTGCAAGAATTCAAATTTGATAAAGATGGCCTTTTTACTAACCTAATTGGTTTCAATATAGGTGTAGAAATAGGACAATTTATTGCTTTAGCGGTGGTGTTAATCCTTATAACCGTTTGGAGAAGGCAACGCAGTTTTATGAAATTTTCAACCATTACAAATACAGCTCTTATGGCTGCTGGGTTTTTACTGCTCGGCTTCCAATTAACAGGCTACTTTACATCTTAAAAAAAAATAATTATGTCAGAAATGAATCATCCAATATTGGAAAAAAGTAAAATTATAAAGGCGACTATCATAGCATTAGTTGTTGGAGCACTTCTATTAGTTGTTGCAGTACTGCCAGCGGAATATGGTATAGACCCAACAGGAGCAGGTAAACTTTTTGGATTTAGTAAACTTTATGTCCCCGAAAACAATCAAACTAATGATTTGGGCACGATGGTATCAACAGCTAACCTTCCCTTGATTAAACTCGAAAAAGCTGGATCAGGACCCGATGTCGCTCGACCCGTGGAAGCTGATAATCCCGTACCAGAAGAACAATTAGCAACTCGTGAGGATGAAACCAAAGTGGTTGTACCGGCAGGAAAAGGCATAGAATTTAAAATAAATATGCTCAAATACGGAACAATGAAATATGAATGGATAACTGCCAACAATGAAGTGCTGTACTTCGATTTTCACGGAGAGGTTAAACAAAAAGTAGAGCCAAAGGAAGTCTATTTTGAAAGTTATACCATTTCAAATTCCCATAATATGGTGGGCACTTTTTTAGCACCTTATGAAGGTAAACACGGATGGTTTTTTAGAAATACCGGTAATGAAGACGTAGTAGTAAATTTGAGGCTAAAAGGACAGTACACATTATAATTTTAAGTCCTGCAATGGAAGGTCAATTTCTACGCCCAATTGAAATAGCCTTCCATTTAGCAGGCACAAATTAAAATTTTGAACTCAATTGATATTTAGAGAATAAATGAAACTTTCAAAATTATTAGAACCGTTCCAAGCCCTTCGCAACAAATTATTTGCAAAACTTTATTTAGCACAGACCATAAGTTTATTGGGCGATGCTTTTACGTGGGTCGGTTTGGCGCTTTTGGCATATCAATTTGGAGAAGAAAGAGCTGCCGTCATATTGGCGACAGCTCTTACTTTAAGGGTCACGGCATTTATTGTTTTTTCGCCTTTTGCAGGTGTATTGGCAGACAGAATGTCCAGAAAGAAAATACTATATATCACGCATTTTATAAGAATGGGGATTGTAGGATGTCTGCCCTTTGTAACCGAAGAATGGCAAATCTATGTTCTTGTCTTTTTAATGAATGTGTTCAATGCGTTTTTTAGTCCTACCTATCGTTCTGTAATTCCGAAAATCGTTGAGAAATCATTATATAGACAAGCTATCGGATTATCGGCGGCTACCTATCAATTATTAGGGGTTCTGGGCCCAGGACTGGCAGGTATATTGGCAATTTGGTTGGGTGCAAGGGAAATATTCTTTGTTGATGCCGGTACATTTGTTATAGCAGGTATTTTATTGTTGAGTCTTCCTAAAAGTAAGCTGGATATTATCCCAGATGAAGTCGAGGGTAAAATCAAACCAACAACTTGGCAAGATGTTTCAAAAGGGATTAAAATTTTGTTTTCTAATCAATATGTACGCTTTGCGCTGTTTATTGAACTGGTTTCTGCCGTTGCCGGTGCACTTATTCTTGTCAATACCATTGTATTGGTTAAAGGTGGATTGAACCTCACAGATAAGGATTATGGCATTATAATGGCAGCTTTCGCAATTGGAGCAATGGTAGCTGCATTTGTTTCTGGAGCAATTGATAAATCTAAATCAAGACGCATCTCACTTATTGTTGGTGCTCTGATATTAGGTATCGCTATAAGTGCTGCTAATTATCTCAATTTTTCAATGCTATTTTTAGTGTGGATTGTAGCAGGACTTGGACAAAGCCTTGCAGAGATTCCTTCTGAAACACTTATTGGAGAAACAGTTCCTATTGAAGAACAGGGTAAAGTCTATGGTTCTCATTTTGCATTTTCACATTTGTGGTGGGCATTTGCATATCCGTTGGCAGGATTTTTGGGTACTACATTCCCAAATCAAAGTTTCCTTTATGGAGGCATTATTACGTTAGTAGTATTGGTGTTGGTGGTTATTCTATTAAGACCAAAGAAAAATTAATTATAAACAGAATAGTATGGAAGAGCATAAAAATAATAAACCCATCATTTATCGGTGTGATGGCGTAAATTGCCGAAAGAAAAAGGGAAAACTTTTAGATTATTATATAAAGAAATATAAGTTAAAAAATAAAATCGAAGTTGAGGATATGTACTGTAACAATAAATGCGAACAGGCACCTGTTCTTCATCTTCATCCAGAAGACATTTGGTTTTCGGAGAAAGATTTGGGTACTATAGTTAAACGGCACATTTTGAATAAATAGTTATTTCAATTTCATTAGACTTCATAATTACCATTTAAATTTAATAATACTGCTTTTATGGATATTACAGAAAAACAGAATGAATAACGAACAAACTGCAATACAAACAACTTATTTCAGCATCATTGGAAATACTGCTTTAGCCCTTATAAAAGGACTTGCAGGTTTTTTTGGTAATTCTTATGCGTTAATTGCAGATGCCATTGAATCCACAACTGATATTTTTGCTTCATTTTTAGTTTTATTAGGATTTAAATATGCAAAACGACCAGCAGACGAAAATCATCCTTACGGACACGGGAAAATTGAACCATTAATTACTTTTGGTGTAGTTGCTTTTCTTGTTGTTTCTGCCACAATAATTGCATACGAAAGTATTCAAAACATTCAAACACCTCATAAAATTCCGAAACCTTGGACTTTGATAGTATTAGGACTAATCATTATTTGGAAAGAAATCTCATTTCAAATAGTTATTAGAAAAAGTAGACAAACAAATAGTTCTTCCCTTAAAGCAGATGCTTGGCATCATAGAAGCGATGCAATAACCTCGGTAATGGCTTTTATTGGAATCTCGATTGCAATTATATTTGGAAAAGGATACGAAAACGCAGATGATTGGGCAGCATTATTTGCTTCTGCATTTATTCTATA
Source organism: Aequorivita sp. UBA3180 (assembly GCA_002364215.1). GTDB lineage: Bacteria > Bacteroidota > Bacteroidia > Flavobacteriales > Flavobacteriaceae > Aequorivita. The sequence goes on along the minus strand of DEXQ01000015.1, from coordinate 256,484 downwards.
TAATAGCTACTTAATTTTAAGACCAGCTTTAGGCGAAGTTATGGACGAGCAACTTTATGATGAACTTATAATTGAAATCAGAGAAAAATCGAAAGAAGTTAGAGGTGTTTTAGGGACAGAGAAATGTTTTATTCGAAAATCGGGAATGAAATTCCACGTTGATTTGCACGTAATAGTAAATAGCGAAATCTCTGTAAAAGCTGGACACGATATCTCACATAAATTAAAAGATTATTTAAGAACAGAATTACCGAATTTAGGACACGTATTAATTCATATTGAACCGAATTAATATTTGTAGTTACCTGAAAATCTTACGAATACAAAAATTATCGAGACGAAATAGAAAACGCTTAAGTAAATAGAAACTATAATGTCAGAAAATCGGAGAAAAAAACGTCTCAAAGAGCGTAAAAAAATTCAAACCGAAAAAAGCAGTATTTCTAAAAAAGGCAAAATAATTTGGATAGGTGTTATAATCATTTTCATTTTGTTTTTGTGTTTTTTACTTTTTTTACAATTTTTAAAATATTTCATAACAATTGATTGATTGCGATTTAAGAGAAACATAATTTTGTTTTAGTAATCCAAATGCTCTTAAAAAGACAATAAAATATAAAAGATTGTAAATAATTTCTGCCCAATTACAACATATTTAAGTTTTGAATTTTTTAGAAAGAAACAAGAGAGTATTTACTTAAGCCTGAATTTTGCACAGCCTGTGCATTCAATTTTTCTTATATTTGCAATCTACTATGAAAGTATTTGTTTCCATATCTATGTCTATTTTATTCTTTTTTCAAGGAATAGCCGCAAATATGGAAATTTGCGAACAAATTGAAGAAATATCCCATTTCCTTTCACATTACCAAGACCATAAAGAATATGATGGTTATTCATTCGTTAAATATATTTACGAAGATTATATAGATAATGATGGTAATCCTGAAGAACACCATCAAGATTCAGAACACGATAATGCGCCAGTACATACTAGCCATCAATGCTGCCAACATTTTGTTTTCATCGCGGGCTTTCAGCCTTCATTAATACACCCCGTTGTAGATGATAAACAAACTCAATTCAATTACTATGCTTTCCAATTGAATTCCAGATATCTGGAATCTCTTTTCCAACCCCCAAGGGTTTAATTCAGTTTTTTTAAGGATAGCTATATCCTTACGTGATGCTTTTTCAAATTAAGCATCGCATTATAAACGCATTGCATCCAATTGCATTGCGATGTTTAAACTGAATTAATACTTTTTCTATGATTAACAAAATCATTTCATTTTCCATTAATAACAAGTTTATTATTGGGCTATTTATAGTGGCACTTGTAGGTACGGGCATTTGGTCTATGGCCACTATAAACTTGGGGTCTGTACCCGATATTACTAACAACCAAGTACAAGTCATTACTGTTGCCCCAAATTTAGGTACTGAAGACATTGAACAATTTGTAACCTATCCAGTAGAATTGGCAATGGCAAACCTTCCTGATGTTATCGAACTGCGTTCGGTATCCCGTTTTGGGCTTTCTGTGGTTACCATTGTCTTTAAGGACGAAGCAGGCACTTATCTTCCTCGGCAATTGGTGCAAGAGAAATTAACCGAAGTTGCCGGAGAAATCCCCGAAGGTTTTGGCACGCCCTTTATGGCCCCAATTACCACAGGTTTGGGCGAAATCTATCAATACACCCTAAAACTAAAAGAGGGCTACGAAGACAAATACGATGCAATGGAGCTTCGTACTATCCAGGACTGGATTGTAAAACGTCAAATGGCATTAGTCCCCGGAGTCGTCGAGGTTAACGCTTTTGGTGGTTATGTAAAGCAATACGAGGTGGCCATAAATCCCGACAAACTTAAAAGTTTTGGCATTACAATGAATCAGGTTTTTGAAGCCCTAAAAGGGAACAATGCCAATACGGGTGGTGCATATATTGAAAAAAACCATCAAGCAAATTTCATTCGTGGCGAAGGTTTGGCACGTAGCATCGCCGATTTGGAAAATACAGTTGTAACCACACAAAACGGAAGCCCTGTGTTAGTAAGGGATGTTGCCGAAAAAGTGGGCTATGGCAATCAAGTCCGTTATGGTGCTTTTACCCAAGATGGACACGAAACTGTTGGTGGACAAATATTGATGCTAAAAGGCGAAAGCCCGGGCAACGTCGTCGAAAATGTAGAGAAGCGCATCGCAGAAATACAAAAATCCCTACCAGAAGGCGTTTACATAGATACGTTTTTAAGCCGAAGTGAACTTATTGGAAGAACCACAAGCACGGTTGAAAAAAACCTTATTGAAGGGTCGTTGATTGTAATATTTGTTCTGGTACTGCTTTTGGGAAGTTTCCGTGGCGGTTTGATAACAGCTTCGGTAATTCCGCTATCCCTATTGTTTGCCTTTATTTTAATGAAACAATTTGGCGTTTGGGCAAACCTAATGTCCTTGGGTGCGATTGACTTTGGAATTATTGTGGATGGTGCGGTAATTATCGTTGAAGGAATGGTTTTCCATATCCATCAGCGTATGAAAAAAACGACATCAGTCATTGACCAAGCGGAAATGGATGAGATTGCATATGATTCCGCAAGTACAATGATGAATTCCGCATTCTTCGGACAATTAATCATACTAATCGTTTTCACGCCTATTCTTTTCCTCACGGGAGTTGAAGGAAAAATGTTTCGTCCTATGGCGTTTACATTTGGTTTTGCCGTTTTAGGAGCAATTATCCTTTGTCTTACCTATGTTCCTATGATATCTGCAATGTTCTTAAAACCCGCAAAAAATCAGAATAGTTGGTTTGCCAAATTTGAAAACAAGATTGATAGGTTCAGTGATAAAATAATGTCCGGTTTAAACAGAGGGTATGTACCATTGCTCAATTTTGCACTTCGCTTTAGGGCTGGTGTCGTTATAGGAGCGGTTGCCTTACTATTGATTGCAGGATTTATTTTCAGCAATATGGGTGGCGAATTCATACCTAAATTTGATGAGGGCGATATTGCGTTTCAAGCGTTGATAAAACCGGGGAGCAGTCTTACAGAATCTATTGAGGCTTCAAAAAAACTTCAAAATTTAATCAATGAATTTCCGGAAGTAAAAACGGTAGTCTCAAGAATTGGGGTAGCCGAAATACCAACAGACCCAATGCCTATGGACATTGCGGATAGTTACATTATTCTTGAAAAGGATAAGAGTAAATGGACTTCCGCAGATAGCAAAGAAGAACTCATAGAAAAGATTCAAGAAAAAATTTCAGTCGTTCCCGGTGTAAATTTCGTGTTTACGCAACCTGTTGAACTTCGTTTTAACGAATTGCTTACAGGTGTTCGTGAGGACGTGGCTATCAAACTGTACGGAGAAGATTTGGAAGTGTTGGCAGACAAGGTACAGGAAATCGCAGCAGTCATCAGAACCGTTCCCGGAGCGGCTGACCTTAATGTGGAAGCTACAAGTGGTTTGCCACAAATGACCGTAGTGTACAACCGCGCAAAAATGGCACAATACGGTGTAACCGTTGACAAGCTGAATGATTATGTGAGTGCTTCATTTGCTGGAGAACAGGCAAGTGTGATTTTTGAAGGCGAAAAACGGTTCGATGTCGTCATTCGGTTGGCAAAGGAATTTAGACAGGACATTAACAGCCTTAAAAATCTTTTCATCGATTTACCAAACGGAGCGCAAGTGCCTTTAAAGGAAGTGGCAGATATCAGCTATAAGCCCGGGCCAATGCAGATTTCAAGGGACAATACCTCGCGTCGTATTTCCGTGGGTGTAAATGTTCGTGGACGCGATGTAAAATCAATGGTCGAGGAAATACAGCAAAAATTGGAAACGCAAGTAAAATTGCCACCTGGTTATTTTGTGACCTATGGAGGTTCGTTTGAAAACTTGCAACGTGCTTCAGACCGATTGATGATTGTAGTGCCTATTGCACTTTTCCTAATATTCATATTGCTCTACTTTGCCTTGAGCTCATTTTCACAGTCCTTAATGATTTATATGGCAGTGCCTTTGGCAGCTATTGGTGGCGTGTTTGCCCTTTGGATAAGGGGAATGCCTTTTAGTATTTCAGCTGGGGTTGGTTTTATCGTGCTCTTTGGAGTAGCGGTATTAAACGGATTGGTACTGATAAACAAATTCAATGAACTAAAAGAAAGTGGAATGACAGACTTAAAAAAACGAATATACGAGGCAACACACGAACGCTTACGCCCTATTTTGCTTACGGCAACGGCGGCCATTATGGGCTTTATACCAATGGCGATTTCTACCTCTGGCGGTGCAGAAGTACAGCGACCATTGGCAACGGTGGTTATTGGCGGCTTGCTAACGGCAACATTTTTAACGCTTGTGGTCCTTCCTGTATTGTATTATTGGCTCGAATCGAGAAAGGAACGAAACAATAACAATGGAGATGTAAGTTATGTCAACAAATCAACGAATAATGTAACCATATTATTGATGGTTGGCGTTATGATGGCTTCTGGAACTGCGTTTGCCCAAGATACCAATCAAGATGGTACAATTCCAAAAACCTTGACTGTAGATGAGGCCATTGCTATGGCAAAACAGAATTATCCATCACTTAAGGAAAGTCAGGCATTTATTGAACGGGAAAAGGCACTAAAGGGAACGAGTTTTGACCTTGGTAGCACACAAGTTTTCACAGGCAAAGAAGAATATGGCAATAATCTTCCCGGAGTACAGACAACCGTTGGTGTGCAACAGGGCAATATTGATTTGCTTTCCGGGTTTTCAAAATCCAAGTTTTACAAAGAGCGTATAGCCTTGGGAGAAAAGTTTTATGTGGCCAGCGAACAACAGTTGGTGCGTAATGTGATGCAAGCCTATGACCAAATTAATTATTATAAGGCACAGTTACGTTTTGCAGACCAATTGGACAGCATTTATACCAATTTTAAGACCGCTGCCCAACTTCGGTATGACACTGGAGAAACAGGCAAATTGGAATTTATTGCAGCCTCTTCCGAATTTCAACAGATTCAGGTATTAAGGCAACAAGCTTTTGATGATATTGAAATTGCCAGACGTGCCTTAAAACAATATTTGGGAACGGATGAATCCATTGAAACCATTAATGAATCATATAAAACATTGGATTTTATGGCGACATTGGATTCAACTTCAGTGGGCAATAACCCAATATTACAATATGCCTTGCAAAATGCCGAAGTTAGTAAAGCAAACGTGGGTGTTGAGAAATCGCAGTTCCTGCCGAAATTCAATTTATCATTTGGCAGGCAGGTTGTGGATGATGTTTCAGGCTTTAACACCTATCAGGCAGGCATTAGTATTCCGTTATGGTTTTTTCCGCAGAAATCGAGAGTTAAGGCAGCCAAGGCAGATGCTATGGTTGCAGAGAATCAATATTTGGAGCAAAAAGCGGTTACAGAAAGTCGGGTTTCACAATTGACCAAATCACTTGAAAAAACCAAGAAGATTTTGCAATATTACGAAGAAGGCGCACTATTGTTGGCAGAAGAACAAATTACCACAGCGCAATTGGCATCTACAGAAGGCGAAATAGATTACGTCAATTATATCACGATTCTCAACAGTGCCATCCGTATAAAACAAAACCATTTACAATACATCAATCAGTATAACCAGCAGACCATTGATATGCAATATCAATTGGGCAATCTATAATCTTAAAAAAGGAAAAATGAAGAATATACTATTAGTAAGTACCGTATTATTTACACTTATGTTTATGAGTTGTAACGATGGCCAAAAATCTGAACTTGGACATAACGAAGCTGAAGGCGTATCAAAAACCGAAGCAGGTGGAGAAGATGCGCACGGCGAAGAAGGCCACGATGAAGGAGGGGAAGAAGGTGGTCACAGCGAGGAAGAAGGCGTTGTCGAACTCACAAAACAACAGGCCGAAACCATAGGTTTGGAAACGAAACCTTTGGAGGAACGAAATTTGGGGAACAACATTAAGGTAACAGGAACGCTGGAGCTTTTCCCACAGGACAAGGCAAACATCAGTCCATTTGTTGGTGGAAATGTGAGTTCCATAAAAGTAATACCCGGAGATAACGTAAGCAAAGGACAGGTGTTGGCATATATAGAACACCCAGATATCATTGCAATGCAACAGGACTATCAGGAAAAAAATGACGAACTGGTATTTTTAAAACAGGATTTTGAACGCAAACAGACCCTTTATGACAAAGGTGTGTCTTCTGGCAAAGAATTTCAGATGGCGCAGTCAAAATTTCGTTCCACAACATCCAGCGTCAATGGTTTGCGGTCCCAATTGAGACTGTTGGGCATTAATCCGGACAAAGTGGCGGAAGGGCAAATATATTCCGCTGTTCCCATTACCACACCCATAAGTGGCTATGTAGATGAAGTAATGATTAGCCTTGGCGATTACGTGGCGCAACAATCCAAAATGTTTTCAATAAGCGATAATTCAAAAATTTATGTCAACTTCAAAGTATATGAGAAGGACATAAAGCAAATCAAGAAAGGGCAACAAATCTATTTTTCAACAGCTTCTCGTCCAGATGAACTGCTTAAAGCAACCGTTCGGTCTGTGGGTAAAACCTTCAACACCGACCCAAAAGCTTTGGAAGTTCTGGCAGATATTGAAAACAAGGATAAAAACCTGTTGCCAGGAATGTACGTGGAAGGACGAATAGTGCAGGGCGAGAAAAAAGGTTTTGCCGTACCGGAAGCTGCCATTATAAAAGAAGGCGAGCAATCCTTTATTTTTATTTTGGATGAAGATGAAGAAATGGAAGCTGACAAAATGAAATTTAAAATGATACCCGTTACGGTTGGTATATCTGATTTAGGCTTTGTTAAAGTCAATCTACCTGCCGAAGTTTCAAAAGATGCTAAAGTCGTGATAAACGGAGCTTATAACCTATCCTCGGAAATGGTTAAAGGCGAGCTGGAACACGGACATTAATTCAATAAAAATCAAAGATTTTGATTCCGAGTTTGTTTATCGTCTTAATTAGTTAGTTAAAAATTAAAAAACAGGCTCGGTTCAGAATCGATTAAAAATTTAAAAAACTCATAATTATGAAGGAAATAAAAGCATTTATAAAGCCAAATAGAATTAATCGTGTCATTGATGCCCTTACCGAGAATGGCTTTAAAAGTATGACCCTATCACAATCAGAGGGTACAGGAGCATTTAAGGCGAAAGGAGCAAGACCATCCTTGGATTTTCACGTAACGGATAGTCCTGTAGTAAAGTTGGAATTGGTCTGCCAAAACGAAGAAGCCCAAGCCGCCATTGAGATAATTTTAAAAAATGGCAAAACGGAAGAACCTGGAGATGGTATTATCTATATAGCAAATATTGAGGATGCCTTTCAGATTAAAACTGGCGAATCCTTAAAACGGTAGGACTTATAAAACGCATTAGAGCAAATGGAAGAAATAGTTCAATTATTCGAAAGTAAAGAGATTCGCCCCACGGCAATGCGCCTTATGACCTATAAGCGTTTGGCAGAATTGAAGGTAGCCATTAGCCTTGGAGATTTGGAAAAGGATTTTAAAGTTTCTGAAAGAAGCACCCTCTTTAGAACTATGAAAACATTTGAAGAAAAAGGAATTGTACACCAAATTGAAGATGGAACCGGAGTTATTAAATATGCCTTATGTGAGGCAGACTGCGAATGTGAGGTAGGCAACGATTTGCATTTACATTTTCATTGCAATAACTGCGAAGAAACTGTCTGTTTGACAGAACATAAAATTCCGCAAATAAACCTACCAGGAGGCTATATCACAGAAGACATTAATCTGGTGGTAAAAGGTATTTGCGATAAATGTAGCACCATTTAAACTCAACTATTAATTTATAAAGATTGTCATAATGATATCAATTTTTAAAAAACAAAACACGGTATATATGGTGGCGCAGCATAAGCTCGATGTTAAGGATTATGAAAACCTGATTCCGATATTGACTGACCATATAAAGACCCATCAAGAGGTTGCTTGGTACATCGAGATGAAAGATTTTGAAGGCTGGACAGCAAGTGCCTATTGGAAAGGAATTGAACTGGAACTTCCTAACGAAGAACGTTTAAGTCGGGTCGCATTAGTTGGGAGCGTTAAATGGCAGGAGCATTATACAGAAGCATTGATGCCTTTTTCCAAGGCACATATAAAATTTTTTAAGCCCGAAGAAAAAGACAATGCCAAAAAATGGATAGATAACTCATTTGAAGATGAAAAAACTACAAATTAAATTAACAATTATCCTTCCGCAAGTTCCCAATGAAAAGGATGCTTGTGTAGAAAGACTTATTAGAGAACTGGAGGTCAAGAATGGTATTGAAAAAGTACATATTGCCGATGAAAAAGAAGTTGGCACACCACAACTTTGTTTTCATTATGACCCCGATATCATTTCTATAGACCACATTCAATCCCTCGCCGAAAGAACAGGTGCTGATATTACTGAAAAGTATGGGCACTTGCTTATTGAGGTTAAGGGAATTAGCCATACACGTCAAGCACGAAACATAGAAAAGAGCCTCTTGGGAATTGATGGGATATTAGAAGCCTCGGTTACTGCTTCGGGTATGATACGTCTGGAATATGACAAAAAGGAAACAAATTTTGACCATATATCCGAAAGGCTTAAAAAAGAAAACCTCAAAGTAGAAAAAAGTTCTTCTGCCGACGAGAATGGTTTTAATAACTTAGAATATACCGAAAACCCCAAGGATAAAAAAACCCAAGAAAAAACTGGGGAAGCAGAACACAAACATAAAGAAGGAGAAAGCCACGAAGATGGAGAAGAGCACGCCCACGGTGGGATTTTCGGTAAAAATACGGAGCTTATTTTTTCCATTATCTGTGGGGCACTTCTCGGGATAGGTTTCGGGCTTTCCTATGTGGAATCCATTCCAGATTGGGTTAGTCTTACTTTGTACATTGGTGCTTACTTTTTTGGTGGTTTCTTTACGGCCAAGGAAGCTGTTCAAACTGTCGCTAAAGGCGGTTTTGAAATTGATTTTTTAATGCTGGTCGCTGCCATTGGCGCCGCCATTCTGGGAGAATGGGCAGAAGGAGCACTTTTGTTGTTTTTATTTAGCCTTGGGCACGCCTTGGAACATTACGCAATGAACAAGGCAAGAAAAAGCATTGCCGCGCTTGCAGACCTTGCACCAAAAACAGCTTTGTTAAAAAAAGACGGTAAGACAGAAGAAGTTGGAATTGAAAAATTGAGTATTGGCGATATTATTGTGGTCAAGCCCAACAGCAAAGTATCTGCCGATGGTGTGGTGGTAAATGGAAAGAGCAGCGTAAATCAGGCCCCGATTACAGGAGAAAGCGTACCCGTAGATAAAGTTCCAGTAGAAGACACGAGTAAAAAATATTCCACAGATGATGATATAAAAGACGAAAACCGCGTTTTTGCAGGAACTATCAACGGTAATAATACCCTGGAAATAAAGGTCATTAAAGAAGCAAAGGATTCAACCTTATCACGCTTGGTCAAGTTGGTCAACGAAGCACAGACCCAAAAGTCGCCAACACAGCTGTTGACCGATAAGTTTGAAAAATACTTTGTGCCATCCGTACTTATTCTTGTGGTTATTTTACTATTTGCCTTTTTGGTTATTGATGAGCCATTTAGTGCCAGCTTTTATCGTGCAATGGCGGTATTGGTAGCTGCAAGTCCCTGTGCACTGGCCATTTCAACACCAAGTGCCGTATTGAGCGGTGTGGCAAGGGCAGCACGTGGCGGCGTGCTCATCAAAGGTGGGCGACCACTTGAGGATTTAGGGGTCATAACCGCTTTGGCTTTTGATAAAACAGGCACGCTTACCGAAGGCAAGCCCAAACTTACCGAAGTAGTACCATTGGGGGATATTGAAGAAAATGAACTGTTAAAGATAGCCGTTGCTGTTGAAAACTTGAGCGACCATCCTTTGGCCAAAGCCGTTGTTAGGGATGGGAAAGAGCGTCTGGAAGGCACTGAAATTCCCAATGCATCCGACTTGGAAGCTGTTCTAGGAAAAGGTATCAAAGCTTCCTTGGGACAGGATAAAATTTATGTTGGAAACCTTGACTTGTATGAAGACCTCGATGATGCAAAACCATCTGAAGAAATATCCAACAAGGTAAGGGAACTTGAAGGGGGCGGAAATACCACGATGCTCATAAGAAGGAACAAAGAATATATAGGTATCATCGCCCTGATGGACACCCCACGGGAAGCGGCCAAGGAAACATTGAAAAAATTAAAGGAAATCGGCATCAAGCGGATGATAATGCTAACCGGGGATAATCAAAAGGTTGCCGATGCCGTTGCTAAAGAAATTGGGTTGACCGATGCCTGGGGAAGTCTGTTGCCAGAGGAAAAGGTAGATGCCATTAAAAAATTAAAAGAACAAGAATCCAAAGTGGCAATGGTAGGCGACGGTGTGAACGATGCCCCTGCAATGGCAAATAGCACCGTAGGTATCGCAATGGGTGCAGCAGGCAGTGATGTGGCTTTAGAAACGGCAGATATAGCACTGATGGCAGATAAACTTGAAACCTTGCCCTTTGCCATAGGTTTGAGCAGAAAGGCAAAGGCCATTATCAAGCAAAACCTTTGGGTAAGCCTCGGTATTGTGGCATTGCTTATCCCATCGACCATTATGGGTTGGGCCAATATCGGTATTGCAGTGGTCATCCACGAAGGCTCAACGTTACTTGTGGTTTTTAATGCGTTAAGGCTTTTGGCTTATAAAAAATAAATTTAATAAAAAGGGTTGCTTTTGAATCAAGCTTAAAATGACCAAAACGGAAAAAATATTATCATATCACGGTATTCGCCCTACTCAAATGAGGTTGGAGATATACAAGTTCCTGAAAAGGAAGCAAAGTGCCGTGTCCTTTTCCGATTTGAAAAAGGCTTTTGTTCAAAAGAGCGAAACCAATAAAACAGCAAACAGAACGACCTTTTATCGCAATCTCAAGATTTTTGAGGATAAAGGGCTGATTCATCAGATTAATGATGGGGTCGGAGTGGCAAAATATGCGATTTCCGATGAAAACGCCAAAGATAAATACGGTATAGATTTACATATGCATTTTCATTGTACCAATTGCAGAAAAACAATCTGTTTACCAAATAAAATATCCAAAGAAAGCTTGCCAAACGATTATGAAATAAACAATGTGAACCTTGTATTGAAAGGAGTATGTGAGAAGTGCAGGCAAAAATATTAGGTAGGAGTTCCAGAACTTTGAGCCCTTGTACCCTATGGTCAGGTTCAGGTATATTCCATCTACTTAAACCTAAAAAAATATAGAGGTATGGGAAAATATGATATAGACATTAGTGGATTAGGTTCTGGTGCTACCGAAGACAGCGCGTTGCTTATATAAAATCATAAAAACGAAGATGAAGAAAATTCAAAAACTAACACAGGAAATCAACGAATTGACAGTAAGGATTGAACAGAAATATCCCGAACTCTATCGCTATTTAGATGAGAACCCCATAACTATTCCCGTAGATGATGAAGCAAAACCTACTCATAAATCGTTCGCTGATTATTTGGAGAGCTTAAAATCGATTTTGGAAAAATATATGGAATCCCATAGTAAGTAAAGATTTAAAAGACCAAACGTAGAATTTAATACAGATTATTTAAATGTCCACTATAAACAAAAGCACTTTTAAGGTAAGTCAAATGGATTGCCATTCCGAAGAACAGATGATACGGATGAAACTGGAGTCAAACCCTCAAATAAAATATCTGGACTTTGACATTCCGAATAGGAAATTAGATGTGTACCATAAGGGAAATGCTCAAGAAGTAAACATCGCATTGGGTACATTAAAGCTGGGAGAAAAACTCTTGGGAACAGAAAAGGCGGAAACACCTATTGCCGAAGACGAGACCAAACAAAAGAAGATACTCTGGTGGGTCTTGTACATCAATTTTGGTTTTTTCGTTATCGAAATGACCACGGGTTGGATTTCTTCCTCTATGGGTCTAATTGCCGATTCACTTGATATGCTGGCCGATTCCATTGTGTACGCTTTGAGCCTTTTTGCCGTAGGTGGTGCCATTGCACGAAAAAAGAAAGTGGCGAAGTTCAGTGGCTATTTTCAGATGGCGTTGGCCCTGCTGGGATTTTCGGAAGTTGTGAGAAGGTTTTTAAGCAGTAGCGAAACCCCTTTGTTCCAATGGATGATTATCGTTTCCATTTTTGCCCTTATCGGCAACCTCGTTTCCCTATGGCTCATAAACAAAGCAAAAAGCAAGGAAGCGCATATGCAGGCTAGTGCTATTTTCACGTCAAACGATATAATCGTAAACGGAGGGGTAATCCTGGCAGGCGTACTGGTTTATTTTTTGGACAGTAAATGGCCCGATTTGGTCATTGGCGGTATTGTGTTTGCCTTTGTGATGCGTGGGGCGATTAGAATTTTAAAATTGTCGAAATAATGATTAAAAGTGGACAATAGGAACTACAAGTATTATTGCGGATAATGCAGTAACGATGACGCTGGTTTTTTTTTTGTTCCGTTTTATACGTCGCCTATTTACTGGTAATGGTTTTTTACGTGTTGAAATTTTTTGATAGATGGAGGACAAAATTTTTAAAGATTACAAAACGAGACTCAATACGCTGAAGAATACTATGCAAAAAACCAATGTTCCAAGTAGGAAGCCCTTGAACGTGGCATTGTAAAAGCAGAGATGGAAATGAGAAAAGTATGGACGTAATAACAAAATAATTCAACAATAAGTATGGACTGGACATTTGAAGAATTTAGAACAGAGCTTGACGCCCTTAATCCATCGGTAAGAAAAAAGGCAATTGAAATTGCGAAAGACTTAATCGAAAAGGAAGACTTTTCAAAAGAAAAGGCCATCAAAAAAGCAGTTGTAATGGCTGAAGAATGGTTTTACGATTTAGAAGGATAATAATTAATTAAAAACTATATAAAATGTTACAGATAATTGAGTTAAAGGAAAAAAATATTGTTGCAACAAAAGCTTCGGGCAAATTGAGAAAAGAAGACATCGAAAAAATCCATCCACTTATCCACGCCATACTGGACAAGGGAATGAAGGTTCGTTGGTATTTTGAGATGGACAATTTTACGGGTTGGGATTTACCTGGTTTATGGGAAGACCTCAAAATGGATACGGCCCACGCCAAGGACTATGAAAAAATAGCAATGGTAGGAGATAAAAAATGGCAGGAATGGATAACACAATTTATGAAACCTTTTACCAACGCCGAAATTAAGTATTTCAATATAGACCAAAAGGAAGATGCCAAAAGTTGGATTGAGAGCCAGTAAGCTTACTTCCGTAAAAGATAGAAGATGAGTAAAAAAAATATTCTTATAACCATACTAATTGGTTTTGCCATAGGTGTTTTTATCCTTCAACCTTTTGGGATAACAATTTTCACGTTTAGCAGCCAGAATGATGAAATTAATTGGTGGCAATATTTAATAAATAATTTCATTGAAATTTTGAATATCAATGGGAATCAAGTTTTCGAGAATATTCTGTTTGGACTATTAGGTGCCAGTTTGGCGCTGATGTATTATTTCGGTAAAAGAGAAAAGGATATAGATAATACGTAGCGGTAAGTGGTTATGTGAAAGAGCAAATTTTTTTATTTAAAATAAATTAAGTGAAAACTTAATTAATAGCAGGCAGCTTTTATGATGCTTTTTTAAAGCAAAATGATTGATAGCATTAAAAGCAAAAGTAGAAGCTGCTTTTTTTTAATTATACAATTAAAGATGGATATTATGAATGTTAAACATTGTATTTTAATAATCTTGTTGGTTAGTTATTATAAGGTAAACGCCCAAAAAATTTATACAACTGAAGAAGGTCATATTATGATGATGACTTTGGTTAACGATAAACCCGTCAAGGCAGAAAGCCATAAATTGGCCTTATATCTTGATTATGATTCCAAAGTGGTTAATGGTGTACTCGACCTTAAGACTTTATCAACAGATATTCCTGAAATCAATACCATTTTACAACAGCAGGAAGCCCCTTTGATGCTTCGGTTCACAGGCACTATTCCATCACAGGATTTTTTATCAAAACGGCACGACCCTATCAACTTTAATTGGCTGATAGATGTTACTTATCAAGGAAAATCCTTTAAATCACAATTTAAAGCAACCATTACCCATATAGAACAAGGAGTAAGTATGTCCTGCTTGATAAGTGCAACCGGACAATTATTGGTTTCAAATACTGGTTTGGATTTCTTAATAGAGGGTATCGATGATACCATAGAGGTGCAGTTTGCGCAATTGGTGTTGAGATTGGAATAACTGTGAATTAAAATAAAATTATTATCAAACTAATGAAAAAAAAGAAAGTCAATTTAAGAGATTTGAATAAAACTTCTTCAGATACTCACAAGCGCAATGATGCCCACAACCAAAGCAGCGCAGAAAGCATAGGGAAATTTAAAGTTTATGTACCAGCAATTTTCAGCTTTGTAATGCTGATTGTGGGAATTGCACTTGATTATTTTAATGCGTTTCCACACTTTTCGGGCTGGATTCGCATCTTGTGGTATGTGATAGCGTACATTCCTGTTGGCTTTCCTGTGATGACAGAAGGATGGAAGAGTATTAAAAACGGCGATTTCTTTACTGAATTTTTCCTAATGTCCATTGCCACCTTGGGTGCGTTCGTCATTGGTGAATATCCGGAAGGTGTCGCCGTAATGCTGTTTTATGCCGTGGGCGAATTGTTCCAAAATGCGGCAGTAAAAAAAGCCAAAAGAAACATTAAAGCTCTTCTTGATGTAAGGCCTAATGAGGCTTTGGTATATCGTGAAAACAATTACATTTCAGTAAATCCCGAAATGGTAGAAATTGGCGAAAAAGTACAAGTCCGTGTGGGCGAAAAAATCCCTTTGGATGGTATTTTACTTTCTGAAAAAGGCTCGTTCAATACAGCGGCTTTAACGGGCGAAAGTAAACCCGATACCATTGCAAAAGGCGAAAAAGTATTTGCAGGAAGTATTAACCTTGATGGCGTAATTGAAATTGAAACCACCAAAGCATTCAAGGACAGTTCTATTGCACGAATCCTCGATATGGTGCAGAATGCCACAACACGTAAATCAAAAACTGAATTGTTCATCAGGAAATTTGCCAGAATTTATACACCTATTGTGGTGTTCTTGGCGATTGGGTTAACATTTTTGCCCTACTTTTTTGTTGAAGAATATGTGTTTAGCGATTGGTTATACAGGGCATTGATATTCTTGGTTATTTCCTGTCCGTGTGCCTTGGTTATCTCTATTCCCTTGGGTTATTTCGGTGGATTGGGAGCAGCTTCAAAAAATGGAATTCTCTTTAAGGGCGCATCCTTTTTGGACGAAATGACAAGGATTTCCACAGTGGTAATGGACAAAACCGGAACTGTAACCAAAGGTGTTTTCAAAATCAAGGAAATAAAAGCCATTGGTTGGGAAGAACCCGAATTTATGAAATACCTAATGGCGATGGAAGAACAATCCACCCATCCCATTGCCAAGGCCATAATGGAATATAAAGACGATGGCGAAGATTTTCAGGCAACAGAAGTAACCGAAGTCGCAGGAAAAGGATTAAAGGGAACGGTCAATGGCAAAACTGTTTTAGTTGGGAATAAACCCTTGATGAATTCAAATAATATTGAAGTTCCATCTGAAACCGACAACATTGTAGAATCCATTGTGATGGTTTCCATTGAAAACAAATTCGCTGGCTATGTCATCATTGCAGACGAATTGAAAGAAGATGCCCACGATGCCATCAAACAAATTCGTGAATCTGGAATTTCCAAAATCATAATGCTTTCCGGCGACAAGGATTCCATAACCCAACAAGTGGCAAAAGAAATGGGCGTTGATTGGGCAAAAGGTGGATTGTTGCCAGAAGATAAATTAGCCGAAGTCGAAAAACTGATGGACGAAACCGACAACAGAGTGGCTTTTATAGGTGATGGCATCAACGATGCACCAGTATTGGCAGCGAGTGATGTTGGTATTGCAATGGGTGGCTTGGGCAGCGATGTGGCCATCGAAACGGCAGATGTTATCATCCAAACAGACCAACCTTCCAAAATAGCAAGGGCCATAAAAATAGGTCGTTCCACGCGCCGAATCGTTTGGCAAAACATTGGACTGGCATTTGGCGTGAAAGCTGTGGTTTTAGTTTTGGGAGCAGGTGGTTTGGCCACAATGTGGGAAGCTGTTTTTGCAGACGTTGGTGTGGCTTTGTTGGCAATTTTAAATGCGGTTAGATTACAACGAATGAAATGGAAGTGAACCACAACCTAAACCAGACTATTTGAATTGCTGATTTCAATTTATTTACTCATTTAATTATTTGAAAATTCAAAAGTTAACAACACTATCTAAAGCATCATCTGCCTCTTTATGTATAAAATTTGCCTGATAATTCAATGTTGTTTTTAAATCACTATGTCTATATAGTTTTTGTAACATTAAAGGATGAATGGAATCACCGGCAATATTGCCAAAAGTATGTCTGGCAATGTGCAATGTAATCTTCTTGTCTATTTTAGCTTTTTTGGCAATGGATTTTAAGTTATCGTTGAATTTTTTGGTTGCCGTTTTTCTTTTATTATAAATGTCTTTTGCATCATCCAGATTGGCCTTTTTCAATTCAGGAAAAACAAAATCTGTAGCGTGTCTTTTATCATCTCCGTAGAAATCCAAAATACTTAAAACCTTATCTGGAATTTTTAAGGACAGTAGTTTTGAGTTTTTATTCATTCTATAATGAAGCCTATTGTCGTATATGTCTGACCACTTTGTCCAGAGTACATCTGTAACCCGCATTCCTGCAAAATAGAAACTGAAAAGCCAAACATTCCTTGTATGGATTTCATTACAGGTTAGATTATCTAAATCTTCAATAGCTCTTATCTCGATTATATTCAACCCTATTTTTGTAGTCTCTGGAAACTTGATTTTAATTTTGTCACCACCAAAAGGATACAATTCCCTACTAACTATTTTTAACTTTATAGCTCTGTTGAACAATAAGCGGATTAAAACAAGGATATTCATTATTGAAGTCTCTGCAAGGTCGTGCTTAACTTTGAGGTATATCATCAATTTTTTAAGAAAACGCTCGTCAATTTCTTGAAATGAAAGCTGTTTAGATTTATGATATTTTATTATATAACTAATCAATGCACTGTCCGTGGATAGGCGATTTAACTTTTCTGCAACTTCCAGTTCGTCCAGATGCTCTTGTGCCAGTTCAAAGAAAGTTGAGGAATTCCCTGACGCATAAATTTCTTTTTTAATCTGGTTTGCCGAAGCATCTTTATATTCGGACTGTAAATCAATAAGTGCCTTATTGGCATCAGAAAGTTGTTGTGATAATAACTTGTTTAGACTATCGGCATTTGGATTTGATTTTTTTACCCTTAGGTTTTTTTTGTCCCATTCCTCTATATCAATATAGTGACCAACATATTGATAGGTGGAACGACGATTTTTTGTAATTCGAATAGCTAATGGATATTGACCTTTGCTGTTCGGTTTTTTACGAAGAACTATTTTTGCATTTGATGACATAATTGACCTGTTTTGAGTACGAAAGTCAAATCAGGTACAACATAGGTACAACATTGCGTTTTTTGCTCAATTTTTGTTGTACACTTTTTATAAAGATACGAATTTATTGAGCTTTTTAGGTACAACATAGGTACAACAAATGCTGAAATCAACTGATATTAAATGACTTTAAAGAAAATGGCAAAACATATAAATCATTGAAAATGAGTGTTTTTACGTTTCTTTAGTGCAATATACGCTAGACTTAGGATCTAGTGCCTTACGGTGTGAGAGTTCGAGTCTCTCCGCCTGTACAAAGTGAAGAGCTTCAGTGAAAACTGGAGCTTTTTTTATTGATTGTCTTTTCCGTTTTCAATCAACTCTTCAACCTCCTCTTTGTCATCCCCGTTAAGTTTTGGGTTTTTCGGAGTTTGGACTTTTTTTTTGTGATGAATTTCATAATACATGGCGAAATGGTCACTGCCAAAGTTTTTGGAACGGACCATTTTACCTACGTACAAATCGCGGGTGTGAAAAAGATGGTCCAACGGAAACCGTAAAAAGAAATAATCTGCGTGATAGGTAGAAAAGAAACCACGGCCCACACGCGGATCGATCATTCCAGTCATTTTTTTGAACAGCCGTGTAGTGCGGCTCCAAACCACATCGTTCATATCGCCACATACAACGGTGGGTTTGTCCAAATCACGTATTCTTTTTCCGGTTAGCATCAGTTCGGCATCGCGCTCTTTTGAGGTTTCATTTTCGGTTGGGCTGGGCGGCGCGGGATGCAGGCAACAGAAAAAGATAGGAGGATTTCCTTCAAGGGGAAAATCGAAAAAAATTGAAGGTTTATCGTCCTCAATCTGGTACTTCACTTCCACATTTTTCAGTTCCTTTTTTGAATAAAGGTGCATTCCGTAAAAATTTTCCAAAGGTACTTTTACGGTGAAGGGGTAGTCTTTTTCAATTTCCGAAAGACAATCTTCCCACTCTTGGTTTGATTCCATTGTCAGTACCAAATCTGCATCAAAACGTTTTATTTCCTTTAAAAAATCTGGATAGCAGGAATTGGTCTGTAAAACATTTCCGGCCAAAATGGAAACGTGACCGTCGCTTTCGGCCTTTATCCTGCTTCTTCTGGGGAAAAGGGAACTGTATGGAAATACTTTGTAAAGTTGGTATAGCATGGTTGCAAACAGCGCTGCAAATAATATCCAACTAAAAACGGTGTATTCTTCTTCAAAATAAAAAAACAAGGCCAATAAAATCAATTGAATAAACAACGACTGTAGCCTTACAAAATCTGCAGTGCGGAAAAACCAATGCGGATTTCCAGTTGCAGGAAAAAAGGGGCTTACTGTAAAGAAGATTATTAAAATGTACAATACCATCTTTCAAATTTAAGTTTTTTAAAAATGCTAAAGCCTACAAATATCTTTTTTGCTTAAACGTATATTCCTACTTTTACGGCTTCAAAAAATCAAACACATGAAAAAAATTATCCTCAGTACTTTATTTATCTTTTTAACCTTCACATTTGTAATTGCACAAGATTATACAACCCCAAACACAGGTGTAACTTGGACGCTGGATGACATTGCAGCGGCAAGTCCCACAACTATCACTATTTCTGGAAGTGAATATACGCTCTTGGGAAATCTTACAATCTCGGAAAATGATGCAGTAATTATAGATTCAGATTTGACCCTTTTAATTGATGAAGCAAAGCTAGTAACCGTTTTTGGAGCATTTACAGTAGATTCAAATGCAGTGACCATTACTGCCTTGGATGAAAACACTCCGTACGACGGATTTCGTTTTGAAGAGTTTTCAGAAATAGACATCCAAAATGCAACTATTGAATATGGTGGTGGACTAAGGGTTTTGACGGAAACTTTTTCAATAGACAATTGTACACTTACCAATAATGTTGCTGGCGCAACTACGAGTGCGGTAATCCAACTTTCCCGGGGCATGCCGCAAATAACTAATAATACCATTGCCCAAAATGATTTGCCAGCCATTGGCTCTGCAGCAAATTCTGTCGTTTCGGCATATATTTTCAATAATACTATTGAAGCAAACAATCAAGCTAATGGCAACCGCCCACAAATAAATTTGGGCACTACCATGGCCGCCGACCCGCTACAGATTATACAGAACACCATCATAGGAGATCCCGCAGCAGATCAAACTGGGGGTATTGCCATTGCCAACTTTGTGGGTGGCGATATAAATGTAATTATCGAAAACAACACCATTCGCGACAATCGCTATGGCATTACAATCCTTGGAACGGTAGATTCTGCTGAGATTATTAACAATGTAATTGAAGACAACAATGTTCAAGGAGATCCTAATCTTGGCGGAAGCGGCATCAATCTTAATAGTTCATCCATAAGTGAAGACGTTATTGTCTCTGGAAACGAAATACGAAGAAACCTTTGGGGTATTACATTACAGGGCGAGGCTTCAATAAACCTTGGTGACGATGCAAGCAACCCGGGAAATAACGTATTTGCGGAAAACGGCAACAGTGGCGAAATTTATGCGCTGTACAACAATACCGCAAATCCTATTTCAGCAAAGAGCAATTGCTGGATAGAAGGTCAGGAAAGCACGCCGGAGCAGGTAGAAGATGTAATCTTTCACAGTGTGGACGATCCGGCTTTGGGAGAAGTTACTTTTGACCCATTCCTATGTGGCATTTTGGGTGTTGCCGATAATACTGTTGAAAATTTCAGCTTTTATCCAAACCCTGTTAAAAACGAAATCAATTTCAACAATATTTATTCTTTTTCAACAGTTGAAATTTATGGTGTACAGGGCAATTTGATTGTTTCCGAAACTATTTCTGAAGGGCAAAACAGTTTATCTATAAATCTTCCTTCAGGATTGTATTTTGTGAATTTCAGCAATGACTTACAAAACGTTACGAAGAAAATGGTGGTGGAGTAATCTATCTATCCAATAGTAACAGACCCCAAAGGTTTCGAAAACCTTTGGGGTTTTTTAGGATTTTTTTATCGTAAATCGCTAAATCCCTTCCTAAAACCGTAATTTTGCACCCGCCTGCCCCTTTTCGGTAGGCTTTCAAAAAAATTCAAAAAACAAATACGTGAAAATTCAGAATAAAGCTACGCTAGAGTTGAGCAAGGACGAAATGAAAACCTATGGTTACGAAGTGGTTGACGCCATTGTGGAACATTTTGCAACACAAAACGAAAAACTGCCAGTAGTGTCCGGTTCCCGTGAAGAAATGGAGGCATTGTTTCTTGAAGATGCACCTGAAAAAGCTAGCGACCCAAGAAAAGTCTTAAATTTCATTTTGGATGAAGTGATGACCAAAAGCAACATCGTTTCGCACCCAAAATCGTATTCCTTTGTTCCTGGCCCTAGTAACTATATTAGTGCGATGGCAGATAGTTTGGCATCGGGATTCAATATATTTTCCGGCGGTTGGGCGGCTTCCCCAGCTGCGGCACAGATGGAGATCACGGCCATGAACTGGTTGCTGAAAATGTTCGGATTTCCGCAGAAAAAAGGTGGCGGAATATTTACCAGCGGCGGTTCCATGGCAAATTTGACCGCTTTGGTTACTGCCCGAAAAGTGAAATGTGGCGACGATTTCAGCAAGGCGGTGATCTATCTTTCAGACCAGGCGCACTCTTCAAATATAAAGGCAATACGTGTACTTGGTTTTAGAAAAGAGCAGATTCGGGTAATTCCCACGGATAGTGAATTTAAGTTTTCACTGAATAAATTGAAGAATGCAATCGCTAAAGACCGTTTGGAAGGATTGCAACCTTTCTGCTTAATTGCAACAGCGGGAACTACAAATACGGGAACGGTTGATCCGCTTTCCGATATTGCGAAAATATGCAAAAAGGAAGATATCTGGTTCCATATTGACGGCGCTTACGGCGGGTTTGCAATACTTGCCGATAACGGAAAGCAACTTTTAAAAGGAATTGAAAAAGCAGATTCGTTAACGGTTGACCCGCACAAATGGTTTTATCAGCCTTATGAAATAGGTTGTCTTTTGGTAAAAAACCACAAATGGTTAAAGGGAACTTTCACCGAAAAACCTGAATATTTGCGCGATATTGAAGGCAATACTTCCGAAATAAACTTTTACGATCACGGTATTGAACTTACAAGACGTTTCCGTGCTTTGAAGTTTTATATGTCTGTGAAAACCTTTGGAATGGGTGAATTCCGCAAAGCAATTACTTATAATGTAAAATTGGCCGAAGCCACCGAAAGTTTTCTTCGAAAAAGTGCTGATTGGGAAGTTATATCGCCCGCAACTTTGGCGGTTATCAACTTTCGTTACAACCCAATAGGCAACAAACTTTCGGAGCAAAAACTGGATGCGTTAAACCAAAGAATTTCCAAAAACGTCGTGGATTCGCAACAGGCATTGCTTGTTACTACTGTTCTCAACGGGCAAGTTGTTTTGCGAATGTGTTTGATAAACCCGAGAACAACCCTGGATGACGTAAAAGAAACCATTGCCCTCTGCGAAAGTTTTGCGGAAGAAAAAGTCCTGGCTTGAAACAGGCCGATGTCATAATAATTGGCGGGGGCGCTGCGGGATTTTTTACGGCAATAAATGCTGCGGATAAAAATCCGAAACTTAAAATTATAATTCTTGAGCGCGGAAAGGAAGTGCTCACAAAAGTAAAAGTTTCCGGCGGAGGAAGGTGCAATGTAACCCACGCAGAATTTCTTCCAAAAGAATTAACGCAAAATTATCCACGTGGGGAAAAGGAACTTTTAGGCCCGTTCCACACTTTTATGACAGGCGATACAATTGAATGGTTTGAAAAACGTGGAGTGGAACTGAAAATAGAAGCGGACGGACGCATGTTTCCAGTCTCGGATTCTTCGCAAACCATAATCGATTGTTTTCTTTCCGAAGCAAAAAGATTGGGTGTGGAGGTTCTTCTCAATCAATCTGTAAAGGAGATTCTAAAAGGTGCTGATCATTTCACCATAAATACTGCTACAGATACTTTTTCCGCGGCAAAAATTGTGGTTGCCACGGGCAGTAATCCTAAAATTTGGCAATTGTTGGAAGGTTTGGGGCATAGCATTGTACCTGCCGTTCCGTCACTTTTCACCTTTAATATTAAAGATCAAAGAATTGCAGAACTTCCAGGAATTTCAACATCTGCAAACGTAAAGATTTTATTACCGGCAGGAGTTCCCCCTTTGGGGGTCAGGGGGCTTCCATTATTGATTACCCATTGGGGAATGAGCGGACCAGCCATTTTAAAACTTTCAGCTTGGGGCGCGCGTGTTTTGGAACCTTTAAAGTATCACTTCAAAATTGAAGTGAATTGGCTGAACAGTATTTCTGAAGAAGAAGCATTGGATGTTTTAAAGGATTTGAAATCATCGCAGGGAAAGCAGACCATTTTTAAATATGCGCATTTTGATTTACCAAAACGACTTTGGCAAAGTTTGGTAAAAGCTTCGGGAATTGATGAAAGGCTCACTTGGGCAGAAGCCACGCGCGAAAATCTTCAGAATATTGCAAACCAACTTACCGCTGCGATTTTTGAAGTTATAGGGAAAAGTACTTTTAAGGAGGAATTTGTAACTGCTGGCGGTGTGGATTTAAAGGAAGTAAACTTCAAAACCTTTGAAAGCCGCATATGCAAAAACCTCTACTTTGCAGGAGAAGTCCTTAATATAGATGCCATCACCGGAGGCTTCAATTTTCAGAATGCTTGGACGGGCGGATATCTTGTGGCACAGGCAATAACTAAGTGAATTATGAAAACATACATAGCCCTACTTCGCGGCATAAACGTTGGCGGTCATAAAAAACTAAAAATGGCCGATTTAAAGTCAATGATGGAAGAATTGGGGTTTCAAAATGTGGTGACTTATATACAGAGCGGAAATGTTGTTTTTTCCGCGAAGGAAGAAAAAGATCTTTCTGATAATATTTCAAATGGAATAGCGGAAAAGTTTGGTTATGAGGTACCGGTGCTTGTAAAAACCGCAGATGAAATTGCGCAAATTTTAAAGAATTGCCCTTTTGGGGAAACAAAGAAAACCGAAGCTTATTTTATGTTACTTGCCACGCCACCCAAACAGGAACTTATGGATGCTGTACACGAAATTAATTACCCAAAGGAGGAATTTGTTTTAACCCCCGCTTGCATTTACCTACACTATGGCAATGGAGCCGGAAAAGCCAAGTTGAACAACAACTTTTTTGAGAAAAAACTTGGGGTTGTGGCAACTACGCGAAACTATAACAAGCTCGTAAAGTTGGTGGAGATATCAAAATAATTGTTTTGTTTTCAGAATGATTATACGATGCTGGACGTAAGAATTAAATTATTACACCTTCGCTTTTATATTTCCACTCATTCATTAGCGCTGCAAGTTTCATGGCTTTCATTCCATAGGTATTTGGCAAAGCTCCTTGATTTTTGGAAAGAAATCTCGCAATTTTCTTTCCTGTAGAATGTTTTTTATGTTCTTCAGTATAATTGAAAACGACCAAAGTATTAAATTTAATAGTGAGTATTCCGAAACTATTTACATCCGTCCATTTTGTAAAATGGGAACGGTATAATGAACACACTTCAAATCCCTCATTCGTTAACTTTAAATAACTTGAGTTAGGGGATAATTCAATTATGAATACAATAATTCCTAAACCAAAAAATAATATTATAACCCATTTGATAAATGGTCTTTCTTCTATTACCATAAATCCTAAAACAACAAAAAGCGTACTGATTAAAAGCAATATGATGGTGGTTGTTTTTTTGGGTTTTAATAATATGGTTTCTGTTGTCATTTAATGTGTGATTAATTTTTTAAAAAACCTTTTAGGTTTTCACAGCGAGTTTTTTTCGAAAAGTTTAAATCTACAAAATTTCTTTCCAAGACCTTGATGACATTTTATATCCAAAATCGATAAGTATATATTAAACTATTGAGGAGTAGTTTTAAAATTGTAAATGTGAGGGAAAAAGCTTCCGGGATATTGTGACTCGGAGGCTTTTTTATTTTGATTGCGTTCCACGTCTATCTGTTAACGCCTTGTTAAACAAAAGTTCTCGGCTTACGGCGCAATATTATTTGCGTATTTTTAATAGCCAAAATTTTTCAGCCATGCAGCAAGATATTTACAACCTCAAAAAAACGCTTAAAACCAATAACGAAGCGCTTACTTATTATAGTCTTCCCGAACTGGAAAAGCAGGGACACAACATCAAAAAGCTACCTTTCTCCATCCGGATTCTTTTGGAAAATGCACTTCGTAATTACGACGATTTCTCAGTAACCAAAGACCATTTAAAAACGATACTCAATTGGACTCCAAAACAAAGTGATGCAGATATCGCCTTTAAACCTGCCCGTGTATTGATGCAGGATTTTACGGGCGTTCCCGCCGTTGTTGATATTGCCTCGCTGAGAGCCGAAATGGCACGAAAGGGCGGCGATGCCTCAAAAATAAACCCACTGATTCCTGTAGATTTGGTGATAGACCACAGTGTGCAGGTAGATTATTTTGCGGCGCAATACGCCTATCAACAAAATATGGAAGAGGAATACAAACGCAACAGGGAACGCTATACATTCTTGAAATGGGCGCAGAAATCTTTTGACAACTTTAGCGTGGTGCCTCCTGGAATGGGGATCTGCCACCAGGTGAATCTTGAGTATTTTTCTAAAGGGGTAATTGCTAGGGATGGAATGGCCATCCCAGATACCCTCGTGGGTACAGACAGCCACACGCCAATGGTAAACGGAATTGGAGTAGTAGCTTGGGGCGTTGGAGGTATTGAAGCCGAGGCTGCTATCCTTGGCCAGCCTATCTATTTTATCAACCCTGAAGTGATTGGTTTAAAATTAACGGGAAAACTTCCCGTGGGTTCCACTGCTACCGATTTGGTGTTGACCATTGCCAACCTACTGCGTAAATATGGTGTAGTTGGCAAATTTGTTGAGGTTTTTGGTCCCGGTTTAGACAATCTTTCGGTACCTGATAGAGCCACTATTGGGAATATGTCTCCAGAATTTGGTTGTACAATTACTTACTTCCCTATAGACAATAAAACGTTGGAATATATGCGGAGCAGTAACCGAAGCGAAGAACAGATTCAGTTGGTGGAGGATTACTGTAAAGCGAATATGCTTTGGCGAGAGGATGAGGATAAGATTGAATACACCGATGTGTTGGAATTGGATATTTCAACTGTTCAACCAAGTGTGGCTGGACCAAAACGACCTCAGGACAAAATTCTGCTTACCGATTTAAAGGAAAAATTCATAGAACTGGAACATGCTTCCTTTGGCAGAAAATATATAAAACATTCCGAAAGGGAAGATGCCATAACCCGCTGGAAGGAAGAAGGGGGAAGCCAACCGGTAAAACAATCCCACAATCCCGCACCCGACATTGAGATTGAAGCTAAAATTAAAAATGGCTTAAAAACTGTTTGGATTTCACAAGATAACGAAAAATACATGCTTTCAGACGGAGCCGTAGCCATTGCGGCAATTACCTCTTGTACCAACACCTCAAATCCATTTGTCATGATAGGAGCAGGGCTGGTTGCAAAAAAAGCAAGGGAACATGGCATTGATGTAAAACCTTGGGTGAAAACTTCTTTGGCTCCGGGTTCAAAAGTTGTTACGGATTATCTTGAAAAAGCAGACCTTTTAAAAGATTTGGAAGCCCTTCAGTTCCATTTGGTGGGCTACGGTTGTACTTCCTGTATTGGTAATTCCGGCCCATTACCTCCGGAGATTTCAAAAGCGGTAGAGGAAAACGACTTAATAGTAACTTCCGTTCTGTCCGGAAATCGAAACTTTGAAGCCAGAATTCATTCCCAAGTAAAAATGAATTTCTTGATGTCGCCCATGTTGGTAGTCGCTTTTGCAATAGCCGGCAGGGTAGATATTGACCTTACAACTGAACCTTTGAGCTATGACCGCAACGGAAAGGCAATCTATTTAAAAGATATTTGGCCTACGGATGATGAAATCCATGAGGTGATGAAAACCGTGCTTACTCCAAAAGATTTTAAAAAGAACTATGACGAAATTTTTGATGGCAACGAAATATGGCGAAATCTTGAAGTGCCTGATGATAAGCTATACCAATGGGAAGATGACTCCACATATATTAAGGAAGTGCCATTTTTCCACAATCTTTCACATGACGCGAAACCGCTGAAAAATATAGAGGGTGCGCGTGCACTTTTGGTAATGGGCGATAGCATTACAACAGACCATATTTCGCCTGCGGGAGCCTTTTCCGAAGATTCCGCTGCCGGAAAATATTTAATATCAAAAGGCGTGGAAAAGAAAAATTTCAACAGTTATGGTTCGCGTCGTGGAAATGATGAAGTAATGGTACGCGGAACTTTTGCCAATGTACGTATTAAAAACCAATTGGCTACGAGGGAAGGTGGTTATACAACTTATCTTCCTTCGGGAGAGGAAATGACGGTTTTTGAAGCCTCGCAAAAATATATAAAAGATAAAACTCCTTTGATTGTGCTTACGGGCAAGGAATACGGAAGTGGTTCTTCCCGCGATTGGGCAGCTAAGGGAACCATTCTTTTGGGTGTAAAAGCCGTTTTGGCAGAAAGCTATGAGCGTATCCACCGCAGTAACTTGATTATGATGGGCGTCCTGCCATTGGAATATTTAAAAGGTGAAAACGCAAACTCCCATGGCCTTACGGGGAAAGAGGTTTTCAGTATTACAGGAATTGAAAACGATTTAACCCCGTCAAAAAAAATAACCGTAATCGCCAAAGATGACAATGGCAAGGAAATTGAATTCAAGGCAATCGCAAGATTGGATTCGCCCATTGAAGTTGCATATTACCAAAACGAGGGGATCCTTCAATATGTATTGCGGCAATTTTTAAAAAAATAAAATAGGGAAGAGGAATTAGAGAAGAGCGAAGGGTAAATGGAAATTAACCCAACGGTAATATTTAATTTTTATAACCTGAAACCTGAAACTAGAAACCTGAAACAATGTGATCCTAATCGTCCGTCCAAAACTTCTCCGTAAAAATTACAACGGAATGACCCTTTGGCCTTTTGTGGTTTTAAAACACCATACCTTAAAAGAGGATGCCGTTTTTTTGAACCACGAAAAAATCCACTTGCACCAACAGGCAGAATTGCTGATTCTTTTTTTCTATTTGTGGTACGGCTTTGAGTTTTTGATACGATTAATTCAATATAAAAATCGTTACAAAGCATACCGTAATATTTCCTTCGAACGGGAAGCCTATCACCACGAAAGTGAAATTAATTACTTAAAAAAACGAAAGCCTTACGGATTTTTAAAATTTTTATAACCGACAACTGATAACCAACAACTAAATGAGCCTACTTTTTTCCCCCTTAAAAATAAAATCCAAAACCTTTAAAAACCGAATTGTCGTTTCGCCCATGTGCATGTACAGTAGCATCGACGGCTTTGCGAACGATTTTCACCTTGTTCATTTGGGAAGTCGCGCCGTTGGCGGTTCGGCATTGATAATTCAGGAAGCAACTGCCGTTTCACCAGAGGGAAGAATTACCCATGGCGATATGGGACTTTGGAAAGACGACCACATTGAAAAGTTGAAACAGATAACCGATTTCGTACATTCCCAAAATGCTTTAATAGGAATACAGTTGGCGCATGCCGGCAGAAAAGCCAGTTACCAATTGCCGAAGGATGGTGCGAGAAAAATTGTGCCCGATGGTAAAAATGGTTGGCAGACGGTCTCATCTTCTGCTTTGCCCTTTCGGGAAGGCGAACCTGCTCCGGTTTCAATGGATTTACAAGCAATTGAAAAAGTGAAAAATGATTATGCCGAAGCAACCAGTCGTGCAGAAAAAGCAGGTTATGATGTGGTTGAAATCCACGCCGCACACGGTTATCTTTTTCATCAGTTTTATTCGCCATTGGCCAATGAACGCACTGACGCATACGGCGGAAGTTTTGAAAACCGTATTCGCCTTTTGCTGGAAGTAACCGAAGTTGTACGAAAAGAATGGCCAGAGGAAAAACCTTTATTTGTCAGAATTTCAGCAACAGATTGGACCGATGGCGGCTGGGCTATTGAAGATTCCGTAAAACTTTCAATTGAACTGAAAAAGCTGGGTGTTGATTTAATCGATACTTCTTCGGGCGGAAATGTGCCAAAAGCAACCATTCCCAGTGAACCCAGCTATCAAGTTCCCTTCGCTGCCCAGATTAAAAAAGAGGCAAATATTTTGACTGGTGCTGTGGGGCAAATAACAACCGCCGAACAATCCGAAGCAATCTTAAAGGAAGGAAAGGCAGATTTAATTCTTTACGCCAGGGAAAGTCTTCGCCAACCGTATTTTCCGCTTCACGCCGCTAAAGTATTAGATGTGGATTTGGAATGGCCGTTACAATATGAACGCGCCAAAATTTAATGTCTAACCTTTCAATAATCTAATAATCCAACAATCTATAGTACCTTCGCAAAAAAAAATAGAAAAATGCTAAAAGCCGTACTTTTTGATATGGACGGGGTTATTGTAGACACCGAACCCTTGCACCGAAAAGCGTACTTCAAAATGTTTGAGGATGTAAATATTGATGTGGGCGAAGAACTGTATGATTCATTTACGGGGCAGGCTACCCTTCCTATTTGCAGAACACTGTGTCAGCATTTTGATCTGTCACATGCTCCAGAACATCTAGTTTCAACAAAAAGAAAACACTTTAAATATCTTTTTGAAAACGATTCAGATTTATCACTTTTAGACGGCGTACACGATTTAATAAGAAATTATCACGAAAATGGTTTAACCTTGGTTTTGGCTTCTTCGGCATCCATGCCAAACATCAACCGTATTTTTGAGCGATTTGATCTCGACAAATATTTTAAAGCCAAAATTAGCGGCGCAGATTTGAAAGCCTCAAAACCGCATCCCGAAATTTTTATAAAAGCCGCCGAACTTGCTGGCGAACACCCAAACCATTGTATGGTAATTGAAGATTCCACTAACGGAATTGCCGCAGCAAAAGCTGCGAATATTTATTGCGTAGGCTTCAAAAGCCCCCATTCTGCCAATCAGGATTACAGTAGGGCGGATAGGGTGATTACAAGTTTTGAGGAGATTGTGTTTTCAAATTTAACTTTGAGATAAATTATAATTGAATATTCCTCTCTTTTTTCCAAGGGGAGGTGCCGATAGGCGAAGGGGATCAAAATAGACCACATTCCGTTCTCCATTCTTTTTAAGATGACTGCGAATGATGGCGTGGGTGTGATAACTGGCCTGCTGCAATTTCAAAAAAGGTTCATAATCTTCAATATTGCAAATGGCTTCACTTCTGTCAAAAAAACCAAAGCCTTTGTATTGTCCGTCTGCTACCAAGGCAAAGGCAATTTCGTCCTGTGTTCTTCCCTTGCCTTGTATTGCAAAACTGGGTTTATTTTCCTTTAAACTTTGAATGGCGGCGCGTACTTTTAGGTTATAATCTGTTACGCTTTCATCACCCTCACAAATACCTTCACAGTTTTTTATACGGTAGTGTGAGCATTTCTCGGAAGAGCTTTGCAACGTACAAAAACGTGGACACAATTTAAAAGTTTCGCAGATCTCTTCCAGTTTTTCCGTGGCCTCGGTTCGGTTGTAAAAAGTGCTAACGGAATCAGTAAGTGCTTTTGTTTTTCCCAAAGCCAGTTGGATAATGCCGCGTTGGTTTACATAGCTTATTATTTGGTAAGTTGTGGCGGGCCATTTCTGTGCCCGGTTAAATTTTGGATAGTGTTTTCTGATGTGTTCAGATTCTACCAGTAATGCCACGAGCTCATTCCCCGTAAGTTCGTAATCTATAAAATGCGTTTCTTGCCCCAGTTGGTATTCCTTCGTTTTTTTGTCGTAAAAGTGCGAAAGCACCCGTTTTTTAATATTCTTCGCCTTTCCGGCATACACCACTTGATGCTTTTGGTTTTTGAAAAGATAAATACCTGGCTCCTCGGGCAGTTCGTTTATCTGTTCGGCGGGAATATGTGGCGGTAGTGTTGCCTGTTTGGAACGCGGATTCAAAAAGGAATTGATAGTGTTGAAATCTTCATCAAGTGAAAGCAATCGCTGAAAAAGAATTACAGTGGCATCCACATCGCCCTCTGCTCTGTGTCTATTGAAATGGGGAATATTTATCGTGCTGCAAAGCCTTCCCAAGCTATAGGAAAGCATTCCGGGAATTAACTTTCGCGAAAGCCGAACGGTACAGAGTTTCTTGCGGTTGTAATGCTGCCCCAAAAGTCGAAATTCACCGCGGATTACATTGTAGTCAAAACTAACGTTGTGCGCTACAAAAATAGCATCCTGTGTAAACGCTTCAATTTTTTCGGCAACTTCAAAAAACCGCGGCGCATCGGCAACCATTTCATTGTCAATGCCTGTAAGTGCAGTAATGTGGTGTGGTATTTCCCGCTCCGGATTTACGAGCGTGGTGTACTTATCTACCACTTCGCCGTTTTTCATCAATGCAATGCAGATTTCGGTAATACGATTGCCTGCTATCCCACCGCCAGTGGTCTCTACGTCTATAATTGCGAAAAGTTGTGATTGCATTTTTCTTTGCTGGGAAAACAAATGTAGTGAAAGAATTTTGAAATATTGGAATATTTCCTCTTAAATGGAAATAATCCAATGACGAAACCAACCATTCGTACCAATTAACTCAGAAAATCTCCGCATTATCAATATCTTTGAACAAATATTTACAGCCTTATATGACCCTTGAAAAAAACCTTAAGGAACGAATAAAAGAACTTACCTGCCTGTATGAGGTCTCTTCTATTATAGTAAACAATGATTACAAAGAGCTTGACAAAACACTATATTCAATCGCATTAAGTTTGCGAAAATCATTGCAGTTCGGCAAACACGCAACAGTTGAAATCAACTCGGAACCCTTCCATCTCATTTCTTCGGCACTTCCCAAAAAAAGCGTTTTTATTGAAAGTAATATCACTATTTTCAATGAACCGAAGGGATTTATAAAAATTCATTATCCCGCAGATAAATTCACCAAAAAAGATTTTTTAAAGGAAGAGAAAAAGCTGCTGAAAAACGTTGCAATTAACGTAGGCGATTTGTTGGAACGCGTCGCCATCCGTGAAAACGAAGCTGTGATGAAACGCAAAATGGAACATGCCGACCGCTTGAGTATTTTGGGCGAAATAACCGCGGGAATTGCCCACGAGCTCAACACCCCACTTGCAAATATTCTGGGCTTCGCCGAGTTGCTGAAAAGTAAGGAGCCCGAAACCACACAGACCAGCCAAGACCTAAATAAAATAATAAACAGCGCCATTTTTTCACGCGAAGTTGTAAAAAAACTAATGTTCTTCGCCTGCGAGATGCCGCAAAATTTAGGACAGACAGACATCGTTCCCATTATTAACGAAGCGATGAATCTGCTGGATGCCACATTTAAGAAGAATGAAGTAAAATATAAAGTGAATCTTCCAAAAAGTGAAGTTTTAATGAAAGCCGACACCATTCAGTTGACGCAGGTTATCTTCAATTTAGTGCTGAACGCAATCTATTTTTCACCCAAAAATGGTTTGATTACTATTTCTTTGGAAGAAACAAAAAAGAAAATCATACTTAAAATTTCAGACGAAGGCCCAGGCATTTCTTCTGAAAACGTACAGAAAATATTTCAGCCTTTTTTCACAACAAAAACCGTAGGCGACGGCTCCGGTTTAGGGCTTAGCGTAGTGCACGGAATTATACGCAGCCATCGTGGAACTATAGATTATCAACCCAATATACCTACGGGCGCCATTTTTATTATTACTTTTCCGAAACAATAAACCCGATGCTACAAAAGGAAAACATACTGATAGTAGATGACGACATCAATATTTTGGAACTCCTCCAGCGGCACCTCCATTCACTCAATTATCACACTTATAAAGCAGTTTCTGTAAAAGAAGCCGTCGCTATATTGCGCGATACCGAAATAGATTTACTGATTACAGATCTAAAAATGCCCGAAGTGGACGGTTTTCAGCTTATCCAGTTTGCTTCGGAACATTACCCAAATATGCCAAAGCTGGTGGTTACAGGCTACCCTTCGGTACAGGATGCGCTTTCCGCAATAAAATCCGGAGCCATTGATTATTTGGTAAAACCCTTTACAAAGGAAGAGTTAAAGCAAGGCGTTGAGAAATCTCTTTCCACAAAAACGAAACGAAAAACCGTTACCGAATCTTCTGAACCAAAAAAATATAACGAAATAATTGGTGAAAGCGAAGCCATTAAAAACGTAACACAAATAATAGAACGCGTAAAAGACAACAAAGCCACCATTTTTATAAGTGGTGAAAGCGGTACGGGGAAAGAGCTCGTGGCACGTTCCATTCACTACAACGGCAAGTTCTCGCGCGCACCGTTTATTGCGGTAAACTGCGGCGGAATTCCCGAAAACCTTTTGGAATCGGAACTTTTCGGTTATGTGAAAGGAGCTTTTACAGGAGCCAATGACAACCGCGAAGGTTTTTTTCAGGCAGCAGATGGCGGAACCATTTTTCTGGATGAAATAGGAAACGCTTCGCTAGCTGTCCAATCGCGGCTTTTGCGGGTTTTACAGGAAAAAGAAGTGATGAAAGTTGGCGACCGAAAAACCGAAAAAATTGATGTACGCGTCATTGCCGCCACCAATAGCAATCTAAAGGAAATGATTGCGAAGGAAACCTTTCGCGAAGATCTTTTTTATCGTTTAACGGTTGTAGAAATTATCGTGCCTCCGCTTAGAGAACGGAAAGAGGACATTCCATTGTTAGCGGACAAGTTTCTTTTCAAATATGGCAATGAATATAAGGATCGCTACATCACCATTGACCCAGAGGCCCAAGAGCTTTTGCAACGTTACGATTGGCCTGGCAACATTCGCGAACTGGAAAACGTAATTCAACGTGCCGTTATAATGTGCGACCGTACCATAGGTATAAAAGACTTGCCCGACACTTTAAAATATAAAATTGATTTTCCAAAGGATGAGCTACTTTCTTTAAAGGAAATGGAGAAGAAATACATTCAAAAAGTACTTACTGCAACTGACAACAACCAAACAAAGGCTGCGGAAATCCTTGAAATTGACCGTAAAACTCTCCGTGCGAAAACGAAAGAATAGCGTCAAAAAACTTCAGAATACAAAACCCCAAATTCCAAAAAAATAGCTTTGGAATTTGGCGATTTGTCTTTTTGGAATTTCATTTTATTGGGTAATTTTTCCCCACTGCGGAAAATATGCCCCAATCACTTCACAGAAAAAATTAGTTATAAATTATTATAACTATATGTGTTACAGTTATTTAGCGCTTTGATTGAATATTTTTTGTGTCAATGGCACACACCTTGCCAATAGGAATGTCAAACAATAAATGATTATGACTAATAACCCTACAAACCTTTGTCTTGAATGTGCGCACGCAGCCTATTGCGTGTTAACGCACAATCATTCAGCGGTGTTTTCCTGTAGCGAGTTTGACGAACTGCAGCACCGCGCCCCAGAACCTTTACTGAAAATAACCCAAAGAGAGCCAGAAATGGCAACTATTTAAAAACAATTATAAAAATGACAAATACACAAACCTTGGAAAAACCACAACCTGTAAAAAGAGGAATGTTGGACAACGTGTTGGAGCAATTCAACAGCGCTGCAGACAAAATTGATCTGAACCCAAACGTTCGCAAAATTCTTAGCATCACAAACACTGAAATCATCATTCACTTCCCGGTTCGTATGGACAATGGTAATGTGGAAATATTCACAGGTTACCGTGTGCAGCACAACAACGCACTTGGCCCATACAAAGGAGGTCTTCGTTACCACCCAACGGTAGATATTGACGCTGCACGTGCCTTGGCCATGTGGATGACCTGGAAAACATCTTTGGCAGGATTACCTTACGGAGGTGCAAAAGGAGGAATCCAAATTGACCCTTCAAAATATTCCAAAAATGAATTGGAGCGCATTACGCGCAGATTTACTTATGCTTTAGGTGAAAATATTGGCCCAGAGCACGATATTCCTGCGCCAGACGTAAACACCAACGACCAAACAATGGCGTGGATTGCTGATACGTATATGAGTACGAAAAGCACCAGTGAACGTTCCAAAAACCAACACGTAGTTACAGGAAAACCTGTTGGCAGTGGTGGTTTGGAAGGCCGTGATCGTGCCACTGGTTACGGTGTATTTTTGACCATTAAATTTTGGGCAGAAAAGAACAACGAAAGCCTAAACGGAAAAACATTCATTGTGCAAGGTTTTGGAAACGTTGGCTACTGGGCAGCACATTTCTTAGAAAACGAAGGTGCAAAAATGGTAGGTGTCCAGGACGCCTACGGAAGCCTTCAAAACAAAGAAGGAATTACCGTTGAGGATCTTTTCAACTACGGAAAAGCGAACAACGGCAGCATCGTAGGTTTCCCAGAAGCTTCTGCTATGGATGGTAAGGAGTTCTTTGGTTTGGATTGCGATATCTGTATTCCGGCGGCCTTGGGCAACCAGATTACTGCACAAAATGCACATTCAATAAAAGCAACTTTAATCGCCGAAGGCGCCAACGGCCCAACGGATGTAGAGGGTGAAAAAATATTGATGGAGCGAGGTATCACCATTATTCCAGATATTATGTGCAACTCTGGCGGCGTGATAGGAAGTTATTTTGAATGGCTTCAAAACCGTAACGGCGAGCTTTGGCAAATGGACGAGATTTTGGAGAAACTGGAGAAAAAACTTCGGTCAACCTTCAAAAAAGTTACGGCCTATTCCGAAGAAAAAGGAATCGATATGCGTACCGCAGCTTTTGCGATCGCTATTGAAAGAATTGAAAAGGCCTATGTGCTTAGAGGGATTTTCCCATAATTAATTTGAATCCATAAAGATGGAACATCTCTCCTCAATTGTCTTAAATTACAATGATGTTCCATCTTTAATAATACTGAAATAGAAACCATGAAATATGGAAATTTGATATTAGAGAAAAAGGAGTACGTTTTTTTAAAACGCCTACTCAACGTTACAGGTTATTATAAAGATGAAAACACCAAGGTTTCCCTTAAAAAATTAAGCGGGGAGCTTACAAGTGCCATCATTTACGACCACGAAGAAATGCCTGCAGATGTAATTCGCTTTAACAGTGTTGTTACAGTTGAATCTGGAACCTGGCAAACCGAATTTCAATTGGTCATCCCAACCGAACGAAATATCGCGGCAAACAAGATTTCCATTTTGGCCCCAATGGGTTCAGCCGTAATGGGTTATGCCGAGGGCGATTCCGTTATTTGGAATTTTCCAAATGGTACCAAAGAACTAAAAATTACAAGTGTTAAGCAGGCTGAAAGACCCATCGATATAGACGTTCTTTCATAGAAATTTAAAAATATTTATATAAGTCATGCAGATTTACGATCACGATTCCCCCGAAGCAATAGCATTTAAAAACAATTCCATAGAATTGAACAATTGGATTGAGCATCTCAATTATATCGAAAAGGAAATTGCCAATCTCTTGAACCTTGGAAAAGCAGAACTTTCAAAAGCCTTTGATTCCCAAACTACACTTGATAAATTGGTTCGTGAAAAAGAAACAAACGCTGCGACCATAGATGCTTTTCTAAAATATAGGGAAAGCTTACCCAAAGCCGCTGAATGTGAAGATGTAGATTGCGATATGTTTTATGTAACCGAACATGAACGGTTCAGAAAAACCTATCTCGCACATTTAAAAAAATACCGGGAAGTGAAGGAAGAATACTTCAGTACTCTAAGCAAATAATAGAAAGAGAAAAATTTTAAGAAATTATGAGCGAACAGCCGCAGCCCAATACTATAGGAATCCTAAAAACCCCAAACGATCCGCGGGTTTGTTTGTTGCCCAAGGAAGTAAAAAGACTTACCGGGGAGTTGAAGCTCGATATCCTTTTTGAGCCGGGGCTGGGCAGTTCGCTACAAATTGACGATGCCGAATATGTGCAGGCAGGAGCTAGCTGCCAATCCCGGGAATCAATTTTTAAAAATTCGGATACCATTGTATCCATTAACCATACTTTTAGCGAAGTGGAAATGAAGGGGGGTTGTTGCTTCATTGGTATTTTCAACCCCCTCTTTCATGATTCCAAACTCGCTATTTATCAAAAGAACGGAGCTACGGTTTACAGTCTAGACCTTCTGCCCCGAACTACTTTAGCTCAATCTATGGACGTGCTTTCATCCATGGCCTCATTGGCTGGCTATAGGGCTGTCATAAAAGCAGCAGAAGTATACAATGGAGTTTTCCCAATGTTTACAACAGCCGCGGGAACACTTACACCCGTAAAAATTTTAGTGCTCGGTGCTGGTGTAGCGGGCCTTCAAGCAATTGCTACCGCCCGTCGTTTAGGCGCAGTAGTTGAAGCTTTTGACGTTCGTAAATCTGCCGGAGAGGAAGTGCGAAGCCTTGGTGCAACTTTCATAGAAGTGGAAGGGTATACAGAATCATCAAACGCAGGTGGTTATGCCGTGGAACAAAGTGAAGCATATCAAAAAAAGCAAAAAGAATTGATTCACAACCATATTCGTTCAGCTAATATAGTTATTAGCACCGCAAATATTCCGGGAAGAAAAGCGCCATTGCTCATAGAAACACGCTCTGTGGAAGCCATGCAGCCCGGAAGTGTTATTATTGATATCGCAGCCGAACAGGGCGGAAACTGCGAACTTTCAAAAAACAAAGAAATTGTAATTCACAAGGGTGTTACTATTTTAGGAAACTCGAGCCTTTCGGCTGAAATACCGGCCGCGGCTTCAAAACTACTTTCAAACAATTACTTCTCGTTTTTAAAATATAAGCAAAAAGCAGAAAGCCAAACAGATGATCCATTGCTAACCGCTTCACAAATAATGGAAAAAGGCGAATGGACGCACCCGCATTTCACCAAACAACTACAACCAGCATAAATTATGGATTTCATAAATCAACACATCCAAGAAATTTATTTTGTTATTTTCTGTGTCTTTATCGGTATAGAAGTTATCGCCAATGTGCCCGCTATTTTGCACACGCCCCTAATGAGCGGCGCCAATGCCATTAGTGGGGTTATTTTGGTAGGAGCCATTATCGTAATGCTACGGGTGCCGGCGGATGATTACCTCAACCTCACTTTGGGGGGAATCGCCGTTTTTCTCGGCACCCTAAACATTTCAGGAGGATTTTTCGTTACTGGGCGCATGCTGAAAATGTTTAGCCCTAAAAAATAAATTCAGATGTACGCAATTATTGAAATAGGCTATTTAGTAGCCACCCTTTCCTTTTTGGGAGGTTTGAAATTTATGAGCTCCCCAAAAAATGCAAAAACGGGAAATCTAATCGCAGCTATGGGCATGGTCCTTGCTGTTGTGCTCACTTTTGTTGCTGCTATAACGGCCACCGTTCCATACACCAATTTAATAATTATGCTTTTGGCGATTGCGGGAGGAACTGTAATTGGCAGAAGGCTTTCCAGTAAAGTAGAAATGACCGGAATGCCGCAATTGGTGTCCTTATTCAATGCAACCGGTGGGGGCTGTGCCATGCTTTTGGGGTTGGTGGAAGCCAATCAAATGGATCCTGTAACTACTATCCTTGGAAATAAAATCCTACTCATAGCAGGTTTAATCACGGGGGCGATAGCTCTAACGGGCAGTATTATCGCAGAGCGAAAACTGGCCGGAAAAGTGAAGGATAGACGCAGCAAAACCGTCATCTTTTCCGCAAGGATACTTTTGGGGTTGATGGTATTATTGCCTGTGCTTTATTTCATCGGAATCATTCCCATTGGCTTTACTGCTTTTATGTATATTCTGGCTACCCTCGCAATGGTTTATGGGGTACTTTTCGTATTGCCCATTGGAGGTGCAGATATGCCCGTGGTAATTTCACTTTTAAATAGTATTACCGGTATTGCAACGGCCTTTGCCGGTTTCGTTTATGGAAACAAGGCCATGATAGCAGGTGGTATTTTTGTAGGTGCCGCAGGTATTCTGCTCACTATTTTAATGTGTAAGGCCATGAACCGTTCCTTGCTAAAAGTTCTTGCCGGAACTTTTAAAAAGAGCAAGACGGGCGCTGTGGAAGAAGAGCAGGAGATAAAGGAAATTAGTGTTTCAGAAACCGCTTTATCGCTTTCATTTGCACAAAAAGTGGCTATCGTTCCGGGTTATGGACTCGCCGTTGCACAGGCGCAACATATTTGTGGCCAATTGCAACAATTATTGGAAAAGCGTCACGTGGGTGTAGATTACATTATCCATCCGGTGGCTGGTCGTATGCCAGGACACATGAATGTGCTGCTTGCTGAAGCAAATGTGGAATATTCCCATCTAAAGGAAATGGATGAAGGCAATGAAAACATGGAACAGTACGATGCCGTTTTGGTAATTGGTGCCAACGATGTAGTAAACCCAGCAGCCGAAAATAATCCCGACAGCCCAGTTTATGGAATGCCCATCATTCGTGTGTACGAAAGCAAGCAGGTTATAGTAATGAAACGCAGTATGGGCAAAGGGTACGCAGGCGTTCAAAATGATCTTTTTGGACTGGACAATTGCAGCATTCTTTTTGGTGATGCTAAAGCTTCATTGCAGGAAATTGTGACTCAATTGAAATTGATTTAATTTTTCTAAAACAAGCGTCCCTCTTAATCAATTCTTCAATTTATATTTATGGATAGCGCTGGCTTCCTACGCCGGCCACCGTTAAAATATCGTGAAACCCTCACGGCATTTCCTGCATTAGCACTAATTTTAGTGAAAATGCAAAGACGATGAGATCAATCTGGAATGGTTCAATAAGCTTCGGCCTGGTATCAATTCCCATAAAAATGTACAGTGCATCAGAAGACAGAAAACTCGATCTTGATATGCTGGACGTTCATGACAATGCTCGCATTCGCTACAAACGCGTAAATGAGGAAACAGGCAAGGAAGTGGAATGGAAGGATATCGTAAAGGGATTTAAAAAAGGGGAGAGCTATATTGTATTGGACAAAGAAGACTTTGAAAAAGCCAATATGAAAAAAAGTAAAACCATCGATATAGAAGAGTTTGTGGACGAAAGTGAAGTTAGCGACCTCTTGTATAAAAGCCCTTACTTTTTGGAGCCCCAAAAGGAAGGTGGAAAAAGTTACAATCTTCTTCGCGATGCCCTAAAAAAAACCAAAAAGTTGGGTGTTGCCACTTTCGTAATGCGTCAAAAAGAGCACTTAAGCCTCATCGGGGTCTATAAAAATGCTTTGGTGCTTCACGTTATTCGTTTTGCGGATGAGATCCGTGATCCCGGCGACTTGAAGCTTCCCGCTACCAAGGTGTCCAAAAAAGAAGTGGATATGGCACTTTCTCTTATAGAAAATTATACCACTACCTTCAAGATCGACAAATACAAAGACGTTTATAACAAACAGTTGATGAAGATAATCAACAATAAGGAGGCAGGGAAAAAGACCCGATCTAAAAAAGTTGATACCACACCCACCCAAGCGGATGATTTAATGGCAAAGCTAAAGGCCAGTCTTGAAAAAAAGAAGAAAAGTAAAGCGTCATAAAAGTGGGCTTAGAGGATTACATAAACAAGCGTAAATTTGACAAGACCCCAGAACCAAAAGGTGAATTGGGTAAGGAAGATGCCCAGCGCTTCGTAATCCAACGACACCAGGCGCGAAGACTTCATTACGATGTGCGGTTGGAAATGGAAGGGGTCCTAAAAAGCTGGGCGGTGCCCAAAGGTCCGTCCATGAATCCGTCTGATAAGCGGCTGGCAATTATGACCGAGGACCATCCCGTTAAATATCTCACCTTTCACGGCATAATTCCAAAAGGCAACTACGGCGCTGGGGTAATGGACATTTGGGATGAGGGTACCTATCAGGTTTCAGCAAGCGATGATGTTTCAGATCCTATAAAACAATTGGAAAAAGGAGATCTTAAAATTGAATTCTTCGGAAAAAAAGTAAAAGGGACTTTTGCTTTGGTCAGAACCAATAGGGGCAGTGAAAATAACCAATGGCTGCTCATAAAAAAGAAAGACAGCTTTGCCACTGATTTGGAATATGACGCTGAGGTTTTTGCCGCTTCCGCCAAGGCAATAAAATCAGGCAAGATAAAAGCGCTCAACCCACAAGAATTTATAAAACCCATGCTGGCCAGCCCGGCCAAAAAGATTTTTAAGGATCCCGATTGGGTCTTTGAGCTTAAATGGGATGGCTATCGGGTAATGGCCAATGTTTTTAATGGTAATGTGGAACTATATTCCCGCAACGGTATTTCATATAATACTAAATTCGCAGCTATCACCAAGGAATTGCAAGACCTTCCGCACGATTGTATCTTGGATGGAGAGGTAGTAATCGTGGATAAAAACGGAACTCCCGATTTTCAAAAACTGCAAAACTACGATCCCGAAACCACTGAGGGCGCACTTCGTTATTACGTTTTTGATCTCCTTCACCTCAATGGCCACGACACTATATCGCTGCCCTTGCTGGAACGAAAAAGCCTTCTCCCCGAGATATTGGAAGATTTTCAGCATATTCTTTATTGCGACCATATAGAAGCCATGGGCCCCACCCTCTACAAACGTGCCACTGAAGCTGGCATGGAAGGGGTGATTGCAAAGAAGGCAGATTCTGTTTATACGCCTGGCTACCGCAGTGAGCAGTGGCTGAAAATAAAAAGTACCAATACCGAGGATGCAATTATCTGTGGTTATACCGATTCAGTAAAGGGAGGTGCCATCTTTGGATCGCTTATTTTGGGCATGTACCAAGAAGAAAAACTTACCTATGTAGGAAATTGTGGATCGGGCTTTTCAGCTTTGGAACAGAAAGAACTTTTACAAAAGCTTCAATCTTTGGAAAGGGAAACAAATCCCTTCGGCAAGAAAATTTCGCTTAAAGGAAGAAATCCGCATTGGGTAAAGCCCGAACTGGTCTGCGAAGTGAAATTTTCGGAATGGACAAAGAGCGGCTTAATGCGTCATCCTATTTATAAAGGATTGCGTGCCGATAAAGAACTGCCAGAAGCAACGTCCCAAATCCCCAAGAATAAGCCTTCAAAAACATTCAAAAATAGCAACTCACATTTGAAAGTGGACGGTGTTTCGGTTCCCGTTTCAAATCTAGATAAAATGTATTGGCCGGACGCCGGCTATACCAAATACGATTTGATAGATTATTATCTGCATATTTCTGAAATCATCCTGCCATACCTAATAGATCGGCCCCAAAATCTGCACCGCCATCCCAACGGTATTTTGAAACCTTCCTTCTATCAAAAAGACAACGAAACCTTGCCGGCCTGGGTAGAAACTGTAAAAATTTATTCCGAATCTTCCAAAAAGGATATTGATTATTTACTTTGTCAAAATGAGGCCACCTTGCTATATATGGCAAATCTGGGTTGCATTGAAATCAATCCGTGGAATTCTACGGTGCAAAATCTCGAACATCCCACATATACGGTGATAGACATAGACCCTTCCGATAAGAATAATTTTGAAGAGGTGATTGAGGTGGCGCTGGCCACCAAAGAAGTTTTGGATCTTGCCAACATAAAGGGCTATTGTAAGACTTCCGGTTCTAGTGGGATGCACGTATATATTCCCTTAGGTGGGAAATACAGCTACAATGAGGCGCGCGATTTTACTAAACTGCTGTGCTATTTTATCCACGAAAGATTGCCAAAACTCACTAGTATGGAGCGCGCAGTAAAGAACCGGAAAGGCAAGATTTACTTGGATTACTTACAAAACCGCAGGGGACAGACCTTGGCGGCTCCCTATTGCGCAAGGCCCAAAAAAGGCGCACCTGTTTCTGCTCCACTGTCTTGGAAGGAAGTAAAGTCCGGCCTTGCCATCTTGGATTTTACCATAAAATCCATGCCCCAGCGCCTTACGGAAATGGGCGATTGGTTCGCTCCCGTTTTGAATAAGGGCATAGATATGGCAAGGGCTATTGATAGATTAAATGGATAAGCTTACCCAAAACGGTTTAGAATAAAAATTATTTAGGCTCCAAAATCAAAGTTACTTTATTAAAATCTGCAGCACTATTTATTACCTGGCGATAATCTTCATAGAACTCTTTTGAAATTTTATTGATATTATAAAATTCATCAGCAGTTATTTTCAAAGTATCTCCATCCATTTCATAAAATGACTTAAACATCAATACTTTTTTTCCGTCTTTAGAAAAGGAGTGGTCAATGTTAATGTCTTCGGCATTTGCTACCTTATATCCTTCAGGGATTTTGACATTGATAGTACGGTAGTAGGTTCGTGTGAATTCATCTTCAAGGGGCAATTTACGCTCCGTTTCCTGATACATCTGAATTTGTGCGCCAATAAGGTCACCCACTTTAAAAAGGTAATGGTTTCCGGCCTTTTCAACAAACGCTTCCGATTCAAAATCTAACACAAACTCCAATGGTTTTATACCAAAGAGTTTGGGTTCGGCATTGTTCATTTTTTTAGTTAAAATAACTGCGTTTTCATCAAGATTTTTAGCGAATCCTTCCAAGAGCTCGGTTTTGTTTTCTTCGGGAATTAAATTCATAAAAGGTTGCATATACATAGCATAATATCCTTCCATGGAACGTTCGAGCTTAATATTGGTTTTGGTAAGATCTTCCCTATCGAAAGTTACATTGATAATCATCTTATCTACAGTTTTCTCAGCAGGAACCGGGTCTATATATTCAATTTTACCGGCACCTGATTTAAACTCTCCCAGAACAACCTCTTTAATATTCAATCCATAGGTATCTGTTAGATAAGCTGGGGGGAAACCGTAACGGGAGTCAAAATCGGTAGGTGACATATACTTTTCAGTTTTCGGGAAATAAATCAGAAACTCATTTAGAAAGTTGGTGGCTTCAAACCCTGGATCAAATTTGAGATCCTGCCGGTCACTGGTCAATATAATCTCATGTTTAATATTTAAAGAGTTGAATAGCGATACAAACAACTTGGTCATTCCTTGAATATTTGCAACTTTTTGATCTAGTACATTTTCCAATTCGCTGGTTGTCTTTCCACCTTGCTCGAGATAAACATTAGTCTTAATATAGGTTTCAAGCGTTCTTATCATTTCTTCCTCGTCTAAGCTTGGTTTTATGCCAGCCTCTTTAATGAATTTATCTAGCTTTTTCTGTACTTTTTTGTCAATTTCACCATAATAATAATTGTAGAGGTTTTGCGATACGTTGCTATATGAAATAAGATCCTTGCTGTTGGTAGATAGATTTTCATCTAATTTGAATATTAAAAAAGCTCTATAAGCATTGTACGCGGCTTGACTCTCTTCTTCCAAAGCAGCTATTTCTGAAGACCGCATCGTCCAGTGAGATTTTTTTTCTGATAGCGTATCTTTTATCACTTCTGGCAGCCCGTTGTAACTTTTGAATTTGAACACTAAATTTGAAGGTGCATAGAGATCAAAGGCTACATCATTTTTGGGATATGAAGTTTGAAAAAAGATTTGCTTACCTCTATATTCTGGAATGCGCTTTACTACGTAATAATATTCTACAATGCTTCCTTTTTCTATGCCTTCAAAAGCAAAATATTTATAGACACGCTCAGTTTTCTCATCTTTCGCAGTCAATATTTTGGAATCATCAAGAACGATAATCGTTCCGTTGGGTTTGATTACACGGGCTTTACTTAAAAGGAGTTCAGACGTGCTATTGTATGGTAGATAAATTTTATTGTAGTCTTCAATGCGTTCATCACTGTTTAGCCACACCGCTTTATGTTCCAAAAAATACTCCCAAAAATCCTCATCTTCAAAAACAAATTCATAGGTGATTTTATCTTTAAGCCCAATAATTGAGATACTATCTGCAGCTATTACTGAAAAGTTTGGGTTTTTTTCCCATGAGTACTCTTTATAGAAAGGATTGTCCTGTGAAAATAAAAGAGGTGCGATACATATAATTGTCAAAAAATTGATGATTTCTTTCATACGATATTATTAAGATTTTGTAAGGATTAC
Organism: Aequorivita sp. UBA3180; assembly: GCA_002364215.1. GTDB lineage: Bacteria > Bacteroidota > Bacteroidia > Flavobacteriales > Flavobacteriaceae > Aequorivita. Next base: position 211,826 of record DEXQ01000015.1, on the reverse strand, counting down.
TACTTCCTTATAGGCTTTTTCTACTTCTTTGATAAGATTGTTAATTTCTTTTTGTTTATCAAGATCCAAGACTAAAAAATCACAGGTTACCTTATGGTTGTACTTTATTGTATTGCCTTCTTGCGAATAAGAAATGGTGGTTTTTATTAAATCATTTTCAAATGTTTGCGATTCTGGAAGATATTCTAACGCATATCCGGGAGGAATTTGAAATTCAGTTTCAAAGACGTAATGGTTTTTATAATCAAACTCTATATCACGTTTTCTGTTTGGATCTGTGCGATATTGGGAAACGTATCGATTGAGGTTAAGATTGATGAAAATCTTATCACCAAACTGTTTAAAATAATCGCCAACTGTAAACTTATAAGATACTACTACGTTTTTGTCGTAATCGTCCTTGTTGTTTTCTACGATATTCTGGGCAATAAATTTATTGTTTCCTTTTTCAAAAATACTGTTGTAAAAATTGTAGAGTTCAGCCTTGGTTTCAAGGTTTCCTAATGTGTATAAATAGTCGGTTTTATTATATCCTGAAATTTCTACTTTAGTTGTGCCAATAAGCTGGTCTCCCTGTATTTGGAGTTGAGTGCTGTCGATAATAGCATTTTTTTCGGCGGCGACAATTGGTACTTTTGCAATTTGATAATTGTTTTCGTCTATGGCAATAAGCGCTTCTTTTCCTTGGATAGAAGGTGATGGATAGGTTATAGGGATATTTCTTCCCGTTGCATCTAAGTAATAAATGTCTGATCCATCAATATAACTCAAGATCATGTGGTTATCTACCAAAGGAGTTGGTACTTCTTCATAACTGTATGGAATACTTCGGGTACCAATCCAGGTTAAATGGCCCTTCAAGCCGGCAATTTCAAGCATTTTAAAGAGGATGCTGCTATTGTCTTTGCAATCACCATATTTTTTCTTAAAAACCTGATTGGCTTCTCTGGGCACAAATCCACCAAGGGCATACTCAAATGCAATGTACTTTATATTGCGTTGTGTCCAGTAATAGATGGCCTTTACTTTTTCTAAATCACTCTCTAGCCTGTTAGTAAGACTATTTGTAAGTGCAATAAGTTCTGGATCTGCGGGTTCTTGATTTATATCTTTTACTAAGGAGTAATACCAATTGTATAGGTCTTTGGTTTCATTAAGAAGAGGTACGGTATTACCATTTATTTGATAAGAAGCAATATATGGAATAATGTGAGGAAGAACATTTTTATAGGTGGATGCCTGTGTTTCATAATCAAAGGCATCTACGTCCTTTAGCTCCCAGGTATAGATTATCTTGCCACGCTTTTCTTTCTTTGAGAAGACAATATTTGCGTTTTGAGTGTTGAACTCTTTAAATTTTAAATTTATTGACGCATCAGCGGTAATGCTAAATTTATTTTGTGCTATCGGAGAATAGTCCCCAAAATAGAACGGTCCTAAAAATCGCGGGTTCTTTATTTTTTGGGAATATTTAAGTTTTGAACGGGAACCCTTTTTAAGGTTTGAATACGTAAAATTTATTGATTTTGTATCATCATAAAAAGACTGGCCCATTTCATCTTTTTCTGTAAATTCTGAAACCTTTTCTTCTTTGTATTTATCATCTATATAATTAAAAGAAGAGGCCTCAATATCTGCCAACTCAATAAAGCTGGAAAAGGTTAAGGATTGTTGGGAGCCTTGTGTGGCGGCTTCATTAAGATACAAATCTTCTTCTATATGTTCCTGAAGAATATCAAAAGTACCATTGTCCAACCTAATAAAGAGATTGGACTCCTGGTTTAAACGAACTCTTGACTCATCCGGATGCTGTTGTTTATATTTTTGAAAAGTTTCGGAATATTGAGCCTGTAAAGTGGTAGAAATTAAAAGGAAAATGCCCAATAATGCCTGCAGTTTAAAAAGTTTGTTGCGCATATATTTTTCCATTAAAGTAATCTTCAGATTTAATTTTTTTGCCTGATTTGTCATAGGTGGAGGCATTACCTATTTGAATGTCATTTTTGTAATGGGCCTCTTCCTGAAGGGTCCCATCTTCATAATATTTGGTCGATTTTCCGTGAAGTAATCCTATTACATATTCCTGTCGTTCTTTTACTTTTCCGTTGGCATAGTAAGAAATTTTTGGACCTTGGTACTCTCCGTTTTGATGGGCAAATTCATCTTTGAGCTGTCCATTATAATAGTAGGTTTTGTAAGAACCCACATATTGCCCGTTTTTAAATTCCAATTCTCTTGAAACATTTCCGTTATCGTAATAAGCGGTAATTTTTGCAGTTTCATTTTCAATTGGGATCATATCTATTTCTTTACCGTCTTTACCGTTATAGCTATAGCCTATCAAAACGCCATGATCATAAAAACGAACCAATTGTAACTTGCCGGTAGGACTGTAGAATTCCTTTCGGCCGTGTACTTTATCGTTAACATATGAGGTGTTGGAATAGAGGGCGCCATCTTCATAATAAGATTTCCAATCACCGCTTCGCATTCCCAATTCGTAAAAATCGTCGTCTTCAATTTGACCATTTTCATAATAGCGAATGAATTTTCCGTCCAAAAGGTCCAAAACATACTTGGCCGCTACATTTGGTTTTCCATTTTCAAAATACCAGTTCCAAGTACCGTTTTTCATACCGTTTAAGAACTGCCCCTTCCCTTGAAGACTGCCGTCAAAAAAATAAGCTGTATAAGGACCGTGCATCACGTCATGTATGTAGGTGGTCTCAGTTGATGCTTTACCGTTAAAATGTTTCAATACTAAGAGTGTATCTTTTTTTGAGGGTGTGTAGTTTATTATTTGAAATTCTGTCCCGTCTTTTTTGTAGAAGGTTTCAGCTATAAGGTCATCACGTTTGTATAAAGCGATTTTAGTTAGTTCTCCTTCCACACCAAAATATTCCTGCTTTCCATGAAATGTTCCTTGATGCAAATAATTTATGCTTTCCAAATTTCCATCAGGATAATAAAATCGCCATTCTCCTTGTTGTTCCCCATTTTTATAGCCTCCTTGATTTTCCATGCTGCCATTTTTATGATAACTTACATAATAGCCTACGAGTGTATCGTATTTATAATTCCCTTCCCATTCGGTGTTGCCATCGGGATAATATGAAATATACTTACCTTGGGCCCGGTCATTTTCATAATTCCCTGTTGATTTTAAATTTCCATTATTGTCATAATATTTCCACGTTCCCTTTTTGCCACCGGACACGTCGTATAGTCCTTCCGAAGTGAGGTTTCCATTAGAGGCAAAGCCATTATAGTAAAACTCGCCCCCTCTTTTTTTGCCTTCTTTTATAATCTCACCTTTTTTATTGAAAAACCGATAATTGATAACATCTCCTTTACGATATGTGTAGTTGTAATATTTTTTTCCATCATGATCATAGTATGTATAGCTTCCTTCCAGCAATCCTTCTTCATAATTGCCTTCGCTTTGAAGGATGCCATCGGGATAATAGGCAATAAACGGCCCATATAAAAGATCATTTTCATAGGTGCCTATTTCAAATGATTTTCCGTTTGCATAATAGGATTTATAGGGACCTTGAAGTTTACCTGCTTCATAGGTAATTTCATTTTTTAGGGAATCATTTATATAGTATGTTTTTTCAACTCCTACACGTGTCCCATCAACAAAGGGAATTTCTGAATATAGTTTCCCATTGGCATAATACTCAAGTGCTTTGCCTTTTATCTTATCATCCTTATATTCAATAACATATTCAGGAATTTCCTCACCTACACTGAAGTATGCAGTGTAAGTATTTGTTAACTGTCCTGCATTGAAATATTTTTTTTGTTCAAGTGCCCCTTTCTCATTGTAATAGAGATATTCGCCATCTAGCTTTCCATCTTTGAAAAATGCCTTAATTGAGATTTGCCCATTCGGATAATAGACAATATTTTCACCGTGTAACTCACCATTCTTATATACAGCTACTTCTTTTAGGTTTAACTGTTCGTCAAACCATTTCCAGGGGCCGTTACGTTCCCCGTCCTGATATATTGCTTCGGTTGCTTTTCTTCCTTGTTGATTAAAATAAACCCATGCTCCACTTTGTTTCTCATCCCCGTTGTAAGTGCCCATAGCACTTAAGTGTAAGGGGTTTCCGGAATAAACATATTGTACTATCTCATCGCTGAGCAATGATTTATTGTCCTTTTGGATAATTTTAGCCCAATGGGGTAGCGCTGCACCTATAAATTCGCTTATTTCCTTAGTGTTTTTTTCAACAATTTTTTTAAGTTTTTCATTTTCTATGGAATAGGCAATGGTATAGCTAAAAGCATCAAAATATTCGGATTTTTGAATCCACTGAAAGAAGGGAACTATTCTTTTACTCCAAAAATCTCCTTTTCCCTTAAAGTCCATAAGTTTTACCAGCAGCGCATGATTTTGCTTTGTCAATGAAAAATCGAGATCGTTATCTATTTTATAATTTTTATTTAATGCTATTTGGTTACTGATAATTAGGTCAATTTCATCAAAAGCCTTATCGTCTTCGGAAAGTATCAAGCCAGGGGTACGCTTGTTTTCATTTGCGGTGCTAAACATTGTGTTGATTGCCCTGAGCCTTTCAAACGAAGTTTCGCTATCAGGCTCCATCATAAGCGCCATGTTAAAAGCTAACAATGCCTGTGATGGACGCTCTTGGGCATAATATATAAATCCTAACTTCAAATAGGCATTGGCATAAACGGGATTTATAGAAATTACCTGTTCTAGAATATTTACGGCCTCTTTATGAAGCCCCTTTTCATCTAAGGCTACAGCTTTGTTATAAAGTAAGAAATGATTTGCAGGGTACAGTTCCAACCCTTTATTAAATGTAGCAATAGCTTCGTCGTACTTTTTTTGCCTTATTAATAAATTTCCTTTGTTTTGATAGAAAGAACTTTTTAGGTCTCCAATTTCCATTTTTAACCCTTCGTCTATCGTGGCTGCGGCTTCTTCATATCGTTCCAAAGCCAATAGGTAGTAAGACTTGGTGATAAGGGAATTGGCATAGGCTGTATCATTTTTGTTCACCTTTTCCAATTCCTCCAAGATACCTTTGAAGTCTTTTGCTTTTGCTTTTAATGCAATATTTTCACTAATAATGTCAAGATCAATAATCTCCAATTTTTCTTGACCCACTGCGGCAAGGCTTAAAAGCGCCACTGTTAATATTATAATCTTTTTCATGCTCCAAATATAATAAACTCTTAAAGTTTTCTTAAAATAAAATTATGAAACTCGTCTATTTTTTTCTATTCGAAAAGGTTCAGTTTAGGGGTGTCTTACCATTATTACAAAAGAGTTTGATGTTAAGCTATGGTTATCAGTAATTTGTGTAAACTAAATAAAAAATGGACCTAAATATTCCCAGCGTTATTTCTTTTAAAAAAAATTATTTGTGAATAAATCATTTGGAAAAATGAAAACAACAATTGTAAAATTTAATTTTCGAAAAGCTCATTTTCTTACTAGCATTTCAAACTTCCTTAAAATACATTATAGTAATTTCAATTATATTTATCCCCCCAAACTTACTTATGAAAAATTTTACCTTCCTATTTCTCTTCCTTTGCATATTTACTGACCTCCAAGCCCAAAATCCCGAAATACAAAGGCTCAACAAAAAGATAGAAAGCCATGTGCGCAATCCAGATTCTACCAAGTTTTATTTATTTCAACTCTTAAAATTTTCTTCAGAACTGCATGATACCATAATCGGAAAATCCTACAGTACCATAGGCATACAGTACAATAAACTTGCAGTTCCCGATTCGGCGGAATTCTACATGGAAAAGGCGCTGGACTATACTGAAAATTATCCTTTGCAACATGCCAAAATGTATCTTAATCTAGCCATAAACTATCGTATAGGGTCGCAATATCAGGAATCATTGCAAGCTAGTGAAAATGCCATTGAACAGTTTAAAAAAGCCGGTAATCAGGAAGGAGTGGGGAAGGCCTATGGCGAAATGGCCTCCAATTATAATTATATGAAAAACAGCGAAATGGCGCTGGAATATCTCAAAAAAGCCATCGCTATTCTAAAGAAATCGGGAAGCGAACGCGAATTGAGTGTCGTAAGGCAGAAACTTGCGAACTTATATTACAACAATAGTAACTTTGCTTTTGCCAGGGATATTTATGAAGAAATTTTGCCGGTCTTCGCAAAGGAAAAAGGAACCAACTATTATGTTACTTTATTGAGTTACGCCGATTGCCTACTTCAGTTGGAAGAAAATTATAAAGAGGCGGAAGAAGCCCTAAAAGAGGCGGAAAATGCCTTTAAGGAAATGAATCAAAAGGAGTATATGTGGATAGCCGTGAGCAATCTTGCCCAAGTATATGTAGCTATGGGCAAATCACAGCAGGCGCAAGAAGCATTCCAACGCGCTTATGATGGCATGTACCAAATAAGTTCGCCTCGCTTTCTGGAAACGAGCGTTCGTTATCTTGATTTTTTGAATAGTAAAAAACAGTATTCTAAGGCTCAAAAGGTAATTGACAGGGTAAAAGCCTCAACAAACAGCACGAGAATGAAAATGAATGCCGACAACGAAATCGACTTTCTAAAACAGGCTGTATTCACCTATGGACAAAACGGAATGGTGGAAAATTCATTGCAAGCTTTTGAGCGTTTGGATTTTTTAAAAGACTCCCTCAATACTGCCTTAAACCATGCCAAATCCTTGGAGCTGCAGGAAGCCTATCAAAATGATTTGCAACGCGAACGAAATCTCGTGCTAAAGAAAAACAATGAACTTTTGATTGAGAATAATAATAAAAAGGATAATATCCTACTCTTGGGCTTTCTTAGTTTTATACTCCTCCTAGCCATCGGCTTGGTGCTCTATAAAACCAATAGAAACAAACTGAAATTGCAACAGGAACTGGTAGCAAGCTTGGAAAATTCAAAGAAGGTGTTGGAAGAGAAAAGTACCCTTGAGGGAGAGCTGCGCCTTGAACGCGAGAGGGTTTTGGAAAACAAGGAAAAGGAATTGGTGCAAGTGAGTATGGAAATGTCCAACCTACAGAACCAGATTATAGAGCTTATTGAAAATAGAGACAATCTAGAAAGTTCCACCGTTCTGGCAGAAAAGTTAAAAAATCTTTTGGGGCAAAATAATTATTGGAAATATTTTAAAGGAAAGTTCATAGAGGTACACCCTGCCTTTGCGCACCAGCTAGCAGAGATGTTTCCCAACCTGTCGGAAAATGATGTGGCCTTTTGTTGTATGATAAAGTTGCAACTTTCAGACAAGGAGATTGCCGCTCTTATGGGCATCAGTATAGATCAGGTAGAGACCAAAAAGACTATGCTCCGCAGAAAAATAGGGATGGGGGATGATATTCTTGGTTTTGAAAAATTGATAGATCATTTGGAGTAATGTCAGGCTATGCCTTACAAAGTAAAAGTACGACTTAGGTTGAAGAGACACCAAAACTTTTCCCATCAATAATATCAGCGCTAGTTGTAGCTTTGCGGGCGTTTGTCAATAAACACATTTCAAATTTGAAAAAATCGTATAAAACTGCTGCTGTTATTGGTTTTGTGTCCAAGGGCATTATCTATGTGGTAATAGGAGTGCTCTCTCTTATGGCAGCTTTGAACATGGGAGGTGATAGTTCGGGCACCAATCAGGCGCTATTGTTCCTGAGAAAACAACCTTTCGGGCAGGTATTATTGCTGCTCCTTGGCGTAGGTCTTCTTTGCTATTCTTTCTGGATGTTTCTTCAAGCTTTTAAAGATCCTGAAAATATTGGTTCGGATTACAAGGCGAAATTACGCCGCTTTGGTCTTTTTACCACGGGCCTAGTCTATGTAGTCGTGGCTTTTCTATGTTTTTATCATCTTTTTACCTATCCCATGGAGGAAAGCTCAAACTCGCGCTATCTGGATTTTTTGGGACCTACAACCTTAAGCTACGTTTTTATCGGCATTGGTATTGTTTTGACCATGCAGGGGATTGTACTTACCGTTGGAGTTATTAAGGGCGGGTTGTTGGATCAGTTTAATTTGGAAGGAAGGAAAGGCGCGGCCATTATAAGAACAGTAGGGCAGTTCGGGTTTTACGCCCGTGCCTTTGTAGTGGCCATTATTGCCTATTTCTTTTTCCGCGCGGGAATTTATACGGGCAACCACGAAATTAAGGGCATACAGGATGCTTTTAAATTCTTGGATCAATCCACCTTTGGGAGAATATTGATGGCTATTACCGCTGTTGGATTTATTTCCTATGGGGCGTTTTTTGTTTTGCTTACGCGGTTTCGGAGTTTTGAGGGGGAATAAGTGGATTAATTGTTTTAAAAGTAAGAATATTCTTGTAAAAAAAACGATTTGATACGGGGAAGTATGGGAGAAGTACGGAGGAAGTATGGGAGGGATATGGGGTAAGGATTGTTGGTGCCCGGTTGTTAGTTATGGGATTATTTATTTATAGAATTAGTATTAATCTTTTTTATCTTAAAAATTATACTTCTCTTTTGCTTCTTTCCAAAACTTGTTTAATATAGGTTTACTCATACTTGTTTCTCCGTTTGAAGGCTCGCCTGAATAATGGCAATATTTTTCAGGAAAATTGGGGTCTTTGTATTTGTTCCATGTTTTATAGGCTTCATAATCCATAGGGCTTTTGACATTAAAGGCTATCTCTTTTCCAGTTCTGATACAATAGCCCATTGCGGTATTTGTGTTTGTTTTGGCTACTTTTTTTTGTCTTGGTACTGTTTTTCTGGAAACTTTTTTATATGCTTTGTTATTAAAGAATTCAGAAAGTTTATCTGTGGTTATCTCTGATTGTGAAAACTTTTTAATGCCTAACATATTTTTGGTATAAACCGGTTGCTTTTCAAAAAGTAGCTCAGCCTGATCTAAAACTGTAGCAAAATATTGCCAGGTTTCGTCATCTAAATTTTTACTTCCAGTGAAAACTGTCATTGCATTTTTTTCCATTAAAATGCCCGCCTCTATATTGTTATTTTGGGAGAAACCGTAGAGGTTCATAGAGGTTAAGATTGCCTTTGATTCATTGGCGTAATACTTGGCGTGGAGTCTTTTCTCGTATAATATTTCAATATTTGGAAATTGTTTGAAGAAGTCAAAGTCTTCTTGCTTCATGCTTTTGGACATGTCCTCTTCATTTTTGCCAAACAAAACCGTGATTCTTATATTGTGGTCTTCACGTTTTCTAAGAAGGGTGGCTTTATATCTATCATGAAGTTTTATGTAGGGAGAGATTAAGATTATATTGTTTTGAGCATTTTCAAATAAACATTCCAGTGTTGCATTTAAATTGTTTCCTTTTAAAAATTTAGCCATGATTTTTTTCTTGTATACTTATTTTAAATGTTGAAATGGCCTAACCAGTGAAATCTTACACAGAGTTATGCTTGGAAGAGACTTCCTTGCCAGATAGGCGAGGAGCTCTGGATGCCAGCTCTAGCTTGGGATTTCTTCCCAAGCAAAGTCAATCTTCATAATATTGTACTTATAACTAGTATAAATAAATTTAACTTTTATAACATACAAAACAATTGATAAGGTAAATAAATGATTATGAAAACTCATTTTTAATATAATTATAAATATAATCTCCTAAATTTTCAAAACTTACACATGGTATTTTTCCAAAAACCGAAGATTTTTCTTTTAATTCTGTTACTGAAGTACCTGCTGAATAATATACTAATGGAATATTTTTGGATTCTGGAGTAGAATCTAAAATAGCTAGTATCTGCTCTATTACATAATTTCCTGATAAATCGTCTCCTAAATCGTCATCAATTAAAACTATTGAAAATTGATTAGTTGCTAAGTCGCTTTCCAGCATTGTATCATCTTCACGAATGGTCAAAGAAATTGATTTGTCAAATTCGTGATTCAATTTAAGGTTAAGCAACTCTTCGAGAGATTGCATTTTTGCGGGCGAGTCTTCAAAAACTAATATTTTCATAGTTTTAATATTTTTTACTTGAACGATAATAAAAATACAGTAAAATCATCATCATTTTCCAATAATTCGATTTTTGCTCCAATTTTTTCTAGTGTTTCTTTTATATGAGTTAAGCCTAATCCTGAGCCACCTGTTGTTGTAAATCCAAATTTGAAGACTTTGTTTTTATTTGACTTAGATATTCCAATACCATTATCTTTAAAATAGACGAAGAGATTTTGGTTATGTTTTTCTATTTCAATTTTAATTTTTGTGGCCTTAGCTTTCTTTGAATTATTGATTAAATTATCTAAAATCATTGTTAGCTCCAAAGGTTTAAATGTTGTTAAGAAGGTAGTATGATTCTGAACTTTAAAATCAATTGAAATGCCAGTCAAATATGAAAGAGCTACGTTATTAATATATTGAACAATGAATTCGACTAAGTCAAGCCTCTGATTTTCTGCGTTAAGTTTAAAATTTGCTTTGGTTGCAAATCTAGAAATGGAAAGAATTTTTTGATTTTCAAGATTTAATATTGAAATGCTTCTCCTCAAATCTTCATTATTCATCGGTAAGTTATTTTCAATTTTGTAAGTTAATATTTGGAGGTGATTACTAATTATTCCAGATGAAATGCCAATATGATGCATCAAACTAACTAACTCTGTAAAATCTTGACTTTTTAATGCTTTTAGAAATAAATTTTGTTTTTCTTGTTCTTGAAGTTCTTTATCTTTTTCTTTAATTTCTTCTTCTGCAATATCCGCTATTGTTAATGCGTCCTCTAAGGCTTTCTTTATTTTAGAAATTTTAGTGAATAAAGTTGGATTTTGAGACTGTTCTGCAATTTTTTCTATTGATTTTATTAAAGTTAGTGCATTCTCATTATCATTTTGAGCATCTGTTATTAAACTTATTAGGTTTGGGTTGTAATCAATTTTTAAATCATTTTCAGAACTATTTATTTTAAGAATTGATTTTATTATTTTCAATTCCAAATTATCATTCTCAATATACCCCTTTGTATCTATACCATACTTATAAATACTGAGCCAAAAAAACTCAAGTCTTTCAATTACATCTATGAAATATTCTAAAAGCTCGGTATATGCCTGATTTTTTATTAAACCGCCATCGCGGCTCGTAGTTTCTTTGAAATCTTCATTATTGCCGCTTATTTCTATTCTGCCAATTAATTGTTGTGTGCCAAGTCTGTCACCTAAACGAGCCTGTTGTCTTTTATCAAGTTCAAAAGGATCTGCGCCTGGTTCTCCATAAGGATAAACCCTTATTCCATTTTTATATAAAAACACAGAACCGTATTCTGTGTTCCTAATTCCCATTGTTCTAGTGAATTTGTTTTTGGCACTTCTATTTAAATAAAACAATTCTACAAATATATCTCTTAATAAGGGGTAGCTTATATTGTTTGAAATTACAGTAAACAACCATATGCCGTTATCAGTTATTACTGTTTTTAATTTCTTTCCATTACTTGAAATTTCAGAGCGTATTTTTATTGTTTTTTCATTCAGAATATTTAAAAGATTATTAGTAACTAATCCATTAATTTTTTTGTTAGATGATTCTTGTTTTTTGTCATATTCAAGATAATCATCTGCCTTTATTTCTATTTCAAAGTCTCTTTCTTCATTACTTTCAAAAGGGTTTATCAATTTTGACAATGAATTCTTCAGGCGAATTAGTTTTTCATAATTCCATTCAGAATCATTTCGAATGTTTGATATTTCTAATAAGGTACCTGATTCAAAAATTGAGGGGTTTTCTGACAGAGTAGAGTGATTGACCCCAATATTTATAAATTCGTCTTTTGTATCTTCTTCAAAATTCTGCCAATCAACTTGAATCTTTTCAGTTTTTGAATTTTCTTCATCTTTTTTAGTTATTAAGATGAGTTTTGAACCTAATTTGTCACAAGAAAAACGACCTATTCCTTTTGCTCCTGCATAAAAAGTTTTGCTTTGAATTTTATTTCTATAATCAATATCTTCAGTGCCATCCTTTTTTGCAGAATAAGCTACAAACAGCCATTTATTAATTAAATCATCATAATTCATTCCCTTACCATTATCTGTAATTCTTATAATAGCTTTGGAAGTATTTATATTCTCAAACTCAATCAAGACTTTTGTTGCGTGAGCATCATAAGAGTTTTTTACAAGTTCAAAAATTGCAATAAAATCATCTGTAATTAAGTCTCTCCCAATTATGTTTTTTAAACCCGAACTTATTCTAAACTGTAACTGATTCTCCATTACTTTAAAAATCTAATTTGCAAATTCAATTTTATATAAAATTGATTATTTTCATTATATATCTTACCAAATTTTAATCGAGTAGAACTTGGATTAATAATTTTTGTATTGGTAAGAAGATAATCTTCAAATTCATTTCTGTTATAAATGTGATAACAAAGTATTTCTCCATTTTCTTTCACAACTAAATACCCTCCAGTGCTGTCAAGTTTTCCTGTCCAAACAGTTGTAGGAACCATTCCAAGTGCAATATCTGAAAGTAATCTTTTAATTTTATAATTGTAGAAAAAGTGATTGCTCGATTTGTCGAAATTTAGGGGATTTTTCAATTCAATCTCGCGTACTAAATCACTAAGTTTATTATAATTTGAAGTGCTAAAATTCACAATAATTTCAGATAAAATTTTTGGCAATAGGCTATCTATAAGTGTCAAGTTATTTTGAAAGATTGTCCCTTCATTTTTTATAAATTTTAACTGACCTCCTTTTTGTACGATTGCTTTAACTCTGTCTTGAATTTTGCTCCGGCTTTTGATTGAATTAATCAATTCAATTTCTTTTTCATTTAAAACTATATTATTAATTTGGAAGATAAAATTTGAACCTTGGGATGGATTAAATAAGGTTGAAGGCTTTCCTAATTGAGATTTTATGCTAAATCCTAATTCAGGTGTTGTGCCAGTTCTCTGATCGTGAATAACAATTCTAATATCACTCTTAATAGATGATTTTGCTTTGAGTGAAACACAATTAAAAGAATTGATGAATACTTCAATTTCGGGAATAGAAAAAGTGGTGGATGTTGTTTCTTTTAATTTGGAGAGCAGAAACACGGCTTTCTCTTGAAATTGAACAATTGGTACACTAAATTTTTCTTCGGTACCTTTTATAAATACTAAATTACTTTTATAGCCGTATTCGTATGTACCGTTTGATTCATCCCGAAGTATTTTAATTATAGGAAAAATGAGTCCTTCTATTTTATTCAAATCACTATTTCCAGCAAATAACTTTTTGTCTGATATGATTTTAAGAAGTGTATAAATTTCACTCCACTCTCCTTTATTCCCTGTAATCATCTGAAGTCAAGTTTTTCAATTATTTTTATAGCCATAGCCTGTATAGCTGGAACTGCCACAGAATTTCCAAACTGCTTATAAGCCTGCGCATCAGAAACAACTATTTTGAAATTATCAGGAAAACCTTGAAGTCTCGCCCATTCACGAGGTGTCATTTTACGCACTCCTTCACGATTAACATTACCAGAAATATTTGTTATGGGCTTAAAATTAGTCAATCGTTCGTCAAGCACTAAATTTCGCTCTCTTCCCATTCCTCCACAAACTACAGCGTTTGCGATTCCGTCCTGTGGAATTATTTCATAACCAAACCCATTGCCTTTACTTTCATGGCGGGCTCTATGATTTTTTAAAGTCTGTAGATAAGTTGTAGAAAGATAATATTTTACTGAAACCTCTTGTTCTTCTAAAATATCTTCCAATATAGCAGATTTATCAGTGGGTTCAGGATATTGGAATTCTTCAATCCCCAAATCTTTTCGAAACCCAACAATAAAAATACGTTCTCTATTCTGTGGAACACCGAATTCCTTTGCGTTTAATATTTGGGGTTCGGGTACGTAGTAATTCAAGTCTTCTCGTAAAACATTTAGAATAGTAGCCAGAGTTTTTCCTTTGTCGTGATTTCGCAGGCCTTTTACATTTTCTAAAAAAATTGCTTTTGGTTGTTTCTTTTTAATTATTTCAGCAACGTCGAAGAATAAGGTTCCTCTAGTGTCTTCAAATCCACCTCTTCTGCCAGCAATTGAAAATGCTTGACATGGAAACCCAGCACATAATACATCGAAATCATCTGGGATGTAATTTTTTGTTTTGTCTTTAGTAATATCTCCAAATGGTATTTCTCCAAAGTTTGCTTTATAAGTTTGTTTTGAATATTTATCCCACTCGCTTGTGAAAACACAATTACCTCCAAGATTTTGAAAGGCCAAGCGGAAACCACCAATTCCTGCAAAAAGATCTATAAATTTAAAACTTGGCTTTTCAGGAGCGGGAAATGGAACGTTTTTTTTTAAATCAAAAATCAAGTATTGTAATGCTTCTTCCGCAAATTTGTTCGTGATATTCTCTAAAGGATATTGCTTTTCTAGAATTTCCTTGACATATGCCAAAGCATCTTTTTTATAAAATTTAGAAATTCCGTTTGTGTTATTTTGAAGGTAGTGTGTGAAAGAAGCAGGTTTGTAATCGTCTGGCTCAACTATTTTTATTTCAAATAGCTGTCCATCAATATTTTCTATTTTAATTTTCTCTTTCATTTTATCTGAATTGTTCAATCGCACAAGTTATAAAAGATATAATTGAGAAGTTTTATATCTTGATAATTTTCTTCACATTTTTTTTGTTGATATCTAATTTACCCAACCCCCAAAACCCGCATCCCCCCAGCATCTTTAATCTTCAACAACTCCCCATTTACATTCCTAAAAAAAGCAACCCCCACAGCACACACCATAGCCACTTCTTCAGGCAAGGCTTCAGTTTCTGTTAGGGTTAACTTAAGCGTTATGGGCCCAAGCGTCTTTTGGTTCAATGCAATCGGCTCACTTTCCGTAAGCTTGCTACAGGGCCTAAATTTAGTCTTCAAAGGCAAATAGGCATTCTTCGTGTTGCTGTACTCATAATGGCTCACCGTAGCCGCTAGCAGTATAAACTTTAGGTGTGTGGCCCCCTTGGGCGAAGTTATTTGTTCCTTCCGGTTAAGTGGGGGTGAGGTCCACTGTACCTCATTCCGACCCGCGTTCAAAATGGGCTTATCCTTTATGCCTCCCACGCTGTAAACCAAGGGGCGTGCATTTATAAATTCAAATTCCTCTAATAGGCCTCCGTGTTTGCGCAAATCCAATTTTCGTTCCCCAGGTTTTCCGCTGCCCAAGGCCACAACTTTTCGCATCAGCCC
Organism: Aequorivita sp. UBA3180; assembly: GCA_002364215.1. Taxonomy (GTDB): domain Bacteria; phylum Bacteroidota; class Bacteroidia; order Flavobacteriales; family Flavobacteriaceae; genus Aequorivita. The sequence goes on along the minus strand of DEXQ01000015.1, from coordinate 196,632 downwards.
ATTCAATCGGCCACAAAAATAGCGGTCGCCCAACTCTTTCCCATGCCTTAAGAACCCCACTCGCAATACCTTGGCTGCTTGGCTCGCCCCGCCCATTTCCATATTGCTCTGCTGGGTACGCTTACTCAATTTCTTCTTGCTTACCTCCCCCTTCATCTTCACAATCGTCCCTTGCTCATCCTGGCTAAAAGTCAATCCGCCCAAACTGCCGGTCAACTTAAAAATGTCATTTTTTATCCTTGCCATTGTCTAAGTTATTATAAATCAAACCAAACCCTAAAAAAGAGGTGGCTTCTTGAAAATTCAGTTATATATCAAAAAATCGTAGCCCACAAAATTTTAAGTCCTGCGGCTATCAACTGGGGAGAATATTGAATAATAACGGTGCTTCAAATAGACAGTAGTCCATCTCAAAATCACCTACGGAAACTAAACTAAATCAATTTTTGGAAACTACCAAGATTTTTCGATAACCTGCAATGCAAATAAAACAGCCCGAAGACCAAGCCCCCTTATTAACAAACAGAAGATTGTTGCCAGAAAGGTTCGGCTATACTACCCAGACACTCCCAGTTTACGCCCAAATATGTCCAGATAAAGTCCAGGTCAGGTCCAAGTGAAGTCCAGATTAACGTAAAGTAAAATAAGAGCGATTGAGAAATAAAAGGTATGCTATAAATACCTTTCCTAATTGGATAAAACTAATATACAAAAAAAATAAAAAAATCCATATAAAAGTTTACTTTTAATCATAGACACTACTCCGCGCACTCCCCCTTTCTCCAAGAGATAAGTCCAGCACGATCTGAGGCACAGGGGTTACTATAAGTCTTACCATCGCAACCACATACTGGATTGTATTCCATGGTGCAGGGGCCATCACTTATCTTTGCAGGGTCTATGCAAGCTCCGGATCGGGTTACGCCACAAGCTGCTATACATAAACTGACAGGTATTGCTGCCAAAATTAATTTTTGGTTGAAGTATTTCATAAATAGGTGGTTTTAGAAAAGCTAAGGTAAGCGAAAGTTAGCTACTATATAAAGGGTGCTTCTTAAATTTTTTCTACTATTATGAACGTCTTCTCGCTATTCTAGTTTGGGAGTTCCTGAAAGTGATATTCACACTTTAGGTATAAAAAAACCTCCCATTGGGAGGTTTTAATTGTTTTATAAAATGTGGTTTTACAGTCCAAGAATGGTAAGTAAAATCACTTGGATTGTTACTTCGGTGTTTGCCGAAACCATAACGTCCATAAGGTCTAGGCCCAAGTCGCCCTCTGCCTCAATCATTCCAGTAAACTCGTACTCGCCATCGCTATTGGTGTCTTCATAAGACGCGAAGTGAATTTCATAGGTTCCTTCCGTTAGGTAATGCAAGCTAAACTCGTTACTGCCACCTGTGGCCATACTACTTGTTACTGCATTGGCAAAACGTACCCCGGCTGCGTTCTCGTCTTCTTCGCTTTCGCTATAACTACCTTTGGTATATGCATAGGCTACTGTTTTTATCTCGCTGTTTCCAGTGTCATTGGTAGCGGTTCCATTAATGGTACCCGCATCCAATACGTTTACTACCCTAATACTGTTTTCCAATTGGGCTTGACCGGCAAAGTTATAGCCTGAGTTACCAGCATCTGCAACTATGGACTTACGTAAATCAAAGTCAATTATTATTTGGTTTGAAGAGGAGGCTTCAATATCATAATTGCTGTTCACAGTAATAGTGCTGTTTTCTGGAGTTAGCTCAACTTTGGTGTTGCCAGTAGTAAGTACATAATTCGCTGGAGCATTGCCAGAGGCGTCACTTTCTGTGTCCAATACCAAGGTAACTTGGTTGTAGGTGTTCGCAGCCAGATCTATATCTCCCAACAATTGGGTGTTTCCATTTTGTAGGGCGTGTAGGTTTACGGTGGTTTTTGTAAAGCCATCTAAGCTGGTACCGTTTAGCTTCACATCGGCAATAGTAACGAAAACCCCTTCTACTTCGGCATTGTCTATTGGGCCATCGGTAATATATACCTCTGCGTTATATGCCAATTGATCTGTTTCGGTAGAATCGTCTTCACTACATGAAGCAAAGCCTACGATTAGTAAAAGCGCAAGCATCGATTTGTAAATCACATTTGTTTTCATAGATTGTTTTTTGTTATTGTTAATACTATTTTAGGTTTGTTTGTTATGGGTGACAAGCATTGCCACACCGCAATATTAGCGTAGTATCTCCGCAATTATTGTAAGTATTAACGTACGTTAACGTTTTTTGGGAAATGGGCGGGGCACTACGATTTTAGCAGATATGTCTCTAAAAAAATACCCCAAACCTTTTGAGGAACAAAAGATTATTGGGGTATGATTAGATAGTATTACAACTGCTTTTTAGGCAAAAGCAATAACGATTAATTAACACTCAGCGCGTGCCTGATTTTAACAGTGGTTTGTAATTGAAGATGGATTTTCGAGGGTTTAAATCATCTGCTTTAAAAAAATATTCTGGCTTTTTAATAGTCGCTTATACTTTTAAAATGTCCAGATTGCCCATTCACTCACAAATTTTTCTCCATACATTTACGGCAAAGTTTACATTAAATGGCAGCGCAGTCGCTAAAATCATTTTTCATTCTTTTAAAGGAGGCCATAGCAGGCAAGGAGATTGACCTTACCCAAGCCAGTATCAAAAAAGCCATTTTCTTACTGGCCGTACCCATGATTTTGGAGATGAGCATGGAGTCTATTTTTGCTTTGGTAGATATATTATACGTATCGCAAGTAAGCACCAATGCAGTGGCTACCATAGGACTTACAGAATCTGTAATCACGCTTGTATATGCCCTGGCCGTGGGGTTGAGCATGGCCGCAACAGCCATTGTGGCTAGACGTATAGGTGAAAAGGATGCCGAAGGGGCAAGGCGTGTAACGGTTCAGGTTATCTTTTTGGGAGTGTTTGTTTCTTCCATAGTAAGCGTATTAGGAATACTCTTTCCAAAAGAAATCTTAGGCTTAATGGGTGGCGAACAGGATTTAATTGATGAAGGGTATCGCTATACGCAAATTCTATTTGGAGGTAACTTTACCATCGTATTGCTGTTTCTTATAAATGCGGTCTATAGAGGTGCCGGCAATGCGGCCATGGCTATGTGGACGCTTATCCTTTCCAATGCTATCAATATTATCCTGGACCCTATCTTAATTTTTGGTTGGGGGCCTGTTCCGGAATACGGGGTAACAGGTGCTGCCATTGCCACTACTATCGGGCGGGGAGTGGCGGTATTATTTCAGTTGTATATACTCTTTTTCGGAGCTACCAGAATAAAGCTCGGTCTTAAGGATTTGGTGGTGAACATTAAGGTGATGTTCAATTTAATCCGCGTTTCCCTTGGGGGAATTGGGCAGTTCATTATAGGTACCAGTAGTTGGATATTTTTAATGCGAATTATAAGCGAATTTGGTAGTGAAGTGCTTGCAGGCTATACTATTGCAATCCGGGTTATGATGTTTACCATGATGCCAGCTTGGGGTTTAAGCAATGCCGCGGCTACTTTGGTAGGACAAAATTTGGGAGCCAATCAACCCGACCGGGCCGAGACCTCTGTGTGGAAAACCGCCAAATACAATGCCTTTTTTATGGTTGCTGTGTCCATTATTTATCTTTTGTTTGCCAAGACAATCATTGGCTGGTTCAGTGTAGCACCCGAAGTAGTGAAATATGGGGCGCTTAGTTTGCAGATTGTTACAGTTGGGTATTTTCTTTATGCATACGGAATGACGGTTACTATGGCTTTTAATGGTGCGGGCGATACAAAAACTCCGACTATTATAAACTTTTTCTGTTTTTGGGTGTTTCAGCTTCCGTTTGCATATTTTACTTCCCTAGTATTGGATTGGGGTCCCATTGGCGTATTTGTGGCAATCGCTTTAGCGGAATCATTGATAGCCATAATTGCCATTCTTTGGTTCAAAAAAGGAAAGTGGAAATTGATAAAGGTTTAATTTTATAAGGCTGTATTGTGATAATGGACTAATTTTGCATCCCTTAAACAAAAATTAAATAATGAAAAAGACCTTCGACGTACTGATAGAAATCCCAAAAGGCAGCCGCAACAAATACGAATACGACTTCGAACTGAAAAAAATCCGCTTTGACCGAATGCTCTTCAGCAGTATGATGTACCCTGCCGATTACGGTTTTATACCTGAAACCTTGGCGCTTGATGGTGACCCGCTAGATGTATTGGTATTGGGTGGCGAACCAACTTTCCCAATGTGCGTAATGGAAGTGAAGCCCATAGGTGTTTTCCATATGGCCGATGAAAAAGGTCCCGATGAAAAGGTAATATGCGTTCCTATCTCTGACCCTATATGGAGCAGCCTGAATGACCTATCCGACATAAATCCACATTTAGTACGTGAAATAGAGCATTTCTTTCAGGTTTATAAAGACTTAGAGAAGAAAAAAGTAGATGTTGGCGGTTGGGGTGATGCCAATGAAGCTATCGAAATCTACAACCAATGTGTAAAACGCTACAGGGAAACGCCAGAGGTGCAGGGACATTTCAGTATATAATTTAAAAGACATAAGACGCTAGGACATAAGACGTAGGACGGATATAGTTCGTATTCTGTGGTCTTACGTCATAGGTCTTATCGTCCTACGTCATTTTCTTGTTTCGTATCCCAAACCATTTCCCTATTTTTGCAGTCGCAAATTTGAAACCAATCTAAATTAATTAAATAATGGAACAGAACATTATATTTATTCCTATTGCACTTGCCGTACTAGGCCTTTTGTTTATGCTCGTTAAAATGAGCTGGGTGAAAAAGCAACCCGCCGGTAGCGACCGTATGAAGTTTATCTCTAAAAGTATTAAAGAAGGTGCCCTGGCATTTCTAAATGCCGAATACCGTCTGCTAGTTGTATTTGCAGTGATTGCCGCAGTATTATTGTTTGTGGTTTCCCAATTGGTTCCATCAACCAGTTGGATGATTGTACCCGCTTTTATATGTGGTGCTATCTTTTCGGCCTTGGCTGGAAATATTGGGATGCGTATTGCAACAGATGCAAACGCGCGTACTGCCGAAGCTGCCAAAACCAGCCTTCCGCAGGCACTTAAAGTTTCCTTTGGCGGTGGTACCGTTATGGGGCTTGGTGTTGCAGGACTTGCAGTATTGGGATTGAGCTTGTTTTTCCTGTTTTTTATCGGCCAATTTATTGGAACCGACCCTTTAAATTTTTATGATGAAATGACCATCGTGCTTGAAGCCCTTGCAGGTTTCTCCCTAGGTGCCGAAAGTATTGCGCTTTTTGCCCGTGTGGGTGGTGGTATCTATACAAAAGCTGCCGACGTAGGCGCTGACCTTGTAGGTAAGGTGGAAGCTGGTATTCCCGAGGATGATCCGCGTAACCCTGCAACCATTGCCGATAACGTAGGCGATAACGTGGGTGACGTAGCGGGTATGGGCGCTGACCTCTTCGGAAGTTATGTGGCTACTGTACTTGCTGCCATGGTCTTGGGTAACTATGTAATCCGCGATATGTCTTTGGATATGCCGTTTACCGATGGTTTCAATAATATGGGGCCAATCCTTTTGCCTATTGTAATTGCGGGTGTAGGTATTCTTGCCTCTATTATAGGTACTTTCTTCGTAAGCATTAAAAACAACGACGCCAAAGAATCCCAAGTTCAGAAAGCCTTGGACACTGGTAACTGGGCAGCGATTATCCTTACGCTTATCGCCAGTTGGTTTTTAATAGACTGGATGCTTCCAGAAACTATGAATATGAAATTTTTCGGCGAAGGCTACAAAACCATCGCTTCCATCAATGTGTTCTGGGCTGCCTGTATTGGTCTGGCCGTAGGGGCACTTATTTCTTTCGTTACTGCTTATTACACAAGCTTGGGTAAAAAACCGGTAATGGATATTGTAACTAATTCTTCTACCGGAGCAGCTACCAATATTATTGCAGGTCTTGCAGTGGGGATGAAATCTACTTTTGCTTCTGTAATTCTTTTTGCAGCTGCAATTTACGGTTCTTACGAACTTGCAGGTTTTTACGGGGTTGCCTTGGCCGCTTCAGCAATGATGGCTACTACAGCTATGCAGCTTGCTATTGATGCTTTCGGCCCTATCGCCGATAATGCAGGTGGTGTTGCTGAAATGAGCGAACTGGATCCACAAGTACGTGAGCGTACCGATGTCTTGGATTCCGTTGGAAATACTACTGCTGCCGTTGGTAAAGGTTTCGCGATCGCTTCTGCTGCATTGACAGCTTTGGCTCTGTTTGCCGCATATGTAACCTTTACGGGTATTGATGGTATAAACATCTTCCGTGCAGATGTACTTGCTATGTTATTCGTGGGTGGAATGATTCCAGTGGTTTTCTCTGCAATGGCGATGAAATCTGTTGGAAAAGCGGCTATGGAAATGGTACAGGAAGTACGTCGCCAGTTCCGTGAAATTCCAGGAATTATGGAAGGTACCGGAACTCCTGAGTATGCAAAATGTGTTGATATTTCTACTAAAGCTGCTTTGAAGGAAATGCTTCTTCCAGGATTGCTTACTATTATTACACCTGTTATTATCGGCCTTGTATTTGGTGCCGAGCCGCTTGGAGGCTATATGGCCGGAGTTTGTGTGAGTGGTGTAATGTGGGCTATTTTCCAAAATAACGCTGGTGGTGCTTGGGATAATGCCAAGAAATCTTTTGAAGCCGGTGTAATGATCAATGGTGAAATGACCTATAAAGGGAGTGACGCTCACAAGGCTGCTGTAACTGGTGATACTGTGGGTGATCCATTTAAGGATACATCAGGCCCTTCTATGAACATCTTGATTAAACTTACGTGTTTGGTTGGGTTGGTTATCGCTCCAATCCTTGGAAACCACGGCGATGTGGCAATGGCTACTGAAACCTCTTCCGAAGAAGTTTACTTTATTGATGCCGAGGGCAACAAAACCATCCTTACCGAGAAGCAAGTGGAATACCTTGAAAACGGTGAAAGTAGTGCTATTGAAGGAGGTGAAAATCTAAAGAACAAAACCGAGACTGTGGTTGAAATGTTAAAGAACGATAACAACGATCAAGTAACGGCCAACGTAACCATCATCAGAACTGTTGACGGTGTTGAAACTACCGAAACCAAATCCTTTACTGGTACCGAAGAGGAAGTTCGGGCCCAATTGAAAGATGTGGAGGGAATGAAAATCAAAATAAAGGATAAGGAATAAGAGCAAATTCCAAATTTCAATTTCTAAATCACAACCTACAAGGTAAAAGCCTTGTAGGTTTTTTTATTTCGCCTATTCTATCCCCTGAGCAGCTTTTCCAGAGCAGATTCAAAGGGCGGTCAAAGCAGCAATGCTATGATGCAGAGCGCAGTCGCCGCACCGAATCCCAAATCTCCCAATCCCCAATCCCTAATCCCCAATCCCTAATCCCTATTAACAAATCCTCCCGACTGATCCCAGATATACAAGAATTTATTATCTTGGTGCTGCTATGAATTATCACGACATTGTTACTTTAGCTATTGCCTTTGGTTTGGGAATGCTCGTAGGGCTCCAAAGGCAGAAAAGCGACCACGAAATGGCCGGTGTACGCACCTTTACCCTTATTTCAGTTATGGGGGTTGTTTCGGCTTTTCTGGCCCGTGACTTTGATAATCCCTTTTTACTTCCCGTATTGGGGTTGTGTATTACTGCCCTTTTAGTTACTGCCAATGTCATAAAACTCAGAAAACTAAACGATACCGACGTGGGGCAAACCACTGAGGTAGCTGCACTACTTATGTTTGCCGTGGGAGCTTATTTGGTTATGGGAGATAGGATGGTGGCAGTTATTGTGGGAGGTTCTATGGCCATTCTACTCTACCTAAAGGAACATCTCCACAATTTTATTGAAAACCTAAAGGCAAAGGACCTAGCCGCAATAATGACCTTTGCGGGGATTTCCTTGGTAATTCTTCCACTATTGCCCGATAAAACCTATGGCCCGCTGGATGTGCTGAACCCGCGGAATATCTGGTTTATGGTAACCTTGATTGTAGGCATAAGCGTTGTGGGTTATTTCATCTATAAATTTGTGGGCAAGAAAGTAGGGATTATTTCCAACGGAATTTTAGGAGGTCTAATCAGCAGCACCGCAACTACTGTAAGCTATGCCCGAAAAACTAAGGATGCTGAATCAATTAATAAAATGGCGGCATTTGTTATTACCGCAGCCTCTGCCGTTGCCTTGATAAGGGTTTTGGTTGAGGTGGGCGTCGTAATTCCTGAAAAACTGCCGGAAATTGTATTACCACTTATAACTGTTTTTGTGCTTATGGCACTGTTGTGCGTGGGCCTTTTTTATATTATCAGTAAAAATGGCGGAGATGAAAAAATGCCCGAACCAAAAAACCCCGCACAATTTAAAAGCGCCTTAATTTTCGGACTTTTATACGGAGGTATTTTACTGGCAGTGGCTTTCACCAAGGAGGAGTTTGGAAATGAGGCGCTTTACGTAGTAGCAATTATCAGTGGGCTTACAGATGTAGACGCCATAACGCTTTCCCTTTCACAATTGATGAAAGGCGGTGGCCTTAATACTTCCACGGGTTGGCGACTTATTTTATTGGCTACTCTTTCCAATCTACTTTTTAAAGGAATTATGGCCGCTGTTCTCGGTACCAGACAATTGGCTAAGTGGATTGGTATTTCCTTTGGAATAACCATCGCATTTGGATTATTGTTAATGTGGCTTTGGCCAGAAGCTTGGCACCTATAATAGCGTATGTTTAAAAAAGACCCAATTCAGATTGTTACCTTTCACAGTTATGGCACTGCGAGCCATCTATATATAAAAGGAAGGGCAATACAGGATGAAGGTATCGATCTTTCCAAAACTGGTTTTTTCAATCTACTTTGGAACAGTTGGAAGCGCTTTGAAACAGATAAGGTTAAGAATGCCAAGCTCATTCTTAAACTTGCAAATGGAAGAACGCTGGAAACAGTATCAGATTCCCAAGGCTATTTTTTAATAGATGCCATGATAGAAAACTTACTTCCTTTGACGGATGCCGATGGTTGGCTTCATTACTCTATCTCTTTCGCAGAAGAAATTAAGGGAAGAAAAATTCAACAAAACAACAATTTTAAAGGTGAAATCTTAATCCCTTCCGAAGGAGCAAAATTTGGTGTTATCAGCGATATAGACGACACCATTCTCCACACAGGGCTAACCTCTTTTTTTAAATGGGCTGTGGTTAAAAATACTTTTTTCAAAAGAGCCGAAAAACGAATTCCACTTGAGGGCGCGGCAGCATTTTATCACCAATTGCACGATGGAAAATCTGGCAGCGATTGCAATCCGGTTTTCTATGTAAGCCACAGTCCGTGGAATCTGTATCGCTATTTGGAAGTATTTCTTCAAAAAAATAATTTTCCGAAAGGCCCCATTTTGTTGCGCGATTTTGTAAATCCCTTTGCCAAAAAGTACAAGCCGGAAAAGCCGCAAAAACAAAAGGAAATAACCAATATTCTGAAAACATATCCTAAACTACCCTTTGTGTTAATTGGGGATAGTGGCGAGCACGATCCCGATATTTATATTGAAATTGCCGAAGCGCATCCTGAACGTATTCTTGCAATTTATCTGCGGAATGTAAACCACAAAAGAAAAATGGTACGGGTTGAGGGCCTCTTTGAAAACTATGAAACCGTACCGGTACTTCTTGTTGAAAACAGCAAAGCTGCCGTTGCCCACGCTAGAGAGATGGGTTTTATTCAATAAGCCTTTCAAAGTAATCATAAATCGCAAGCTGCGACTGCACTTCTTTTTCTGAATTTTTTACGTATTCATTTTTTTGTTCGGCATCAATAATTCTGGCTTTTATGTTATCGTTCAGCTCTATATCGATGATTTTCTTAACGGCTTTCTTATGGTCTTCATCCAAAATGGGCGTGACTACCTCTATGCGGTGGGTTAAATTGCGCGTCATCCAGTCTGCTGAGCCTATATAAATTTGTGCATCGCCATCGTTTCCGAAAATATAGATTCTTCCGTGTTCCAAAAAGCGATCCACGATACTGGTAATGTAAATATTCTCACTCTGGCCTTTAATTCCGGGTACCAATGAGCACATTCCGCGTATTAATAATCGCACTTCTACTCCTGCATTGCTGGCCTTGTAAAGCTCCTTTATCATTCCTTCGTCCTGCAGACTGTTCATTTTTAAAATAATCGAGCCCTTTTTACCGGCATTGGCCAGCGCTATTTCCTTTTCTACCAACGCAGTAAAACGCTCGCGGGTGGTAAATGGCGAAACCAATAATTGCTTTGTTTTTGGCACAATCATATCGCGCTCCAAAACCATAAATACCTTTTTGAGGTCTTTGGTTATTTTTTTGTGGGCGGTCATCAATCCAAAATCTGTGTAAAGTGTGGCCGTATTTTCGTTGAAGTTGCCTGTGGCAATGTAGGCGTAGCGTTTGGTTTTGTTCTCAACTTCCCTTTCAATATAAAGTATTTTGGAATGCACTTTAATATCTGGATAGCTATAAATAACGCGGGCTCCGTTTTTTCTAAAAATGGCACCCCATTTTAAATTGTTGTGTTCATCAAAACGGGCCTTCACTTCAATAAAAACAGTTACATCCTTCCCGTTTTTGGCGGCAAGGGCTATGGCATCGTTTAAATCAGATTCATCAGCAGCGCGGTAAATAGTGATTTTTATAGTTTTAACTTGCGGGTCATTCGCTGCTTCCTGCATCAGTTTGATAACCGGTCTAAAACTTTGATAGGGATAATGCAGCAATTGGTCTTTTTTATCGATTGCTTCAAAAATAGAATCACATTTTGCCAAAACGGGATGCGGAAGTGGAGGCAGTTTTTTATTGTGCAATTGCTTTTGCGTGGGATTTGGATAGCTGAAAAAATCCTTAAAATTATGATAGCGACCGCCCAAAACCACATCGGTATGGTTTACGTCCAAGGCTTTTTTTAATGTTTCCCTGAAATCCTGCGGCATTTCGGGGTCTATCAAAACCCGTGTGGCCTGCCCGGTATCGCGCTTCGGAAGCGCCTCCTTGATTTTTTCCATTAAATTACCCGAAAATTCGTCTTCAATATAAAGTTCCGCATCGCGCGAAATTTTCAGGGAATGGAAGGCAGTATCTCTTTCTTCGGAAAATTCCTTTTGGAGGTTGTATTTCAGAATATCATCAATAAAAGTGATATAAAACTCTTTATCATCTTCCGAAGGAAATACAAAAAAACGTGGCTCCGTCTCCGGAATTTCCACCATTAAAAATTCATCTTCAGCAGTTTGGGCGGCCAAGTATAGCCTTTCGTTTTTTACAAATACAGATTGAGTTTCCGTACAGGGATTGCAACTTATTTCGGTAATTTGCTTGAGGCTTTCCTCATAATATTTGGTTGCAATTTCTTTTTGTGCTTCAGAAAAATCCTCGTGGCGAATTAGGTGAATTCCCTCGGAAGCCAATTGCGGAATTATTTCTTCATTGAAAATTCTTCCAAATTCATTTTGCTGAATATCAACCTGTTCTTTAATTTCTTTTAAAACCTTGTTGGGTTTAGTAATGAGCTTTTTCCGAAGTGGCTTTTCAATGTTTTTTATCTGTCTGATATCGGAAACTCGAACGCGAAAAAATTCATCCAGATTAGATGAAAAAATTGCCAGAAACTTGATGCGCTCATAAAGCGGATTGCGCGCGTCTGCCGCTTCTTGTAAAACACGGTGATTAAAGCGAAGCCACGAAAGGTCGCGGTGGTAAAATTTATTGTTGTATAGTGATGCCATAGTATTATGGCAAAATAATGGTTTTACAGATAGGATACTGTAAGGGAAACGTTAAGGTTTAAAACAACCCGTGCAGCTCCGCGTCTATTTTATTGATTACCTGGCCCAAATGCTCGGGATCGTCTACAAAATTTATGTTGTCCACGTCAAAAATAATGAGGTTGCCTCTGTCATAATTATGAATCCACGCTTCGTAACGTTCGTTCAAACGACTTAAATAATCAATACTGATGGAATTTTCATAATCGCGACCGCGTTTGTGGATTTGATTTACCAAATTCGGAATGCTGCTGCGCAAATAAATAAGCAGGTCGGGCCCTTCGGTTACGCTTTCCATTAAATCGAAAAGCGAGCGGTAATTCTCAAAATCACGGTTTGTCATTAGGCCCATGGCGTGTAGGTTTGGGGCAAAAATATAGGCATCTTCGTAAATAGTACGATCTTGAATTACGTTCTTTCCCTTTTCACGAATTTCGAGAATTTGGCGAAAGCGACTGTTCAAAAAGTAGATTTGAAGGTTGAAGGACCACCGCTCCATTTGGTTGTAAAAATCGTCCAAATAGGGGTTGTCTTCCACATCTTCATAATGGGCCTGCCATTTGTAATGTTTTGCCAATAAACGGGTAAGGGTGGTTTTTCCAGAACCTATGTTTCCTGCAATTGCAACGTGCATACTTATTCTTTAGTTGGGATGGTTAGTTTAAATGTGTGCAAATTTTCGCCGTCATAAATATACAGGAAATCATTGGTAAGCTGCAAGTCCTTAATTGTTATTTCGGGTAATTTCAGCTGCACAGATTTGTGGTTTAGTGTTTCGTTCCGTTTAGCAAAATCTGGAAGGTAATAAAGTGCGTTTTGCTTTAAAGCGATCAAATTTTCATTCTGTTGAACAATTTTTTCATAGTTTTCAGAAGGTACTTCGTTCAGAATACTTCCGTAGATATTGAAGGCGCGCAGTTTTTTTTCAGTCAGTGCAAAACAGTAATTAAAATTACTCGCCTGCGAAAGCAGTTTCCCCGGAAATGGTTGCGATACTACTGTTTGCAGTTTTGAACCGTAATTATACATTTCCAGTTGTTGCGTATCCACATTAAAAAGCCACAAGCTGTTGCTGCCAGCGTTGGTTGCGGTGCTTACATTCAAAAACTGCGGTAGATTGTTAAAATTAATACGTTCTATTTCGTTGAGTTTGTTGTCCAGCATCACCACCGTGTTTGTGTCCTGGAAAAAGGCAATCACTTTCAGTGGATTGATTATATCCACCGATGTTATCCGCCCTAATTGTAAATCATTAAAAAGAAAGTTACCATCTGGGCCTTGTTTTTTCAGTACCCGGTCTTTTATAAAGTAGGCATTTTTGTAGTTGTCAAAACCAATAAACTTATCGGCAACAAAGGGAACCTTACCCTCAAGAGTAACGCTTTGGGCAATGCCAAGTTGGCAAATAAGCAGAAAAAAGAGGAAAAGCTGTTTCATCTGTATAAGATATTTGAGAAATAGGAAGATGGAATGCCCACAGCATCTATCTTCATTTGGTTTACAATCTTTTAATGGCATTTCATAAAGTTGGCAAGTTACAAAATGAAGGTTTTATTTAAACGAAAAATAATGTAACAGATTATAACTTGGTTCGTCTTAGTGGTAGTGGACAGAAATTTGTTCAAACAAATTAAACTAATTTTAAACATTTTAGTCAAAGTGTTTTAACTTTGACACTTACCATCAAAATATTATTTATGATACGATATACCTTAATACTTTTATTATTTTTCTCATTTACCATAAATGCCCAAAACATAAGTGGCCAAGCTTATTATGAATCCAAAACAACAGTTGATCTTGATGCTTTTGGCGGTAATCGTGAAATGACGGAAGAAATGAAAAAGATGATTGCCGAACGGATGAAAAGTATGCTTGAAAAAACATACATCCTTACCTTCAATAAGGACGAATCAATTTATAAGGAACAGGAAAAACTGGATGCTACACCAATGAACCCTGGCTTTAAAATGATGATGAGCAGCTACACGCCAGGGGCACAGTATAAAAATCTTAAATCAGGGCAAATTGTTGAAGAAAACGAATTCTTCGGAAAACAGTTTTTAGTGACAGATTCCATTAAACATTTAGATTGGCAAATAACCAAGGAGTCCAAAACCATTGGGCAATACATCGCTTTTAAAGCCACGGCTGTTAAAAAAGTAGATCCCAATGATTACAGCATGGCGCGCCCAAAAAAGAAGGACGAAAAAGAAAATGCTGAAGTAAAAAAAGATTCTACGCAACCACAAGACCCGATGGATATGATTGAAATTCCCGAGGAAATTGAGGTTACGGCTTGGTTTACCCCACAGATTCCCGTGAGCAACGGCCCCGGGGAATATGCCGGACTGCCCGGACTTATTTTGGAATTGAACGTTTATAGAACCACACTTTTGTGTTCCAAAATAGTGATGAACCCGAAAGAAGCTGAAAAAATTGAACCTCCCAAAAAAGGAAAAGAAGTAACCCGCGAGGAATATGTAAAAATCGTAAAAGAAAAAACAGACGAGCTTCGTGAAAACTTTCAAAATCGTGGGGGCAATGGTCGTCGCGGGGGAGGATTTTAATTAGAAATGCCACTTTGTACATTTTGTGAAAACTTCCGTGTTTTTTTGTTTAAACTATTCCCTTTCCCATTAAATCGAATGAAATTTCAATGAATAAATTCATTACAATTTTTTACTTGCTTTTCTCCTTTTCACTTTCAGCCCAAAGCATAAAAGTAAAAGGAACCATAAAAGACAGCATTGGAAATCCGCTGGAATTTGCCAATGTTATTGCGTCCCTAAAATCTTCTGGAGCCACGGAATCCTACGGAATCACAAACTACCAAGGGCGATACCAACTCGATCTTCCGAAAGGAAATACGTATGTTTTAAGAGCAAGCTTTCTAGGCTATGAATCCAAGGAACAAACCGTTAACGTTACCGCTAATACGGAAAATATTGATTTGGATTTCATTTTAAACCCGCAGGAAAACCAACTGGACGATGTGGAAATTGTTTATGAAATGCCGGTAACCGTTAAAGGCGACACTATTGTTTATAATGCAGATAGCTTTACAAACGGAGACGAACGCAAATTGGGGGATGTAATGAAAAAGCTTCCCGGCGTTGAGGTAAACGATGAAGGGGAAATACAAGTGGAAGGAAAAACTGTAAGTAAAGTAATGGTGGAAGGGAAGGATTTTTTTGACGGCGATAGTAAATTGGCAACAAAAAACATTCCTGCAGACGCTGTGGACAAAGTAGAAGTACTGCGTAATTATAACGAAGTAAGCCAAATGCGCGGTCTTGGAAACGATCGCGACAATGTTGCCATAAACATCAAATTGAAAGAAGGGAAGAAAAATTTCTGGTTTGGAGAGGTTACGGCTGGCGCAGGAATTGCAGATGAATATGGCGATGATAATGGACGCTATCTAGTACATCCGAAGCTTTTCTATTACAGTCCTAAATACAGTATTAATGTAATTACCGATTTCAACAATATTGGGGAAGTGCCTTTTACTTTTCGCGATTATTTCAACTTTACGGGTGGGTTTAAAAACTTTAACAAAGGTGGTGGAACCAGTTTTAGGATTAGCGACAGCGACCTCGGTTTTGCTGTTTCGCAAAACGATCGTGCAAAAAACATCGATGCTAAATTTGTTGCCGGAAACTTCAGCTATGCTGTGAACGACAAACTGGATATAAGTGGCTTCGGAATTTTGAGCGACAATAAAACAAATATCGTCAACAATAGTATTCGCCAATATATTTTAACGGGAATCACGGAGAATACAAATACCGAAAACGACCAGCGCAACCAATTGGGAATGCTAAAATTGAGCAGTACCTATAAACCAAACACAAATTTTCAGTTAGATTATGACGCACTTATTAAAACTTCCAAACAAACAGAGGACGATACTACCATTTCAATAGTGGGCGGTAACCAAAATGATATTGCCGAAGTGAAGGAGAATAAACCTTTTTCCATCAACCAAACGGCGAACGCTTATTATACTTTAAACGATAAAAACATTTTTGCAGCGGAAGTTCAGCATCTCTATCAAAACGAAGATCCGTTTTATCAAGCCGTACAGGATTCAATTCCCTTTCGTGGCGTTTTTACACAGATAAATCCGTTGGATCCTTTCAATAGTGATGCTGATACTTTTGATCCTTTAGAGCAATCGGATCGCTACAGCGTAAATCAAAATAAAATTGTAAAAAGCCATAAACTAGACGCAAAGGTTGATTATTACTACGTTTTGAATAACGTTAGCAACCTTAGTTTTACCGTTGGAACTACATACAGCAAGCAGAAATTCAACTCGGGAATTTTTCAGATTTTAGACAACGGCAACCGAAATGATTTTACCGACGACAATTTCAACAACGATGTAGCTTATACTTTTACAGATGCATTTTTTGGGCTACATTATAAACTGAAAAGCGGCAAATTCATATTTAATCCAGGCATTACACTTCATAATTATAATCTGAAAAATGAGCAATTGGGAACTGTTTCCACTCAAAATGATTGGATGGTTTTACCCGATGTAAATGTTGTTTTGGAACTTAAGAAAAGCGAAAACCTGCGCTTCAATTACGCGATCACTTCAGAATATAGCGATGTGAATAATTATGCACAGGCTTATGTTTTTAATAATTATAACAGACTTTTTCGAGGAAATCGTGAACTTGAGAATTCACTTTCGCACAGTTATAATTTGACCTATTTCAGTTTCAATCTTTTCAACTATACCAACATTGGAGGGAATGTGAGTTACACACGACGGATTGACGCCATAAAAACAAACACAGAATTGGTTGGAATCAACCAAGTGAGTAGCCCCATAAATTTTGATAGTAACTTTCCCGATGAAACTTTTTCAGCAGTTGGTAGATTCAGCAAAACCATAAAAAAAGTTCAATTTAAACTGGATGCAGCAGTGTTTTTGAGCAAAACAAATAATACTATAAATGAAGAAATACAGGAAAGCCAAAGTCTAACGCAAAACTACAATGCCAGTGTTTTAAGCAATTTCAAGAATTTTCCAAATTTTGAAGTAGGATACCGTTTTATGAAAAATGACTATGACAATGGCGGGATTGAACAGACTTTTTTTACCAATCGGCCGTATGCTAACTTAAATCTTCGGTTTTTAAAATATTTCAATCTTTTTGCGGAGTGGGATTATTATAAATATACCAATGACGCAAATACTATCGAAAACACATATTCCTTTTTTAATGCAAATCTTTACTACAAACACGGCGAAAGTCCTTGGGAATTTTCGGTACAGGCCACTAATATTTTAGATACCGAATCCATTAACAATGATAGTTTTAATGATCAATTCAACACCACTTCACAGTATATTGTAATGCCTCGCATTGTTATGTTTGTTATAAAATATGACTTGTAGTGTCATTGCGAGCGCAGCGACGCAATCTCATGATTTTTTCTTAAATTCCCATAAAAATTGCTCCCATGCGTAATATCCTTCTCGGAATAGTCATTGCCTTTGTAATCGTTTTTGGTCTGCGCTATTGTGAAAATAAAAAAGAAAACCGTGAAACCATTGAGGCTAATACAGCGCTCATACAAAAAGAACTGAAAAATGTAGGCAAACTGATTGTCACCGAGGGCAGTTATGCGCAAGTCTTTACTTATAAAGCCAGTAGGGATTTAATGTACGGGCTTTTTGATGCTAGAAAGAAAGCATTGATTGTTGTGAACGCAAAAGCTAGTATTGCTTATGATTTAAGTGAAGTGAAAACCGATATTGATGAAGCTAAAAAGACCGTAACCATTACAAATATTCCCGAACCGGAGCTTTCCATCAATCCAAACATACAGTATTACGATGTTACCCAGGATTATCTCAATCAATTCACAGCTTCGGATTATAACAAGATTAAAAGCCGGATTGAAAAATCACTTCACAAAAAAATAGAGGCATCCGAATTGCGCACAAATGCCGAAAACCGATTGATTTCGGAACTTCAAAAAATTTATATCCTCACCAATTCTATGGGTTGGACATTAAAATATAATTCCACAGTAGTTGAAAACGAAGCGGAACTGCAAAACCTTAAACTATAGCATATATTCTTTCGCATGCCCGTTTTGCACTAACCATTTGTTCAAATCTATATCGTCTATGATAATGTTTGCAAGATAACGGCCGTATTTTTCCTGTTTATCTTTATAAGAATTTATGGTAACCTCCTTATCCAGAATCATAGCGCGAACAATATCGCGAACCACTAATCCCTTTTCTCTCTCTTCTCCTCTAATTTCGGGAGTATCTATTCCGTAGAGTCGAAATTTCATTTGCTGAAAATGGTAAAACCCCAAATCTACCATTGCTGTAATGGTATCTCCGTCATATACATCTATAACCTTTGCTTTGTATTGATACATAATCTCAATTTTTTGTTAGTCATTATAAAACTACAAAAAACTGAAATTCAACACTTTAAAAAATATAGAAATTTTACCCCTCCCTTCGGGAGATTCGGGGTGGGCTTATAATTTTTGGCTCAAATTAAACCAACCGCCACCATTCATAGCCTCAATGCCATTGCTTTTGAGAATTCCTGCGGCACTTGCGCTACGCATGCCGCTGGCACAGCAGGCAATTACGGGTTTATTCCATTTTTTTATTTCGCCAATTTTTGAGGAAATATTTTGAAGGGGAATATTTTTAGAGCCCGGAATAGCTCCACTTTCATATTCGCCTTTGCTGCGAACATCCACAATGATGGCCCCTCGGCTTTTAAAATCCTGAATTTTCTTTGTCTTGTTTCCGAATAAAAAATCAAATAGTCCCATAAAATATATTTTGTCACCTTGAGGAGCCTGCCCTGAGCGAAGTCGAAGGACAGTCGAAAGGTTTTTTTAGTTAATAACTTCTTTAGTTTTCATTTCTAAAAGTTCCATTCCACCTTCAATTAAATGTGCCACTTTTGGGCGTTGTTTTTTCAAATTTAGTAGGTGTTTCAATACTTCTTGCGAAAAATCTGAATTGTTTTCTGAAACCAATTCATAAATTTCCAGCGGAAGCAACCAATCAGTTGGATGATTTTCTCCCAAAATTTTAAAGATTTGCTGAAGTTTTGTCGTATTAATTTCTTCAGAATTACGAATTTCCCGAACCTTTTTGTAAAGCGAATTCAGTTCAATTTCTTTTTCAGAAAGTTGGGGTCGGATGGTTTCGCTGGTAGCATTGTGCGTTTCCAAATCAAAGGAATTATAATCTGCTGCCCCCGCAAAAGCTGAAACTATTTCCTTGCCCACAGCCATGTCAAAATCGCCCATTTCTGGTGAAAACAGTACTTCGTTTTTATACTTTACGGTGCAATCCGTAAACTGGATCAGCATCAATTCACCACGAAGGTTTCGTATTCCGGTAACGTTCAAACCTGCAACCGTTATTCCGCTTTCAAATTCAAATTCAATTGGTTTTCCGTCGTAAAAATTATAGGCTTGCAAATCGCGCGGCCCCATATTTTCAATAGCTAGATTGATGCCTTTCAATTTTCCCAAAGGCGAACGGAAACCTTTTTTATGCCGAAGTATTCCGTGGCCAATCACTTCTTTTTCACGGTAGGACAGCGCGGTTTCGCCTTCGGTTTCAAAATAAACAACCTCGTTGTCTTCGTTTTTTATCATTCGACTGAAATTACCGCTTATTTGAAGTCCGGTACTGATTTCAATCGTGCCAAGTTGTTTCGACTTTATCAATTTTTTCAATCCACGCCATCCGCCTTTTCGAACAGCCATGGTATTTGCAAATTCTTCCAAAACTTCCTGCAAATAGGCAAAATCTGGCGTAATATAAAGTTGCGGCTGCGGTTTTGTAATGTCAAAATCTTGGTATGCAGCATCAATTGAGTAAGGAATTTTTTTCACTTCATCTTTCATACACCAAACACTTTCACCGATAGAAGAAAGCAATCCTGCTCCATAAATTTTTGGGTTTTCAACCGTACCGACCATCCCGTATTCCACAGTCCACCAATGCAAATTTCGAATCAAAGAAATCTCGGAAGGTTTCACTTTTTTGTTTTGAAGTTCTTCCACACGCGCTTCTGCAGCGTTTATCAATTCCTGCGAAATGCCTTCGGCTTCCTTTAAAATGGAGAGCTCGCGAACAGCTTCGTACATATCAATATCGTGTGCGCTGGAAATTGCTTTCGCGCCCACTTCCCCAAAACGACGCAGATATTCCGCATAATCCGGACTGGCAATAATTGGGGCGTGGCCCGCGCCTTCGTGAATAATATCAGGAGCTGGCGTGTATTCTATGTTTTCAAGTTGGCGGATGTCACTAGCAATTACAAGCACTTTATACGCCTGAAATTCCATAAACGCGTTCGGCGGAATAAAGCCGTCAACAGCAACCGCAGCCCAGCCAATTTCCTTTAAAATACGGTTCATCCCGTACATGGAAGGAATTTCATCTATGGAAATACCAGTTTTTTTGAGGCCGCCCAAATAACTTTCGTGGGCAACCTTTGCGAGATAATCCACGTTTTTTCGCATCACATAACGCCAAACCGCTTGATTTATGGGCGTGTATTGCTCATAGTTTTGTGGTTTTATGTACTGTTTTAAATGTGGCGGCAAACGGTCCAACAATTCGTTGGTTTCAATTTTAATTTCCATAGTTCAAAAGTAATTGGTTTTACTTTGAAAACATATTGCTCCATCTCCTTTTTCAGGGGAAGGTGGATTTTTTGCCCTTCGCGAAAAATTCGGAAAGGGTAATTGATACTTGTTTTGTAAATTGCAGCAACAATGAAAACAATCTCCCGAAAAGAAGAAATAATACGAGTTGCTTCCCGTCTTTTTTACGAAAAAGGATACAAAACGGTTTCCATGCGAGACATCGCGACCGCAATGAATATAAAAGCTGCGAGTCTTTACAATCACATTAATGGCAAGCAGGAAATACTTTCGGAAATCATTCTGAAATTGGCAGAAGAGTTTACTGTTGGAATGGAAAAAGTGGTTTCTGAAAACATTTCGGCAATTGAAAAAGTGGAGAAAGTTATTGAAATGCACGTTGATATTACTGTGAATTATTCCGAGGCGCTTGCCGCATTGAACAATGATTGGATGCATTTGGAAGAAGAAGATTTGAAGGCTTTCGTGAAAATGCGGGAAGATTATGAAGAAAATTTTCGAAAAATCATAAAACAAGGCATTGATGCAGGTGAAATAAAAGCTTATCATCCCGAAGTGATTCTGTTTTCAATACTTTCCACATTGCGAACGCTGTATTTGTGGTATCAAAAACGTGGAAAAATAGATGTAAATATTTTGAAAAAAGATATGGTTTCAGTGCTCATTAAAGGAATAAAATAGGATGTGAGTTCGAGCGCAGTCGAGAACTATCACGCGGCGTCTCGACTGCACTCGACGTGACAGAAGTTAATAATTTGCAAGTTAAACTAACAAGCGTTAGTTTTGTTAGCTTAATTCGACAAAAAACAGGTGGCAAAATTTCATAAAATAAAAGTAAAGAACGTTTACAAAGAAACCGACGATTGCTCGGTAATAACCTTTGACGTTCCCGAAGAGTTGGCTGAAGAATTCAACTTTAGGCAAGGGCAGCATTTAACTTTAAAAGCGGACATTAATGGTGAAGATACCCGCCGCTCTTATAGTCTGTGTTCCAGTCCAATTGATAGGCAATGGCAGGTGGCTGTAAAAACAATTCCCGGAGGTAAATTTTCAAGCTTTGTGAATTCAAGATTACAGGCTGGAGATACGTTGGAAATTATGGAACCAAGCGGAATGTTTGGTGTGGAAATTGAACCTGAAAAAGCCAAAAACTATTTGTTTTTCGCCGCCGGAAGCGGGATTACCCCAGTGCTTTCAATGATTAAAACACATTTGGCATTGGAGCCCAACGCAACTTGTAAGCTGTTTTATGTGAATAGGACGGCGAAATCCATTATCTTTAAAGAAGCTTTGGAGCAATTGCGAAACCAATTTTTTGGCAGATTGGAGATCTATTATTTCCTTACAAAGGAACGCCGCGATATCGAACTTTTCAACGGCCGTTTTGATGATGAAAAGATGCAGGTTTTAACCAAAACCTTTATTGATATTCCTGATACTAGCGAAGTATTTTTGTGCGGTCCAGAAGAAATGGTGAGCTACGTGAGCAACTATTTGGTGGAAGCAGGTTTGCCAAAAGAATTGATTCATTTTGAACTGTTCGTAACTGGCCTTACCGAAGAAGATAAACAACGCGCCGAACGTTTGGCACAGCAAAACGTGGAAGGCGTTGAAGTGACCATTGTGGATGCTGGAAAGGAATTCCAATTCACAATGACTAAGGATTTTGATAATATCCTAGATGCGGCTTTGGCTGCCGGTGCCGATTTACCATTTGCCTGCAAGGGCGGAGTTTGCAGTACATGCAAATGCCAAATTGTGGAAGGCAGCGTAGAGATGAAAATTAATTATGCTTTGGAAGAAAAGGAAGTGGCGCAAAACTATGTATTGAGTTGCCAAGCAGTTCCCACTTCGGAAAAAGTAAAAGTAGATTTTGATGTTTAATCCCCGAAAATGTGGGAATCTCAATATTTTTAGTAGAGAATATAAATTAAGCGATTATGAGTGAAAAGAATATTAAGAACTTAGAAGAAATTTTCGAGGCTCGCATTGCACGCGACGAAAAGATAGAGCCGAAAGATTGGATGCCAGAAAAATACAGGCAAACCCATATCCGGCAGATAAGCCAGCATGCCCATTCCGAAATTATTGGGATGCTCCCTGAAGGAAACTGGATTACCCGTGCGCCTTCATTACGCAGAAAAGCTGCGTTGCTTGCAAAAGTACAAGATGAAGCAGGCCACGGATTGTATTTATATTCAGCTTGCGAAACGTTGGGCATTTCGCGGGATGAGCTATACGAACAGCTTCACAGCGGAAAGGCGAAATATTCTTCAATTTTCAATTATCCAACCATTACGTGGGCCGATATGGGTGCGATTGGTTGGCTGGTTGATGGCGCGGCGATTATCAATCAGGTGCCGCTGTGCAATACTTCTTTCGGTCCTTATGCAAGAGCAATGGTTCGCGTTTGTAAGGAGGAAAGTTTTCACCAAAGACAGGGTTTTGAGATTATGCTAACACTTTGCCGTGGTTCCGAAGAACAAAAAGCAATGGCTCAGGATGCACTTAACCGTTGGTGGTGGCCAAGCTTGATGATGTTGGGCCCAACCGATGCCGAATCTGTTCACACAGAACAGTCGATGAAATGGAAATTGAAACGCAAAAGCAATGACGAACTTCGCCAGCAGTTTATAGATCAAACTGTTCCCCAAGCGGATTTACTGGGAATCACGGTTCCCGATCCAGATCTAAAATGGAACGAGGAAACCGGCCATTATGATTTTGGTGAAATAGATTGGGATGAATTCTGGCAAGTAGTAAAAGGCCATGGCCCCTGTAACAAAGAACGCATGAACGCCCGTGTTAATGCGTGGAATAATGGAGAATGGGTCCGCGATGCCGCAATGGCTTACGCAGAAAAGAATGCAAACAAAAAAGTAGCTAAAGCAAGTTAAAAAATGCCGTAAGACAATAGGACTTAAGACGTAGGACAATTTATTTATAGTCTTACATCCTTAGTCTTAAAGCGAAGCGGTCTTAAGTCCTAATACTAAAATCTAATATCTGATGACTGAAAAGAGAAACTGGCCCCTTTGGGAAATATTTGTCCGCAGTAAGAACGGTTTGGAACACCGCCACTTCGGAAGCCTTCACGCCGCCGACGCAGAAATGGCTTTGGAAAACGCCCGAGATGTTTACACACGCAGAAATGAAGGCGTGAGCATTTGGGTGGTAGAAAGTAAACACATTACTGCTTCAAACCCAGAACAAAACGGTGAAATGTTTGAGCCAGCACAGGATAAGGTCTATCGTCATCCTACTTTTTACGATTTGCCTGACGAAGTAAAACATATGTGATGTTAATTGTTTGTCACCTTGAGCGCAGTCGAAAGGTCTTTGATAAACGAATTCAAACTTTAAATGAAAAACCAAAATCTTTATAACTACATTCTCACAATTGCTGACAACTCCCTAATCCTCGCACAACGATTGGGCGAACTCTGCGGCCATGGGCCAAATTTGGAAACGGATATCGCATTGACTAATATTTCTTTGGATTTACTCGGGCAAACTCGCAGTTATTATCAGTATGCCGCCAAAATTTCTGGAGAAGATAAAACCGAAGACGATATCGCGTTCCTAAGAATAGAAAGGGAATATAAAAACTGCTTGCTTGTAGAACAGCCAAATACACATTTTGGTTACGTTATTGGTCGTCAATTTTTATTTGATGTTTATCACTTTATGTTGATGGAAAAACTTCAAAATAGTAAAGATGAAACTTTGACGGCAATCGCAAAAAAAAGCATTAAAGAGGTGAGTTACCACAAACGCTTTTCCAGTGATTGGATAAAACGATTAGGTGATGGGACCGAAGAGAGCAATGTAAAAATGCAGGAAGCAATTGATGATCTATGGCGATATACTGACGAACTTTTCTTAATGACCGAGGCTGAAAAGATTATGGTGAAAGAAGGCATTGGTATTGATGTTTCATCCTTCAAAGAAAAATATTACGAAGAAGTTGCTGAAGTTTTAAAAGATGCAACCCTCAATGTTCCCGAGAACAAATATTTCACCAAAGGTGGAAAAGAAGGGGTTCATACAGAACATATGGGCTATATTTTGGCCGATTTGCAATACATGCAACGCACCTATCCAAATATGACTTGGTGAAGAAATGCCACACTGAGCAGCCTGTCCTGAGCTCAATCGAAGTTTATTCTTAATTTGATTAAAAACTTGTTGACCAAAACCGCAAATATCGAAACACAATTGATCCCAGTTCTGGAAACTGTTTCAGATCCTGAGATTCCTGTGCTTTCTGTTTTGGATTTGGGCGTTATTCGCGAAGCTATTGAAAGGGATGGAATGGTTCAAATAAAACTCACGCCTACGTATTCAGGTTGCCCAGCAATGGATGTGATTGCGGATGATTTAAAAAAAGCCTTTTCAGAAATTGGAAAAAAAGCGGAAGTTGAATTGGTTATTTCCCCAGCTTGGTCCACAGATTGGATTAGCGAAGAAGGATTGAAAAAAATGGAGGAATACGGTATCGCCCGTCCTCTTTCAGAATCGCACGACAAAGACGTTTTGCTCGGTGAAAAAAAGATGGTCAAATGTCCGCAATGCGGAAGCACGAACACACATCTTGTGAGCCAATTTGGTTCCACGGCCTGCAAAGCGCTTTTTAAATGTGATGATTGCCACGAACCGTTTGATTACTTTAAATGTTTAAAATAAATTCAAAAATTTCAACCTGAGCAGCCTGTCCTCAACAGTGATAACGGGTCTCTTAAAACTTTAAAAAATTGAGTAAAAGCATAACCACCCAAATAGAAAATAAAGTAGCAACCCTAACACTAAATCGCCCCGAGGTTTTCAATAGCTTCAACCGCGAAATGGCGTTGTTGCTTCAGAATGAATTGGACGCTGTCGAAAAAAATTCAGAAGTGCGCGCAATTATCATCACAGGTAGCGGAAAAGCATTTTGTGCCGGACAGGATTTAAAAGAAGTCACTTCGCCAGAATTGAACCCCGGTTTCAAAAAAATTCTTGAGGAACATTATAACCCGATTATTCAAAGAATCCGAAATATTGAAAAACCAATCATTGGTGCAATCAATGGCGTTGCTGCAGGTGCCGGGGCTAATATAGCTTTGGCTTGCGATGTGGTCGTCGCTTCGGAATACGCAAGTTTTATTCAGGCTTTTAGTAAAATCGGATTGGTCCCAGATAGTGCAGGAACTTTCTTTTTGCCACGGTTGGTTGGTTTTCAAAAAGCTTCGGCATTGATGATGCTGGGCGATAAAGTTTCTGCAACCGAAGCCGAAAAATTGGGGATGATCTACAAGGTAGTTTCTTCTGAAAATTTTATTGAAGAGGTGAATAATATTGCCTCCATTTTGGCAAATATGCCCACCAAAGCGTTGGGCTTAACTAAACGTTTGCTGAATAACTCTATGCAAAATTCTTTGGAGGAACAATTAAATTTGGAAAGCGAACTTCAAATAGAATCTGCCCAAAGTGAAGATTATGCAGAGGGTGTCGATGCATTTGTGAACAAAAGAAAACCGAATTTTAAAGGAAATTAAATGATTAAGAAAGTTGGAATAATTGGCGGAGGTACGATGGGAAGCGGCATAGCACAAGTAGCTGCCAAGGCCGGATGCTCCGTAAAATTATACGATACAAAAACCGAAGCGCTTGAAAAGGCCAAAGCTGATCTGGAAAAAATAATGGATCGTTTGGTGGAAAAGGAGAAAATCGATTCCCAAGAAAAACTACGTATCCAAAACAATATAAAATATGTCAATTCTCTAAAGGAACTGAAAGATTCCGACTTAACAATAGAAGCGATTGTTGAAAATTTGGAAGTGAAAAAGAACGTTTTTTCAACGCTTGAAAAGTTTGTGAGCGACGATTGCCTCATTGCCTCAAATACTTCTTCTTTATCGATTGCTTCAATTGCTTCGTCGCTTAA
The DNA here is from genome assembly GCA_002364215.1 of Aequorivita sp. UBA3180. Classification (GTDB taxonomy): domain Bacteria; phylum Bacteroidota; class Bacteroidia; order Flavobacteriales; family Flavobacteriaceae; genus Aequorivita. The sequence continues at coordinate 170,182 of DEXQ01000015.1, read as the reverse complement.
AAAACCGGAACGCTGTATCGGGATTCACTTTTTTAATCCCGCACCATTGATGAAATTGGTTGAAGTTATCCCTTCAATTCAAACTTCGGAAGAAACCTTAAAGATTTCAGTAAAAACAATTAAAGATTGGGGAAAAACCGTTGCCGTTGCTAAGGACACACCCGGGTTTATAGTAAATCGTGTTGCGCGGCCTTTTTATGGCGAAGCCCTTCGCATTTATGAAGAATGTATGGCTTCTTTTTCTGAAATAGATTTAGCAATGAAGGATATTGGTGGTTTCAGAATGGGCCCTTTCGAATTGATGGATTTTATAGGAAACGACGTGAATTACACCGTTACCGAAACCGTTTTTGAAGCCTTTTATTTCGACCCGCGTTACAAACCTTCCTTCACCCAAAAGCGTTTTGCCGAAGCAGGTTATTTGGGTAGAAAAAGTGGAAAAGGGTATTATGATTATTCCGAAAACGGACAAATGTCAGCTCGAGTGGAGTCGAGAACGAATTCCAAAGAAAAAATTTCTGCTGAAATTATTTTCGAAAGAATCCTTGTAATGTTAATTAACGAAGCCGCTGATGCGCTTTTTTGGAACATCGCTTCCGCAGAAGATATTGACAATGCAATGACCAAAGGGGTAAATTATCCCTGTGGTCTTTTATCTTGGGCAGATAAAAAAGGAATAGATTGGTGTGTTAGGAAAATGGACGAACTTTACAATGAATATCACGAAGACCGTTACCGTTGTTCGCCGCTTTTGAGAAAAATGAATAGTGAAAACAAAACCTTCTTTTAAATGCTTGAAGCTGAGAAAATACCAATAAAAATGCTTAGCCAGGATGCTTTTAGTTCTTGGCTGGGCATCAAAATATTGGAAGTTGCAAAGGGCCGATGTAAGGTTGCAATGACCGTCCGTAAAGAAATGCTGAATAGCATGGACAAGGCGCACGGTGGTATTAGTTATAGTTTGGCAGATACCGCATTTGGCTTTTGTGCAAATACGCATGGAAAATATGCGGTTTCTATTGAAACTAGCATAAACCACATTGAAGCTTTAAACGAAGGTGATTATCTTACAGCAGAATCGGTCATTGAAAAAGTAGGCAATAAATTGGGCTTCAATATTGTTGAAGTTAAGCGCGGGGATGAATTGGTAGCGCTTTTCAAAGGCGTCGTTTATAGAACTAGCAAAGATTGGGAATAAATGTAAAAATCTATCAAAAACTAACGAATACATAGAAATTATGAAATGGCAAGGAAGAAGACAAAGCGGTAACTTAGACGACCGTCGCGGAATGAGCAAAGGCAAGTTGGCTGCTGGTGGCGGAATAGTAGTAACTTTAATTGTGCTTGGATTACAGTTTTTTGGAGGTGAAACCGGAAAACAACTTGCGCCCATCGTGGAACAAATAGGAAACAGCCAAACTGTTCAGCAAACTGAGCAGCGGGAACTTACCGCCCAAGAAAAGGAAATGGGAAACTTTATGGCTACAGTTTTGGCCGACACCGAAGATGTTTGGAACCAAATTTTTAGCCAAAACAATATTGGGGATTACAAAGAACCCAAAATGGTTTTGTTTACCGATCGTGTAAGTACTGCCTGTGGAAATGCAAGCTCAGCTTCGGGTCCGTTTTATTGTCCTGCCGACCAACAGGTATATATGGACTTGGCGTTTTTTGATGAATTAAAAACCCGTTTTGGAGCCAAAGGAGGTGATTTCGCAATTGCTTATGTAACAGCCCACGAAATAGGCCATCACGTACAGACGCTGCTTGGAACTAACCAAAAAGTGAGTCAATTACAACGACAAACCAATAAAACCGAAGCCAACAAACTTTCAGTTGCGCTGGAGCTTCAAGCAGATTTTTATGCAGGACTTTGGGCACATTACAATCAGGAATATTTAGAAGAAGGTGACATTCAAGAGGCTTTAAGCGCAGCAAATGCAGTAGGTGATGACGCTATCCAAAAAAGATCACAAGGAGATGTGCAACCCGATAGTTTCACTCATGGAAGCTCTGAACAACGTATGAAATGGTTTATGAAAGGCTATAAAACCGGAGATATAAACCAAGGAGATACCTTTTCAGAAATTTTAAATTAAAAGAATGAAAGAAGCATATATAATTGACGGAATAAGAACACCAATCGGTAGTTATCAAGGAACGCTGAGCGCTGTAAGAACAGATGATTTGGCGGCATTGGTAATTGCCGAAATTGTAAAAAGAAACCCAAATATTCCGAAGGAAGCTTACGATGATGTAATTTTGGGTTGTGCAAACCAAGCGGGCGAAGACAATAGAAACGTTGCCCGTATGGCTTCACTTTTGGCAGGTTTGCCGGTAACCGTTCCCGGCGAAACTGTAAACAGACTTTGTAGCAGCGGACTTTCGGCAATCATCCATGCCAATCGGGCGATTAAAGCTGGTGATGGTGATCTGTTTATTTCGGGCGGGGTTGAAAATATGACACGAGGACCATACGTGGTTGCAAAACCATCCTCTGCTTATGGGACAGATGCCAAAATGTGTGATTCCAGTTTTGGTTGGCGCTTCGTAAACCCAAAAATGGCCGAAATGTACGGCACCGATGGAATGGGAAATACGGCCGAAAATTTGGTTGACAAACATAACATTAACAGGGAAGATCAAGATGCGTTTGCATATCATTCGCAGATGAAAGCCACAAAAGCGCAAGAGAACGGACGATTGGCAAAAGAAATTGTTCCCGTGGAAATTCCGCAGCGAAAAAAAGACTTGATTATATTTAAAGATGATGAATTCATCCGTCCCGAAACCACAAAAGAAGTTTTGGCGAAATTGCGTCCCGCTTTCAAAAAAGATGGAAGTGTTACGGCGGGAAATTCCTCTGGTTTGAATGATGGTGCAGCCGCAACCATTATCGCTTCCGAAGAGGCTGTGAAAAAATACAATTTAAAACCAATTGCAAGAATTGTAAGTTCCGCTGTTGTTGGTGTTGAACCGCGGATTATGGGTATTGGCCCTGTGGAAGCTTCCAACAAAGCTTTGGAAAAAGCAGGTTTGACGATGGAAGATATGGACGTGATTGAATTAAACGAAGCTTTTGCTTCACAAGCCTTGGCGTGCATCCGCGAATGGGGATTAAAGGATGATGACCCGCGCATCAACCCAAACGGTGGTTCTATCGCAATAGGTCATCCACTTGGAGTTACTGGCGCAAGAATCGCATATTCCGCTGCTTTGGAACTTCAGCTTCAAAACAAAAGATATGCGTTGATCACAATGTGTGTGGGCGTTGGGCAAGGTTATGCGGCGATTATTGAGCGAGTTTAAAAATGATTGCCATTCTACTTTAATGTGGAATACTAAAAATTTTAAAAATGAAAAAACTACATAATTACATAACAGGACAATGGCTTGAAGGAAATGGTGCAGGCGTGCCGATGCACGATGCCATAACTGGTGAAGTCATTGCGCTTTCTGATACCGAAGGACTTGATTTTGCTGAGATTCTTCAATATGGAAGAACAAAAGGCGGTGAGGTTCTTCGGAAAATGACTTTTCAAGAACGTGGCAATATGTTAAAATCCTTAGCGCTGCATTTAGTAAAAAAGAAAGCTGATTTTTATGAAATAAGCTATCGAACCGGCGCAACAAAAGCTGACAGTTGGATAGATATTGAGGGTGGCTTCGGAAACTTATTTGCCAATGCTTCTCTTCGGAAATTATTTCCAAACCAATCCTATCATGTTGAAGGAGATCCAATAGACTTATCTCGTGGCGGACGTTTTATGGCACACCATATTATGGTTCCAAAACGTGGTATTGCTATTCATATAAACGCTTTTAATTTTCCTGTTTGGGGAATGTTGGAAAAGTGTGCGGTAAACTGGATGGCGGGCGTTCCAGCAGTAGTAAAACCTGCAACAAACACTTCGTTTTTAACTGAAGCCGTTGTCCGTGAAATTATCGCTTCCAAAATTTTGCCCGAAGGCGCATTGCAATTGATTACAGGTTCTGCCAGAACTATTCTCGATAGCGTGGAATCACAGGATGTGGTTACGTTTACAGGTTCTGCAACTACAGGACGAATGCTGAAAGCACACAAAAGAATTATAGATGAAGCCGTTCCATTTACAATGGAAGCCGATAGTTTAAATGCTTCCGTTTTGGGAGAAGATGCTGTTCCGGGAACACTTGAATTCGATCTTTTTATAAAAGAAGTCCGAAATGAAATGACGGTAAAATGTGGCCAAAAATGTACCGCAATTCGCCGTGTGATCGTTCCTGAAAATTTAGTTGAAGATGTACAAATTGCCCTTGGAAATGCACTTTCAACAGTAACCATCGGTGATCCCCGTTTGAAAGAAGTGCGAATGGGCTCTTTAGTGAGTTTAGATCAGGTTAAGGAAGTTAGGGAGCGCGTTCAAGAATTATCCAAAACCGCAAGTATTGTTTACGGCGATTTGGACAAAATAGATGTCATTGGCGCTGATGCGAAAAAAGGTGCTTTCTTGGCTCCAATATTACTTCGCGAAGATCATCCATTTAGAAATTTGTCTGTACACGAAACCGAAGCATTCGGTCCAGTGAGTACTATTATGCCTTATAAGAATTTGGATGAAGCAATTGAATTGGCTAAAATGGGGAAAGGTTCTTTGGTTTCTTCTATCGCAACAAATGACGATAAAATTGCAAAAGATTATGTAATTAACGCCGCTTCCCACCATGGAAGGATTTTACTATTGAATCGCGAAAGCGCTAAAGAAAGTACGGGCCACGGTTCACCATTGCCAAGTCTTGTTCACGGTGGTCCGGGACGTGCTGGTGGAGGTGAAGAAATGGGTGGAATGCGTGGAATAAAACATTACTTGCAACGCACGGCTATTCAAGGTTCGCCAACCACTTTAACGGAAATCACAGGAATTTATCAAGCAAACGCAAAGTATAAGGAAGCTGAACAACATCCGTTTAAATATCATTGGGAAGATATTGAACCGGGAATGTCATTAAAAACACACAAACGCACATTTACGGATACAGACATTATCAATTTCGCAAATCTTACTTGGGATCATTTTTACGCTCACACAGATATTACTTCGCTTGACGGCAGTATTTTTGAAAAGCGAACAGCTCATGGTTATTTCATCATTGCAGCAGCTGCGGGATTGTTTGTTTATCCAAACAAAGGTCCGGTTGCAGCAAATTACGGTTTGGAAGACTGTCGATTTTTACGTCCGTTATATCACAATGACACCATTTATGTGCGATTGACGTGTAAACAAAAAGTTGATAGAGACGTCGCTTCCGCAGAACATCCCAGCGGAATTGTAAAGTGGTTTGTTGAGGTTTTTGATACCGAAGATGAATTGGTAGCCGTTGCAACAATTCTTACGATGGTTCAAAAGAAACAGGAAACTTTTGTTGAAATGACTGATGAAAAAATTCAGAAATTTTTAAATAAACTAACCGAAGACACTAAGCCAAAGTGGGGCATCATGACGCCACAGCATATGTTGGAGCATTTGGAATATACCTATAAAATTGCATCGGGAAAAATTCAGGATTTTGAAGTTGCAACGCCCGAAAAGATTTTGGAAAAAGTACACGCCAGCCTTTATAATTATGACAAATTTCCACGGAATACAAATTTCCCCCAATTGGAAAAAGACAAACTTGAAGATTTAAAACACTCCGATTTAGCAACGGCTAAGGAAAAATTTCTCGAGGAAAGGGATGCTTATAAAAATTATTTCAAAGAAAATCCTGACGCTAAATTGAACAATCTTGTTTTTGGTGAAATGAATCGTTATGAATGGTATTTGTTGGAACGAAAACATTTGAACCACCATTTTGAGCAATTCGGACTAATTTAAATTTAAAAAATTTTGGAACAACCCTACGTAAATAATAAAATAGAAAACGGAATCGCGACAATCGAATTTTTTCACCCTGCGCACAATAGCCTGCCGGGAGATTTGTTGGCAAAACTCGCAAATACAATCACAGATACTGGAAAAAATTCAGAAGTAAAAGTAATTATTCTAAAAAGCGGCGGCGACAGAACTTTTTGTGCGGGTGCAAGTTTTAACGAATTGATAAACATAAACGACCCAGAAACGGGAAAGGTTTTTTTCAGCGGGTTTGCAAACGTTATAAACGCGATGCGCAAATGCCCAAAATTCATCATCGGTAGAATTCAGGGGAAAACCGTGGGCGGTGGCGTAGGCGTAGCTTCGGCGACAGATTATTGTATGGCTACAAAATTTGCGGCAATAAAATTGAGCGAGTTGAATGTGGGAATTGGTCCCTTTGTAGTTGGCCCCGCCGTGGAAAGAAAACTTGGCCTGAGCGCGATGAGCCAAATTGCAATTGATGCCAATACTTTTTACGAAGCTGAATGGGCACGCCAAAAAGGATTGTACAATCAGGTTTATGATTCGGTGGAAGAGTTGGACGAAGCCGTTCAAAAATTCGCTGAAAATCTTTGTAATTACAATCCAGAAGCAATGAAAGAGATGAAAAAAGTATTTTGGAGCGGCACGGAAGATTGGGATGAATTGCTTGCTGAAAGGGCTGTCATTTCTGGAAGATTGGTTTTGAGTGATTTTACAAAAGAAACGTTGAAACGATTTGAATAAAATATGATTTATTCTTTCAAAGGCCATATTCCAGTAATCCACGAAAGCAGTTTCGTCCATCCATTGGCAGCCGTTACTGGCAATGTAATTATTGGGAAAAACTGCTACATAGGTCCAGGAGCGGCAATTCGTGGTGATTGGGGTGAGATTATTTTGGAAGATGGCGTAAATGTGCAGGAAAATTGTACTGTTCATATGTTTCCTGGGAAAAGTATTGTTTTGAAGGAAAGTGCACATGTGGGTCACGGAGCAATAATTCACGGTGCCAATTTGGGAAGAAATTGTTTGATCGGAATGAACAGCGTAATAATGGATGATGCCGAAATTGGCGATGAATGTATCGTTGGCGCAATGAGTTTTGTGAAGGCTGAGGAAAAATTCCCAAAGCGGAAATTGATTGTCGGCAACCCTGCAAAAGCCATTAAGGATATTTCGGATGAAATGATTGTGTGGAAAACTGCGGGAACCCGATTGTACCAACAATTGCCAACGGATTGCCACGAAAGCTTACGAGAAGTGGAGTCGTTGCGGGAAATTCCGAAGAACCGACCAAAGCAGGAAGATTTTTATAAAACTATTTCTGAATTCAGAAAAGAGAAAAAAGAATAAAGACAACTATGTCGAAAACAGAATTCAAAATGCCCAAAATGGGTGAAAGCATTACCGAAGGAACGATTATCAATTGGCTGGTAAACGAAGGCGATTCTTTTGAAGAAGGCGATATTTTATTGGAAGTTGCAACCGATAAAGTGGACAACGAAGTTCCTGCGCCGGCTTCCGGGAAAATGCTGGAACATAAATTTAAAGCTCAAGATATTGTTCCTGTGGGGGAAGTGATTGCTATTTTGGAACTTTCAGTTGAACAAGGAGTTTCAAAATCTTCAAAAGATGTTTCTCAAAAAAGTGTAACTAAAAGTCAAACTACCGAAAAATCTAAAGCGCAAAAGCAAGTCTCAAAACCTGCTTCTTTTAAAGTAAACGAAAACGTTTTTATTTCACCTTTGGTTGATGCTATGGCTCGTAAAAACCACATCAGTTATGAAGAGTTGGCCAGAATTTCCGGGACTGGAAAGGATGGTCGATTGCGAAAAAGTGATGTTATAAATTATTTGGAGAATGGACGTCCGTTTCAGTTTGTACAACCCGTTTCGGTATCTCCTGGATTTCAAATTCCCGATTTGAAATTCGACAAAGGCAAAGGCAAAATCGTCCAAATGGACTGGATGCGCCAGATGATTGCAGACCATATGGTTTTCAGTAAGCACACTTCGCCTCACGTAACTGCATACGTAGAGGCAGATTTGACCGAAATGGTTACTTGGCGAACTAAAAATAAAGAAGCTTTTCAAAAAAAACACAACGAAAAACTCACGTTCACGCCATTATTTATTGAGTGTGTGGCAAAGGCAATTAAAGATTTCCCGATGATCAATTCTTCACTTGACGGAAAAAATATTATTGTAAAAGAAGATATAAATATTGGGATGGCTACCGCACTTCCTTCAGGAAATTTGATTGTTCCTGTTGTAAGAAATGCCGATAAAAAAGATTTAAAAGAATTGGCTAAAGCCACTGGAGAATTGGCTGGAAAATCTCGCGACAATAAATTAAAAAGCGATGACACCTCAGGAAGCACCTTTACTATAAGCAACGTAGGTACTTTTGGAAGTTTGATGGGGACACCAATTATAAACCAACCCGAAGCCGCAATTTTAGCTACAGGCATCATTAAAAAACGCGCTGAAGTAATGGAGCGTGAAAGTGGCGATACTATCGAAATTAGGCAGATGATGTATCTTTCCCTTTCCTTTGACCATCGAATTGTGGATGGGTATTTGGCAGGTTCGTTCTTACGAAGAATTGCGGATTATATGGAGAAATTTGATACCAATAGAAAAATTTAACAATTATCTGGTCGAGCTTAGGCGAGACCTTCTTAAGTATAGATAAGTGAATATTTCAAAAGACATATTAAAAAAAGCCTTCAAAAATCTCGTTACCGCAAAGGCTATGACTGAGATTTATGAAGAAAATTTTAAAACCGTTTCAAAATACGTGCATGCCACTTCGCGCGGGCATGAAGTAATACAGATAGCTGTTGGGATGCAACTTTTGCCTCAGGATTACGCATTTCCCTATTATCGCGACGACTCGATGTTATTGTCTATCGGGATGAAACCGTATGAGCTGATGCTCCAGGTTTTGGCAAAAAAAGACGACCCATTTTCGGGCGGAAGAACGTATTACAGCCATCCAAGTTTGAAGGATGCCGACAAGCCAAAAATCCCGCACCAAAGTTCAGCCACGGGAATGCAGGCCATTCCAGCTACAGGTGTTGCAATGGGGTTTTGGTATAAAGAATCGTTTAAGGCAGAATTTAAAAATGAAACTTCTGAATCTCCAATTGTAGTTTGCAGTTTGGGGGATGCTTCCGTAACCGAAGGTGAAATTGCCGAAGCCTTTCAAATGGCAGCTTTAAAACAGTTGCCAATTCTATATTTGGTGCAGGATAATGGTTGGGACATTTCGGCAAATGCGGCGGAAACCCGCGCGCAAAATGCTTTTGAATACGCTGCAGGTTTTCACGGTTTGGAAGCGGTTTCAATAGACGGAACCGATTTTGAGGAAAGTTATACTACAATTCAAAATGTAATTTCAAAAATTAGAAAGGAAAGAAGACCGTTTTTGGTTCATGCAAAAGTTCCGCTTTTAAATCATCACACTTCTGGGGTTCGGATGGAATTTTACCGCGATGATCTTGATGAAGCCAGAAGTCGCGATCCTTATCCAAAGTTGAAGAAATTGCTTTTGGAAAATGATTTTTTAGAAAAAGATCTTTCGGAAATTGAAAGTATTACAAAAAAGGAAGTTGCGGAAAGTCTAGAAAATGCCTTAAAAGCAGAAGATCCAAAGCCTGAAGATCTTTTTACGCACGATTTTGCACCAACTGAAATTACCGAAGAAAAAGGCGAAAGAAGTCCGAAAGGGGGCGAAAAAGTTGTGATGGTAGATTGCGCGCTTTTCGCAATTGAGGAGTTGATGGCTAAACATCCCGAATGTTTATTGTACGGGCAAGATGTTGGCGGACGTTTGGGCGGCGTTTTCCGCGAAGCGGCAACTTTGGCTCAAAAATTTGGAGACAATCGCGTTTTTAATACGCCAATTCAAGAAGCATTTATTGTAGGAAGTACCGTTGGTATGAGCGCTGTTGGTTTAAAGCCAATCGTTGAGGTTCAATTTGCAGATTATATTTGGCCCGGACTTAACCAACTTTTTACCGAAGTTTCCCGAAGCTGTTATCTTTCAAACGGAAAATGGCCGGTTTCAATGATTTTACGTGTGCCGATTGGCGCATATGGCAGCGGTGGGCCGTACCATTCCTCTTCCGTGGAAAGTGTGGTTACAAATATTCGCGGGTTGAAAATTGCGTATCCGAGCAACGGAGCCGATTTGAAAGGATTGCTGAAAGCTGCCTATTACGATCCAAATCCGGTTGTGATCTTTGAGCATAAAGGTCTGTATTGGAGCAAAGTTAAAGGCACAAAAGGCGCAACTTCATTAATGCCTTCGGAAGATTATATTTTGCCGTTCGGAAAAGCTTGGGTATTACAGGAAATCTGGAAACAGGAGGAAGAAGAAACACTTTCCATCATTACTTATGGAATGGGTGTGCATTGGGCGATGAACGCTTCCGAAGAACTTGGAATGCAGGATAAAATTGAAATTGTGGATTTACGAACCCTTCATCCTTTGGATTATGAAACAGTTTTCAAAAGCGTAAAAAAATGCGGAAAATGTTTAATTGTAACAGAAGAGCCTTCTGAAAACGGTTTCAGCAGAGGGCTTCAGGGAAAGATTCAAGAGGAATGTTTTCAGCAATTGGATGCACCGGTGATGTTGATTGGTTCTGAAAATATGCCCGCGATTCCTTTGAATTCAGTATTGGAAGAAACCATGATTCCTTCCACGGAAAAAGTAAAGAAGAAGATTTTGGAAATTTTAAATTACTGATTAAACATTAAACTAATTTTAACCTCTAACTTTTGATAAGCCTTCCTCTTTTTGGGAAGGTTTTTTTTATTCCTTACTCTCTATCTTTATTATCCTCGTGAAAAACAAGCGGATGGTCTTTTTCCTCCAATCCCACAATTTTAATCATATTTATAACTGTGTTATAAAGCATCAATATTACAGAAACCATACCGCCGCTGAGCAATGAAGAAAGGAAAAGCGTGGCCCAATAAATATTGGAATACCAGGTAGTAGGCAATTCTTCAGATTCGGTGATGGGAATGTTGAATATTTGAAAAAGGATAATCGCTATTACAAATAGGATAGTATCCAATTTAGCAATTGCCATTACTTGGGTATAATGTTCTTTTTTCAATTTTGATTTGGATCCAGAGCTTATTCCCAAAAGGGTTAGCAAAAGCGCCAAAATAGTTGCAGAAGCTAGCACAATGGTATTGCAGAGCATGTTGATTCCGGGCAGGGATGAAGTTATCAATTTTTTTGCCTCATAGCCTGAAATATTTCCCAAAAGGAAAACACCCGCTCCTGTAATAATAGCGGCAATTAAACCCCCATACAATGATCGCTGGTTATATTTTGAAAGTTTTATCATTTCTTTTAGCAGGTATTGTTTTTCATTCGTTGAATTACATCATTGGTTTGCTTCAGCAAAGATTAAAGTAAACTGAATTTATTTTTTAATAATAAAAACTTTTTTATTGAATTATAAATTTTAAACTTTTTTTGGAAGTGAGCTCCAAAAATTATTTATAAAGATAAAAAAAAGGCTTTTATACATTTTGCATAAAAGCCTTCTTGAAATTAGTTCTTGAGCGTTCCTGGCGGATATTCCGCTAAAATTTTCATCACAATTTCACGAATACGTTCTTCCTTTTTTTCCATATTGCTCGTTACTAAATCTGCGCTACCCATTCCTTGCCAAACTAAATTATTTGTTTTGGCGTCAATCAAATCGATATAAAGGGTACCTTCGGTTGAGCGAGAAACATTGCTTCCGCCATAATAACCTCCATAATACCAAGGGCTCCAACCCCAACCCATACCAAAATTGTTGTTGTAAACGTCAATGCGTTCACGCTCTTTGGTGAAAATGCTAACGAGTAAATCTGGAGTTTCAGATTTTGACATTCCTTTTACGGTAAGATTTTCTTCAATGGCTCGAAGAATACGTTTTTTGTCGAGGTCGCTGATCTCGGCTTTGTCAATCCCTGGTTTAAAAAAGGCGAAGGAATTGTACTGATTAAAATTTGCTTCTTTGTCGAAATCCGTTGCCACACGAACGGTGGCGCAGGAAGCGAAAACAAAAAGAAACAACAGCGGTAAAAATTTAAGTGCTTTCATCTTTTTCTTTTTTTTAGCCACGAATGCACGAATATTTTTAATTAGTGAATTCGTGGTCGGTTTTTTTTAGGTGAATAATTTATCGTCAACAAAATTTGGAAGCGTAACCTTTAATTTCGGATTGTTTTCCATCGCGCGTTTTATTGCGAAAACAGCTTCGTCATTTCGTGCCCAACTGCGTCTTGCTATTCCGTTATTCACATCCCAGAAAAGCATATTTTCTAAACGTCGTTGCGCATCTTCACTACCATCAAGAACCATTCCGAAACCGCCGTTTATCACTTCTCCCCAGCCTACGCCACCACCGTTGTGGATGCTTACCCATGTTGCGCCGCGAAAGCTATCGCCAATTACGTTTTGGATTGCCATATCAGCCGTAAATCTGCTGCCATCATAAATATTTGAAGTTTCGCGATATGGCGAATCCGTTCCTGAAACATCGTGATGGTCGCGACCTAAAACAACTGGCCCAATTTTCCCTTCGGAAATAGCTTTGTTAAATGCGGAAGCAATCTGCACACGCCCGTCAGAATCTGCATAAAGAATACGTGCCTGTGAACCAACAACCAATTTATTTTCCTGCGCCCCTTTTATCCAAGTAATGTTATCCTGCATTTGCTGCTGAATTTCTTTTGGCGAATTTTTCATCAGTTCTTCCAAAACTTCACAGGCTATTTCATCGGTTTTTTGAAGATCTTCCGGTTTGCCCGAAGCACAAACCCAGCGGAAAGGTCCAAAACCATAATCAAAGCACATTGGGCCCATAATATCTTGGACATAGGATGGATATTTGAATTCTTTGCCTTTTTCTTCGGAAAGAACATCAGCGCCAGCACGTGAAGCTTCCAAAAGGAAAGCATTTCCGTAGTCGAAGAAATAAGTGCCTTTTGCAGTGTGTTTGTTTATTGCCTCAACTTGGCGGCGCAAACTTTTTTGTACTTCCTTTTTAAATTGATCTGGATTGTTTGCCATCATTTCATTGGCTTCCTCATACGTTAACCCAACAGGATAATAACCACCAGCCCACGGATTGTGAAGTGAGGTTTGGTCGCTTCCGAGGTCGATGTGGATATTTTCCTCCGCAAATTTTTCCCACACTTCAACGATATTTCCATCGTAAGCGATTGAAACGGTTTCTTTATTTGAAGTTGCCTCTTTCACACGTTTTGAAAGTTTTTCCAAATCTGAAATAACTTCATCCACCCAGCCTTGGCTGTGTCTGGTTTCAGTAGCTTTTTTATTCACTTCGGCGCAGACCGTTACGCAACCTGCAATATTTCCAGCTTTAGGTTGTGCGCCGCTCATTCCACCAAGCCCGGATGTTACAAAAAGACCGCCTTTTGTTTCTTTTTTAATTTTTCTGAAACCATTCAAAACCGTAATCGTGGTTCCGTGAACAATACCCTGTGGGCCAATGTACATATAGCTCCCCGCCGTCATTTGGCCGTATTGCGTTACGCCCAAAGCATTGAATTTTTCCCAATCGTCCGGTTTGGAGTAATTCGGAATCATCATTCCATTGGTAACAACAACGCGCGGCGCGTCTTTGTGTGAAGGAAACAACCCTAACGGATGACCGGAATACACAACTAATGTCTGTTCATCGGTCATTTCCGAAAGGTATTTCATCACCAAAAGATACTGCGCCCAATTTTGAAAAACGGCACCATTTCCACCATACGTAATCAATTCGTGTGGATGTTGGGCAACAGCATAATCCAAGTTGTTTTGGATCATCAGCATAATTGCTTTTGCCTGTTCACATTCTCCGGGATATTCTTCAATAGGCCGTGCGTAAATTTTATAATCTGGTCGGAAGCGGTACATATAAATCCGTCCATATTTTTCCAATTCCTCGCGAAATTCGGGTAGGAGCGTGGCGTGATTTTTTGGCTCAAAATAGCGAAGCGCATTGCGAAGCGCAAGTTCTTTTTCTTCTTTTGAAAGAATGTCTTTTCGCTTTGGCGCATGGTTTATAGATGTATCGTAAGATTTCCTTTCGGGTAAAAAGGAAGGGATTCCTTGTTGTATTTGTTCTTTAAAAGTCATTTTTTAAATATGTTTTATTGATGCTTTCCGGTTTTCTTGTCGAATCCGTAGGGACAATGCCTGCAACCACTTTCACAGCAATATCCGCGTTTTAAGTGGTATTGTTCCGTAAAACATTTGTAGCCTTCGGGCGTTATGTAATAATCACCTTTTTCAAGCTCTATTTTTTTCTTTGGGAAAAGCATTTCACAAAAGTAAGGATTTCGAGGCTGAAAGTTTTAAAATTGAACCAAATCCGATGTTTCGGGATTTAAGCGTTAAATTTGCAATATCAATTCCAAAGAAATGACAAAACACAAAGCTGGATTCGTAAATATTATTGGAAACCCAAACGTGGGCAAAAGCACGCTGATGAACGCTTTTGTGGGCGAGCGGCTTTCTATAATCACTTCCAAAGCGCAAACCACCCGCCACCGCATTTTGGGAATTGTGAACGGCGATGATTTTCAAGTGCTTTTGAGTGATACACCCGGAATCATAAAACCTGCGTACCAACTGCAGGAAAGTATGATGGATTTTGTGAAATCAGCTTTTGAGGATGCCGATATTCTGCTGTATCTGGTTGAATTGGGCGAAAAGGAATTGAAGGATGAAGCGTTTTTCAATAAAATAACAAATTCAAAAATCCCTGTTTTACTACTTATAAATAAAATTGACAAGGGCAATGAGGAATTACTTTCCGAAGCTTTAAAAATGTGGCAGGAAAAAGTTCCGAACGCTGAAATATTTGCTGTTTCGGCGCTGCAAAATTTTGGGGTTCCCGAAGTTTTCAATCGAATAATTGAATTGTTGCCCGAGTCGCCACCGTTTTATCCAAAGGACCAATTGACTGATAAACCCGAACGGTTTTTCGTAAACGAAGCCATTCGCGAAAAAATATTGATGCACTACAAAAAGGAGATTCCCTATTCCGTAGAAATTGATACGGAGGAATTTTTTGAGGACGAAACCATCATCCGCATCCGCAGTGTAATAATGGTGGAACGCGAAACCCAAAAAGGAATCATTATCGGTCACAAAGGTTCTGCATTAAAACGTGTTGGTGTTGAAGCTCGAAAGGATTTAGAAAAATTCTTTGGAAAACAAATCCATCTCGAACTTTATGTGAAGGTGAACAAAGACTGGCGAAGTAATGAAAAGCAACTTCGTAGATTTGGATACAATCAAAAGTAAAACTCCAAAAGTAAAATCACAAATCCCAAAGCACAAATCGTAATTCACTAAAGAATAATTTTTGGAATTTGGGATTTGGAATTTTACCCGATGGTTTCTGTCATAAACCCGTAGAGTTCCCGCATTCCGGGTTTTCCTTTTTTCTTGCCCATCACGCCTGCAAAATACAGTAGGATCCACGCCAAAACCAAAACTATTGCAATCCCGACTTGAAGCGTTATCGGGTTTTCCATATTGTAGTTTGAATACAGCCAAGTTGCATTTACCATAAAAAGAATGCCTACCGCAACGTGCAGAAACATAAACATGGTCCAAACTGTTGGGTTTGGTCCAAAAAATCCGTGCAGACTACACGAATTTTCATCTTTTTCAGAAATTTCCAAATGCAATTGCGGCGACCAAAAATGCTGTTCCTTATTTGGAAGTTTTATAAAAATGTGATCGTCCACACAGGAAACTATAAATTTATTTTGGTTTTTTTTTGTTTCCGAAAATTTTGCAAGCAATTGTGAAGAAGGTTGTTCAAGTTCCATTTGGAAACGAGGTCGCAAAACTATTTCATTAGAAAGCATTCTTTATTATTTATTTTTAAAGCCGTTAAAATAATATTTTTTCTGCCAACTAAAAGCTATTTTTGCACCCTAAATTTAAGATTATGAGCATTGTTGCCGTAGTAGGAAGACCGAATGTAGGAAAATCCACTTTTTTCAATAGATTGATTCAGCGTAGAGAAGCCATTGTAGATGCGGTGAGCGGCGTTACGCGTGACCGTCACTACGGAAAAAGCGATTGGAACGGGAAAGATTTTTCGTTGATTGACACTGGAGGATATGTAAAGGGCAGCGATGATATTTTTGAAGCCGAAATTGACAAACAAGTTGAATTGGCAATTGACGAAGCCGATGCGATTATCTTTATGGTTGACGTGGAAAGCGGCGTTACCGGAATGGATCAAGAGGTTGCAAAACTACTCCGCCGTTCAAAAAAGCCAATCTTTTTAGCAATCAACAAAGTGGATGCAGCTTCCCGCGTAAACGATGCTTTGGAGTTTTATTCACTTGGTTTTGAAAATCAATACAATATTTCTAGTATCAACGGTAGTGGTACCGGCGAATTATTGGACGATATTGTAAAAGCATTGCCAGATAGAGAAGAAGCGGATGACAGCGAGCTTCCGCGTTTTGCAGTTGTTGGTCGTCCAAATGCTGGAAAGTCATCATTTATAAATGCCTTGATTGGGGAAGAGCGATATATTGTGACGGATATTGCGGGTACAACGCGTGATAGTATTGATACAAAATACAACCGTTTTGGGTTTGAGTTTAACTTGGTTGACACTGCTGGAATCCGCAAAAAAAGCAAGGTAAAGGAAGATTTAGAATTTTATTCAGTAATGCGAAGCGTTCGTGCCATTGAACATTGCGATGTAATTATTTTGGTTTTTGATGCCACCCGCGGTTTTGACGGGCAGGTTGAAAATATTTTTTGGCTGGCACAGCGAAACAATAAAGGGATTGTGATACTTGCCAACAAATGGGATTTGGTTGAAGACAAAGAAAGCAGCAGCGTGAAGGATTATGAAAAATACATCCGCCAGCAATGTGAACCTTTTGTGGATGTGCCAATAGTTTTTATTTCTGCGCTTACAAAGCAACGTATTTATAAAGCCATAGAAACTGCCGTTGAGGTTTATGAAAACCGAAGTAAAAAGATTAAAACTAGCGAGCTGAATGAAGTGATGCTGCCTATTATTCAAGCCTATCCGCCACCTGCTTACAAAGCGAAATACGTAAAAATAAAGTTCTGCACGCAGTTGCCAACTCCTTATCCAAGTTTCGCCTTTTTCTGCAACTTGCCGCAATATGTAAAAGATCCGTACAAGCGTTTTATTGAAAATAAATTACGTGAAAACTTCGATTTTTCGGGAGTTCCGATTACGGTTTATTTTAGAAAAAAGTAAAAAACTTTCCTTTTCTATAGGGTAATTCTTCTATATTTAAGCTTTATTTTCTCCCCAGAAAAGTAAAACTTAAAAAAGATTGAATCTACCTATATGCAGAAGTATTTTTATCTGCTGATTTTCAGCTTGCTATCTACATTTCTTCATGCCCAAAAATTTGAGATTTCTGGTAAACTTGAAGACGAAAGTGAAGGATATCCGTTGGAATCTGCTACTGTGTTTGCAGAAAAAATAGCCGACAGTTCTTTAATAACCTATACAATTACTGGAAAACAAGGTGATTTTAAATTGGTGGGAAAATCATCTTCCGAAGAGATAAACGTTAACATAAGTTATAATGGTTACACCCCTTTCCGAAAAAAAGTAACGCTCAACGGGCAACCCATAGATTTAGGGACCATAAAAATGGCGGTTCTGGCCGAAGAGCTGGAAGGAGTTGTTGTTACTGCAAATCGCGCACCTATTACTATCAAAAAAGATACCTTGGAGTTTAATGCGGCCTCTTTCAGCACAAAGGCTAATGCAACGGTTGAGGATTTATTAAAGGAACTCCCGGGGGTTGAAGTTGATGCCCAAGGAAAGATTACCGTAAACGGAAAACCGGTAAATAAAATTCTGGTCAATGGGAAACCATTTTTTGGTGACGATCCTACAATTGCCACTAGAAACCTTACCAAAGAAATTGTAGATAAAATTCAAGTGACCGATACAAAAACTGATTCTGAGGCTTTTGCCGGTGAAAAAGGCGACGATCAAAACAAAACAATTAATATTACCATTGACGAAGAAAAAAACAAGGGGGTTTTTGGCAGGATGGCTGCGGGTGGCGGAACAGATAAACGTTTTGAGTATGCCGGACTTCTAAATTATTTTGATAATGACCTTCGCCTAAGTGCCTTGGCCGGTGGGAACAATATAAATTCACCCGGATTCAGTTTTGGCGAGATTGAAAAAATGTTTGGCAGTGCACGTTATATAAATATGAACAGCAATGGTTCTTTTAACTATAACGGTAGATCTTTTGGAGGAGGAGAGGGAATTACTAATTCGCGTACGATAGGTGCAAACTATGCCGATGATTTTTCGAAAGACACCGATATAAGCGCAGATTATTTCTATTCCTCAGCAAATTCCTTTAACGAGGAAATTCGCGAACGTGAAAATATTTTACCCGAGAACAGATATTTTTCCACTTCCAATTCGCGATCAGATAGTGAGAGCGATACTCATTCCGCAAACATTCGTTTTAAAACCCAAATAGATTCTACATTTTTAATTGAAGTACGGCCGCAATTTACTTTTAATAAAAGTTCGGAAAATTTTATAAGAAATGAAGAAAGCCGAAATCTTTTAGATGAAATAATAAACCAGTCCAACAGTAACAACCAAAGTTTTCGCGAAGGAAGAAATTTTGAGAATACTTTCATCGCCACAAAAAAATATGGAAGCGGTGGGGGGTATTTTAGAATGTTTGTAAGAAACGAAGTAAACGGAACTGAAAATGATGATTTCAAACAATCATTGACACAAATTTTTGGCAATGCGCCCTCGCTTATTGATAGAAATCAATTTATAAACGGCGATCAAGATAAAAATAGTTATAGAATTTCTCCATCGTTCAACTTTCCTTTAATTGCCGATACCCTTTTTATGAATTTAAGCTATACTTTCCAAAACGAGAAGCGTGTAGATAAACGCAGTGTATTTGACTTTAATGATATAACACAAGATTTTTCAGAATTCAATACGGCGCAAAGCACAGATTTCGTAAACACTAACGAAAGCTCTACCCCAGAAATTGGTGTTAACTATAGAAATGAAAAAATATATGCCCGCATCAATGCTTCCTATGTTTTCCGAACGCTCGAAAGTAATGATGCCCTTCGTGATATTCAATTTGAAAACCATTTTAACGCTTTGGAGTTAAGCGCGAATTTTCGGTATAGTTTCAGCAAAAAATTCAGTATTTATTCAGGTTATTATTTACAAAATAATGCCCCTAGTATTGACCAACTTTCACCTTATGTAGATATTTCCGATCCATTGAATATTACTACGGGAAACCCAGACTTAAAACCCTCCAACGAAAATAGAATATATTTTGGGGCAAATAACTATGACTATCAAACGCAATCAGGTTTTTTCTCATACTTAAATGCTGAATTTACAAATGATAGGGTGGTTCCCAAAACCATTATTGATGAAAATTTCATACGAAATACCACCTATACAAATGTTGATGGTAATTATAGCGTTTCGGGAAATATAGGGTATAACAAAAGTTCAAAAATTGATAGTTTACGTACTTTAAAACTTGGGGCAAGCTTATATATTAATACATCTAAGAGTGTAAATTTTAATAATAATATAAAATATAATAGTAGGACAATTGGTTATTTCCCTACTGTGGGAGCAACATTTACCTGGGATGATTATTTCGAGTTTGGCCCGAGATACACTCTTAATTACAATATCAATAGTTTTGATATTGACGCCTTTGAAGACCGTAACTATACACGCCACGAACTTAACTTTCGAACAAAGACATTTTTTCCAAAATTTTTAGAATGGAGTAATGATATTAAGTATGTGTACAATGCCGATGTGGCCGATGGTTTTGACCAAAGTTATGTTTTTTGGAATGCCTCGTTGACTTATACCTTTTTAAAAGAAAAAGGAAGTGTTGCGTTAAAAGTTTATGACTTATTGAATCAAAACAACAATGTTCTCAGGGTTTCAAATGAAGATTACATTCAAGATGTACAGAGCACGGTATTAAAGCAATATTTTATGCTTACGTTGAGCTACAAATTCAATACACTTGGGAAGAAAGGAGAAATAGATGACAATCCGTGGGATTAGTCAAATGTTTTTTTTGTATTCCATATCTCAATAAGCGAGTCTACTCCATTATCAACACCAATATAATAATTACCTTTTTTAAAGGCTGGAACCATTACACTGTCAATTACTTTTTTGCAAATAGAATCGGTTAGTATTTTTTTGGTTCCATATCCTGTAGAAATTGCTACTTTTTTTAAGGAAGTTGACAGTACCAAAACTAACCCATTGTCCACATCTTTCTGTACAATACCCCAATAATTTCTTAAATCACCGGCATATTTTCGAATATCATCATATGGAAAAATAGAATCTACAGTTACTACAACTATTTGCCGAGTTGTCTTTTCTGCGTATTGCACCAGTTTGTTGGCCAGGTCATAATTTTCTGAAATTGAAAAAATATTTGAAGAATCAACTACTGCTAGAGAATTAGAATTTTCTTGAAGAATGGATGAATCACTATTGACTTGACTTTTACAGGAAAAAAATAATAGAAAAAGTAAAAGTGCTGTAGATGAAAACTTCATACTTATAAATATATAATTTTAGTCTACCAACCCCCGCTAGCGCCACCACCGCCAAAGCCACCGCCGCCGAAACCGCCGCCAAAGCCGCCTCCGCCTCCACCGAAACTTCCACCGCCGCCAAAGCTTCCACCGCCGCCGCCAAAACCACCGCGACCAAGGCTGCTCAGTACAATAATGTCCAACAAGCTTCCGCCTCCACCGCCTTTACTACCGCGACCGCCTTTACGCATAAGCGCAATGATGATAATGATAAAGATGAATATGATGAAAAAAGGGATAGGCGTGCCGTCTTTTTTTCCGAAATCGCGGTCTTCCTTAAATTCGCCTTTCAGCGCCGCAAAGATGGCATCGCTACCTTTATCCAGGCCTTCATAATAATTTCCGGTTTTAAATTCGGGAATCATTATTCGGTTTATGATACGTTCAGACATTAAATCGGTGATTCGGTATTCTATGCCGTAGCCAGTATTTATATCAACCTTGCGGTCGTCTTTGGCAAGTGTTATAACAATTCCGTTGTCTTCACCGCTTTGGCCGATACCCCATTTTTGGCCCCATTCTGCGCCGAGCATGGAAATGTCTTCACCATTTGTGGAACCAATAATAATGCAAACAATTTGCGTGGAAGTGGAATCTGCATAACGAACCAACTTGCTTTCCAGCGCATTTTTCTGTGTGGGGGTAAGCAGATTTATATAATCGTAAAGTGAAGTCTGTTTATCAGGTTTTGGTGGGATTTCATATTGGGCAGAAACATTTTGATAAAAAAATGTGACTGCAATAAATACAAATAAGAAATTATATTTCAGAAGAAATTGTTTCATTAAATTTTTTTACTGCTAACTGCAACTGCCAACTGAATACTTAAAGTTATCCTACGGAAATATCATCCGGCAGTTCATTTTTGTCATCTTTTTGGTGTGGGAAATGTTTTTTCAACTGTTCGCCAGCTTTTAGAATTCCTTCTACCAAACCTTGTTTCATTTCTCCATTCTTAAAATGGTTGATGATAATGTCTTTGGTGCTTTCCCAAAAATTCTGGCCCACAATGTCATTGATGCCCTGGTCGCCCATAATTACAAGCGTTCGGTCATCTACAGCAACATAAATAAGTACGCCGTTGCGTTCTGCGGTGTTGTGCATATTCAGCATATCAAAAACTTCCGCGGCGCGATCAAAGGCGTCAATGTGCTCGTTTGGTTCTTCTGCGGAAATGGAAGAGGGTTCCAAATGTACCCGTATTTCGCCCGAGGTGTTTTTTTCGGCAGTGCGAATGGCTTCAATTATTGCGGCTTCTTCTTCAGAAGTAAGAAAATCTTCAACTTTAGACATTACTCTTTGTCTTTTCCTAAGTCATCAAAATTCACTTCGGGTGCTTTCTCGCTTCCTTCATCAGCTTTGAAGTACGCTTTTTCGTCGAAGCCTAACATTCCAGCAAATATTTTTGTTGGGAATTGATTTATTTCGGTATTGAACAGTCGCGCTTCTTCGTTGAACCTGTTGCGCTCCACGTTGATGCGGTTTTCGGTGCGTTCCAGTTCGTTTATCAGTTCCTTGAAATTTTCATTCGCCTTTAAATCGGGGTATCTCTCAAAAACAGCCAATAATCGTGAAAGCGCGGAAGTTACGCCTGCCTGTGCCTGTTGATATTGGGCAAGTTGTTCCGGGGTTATGTTAGAAGGATCAATATTTATGGAAGTGGCTTTACTGCGTGCTTCAGTAACAGCAACCAATGTTTCCTGTTCAAACTCGGCATAGCCTTTTGCAGTACTGACAATATTAGGAATGAGGTCTGCACGACGTTGATATGAGCTTTCCACATTTGCCCATTGGGCAGTGGCTTTTTCATCCAAAACGACCAATTTGTTGTTAAGACTGGCCAAATAGCCTCCAATGATTAAAATAAGGCCAAGAATAATAATAATGGGTAACCATTTTTTCATGATAAGGTTGATTTTAGAGTTGTTCTTTGATTTTTAAAAGTTCTGCTTTTACCGATTCCAGTTTTCGAATAATCTCAAACTGGTCGAGTGTTTTTTGTTTGTTTTCCTTTAAATGGATTTTTGCGCCTTCCAGCGTAAACCCGCGCTCTTTCACCAAATGGTAAATCAATTCCAGATTTTTGATGTCCTGCGGGGTAAACTTTCGGTTGCCTTTGGCATTTTTTTTTGGCTTCAATACATCAAATTCCTTTTCCCAAAAACGTATCAGCGAGGTATTAACGCCGAAAGCTTCGGCTACTTCGCCAATGCCGTAATATAGTTTTTCGGGTAGGTCTATGTGCATTTGTTTTTGTTAAGAGTTAAGGGTTAAGGGTTATCAGTGATTAATTTCAATTTTTTGGAATTTAATCTAAAGATTGGTTTTCTTCCTGTGATTTTCTCAAGATTTCGGCAAATTCTTCCGCAGTTAAGCTTCCATAGTAAAAATTAATCGGGTTAATGCGTTCGCCATCTTTAAATACTTCGTAATGACAATGAGGCGCCTCGCTTCTTCCGGTGCTTCCCACAAAACCTATAATGTCGCCGCGCTGTACTTTTTGCCCTGGGCGCACATTGTATTTGTATAAATGTCCATACAGACTTTCATAGCCATAGCCGTGGTCAATCACCACGTGGTTTCCATAGCCCGTGGCCGTATTGTCGGCGCGGGTTACTTTACCATCGCCCGTTGCATAAACCGGGGTTCCTCGTGGTGCGGTAAAATCCATTCCGTAGTGAAACTTTCTAGCCTTTGTAAATGGATCGGTTCTGTAACCATAACCTGATGCCATTCGCGTTAGGTCTTCATTTTTTACTGGTTGAATTGCTGGAATGGCGGCCAAAAGTTTTTCTTTTTCCTCGGCAAGTTTGGCTATTTCATCCAACGATTTCGACTGCACCACAATCTGCTTGGTTAAAATATCCAGATTGCGGGTGGTATTTATTATCAATTTTGAATTGTCAAAACCCTCCAGGTCCTTATAGCGGTTAATACCTCCAAAACCAGCTCTCCGCTGCTCTTCGGGAATGGGGTTGGTCTCGAAATATACACGATAAAGATTGTTGTCCCGCTCCTCAACCTCTGCAAGTACGGCCTGTGCCTGCTCCATTTTTTTATTCAAAAGCTCAAACTGAAGCTGCATTTGGTTCAGCTCACGCTGAAGAGACATTTCTTTTGGGGTTTGTACTGACGGGAGATTTATATAGACCAAAAGCAGCAGAAAGCCACTTAAAAACATTCCCAATAGGCTAAGAGCGAAAATCTTCAGTTTTCGGCCTTTTTTCTTTTCTATTTTTCGGTACGAGAGCGTTTCGCTATCGTAGTAATATTTAACCTTAGACATGCGTTAAAAAATTGCTATTTTTGCGCGTTGCTTGTTCGCGCGAAGTAAAGGTAACGTTTTTACAAATATAGAAATTGTTTGCCACTGCGCCCAACCCTTAATTTTAGCATAACTTTATAAGAAATGAACTCGAAGGAAACCCGTTCCAAATTTTTAGAATTTTTCAAGTCGAAACATCACGCAATTGTGCCCTCGGCGCAAATGGTGGTGAAGAATGACCCAACGCTAATGTTCATCAACAGTGGGATGGCGCCATTTAAGGAATATTTCCTCGGAAATGGTAAGCCGAAAAGCAACCGCATAGCCGATACACAAAAATGTCTGCGCGTAAGCGGAAAGCACAACGATCTCGAAGAAGTGGGAATGGACACCTACCACCACACCATGTTTGAAATGTTGGGGAACTGGAGTTTTGGAGACTATTTTAAGAAAGAAGCCATCGAATGGGCGTGGGAGCTTTTGACCGAAGTCTATAAAATTGATAAGGAAATTCTCTACGTAACCATTTTTGAAGGCGATGAAAGTGAAGGTTTGGAGCGCGATACCGAAGCTTATGAACTTTGGAAACAATTCGTGCCCGAAGATCGCATTTTAAATGGAAACAAAAAGGACAATTTTTGGGAAATGGGCGACCAAGGTCCGTGCGGACCATGTAGCGAAATACACGTAGATATTCGTTCGGCGGAAGAGAAGGCTAAAATTCCGGGGAAGGATTTGGTGAATAACGACCATCCGCAAGTAGTGGAAATCTGGAACTTGGTTTTTATGCAATTCAACCGAAAAGCCAACGGCAGCCTTGAAAAATTACCTGCACAGCACGTTGATACCGGGATGGGTTTTGAACGTTTGTGTATGGTTTTGCAAAATAAACAGAGCAATTACGATACCGATGTTTTTACACCGCTAATTCGCGAGATTGAGGCAATTACGAATTCAAAATACGGAAAGGACGAAAAGAAAGATATTGCGACACGGGTAATTGCAGACCACGTTCGCGCCGTGGCATTTTCAATCTCGGATGGACAGCTTCCGAGCAATACGGGCGCCGGCTATGTAATACGAAGAATTTTGAGAAGGGCCATCCGTTACGGGTTTACGTTCTTGGACAAAAAAGAGCCTTTTATTTATAAATTGGTAGAAACACTCAGCGCGCAAATGGGCGACGCTTTTCCGGAATTAATTACTGAAAAGAACTTAATCACGAATGTTATTCGCGAAGAGGAACAATCATTTCTGCGAACGCTGGACCAAGGTTTGGTGTTGCTGGAAAACGTAATTGAAACCGCAGATTCAAAGGAAATTTCCGGTAAAAAAGCGTTTGAATTGTACGATACCTTCGGTTTCCCGATAGATTTAACGGCATTGATTCTTCGTGAGCGCGGCTATTCGTTGAACGAAAAGGAATTTGACGCCGAACTTCAGCAACAGAAAGAGCGCTCCCGCGCCGCAACAAAAGTGGAAACTGGCGACTGGGTTGTTCTGGAAAAAGATGACGTGGAGGAATTTGTGGGTTATGATACTTTGGAAACCCAAGTAAAAATTACCCGTTACCGAAAAGTGGACAGTAAAAAAGAAGGCGAAATGTACCAATTGGTTTTCAACCTAACGCCTTTTTATCCCGAAGGTGGAGGCCAAGTGGGCGATAAAGGTTATTTGGAAGCTGCCGATGGCGGCGTTACTTATATTGTTGATACCAAAAAGGAGAACAATTTAATAATCCATTTTACAAAGACACTTCCGCGAAATCCTGAAACTACTTTTAAAGCGGTGGTTGACGAAAAACAACGAAGCCGAACTGCTTCAAACCACACAGCAACGCATTTGCTCCACCAAGGTTTGCGCAATATTTTGGGCGAGCACGTGGCGCAAAAAGGAAGTATGGTCCACAGCAGAAATTTGCGTTTTGACTTTTCACATTTTGCAAAAGTGAGTGATGAGGAGTTGAAGCAAGTTGAAGATTTTGTGAATGCAAGAATCCGCGAAGGAATCGCTTTGGAAGAACGAAGAAATATTCCCTACCAACAAGCCATCGACGAAGGAGCCATTGCACTTTTCGGTGAAAAATATGGCGATGCCGTTCGTGCGATTAAATTTGGGAAATCGATGGAGCTTTGCGGCGGAACCCACGTGCCGAATACGAATGATATTTGGCATTTTATAATCACTTCCGAAGGTGCCGTTGCTTCCGGAATACGAAGGATTGAAGCGATTACCGGCGATGCTGCCAAACAATATTTTATTGATAGAAGTGAATCGTTTGCCGCACTCCAAAAAGCGTTGAACAATGCACAGGATCCGGTAAAAGCTGTGGAAAGTCTGCAGGAAGAAAACAGTAATTTGCAAAAGCAGATTCAGCAATTATTGAAGGATAAAGCCAAGAATTTAAAAGGTGATTTAAAAGCTGAAATACAGCAAATAAACGGAATCAATTTCCTTGCGAAAAAGATAGATTTGGACGCTGGCGGAATGAAGGATTTGGCCTTTGAAATGGGTGGCGAAACTGAAAATCTATTTGTGGTTTTCGGTGCTGAAAACGACGGAAAAGCGTTGCTTGCTTGCTATATTTCAAAGGAATTGGCCAGTGAAAAAAATCTGGATGCCGGAAAGATTATTCGCGAACTAGGAAAATACATCCAAGGCGGTGGCGGCGGACAGACTTTCTTCGCAACTGCAGGCGGTAAAAATCCTGCTGGAATAGAGGAAGCATTATCAAAAGCGAAAGATTTTCTAAAGTAACTCTTTGCGTTCGCTGCGTCTCTGCGGTTTAATTTTACCGCAAAGGCACAGAGGACACAGAGATTTCCCAATAAATATGAAACTTCAAATTGAAATACCGCTAAGGCCCGAAGAAAATCAAATAGATTATTCTTCAAAAGTACTTTTATTGGGAAGCTGTTTTTCGGAGAATATTGGGGCGAAGTTTGACTATTTCAAATTTCAAAATCTGCAGAATCCGTTTGGGGTAATCTTCAACCCCGTTTCCATTGAAAAATTGATTGTTCGTGCAATTGATGGTGTTTCATTTTCGGAAGAAGATATTTTTCAGCACAACGAAGTTTGGAAATGTTTTGACGTGCATTCCGAGCTTGCTTCTTTGGATAAAACCGAATTTTTAAATAATCTAAATTCGACATTAAAAAATCTTCGCGAAGCACTTTTCTCTTCAACGCATGTTATTTTCACCTTCGGAACTTCGTGGGTTTACAGACACTTGGAAAGTGATGAAATAGTTGCAAACTGCCATAAAATTCCGCAGCAGAATTTTAAAAAGGAATTGCTTTCCATCGAAACCATTTCAAAAAGCTTTCAAACTATTTTCGATAAAATTTCAGCAATAAACCCTACCACCACAATTATAAATACCGTTTCGCCGGTTCGGCACATTAAAGATGGTTTTGCGGAAAATTCGCTGAGCAAAGCGCATCTTATTTCCGCAATCCACCAATCATTGTCACTTCGCGCGCAGTCGAGAAGCTTCTATTTTCCGTCTTTTGAAATAATGATGGACGAGCTGCGCGATTACCGTTTTTATGACGAGGATATGCTTCATCCAAATAAAACCGCTATCGAAATTATTTGGCAGAAATTTTCAAAGGTTTGGATTGCTGCTGAAACCGGAACGCTTCAAAAAGAAATTGCGGCTGTTCAAACTGGTTTAAACCACAGGCCCTTCAACCCAAATAGTGCTGAACACCTTCGGTTTTCGGAAAAACTTCAATTAAAAATTAGGGAGATTCAAAAACGGTTTCCGCACATTCAGTTTTAGAAAACTTCAATCTAAAATCGTAATTCGTATATCAGAATACGTCAATTGCCCTATTGTAAAAACTTTTGGTTTGGGTCAATTTTGCTTCAACATTAATCACGTATTCGCCTATAGCGGAATATTAAACCAAACATTATGAAAACATTTAAAAAATCTATTTTAGTATTAATGGCAGTAGTTGCCGTAAGTTTAACTTCTTGTAAAAAAGATGACGATGGCGGCGATGACCCACAAGGTGGTTCAGGGACTTTTACCGCGAAAGTTGATGGAAACAACTTTTCAGGAATGCAAGGAACAGTTGTGGCCCGGGTGACCAATTCTGGTGCTGGACAGGCGATTGCCATTAGTGGTGGAACGGAACAGTCTGAAAACCTACAAATTATTCTCACAAGTTTTGACGGTGAGGGTAGCTACGATTTGAATTTTGTTAACATTGGTACCTATAGTTATTTGCCAGATCCAAGTAATCCAGATCCTAATACAGTAGTTGTTTATTCAACTGTTGGAACCGGACAAGGAAACAATGGTACGATAAACATTTCTAGTTACGACGGAAATACAATTAAGGGTACGTTTAATTTTACTGGTTATAATTTGAACAACACCAGCGAGAGTGTTTCAGTAACCGATGGACAGTTTAATATTGAAGTGACTAATCAGTAATAAATATTTGAAGGAAATCTCTATGTTGAGGTTTTTACGTGGGCCGGGGGCAGAACGCAAGTTTTTCCTCCGGTTTTTTTTAAAGGTTGAGAAGTTTAATTATTACCTAAAGTTTTATGGACAATTTGCTTTCGGAAATAAGGCAACTGCCTTATTGCTTTTGCTTTTTAGTAAAGGCATCTTTGTATAAGAAGTTTAAAATGATCTACTAACCAGATTATTTTCACACTGAGGGCGAAGTGAGGAGCGCCTAAAGTAATAAAAACCCCATGTTCAACTATGGGGTTTATTATTTTACAAAGCAAATAAGGCAGATGCCCTATGTGCAGAATCAAAAAAGAAATTTATATTTAAGGTTTAGAACCAGTTACTTATGATGTTGCAGCTAATCTTCACAATAGTAATACTTTTCTCAATTTTGGGAATACTCATTTGGGCATATACTGAAAATAAGGCGCTTGGCAGAGCTCATACTCAGAACGTTTCTGCTTTGGAAAATGTTATAGCCGTCAATTACAGGCAAGTAAACTTTAGAAAACAGCATCTCAACAGCTATCAATTTATGCAGTACAATTTACACGAGGCTCTGGTGGTTCAATCTGAAATTAAATTATAGTATATGTTTAGGATTTTACTGTTTCTTTCGGTGTTAATGAATTTCACCGCCACGTATTCACAGAGCAAGAAAACAATTGATTCCATAAACACACTTTATGTACAGGGGCTCAACATACCTCAAGACTCCATTGTTGCACTTTTTCAAAAAAACCTAAAAGATGCCGAAAAGATTTCCTATGAATTAGGAATGGCAGGCGCACATTCACAGCTCAGCTTGGTTTATGCCTACCAGGGAAAATATGAGGAAAGCACCAAAAGTTCTATAGATGGGATAAAAATTTATGAAAAGCTAAATCAACTGGACAGGGTAGCTGATTATTATGCCGAAATGGGCTATAGCATGAAATATCGCGATTTGGATAAAGCCCTTTATTATATGCAGAAAGGGAAGGCAATTGCGGAAGCAAACAATTTTGAGAACGAACTAAAGGATATTTATAACAATTACGGAGTTTTAAAGGAAATAAATAAAGAGTTGGACAGCGCCCTTTTCTATTTTGAAGAAGGATTGAAAATAAAATTGAAAATAAATGATACCATTGGTGTTCCTTATAGTTGGAGCAATCTAGCAGGTGTTTATGGGCTGCAGGGAAATTATTCAAAATCGAGAGAATATTTCAACAAATCCCTTCATCAAAGATTACAATGGGCAGATTCGTTGGGCATTGCTGAAAATTATACGCAGTTGGGTGAAGTTTTTGTTGCAGAGGAAAAATGGAGCAGCGCCATTCCACTAGTCCATAAGTCGTTGCCTATTTCAAAAAAGAAACAATATCAAAACCTCACCCAGTATAACTACAAACTGCTTTCTGATATCTATAAGAAATTAAAAAATACAGATTCGGCCTTATATTATTTTGAACAATATGCTGCGGTAAAAGATAGTGTTCATGGACTCAAAGTGCAGGAACGAATCGCTGCCTTAAACGTTGAATTTGAAACTGAAAAAAAGCAGAACGAAATACTGCAACAGCGCGCCCAACTTGCCGAAAAGGATTTGGAGGTCCGCCGAAAAAACACTTTTATTTTTGGGAGTCTTGGACTGGCACTGATTCTCGGCCTGCTCGGGTATTTGCTCTACAACCAGCAAAAACTTAGAAACCGTCAGCTTCAAAAAGAAGGTGAATTAAAAACAGCTTTGGCAAAAATTGAAACCCAAAATAAATTACAGGAACAACGCTTAAGGATATCTCGCGATCTTCACGATAATATTGGTGCACAGCTCACTTTTATCATTTCCAGCATTGATAATTTAAAGTTTGGATTTACGGACATCAGTGAGAAATTGGGCAATAAACTCAGTAACATTAGCAGTTTTACACAACAGACAATTTATGAATTACGCGATACCATTTGGGCGATGAACAAGGAAAACATAACCTTTGAAGATCTTCAATCACGTATTGCAAACTTTATTGAACACGCAAAAAGCGCTTCGGAAAAAACTGATTTTTCATTTAATATTGAAGAAAATGTTGATGAGTCGCACATTTTTTCTTCCGTTGCAGGAATGAATATTTATAGAATTATTCAAGAGGCTGTAAACAATGCTTTAAAATATGCATCAGCAGATGAAATTGAAGTAAATATTTCTGAAAAAGAAAGCAAATACTATATTGAAATTACTGATGATGGAATTGGATTTGATCAAGATAATACAGAACTCGGCAACGGACTAAACAATATGAAAAAACGTGCTGGGGAAATTGGTGGCGCGCTTCAAATAAAGACTTCAAAAAAGGGAACATCAGTTTTACTGAAAGTGCCGAAATGATTAAGAAAAAACTAATACGGCAATTGCCCTATTTTTTTGATTATTCTTAAAAGGTATTTTTAGTATCTTTAAAACAACTAACCCACCAGAGATGCTTAAAGTTGCAATAGTTGACGACAACACTTTTCTTATAAATGCCATTAAGGAAAAACTCTCTTTTTTTGATGATGTTTCTGTGAAACATACTTCCATGAACGGCACCGAATTGCTGACAAAACTGCAGGAAAACCATAACCTCGATATCATCTTGATGGATATTGAAATGCCCGTGCTCAACGGCATTGAAACAACCCAAATAGTAAAGCAGAAATATCCGCACATCAAAATAATTATGCTTACCGCCTTTGATAATGACGAGCATATATTCAACGCCATAAAAGCGGGTGCGGACGGTTATTTGCTGAAGGAAATAAACCCAAAGGATTTATACGAAGGTATTTTAGAAACTTTAAACGGTGGTGCGGCAATGAATCCTTCAATCGCCATGAAAACCTTGAAATTATTAAGAAATCCAATTGATATTCAAAACCTGCGTGATCAAGAGGAAATATCACTTTCCACCCGTGAAGTTGAGGTGTTGGAGCAACTGAGCAAAGGGTTGAGCTATACAGTCATTGCCGACCATCTTTTCCTTTCGCCCAGCACCGTTAGAAAACACATTGAAAACATCTACAAAAAATTGCAGGTACACAGCAAGATTGAAGCGGTTCAAAAGGCACGGAACCATAATATTATTTGAAGCGCCAAATAACAAATCCCAAACTCCAATTATAACTTTTGGAATTTGGGATTTTCTTTTTGTGAGTTCGAGTCCTTCGATTGCGCTCAGGAAAAACTTAAGTCGAGACCTATTTCAATTGAAAAGCAACTTTTACTGCATCTACATAATCCAACTTTTCCCAAGTGAAAAGCTCCACTTCTTTTTCAATCCTTCCATTATAGGGGCTTTCAAAAACTTTTGATACCATTTCAGGTACACGTCCCATATGCCCATAAGCAGCGGTTTCGGAATAGATTGGGTTTCTTAATTTCAATCTTTTTTCAATGGCCGCTGGGCGCATATTGAAGATTTCAGAAACCTTTTTTGCAATGTCGCCGTCAGAAAGTTTTACGTTTGAAGAATTGTACGTATTAACCAAAATTGAAGTAGGTTCCACAACGCCAATTGCATAAGAAACCTGTACCAAAACTTCATCGGCAACGCCAGCTGCCACAAGGTTTTTCGCAATGTGTCGCGATGCATATGCAGCGCTTCTGTCAACTTTACTTGGGTCTTTTCCACTGAAAGCACCACCGCCGTGGGCACCTTTTCCGCCGTAAGTGTCAACGATAATTTTTCTTCCCGTTAAACCAGTATCGCCGTGAGGTCCGCCAATTACAAATTTCCCAGTTGGATTTATGTGATAAACAATATCATCGTTGAATAATTTTTGCACATATTCCGGGAGTTGTTTTTTCACTCTCGGAATCAAAATTTCCGTAATATCCTTTTTGATTTTTGAGAGCATTTTCTCATCCTCATCAAATTCGTCATGTTGTGTAGATACAACAATGGCAACGATTTTTTGGGGAATATTATCATCGCTATATTCAATAGTAACCTGGCTTTTAGCATCTGGGCGCAAGTATTTTATTTCATCTTCTTCGCGACGAAGCGCAGCCAATTCAATCAAGATTTTATGCGAAATATCCAACGCCAACGGCATATAATTTTCGGTTTCTTTTGTAGCATAACCAAACATCATTCCTTGGTCACCGGCGCCCTGTTCTTCTTTATTTTCACGATCAACACCTTGATTGATATCCTGTGATTGTTCGTGAATCAAAGAAATTACCCCACAGGAATCGCCGCTGAATTTATAAGCGCCTTTCGTATAACCAATTTTATTGATCACTTCGCGTGCAATATTTTGAACATCGAGATACGTATTGCTTTTCACCTCGCCCGCCAAAACAACTTGTCCGGTGGTTACCAAAGTTTCACAAGCAACCTTACTTTCTGGGTCGAAAGCCAAAAAATTATCTAAAAGCGCATCGCTAATTTGATCCGCAACTTTGTCTGGGTGTCCTTCAGAAACACTTTCCGAAGTAAATAAATAGGCCATAAAATGGTTTTAAAAATTTATATTTTTCAGCAGATTTGACGAGAGCGCCGAAGGGAAGTTTTCACTGCCTTTAGCATTTTTTAATGAGGTTGCAATCAGTCAAATCTTTCCTCTTAATTTGTCTTGGGCAAAAGTAAAAAAATTAAATGAACCGCAATTTTATTTAAAGTTTTTTGGCGAAAAATTTGGTTATTAAATTTTTCTGACGCTATATTTGCGCTCACAAAGTTCAAAACTTTATTGAAATGTTATCAAGAAAGGCCGAGGGAATAGACCCTATGACGCCTTAGCAACCCTTTCTCCGGAAAGAAGGTGCTACATTCTACAACGATCCCGATTGCAATCGGGATTGACGATAGATAACGACAAGACAATTTTTTCGTTCCCGAAAAAATTGCTTTCATTCTTTTTAACATTTTTCTATTGTCCCGAATTTACTTCGGGATTGATCTTTTGGTTTAATCTATTTATTAACTCAAAAAAATTAGAAAAATGAGTGCAACAAAAATTATCCATTCCATTCCAAGTGATCCGTTAACGGGAGCCATTTCCGTTCCGGTTTACCAAACTTCAACCTTTATCCAAGAAGCGCCGGGCGTAAACAAAGGTTTTGATTACGCCCGAAGCAACAACCCAACCCGAAAAGTGTTGGAAGACGTAGTTGCCCAACTTGAAAACGGTCATTCCGGTTTTGCTTTTGCTACAGGTTTGGCGGCGATTGATTCAGTTTTGAAATTGCTTTCTGTAGGAGACGAAATAGTCGCGGTTGACGATATTTACGGCGGTGCGTACAGACTTTTTACCCATGTTTATGAAAAACTGGGAATAAAAGTAAACTACGTTGATACGACAGAAGTTGAAAACGTAGCAAACGCCGTTTCAAACAAAACAAAACTGATTTGGATTGAATCTCCAACCAATCCAACGTTGAAGATTTCAGACATTCAAGCAATTTCAAAAGTGGCGAAAAGTGTAAATGCACTGTTGGTTGTTGACAATACTTTTGCTTCGCCAATTGCCCAAAAACCAATTGATTTGGGAGCTGATATTGTAATTCACAGCGGCACAAAATACATCGGTGGACATTCAGATTTGGTCGCGGGATTGGTAATTACAAACACGCAAGAACTTTCAGAAAAAATTAAATTTGTTCAAAATGCTTCCGGTGGAATTCTAGGTCCGTGGGATTGTTTTCTCACCATTCGCGGAATTGAAACTTTGGACATTCGCTATAAAAGACAATGCGAAAACGCTTTGAAAGTAGCGTTGTTTTTGGAAAGTCAAGATGCAGTTGAAAAAGTGCATTACCCAGGTTTGAAAACCCACAAGAATCACGAAATCGCCAAAAAACAGCAAAATGGTTTGTTTGGCGGAATAATTTCTTTTAGTCTAAAAGATGATACACAGGAGGCTGCCGTGAAATTTGTGACCAGTACAGAATATTTTAAATTGGCTGAAAGTCTTGGAGGCGTTAAAAGTTTGCTTTGCC
The DNA here is from genome assembly GCA_002364215.1 of Aequorivita sp. UBA3180. Taxonomy (GTDB): domain Bacteria; phylum Bacteroidota; class Bacteroidia; order Flavobacteriales; family Flavobacteriaceae; genus Aequorivita. The sequence goes on along the minus strand of DEXQ01000015.1, from coordinate 135,896 downwards.
ATCCTGCGCAAATGACCCACGCTTCCATTCCGCGTGAAATCCGTTTGAATGCTGGAATAAATGATTCGCTAATCCGACTTTCCTGCGGAATTGAGGATGCCGAAGATTTGATAAACGATCTTGCCGAAGCTTTTAAAATCATTGAAAAATCCAAAGAAATTTTAAACTATTAAACCGAAAAAAAATGAGTACAGCAACAGTAGAAATTCCTTTGGAACAATTGATAAATCTGGAAAAGATTAAAAAGAAAAAGATAAACATCGCCATTTTTGGCCACGGAAATGTAGGTAGCCATTTGGTAAATCAAATCATTTCCTCGAAAGAAGAAATCTCTCGAAGACGTGATTTGGAGCTTAATATTTTCGCAATCGCGAATTCAAAAACCGTATTGCTTCAGCAAAATGGATTGACCAAAAATTGGATTGAAGAAAAAATAGAATCGGGAAAGGAATATAATCCTGAAGAAGTGATTTCCTTCGCAAAAAGCAACAATCTTCAAAACCTGATTTTGGTGGATAACACGGCGGATTCTGGCTTTGTTCAAAATTATTCAGCCTTTGTTGAAAACGGTTTTCACTTGGTTTCCTCAAACAAAATCGCCAATACGTTGGATTTGGGTTTTTATAAAGAACTTCGACAAAAACTGACTTCAAAAAAACGTCAATATCTATATGAAACAAATGTGGGCGCGGGACTTCCATTGATTGATACAATAAAACTTTTGCATCTTTCGGGCGAAAATATCACACGAATTCGAGGTGTATTTTCAGGTTCGTTGAGTTATATTTTCAATACTTTTTCTGAAGAGGACAGATCGTTCAGTTCGGTTTTAAAATCTGCAATCGACAAAGGATTTACGGAACCGGACCCGCGCGAAGACCTTTGTGGTAATGACGTTGGACGGAAATTGCTTATTTTGGCTCGTGAATTGGATTTGCACAACGAGTTTGCCGATATTTCCATTCAAAACCTAATTCCAAAGGATTTGCGAAGCGTTTCAAAAGAGGAATTTTTGACGAGAGTGCAGGAATTGGACGTTCCGTTTCAAATAAAAAAGAAAAACCAAGCAAAAGATTGTGTTTTTCGTTATGTAGCAGATTTGCACGGCGATTTGTCAAAGGAAACGGGTGCACTTTTGGACGTAAGTTTGGTTTCGGTTCCCAAAAATAGTATGTTGGGAGCACTAAAAGGCAGCGATTCAATTTTTGAAATTTATACCGAAAATTACGGTGATAATCCAATCGTCATCCAAGGCGCTGGTGCGGGAGCAGCGGTTACTGCGCGAGGTGTTTTCGGAGATATTTTGCGGATAAGCGATAAAGAAAACTAAATATAAAACAATGAAAGTTTCACTGAAAAGAATAAACGACAATTATCTTTTTGAAGCAAAAGGCGCTTCCGGCGTTCCCGTTTTAATAGACAACAAAACCGACGAACCTTCAAAAGGCGCAAGCCCGATGGAACTTTTGTTGATGGGAGTTGGCGGTTGCAGCGCGATTGATGTTATTATGATCTTAAAAAAACAGCGGCAGGAAATTACTTCCTATAAAATGGAAGTGGAAGGCCAACGAAAAGAAGTGCGCGACGCCAAACCCTTTGAGGCAATACATGTAACACTTTCTTTAGAAGGAAAAATTGACGAAGCAAAAGCAATTCGTGCAGCGCAACTTAGTTTTAAAAAATACTGTTCCGTTTCCATCACGCTGGAGGCTTCGGTAAAAATTACATACAGCATAATTCTAAATGGAAAGAAATTGGAATAATTCCCCCTTTGGGGGTTAGGGGGCTTGTGTATTACATTTTTATCACGTTACTTTGCATCAGTTCATATTCATAGTTAAAAGTTATCAAGAAAGGCCGAGGGAATAGACCCTTTGACGCCTTAGCAACCTCCCGAACTTTCGGGGAAGGTGCTACATTCTATCCGTCCCGAGACTTCGGGATTCGGAATAGATAACAACAAATAGGTTTTTCCTTCACCTTTTCTTGATATAATTTTTTTTATGGCGTGCCCCTTCGGGTCGGGCTTTCCGCTGCAATCTTTTTTTCGTGCCTCAAAAAAGGATTTCCGCTGCAATCCCTCACGCAAATTTGAACTTAAATCAAAAATCAAGAAATGAATAAAATACAACAAGCACTCCAAAATAGAATATTGATCCTCGACGGCGCAATGGGCACTATGCTTCAACGCTATAAATTTTCCGAGGAAGATTTCCGTGGCGAACGGTTTAAGGATTTTCATAAATCGGTACAGGGAAATAACGATTTGCTTTCCATTACGCAGCCAAAAGCAATTGCAGAAATCCATTCCAAATACTTCGCAGCAGGCGCAGATATTGTGGAAACCAACACCTTTTCCAGCACCACAATCGCAATGGCAGATTACGATATGCAGGATTTGGTTTATGAATTGAATCACGAATCCGCAAAAATCGCAAAAAAAGTCGCAGATGAATTCACCGCAAAAGAACCGCACAAACCACGTTTTGTAGCCGGAGCTATTGGTCCGACAAACAAAACCGCAAGTATGAGTCCGGACGTAAACGATCCCGGGTTTCGAGCAATTTCTTTTGAAGAATTGCGCGTTGCCTACAAACAACAATGCGAAGCTTTGATTGACGGCGGCGTGGATTTACTTTTGGTAGAAACCATATTTGATACGCTGAACGCAAAAGCAGCACTTTTCGCAATAGATGAAATAAAAGAAGAACGGAATCTTGACATCCCAATAATGATAAGCGGAACAATTACCGATGCTTCGGGAAGAACGCTTTCCGGCCAAACGGCAGAGGCATTTCTGATTTCAATATCCCATATTCCACTTTTGAGCGTAGGTTTCAATTGTGCTTTGGGTGCCAAACAACTCACGCCCCATCTTGAAGTGATTGCCAGCCGCACCAATCTTGCCGTGAGCGCCTATCCAAATGCCGGATTGCCAAACGCGTTCGGCGATTACGATGAAAGTCCAGTGCAAATGGCTTCTCAGGTAAAGGAATATTTGGACAAACAGTTGGTGAATATCATCGGCGGCTGTTGCGGCACCACGCCGGAGCATATTAAAGCAATTGCAGAAATCGCTTCGCAATACAAACCGCGACCTGTTTTTTCAAATGAAAACCTTGCTGTATGATTCCCACAAAACAAGAAGTTGAAGAGGCGTGTAGTCGCGTAAAACCGTATGTTCATAACTCGCCCGTTCTGAAATCTGCATACTTAAATGAACTTTCCGGTGCTGAGGTTTTCTTCAAATGTGAGAATTTTCAAAAAATGGGCGCATTCAAAATGAGGGGTGCGATAAATGCTATTTTGCAACTTTCCGAAGCACAAAAAAAAGCAGGAGTTGTAACACATTCTTCCGGAAACTTTGCGCAAGCGCTTTCTTTGGCAGCGAAAAACCTTGGAGTAAAAGCATATATCGTAATGCCCGAAAATGCGCCGCAAGTTAAAAAGGAAGCAGTAAAAGGTTACGGCGGAATTATCACAGAATCGGAATCAACACCCATTGCGAGAGAAACCGAAGCAGAGCGAATCCAAAAAGAAACTGGCGCAACGTTTATCCATCCCTCAAACGATAAAAATGTAATTCTCGGCAATGCAACTTCCGCAGCTGAATTGTTGAAAGCACATCCCGATTTAGACTATGTTTTCGCACCAGTTGGTGGCGGCGGATTGATTGCCGGCACTTCACTTTCGGTGAAATATTTTGGAACTAATTGCAAAACAATCGGAGGAGAACCTTTTGAGGTTGACGACGCTTTCCGAAGCCTAAAAAATGGAAAAATAGAATTCAACGAAACTACAAATACAATCGCCGACGGACTTAAAACTTTCCTTGGCGATGTCAATTTCCCAATAATAAAAGAATTGGTTTCAGAAATAATTCGAGTTGAGGAACCCGAAATCATTTCAGCAATGAAACAGATTTGGGAGCGGATGAAAATAATTATAGAACCCAGCAGTGCGGTTGCTCTTGCAGCCTTGCTTCGTGAAAATGATAGATTTAAAAATAAAAAAGTGGGAATTATTATTTCCGGCGGAAATGTGGATCTTTCAAAACTTCCTTTTTAACAAGATGTCACGCTGAGCGCAGTCGAAGCGCAATTGAAGATAGGATTAAAATAATGAGTACAGAAAACAAGAAATATTTAAAACTTAGCGGTCTCGAACCACTAATAATCACCCCCGAAAGCAATTTTATAAACGTTGGTGAACGCACCAATGTAGCAGGTTCAAAGAAATTTCTTCGATTAATTAAAGAACGAAATTTTGAGGAAGCCCTTTCCGTTGCGCGTGAACAAGTTGAAAATGGTGCGCAAATCATCGACATAAATATGGACGATGGTTTGATTGATGGCAAAGAAGCGATGGTGAAATTCCTAAATCTTGTGATTGCCGAACCCGATATTTCTCGGGTTCCTATTATGATTGATAGCAGCAAATGGGAAATTATTGAAGCCGGTTTGCAGGTTGTGCAGGGAAAATGTGTTGTAAATTCTATTAGTTTAAAGGAAGGCGAGGTAGAATTTATTCACCACGCAAAACTCATAAAACGCTACGGAGCCGCAGTAATCGTGATGGCTTTTGACGAAACTGGCCAAGCCGATAATTACGATCGAAGAATTGAAATCGCCAGCAGATCTTATGATATTTTGGTGAATCAAGTAAAGTTCGCACCCGAAGACATTATTTTCGACTTAAATATTTTCCCCGTTGCAACGGGAATGGATGAACACAGAAAAAACGCCATCGATTTTATTGAAGCTACTCGCTGGGTTCGTGAAAATCTGCCGCACGTGAGTGTGAGCGGTGGTGTGAGCAATGTTTCCTTTAGTTTCCGAGGAAATGATCCCGTTCGCGAGGCGATGCATTCCGTGTTTTTGTACCACGCAATTCAAGCGGGAATGAACATCGGTATTGTAAACCCTGCAATGTTGGAAGTTTACGACGATATTCCAAAAGATCTTTTGGAACGCGTTGAAGACGTAATGCTCGACCGGCGCGAAGATGCCACGGAACGTTTATTGGATTTTGCCGAAACAGTTAAAGGAACCGCAAAGGAAAGTAAAATAGATCTTTCGTGGCGTGAAGAACCGCTGCAAAACCGCATTACCAGAGCGTTGGTAAAAGGAATTGATGAATTTATTTTAGAAGACATTGAAGAAGCAAGGCAAAATGCTGAAAAGCCAATTGAAGTAATAGAAGGGAATTTAATGACCGGAATGAACGTGGTTGGCGATCTTTTCGGAAGTGGAAAAATGTTTTTACCACAAGTAGTGAAAAGTGCGCGAGTGATGAAAAAAGCTGTAGCGTATTTACTCCCATACATCGAAGAGGAAAAACTAAAAAATCCTCAAATAAATGATTCAAAAAATGCTGGCCGGATTTTAATGGCAACTGTAAAAGGTGATGTCCATGACATCGGCAAAAATATTGTCGGGGTTGTTTTGGCGTGTAATAATTATGAAATAATCGATTTGGGTGTGATGGTTCCACCAGAAAAAATAATTGCAACCGCAAAAGAGGAAAACGTGGATGCCATCGGTTTGAGCGGCTTGATTACGCCATCGCTGGACGAAATGGTTTTTTTGGCGAAGGAAATGCAGCGGCAAAATTTCAAGGTTCCCTTGTTGATTGGCGGCGCAACCACGAGTCGGGCGCATACCGCCGTAAAAATTGATCCTGAGTACGAATGTGCCGTGGTGCATATAAACGATGCTTCACGAGCGGTTACGGTTGTTGGCGATTTGCTGAAAAAGGAAACTTCGGCTTCCTATAAGGAGAATTTGAAACAAGAATACAACACTTTTCGACAAGATTTTCTAAAACGCCAAAAAGTAAAAACCTATTTGCCAATTTCCGAAGCGCGAAAAAATAAATTTCAAATTGATTGGAAAACCTCAGAAATAATCAAACCGAAACAATTGGGAGTTCACGTTTTAAAAGATTTCGATCTAAATCTGTTGTTGGATTATATAGATTGGACACCCTTTTTCAGAAGTTGGGAATTGCACGGTAAATATCCAAATATTTTGACGGACGAGGTAGTGGGCGAACAAGCTTCGGAATTATTCAAAGATGCGCAACAAATGCTTCAAAAAATAATTTCAGAAAGATTGTTGAATGCAAGAGCCGTTTTTGGAATTTTTGAGGCGAATACTATAAATGATGATATTTTATTAAAAGTTTGTCAGTCTGAGCTTGTCGAAGACCCAAATCCAAAATCCAAAATCCCAAATCCCATTTTTAGAACATTACGCCAACAATCCCAAAAAGCTAAAGGAAAACCCAATATTGCTTTAGCTGATTTCATTGCGCCAAAGGAGAGCGGAATTCAGGATTACGTAGGTTGTTTCTGCGTAAGTACAGGTTTTGGAACTGCGGAATTGGCTGCAAAATATGTTGCAGAACACGATGACTATAACGCCATAATGGTGAAAGCGTTGGCAGACCGCTTGGCAGAGGCTTTTGCGGAATATCTTCACAAAGAAGTGCGTACCAATTATTGGGGCTACGCTTCCGAAGAAAATCTCTCCAATGAAGACCTCATTTCCGAAAAATACAAAGGCATTCGCCCCGCCCCGGGTTATCCCGCCTGTCCCGACCATTTGGAGAAAAGGACTATTTGGGAGCTTTTAAAAGTGAAAGAGAATATAGGCGTAGAACTCACGGAGCATATGGCCATGTGGCCAGCAGCTTCGGTTTCGGGTTATTATTTTGGCAATCCCGAAGCACGTTATTTTGGCCTTGGAAAGATTAAAATGGATCAAGTGGAAGATTTTGCAAAACGGAAGAATATAGATTTGGAGGAAGCCACAAATTGGCTAAAAACAAATTTGGCCCCCTAAATCCCCCGAAGGGGGACTTTTAATAACAGCATAAAAAGATTGAAATGATGAAAAGAAATTTTGAATTATATTGTTTAACGACCTCCATTTCTCTATTTGGGCAGGAGGCAAATTCCCCCTTTGGGGGTTAGGGGGCTAACTCTATGAAAGTTACAGAACATATAAAAAACGGAAACGGAAAAACGCAATTTTCGTTCGAAATTTTACCACCTTTGAAGGGTGAAAACATACATTCCATTTTTGAAAATATTGATCCGCTGATGGAGTTTCAACCGCCTTACATCAATGTAACCTATCACCGCGAGGAATATGTTTTTAAGGAATTGAAGAATGGTTTGATTGAAAAGAAAATAGTCCGAAAGCGTCCCGGAACGGTTGGTATTTGTGCGGCAATTCAAAATAAATATGTCGTTGATGCCGTACCCCATATACTTTGCGGTGGATTTACGAAGGAAGAAACCGAGAATTTTTTAATAGATCTTCAATTTTTGGGGATTGACAATGTGATGGCCTTACGGGGCGATGCCGTGAAAAGTGAAACCTATTTCACACCTGAAAAGAATGGTCACAAATACGCTTGCGACCTTGTTTCACAAATAAATGATTTGAATAAAGGAACCTATTTGGACGATGAACTTCAGCATACTTTTCCAACAGATTTTTGCGTGGGCGTGGCTGGTTATCCCGAAAAACATATGGAAGCACCGAGTAGTGAAAGCGATATTCATTTCCTAAAAAAGAAAATTAAAAACGGTGCGGAATATATAGTAACACAAATGTTTTTCGATAACGAAAAGTATTTCAAATTTGTTGAAAAGTGCAGGGCAGACGGTATTACCGTGCCAATTATTCCGGGACTGAAACCTATTGCAGTGAAATCACATCTCAATTTAATTCCGCATAGATTCAAAGTAGATTTGCCAGATGCGCTGGTGATGGAAGTGGTGAAAGCCAAGGACAACAAAGCGGTTCGGCAGATTGGGATTGATTGGTGCGTAAAGCAGAGCAAGGAGCTTGTAAAAGCGGGCGTGCCATTTCTTCACTACTATTCAATGGGAAAAAGTAGCAATATTAAGGAAATCGCTTCGCAAATATTTTAAGATTGCTTTATTTTGCGGTGATGTCCCGAATTGCGTTTTTGGTGTTTTTTCTCACAACTTCTTTTGTTTTTTCACAGGAAAAAAACAAGGATTTTTTCGTGGACGCCAATTATTTCTACGGAACCATTCTTCGGCACAATAAGGATATTTCACATTTGGTAAAAGCGCATCCCGACGGTTTCATCGTTGGATTTAACCGAAAAACTTACGGAGCCGAGCGTTGGCACCAAGAATATAATTATCCAGATTGGGGTTTTTCATTTGTGCACCAAAATGCAAATTATGATGTTTTGGGTGAAAATTATGGGCTATATGGGCATTTCAATTTTTACTTTTTAAAGCGCAATCTTTTCTTCCGGATAGGTCAGGGCATTGCCTATAACTCCAACCCATTTGATTTGGAGACCAATTTCAAAAACAACGCTTACGGCACACGTTTGTTGAGTTCAACCTATTTGATGCTGAATTACAACAAGCAAAATCTATTTAAAAACTTCGGAGTACAGGCTGGAATTGCATTGATTCATTATTCGAATGGGAATTTTAAGGCGCCAAATTCGAGTACCAATGCTTTTACTTTAAATATCGGCCTGCAATATTCCGTTGCTGATGAGAGAAATCCTGAATATATTTCTGATTCGCTTCCGAAGAAAATTTCGGAACCCATAAAATACAATTTCGTGCTCCGCGGCGGGTTGAACGAAAGCGATTATTTAAATCTTGGCCAGCATCCGTTTTTTGTGGTTTCGGCCTTTGCGGATAAGCGGTTGAGTTATAAAAGCACGCTTCAGTTGGGTGCGGATTTTTTCTACTTGCCATTTCTGAAAAAGGAAATTGAATACCTTTCCATTGCTTTTCCAAATATGGGCATTAAAGGCGATGAGGATTTTAAACGCGTCGGCATTTTTGCGGGGCACGAACTTCATATCAATAAATTGGCAGTAGTTTCACAAGTTGGCTATTATGTATATTATCCCTACGATTTTGAGGGAAGAACGTATTTTCGTGTAGGTTTGAAATATTATTTAACCGAAAGACTTTTCAGCGCAATCACTTTAAAATCGCACGGTGCGAAAGTGGAAGGCGTGGAATTTGGCGTGGGAATTAGAATATAAATTATGAAGAAATTATTTTTTGTTTGTTTGGTTTTTTTGCTGTTTTCGTGCGATTCCGAAAACGGTTGGGATTGTGTGCAAGCTGCTGGAAGCAAAGTTTCCAAAGAATACTTAGTTTCAGATTTTTCAAAAATCAGGATTGAGGACGATGTGACTTTGTATTTGAAACAGGGCGATTCAACAAAAATAATTCTTGAAACGGGCGAAAACCTTTTAAGCGATATTTCCGTAAGTGTTGAAGGGGAAACATTAGTGGTGAAGGATCATAACAATTGCAATTTGGTGCGCGATTACGGAATTACAAAAATTTTTGTAACTGCTCCAAACATTACAGAGATAAGGAATAGTTCGGCTTACGACGTTATTGGCGAGGGAACATTAAATTTTCCGCAACTCACTTTGGTTAGCAACACCACGGCCGGCCCAGAAACAATCAGAAAGAGCGGCGATTTTTATTTGAACCTTATTTGTGAAGATTTCCGCGTAAGCGCAAACGGCCAAAGTGTTTTTTATATTACGGGCACCGCTGACAAAGTCAATCTTAGTTTTGCTGACGAAATGCCGCGGTTTGAGGGAGAAAATTTTATAATTGATGAACTCACTGTTTTTCAAAGAAGTGCGAACAAAATGATAGTAAATCCGCAGCAAAGTATCGTCGGAAAAATCGTGGCCACGGGCGATATTATCAGCCATAACCGCCCTCCGCTGGTAGATGTAAAAGAATTATTCATGGGCAGGCTATTATTTGAAGATTAGTTTATCTTTACGGGCGTTGAAAAAAATATGAAGCACTTTCTTTTCGTAATTTCAGTCCTATTTATAAGTCTTTCGCTTTTTTCCCAAGAAGAAGAATTGAAACCAATTTCACTGGAGGCAGATTTTTTCTACGGAAGTATTCTGGAGCACAATCCGGATATTGAGCACTTAATTACCGGGCATCCCACAGGTTTTATTTTTTCATTTAATAGAAAAACATATGGTTTTAATGAATGGGAGCGCCGCTATAACTATCCAGATTGGGGTTTTACACTCGCATATCAAAATATGCACAACGAGTATTTGGGAAATGTAATTGGGGCCTACGGTCATATGAACTGGTATTTTTTAAAAAGACACCTTATGCTGAGCGTGGGGCAGGGAATTGCATATTCTGCAGTCCCTTACGATCAGGAAACAAATTACATCAACAATGCCTATGGCACACATTTATTGAGTACAACTATTTTAAGAGGAAATTTTGTGCGTGAAAACATTTGGAAGGGGCTGGGCCTACACGCAGGTTTTACGGTTATCCACTATAGCAATGCCAATTTTAAAGCTCCCAACAACAGTACAAATTCATTTTTGTTAAATGCAGGGGTAAGTTATCAATTGGATCATAAGGAATTTCCAAAATACGTTCATAAAGAAGATTCGCTCAGCAAAACCCACGCAGAAAGGTTTAAATACAATCTTGCTTTTAGAACAGGTATAAATGAAAGTGATGTAGTAGGTTTAGGGCAAGAGCCTTTTTATGTAATTTCAGTTTTTGTGGACAAACGCATTAACTATAAAAGCACATTTACAGCTGGTGTAGATGTTTTCTTTTCTACTTTTTTGAAAGAATTGATAAACTACCGCTCCATTGCCTATCCAGAGGACGGACTTTCAGGTGATGAAGACTATAAGCGCGTTGGGGTATTTGTGGGCCATGAATGGCGTTTTAATAAAGTTGCGTTTATTTCGCAGTTGGGTTATTATGTATATTGGCCCTATGAATTTGAAAACCGTGTTTATAACCGTTTAGGGCTTAAACGATACTTTTTCAACGATAAAATTTTTGCTGCCATAAGCGTTCACGCGCATTGGGCAAAAGCGGAAGCCGTTGAGTTTGGTGTAGGTTACAGATTGTAAAAAATTCTGAAAATTTCAGAAAGAGATTATGAAATACATATTTTACTGTTTATTGGTTTTGATTTTTACGGGCTGTAATTCAGAGTCGAGTTGGGACTGTATTCAGAGTGCTGGAACTATCGTGCAAAACGAAATTACAGTACCGCCCTTTACTAAAATACTCGTTTGGGAGCGTACCAAGGTATTTATTCAACAGGGTGAAGAGCAAAAAGTGGTTATTGAAACAGGAGAAAGCCTTATGAATGATGTAGAAGTTACCGTAACCGATGGTAGACTTGAAATTCACAATAACAACAGTTGCAATTTGGTCCGTGATTACGAAATAACCAAAATATATATTACATCTCCAAACATAACCGAAATCCGCAGTAGCACTGGTTACCTTATTGAAAGTATCGGCGTGCTTCGGTACCCGTCATTAACACTTTTGTCGGAAGATCAGCAAAACGAGGATCAGTATCACATTGACGGCGATTTTAAATTGAATTTGGATGTTCAGAGTTTAAGCGTCGTGGCCAATGGACTGTCCAAGTTTTATTTAAAGGGAAGTGCGACAAATACCAATTTTGGTCTGTACGCAGGCGATTGCAGGATTTTTGCTGAAAATTTAACCGTACAGAACCTCTATGTTTATCACCGAAGTACAGGCGAAATGGTAGTGAATCCACAATTGGCCATTCGTGGAAAAATTGTGAGTTTGGGCAATGTTATTTCCAAAAACAGACCTGCAATTGTTGAGGTCGAGGAATTGTATCGCGGGAAACTTATTTTTGAATAGTCAATTCAGAAAACAATTTTTCGAGCGTTGTATTTTTTTGGTGGAGCTGAAGTATTTTCAAGCCATTATCGTGTGCAAAATCGAAGACCTTTCCGCGCATATCCTGCTCGGTTTCAAAGTAAAGCTGATAAACAAAGCCGATGGAATTTTCAACTTTTTGAATCTTCGGAAGCTGTTGTAATGCGACTTCTTCCACGCGATAATCAAATTCCACTTCAATAATCTGTTGCTGATTGTTTTTTAAATCTGAAAGTTTTTTATCGAGCACTATTTCGCCTTTGTTTATAATTATTACACGGTCGCAAATGGCTTCCACTTCCTGCATAATGTGGGTGGAAAGCAAAACCGTTTTTTCTTTTCCAACGCTTTTTATAAGTTGTCTTATTTCAATTAATTGATTTGGATCCAAACCGGTAGTTGGCTCATCAAGAATCAAAACTTCAGGATTGTGCAAAAGTGCATTTGCAAGCCCAACGCGCTGGCGATATCCTTTTGAAAGCTGCCCAATTTTCTTGTTCGCTTCGGGCGTTAAGCCAGTCTTTTCAATAACATTTTCAACTTCTGTTTTTGAAATATTATAAATCCCAGCATTGAAAAGAAGATATTCGCGAACGTACATATCCAAATAAAGCGGGTTGTGTTCCGGCAGATAGCCCACGCTTTTTTTCACGGAAATATCATCCTTGGTTACTTCAAAGCCATTCACAATTGCCACGCCTTCCGAAGCTGGAAGGAAAGTAGTCAAAATCTTCATCATCGTAGATTTTCCCGCGCCGTTTGGCCCGAGAAAACCAACGATTTCGCCTTTTTCAATAGTGAATGAAACCTTGTTCAGCGCTTTTTGTTCGCCGTAGGTTTTGGTAATATTTTCTACTTGTATCGACATATTTTCAGAAGTTGAACAAAGTTAAGCAAATAAAAAAATGAAAAAAGCCTTTTTCGTTTTTAAGAATTAGCTACATTAGCAATCTATTAAAACACAATGAGCACACTTTTTACTTTCAACAATTTTTGGTTTTTCTATTTTAACGATAGAACCGGGATTGTTGTATAGGTAATTGAACCATAAAACATTTAAAGTCCCGGAAATATTTTCCGGGACTTTTTTTTTAACCTAAATTTAAAATTATGAGCCTAAAAGTAGCAATGCAGGGAATTGAAAGTTCATTCCACCACCAAGCCGTCCAAAAACTTTTCCCCAACGAGGAAATTACACTTTTAAGCTGTGATTCTTTTGAAAAGGTAACAAGCGCGGTAAATAATAGCAATGCCGATTTTGGTGTGATTGCCATTGAAAACACTATCGTTGGCTCGATTTTACCGAATTATGGATTGATTGACAAAGGCGATTTTGAAATTTTGGACGAAACTGTTTTAAACATTCAAATGTTCGTTATGGCGCTGGAAAGTGAATCTATTCACGACATAAAGGAAATACATTCACATCCCGTGGCGTTGCTTCAGTGCAGGGATTATTTGCAGAAATTTCCGCCGCAATTCAAAGTAATTGAAGGAAAAGATACTGCCTCCGAAGCAAAAGGAATCAAAGATCAAAACTTAACGGGCGTTGCTGCAATTGCAGGAAAACAGGTTGCTGAAAAATTCGGACTTAAAATTTTGGATAGTAATATTCAAGATATAAAGGAAAACCATACGCGCTTCGTACTTTTGGGCAAAAAAGAAAAGCAAAGGAATCAGCAAGCCGACAAAGCTTCAATTAAATTTGTACTGCAGCACAATGTGGGAAGTTTAGGAAATGTGCTGAGCCTTTTAACGACTTTCAACATAAATTTGACCAAGATACAATCACTTCCAATAGTTGGGAAACCTGGGCAGTATGCTTTTTTTGTTGATGTGGTTTTTATGGATGAAAGTTTCTTTTTTGAAGTGATGGAAATGCTTAAAAAAACAGTGAAAGAATTAAAAATATTGGGAGTTTACAAACAAGATGAAACACACGCCCATGCTCAATTTTCAAATGCAATCTTAAATGGAAAATAATAAAAATCTTCGCAATTGGTTAAACAAAATGGAACTGGCGCACCCAATTGTAATTGCTGGTCCGTGCAGTGCCGAAACGGAAGAACAGGTACTGAAAATCGCCCACCAATTAAAAGAAACTGATACAACAGTATTGCGAGCCGGAATCTGGAAACCCAGAACCCGTCCGGGAAATTTTGAGGGCGTTGGTGCCTTGGGGTTGAAATGGCTTCAAAAAGCGAAAGAGGAAACGGGTTTGATGACGGCAACCGAAGTTGCAAACGCAAACCACGTAGATTTAGCGCTGAAACACGATGTGGATATACTTTGGGTTGGCGCGCGTACGACTGTTTCGCCGTTTATTGTTCAGGAAATAGCTGATGCTTTAAAGGGAACGGATAAAATCGTGTTGATTAAAAATCCAGTGAATCCAGATTTGGCGCTTTGGCTCGGAGCTGTGGAACGTTTTTATGAAAGTGATGTGAAAAACCTGGGCGTAATTCACCGCGGATTTTCAACATACGAAAAGACGCGCTATCGAAATAATCCCGAATGGCAAATACCGATTGACCTCCAAAATAAATTTCCGGATTTGCCTCTGATTTTGGATCCTTCGCATATTGCGGGGCGTCGCGATATTATTTTTGATCTCTGTCAAACCGCTTTAGATCTGAATTACGACGGATTGATGGTGGAAACGCATTTTGATCCAGACAACGCGTGGAGCGATGCTTCACAACAAATTACCCCCGCAAACTTAAAACAAATGACAATTGATCTGCGAATTCGAAAGCAGGAAGGCGACGCAGTTGAGTTTAAAAATAAACTGAATACATTGCGAACAAAGATTGACGTTTTGGACCATCAGCTAATAGAGTCTTTGGGAAAACGTATGAAGATTGCCGATAATATTGGAGCTTTAAAAAAGAAAAATAATGTGGCCATTCTTCAAACAAAAAGATGGAATGAAATTTTGGGTAAAATGATTTTGGAAGGCGAAGAGAACCAGTTAAGTGAGGAATTTATTCTGAAAATTTTTAAAGCAATTCACCAAGAATCAATCAATCATCAAAAAAAGGTTATTAATGATTGAAAAGTTTTGCAACTTTGTGCAATGAAAGGCCTTGTTTATAAATCTACTGGAAGCTGGTACAGCGTAAAAGCCGAGAACGGTACATTTTACGATTGCCGTATAAAAGGTAAATTCAGGATTGGCGGTATTAAAAGTACCAATCCTGTGGCTGTGGGCGATCACGTAGATTTTGAAATTGAAAAAAAGGGTGATGAAACTGTCGGCGTAATCTCACATATTGATGAGCGCGAAAACTATATCATTCGAAAATCTGTAAACCTTTCCAAGCAAACCCACATTATTGCTGCAAATATTGATGTTGCTTTTTTGTTGATTACCTTAAACAATCCGCCAACATTTACTACTTTCATCGATCGTTTTTTGGTAACTGCGGAAGCTTATCACATCAAGGCTGTATTGCTTTTCAATAAAATTGACACTTACAATGAAGATGAGTTGCTTGAGATAAAATTTCTTGCTGCGCTTTACCGAAAAATAGGGTATGAATGTATTGGGATTTCAGCAATCACAAGAAAAAATATCGATAAAGTTAAAACCTTGATGCAGGATAAAGTGACCATGTTTTCTGGTCATAGCGGGGTTGGAAAATCTACTTTGATCAATGCAATAGAACCAGGGTTGGCCCTAAAAACTTCAGAAATTTCTGAGCAACATTTGCAAGGGCAACACACCACAACTTTCGCTGAAATGTTTGATCTTTCCTTTGGCGGACAAATAATAGACACTCCGGGCATTAAAGGTTTTGGAGTAGTTGAAATTGATAAAGAAGAACTGGGCGATTACTTTCCGGAGTTTTTTGAACTGAAGGAAAACTGCAAGTTCAACAACTGCCTGCACCTGGAGGAGCCAAACTGCGCTGTGAAAGAAGCTTTGGAAAACGAAGAAATAGCATGGTCCCGCTATAAAAGTTATCTTCAGATTTTGGAAGGCGAAGAAGATCATTTCAGAAAAGATATTTATGAGAAGTAAAATTCCAAACCTCAAGCACCAAATACCAAAATTCAAATAATCTAACTGTCCAACAAGCTAAAATTCCAACAATCCAAAATGCGCGTTTTAATCCAAAGAGTAAAAAAAGCATCCGTAACTATTGAAGGGGAAATTTTTTCTGAAATAAACCAAGGATTGCTCATTTTGTTGGGAATTGAAGCGGAAGATGCCCAAGAAGACATTGACTGGTTGGCAGGTAAAATTGCTCGTTTACGGATTTTCTCAGATGAAAACGATACGATGAATTTATCTGTACAAGACATTAACGGCGATTGTTTGGTTGTTAGCCAATTCACACTTCACGCAAATACAAAAAAAGGGAATCGGCCTTCATTCATAAATGCTGCAAAGCCTGAAATGGCTATCCCACTTTACGAAAAATTGGTGTTTCAGCTTGAAAATGAAACAAATAAAAAAGTGCAAACTGGCAGTTTTGGCGCCATGATGGAGGTGGCTTTAATCAATGACGGCCCGGTGACAATTTGGATAGACTCAAAAAAAAGAGAATAAACTCTTTAACTTTTTTTTAACCTTTCAGAATTTTTATATATTGCCGAAAAAAAAATTTGAATTCAGGTAATATCCAGCAATGTCTTTTAAGTCATTGAAAATGAAAAAATTGGGTATCCCGTCTTTCTTTTTGCAAATTATTCTATTCAGATGAAAAAGATTTTATGCTTTGTATTTCTTATATGCACGGCCCATATTTATTCACAAAAGGATTATTCCATAGCATCTATTCCAAAAGAACTAACTGAATATTCCAATAGTGTATTGATTGATGAATTGGTTGAAATTGACGTGACCGACATCAATAAAATGAAGGAAAAAACGCACCGTGTTATTGCAATATTGAACAAACTTGGCGATGGCGATGCACGGCTTTATGAATATTATGATTCAAATTCACGTGTCAAGAATGTGGAGGTTAGAATTTACAATGCTTTTGGAAAGGAAATTGAACACTTTAAAAAGAAGGATTTCATGGATGTGAGTCGAACGGGCAGTAGTATGTATGCAGATTCACGTGTTTTTTATTTAAATTATACACCTACATCATATCCATACATTGTTGTTTTTGATAGTGAAACTGAAACGGGTGATACTGCATTTTTAAGTCCTTGGTTTCCTTTAAATGGACATGCTGAAAGCGCTCAAAAAAGCGTATTAAAGATTAAATATAATCCCGCAAATAAACCCAAGTATAAACCTCAAAATCTAAATGGTTTTGATATTACAATATCTGATACTCCGGAAGAACTTATCTTTTCGGCATCAAACTTAAAAGCCATAAGGTATGAAGAGCATGGTCCCTTAATGAGTAAGATATTTCCAAATGTTTATGTGGCTCTCAATAATTTTAAATTGAAAGAATCTCTGGGTTCAGGCAAGGATTGGCAACAGTTTGGAAGTTGGATGAACAAGAGTTTACTTTCAGGTGTTAGTGATTTGCCTGAGGGTACTTTAGCACGTATAAAAAGTCTTGTTGCCAATGAAACAACAAATGAAGGTAAAGCTCGAAAAATATATCAGTTTGTGCAAGACAAAGTACGTTACATTAGTATTCAAATAGGGATCGGCGGGTGGAAACCTATGCTGGCTTCCGATGTGGATAAACTTAGTTATGGTGACTGTAAGGCATTGACGAATTACACTAAAACGCTGCTTGATGCTGTTGGCGTGCCTTCTTACTATACCGTTGTATATGGTGATAAAATGAAGTGGGATATTATGGAAGATTTTTCTTCCTTGCAAGGTAATCATGTAATTTTAGGAATACCAGATAATGATGAGATAACTTGGTTGGAATGTACCAGTCAAGATACGCCTTATGGATACATTGGTAAATTTACCAACGATAGGGATGTATTGATAATAACACCCGAGGGAGGCAAAATAACACATACCAAAGTTTATGAAACTGAAGAAAACACCCAAGAAAATATAGCCAAGGTTAAGGTAGATGCCAGTGGAAATGTAACCGCAACTTTAAAAAGTATTTCTAAGGGGCTTCAATATGATGATAAATACCTGCTTCCAAAAGAAAAACAAGAAGACATAGATCAACATTACAAGAAGAAGTGGAATTATATAAATGGTTTTTCACTTACAGATATAAAACTGGATAATAACAGGGAGGAAGTAATATTTACTGAAGAACTGACCCTCAATATCCCAAACTACGCAAACCCAGTAAGTAACGATTATCTGTTTTGCGCAAATATTTTTAATCAGAACCAATACATTCCGCCGCGGATAGATACCCGCAAACAAAATCTTTACATAGGGAATGGGTATGTTGATATTGATACGGTTACTGTTGAGGTGCCTGAAAATTTTGATATTGATGGACTTCCCGATGAAACAATTTTGGAAACCAAATTCGGAAAATATCAAATTAATTTCAATATAACCTCAGATAACAATTTGGTCTATAATCGTAAAATGATCCTAAATAAAGGCGAATATCCACCTTCGGAATATGAAAATTTCCGTGATTTTTTGCGATCCATTGCCCGATTGGACAAAACTAAAATTCTATTAAAGCAAAATGTACAATAAATCCTTAACCCACATGAAATCGATCTTACTAACCGTAATAGCTGTTGTGTGTTTTTTTAACTCATCATTGGCCCAAGAGTATAAATTTGGAAAAGTTTCCAAAGAAGAATTAATTCAAAAAGAACATCCTACTGACCCAACAGCAGAAGCTGCAATATTATACAGGGAAGTCCATACAAATTTTGAATATTCAACAAATTCAGGGTTTTATATGGTTACTGATGTTTTTGAGCGCATCAAAATTTATACTAAGGAAGGTTTTGATTGGGCTTCAAAAGAAATTGACCTATATCAAAGCAACTCGGGTTCAAATGATGAAATTTCAGGCCTAAGAGCATATACCTACTATCTGGATGGCAGCGATAAAATTGAGGAGATAAAACTTAGAAATGAAGGTATTTTTGAAGAAAAAACAACCAAATATGTTCACAAATTAAAGTTTACTATGCCAGACATACGCGAAGGCTGCGTGATTGAATATAAGTATAGTATTAAATCTCCCTTCATAAGTAATATTGACGAATTCCGCTTTCAGGAAACCATCCCTGTTGAGAATGTAGATGTTCATTTTGCTTCACCGGAATATTTCGTTTTTAAAACCCACCAAAAAGGGTGGGTGCCCTATAAGGTTAAAACAGATGGTAGGGATAGGACTGTAGCCTTGGCAAATGCCCGTACTGAGTATGATAGGTATGGTAATCTGACAAGCAAAGGTGGTGCAAGAGATTTCAAGTTTAAAGAAGATATATACATTATAAATTTAAGCAACGTTCCGGCTTTAAAAGAAGAAGCATACGCAGGAAATATAGATAATTATTCCACTGGGCTCAAGTTTGAATTAAGTTATGTAGATTTTCCGGGCTCTCCCCAAAAGACTTTTTCAACTACCTGGGAAGATGTTTCAAAGGGAATATACGAAGTAGATTCATTCGGAAATGAATTGTCAAAAGATAATTATTTTGAAGATGATTTAAACAATCTATTAAGTGGGATAAGCAATCCCGAAGAAAAAGTAGTTAGGATCTTTTCGTTTTTATTAAACAAAATGACTTGGAATAACTACTTAGGTTATTATACCAATGAAGGTGTAAGGGAAGCCTATAAAAAAGGTTCTGGTAATGTGGCCGATATCAATTTAATGCTCATTGCCATGTTGCGAAAGGCTAATCTTAATGCCAATCCAGTTTTAGTGAGTACCAAAAACCATGGTATGCCGCTATTCCCTACACGTAACGGATTTAACTATGTAATTGCCGCCGTAGAGCTTCCACAAGGCATCGTGCTTCTTGACGCAACCAATAAAGATGCGGAAATTGGAGTTTTAAGAACCAGTATAATGAACTGGAAAGGTCGTTTAATTACTAAAGATGGATCTTCAAGTTGGATCTCATTAAATCCGCAAATTCCAGCTGTCAAAAGTGCAATGGTTAATGCTGAAATAAAGCCAGATCTTAAAGTTGTAGGTAAAGCCCAAAACAGGTTTACCGGTAATTATGCTTTTCAATATAGAAATGAGTATAAAAGTTTGAATGAAGATGCACAGCGCAAAGCAGTAGAAAAAGAAGCTAACCAAGCAGAACTTTCCAACTTGAGTTTTGAAAACCTCAATAGTTTAGGAAAACCTGTTTCTTTAGACTATGACTTTGAAGTGGTTGATGCAGTTGAAGACGTTGCTGGAAAACTATATTTTTCACCTTTGGTTTTCTTGGCGGCCAAAGAAAGTCCTTTTAAGCCTGAAACCCGTTTATATCCTGTGGATTTTGGCTATCCTATGAAAGATCGTTACATAGTAAATATAGATTTGCCTGAAGGATATAAAGTAGAATCCCTGCCCGAAAATGCCGTGTTTAATCTTGGGGAGGATATGGGCAGTTTCCGTTACTTGATCTCGCAGATAGGAAACAAACTGCAACTTTCGGTTGAACTTTCTATCAATAAATCTTTCATTGCTGCCGAAGAATACGGAAATTTGAAAAAGTTCTATGAACTTTTAATCGCAAAAGAAAACGAAAAAGTCGTACTTTCAAAAGCATAATGGATATTAAAAACGCACAAGAGGCAGTTGATGAGTGGATAAAACAGCACGGTGTACGCTATTTTAACGAGCTCACAAACATGGCACAACTCACCGAAGAAGTGGGTGAGGTGGCGCGTATTATTGCCCGCCGTTATGGCGAACAGAGCGAAAAGGAAAGTGATAAACATAAAGATTTGGGGGAAGAGCTAGCGGACGTTGTTTTTGTAGTGCTCTGCCTTGCAAACCAAACCGGCGTTGATCTTGAAAAGGCTTTTGAAAAAAAATTGGAACTAAAAACCAAACGCGATCACGATAGGCACCATAGTAATGAAAAACTTAAATAAATGTTCAAAAAAGTTATAAATACAAAAGGTTTTTGGAAATCGGTGTTTTCGCTTGCGGTGGCTTTCGCGCTATTGTTCACGTTGATTAAATGGGCAATTGAAGGTTTTGAAATTGCGTATTTTACTGAAAGAGATCCTGTAATGTTTATACTCACACTTTTTTTGGCAGGTTTTGTTTATGGTTTTTTTGTCACTTTCGGAAAGTTTAGGGCAAAGCTCAAACAAAATGATTCTGGACAATGATCGCCAATCTAAAAAAAGGAGAGCTCCCTTCAGAAAATGTAAAAATCAATATTTGCGGCTCTAAAAGTGAATCGAACCGATTGCTTATTCTGCAAGCAGAATTTCCAAATATTTCTATTGAAAACCTTTCAGACAGTGATGATACAGCTGTTCTGCAAAAAGGATTAAGGGTTTTAAAAGGCACTGTAGATGTTCACCATGCCGGTACCGCAATGCGTTTTTTAACCGCTTATTTCGCCGCAAAAGAAGGAGCCGATGTGCTGCTCACCGGAAGCCAGCGAATGCGGGAGCGCCCCATAGAAATTTTGGTCAATGCACTTAGAAATGTGGGCGCAGATATTGAATATGCCCAAAACGAAGGTTTCCCTCCTTTAAAGATAAAGGGTAAAAATCTTCAAAAGAATGAAGTGACTATCAAAGCTGACGTCAGTAGTCAATATATTTCTGCATTAATGCTGATTGCTCCAATGCTTCCCACGGGCCTAAAAATATCTTTGGAAGGCAAAATCACTTCTATTCCCTATATAGAAATGACACTTCAGCTTTTAAAAAACGCTGGAGTTGCTGGAAATTTCACTGGAAATTCTATAGAAATTTCTTCCGCAGAAAGTATTGAAGACGTGCAGATGATTGTGGAATCTGATTGGAGCTCGGCATCATATTTTTACAGTTTGGTCGCTCTTTCTGAAAATCTTCAAATTACACTCGGCAGTTTTTCAGAGGAAAGCTTGCAAGGCGATGCCGCTTTGGCGCAGCTATATAATTCATTGGGTGTGGAAACGGTTTTTAATACTTCTGAGAAAACCATTTCACTGTCAAAAAAGTCCATCGAATTGCCGGATTCATTACTTCTCAATCTTGCAAACACGCCAGATTTGGCACAAACAATTGCAGTGAGTTGCTTCGGGTTGGGTATAAGTTGCAGGTTGACGGGGCTACATACTTTAAAAATTAAGGAAACTGACAGGCTCTTGGCGTTGAAAACTGAATTGGAGAAACTGGGCGCTTCAGTCCAAATTGATAGCAATTCCTTAAATCTTGAAAAAAGTTTAAAAATTAATAAAGGTATTGCTGTGGTAACGTATCAGGATCACAGAATGGCGATGGCCTTTGCGCCACTTGCCCTGAAAACAGAAATTACGATCAACAGCGCCGGAGTAGTTTCCAAATCCTATCCAAAATTTTGGGAGGATATAGAAAAAACGGGTGTTAATTGTGTTTTTAAACAATTCAAAAATTAGCTGTTTCTGCCTCATTTTTTAAGCTACGAACACCCAGTGTCAAACATTTAAAAATAATAAACCGTCATTTACTTGACAACGCCTGTTTTGAGGTTGTATATTTGCGCCCTTGTAAACCAAAGCCTTGAAAGGGGCATTTTAAATTTAAAAGAAACGACGCATTATGGGAATGAAACTTTCAAACTTCAACTTTAACCTTCCTGAAGAATTATTGGCAGAATATCCAGCGCCAAACCGCGACGAAGCTCGCTTGATGGTATTGGATAGGAAAAACAAAACCATTGAACACAAAATGTTCAAAGATCTGATTGATTATTTTGACGAAGATGATGTTTTGGTAACCAATAATACAAAAGTTTTTCCGGCACGTTTGTTCGGAAACAAGGAGAAAACCGGAGCCCGTATTGAAGTTTTTCTTTTAAGGGAATTAAATCCCGAGACCCGTCTATGGGATGTTTTGGTAGATCCAGCCCGAAAAATAAGAATTGGAAACAAGCTGTACTTTGGCGATGACGAGACCCTTGTGGCAGAAGTTATTGACAATACAACTTCGCGCGGAAGAACACTGCGTTTTCTTTTTGATGGGTCTTATGAAGAGTTCAGAAATAAATTGACGGAATTGGGTGAAACACCACTTCCAAAGTATATAAAAAGAGAAGTAGAGCCAGAAGATGCGGAGCGCTACCAAACTATTTTTGCTAAAAATGAAGGAGCAGTTGCGGCGCCCACAGCTGGACTTCATTTTTCAAAACATCTTTTAAAGCGTCTTGAGATTAAAGGAGTAAACGTTGCCGAAGTTACGCTTCACGTAGGCCTGGGAACTTTTAGTTCTGTTGAGGTAGAAGATCTTTCAAAACACAAGATGGATTCTGAGGAGATGGAAATAGACCAGCAGGCAGTCAATATAATCAATGCGGGTATTCAAAAGAAAAAACGTGTTTGCGCCGTGGGCACTACCGCTATGCGTGCTTTGGAAAGTTCTGTTTCTTCAAATCACACACTAAATTCATACAAAGGATGGACAAATAAATTTATTTTTCCACCTTATGATTTCAGCATTGCCAATGCCATGGTTACAAATTTCCATACCCCAAAATCTACTTTATTGATGATGGTTTCGGCATTTGCAGGTCATGATTTTATTAAGGAAGCCTATGCAGAGGCCATTAAGGAAAAATATAGGTTTTATACCTATGGCGATGCTATGTTAATAATCTAAAACAAGTTCAATATAATTGTCAAGAATCCCGATGTGTATCGGGATTCTTTATTTTATAAGCATTTGGTTTTCAAATGTCAAAATAATAATATACCTTAGTCTTCCTTTTGTAAACTAACCAGCAAGTTGAATGAAAAAAACATTACTTTTCTTCATTTTTACACTTTTCTTTTTTGCCGCCTTCTCGCAAGGTGCTGGTGATGATTTGCCTGAAAGCTGGGATCTAAATTTACAACAACAGCCAGAAGTTATTCGCCTTCCCCCACTAGATTTGGAAATGATAGTGCAACAGGATAGCATTAATGATTTGGATAAAAGCATGCCCTGGCGGTATGGAATTGAGGTTCCCGTAAATATAAATATGGAGCACGACGGTTTGTGGACTACACTTCCCGACGGGGCTAAAATATGGCAGGCTACCATTCAATCAACTGGTGCGTTAAACCTGAGCATTAATTTTAGTGATTTTTATTTACCACATGGCTCAAAAGTTCAACTTTACAATCAAGAGAGGACCGATGTTACCCGTACATATAATAATAACCAGAATAGAGATAATGGACAGTTAGGCACTTGGTTTGTTGATGGCAATATTATTTGGATTGAATATTACCAACCTGCAAATACCCAAAATGTAGCGCGTCTTCAGATAAATAGTGTAATTCACGGATATAGAATGGGCAGGGTAAATGCTCTCCTTGAAGGAAACCGTGGACTTAACGACTCAGGTGAATGTAATTACGATGTAAACTGTCCAGTAGGAAGTGATTTTGACACTAAAAAAGATTTGGTTAAAAAAGCAGTTTCACTTTTAAACTTAGGAAATGGTTATCTGTGTTCTGCTGCTTTGATTAATAATACCAGAAATGATAAAACCCCATACCTTTTAACAACCAACCACTGTCTTCAAAACAGCAATCCTTCGCTTTGGTCCATTCGGTTTAATTGGGTAAGTCCCACTCCAGTATGTGGAACCGGAGATGAAAGCGGCGATTTGCAAACAAATTTCACCATCAGCGGGGCAGAATTGAGGGCAAACAATGCCAAAAGTGATTTTGCGCTTGTGGAGCTTTTTGACAAAATACCAGAATCGTGGGATGTTGCTTTTGCAGGCTGGGATAATTCAGATAATGATCCATTATTTGAGGTTGGTATTCATCACCCCAATGGAGATATTATGAAAATTTGCCGCGATGATTCCGGTGCCGAAAAAATAGATGCCAATGGCACGCAAGTTTGGTTAATTGGTGGCGGTAACCACGGAAGCGGAAATGGTTGGGAAATAGGAACTACAGAGAGCGGCTCATCGGGTTCGCCACTTTTTGACGAAAACGGAAGAATAATTGGGCAGCTTTACGCGGGGCAATCTGCCTGCAACGGTTTGGAAAACAATGGAGATTACGATATTTACGGGAGGTTCGGTATTTCCTGGAATTATGGGACAACACAACAAACCCGACTTAAGGAATGGCTAGACCCTACCAATTCTGGGCACACCACAGTGGAAACACTTCAAAATCTATTGAACATTCCAGATTTTGAAATTACGGGAGATCTTAAAATCTACCCGAATCCTGCAAGTTCAACTATTACAGTTATGAATAATAGATACCCGCACCTGTCATTTCAGTTTTTAAACGTTGTGGGGCGGCGTATCCATTCAGGTTCATTGTCCAATACTATGAACACTATCAATGTTTCTAATCTAGCGGATGGTGTATATTTTCTTCATTTGATTGATGAGGACAGCAAAGACTCTATAACCAAAAAAGTAATTATAAATAAATAAACCATAGTTCTATTAAGTGGATTAAGCCTCTATTCTGAAAAGGAAAAGAGGCTTTTTTCTTTAAAATACAGTAATTTTGCACGATGGTTTCAGAAAAAAAAGATATACGGGCACTTTCAAAAGAAGAACTGCGAAGTTTTTTCGAGAGCATTGGCGACAAAGCTTTCCGGGGAACACAGGTATATGATTGGTTATGGAGTAAGGGAATTCACAGTTTTGATGATATGACCAATATTTCCAAAGAGACCCGTAAACACTTGGATGAAAACTTCGTTATCAACCACATAAAGGTGGACCATCTTCAAAAAAGCAATGACGGCACCATAAAAAATGCCGTAAAACTTCATGACGACTTGGTAGTTGAATCGGTTTTAATTCCTACAAAAAAAAGAACCACGGCCTGCGTTTCCTCGCAAGTGGGCTGTAGTTTGGATTGTACGTTCTGCGCTACCGCAAAGTTGAAACGAATGCGCAATCTAAACCCCGACGAAATTTACGACCAAGTGGTGGCAATTGATAAAGAAAGCCGCTTATATCACGACAAACCGCTCTCAAATATTGTTTTTATGGGAATGGGCGAACCGCTCATGAATTATAAAAATGTTTTGGAGTCTATTGAAAAGATTACCTCAGATGACGGTTTGGGAATGTCCCCAAAACGCATTACCGTATCTACGTCTGGGGTGCCAAAAATGATTAAAAAGCTTGCCGACGATGAGGTGAAATTCAATCTTGCGGTATCATTGCACTCTGCCATTCAAGAAACGCGGGAGCAGATAATGCCTTTTGCGAAGAATTTTACACTGCCAGATCTGCGAGAATCATTAGAATACTGGTACAGTAAAACCAAACGCAAAATTACTTACGAATACATAGTATGGAAGGATATAAACGATAAGTGGGCCGATATTGAAGCTTTGGTAACCTTTTGTAAGTACGTTCCCTGTAAAGTAAATATCATTGAATACAACCCAATAGACGACGGCCATTTTCAACAAGCTTCTTCCATCGTGATTGATGATTACATACAGGCTTTGGAGCACGACAGGATTCCGGTAACGGTCCGCCGAAGTCGCGGTAAAGACATTGACGCTGCCTGCGGGCAGTTGGCAAACAAGCAATAAAAAAGAGCGGCTTTTGCCGCTCTTTTCAATTCAGAATAAAACCTAAATTAGTTTTTTACAATTCTGAAAGTTTTGGTTGCACCGTCGATAGTAACAGAAGCAATGTAAACACCAGACTGAAGTCCAGCAATGTTTACAGTTTCATTATTGCTAGCTAGTTTTTGAGAAACTACTTCTTGGCCCAACATATTGTAAAGGGCAACACGCTCCATAGCAGTGTTTGCAGAAAGGTTTAATTGACCGTTAGCAACGAAGTGTTTGAAACCTTGGAAAGCTTCATCGTTCACACTCAAAACATCAGCTGTAACTTTAAAATCATCAACTTGGAAACCAAATTGGTCAGAAGCTACATGGTTAATTGCGATATACACATCCTGTCCAGCATAAGCATCAAGATCGAAAGTGAATTCTTCCCAATCAATTGCTTGAGGAACTAAACCACCTTCAAGCTCTGAAAAGTTATTTGGGTCTGTATCAACAGTAGAAACTAAAACTCTAAAATTTTCTTGAGAATAAGTAGCGTCTGCTGCTTTAGCCCAAAATGATAACATATTTCCATCTGCTCCAAGAGTTATTTGTGGAGAAATAAGCCAATCATTGTTTGAGTTAGTTGTTCCGTCTGGTACAGCAGCAAAAGATGTCATTGCTTTTGCTCCACTGTATGCAGTCCAGTCAGAATCAGCTGTTGGATCTAACGGAGGATTTGTTGTAGTTGAATTGAAAACAATAAAAGCTCCAGTGTACCCGGAATTGTCAAAAGTAACACCTGTAAAGCCGTAAGTTGGTAAAAGGTCAAGATCTACTAAAGTCCAATCTCCAACATTTTCAATAATGAAATCATCATAAGATTCAAAATCATCTTCAAAAATAGTCGTCTGTGCATTCATAGCAAAGCCAGCAAATAATGCGGCCAATAATGTAATTTTTTTCATTTTAATATTAATTAAGGAGTTAAAATTTATTGTTCCAAAGTTAACTTTTGACCTTCTGTTTTACTGTACATCCCAAGAGTTTAACGCATTTTTGAATATTCTGATAAGGTTTACAGGTTATATTGTATTCTCCACAATTATTAACAAGCTTTTTAAAGATTTCTGTGCAAAGCCTATAATTGATTGCGCTTTTTACTTTTTGGAAATTAATCCAGACTGCTAAAATTTTGTTAAGGAAAATTTTCAGCAACTAATTTTGGTAGATTTTATAAAATAGTACCTCCAAATCCATCATTCAAATTTGACTATCTTTGAACCTTTATGAAGATAGTTTCGCGCATCAAACTTCCCATTGAAACCGAAATGGAGCTTTTTGAAAAAAAGTTCTCCGCTTCTATGTCTTCCAAAGTTTCCCTACTAAACAGAATTACACATTATGTGGTAAACCGAAAGGGAAAGCAGATGCGGCCCATGTTTGTTTTCTTAATCGCAAAAATGACAGGCAACGGCCAAGTGAACGAACGTACCTATCGTGGAGCTTCCGTTATTGAGCTTATCCACACTGCCACCTTGGTGCACGATGATGTGGTGGACGATAGTAACCGACGTCGTGGTTTCTTCTCCATAAACGCGCTTTGGAAAAATAAAATAGCAGTTTTGGTTGGCGATTATTTGCTTTCAAAAGGATTGTTGCTTTCCATTGACAACGATGATTTCGACTTGCTAAAAATAATCTCTGTAGCCGTGCGTGAGATGAGCGAAGGCGAATTGCTACAAATTGAAAAAGCCAGAAGGCTCGACATTACCGAAGAAATTTATTTTGAAATTATCCGCCAAAAAACGGCCACCTTAATTGCGGCTTGCTGTGCAATGGGTGCCCGATCTGTAATGGCTCCGGATCAAGAAGTAGAAAAAATGCGCAAGTTTGGCGAGCTTATAGGAACAGCCTTTCAAATTAAGGACGACCTCTTTGATTATGGCAACGAGCGTATTGGTAAGCCTACAGGTATTGATATTAAGGAGCAGAAAATGACACTACCTTTAATTTATGCGTTAAATAATTCGTCTTCCGAAGAAAAAAAATGGCTTATCAATTCGGTTAAAAACCATAATAAAGACAAGCAGCGCGTTAAGGAGGTTATCGCCTTTGTAAAAGATAACGGCGGACTTGATTATGCGGTTTCAAAAATGAAGGAGTATCAAAAACAGGCACTGCAACTTCTTGAAACATATCCCCCCTCTCCCTACAAAGAATCACTGGAGTTAATGGTGAATTACGTAATTGACAGAAAGAAATAAATCTTTCAAAAGTTCATTTGTTAAAATTTGTATTATCCAAAATGCAGAATGATTTTAGTATGAGTGTTTCATACTCTATTCATACTCTATTCATACTCTATTCATACTTTATCTATGGCTTTGGGTAGGCATTAATACGGGTGAACCTAGTGTTTGATTCTATAGAAAATAGTATGTGAATAGTATGCATGACGTGTTGCAATAATCTTTTTTTACCTTGAGACAACCATTATTCAAAAACCTGCGTCTATTAAAATAGAAGCCTTAAACAGCAAAGCGTATTTTGAAAATTATACCCTTACATAAAAACTATTCCAAATTAATTGACAAAGCGTCCAAAGGTGATCGCCGTGCGCAGCATCAATTGTTTGAAATGTTTGCGCCAAAAATGCTGGGCGTGTGCAGGCAATATTTAAAAAGTAATGATTTAGCCGAAGAGGTAATGCTTTCGGGTTTTTTCAAAATGTTCACGCATTTGAATGATTTTAAAAACGAAGGCAGTTTTGAAGGATGGATACGTAGAATTATGGTGAACGAAAGTATCTCCCAACTTCGGAAAGATAAAAAGTTACATTTCATTTCAGAAGCAGAGATCGAAAATACGGCAGAACATGCCACCTTTATTGAAACCACACTGGAAGCGACAGAAATTCAAAAAATGATAGATAGTCTGCCCGACGGTTATAAAACTGTTTTTGTGCTTTACGCCGTAGAAGGTTATAAGCACGGTGAAATTGCCGAATTGTTGCAGATAAGTGAAAACACATCAAAAACGCAACTGTTCAAAGCACGCAAAATGCTTCAGAATATTGTAAAACAACAAAACAATTTAAGCTATGGCACCCTATAAACTGGAAGACAACATCCGCGAAAAACTGGAGGCGAGGGAGCTGAAACCTTCTGCTGACGCGTGGAAAAAACTGGAAGCAAAATTGGATGCTGAACAGCCCAGAAAGAAAAATCATTTTTGGTATTACGCTGCCGCAAGTTTTGGAGGACTGCTAATCGTAGCTTCAATTTTCTTTAGCAGAAATACTTCGGAAGTAAACACCCCAATAGTAAACGAGAACATAGAACAGACCAAAGTTGAAGAGAAAGCCGAAATCGTTCCGCCAATTATAAATAAGGAAGAGATCGCTTCGGAAGAAAAATTTAAAGAAAAGAGTACTTCTGAAAAGCGATCCGTAAAGAAACAAACGCCCCGTTCAAATAAGTCGCAATTACTTACGGAGCCCAATGCCTCAAAAAAATCTACCGTTGACGAAAAGATCGAAAAGACCGAGGCCATTGCCACACAAGCTCAAGTGAAACAACCTCTTAAAGTAGAGAAACCCGTTTCTTCTGAAGAAGACAGAATTTTCAACACTAAAGTTGATGAAGTTGTTGCTTCAGTAAAAAGACTTCAGCAAAACAATACCGAAGTCACCGCTACCGAAGTGGAAGCACTGCTGAATAACGCCCGCCGTGATATACAGACCCAGCGAATTCTCAGCAGTCGAAAGGTAGATGCCACCGCTTTGCTGGAGGACGTAGAGTGGGAGCTGGAAAAAAGTTTCCGCGATAAGGTTTTTGATGCCCTCGGCGAAGGTTTTAATAAAATCAGAACCGCGGTTTCGGAACGGAACGATTAGCAATATTCAATATTCAATGCTCAATTTTCAATAAACAATAAACATTCATCATCATTAATCAAATCGAACAGTTATGAAATTAATTACATTTAGCACCGCCTTCGCCCTTTGGCTACTTGCAGGGTTTTATACACAGGCTCAAGAAAACGATCACGATACAAAAACCGCCGTTGAGCGTCTTAATTCCTTAAAAGAACAAATCATTCAAGAGGAAAAGGATGCGTTGAAATTCAGTGTTGAAAATATAAACAAGCGTTTTGAAAGCGGAAACATTACCGAGGCTGAAGCCGAAATCCTCAAACAGGAAGTCGCTGAAAAGCACGCTTTAAATATTGAGAACCGTTTGGCAATTATAGACAATAAAGTCGCGCTATTACAACGAAACGGAAACATAGACGAAGACGAAGATGGCCAAATTATTCTGCGCTTCGGTTCCTCTGGCAAAGACAGTGAGAATGATAATGTGCTCTACATTGGCCCCAAAAATAAAAAGCGCAAATATGACCGAAGAACCACCTCGGACCTTGTCTTTGCTTTTGGACTCAATAATGCAATTACGGAAGGTGAGTCCTTGCAGGACTCAGACTTCAAAGTTGCCGGAAGTCGGTTTGCCGAACTCGGTTGGGCATGGAAGACCCGCGTTTTTAAAAACACCAATTGGGTACGCATTAAGTATGGTCTATCTTTTCAATTTAATGGTTTAAAACCTATTGATAATCGTTATTATGTAGACATAGGCGAGCAGACCGAGCTTCAAGAATATACCTTAGATCTTGAAAAATCTAAATTTAGGATGGACAACCTTGTGGTACCCATCCACTTTGAATTTGGCCCTTCTAAAAAGATAGAACACGATGATTATTTTCGTTATTCAACCGAAAACAAGATTAAAATTGGCCTTGGCGGTTATGCAGGTATCAATCTTAGCACACGTCAAAAACTAAAATTTGAAGAAGAAGGGGAAGACAGAAAACTTAAACTAAAAGCCAACTATAATACAAACAATTTCATTTATGGCCTTAGCGGTTATATAGGTTGGCATGGAGTGGCATTGTATGCTAAGTATGACCTTAATACAATTTTCAAGAATAATCCCGTAGATCAGCGTAACGTATCTCTTGGGCTCCGTTTTGACATGGATTAGCCACAGCCATCCTTTATTATTCGTTGTTTATAAACCTGTATGGATTTTTATAATTCGTGCAGGTTTCTTTTCGTAATATCACTATTTTTACAAATCAAGAATCTAACCGTCCAACAATTTAAAAATCCAACATTCTGATCTCCAAAACCACCATAGACAATGTTTTTGAAACCGCCCGGGTAGAGGAGGTGATAGGCGATTTTGTGCAGTTGAAGAAATCCGGAAGTAACTTTAAAGGGCTTAGCCCGTTTACAGATGAGCGTTCGCCGAGTTTTATGGTTAGCCCGGTTAAGCAAATTTGGAAAGATTTCAGTAGTGGAAAGGGCGGAAACGTGGTGGCTTTTTTGATGGAGCACGAACACTTTACCTACCCAGAGGCCATAAAGTACCTTGCCAAAAAGTATGGAATAGAAGTAGAGGAAACCGAACAGACCCCCGAAGACAAAGAGCAGGCAAACGAGCGTGAAAGCCTTTATTTGGTGAGCGAATTCGCGAAAGAATATTTTCACAATACATTGCTCAAAACTGAGGAAGGCAAGGCTATTGGGCTTTCCTATTTTAAGGAACGCGGCTTTACCGAAGAAACCATAAAAATGTTTGCGCTAGGTTATTCGCCCGATTCTTGGGATGCTTTTACCAGCCACGCCATAAAAAAAGGCTATAAGCTTCAGTTTTTGGAAAAGACAGGTCTATCCATCGTAAAGGAAGAAAAACAGTTTGACCGTTTTAAGGGAAGGGTGATGTTTCCCATTTTGAGCATGAGCGGACGCACGTTGGGTTTTGGAGGACGTATTTTAACTTCAGATAAAAAAGCAGCGAAATATTTAAACTCTCCCGAAAGCGATATTTACCATAAAAGCAAGGTGCTTTACGGCATTTTTCATGCCAAGCAAAGCATCGCCAAAGAGGATAATTGCTATTTGGTTGAAGGCTATACAGATGTTATCCAATTTTACCAAACAGGCATTCACAACGTCGTTTCTTCATCTGGTACGGCTTTGACTTCGGAACAGATACGGCTTATAAACCGTCTTACCAAAAACATAACCGTCCTTTTTGATGGCGATGCGGCAGGTCTGCGAGCATCCCTTCGCGGTATCGATTTGATTTTGGAACAGGGGATGAATGTGAAGATTTGTACTTTTCCTGAAGGGGAGGACCCAGATAGTTTTTCGCGAAAAAATTCTTTAGAAGAATTAACGCTTTATTTGGAGGAAAACGCTAAGGATTTCATCACTTTTAAAGCCTCTCTTCTCGCTTCTGAAGCAAAGAATGATCCCATAAAAAAATCTGAGACCATTCACGATATGGTAAATAGCATCGCTAAAATTCCCGATGTTATAAAACGTGAAGTGTACATAAAGGAATGCTCCCGGATTATGGACATTTCAGAACAGGTGCTTTTTAACACCCTTGCACAGATTTTTCAGAAAGACAGAAAAGATGCTGCCAAACAAGCTATTGTCCCGCAGGAAGCTTTTGAAGTAATTCCTACCGAAAAAAAGATTGAAAAGGTAGATGTCCAACTTCAGCTGGAGCAAAAAATAATTGAGCTTTTGTTGTTATACGGAAACGTAGAAGAAGATTTTGAGGAGTTGATATTGGAGGCTGACGAAAAAGGTGAAATTACTTTAAAGCCGGAAATTCACAAATCGCGCGTGTTTGAAAAAATTTATCTAGACCTTCAAGAAGATGAAATAGAATTTACCAACCCCGAATTTAAGGATCTATATTTTGAAGTGGTCAATCGTTTTAACCTAAACCCTGATGCGAAGGCTGAAACCTTCATTAATGAGCTAGAGCCAGAAATGGCTTCTGCTGTTACACATGTTTTGATGGAAGAAGAGCGCTATGTGCTCCACAACTGGGAACGCAAGGAAATATATGTTA
Organism: Aequorivita sp. UBA3180; assembly: GCA_002364215.1. Taxonomy (GTDB): domain Bacteria; phylum Bacteroidota; class Bacteroidia; order Flavobacteriales; family Flavobacteriaceae; genus Aequorivita. The sequence goes on along the minus strand of DEXQ01000015.1, from coordinate 102,667 downwards.
AAGAAAAGGAGCATACAATTGCACAAATGGTGAGTGAGACCATCTTGAACCTGCGCCGCCATTTGGTTTCCCAAAAAATAAACGAACTTTCCGAAACTATGAAACAGGAAGACAGCCCTGAAAAAGAATCAGGTTTACAGGAAATTGTAGATTATTTAAGTTTAAAAAAAGTACTTTCCAATAAACTTAACCGGGTTTTGTAAATTAAGAAAACTGAAACATCCGCGCTTGGTTTATCAACTCTGCCAAACTTGTAACATTCAGTTTTTTTAATAGTCTTGTTTTGTAAGTACTTACGGTCTTTTCGTTAATTTCCAAAAGCGAAGCAATATCTTTATTACGCTTTCCATTTGATAGCAGATTGAGTACTTCAATTTCCCTTGCAGAAAGTTTTTTGTACCTGCCTACCAGAGTATTGTCATTTACAGAACGGCTGTTGAAAGCGGCTGCAAACTCATCATTCAAAAATATGCCGCCCATCGCGATACGTTTGATAGCATGTAGAAATAATTCGGAAGAAATTGTTTTTGGAATATAGCCCGCAGCACCAGATTTTACTGAGCGCAGGGCATAAATTTCTTCAGGATGTGAAGAAAAGATAGCGATTCGGGTTTTCGGGAACTCTTCGCGAATGCTGCGAAGTGCATGAAAACCATTAATTTCAGGAATGTTCAATTCTAAAATTAAAATATCTGGACGTTCTTTCTCGAGGCATTTTAATAGTTCCGATCCGCGGGATACTTTTCCAACAATCAAATATTCATTGGTGCTATCTAGTAAAACGGAAGCGCCTTTTCTGGTTACAGGGTGGTGGTCTGCAATTACAACTTTTTTCATCTTAGTGTTTTTATAAATTCAAGAATGAATAAAACCTTCAGATTTGGGGAGCAAATGAGTTTTAGACACGTAATATTAATACTACATTTTGGATATATAAAATATACAAGGGAAGAAAAGTAAACCTTTCGTTTAATGGTTAAATTGTTCGATAAATAACAATATTATTTCAATTCTTTTGGGATTTCGCAAATAGGAATTGGGAGCATTTTATGCTGGTTGGCGCTGTTCAATTTTTTGTAAATGTCAAAAACCACTTTCTCCCTCCCTGAAAAATCTGGGCTGCTTTTACCTTTTTCATCCATTTTCATTGCCCATTCCAGTTCGTCATAACTTGCACCAAGTTGGTCTTCGTCGGTTCGGTCATCGCCCCATAATCCATCTGTTGGTGCCGCGGCAATTATTTCTTTATTTATTCCTAAAAAGCGTGCAATTTCATAGACCTCACTCTTCATCAAATCAGCAATAGGACTTAAATCTACACCGCCGTCGCCGTATTTTGTATAAAAACCCACACCAAAATCTTCTACTTTATTGCCGGTTCCTGCCACTAGATATTTGTTCAGGGCTGCAAAATAATAAAGGGTCGTCATCCGCAAACGAGCACGTGTATTTGCGAGCGACATGAAACGCTCTTCTTCTTTTTCAACTTCTGGCAAAGCGGCAATCAAGGAATCAAAAACAGGGGTAAGGTTTACTTCAATTTTTTCAACTTTCACAAAATTTTCCTTCAGCCAGGCAATATGATTAACTGCTCGGCTTACTTGAGACGATGCCTGATGAATGGGCATTTCCACACATAATAAGTCAAGCCCAGTTTTTGCACAGAGGGCTGAGGTTACCGCAGAATCAATCCCACCGCTTATTCCAATTACAAAACCATCCATTTTTGCGTCTTGTGCATAGGTTTTTAACCAATCTACAATATATTCTATAACTTTTTCAGTCTGCATTTTCTGTGTTTTTAATCTTTTATAATAATACCTTTGCACGGCAAAAGTGGTTAAAGATAAAATTAATAAAAAGGAATGGCGTTAACCAACAATAACATTTTTACTATGGTGAAATATTGCGCATTGATTCTCTTGGGCATTTTCTTTTTTTCGTGTAATAACGAAAGCAAAGTTGAAAAAGAGATTGAAGAAATTCCTATGAATGTTGAAATTATCCGTTTTGATAAGGAATTTGCTTCAGCTAGTGCCGAAACGCTTCCAAAGCTGAAAGCTGAATTTCCGGCGTTTTTCCCAAAGCAATACAACGATAGTATTTGGATTGAAAAATTAAACGATACGCTGCAAAATCAGCTGGAGGAAGAAGTGGCAAAAACTTTTTCGAATGAGGAAGCATTGGAACAGACACTTATTCCATTGTTTCAACACTTAAAATATTACTTTCCGAAATTTACAACCCCATTGGTGGTAACTACTACATCAGACGTAGATTATCGCAACAAGGTTATTCTTGCAGATAGTATGCTCGTTATTGGTTTAGACAATTATTTGGGCGCCGAACACCGTTTTTACGAAGGAATTGATAAATACATTTCCAAAGAAATGAAGCCTGCGCAAATAGGTCCCGATGTGGCGGAAGTCTATGCAAGGCAGTATATAAAACCGCCCAGCAAAGCTACTTTTTTGGGACAGATTATTTACTTTGGGAAAGAGCTCTATTTAAAAGATCTTTGGCTTCCAAATGCTACGGATGCCCAAAAAATAGGCTATACCGATGAGGAATATCAATGGGCCGAAGAAAACGAGGAGTATATGTGGCGCTACTTTATTGAGAAGGAATTGCTCTATAGTACAGACCCAAAACTGGGAGCACGGTTTATAACTCCTGCCCCTTTTTCAAAGTTTTACTTGGAAATAGACAACGAATCTCCCGGAATGTTAGGGCGCTATTTGGGCTGGAAAATTGTCCGTGCCTATATGGAAAAAAACGATACTGATGTGCAGCGGCTGATGATAACAGATGCTGAAGAAATATTTACAAATTCAAAATACAAACCAAAGAAATAATGGCAATTAAACATACTTCAGAAATAAGTTTAAAAGTAGGTCTTGACGAAAATAAAGTTCCGGAAACTATCAATTGGACAGCCGAGGACGGCGGTGTTTCAAACGAAGAAACCAAAGCGGTAATGCTATCGGTTTGGGACAGTAAAAGCAAGGAATCGCTTAGAATAGATCTTTGGACAAAAGAAATGCCGGTAGATGAAATGAAGATTTTTTTCCATCAAACCTTAAGCGCGATGGCCGATACTTTTCAACGTGCAACAAACGATGACAAGATGAGCGCGACAATGCGTGATTTTTGCGATTATTTTGCGGAAAAGCTAGAGCTGAAGCGGGACTAGAGAATTTTAAAATTCAGAAGTTTGAATAGAATTGTTTAATTCATCAATATAATTCAACACTTCCTCCCTTCCTGTGGAATCACTGGCTGAAGTAACAAAATAGTGAGGCATTTCTTCCCAGGTTTCGAGCATTTTTTCAGTGTATGCGGCAATATTTCTTTCCAAAGCTTTTGGTTTCAATTTGTCTGCCTTGGTAAAAATTATGTTGAAGGGAATTCCGCTTTCGCCCATCCACTGCATAAATTCCAAATCAATAGGTTGGGGTTCGTGGCGACAATCTACTAAAACGAAAGCGAGTACCATTTGTTCTCTCTTTTCAAAGTAGTTTGTAATGAATTTTTGAAAAACTTTTTTACTGCTTTTTGAAACACGGGCATACCCATAGCCCGGCAAATCTACCAAATACCAATTTTTATTTACGAGAAAGTGGTTGATCAGTTGTGTTTTTCCAGGCCGTCCCGAAGTTTTAGCCAAACTCTTGCGCTGCATCAGCATATTGATCAAAGAAGATTTGCCAACGTTACTGCGCCCAATAAAAGCGTATTCCGGCAAACGGTCTTTGGGACATTTTGCAACCTCGCTGTTGCTCATTAGAAATTCTGCCGATTTTATTTGCATTGCTTTAGGGTTAGGAGTTATGAGTTAATGGTTAGGAGTTAAGGGTTATGGGGGAGAATACGTTTTTTAGAAACTTGAAACTTGAAACTTGAAACTTGAAACTTGAAGCCTGAAACTTGGAACTACTAAAACCCTCGTTTCTGCAACCAAGCGTAAAGAAGTTCATTAAACTCATCGGGATGCTCCATCATTGCGGCGTGGCCACATTTATCAATCCAAAATAATTCAGAATCTGGCAGAAGCTCATCAAATTCTATTGCGACTTCTGGAGGGGTTACATTGTCATTTTTACCCCAAATTATGCAGGTAGGAGTGTGCATTTTTGGTAAATCCTTGGCCATATTATGTCTAATGGCACTTTTTGCAATGGCAAGAGTTCGTATTAATTTGTTTCGATCGTTTACAGTTTCATAAACATCATCAACAATTTCTTTGGTTGCAACGGCAGGGTCATAAAACACATTTTCTGCTTTTTGGCGGATATATTCATAATCGCCGCGTTTTGGATAGCTTTCGCCCATAGCACTTTCATAGAGGCCAGAACTTCCTGTGATTATTAAAGCTTTCACTTTTTCAGGATACATTTTTGTGCATAAAAGGCCAATATGCCCACCCAGAGAATTTCCCAAAAGAATCACTTCTTTATAACCCAGATGGTCAATAAACTGCGCTACATATTTTGCGAAATTTTTCACATTGGTACGCAACAAAGTCATCTTGTAAATGGGCAATTCGGGAATTAAAATTTTATAGCCTTTTGGCGGAAAGAAATCTGCAACGCCATCAAAATTGCTCAACCCGCCCATAAGCCCGTGAAGGATGATTATTGGAGTGCCTTCACCTATTTCTAAATATGAAAATTTTCCTTCTTTCTTTAAGTTTTCCGACATGCTTGGTTGCTGCAATTTAGAATGACAAAAGTAAACAAAATTATTTCATAAGGTCTATTTAAAATAAGGCTTTGTTATTTACTGTATCGATTTCACTTTATCTACAAAGTGGTAAAACTTATCAACAAAGTGGTAGAATGTGGTAAAATGTGGTAAAAGTTATATATATTTGAAACTATAAATTACAAATCGGGAATTTCCACAATGCTCAATCTAATAGGCACATACGAATGTAAAGCAGACGTAAAGGGAAGGGTCATGGTACCTGCGCCGCTGAAAAAGCAATTGGCAACTGTAGCTCCCGAAGGCTTTGTAATTAAAAGAGCTGTCTTTCAGCCTTGCCTGGAAATTTACCCAATGAAAGAATGGGACGCTCTCATGCTAAAAATGGGCGAGCTGAATCGATTTAATAGAAAAAACAACGATTTCATAAGAAGATTTACCGCGGGCGTAAAGACCGTAGAGCTTGATGCTACTGGTAGATTGTTGATTCCCAAAGACCTGCTTTCTTTTGCGGGTATCAGTAAAGAGATTGTATTCTCTTCCGCAATAAATATTGTGGAGGTTTGGGATAAAGACAAATACGAACAGGCTATTGATGATGCCGCAAGCGATTTTGCCGATTTGGCCGAAGAAGTAATGGGAAACAAAAGCAATGATGGTGATGGAGTATCATAATCCGGTTTTGCTTAAAGAAACTGTTGATGGGCTTAACATAAAGCCAGAGGGGATTTATGTGGATGTTACTTTCGGTGGGGGAGGCCACTCCCGAGAAATCTTAAAGCGCTTAGGTCCCGATGGAAAACTTATCGCTTTTGACCAGGACAAAGACGCTTTGGAAAACGCTATCGACGATACGCGTTTTTTGCTTATAAATCAAAATTTTCGGTTCCTGAAGCAATTTTTGAGATTTCACGGCTACCGAACCGTTGATGGGATTTTGGGCGATTTTGGGGTCTCCTCGCATCAATTTGATGTTGCTGAAAGAGGTTTTTCTACCCGTTTTGAAGCCGATCTGGATATGCGAATGAATCGCGACAGCAATTTTTCGGCATACACAGTAGTGAATAAATACGAAGAAACGCAGCTGCGAAGTGTGCTTTCAAATTATGGCGAATTGCGAAGTGCTGCGGGAATGGCCCGTGTAATTGTGGAAGCGCGCCAAAATGAAAAAATAAAAACTAGCGAGCAATTAAAAAAAGTGTTGAGCAGGTTTCTGCCAGCGCATAAAGAGAACAAGATTTTGGCCCAGATTTATCAGGCCATTCGCATTGAAGTAAACCAGGAATTGGAAGCATTGAAAGAATTTTTGCTGCAAACAAACGAAGTTTTAAAACCGGGTGGGCGCCTTAGCCTGATAAGCTACCACTCTTTGGAAGATAGGCTGGTAAAAAGATATATCCGAAATGGATTGTTTGAGGGGGAGCCGGAGAAGGATGCTTTTGGACATTTTGAAGTGCCTTTTAAGGCGGTGGGAAAATTTATCATTCCTTCCGAGGAAGAAATAAAACTAAATAACCGCGCCCGAAGTGCCAAGCTTCGTATAGCGAAGAAGTTATAATATGAAAGAGGGTTTTTACAACATAATAAAAGGAAAATTCTTGGTAAGTGACGATGCGCTAAAAAACTGGCGCTTTATCATTTTCCTTTCTGTTCTTGCTTTGATTATGATTGGCAGTTCGCACAGTGCAGACAAGAAGGTTCATAAAATTTCAAAATTGAACGCACAGGTTAAAGAACTGAAAAGCGAATATGTTGATGTGCGTATGCTGTTGATGCAAGCAAGAATGGAAAGCAAAATTATAGCCGCTATGGAAAATCGTGGTTTGCAACCATCCACAACACCCCCGAAGAGAATTAGAATAATTGAACCGGAAAATAAAAAATAGCTAATGCTAAAAGTGTAATCATTAACCAATAACTGACAACCGATACCTGAACATGGCTTTTGAAGAAAAAAACATATTGAACCGTCTATACGTCGTTGCCGGATGCATGTTTCTTTTTGCGCTTGCCATTAGTGTGAAGTTGATGAACATTCAGTTTGTGGATGGTGAAAAATATCGCGAATTGGCAAAGGAGAACACTACAAAAAATTTCGTAATTCCTGCAAACCGTGGTAATGTTTATGCTGATGATGGCAGCCTTTTGGCCACTTCGGTTCCAAAATATGATATTCGTTTTGATGCTGTAACGGTTTCTTCGGAAGATTTCAAGGAAAATTTAAAGCCGCTTTCAGAAGGGTTGAGCAAGATGTTTGGCAAGCCTGTTTCGCATTATCAAAATATGTTCAGAAAAGCGCGTGCCGATAAAAATAGGTATTTGCTTATTGTGAAAAATCTGGGTTATTCAGATTATATAAAGGTGAAAAACCTGCCGCTTTTCCGCAAAGGTCCCTACAAGGGTGGAATCATTGTGGAGCAGCGCACCGTTCGCGAACATCCCATTGGTAAAATTGCACAACGCACCGTCGGTGATGAAGCTTTTGATCGTCCCGGCTATTATGCCGTAGGACTTGAAGGTGCTTTTAATGATTTGTTGACCGGAAAGGAAGGTCATCGCCTCAAGCAAAAAATTGCCAAAGGGCAGTGGAAACCAGTTTCCGACGATAATGAAATAGAGCCGCAGGATGGCTATGATATTGTTTCGACTATCAATGTGAATATGCAGGACATTGCCCACCACGCTTTGTTGAAACAATTGGAATATTACGAAGCCGAGCACGGAACGGTAATCGTAATGGAAGTTGCGACGGGCGAGATAAAAGCCGTTTCAAATTTGGGGCGTACTTCCAGCGGAACCTATTATGAAAAACTCAATTATGCCATCGGCGAATCGCACGAACCGGGTTCTACTTTTAAGGTAATGGCTATGATGGCGGCTTTGGAGGATAAGGTTATTGATACTAGTACTGTTGTCGATACAGGTAAGGGTGTGAAAGTTTTCTACGGAAGAAAAATCTACGATTCCCACCGGGGCGGCTACGGAAAAATTTCGGCTGCAAAAGCTTTGGAAGTTTCCTCAAACATTGGTTTGGCTACAATTATAAATGATAACTATTCCAAAAATCCCAACAAATTCATCAACCGTTTAAAAAGCTGGCACCTGACCGAAAAAACAGGTGTTGCCATTAAAGGTGAGGGTGTGCCTATGATTCCGCAGCCTGGCGATAAAAAATGGAGCAAAAATGCTTTGCCATCTATGGCTTATGGTTATAATCTACGACTTACCCCACTGCAAACCTTAAACTTTTACAATGCTATTGCAAATAATGGCGTGATGGTAAAGCCGCGTTTCATAAAAGAGGTTCGCGCTTGGAATGAAAAAGTAACAACTTACGATACCAAAGTTATAAACCCTAAAATCTGTTCTGATGAGACCTTGAGTAAAATCAAGGAAATTATGAAGAACACGGTAATACGTGGTACGGGGAAATCACTTTACTCCCCAGATTTTTCAATGGCCGGAAAAACGGGAACTGCACAAACAGAATATTGGATGCCCGATTGGAAAAGCAACCGCCGTTATATTTCATCATTTGCGGGATTTTTTCCTGCGGAAAACCCCAAGTATTCCTGTATCGTAATTATCCACAAACCAAGCACCAAAAAAGGTTTTTATGGCGCTGATGTTTCAGGGCCAGTTTTCAAAAGAATAGCCCAAAAAATATTTACCGAATCCCGAAATATTGATAAGGTTGAAAGTATAGAGCAGCCAGATCCAACCATTGAAAGAGATTTTGAGAAGTATTATTCAAAACTGCAGCAACCATCCAAAACGATTCCAAATGTTACTGGAATGGCGGGAAT
>DEXQ01000015.1:0-94097 GCA_002364215.1 Aequorivita sp. UBA3180 | reverse complement strand
CTTATTGGAAAATCTCGGGCTGCGGGTACAAGTTGTGGGCAATGGCACCGTTGCCAGCCAATCCATAAAGTCTGGCGAAACCTTAAAAAAGGGACAATTAATAACCTTGAATTTATCGTGATACTTTTAAAGGACATATTGTATAAGGTTACCATCGAAAGCGTAGTTGGCAGTACTTCCGTGGCTATAAACAATCTGGAGTTTGATTCCCGAAAAGTATCCTTGAACGATGTTTTTATTGCTATAAAGGGAGCGGTTTCAGATGGGCACCAATTCATAAAAAACGCGGCTGACCAAGGTGCTTTGGTTATTATTTGTGAAACCCTGCCCGAAAATATCATTAACGGTATTACATATGTACAAGTGGCAGATTCGCATAAAGCATTAGCGATAATGGCTGCAAATTACTACGGCAATCCTTCAGAAGAATTAAAGCTGGTTGGAATTACCGGAACCAACGGAAAGACTACGGTTTCTTCTTTATTATATCAACTTTTCAAAAAAGCAGGAATGGAAGCTGGTTTGCTTTCAACTGTAAAAATAATGGTAGGGGATATTGAGTATAAAGCTACACATACAACTCCTGACTCACTTACAATTAATAAATATCTGCGCGAAATGGTTGAAGCTGGTGTGGAATTTTGCTTTATGGAGGTAAGCTCACACGGCATACATCAGAAACGCACAGAAGCATTGCGTTTTTCAGGAGGTGTATTTACAAATCTATCTCACGACCATTTGGATTATCACAAGGATTTTGCGGAATACCGTGATGTGAAAAAATCATTTTTTGATGAATTGCCAAAAACTGCTTTCGCGCTAGTAAATGTGGATGACAAAAATGGGGTGGTAATGCTTCAAAATACAAAAGCGAAAAAGCATACATACGCCCTTAAAACCTATGCAGATTATAAAGCACAAGTTTTGGAGAGCCAATTTACCGGGCAACTCCTGAAAATAAACAATCAGGAATTGTGGGTGAAATTGATTGGCGGTTTCAATGCTTATAACTTGCTTGCAATTTTTGGGACCGCTGATTTATTAGGATTGCAGGAACTTGAAACTCTTCAAATTATGAGCACTTTGGATAGTGTTGGCGGAAGGTTTCAATATTTAATTTCAGAAAAGAAAATCACTGCTATTGTAGATTACGCACATACTCCAGACGCATTAAAAAATGTGTTGGAAACCATAAACAGTATTCGCACAGGAAATGAAGAAGTGATAACTGTGGTGGGTTGCGGTGGAGACCGTGATGCACAGAAGCGCCCCGTGATGGGTAACATTGCTGCTTCACTGAGCACAAAAGTGGTTTTTACAAGTGATAACCCACGAACCGAAAACCCTGAAATAATTATTGAACAAATTGAAGCTGGTGTCCCTGCAGAGCACTACAAAAAAACCATTTCAATCACGAATAGAAAAGAAGCCATAAAAGCCGCTTGCCAAATGGCGCAGGAACACGACATCATTTTGATTGCCGGAAAAGGCCACGAAACTTATCAGGAAATTAATGGAGAACGCTTCGATTTTGATGATTTTGAAATAGTAAACCAACTTTTAACCGCCCTAAACAAATAGCCAATGCTTTATTATCTTTTTGAATATTTGGATAAAACATACGACGTGCCGGGTGCGGGGCTGTTCAATTTTATTACGTTCCGGGCGATTTTGGCGGTTATCCTTTCGCTTTTTATCGCCACGGTTTACGGTAAAAAAATAATCAATTATCTACAGAAAAAGCAAGTAGGTGAATCTATCCGTGATCTTGGTTTGGAAGGTCAAAACGAAAAAGCGGGAACGCCGACAATGGGCGGGATCATTATTATTTTGGCTACACTGGTTCCCGTTTTGCTTTTTGCGAAACTCGAAAACATTTACGTAATCCTTTTGATTGTTACTACCGTTTGGATGGGAACCATCGGTTTTATTGACGATTACATTAAAAAATTCAAAAACGACAAGCAAGGTTTACCTGGAAAATTTAAGATAATTGGTCAAATAGGGCTGGGCCTATTTGTGGGTATAACTATGTATTTGCATCCAGACATCATAGTGCAACATACTGTTGAAAATCCTGAAACCCAAACCGAAATAACTGAAGTGATTGCAAAAGAATCTGCCAATACTTTTTATGTGAAGGACAAGGCGATGCTCACCACTATTCCCTTCGTGAAGGAAAACGAATTCAATTATTCTGAACTCATAAGCTGGGCGGGCGAGGGTTATAAAAGCTATGTATGGCTCATTTTCATTCCGATTGTAATTTTTATTATCACGGCCGTTTCAAACGGGGCCAATCTTACAGATGGAATTGATGGCCTCGCTGCGGGCACTTCCGCCATAATCGGGCTGACCCTTGCGCTCTTTGCGTGGGTATCGGGCAACGTGATTTTCGCGGATTATCTCAATATAATGTACATCCCAAATACAGGTGAAATGACCATTTTCATAACCGCTTTTGTTGGAGCGCTCATCGGATTTTTATGGTACAATACCTATCCGGCACAAGTATTTATGGGCGATACAGGCAGTTTGACTATTGGCGGAATCATCGCCGTAATTGCAATTGCCGTTCGGAAAGAACTGTTGATACCAATTCTCTGCGGAATATTCCTGATGGAAAACCTTTCGGTGGTTTTACAAGTAAGCTGGTTTAAATACACAAAGAAAAAATTTGGTGAGGGCAGGCGCATTTTCAGAATGTCTCCCTTGCATCACCACTATCAAATAAAGGGGTTTCACGAAAGCAAGATCGTGACGCGGTTTTGGATTGTGGGAATTTTTCTGGCCATTATCACAATCGTCACCTTAAAAATCAGATAAGGATTATTTACGATATACGATTTTGGATTTACGATTATGAAGGAAGAAATTAAAAAGAGAATGTTGCGATTTGCAGTTGATGTGGGAAAGTTGTGTATGAGGTTTCCTATCTCAAGAGAATATAATGCTTATTGTAATCAATTAATTAGATGTTCAAGTTCAGTAGGAGCCAATTATAGAGCGGCATGTAGAGGAAAATCCGATAGGGATTTTATAAACAAATTGAAAATTGGGGAAGAGGAGGCGGATGAAAGTATGTTTTTCTTAGAAATATTGAAAGAAATGTCCGAATCACATCACGAGGAAATTGACCGATTGCATAAGGAAGCTGACGAATTTCTTTCCATTACAATTGCGTCAATAAAAACGATTCGAAAAAGATTAGATGGAAAAGATGGGCACAAATCATAAATCGTCAATCGTAAATCGTAAATCGAGAATCGTAATTCTCGGAGGAGGAGAAAGTGGGGTAGGCACAGCCATTTTAGGAAAAAAGAAGGGGTTTGAGGTGTTTGTTTCAGACTTCGGAAAAATAAAAGAGAAGTACAAACAAGTTCTTATAAATAATGGAATTGAATGGGAAGAGGAAGGCCATTCCGAAGCCAAAATCCTTTCCGCAGATATTGTGATGAAAAGTCCGGGAATTCCCGATAAGGCGCCAATTGTTAAAAAGTTGCGCGAAAAGGGGGTGAAGGTCATTTCTGAAATTGAGTTTGCCGCAAAATATACAAAGGCAACCATTGTAGGAATCACGGGTAGCAACGGAAAAACAACCACCGCAAGTTTGACCTATAAATTGCTGAAAGACGGCGGACTTAATGTGGCGTTGGGAGGAAACATCGGAAAGAGTTTCGCAGAGCAGGTTTCCGAAGAAAAGTACGAAAACTTCGTACTCGAACTCAGCAGTTTTCAGCTTGACGGCATTGAAACCTTTGCACCGCACATCGCAGTTTTGACCAACTTGAGTCCGGACCATTTGGACCGATATGATTATAAATATGAAAATTATATCGCTTCAAAATTTCGGATAACGATGAACCAAACCTCGCAGGATTACTTCATTTATGATGCAGATGATGTTGAAATAATAAAGTGGCTTTCGCAAAATTCCATAAAATCACAACCGCTGCCTTTTTCGGTAAAAAAAGAACTGAACCAGGGAGCTTTTAAAAGAAACAACGAAATAATAATAAAAATAAATAATACAGAATTTACTATGCCAATCGCAACAATCGGAATACAAGGGGAACACAATGTAAAGAACGCAATGGCTGCATCAACGGTAGCCACATTATTGAGAATCAGAAAACAGACAATCCGTGAAAGTCTGGAAGGATTTCAGGGCGTGGAGCACAGGTTGGAAAAGGTTTTAAAAATCAACAATGTGATGTACATCAACGATTCCAAAGCCACCAATGTAAATGCTACATTTTTTGCGCTGGACAGTATGGAAAACCCAACCGTGTGGATTGTTGGCGGTGTGGATAAAGGGAATGATTACAGTGAGTTGTTGCCGTTGGTAAACGAAAAAGTAAAGGCAATAATCTGCTTGGGGGTAGACAATGAAAAATTAATCACAGCCTTTGGAAATATTGTGGATACTATCGTGGAAACGGATTCAATGACTATGGCGGTGCAAATTGCGTACAAGTTGGCAGAAAGGAATAACACTGTTTTGCTATCGCCGGCTTGTGCGAGTTTTGATCTATTTGAAAATTACGAAGACCGCGGCAGACAATTTAAGGAAGCAGTTAGAAATTTGTAAAAAACAAAATACGAAAACTGAAATACGAAATTTTAGAAACCAGAAACATATCAAGTGAAAAACATTTTCAATTACATACAGGGTGATAAAGCAATCTGGGGAATTGTAGGCCTTTTGGCGTTATTTTCCTTTTTGCCGGTATATAGCTCCAGTAGCAACCTTGCCTATTTGTATGGAGATGGAAGCACGCTGCCATATTTACTGCGCCATTTTTCACACCTTGTATTGGGCTTTGGAATTCTGTATGGCGTTCATAAAATACCTTATCACTATTTCCGGGGGCTTTCCATTATCGCCATGCCCGTTATTATCCTGCTGTTGATTATCACAATGGCGGAAGGAACCACGATTGACGGTGCAAACGCAAGTAGGTGGATACGCTTGCCGTTTGTGGGTATAACATTTCAGACTTCAACACTGGCTGGAGTGGTTTTGATGACTTATGTGGCGCGTTATCTTTCGCGCATAAAAGGAAAAACGGTAACTTTTAAAGAAACAATACTACCGCTATGGGTGCCTGTATTTATAGTGCTTGCATTAATACTTCCTGCTAACTTTTCTACCACTGCAATCTTTTTTTCAATGATTGTAATGCTCGTTTTCGTAGGCGGGTATCCGTTGAAGTATTTAGGGATAATACTAGGTGCGGGAATAATCTTCCTCACGCTTTTCGTGCTTACCGCAAAAGCATTTCCAGGTGTTTTCCCAAACCGTGTGGATACTTGGATAAGTCGAGTTGAAAATTTTAGTGATGACACAGACACCGAAGCCGATTACCAAATAGAAAAAGCAAAAATAGCAATTGCTTCAGGCGGTGTGGCAGGTTTGGGACCGGGCAAAAGTGTTCAGAAAAACTTTTTGCCGCAGTCATCCTCAGATTTTATTTATGCAATAATCGTTGAAGAATTTGGCCTTTTGGGCGGAATGTTTTTAATGGTGCTGTATTTGTTTCTTCTTTTTAGAATTGTCGTGGTAGCACACAAATCCACTTCTGTTTTTGGAAAATTACTTGTCATCGGCGTTGGTTTGCCTATTGTTTTTCGTGCAATGATAAATATGGCCGTAGCCGTAGAATTATTCCCCGTAACGGGCCAAAACTTACCATTGATAAGTAGTGGAGGAACGTCAATTTGGATGACATGTCTCGCACTTGGCATGATTTTAAGTGTAAGTGCAAAACGTGAAGTGGTTGCAAAAGAAGAAACAGAAGAAAACCCATTGGATATTTTAAGCGAAACAATTTGAAATATAAATTCATCATATCAGGAGGCGGAACCGGAGGTCACATTTACCCTGCGGTTGCCATTGCGAACGAGTTAAAAACCCGTTTTCCCGATGCTGAATTTTTATTCGTTGGCGCTAAGGATAGAATGGAAATGGAAAAAGTGCCACAGGCAGGCTATAAAATAAAAGGGCTTTGGATCTCGGGACTTCAACGCAATTTGTCGTTGCAGAATTTAGCATTTCCGTTGAAACTTGTTTCCAGTCTTGGCAAATCGCTTAAAATTCTTAAAAAGTTTAAGCCAGATGTTGCAATCGGTACGGGAGGTTATGCAAGTGCTCCCTTGTTGCGAATGGCCGCTTTGAAAGGTATTCCCTGTTTAATTCAAGAGCAGAACAGCCATGCGGGAATCACAAATAAGTGGTTGGGTGGGAAAGTACAGAAAATTTGTGTGGCGTATGAAAGGATGGAAAAATTCTTTCCTGCGGAAAAAGTAAAGATAACTGGCAATCCCGTGCGACAGGATTTGCTTGATATTTCTTCAAAAAAAGAAGAAGCCAGGACTTTCTTCAATTTAAAAAAGGAAAAGAAAACTTTGTTGGTGTTGGGCGGAAGTTTGGGTGCAAAAAGAATAAACCAATTGATAGAAAAGTCACTTCCTTTTTTCGAAAAACAAAATCTACAAGTAATCTGGCAGTGCGGAAAATATTACGAAGAAGCATATAAAGACAAAGGCTCGGCAAGTGTGCAGGTACATACCTTCTTAAACCGGATGGATTTGGCCTATGCGACAGCAGATTTCATTATTTCGCGGGCGGGCGCACTATCGGTTTCGGAACTGTGTTTGGTGGGCAAACCGGTAATTTTTATTCCTTCGCCCAATGTGGCCGAAGACCACCAGACCAAAAATGCGTTGGCAATCTCAGAAAAAAATGCTGCGTTATTGATAAAGGAAAGTGAGCTGGATGCCAAATTTGAAAAGGAATTTTCCGCATTGTTGGTTTCCGAAGAAAAGCAGAAAACCCTTTCTGAAAACATAAAAAAACTGGCAAAACCAAACGCCACAAAAGATATAGTTGAAGAGATTGAAAAATTATTGAAAGCTTAAAATTGAAAGATTTAAATCAAATACAAACCTTTTACTTCGTAGGCATCGGCGGCATTGGGATGAGTGCGCTTGCGCGTTACTTTAAAATGCAGGGAAAGAATGTTTTTGGTTACGACAAAACATCGACCGATTTAACGGATGAATTGGTTGCCGAAGGCATTCCAGTAACATTTATTGATGAAATTTCTGAGATTCAAAGTGGAGTGCTTTCCAAGGAAAACGTTTTGATTGTTTATACGCCCGCCATTCCAAAGGGGAATAAAATTTTAAATTATTTCTTTTCCGAAGAATTTACAATCCTTAAACGCGCCCAACTTTTAGGTGAAGTCTCAAAAAACACACTTTGTTTGGCAGTTGCCGGTACGCACGGAAAAACAACGACTTCGGCAATTTTAGGACATTTATTGACGGAATGTGATATGCCCGTCACCGCTTTTTTGGGCGGAATTGCGGAAAACTACAACTCAAATTTTATTTACAAGGGTAGTGAAATAACGGTCGTGGAAGCAGATGAATTTGACCGTTCCTTCCTGCAGCTTCGTCCAGATATTGCCTGCGTAACTTCAATGGACGCGGATCATTTGGATATTTATGGGGATGCTGCCGAAATAGAAACTGCGTTTAGAGCTTTTTCAAAATTGGTTGAGAAAGAAGAAAACGTTTTCATAAAAAAGAACCTTCCATTGGACGGGATGACGGTTGCTGTGGGAGAATCCGCAGATTACGAAGCGCAAGACATAAAAATAGAGAACGGGGCATACATTTTTAACTTAAAAACCCCAAACGAAACTTTGGAAAATTTAACATTCCATCTTCCTGGGCACCACAATCTTACAAATGCCATCATGGCTTTGGGCATGGCGATTTTAGCAGGCTCCCCAACCGATCGTCTGTCCAAAGCATTGGCATCTTTTAAAGGGGTAAAACGTCGCTTTTCATATAAAATTAAAACCGGCGCATTGGTTTTGATTGATGACTATGCACATCATCCCACAGAAATTGATGCACTGTATCAAGCTGTTGATGAAATGTACCCCAACGATCACAAACAGATTGTTTTCCAGCCACATCTTTACAGCAGAACACGTGATTTTGCAGAAGGTTTTGCAAAAAGTCTATCACAATTTGATGAAGTGGTGCTGCTAGACATTTATCCTGCGAGGGAAGAACCTATTGAAGGAATAACCTCTGAATGGCTTTTAAAACAAGTTGTTGCAGAAAATAAACGTTTGGTTTTTAAATCTGCCCTTCCCGAAGTGCTGCTGAAGTCAAAATGCAGAATAAAATTGCTCGTGGGTGCTGGAGATATAGGCGCTGAAGTGAATAAGTTAACCAAAATCCTGAAAAATGAAACGTAGTATTGAAATCATCAAATTTATCATTTTGCTTGGCATTATGGCGTTTCTTTTCAGCTTTACAAAAAAGCGAAATGACGCCAGAAAATTGACTAAACTGGACGTAGAATTTGTAGATGAAAACAGTCCATTTATAACATACAATACAGTTAATAAATTGTTGATACAAAATCAAGCCAAGGTTACGAGCATAGGCAAAGAAACTTTAGTTTTGAAGAAGATGGAGCAGAGACTGCAGGAAAATCCTATGGTTCGTGATGCTCAGGTCTATGTATCTGTTGACGGTACGCTGGGGGCAAAGATTGAACAACGCAAACCAATAGGCAGGGTGTCCGCTTCGCCGGATTATTATTTAGACGCTGACGGAAAAAAGATGCCGTTATCTGATGTTTACTCGGCAAGGGTGCCATTAATTACGGGAATTTCAAAAAATAATTTTGCTGAAGTTACCCAATTGCTGCTAAAAATCAATGACGATGAATTTATGAGACGAAGCGTGGTGGGTTTAAACAGAAAAACGAACGGCGAGATAGAATTGGAGCTTAGAAAAGCAAACTTTAAAGTGCTTTTTGGTAAACCGGAAAACATTGAGAAAAAGTTTCAAAACTTTAAAGCATTTTATAAAAAAACAAAACAGGACAGTACACTGTATGGGTACAATATGGTAAATCTGAAGTTCGAAAGTCAGGTAATTGCCACAAAAAAGTAAGGCCATGGAAAATGATAATATTGCTGTAGGATTGGATATTGGAACTACCAAGATAGTTGCTATGATTGGTAGAAAGAACGATTACGGCAAAATGGAGGTATTGGGAATAGGAAAGGCAAAGAGCCTTGGCGTGCACCGTGGCGTGGTAAACAACATTACCCAAACCATTCAGTCCATTCAGCAAGCGGTTCAGGATGCCGAAACTTCTTCAGGAATGAAAATTAAGGAAGTTGTTGTAGGCATAGCAGGTCAACACATACGTAGTCTTCAGCATAGTGATTACATCACCCGTCCCAATGGTGAAGATGTTATAAAAGAAGAGGATATAGACCGTCTTTGCAACCAGGTGCATAAGCTGGTAATGCTTCCCGGAGAAGAAATTTTGCATGTACTTCCCCAAGACTTTAAAGTTGATGGGCAAGCCGAAATAAAAGAGCCTATTGGAATGTATGGCGCACGATTGGAAGCTAATTTTCACGTAGTAGTTGGGCAGGTTTCTTCCATCAGAAATGTAGGGAGATGCATTAAAAGTGCTGGTCTTGAACTTTCAGCGATCACATTGGAACCCTTGGCTTCGGCAAAAGCAGTTTTAAGCCAAGAAGAAAAAGAAGCTGGTGTAGCTCTGATTGATATAGGAGGTGGAACGACAGATTTGGCAATTTTTAAAGACGGCATCATTCGTCATACAGCCGTAATTCCTTTTGGAGGAAATGTTATCACCGAAGACATAAAAGAAGGCTGTTCCATAATCGAAAAACAGGCTGAACTTCTGAAAATAAAATTTGGCTCCGCTTGGCCCGGAGAAAACAAGGATAACGAGATTGTTTCTATTCCCGGACTTCGTGGAAGAGAACCAAAGGAAATTAGCTTAAAAAATCTTTCAAAAATAATCCATGCCCGTGTTATCGAGATTATCGAGCAGGTATATATGGAAATAAAAAATTACGGCCATGAGGATCCTAAAAAGAAGCTTATTGCGGGCATTGTGCTCACTGGTGGTGGCGCTCAGCTTCAGCATATAAAACAATTGGTAGAATATATCACGGGAATGGACACGCGCATTGGCTATCCTAATGAGCATTTGGCCGGTGATAGTGACGCCGAAACCACCAGTCCTATGTATGCAACGGCTGTAGGTTTGGTGCTGAATAGTTTAGAAAGCAAGGAAAAATCTTCATTGATGAAGCGTTTTTCACATGAAGTTGCTTCGGAAGAAACTGAAAAAAAAGCTGACGAAACCGAAATTAAAGAAGAAACTAAAGAAGAAAAAAATAAAGAAAAGGAACAAAAAACCTCAAAGCGGTTTTTTGATAAATGGGCAGAGAAGTTCAAGGAATTTTTGGACAATGCCGAATAATGACAAATAGAAAAAGAAAGGACCACAAATAAAAAAAATATGAGCAGCAAAACAGAATTTGACAACATTTCTTTCGACCTTCCAAAAAACCAATCCAATGTGATAAAGGTTATTGGTGTAGGGGGCGGGGGAAGTAACGCCATTAACCATATGTTCAGCCAGGGCATAAAGGGAGTTGACTTTGTAATATGCAACACAGATGCCCAAGCCTTGGAAAATAGCCCTGTGCCTATTAAGATCCAATTGGGGGTTTCGCTCACCGAAGGTCTGGGAGCCGGTGCTAACCCTAAAGTTGGTGAACAGTCTGCCGTGGAAAGCATGGAAGAAATCCGCAGTATGCTCACCACCAATACCAAAATGATTTTCATCACTGCCGGAATGGGCGGTGGTACCGGAACTGGTGCAGCGCCAATTATTGCAAAAATGGCCAAAGATATGGATATCCTGACGGTTGGAATTGTAACCATTCCATTCCAGTTTGAAGGAAAAACTCGAAACGACCAAGCTCAAATTGGGGTTGAAAAACTGCGCCAAAATGTGGATTCCTTAGTAGTAATAAACAATAATAAACTGCGAGAGGTATATGGAAACCTTGGTTTTAAGGCAGGTTTTTCAAAAGCTGATGAGGTTTTGGCCACCGCTGCTCGTGGTATTGCCGAAGTTATTACACATCACTACACGCAAAACATTGACCTTCGTGATGCAAAAACCGTACTTGCCAATAGTGGTACGGCCATAATGGGGAGCGCCACTGCTTCTGGCGCCAATAGAGCCAAAGAAGCTATTGGCAAAGCATTGGATTCTCCTTTATTGAATGATAATAAAATAAAAGGCGCCAAAAACGTATTGCTGCTTATCGTTTCTGGTTCTGATGAAATCACCATAGATGAAATTGGCGAAATCAGTGATCACATCCAGGATGAAGCTGGCCACAGCGCGAATATCATTATGGGTGTGGGTGAAGAAGAAAGTCTTGAGGGTTCTATTTCAATCACTGTTATTGCAACGGGTTTCAATGTGGAACAGCAAAACGAAATAGTAAATACTGAAACAAAAAAAATAATCCACACACTTGAGGATGAACAAAGAGCAGAACAGAGTCTTACACCAAAGGCAACAGCTAGCCCAGTACGATTGCCAGAGCAACCTTTAAGCACAAAACCTAGAGCCGAAGCTCCAGTGGTAAAACACACACTTTTTGATACTGCAGAAGTGGAAGAGAAACTGCCATTTGAAGGCTACATTAAAACTTCGGAATTGTTGAAGAACCTTAATGTTTCTTATGAAGAAGTGGAAGCAAAGAATATAGAGGAATTCAATCAAGTGGAAGTCAATAAAATTAACGTTAACGAATTTGTGATTCTTGAAGCTCCAAAGAAGGAAACCGAAAAGGATTCTGAAACTGTTACACCTTCTTCCGAAGAAAGTGATGAGCAGATGTTGATGTTTGATCTTCCTATAAACTCAGCTTCAAAAAAATCTTCTGAAAAGGAAAAAAAGGAGGAAACTGTTTTCTTTGATCTGGGCGAGATAGAAGTTCAGGATCACATTGAGGTTATCCCGGTTACCGAAGTATCTGGTGAAGGAATAAAGCGTTATAGCTTGGATGACTACCAAGAAGTAGAAAATCAATTAAATAATGCCAAGCCTGCAAAATTGGTTGCCGAAGAAATAGAAGAGGAAGAAATTATTTTCGAAAAACGAACGGTTGCGGAACCCAATTCAAAAGAAGTGGAAACCCAAGGTGAAGAAGATCCATTAAATTCACCGATTTCAAAAATATTGAGCGACCGTACTGAAGAACGTAAAAGAAAAATGAAGGAGTTTAATTATAAATTCAAAAACAGTCCTTCCCGTATCGATGAGATTGAAAAGCAACCTGCTTATAAACGTATGGGCATTGATCTTAACGAAACAAAAAGCGAACCTAACATTTCTAGAACATCTGTAAATACAGAAGATGATGAAATTGAATTGCGTAAGAACAATTCATATTTACACGATAATGTTGACTAAGTGATATTTTTTTCACTTAAAGCAGGGGCCCGAATTTCTTAATTGAGTTTGGGCCTTTTTTGTAAAATCTATTCATTTATAAAACTAATAATACTATTTCGAATTTCGGTTGAATTAAGTATCTTCGTACGCTATTAAAAACAATGGAATGAGCTTACAGGAAAAGATAATGGATGCAATGAAAACCGCAATGAAATCTAAGGACACCCAGTCTTTGGAAGCTTTGCGTTCCGTAAAATCTGCCCTGCTTTTGGCACAGACCGAAACGGGTTCCAAAGCAGATTTGACCGAAGAGGAAGAAATAAAATTGTTACAAAAGCAGGTAAAGCAACGCAGGGACAGTGCCGCAATTTATAAAGAGCAGGGGCGCGAGGATCTTGCCGAGCCAGAATTGGCCCAAGCACAGGTGATAGAACAGTTTTTACCAAAACAATTAAGTGAAGAAGAAGTGGGTAAAATTGTTGATCAAATCATCATTGAAAGTGGGGCTTCCTCTATGGCCGATATGGGAAAAGTAATGGGCTTGGCCAGCGCAAGGGTTGCAGGAAAAGCAGATGGCAAAACCATTTCAACAATTGTAAAGTCAAGACTTTCTTAGATATATAAATTGAATTTCCGCTTTTGTGGGAATGACAAGGCCGCGTGGCGCAACTGAATAGCGCATCAGATTTCGGCTCTGAGGGTTGGGGGTTTGAATCCCTCCGCGGTCACTTGAGAGAGAAGTCCATATGTAAAAGTATGGACTTTTTATTTATATAAGATATTGAAAAATTAAAGCCCAAACTGCTTTAAATGATGGTCTAAATGCTTGTATTGCATCTGGCCCCATTGTTGGGGAGTGAATTTTCCAAAAACAGGGTGTGGCTCCCATTGCGTTTCATCTTTCATCTCGTGAAATTGGTCTATCAATTTTGCAAGCTCATACTTTTCTGTATCAAAATCCTTACTGCCGGAAATTTTAAAACTCCTTGCAGTTGGTAAATTCTGTTTCCATGGTTTGTCGTTATACAACATTGCCTTAAACAGAAAGGCTAGTGGAAAAAATTGTTTTTTCACATTGCCCTTGCCCAATGAAACATTTAAGGGCTGCTGGCAGTGGTGCAACATTTGGGCAACGTCCATCTTTCCCCATTTGCGTCCACTTTGGCTACTAAGCTTATTCAGCCTTTCCTTTATTTCAGAATATGCTTCGTTTTCAAAAAGTGATTTCATCTTCTATATATTTAAGTAATAAATGTATTCATTATAACTTTAAAATCAGGGTTTATAAAGATTGTTTTCAAATCTCTGTGTTGTTTAAACATACATTATTATCTTTAATGAAAAGCTTAAGGTATGGAAGAAAGCAACTCCTTTTCCATAAAAAACTGGAACGAAGACGACCGCCCTCGCGAAAAGTTACTTTTGAAAGGTCGAACTGCATTGAGCGATGCAGAGTTAATTGCAATTTTAATAGGTTCCGGCAGTCGGAACGAAAGTGCCGTTTCCTTGAGCCAGCGCATCTTGGCTTCTGTCAGTAACAACTTAAGCGAGCTTGGTAGGCTTTCCATTCCTGAATTGATGGAGTTTAAGGGCATAGGCGAGGCCAAGGCTATAAGCATTGCCGCAGCAATGGAATTAGGCCGAAGAAGAAGAAACGGAGAAGCTTTGGAACGAAAAAAAATCACTTCCAGTAATTCCGTATTTGAATTTGTACAACCCATTATCGGGGAACTACCTCACGAGGAATTTTGGATACTTTACCTAAACAATTCAAATAAAATTATTAAAAGCGCACAGCTCAGCAAAGGTGGAATTACCGGTACGGTGGTCGATGTCCGGTTGGCGTTTAAGGAGGCGTTGCAACTGGGTGCCGTGGGTATTATTTTGGCACATAACCATCCTTCGGGTACCTTAAAGCCCAGCCAGGCAGACATTCAGCTTACTAAAAAGCTTAAAACCGCCGGGGAGAGTTTGGACATAAAAGTACTAGACCACCTTATAATTACTGAAAAAGCGTACTTTAGCTTTGCCGATGAAAATATGCTGTAACCCGATATGCTATTAATTTACACTCAAAAGCTCACTCCCCGTATTTCCTATATTTTTAAGCATATTTGTCTTCGAATCTTAGGAATTGAAGTTGCGTTTACTTCTGAAATTGAAGAATTTATTGCTCACGGCGGCCCTAAAATTTCATATGTAAAAAAGCCATTGGGCAACGAACTGTTTTTTCAAAGTTATGGACTGTTAGAACAGCAAGGTCTTGAGGCAATTGATGTTTCGGTAAAAAAATGGGGAGATACTTTTGGCTTTTTTTCTGTTTCAAATAATAGCGCTCTTCCTTTTGATATTTTCTCAGCAAGCTTTTTTATGATAACAAGATATGAGGAATATCTTCCCCACGTAAAAGACGAAGTGGGGCGTTTCATGGCTTCGGAAAGCTTGGCATTTAAGCACGGATTTCTACAACAGCCAGTTGTGGATATTTGGGCACACCTTTTTAAGACTAAACTTTTAGAGGTTTTTCCGGATATGTTGTTTCCTGAAAAAAGGATTAAGATACATCCCGTTATTCTCGCTTCGCAGCCCTACGCTTACAAACAGAAGGGGGTTTTTCGCTCCGTGATAGGTTATTTTGATAGTTTTTTTCAAGGGAAATTTCGAAATATTTTAAATAGAACACAGGTAATTTTAGGCTTAAAACGCGATCCGTTGGATACTTTTAAATGGATTATAAACAAGGCCACGAGAAGCGATTTTAGTTTAACGGTATTTTTTATTTTGGGGAATGCACTGTCTTTTAACGAGAGTATGAACACGCATCGACAAAAGTTTAAAATGTTGATAAAGTTTGTATCAGACTATAAAGAGGTAGGGCTTATTTTTTCCTTTAATGCCCTCAGCAATTATGAAATCTTAAAAGCCGAAAAACGCCGAATGGAAGAGATCACCAACCGTTCTCTCGGCAGTTCCCTGAATTCTGAGTTTTTGGTGAATTTGCCCGACATATATCGTCATTTGGTAGAGTTGGAGGTAAAGCGTGATTTTACAATGGTCTTTCGCGATACCGTGGGTTTCAGGGCCGGTACCTGTACACCTTTTCTTTTTTATGATTTGGATTATGAAATAAAAACACCTCTGGTTGTGCATCCCATCGCGATGACAACTTTGGCTTTTCAGAAGAAATATGCATCAGACATTGAAAAAACTGTAAATAATACCATTGCTGCCGTAGAAAAGGTAAATGGAACTTTTACTATGATATTTTCAAACAGCGATTTTTCTTCGGAAGAAAACAATAAAGTTTGGCGAAAGATTTTAGCTGAAAAATTACAGGAATATGCAGAAAAGTGAGATAACCGATGTTTTTTTTGATTTGGACCACACCCTTTGGGATTTTGATAAAAATTCAGGTCTGGCGTTTGAAAGGGTTTTCAAAAAGCACAAAATTGAATTGCCATTGGTCGATTTTTTGAAAGTATATGAACCCATAAATCTTGATTATTGGAAAAAATATCGGGAAGACCGTGTAAGTAAAGAACAACTTCGAAGAGGGAGATTGACAGAAACTTTCGCTAGTTTCCAATTAAAACTTCCACTGAAAACCATTGATTCTGTTGCGCATTGCTATATTGAAGAACTGCCTGTGGATAACCACCTTTTTATCGGCGCTGTTGATATTCTTGACTATCTTTCCCAAACCTATAAATTGCACATCATAACCAATGGTTTTGAAGAGGTGCAGCACCTAAAACTTCAAAATAGCGGTATAAAAAAATATTTTAACACCATTACAACTTCGGAAGAGGTAGGGTTAAAGAAGCCCCATCCTGTTATATTTGAAACCGCCCTAATGAAAGCTTCGGTTGCATCAAAAAAAAGTGTTATGATTGGTGATAGCCTGGAAGCAGATATTATCGGGGCGCAAAAAGCTGGAATGTACACCTTGTTTTTTAACTATAGGAATGAAATTGCTACGGCACCACACTTCGCCATTAGCGAACTTTCTGAAATTAAAAAGCATTTGTAGTAATAATCCTGCATAAAAGTACGTTAACAACAGGTAAATTATCCCCATATATGAATAAAACCATATCCCGTTCCATTATAATGGTCTGTGCTTGCCTATTCTTTTCGGCTTGCATAAAGGATACCGATTTTGATCAAGCTGAAGATATTGCCCTAACTCCCGTAGTAGAGCTAGATTTAATATACTTCAACCTGAATGCAAACCAATTTTATGATTCTATAAATTCAAATCCAATTCTTACCGTTACAGACACTACTGAGATTAAATTTCTTGATGATAGTACATTGCAGGAAAGTCTTAAGCGCGCTGAATTTTATTTTAAGTTCACCAATAGCATCCCTAGAAGTTTCCAAGTAGATTTTCAGTTTCTAAGCGAGGCAAATGATACCACTTATGTAGCAGGAACTTCCGTTTCTGAAGGAATGCCAACGGCTCCGGTAATCACCGAATACATTGAAAACGTTGAGGGTGATGATATACTTAGCCTTACGCAGGCACATAAGGTTGTGGTTACGGTAACCATACCTTCTTCCAACGAAAATCTGGAAGGTACATTAAACTTAAAATCCAAAACCACCTACTTTTTGGAATACTAATACAATGCGAAACTTATTTACCTACATACTATCCCTCGTGGGCTTTTTGGCTATTTCCCAAAATAAGCAAATCCTCTATGGTTTTGATGACATTCCCCAATCCTTAATGCTAAACCCCGGGAGTAAAGTAACTCAACAGAAACACTACGGAATTCCATTGTTGTCGCAAATCCATTTTAACGGAGGTTCGTCGGGCGTTTCGGTTTATGATATTTTCAAAGATGGAAATGATAATATCAATGGCCGTATTACGCAAAAGTTATTTGAAATGAAGCATACAGATTTCTTCACCGCTACCCAACAATTGGAGCTTCTCAATTTTGGTTGGCGTGCAAAAAATGATATCTATTTTTCTGGCGGAATTTATCAGGAATTTGACTTTATAGTCTATTTTCCGAAGGATTTGGCAATTCTGGCATGGGAAGGAAATAGGGATTATCTAGACTATCCTTTTAATTTGGGTGAAATAAGTACCACTGGTGATTTTATGACTGTCTACCATTTTGGATTAAATAAACAAATCAGTGATAAACTAACGGTGGGCGCGCGATTAAAACTGTATTCAAGTATGTTCAGTTACCGAAGTGTGAATAATACAGGAACCTTCATAACCCGATTGGGTGATAATGATTCAGAAAATATTTATGAGCACATTGTTCAAAATGCAGATGTAAGTGTTCAGACTTCGGGCTATGCTTCCTTGAGGGATTTAGATGGTGCATCACAAGTTACAAATGAAATTTTAGGCCGTGCTTTTTTTGGTGGAAATATTGGGGTAGGGCTAGACCTAGGCTTTACTTATGATATTAATGAAGCATGGACACTTACGGCCAGTGCGCTGGATGTGGGTGCAATTTTTCACTCAAAAGATGTGGAAAGCTATCGGGCGCATGGAACTTATACTTTGGACGGGATAAACTTAATTTTTCCAGCGCTTAATGAAGGAGATTCCACGCTTCCGTATTATGATAACCTCGAAGATGAAATAGAACGTGAAATTCCTATTGATACGCTTCATAATTCATATACACAGTTTCGTCCTACAAAATTGAATGCTGGGCTAAGTTTCGGTTTTGGAAGATTCAATAGCGCTGGCGATTGTGATTGCTTAAATATGGGCGGAGGAAAGCTTCATAAGCAAAATGTAGGTTTGCAATTTTACGCTATGTTTAGACCCAAAGGAGCCCAAATGGCAGGAACCTTGTTCTATCACAGAAGAATTACTGACTATTTATCTGCAAAAGCAACATATACAGTAGATCCATATTCGTTTTCAAATGTTGGGTTAGGGGTTTCTACTGATATTGGTAAACTTAACTTTTATCTCGCAGCTGACAATCTTATAAGGTATGGCAATTTAGCAAAAGCAAAAAGTGTATCTTTACAATTAGGGTTTAACATTATAATTGACGAAGAATGACACGATTTTTACTGCTAGTAACTGCCTTATTTTTATCGATAAACTTATATGCACAGCAAACAAACTTGAACGATTATAGTTACGTAATTGTTCCTGATCAGTTTGATTTTCTTAAATCAAAGGATCAATTTCAATTAAATTCAATGACCAAGTTTTATTTTGAAAAAAGCGGTTTCAATGCTTATTTGGCAGATTCGGCCCCAAACGCAAACCGTTGTGATGGCCTTTATGCCAATGTGGAGGAATTGAAAACATTGTTTGGCACTAAACTGCAAGTGGTTTTAAAAGATTGTAACGACAATGAAATTTATAGGAGCCAAGAAGGAAAAAGCAAGTATAAGGAATTTGACAAAAGCTATCAAGATGCCCTCCGCAAGGCATTCAATAGTGTAGAATTACTTAACGTAAATCAAAAAGAGGTGATGCTTTTAAACAATAACTCAAATACTGCCAAGGCTTCTTTAATAGAACTGAAACCGGATTCAAAAGTAGAAGAACTTACACAACCAAAAGTTTCAAGGGTTTCAGGAAATTTGCTTCCCGATGCCAAATTTTCAAATTATAGCCATGACGGAAAAACATTTCTGCTCAGAAAAACAACGGAAGGCTATTCTTTCTATGAAGAAACTGCCAGTGCAGAAGACGGTCTTCTTTTAAGAGGAAAAATTATCGTAATGGATAATGTGGTAAAATATATTGATACTTTAGGAAAGGTTTCTGATGCTTCCTTTGACCCCTCTGGGAATTTAGTAATTAAGGATGGGTCGTCATCAACTGTTTATTTATCCGTAAATTAAAAATTATATTTATTCTTCCAGAGTTGCGTCAAATAATTTTTTAAAGCGTTTTCCTTTGGATTGTTCCCCGGTTTGTAGAAGGTAGTGCCCTTAATTTCTTCAGGCAGAAACTCGTGCGGAACAAAATTGCCTTCATAATTGTGGGCATATTCATATTCCTTTCCGTAGCCTAATTGCTTCATAAGCTTAGTTGGTGCATTTCTTATTGATAGGGGGACAGATAGGTCGCCTGTTTGCCGAACCACTTGTTGGGCTTCGCCAATGGCTTTATAGGAAGCGTTGCTTTTAGGAGAAGTTGCCAGATATACTGCGCACTGACTCAAAATTATTCGCGCTTCGGGATAACCAATAGTATTTACGGCCTGAAAAGTGCTGGTAGCTAACAAAAGGGCATTTGGATTTGCCATACCGATATCTTCGGATGAGAGAATAACCATTCTTCGAGCTATAAACTTAATGTCTTCACCACCTTCAATCATACGTGCTAACCAATATACCGCAGCGTTCGGATCACTGCCGCGAATGGATTTTATAAATGCTGAAATAATATCGTAATGCTGTTCTCCGGTTTTGTCATAAAGCACAGTGTTTTTCTGTGCCTTTTGCATTACTAATTCATTAGTGATGCTAATTTTTTTATCTTTTTCTGAAAGAACAACCAGTTCTAAAATATTTAAAAGTTTACGAGCATCACCGCCCGAAAGCCTTATGAGCGCTTCAGTTTCCTTTAGGATTACTTTTTTTTGGGAAAGAATTTCGTCTTCTCTTAAAGCCCTTTTCAGCAGTGCTTCCATATCATCACGACTGAAAGATTCCAAAACATAAACCTGACAGCGTGATAATAATGCGGGTATTACCTCAAAGCTTGGATTCTCTGTAGTAGCGCCAATGAGGGTAATCCATCCTTTTTCTACAGCACCCAAAAGTGAATCCTGCTGCGATTTACTGAAACGGTGAATCTCATCTATAAATAGAATTGGGTTTTTTGTAGAAAAGAGATCGTCACTTTTTTTTGCTCTTTCAATCACTTCACGTACTGCGGCAACACCGCTGTCAACGGCGCTTAGGGTATAAAAGGGCCTGCCGCTTTCATTAGCAATTATATTTGCAAGTGTTGTCTTTCCAGTGCCTGGAGGACCCCAAAAAATCATTGAGGGAATCATTCCAGTACTCAATTGTGAAGTAAGCGAGCCTTTGGGGCCGACCAAATGCTGTTGGCTTAAATAATCTTTGAGCGTTGTGGGGCGAATGCGTTCGGCGAGTGGTGCGTTCATAGTTTTTCAAAATTACAATTTTAATAAATCGGTATCACTGACAATTTATCATAAATTTGATTTTGGGAGTGTTTTTTGTAATCAGTCACCTATGTCGAAATCCAACCAGTTGAAATTCAGTCCAGAGGTTTTTGGATATCCTTTGCTTTTTGTGATGTTACTTTGGATTGTTTATTGGGTGGAAGCCCGTTTTAATATAAACTTTAATCCATACGGTATTTATCCAAGAAGATTGGAGGGTCTGCGTGGTATTGTTTTCAGCCCGTTTATACATGGCAGTTTAAAGCATCTTTTTAATAATTCGGTGCCGCTCTTCGTTTTGACAGCTGCACTTTTTTATTTTTATAGAGAAATACGCTGGAAGGTTCTAATACTCGGATTGTTATTTACGGGTGTGGCTACGTGGGCTATTGGGCGCCCATCACTTCATATTGGCGCGAGTGGAGTAGTTTACTTGCTTGCTTCTTTTTTATTTTTTAAGGGAATTTTTTCAAAACAGTATCAGCTTACAGCATTGGCATTGGCGGTAGTTTTTCTTTATGGAGGAATGCTCTGGTATGTTTTTCCTGTAGACCCAAAAATATCTTGGGAAGGACATTTGGCCGGTTTCTTTGTTGGGCTTGTTTTTGCATTTTTGTTTAAAGGAAATCCTATTGAAAGAAAAAAATACGAGTGGGAGCGGGAAGATTATATACCGGAGAATGATCCCTTTTTGCAACAATTTGACGAAAATGGAAATTTTATTGAATTGCCAAAAGAACCTGTAGAAAATTCTGTTCCATCATCAATAAAGGAAAAAGTAGCGGAGGAAAATAGGAAAGTTGTAAAAATAGTATACAGCCTTAAGAAAAAAGATAAAGACAAATCTAAATAAACGCTATATGCGTCTTTGTCTTGTTGCTTCATATAAAAAAGCACCGCACGCAACAGAAACATTCAAAGAGTTAATTTCGCCCAGCAGGGGTAGTGAGGCTTTTTCATCTACCAATCCAAGAACTGATTTTGTTACGCCTTTACCTTCAGAACCCATAATTATGGCTAATGGTTTATTTAAATCTAAGGCATATATTTCAGTTGTGGTTTTTTCGGTAGCTGCAATGGTAGTAATACCTGAGCCCTGTAGATAAAAGATTGCATCTTTAATATGCTCTACTTTACAAATTGGAATTTTGAAAATAGCACCTGCAGAAGTTTTTACGGTATCGCCCGATACGGGAGCGCCTCCAGATTTTTGAATTATTACAGCGTTAACGCCAGTACATTCAGCGGTACGTAGGATGGCTCCGAAATTACGGACATCTGTAATTTGATCCAACACTAAAAATAAAGGTTTTTTATCACTTTCCAATGCTCTTTCCACAACAGTTTCCAATGATTGAAAGGCCACTGGCGAAGTAAGTGCTACAATCCCTTGGTGATTACCTTTTGTGAGCCTATTGAGTTTTTCAAAAGGAACAATGTTAACAGGGACATTGGCCTTTTCCAAATCTTTAATAAGCATCTCAATTTTATCGCTTTCTATTCCTTTTTGAATAAATACTTTGTCAAAAACAACTTGAGAGGCTAAAGCCTCTTTTATTGGATAAATTCCAAATATAGTGTTTGTTTTATCTTGCATGGGTTTCTGTTAATTTCTTGTTGAATTTAAACAAAGGTAAATAGAATAATTCTTCTACTGTGTTTAAAATTATATATAAAAAAACACCCCTTTAATAAGGGGTGTTTTATAAAATAATGGCTATTTAAAAATTAATTTTTAACACCCATAAGAACTATACCACCAGAAACTATATCTGTGCTTCCTTCAACAGCGAGCTTGAAAAAAGCTCTCTCTTCTGTAATAGAATTATCCACGGCAATTACTTCGATAGTTGCAGAGCGCTCGTTTGCTGGAAAAGTTACCGTACTGTCAAAAGTGTAGTTTTCAGGTGCTGTAGCAAGTGAGTCAGCAGGAATAGCTACAATAGTAAATGTTCTAGCTGCACTTGACAAGTCAGAAACAAATAAATCAACAGTAGTACTTTTAGTTCCGCCTTCTGGAATGTTGTTAATGTTCTTGGTAGCGGTAGTAAAACCTACCACAGTTTTACGATCTGTATTATAATCATCATATGTTTCGCAAGAAACAGCAACGATGGCTATAGTAAGAATAACAATTAATATATTAACTTTTTTCATTTTGATAGATTTTAAGATTTATTAATACCCAGGGTTTTGAACTAGATTAGGGTTTTGATCCAATGAACTTTGAGCAATTGGCAACTGGAACTTATTGTTGCCTGCTGCTAGAGATTGTTGGTCTGAAGGTGTACCAGTACCATCAGCAAGGTCTCCAAAACCATCACGATCAATACTCAAGCCCCAACGTTTTAGGTCGAAAAATCTTTGATATTCAAAAGCAAATTCAAATCTTCTTTCAAGTCTAATTGCATCGCGAAGCGCACTACCGGTTTCTCCACTTGGAGGGGTAGTGTATCTTTTTGTTCTAACCGCATCCAAGGCAGTTCTTGCAGCAGATTCATTTCCTAAGTTAAAATAAGCCTCTGCTTTGTTCAAATAAGCTTCTGCGGCACGAAGAATTTTAATATCTACTTGTCCGTTAGATTGACCTTCTCTTCCGTATAATTTCTTAATTGCATTGAATTGAAGTCCGTCAGCGTTATTGGCTGCTTGCATAGTATATGCCTCTTTACGGATATCATCAGCTGCAAATGAATTGTAAAAATCATAAGAAACAACATATTCAGGTATCAAGTTAGTAAGGCCACCTTGACTCCAAGTAACTCCAATACTAATACCTAAGACAGGAAGTTCATTTGGAATATAGAACAAAAGACCTGATCTGCTTGAGTCAGTCCAAACATCCACAACATCTGAACGTGGTGCTACTGGAGTACTTACAAGATTAGCAGCATCAACTGCTTTTTGCCATTGCCCCATGTATAAGTAAACTCTTGATAAAAGAGTATTTACTGCATCTCTGTTCATACGACCTACATCGTTCGTTACATTGATGCCAGCTGCGGCCTCTGTAAGATCCTTAACGATTAAGTCATAAGTAGTGCCAACAGTTTCTCTTGCTGGCTCAATTGTAGGATCTGGTTCTGTTACATAAGCAACTCCAAGACTTCCATTTGCGTCGCCAGATTGCGTTGGGATTTTCCCCCAAAATGTTACAAGATCAAAATGTGCCAATGCTCTCAAAGCTTTTGCTTCAGCAACTATATTCTCTTTATTTTCACCTTCGAACCCTTCACTGTTGGCTAGCAATAAGTTCGCTCTATATATAGTGCTGTAAGCAGCTGTGTAAAGACCGTACAATGGAGCATCTGCTGCACCATATTGCCAGTTATGAAGTGTTCTTCTTGTTCCACGACCTTTCTGTGCAAAAGTTACGTTATCTGACAATACATCAGGAGCATCAAGCATCCCGCCAGCATCACTACCGCCATAAAAGCCAGAAGCAGTTAAGTTTGAATATACACCTCTAATGGCATTTTCAAAATCTGCCGCTGTAACATATGCATTTTCAGTACCGAAAGAATCAAATGGTACCTGATCTAGTTCCTTATCGCAGGAAGTAAGAGCTCCAACGATTAAGGTAAAAAATGCTATTTTATAAAATATTTTTTTCATTGTATCAATTTTTTTTAAAATTAGAAACTAAGGTCCAAACCTATTTGGTAAGATTTAGTGTTTGGATAGCTATATAGTGTGGCTTCACCCGGAGCAACTGCATTTGCAAATGAAATGGTTTCTCCAGAAGAAAGTCCAACTTCAGGATCTCCCCAGAATTTGGTAAAGGTCAATAAGTTTTGGCCTTGTAGATAAATTCTTAATGAACTGATAGGTGTTTTTTCCAAAGTTTTACTTGGGAAAGTATAGGAAAGCGTTACGTTACGCATACGTATATAATCACCTCTCTCTAACCATCTGTCTGAATTACCCATAACGGTTGCATCAGTAGCAGAGTATATAGGACTTGGCAATACATCTGTGTCTCCAGGTTGTTGCCAGTAGTTGAATGCACCTACAGCTTGGTTATCTGCGATCGCTAAACCATCTGATTCACGATCAGAACGTACAAAGTTGTTAATCCAGTTACCGTATTTGAAAACGAAGTCTGTACGAAGTCCAAAGCCTTTGTAAGTAATGTTAGAGAAGAATCCACCTTCCTTATCAGCAATTGTAGATTTCCCTTGGAATACACGGTGTTCTTCACCTTCTGGAAGTTCGTTAGCGAAATAGACATTTCCGTCACCACCATAGAATTGAGCTCTACCAGTAGCTGGGTCAACACCTGCATAACGAATCAAGAAATGCTCATTGATCAAACGTCCTTCTTCCCAACGGATGAAGAATGTATTTGCTGTAGGATCAATTGGTTCTCCATCAGGCAATTTTACGATTTCGTGATCTAAGAAGATAATATTTCCTCCTAAGGTCCATTTGAAGTCGTTGCTGCGGAATAAATCAGCTTGCAACGAAATTTCTAAACCTTTGTTGCGAATATCACCTACGTTACCATTGATACTTCCTACACCTGCTTCGTCTGCAGTAGGAATAGCAAACAATAGGTCAGTAGTATTTCTAATAAAGTAATCTGATACTAAACGAACTCTGTCGTTGAACATATTTAATTCAAGTCCTATGTTTGTAGTAGTAGTTGTCTCCCAGCTCAAATCAGGGTTCGCTACGTTATCAGGAATAGTACTTGATCCTCCAGGATATGATCCAAAACCAACTGTACCTTGTGAAGCATAATTAGTTAATCCTAATCTGTTACCTACCGATCCGTATGAACCTCTAAGTTTTAAGTCATCAATAAAGTCAACTTGAAAAAAGTTTTCCTTGGCCAAGTTCCAACCAACACTCGCACTATAGAAAGTACCATATTGTACATCTGAACCGAAGTTAGAAGAACCATCACGACGTACAGATGCTTGAAGCAAGTAACGCTGTTTGTAATCGTAATCTGCAAACACACCATAAGAAACCAATGTCAATCTACTTCTATTTGTGAATCCATCAGTAAGTTCAGCGGCATTCGCTTGAGTTGTTAATAAAGCTGAAGGGAAACCAATACTTCTTACGAAAGCACGGTTAAACTCATTCATGTTATATTCATATAGACCTAATACGTTTAAAGTATGTGCTTCAGTTGTAAGGTTATAATTTAAACGGTTACTTATAGTTAGGTCTAATCTGTGTTGTTGGTCATCAAATTTGTTACCTGGTTTAGTTGGATCACCAATAAGAGCATCCAAAATACCTCCTGGTTTAGAATAGCTTTCTCTACGTCTGGCAAGCCAGTTAACAGCAACATTAAAGTTATAAGTCCAATGCTTATCAAACTTTACCAATGCATCAATACTTCCAAGAGTTGTATTATTTATATCTTCACTTGGCTCACTTAAAAGTGCTCCTCTAACTGGGAATGTGGTGTGAGTTGGGTTGTAAATAGGGTTTCCGTTTTCGTCCAATACAATATTACCATCTTCATCTAGAACAAACTCAGTTTCGTAACCATTATAGTCAAGCATACCTCTAAATGGGTTCTGCGTGTTATTTCTATCTCTTGGCTCATCACTCATAGATCGTGAGTAACCAACGTTTACACCTAATGATAGCCAATCTTTAGCATCAAAGTTAACATTAAGACGAGCACCAGTTCTTTCGAAACCATCAATATCATCAATAATACCTGTGTTTCTGTCATTAGTTACAGAGAAGTAATAGTCCATTTTTTCAGAACCACCAGAAATAGAGATACTGTTATTTTGAATAACTCCATCTTTTAAAATCAAATCTTGCCAATCTACTTCATTATCTAATAGAAATTGACGCTCAGGAGATCCCGGTTGTGTAGTTACACCTGGCAAACCTGATGCACCTGTAACACCTAGCGCATAAAGTTCAGCTTCATACTGCATTTTTTCAGCAGCTGTCATCATTGTGAAGTTAGGGTTTACTCTTGTAACTGTACCATAACGAGAGCTAAAACGGATTTTAGCGTCTTTATTACGGTTACCACTCTTTGTAGTAATAACCACAACCCCGTTAGATCCTCTAGAACCATAACGAGCAGTCATTGCAGCATCTTTCAAGATAGTGATATTCTCGATATCCTCGTTTGGAATACTAGCAAGATCTACTTCTCTAATAGGCGCACCGTCAACAATGTATAGTGGCGATGAAGCACCTGCAACAAGAGATCCTGTTCCACGAATACGAACAAAAGCTCCCTGCCCCGGCTTACCGTTAGCAGCAGTTACCTGTACACCAGCGGCTTTACCTTGTAGCATATTGTCTATACTAGTGGTTGGAGCCATTTGTGAAAGTTCTGCGGCAGAAATTGACACAACTGCCGAGGTTTGCACTGTTTGGTTTCGTGTAGAATACCCAGTTACAACTACCTCATTCAGGCTTTCACCTGGTTGTAAAGTAACATCAATTTTATTCTGGGCACCTACTTTTACTTCCTTGGTGTCAAAACCTACATAACTAAAGGTTAATGTCTGTCCCACATTTGCAGAAATGGTATAATTACCATCAAAATCTGATTGGGTACCAGTACTTGTTCCTTTAATTATAACGTTTGCACCAGGCAATGGCAGACCTGTATCGTCTGTCACCGTACCTGTAATAGTTTTTTGCTGTGCGAAGGTAAGCTGCACAACTAACGCTAGTAAAAGCGTTAAAATTCCACTAAACTTTGTTCTCATTTTTATAAATTATTTGAATTAGCCAACGGCAAAAATCATAATAAAAAGTTAATTACACAAGTATTTGCTCCCAATTTTTGTGTTTTATTTAATGAAACCAATCTGTTTACGGGTAGTTTGTTAAAATTTTGAGGAAATGCTGATATGTATCTTAGTGTTTGAAAAGCTAAAATCTGAATCTTGGGCATTCCCGTTGGCTACATTAAATTTGAAAAGGCCTGCTTTGGTGTTCAAGCCTAGTCCAAATCCAAAACTGTATAGATTTTGTTTTATGGAAATAGTTTCATTTTCAAAATATCCTAAATCTATTATGCTATGAACATAAATGCCATCATTAAATTGATAGCGGTATTCCGTATTTATTATTGAAAAAAGAGACGCGTCTATGCTATTTTCGTTAAAACCTCGTATACTGTTGATTCCTCCAAACCTATACAATTCATTCACCAAATAACTTTCACTGAATAGAACACTCGTTTGGTTTTGAATAAAGATTGAGTTCCGGTAATTTAAATTGAAAATATTATTGAGGGTGGTCTCAATTCCCAATTGACCTTCTGACTTTCCGTCTTTTTCCCTTGAGCCAATTCCAGCGTCCAGCAATATGGCGGTCTTGACTGGAAACAGTTTGCGGTTTTGCGGTTTTATATAGCTACCTCCAGCAATGAAGAATTGCGACTTGAAGTCATCAATAGGGATGCCTGCAATCGCTTCATCTAGCAAATTACTTGATTCGTACCCTTTGTAACCAACATATACCGTAGATCTAGGATCTATCTGATAGGTTGCGCGAATCTGTTGCTCTGTCGTGATAAACGTACTGTCTCTTTTAAATATCTTCAATTCTCCGCTCAGCCCAAAAGGTGTGCTGAAAAGATAAGGTAGCGTTAACTTGGTTCTGAAGTTTACCTGTTCCTTGCCGTCAGCTTTATAATTTATTAAAAGTTGCTCTCCATAATTTAGATTATTGTTCAGCTCTAGGTTCAAATATCCATTAAAAGTTAATTTTTGAGTTTCTTCATCAGTGGCAAAGCCCAAAATTCCATCAAACAGATTATTGTTTTGTTTTTCCAAATAAAAATAAACGGTGGTGGAATCTTTTCGGAACAATGCTTCGGGTGGTTTAGCTGCTGAAACAAAACCTAGCCCGTCTAGATTTTCATTTTGAGCAACTAACTTTTTCTGATTGAAAATTTTCCCCTTGCGAACGCCGGCATAATATTTCAGAAAAGATCGGGGAAACTTTTCATAGCCCTTAACCACAATTGAATCTACAGTGCGGACATTTCCGTTGTCGATAAAAAGGGTGGCGGATAAATTTTCATTTTCATCTTTTTCAAAGTCCGAAAGCTTTACCCGTGCAAAAGCATTTCCTTTTTGGTTTCGGAACGCGGTGAGTTTTTTTAGTGAAAGGGGTATATTTTCAAAAGGAAGAATAAAATAGATTTCGTCAACTTCCGAAGAAATCTGCTGTAGTTCCTTTTTGGTGAAATCTTCATTGGAATAAAAAACCTTTAGGTAGCTGAACTTTTTCCCGAGAGAGAAATCTGCTAAATAGCTGCTGTCGTTTTCTTTTTTTAATTCAATCAGTTCGCTTTCTATGAAACCCATGCGCTGAAACTTCAAATAAAGGGTGTCGGCTTCATTCTTCAGCGAATTAAAATCCTTGAAGCTTGTCTTCATTTGAAGCGAATCTATTATGCCTTCGGAAATTGGTTTTTCTGTCTTTATGGATAGGGTGAGCTCCTGCGCTTTAATTCCGAAGAAAAAACAGGTATATATATTAAGGTATAGAAAAATGTATAGGAATCTTTTCAAAAAGGGTGACATTTGCTGTGTAAAATTAACGCTTCAACTTGCCATTTCATATCTAAAGCGAAAAAATAATGAAACTATGCTGAAAATTAATTCAGTATGGTTTGATTAGTAAAAAAAATATTCTACATTTGCATCCCCTAAAAATAGGGGTGTTTTATTTTTAAACAGTAATAATACATATTTTATATGCCAACAATTTCACAATTAGTACGTAAAGGAAGAACCAAAATAACCAAGAAGAGTAAATCGGTTGCTTTGGATTCGTGCCCACAACGTCGTGGTGTTTGTACGCGTGTATATACTACTACACCTAAGAAGCCTAACTCTGCAATGCGTAAAGTTGCAAGGGTAAGACTTACAAACGGTAAGGAAGTAAACGCATACATCCCAGGCGAAGGACACAATCTCCAAGAGCACTCGATAGTATTGGTTAGAGGTGGAAGGGTAAAGGATTTGCCAGGAGTTAGGTATCACATTGTTCGTGGAGCATTAGACACCGCAGGTGTTGCAGGCCGCACGCAACGTAGATCTAAGTACGGAGCAAAACGCCCAAAGAAGTAAAAATGAAAACGGGTCGAGAATAAATTGAAAAAATATATTCTTAGCCATTAACAAACAACAAATGAGAAAAAGACAGGCCAAAAAAAGACCACTTTTACCAGATCCAAGGTTTAACGACCAGTTGGTTACGCGTTTTGTAAACAACATGATGTGGGATGGAAAAAAGAGTGTGGCTTTCAAAGTTTTCTATGATGCAATTGACATTGTAGATGAAAAGAAACAAGACGACGAAAAAACTGCGTTGGAGCTTTGGAAAGATGCGCTTTCCAATATTATGCCTCACGTAGAGGTGCGTAGCCGTAGAGTTGGTGGGGCAACCTTCCAAATTCCTATGCAAATACGCCCAGACCGTAAAATTGCAACTGCAATGAAATGGTTGATTACTTATTCAAGAAAAAGAAACGAGAAATCCATGGCCGCAAAACTTGCAGGTGAGATTCTTGCAGCTGCCAAAGAAGAAGGCGCCGCTGTAAAGAAACGTATGGATACTCACAAAATGGCAGAAGCTAACAAAGCATTCTCACATTTCAGATTCTAAAAAATGGCACAAAGAGATTTAAAATACACAAGAAATATCGGGATTGCTGCGCATATTGATGCCGGTAAAACCACAACTACAGAGCGTATCCTTTTTTATACTGGTGTAAGCCATAAAATTGGTGAGGTTCACGATGGAGCTGCAACCATGGACTGGATGGAGCAAGAGCAGGAGCGTGGTATTACCATTACTTCGGCTGCTACTACTTGTACTTGGAGGTTTCCATTGGAAAACGCACAACCGCTTCCTGAAACAAAAGATTACCATTTCAACATTATTGACACTCCTGGCCACGTGGATTTTACCGTAGAGGTAAACCGCTCGCTGCGTGTTCTTGATGGTTTGGTATTCCTTTTCAGTGCGGTAGATGGTGTTGAGCCACAATCCGAAACAAACTGGAGGCTTGCAGATAACTATAAAGTACCTCGTATCGGTTTCGTTAATAAAATGGACCGTCAAGGAGCAAACTTTATGGCTGTATGTCAGCAGGTAAAGGATATGCTGAAGTCCAACGCAGTGCCAATTGTATTGAATATTGGTGACGAAGCAGACTTTAAAGGAATTGTTGACTTAGTGAAAAACCGTGCTGTGATTTGGCATGATGATTCATTCGGTTCAACATTCGACGTTGTTGAAATTCCAGAAGAATTAAAAGCTGAAGCAAAAGTTTTACGTGGTAAACTTATTGAAGAAGTTGCTGCTTATGACGAAAACTTGCTTGAAAAATATATGGAGGACGAAGACTCTATTACTGAAGAAGAGGTGCACGCTGCGCTTCGTGCTGCCGTAATGGATATGTCTATCATTCCAATGGTTTGTGGTTCTTCATTTAAGAATAAGGGGGTTCAGTTTCTTTTAGATGCTGTTTGCCGTTATTTGCCAGCACCAACCGATAAGGAAGGTATTATTGGTGTTAACCCAGATACCGAAAAAGAAGAAATACGTAAACCAGATGTAAGTGCACCATTTTCTGCACTAGCATTTAAGATTGCTACAGATCCTTTCGTAGGTCGCTTGGCATTCTTCCGTGTTTATTCAGGTCGTTTGGACGCAGGATCTTACATTTTGAACAACCGTTCCGGTAAAAAAGAACGTATTTCACGTATTTACCAAATGCACTCCAACAAACAAAATGCTATCGATTATATCGAAGCTGGAGATATTGGGGCGGCGGTAGGATTTAAAGATATCAAGACTGGTGATACCATGTCTGATGAAAAACATCCAATTGTTTTGGAAAGTATGAACTTCCCTGATCCAGTAATTGGTATCGCGGTAGAGCCTAAAACTAAGGTTGATGTTGATAAATTGGGTATGGCTTTGTCAAAACTTGCCGAAGAAGATCCAACATTCCAAGTGCGTACAGACGAAGCTTCTGGGCAAACAATTATTTCAGGAATGGGAGAGCTTCACTTAGATATTATCGTGGATCGTTTACGTCGCGAATTCAAAGTTGAAGTAAACCAAGGACAACCACAGGTTGAGTACAAAGAAGCTGTTACAAAAGTTGCTGATCACAGAGAGGTTTACAAAAAACAATCTGGTGGTCGTGGTAAATTTGCTGATATCGTATTTACACTTGAACCAGCTGAAGAAGGCAAGATTGGGCTTGAATTCGTAAACGAAGTAAAAGGTGGTAACGTTCCTAAGGAATTTATCCCTGCTGTTGAAAAAGGTTTCAAACAAGCAATGGTCAATGGGCCACTTGCAGGTTTTGAAGTTGACAGTATGAAGGTTACTTTAAAGGACGGATCATTCCACCCTGTGGATTCTGATGCATTGTCTTTTGAACTTGCCGCAAAAATTGGTTTCAAAGAAGTTGCCAAAAAAGCAGGTGCAGTAATTCTAGAGCCTATAATGAAGCTTGAGGTCCTTACGCCAGAAGAAAATATGGGTGATATTGTGGGTGACCTTAACCGTCGTCGTGGTACAATCAATAATATGGCTGACCGCGCCGGAGCAAAGGTTATCAAGGCTGAAGTGCCACTTTCTGAAATGTTCGGTTATGTAACTACATTGAGAACATTGTCTTCAGGTCGTGCAACTTCAACTATGGAATTTTCACATTATGCTGAAACACCTTCTAACATTTCAGAAAGTGTAATAGCAGCAGCAAGAGGAACCGCTAACGTTTAATAATTTCAGCAATGAGTCAAAAAATAAGAATAAAACTAAAATCTTACGATCACAATTTGGTGGACAAATCTGCTGAAAAAATCGTAAAGACCGTAAAGAGTACCGGAGCTGTAGTTACAGGGCCAATTCCTTTACCAACACATAAAAAAATCTTTACAGTACTACGTTCTCCGCACGTGAACAAGAAAAGTAGAGAGCAATTCCAATTAAGTTCTTACAAAAGACTTTTGGATATCTACAGTTCTTCTTCAAAAACAATTGACGCTCTAATGAAATTGGAGCTTCCAAGTGGAGTAGAAGTGGAAATCAAAGTTTAGTTATAAACTTTAATTTACTTCCCGAACTCGCTTCGGGATCTTGTAAAGATTAAAAATGTCCTCAACGATGGTTGTGGAAAAACGGAAACAAAATAATATTCAGGGTTGAATTTATTTTGACCCTGTTTTTTTGAATAGAAATTTAAATAAGTAATAATCAATAAATAATTAAATATGTCTGGGTTAATTGGAAGAAAGATAGGGATGACCAGCATCTTTGACGACAACGGAAAGAACATTCCGTGTACCGTTATTGAAGCAGGACCCTGTGTTGTTACCCAAGTCAGAACCAAAGAGGTTGACGGGTACGAAGCTCTTCAACTTGGTTTCGATGACAAGAAGACTGTAACTAAAGCTGCCGAAGGGCACGCCAAAAAAGCAGGAACCGTTGCAAAACGCAAAGTCGCCGAATTCAAGGGATTTGAAGAAAGTTACAAATTAGGTGACACAATTACTGTGGAGCATTTTATCGAGGGTGAGTTCGTGGATATCGCGGGTACATCAAAAGGTAAAGGTTTCCAAGGGGTTGTTAAGCGTCACGGTTTTGGCGGTGTTGGGCAAGCAACACACGGTCAGCACAACCGTTTGCGTGCGCCAGGTTCCATTGGGGCTGCGTCATATCCTGCGAGAGTATTCAAGGGAATGCGTATGGCTGGCCAAATGGGCAACGAAAGAGTAAAAGTTGAAAATTTAAGAGTTTTGAAAGTAATTCCTGAAAAGAATCTACTTGTGGTTAAAGGAGCAGTTCCTGGCCATAAAAACGCTTATGTAATGATCGAGAAATAATGAAGGTAGCTGTATTAGACATAAACGGAAAAGACACAGGTCGGAAAGTTGAACTTTCTGCAGATGTGTTCGGAATAGAGCCTAACAATCACGCTGTTTACCTTGATGTGAAGCAATACCTTGCAAATCAAAGACAAGGTACCCACAAGGCAAAGGAGCGTGCTGAGATTGCTGGTTCTACCAGAAAGATAAAGAAACAAAAAGGAACTGGTACTGCCCGTGCGGGTAGCATCAAGTCTGGTGTATTTAAAGGTGGTGGTAGAATGTTCGGGCCTCGTCCGCGTAACTACTCCTTCAAATTGAACAAGAACCTGAAGCGTTTGGCGCGTAAATCTGCCCTTTCGATGAAGGCGAATGATAAAGCCATTTTTGTATTGGAAGACCTAAATTTTGATGCTCCAAAAACCAAGAATTTTACTGCGGTTTTGAACAGTTTAGGGCTTAATGACAAAAAATCTTTATTTGTGTTGGGAGACTTAAATAATAATGTATATTTGTCCTCGCGCAATTTGAAAGGTACTGAAGTTATAACTAACTCACAATTAAGTACTTATAAAATTATGAATGCAAATAGTTTAGTGCTATTTGAAGGTTCTTTGGAAGGAATTGAAACAAACTTAAGTAAATAGAAACAAGATGAACATCTTAATTAAACCTATAATTACGGAAAAAGCTACCAAAGATGCTGAAGACAAAAACGTTTTTGGCTTTGTAGTGAACCCAAAGGCGAATAAGGTAGAAATCAAGAAAGCGGTTGAGGCTGCTTACGGAGTTTCTGTTGAAAAAGTTCGCACAATGAATGTCCGCCCTGATAGGAAGACCCGTTAT
Source organism: Aequorivita sp. UBA3180 (assembly GCA_002364215.1). GTDB lineage: Bacteria > Bacteroidota > Bacteroidia > Flavobacteriales > Flavobacteriaceae > Aequorivita. Next base: position 59,931 of record DEXQ01000015.1, on the reverse strand, counting down.
ACAAAAACAGGTGTCCAAACTGGTAAAACGAACGCTTACAAAAAAGCAATCGTACAGGTGGCGGAAGGTGATACAATAGATTTTTACAGTAACATCTAAGGCAACTTAGATTTAATCAGACACAAATGTCAGTAAGAAAATTAAAACCAATCACCCCAGGTCAGCGTTTTAGGGTTGTAAATGGTTTTGACGCCATTACAACCGATAAGCCGGAGAAGTCGTTACTTGCTCCGAACAAAAGATCTGGTGGTAGAAACAGTCAAGGAAAAATGACCATGCGCTACATAGGTGGTGGTCATAAGAAGAAATATCGAATTATCGATTTTAAACGCGACAAAGCGGGAATCCCTGCTACCGTTGCCAGTATTCAATACGATCCAAACCGTACTGCGTTTATCGCACTTTTGAACTATCAAGATGGTGAAAAGCGATATGTGATTGCACAGAACGGACTACAAGTTGGGCAGAATATCCTTTCCGGTGAAGCAGTAGCTCCAGAGATTGGAAACGCAATGCCACTTTCAGCTATTCCATTAGGTACTATTATTTCTTGTATCGAGCTTCGTCCCGGTCAAGGAGCTATTATGGCTCGTAGTGCTGGTGCTTTCGCACAGCTTATGGCTCGTGATGGAAAATACGCTACCGTAAAACTTCCTTCAGGTGAAACTAGATTGATTTTGGTAAACTGTATGGCTACCATTGGTGCCGTTTCAAACAGTGACCACCAATTATTGGTTTCAGGTAAAGCCGGTAGAAGCAGATGGTTGGGTAGAAGACCACGTACAAGACCAGTAGTGATGAACCCAGTAGATCACCCAATGGGTGGTGGTGAGGGCCGCGCTTCAGGAGGTCATCCACGTTCTAGAAAAGGTATCCCTGCTAAAGGTTACAGAACCCGTACTAAAACGAAAGCAAGTAATAAATATATCTTAGAACGAAGAAAGAAATAAGTTATGGCAAGATCGTTAAAAAAAGGACCGTTCGTTCATTATAAACTAGACAAGAAAGTTCAACAAAACGTTGAGGACAATAAGAAGACCGTTATCAAAACTTGGTCACGTGCTTCTATGATTACTCCAGATTTTGTTGGTCAAACCATCGCTGTACACAACGGGCGCCAATTTGTTCCTGTGTATGTTACAGAAAACATGGTTGGGCATAAACTAGGAGAATTTTCACCTACAAGATCATTCCGTGGTCACGCAGGTGCTAAAAACAAAGGTAAAAAATAATAGGCCATGGGAGTTCGTAAAAGAGAAAGAGCAGAAGCAATCAAGGAAGCCAAGAAGACTACTTACATGGCTAAATTGAACAATTGCCCCACTTCACCAAGAAAAATGCGTTTAATGGCAGATTTGGTAAGAGGTGAGAAAATAGACAAAGCACTTAACATTTTGAAGTTCAGTTCAAAAGAATCTTCACGCAAATTGGAGAAACTACTTTTGTCTGCCATCAATAACTGGCAACAAAAGAACGAAGATGCTTCAATTGAAGATGCAGATCTTTTTGTTAAGGAAATCCGTGTGGACGGTGGAACGATGTTGAAGAGACTTCGCCCAGCACCACAAGGCCGCGCACACAGAATTAGAAAACGCTCCAACCACGTAACACTGGTATTGGCAGCAAACGATAACACACAAAGCAAATAATTAAATGGGACAGAAGACAAATCCAATCGGGAATCGCTTAGGTATCATTAGAGGTTGGGAATCCAACTGGTACGGAGGCAACGACTACGGCGATAAACTAGCCGAAGACGACAAGATTAGAAAATATGTTCACGCACGTTTAAGTAAAGCTAGTGTGAGTAGAGTAATTATTGAGCGTACGCTTAAGCTTGTAACCGTTACTATAACCACTGCCCGTCCCGGTATCATTATCGGTAAAGGTGGCCAGGAAGTAGACAAGCTAAAAGAAGAGCTTAAGAAAATTACAGATAAAGAGGTACAGATCAACATCCACGAGATCAAAAGACCTGAGCTTGATGCATATTTGGTAGCTGCGAGCATCGCGCGCCAGATTGAAAGCCGTATTTCATACCGTCGTGCCATAAAAATGGCAATCGCGGCAACAATGCGAATGAACGCTGAAGGTATTAAGGTGCAAATCTCGGGACGTTTGAACGGCGCTGAAATGGCACGTTCAGAATCGTACAAAGAAGGTCGTATCCCATTATCAACTTTTAGAGCCGATATTGACTACGCTTTAGTTGAGGCACACACTACCTACGGTAGATTGGGTGTTAAAGTATGGATTATGAAAGGCGAAGTATATGGAAAGCGGGAACTTTCCCCATTAGTTGGTCTATCGACTGGCAAAAAGAGTGGTGGTAAAGGTGCTCCAGCAGGACGCGGTGGCAATAAAGCACGTCGCAGAAAGTAATTTTTTAAATAGAAAAAAATGTTACAACCTAAAAGAACAAAGTACCGTAAACAAATGAAAGGCCGTATGAAGGGCAATGCCGAACGTGGCAACCAGCTAGCATACGGAACCTTCGGTATAAAATCGTTGGAATCAGAATTTCTTACAGCAAGACAAATTGAAGCTGCACGTATCGCCGCTACCCGTTTTATGAAAAGGGAAGGTTCTATTTGGATCATGATTTTTCCAGATAAGCCAATTACCAAAAAACCTCTTGAAGTACGTATGGGTAAGGGTAAAGGTGCCGTAGAATATTATGCTGCTGTGGTTAAACCAGGAAGAATGCTTTTTGAAGTATCCGGTGTTCCAGTTGAAACAGCAAAAGAAGCATTGCGCCTTGCAGCACAAAAGCTTCCGGTAAAAACTAAATTTGTAATGTCTCGGGATTTCCAAGCATAATTTTTTGAAAGATGAAACAATCAGAAATTAAGAAAGCATCAACGGCAGAACTTCAGGAAGCATACGCTGAATCTAGAAAGGCTTATTCAGACCTTAAAATGGCTCATACCATTTCACCGTTGGAAAATCCAATTCAACTAAGATCCCAGAGAAGGGTGATAGCAAGAATAGCGACTGAACTAACTAATAGAGAAGTGCAATAATTGTACAGCTGAAAGATGGAAGAAATTAAAAGAAACTTAAGAAAAGAACGTATAGGGGTAGTAACCAGCAATAAAATGGATAAATCCATTGTTGTTAGCGAGGTTAAAAAAGTAAAACACCCGATGTACGGAAAGTTCGTGTTAAAAACGAAAAAATACGTAGCGCACGACGAGACAAACAACTGCAACGAAGGTGATACCGTAAAGATCATGGAAACAAGACCTTTGAGTAAAACCAAATGTTGGAGATTAGTAGAAATAATTGAAAGAGCGAAGTAATTATGTTACAACAAGAATCAAGACTCAAAGTCGCAGATAATACCGGAGCCAAAGAAGTGCTTTGCATCCGTGTATTGGGCGGAACAAAAAGAAGGTATGCTTCTATTGGTGATAAAATTGTAGTTTCTGTAAAAGAAGCTACACCAAATGGAAACATTAAGAAAGGAGCAGTTTCTACAGCAGTTGTAGTACGTACCGTGAAGGAAATAAGAAGACCTGATGGTTCTTACATCCGTTTCGATGATAACGCTTGTGTACTTTTGAACCCACAGGGTGAAATGAGAGGAACACGTGTTTTTGGCCCGGTAGCAAGAGAGCTTCGCGACAAGCAATTTATGAAAATAGTATCATTGGCACCAGAGGTGCTTTAATATGAAAACTAAGATGACAAAGCTTAAAATAAAATCAGGCGATACAGTAGTAGTTACTGCCGGAGACCACAAAGGTTCTGAAGGTAAAGTAATGAAAATATTCCTTGACAAAAACAAAGCAATCGTAGAAGGAGTGAACATGGTTTCAAAACATGAGAAACCCAGTGCGAAGAACCCACAAGGTGGAATTGCAAAAAAAGAAGCTCCTATCCATATTTCAAACCTTTCATTGGTTGATCCAAAATCTGGAAAAGCCACACGTGTTGGTTACAAAATGGAGAATGGTAAAAAAGTACGATTTTCAAAACAATCGAATCAAGCAATATAGTTATGGCATATACACCAAGACTTAAGGAAGAGTACAAAAGCAAAGTGATCAATGCACTTACTGACGAATTTGGTTACAAAAACGTCATGCAGGTACCAAAATTGGAGCGTATTGTTGTTTCCCGTGGAGTGGGTGCGGCAGTAGCTGACAAGAAACTTATTGACTATTCGGTTGATGAGTTTACAAAGATAACCGGGCAAAAAGCAGTAGCTACTATGTCCAAAAAAGACGTTGCTAACTTCAAACTTCGTAAAGGCATGCCAATTGGTGTGAAGGTTACGTTGCGTGGAGAGCGTATGTACGAGTTTTTGGATAGATTGGTAACCTCGGCCTTGCCTAGGGTACGTGACTTTAACGGAATTAAAGCAACCGGTTTTGACGGAAGAGGGAATTACTCTTTGGGAATCACCGAGCAAATTATCTTCCCAGAAATCGACATCGATAAAGTGAAGAAAATTGAAGGAATGAACATTACGTTCATCACTTCGGCCAACACCGATAAAGAAGCGAAATCATTATTACAAGAATTGGGATTACCCTTTAAAAAGAACTAAGAGATGGCTAAAGAATCAATGAAAGCCCGCGAGGTTAAGAGACAAAAAATGGTAGCTAAATATGCCGCCAAGCGTAAAGCTTTAAAAGAAGCTGGCGATTGGGAAGGTTTACAAAAACTACCAAAAAATGCCTCACCAGTTCGTTTGCACAATCGTTGCAAACTTACTGGAAGACCAAGAGGGTATATGAGAACTTTTGGAATTTCACGTGTATTGTTCCGTGAAATGGCAAATTCAGGGTTAATTCCAGGTGTGCGCAAAGCATCTTGGTAAGAACAGATTTTTGTTTAAAAGAAAAAGTATAAACTGGTTGAAGGTTCAGAATAGTCTGAAAACCACATCCGCAAATTCAAATAAATGAATACAGATCCAATTTCAGATTATCTAACAAGGATTAGAAATGCTGTAAAAGCTGGGCATCGCGTAGTAGAGATTCCAGCATCAAATCTTAAAAAGGAGATTACAAAAATCCTTTTTGACCAAGGTTACATTCTAAGCTACAAGTTTGATGACAGTACCGCACAGGGAACCATCAAAATTGCGTTGAAATACGACAAGCTTACCAAAGAATCGGTAATCAAGAAAATTCAAAGAATCAGTAAACCAGGTTTACGTAAATATGCAGGTTCATCAGAACTTCCTCGCGTGCTTAATGGTCTTGGTATTGCCATTGTTTCAACTTCTTCTGGAGTTATGACTGGCAAACAAGCAAAAGCACAAAATGTTGGTGGTGAAGTATTGTGTTACGTTTACTAAAAAATAGACAAAGAAATGTCAAGAATAGGTAAAAACCCGGTAGTAATCCCACAAGGAGTTACAGTTGATGTAAAAGACAACGTAATTACCGTAAAAGGAAAATTAGGCGAGTTAACTCAGGAATTTGATTCTGATCTAACCGTAAAAGTAGAGGACGGAAACGTATTGGTTGAGCGCCCTTCAGATTCTAAAGACCACACTGCAAAGCACGGTCTTTACAGATCATTGATCAATAACATGATTGAAGGTGTGAGCAACGGATGGACCAAGGAACTTGAATTGGTAGGTGTGGGTTACCGCGCCAGCAACCAAGGACAAAAATTGGATTTGGCTTTAGGATTTTCACACAATATCGTTTTGGACATCGCTCCGGAGGTAAAAGTGGAAACAGTATCTGATAAAGGTAAAAACCCAATCGTAAAATTAACGTCTCACGACAAACAATTGGTAGGACAAGTAGCGGCAAAAATCCGCGGCTTCCGTAAGCCAGAACCTTACAAAGGAAAAGGTATCAAGTTTGTTGGTGAACAATTAAGAAGAAAAGCAGGTAAATCTGCATAACAAATAGAGTTATGGCATTATCAAAGTACGAAAGAAGAGAGCGCTTGCGCATGCGAATCAGAAAAACGGTTGAGGGGACCGAAAGTCGCCCACGTTTGGCTGTTTTCCGCAGCAATAAAGAAATATACGCTCAAATTATTGACGATGTAAATGGAAAGACCATTACCGCTGCATCTTCAAGAGATAAAGACATTGACGCTTCAAAAGTAAACAAAGTTGAAGCTGCAAAATTGGTAGGAAAAGCAATCGCAGAAAAAGCTGTTAAAGCAGGTGTTGAAACCATCGCTTTTGACAGAGGCGGTTACCTATACCACGGAAGAGTAAAATCATTAGCTGAAGGTGCACGCGAAGGTGGCCTTAAATTCTAAGTAGCATTATGTATCAAGATTATAAAAACGCAGAATTAGTAAAGCCAGGAGGTCTTGAATTGAAAGACCGTTTGGTAGGTGTACAACGTGTAACCAAGGTGACCAAAGGTGGTCGTGCCTTTGGATTTTCAGCTATTGTAGTTGTTGGAGACGAAAAAGGAGTGGTAGGCCACGGTCTTGGGAAATCCAAGGATGTAGCAAGCGCGATAGCAAAAGCTATTGAGGATGCCAAGAAAAACTTGGTTCGCATTCCACTTAACAAAGTGACACTTCCACACGAACAAAAAGGAAAATACGGCGGAGCCCGTGTTAACCTTCTTCCAGCTGCGCCTGGTACCGGAGTAATTGCTGGTGGTGCCGTACGTGCCGTATTGGAAGCAGTAGGGGTTCACGATGTATTGTCAAAATCACAGGGATCTTCTAACCCACACAACGTGGTAAAGGCAACTTTTGACGCTCTTTTGCAAATGCGAAGTGCACAAACTGTAGCTGACCAAAGAGGAATTTCACTTGAAAAAGTATTCAAAGGATAAATATCAGAGCGATGGCAAAAATTAAAGTAACAAAGGTAAAGAGCGTTATAAAGCGCCCAAAAAACCAAAAGAGAATCATGGAATCGTTAGGGCTTCACAAGATGAACCAAACGGTTGAGCATGAAGATACGCCAAACATTCTTGGTATGATCAATAAAGTTAATCACTTGGTTTCTGTTGAAACCAAATAAGGAAACACGAAAAAATGGATTTAAGTAACTTACAACCCGCCGCAGGATCGGCGAAAAACAAAGGCAAGCGAGTAGGTCGCGGACAAGGTTCCGGTAAAGGTGGTACTGCCACCCGCGGACACAAAGGAGCAAAATCACGTTCAGGTTATTCCAAGAAAATTGGATTTGAAGGTGGACAGATGCCCCTACAGCGTCGTGTTCCTAAGTTTGGTTTTACAAACATCAACCGTAAAGAATATAAGGGAATCAATATAGATACTCTTCAGCAGTTGGTTGACGACAAGAAAATAAATGATGCCGTTGACTTTGAAACCCTAGTAGGGTTGGGTCTTGCCGGAAAGAATGAAATGGTTAAGATTTTAGGAAGAGGAGAGATTAAGGCAAAACTAAAAGTATCTGCACACAAGTTCACTGCCTCGGCAAAGGAAGCTATTGAAGCTGCCGGAGGTGAAGTAGTAACATTGTAACAACAGCTAAGGATGAAATTTATCGAAACCTTAAAAAATGTTTGGAAAATAGAAGAGTTGCGTAACCGCATCATTCTAACCTTGGGAATGCTATTGGTGTACCGTTTTGGTGCACAGGTAGTACTTCCGGGCATTGATGCAGATATGCTTGCTCAATTTGCAGGTAAGTTTGATTCAGGCGGTATCGGCGGATTGCTAAACGCATTTACGGGAGGGGCTTTTGCCAACGCTTCTGTTTTTGCATTGGGTATCATGCCTTACATTTCTGCCTCTATTGTTGTACAGTTGATGCAAATTGCTGTGCCATACCTTCAAAAATTGCAGAAAGAGGGAGAAAGTGGTCGTAAAAAAATTAATCAGATTACCCGTTGGTTAACCATCGGTATCTGTTTGGTTCAGGCACCAAGTTACCTTGCAGGTCTTCCTGCTATGGGAGTTCCGGCAGAAGCTTTTGTGATGGGTCAGAGCTTAATGTTCTATGTTTCATCTGTTATAATTTTAGTAACAGGAACAATATTTGCAATGTGGCTGGGTGAAAAGATTACTGATAAAGGTATTGGAAATGGTATCTCTATATTAATTATGGTTGGTATTATTGCTAATCTTCCACAGGCATTCGCTCAGGAATTTGTTTCCAGAGTAATGGAGTCAAATGGTGGACTGATTATGATTCTTATTGAATTAGTTATCTGGTTTGTTATCATATTGCTATCTGTAATGTTAGTGATGGCTGTGCGAAAGATTCCAGTACAATATGCAAGAAGAACCGCAACTGGTGGTTTCGAAAAGAATATTTTTGGAGCTCGACAATTTATTCCATTGAAGTTGAACGCTTCTGGGGTAATGCCAATCATTTTTGCCCAGGCAATTATGTTTGTGCCCTCTGCGGTAGCTAGTCTTTCTGAAAGTGATTTTTCACAAAGCATCCAAGCAACGTTCAGTGATATCTTTGGATTTTGGTACAACTTGGTATTCGCAGTGTTGATTATTATATTCACATATTTCTATACTGCTATTACGGTTCCAACCAATAAAATGGCTGACGACCTTAAACGTAGTGGAGGTTTCATTCCTGGAATTAAACCAGGTTCACAAACCGCTGAATATTTAGATCGAATTATGTCTCAAATAACCTTACCAGGTTCTATCTTTTTAGCGCTGATCGCGATTTTCCCCGCCTTCGTAGTTAAGTTGATGGGCATACAGCAAGGTTGGGCATTATTCTACGGTGGTACATCACTCCTAATTATGGTAGGTGTAGCTATCGATACCATGCAACAAGTAAACTCGTACTTATTGAACCGCCATTACGATGGTTTGATGAAAAGCGGCAAAAATAGAAAAGCAGTAGCATAATTATGGCAAAACAAAGCGCAATAGAACAAGATGGAAGTATAGTGGAAGCACTATCAAACGCAATGTTCCGTGTGGAACTGGAAAACGGTCACATTGTAACCGCACATATTTCTGGTAAAATGCGAATGCACTATATAAAATTATTGCCAGGTGATAAAGTGAAACTGGAAATGAGCCCGTACGATTTAACGAAAGCAAGAATAACATACAGATATTAATACAACGGACCTCACGGTTCATTGAATAATAAATAAATAAAAAAGAGATGAAAGTAAGAGCATCCGTAAAGAAGAGAAGTGCCGACTGCAAGATTGTTCGCAGAAAGGGCAGATTATATGTAATTAACAAAAAGAACCCAAAGTTCAAACAAAGACAAGGATAAGTTATGGCAAGAATCGCAGGTGTAGATATCCCGAAGCACAAAAGGGGTGTAATCGCGTTAACGTATATCTTCGGTATCGGTAAGAGCCGTGCACAAGATATTCTGAACAAAGCCGGAGTTGACGAAGACAAAAAAGTAAGTGAATGGAACGATGATGAAATCGGGGCTATTCGTGACGCTGTAGGGTCTTTCAAAATCGAAGGTGAATTACGTAGTGAAGTTCAATTAAGCATAAAACGCTTAATGGATATTGGTTGTTACAGAGGTATTCGTCACAGATCGGGTCTTCCATTAAGAGGACAACGTACTAAGAATAACTCTCGTACAAGAAAAGGAAAACGTAAAACTGTTGCTAACAAGAAAAAAGCAACTAAATAAAACCTAACGTTATGGCAAAGACAAGTCAAAAAACTACAAAAACAGTTAAAAAACGCAAGGTTAATGTTGAATCAACTGGAGAGGCGCATATCAATGCTTCTTTCAACAACATTATCGTTTCGTTGACAAATAAGAACGGAGATGTTATCTCTTGGTCCTCAGCCGGTAAAATGGGCTTCCGTGGATCTAAGAAAAACACTCCTTATGCAGCTCAGTTAGCATCAGAAGATTGCGCAAAAGTTGCACACGACGCCGGTTTGCGCAAAGTAAAAGTTTACGTAAAAGGGCCAGGAAACGGTAGAGAATCTGCAATACGTTCTATCCACAATGCTGGAATTGAAGTAACCGAAATCATCGACGTTACCCCAATGCCGCACAACGGATGCCGTCCTCCTAAAAGAAGAAGAGTATAATATTTTTTATTGAATTGCCTTCGGGCAATTCATTTTCTATTTTTATTTAGAAAAAAATAAAAAATAATAATAAACATTAATTAATAACAAATATCAATCTGAAGGAACCAAAAACTAAAGGATTAACGTAAGACCTTAATTTAGTTTTTCTTCATAACCTTAAATTAGAAATGGCAAGATATACTGGTCCAAAAACTAAAATCGCCCGTAAGTTCGGGGAAGCAATCTTCGGAGACGATAAGTCTTTCGAAAAAAGAAACTACCCTCCTGGGCAACACGGGAACGCACGTCGCCGTGGAAAAAAATCTGAATATGCAATCCAACTTGCTGAAAAGCAAAAAGCGAAATATACCTACGGTATTTTGGAGCGTCAATTCAGAAATATGTTCAAAAAAGCAACTGCAGCTCCTGGAATTACAGGTCAAGTATTGCTTCAATTGGCTGAATCACGTTTAGACAATGTAGTCTACCGTATGGGGATTTCCCCAAGTCGCTCTGGTGCTAGACAATTGGTGTCTCACCGTCACATTACCGTTAACGGTGAAAAAGTAAACATTCCATCATACCAGTTAAAGCCTGGAGATGTAGTAGCCGTTAGAGAGAAGTCAAAATCTCTTAGCGCAATCAACGATTCGTTGGCAAATGCAAATCATGTTTACGAGTGGATTACTTGGAACAACGACAAAAAGGAAGGAACTTTCGTTTCCGTACCTGAGCGTATCCAAATCCCAGAAAACATCAACGAGCAGTTTATCGTCGAATTATATTCTAAATAATAAAATAATCATATTGGTATTTGGCCAAAGGGTTTATAGTGTTCTTCAAACTTTTAAACCGCGCAACTAAATAACAATTAAAACGAAGAAAAAAATGGCAGTATTTAGTTTTCAGAAGCCTGATAAAGTTATAATGGTAAACTCTACCGATTTCGAAGGGAAATTTGAGTTTCGTCCTTTGGAACCAGGTTACGGACTTACCGTTGGTAACGCATTAAGACGCGTTTTGCTTTCCTCATTGGAAGGATTCGCCATAACTTCGGTTCGCATCGAAGGCGTGGATCACGAATTTTCTACCATCGCAGGAGTAGTGGAAGATGTTACCGAAATTATTTTGAACCTTAAACAAGTTCGTTTCAAAAGACAGATTGACGAGATAGACAACGAAACCGTTACTATTTCCGTTTCTGGCAACGAGCAGTTGAAGGCAGGTGATTTCCAAAAATTCATTTCAGGTTTCCAAGTATTGAACCCAGAATTGGTTCTTTGTAATATGGATAAAAAAGTGAACCTTAATTTCGAAATCACTATCGAAAAAGGTCGCGGTTACGTTCCAGCTGAAGAGAACAAAAAAGCAAATGCTCCTTTGGGCACCATCTTTACAGATTCTATCTACACTCCTATAAAAAATGTGAAGTACAGCATTGAAAACTTCCGTGTAGAGCAAAAAACCGATTACGAGAAATTGGTTTTCGAAATCGTAACAGACGGATCAATTCACCCAAAAGATGCTTTGACCGAAGCTGCAAAAACTTTGATCCACCACTTTATGTTGTTCAGCGATGAGCGTATTACTTTGGAGGCAGATGAAATTGCACAAACTGAAACTTATGATGAAGAGTCCCTTCACATGCGTCAGTTGCTTAAAACAAAATTGGTAGATATGGATCTTTCGGTTCGTGCGCTAAACTGTTTGAAAGCTGCAGAGGTTGATACTTTGGGCGACCTAGTATCTTACAACAAGAATGACTTGATGAAGTTCCGTAATTTCGGTAAAAAATCGCTTACAGAGCTTGAAGAGCTTGTAAACGTGAAAGGCCTAAACTTCGGGATGGATCTTGCAAAATATAAGTTAGATAAAGACTAGTGATTAACGATTTCAGATTTTTGATTTCAGATTGCTGAAGTTTTAAATCTGAAATCAACAATCATCAATCGACAATCGTTAATCAATAACCCATCATAATTTGCTCTCCGAAGAACGGATCTTGTAGCAAGATGATGATAACAAAAACGTCATGAGACACGGAAAAAAAATAAATCACTTAGGTAGAAAAACCGCCCACAGACACTCCATGTTGGCCAATATGGCTTGCTCACTTGTGGAGCACAAACGCATCAACACTACTGTTGCAAAAGCAAAAGCGCTGAAGCAGTTCGTTGAACCATTGGTAACAAAGTCTAAAGAAGACACCACGCACAACCGTCGTTTGGTATTTGCAAAATTGCGTCAAAAAGATGCGGTTGCAGAACTTTTCAGAACTGTTGCGCCAAAAGTTGGTGACCGTCCGGGAGGATACACCCGAATCATTAAATTGGGTAACCGTCTAGGTGATAACGCTGATATGGCAATGATAGAGCTTGTTGATTTCAACGAACTTTACAATGCCGGCAAAGCTACCAAGAAGAAATCTACACGTAGAAGTCGTCGTGGAAGCGGATCTTCAGCCGCTGCTGCCCCTGCTGCGAAAGCCGCACCAGCAAAAGCCGAGAAAGAAGCTAAAAAGGAAGAGGAATAGAATGAATTCCAATTCAATAAATAACAAAGGGATAAGCGTTTTCGTTTATCCCTTTTTTTTATACTATTTTTGCAAAGATTTTACGAATTGGAAATTTAGAAGTTTGAAACACAACATTTAAAACATAAGAAACCACAGATTCAATAGTATCCACAGAAATAATAGCATGAAATACCAAACACGAAAAAAAGCACTTATTTTATTGGCAGACGGAACCATTTTCTACGGAAAAGCAGTTGGTGGTAAAGAAGGCTCTGCCTTTGGCGAAGTTTGTTTCAACACCGGAATGACCGGGTATCAAGAGATTTTTACAGACCCTTCCTATTTTGGACAGATAATGGTCGCCACAAACGCCCACATTGGGAATTACGGAACAAATAGGGAAGAAGTAGAATCTGAAGGAATAAAAATTGCAGGTCTGGTGGTGCGCAATTTCAGCTACCATTATTCGCGTCCCGCGGCAGATGACTCCTTGGAAGAATTCTTAAACAGAAATAACTTATTGGCAATAAGTGATGTGGACACCCGCGCTCTTGTAAGTTACATTCGCGATAATGGCGCTATGAACGCCGTTATTTCTACGGAAGTTGACAATATTGATGGATTGAAAAAGCAGTTGGCAGCTGTACCCGACATGAACGGTTTGGAGCTAGCTTCAAAAGTTTCTACAAAAGAACCTTATTTCTTCGGACATGAAAACGCAAAATATAAAGTGTCTGCCTTGGATCTGGGAATAAAGAAAAACATACTTCGCAATCTTGCTGAAAGGGACTGTTACATAAAAGTATTTCCATACAACGCCTCTTTTTCAGAAATGGAAGCTTTTAGTCCCGATGGTTACTTTATATCTAACGGCCCCGGCGATCCTGAGCCACTTCATAGTGCCATAGAAGTTGTGAAAACAATTTTGGATAAAGAAGTGCCAATGTTCGGTATCTGTCTTGGGCACCAAATGTTGGCTTTGGCAAACGGAATTTCTACCTATAAAATGCACAACGGCCACCGCGGAATAAACCACCCTGTAATGAATTTGATTAGTGGTAAAGGAGAAATCACTTCTCAAAATCACGGTTTTGCAATAAATAGGGAAGAGGCTGAGGCAAATTCCAATATTGAAATTACGCACGAACATCTGAACGATCACACGGCTGCTGGAATTCGATTGAAAAACAAACCTGCTTTCTCAGTGCAATATCACCCCGAGGCAAGCCCCGGACCGCATGACGCTTCGTATCTTTTTGATGAATTCATCGAAAGTATTGAAAAACATAAACTACAAACCGCTTAAAAATTTCCAGACCCCAAAGGTTTTTGAAACCTTTGGGGTCTTTACAATTAACAATTAACCAATAACTATTAACTTTTACCAATGAGCATCATAATAGACATCATCGCCAGACAAATTTTTGATTCCCGAGGAAACCCAACAATTGAAGTTGACGTTATCACCGAAAATGGTTTTATGGGTCGCGCCGCAGTTCCTTCCGGAGCTTCAACTGGCGAGCACGAAGCTGTTGAACTTCGCGACGGCGGAAAAGATTATATGGGTAAAGGCGTAATGAAAGCGGTTGAAAATGTACAAGGAAAAATTGCAGGCACTTTGCTTGGTATTTCCGTTTTTGAACAGGAGCTGATTGATAAAACAATGATTGACCTGGATGGCACAAAGAATAAATCAAAACTTGGGGCCAATGCAATTTTGGGGGTTTCGTTAGCCTGCGCAAAAGCTGCGGCTGCCGAACTGGGAATGCCGTTGTACCGTTATGTGGGTGGCGTAAGCGCCAAAACGCTTCCCGTACCCATGATGAACATTATAAACGGTGGTTCGCACAGCGATGCGCCCATTGCTTTTCAGGAATTTATGGTGATGCCCGTAAAGGCGAAAAATTTTACCCATGCCATGCAAATGGGTTCGGAGATTTTTCATAACCTTAAAAAAGTATTGCACGACCGCGGTTTAAGCACAGCTGTTGGTGATGAAGGTGGCTTTGCGCCAACCTTGGATGGAACTGAAGATGCTTTGGACACTATCGCAAAAGCCACAAAAAAAGCTGGATATAAATTGGGCGATGATGTAATGATAGCTCTCGATTGCGCCGCTGCGGAATTTTATGTGAAGAAAAAATATGATTACACAAAATTTGAAGGTGATAAAGGGAAAGTACGTACCTCAAAAGAGCAAGCAGATTATTTAGCTGAATTATGCGAAAAATATCCGATCATTTCCATTGAAGATGGAATGGACGAAAACGACTGGGAAGGCTGGAAATATTTAACCGAAAAAGTTGGCGATAAAGTACAATTGGTCGGGGATGATTTGTTCGTTACAAATGTAGAACGACTTTCAAAAGGTATTTCAGAAAAAATAGCCAATTCAATTTTGATAAAAGTGAATCAAATTGGTACGTTGACTGAAACCATTGCAGCAGTAAATATGGCGCATAATGCTGGTTATACTTCCGTAATGAGCCACCGAAGCGGGGAAACAGAAGATAACACTATTGCCGATTTGGCGGTTGCCTTAAATTGCGGGCAAATAAAAACCGGTTCCGCTTCGCGAAGTGATAGAATGGCGAAGTACAATCAATTGCTCAGAATAGAAGAGCAATTGGGTGAAGTGGCTTATTTTCCACGGCAAAATGCCTTCAAAATATAACCTTTATTAGTTTATCTGAAAACCTCGCTTCTTGCGGGGTTTTTTAATTTCCGTAAATCCGTTAAACAGCGGATGATTTAAGGATTATTTAACCTAAGATTACTTAGAAATGTTAAAAAAATAGCTTAAGATTTCGTAATTTAGCGTTTCTGAATAAATAAAAAACACACAATATTTTATGGCAAAGATGGCGACCCTCGAGATAGATGGTAAAAAATACGAGTTTCCAATTATAGAAGGAACTGAAAATGAATTAGGAATAGATATTAAAAGTCTTCGTGGCGATACCAATGGGGTCGTTACTTTGGACCCTGGTTATAAAAATACAGGTTCTTGTGAGAGTGCCATAACTTTTCTTGATGGCGAAAAGGGAATCCTGCGCTATAGAGGTTATTCCATTGAGGAACTTGCTGAAAAAGCTCGCTTTTTGGAAGTTTGCTATCTTCTTATTTTTGGGGAATTACCCACCGTGGAGCAACTTGAAAAATTCCATAATGATATAAAAGCACAGTCGCATGTTGACGAAGATGTGAAGAAAATATTGGACGGCTTTCCAAAATCCGCACACCCCATGGGCGTGCTCTCATCATTGACTTCTGCTTTGGTTGCTTTCAATCCATCATCGGTAAATGTTGATAGCGAGGAAGATATGTATAAAGCCATAGTGAAGATTTTGGCGAAATTCCCCGTACTAACTGCTTGGACATACAGAAAACGATTGGGCTTGCCACTTGATTATGGTGATGACTCGTTACGCTATGTGGACAATTTCGTTAAAATGATGTTCAAAAAACCAAGTGGGGAATACACATCAAAGCCGACTATAGTTGATGCTCTTAATAAACTATTGATACTGCACGCAGACCACGAACAAAACTGTTCTACCTCAACGGTGCGTATTGTAGGTTCATCGCATGCCGGTCTTTTTGTTTCCATTTCCGCAGGTATTGCGGCACTGTGGGGGCCACTTCATGGAGGTGCTAACCAAGCGGTGATAGAAATGCTGGAAGCTATTAAGGAAGATGGTGGCGATACAAAGAAATTTATGGCAAAAGCAAAAGATAAGGATGATCCGTTCCGTCTTATGGGCTTTGGACACAGGGTATATAAAAACTTTGACCCACGTGCAAAAATCATTAAAAAAGCTGCGGATGATGTTCTGGAAGATTTAGGAATAGAAGATCCCGTTCTGGACATTGCAAAGGCGCTTGAAAAAGAAGCGCTGGAAGACCCATATTTTGTGGAAAGAAAATTATATCCTAACGTTGATTTCTATTCGGGAATCATTTACCGTGCCTTGGGCATTCCGGTAGAAATGTTCACCCCAATGTTCGCACTTGGACGTTTGCCGGGCTGGATAGCACAGTGGAGAGAGATGAGGCTTCAAAAAGAGCCTATTGGTCGTCCAAGACAAATTTATGTGGGTGCAAACCTTCGTTCTTTTGTGCCTATCGAGAAACGATAAAAACTTATTTTTAATACTTTTAAAAGCACTTCCTTATCGAGGTGCTTTTTCTATATTTGCGATATGATCAATTTAAACATCAACGACGAAACTTCAAGATTGCGTGCTGTGGTGCTAGGGCGCGCAGATAGTAATGGTCCCGTTCCAAAGTTGGAAAATGCCTACGACCCTAAATCGGCAGAACATATTAAGGCCGGTACTTATCCTAAGGATGAAGATATGGTGAAGGAAATGGAGGCCGTGGCCGAAGTCTTCAAAAAGTATGATGTAAAAGTGTACAGGCCACACTCCATCAAGGATTATAACCAAATTTTCTCGCGCGATATTGCCTTTGTAATTGAAGACAAATTTATCATTGCAAATATCTTGGAAAATCGTTCCATGGAAATTGAGGCCATAGATCATGTAATCAATCAGATTGACCCTTCAAAAATTATAGAATTTCCCGAAAACGCCCATATTGAGGGTGGCGATGTAATGCCTTGGGGTGACTATATTTTTGTGGGTGCCTATTATGGCGATGATTATCCCAGCTTTATTACTGCACGTACTAATCTGAACGCTGTAAAACATCTTCAAAAATTGTTTCCGCATAAAAAGGTGAAATCATTTAACCTTAGAAAAAGCAACACCGTAGCTGATGAAAATGCACTTCATTTGGACTGCTGTTTTCAGCCTTTGGGTAGGGGAAAGGCTATTGTTCACAAAGAAGGTTTTTTGATTGAAGAGGAATATGATTGGCTTATTAATTTCTTCGGAAAGGAAAACTGTTTTCATATTACAAAGGAAGAAATGTACAATATGAATAGCAATATTTTCAGCATTTCACCAGAAGTTGTCATTTCAGAAAAGAACTTCACACGTTTGAATACGTGGCTTAGGGAGCAAGGTTTTACTGTGGAAGAAGTGCCGTATGCCGAAATCTCAAAACAGGAAGGATTGCTTCGTTGTACTACGATGCCTTTGGTTCGCGACTAGCAGAAAATTTCTTGTTCTTTATTAGTTGTTTTTAGTTATCAAAAGTATACAATTTGTAAGCTGTTGTAACTAATTGTTATTGCTATTAATATTTGTTACAACGCCTTATTTAACAAAAAAACCGCCCCCACTTTCACAAAAAATTAGTAAACTTGGCGTTACAAAATTTTAACACTTTGAAAAGATTACACTCCCTACCTTTTTTATTGCTGTTTTTAACAGCTATTACTGCACTTACCGCACAGCAAAAAAACATAAGCCTCGAAGAAATTTGGGGCGGAGCGTTTAGAACCCAAGGTCTTGATGCCCTTCACTCCATGAACAACGGAAAGGAATATGCGGTGCTCAATTATGACCGACAAAACAAAGCTTCTACTGTTGATGTTTATGACTACAAAAGCGGCGAAAAAGTACGAACCCTGTTGAACAGTGCAGATTTAAAAGGCATAAACTACGTGATATCCTACGAGTTTAGCAAAGACGAGTCAAAAATACTTTTTACTACAGAGCTGCAGCAAATTTACCGACGCTCATCACTTGGTACTTATTATGTTTATGATATTGCTTCTAAAGACTTCAGTTTGGTTTCTACCAATAAAATTCAGGAGCCTACCTTCAGCAATGACGGCAGTAAAGTAGCTTACGGATATCAAAACAATCTCTACGTAAAAGATTTGAAAACTGGAGAAACCAAACAGATTACCGCTGACGGCAAAAAAAACAGTATCATAAACGGGATTACCGATTGGGTTTATGAGGAAGAATTCGCCTTTGTGCGGGCTTTTGAGTGGAGTAAGGATGGTGACAGGCTAGCCTATATAAAATTTGACGAAACCGAGGTGCCGCATTTCAATATGGATCTTTACGGCAACGAACTCTATCCTTCAGCAGATACTTTTAAATATCCAAAGGCGGGAGAGGCAAATTCCAAGGTTTCCCTGCATATATATGATCTTGGGAACGGCAATACTTCTGAAGTAAACCTTTCGCAATATAATAGCTACTACATTCCGCGTTTGTTGTGGACACAAGATAATAAACTGCTGAGTGTGCAGCTTACCAACCGCCACCAGAATGTGATTGATTTGGTTTTTGTGGATGCTTCCAACAACACTTCAAAATTAATTTTGGCCGAAAAAGATGATGCCTACGTAGATGTTACAGACAATCTAACCTTTTTGAACAACAATAGTTTTTTCTGGACCAGTGAAAGGGACGGTTGGAACCACATTTACCAATACGATAAAGATGGTAAACTACTAAACCAAGTGACAAATGGCGCTTGGGAAGTAACTGCCTATTACGGTTTTGATCAGAACACGGGCCGCGTGTATTACCAAAGTACCGAAAACGGAAGCATCAATCGCGATGTGTACTCCATACTTCCTTCCGGCAAAAACAAAGTCCGCCTAACACAGCAAACAGGAACCAACGATGCCGACTTCAGCGCAGATTATACCTATTTTATAAATACATTTTCAGACGCAACAACACCCTATGTGTTCACGCTTCGCGAGGCTAAGACTGGCAAACTGCTTCGTGAAATAAAAAATAATAATGATTTGAAGGAGCGTTTGTCTTCCTATAAAATTTCACCTAAAGAGTTTTCAACCATAAACATCAATGGTGAAAATTTGAATATGTATATGATAAAACCTCTGGATTTTGATGAAAACAAGCAGTATCCTTTGTTTTTATATCAATATTCCGGTCCCGGCTCCCAGAATGTATCAAACAGTTGGATGGGAACAAATGATTATTGGCACGAAATGCTAGCCAATGAGCAAGATATTATCATTGCCTGCGTGGACGGTCGCGGCACAGGATTTAAGGGAAGGGATTTCAAAAAAATGACCCAAAAGGAATTGGGCAAGTACGAAGTGCAGGACCAAATAGCCGTTGCCAAAAAGCTAAGCGAGCTACCATACATTGATGCATCCCGCACCGGAATTTGGGGCTGGAGCTACGGAGGCTTTATGTCGTCAAACGCTTTGTTTCAAGCGCCTGATGTTTTTGAAATGGCAATTGCCGTTGCACCAGTTACAAGTTGGCGATTTTATGACAGCATTTATACAGAGCGCTATATGCAAACCCCGCAGGAAAACGCTTCGGGTTATGATGAAAATTCTCCATTGTCGCATGTTGAGGGTTTGAAAGGAAAATTCCTGTTGGTACATGGTAGTGCTGATGACAACGTACACGTTCAAAACAGTATGCGTTTGATAGAAGCCTTAGTGCAGGCCAATAAGCAATTCGATTGGCGTATATATCCCGATAAAAACCACGGTATTTACGGTGGCAATACACGATTGCACCTTTATACTTTAATGACCAATTACATCAAAAACAACTTATAAAAATCAACACTAACTAATAATTAATCTTATGTCAGAAGCTCTTCAATATCAAAAGCAAAAGGAATTATTTGGCCACCCAGTAGGTCTTTATATCTTGTTCTTTACCGAAATGTGGGAACGTTTCTCCTATTACGGAATGCGCGCCATTTTGGTACTTTATTTGGTTGCAGAGGCAACCAGCGATAATCCAGGATTAGGGTGGACAAACGCCGAAGCACTTTCATTATACGGAACTTATACCATGCTTGTTTACGTTGCTTCCATTCCAGGAGGATGGATTGCCGATAAATTTATGGGGCAGAAGCAATCCGTACTTGTAGGTGGTATTCTTTTGGTAGCAGGACATGGCGTTCTTTCCATAGAAGAAATGTGGGCATTCTACAGTGGTCTTGGCTTGATTATAGCGGGTGTGGGGATGTTAAAGCCAAATATTTCAACTATGGTTGGTGGTTTGTATAAAACTGGTGACATTAGAAGAGATAAGGGTTTCACTATTTTTTATATTGGTATTAATATAGGCGCTTTTCTATCCAGCTTAATTGTGGGGTATGTAGGTGAAGTTTATGGCTGGCACTACGGTTTCGGACTTGCTGCTATAGGTATGGCTTTGGGATTACTTCAATATTTAGTGGGTCAGAAACATTTAAAATATGTTGGAAATAATACCAACAAATCTATTGATCCTGAAGAAAAAGCGGCAATGAAAAGACCGCTTTCTAAAGTTGAAAAGGACAGAATGGTTGTGCTGTTCATCTCTTTTATACTGGTTATAGTTTTTTGGGGAGCCTTTGAACAAGCTGGGGGTTTAATGAATATTTACGCTTCTGAAAAAACCGATAGAATGTTGATGGGCTGGGAAGTGCCAGCTTCATGGTTTCAATCGCTTAATGCTATGTTTATTATTATTTTGGGTACAACAGTTGCTGCATATTGGGCAAAGAGAAAACTAAAAGGAAAAGTTTCCACTTCACTTTTCAAAATGTGTCTGGGCTTGATAATTATGGGAATGGGTTTCTTCTTTATGACCGCAGCCGCTGCACAGTTTAACAGTGATGGTGCATCAGCTATGTACTGGTTGGTACTGGCTTATTTGTTTCATACCGTAGGAGAATTATGTTTGTCGCCAGTTGCGCTTTCATATATTACGAAATTGGCACCACTAAAATATGCTTCTTTAATGATGGGGGTATACTTTGCGATGACTGGTTTTGGAAATAAAGTAGCCGGACTTTTAGGAGAATCAGCCTCTGATTTAGGTGAATATACTGTATTTACGGGAATTGCAGTGTTCTGTGTTGCCTTTGGGTTATTGGTTTTATTGATAAGAAAGAAACTGGAAAAACTTACGCACGGTGCTGAGGATAATGAGCGTGAACTTCACGACAACGAGCCTTTTGAACTTGCAGATCCAGATATTAACAAGCCTCACTAATTTTTCAGAAACAATTTAACCAAAACAAATACCGATGAACACTGATATAGAAAATCTGTTTAAAGACAAAGTTTTAGGGCATCCCGCGGGATTGTTTATACTTTTTTTTACTGAAATGTGGGAGCGTTTTTCCTTTTACGGAATGCGTATTCTTTTGGTGTTGTTTTTAACCGCCCCAATTTTGAGTGACAATCCCGGTTGGGAATGGCCACGCGAGCATGCGTTGGCACTTATTGGAACCTATGCTTCGCTTTTATATTTAACTCCTATCATTGGAGGTTGGATAGCAGATAAAATTACGGGGTACCGTATGGCAGTGGTTTTGGGTTGCGTTATTATGACACTAGGCCACGCCTCCATGGCGCTGGAAACCACTGCTTCATTTTACTTGGGCCTTGCTCTTTTAGTAATTGGTACAGGATTCTTTAAGCCGAATATTACTTCCATCATATCTGAAATGTACAAAGGCAAGGAATCCAAAAAAGACGGTGCTTATACAATCTTTTATATGGGTGTGAATGCCGGAGCTTTCTTCGGAATGATGCTTTGCGGTTATTTGGCTGAAAATTATGGATGGTCTTGGGGCTTTGGGCTTGCGGGAATTTTTATGTTTTTTGGAATGCTTCAATTTTTATTGGCAGGTAAAATTTTTGGGAATGTGGGTGCAAAACCTTCTAAAGTACACGAAGTAGAAATCCCCCAGAATATAAATGAAGAAAGACCCGAATTACGTGAAGACGGAGTAGAAGTGGCACCAATCAAACTGAATCCGTTCACGATCTTTGATTATGTTTTGATTGTACTGTCATCCATTGGTGGTTTGCTATATCTTTTCAATGATCCTTTAGAAAAAATATACGACACTTCTCTGGTGCCTTTTGAGATTGGTGGAATGAGCGGAACAAACATAGTTGTTCTTGCAGCATTGGCAATGTTCCTAATTTTATTGGTGACGCGTATTGCTCGTTATTTGCCAATCGTTCGGGATAGATTGATTGCAGTTTCCATTTTCGGGCTGTTCACGGTTTTCTTTTTTGCATTTTTTGAACAGTCATTGGGTTCTATGACACTTTTTGCACAGGATTATACCGATAGAGACCTAACTGGGAATTCTGCTATGATTTTCAAAATAATAGATGCGCTACTAACGACCGTTCCTTTAATTATTATTTCTTGGGTTATTTATTTGTTGGTAAAGAAAACGCATAATAGAATTGCAATGTCCAATATAGCATTGGTTATTGCTTTTATCGGTATTTGGGGCTTGGTAATTTATAGGCTGTACGATAAGTTTAATCAAACAGAATTACAGGTGGATGCCACATGGTTCGGGATTTTAAATTCATTCTTTATAATTACGCTCGCACCTATATTTTCAAAATGGTGGGAGAGCAAGTACAACCCCAGCGCAGCCGTAAAATATGGTATTGGTCTTATTATGTTGGGCTTGGGTTTTGCAATACTTTCATATGGTGCTTCAGATATTCCCCCCGGGGCAATGACCGCAAAAGTGAGCATGGTATTCCTTATTTTGGCTTATTTAATGCACACAATGGGCGAGTTGTGTCTGTCGCCTTTGGGCTTGTCCTATTTAAGTAAATTGGTACCCGCGCGCATGATTGGATTTATGTTTGGAGTATGGTACCTTGCCATTGCTGTGGGCCAAAAAGCTGCCAATACTATGGGAGGGATGATTGATAAGATTTCTGCAGAATATTCTATGGGGACGTTCTTCCTGATATTCACCTTAATACCTATTAGTGTTGGCGTTATTTCGATGTTGCTGAACCCTGTTCTAAAAAAATTAATGCACGGCATTCGTTAATACACAATACTTTTTAATATAAAAGCGTTCCTTTTTATGGAACGCTTTTTGTTTCAAATATTTAAAATTACTAAAGCATTTATAATGAAATATTTATTACTCTTTTTACTTATTGTTTCCGCAGGTACGGTCCATTCGCAAAAAATTAATTGGATGACCATGAACGAAGCGCTTGCCGCCCAAAAGAAAGAACCAAAAAAGATTTTTATGGACGTTTATACCACTTGGTGCGGCCCCTGCAAAATGCTCGATAAAAACACCTTTAGCGATGCGGATGTAATTGAATATTTAAACAAAAACTATTATGCGGTTAAGTTTAATGCTGAAGGGACTGAAGAGGTAACCTTTAATGATTTTACCTATACAAACCCCAATTATGATCCAGCGAGAAAAGGCAGAAACTCACAGCATTTATTTGCACATGCCTTAAAAGTTAACGCCTATCCCAGTGTTGTTTTTTTTACGGAAGAAGGCAAGCTAATCCAAGCGGTACCAGGTTACAGAACACCTCCCCAACTGGAAATTTTCCTAAAAATGATACATACGGACGATTATTTAAAAATAACAACTACCGAAGCATGGGAAGAATATCAAAAGAATTTTAAACCTACATTTTAGTATAGCCATTTCGGTTTCATATTCGGGCTATTCTATTGGGAAAGCTCCTTGTTTTGCGGTATAACGGAACGGGAGCTTTTTTAGTTTACAAGTTTTTTCCCAGCGTTTTACATAGGAATAATAGTTACTGCCATCGGCAATAATTTGGTTGGGCTGTAAGCTGTCGATTAGTCGATTGAGGTTTATTTTTGGACTGTTCGTGAGCAGAATTGTATGTACCTTCGTTGATTTGGGAAAGACCCCTAAACTATCTAAAACGAGAATGCTTCTATTATCATAGCTAAAGAATCCTGGAATCTTTTTTTCTGAATAGGAATTAATGTTTAAAGCAGTTTTGAATGATTTAAGAGGATATATTTCAGAAGTATTTGAAATACTATCACTTTTAAAAACCGTCAAATGTTTTCCGTTTTTATAACCTATCAACGTTTTTTTGCTTTTCTGAAATATTACCAATTGATTACCAGAATACCTGAATTCATCATAACTATAAATTGAAACTATTGTTGCAATTGCCACTAATGAAAGTACCAACCTATGATAGTTTATCTTTTTCAGAAGTAGTGCTAGGGCAATAATGAAAAAATAGGTTCCCAAGACTTTTAATGTAGAGAAGTGGATTTCCTTAAAGAGAAACTCGTCCTGCACTGCAACCCAGTGGACAAAACCATTAAGGCCTTCAATCAAAAAATTATAACTCTCAGCCAGCCAATTGGGCAAGCTGTCAAAACTCGCCAAAAACACAATCAATATTCCGCCACACATTAAAATGGTTAAAAATGGAAGCACTACGATATTGGTGAGTAAAAACAATCCCGGGAATTGGTGGAAATAGTATAGACTTAACGGTAAAACCCCAATTTGTGCACAAATGGTAACGGACACGATTCCCCAAGTTTTCCGGACGAGCCAATATTTTGAATAGCCTACTTTATAAAAAATTGGTTGTAGCCAAACGATAAAGAAGACTGCCAAATAGCTAAGTTGAAAACCAACCTGAAACAACCAAAGAGGATTGATGATCAATAGCGTGAAAAATGAAAGGAATAATGTGTTTATGGAATTTGTCTCTCTGTCAAAAAGTTTGGCCATTGCAAAGAAGCTGAACATTGTTACAGCTCGTGTAACTGAAGGCGATAGTCCAGAAAGTAATGCAAAACCCCATAGAAGTATAACAATTAATATAGCTTGAAAGAAGACGCCATATTTCCATTGTAAAAAGGGTTTAAAAACAAATGCCAGAATAATATATAATATACCCACGTGGAGCCCCGAAACCGCCAAAATATGCACAGCTCCCGCAGCGGCGTATTCGTTGTACAGGCTTTTGTCAATGTCTTTTTTTTCACCTAAAATTAGCGCTTGTAGAATTGCGCGTTCATCAGTTTTAAGGTTTGTATTTTGAAGTTTAGCAACTATATATGCGCGTAAGTTTTGCGCAATTCCCATTGAGGTTCTGGAACCTGTTTGTGTTTTTAGAATTTCTGTTGATGAAAAGCGTAACTGTCCATAGACACCTAATGATTTCGTATATTTTGAATAATCAAATTGGTGCGGATTCAGCGGTTTCGGAATGTCGGTAATTGAGGCATATACAAGCACAATCTCATCGGGTGAAAAAGATTTTGTTATAGAATCTTTAGAAAGATTAAGTAAGATTTTTCCCGTTGCAGGTTTGTTATTTATTGCGCTTACAGTTGCAAAATACTTGACATAGTATTTATCGGGCTTTAAGCTCTGGGTTATTTTCAGCTGGACTAGATCTGTTTTGTTTTCCGAAATAAAGTGCGAATAATGTTTAGGTTGAAATTGTGGAAGCCGAATTTGATGCGTAAAATAACCAATGGAAAAAAAACAGAGATATGTAGCTATTCCGAAGTAAACCTGCTGAATCAATTGCTTCCGGGACCAAAGCCATAGGCTTGTAACTATCGCTAGGATTATAAAAAGATAATGAAGTGAAAAAATATTAAAAGGAAAGTATTGTGCTGCGAGAATACCCAGCACAAGGAAAGCCGAAAACCTTACTATTGCAAAGTTGATGAATTTCATGCCCCGATCTTTTAAGTGTTCTACTTAAAATTTACTGGGGAGAATTGAATTAAAATTAAATAATATATTTTGAAAATACAAAATTGCTGAAACCGAAAATTAAATAACCCGGCGTACTTCCACAAAAGCTTTTTTCCAGTAATCCTCGTCTAGCGATGAAATGATAACCCCGGCACGGGTGGTGGAGTGGATAAATTTTACTTCGCCGCGCTTCGCCTCTACTACCAAACCTACGTGGTTTATGGTGTTTCTGCTACTGGTTTTGAAGAATACCAAATCGCCTTCTTCTATATCCTTAAAGGAAATAAGGATTCCTTTTGTAGCCATATCACGCGAAATTCTGGGAAGTGTAATGTTTTCCTTTTGAAAAGCGGTAAAGACTAAGCCAGAACAATCCATGCCAGCATCTGTAGTTCCACCAAATTTATAGCGTGTTCCCTCAAAGGTTTTTGCGTAATCTATAATTCCCTTCTTAATTTCTTTGGAGCTTTCTTCTATGACTTCCGAAGCGTTTTCGTCATCTCTTTTTGTTACAATTTTATTGTTTTTGTGCGGACTTACCTTTCGAGTGGTTTTAGTTCTTGTTTCGTTCTTTCCTATTATGGCCTCTGGAATTTTACCAGTGTTTTTTGTACTTCCGCAGGATATGAGGAATAAAGCAAAAAAAGAAAGAAAAAGTAGTTTGCGCATCGATAGAAAATAGGGGATGAAGGTTTAAAAGTATAAAAATTTATTTACATTCCCTTTACGGCAGTATAGATTAGTTTGGCCGTGTTTTCACTTGCGCCACGGCCACCGAGTGCTTTTTCCAGTT
The DNA here is from genome assembly GCA_002364215.1 of Aequorivita sp. UBA3180. Taxonomy (GTDB): domain Bacteria; phylum Bacteroidota; class Bacteroidia; order Flavobacteriales; family Flavobacteriaceae; genus Aequorivita. Next base: position 33,259 of record DEXQ01000015.1, on the reverse strand, counting down.
CGTAATAATCCAAAAACATAGTGGCTCGTTTATACGGATCCAAAATCTTTGTAAGTTCTTCCTTTAGTCTTTTTGTGTTGAATTCGGTTTGGATAAGTTCGGTAACAACCGTTTTGTCGAGGATTAGATTTACCAGTGAAATGTATTCCAACTTAATCACACGTTTGGCAATTTCATAGCTAATTCGGCTGCCTTTGTAGCAAACCACTTGCGGCACTTTAAAAAGAGCTGTTTCAAGTGTAGCCGTGCCTGACGTAACTAGGGCAGCTTCTGAAATACTTAATAGGTCATAAGTTTTATTTGCTACAAAATGTATGTTTTTTGTACTGAGAAAACTTTCATAAAATGACTTTTCCTGGCTAGGTGCTCCGGCAATTACGAATTGGTATTCCTTAAAATCCTTTGCCACCGAAATCATTATTTCCAGCATTTTTTTTATTTCCTGCTTTCGGCTGCCGGGAAGCAGTGCTATTATAGGCCTATGGTCCAGTCCGTTTTCTTTTCTGAATGTTTTCGGAATTACTTGGGTTCTGTTGTAAATGGCATCAATCAAGGGATGGCCTACAAAATGTACGGGAAAGTTGTGTTTTTCTTCGTAAAAATCCTTTTCAAAAGGAAGGATAACGTACATCTGGTCCACATCGCGTTTTATGTCTTTTATACGGCCTTCCTTCCAGGCCCATATTTGTGGGGAAATGTAATAATGCGTTTTATAGCCTTTCTTCCGCGCCCATTTCATAATCCGAAAGTTGAAGCCGGGATAGTCAATAAAAATAATTACATCGGGATTGAAGTGCTCAATATCCTTTTTGCAGAATTTGATATTTTTAAAAATAGTTCGAAGGTTTAGTACTACCTCTGCAAAGCCCATAAAGGCAAGTTCCCGATAATGTTTTACCTCGGTGCCGCCAACCTCCCGCATCAAATCACCGCCCCAAAAGCGAAAATCCGCTTCGGGGTCTTCCTTTTTTAAGGCTTTCATTAAATTGGCTCCGTGAAGATCTCCCGACGCTTCGCCTGCTATGAGGTAGTATTTCATTCTAAAAAGTTGTGAGTTATGGGTTATGAGTTAAGAGTTGTTAAGTTTTTAAACTTGAAACCTGTAACGTGAAACCTGAAACTACTTTAGTACATTCTGTATCAATATATCAAAAAATTCCGTCAATGTCATTCCTGCTTCTCGGGCTTGTTTGGGGACGATGCTTTCTGTGGAAAGACCCGGATTTGTGTTTATTTCCAGAAAAAATGGTTTTCCTTTCTCAATAATAAATTCACTGCGGGTGATGCCTTTCATGTTTAGCAATTTATATATGCGAACGGCTTCTTTTTTTACCATTTCGGTTTCTTCTTCTGAAATTCTTGCGGGGGTAATTTCCTGTGATTTCCCGAGATACTTTGCTTCGTAATCAAAAAATTCATTTTCCGATACAATTTCGGTTACGGGCAGGGCGATTATTTCTTCACCTCTATTATAAACTCCCACCGAAACTTCAACTCCAACGAGAGCTGTTTCAATAATTATTTCGGTGTCTTCGGTAAATGCCTTTTCAATAGCTGGCATCATTGCAGCTATTTCGTTTACTTTACTAATTCCAAAACTGGAACCGGAACGATTGGGTTTTACAAAACAAGGTAGGCCGGTTTTCTTTACTATTTCTTCAATGTTAATTTCACCTCCTTCATTTATATAATAGGAATTTGCGGCGCGAATGCCAAAATTCTTCAATACCGAAAGACAATCACGTTTGTTGAAGCTCAGTGCTGCCTGGTAATAATCTGTACTAGTGTGGGGAATTTTTAGCAATTCCCAATAAGCTTGCAGATAACCATCCTCGCCGGGTGTGCCGTGGATGGTGTTAAAAATTGCATCGGGTCGGATGGTCTCGGTACCATTGTCAAAACTGAAATCGGCTTTGTTTATGGGGTGTTTGGTGCCGTTACTGCCAACAAAATACCAACCTTCCTCCAAAATATGGACGGGATACACCTCATATTTATTTTTATCAAGGGCATTGCATACTACGCCGCCACTGTTTATTGAAATCTCGAACTCGCTGGAATAGCCGCCCATAGCAACGGCAATATGTTTTTTACCCATAACAAATCATTAAAAGCTGCGTTAAATATCTGGTAAAACAAAAATATCACTTATCCATAGAAAGATACTAACTTTGGGTTTTATATTTTTGTGCATTAACAAACAAACGTATGACTTTTTTCCAGTTCGTATTTTCCAAGGCATTTTTAAAACAATTATTGCTGGCTATTGTGGCCTTGCTGGTCTTGGCTTTTTTGATATTATGGTGGTTGCGGATCAGTACCAACCATAATGAAACAATAGAGGTTCCAAATTTAGCGAAACTCTCTTTAGATAAAGTAGAGGAGACCTTGGACGAGATGGATCTTCGGTATGAAATTCTCGACTCTGCAAATTACAATCCCGATTACCCAAAGTATTCCGTAATCGAACAAATACCGAAGCCTGGTAAATTTGTAAAGGAAGACCGAAAATTATATTTAACGCTGAACCCTTCGGGCTATCGAAAAATTGAAGTTCCCGACGTTTTGGGCCGTACGCGCCGACAGGCAGAGCCTACACTACTGGCCATGGGTTTCAAAATAGGAAAGATAAGTTACCGACCGCATATTAGCGACAATGTTTTGGAAATGCGCTACAAAGGCGAAAAACTTGAGGTGGGCACACCGCTGCAGAAAACTTCAGTGATAGATTTAATCGTTGGGGATGAATCGCTCAATAGAATTCAAACAGAAGACGATTCTTCCGAAGAAAATCTAGAGGCTCCAACTGAAAATGAAGAAGAGAACAATGGCGAGTTTTAACGAAGAAGAAATAGAAGATACCGACGGCAGTGATGATCTTTACGAGCATTACCGCTTTAAGGCAGATAAAGGGCAGAGGGCGCTTAGGGTAGATAAATACCTGATGAACTTGATTGAAAAAGCGACCCGCAATAAAATACAGAAAGCAGCAACCGCTGGAAATATTCACGTAAACGGACTTCCCGTAAAAAGCAATTACAAAGTAAAAGGCAATGATGTGGTCACGGTACTTTTTGAGCATCCGCCCTATGAGTTTCTTTTGGTGCCCGAAAATATTCCGTTGGATATAGTCTATGAAGATGACGCCGTACTTGTGGTAAACAAACCCGCGGGAATGGTCGTGCATCCCGGTCACGGCAATTACAGCGGTACACTTATAAATGCTTTAACCTATCACTTTGAAAACCTTCCCAATAATTCAAGTAACAGGCCCGGTTTAGTCCACAGAATTGATAAAGATACAAGCGGACTATTGGTAATTGCAAAAACAGAAGATGCGATGACGCACCTCGCAAAACAGTTTTTCGATAAAAGCACCGAGCGAGAATATGTTGCTCTTGTGTGGGGGAATGTGGAAGAGGAGGAAGGTACCATTGAAGGGAATATAGGCCGCCATCCCAAAAACCGCTTACAAAACACCGTCTACGAAAACGATGAAGACGAAAAGGGAAAACCTGCAGTTACCCATTATAAAGTCTTGGAACGTTTGGGATATGTGACGCTTGTTTCGTGTAGGTTAGAAACAGGACGAACGCATCAAATAAGGGTGCATATGAAATACATAGGCCATACCCTTTTTAACGATGAACGTTACGGGGGTGAAAAGATTTTAAAGGGAACAACTTTCAGTAAGTATAAGCAGTTTGTGGAGAACTGCTTCAAAGTACTGCCACGACAAGCACTGCACGCGCGGACTTTAGGATTTATGCACCCAACTACTGGAGAATTTATGCGCTTTGAATGCCCCATTCCAGAGGATATGGAGGCTTGTTTGGATAAATGGCGAAATTATTCGCAGCATGTGATTGAATAAATGATTGTCTGGTGGAACAGAGATCTCGACCTCTCGACTACGCTCGAGACAGGCCAACGCTCGACCAGACAATCAAGTTTTCTATGTTTTTAATTCTTAATCCACTTAGCTGTAAACGTTTTCTTTCCATCAGAGATGGAAACAAAATACAATCCGTTATTTAAATGCTTTAAATTGTAACTGCTTGTAGTTTGCAGATTGCCTTCTTCAGAAAAGACTACTTTTCCATCCACACTGTAAACTTTCAGATTAGCATTTACAATAGCCTGAGGAAGCTTAAAGGTTAAGATGCCTTTTGAAGGGTTTGGGAAAATACTTATTACGGAGCTGGCACTAAAATCTGTAACACCTACAATTTCTTCTATTTCAACAAAACCTTCTCGGGTATTATTGCCTTTGTAGCCGTTCCGCTTTATACGGTCTGGATTGTAGGGTACGTTGAGGTTGTACACACTTACAAAAGTAGAGTCAACCCCGGCGCCAAAAGTTAGGGTGTAGCTATTGGCTGTAAGGTCCAGCATACCGTCGTTATCCACATCGCCCAATACTGCTCCGTTTAAAAAGGTAAAACCGCGAGGACGTAGTGGGAAGCCGTCTATTTCACCGCTGCCATCCATATTGTAAGCGTGGATGTAACCATAGCCGGCAGCATCGGTTATAACACTCGGGAATACAATATCTAAAGCACCATCATTATTAACATCTGCGAGGGAGATAACCCCTTCGGTACCGCCGTATTTTTCTATTGGGAAGTTGGGCAGGTTTGATCCATTTGGATCGAGGCCATAAACGACGGGAAGTTCCACGCCCTGGGTGCCGCTTGTATTACGGTCTGACATAAAGATTTCAAAGATGCCATCATTATCTACATCCCAAACGGTGGAGGGGGAATAGGTCCACTCGCTTGTAGCAATAGGCCAGCCTGCTTTGTATGAGCCATCGTGTTCCATCACGTAGAAGCCTGGGGCGTCGCCGTGGTTGCTTCCTATAATTTCAAGGTCGTCATCGTTATCTAGGTCTGCAAGCATAGGAGATTGATAGGAATATTTCACATTGGGGTCAACAACAGGGAAGTTGGGGAATAGCTGCCCTTGGTTATCAAAGATATACATGCCTGCGGAAGAGGCCGCTATTACCACGTCATTGCTGCCGTCATTATCAACATCAGCAATGGAAGGGGTAAAGGCAGGGGTGGCGGCTACCTCTACGGGCCAATTGGCATTAATTGGAGTACCGTCCATTTTAATGGCATGCACAAAGCCTTGTGCACTCCCTACGCGTTCACCGGTAATAATATCTAACATTCCATCTCCGTCCACGTCAGCAATTGCTGGGGCGTTAATCATCCAGTGGTCATCAAAGTTTAAAGGCCAACCCGGTAAGTCTGCCCCTGTGGGATCAAGAAGATAAACACGACCCGCATTGGGAACGCCGCCTGTGTTTAGGACTATCTCTAGGGTGCCATCGTTGTTTAAATCTGCAACCGATGGAGGAAGTAGGATGGTGCCGCTAACGGTTTTTTGGAAAAGGATGGTGCCGTTACCTTCAAGGGCATAAAGGGTGTTCCAGATACCGTAGAGTATTTCGTCCACGCCATCGTTATCAATATCTGCCAAGGTGGTGCCGCGACTGTTTTTGAAATTGGGATGCGCAGGTTCGCCAAAGCGCCAGAGTTGGTCAAATACTTGGGTTTTTTCCTGGTTGTAGTAATTTTCTGGAAGGCTAACCGTTTGAACGGAAATAGTGCCATCCTCATTAAGACTTGCTTTCTTGCCTTGCTGCTGGGCGGTGGCAATGGTAGCTGTTCCAATGAAGAGTAACGATAGAAAGGTAATTGTTTTTTTCATGAGCTTCGTTTTTGAGTTTCGTATTTATAAAGTTATAGATAAATATTGGGTTTGCAAGGGTGTTGCTTTGGTTGAGTGCGAGTTTTGTTCGGAAAGAGCCGCATTTTTTTGAAGTACGGTAGGGCAAGTATAGCAGACAGATACTAGTAAAGTGGGAGGAAAGTAAAGGGAAAGTAGAAGGAAACTGGGAGCAAATACGGTATAAGATCGGCATATAGTCAACATAGTGTCGGTATATAGTCGGCATACGGATTTGGGAAAATGAGGGGAATGTTTTAATTTTCTTCTGAAATACCAACTTTAAATTAATTGGTTATGGCTTCAGATAATAAGTTTCCACCGATAAAAGGAACGTACAACGGTATTAACTATTACTTTCAGGATGGCAAGCAGCGCCAACGGAAAGCGGGTGGTGGATTTACTACCGAAAGTATAAAAAATAATCCAAAGATGCAAGGGGTTCGTGATAGTAATCAGGAACTTGCATTGTGCAGTAAATTCAACAAACATTTTAAGGAAGCTTTGTTTCCTCTTATAAATGATTTAGGGGATGGGACTTTGCACCAGCGGTTGATGAAACTTTTTATGCAGATCAAAACGCTGGTTGAGGCGCCTGCAGGGCAACGGACAGTAGGGAAAGGACTTTGTTGTGATATGGGACGGAAGCTTTTAAGGGAGTTTAAGTTTACCAATGGCCCACAAACTAGGGATATATTGGGGCCAATTACCGATTTTAATGCAGAAACAGGAGCTTTGAAAGCTGTTGCTTTTGACCCCAAACGATTGAAATTTCCTAAAGGGAGTACGCACTTTTTTATGCAATATGGGGTTTTGGAATATGACTTGAAAACCAATGCTTTTCGTTTTTTGGCTGGGGATGAGGTTGTGGTTGCTGCGGAAGAGGTTGCTAGGGAGTTGGAGCTTACCTGTGCCGAAAACCCGGTTGCTAATCGAGAGGTTTTTGGAGTTGTGAAGGTACAGTTTTATCAGAAATTGCCAGATAGGTATTATAAATCGTTTGCTAAGGGGGCTGTGGGGATTGGGATTGTTTAGTTTCTGTTCTCAGTTCTCAGTTCTCAGTTGTGTATTATATCTACCCCGCCTGTCTGGTACCTCCCGAATCAAGTTTGGGGCAGGCTCTTCCTTTCTGGGTGGGGAGTGTTTATCTGTCTTAACAAAAAGTTAAAATTATTCTTTTCGGTAACGTTCGCGCCGTATAAAAGACATATCATTCTATATTTACCAACTGATAAATTTAGTGCATACTGCCACTTGTTTGTCTAGTTATTACTAATAAAACTCCCTTTACTAATGAAAAAAGTTATTCTTTGTTTTTTACTTGCTGCCTTTGTATTGCCTGTTCAGGCCAATGAAGGTATGTGGTTTTTAATGCACATTGAGCGATTGAACTACCGCGATATGCAAAAAATGGGGCTACAGCTTACGCCCGAAGAAATTTACAGTATCAATAATTCCAGTCTTAAGGACGCCATAGTGCAGTTTAACCGTGGGTGTACGGCTGAAATTATTTCAGAAAGTGGTTTGGTGCTTACCAATCACCATTGTGGTTATAGCCAAATTGCTGAGCTTTCCACGGCAGAAAATGATTATTTGACCAATGGGTTTTGGGCAGGTAACTATGGTGAGGAACTAAAGCCGAAAAAATTATCCGTTCGCTTTTTTGTTCGAATGGACGATGTTTCAAAACGCATCTTGGGGCAGGTGAACGATAAGATGACTGAAGCTGAACGCGAAGCTGCCATCAACCGCGAGATAGCCAAGATTGAGCAGGAAAATAACGAGGGTGGTAAATATACCGTTTCAGTAAAATCCTTTTATCAAGGAAATGAGTTTTATTACTTTGTTTACCAAGATTATAACGATGTGCGCTTGGTGGGAACTCCGCCGGCAAACATTGGAAAATTTGGAGGCGATACCGACAACTGGGAATGGCCAAGACATACGGGAGATTTTTCACTTTTCAGAGTGTATGCCGATAAGGACGGCAACCCTGCGGAGTATTCACCCAACAATGTGCCGCTTAAGCCGAAATACCACTTAACCACAAGCTTGAAAGGTTTTGAGGAAAATGATTTTGCAATGATTCTTGGGTATCCGGGAAGGACAAACCGATGGATGCCAGCAGGCGGTATTCAACAGAATGTGGAATATGCATATCCCGCTTGGGTAGAGGCTTCCAAAACGTCTATGGACGTAATGAAGAAATATATGGACAAGGATCAGCAAGTAAAACTTGATTATGCTTCCAGTTATGCCTCTATTGCCAATTATTGGAAAAACCGCCAAGGGATGATAGATGCCCTTACGCAGCATAAAACTGCAGAAAGCAAGCGGAATGAGGAGAAGGCTTTTCAGAAATGGGCTTCCAAAAAGGGCAATGATAGGTTTGAGGAGGTGATACCCGTTATAAACAATTATTATAAAAACACCAATAAAGCCAGTGCCCACGATAACTATTTGGGCTTGTTGTTGCGTACCCGAATGGCGACCATTCCGTACCGTTTGGGCAATGCAATGGATTATTATTTACAACAGAATGAAGCAAAACAGGCTGAGGTTAAGCCACAATTGGAAGCTGAAATAAACGATTTGTATCAGGGTATTTATATGCCTTTGGAAAAGGATGTGCTGGCTGCCCAATTGAAGCTTTATTCAACCAAAGCTGAAAATATTGCGCCTATGGTAGCGCGCATTGCCACTGCCAATAATAAAAGCGAGGCAGGATGGAATGATTATTTGAACACTGCATTTGAGAACAGTATTTTTCAATCAAAGGAAAAAGTGGAGGCCTTTATGGCAAATCCAGATGCTGAGGTTTTAAAAAATGACCCATTGTTTCAGCTATCTACAGATTTGCTGAAGCGCTACCGTTATGAATCTGAAGAAGAAAAGCAATTGAACAACGATTTTGAGCGTGCATACCGTTTGATGGTACAAGGTATGCGAGAGATGAATCCAGATGCCAAATACTATCCCGATGCAAACAGCACTCTTCGCTTAACGTATGGAAAGGTAATTGCATTGCCGGAAGATAAGCGCAATGATGCTGTGAAAAATTACTACACAACATTGAAGGGGACTATTGCAAAATACCAACCTGGAGATGATGAGTTTGATATGCCGCAGAAATTGATAGACCTTTATGAGAATAAGGATTTTGGTCAATATGCGGATAATGACGGTTATTTGCCCGTAAACTTTTTGACTGATAACGATATTACAGGAGGAAATTCCGGGTCGCCAGTATTGAATGGCAAAGGTGAATTGATCGGCTTGGCTTTTGATGGAAACATCGAGGCAATGGCAGGTGATGTTATTTTTGACGATCAACTGCAGCGCACCATTAATGTGGATATTCGCTATGTACTGTTTTTAATAGACAAGTTTGCGGGAGCAAGCCATATTATTGATGAATTGACGATAGTGAAGTAAGATTTTTAGAAAAGACCACATTTATTTTTTAACCCACAAGTCCAGAAATATTGGATTTGTGGGTTTTTAAATATATAATTTAAAACAAGAAAATCCCTCCCTTTCAGGGCGGGGAGCATACTCGCTTCTTCCACTAAAGTGGACTCCTTCTGAAATAAGTTTGGGGCAGACTCTCCCTGGTAAGGCGGGGAATCATTTTTTTTAATTTATTTTTTTATTTGCTTGTGTGTGTATAAATTGTGCCCTTGAAACAAGGGTCTGTAGTTCTTGTTTTTATAGTTAAGCCTTAACCCAATTTTTTTATGAAACACCTACTACTCACCGTAACCTTACTTACCTCTTTTTTTGCCAGTGCGCAGATAGTAAATATACCCGATGCCAATTTTAAGAATGCGTTGCTAAACCATATCCCTGTTATTGATACTAATGGAGACGGGGAGATACAGGTTAGTGAGGCGATGATGACCTATGAGATAGATGTAACTGCCAAATCAATACAGGACATAACAGGTATTGAAGCTTTTGTGAATTTGCAGACCCTTGTGTGCTATTTCAATCAAATAGATGAAGTAGATCTTTCAAATAATATCTTATTGCAGAATTTGGATCTAAATTCCAATCGTCTTACTAGCATAGATCTTTCACATAATCTTTTTTTGGTTGATTTATCTTTAACAGCTAATGAATTGACTAGTCTTGATATTTCGCTTCTTACCGAATTGGACCATATAGAGTGTGCCTATAATGAACTTACAGAACTGGATGTTACAAATAATCATGAATTGACCTCAATACAGTGCTATGAAAATAATATTACTGAACTGGATATTTCAAACCAACCAGGATTGCGGCAGTTAGATATTCAAAATAATCTTTTTACTAGCATAGATCTTTCTCAAAGTCCAGGTTTATTGTGGTTTAATTGCAGTAACAATAGTATCCCAAATTTGGATTTCTCGACGAACCCGGTCCTGTTTGATATTAAATGTAGTAACAATTTATTGACTTCTTTGGATGTTTCAAATAATCCCAATTTAGGATATTTAACATGTAAAGAGAATTCAATAAGTTCGTTGGATGTAACAAATAATCCTCAAATAAGATATTTGATTTGCGACGATAATTTACTGACTTCATTAGACCTTTCACAAAACGTGAATATGGAACTTTTTAATTTTACTAACAACCAGATAACACAAATAGATGTAACTCAAAGTGTAAAGCTTCGGCAATTTTATGGATCAAACAACCATGTTTCTTCTGTAGATTTTACTAATAACCCTGAATTGAATAGCGTGCGTTGTGATAATATGAATTTATCCAATCTAGACTTATCACAAAACCCATTGATTTCTTTTTTAATTTTAAACGATAATAATTTAAGCGAAATAGACGTAACTAATAATCCGCTTATTGAACAACTTTATATAAGGAATAATCAAATTTCAATCATTGATCTTTCGCAAAATCCCGTTTTACGTGTTCTGGGAGTTAATAATAATCCATTAACTTCATTGGATGTAGCAGCAAACCCTAATTTACAAGGGATAGATTTTTCTAACACAAATATATATGCAATGGATTTGAGCAATAATCCATCGTTGTGTGCTGTAGAAGGTAATGATATTGATTGGCTGCACTATGTAAATATTAAGAATGGGAACAATATTGAATTAATCAATGCTAATTGTTATAATGGCGAATTGATTGATTCTGGGCTTAATCTTTCTAACAATCCAAACCTTGAATTTGTTTGTGTGGATAACGTGAATTTTGCAATAAGTAATTTCACAAACGTTTCATCCACGGCTACATTTATTGAGGATTGCTTACTTGCAGTGAATAATTTTGAATCTCTTGAAGTCAATCTCTATCCAAACCCTTCAGATGGTATTCTTAATATTCAAGCTGAAAGTTCTATTTCTTCAATAGAAATTATGAATGTTCTTGGGCAATTGTTGCTTACTTCTAAGGGGAACAGTACCCATGAACAAATGGATATATCTGGGCTTAGCGCGGGAAATTATTTTGTGAGGGTTGTTGTTGGGAGTGAGAGTGGGGTTTTGCGGGTTGTTATTAAATAATGGACAATTGTTTGGCGGGAATTAGTGTTGTGTCTATCCACCCCGCCCTTCGGGCACCCCTCCCTTGCAGGGTGGGGTGCATACTCGCTTCTTCCACTAAAGTGGACGCTTTCTGAAAAGTTTGGGGCGGCTATCTCTTTCAGGGTAGGGAGCACCCACCCCGCCCTTCGCGCTCCCCTCCCTTTCAGGGTGGGGATCGCGTTTTATGTAAATTTCTGTATAGTATGAGTTCCTTCCGCTTGTAAAATTTACTTTTAAAATAAGAGTGTTTTTTTTAGCAGAAGTAGGCTTTTGTTCATTTATTTAAAATAGTAATGAGTTTTTTTTAAAATCAATTAAATTGCACCTTCAATTTTAATAAATAATTCGATTTTATGGCATCAGGGATTTTTGCAATATTGGATGATATAGCTGCGCTGTTGGATGATGTGGCGATGATGAGTAAAGTGGCGGCCAAAAAAACAGCGGGTATATTGGGGGATGACTTGGCGGTGAATGCCGAAAAGGCATCCGGTTTTGCCTCTTCCCGTGAAATTCCTGTACTCTGGGCGATTACCAAGGGGTCGTTTCTCAATAAATTGATTATTCTGCCCATTGCATTTTTACTGAGTGCTTTTTTACCATGGGCGGTGACCATCATCTTAATTTTAGGGGGTTTGTATTTGGCATATGAAGGGGCTGAGAAAATATATGAGTTCTTTTTTCCCCACGCCCACGCAAACGAGTCGTTTGTAGAAGAAGGCCTTACCGAGAGTGAAATTTTAGCCATTGAAAAGGAACGTGTAAAATCAGCAATTGTAACCGATTTTATCCTGTCGCTAGAAATTGTGATAATAGCCCTGGGCACTGTTGTGGAAGAACCCATTGGTACCCAAATTATGGTAGTGAGCGTTATTGCTATACTGGCCACCGTAGGTGTTTACGGCATTGTAGCACTTATTGTGCGTATGGATGAAGCAGGTTTTAAATTGATAAAACGCAGTAAGACAGAAACTAGTTTTTCACGTAGGCTTGGAAATTTTTTAGTACAAGCACTTCCAAAAGTTATTAAAAGCCTAAGTGTTATTGGTACTATTGCCTTAATCTTGGTTTCGGGCGGCATTTTTGTACACAATGTAGATTTCTTCCATCATTTTTTACCTTCATGGCCATCCTTTCTTTTGGAATTTGCCGTGGGGCTGGTTGTAGGTTTTATCTGTTTAGGGGTTGTAGTTGTCTTCCAAAAACTCTGGCGCATGGTAAAAGGAAGAAAAGCATCTGCTTAGCAATTAATTTCTTAACTATTCGGTAGCGATAAATTGATTAATATCATTTTATTTCCTACAAATACAATACTATATTTGCCGCCGAAAAAGTATTAACCTATAAAAATTATTATGAATAAATTTTACACATTATTTTTTGCTTTACTTATTGCTACTGTTTCATCTGCTCAGGTTTTAAACGAAACCTTTGACGATAATAGTGGCTTTGTTACCTCAACACCTTTCTTTTCTGATGGCGCTGGAGATTTTTTCGGACTTGCCGTGGTTGAGGATTTTAACGGGGAACCAGTTCCGACACAGCTTAAGGCTTACACTGGTTTTACAGATGGTTTTTTAACAGGAATGGATTTAGATGGGGAAGGTGCTGCCTTACCTATAATAATTGATTGGACAGGACTTGATATAGATGGACTAACGGATTTGATGTTTAGCGGTGAATTTGCTGAATTTTTCGATACTCCTGGAGACATTGATGATTTAGACTTCATCCGTATAGATTATCAAATTGACGGCGGGGGCTACCAAAACCTTATCTGGTTTGAAGGAGCTGATTTTACAGGTGGTGGTGGAACTGCCAACGGAAATTTTAGAGAAGATACCGATTTTGATGGCGAGGGAGACGGAGCGTTGTTGACAGACGCCGCACAAGTATTTACAAAGACTATAACAGGAACTGGTGCTGTGCTTGACTTACGTTTGACAGTTTCTGTGGATTCCGGTGATGAGGATTTTGCTGTTGACACATTTGTGATTACCGGAACTGGAACTGATACAACTGCTCCAGTAATTACCTGTCCTACGGATATTGAACAAGACAACGATGCTGGTGTTTGTGGTGCTATTGTAACTTTTGATCCTGCAACTGCCACTGATGATACAGACCCTAACCCTGTAGTGGTTCAAACTGCAGGCCTTGCTAGTGGTTCAGAGTTTCCTGTGGGAGTTACGACTATAGAATTTACAGCTACAGATGCTGCAGGTAACTCCAGTACTTGTACGTTTACAATTACTGTTGTTGATGCAGAAACTCCAGAAGTTGTTTGTCCTCCAACACAAACCGTAATGGTAGATTCCAACGACATGTATGAGCTTCCAGATTACGTGGGCGATGGGTTGGTTACAATTACTGATAACTGTGCTACTACTTTTACAACACTTCAAATTCCTGCTGCGGGTACGATGGTGGGCGTAGGTACTACCAATGTAATCATTGAGGCCACAGACGATGCCGGAAACACTGCGGGCTGCAATTTTGACGTCGTGGTCGAACCATTTTTGGGTGTGAATGATATTGCTCTTTCGCAAATTACATTGTATCCCAATCCAGCAAAATCAACAGTAACCATCAATACCACTGTTGAAAATATTGTGGTTTACAGTGTAGCTGGTCAAAAGCTAATGGAAACTAGCAGCAATAACTTTGATGTTTCTTCACTGGCTAATGGTATATATTTAGTGAAAATTACTACTGCCGAAGGTACAGCGGTTAAGCAGTTGAGCGTTCAGTAAGCTATTATATTGAATAAGATAGAAAAACCATCCGTTACTTACGGGTGGTTTTTTTATTGTATTTATTTAGACTTAAATGAACAATAAAATGTAAGAAATGATTGCGCAAATACTTTCAATTTTGCGACATTTGAATACGAAATAATTCCTTAGGTTGAAACAAAGACTTTTTGCCATAGCATTTCTGTTTATATTGTTCGCTCCAGTGGCGACTATGTTTCTCTATCTTCATTTTGAGAAAGCTGCGCTGAAACGGGAAATTAAATGGAAAATGGTTGCAGGAATAGACCAAAATGAATTGGTACTTCTGAAATTTTCAAAAGAAGAGGCAGAGAAACAACTGCGGTGGGAACATTCCAAGGAATTTGAATATGAGGGGCAAATGTATGATGTGGTTTCAAAAGAAATAAAAGGAGATACCATTTACTACAGATGCTGGTGGGACCACGAGGAAACTGCCCTTAATAAAAAGTTGCAAGAACTGGTTGCCCAGACGTTTGATAAAGATAAGGACAAGCAAAGAACCCAAAAGCAACTAACCAATTATTTCCAATCTTTTTTCTGTTCAACGCTTTTTGAGTGGCAGGCCACTGTCCCAGAAGACTTAGTTGAAATTTATCAGACCATAGTATATGAGGACAATTTTAGTACGATACGTTTAAGTCCTCCCACACCACCCCCACAGTATAGTTAGTGTCCTAGATTTTAATCAGTAGCTTTCAATATATTGAAAGTGTATCTTATTGTGTTATTTATTGACGCCTTAACAATTAAACAAATCAATTATAAAATGAAAAGACTATACATGCTATGGTTATTGTTGGCTATTGTAGGAACTGCCTACGGCCAAACCATTACCATAACTGATGCGCAGAACAACGAACCAGTGGAGTTGGTTACCCTTAGCGCAAATTCAAAATTATATGTTACCACAAATGCCAAAGGCAAGGCTGATATTTCAGCATTTAAGAATGCCGAAAAGATTGAAATACGCAGTCTTGGCTATAAAACGGTTGTAAAGAGTTATAGCGAGCTGGAGGCAGAGGGGTTTTCGCTTTCGCTTGAAATTTCAAACTTAAATCTTGACGAGGTAGTTATCTCCGGGTCACGATGGAGACAGAGCAGTGATGATGTTCCCTCAAAGATTATTTCCATTTCCGCAAAGGATGTGGCCCTTCAAAACCCACAAACCGCAGCCGATCTATTGAGTATTTCTGGGAAAGTATTTGTACAGAAGAGTCAGCAGGGTGGGGGAAGCCCCATGATTCGCGGCTTTGCAACAAGCCGTTTGTTGTATTCGGTTGATGGGGTTAGGATGAATACGGCTATTTTCCGTTCCGGAAACCTTCAAAATGTAATCAACCTAGATCCTTTTGCCATTGAGGGCACGGAAGTGCTTTTTGGTCCGGGATCAGTAATTTACGGCAGCGACGCTATTGGTGGGGTAATGAGTTTTCAAACCTTGACACCACGACTTTCATTAACCGATTCGCCTTTGGTTACGGGGAAAGCCAATGTACGCTATTCTTCTGCCAACAATGAAAAAACAGGGCATTTTGATGTGAATCTGGGGTTCAAGAATTGGGCATTTGTAACCAGCATCACTTCGTGGGATTATGACCATTTACGCCAAGGAAGCCACGGTCCCGAAGATTACATAAAGGATTATTATGTGCAAAGACAGGACAGCGCCGATGTGGTAATTGCGCAGGATGATAAGCTGTTGCAGATTCCCTCGGCCTATTCGCAGATAAATATGATGCAGAAAATACGTTTTCAACCAAATGACCGATGGGATTTTCAATATGGGTTCCATTTTTCGGAAACTTCACCTTACGGAAGATATGACCGGCATACGCGCGTTCGCAATGGTACGGCCCGTTATGCCGAATGGGATTATGGCCCGCAGATTTGGATGATGAACAATTTAAGTGTAAACCATTCCGCAAACAATTCGGTTTTTGACCAATTGAGCCTTCGCTTGGCGCATCAATGGTTTGAGGAGAGCAGGATAGACCGATCGTTTAACAGTAATGAACGCAATACACAAAGTGAAGAAGTGGGGGCTTACTCTGCAAACCTGGATTTTATAAAGGGTACGGGAGAAAAGAATACCCTTTTTTATGGAGTGGAATATGTGCTGAACGATGTAACTTCCAATGGAGAAGTAACAGATATTTCAACAGAAGTTTCCGTGACGGGACCGGCTCGGTATCCAAAATCCACCTGGCAGTCCATGGCTGTGTATGTAACCGACGAGTTTAAAGTAGCCGATAATTTCACATTAAGTGCTGGCGCGCGTTACAACTACGTGTTGCTGGACTCTGAATTTGATACTAACTTTTATCCATTTCCCTTCACGGAAGCCAATTTGAAGAACGGCGCGCTTACCGGAAGCATTGGCGGAGTATATCGTCCGGACGATTCGTGGGTGATAAGTGCCAACTTGGGAAGCGCGTTTAGAGCACCAAATGTAGATGATGTGGGAAAAGTTTTTGATTCGGAACCTGGTAGCGTTGTTGTTCCCAATCCAGATTTGAAGCCTGAATATGCCTACAATGCAGACTTAGGAATTGCAAAGGTTTTTGATGACATTATAAAAGTAGATGTTACTGGGTATTACACGTCACTGAAAGATGCCTTGGTGCGCAGGGATTTTAAACTAAATGGGCAGGACAGCATACTCTATCAAGGTGAATTGAGCCAAGTGCAAGCTATTCAAAATGCAGCCGTGGCACATGTATATGGTGTGCAGGCAGGCGTGGAGGTGAAATTGCCCAAGGGTTTTGGCTTTTCAACAGATGTAAACTTTCAGAAGGGTGAAGAGGAATTGGACAATGGAGATATTAGTACTTCGCGCCACGCCTCACCATTTTTCGGTGTTTCGCGCTTAAATTATAAAGCGAATAAGTTGCGTATGGAATTGAACGTGAACTATCAAGGGAAATATGATTTTGACAAGCTACCCGAAGGAGAAAAGGAGAAGACGGAAATCTATGCGCTTGATGAAAATGGAGATCCGTATGCACCCGCTTGGTACACCCTTAACTTTAAGGCCCTTTATAAGTTAACGGACACCTTTGATGTAAGCGGCGGAATTGAAAATCTTACCGATCAGCGTTATAGACCCTATAGCTCTGGAATTTCGGGAGCTGGAAGAAATTTTATTCTTTCAATTACGGCACATTTTTAGTTTAATTTACCAAGGTTGGGGACAAAAATATATGTGGGTTTGTATTCACATTTTTTATATATTTGGATTGAGCCTTATGGCTTATTTCTCCCCAATTAATTTGAGAAAACCCGCACCATAACAGTGCGGGTTTTTGACTTTTTATGATTCACCTAAAAGAAAAAGGCCGGGTAAATTTTGACACTGATCCCGACCTTTCTCAATCATCAAACCAACTATTAAAAAAAACCTAAACGCGCGATTTGCGTTTCTTCATCTTTTTTTCTTCCAGTTTTTTCAATATTTTCTCCTGTTTCAATGCCTTAGCATCTTTATTGGAGGCTCTAAGGTTTCTTCCCTTTGCCATGATATAAATTTTTAAAGTTTTGAAATTATAACATCCCGGCTTCCTTTTCTAAAAAGGATATATAGCGAGTCGGTTTTACCAGCAGTGCTGATACTTTTAATGGATGGGTTATTTTGCGTAAAAAAGGAAACCGTAACGGCACACTCGCGGGTGCGCCTTAATTCGGGAAGATGATTTTCGGTTTAAGAAGTGCAACCAAAGATTTCCGCAACTTGTTCAGGTTACAATTGCTCTTACTAAATGAATAAAAACCAAGCATAACGAAAGTTTTTGATTGTTGGGTAAACATATCCAATTATAGTATGAAAAGCAAATAAAAATGCCCTAAAAACTAGGTATTGGTAAATTGCTGGAATACTGGATGCCTACAAAATTAAAAACACGTTTTACAATTTGGTTTTTTTTGCAGAACAGAATAATTTCCTTATCGTTCTCCCGTGCCTTTTCCGAGGCAATATACAGCATGTAGGCCCCTGCTTCGTCAAATCTTTCCAGAGAATCCAAATCAATGATCAACGACTGGGTTTTGTCCAATGCGGCTTCAATTTTAAATTGTACTTCAGAGAGGTTGCCGCTGTATAATCTGCCTTCCAAGCTTAAAAAACGGTTGGTTAAAAAACTATGCAATATCATGCCAAGTGATTAAAATTAATGATCACATAGGTTTGCGTAGGAATTTAAGGGCGATTGCGATTTAGGGCAGAAATTTTGATGTGTGAATTTACAAAATGATTTTTAATTGGGAGGTGTGAATGATGTGCGAAGATAGCTACCTGATGCATTTTTTTCTTCTATGTAACCAAATGATTATAAGTAATAGTAATCCACTTCTTTTTAATAGTTTTGCAACCTCAAAATTTTGATATGATTTCAATAGATGGTTTAGCAGTTGAGTTTAGCGGAGAAACACTTTTCAGCGATGTTTCTTTTGTAGTGAACGAAAACGATAAGATAGCACTGATGGGGAAAAACGGTGCGGGAAAAAGCACAATGATGAAGATTATTGCCGGGGTGCAAAAACCCACCCGTGGAAACGTCCGCGCCCCAAAAGATGCGGTAATTGCATATTTGCCGCAACATTTATTGACCGATGACAGTTGTACCGTTTTTGAGGAAGCGTCCAAAGCTTTCAAACAGATTTTTGAAATGCGGGATGAGATGGACCGATTGAACAAAGAGCTGGAAACCCGCACCGATTACGAAAGTGATGAATACATGCATATTATTACCAAAGTGGCAGAACTGGGTGAAAAATATTATGCTTTGGAAGAAATAAATTACGAAGCCGAAGTAGAAAAAGCGCTTCGGGGCTTAGGTTTTAAGCGCAGCGATCTGCACCGTCCCACTTCAGAATTTAGTGGCGGATGGCGTATGCGGATTGAACTGGCCAAACTGCTGCTTCAAAAGCCCGATCTTATTTTGCTTGATGAGCCTACCAACCACGTAGATATAGAATCGGTAATCTGGCTTGAGGATTTTTTGCTGAACAAAGCAAAAGCGGTTATCGTTATTTCTCACGACAGAAAATTTATAGATAACATTACCAACCGGACCATTGAAGTTACCATGGGCCGTATTTACGATTACAAAGCCAACTACAGCCACTATTTGCAATTGCGCGCCGATAGAAGGGCACATCAAATAAAAGCTTACGAGGAGCAACAAAAATTTATAGCCGAAACCCAACAATTTATTGAGCGGTTTAAGGGCACGTATTCCAAAACCAATCAAGTGAATAGCCGCGAGCGGATGCTTGAAAAACTTCAAATTATCGAGATTGACGAGATAGATACTTCAGCTTTGGCGCTTCGCTTTCCGCCTGCACAGCGCAGTGGTGATTATCCTGTACTTGTAGAGGGAATGACTAAAAAATATGGAGATCATGTAGTTTTTAAGGATGCAAGTATGAGTATTGCCCGTGGTCAAAAAGTGAGTTTTGTGGGTAGAAATGGCGAAGGGAAATCCACTATGATCAAAGCTATTATGGGCGAAATTGATTTTGAGGGAACCTGCGCCTTGGGCCACAATGCCAAGGTGGGCTATTTTGCACAAAACCAAGCCGCGCTTTTGGATAAGGAACTCACCGTTTTTCAAACGGTGGATGAGGTGGCCAAAGGCGAAATCCGAACCCAAATAAAAAATATTCTCGGTCGCTTTATGTTCAGCGGTGATGATATCGATAAAAAGGTGGGGCTGCTTTCCGGAGGTGAAAAAACGCGTTTGGCAATGGTGAAACTATTGCTGGAACCCGTAAACGTTCTCATTCTCGATGAGCCTACAAACCATTTGGATTTAAAAAGCAAAGATGTTTTAAAAGAAGCGTTGCTTCAGTTTGACGGCACGTTGATTTTGGTTTCCCACGACCGCGATTTTCTACAGGGACTTGCAGAAAAAGTTTTCGAATTTAAGGATAAGCGCGTAATTGAGCATTTTGAAACCATCGAGGATTTCCTTCAGAGAAATAGAATAGAGAATTTGAAGGAGATTGATTTGAAGGCTTAATGTTTTAAAATGTTACCCAAAAACTTTTTTGAATAGTTAAAAATAATAGTAATATTTACGGCCAATTTAATACTTAGTTTTAAAATTTGTTCTATGAAAAAAGCATTACTTATTCTTACCATTTTTTCGATTTGTTATAATTCATACTCACAAGATTGGAGTTGGGCCATTAAAGCTACGGGTGACGATCAAAGATACATGGCGGTTGATATGGCTGTAGATACACAGGGAAATATGGTGGTAGCAGGATATTTTCAGGAAAACCTAAGTTTAGGCAATTTCTCGATATATACTCCTGATGATTATTTTGCAGATTTATATCTAACTAAGATAAATGCCAATAAAGAAGTTTTATGGATAAAAACGTTTGAGACGGATTGGTGTTATGGAGATAATGTTACTGTTTTAATAGATGATGATGAGAATATATACCTGACAGGGAATTTTGACGAAAGGATTTATGTTACAAAATTTGACCCAGATGGAAATGAAATTTGGCATAATGATTTTAATGGAGAACAATACGGTTACGGGCTTTCAATTGCTTTGGATCAGTTTGATAACGTTTATGTTTCAGGAGGTGCTGGTTGGAATTTTTTTATGGCGAAATTAAATTATGAGGGTGAAGTAGTATGGATTCGTGATATTCCGTTTAATAGCTCTGATGCTGTACACATTACCGATATTAATGTTGATAGATTAGGGAATATTTATTTTGTTGGGGTTTTTAATATTGAAACTCTCGTATTGGATAATTTTGTGCTGGAACACAATGGAAGCTGGGGCCAAGATGCCTTATGGGGTAAAATGGATACTAATGGAAATTTTATTTGGATAAATTCTTCTGATGGTAGAACTAATGATAATCCACAAATAGCATTAACTTCAGATGGGCATCTTTACTTAAGCGGATCTTTTTTTGGGGATATAACGTTCGATGGTATTTTAATCCCAGGTATTTGTTGCCAAAATCCAAAACCATATATGGCAAAATATGATGTAGAAGGAAATGTAATCTGGGCTAAGGGAGCTTTTACAACTGCTGGTGAAAGAGGAACTACCACGGATATTAAGGTAAATTATGCGGGAAATTTGTATTTAACTGGTGCGTATTCCTATTACGATGATGGTGCTGTTTATTTGGAAGAGTATGATTCGGACGGAAGCCATTTGTGGCGAAAGGAATTTTCAATAATGGATGGTAGCTGTAGTACTAATGCTTTGGACATAGATAATCAAGGCTTTGCTTATTACGTAGGTTATAATAATTCTGAAACTTTTATCGATGAGAATCTATTATCGCCCACTAGTACACTTGGTGTAGCGCAATTAAATACCTTTTCTTCAACCTACAAAAAAACATCCCGTCCCCAAATTGAAAGAATGCATACAGTTTGTGAATTAGGTATTAATATCACATTGAACGCTACAGGAAGCAATATAAAATGGTATAGTGATCCCGAACTGAATAACTTAATTTCTCAAGGTAATTCATATTCTTTTCAAACCGATGAATCTTTAAAATTATATGTAACCCAAACTGTAAATAATATTACCAGTTGGCCAAAAGAAGTAATTGTTAACATTTCTGAATTGGACACAGCTGAATTGACTTTTGATGATCCAATTCTTACAGCAACATACAACCCACTTTTCGTTTATAAATGGTTTTATTTGGATGAGCCGATTGCCAATGCTACAGAAAATTTTATTGAAATCACTTCTGGAACGGATTACGAAGATTACGGTGTTTTAATTAAACAGCAAAACTGTCAAGTAGCCCTTGGAAGAGCTGTTTTATCCACTGATTCCTTTGAGTCAGTTCCTGAGTTTTCTTTATATCCTAATCCCACTTCAGGAATTTTTAAAATCTCTTCAAATTTCGCTATTCAAAATGTTGAGGTGTTTAATAAATTAGGTCAGTTGGTTTTATCTATAAAGAATTCTTCCGAATTAAATATTTCAATTTTGAAAACAGGATTGTACTTTGTAAAAGTAGAAGATGTAAAAGGAAATATTGGAGTTAAAAAGGTTATAGTGGAATAATTTCCACCCTGCTTTAATCTTAATATTCAATGATTTTGGTTTCACACGACCGCGATTTTCTACAGGGACTTTCAGAAAAAGTTTTCGAATTTAAGGATAAACGCGTAATCGAACATTTTGAAACAATAGACGATTTCCTTCTTCGCAATAGAATTGAAAATTTGAAAGAGATTGATTTGAAGGTTTAGTTCAAAAGTTTATGGGATTAGGTTTTTAGCGGTTCTGGTGAATATTATTTACCTTTAAAACTAAAATCAATTATGCAAAAACCAGATTTCTCAAAACTCAAAGCACTCTATATCAATTGTACCCTAAAGCAGTCCCCGCGGATGAGTCATACACAGGGCCTGATGGATGTTTCACAAAATATAATGAAAGCCGAAGGGGTTTCCTTTGAAAATATTCGTCTTGTGGATCATCCAGTGGCTTACGGCGTATATCCAGATATGACCGAGCACGGCGCAAGTGAAGATGCCTGGCCGGAAATTTGGAAGAAGGTAGATACTGCCGATATTCTGATTATCGGAACTCCTATATGGCTGGGCGAAAAATCCTCTGTGGCCAGTAAATTGATTGAAAGGCTGTATGCAATGAGCAGTCTTCAGAATGAAAAGGGGCAGTATTATTTCTACGGAAAAGTAGGTGGTTGCATCGTTACCGGAAATGAAGATGGAATAAAGCATTGTGCTATGGGCATTCTCTATGCCTTACAGCACGTAGGCTACAGCATTCCGCCACAGGCAGATTGTGGTTGGATAGGTGAAGCTGGCCCGGGGCCAAGTTATCGGGATGAGGAAAGTGGCGCAAAAAATAATGATTTTACGAATAGGAATACTACTTTTATGACGTATAATTTGCTTCATTTGGCAAAGATGCTGAAAGAGCAGGGAGGGTATCCAAAATACGGCAATTCCCGAAAAGATTGGGACGATGGCACCCGTTGGAATTTTGAAAATCCAGAATATCGCTAAATCCATTTTTATAATATGAAGAGATTAATTGTTTTATTTGTTGCACTTTCCACTTCGTTTGTAAGCTGCAATCTTACTACAGATAAATCTACAGGTCCTGAGCCAAGTCCAGCAGACCCAGAAGTTGTGGCGTACGCTGAAAAGGAACTGTTAAAACCAATAAGCGACAGCCTGCCAATCATCGGACTGTTGATGTACAACGGTGTTTTGACTACCGAAGTTACTGCCACCGCTGACGTTTTTACAAAGCCAACCCCAGACGGCAAAAAACTTTTCAATGTAATTACAATTGCGGAAACTTCTGACCCGATTGTTAGTGAAGAAGGTTTAAAGATAGTCCCAGATTACACTTTTGAAAATTGTCCAAAACTGGATGTGCTTTTCGTTCCAAGTGCATATGATATGTATGCACAAATACACAATCCAAAAATTGTAAACTTCATAAAGGAACAAAACAATAGCACCAAATACACCGTAAGCAATTGTGCCGGGGCACATTTAATTGGGGAATCGGGAATTGCTGATGGTAAAAAAATTGTGACTTGGATTGGTGGGGGAGAAGAGCTTCAAAAAGCCTATCCGAACTTAAAAGTGCAGAATGACAGCGTTGTGAGATATGTGGAAGATGGAAAGTTTTTATCCTCAAACGGAAATCTAATCAGTTATGTATCCGCATTGAACTTATTGAAAAAAATGGCTGGGCAGGAGCAGGTTGATTTTGTGGAATCGTATCTGTATGTGAAGGAATTGCAGGACTGGAAACAATAAAGTATTCAGTTGCAGTGGACGGTAATTGATTGAAATTTTGGGCACAAAACTTGCACTTGGTTTGATTAAAAAGAGTAAACATGAAAGCACTTAGAATTTTATATACATTAGTTGTTCTATTTATTTTCGGAAGCACCACTGCGCAGAATAAAACTGAAAAACCCCATACTTCCATTGAAACATTACTGAATTCCAAAAACTTTGAGTTTATAGCAAACACAGCTTTACCGCTCGGGCAGCCCCCAAAAAACTTGGTTGGTAGTAATTATTCAATAACATTTTCACCAGAGATGGTTATAAGCAATATGCCGTTTTATGGACGTTCGTACGCCACAATAATTGGTAAGGACAAAGGCCTGCGATTTAAAGGTGTTCCCGAGGATTTTATTGTTGAAAAGCGTGGCAAGAACTATGAAGTTAGAACTAAAGTGAAAAATGAAAACGATACATATTCCCTTTTGTTAATAGTTGGTAATTCTGGCTATGCCACACTTTCCATCACTACAAATGATCGCCAAGCCATAGATTTTCAAGGCGAAGTAGTAAGCGTTCGAGACTAATTATTTTTCTTAAAATCCAACAATCCAAAAATCTAAAATGAGTCTATTTAATAAAATATTGGGAAATGCCAGCGAAGTTTCCGCAGAAAAACTAAACGAAAAATACGGACGTCTTTTAATTGAGGGCGAAGTGGTAGAACTTGGTTTCAAACTTTTTCGCGATGTGTTTATGTTTACCAATAAACGGTTAATTTTGATAGATGTCCAAGGCTTAACGGGGAGCAAAGCTGAATACAAATGCCTTCCCTACAAACATATTTCGAGATTTTCTTTGGAAACTGCCGGTACTTTTGATCTGGACGCCGAACTGAAGATTTGGATAAGCAGCGAAGACTTGCCAACGGTGAGTAAAAAGTTCAACAAGAGCATAGATATTTACGAAGTGCAGAAATATTTGGCGGCAAAGGTTTTATAGCACCAATTCTCCAAAAAGACGTTCCAAAGTAGTATCCAAATCATTACTGAAGCCGTTGTGCGGACGTGAAGTTTGTAGGGAAGAACTGCGCTGCGCGGTAAGCCATCTAAATCTATCCGGAATTTCCCATTGTGCCACAGGGCCGCCGTCTTTGGAGCCGGAACATATTTTTTCAAAAGCCTTTAAATTGTTTTCTATTTCTTCAACTTCCAGGTCGCAGGAAAAGAGTTTTAGCTTTTCGGTGTCAATTTGGTGTTTGCAATTCAAATAGTTGGCTCCTTTGCAGAAAAGAATTATCCCAACATTCAGGAATTCCTCGCGTTCCACGCGGGGCACCAAACGTATTACCGCATATTCATACAAGTGTTTCCCGGGCATCCTGAATTTGTTTTACAAAGTTGTTTGCATTGTCTCTTCTCATTACCAAAAACTGGTAATATACTTTCCTGATTTCTTCCGAAGGCATTTCAATACCTTCCCAATCTAGCCAATCTGCGGGAATAACATCAGTTATTTCCCGAAGTTTTTTATCTGGCAAAAGGGCAATCATTTCTTCATTAATTTCTTCAATTAAGGAAGCTTGTGGCAAAAGCACGTGATCTTTAATATAAGGAAATGACGTAACAGCCGCTTTTTGCCAATCGCCCCATGAATGATGAAAATAAAAGGTGGCGCCGTGGTCAATGAGCCAAAGTTCCTTATGCCAAATGAGCATATTGGTATTTTTAACTGTGCGATCTATGTTTGTTATAAAAGCATCCAACCATACAATTTTGGAAGCCAAAGTTTCATCAACTTGGGTAACTACGGGGTCAAATGTGAGCGCCCCAGAAAGAAAATGCAAGGCCAGGTTTAGTCCGCGGCTGCCTTTTAATAGATCCTGTATTTCCTCGTCGCCTTCACTTCTGCCAAAAGCTTCGTCTAAATTTGCGAAAACAAGTTCGGGAATTTTTAAGCCTAAAGTTCGTGCGATTTCACCACCCAATAGTTCGGCAATCAAAGCTTTTATGCCGTGTCCCGCGCCGCGAAACTTCAAAACATATTTAAAATCATCATCCGCTTCGGCCAGGGCTGGCAGCGAACCGCCTTCACGCAAAGGGGTGATGTAACGTGTAACGTTTACGGTGCGGAGCTCTAATTTGTCGGTTGCCATTGCCTGCAAAATTAAGTTTATTTGTGAATATGTCGATACCATTCCGGAGAGATGTTTTTTCATGCCTTAAAAATAGAATCCAATATTTTTTTGAAAGTTTAAATTCGTATTTTGCTGAAATATGAAACCTTAAACTAAAAGTTATTGGATTTAACCATTGAAAACATTTTGCTTGTTGGGTCATTACTGCTCTTTATAAGTATAATAGCGGGTAAAACTTCTTATAAATTTGGTGTACCCACCTTAGTACTTTTCTTGGGAATAGGGATGCTTGCCGGTGAAGATGGCATAGGTGGCATCAGTTTTGACAATCCGCAAATCGCGCAGCTAGTTGGTATAATTTCATTGAACTTTATTCTTTTTTCAGGGGGGCTGGACACCGATTGGAAAGCTGTAAAACCAATTATGAAAGAAGGTTTTGCACTTTCAACTTTGGGGGTTTTGCTTACCGCTGTTGGCTTGGGAACCTTTGTTTATTACGTTACCGATTTTACCATTTATGAAAGTTTGCTTTTGGGAAGTATAGTATCGTCAACAGATGCTGCTGCAGTTTTTTCCATTCTGCGTTCCAAAAATCTTGCACTTCGAACCAATTTGCGTCCCACCCTGGAAATGGAAAGTGGAAGTAACGACCCCATGGCCTATGTGCTAACAATCGCTTTTTTAGGTTTGGTAATCAATCAGGATAAAGGATTGGTGTCTATGATTCCATTGTTTTTTCAACAAATGATTATAGGAACCATAGCTGGGTTTGGCTTTGGAAAGTTGAGCAAGATTATAATCAATAAAATCAACTTGGATTTTGAGGGTTTGTATCCCGTGCTCGTTATTGCACTAATGTTTATAACCTTTTCCGTAACCGATTTTGTGGGCGGCAACGGTTTTTTGGCCATTTATATTTGTGCGGTCTTTTTGGGAAACCAGTACTTAATCCACAAAAAAACCATTCTTAAAATGTATGATGGGTTGGCGTGGTTGATGCAGATTGTACTTTTCTTGACGTTGGGGCTTTTGGTATTTCCATCGCAGATTGTTCCTGTGATTGGTATCGGACTCTTAGTATCGTTGTTTTTGATCTTTGTGGCACGTCCCGTAGCGGTTTTTATAAGTTTGATTCCCTTTAAAATGAAACTTCGAAGGCGTTTCTATATTTCCTGGGTGGGTTTACGCGGGGCAGTGCCGATTGTGTTTGCAACCTATCCGTTATTGGCGGGAATCGATAAAGCGAATATGATTTTTAATATTGTATTTTTTATTTCGCTAACCTCCATTTTAATTCAGGGGACTACGCTTTCGGTAGTCGCGAAATGGTTAAGGGTGAGTATTCCCAGTGAAGAGAAAAAAATATCTCCCTCTGAAAAATTTCTTGAGGAACATCCAAAAACTGAAATGCGGGAAATTGGTATTGCTAACGGGAACAAGATAGTAGGTAAAAAAATTGTCGATATTGAATTCCCCAAAACCGCAATTATTGCAATGATAAAAAGAGACGACAAATATATTACGCCCAACGGAAACACCGTCATTAATGCAGATGATGTGCTCATCGTGCTTTCCGAAACAAAAAAGGGAATCAAAAAAGTGTTTAAGGCATTGAATATCCAAGAATTTTCAGCTGCCTAAATTTGAATAAGGGGTTTTGTAAATACTTTTTGAATCGTATTTTCTAGCTTCCTCAGCGTTCTCCAATTCTTTTTCAGAATAGTCTAAATTAAAATAGGGTAGAATTTCGCTTTCGAATTTATTGGGAAACGAAGGGTATTCCAAAAATTTGTTCTTTCCAAACCGAAATTTTTCTGCGGCTTTTTTATGCGCTTCAACCATTGCGAATAGATAATATTCCAATGATTCAAACTGCTTTTCTTGGCCCAAAAAATAATTTTGCAGCAAATTGGTGGGATGATAAAACCACTCCACAAACCCACGGCCCGATTTTAAAAGGCTTGCAACCACTTCCTCCGTTTTTCTGTCAATAAAAATCCACGGAACTTCGGGAAATACTTTTTGGAAAAGCTCGATAAAGAATACATTCCACGATGTAAGTTTGAAGACAACTTGTTCGGCTTCGTCCAGCGGCTGTAAATAGCGTTCAACTATAATTTTTAAACTTTTCAAAAGTATTTTTTCTTCCAAATTGTAAAATATCGCGGATAGCAACAATCCGTTTATAGCCTCCGTTTCGGAAACAACTCTTGTCTTTTTTGCTGTCCTAAACATATTTGCAAGCAGCGTTGAGCCGCAATGGGAAGTGTGAAAAACAAACCCTTTTAGCGGTAATAATTCTCTGTTTTCTGAAATGGTTTCCTCAGTCAAATCGAGTTCTTTCCGAAGGGAATCTTTTGCGCGAAACATAGAAACCGCATCATTAAAAAAAGGCGGGTCAAAAACTTCCGGGTGCAGTTTTTCAAAGATTGTAACCGGCGTTTCGCTTACTTTCGTGTAGCTTGGAAAATATGCTGTTTTCAAAATTTTACTTCAAATTAAAAAACGTGAAGCTACAAAAAGTGATGCAAAAGCAATTAAAATATTTTAAGTGAAAGAAATATTTTCGGTTAACTTTGAAAATGGTTTAAATCACTGACTTAAAAATTTAATTATGGGTAAACGGCTACTTATTCTTTTCCTTCTGTTTTTTGTTTTACAGAGCGGTTTTTCACAGGAAATTTCAATCGGTAAACGCGATAAGGTTTATTCTGAAATACTTCGGCAAGACAGGGAGTTTTCTGTATATTTTCCTCCTTCATATAATATTGCGGTTAACCAAAAATATCCCGTGCTTTATATTTTGGATGGCGATTACAACTTTCAATACGTTGCTGGGATTTTGGAATTGCAGGGTGGAATCAGTGAAGTTATCCCAGAAATGATATTAGTGGCAATTTCAGGAAAAGGAACCAACGAGTACCGCAAAAACTGCAAGCCGAAAATAGAGGGTGTGGAAGATAGCGGTAATGCCGAGGAAATGGCAGGTTTTATTGAAAAGGAATTGATTCCGTATGTAAACAAAAACTATAAAGCAGCCGATTATAAAATTCTTGGTGGCCATTCCGTGGGCGGTATTTTCGTTATCAATACGGCAATAAACCATCCCGAACTTTTCAATGATTATATAGCCATAAGTCCCGCGCTTTGGTGGGGCAAAAATGCGATGGAAGATGTAATGGAAAATACGTGGGGCAAAACCAAAAGCACTTCGGCTAGTGTGTATATTTCACTCGCCAACGAACAGGGGATGGGCGTGGATGAATTCATCAAAAGGATTCCTAAAAATATGATGGAGAAAAACATACATTTTCAAGAGTTTCCAAATGAAATCCACAACTCTGTTGGGCTTCCCACCTATAAATGGGCACTGGGCGATATTTTCAAAAAATGGTATGTAAAGGAAGAGTATTTCGGCTCTGCGGAAGCTTTAAAAAACCATTATTCCGAAGTTGAAAAACAATACGGCAGCATTTTCAATATTCCATATACCATTGTTGGTAATACCCATTATATGCTTCAAAAGAATGAAAAGGAACGTGCAAAAGTGCAAGCTGTTTTAAAGGAACTGAACCCAAATGCGTTGGTTCTTTTTAATACGTATAGGGCCGGAAAGCTTGTGGACAGTAAAGATTACGCAGAAGCTGAACAGCTTTTGAAAGATGCCTTGGCTATCAATCCAAACAATTTTGACAGCTACGATGTTTTGGCGCGGATTAAAATGGCAAACGGCAATACTACCGAAGCAAACGAGACCATTGATAAAGCTTTAGGTTTGGCAAACAAACAACAGGCAAGACAGTGGCAAATTAACGAACTGCTTGAAACAAAAGCCGAAATCAATAAAAAGCCGTAATTTTATAAGAATTAAACACAATGGGAATCCTTTTTAAAATAACACAAATAACGGTCGTTCTATTTTTTTTCGGAATGCTTGTGGGCTGTGATGACCCCAAGGAAATAAGCTCTTTTAACCCAAACCATTGGGAAGACCATTATGCAGACCCCGAAGTATTGGGGCTACTGAAGGATTCGCTGCAAAATGGAAAAACCTATTTGAGTATCTATTCGCATATTTATAGTTTTACTTTGGAAAAATCGCAAAATCTCACTGCAATGGTCAGCCTCAGAAATGTAAGCGATAGCGATACAATTTATATTTCAAAAGCAGATTACTACAATACCAAAGGAGAATTGATACGTAGCTATTTTGAAAAGCCAATTCAACTTAAACCTGTGGAAACCGTTGAAATTGTTATAGACGAAACGGATGAGCACGGAGGCAGTGGCGCCAATTTTATTTTTGAATGGACTACAAAAGCAACAACTCCCGAACCCATTTTTGAAGCAGTTATGACTTCGCTGCGGGGTTCGCAGGGATTGAGTTTTACAACACAGGGGAGAAGGATTGAGTGAAATATGAATTACGAGCGACGAATTACGAGCGACGAATTGCGAAAGTAGAAATTAGAAATACGAAGTAAGAATTCCGAATCACAAATCAACGAATCCCGAATTCAGAATTCAAAATTGTTTTCGTTATTTTTGAAGAAAATGAATTGAATGAAAATAGTAATCTCCCCGGCCAAAACGCTGGATTTTGAATCAAAACTTCCCACTGCCCGCGCCACACAGCCCAAGTTTTTGGAGGAAGCCGAAATGATAAACAATAAGTTGGAACGCAAAAGCAAAAAGGCAATTGGCAAGTTGATGGACATCAGCGACAAACTTGCCGACCTCAATTACCACCGATATAAGGAATTCAATACGCCTTTCACAAAACAAAACGCTCGCCCGGCAGTCTATGCCTTTGCTGGCGATGTTTACACAGGTTTGGACGCCTACACAATTCCTTCGGAAAAGATTGATATGTTGCAGGATTCGCTACGGATCCTTTCGGGGATGTACGGAATGTTGCGTCCGCTGGATTTAATTCAGCCTTACCGTTTGGAGATGGGCACCAAACTGCCTGTAAACCGAAAAAAGGACCTGCACTCCTTTTGGAAAAAAACACTTACCGAAACTTTGAACAACGAATTGGAAGACGGGGAACTTTTCCTCAATCTCGCCAGCGTTGAATATTTCAATGCCATTGATGAAAAGAAATTGAAAGTTCCCGTTATTTCCCCTGTTTTTAAGGATTTCAAAAATGGAAAACTGAAAATTATTTCCTTCTTCGCAAAAAAAGCACGTGGCAGTATGGCCCGTTTTGCTATTGATAAAAATGTGAAAACATTAGAGGAATTAAAGGCCTTTGATTATGATGGATATGGATTTAGTGAACAATATACAGAGAAGGAGCATGAGCCTGTTTTTATAAGGTAAGTTTAAAACTCAAAGTTTACAGTTCAAAAACAACAATCAAAAATCAACAATCGTTAATCATTTTGTTCCACCACAAACATCCATACCCACCTTTTATTCCCGAAAACGCCACTAAGCTTATTGTAGGAACCCTGCCGCCTCCGCGTTTTACAACTGGAGAATTAAAGGAAGGTGATGTGGATTTTTGCTATGGCAGTCGCGACGGACAGCTGTGGCCAATTTTGGATAAGATATTCGGCCTGGATTTAAAATTTGAAACTACTGCCCAGGCCATCGCGCAACGTGAGTTTTTTCTCAAAAAAAGAGGTATCGGTATTTGCGACATGGTTGCTTCCGCAAAGCGGGGGAAAGTAGATGCATCCGATATTGGGATGATGGAGGTAGAACTTCGTGATTTGGTTGCCATTCTCCAGCAAAATCAAAAGATTGATACTTTGCTTTTCACGGGCGGAAATAGCAAAAACGGCCCGGAATATTTCTTCCGAAGAAAATTGAAAGAGTACAATATTTCCCTGAAATTGGTTTCAAATAAAGTTCCACGAATCCATACATTCCAACTGCCAGACAGCGGGAGAACTGTAAAAACGGTTTCATTGATAGCGCCGTCGGGAGCAGCAAACAGAGCTGTAGGAAGTCTGACTGCCTATAAAAAGATGAAGGAAAAATTTCCTGAGAAAACTACCATAGATTTTCGGGTGGAGCAGTATCGACCTTTTTTCTAAAAAAATGTCCGTATTAAATAGATTTTTATTTCTTTTTAAGGGTATATTCTTAAAATATACTAATAGTTTAAATTCAAAATTTGAAAACAGTTGAGAATTTCTTCCTAATATAACATATAAGCTGTGGTTTTTTTAAAGTGATTTTAATGTATTAAACTTGCTTGCAGGCACTTATAAGCGGGGTGAACACATTTTTAGATTTATTTAAAATTTAAAAATTTCGGTCTTAATATTATTTGGCGCTTATTACAAATTTGAGTACTTTTAACGACATTTTAACTTTTAATTTAAATTATCAATTTATGAGAAAAATTACATTTTTAATTTTATCGGCATTGATTCTTTCCACATTCAGTTGGCAGGTCAATGCGCAGTACTGCGTTAGTACGTTCTCAAATCAAACTTGGGAGTTTGTTACTAATGTAAATTATGCTGGGATAAATAATACTACCGCAGGTAGTGGTCCGAGCAATGATTATACCGCTATGGTTGCTACGGTAAACCCAGGTGGTTCAAACACAATGTCTGTTACTATTGATCCAGACAGCAGTGATTATATCTATGCTTTTATTGACTGGAATCAAAATGGTATATTGAATGATGCTGGGGAGGTTTATACCTTAGCTACTAGTACATCAAGTGCTGGGCCACACACGATGAACATAACTGTTCCTGGAGGTGCTGCAATAGGTACTACACGTATGCGTGTAATGGTAGATTGGGGTAACTCTACGCCAAACCCATGTAGAACAGCTACTTTTGGAGAAGTAGAAGACTATACCGTAAATGTTTCAAATGTTACCGGCGACCCGCCAGTTATCGTGTGTCCTGCAGACATTACGGCGAACAACGTTCCGGGAACCTGTGGCGCCGTGGCCAACTATTCGGCCCTTGCCATTGATACCGAGGATGGTGATCTAACCGCAAACATCGTTTCTACGCACCCGAGCGGAAGTACCTTCCCTGTTGGCGTGACTACCGTAACCCTTTCGGTTACCGACAGCGACGGAAACACCTCTACTTGCGACTTTACCGTAACCGTAATAGACAACGAGCTGCCAGTGGCGGTTTGCCAGGATATTACCGTAGATCTTGACCCTGTTACCGGAATGGCTACCATTACCGCTGCAGATGTTGACAACGGTTCTACCGACAACTGCGGCATTGCCTCAATGAGCCTTGATGTTTCCTCATTTGATTGCTCAATGACCGGTGCAAACACCGTGGTTATGACAGTTACCGAT
>DEXQ01000010.1:92589-94327 GCA_002364215.1 Aequorivita sp. UBA3180 | reverse complement strand
TCTGGCAGATAACTACAACCGTATCCCCGTCCGCTGTGGTAGAGGTCGGGTGCGAGTCATCGGATACCGGGGTATTGGATGGGTTCATCGCAAGTCCGTTAACCGTAGCCTGGTTGGTCACCTCCCCATCGTCAACGTCGTCCTGTGTTACCGTATAGGTTGCAGTGTATTCCCAAATTTCGTTAAGCCCAAGGATGCCGTCTGAACCTGTATCGCCCGTTGGGCCGGTGATGGTGGACAGGCCTACCAATGGATCCGTTACGACCACATTGTCGATGGACACGTTGCCCTCGTTGGTCACCCTGAAGGTATAGGTGATTACATCGCCTTCCGCTAGCTCAACACATCCGTTGTTGCCAGGAACCTGGTCGCTCTCCTTTACGATCGCGATGTCCGCGCTCTGGCAGATTAATACCGTAACTGTATTACTGGTAGCAGTATCAACAGTACCCAATACTGAGCTACCATCTACTTCCGCAGTATTTATAACAGAACCAGTATCTATATCATTTTGAGTTATTGTATAAGTTGCATTAAACGTCCAAACTTCACCAACATTCAAAATACCGTCACCATTATCCCCAGAAACGAGTACTATAGGAACAACTGGGTTTGGTGCCAAAAATAATGGATCGCTTATAACAACATTTGTAATATCAACATCACCTTCATTTGTTACTACAAACTTATAATCAATTGTATTACCAGCCTCAAAGTTAATACAATCTCCTGTTGCACTAGTACTGGACTTTACAATTGACATTTCAGCATCTTGGCAAAGATTTACTGTAACAGAAGATGAAGTAGAAACTGGGTAAGGATTTCCTGAGGTTTGAACTAGTCCGTTTACAGTAGCTGTATTTTGAACTTGTCCATTTGTGATATTTTGTTGTGTTACTGTATAAGATGCAGTATAAATCCATTCCTCGCCTCCTTCTAGAATACCATCTCCATCATCTCCACTTACATAAACAATAGGAACCACTGGATTCGGCGCCTCCAATAACGGGTCTGACAACTGCACATTATACACTGGTGAGGCTCCTACTGGAACGGACACTTTAAATGTATATGAAATAGGCTCTCCTGGAGCTATTGGTGTACAACCCTGTGGATTGTTTGGACTTGCTATTTTTTCAAGTATAATACCACAGTTGTTCAAAGTCAAAGTAACTGGTGTACGTGTCGAACTTTTACAACTTGTTGTATTATTTACAGCTTCAGCATAATATGTTTTTGAACCTATAGAATTCCATGTAGGAGTAACTACACTTCCACCAACAGCAAAATCATACCAAACTATGGATTGTCCTCCGGGTACAGTAGCTGTTGCCGTTAAAGTTTGTATTGGATCTAAAGCGCATTCCGTTTGGTTTCCACCACTCACAGGAGCTGAGGGCGCTGTATTTACCATGATATTTGCAGTGTCGCTGTTAGAGCAGCTGTTGCCATCGGTGTAGCTGTAGGTAACGGTAATGGAACCGGTTAATCCTAATGGATTGAAACTCGCTGTTCCGTTGCCGTTGTCCGTAACCCCTGTGCCGCTCCAAGTTCCATTGGAGTTGGTAGGGGTCCCCGTCAGGGTGATTGGGCTCACGTTGTCACAGAGTGGACCGTAATTCCCAGCATCGACCGTCGGAGCCGTGTTCACCAATATATTCGCGGTGTCGCTGTTCGAGCAGCTGTTGCCGTCGGTGTAGCTGTAGGAAACGGTAATCGAACCGCTAAGGCCAGCAGG
>DEXQ01000010.1:92301-92549 GCA_002364215.1 Aequorivita sp. UBA3180 | reverse complement strand
CTCGCAGTCCCGTTGCCGTTGTCCGTAACCCCTGTGCCGCTCCATGTTCCATTGGAGTTGGTAGGCGTTCCCGTCAGGGTGATTGGGCTAACGTTGTCGCACAATGGACCGTAGTTTCCGGCATCGACCGTCGGAGCCGTGTTCACCAATATATTCGCGGTGTCGCTGTTCGAGCAGCTGTTGCCATCGGTGTAGCTGTAGGTAACGGTGATCGAACCGCTAAGGCCAGCAGGATTGAAGCTCGCAGT
>DEXQ01000010.1:0-92290 GCA_002364215.1 Aequorivita sp. UBA3180 | reverse complement strand
CCGTTGCCGTTGTCGGTAACGCCGGTCCCGCTCCATGTCCCGTTTGAGTTGGTAGGGGTTCCCGTCAATGTGATCGGGCTCACGTTGTCGCAAAGTGGACCGTAGTCGCCCGCCTCAACATTAATTTGATTAGGCTGAGTAATAACGACAGTTTCCTGAGTAGTACAAGTACCATCATTTATCGTTACGTTGTAAGTACCTGCAGTTAGACCTGATTGGTCTTCGGCTGTTGGATTTAATCCACTTCCATTACTAGTTGTCCAGAAATATGTATATGAATTGGATCCTCCTGTCACAGTTAAGTTAATAGAACCATCATTTCCGTCAAAACAAGTTACATTTTGTTTCGTATAACTTGAATCTAAATCTGTATTTGTTAAAGTAAGTTTTCGAGATGGCGAAGTACAACCTAAAGTAGGGTTATAATAAAATGCATACCAAACTCCAGGAGTTGTAACTGTAGGATTATTTGGCAAATGGTCTCCTGTAACTGTTAAATCTGGATTAGTCGTCCACTTTAAAATAGCTCCGGGAGGAGTAGTAGATGTTACAAATGTATCTAGTGCAACTTGTGTGGGCTGACAATATTCTTTAAATATTGGGTCAACAGTGGGTGAATTTGCATACCCTTCAACAGATAATCTTAAACCATCTACCAACACAACTGATCTTCCTGGGTTTCCAGTTTTATAAAACACTTCCACGGAGGTGGCACTATTACCAGATCTAAATGTTATACATCTATTTTCCCAATAAGGGTTTATTTCTGTCCAACCGCCTGGATTTTGATTTCCTCCATTACCACTTGAAGAAAATGACAACCTTGTAGGAAAATCGCTTTGAGGGTGTTGTATTAAATCGTTATGGGTATAAGTTAATGGGTCAGTAATTTGAACCGCACCATTTCTTACACCAAATTGCAGGTTAGGCGCATATTCCAATATTCCTCCTCCTTGATTATTACTATTAACAGTAGCGTATCTTGGTATTACAGCTATTTCAAAACATACAGTATAGACTGTATTTGGAACTACAGTTAAAGTTTGGCGAATAGCTTCATTTTGATATGAAAATATAGCAAAACCACCACCATCAAAAGTAGACGGCTCAATAATACCAGGATATACTGAATTTGAGTTAGTAGTTGAATAAGAAATATATTGCCCTTCAGACCAATCTACAGTTCCGTCATCATCCCAACAGGTATATCTTGCATCAGCTTGGTACTGACCATTGGTACCACCCACAGCTGTGCGGAAAGTACCCCCATTAACATCGACCTTTTCAAAAGATCCGCAAGTAATGAGATTACAAGCTCCAACAACATTTCCTTTCTGACCATTATCGAAAGCTTGCGCTTTTGACCTAGAACGAAACGTTGCATTATATTCTGCTGCTTTTTTATCTAGATCAGCATTATATTGATCCAAGTATTCTTGCGAATATGGCAATATTACTTCTCCCTCATCTGAAGAACCTATCGCTTGAGAATAACCTTGGCTACTCAAGCAACCTATTAAAATGAGACCTATTAAGAACCTCTTATCAGAAGCTAATAATTTAGTAATTATTTTAAACATAAGTTAGAATTTTATTAATACCGATATCTTTTGATAATGCTATAAGTAACATTTCACCACAATTAATGTTCAAATATACAGTGTAAAAATTGTTAAGGAATTACTAACAAACAAGTATTAGTTGAACTGTAAAAAATAGTCGGCAAACGACCTAAATTGATTGAAAAAACAAGAAATTTTGTAGGAAAAAGACATACGTGTTAGTACGTATATACGCTGAATATAAGGCTTTTGGAGAGTAGTTTGGTAAGAAAAAAATACCAGTTTTAAATTTCTAATTGCATTCTAATATTCAAGTAAACCAATAAATGCAAAACAATATTGTATAATTAAAATCCTTCTAGTAGGTTTATAATGTAGTAAGAAAAAGTATTTTCAAAAGTTATATAGGTTGAAAGAAAAAATCCAATATAATTCTAAGCATTTACGGCTTAAATCTAAATAAACAACGTTTATCTTTGCAACCAATTTAGATTTAAAGCATGTCCTTAACAAAAGAAATAAAACGCCGAAGAACGTTCGGAATCATCAGTCACCCAGATGCCGGAAAAACCACTTTAACGGAAAAACTTCTTCTTTTTGGGGGAGCTATTCAGGAGGCTGGGGCCGTGAAAAGTAATAAAATAAAAAAAGGTGCTACCAGCGATTTTATGGAGATTGAGCGGCAGCGAGGAATTTCCGTGGCTACTTCTGTCTTGGCGTTTGAATATGAAGGAATCAAAATCAACATTCTCGACACGCCAGGCCACAAAGATTTTGCTGAAGACACGTTTCGAACTCTAACCGCGGTTGACAGCGTTATTGTTGTGATAGACGTTGCCAAAGGAGTTGAGGAACAAACCGAAAAATTGGTTGAAGTCTGCCGAATGCGAAACATCCCGATGATTGTTTTCATCAATAAAATGGATCGCGAGGGAAAGGACGCTTTCGAACTTTTGGATGAAATTGAGCAAAAGCTAAACCTCCGCGTAACACCTCTCAGTTTCCCTATTGGGATGGGTTACGATTTTAAGGGAATCTATAATATTTGGGAAAAAAACGTAAATCTTTTTAGTGGTGATAGCAGGAAGAACATAGAGGAAACTATTGAAATAGAAGATGTAAGCAGCCCGGAACTGGAGAAATTGGTTGGCGACAAAGCAGCCAAAACCCTTCGGGAAGAGCTTGAATTGGTCTACGAGGTTTACCCCGACTTTGATCGTGATGAGTATTTGGAAGGAGAACTCCAACCAGTCTTTTTTGGATCTGCGTTGAATAATTTTGGAGTGCGCGAGTTGTTGGACTGTTTCGTTGAGATAGCTCCTACCCCACGCCCAAAGGAAAGCGATACACGTTTGGTAAAGCCCGATGAAAAAGAATTTTCAGGTTTTGTTTTCAAGATTCACGCAAATATGGATCCCAAGCACCGAGACCGTTTGGCGTTCGTGAAAATTGTTTCGGGTACTTTTGAAAGAAACTCACCCTATTTACACGTTCGAAATGGTAAGAAACTAAAATTTAGCAGTCCAAATGCGTTCTTTGCCGAAAAGAAACAAATAGTTGATATTTCCTATCCTGGCGATATTGTGGGGCTTCACGATACCGGAAACTTCAAGATTGGCGATACGCTTACGGAAGGTGAGGAAATGCGATACAAAGGTATTCCCAGCTTTTCTCCGGAACATTTCAAATATATCAACAATGCCGACCCAATGAAGAGCAAACAGCTTGAAAAAGGGATTGACCAATTGATGGATGAAGGAGTGGCGCAACTTTTCACTTTGGAACTAAATGGCCGAAAAGTGATCGGGACTGTTGGTGCGCTTCAGTTTGAAGTAATTCAATATCGACTGGAACACGAATACGGTGCAAAATGCAGCTATGAAAACCTGAACGTGCATAAAGCCTGTTGGGTAGAAGCGAAAGACCCAAAAAGCGAGGAATTTGCTGACTTTAAAAGAGTAAAGGCAAAGTTTTTAGCCAAAGACAAACGCGGCCAATTGGTGTTCTTTGCAGATTCTGCTTTTACACTTCAAATGACACAATCAAAATATCCAAATGTGAAATTACATTTTGTGAGTGAGTTTGAAAAGGCTGGAAGCTCGAAGCCGGAAGCTGGAAAATAGGATTTCTATTTTTTTTAATTTAGTATTTTTAATTTGAGTATTGAAGCATAAAAAAAGCCCCGAAAAATCGGGGCTTTTTTTATGCTTCGCCAGTCGGGCCAAAGTTTAAGGGAATGGGCGGCTGCTCATAATCTTTTATTTCGCCGTGGGCATTTTCAAATCGTTTCACGTTGTCACCCAATGCTTTTAGAAATCTTTTTGCGTGTTGTGGCGTCAGGATAATTCTCGACTTCACTTTACTTTTTGGGATTCCCGGCATAATGGTTACAAAATCTACAACAAATTCAGAAACAGAATGGTTTATGATGGCTAGGTTACTGTAAATACCTTGTGCCACAGTCTCATCAAGTTCAATATTTATCTGCCCTTGTTTGGGTTGTTCTTTTTTTTGATCTGCCATATCTGATTTACAATGTACGATTTACGATGTACGATTTAAAAATCTAAAATCGTACATCGTATATCTAAAATTACTAGTTATAATTTACTTCTTGCTTTACGCGGTTCATCTCCTCAAGCTCTTCTTTAGAACCTACAATGATAGTGTCATATCTACGCATACCGGTACCGGCTGGTATTTTATGTCCTACAATTACATTTTCTTTCAAGCCTTCCAAGGTATCAACCTTACCTGCAACTGCAGCTTCGTTCAATACTTTGGTGGTTTCCTGGAAGGAAGCCGCAGAGATGAATGACTTGGTTTGTAACGACGCTCTCGTAATACCCTGAAGTACTGGAGTGGCCGTTGCAGGAACCGCATCGCGCGCTTCCGCAAGTACTTTATCGTTTCTTCTCAATAAAGAGTTCTCATCGCGAAGCGTACGTGGAGAAAGGATTTGGCCTTCCTTCAAGTTTTCAGAATCTCCAGCGTTGGTGACAACCTTCATTCCAAAGATTTTATCGTTTTCTTCGATGAAATCATCTTTATGCGCCAATTGGTCTTCAAGGAAAGTTGTATCTCCCGGATCTTGGATCTGTACTTTACGCATCATCTGGCGAACCACAACTTCAAAGTGCTTGTCGTTGATCTTCACCCCTTGCAGACGGTACACCTCCTGAACTTCGTTCACAAGATATTGCTGTACTGCAGATGGGCCTTTAATGCGAAGGATATCTTCCGGAGTAATGGAACCATCAGAAAGTGGCATTCCTGCGCGAACGTAATCGTTTTCCTGAACTAGGATTTGGTTTGAAAGCTTCACCAAATACTTTTTCAATTCACCCAACTTGGACTCAACGATAATCTCGCGGTTACCACGCTTAATTTTTCCGAAGGAAACTACACCGTCAATCTCGCTAACTACTGCTGGGTTTGATGGATTACGAGCTTCAAAAAGTTCGGTAACTCGTGGAAGACCTCCCGTAATATCACCTGCTTTGGCTGATTTACGTGGAATTTTAACCAGTACTTTACCAATCTTAATCTTGTCGCCATCGTCTACCATCAAGTGAGCACCA
The DNA here is from genome assembly GCA_002364215.1 of Aequorivita sp. UBA3180. Taxonomy (GTDB): domain Bacteria; phylum Bacteroidota; class Bacteroidia; order Flavobacteriales; family Flavobacteriaceae; genus Aequorivita. Next base: position 87,147 of record DEXQ01000010.1, on the reverse strand, counting down.
ACAGGTAAGTTATAGCTACGGATAACTTCGTCTTTCTTCCCTAAAATTTGAAGGGTTGGAATACGCTTTTTATCTCTCGATTCGGAAATTACTTTTTCTTGGAAACCAGTTTGCTCATCAATTTCTACCTGATAGGTTAAACCTTGAACAATGTTTTCGTATTTAATTTTTCCAGCAAATTCTGAAATAATTACACCGTTGTATGGATCCCAAGAACAAACCACATCACCAGCATTCAGGCTATCGCCATCCTTTACATAAAGTGTGGAACCGTATGGAATGTTATTGGTACTTAATGTAATACCGGTTTTCTTGTCAACCAGTTTAATTTCAGAAGTACGTGAAATTACAATATCAACTGTTTTGCCTTGGCTATCTTCACCTTTAACGGTTTTAAGATCCTCAATCTCTGCTTTACCGTCAAACCTGACAACCAATTTGTTCTCTTCGGAAATGTTCCCCGCAATACCTCCTACGTGGAAAGTACGGAGTGTAAGCTGGGTTCCTGGTTCCCCAATGGATTGTGCAGCCACAACACCCACGGCTTCTCCGCGCTGAACCATTTTATTGGTAGCAAGGTTACGACCGTAACACTGTGAACAGATTCCTTGTTTAGCCTCACAAGTAAGTGCAGAACGAACTTCAACACTTTCCAACGGAGATTTTCCAATGGCATCTGCTATTTCTTCTGTAATGTGTTCTCCAGAAGCAACAAGCAATTCCTTAGTCAATGGGTTAACAATATCGTTAAGTGCTGTACGTCCTACAATTCTATCGCGAAGGGATTCTACAACCTCTTCATTTTTCTTCAAGGCAGAAACCTCAATTCCACGAAGGGTGTAGCAATCTTCAATATTGATAATAACATCTTGTGAAACATCTACCAAACGACGTGTTAGGTAACCCGCATCGGCTGTTTTAAGAGCCGTATCCGCAAGACCTTTACGCGCCCCGTGGGTAGAGATAAAGTATTCAAGAATTGAAAGTCCTTCCTTAAAGTTGGAAAGAATCGGGTTCTCGATAATCTCGCCACCACCAGAGTTTGATTTTTTAGGTTTTGCCATCAAACCACGCATACCTGTTAACTGACGGATTTGTTCCTTAGAACCCCTCGCACCAGAGTCAAGCATCATATACACAGAGTTGAAACCTTGCTGGTCCTCACGGATTCGTTTCATCGAAAGCTCGGTAAGCTCAGCGTTGGTTGCAGTCCAAATATCAATTACCTGGTTGTAACGTTCGTTGTTCGTAATAAGTCCCATGTTGTAGCTGTTGATAATACCGTCAACTTGTTCGTTGGCGTTATCAATCATACTTTGCTTTTCAGCAGGGATAATGATATCACCCAAGCTGAAAGACAATCCACCTTCAAAAGCGAATTTATACCCAAGGCCTTTAATTTCGTCAAGGAACGCTGATGTTACAGGAACAGAAGTTACTTTCAAGATTTTTCCGATAATATCACGAAGTGACTTTTTAGTCAATACTTCATTTATAAAACCAGCTTCTTCAGGAACCTTTTCGTTAAAGATTACTCTTCCCAAAGTTGTGGTGATGATTTGGTTAACCAACTCACCATTTTCGTTGAAATCTTTCGTTCTAATCTTTATTTCAGCATTTAAATCTACTTGCCCTTCATTGTAGGCAATAATAGCCTCTTCAGCTGAATAGAAAGTAAGTCCTTCACCTTTAACTACAGTATCACCCATAGTTTTCTTAAGCTTGGTCATATAGTATAGACCCAAAACCATATCCTGTGAAGGAACCGCAACCGGACTACCGTTTGCAGGGTTCAAAATGTTGTGTGAAGCAAGCATCAAAAGCTGGCATTCCAAAATTGCTTCTGGCCCAAGTGGAAGGTGAACCGCCATCTGGTCACCATCGAAATCCGCGTTAAATGCAGTACAAACCAATGGGTGAAGCTGAATCGCTTTTCCTTCAATCAGTTTAGGCTGGAACGCTTGAATACCCAATCTGTGCAAAGTTGGGGCCCGGTTAAGCATAACTGGGTGACCTTTCAATACATTTTCAAGAATATCCCAAACTACGGGCTCCTTTTTATCTATAATTTTCTTTGCAGATTTTACTGTTTTTACAATTCCTCTTTCAATCAATTTACGGATTACGAAAGGTTTGTAAAGTTCGGCAGCCATATCTTTTGGAAGACCGCACTCGAACAATTTCAATTCCGGTCCCACGACGATTACCGAACGTGCAGAATAATCCACACGCTTACCAAGCAAGTTTTGACGGAAACGCCCTTGTTTACCTTTTAAGGAATCTGAAAGGGATTTCAATGGACGGTTACTATCAGTTTTAACTGCGGAAGATTTACGCGTGTTGTCAAACAATGAATCTACCGATTCCTGAAGCATACGCTTTTCGTTACGAAGGATCACTTCTGGAGCTTTTATCTCCATCAATCGCTTCAAACGGTTGTTACGTATAATTACACGACGGTAAAGATCGTTCAAATCTGAAGTTGCAAAACGGCCACCATCAAGCGGCACCAATGGACGTAATTCTGGTGGAATAACCGGAACTACTTTCATAATCATCCACTCGGCTTTGTTTTCGCGGTTTTTGTTTGCATCACGAAGTGCCTCCACAACTTGAAGACGCTTTAGCGCTTCAGTTTTACGTTGTTTTGAAGTTTCGTTGTTTGCTTTATGGCGAAGATTATATGAAAGTGTATCCAAATCGATTCTTTGTAAAAGATCGATCAAGCACTCTGCTCCCATTTTCGCGATAAATTTATTTGGATCTGTTTCTTCCAAATATTGGTTTTCCTGCGGAAGTGAATCAAGAATTGCAAGATATTCCTCTTCAGTAAGGAAATCCATTTTCTTCACATTCTCACCACCTTCATATTTTGCAATACCTGGCTGAATTACTACGTAACGTTCGTAGTAAATGATCATATCCAATTTCTTGGAAGGCAACCCGAGAAGGTACCCAATCTTGTTTGGAAGGCTTCGGAAGTACCAAATGTGCGCCACGGGAACTACCAAATTGATATGGCCTACACGGTCACGACGTACTTTCTTCTCCGTTACTTCCACCCCGCAACGGTCGCAAACTATACCTTTGTAGCGTATTCTTTTATATTTACCACAGGCACATTCGTAATCCTTTACCGGACCAAAGATGCGCTCACAGAAAAGACCGTCACGCTCAGGCTTGTGCGTACGGTAGTTTATTGTTTCGGGCTTTAATACTTCGCCGCGTGATTCCGCCAAAATGGATTCAGGGGAAGCCAAACCAATAGAAATCTTGTCGAATTTCTGTACTGTGTTTTCTTTATTTCTGTTCATCATGATTTAAAAATAAACTTTGTTGTTAAATGAGGTTTTTACTTCCTCGGAAGAAATTTATGATTCCCCACCGGAGCGGGGATTATCATTATTCCTCTAATCTAATGTCAAGACCCAATCCTTTCAATTCGTGCATAAGTACGTTGAAAGATTCTGGTAATCCTGGTTCTGGCATGGTTTCCCCTTTTACGATTGCCTCGTAGGTTTTCGCCCTTCCAATAACATCATCAGATTTAACAGTCAATATTTCTCTAAGCGTGCTGGATGCACCGTATGCTTCCAAGGCCCAAACTTCCATCTCTCCAAAACGCTGACCACCAAATTGTGCTTTACCACCAAGCGGTTGTTGCGTAATTAGTGAGTACGGACCAATGGAACGTGCGTGCATCTTATCATCTACCATGTGGCCTAGTTTCAGCATATAGATAATACCTACGGTTGCAGGTTGATCAAAACGCTTACCGGTGCCACCATCAAATAAATAGGTGTGTCCAAATCTTGGAATTCCAGCCTCATCGGTCAATTCATTTATTTGGTCAATAGTTGCACCGTCAAAAATTGGGGTTGCATATTTGCGACCTAACTTTTGTCCGGCCCATCCAAGAACGGTTTCATAAATCTGCCCAATGTTCATACGCGATGGTACCCCAAGTGGGTTCAACACGATATCTACAGGAGTTCCGTCTTCAAGGAAAGGCATATCTTCCTCACGTACAATACGTGCTACAATACCTTTGTTTCCGTGACGTCCCGCCATCTTGTCCCCTACTTTTAGTTTACGCTTTTTAGCGATGTAAACTTTGGCAAGTTTCAAAATTCCGGATGGAAGCTCATCTCCTACAGAGATTGTAAACTTCTCACGTCGCAAGTTACCTTGAAGGTCGTTTTCCTTAATTTTATAGTTGTGCATTAAATCTGCCACCAATACATTGGTTTCATCATCTGTCGTCCAAGTACCTCCAGTTAAGTGAGTATAATCATCAACCGCGTGAAGCATTTTTAATGTGAACTTTTTACCTTTAGGGAAAACTACTTCGCCAAGATCGTTATTTACACCTTGAGCAGTTTTTCCACCTACAATTGCGAAAAGTTTTTCAACCAAAACATCTTGCAGTGCTACGAATTTTGCTTCGTATTTTGCTTCAAGTTCAGCGATGTCCTCTTTATCTTTTGCACGCTTGCGCTTATCTTTTACGGCACGGGCAAACAATTTCTTGTCAATCACCACCCCGTTCAACGATGGCGAAGCTTTTAGCGAAGCATCCTTAACGTCACCTGCTTTGTCACCAAAAATGGCACGAAGCAGTTTTTCTTCCGGCGTTGGGTCGCTTTCTCCTTTAGGCGTAATTTTTCCGATAAGGATATCGCCAGGTTTTACCTCGGCTCCAATTCGGATCATACCGAATTCATCCAAATCTTTTGTAGCTTCTTCAGATACGTTTGGAATATCGTTTGTCAATTCCTCGTTACCCAATTTGGTATCGCGAACCTCCAAAGAGTATTCATCTATATGTATGGAAGTGAAAATATCTTCGCGAACTACTTTTTCAGAAATAACGATCGCATCCTCAAAGTTATACCCTTTCCAAGGCATGAAGGCAACCTTCATGTTTCGGCCCAAGGCCAATTCTCCTTTTTCAGTAGCATATCCTTGACAAAGCACCTGTCCTTTTTTCACTCTGTCGCCTTTGCGAACAATTGGCTTCAAGTTAATGGAAGTACTCTGGTTTGTCTTTCTGAATTTTACCAGTTGATATGTTTTTTCGTCAGAATCAAAACTTACCATACGTTCGTTCTCGGTACGGTCATATTTGATTGTAATTTCATTAGCATCAACATACTCTACTACACCGTCTCCCTCAGCATTTATCAAGACACGACTATCGGAAGCAACTTGTCTTTCAAGACCAGTTCCCACGATTGGTGAATCAGCAATCAACAAAGGTACCGCCTGGCGCATCATGTTTGAGCCCATCAGTGCACGGTTCGCATCATCATGCTCCAAGAATGGAATCAACGATGCTGAGATAGATGCAATCTGGTTTGGCGCAACGTCAGCATAATTTACAACCGTTGGTTCCACAAGCGGGAAGTCACCTTCCATACGTGCAATTACCTTATCGGTTTCGATTTCACCTTTGTCAGACAATGGAATGTTTGCCTGTGCAATGTGTTTTTCTTCTTCTTCTTCAGCAGAAAGATAAACAGGCTCATGTTTCAAGTCGATTTTACCATCCGTAACTTTACGGTATGGTGTCTCGATGAAACCAAGATTGTTCACTTTCGCATAAACTGCAAGTGAAGAGATAAGACCAATGTTTGGTCCTTCCGGAGTTTCAATCGGACACAATCTACCGTAGTGCGTATAATGAACGTCACGAACCTCGAAACCTGCTCTTTCACGGGAAAGACCACCTGGCCCAAGTGCCGAAAGACGACGCTTATGCGTAATCTCTGCCAATGGGTTGGTCTGGTCCATAAACTGTGAAAGCTGGTTGGTACCAAAGAATGAGTTGATTACCGATGAAAGTGTTTTCGCATTAATCAAATCGATAGGTGTAAATACCTCGTTGTCACGAACGTTCATACGCTCGCGAATGGTACGCGCCATACGGGCAAGACCAACGCCAAACTGTTGTGACAATTGCTCACCCACAGTACGTACACGACGGTTACTAAGGTGGTCAATATCATCAATCTCAGCTTTAGAGTTGATAAGCTCGATAAGATATTTCACAATGGTGATGATATCTTCCTTGGTAAGCACTTGCTTGTCCATTGGGATATCAAGACCCAGTTTCTTGTTCATTCTGTAACGCCCTACCTCACCAAGATTATATCTCTGGTCACTGAAGAATAGTTTGTGGATAATACCACGAGCCGTTTCCTCATCGGGTGGTTCGGCATTACGAAGTTGTCTGTATATGTGTTCTACCGCTTCCTTTTCTGAGTTGGTAGGGTCTTTTTGCAGTGTATTGTGGATAATGGCGTAATCTGCCTGAAGGTTATCCTCTTTGTGCAACAAGATTGTTTTTGTTCCTGAATCGATAATTTCGTCAATATGCTCTTTTTCAAGAACAGTATCACGGTCCAAAATAATTTCGTTACGTTCGATGGAAACTACTTCACCTGTATCTTCATCCACGAAATCCTCATGCCAAGTTTTTAGCACACGTGCCGCTAGTTTGCGGCCAATATATTTTTTAAGCCCCGTTTTTGAAGCTTTAACTTCTTCCGCAAGGTCAAATATTTCAAGAATATCCTTATCCCTTTCAAAACCAATGGCACGGAAAAGTGTAGTTACAGGTAATTTTTTCTTACGGTCAATGTACGCGTACATTACGCTGTTAATATCTGTGGCAAACTCAATCCATGAACCTTTAAAAGGAATTACACGGGCAGAGTACAGTTTAGTTCCGTTTGCGTGGAAGGACTGGCCAAAGAAAACACCTGGCGAACGGTGAAGCTGCGAAACAACAACACGTTCGGCCCCGTTGATGCAGAAAGTTCCGCTTGGGGTCATATAAGGGATTGTACCTAAGTAAACGTCCTGTACTATTGTTTCAAAATCTTCGTGCTCGGCATCTGTACAGTACAGTTTTAAACGCGCCTTCAGAGGTACGCTATAGGTAAGACCGCGCTCAATACATTCCTGGATGGAATATCTTGGTGGATCTACGAAATAGTCTAAAAACTCTAAAACGAATTGGTTGCGGGTATCGGTAATCGGGAAATTTTCCAAAAAGGTTTTGTACAATCCTTCTTGGCCTCTTTCTTCTGATTTGGTTTCCAACTGGAAAAAATCCTGAAAGGATTTAATCTGAATGTCCAAAAAGTCGGGATATTCCGGCTTATTTTTTACAGAGGAAAAATTCAATCTTTCAGTTTGCGTTGCTGACATCTATGGACGGAATTTTAATTAAAATGAAAATGAAATAATCGTATAAAAAGGCATTAACCATTATATACGCAAAATGGTTTAGGTCTTTCCGCCGAAACGGAAGACCTAAACCTTAAGGTTTGGAACGTAAGGAGCCTACTTAAGCTCAACCTCAGCTCCAGCTTCTTCTAATTGAGCTTTTAAAGCTTCAGCTTCGTCTTTAGAAACGCCTTCTTTAATTGGAGAAGGAGCGTTATCTACCATTTCTTTTGCTTCTTTAAGACCAGCACCAGTTAATTCCTTAACTAGTTTTACAACTGCAAGTTTAGATGCACCAGCAGCTTTCAACATTACTGTGAATTCTGATTGCTCTTCAGCGGCGTCTCCACCAGCAGCAGCACCACCAGCAGCAACAGCAACAGCTGCTGCAGCAGGCTCAATGCCATACTCGTCTTTTAATATTGTAGCTAACTCATTAACTTCTTTTACTGTTAGGTTAACCAATTTTTCTGCGAAATCTTTCAAATCTGCCATTTCTATCGTTTTTAAAAATAATTGTGTTTATATAAATTAATTAGTGCTTAATGAAATTTTATCCTTCTCTTTCGGATAAGGTCTTAACAATTCCTGCAAGCTTTCCACCACTTGATTTAAGTGCTGAAACAACATTTTTAGCAGGCGATTGCAACAACCCGATAATTTCTCCAATAAGTTCGTCTTTAGATTTAAGTTCAACCAGACTATCCAATTGATTGTCGCCAACATAAATTGACTCTTGGATGTAGGCTCCCTTCAAAAGAGGCTTATCAGATTTCTTTCTGAATTCCTTAATTACTTTGGCAGGCGCATTTCCTGTTTCAGAAATCATCAAAGATGTATTTCCTTTCAGGATATTTGTAAGCTCACCAAAATCCTTATCTGAACTCTCCATTGCTTTTTTAAGCAATGTGTTCTTAACAACTGCCAACTGAACACCTGCTTTGAAACAAGCCCGGCGAAGGTTGGAAGTATTCCCTGCGTCAAGTCCTGAAATGTCTGCCAAATAGATATTGGCATTATCAGACAACTGCGCAGTCAACGTTTCAATTACTTGTGATTTTTCTTCTCTTGTCATAATTTCCAGTTTTTACTGCTCAGTAAACCTTTTTGTATCCACTTCAACTCCGGGGCTCATTGTGCTTGACATGAAGATACTCTTAATGTAAACACCTTTTGCGGCCTGAGGCTTAAGTTTAACGAGGGTTGTTAATAATTCTCTTGCGTTTCCTGCAATTTTTTCGGCGTCAAAAGATGCTTTCCCGATTGCTGCGTGTACAATACCGGTTTTATCAACTTTAAAGTCAATTTTACCAGCTTTTACATCAGAAACTGCTTTAGCAACGTCCATTGTTACTGTACCTGTTTTTGGGTTTGGCATAAGGCCACGAGGACCTAATACACGTCCTAAAGGACCTAATTTACCCATAACGCTTGGCATAGTTACAATTACGTCAACATCTGTCCATCCTCCTTTAATTTTGTCGAGGTACTCATCAAGACCTACGTAGTCTGCTCCTGCTTCCTTAGCCTCGGCTTCCTTATCTGGAGTTACCAATGCCAATACTTTTACGTCCTTACCAGTTCCGTGTGGAAGGGTAACAACGCCTCTAACCATTTGGTTCGCTTTACGTGGATCCACGTTAAGACGTACCGCAAGGTCAACGGAAGCATCAAACTTTACGCTGGTGATTTCTTTTATTAAAGCAGAAGCTTCGGCTACTGAATAGGCCTTGTTAGGCTCTATTTTTGAAGCGGCTTCCTTTTGCTTTTTAGTTAATCGTGCCATTTTATAGATTCTTTTTTCAGATTAAAAAGGTGCGTCACCTTTTACTTTAATTCCCATAGAACGTGCAGTACCGGCTACCATTTTCATAGCAGACTCTACGGTAAATGCATTAAGATCGGGCATTTTGTCTTCCGCGATCATTTTAATTTGGTCCCAAGAGATTGTGGCTACTTTTTTTGCGTGTGGTTCACCGGAGCCTTTTTTTGCTTTAGCAGCTTCAAGTATCTGCACGGCAGCGGGTGGGGTTTTGATAACAAAATCAAATGATTTGTCTTTGTAAACCGTGATCGCTACTGGCAATACTTTTCCCTGCTTATCTTGGGTTCTTGCATTGAATTGCTTACAGAACTCCATGATGTTGACACCGGCAGCACCAAGAGCAGGTCCCACTGGTGGTGATGGGTTAGCAGCACCTCCACGAACTTGCAACTTAACTACTTTACTGATTTCTTTTGCCATTTCTAATTTTTAATGTGGTATTTCAAAAGTGGAAGCCTCCGAAAGACCTATTAAGCGTAACAATTAAACTTTTTCTACTTGCATATAGCTCAACTCTAATGGTGTTTTTCTTCCGAAAATTTTCACCATTACTTCCAGCTTGCGTTTCTCTTCATTTATCTTTTCCACGGTGCCGTTAAATCCGTTGAACGGTCCGTCTATTACTTTTACGGTTTCGCCAATTGTGTAAGGGATGTTAACACTATCATCTTTCACAGAAAGTTCATCAACCTTACCTAACATTCTGTTTACTTCAGATTGTCTAAGCGGCACGGGATCTCCTCCTTTGGTTTCACCCAAAAAGCCGATTACTCCATTGATAGATTTTATGATGTGTGGAATTTCTCCCCCCAAATTTGCCTGTATCATTATGTAACCTGGAAAGTAAACACGTTCTTTGTTTACTTTTTTACCGTTACGTATCTGTATTACTTTTTCAGTGGGTACGAGCACCTGATCAATATAATCCTCAAGTTCCAATCGTTTTATCTCATTTTCGATATACGATTTGATCTTGTTCTCCTGTCCACTAACTGAACGGACTACATACCACTTTTTTGCACTTGTTGTTTCGGTCATTGCTTACGACTTGATCCAATCAAAATATAAACCAACCACTTTACTGAAAACGGTATCTACGCCCCAAACTGCCAAGGCCAATAAAACAGAGAACACTGCTACAATAACAGTTAACTTCTGTGCTTCTGCCCAAGTAGGCCAAGTAACGTGATTTTTAAGTTCTTTATACGATTCTGTAATATAGTTTACCATTTTGTCGCAGTTTAAGATTTTATAGATGTAACAAAGGTTTTCATCTTTTGCACGGGTTGAGAGACTCGAACTCCCGACACCTGGTTTTGGAGACCAGTGCTCTACCAACTGAGCTAAACCCGTCTATAAGGATTAGCACCTTTTAAAGGCCAATATGCTAAACCCGCTATAAAAGCCAAGGTATCCCGAAGTTAATTCGGGACACCCAGTGCTTTTTATAATAATATAATTAGTCTAAAATTTCAGTTACCTGACCCGCACCTACAGTACGTCCACCTTCACGGATTGCGAAACGAAGACCTACGTTCATTGCAATTGGTTGAAGCAACTCAACGTGGATAGTCAAGTTATCACCAGGCATAACCATTTCAACACCATCAGGAAGCGAAATTGTTCCAGTTACATCAGTTGTACGAACGTAGAACTGTGGACGGTAGTTGTTGTGGAATGGAGTGTGACGTCCACCTTCTTCTTTCTTAAGGATATAAACCTCAGCTTTAAATTTAGCGTGTGGCGTTACAGATCCAGGTTTAGTAATAACCATACCTCTAGAAATCTGTGATTTTTCAATACCTCTTAATAGGATACCAGCATTATCTCCAGCCTCACCTCTATCAAGGATTTGACGGAACATCTCAATACCAGTAATGGTAGAAGTTAATTTTTCAGCACCCATACCGATGATTTCTACAGGATCTCCAGTTTTTGCGATACCAGTTTCAATACGACCAGTAGCAACAGTACCACGACCTGTAATAGAGAATACATCTTCAATAGGCATAAGGAAAGGCTTATCAACATCACGAGTTGGAAGTTCAATCCAAGAATCAACTTCTTCCATCAATTTCAAAACTGTATCAACCCATTTTTGTTCTCCGTTAAGAGCTCCAAGAGCTGAACCTTGAACTACAGGTCCATTATCACCATCATATTCGTAGAAGTTAAGAAGGTCACGAATTTCCATCTCAACTAATTCTAATAATTCCTCATCATCAACCATATCTACCTTATTCATAAATACAACGATACGTGGAATACCTACTTGGCGACCAAGAAGGATGTGCTCGCGAGTTTGCGGCATTGGTCCGTCTGTAGCAGCAACAACTAGAATAGCACCGTCCATTTGGGCAGCACCTGTTACCATGTTCTTTACATAATCCGCGTGACCAGGACAGTCAACGTGCGCATAGTGGCGGTTAGCTGTTTGGTACTCTACGTGTGAAGAGTTAATTGTTATACCTCTTTCCTTTTCTTCTGGTGCGTTGTCAATCTGATCGAATGAACGTGCTTCAGAGAAACCAGCATCCGCCATTACTTTAGTAATTGCAGCTGTTAAAGTTGTTTTACCGTGATCTACGTGTCCAATTGTACCAACATTTAAGTGTGGTTTTGAACGATCGAATGTTGCTTTTGCCATTTTGTATTTATTTTAATCTTAGTTATATATTAGTGATCTATTGTATTCTAAATTTGAGCCAATGATGGGAATTGAACCCATGACCTCTTCCTTACCAAGGAAACGCTCTACCCCTGAGCTACACCGGCGTTTTTGGTTTCAGGTTTCAGGTTTCGAGCTTCAGGTTACTCCAACCTGTAACTTGCAACTTTACAACTTGTAACTCATTTAGAGCGGGAGACCGGGTTCGAACCGGCGACATTCAGCTTGGAAGGCTGACGCTCTACCAACTGAGCTACTCCCGCAATTCTTTGAATAAATTCCAAAATAATAAATCCCAAATTCCAAAGAATTTAAAAATGACTTTAGAACTTATTCAAAATGTTTTCAATATTGTAAAGAACAATTTTCAAATTTCCAACCAATTCTTTTGGAATTTGGTTTTTGTAATTTGAAATTTTCAATTTTTGCTTGGGCAAAAATTGTTCGTGGGGAGAGCAGGATTCGAACCTGCGAAGACGTAGTCAGCAGATTTACAGTCTGCCCTCGTTGGCCGCTTGAGTATCTCCCCAAGACCTTTTAAAGCCTATACTTTAAAAGGAGTGTTTTTCAAAATTTCAAGAGCCGATAGAGGGACTCGAACCCACGACCTGCTGATTACAAATCAGCTGCTCTAGCCAGCTGAGCTACATCGGCGTTTTGACCTCTTTTTAAGGCTATTTTTCAGCCATAAAAAAGTCCGCTATTTCTAACGGACTGCAAATGTAGAGAAATTATTTTTTCTACAAAACTTTTTCTAAAAAATTCTATTACAAATATGCTTTTTGTTTTTGTTTTCTTTTTTTAAGCTGTCTTTCAAGTGCCTTAATAACATCATCCACAGCCTCCTCAAAACTTTTCGCCTCTTTCTTTACCATCATATCGTCTCCAGGAATGCTCAATAGCACCTCCACTATTTTATTCTCCTTGTCGCTTGTTTTTTGGACTTTTAAAAATACATCTGCAAAAATAATTCTATCGTAAAATTGTTCTAGCTTGGACAGTCTGCTTTCAACAAATGTCAAAAGTTCATCTTTGGCAGCAAAGTTGGGTGTTTGAATGTTTACCTTCATACTATATTATATTTAAAGTTAATGTAATATGTAATTTTACCCCATAAAGTGTTTTTTTTTGAATTTATCCGTTTCGCGGATGTGAGTTTTTATAAACCTCCTTCAACTTTGCGATACTATTTTGTGTGTAAACCTGTGTGGAAGCAAGACTGGAATGCCCCAACAACTCCTTTACCGAATTAATATCTGCGCCTTCGTTTAAAAGATGCGTTGCAAAAGAATGCCGCAAAATATGCGGACTTTTCTTCACCTTTTCCGAAGCTTTACTAAAATATGAATTAATAATCCGATAGACAAGAGTTTCATAAATTTTAACCCCTTTTTGGGTGAGAAATAAAGCATCAGTGTCTTTTATACTCCCAAGTTCACTGCGCTGTTGCAAATAATCATTTATAGATTGCAGCACCGTGGGCAAAATTGGAACAATGCGCTCTTTGTTTCTTTTGCCCAACACCTTTAAAGTTTTCTGCGCAAAAGAAACATCAGTTACTTTAATATTGATCAACTCTGCCCTGCGTATTCCGGTGGAATAAAAAAGTTCCACGATTAAGCGGTTGCGCAATCCTTCAAAATCATTTTCTTCTCCAAACATTTCCATTACGTTCCCGATTTCCTTTTCTGAAAAAGGGACCTGGATTTTTTTTGAAGTTTTCAGCGCTTTGTGCTTTGCTAAAGGATTGATCTCTATTTGTCCCGTTTTCAAAAGAAATTTATAGTAGGTTTTTAAAGATGAAATCTTCCGGTTTACGGTTCTGTTTGAAATACCGGAATCTACGAGCGAGACTATCCAGCTTCTCACCACGGAATAATTCACACCTACAATTTCAGCATACTGAAATTCCGCAGAAGCAAAACCATTAAAATCTTCCAAATCTTTTAAATAGGCAGTCACCGTATGTGGTGAATACTTTTTTTCTAATTGGAGATATGCTACAAAAGGCTGAAAGGACATTGTTTTTTGGCGGCTTGTTTTCGATTATCAATTTTAATATTGAAACTCTGGGATTCTAAAAATAACTGAATAACTTAAAAAGCCAATGACTTTTTACCATAAAAAAATCCGTTGGAAAATTTTCACAACGGATTTTTTAGAATGTATTGAAAAGAATGATAGTTAAATATCTTCCTGATCTCTTAAGTTTTGAATATACTGTGCTTTTTGAAGCTGTGCTCTTTTCTTAACCGAAGGCTTAGTAAAAGCTTGTCGTGAGCGCAACTGGCGCATAGTTCCGGTACGGTCAAATTTGCGCTTGAAACGTTTCAGCGCTCTGTCGATATTTTCTCCGTCTTTAACTGGTATAATTAACATAGTGTCATCACCTCCTCTCTTTAGGTCGGCAAAAGTAGAAAATAGTTTTGAGTTATGGGTTATGGGTTATGAGTTTTTTAAAAAAAAATTACTCTTTATACAAAGAGGCTCGCTTGCTTAAGTCCTGGATTAGCTTTTCTTCCTCTTTACTTTCCAGCAATACGTTGTAATTTTTCCAGAAAGCTTCATTATAGGGTTTACTCGAAAAAATATCTGCGGACCAATCGTTTTGTTGAAGTTCTTGGCTTATTAATTCTGGATCTTGAATTATATCACTGAATAATATTTCTTGAATAGTATAATAATATTGCTCGTCTTTGTCAAAGCCTGGCTCGGCTTCGGTTTTAATTCTATCGGAAGACCTATCGCCTGTGTTTACTAGTTTTGGGGTTTCGTAATAAATGTAGTTCGGATACATTTTTCCATCATAGTCCTTATAAGTAATCACAAGCTTATGGATGGTCTGTGTATCAAAAAGGCTTTTGCTTCGTTTTTTCTGAACGTCGGAAGCGGCAACCAATTCATACTCCACTTTTTTGATTGCGTAATTGTCATAATAAATATAGATCCAACCCTTGGGTTCAAAACCTTCGTTGTAAATGTTTGGCGTGTTCAAACCTACAAAATCGACTCCTTTTTCAATTTTAATTTTATAGAGTTTTCTTCCGTTGTCAACCAAAATAGTGTCCAACTCGAAATGGTGTTTTTCCAACATATTTTTCCCCAACAAAGCACCGCTAACATTTGAGTTGCGGACTAAATTGAGCTTACCCTTAAAAAGATTCTCCAAGCCATTCACGCGGCTGTCGTTCCATTTTATGGCTTCAACTAAAGAGGACGTTTTAATCGAATTTCTATTCAAATTTGAGGCCTTTGAATTCATGCTTTTTAAATAAGCGGAATAGGTAAACAGGCTATCAACATCCCTTAAATCATAACTTTTACGAGTTTCGTCCACGTTTATTTTTAGGTTGTCCTTTGCTCCGGCAGCATAACTGGAATCATATAAGGTGATGGCGCTTTCAATAAGCCATTTGTATTCCTTTTTGTTGCGCTCTTTGTGGCGCAGAAATCCCTTTTGAAGGTAGGCTTGATCGGGAAGGTTTTTCGGGAGTTTTTCAATTGCTTTCTCAACAATACCATTTCCGGTTGTGGGGCGTGGATCGGCAACGATTACCACTTCATCTAGCGAGGCGACATCTTCTTCCAAGAAAATATCGGAGCCGTTTTCAAATTCGCTGATTATAACCTTAAAGCTTTTATATCCGATAGAAGAAATTACCAACGTATCCTGCAAATGTTGTTGTGGCACTTTCAAAACGAAATTTCCATCGGCATTGGTTATGGAGCCGATAGTTGTGTTTTCAATATAAACACTGGCGCTTTCAATGGGCTGAAATGTTAAGAAATCGGCAACCTTACCTTTTAGCTCAGTTTGGGCGAAGGTTGTTGCTGTGATAAAAAAAATAAATAAGGTGAAAAAACTTTTTAAAGTGAAATGCTTCATTTCCTGAAATTAGAATTATGAATAAATTATGTCGCCGGCTTATATTCCTTGCCCTCAATAACCATCTTCGCAATTATCTCACGTAAAATCTCGGAAGTTCCACCACCGATGGGCCCAAGCCTACTATCACGCAGTAAACGCGCCAATGGGTAATCTTCCATATAGCCGTACCCGCCCAAAAACTGAAGGCATTCGGTCATTACCTCATCGGCAACTTTAGTGGAAATGAGTTTGCTCATCGTAGCTTCCTTTACCACATATTCCCCTTCATTCAACCGTTTCGCCGTAACGTAGTTAAAGGTCTTGCATACCTCAATTTCACTGGCAAGCTGTGCAACGCGGTGCCGCAACGCCTGAAATTTTGAAATACTTTTTCCGAAAGCAAAACGGTCCTTCATATATTGAATGGTATATTCCAAAGCAAACTCGCTACGGGCGTGGGCGTTGATGCCCATAATCAAACGCTCCAAGGCGAAATGTTGCATGATGTACGGAAAACCTTTGTTCTCCTCGCCCATCAAATTTTCAGCGGGAACTTCAACATTGTCAAAAGCAATTTCGCCCGTATCGCTGGCACGCCATCCAAGTTTGTCAAGTTTGGTTGCCGAAACGCCTTTTGCATCGCGATCAATCACAAAAATACTGATGCCTTTGTTGCCAAGTTCGGGAGCCGTTTTGGCCGCCACTATCAAATAATCGCTGTAAATACCGTTGGTTATAAAAGTTTTTGAACCATTTAAAATATAGCTATCCCCTTTTTTTTCAGCGGTGCTTCGCATGCCGGAAACATCACTTCCGCCAAAAGGCTCCGTGATACAAAGACAACCTATTTTTTCACCAGTGATGCTGGGTGCTAAATATTTTTCCTTTTGTGTATGATTGCCCTCTACTTTTAAATGTGTCATGGCAAGATATGCATGCGCCCACATAGCGGCTGCGAAACCTCCGCTATTAATTTTTTGAAGCTCTTCCAAAAAAATCACGGTATAAAAAAGGTCCAAGTCAAGACCGCCATATTCTTCGGGCTGGAAGATTCCGAAATAGCCCATCTCTCCAAATTTTTCCCAAATGAAACGTTCTATATGGCCTGTTTTTTCCCACTTTTCAATATGTGGCACTACTTCCTTTTGAAGGAAATCCTGAAAACTCTTTCTGAAAAAATCGTGTTCCTCTGTAAAATACATTTTATCCATGCGGTCTTAAAACTAATATTTGTAAGCCTTTCGGCGATTTAGAAAATTTACTCAACGGACAAATATAACTGAATTAGCTGTAACTTTCTTTCCGTCATTCCCTCAATTTTATCCAGCTCTTGAATGGTGCTTATTTTTTCGCGAAGCCGTCTAAATTCCCAGATTTTTCTTGCCATCTCAAAAGAGATGCCGGGAATGGTCGCAATATCTGAAGCAGATGCTTTGTTCACATTGATTTTGGTAATCTCCCTTGGAGTTTTTACTGTGAAAAGATTTAAAGTTCGCTGTACGACTTCGGGATTAAGTCCATACACACTATTCAATTCAATATCATTTGAAAACCCGCCCAACTTTTCCCGATACGAAACAATGCGCTTGCTGAGCGCTTCGCCAATGCCACTTACTTGCTGTAATTGTTCCTCGGTAGCTTTGTTCAGGTCAATCTTTTGTGCATATGGTTTTTCGGCAAAACCTTTATCGGTTTTATTATTGCTAAAATTGCTTTTTGGTTTTGGGTTGGTTACCCAATCTGGAAATTTAAAATACGGGCTCAGCTCATTCAACAATGAATCTGATACCTCCGTAACCCTTTTAAAATCGGCTGCGGAATTGATCCATTTACCTTCCTTTCTGTATTTCAACAATCGGTCAATTTCCCCATTTGTCATTCCTAAAGTATAACCTTTATAATCGGTAATAAAATTTGGGTTGAAAGGATATAGTTTCGGTTTTTTGTTTTCAATTTCAACAAGCCGAAGGGAATCCATTTCCTTTTGAACAGCAACAATTTCAGCAGAAGAGATGTCCAGTGTGTCCTCTTCCGAAAAATCCACAAACCAGTAAATGCACAGCAACGCCACGATGAGCAGTAACAAAAGTAAAATCCCACTCCGTTGCTGTTTGCTGAACGTAAAGTGGGATTTTAACTCCATATAAAAAGTTTTTGGTTACAAATGTTTCGACATATCTTCCAGCCCATCATCAATGGCCTCGTGTTTGGTGCGGATGGCGTTCATATAGCGCTTGAGTTCTTTTCTAACAATAGGCGTTAATAAAATGACCCCAATTATGTTTGGAACCACCATCGCAAATATCATTGCGTCCGAAAAATTGATAACAGACCCAAGGCTGATAACCGATCCTACCCATATAAAGATACAAAATAACAGTTTATAAATAAGCTCGGTAACTTTACCTCTTCCGAAAAGATAAACCCATCCCTGCATTCCGTAGTAAGACCACGAAATCATTGTGGAAAAGGCAAATAGAATAACAGCCACGGTCAGCACTACCGAAAAGTGTGGAATTACACTATCAAAAGCTGTTGCGGTAAGTTCCACGCCTTCCTTCACCTCAACACCGTATTGAATGATATTATTGTCGAAATTGGTTATTACAATTACTAAAGCCGTCATAGTACAGATAACAACGGTATCGATAAAAGGTTCCAAAAGTGCTACAATTCCTTCGGAAGCAGGATATTTAGTACGTACTGCGGAGTGTGCAATAGCTGCGGAACCAACCCCAGCTTCGTTTGAAAATGCGCCTCGACGAATTCCCTGAATCATTACCCCTACCAATCCACCGGCAATTCCAAGTCCGCTGAAAGCTCCTTCAAAAATTAAAGCGAAAGCATCGCCTATGTGGTGATAATTGGCAGCCAAAATAACGAGGGCCCCCAAAACATAAATTCCCGCCATAAAAGGCACTATCTTTTCGGTAACTTTTGCAATTCGCTTGATACCGCCAATGATTACTACGGCAACTATAATTGCCATTGCAATACCAAACCATATGGCCGCGCTGGTGCCCTGCAGTTCAAAAAGCTGAACAAATTGTGCCGCTGCTTGGTTTGCTTGGAACATATTTCCGCCTCCAAAGGACCCACCTATTACAAATATTGCGAAAAGTATGGCGAGCACTTTACCGAGTCCGCCCATTCCTTTTTGACCAAGCCCTTTTTTAAGATAATACATTGGGCCGCCGTAAACAGTGCCATCTGGACCAACATCTCGGAATTTTACACCCAAGGTACATTCTGCAAATTTGGACGCCATTCCCAGTAAACCTGCAACAATCATCCAGAAAGTAGCGCCCGGCCCACCAATGGAAAGCGCCACGGCAACTCCGGCAATATTTCCCAATCCTACGGTAGCGGAAAGCGCTGCAGTTAGTGCTTGGAAGTGGGAAACTTCCCCATCTGCACTATCATCGCGAATGGTTTCGATTAAATTTTCCTGTTCGTTGGGCGTTACATCTCCGTAGAGTGTATCGGCCCCATGTTTTTCAATATCTTCATATTTACCGCGAACTACTCTAATAGCGGTGCCGAAGCCTGTAAAATTTATTAATTTAAAGTAAATGGTAAAATAAAACGCTCCACCAATCAGTACTATCAAAACCCAAGGTATTTGAAAGGATTCAGAAAATGGGATTTCGTAAAATATTAATTCAACAAACCAACCCGTATATTTTTGGAATATTGCATCTACTTGCTCAGAAGCAGTAGTATCCTGCGCAAAAGTGATGATTGGAATTAAAAATGTGATTAGCGAAAGAAGATATTTCTTCATAGTGGATTTTTAAAATGAAACGTTTTTTGAAATAAAACAGAGCAAGATGCTTAAAAAAAACTACAATTTCAAAAAATTAAAAGGAAATTTGTTAACGTTTCCTTAAACACCGTATTCCCTTTTCAAACTTTCTATTTGTTCGGGGCGCCCAATCAATATAAGTTTTGAGTTTTTTTGAAGCACGAGTGAAGGTTCCGGGTTCACTATATATTCACCCTTTGGGGTACGATACCCTATAATGGAACAGCCTGTTTTTTTACGAACATCCAAGTCTTTTATGGCTTGTTCCTTTCCATTTGAACATATTTTTTCAAATGGTATTTGCTCAACATTGATACTGTCTTGTTGGCCAGAGACAGTCAAATTGTCTAAAAACTCAACAAGATCTGGCACTACCACTAATGAAGCCATATGGTCCCCGCCAATTTTATCGGGCATAATTACATTGTCTGCACCTCCAAGTTTCAGTTTTTTGTAACTTGTTTCCTCACTGGCACGGCTTATTATTTTGAGATTTTTATTCATCTGTCGCGCTGAAAGCACTATGAATAGATTGTCCGCATCATTTGGGGTGGCGCAAATTAAGGTAGACGCCCTTTCTATTCCGGATTTTATCAAAATTTCATCTTCAATGGCATTTCCCAAAATGAACAGATTATGTTCATCAGCAAAACGATCTATAACTTCTTCATCCTTTTCAATAATAACAAAAGGACGGTTGTAGGCCAATAGCTTTTGGGCCGCTTGTTTTCCGTTTCTGCCATAACCGCATACAATAATATGGTCATGCATGGATTCCAATTTTTTCTGCACTCTTTTCTGTCTTAAAATTCCTATGTTTTTACTTAAAATATATTCAGTAATTACCGAAATGGCATAACCAACTATAAAGATACTGGAAATGATGAGAAGCGAAACAAAAACTTTTTCCTGGGGGCTCAGAGGCATTACTTCGCCATAACCTACCGTAGTTACGGTAATTACCGTCATATAGAAAGCATCTATCCAACTGTAGTCTGAAAAAAAGTGAAAGCCCACAACCCCGGTCATAAATACCAAAAGCAAGAGCAGAATTGCAACCGTAATTTTAGAACTGAAGAGTTGCTTCATAAATCAAAAACAGAGGTTCGTTTAGTATTCACAAGGTCTTTAAGCCTCAACAAAAAAGCTATTGTAAGATAAATTGCAAAGCCTACACCAAAGGTGGCAAAGGAAACATAAATGAAAAATAGCCGGACGCTTTTTGCTCTCATCCCCAACCTATCGGCCAATCTGGAAGACACATAAAAGCCACGCTTTTCAAGATAATGGCGCAAAGAATATACCGCTTGCAACATAGCTGCAAATTACACTTTTTCCATTTAAAATTTGAAATAGAGAAGAAGAAAAAGTCAGTTCCTAATCACCCTATTCACTCTTGATTGCATTTGTGAACCCAATATGTAGCCGCCTATTGCACAATCCAAACATTTGTTTTTATCGCAGTATTCCGTTTTAAGTTGAAGTAGCGCCTGACTTTGGCAAGCACTTTTTGAAATGTTTTTTAGTGAATTGAATTTTTTCACGACAGTGTTTTCCTCTGATGAAATTTTAGTGGCTAACTCCAATATTTCCTCAGAAACATCTTTGCCGTGCTGCACTGCATAACAGAACTTCAATGGAATGATAGTATTGATTATTAAAAGATCCATCAAGCCCTTGGAAACGCGTTTTTTGCGCTGCAACGACCCAATTCCAAAATTATAATGCGTATCCCAATATTCGCTCCCAGTTACATTGAATAATTCGTAAAAATCATCTACTTGCTGTCCTGCAATTACTTTTGAAAAGAGGTTAGGTTGTTCAAAATAGAGCATTGCAAACTGCGCCAAACGAACCGTGGGAAAGTTTGGCGGACGAAGCCTGAAAAATTTTGGGACAATTACGTTTTCGTTACATAATTGAAATTTATGCTTTAAATATTCATAGCGTGTTTTCAGTGTTTTAAAGTACCAGTCTTCCGTTTCACCTTTCAGCAATCCAGCCTGCCCCATTAATAGCGCTTCAAAATCCTGCCGTTCATGACTGCACTTTTTTACTACGGAAAAATCAATTGATTTTGCAATGCTGAAAAAAGAATCGCCGTTCACCTTCAACCCAAAATTTTTACAAAGCATCCTGAAAAGCAGGCTTTCCCAATGGTTCTGAGTAGCTTTCAGTTCTTTTAAAAGTATTTCTTCTTTTTTCTGAAGCCTTTCAAGATATAGTCTTTCGAGCCAATTTTCAATAATGAAACCGTCTGTTTCATTGAAGTCATTTTCACAATTGATCCATTTGCTTTCTTTGGAAAAAAGTTTTTGGTATTGCTGGAGTGTAGTTGTTGGGATATGTTTTTTTAAAACAAATGTGGGAATTACTGAGCCGTCCTTTCTATAAATTTCAGCATCATTTTCCCAAACTACGTGAAGTATAACGTTATCGTAAGCTGGGTCCATTTCATGGCAATGGGCGTACCAATCTGAAGATTTAATATGGATTTCCACATTGCCGGCCCAAAGCTGGCCGTCCAATTCTATTTGTGCGTTAAAAAAATCAGGGCCGGAATTTAGATTATGGCTCCCTTGATTTTTTATGTGTAAAATTTCACCATTTGAAGTGTAAAGACTGCCCACATCAAACTTCTGAAATTTCCACACGTAGTGCAGAAAATCCTCTTTCATCGCTAATAAGTTTTAAGGGGAGTCTTAAAATTGTAAAGTAAATATAGCAAAAATATTATGCCTCGACTTCTTCTTTTTGTAATTTTTCCTGCGCATCTGACTGTTTTTGAACTTTTTCGGAAATAGTATCCACAAAAAGAATACGGTTCCATTTGTAAAGTCTTCGCGACAGCAATACATATCTAAAGATGCCGACCGCCAAAAATACTACACATACGGCGAGGGCTACGTAGCCCAGCCATTTTATACTTTCAAAATCCTTTAATTGCAGAATTCCGATTCCGCCAAGCAAAAGATAGAGCGAGGAACGAATATAGGAAAGCAGCGTGCGCTCATTGGCCAATTTGGTGCGCTCCAAAGCTAATATTTCATTGGTATTTACGGGCACTGGCTTGGTGCGAAGAAATCGAAATAATTTTTTGGCTTCGTTTTTCATAGTAGCATAAAAATACGAATTATTTATTGGAGATTGTAACCACAAATTCACGAATAATTATATATCATTCGTGAATTCGCGGTGGAAAATTACAAGGCTCTTATTATATCATGCTTCGTAATTATATTGTATTTCCCGTCGCCCAAATCTACCAAAACGGCATTGTTTTCTTTATGAATCAATTTTGAAATTTCTTCTATAGGCGTGCTTCTTTTTACAATTGGGAAAGGTTTGTGCATCACTTCTTTTATGGGAAGATCTGCCACGTTTTTGTTTTCCAAATACTTCCGAAGCAAATCGGTTTCGTCCAAAGCGCCCACAAAACCTGAAGTGTCTTCCACTGGAATTTGGCTGATGTTGTATTTTTTCATCCGCTCGATTGCATGACCGACCAATTCTTCAGTTTTCACGGTAATCAACGGTTTGTCTGCGTGTTCCTGAATCAAATCTGAAGCGTTTTTCACTTCATCTTCCACAAAACCACGTTCGCGCATCCACTCGTCATTGTACATTTTACCAACGTAGCGACTTCCGTGGTCGTGAAAAAGAACAACCACTACATCATCTTTTGTAAATTTATCCTTAAGTTGAAGCAAGCCTTTAATTGCTGCTCCAGCCGAATTCCCCAAAAAGAAGCCTTCCATCTTGGCGAGTTTTTGGGTGTAGATTGCGGCGTCTTTATCGGTTACTTTTATAAAACCGTCAATAACATTGAAATCCACGTTCTTCGGAAGAATATCTTCGCCAATTCCTTCGGTGATGTAGGGATAGATTTCGTTTTCGTCAAAAATTCCCGTTTCGTGGTATTTTTTGAAAACACTTCCGTAGGTATCAATTCCCCAAATTTTTACATTCGGATTTTGTTCTTTTAAATATTTACCCACACCGCTGATGGTGCCTCCGGTGCCCACGCCCACTACAAAATGGGTTACTTTTCCGTCGGTCTGCTTCCAGATTT
Source organism: Aequorivita sp. UBA3180 (assembly GCA_002364215.1). GTDB lineage: Bacteria > Bacteroidota > Bacteroidia > Flavobacteriales > Flavobacteriaceae > Aequorivita. The sequence goes on along the minus strand of DEXQ01000010.1, from coordinate 63,676 downwards.
CCGGCCCCGTGCTTTCGTAATGTGCCTTGGTGTTGCTGAGATTGTCGTATTGGTTTACGTACCAACTGTTGGGCGTATCCTCTGCCAATCTTTTTGAAGTGGAATAATAACTGCGCGGATCTTCGGGGGCAACGTTTGTTGGGCAAACAATAACCTTACTTCCCACGGCCTTTAGAATATCAATCTTTTCCTTGCTTTGTTTATCGCTGATTACGCAGACCATTTTGTAGCCTTTTACGATTGCAGCAAGTGCGAGGCCCATTCCAGTATTTCCTGAGGTTCCTTCAATGATCGTACCTCCGGGTTTTAATCTTCCGTCTGCTTCCGCGTCTTCAATCATTTTTACAGCCATTCTGTCCTTTACCGAATTTCCCGGGTTAAAAGTTTCGTATTTGGCAAGCACCAAAGCGGGAATATCCCCAATTATTTTGTTGATTTTTACCATTGGGGTGTTGCCGATAGTTCCTAAGATGTTTTCTGCGTATTCCATAATATTTTTTGAGGCGGCAAAGGTACAATTAATAGATGAAAACAAAATGCATTACTTCCCTAAGACCTATTAATATCGAAATGTTTAAATAATTTTTCGAAAAAAATAGAGAATTAGAAGATTGACAAGAAGGTAGCATAGTAATTTTAATAAGTAGCATTAAAATAACATATACATTAAACACGCTATAAACATACTATATAGATACTATAAATATGCTATATAGACACTATATGTAAGACAAAATCTGACTCTCTTATATGTTTAAACAATAATATTAATAACACTATTTCACCTATGGATTCTTCCATAGACTAGTTGCTAATTTTAAGTTAGATAGAATTAGAAAATTCAAGAGTGATTGAGTTCCAATTGATTTTATTACTCAAACCGAATCGCCTTCACCGGAGAAATTTTCGAAATAATAAAAGAAGGTATTAAAAGCATCAAAAGACAAAGCAGAAATGTACCTGCGTTCAATATTAAAATATAGTCCCAATTCAAATAAACAGGAGCTTCGTTTACGTAGTAAGTGTCTGGGTTAAGTTTAAAAACCTTTCCGTATTTCTGAATTAACAACAATCCAACCCCGATAATATTTCCCCAAAAAAGACCAACGCCAATCAAATACATAGCGTTATATATAAATACTTTCCGAACGCTCCAATCGCTGCTGCCAAGGGCTTTCAGAATACCGATCATTTGGGTGCGTTCTAAAATTAAAACCAAAAGTGCGGTAATCATATTAATACCCGCAACCAAAATCATAATTCCGATAATCATGATAATATTAAAGTCAAAAAGATCGAGCCATTCAAAGATGGAGGCATATTTTTGGCGGATGGTCTGGGTGTCGAGCGTGCTTCCAGTTTCGTTGTACACTTCGTTTCCTATCGGGATTATTTGGTCAAAATCATTAACAAAAACCTCGAACGCACCAATTTGGTCTTCTTCCCATTTGTTCAGTCGCTGAATGTGGCGGATGTCGGTAATTATGAATTGTTCATCAAACTGCTGAAAGCCGCTGTTATAAATTCCCACAATATCAAAACCACGGCTGCGCGGGGTTTTTGAGACTTCATCGTTCAGAAAAAAAGTAGTCACTTTATCACCTAATTTCAGATGTAATCTATTTGCCAAATATTCTGAAATCAAGATGTCTTCATTTAAATCACCTTTAAAGTCGGGCAGTTTTCCTTCGGTTAAATAATCCTTGAAATACTCCCAATCATAATCGTTGCCAACTCCTTTAACCACCACGCCCTCAAAATCTGTTTCAGTGCGAATTACTCCACCTTTTGAAGCAGTAATTTGCACGTGTTTTATTCCGTCAATATTTTTAAAAGTTGGATAAAAGTCTTGTTTTTTTGAAATCGGGTTTTGCGAATCATTGGAAAAATTGGTGTCAAAATTTGTGATAATAATGTCGCCATTAAAAGCCGAAACCTTTTCTCGAATCTTTTTTTGGAGTCCAACGCCGGTGGCAATTGAAATAAGCATCATAATAATACCAAGCGCGATTGCGGTGATTGCAATTTTTATTATCGGTGCCGAAATACTACTTTTATAGTCCTTGGAAGCAATGATGCGCCGGGCGATGAAAAATTCGAAATTCACTACGATTTTATGGGGTTAACTTTTTTCAAAAATACAGTTTTATTGGTTGTTTTAACTATTATTTCCTGCGGAAATGGCCCCCTAACCCCCAATGGGGGAAATGAGGTTAAAAACACGATGAAAGATGGCGAAAATGAAATTGTTGTTGGAGCGGAACAATTTCATCTTTATTCTGAACTCTTGAAAGGTAAAAATGTGGGCGTGGTTGCGAATCAGACTTCTTTTTTAGAAAATGAGAACCAACATCTTGTTGATTTTTTGATTTCGAAAAAAGTTTCGGTAAAAAAAGTTTTTGCCCCGGAACACGGCTTCCGCGGAACCGCAGATGCTGGCGAACATGTGAAAGATGGCGTTGATTCAAAAACGGGTGTACCGTTGATTTCATTGTATGGCAACAACAAAAAACCATCGCAGGAACAGTTAAAGGGTATTGACGTCGTGGTTTTTGATATACAAGATGTGGGCGCACGGTTTTACACCTACATTTCTACGCTACATTACGTGATGGAAGCCTGTGCGGAAGCTGGAATTCCTGTTATTGTTTTGGACCGCCCAAACCCCAACGGACATTATATTGATGGCCCAATTTTAGAAAAGGAGCATCAAAGTTTTGTGGGAATGCACCCAATTCCCGTTGTTCACGGAATGACGATTGGTGAATATGCGAAAATGATTAATGGTGAAGGCTGGTTAAAAAATAAAATTAAATGTAAACTGACTGTAGTTGAAATTGAAAATTACACACACGATACTCCGTATGCACTCCCTATAAAACCTTCACCAAACTTACCGAATGCGCAATCCATCAATTTATATCCAAGCCTTTGCTTCTTTGAAGGAACATTTATAAATGCCGGTCGCGGAACCGAGATGCAATTTCAAGTTTTTGGAGCGCCTAGTTTGCCTGCTTCAAAATATACTTTTGAATATACGCCTCAATCCAACGAAGGTGCAAAAAACCCAAAATTTAAAGGAGAGCTTTGCCACGGAAAAGATCTTAGAAACGAACCCCACTTAAATAAAATAAATCTAGAATGGCTCATTGATGCTTATAACGCCAATGGAAAAAAGAAGGATTTTTTCAATTCGTTTTTTGTGAAACTTGCCGGAACGGACAAACTCCAAAAACAAATTGAGCAAGGATTATCTGCGGAAGAAATTCGGGATTCCTGGAAGGAAGGGCTTGCGGGTTTTCAGAAGATTAGGGAGAAGTATTTGTTTTATCCTTAAAGTACCAAATCTCAGATTCCAAATTCCAAAATAAATACTTGATTTTTTTTTGGAATTTGGTTTTTGTTATTTGGAATTTGATTTTTTCATTTGGAATTTAGCCTTCGTTTCATTTCCTCCACAATATTATAAGCAGCGGGGCAGATAGCGACATTGTTCATTGTGATGTTTGAAATTTGCTGAAATTTCTTTCTATCCGTATGCGGAAATTCGCGGCATGCTTTTGGGCGCACGTCATAAATACTACAATAATTATCCGATCCTAAAAAAGTGCAGGGTACGCTTTGCAGCACATAATCTTTGTCTTCGTCAATCCGCAAATAGGTTTCGATGAATTGTTGCGGTTTCATTCTAAAATGCTTTGAAATACGCTCAATATCCTTATCGGTAAAAAGCGGGCCGGTGGTTTTGCAGCAGTTGGCGCAAGTGAGACAATCTGTTTTTTGGAATTCTTCCTCGTGCAATTCCTGCATCAAACTGTCGAGGTGTTTGGGCGGCTTTTTTTTCAGCTTCGCGAAAAACTTTTTGTTTTCGTTTTCAGCTTCCTTTGCTTTTTGGGGAAGTTGTTTTAGAATATTTTCCATGTTCAACTTTAAAATTTCTCAGAGTAACTCTGCGAAACTCTGCGGAATAGCTATTTCACGGAGTTTCGCAGAAAAACGCAGAGGTTCGCAGAGAAAATTATTCGGCTTCAAAAACCATTTCGCCATTGATGAATGTTGCAACAACTTTGGTATTCGGAAGTTCTTTTTCGTCCACCTTCATAATATCTTTATCCAGAATGGTGAAATCTGCAAACTTTCCTACTTCAATGCTTCCTTTTTCATTTTCTTCAAAATTGGCGAAAGCTGCCCAAATGGTCATTCCTTTTAAAGCTTCTTCGCGCGTTAAAGCATCTTTCATTTGAAAGCCATTTTCAGGATAATTTTTTAAATCCTTTCGGGCAACGGCGGCGTAAAAGGTGTACATCGGATTCACATTTTCAACCGGAAAATCCGTACCCAAGGCAATACTGCCCGCTTTGTTCAACAATTCTTTATAGGCATAAGCGCCTTTTATACGTTCCGCTCCCACTCTATCCTCTGCCCAGTACATATCGCTGGTGGCATGCGTTGGTTGCACCGAAGGAAGTATGTTATTGTTGTCATCAAAATAATTGAAATCCTCTGCCGAAATAATCTGTGCATGTTCCACTCTCCAGCGTCTGTCGGTTTTTCCTTCCAATGCTTTTTTATATGCCCGCAACACCGCAATATTTGCGGAATCACCGATGGCGTGCGTATTCATTTGAAACTCGGAAGTTGCAATTTTTTCCGCTAAAAATTTCAAACTGTCGGCATTGGCTATCATGGCACCATAATGGCCGGGCATATCGCTATAAGGCTCGCGCATGGCGGCACCGCGGGAACCCAAAGCCCCATCTGAATAAACCTTAAAGGAACGTACGTTTAGTCTATCGGTTTTGTAAATTCCTTTGTTTAAATAATAATCGCGATTTTCAGGACTGTTGCTGACCATTGCGTACATTCTGAGCTTAAATTTTCCTTCTTTTTGAAGAGCATCAATCAACTCGATAATATTTTTACTCAAACCAGCATCGTCAACGGTTGTCAATCCATATTGAAGGCAGATTTTTTCGGCTTCCAAAAGTGCTTGTGTTGAAACTTCTTCGGTAATGTCAGGAAATGTTTTACTAATTAAACCCATTGGCGCGTCAATAATAATTCCTGTTGGTTCGCCATTTTCCAAAACTATTTCGCCTCCGGCAACTTTTGTTTTTGAAGTAATTCCAGCTAATTCCAAAGCTTTTGAATTTACTAGCATTGCGTGGCCATCAATTCTACGTAAAGAAACTGGTGTATCGGGAAATAAAGAATCCAGCTCTTTTTTAGTGGGGAAATTTTTATCATCCCAATCGTTTTGGTCCCACCCGCGACCTATTATATATTCTGTATTTTTTTCTTGCTGAAAAGCTATCACACGACCCAAAATTTCATCAAAACTTGTGGTGCCTACCAAATCAACATTTTGCAAACCAAGCCCGAGACCATACAAATGTGCGTGGGCATCAATCAATCCGGGTACTACTGTATTCCCTTTTGCATCGTATGATTCCTTAATATTATATTTCAGTTCAAGTTCTGGTTTCAGACCTATTTCTAGTATTTTGCCATCTTTTACAACCACCGCATTTGCGATGCTGAAATCTTTATCAACCGTGTAAATTGTTGCATTTTTAATCAGTAAATCTGCGGAAAGTTTTTCGGGGGCGCAAGAAGCAATTGATATTGCTAATAAAAGGAAGAGTAATTTTTTCATGGTTGGTTTTATTGAAATGTAAAAATAGAAAACATCCGCCAAAGACGGATGTTTTCAGAAATTATAATTTTTTAATGGTTACCAGTCAAACTTATAGGTAACACCCACCAATCCCTGAATTCCTTGAACAGGGTAATTGAGCCATTTTTCATAATTATCGCCAAAAAGGTTGCTGCCCTTCACAAATGCGGAAAGCCTATCGGTGAATCTATACCCAAAGTGAAGATTGGCATCAACGTAGCCATCCAAAGTTACCTCTTGATTGATGGAATTCCCGAAAAGATCATTATTGTAAATCAAATCCTTACGCTTGCCTACATAAAACAAGGAAGCCCCACCGTATAATTTTTCGGTTATGTTGAAATCTGAAAACACCGAAGCCTTTAAATCGGGCAAGTTCCACGCTTCACTTTGTAAATCTGTGCTGTAACTATTATAAGTTCCGTTTATCCCTAAGGATAATGTATTCGAAACTTCAACTTTCAATTCTGCGAAGAAAGCAAGTGTATTCACATCGTCATAAACCACATTGAAGGAATTTCCGTATTCATAACCTTCAAAACTTGCGTTGTAAATCTTTAAAGGATTCATTTGAAAAAGCGCACGGCTTTCATCTTTTCCGTACGAAGCCCGAACATTGTAGGCAACGGAATTAGAGATTTTCCCTTTAATTCCGCCGAAACCTTCGTAGAGTTTTTTAGTGGGCGCAATAAATAAAGTGGGAGAAACATATGGGTTTTCTTCCTTGAAATTATAATAGGTGTTTTGCTGCAAACCACCTTCTGCCCCACCGTAAACAATCACGGTTTCGTCCAGCAATCGGTATGAGGCATTCAATCTTGGGTATAATGAAAAGTCAGTATTGCTGTTTTCGGAATCCAAACTTACATAAGCCGCTACACCCAATGAAACCGATAGCTCATCATTCACAAAAGTGATGGACGGCACCAATCCGGCATTCAAATAACTGAAATTTATATCGGAAGTGTTCGTATAGTTTCTGTCAAAACTTCCACTTAAATAATCAATATCACCGTCAATTTTGAATGTTAGGTTTTCCAATGGAAACGAAAACTCAGGCTTCAACGAAACATTAAATTCCGAAGAAGAAAACGCATCCCGCAAATAGCGAATGTTTAAGGCAGCCTTTTCAAAAAACGAATCGTCCAATGCAATACTTCCACCTGCATAACCACTGATGTAAGTTTGCTGTGGGTCTATTTGCACATTTGGCTCTTGTGTAAAAACTATTTCAGGCACACCGTACCAATTGTAAAGTTGGTGCTCCACGCCCGCGTCAAGCCTGTAGGTTGCATCTCTTTGGCGGCTCGTATAGTTGGCGTCAAGACTGGTGTCGTAATATTTATTGTCCAATTTCACATCCTTTATATCACCCTGCGAAGAATTATGGCGAAAGAAAAACCCAGCATTATCTGTTCGGCTTATTTCAAAATTGCTGTAGAATTCGCCCAAAATAGAAGTATAGTTTCCGAAGCCAAGGGTTGCATAATTGTCATAAAGCTTTATGGGCTTTGCTTTTTCCACAGTAGTGGCCTTGCCTTTTGCCGGCGTAAAGGTTGAAGCAACCGGAACCGAGAAAATACTGTACTTCACCTCTTTTTTTGTGGTGGTAATGGAATCATTCAATTCTGGAGTTTCCTTCACTTTAAAGGCATCCGAAATTGTGGGCGTATATGGTTTCACAATATTTACAACCTCGGGATCGAGTTCTTTTTCCTGCGAAAAAGCTGAAAAATGAAATAGTAAAAAAGCTGGAATTGAAAATAAAACTATTTGTTTTATGGACATATTTTCAAAGTTTATAATGATAGTTTTGTTGATATTCATCTCCGCGTCCTCTGCGTCTCAGCGGTAAAATTATACCGCAAAGGCGCAGAGAGCGCAAAGTTTTGGGTTAGTTTCCGGTTTCCACGGAAGAATTGGTTTTTGCCTCTGCGTTTTTAATTACTGCGAGTTCTGCTTTTGCTTCTTCAACTACTTCAGGAAAATCGGTGAAATTTTTGGTAACACTTTCCAAAATGTAAGTTGCTTGATACGCATCCTTCAAAGCGTAAAAATTCTTCGCCATCAGCACCAAACCTTTGGCACCGTAGAGTTTATAGCCCGAATAATCCTTCGCCAATTTCTGCACGGAAGCATTTGAGCCTTCAAAATTTCCTTCCTTATTTTTGAAATACGCATCGTAATAAAGCGCTTCGGCAGCAAGGGCTCCTGTCGCTATTTTTTGCACCTCGGCATAAGCGGTTTTCGCTTTTGTCTCGTTATTCGTCTTCATCGCTGAACGGGCAATAATCACTTGCGCGTCACTTTTTATTGAATTGTCAATCTTTGAATTCTGAAGCACTTTTTCGGCGTAATTTACTGCTTCGGCATATTGTTTCAGTTCATACGAAGCCTTCATAGAATTGGTCTGCGCGAAGATGATGTTCTGCGGAAAATCTGCTTCGGTTTCCAAACGCTTCAAATATTTTAAAGCGTTTTGGTAATCTTTTTTACCCAAATACAATTCTGAAACCCGTGCCAAAGCTTGTTCGGTAAATTCACTTCGCTCGCGATTCACAACGTATTCAAAATGCGGAATGGCTTGATCGTTTTTTCCGTCAGCGAAATAAATCTGACCCAAATAAAAATGTGAGTTTAAAGCGTGCTGCCCATTCGGAAATTGTTTTAAATAATCCTCAAATCTGCCTTTGGCTTGACTCTGGTTATTCTCCAAATACGGTTGTTCCGCCGCCAAATACGTGGCATCGTCAAGTTCGGTGTCGCCCACTTGTACGTAATCCAAGGTTTTTACCCAACGGGCGTATTCGTCAACATTTCCTTGGTCTATGTAAATTATTTTTGCGGAAGAAACAGCCTGCAAGGCTTCGGGTGTGGAAGGAAAATCCTTGGCCACTCTCTTGAAAATTGTCAACGCATCATTGCTTTTTCCAGTGTTGTCATAAATCAAAGCTTTCTTCAACAATGCTTTTGAAACAAAACTGCTGTTTGGAATATCGCGAACCAATTGGTCGTAAGCTGAAATTGCCTCATTCGTTTTGTTCTGCGCAACGTAGGTATTTCCCAATTCATACAAAGCATCATCGCGGTAAATGGATTTTGGGTATTTTTTTATAAAAGTTATAAGTTCTTCAATTTTCTTTTCGCTTCTGTCCACAAAACCGTAGCTTATTGCTTTTTGAAACTGCGCGTAATCATTGTCGCCGCCCAATTCAATCGCGGCGTTGTAGTTTTCCATTGCCGGCCAATATTGGCTTGTCACAAAATAGCTGTCGCCCAATCGCAGTAAGGCGTCCTTTTTGCGGGTCGTTTCTGCGAAAGAGGAACCCACGTAAATTTTGAAATTGTTAATGGCGTCCGTATAATTTTTCAGTTTGAATTGGTTGTAAGCCACATTGTATTTCAAGTTTTTATATTCTGAAGTGTTTTGAGAACCTGGCAACTGCTGAAATTTATTGTACCCTGCCAACGATTTTTCAAAATTTGAGAGTTGGTAATCGCTTTCAGCTTTCCAGTAGGTCGCGCGGGCAGTGAAATTCTGATTTTCGGGATATTTCAAACTTTTGTCGAAAAATGCAATTGCCTCATTGTAATTTGCTTCGTTGTACAATTCAATTCCTCTGTAAAAAGCTACTTTTTGATAGGCAGCCTTATTTTCGAAATCTTTGTTGTTTTCCAGCAAATCCAGTGCTTCCTTGTAATTTTTTGAAGTGATGTAACTATCAATCAACAATCTTTTCAGCTCGTCATTATTGGCGTTGTTCGGGTATTTTTCAATAAAGGAAAGCAAAACCTGCGGCGTGCTTTTGTAGCTGTTGCCAATCTCGTAGCTCAGTTTGGCATAATTCAAATAGGCATCTTCCTGAATTTCAGCACTGAAATCCATTTCCGAAGCATTTTTAAAAGCGTTCAGCGCTTCCTGTTTTTTGTCGAGTTTCAGATAACTTTCCGCCAAATGGTAATAGGCGTTTTGGGCAACGGCGTTCTTTCCGTCCACAATTTTGTTGAACTCGCCAATGGCGTTTTCAAAATCATCCTGTTTATAATAAGCATAACCCAATTGGTAATAATCGGTATTGTTCCATTTGCCTCGGGTGCCTTTGTAGTCTTTTAAATAGGGAATGGCTTCGTCGTATTTTTCAAGATTGAAATAGCTTTCACCAATTATTTTTGAAAGCTGGCTTTTTTCCTGGGGGCTGGATTTGTCAAACTGCTCCTTGCCCATATCGATGGCCTTTTCAAAATTGCCAAGCTTGAAATTCATATCGGCTTGGTAATAACTAAGATCTTCGGAATAGCGCTCCTCCCCTTTTACCTCTTCAAACATTTCATTCGCTTCCTCATAATCATCGCCTTCGTAAGCAATGAAACCCAGATAATACTTCGCCTGCGAGCCATATTTCTGCGAAGTGGAAACCTTGTTGAAATAGTTTTTCGCCTCGTCATATCGCTTCGCCTTAAAATAGACGTATCCGTTATTGAAATTGAAACGTTCCTGCTCACTTCGACTTAAATTTGAAGTATCAACCTTATCGTACCACTTTTGGGCATGTGAATATTTTCCGTTTTCGAAATAAAAATTCGCCACGTCTATAAATGCAGAATTTCGCTTCAAACTCGTGGGATATTTCTCCACAAATTCCTCCATCAACTGGTCGGCATTTTGCTGGTTCAGCCTCACCGCCGCATTGGCAATATAATATGCACAATCGCTCTGCACGGTTTCGTCTTCGCTGCTGTTTTTTATTTTGTCGAAAAGACTTTGGGCAGCCAAATATTGCCCGTTATTGTAGAGTTCCAGCGCTTGGTTGAAATCGGCAAGGTCATTTGTAAAGACCGCTGTTTGCTGTGAAAAGGACGAAAATGAAAGGAATAGGAAAAGTGAAAAAACAAGAAAATTCTTTATCATTATTTACAGTTTTTGTGGCGTAAAGATATTTAACTTTAAATGTAGCTTTCGGCGATACTGTAATTTTTTAAGGTTTAATTAACGAATGATTTTTTGATGAATTTTCTTAGGAATATAACGACGTAAAATTGAAATAAGTATGCACCTCTTCAACAGATTTTAACATACATTGAAACGCTTTAAAAAAATACCGTAATTTTAAAACTTTACAAATTATAAAAGCATCGTTATGAACAGATTATTGATTTTCGGCATTCTAATGTTTTCACTTTCCGCCACAGCACAGCGCAATCCTTTTAAAAATCTTTCTGAAAAGGATGGAAAAATAGGCATTGGCACAACTACTCCCGATGAGCTTTTGACCGTAAAAGGAAAAATCCACACCCAGGAAGTTCTGGTAGATCTTGAGGGAGCAGTTGCACCCGATTATGTGTTTGAAACCTATTATAACGGTTTTTCTGAAATGATGCCGGAATACAGTTTGATTTCCTTGGAAGAACTGGAAGCGTTTTTAAAAGAAAACTATCATCTGCCAAATGTGCCTTCTGCCGAAACGATGCGGACGGAGGGAATTTCACTAAAAGAAATGAACTTGATTTTGCTTCAAAAAATTGAGGAATTGACGCTTTACACGCTTCAGCAGCAAAAGGAGATTGATGCATTGAAAGAAAAAATTTCAGAAAAGTAAATATGTTGGCAGTAATCAGTTGCAGTTTGAAGTAATTCAAATTACTTTTGTCCCTCGACTCCGCTCGGGATAGATACATTTAACCCAAAACCTATACTTAAAAATGGCCGATACCGTATTATTTTTAAAAGATGCTTCCATTTATCAAGGTGACAATTTAGTACTTTCCGATGTTTCCGTTTCTGTGGATAAAGGCGAATTTGTTTACCTGATCGGAAAAACCGGAACCGGAAAAAGTAGTTTTATGAAAACGCTTTACGGCGATCTTCCACTCCAGGAAGGGGAAGGCAACATTGTGGGATACGATTTGGCTACTTTGAAAGAAAAGGATATTCCTTTTTTACGCAGAAAATTGGGCGTGGTTTTTCAGGATTTCAAACTTTTGAACGATCGCACAGTTCGCGACAATCTAAATTTTGTTTTGACGGCCACAGGCTGGAAGGACAAAGCCGCCATGGAAAGCAAGATTAACGAGGTATTGGACAAGGTTGATATGAAAACCAAAGCCTTTAAATATCCTTACCAACTTTCGGGCGGAGAGCAGCAACGTGTGGCTATTGCCCGTGCGCTTTTAAATGATCCAGAGCTTATTTTGGCAGATGAGCCCACGGGAAACCTAGACCCACAAACGAGTGTGGAAGTAATGGAAGTTTTACGTGAGATAAATAAAAACGGCAATACCATCTTAATGGCAACGCACGATTATGCCTTGTTGCTGAAGTATCCTTCCAAAACATTGAAGTGCGATGAAAACCAGATTTTTGAAGTAGTTCAAAAAACGGTTTAATCATCTAGGATACTTGGGTCGCGAAGTTGTAGCTCACATTCTTTTTTAAGCGACGGGTCAATTTTAAGATGAATTTTTCCTTTCGCGTTCGGTTTTAGGACGGTATTTTCAGAAATTACAATTCGCTTTTTTGAGGTAAGATTTAAAGTTGCTTCTTCAGTAAACTTCTGATTTTGCATAACTACTTCAGAAATAGAAGTCAGTTTAAAATCCCACCGACTGAATCGCTGGTTTTCAATTTTTACTGGTTCTTTTTCCGCGAACATATCAAAAACCATTTCCACGGCTCGGCCCGTATTTAACATTCCTGCACCGTACATTCCCGCATATGGTTTATTGGGCTCTACGTCGTCTATATTGGTAGATGTTAATTTTAGGATGGTCTCAACCTCTTCTGCCGGAAGACAGGGATAAAGCGAAAACATAAGCCCAATACTGCCCGTAACCAATGGCGCCACTCCTGAAGTTTGGTTAAATTGACTAACGTCGTCAAAACCGTTGAGGGCTCGTTCACCGTATCTATAAATACCCTTTGAAGGAGCTACAATGTCAATTTCACTATTCAAATTTCGGATGCTGATAGGATACAAATGCGGAACCTGAGTAGTATCATTATTTTTAAAACCACCGGTAAGCCCCACATAATAGCGAATATTTTTTATGTAATACAAGCCCTTACCTTCTTCAATCTGAATATTTTCAGAATAATGTGCATAGCGGTGCGAAGCAGAAGAAACCGCAATAACTTTATCATATGAAGCTGGATAATAAGGTTTTTTTCCCTTTGTTTCCGAAAAAGGTGGGTTGTGGCCTATTGCAACCACTACTGTACCATTGTCCATCATTTCATAAATAGCCTGCTGGGCCGTTTCATAATAGTGTGCAAGCCCCCAACTACAATTGATAACTTTCACTCCCAATTTGGAAAGCTCAACGAGTTGCTCCAAATTATTTATGTGTCTATAATTGGTGGAATAAACACTACAATCGTAACATACCCCCGGAATGGCATACCCATTGTCTCCTTGGCCGGCCGCAGATTCAGCAACAGAAAATCCGTGGCCTTTTGCCATAAAAGACTCCCTTATAATCTTACTTTTTCCTTCAAATTCCTTATCGTCTGTTTTGATGGAACCATCCGAAATTCCAACAATTATATCGCGCGAACCCGTTGTGTAATACCAAGCTTTCGGAACCTCCATTACGTCAAGATAATCCAGATTAACTTGCGCTCCCAAATTATCGCCTATGGTACTTGTCAATCCGTAATCATTGGGTTCAAAAATTTTTTTGTCCTCTTCGGCTATCAATTCGCCAAACTCAAAAAGATGGGAAACATTCTGCAGTAAATCCGTCATCATTGCTTCCTTATCGGCAATCACAAAAAAGGTCTTTTTTAGATTTTGCTTTTTAGCGTGTTTCCAAGTTTTTTTGAAGATTTTGATTTTATAGTTTTTTAAAGCTGCTTTCAGCCTTGCATCTTCACCCGAATAGCTCAAATAATCTCCTTTTTTTTCAAAAGAAGGTACGAAGGAAGTATCGCGCGCACGCAGATAAAACCAGGCCTCTTGTTGGGAGTAAACTGAAAGTGTAGAAAAAACAACAAAAACTAAAATAAATATCCGCACAGCTGATTCTTTTTTTACAAGATACATCTTTTTAAAATTTTTCGTGAAAACGATTTTTTATGGACCGAATAGAAATTCAAATTTCCCGCATCCAAAAAGATTACTGTATTTTAGCCAGATGTACCAAACCTTAAAAAAAGTGGCACTCACCTTTGTTCCAAAAAAAATTCTTTTTGAGAACGAGGTTTTTTTTCGTTCCTTTTTTGCTTTTCACCTACGTGGAAAAAACCACGAATGTACGGTTTGCGGTCATGGGGTTAAACGATTTATTAAAATTCCCGACGGCGACCTGCTCTGCCCTTTTTGCGGCAGTCGCTCGCGAACCCGGAGACTTTATTCCTTTCTTAAAGAAAACGATTTAGTAAACGGCAAAATACTTCACTTTTCACCTTCGCGAAGTGTTTACAGATTGCTGAAGAAAAATCCGAGCATCACTTATTTCAGTACTGATTTTGAAGATGAATTTCTGGCGGATTATCAGTATGATATCACTAAAATTCCTTTGGAAGACAATTTTTTCGATCTGATAATCTGCTATCATATTTTGGAACATATTGAAGACGACAAAAAAGCAATGGAAGAATTACATCGCGTATTAAAACCCAATGGCAAGTGTGTAATCCAAACTCCTTTTAAAGAAGGAGAAATATACGAGGATTTTTCAAAGAAAACGCCCGAAGAACGAATAGTAGCCTTCGGGCAGGAAGACCACGTACGCATTTACTCTGTGGAAGGATTAATGCGCAGATTGAAAGAAAACGGCTTTCAAAATGTGGAAATCAAAACTTTTCCGGCAAATGAACGTTTTGGATTTATGAAAGAAACTGTACTTATCGCCAAAAAATGATTTCAATCCTTATCCCTACATACAATTACAACGTTTTTTCATTGGTAGAAAACTTGCAAAAACAGTGTGAAATCGCAAATGAGGTTTATGAAATCGTGGTTTTGGACGATGCTTCTACTGACAAAAAATCGTTGGAAGAAAATTCAAAAATAAATTTGTTGAAGCAGTGTAGTTTTCAAGCTTTGGAAAGAAATATCGGCAGAAGCAAAATCCGAAATCTTTTAGCAGAACGAGCAAATTATGATTGGTTATTGTTTTTGGATGCGGACACCTTTCCTTCAAACCCAGAATTTATTGCGAAATATTTGGTTACTATTTCCAATGAAGCTTCGGTGATTTTTGGAGGCATTCAATATCCAAAAAACAATTCTAAAAAATTCAGTTTAAGGCATAAATACGGCTCAGAACGTGAAAGTCTGCCACTTGCGGAACGTCTTAAAAGCCCATACCGAAGTTTTATAACGATGGGGTTTGCTATTAATAAGGCGGTTTTTGAAAAAATAAAGTTCAACGAAAAATTAGCTGGGTACGGTTATGAAGATTCCGTATTTGCATATGAACTTCAAAAAAACAACATTCCACTGCTGCACATTGACAATCCGGTGATCCATTTAAATTTGGAAACCAATGAGGCTTTCATAAAAAAGTCAGAATTGGCACTTCAAAATTTATTGAATTTTCACAACACTGGTGATCTTGATAAGGAAACCGTGAAAATTCTGAAAACATATTTGAAACTAAAAAAAAGAAACTTATTGTTTGTAATGCGAATATTCTTCAATGCCTTTAAAAAACCATTGCTGAAAAACCTAAATTCTACAAATCCATCCCTTTTCCTTTTTGATTTGTACCGCTTGGGCTATCTTAGTTCTTTAAAAACTAAGGATGCCTAAATTTTCGGTAGTCATATCGGTCTTTAACAAAGAAAAGTACATTGCTGATACGTTAAAAAGTGTCTTGGCCCAGACCTTTACTGATTTTGAAGTCGTGATTCTGAATGATGGTTCTACCGACAACAGTGAAACTGAAATATTAAAATTCAAGGATCCGCGCATTCGTTATTTTTCCATGGAAAACAGTGGCGCATCGGCTGCGAGAAATTTTACAATACAGCAAGCAGAAGCCAAATATATAGCCTTAATGGACGCTGATGATTATTGGTATCCTTTCTATTTAGAGGAGCAAAATCGGTTAGTAACTGAATATCCCAATGAATCCGTTTTTGCTACCGCTACCGAAATAAAGCGCAACAGAAAAATTTTTAAGAACAGTTACTCTATCCAAACCATTGGAAAAGATTCAATTATTGTTGATTATTTTGAGTCTAGCCAATTAGATTCAGTATTGTTGAGCATTTCCACTGTTTTAAAAAAAGATGTGTTTGAAAATGTGGGTTGGTATAATCAAAAAATTAAAAGTGGAGAGGACACAGATCTTTACGTTCGAATAGGTTTAAAATACAAAGTTGTTTTTAGCCCAAAAGTCTGTGCAACTTATATAGTCCGAAAAAACAGCTTGTTCCAAAGTGTGAAAAATTTGGAAGAAAAAGCCAATTTTGAAGCCTACGAAGTTTTCGAAAAAAACAATCCCGCTCTTAAAAAATTTCTGGATTTAAACCGTTACTCACTGTGTGTCTTAGCAAAAATAGAAGGCAATAAAGAAGCTTTTCAGAAAAATTTCAAAAAGATAAACCTGGAAAACCTAAGTAAAAAGCAACAATTTCTACTTCGTCAAAACAAAACCATTTTGAAGTATCTTTCAAAAACGAAGAATAATTTGGAAAAGCTCGGACTGCGGTTAGGTACTTTTAAATAACTTGAAATCATTGTATTCACGAATGTAATCGTCTTCATTATATTCTTCACTAACCAAAGAAAGACAAACAGCGCCAGAAGAAAAATCTTCCAATTCACGCCAAACCCCATTCGGAATTAGCAAACCTTTATCGGGTTTATTAAGAGTTATGGTTCTACGGGTTTTTCCATTGTCCAAAACCACGTCAAAACTGCCGCTTACAGCAATCAAAAATTGCTGCAATTCCTTATGGGCGTGGCCGCCACGAGTGGAAGAGCTTGGAACATCGTATAAATAATAAACCCGTTTTATTATAAAGGGCAAAAAATCCTTTTCAACCACTGAAAGGTTTCCGCGACCGTCCGGATCGCTAATTTTAGGAATTTCCCTCAGTTCTATTTTATCCAAATCAACGTATTGCATGCTGTAAAGTTTGGTTCCATTTTTCAGAAATGGCCTGCATTGAAAATTGTGCTACGGAAGGTTTTGCGTTCGCTTTCATCTCATTATAAAGTTTTTCATCAAAACATATTTTTTGCAACGCTTCCGCAAATAAAGGTAAACTTCTTTCGGCAATCAGCAAACCATTTTTTTGGTGTTGTACAATTTCCGAAGGCCCCGAAATTATATCCAGTGAAACCACGGGCGCTCCCAAAGAAAGTGATTCTACGAGCACCATCGGGAAGCCTTCATATTTACTTGTCAGTGTTACACAATGTGCGTTTTTAATGATTTCGAAAGGTTTTTTAGTGAAAGGGAAAAATAAAATTTGATCACAACATTCTTTTGAAGCTGCCAGTTTTTGAAGCATTTCCTTGTCTTTTCCATCACCCAAAATGACGAGATGAAAATCATTTTCCCAAACTTTCGATTGTGAAAAAGCTTTAATCAAAAATGAAAAGTCCTTTATGGAATCGTCCAATCTGCCATAGGAAAGTATATATTTTTTATTTTGAAGTATTTGGGGAAACTCGCTCTTTTCTTCAATCCAAGAAGGATCGAAAGCATTGTGGATTGTTATGGAATTGTCTATTCCTTCCTTCTTCAAAATTTCGTTTTCTATATATTCTGAAACGCCAACGTTCAAAAGGTTTTTTTGACAGATTTTTGAAAAAGCGGAGGGATTCTCAGTCAAGTATTCCGTTTTTTTGGAACTGTGCACCACATAAATTTTGTTGAGCTCTCGATAAATAAATTTCGAATAAAACAATTCCCGCTCAAAATTATTTTTAGGTCGGTGATCAATTATTACATCAAAATTTTCCTTTTTTAAATAATTTCGAAATTTCCGAAAGCGCAGCAAACGTTTCACCATTGAGTCTTTTTCCGCTTTCAGTTTTCCTAAATTAAACAATTTTCCGCTGTAAGGATAATCAACTTCATCGTTCAAAATTACCAAATGCACCTCATGACCTTTTGCTTCCAGCATTTGTGAAAGCATAGCGCACGAGCGCTCCAACCCACCTTTTGCAAGCGAAATGGAAACCAAACACACTTTGAATTTCTTTTCAGCGTCCATCGCTATTTATTATGTATTTTTGGTTGCACAAGGCAAATATAGCTTTTATGCAAATACTTTTGGTGGGCGAATACAGTAGGTTGCACAATTCCTTAAAAGAGGGATTGTTGGCGATGGGCCACGAAGTAACCCTTGTTTCCACTGGCGATGAATTTAAAAATTTCCCCTCAGATATCCTTTTAAAGCGAAAGTATGATTCGGGGATTTCAAAAAAAGTGAAGGTTGGTTTATTCAAACTTTTTGGCTTGGACATTTCTTCTCTTTCCTTAAAAAACCAATTTCTTCAGCAGCAAGAAAAATTTAAAGGTTTTGATGTTGTGCAATTGATAAACGAAAGTCCGCTTGGGATTTTGCCAAAACACGAAAAGGAAATCATTTCATTTTTAAAGGAGAACAATAAAAAACTCTTCTTGCTTTCCTGCGGAACGGATTATACGAGCGTTAAGTACGCTTATGAAAAAAAATTTCGCTACTCTATTTTCAATCCGCTTTTTAATGGAAAAATTTCAGAGCAAGCATTTTTCCCAGCTTTAAAATATTTAAAGCCAGAATACAAAGATTTGCACGATTTTGTTTTTGAAAATGTTGATGGTGTAATCGCTTCCGATTTGGATTATGACATTCCGCTTCAAGGAAATAAAAAGTATTTGGGAGTAATTCCAAATCCTGTAAACACTGAAAGGCTGAGATTTAAACCTCTGGTTCCTGAAGAAAAGATTATCATTTTCCACGGCATCAATCGCGCGAATTATTTCAAAAAAGGAAACGATTATTTTGAAGCTGCACTTGAAAAACTTCAACAGAAACACGCTTCAAAAGTTGAAGTAATTACAGTTGAAAACGTTCCATATTCCGAATACATTGAAAAGTATAATTCGGCACATATTCTTTTAGATCAAGTGTTTGCGTATGACCAAGGCTATAACGCTTTGGAAGCGATGGCAAAGGGAAAAGTTGTTTTTACAGGAGCCGAAATCGAGTTTTTGGAATGCTACAATTTAAAGGCAGACGAAGTGTGTATAAATTCACTCCCAGACTCAGATTATTTATACAATAAGCTGGAAGATTTGATTTTAAATCCTAAAAAATTGAATTCCATTTCTGTCAATGCCCGAAAATTTATAGAACGTGAGCACGACTATATTTCCATCGCCAAAAAATATTTGGAAACTTGGGGAAAATAGTTAGAATGGCAAATCGATTGATTCCGGGTTAATAAAATCCTTGGAATATGGATTTTCAAGAAAGCTAAGTGGCGGTTTCTGAAATTGAAGAATATCTTCCCTTTCAATACCATACACGCTCCAATAATTGGCGAGCAATTGGGCAAATATATCCTCATCCCAAAACCCGAAAATTGGTTTGCTTCCCTTTTTTTCAATAGGAAGTGCTTCTATAGTAATTCCGTTGTCCTGATTTTCAATTTTGTATTCCGGTTTATACTGCAAAATATAATCTGAATAGTGAAACCGTGCGTACAGCTCTTCAAATTGAACAGGGTGCAATACGTGACCCTTAATTTTATCGAGCAACTCTTTTTGCTTCTCCCCTATTACACCATTGTCCTGCAAACAAGCAATAAAACCGAAACCATTCACCCCAAACGAAAACATTAAATTGATGGCATCATCACGATAGCTAAAAATATCTGCGGAATATTTTAGAGGAAAGACAACAATGCTCCAAGGTTTTTTTCCAACAAAAGTAATTGGTTCAATTATCGACTGAAGCATTAAATGAAAATGGCCAAAGCGTTCCTTGAGCGCAGCCGAAAGTTCAAATTCCTCACCTTTCCTAAGCAGTCGGTCTCTTTCATAAACCATTTCGTAATAAAGCAGGCCATAGACCATTCTGCCTGTCCATTGAAAAAGCAACTCTTGGTCGAGTGATGCCATTCCTTCAAAACCATTTTTATAAGCGGCTTGAATTTTTAAGTCCAATGCTTCAAACGCTTTCTTTACTTCAAAAGAACATGGCAATACGAGATCGGAATAAATGTAGGATTTGGTTTTATCCATCATCTCTATCTTTTCGTCACCAAACTTAAAATGATCCATCAACCACTGTGGGAAAACAGTAATTTTTTCAGTAGTCAAAGCTCCTGAAAGGAAACAAAAATGTTTGTCGAAAATTAAATCCTTAAACGGATTAAAGAGTTGTTGGGCCATATGAATTCAGAAAAAGGTAAGCTTTGAATTTTTTGCAAAGATAGCCATAAACTATTGTTTGCCTTTAGCTATTATTCGGTTGTTTTACGCTTCTTTTTGAAATAACGGAACACGAGGAAAAACACTACAAAAAAGTAAACCACATATCTTAAAAAGTGAGCCATTACAACCCCTTCAACGCCATAAATTCCAGCGAAGTAATAAGAGAAGCCATAGAAAAGTGCAAGCGACAACACTTCTGAAAAGATAAAATTACGCACCATTTTTTTCGCTAAAAACTGATATCCCAAAACAATAGCTGCCAAACGCACAAAATCTCCTAATAGTTGCCACTTAAACAGTGGTTCCATCCCGAGAAAATCTGGATAGATGATTTGGATAACGTAGTCCCTCAAAAAATAAATCAGTAACATTCCTACTCCAAAAAGCGGCAATAATGTTTTGTAAATATTGAAGAGTTCAGCCTTAAAATCAGTTTTATTGTGAATTCCAGCAAATTTTGGAAGTACGTACAAAGTGAAGATGGCACTCGAAAAAACCATGTAGTTTTTAGAAATATTGGTCATCGCTGTCCAAATTCCTGCATCGGCCATTGTAATTTTGTTTTGGATCATTACACGAATATCAATTTCAACATAATTCAACAACACAGTGGAAAAAAAGGACATCAGTGAAAATGCCAAAAGCCCATTAGCCATAGGTACTTTGAATGTAAGTTTTGAAAACTGTACATATTCGCGAAGCACTTTTATAAAAATATAAAGGAGCACGAAAAACTGTAGCGCCGGAGTTATTGCAATTGCTATCAGCGCGCCATCAATATTATTTGTAAGCAACAAAACAACAGTAAGAATTGCACTTAAAATGTAACTGAAAAGGTCTATTCCAGCCAATTTTTTATACAATGAGAGTCCATTCACAATACCGTTAAAAACGCGGTACATACTTATAAACGGCACAATTACTGCCAATAATTTTATAAGATAAATATAATTAGGAGAATCAAAAATAGTGGTGCTTAAGTAGTATGCACCAAAAAATAAAAACAGGGAAACAACTATGGTTCCCAAAACTGTAAATACCAATGTGGTGGAAAACAGTTTCTGCAACTGCTCTTTGTCATCTTTATATTCTGCCACATATTTTACAACTCCACTAAAAATACCAACTGAGGCAAAAGAGCTAAGCATTTCCAAAAGATTGCGAAGGGAGCCGATTTTGGCAATTCCAGCCTCGCCAACAATTTCAGCCAGTAAACGCTGAATGAACAATGAAATAACCAACCGAACGCCGATAACTCCGGCATTTAAAGAAGTCATCTTTAAAAGTAAATTACCGCGTATGGATTCGGGAATTTTCAAATTAATAACTGTTTAAAACTGAAATAACTCTTTCAACCTCTTCCTCGGTCATTACAGGACTCATTGGGATGCTTATAATTTCGTTGTGTATTTTTTCAGCATTTGGAAAACTTAAATGCGAAAAATCTGAAAGTGCCTGCTGCTTATGGGGTGGAATTGGATAGTGAATTAAATGGCCAATGCTGTTTCGGTCCAAATGGTCTATAAAAGTATTTCTGTTTTTTACACGAACTACAAAAAGATGGAACACATGGTTTTCATTGCCGTCATATTCGGGAAGAACTATTTTATCGTTACTAATTTCAGAAATATAATTCTTGGCGATCGTTCTTCGAATTTCATTATCAGCATCCAAAGTCGGCAACTTTATATTTAAAAATGCCGCTTGCAATTCGTCAAGCCTTGAGTTGAAACCTAAAAACTCATTAACATATTTAGTTGAAGTTCCGTAATTTCTGAGTTTTCTAATCACTTCGGCCAAAGCATCATTATTTGTCGTTACTGCTCCCCCATCTCCCAAAGCACCAAGATTTTTGGTAGGATAAAAACTGAAACCCGCAGCATCACCTATATTTCCGGCAAATTTGCCAGCTTTGTTCTTCGCGCCGTGAGCCTGTGCAGCATCTTCAATAACGAGTAGATTGTTTTCTTTTGAAATCTTCAAAATTTCTTCCATTGGCGAAAGCTGTCCGTAGAGATGGACGGGCATAATAACTTTCGTTTTTTCGGAAATAGATTTTTTTAGTGCAGTTAAATCGAAATTATAGGTTTCCAAATCTGCTTCTACCAAAACTGGTTTTAAACCTGCCTGTTTTATTGCCAAAATAGTTGCAATGTATGTATTGGAAGCAACCAAAACTTCGTCGTTTTCTTTTAGCTTTCCTAGTATCTTATAACCTTCCAAAATCAACCGAAGCGCATCCAGACCATTACCAACACCTATACAGTGGGTTGTTCCGCAATATCTGGCAAAATTACCCTCAAATAATTTTACTTGGTTTCCCAAAATATAATATCCGGAATCTAAAAAAGTCTGGAAACTTTTCTGAAATTCCGCTTCATAACGTTGGTTTATTGCTTTTAGATTTAAAAACGGAATCATATAAAAATGTCGTTTAAAAGTTTGTGATTCTCGGTTTTGATTTCATAAAAATCGTGCACAATACTTCTGCCACCAAAGGTTTCTTTCCAATGCAAAAGACCTTTATTTACCTTCATTCCCTGTGCTTCATTGCTTATTCCAAAATCGAAATAATTTTTATTTGAATAATGCTGCAATAAATGATTGAACAGAAAATCCAAACCACCTGTTTGTCGCCCTTCTTCATTTGCTGAAATATATTGTGCGTGCGCTACAGTAACAGTTTCGAAAATTGTTGCTCCTGCAACTATCTCGTCATTTTTATAAACGTTGAATTGTTTAATGTTTTTAGGGAAGCGGGATTGCAACAGCTCAATTTCTTCCAAAGAATGAACTGGCTTTTGGTTGTGGACTTGCTTTAAATTTGGTTCCAAAACTTTGCTCCAAAATGGTTTGAAATTTACCTCTTCACTAACTTTTAATTCGTTTTTTACTCCTTTTTTAATTCCGCGCAAGCGATTTGAGGAAGCTATTTTTAAAGAATTTTCGTTAAAAACACAACTTGTAAAATCTTTTCTGATTAACGAAGCTTTTACGAGAAATAGTAAATAATCAATTTCATCACTTGGCAATTGATGATAAATTTTCGGAAGCAATTTTAGTTTTAAAACAGTAAAACCTTCACTTTTAAGAAAAGTGAGCAGACTTTTAAAAATATGTAAAGTTTCTTCAAAAGTGGCCTGTTTGCCCAAAACTACGCCGCCGTAACTAAGGCCTTGGTGGGAATGTAATTCAGAACCTGAAATATTTGCAGGAAGCACTGCAACCAACTTTTCGCCTTTATATATTAAAAGTGAGTGGTCCGTGAATCTATCGGAATGGTAATCCATAAAATCGCGTTGGAACAAAAACGTAGCGTTTTTTGCTTCTTTCACAAAGCTATCCCACACCGATTTTTGTGATGGTTGATATTTTTTTATCTCGTAAATGTCTTCCAATATTTATAGTTTCAGTTTAGTTTGTAGTCACGTTTCCGCTGTCATCAATCACGGCTCGCACCGATTTTGAAAAAACGCCGTTCTGCAAGTTATAACTTGAATCATCCTCCAAATATTTCAAATATTCGGGATTATTGCTTAAAATGGAAAACAGTACGCGAAAAATATTCACGTTGCTGTTCAATTCAGCATCCATTCCTTCCTTTAAATGACCGTTCCATTTTATAGCTGCTAAAGTAGAATAAATGGAACGTATTTGCTGCGGATCATTAGTTGAGAACATTTCGGGATAACTGCCCAAACCAACCCAGCCGCCATGGTCCGCCAAAATAATAACGATTGCGTTCGGATCTTTTTCAGAAATATAATTTATTGTGCTTTCCAACCACCCGTTTACTTCTTTTATTTTTTCGATATAGGTATCGCGTTCCTCCTCTTTGGAAGCCGCAAAATGTATGTGGTGTGGCAGCAATTTTTCAACAAAATAAAACCGTGGACCTTCAATATTCACTGTATCCATCGCAGCTTTCAAATCATTAAAAACTACTTTTTTCACGTTGTTGTCATTGCTGAAATAAGGGATTTCGTCAGGATTCAGATTGTAGTAATCATACTCCTGTTTTGGTCTGTTTTGCTGAAAATATTCGTCTTGAACAATGAAGAAATTTTTATAGCCGTTGTTTCTCAGCGTGGTGATTGTCGTATTATTTCCAGCAATAATATCGCGTGAGTTAGGCATATCAATTGACGGAAAAAGAACATTTCCAAAACGGTGCTGTTTCATGGAAAACATTGAAGAATTCGAAGTTAAACTCGCTGGATAATTGCTTCGAAAATCGTCGTAAATTTTGAAGCCATTATTTTCCAGCCACCCATAAAAAGGATTGTTGAAATTGTACAAATCGCTCTCCATCATATCCCGCCCCACATAGCCGTCCGGTTGTATCATATAAATATTGGGGGTGGTTTTGAACTTAGCATTTTCAATCGAATCCGGAAGCGCTATCCATTCCATTTTCTGTTCGTGTTCCACAATTTTTATAACGCAATTAACTGTTGGAAGTATGCTCATCAATAAAATAATGACAAGCAGTTTTTTAAAGTGCGCATGCATTTTCCAAGCTGCTAAAACTGAAACAATCAGCAGACCCAACAGCATTTTCTTTTTAAGCGTAAGATACATTGCTTGTGACATCAAGGTTGCCACGGTCATAATTATCAACACGAAAAGAATGTGTGGTCTGTATTTTGAAAGCGTTTCAGAATACTTGAAAAATAATGAGGCAATTGTAAAAACCACTACTGGAATTCCTATAAAAAACAATAGAAAAAACCCTAAATGTTCCCAAGAATTGATTGCCGAAAAGTTATTTGAAAAATAGAAAACCAACGGATAAAACCCACAGATAAGGCCCGTAAGCAACGGATTGAAATTTTCCTTAAAGTATTTTGTGAAGAAATTACCCATTACCTTTTTAAAAAATTATACTTTTTTGAAAACTATGTTTCCGCTATCATCAATGTATTCATAAACGCCAGGCTCGGCGCCCTCCTTTATAATAAGATAGCTACCATCTTTTTCCAAATGCTGTAAATATTTTTGGTCATTGCCCAAATAGGAAAACAAAACCCTGAAAACATTCACACAACTTTTCAAGTTTGAATCCATTTCGGGAGCTTCACCATTTGGCCATTTTATAGCCAGCATAGCTCCAAAAGTAGTATAAATAATCTCGGGATTTGAAGTTTTGGTGTAAACTTGGCGCGTATAGTCAAGCCCCACAAAACCGCCGTGGTCTGCCATAATCATTATCAAGGCCTCGGGATCCTTTTCGGAAATTAGATTGACCATTTTTTCAATCTTTACGTTTGCTATTTCCAGTTTTTCAAGCCATTGCTCCCGCTCTGCTACTTTTCCTTTAGAAGCTTCCTTTGTGGTTGAAATATGGCCTGGTTCAAAAATTTCGATAAAAAAGAAATTTCCACCATCATTTTTTGAAGCAATTGTCTTCTCCAAATCTGGAAAAACCTCTCTTTTAACATTGAATCCAGTAGTGATATAGGGAATTTCACTGTAACTGAAATTGGTATAATCAAAACCTATCTTTGGTCTATTGACCATTAAATACGGATGCTCGCTAATAAAATGGGTTTTGTACCCATTGTTTTTAAAAATGGAAAGCACCGGATTTTTGAACATAATGTTTTTTCGCGCATTCAGCATTTCCGAATAATCCCTACCATTGTTGTAATAGTGGTGCTTCATCATAAAAGTAGCACTATTTGAAGTGATGGTCGTGATGTAATTGCTTCGAAAATCTGGATAATTTTTAAAGTTCTTTTCCGCTAAAAATGCATCAAAGCTTGAATTATCCACTTTATAATAATCACTTTTCAGTTCTGAAAAACTTGGATAACCGTCTGGTTGGATGTAGTAGATATTTGGTTTTTTTTGAAAAACAATTTCTTCAATATTGTCCGGTTGTTGCATCCAGTCTGAGGAATAGTTTAAATATTTCATCAGCATCGGCACCAGACCAATAAATCCAATCACCGCTAAAATAAGCTGCAAAACAATCCATTTTTTGAAATGTTTGTAAAGAAAATAGGCTATCAAGGAAGAAATAATAAAAATCCCTAAGATTATTTTCCGTTGGATATCTGCGTACAAAATTATTTTAATGTAAAACAGAAAAAGAAAAACACTGAAGAATGGAAGCAGGTATTTTCCCCATTTTGAATTAAATGACAGGTTTGAAAACCACTTTAAAAATGAAAAGAATAGTATAGGAAGCACTAAAAAAAGCAACAAAAAATACCCAAACTGTTCCCAGGAATTAATCATTCCAAAGTTTCGGGAATAATAGAAAACCAATGGGTAAAGGCCCACGCCGAGCGCTATCAATAAAGGGTTTTCTGAAGTAGCTCCAAAGAAATTTTTAAAACCGCTTTTTGATTGTTTAGATTCCATTAATGCTTTTTAAAAACCACATTTCCTTCTCCATCCAAGTATTGGTAAGTTCCTTGTGTTGCGCCAGAGTAGATGATAATGTAACTTTCATCGGGCTGCAAGTTTGCAAGATACAAATCATTTTCACTTAAATAAGATGTCAAAATGCGAAACAAATTCACAGAAGTTTTCAGTTTATTGTCAAATTTCGGTGCTTCACCATTGGGCCAATGAATGGCGAGAATGGAACTGAAAATTGAGTTTACAATATCTGGATCCGTACTTTTTGTGTATGAATCTTCCATACTTTTCATTCCCACAAAACCACCGTGATCCGCCATTATTACAATCAGTGCCTCGGGATCTTTTTTAAGGATTGTTTTTGTAAGTGCTGTAAGTTTCTTGTCAGCTTCTTTTAAACTTTCAATATAATGTTCCCGCTCTCCAGCAATACCTTTTGATTCTGCTTCACGATTAATAATATGTCCCGGATTGAAAATCTCAACAAAAAAGAAATTGGGTCCTTCGGAATATGTTTCCAGGTAATCTTTAAATGGCTCAATTACATCCCGAGGATTTCCGAGACCTGTGGTTACAAAGCTGATTTCCTCAGTTGAAAAATTGCAAAAATCATAGCCCAGTTTTGGTTTATTGGTCAAAAAATAAGGCTGCTCAGTAAGAAGGAATGTGCGGTAACCATTGTTTTTTAAAATGCGTAGCACACTGTTGTCAGAAACTATAACATTACGCGCATCAATGGTTTCTGTGAAATCTGAACCGTTGTTGTAATAATGATGCTTCATCATAAACAACGAACTATTGGTAGGCAAAGTTGCTCCGTAATTGCTTCGGAAATTTGGATAGTTTTTGAAATTATTCTCCGTTAAGAAGGTTTCAAATGCTGACCTCTCAATATTGTAATTTCCCTTTTTCATTTCTGAAAAATTCACATACCCATCGGGCTGAATGAAATAGATATTCGGTTTCTTTTTAAAAACAGCGGTTTCAATACCGTCGGGTTGCTTCATCCATTCCTTGGAATAATTCAATTGCTTAATAATTACGGGCGTTAGAGTGAAAATGCCGATTACAGCAAGTATAAATTGAAAAGCGATTATTTTTTTGAAATGCTTCCGAAATAAAAAAGTAAGTAGTAAGGCAATTACAAAAACTATAAATGTCCTTAACCAGCTAAACCCTGCATAAAGTGCTATATTCAGAAAGAAAAAGAAGAGGGAAAAGTTTAAAAAAGGAAGTACGAAGGGCTGGAATTTTTTAAAAAAATCAATTTTCGAAACATTATTTGCAATGAAAAAAACCACAATCGGAATCACTATAAATATTGAAACAAAATACCCGAAGTGCCCCCAGGAATTTATCAGTTTATAATTATTTGTGTAATAAAAAAGTAGCGGATATAAACCCGCCGCAATTGCAGTTATAATTGAAAAAAGGTTGTCCTTTTCAAAAAAAAACGAGAAAAATCCCTGTTTTTTTTTAGCCTGCATGATTTTTGTTTTTCAAAAGATACAGCAAGCGTTTGGTGCCTTTTACCGTTTCCTTTTTTTCAAGGGTGAAGTATTGTAGATAGCCGTTTTCAAACTCGGTTTCATTGTAAAAATCAAAATGGTTTATGAATTCGCGCTTACGAACCAGTAAGGACTGCGCCCAGGAATCCTCCCGGGTTGGGAATTCGATGATTAAATTCTTCGAAAAGGAAGCAAAAAACGAAGCCGATTTTTCAAAAGGCACATTTCCCGAAAGCGTGATATGGTGAATTAATGCCAAAGCCATAGTAACATCAGGCGCGTACTCTGCCAAACGTTCTATTAAAGAATTTCGTTCAGTATTATTGAAACCTATCCCGGGTGCGGGTTGCAGCACATCGCACACAAAGGGAAGCATATTCGTTTCCTTGTTTTTCTGCAGTTGTTTGTAATTGTAATCCACCGCGTTGCTGTCAATATCAGTCACTATTATATGCGGCACTGAATCAATTACAGTTCTTGCAAAAGTACCGTCATTACCGCCCACGTCAATCAATTTTTGTGGTGCCAATGGTTTTATCCACTCTTTTATCAGCGTTTTTTTTGCTTCAAAAGCGCCTTCATCGTAATTTGTTTTGTTGTAATAATCGCCCCATTCACTGGCTTCTTTAAGCGTCAGGCCTTTTATATAATCATAAAGGCTTTCAACAATGTTTTCCTGTGATTTTTTTGAAAGGGTAGCAATTTTGGTTTCGGCTTTGTAATCCTCGCTGTGTTTGCTTTCCATTTTAGCAAGCAAGTGAATGTTTGGGTAAATTACCGAACTCAATTTGGTGCGTGTTGGAAGCAAAGAAGAAATCAATTTCACTGGAATTCCATCAATGTGCGTTTGCATCATTTTGAAAATTTCGGTACCGTGATATTTTGCCAAAACCAATGGGCCCAAAAAGTGTGTTATAAATTGCTTGTATGCACGCCATGGAGTTCCCTCTTCATAAAAATCGAAAGAAAGTGTGTCTATAAAAACCGGTTTTCCTTTGTGAAAAGTTACGTTGTAAGCCGAAGCATCCTTTAAGATAAACCCTTTTGAAAGTGCGTATTTCTGAATTTTCAGGGTGTGGAGTGCAGCGTGTTTGTATTGCTCAAAGCTCCATTCGTAAGGATTTGTGATGAATGGAATTTCTTCCGGGGTAATGATTATTTCTTCCGAAGA
The DNA here is from genome assembly GCA_002364215.1 of Aequorivita sp. UBA3180. Taxonomy (GTDB): domain Bacteria; phylum Bacteroidota; class Bacteroidia; order Flavobacteriales; family Flavobacteriaceae; genus Aequorivita. The sequence continues at coordinate 34,569 of DEXQ01000010.1, read as the reverse complement.
AACCGAAGTTTCCTCATGCGGAATCAAAAGACCATTAGAAATTAGATTTTTAAAAACCCCGCTGTCTTTCAGTTTGTTGTACTGCAGAAAATATATAGGTTTGATGGCCCTTCGCAAGGTTTTTCCATCATAAAAAATATATCCAGAAGGATCTCGGAATGAAGCTTGGTGTGCGTCAGTTTTTTTTGTCATCTGTATCGGTGTCTTGCTCTTCAATGTCAATTGAATCGTAAGTATCTTTCTCTTCTTTTACCAATCCGAAAAAAGATTTCACCTTATACATAACACTTTTTGAAAAAAGCAAAATGCCAGCTGCCGCCGCCACTAACGCCTGTACTATCATTGCTCCCAGCCCTGGATCGAAATAAAGAAAATTCATACCTATTGTTTTATTCTATGTTTGCCTTTCGGCGACAACAAATTAACTAAAAATCGCCGAGTTTATTGAGTTGCTCAGCGATTATTTTAAAATTGACTTAGGACTAATTGACGTAAGACATAAAACTAAAACTTTCAATATCAATTCTCCGCTCGTCCTACGTCTTATGTCTTACTGTTTAATATCCTCTTTTAAATCTTGTTTCGCTTACGGTCTACTTCCTTCAAATATATTTTCCGAAGTCTTAAGTGGTTTGGCGTAACCTCAACATATTCGTCCTTTTGGATGTATTCCAACGCTTCTTCCAATGAAAACTTGATAGCTGGAATAATACGCGCCTTATCATCAGCTCCTGAGGAACGAACGTTCGAAAGCTTTTTGGTTTTAGTGATGTTTACGGCCATATCATCCTGACGGGTATTTTCACCAATAACCTGCCCTTCGTAAATATCTTCATTAGGATTCACGAAGAAACGTCCGCGATCCTGTAATTTATCAATTGAATATGGAATAGCCTGACCGGTTTCCATGGAAACCAAACTTCCGTTTTGTCTTTCAGGAATTCCACCTTTTAACGGTTGATATTCAAGAAAACGGTGCGTCATAATTGCTTCCCCGGCAGTAGCGGTAAGCAATTGGTTACGAAGCCCGATAATTCCGCGGGATGGAATGATGAATTTACATACCATTCGCTCCCCTTTTCCTTCCATACTCAACATTTCACCTTTACGGATGGTAACCATATTAATGGCCGTTCCGCTAACGGTCTCGGGCAAATCGATGGTCATTTCTTCAACAGGCTCACATTTCACACCGTCAATTTCCTTAATGATTACCTGTGGCTGTCCAATCTGAAGTTCATATCCTTCGCGGCGCATGGTTTCAATTAAAACCGAAAGGTGCAAAACCCCACGGCCAAAAACCATAAATTTATCGGCACTGTCCGTTGGTTGCATGCGCAATGCAAGGTTTTTTTCCAGTTCTTTTTCAAGACGCTCCTTAATATGGCGCGAAGTAACAAACTTTCCGTCCTTCCCAAAGAAAGGCGAATCGTTGATTGTGAAAAGCATACTCATTGTAGGTTCATCAATCGCAATGGTTTTAAGTGCTTCGGGGTTTTCGGCATCAGCAACGGTATCGCCAATTTCGAAACCTTCAAGACCCACCAAAGCACAAATATCGCCAGCCTGTACTTCTGCAACTTTTTTACGACCCAAGCCTTCAAAAGTATGAAGTTCCTTTATTTTTGATTTCACTTTAGAGCCATCGCGCTTTACCAAAGCAATCTGCATTCCTTCCTTCAACGTTCCTCTTTGCAAACGGCCAATCGCGATACGTCCCGTAAAGGATGAAAAGTCCAAGGAGGTAATCAACATCTGAACGGTTCCTTCCTCAACTTTTGGCGATGGAATGTGTTCCAAAACCATATCAAGCAATGGCTCGATGTTGTCGGTTTGGTTTTTCCAGTCATCACTCATCCAGTTGTGCTTCGCAGAACCATAAACGGTTGGAAAATCAAGCTGCCACTCTTCGGCACCCAATTCAAACATTAAATCAAAAACTGATTCATGAACTTCATCTGGGGTACAGTTTTCCTTATCCACTTTATTTATAACCACGCAAGGCTTTAACCCAAGTGAGATTGCTTTTTGTAACACAAAACGCGTTTGCGGCATCGGTCCTTCAAAAGCATCAACCAAAAGCAAAACACCGTCTGCCATATTCAATACGCGCTCCACTTCCCCACCAAAATCGGCGTGACCAGGGGTATCGATAATATTGATTTTTGTGTCTTTATATACTACGGAAACGTTTTTTGAGGTAATGGTAATTCCTCTTTCACGCTCCAAATCGTTGTTGTCCAGGATAAGTTCGCCTGTGTTTTCGTTTTCACGGAAAAGGCTACAGTGGTGCATAATTTTATCAACCAGCGTGGTTTTACCGTGGTCAACGTGGGCAATAATGGCGATGTTTTTGATTTTCATAACAATGCTCCTTTTTTTAAGAGGGTGCAAAAGTAGTGTTTCTAAGTGGATTAGAAATAAAAGTTGTGATTTTATTTTGTTTGAAAAAATTGAGATTTTAATGTATAAAAAGGATATATTTATGTTAAATATTTAGTTATGAAGACAAAATTACTATTCACATTATCAATCTTCTTTGCTGTTTCTGGGTTTGCACAACGGTTTGGCCAACAACAAGTTATTTCTACGGAAACTATAAAACCTTATTTATCAATTCCTTTTGATATAGATAATGATGGCTTTATTGATGTTTTAACTGCTTCTGCTGAAACCCATAAGCTTAGCTGGTATAGAAATCTTGATGGTATGGGAAATTTCGGAAGTGAAAATGTGATTGATGGAACTAGTGCCTTATATCTTTCAGTTGAATTTGTTGATTTAGATACTGATGGAGACAAGGATATTCTCTATTTAAGAAATAACCCACGACAAGCTGTATGGGTTGAAAATCTGGATGGAGCAGGGAATTTTGGAACTGCGCAAATTATATTGGAAGAAGACTTTATAACCTCCATTACTCCTATTGATATGGATGATGATGGAGATCAGGATTTGATTATGGTATTAAACATTACATCTAGCGGAGGAATAGCATGGTATGAAAATCTGGACGGACAGGGAACTTTTGGCGATAAAAATTTGTTAATTGAAAGCAATTATGATTATGTAAAAATTTTACTCGAAGATATTGATAATGATGGAGAATTGGACATTTTAGCTACTGATCAAGTTTACGCCCAAGGTAAAATTTACTGGTATAAAAATATGGGCAATGGAAGCTATGGTGCAGAGCAAATAATTTATCAATTTCTATATATTCAATCTGGAGGAACTAATATCACTGAATTTCAATATGCTGATATCAATACCGATGGGAAAAAGGATGTTATTATAACTTCTGTAGATGACAATTCCTTTATAAATACCTATTGGCTCGAAAATTTAGACAATCAAGGAAACTTTGGAGACCTCCAATTCTTGATTGATAACGGCGATCAATATCTTTTTTATGATCTTGACCATGATAGCGACAATGACATGTTGTTATGGAATAGATATTCAGATAAGATTTCTTGGAAAATAAATGAAGACGGACAAGGAACATTCGGAACGCCTAACATTATAAATGCAGCGGCTGATTTTGCAAGCGATGCGAAAGCAGCAGATATTGATGGCGACGGTTGGCTCGATATTGTTTCGGCATCTGCCGGTAATAATAAATTGATTTGGTATAAAAACAACACTTTGGGTATTTCAGAAAACGAAATTGTCAACTACAGGATTTATCCAAACCCAACCAGCGGCCTGCTTTATATAGAATCAAAGCTACCAATCTCTAAAATCTCTGTTTTTAACATATTGGGACAAAGCATTGAAAGAAACCAAAACTCTACTCAAATTGATCTATCCAAAGTAGAAGTGGGAGTTTATCTTTTAAAGATTGAAGATAGAAACGGTGATTCCCAAACCCATAAAATTGTGAAGCAGTAATTTTTAGAAAACTTCCGTTGTGTATTCAAAGTTGAGGGAAAGAAGCTTTTAACTACCTTTGCTTTAAAATAAGCTTTTACGATGCAACTGAATAAAATCCCGAAAATAAAACATACAAGCTCGAATAATTTCTTCCTTCTTGCCGGCCCCTGCGCCATTGAAAGCGAGGAAATGGCACTGCAGATTGCCGAAAGGATTGTAAAAATTACCGACACCCTTGAAATCCCCTATATTTTTAAAGGAAGTTTCAAAAAGGCGAACCGAAGCCGGATTGATAGTTTTACGGGAATTGGCGATGAAAAAGCTTTAAAAATACTCCGAAAAGTTTCCGAAACTTTTGACGTTCCCACCGTTACCGATATTCACGAAGTAAGCGATGCCGCAATGGCTGCTGAATATGTAGATGTTCTGCAAATACCCGCATTCTTAGTACGTCAAACAGATTTGGTAGTTGCTGCTGCAGAAACCGGAAAAGTAGTAAACTTGAAGAAAGGACAATTTATGAGTCCGGAAAGTATGAAACATGCTGTTACAAAAGTAACTGACTGTAATAATGAGCAAGTGCTCATTACCGACCGCGGAACTATGTTTGGCTATCAGGATATGATTGTTGATTTTCGCGGAATTCCAACAATGAAACAATTTGCTCCTGTCGTGTTGGATGTTACTCATAGTTTACAACAACCTAATCAGAGCGCAGGTGTAACCGGTGGAAGACCCGAAATGATTTCAACAATTGCCCGCGCAGGAATTGCAACTGGCGCTGACGGAATTTTTATTGAAACCCACTTTGACCCCGCAAATGCTAAAAGTGATGGTGCTAATATGTTGAACCTAAACTTGCTTGAAAAACTATTGACAGATCTTGTAGCAATACGGAAAACTATAAATCAATTATAACTTAAAGTTATTTGTAAAAATAAAGTGCCCTGCCAACAACAGTTGGCAGGGCACTTTGGCTAATAACAAAACTTTATAAAATAAGCATCGTTAAATTTTTTATAAAAAGACTGTACCCTTTTGGGGCACAGTCCTTAACCTCATCACTTATAAAACTCCCCAATTAAATAAGTATTCAAATATCGTACTTAATCCGTTAACAGTCAACAGGGATTTCCCCCTTTTTTATACAGGATTTTTCCTGTTTTTATCACTAAATATCCTTAAAAAAGGAAAAGCTGCTTCTGAAAAGAAACAGCTTCTAACCTCGTGTCAAAAATTAACTCCCCAATTAATTTGATATTGTAAAGATGCGAAGAAGTGCAATACCAGTCAAGAGGAAAAACCCTGAATTTGAAGGGGGAAATCCCCCTTTTTTTCTGTGTGTAATTTCTTACTTTTTAAAATATTAAATTTCACGCCCTAAACATTATCAAAGATTTATTTGGTTTGAAAGAATTTTTACATTTACTTTGTTTTTCAAAGTACTTTATTATGAGCGAGCAAGATTATCTAAAAGACATCAGCGAAATCAAAAATCTAATGAACCGTTCCTCACGGTTTATTTCACTTAGCGGCCTTTCCGGTATTTTTGCAGGCATCTACGCTATCATAGGAGCAGCTATTGCCTATGCATATCTTTTTCCTAGACCCGGGGAGTTTCTTACCCTCCACAGTTGGAATTTTAAATTGCTGCTCGTTCTTTTGGCCTCTATACTCTTGCTCAGTATAATAACAGCTTATCTGTTAACAACCCGAAGGGCAAAAAGAAACAATGAAAAAATTTGGGATACAACTACCCGACGGTTACTGATCAACTTTTTAATTCCTTTGGTTACCGGCGGAATATATATTATTATAAAACTCAACAGCCAGCATTACGGCCTCACCGCCTCACTGATGCTTATTTTTTATGGACTTGCACTCGTGAACGCTTCAAAATATACCATTGGCAATGTAAAATATTTGGGTTATGCCCAAATTATCATTGGTCTTATCTGCGCCGCACTTCCGGGCTATGGATTTTGGTTTTGGCTATTAGGGTTTGGGCTTTTCCATATTATCTACGGAAGTATTATGTACCTTAAAGAAAGAAAAAGTTAAGCGTGGGCATTATAGACAACATAAACAAACTTTTTGATCATCGTATCCGTTTGGGCATTATGAGCATATTGGTAGTTAACGAAGATGCCGATTTCAACCGATTAAAGGAATTGCTGGACGTTACCGATGGCAATCTGGCGAGCCACATAAAAGCGCTGGAACAGGCCGAGTATATCTTGGTGGAAAAAAGTTTTGTGGGAAGAAAGCCCAATACAAATTATACAGCAACAACCCTTGGAAAAGCAGCCTTCAAAAAACATATTGAAGCTTTGGAAAAGCTGATTCAAAAACCGAAAACATAACAATTATATTTTTTTATTATTTCACTTTGAGAAACAAAGTACTTTAAAAATATGAAACTACGGAAAAAACTTATTGAGAAACTCTTTGAATGGTCTCAAAAAATTTATTTGAAATTCAAAAAGAAAGAACCCTGGGGAATCAGCACAGCTGAATTACTTGAATTTCCAAATGACAGCTTCGGAAAAAAATTAGGCACATTTCTCAATAAAAATGGTTTCGAACTTATTGGGAAAGTAGAACGCCACGATGCCTATCACGTATTGTCCGGTTTCGGCACCAATGTGGAAGACGAGATTGCGCTTCAATACTTATGCTACGGCAACGGCAAACGAACGCCTTATTTAACGGGAGTACTTTTATTGGGAACCACCCTTCTCCCAGAATATGCTTCCTATTATTACAACTCCTACTTGATTGGCAAACAGATCAACACCTTCCACCACTTTGACTTCAAAAAATTATTGCACACAGATTTTGAAGGGTTTAGAAAAGTAATTTTTTCCAAAAAACAATTATTGAAACTTCAGAAACTTCAATATCAATACAATGAATTTCAATACAGTCCACAAACAATTAACTAATGGCATTTAACCTTTAACACAAAAATTATGGAACAGAAAAAAAGTAGATTCCGCAATTGGATGCGCAACTCCATCACCGCGCGCATGCTCGTGGTAGGATTTTTATTATTGGTTTTATTGATTCCTTTGGAATTCGTAAAATCACTAATCAATGAACGGGCGTATAGACAGGAAGAAGTTGTGCGCGAGATAAATCAAAAATGGGGAAACGAGGTCTTGCTCTCCGGCCCCATCGTCAAAATTCCTTATAAAGTCATTTCAGAGGAAAAGATTTTCAACGAAAAAAGCAATGCCTATTATACGAAAACGAAGGAAACAATAGAGAACGCTTACTTCTTTCCGGATAAATTGAATATTACATCAAATGTTGATACGAAACCGCTGAACCGAAGCATTTATGAATCGGTGGTATATTCCGCTGCCATTGGCGTAAAGGGAAACTTCCCCACAATTGATTTTTCAGATACTGATATTCCCGAGGAAAATATTCTTTGGGAAAAGGCGACCGTTCTTCTAAAAACCACAAATTTAAAGGGAATAAAAACCACTCCGGTTGTAAACTTAGCTTCAGAAGCACTTTCAATGACGCCACAGTATTCCACGGAATATTTGAACACTATCCAAAGCAATTACGTTGCAAACGCCAAGGAAATATTCGCTGCGCCGCTACCCTTTTCCTTCGATTTAAAAATAAACGGCAGTGAAAGTTTGAAGTTTTTACCCATAGGGAAAGAAACCGATGCTACGATGAAATCGAACTGGCACTCCCCCAGTTTTGACGGCAACTTTTTGCCCGAAGACACCAATAAGGAAATCAGTAAAGATGGCTTTACGGCTACTTGGCGTATACTGCAAATAAACAGACAATTTGAGCAGTCATTTTTTAGGCATCTTCCAGACCTTTCTGCTTTTGCTTTTGGTACGAAACTCATCATTCCTGTAGACGAATACCAAAAAAGTGAACGTACAGCCAAATATGGCATTTTGGTTATCGGTCTAACGCTGTTGGTTTTTTTATTGATCCAATTGGTTAGCAAAGTTTATATCCATCCGTTTCAATATATGATGATAGGTTTGGCATTGGTGATGTTCTATACGCTACTCATTTCCATATCTGAGCACAGTAATTTTTTTAAGGCATATGCCATCGCAGCTTTTTCGGTGCTCGCATTGATAACGGTCTATTCGCGCGCCATTTTAAAAGGCTTTAAGTTTCCGTTGCTCATCTGCGCTTCGTTGGCTTCGCTATATGGATTTATTTATGTGATTATCCAATTGGAAAACTATGCGCTTTTGGTAGGCAGCATTGGTCTATTCTTAATCTTAGCAATCATAATGTTTGCCTCACGGCGAATTGATTGGAATAACGATTAAAAAGGATGGAAACACTTTTCAATAAAATTATAAAACTTTACAAATGGGCTTTATTGCTAAGCCCATTTGTATTGTTTGCCATTATTTGTTTGGACACTTACGTGCTTTTGGAAACGGAAAACCAAACATTTCAAAGTACCGAAGAAATTCCGCATAACAGGGTAGGTTTGGTTTTGGGCACTTCAAAATTTATGGCCTATGGCGATATAAACCTGTATTATCTATACAGAATAAAAGCGGCCGAAGAACTTTTTAAAGCTGGAAAGATTGATTTTATTTTAGTGAGCGGCGACAATGGCAGAATAGGTTACAACGAACCCTTGCTTTTTAAAAAAGACCTCATTCTATTAGGAATACCCGAAGAAAAAATAGTCTTGGATTATGCCGGATTCAGCACTTTGGATTCTGTTTTAAGGGCCCAAAAGATATTTGGATTGAACAGTTTTACGGTTATTTCACAGAGGTTCCACAACGAACGCGCAATTTTCTTGGCAAAACAAAAAGGAATTGCCGCAATAGGTTTTAACGCCGAAACGGTTTCGGGAAAGTATTCCGTAAAAACAGAACTTCGGGAATACTTGGCGCGAACCAAAGCCTGCCTCGATATTCTTTTTGATTCGCAACCAAAATACTTGGGAGAAAAAATAGCAATACAATGAAGTTTTATATTTCAACAAAACATATTTTGGCAACAAGCAGTCTTTTTGCAACAGAGATTGCCATTGCCTATTTTCATTTCAATCATTTTATCAGAGGTTTTTTGGGCGATGTGCTTGTTATACTGCTAATCTATTATTTTATAAAAATCTTTATAAGAAACCATGTTCTCAAAACTGCCGTTTCCGTATTAACCTTTGCCTATTTTGTGGAACTGCTCCAATTATTCAAGCTAGCTGAAAAACTCAATATCCATTCAGAAATACTACTGACCATTTTAGGCTCCGTGTTTGATTGGCGGGACTTGGTTGCCTATACACTGGGCTTTTTACTTATTTTATTAATCGAAAAAATATACATCAAAAATGAAGACTTTAAAAACATTTCTCTTTGATCGTTTCAACATCTGGTTTCCTCTTTTTTCATTGACGGTTTTTAGCATTTTTCTGCTTTCCGTTCGTTTAAAAATAACCCATTCCTTTTTCTATCTTTTTTTGGTTTGGAACCTATTCTTGGCCATGATTCCTTTTTTCATTTCCACTTATATGAAAAACCAAAAACAGATTAAAAAGTTTAAAATGTGCTTTTTATTAATAGTTTGGCTATTATTTCTCCCCAATGCGCCCTATTTATTGACAGATTTTATACACCTGCGTCTAAGCCCACTGGAATGGATAGGTTTTGACAGCTTGATGATTTCGATTTTTGCAATTACGGGACTCGCTTTTTATGTAGTTTCGGTTCAGGAAATGAAGCAATTGTGCTTTAAGCATTTCAACCAAAAAATAGTTTTAAAATCCCTGATTATCCTTCCTTTTGCCGTAAGTTTTGGAATGTATCTCGGGCGCGTATTACGATGGAATTCCTGGGATATTCTTCACAATCCCTTTATCCTTTTTACAGATGTTTTTGAAATAATCACAAACCCAATTGACAATTTGGAAGCTTGGGCATTTACAATATTTTTCGGGCTATTTTTAAAATTGGTTTATTGGATTTATGAAGAATTCCTTTTTCGTTTTATCGGTATTTGATCATTTTGTATTTCCAATATTTATTTTATTTTGCGAAACACAAATAAGCCTCAGTTACAATTTATGCGTTCAAAACAAATCGCTTTAATTTTCTTGGTTTTCAACCTATACTTTTCCTATTCACAATCAGATCGTATTGACGAGTTTGGAAAGCCCAGCCAAAAGGATTTTGATCTTAAAAGTTATGAAGCCGAACCTGATGCCACAGGCGTAATACTTTACGAATCCGGAAAATATTATGCAATACCAATAGTTAAGCGAACGTCCGTAAGATTAGTAAAGGAAATACATAGAAAAATTAAAGTTTTTGATGCCAAAAAATTTGATTACGCCACTGTAGAAATACCATATTATGAAGGAAATGAATATTATGGCGAAGAAATAAAGGACTATAAAGCCGTAACCCATAACGGGGCAGTTCAAAATTTTGTACCTAACAATTCATTCTATAAAACCCATGAACCTGGGGTCGGGAATGTTCTAAAGTTTACTTTTCCAAATGTACAGAATGGAAGCATTTTAGAATATTCATACACCATTGTAAGCCCTTACTTTTATGATTTGGATGGGTGGGAATTTCAACACGAGCTGCCAACACTTTATAGTAAATTCCAAACCGAATTACCACCACATTTTAGATACAACCGAATTCTTTATGGGGACAAAAAGTTAGCGATTGAAAAAGCAGTGGTTATTAAAGATGCTTTTAAGCTTCCTTCAAATAATGGACATATTGATACGGAGCTAGATACATATGTAATGACTGATGTCCCTTCATTTAGGGAAGAAAGCTATATGCTATCTAAAAAAAATTATGTTTCCAGGATGGTGTATGAACCTTTGGCATTTAAAGCATTTTATGGTTTTGATCAAGTCTTTACGCGAAACTGGGAAGATGTGGATCATCGTTTTGAAATCCGCAGTGATTTTGGCGAACAACTAAACAAAAAAAGTTATTTTAAAAAAAAATTACCCAGCTCCATTCTTGACATCGAAGATGATCTAGAACGTGCTAAGGCAGTATATAGTTTTATTCAAGATAGCTATACATGGAATGGGAGGTATTTTAATTATGGCATTAATGTAAAAGATGCTTTTGATGATAAACTGGGCAGTGTAACGGCCATAAACATTTCATTGGTAAATGCACTTGAAGCTGCCAAACTCGATGCTAAATCCGTGATTCTTTCCACCCGAAACAATGGATTGCCCACTGAGATGTACCCAGTACTTTCCAATTTTAATTATGTGGTTGCGGTACTAATAATAAACAATGAAATGATACTGCTGGACGCAACAGATAGACAAGCCCCATTTGGCATCATTCCATTTCGGGCCCTAAATATTCAAGCGCGCGTATTAGATTTCAAAAAAGGAAGCTATTGGATGCCCATTGAACCTTATGAAAAAAATATCCACTACGTAAATGCCCAAATAACTGCTGATAAAAATGGAAACTTCACCGGAAAAGTGAACCAATCAAATTACGGCTACATAGCACTGGAAAAAAGAAATAGCATTGAGGAAAAAACCCTCCCAGAATATATTAAAGACCAACAAAAAGAAAAGGCAGGTATTGAAATAGAGGAATATCAAGTAGAGGAAATAAAGAAAATTGAAAAGCCGCTCAAGGAAAATTATAACATTTCCATAGAACCTGAAACGGTGGGAGACAAAGTAATTCTTTACCCTTTTTTCAACAAAACATATCTCAACGAAAACCCCTTTAAAATGAAGGAGCGTAGTTACCCAATGGATTTTGGCTTTCCGTTTTCAAACACCTATTTAATTTCTATAGATTTAGGAAATACATACGAAGTGGAGCAACTGCCCACCAGCCGAAGCATAAAATTGCCCAACGATGACGGTGAGTGTTCTGTAACCTATGTTGCTGAAGGCAGCAAGATAAACATCCGTTTCAACATGAAACTTAACACTTACCGATTTCCTTCAGATGCTTATCAATCTCTTAAAGAATATTTTGGGACGATAATTACTATTTTAAAGGAAGAATCAATTGTTTTAAAGAAACTATAACAAATCATTTCAAAACAAATTATCTATGAAATTTTTAAAAATTAGTTGTTTCATTTTAGCCCTTACCCTTTGTGGTGTTTCATTTTCTCAGCAACGAGAAACGGCAGACTTTGGCAACCCAACCGCAGAAGAATTTGCGCTACAATCCTACTCCAAAGATCCAGAGGCTGCGGGTGTGGTTTTATTTGAAAAAGGTAATTATTATTTTGAATTAGTTGAAAACTATGTGAAACTTATAAAAGAAGTTCACGTGAAAATGAAGGTTTTTAACGCTAAAAATTTTGATCAAGCTACTGTTGAAATTCCTTTTTACAATGAAAAAAACAACAATGAAAACATCACCAAAATAACTGCCATCACTCATAATGGTACAGTAAAAACATTTATAGATGAAGCCAATATATTCGAAACAGATGAAAACCCGTATTGGTCCTTAAAAAAATTCACTTTTCCAAACATTAAAGACGGCAGTATCCTAGAATATACCTACAGAATAGAAACAAGCCATTTATCAAATTTTGGCGGGTGGCGGTTTCAAGGATCACTACCCGTAATGTATTCTGAATTTCATACCGAACTGCCAGGAAATTTTAAGTATAACCGTACATTATATGGCAACCTACCGCTATATATCAACAAAGCCGAAAAGACAAAAGGTTGTTTTGCCATTGAAGGGTTTGATGTACAAGCAGATTGTGAAATAGCAACCTATGCCATGAAAGATGTTCCTGCTGCTAAAAAAGAAAATCATATGCTTTCGTCTAATTATTATCTGGCAGCAATGGTGTATGAACTCATAGAATACGTAGATTTTGCAGAAAACAAGCATTCCTATACCCGCTCCTGGGATGATGTAGACAATTATTATAGATACGACAAGGACTTAGGTCGTCAATTAAAATATGAAAGTTTTTTTAAAGATGTCTTGCCTGCTTCAGTTTATTCAACTGGGAGCGATCTTGAAAAAGCAAAAGCAATTTATTATTATATTCAAGACCATATGACATGGAACGGCAAATACCGTATCCTATCTGATGTGCGTGTTAAAGAAGCTTTTGAACGTAAATCCGGTAACAGTTCTGAAATAAATCTTGCTTTGATAAATGCTTTGGAAGCCGCAGGAATGGATGCAAAAATAATGCTTATTTCCACCCGTGATTTTACCCCACCCACAATGCAATATCCCGTAATAAGTCCTTTCATCTATGCCCTTGTTTATCTTAAAATTGGGGATGAAAAATATCTTTTGGATGCTACCGATAAATATACTCCCTTTGGAGTATTGCCATTTCGTGATCTCTGCCAGCAAGGCCGCGTAATGGATTTTAAAAAAGGTAGTTTTTGGGAGCCCATTGATCCTATAAACAAAAACATGCACTATGTAAATATGCAATTGGCACCAAATGAACAAGGCATATTTTCAGGAAAAGTAAGCGAAGTTTCAACGGGCTATATAGCCGTTCCAAAACGAACCGAAAATAATAATAGAAGAAAAGAAGATATCATAAAAAGAAAGCAAAACAGAAATGAAGCTTTAGATATTACCAACCTTCAAATTGAAAACGAAAAAGATTTAGAGCAGCCCTATAAAGAAAATTATGATATTTCCATACATGAGCAGCCCGTGGGCAACAAGCTTTTTGTATATCCTTTTTTAATGCAAACTTACTTTTCCGAAAATCCATTTTTAAAGGAAACCCGGAAATATCCAATTGATTTTGGTTTTCCGGTTATCAACAATTATTTGGTTTCAATTGATGTAAAAGACAAATATGAAATTGTAAAAGTCCCCGAAAACAAAATACTGAAACTTCCAAATAATGATGGCGAGCTTTCAGTTGTTTATGATGTTTCAGACAGCAGGGTAAATGTTAGGCTAAGTGCAAAATTGAACACAACTAATTTCCCGGCTGAAGCCTATCCGGCATTGCGACAATTTTTTGAAACGTTGATAAAAATTCAATCGGAAGAACCTATTGAACTGAAGAAAATATAAAACCTTAAACCTCTCTGTTTTTTTCTTGAATTCGGCGTATAACAGCAGTAGCTGTGCGGCGCGATACAAATCTGGGCAATTTGGACAGGAGCTTATTAATATTTCCGGGAATGGCCACTATCTTCCCTTTTCGCATTGCTTCATAACCATATTCGGCAACAGCCTTTGGGCAAGCAATATTGAATTTTATTTTATTCTCTGAAGCTTTCGATCCATTGGCCACCACATCCTGAAAACAAGTCTTAGTTTGCCCAGGGCATAGACAGGTTACGGTAACACCCGTATCCTTTAGTTCATTGGCTATAGCCTCTGAAAAAGATAGAATATATGCCTTGGAGGCATAATATAAAGACATCAATGGCCCAGGCTGAAAAGCAGCAAGTGAAGACATGTTCAATATTTTTCCATGGCCGCGTACAACCATTCCCTTCAATACTAGTTTTGTTAAATGTGTTGTAGTAATTACATGTAAGTTTAGCATTTCTGCTTGTCGCTCCCAATTTGTCTCGTGAAAAGTTCCATAAATACCAAAACCTGCATTGTTCACCAAAACATCAATGCGTTTCCCCTCAATAGCTTGAAATATCTCTTCTGCTACATTTTGTTGGCTCAAGTCCTTATGCATCAGTTGTATTTCAGAAGAATAAAGAGATAGTATATCTTCTTTCGCTTTTTGAAGCTTTTTGTCGTTTACATCTACTAATACCAGCTGATATCCGTCTCTGGCCAAAAGCATGGCCAATTCAAACCCTAGACCGGAAGCAGCTCCAGTAACAAGTGCTGTTTTTTGTATTTCTTTGATTAAATTCAATTGCTAGGTTGTTAACAAAAAGTTAATTTGTTAGTCGGCAATTTCTACATAATCCTTTAAATATGCAAATCTAGGAGTTAATTTTCCGTCTGCTGTAGTAATTTTTGCCCGTTCCAAAATGCCATCCTCATCTCCGTTAAAAAAAGCAGGCATTACGTTTTCTAAAAACATATCACCAAAACCTTCGCTTGCATCCTTAGGTAATTCACATGGCAGGTTATCCACAGCCATAACAGTGATAGTGCCGGGAGCATCAAAGGTGGTTTCGCTTTCTGTCTGCGGATCATATCCATAAAATGGTTCAGCAATTGTAGAAGCTCGTAAGGTACTGGCCACAGGACCATCAACATCACACGATATATCAGCCACTAAATTTATTTTGAAGTCAGGGCTCTTGGCATCCTCTCGCGTAAATAAGTAAGGAGCGCCATTTCCAAAAAAATGGCCCGTGATAAACATATCGCTTACTTTGGCATATTTCATAAAATCACTTTCGTACTCTGAAGGATCATTATAAAATTCCCCTTTGTTAAAATCGCCACCATCCTTACGTCTATTGTATTCTGAAACGTCAATAAGACAATATACAGG
This sequence comes from Aequorivita sp. UBA3180, assembly GCA_002364215.1. Classification (GTDB taxonomy): domain Bacteria; phylum Bacteroidota; class Bacteroidia; order Flavobacteriales; family Flavobacteriaceae; genus Aequorivita. The sequence continues at coordinate 19,248 of DEXQ01000010.1, read as the reverse complement.
CTCATTATAATTTTTTGAAAGATAATCGGCATCGGTAACTTCCCTAATCTTTAAATGATCTAAAATCTCCTTTGCCCCTCGAGTAACTTTTCCTGTTCCTGAAAGGACAATCTTTAAGTTTGGAAGTGTAATTTTATCCAATTCAGTTTTTACAGCTTCTAAGTCTGGAAGATTTTCCACTTTTGGAAGGCTAAACAGCTTATCGCGCAAGCCCAAACCCCTAAATCCATTATATGCGCCCACAAGACCTGCATAATAACCAAAGCCAATCAACCTATGTTTATCGGCATTCACGATAGTTTCGTGGTCAAACATTTCAATATGTTTAGCGAGCATTGCCTTTAGCAATTTACGGTTGTAGGGTTGCTTTTTTATGGTATGGCTAAAGTAAAAGTATTTTTTATTCGGAATCAATGCATCCACGGGCACTTCCTTTACGCCCAGCATCACATTGGCCCCGGAAACATCATCAACCACCTCAAAACCGGCTTCGCGATAAGCATGATCTGGAAAAATACGAACATCAGAGGCTTCAACGATTATTTTGGCATTTGGAAACATTTGTATGACTTCTTGGCACTTTTCTGGTGAAAATACTACTCGCCGGTCCGGCGGGTTTTTGCGTTCTTTGATAATTGCAAAGGTTATGGGCATTTGGTATGTTTTTTGTTCCGTTAGCTATCGGAATAATTGCGGTGGCAAAGATAGGGTTTTTCATGTATCTTTGCTTCCCGTTTGAAGTCGCAGGCTGTATGTTAATGTAACCACTGCATACTGCTACTGAAACTTATAAGGGGCCGACTGGTTTTGACAGCGGGTCTAATTGTATTGTAAGCATGCCGAGCGCTGGGATATAGCTCGTTAATATCATATTTCACACTTTTTAAACGGCGAGAATAACTACGCCCTAGCTGCATAATCCGAATCATAGTAGGATGTGCCTCGGCCCACAAGGTGGGCAAGCAGGAAGTCACTCAACGGCCTTGGTTTACGGCGGTTGATATAGTGGCTTCGTAAAAGTAAACCTAGCGATGCTAGTGCTTTGATGGCATCGTGAACCTCAAGTGAAGATAAGGAGTGCGTTGGTAGTTTTCAACCGGCAATCTCTCGAAAACCTAAATGAAAACTAAGCATGTAGAAAGCAGTATAGTTGCGCGTTTGGACGGGAGTTCGAATCTCCCCGGCTCCACTACCGCCCTCCGGAATTCCGGAGGGCATTTTTAATTAAACCATTTTCGTAATAAGCTGCCTAGAGCTTCGATGAACATATACATTTTTACCCTAAAAGGCTTGTGTAACCTCACACTAGGGCCACAGCACTATTTGGATTGGCTCCTTTCGCAATTCACGATTTCTTTTTTTTTTGAAACCTCACTAACTTTCCTTTCCATCTATTTCTTTATCTTTACCTATATATAACACAGGTTTTTTTAATCTTTAAAATCTTTTATTATGGGTGTAGGAAATCTATTTGTGGCTACAGTTGTCTTGATTTTGGTATTGTTCATCATCAGTTATCTTCACGGACGGAAATAAGAAAAGAGGTGCGAAATTCTTAATTAGAAGGAGGAAGTTCAGCACTAAAATTTGGGTCACGCCAAAATTGTGATATCAAAACAATACTTGGAACGAAAAGTTGGGTGTAATGCCCAAAGAAATTTCCTCTACTTTGTTTACCGAAACCTGATTGTTTTCATCGCCTATCAAAGCGTAGCGGATGTTTAGGGTGTTTTCGGTATTCAAAAGATTTAAAAGTGCAAAGTTTATCTTTGCGTCAATGGTAGGTGATAGTTTCCAAAGGTATTCTGCCGAGAAATCCGTTCTAAAATAATCCGGAAGTCTTTCGCTATTCGGCACATCATACTGAATGGTGGTTATGCCCCCTTCCGTTGTGGTCTCAGCATTTTTTAACGGAACCGTATAAGGTTTTCCGCTGTGCCAATTTACCCCCAAAGCAATCTTTAAGGCATGCCACGAATAGCTTCCTGCAACGGTTGCCGAATGCTGTATGTCCAAATTATTCGGAAAGGTGGAAGGCATAAGGCTTTTAAACCCATAATCATTTTTACTGTACCTATAACTGGCCCAAAGGCTGACGGATGCTGTTTTTTGGTTGATAACAAATTCGCCACCCCTCACGGTATAATTGCCCGTGGCCCTTGAAAACCGAAATTGGTTTTGAAACCCTTGGTTTGCACTGTTTATGTCTTCCACTATTTTATAAAAACCCTCAGCATTGATAAACAGTCCGCGCCTGTTGTAAACAAGCCCAGCAGAGGCCTGTTTGCTTTTAATGACGGGTGTATTTTCACCATCGGCCAAAACCCATCGTCTCTTTTCGATACCGAGAAAATCACTTTCAAAATCAATTCGCTGCGTGGTACTTTGGCTTTTGAATTCGCCCAAGACCTCTACCGCAAAACCGTTGCCGAACTTTTGGTGCAGACTCAATCGGGGCTCTATCAAAACTTCATCAAACTTGGTAAAATAACTTCCACGTAAACCACCAGCAACAAAGGTTTTTTGATTTTTAGATAGATAATTCAAACCCGCAAAAACCACATGGGTTCGCAAAACATCTTTTTCATGATCCCTAAACCGCGGCAGATTTACGTCCTGTGTGTTCGCTATACCTATTTCTGAAAATTGATACCCAGTTTGAAATTTTAGCTGTTCCGAAAGCAGAACACCGGCATCAAGCTTAACGCCAGTTTCCAAAACTTCATTTTGTTGAATTTGTTCTTGGGTCGTGAAAATATCTCTATTTATAGCATCTAGCAAATAGTGGGTACCATAAACCAAAGCCGAAGTTTCAATTTCAGTATTCCACTTACGCTCCCACGAAATACCGCCAAGCAAACTGCGCTGGTCCAACTCACTAGTTTTTGACTGGGAAGTAGTTTCAATGGATTCGGTAAAATCGAGAGAGTTATCTATGGCTAAAAAATTTACACCTATTTTGTCCTTTTCAGAAATGTTCCAAAGCAATTTAGCGCCAATATCATAAAAACTGAAATCTTCGTTAGCATTTACGGTGAAGTTATCGTGGTTGCCTTCAACATTGGTGATTTCGCTATCCTGAAAAATGCGCTTTGTGTAATTCTTATACACGGGCGACTCCCAAAGGTGGTTGATGGATTTTCGGGCAGCAACCTGAATGCTCGTTTTATCTGAAATGGGAAGGTCTAAAAACCCGTTTCCGTTTATCAGATTAAATCCTATCCCCGATCCGGTTTTTGATGAAATGGTATTTTTTGAACGCATATCCAAAACGCCCGAAACCCCTTCGCCATAACGGATGTTGGTTCCGTTTTTATAGATTGTAACTTTTTTTGTGATGTCTGGGTTAAAGGCAGAAATAAGCCCGAAGAAATGTCCGCTTTGATACATTTTTATGTCGTCCCAAAGCAGCAAGTTTTCATCATGCGTTCCCCCGCGAATATTGATGTTTGAAATGGTTTCATCTACACTTTCCACACCCGGGAGGGCTTGTGCAATCTGTAGCACATCGTTTTCCACTTGGCCAGGCAACAGTCCAAAATGTTCGGTGGAAAGCAAAATGGAACCGTCCAGATTTTTGTCAATTCCTTTAGTGAATATATTCTCGATTAAAACGGGCTCAAGCGCCGAAACAAAAGGGAGCAAAGGCAGCACAGGACATTCATTAGATAAATCTGAAGTATTACTTGTGATTTTTGTATAACCTATATACGAAACAGTAAAGTTTATGTTTCTGTCTTGCAATGGAATATGGAAAAAACCTTCTGCGTCCGTAATAGTGTTAAACAAATTGTTTTCAAAGACAATTGTCGCACCTTCCAGCGGCAATTGGGTCTCAAAATCAATTATCCTTCCGCAAAGGTTGTTCTTATCTTCTTTGAAGGTAATCGTTATATAGCGTTCGTTGATGCGGTTGTAATTAAAAGGTGTGTTTTCCCCTAAGTACAAAAGAATATTTTCTATGGAAACTCCATCTTTTGAAAGTGGCTTCAGGCTTATTCCATCTATTTCTTTATGAACAAAGGAAAAACGAACGTTATGCTCTTTTTCCAAAGTTTCCAAATAAGTCAAAAGAGTAGTTTCTTCGGTTTCCTGTGCTATGGTTTTGGCTCCACAAACACAGAACACCAAAAAGAAAATAAAAATTCTGCAGCTACTTGCTATGTTTGGTTTCAATGGTTACTACTCCGTTATTATTAATTTTATAGTTTAACTGAAGGGGCTCACAAATTGATTTTAAGGCAAGATCAAGATTTTTGTGGGTAAAGGTGCCTGTGAATCTTTTTTCGGTATCTACATCTTTAACAGAAATTTTAATTGGGTATTGTCTTTCAACTTCTTTCAAAACGAGCGAAAATGGAACATTTTCAAAATTGCTTTCCTTTGAAAGCCATACAGGTTGCGGGTTTTCGGCAGCACCATTAATTGTCGACTTTCCATTTTCAATCTGCACCTTTTCCCCAGCGGGCAACTTTAAAAGAGTATCATTGAAAGCAACGCTAACCAGACCTTCATAACAAACAACCGTAAACAACCCATCTCTTGCGCAAACATTAAACTTGGTGCCCAGCACGGTAACAATACCTTCAGAAGTTTTTACGCTGAATTTGTTTCCTTTGGTTACTTTAAAATACGCTTCGCCGTCCAAGAAAAGTTCGCGATCGTGATTCCAATTTTTTTTGTTGTAAGTAATTTTTGAGCCTGAATTCAATATTACTTCGGAAGCATCGGGCAACGAAAAAGTTTCAGTTTGCGCAATTTCAGTTTTAATGGATGTATCTAAAGTTGTGGTATAATAATAACCCGCCAGAATCAATGCAAATACGGCAGCCACTTTCCATACAATTGAAAAAACTTTCGGTTTGTTCAATTGATGGACGGATTTCGTTTTATTGGAAATAGCTTCAAAATTAGTCTCAGCATTCATCTCGGGAATCTCAAAATCCGAACTGGCATCAGCAATTTGAGCATAGGAAGCATATTCAGGGTCAGCTTTCAACTGCTCCAGTTCTTCCTCTGTGGCCTCGTTGTTAAGCCATTTGTGCAATAAGTGATCATTTTTCATTTTCATTGTATTCATAGTTGAAACAGTTCAACAATCCATTACCCTACCTTAAATATTAAACTTTTCCTATTTCCTCCCGGAGGGCAGCTAAGGCTTGGCTCATTCTTTTTTCTACGGCCTTTACCGTAATATTGAGCATTTCAGCAATTTCGGTATATTTTTTTCCTTCAATACGGTTCAAAAGAAAAGCAGTACGCTGTGCTTCGGTAAGATTTTCAATAGCGTTTTTTAGCTTTTCGCGAAACTGTTCTTCTTCCATCAAAAATTCCGGAGATTGAAAATTCGCTTTTTCTGACTGTCTTTTGGCATGTTTTAAAACTACTTTTCTGTGGGCCACCTCGTTCAAAAAAGCATTGTTACAAACGGTATATAAAAAGGATTTAGCCTTTTCTTTCGTAACTTTCGCACAGTTTTGCCATAGTTTTATGAAAGCTTCCTGCACCAAATCGTCTGCTTGAGCTTCATTACCACATTTAAAATAGATAAACCGCCAAACAGGTTTTCCGTGAGACTCGTACAGATGGTTGAAAGTTTTTTCGTTACAAATGTTTTCGGGTTCTTTCATATAGGAATGCTGATATTCAAATATATTTAAAAAGTTTTTCAACTTGGTTGGTAGGGTAGTTTTTAATTAGTTTGTTATTAATATAAAGTAAAAATCAAGAATTTGAATAAAGTATACTTCTTTCGTTTTTTTATATTGCTTTTTATAAGTGTGTCCTTTTTTTCATGCCAAAAGGAAGAAGAGGAACATATTGATGAAACCCAAGATGAAGAGACTATTACCGCCAGTTCACCCCTGACAGGGCTCTTGTTGCGCACCTCACAAAATCCGGGCGCTTATGACGATATTATTGACGGTAATAGCTGCACGGCGGTGGTACTGCCAGTGACTGTTATTGCCAACGGACAGCAGGTGACCATCAATTCTCCTGAAGATATAACTATAATTCAAGAAATATTCAACCTTTTCCCAAACGATACCGATACTTTAGAAATCTTTTTCCCAATAAATTTGGAGCTGTTTGACTACACCCAAATAACGGTAAACACCCAAGCTGAACTTGACGCTCTTGCCGACACTTGCGGCACAAACGATGTTGAAATTGGCTGTTTGGATTTTGTATATCCTATTTCATTTTTCACTTATAATTCAGATCAGCAACAGACAGGAACAGTTACCATTAATAATGATTTGGAATTGTTTGGCTTTCTGCAAAATTTGGGCCCAAATGATTTCATCAGTCTGGATTTTCCTATTTCGGTGATTCTTGAAGATGGTACTACCGTGGAAGTGAACAGCAACCAAGAGTTACAAACATTGATTGATGATTGTGTGGCCAACACAAATAACGACCCTATAGATATTTCACAGTTTGAGGAAGATCTGACAACGGGTGTTTGGTATGTTGATTACTTTTTTGATGATTATGATGAAACTGACAATTATGCCGGATATGAGTTTACGTTTGCCCTGGACGGAACCGCACAAGCCATAAAATCAGGAATTGTTGTTGATGGCACTTGGGCACTCGTGGACGATTTTAAGTTTGATCTTTTCTTTGGAATATACCCACCGTTAGATGAGTTGGATGAAGACTGGGAAATATTGGAAGCAAGTGCAGACCTTATAAAACTAAAACACATTAGCGCAAGTGACGGAAGCACAGACTATTTGACCTTTGGTCGCAATCCGAACACAGGAGGAAACAATACAGAACTCAACCTTTTTATTGAAAACTTGATAACGGGAAGTTGGTACTTAAACTTATTGGAGGAAAACGGCATAGACCATACTGCAAACTTCAATGAGTATGAATTTACTTTCTATGGAAACGGTTCTGCCACAGCGGTAAGCAGCAGTAATACCATTAACGGTTTTTGGACCGCACAAATAGACAGTGGCAATCTGGACTTCATTATGAATTTTGAAACCAATACAAATGCCGATTTCGGTAAATTAAATGATGATTGGGATGTGCTGGAAGCCACGCAAACCATAATCCGACTTTCGGATGTAAGCGGGGGAGGAAGCGGAACGGACTATCTCTCTTTTGGCCGAGAACCAAGCGGCGGCGGCGGCCCTGACCCACAAGAATTGCGAGACATTCTTGAATCGGGAACTTGGTATGTGGAGAAATTTTTAGACGATGGCAACGATGAAACGTCTGAGTTTAATGGGTACGATTTTAACTTCTATAGTAACCAGACCGTTTATGCTACCAATGGTACGGAGTATGTTTATGGAATTTGGATAGTTACCGTCACCGGGCAAGAACTCAATTTTGAGTTTGATATGGACAGTCCCATTAATGGAGCCGATGACGATGAATACAAGACATTGCAATATACAACAACGTCAGCAACCTTTATTACCCGAAATAGTCAAGGAGAAATTGAAGACACCTTGATTTTCAAAAAGAATTAACTACATAAATAAAAATCAAAAAAAAATTAAGCTATGAAGATTATCACAAAAATAATACTCGCATTTTTTATATACACAGGTTTGGCAATGTCCTGCGACAAAGATGATGATAACACTCAGCAACTGGAAACTACAGTGCAACAGACCCAAAACACCGCCCAAAGTGGGTCATGGAAAATAACTTATTTCTTTGATTCTGATCAAAATGAAACAAACCATTTTAACGGATTTACGTTTACATTTAATGAAAACGGTTCTTTGGTTGGGGTAAACGGAAGTACTACAATTACGGGAACATGGTCTGTAACAGACAGTAATTCCAGTGACGATGATGGTGGCTCAAGTGATGTTGATTTCAATATATTCTTTGCTTCGCCACCAGATTTTGAAGAGCTTTCAGATGACTGGGATATTATTTCTGTAACTAATTCCAAAATTGAACTCACTGATGTAAGCGGAGGCAATGGAGGTACAGACTTTCTCACCTTTGAAAAAATTTAGTTGTTTACTTAGCTCCCCACGATTAGGCCACGGTTTTCCGTGGCCTTTTTGATTTTGTATGGTAGGGTTTCTTGCTTTTGAAATGTTTTATAAATAGTTAAAAGGAAACCATATAATACTTTATGAAACGTCATTTACTCTTCATTTTTTCTTTTACGCTACTCGGCTGCACGAGCAGTACTTATGATGACATAGAAGACCCAGCTGAAGAAAATCAAACAGAGCTGGTAACCTTTCAGGACGTTGCATTTGTGTTTGAAAACAACTGCATTGTCTGCCACAACAATCCACCGCAAAATGGGGCGCCAATGTCGTTGACCAACTTTTCCGAAGTGAAGGATGCCGTTGAAAACAGAGGGCTTTTGGATAGAATAAGCAGAAATGAAGGTGAGCAGGGATTGATGCCCCTGGGTGGTCCACGGTTACCGCAACAACAAATCGATCTTATAGTACAGTGGAACCAAGATGGATTGCTGGAAAATTAATATCCATTAAAATCTTAATAGAGATGAAAACCATAATCGTTTTATTGATTTTTTGCCTAGCCTTTTTAGTTACAGCTGCGGGCCAAGAAAAGTACAGTACCAAAACTGGGGAAATTACTTTTGAAGCTTCGGTTCCTTCTTTTGAAGAAGTAAAGGCAAAAAACACTAATGTAAGTGCCGTTTTGGACGCTGATACAGGCAAATTTGCGGCTCTTGCACTTATGAAGGGCTTCCGATTTAAAGTGGCCTTAATGGAAGAGCATTTTAATGAAAACTACATTGAATCTTCAAAATATCCAAAAGCTACTTTTAAAGGAACCATTCAGGATTTTGACGCTTCAAAAGCTTCGGAAAAACGCGAATATTTAATCAATGGAATTTTTAATCTTCACGGTGTTGACAAAAAAATGGACGTGCCAGCTGTTATTTCAGTCAATGATGGAGTCGTTACGCTCACCGCCCAGTTTGTGCTTAAGCCAGAAGGGTTCAATATTAAAATTCCATCAATTGTAAGCAATAAAATCGCGGAAAACGTGAATGTTTCTGTGACATTTCAGTTACAAAAATAATAAAGCCATGAGCAAACATAGAAAAATCCTGATCTTAATTATACTACTATCAGTAGGCTATTTTGGATATAATTATATCTACCAAGATCATAGAGATATTAAGTCTGAAACCTCACAACTTGAAATCACCGCCTCCTATTTACTGGAGCGCTTTAAAACAAATGACGGCAACGCCTTGTTGAACCAAACCATATCGGTAACTGGTGTAATTACCAATTTGGAAGATGGAGCTATTACTCTCGATGAAAGCGTATATGCCACATTTGATGAAAACATTCCACAATTAACAACCAATGAGAAAATAATGATTAAAGGCCGATGTATTGGTTATGACGAATTGTTTGAAATAGTAAAGTTGGATCAATGCTCACTTATTAAATAGCACAAAGGATGAAAAAAATCACCTTTTTAGTATTCTTTATTCCTTTTGCTTTTTTTTCGCAAGAGGATTTGCTGAACGATCTGGAAAGTGAAGCAGTATTTGATAAAACAGTTATTGCTGCCTTTAAAGGACTGAAAGTGGTAAATTTTGAATCTACCAAACTTGCAGACAAAAAAGACTTCTATTTTATTGTGGCCCATCGGTTCGGGTCGGTAAAAAATGGATTTGATGATTTTTTCGGACTGGACAATGCCGTTACACAATTAAAATTTATTTATGGTTTTAATGATTGGTTGAATATTGGTATTGCGCGAAGTTCTTTTCAAAAAAAATATGGAATTCACGCTAAATACAGATTGATACCTCAGGAAACCGAAGGTTTTCCGGTAACATTAGTAGGTTATAATTTGATTACCGTAAACACTTCTCTGGGACAGGATGAATACCCAAACCTCGAGTTTGCAGATAGGCTCACTTATACTTCCCAGCTTTTAATTTCAAAAAAATTTAATGAATCATTTTCACTATTGGTAGCGCCAACTTTTATACACGAGAATTTGGCAACCCGCAGCAGGGAAGTTCTAAATGACGGAACCACCTTGAACTACGATGAAAAAAACAATCAGTACGCCTTAGGATTGGGCGGAAGGTATAAAATTTCAAACCGTGTGAGCATTAATGTAGATTATGGTATCCATTTAAACCGCAACAAAAATTCCAATTTCAAGAACCCTCTGTCAGTGGGTGTAGATATTGAAACCGGCGGCCATGTTTTCCAAATGCATTTCACCAATGCCCAAGCAATGTTTGAAGACGGTTTCATAATTCAGGGGCAGGGAGATTGGACCGATGGCGATTTCTTCTTCGGCTTTAATATAAGCCGCGTCTTTTAAGTAGCATTTTTAAGAAAAGATCGCTGAAATATAAAAATTAACAATGAGTATATATTAACCTAAAACTAAATATTATGAAAAAAATCAAACTATTTTTTGTGATCTCGCTAACCGCTTTTATGGCAACTGCGCAAACAACTTTTGACGTAGACTGGTTCGTCGGTGTGCCCAGTGGAGATGTAAGCATAACCGTTGGACCGGGCGATACGGTAAGATGGACTTGGACAGATGAAGTGCCCCACTCCGTTACTAGTGAATCTGGCAGCCAAGAAGATTTTGACAGTGGTATTCTCACTGGCAGTGGCTCCCAGTTTTCTTATACATTTACACAAATTGGTATAAACGACTATAAATGCGATGTACACTCTAATATGGAAGGCACGATAACTGTAGAAGACATTGCTTCTGTTGAGGATAAATTCAGAAAAAATATCTCTTTCTATCCCAATCCTGTACAAAATAAAGTAACCGTAACCTCTCTTTATAAGCTGGACAATTATAAAATTTACAATACTTTGGGAAGTCTTGTAGCGCAGGGGCCCGCGAATGGCAATATCACTGAAATTGATATGTCCCAGTTAGAGAGCGGATTGTATTTTATAAACGCAATTTCTGAAGATTTACAATCAACTTTTAAAGTGATAAAACGGTAAAAAAATTACACCTTTAATGAGAGAGGCTGTTTAAAAGACAGCCTCTTCTATGTTAATCTGTTTTGACAATTCCAAAAAAAACTCTCAATATCTAAAAATAAGTATCTTTATATATAAAAGATTATATGAGCCGAGGATTTGTAAAAGAAGGAGACCAAGAAGAAACACCCATAATACCTCCACGTGCCGCACTGCCAAACGGAGCAACGAATTATGTAACTCCGATGGGAATGCAATTGTTATTGAACGAACGCAAACAACTGGAACAGGAGCGTACCACGCTTCCTACCAAGCATGAACAACAACGCCGAATAGAGTTGGCCGTAATAAATGGCAAATTGGATTTACTAAACGAACGCATTGCCTCCGCAAGAGTTTTAGAACCAACCCAACAACCTAAAAATGAAGTGCGTTTTGGCGCCACGGTTACCTATAAAATTTCCACTTCCACCTCTGCTCAAACATTTCAGATAGTTGGTGTTGACGAAGCTGATGTTGCGAAGCAAAAAATTGCATTCGTTGCTCCCCTAGCGGTTGCCCTCACAGGGAATAATGTGGGGGACATTGTGCAATTCAAACTGGGTAAGGAAGTTAGAAAAATAGAAATTTTGAATATTATTTATAAATAATCACACGCTAAATAATTCGAAGCAATTTTTCAAAAATCATTCACTAATTACTTACTTCCAAAAATTAAAGTGCTTATCGCCTTAAGGAAAAATGCCCTGTAAATCTTGCCCCTATAGGTGTAGCAACTTCAAACCAGTAATCGCTGGATGGCATAGGCCTTCCATTATAAGTTCCGTCCCAACCAATAATGTTATATGGTTTAAATCCGAAGATTTTTTTACCGAATCTGTCATAAATTGTTACAATTGTTTCTTTCTGCAATTTTTCTGAAACACCATAAATATTCCAAAAGTCGTGAATACCATCTCCGTTAGGGGTAAAAAAATTGGGAAAATTAATACTGCCCAAGTCCAAAGTGTATTTTACGCAGTTGCCATCCAAAAAGAAATTTGAAATAGACGTACATCCATCATCATTGGTCACGGCTACAAAAATCTCATACACACTACCCTCGTCAGAATAAAACAACTTTGGAATTCTATTATAACCGTTTTGGGCATCTGAAAGGGAACTATAGTATTTCAAAATGTAATTTGAATTACCATCCATCACAATTTGTTGATACATTTCATCAAGCATAAAATAACCCCTACCACTTGGAGTTATATAGCATTGGCTCAAGCTACGCTCTGTCCTATTGGTGACCAAAGGTGCCAATTCTGGAGAAGACTTTACAATTAATTGAAAATTCGTTACGGCATAGCAATCATTATTTCTGTTTTTTACCCTAACAAAAATAGTTTTTTGCGAAACATCCATTTCAAATAATACTGGGAGTGGGTCTGTTCCAGAGTCGGCGTGTTCTGGAAGTTCATGGTAGCTAACCACTACACTTTCAGTAACGTTTTGCAACAGCTCATCTTCCACAAGTTGCAGATCAAACGTGTTCACTTCATCATCGCTACACTGCATTAAATTTTCGGGCTGGGTAAGCTGGGGAGTATTATTTACAGTAATAATTACTGGGTGTATTACGTACTCCCCAGTGGTTTCATTTTCTATACGCACATAAATAGTTTGTTGCCCACTCTGGGTATTGGTCCAAAGTGGTGGAAGAGGGTTTGTATTGTTATTGGCATCTGAACTACTGGAAAAAAGTGCCGCATTGAATATCATTCCTTCGTGTAGTCCAGCTGCTCCGTACCAGTCCCCGTTTCCGAAGGTATTATAAATTACAGATTCAAAAGTATGAGTGTCTAGTCTTATTCTGTAGAGCCAGTCAATAGTTACGCCGTAAAGACTCCCAAATTCACTAGCCAACCCGTAGGTACCTTCTGGCAGTTCCATTTTATCTATATGCGATACGTAATTGTAATTTGCATCTACCGTTACCTCATAAAGTCTATTAAAAGATCCGTCGTCCCACGAAATGTAAAGCTTGCCATCCACCATCACGAAATCGCCACCCGCATTGCCCTGTCCAAAATCATGCCATACATAGGGATCTGTCAAGCCATCGGCATCATATCTATAAACCTTACTGTGATCTGCAAAACCAAAGTACATATTTCCGCCAGTATCAAAAGAAAGCGAGTTTAAAACTTCACCATAAATCACGGGAAAGACCGAGCTATAGGAACAATCTGTGGCATCCATTTTATAAATAGATAGAAAGGTATTTACAAATACATCTCCCACATCATTCACAGCTATATCGGTAAGGGGCCCAACCACTTGGCATATATATTCCAAGGTAGGCTCTTGGGAAGGATTGTTGAGCTTCACGTATGAACCGTCACTGTTACAGATTAAAATAGCTTCAGAATCGTTAGGGTCCAAACCATAATAATTAAGCGCTTCCTGGGATATTTGTTCAAGGTTCAGCTCAATTTTACCATCACCATCAGGATCACAATACTTAAATTGCAATGTAGGTGGCTGCGGCTTTAAAGCAGAAGATGCCAAGATTGTGGAAGCTTGAGTAACTAAAGTAGTAGAAAGAAACTGGCTTAATATCCAAACCACATTGAAAATCCAGGACATAAAAAAAGAGAATTATAACGTAATAGAACGCTAATATAGTTCTTCCTTCATAATAACGATATATTTTTAAAACGTATTATCAAACGCATTCTGAATATCTATTTAGCATATTGTAGCAATTGCAAAACATTCAAAGAAAAGTGTGAACGGTGGCATTGACTGTACATACTAGGGGTGAAATTGTTCTATATAAATATAGGTGCCGAAGTAAAAATATTGGAAATTATTTCTATTGAACACAAAAAAATCACCTTAATAAATTTCAATAACTTTTGAAACTATATTTTTCTAATTTATTAACAATTAATTCGTATATAAGATACCAATCAATGTGTTTTATCGATAAAAGATTACATTTAATCGATTATTTTAATAAATAAAATTAAATGAATAGTTTTTATTTACCTTTGACTTAACAACCTCTAAACAAATAAATTATGAAAACAAAATTACTCATTCTTTTTTTAGGTATAATTTTCATCTCCAGTTGCTCTAGGGATAACGAAAATGATAATCTTTTGATCAATCAACCAGATGATATTGTGGCTTCAAGAGAGGAACCTACGAGTGACGGTTATTGCATTCAAGTCGATCTTATGGCAGGACAACATTACGATTCTGGAAATGTAGAGGTTGCAATCTACGGAGACAACCTATTGGTCACCTATAGCATGGAAGGGGACTGGATACTTAACGCATCACACCTTTTTGTAGGAGATTGTTCCCAACGGCCATCCAATAAATCCGGAAATCCACGTATTGGACATTTCCCTTACTCGGCAAGCCATCCGAACGGAACTACAACCTATACTTACAGTATTCCTTTATCCGATTTACCAAACTGTCTATGTATTGCAGCGCATGCGGAAGTAAATGGCCCAACAGGTTCAGAAACAGGCTGGGCAGCAGGTCTACCTTATGGTGGCAATAGCTGGGCTATGTATTTTGAATACTGTTTAGATGACTGTGGCCTCTAATTAAACTATCAAAAACTAATTTAAATGAAGTCCGATTTAAAAAAATCGGACTTCATCCGTTTTATAACATACCGTCAAAAACGTTATCAATATTTAATTTGTCGTTCATAAATATTTCTATTTAGTATATTGCAACAATTAAAAAAACACTCAAATGAAACTTTTCCGACTATTTTTTATTCTTCTATCCTTTCCTCTTTTTGCACAACAAGGCGGCATGTGGATTCCTTCGCTCTTAGAAGGGATGAACGCATCCGAAATGACAAACCTCGGCATGAAAATGACCGCTAAGGATATTTATGACGTTAACAATGCCAGCCTAAAAGATGCCGTTCCGCATTTTAACGGCGGCTGCACTTCCGAAATTATAAGCAACCAAGGACTTCTGCTTACCAACCACCACTGCGGGTATTCGCAGATCCAAAGCCATTCCTCTTTGGAAAATGATTATTTAGAAAACGGTTTTTGGGCGATGAGTCAAAAAGAAGAACTTCCCAACCCAGGGGTTACCGCTAGTTTTATGGTTCGGATTGAAGATGTAACTACCCAAGTAATGACCGGAATTACCCCGGAGATGGGCGAAGCGGATAAACAGAAAAAAATAGAAGAGAATATTGCCGAAGTAGTGCGTACTTCGCCCAAAGAGTCTTGGCAGGAAAACCGCGTACGTACCTTTTACGAAGGCAACCAATACATGCTTTTTGTGGTAGAAACCTTTAAGGATGTTCGTCTGGTGGGTGCGCCCCCCTCCTCAATAGGGAAATTTGGTAGCGATACCGACAACTGGATCTGGCCACGACACACAGGCGATTTTTCACTTTTCAGAATATATGCAGACAAGAACAACCGTCCGGCGGAATATTCCGAAGACAATGTACCCTATACCCCCAAACACTTCTTGCCAATTTCCTTAGATGGTGTGGAAGAAAACGATTTCACCTTGGTTTTTGGCTATCCCGGCACTACGGATGAGTATTTACCTTCCATTGCCATAGAACAGGTTATAAATACAGTAAACCCCGCCCGTATCGCCATTCGCGATGCCGCTTTGGCCATTCAAGATAAATATATGCGCGCAGACCAGCAGATAAAAATTCAATATGCTTCCAAATTTGCCCGCATTGCCAATTACTGGAAAAAGTGGAAAGGAGAAACGCTTGGTTTAACGAAAAGCAATGCTGTAGGCATTAAAAAACAACAAGAAAACGAACTTACCGAACAAATTAACAAAAAAGGAAAGCAACAGGAGTACGGACAGCTTTTGCCAAAATTTGAACAATACTATACCGAAATCGAGCCTTATGCCTTGGCTAGGGAGTACTTTTTAGAGACCGTGTTACGCAATGTAGAATTGCTGCGAATGGCATACCAAACCTATCAATTGAAACAGGTGTATGAAAACCGCGGAGCACAATCTTTTGAAGACCGAAGAAACAATCTTATCACAGGCGCAGAAAGCCATTATAAGGATTACAGCAAGCAAGTGGACCAAGAGGTTTTTGAAGCCTTGATTGCACTGTATGCAAAAAATGTACCTGCCCAGTTTTTGCCTTCTTCCTTTAATAATATAAATGCCGCAATGCTAACCAAAGATGTTTACAGCAATTCTGCATTTGTAGATTATGAATCCTTAAAAAAATTATTGGAAGGAGATGCTGAAACAGTTATCGCAAAGTTAAACAACGATGCAGGTTTTAAAGTGGCACAGGAAATGGCCGATGCGTATTTTGATAAAGTAGCCCCAAAATATGAAGAACTGGAACTCAATATCTCCGGTCTTCACCGCGATTATATGAAGGCTTTGCTGGAATTGAGTCCGAAAGATGCACGCATTTTTCCAAATGCTAATAGAACCCTTCGCGTAACCTATGGAAAAGTTGCTGGCTACTCCCCTGCCGATGCCATTTATTACGAACCCGTTACACATCTTGAAGGTGTTATGCAGAAATACGTACCAGGTGATTACGAGTTTGACGTGCCCCAAAAGCTAATCGATCTATACAAAACAAAAGATTATGGACAGTATGGCGAAAACGGCAAGATGCCTGTTAACTTCATTGGAACTAATCACACTACAGGAGGAAACTCTGGAAGTCCCGCCATTGATGCCCATGGAAACCTTATAGGCTTGAACTTTGACCGTGTTTGGGAAGGAACCATGAGCGATTATTATTACGATCCTGCCCTATCCCGCAACATCATGGTTGATATTCGTTATGTACTTTTTATAGTGGATAAATATGCTGGCGCAACCAACTTAATTGAAGAGTTGAAGTTGGTGCATCCTAAGAAAGAAAAGTCGAAAAGCAAAAAGAAGAATTAAGCATCAAATCACTGTATTAACTACGAATCCACGAAGAGTTTTAAAACTATTCGTGGATTCGCAGTTTAATAAGCTATTCCTTTTTACTTTAATCCTCTTGCTCTTAGCATTGGCGCAATTTTTGGATCACTACCGCACCAATTCTTGTACATTTCCTCAAGATTCATCGTATTTCCTCTAGACAATACCATATCACGGAAGCGCTGTCCATTTTCACGGGTCAGGCCTCCGTGGGTCTCAAACCAGTTGAAGGCGTCGTGATGGAGCATCTCCGTCCACGAATAGGAATAATAGCCCGCAGCATATCCTCCCGCAAAAATATGTGAGAAATAGGTGGAGCGATATCTGGGAGGCACCGCGTGTACCACATCGAGTTTGGTGTTGTGCAAGGCCTCTTTTTCAAAAGCGTTTACATCGTCTATTTTTTTATCGGAAGAAATGGTATGCCACTGCATATCCAGATTTGATGCAGCCAAGTTTTCGGTCAAGCTATAGCCTTGATTAAAAGTTCCCGAATTTTTGATTTTATCGATCAAAGCTTGTGGAATGGGCTCTCCCGTTTTATAATGAAGTGCGTAGTTCTTAAGAATTTCTGGATAAAGCGCCCAGTTTTCATTGAACTGGGAAGGAAACTCCACAAAATCGCGAGCCACCGAAGTACCGGAAAGCGATGGATACTGCTGGTCTGCAAAAAACCCATGCAGCGCATGCCCGAACTCATGGAACATGGTTTCAACTTCATCATAGGTCAACAAGGCAGGTTCGCCATTTGCGGGTTTTGGGTAATTGCAAACATTATATATAACGGGTTTTTTGTTGTACAGTTTGGATTGCGTTACAAAATTATCCATCCAAGCGCCACCACTCTTGCTTGGGCGCGCAAAATAATCTGTATAAAAAAGTCCCAATGGCTCCCCATTTTCCTCAAAAAGTTCATAGACTTTTACATCCTCGTGATAGGTGGGTATATCGGTTCTAGGTTTATATGTAATGCCGTATAGTTTTTGTGCTGCATAAAAAACGCCCTTTTCCAATACATTATTAATTTCAAAATAGGGTTTTATCTGGTTTTCGTCCAAATCATATTTTTCCTTTCGAACCATTTCTGCATAATAATTCCAGTCCCAAGGTTCTAAAGTGAAATTTTGTCCTTTTGCTTTAATCATTTTTTGAATTTCACCAGCCTCAGCTTGTGCTTTTGATATAGCCGCTGCGATAAGACCACTAAAAAATTCATTTACTTTCTCAGGGGTTTTCGCCATGGTTTTTTGAAGACTCCACTCGGCATAATTGTTAAAGCCGAGAAGTTTTGCTTTTTGTGCACGCACTTCCACTAGCTCTTTTATAATGTCGCTAGTATTATTTGCTCCCTGATCTGCCCTATGCCACGCAGCCTTAAAGAGTCTTTCACGACTATCTCTATTTTCCATTGATTGCAATAACGGTTGCTGGGTAGTATTTTGTAGTGGAATTGTCCAGCCCTCGCCATCTTTGTTCTCTTTTGATTTCAAAAAGTCTTCATTCACACCTGCCAAATCTTCTTTATTGGTAAAGTTAACTGCTCCGTCATTGTTGGCATCCAAAAGGGTTTTTCCAAATTTAGTAGTTAGTGTAGCAATCTTTTCATTGTATTGCTTAAGCTTTTCTTTATCTTCCGAAAAAAGATTAGCGCCCGCTATTTCAAAATCCTCATAATATTCTTCCAAAAGTTTTAAAGATTCAGCATCTAGATTTAGCGTTTCTTTTTTATCGTGAAGAGTTTTAAAACGCTTGAACAGTTTATCGTTCAAATAAATCATATCATTTTGGGCAGCAAATTTCGGAGCCATTTCTTCCTCTATCGCCTGCAGGGCTTCATTGGTATTTGCACCTGCAAGTGCATAAAATATTTGTGAAGATCTATTCAATAATTCACCACTTTTCTCAAGGGCAATAACGGTATTCTCAAAAGTGGGTTCATCTTCCGAATTGGCAATAGCTTCTACGGCTTTCTTTTGTTGTTCTATTCCTTCCAGCATTGCCGGCTTAAAATGTTCATCCTTTATTTTGGAAAAATCAGGTGCACCATAGGGCAAGGTACTTTCTGAAAGTAATGGATTTTCAATCTCATTCATTTGTTCTTCAGTTTGATTCGGGTTTTCTTTTTCTTTGGAATTGTTACAAGCCACAATCATAAGGGCTAACGCAAATAAAGGAATTGCTTTTTTCATTTTATTGATTTTTAATAAGAAACGTAAAGATACATAATTGGTAAGATGTATACAGTGAAATAGCTATAATCAAAAACCCCCTCAGCAAAAGCTGAAGGGGTTTCCTTTTTGGTTGGTTATTTGGTGATTACTCTTTTATCAAGCGCTTC
>DEXQ01000001.1:85664-86357 GCA_002364215.1 Aequorivita sp. UBA3180 | reverse complement strand
TATTTCAGGACAAGACATTTGAATAAATTTGAGAGTATATTATAAATGCAAAAATTGTAATCACGAAAACCGAGTGAAAACGAATGCGGAAACCCGGATTGAATTTGCAATGGAGAATGGAAAAACAAAAAAGGTTGATTGTGAAAAATGTGATCTAAATTTTAATCTTGAATCAAATAAATTTTACGCAAAAGAATCCAAATTGACCTCAATACTTTCTGGAATTATATTTTTAGTAGGTACTATGGTCGGACTTTATTTTGTAATGCAAATGATTTCCGAAATGAAAACGATTTTTGGGATTTTTATAGTTGCTTGCGGATTACTTATTCCCGTATGGGTTTATGGCATTTTAAATAAAGAGGATAGAATTAGAGTAAGGACTTTTAATCAAACTTATGTATCGGAAAACATTTAAATTATTCTTGAATAATGGAATTTATAAATGAATATGTAAGGGAAAATCCGATCGTTTCAGGAGTGATATTTTTCTTGCTTGCCATTATGTTATTAGCTTGGAGAATTTACAGGAAAGACAGTTTCCGAATAAACAAATATTCAATTTTCACCTGGAAGACATTAGTAAGTACTTGGGCGGTCATTTTTATGTTAATTATTGGAGGAATATTCCTGTTAATTAGAAACGTGTGAGAAAAACGTTTTACAACACTGGTAACCGTTGCACAACCCCTT
>DEXQ01000001.1:0-85598 GCA_002364215.1 Aequorivita sp. UBA3180 | reverse complement strand
ATTTGGTGCCTTTAAAAAATGCCTTGCTACATCCTGGAGCACTATTTTTGGTAAAAAATATAAAACAAGGCTTTCCGCCCCGCTCTTTGCGCGTTTTTGGATAAACTTGAGGTATTTCTTGAGGTTATTGCCATCTTCCAATAAAAACCTATATTTGATACAACCGCCCATTAAAAAGCTGACATCTAAAACTTTCAGCGCTTGATGGGTTTTTAACTATTAAAATCAACTTACCCATGCCATCCCTCTTCAAAACGCCAACCCTTCAAAAACTAAAACCGTATTACCTTCTTTTTGTTTTGCTCCTGGCAACCCACGCCTGTAAGAAAAATAGTGAAGAAAAATCCTCATCCGCCAGCTTGCCCGAAAAGGAAAGTTTTACCGTAATTAGGGGTGGAAACGTAGTAGGGCATCTAAAAGTGGACCGCACTGGCGATACGGTGGCTATTGATTATGACTATAAGGATAACGGCAGAGGCCCAACTATTAAGGAGACCCTAGTGGTGGACGCTGCCGGTTACCCTGTGCAATGGGATATTGAGGGTAATACCACTTTTGGCAACAGCATAGACGAACATTTTAAGTGGGACGGCAAAAATGCGAGTTGGAAAGATGCCACGGGCGATGGTAACGCAACCTCGGATAAACCCTCCTTTTACGTAAATCAGTCGGGGAGTCCGTATTCGCTTTTTATTACTGCGCGGGTGCTATTGAACGCAAAGGATAATACGGTGCAGGCACTTCCGGCTGGGCAGTTAAAGCTCACCGAAATGGAAAGTATTGAAACTGGTGCAGACTCTTTGAAATTGAAGCTAAAAACCTACGCCTTATCTGGTATAGACTTAGATCCCACGTACTTTATTATGGATGAAAACGATCACTTTTTCGCGCTAATCTCCCCAAAGTTTATTTTAATAAGAGAAGGTTATGAGGGAGAAGAAAAAGGAATGCGTATGCTAGCGGAGAAGTATTCAGCAGCACGCATGGAAGGCCTGCAAAAAAAGTTTGCGCATACTTATAACGGAAACATTCGCATTCGTAACGTAAAAATATTTGACCCAAAGACTTTGGCGCTTACCGATTTGGTTTCGGTAGTGGTGAAGGGCGACAAGATAGCGCGTATTGATGCTGCCGATGCCGAGGGTGAAGCAAATGAAGTGGAAATAGATGGCGAAGGCGGGACCTTGGTACCCGGACTTTATGATATGCACGGCCATGTGGGCGAAGATGATGCGCTTATGAATGTTTTGGCGGGAGTAACCACCATTCGCGATATGGGTAACAACAACGAGGTACTGGACAGCCTTGTCCAAAAGATAAAATCTGGAGTTCTGGCAGGGCCCAATATTACCCGCTTGGGGTTTATTGAAGGGAAAAGCCCGTTCAACAGTAATAACGGCATACTTGTAGCGAGCGAGGAAGAAGCACTTGCGGCAGTACAAACCTATGCCGATAAAGGTTTTTACGGAATAAAACTATACAATAGTATGGACGGAAAATGGGCGCCTGCCATTGTAAAAAAGGCCCATGCATTGAATATGCCCGTTACGGGACACGTGCCAGCTTTTTCCAATGCCAATGATATGCTAATGGCGGGTTATGATGAAATGACCCACATTAATCAAACCATGTTGGGGTGGGTGCTGGAACCGGGGGAAGATACCCGTACGCTCTTGCGACTTACCGCCCTGCAGCGCTTGCCAGATTTGGATTTAAACAGTGCGCCCGTACAGAAGACGTTGGATTTAATGGTGAAGAACAAAGTGACTATGGACCCCACGCTCGCCATACACGAACTGTTGTTGCTTTCACGCAATGGCAAAACGCAGGCTAGAACTTTGGATTATATAGACCATATGCCCGCCAGTGTACAAAGGGATGCAAAAATGGCGATGGCGAGTATTGCGAATGATACTGAAGATAAGGCTTACCGCGGCGCTTATGATAAGATTGTGGAGGCCTTAAAAATGATGAAGGAACGGGGTATTTTGATCCTCCCCGGTACCGATCTGGGCGGAGCGTTCAACTTGCATAGGGAATTGGAGCTATACCAGCAGTTGGGCTATACGCCAGCGGAATTGCTAAAATTGGGTAGCTTTGATATGGCGCAGTATCTGGGCCATACCGATAGGGGAGCCATTGAACCTGGAATGTTGGCAGATTTCTTTCTGGTCCCCAATGACCCAACGAAGGATATTAAGGCAATAAAAACCATATCCTTGGTATCCAGAGGTGGGGTGCTTTATTTCCCCAGTGAAGTATATCCGGAATTTGGCATAAATCCGTTTGTTAAAAAACCTGTTGTTAAAGAGAATTAACGCTTAAATATTTAAAACCCGATATTCCTCAAAAATATTCTGAAATGAAACTTTACACTTCACTACCAAATTCATTAAAGCCCTTCTATGAAATAGAACTTGAAAAGTATCGTAGGGAATACGCTTGCGGAAATTTGTCGGCCGCTTGGAGCCATTTGGAAAGAGCCCATATACTCGGGCAACGATATCCATTTACCCACAGTTTTGTTCATTGGAAAATGTTGCAATTTGGGTTTAAAATAAAAAGTCCAAAAGAAATCTTAGGACAAATACCGCGTTTGCTTTTTGGAGGCGTGAAATCATTTGTTGGGAAAATTCCCGTTGGAAACCCCGGCGGAGCAAATGTACCTCCTTTAAAACCTTTTCCTATAGAAAAAGAGCTGCAGGATATTTTTATAAGGGCGGATATTAAGACAAACTAGGAATAAAAAGTTAATTATTTGTGTAGATGAAACTGTAACGTGCGCATACTCCAACAGTTTCTTCCCCAAATAAACCATATCTACCCATTGTGTCCTTTGTGACTTCTCCGTGTCCTTTGTGGTTATAAATTTATCTGGGCAACCCTTCCGGCCTAATCAAATACTCCTTTTGCGGCCTAATCTCAATGAATTCCTACTATTCCCAAAGTATTAAACCTTCTGTCTTCCAAGCCGAAAAATTCCCCGTTTACCTCCTGATAAAATGAAATCCCCATCAACAAGACTACAGGAAACGAAAGGCCAGGCTGAATAATAGCGGTCATCGATACCTCCCGAACCACGATTGAATCCTTACTGAGCATTTCGCTTTCGTCAATCACGCATATCGATTTTAATGCATCAAAATTTAAGGCCGCTACCCCAAACGAAACCTTATAATGGGTTACCCCATGGGGTGCCTTAATATCTCTTTTAGGGAAATGGGTGTTTAAATCTAAATTAGCTTCCCCTGTAAAACGGTCAAATCTTGCTTCAAAACCGGTGTGAATGGTGGTATCCAACTTCGCATTAATATTAAAGTCAAACCCGTTTAACAAACTCAATTCCCCCTGGGCCACAGTGCGCATCCCTCGTCCATTTACGGTGTCAGATTGCAATACCTTCATCATTCTTTGCGCTAACCGTTGTACCATCATACTATCCCGTGCGTGTTTTGGTAAGGGCTGAATAGCATCTCGAAGGAGTTTCCCCGCCTTTGCTGCCCGGCCAAATTCAGATGCATTTTCCCGAGTACGTTGAAACCGAGGGTCTCTTAACACGGTTTTCCTATCCACCCCCGTTTTTCTACGCGCCAAAAATCCATAAAAGGATTTATAAAAAGAAATATCTCCAAGGGTGCCAACTAATTTCAATAATCCAACTTGCTTTGCCATATCATAAAATTTAAAGTTCCCCACAAAGATATTATGACGAAAAAGCCTTTATTCACAACTGGGGTACATCTGGGGTACGATTTATTGGAAAATATCTAAATGAGAGGTCAATTTTCTTCCGCAAATCCTCAACTCCTCAACTCCACAATTCCCCCACGCAACCCCCTAATTAAAGTATGAATAGAGTATGAATAGAGTATGGAGGCAACAAGTATAAGTTAAACCTTATTGTCAGAATACCGCTTAAGCATCGGAATCTGAATACAGAGCATTAATGCGAAAAACATAAAGGCATAGCCTGTAACTTTTGAAGGAGCAAAGTCGGGAAGGTTTTTTGACAGTGAAAAACTTCCCATAAAATTAAACGATGAGGTGGAGAAATTTAACGGTGCAGGTTGTATCAAAAACCATAGATAGGCTGTTATGCCTACTATCCCCACAACAATAGCAGCCCATACATATCTTGGAATCAAGGGGCGGTAGCGGATTGCATCGCGTTGCTGCTCCGCTTTTATTGTAGCCATCACTTTATCGGTAAACTGGAAGGAAGGCGTTTCCAAAGTAGATTTTTGCATCGCTTTGGTTACCAACTGTTCTAACTGTTTAGTTTCTTGTTCTTTCATAACTCTGTATTGTTTCCGGTTCCAGCTGTTGCTTTAGGATGCTTGCCAATCTTTTTCTGGCCCTGTGGATATTCACTTTTACGGTATTTGCTTCCATACTCATTACCTGTGAAATCTCTTGTAAAGATAATTCATCAAAGTAAAACAAGGTGAGCAAAAAACTGTCCTTGCTGGCCAATTGCTGCAAACAGTACTGAATGGTATGTTGTTGCTCTTTTTTTTCCAATGTATCCAAAGCATTGTCCAAGGTTTTGATTTGGTTTTCCGTAAAGGAGTCTATTGCAACTTCATTATAGCTCCTGCTATTCTTTTTTATTCGGTCCAAACTTGTATTGTAAGCCACTTTATAAACCCAGGTTGACAATTTTGATTCGCCTTTAAACTTCGGCAAGGCTTTGTATACCTTGATAAACGTATCTTGGGAAACCTCTTCTGCCTCTTCTCTGTTTTTCAGCATACGTATTGCCAAGGTAAACACCAAGTCTTTATAAAGATCCACCAGTACGGCAAAGGCCTGGGTATCTCCTCCAATAATTTGATTGATGATTGATGATTCTTGGTCAGTGGTCATTTGTTTTATATGACGACGGGGACAGAGCATAGGTTACAGGTAGTTGAAAAAAATAAACGGTAAAGGCTGTAACCTAAATAGAAAAGTTGTCGTCATAACCTATGAACGCATTAAAATCAATCAATTTAAAACGAACAATCATGGGAGTAGAATTTATTATTATGCCGCTGTTTATAGGCGCCGTCTTCGGAATCTTTTATCTGCATTATTCCACACGTAATAAAGAGCGCATGGCGCTAATAGAAAAAGGGGCAGATGCCAGTATTTTTGTAAAAGGGAAAACACATGCTGCACCTATTTGGAAAGTGCTTGTTCTAAACTTGGCACTTTTGTTAATGGGAATTGGCGTGGGTATTTTTATCGCTTCCCTTTTGCACTACAATATGGGAGTGGAAGAAGAAGTGGCTTACCCAGGAACTATATTCTTAATGGCAGGTATTGGCTTATTTGTAGGGTTTACATTGACAAAGAATTTGGATAGGGAAAATTAAGTTCAGAAGGCTAATTTTATTTTAAGCTGAAGGGCATGCTATCTAAATAGCATGCTTTTTTATTTTTCCTTTTAAGCTTCATCTCAATGGGTTTCGTAATTTTATTGATTAGAAACAAATTATTTTAATATATACAGAATGAAAATCCATTTAGAAACAGAACGCCTATTTATGCGCGATTTGATGGATGAAGACGTAAATGGACTGTTCGCAATGGATAGTGATCCAGAAGTGCATAAATATTTGGGAAACAAGCCCATTGTAACTTTGGCTGAAGCTCAAAAATATATTGATTTTATAAAGCAGCAATATCTTGATTATGGAATAGGAAGATGGGCAGTTGTGGAAAAGGAGAGCAATAATTTTGTGGGATGGAGTGGGTTTAAGTTCGTTACTGATGTAGTGAATGGCAAAACCCAATATTACGACCTAGGTTATAGATTTTTAAGGAAATACTGGGGAAAAGGCTATGCCTCTGAAACCGCAATTGCATCTTTGGAACATGGTTTTAAAGAATTAAATCTTGAAGAAATTGTGGGTATTGCCGACGTGGCACATAAAGCTTCCAATACCATATTACAAAAAGTGGGTTTGCTAAAGCGGAATGAGTTTAGCTATGACGGAACCTTTCATAATTTCTACTCACTGAGCAAAAAAGAATGGCTGAGAAATCATAAAAATAGCTATTAATAGCTACTATCGGTCATTTTACTATCTTAGTATCAGCTATTTAAATGGAATTGCCGCAATTATATTTTTAAAATGAGCAAGAAGGCCTACAAAACCCCTGGAGTTTATATTGAAGAGGCTTCTGCTTTTCCGAATTCGGTAGCTCCGGTGGAAACTGCCATTCCTGCCTTTATTGGGTACACCCCACAAGCCAATCATAATGGGCAGGACTGTACTTTTGTGCCCACTAAAATTACTTCTTTTCTGGAATTTCAGCAAATCTTTGGCTTCCCCGAGGAATCGGAACCTGTTCAACAATATAGTCCGCAGTATTATTTGGTTAAGCAAAATTCCAAACCCAGTAATGGAGATTTCCTTTTAATAGGAAGTGATTACTACAGCGTACTTCCCGATGCTTCTACTATTTATTATTTGTACAACAGCGTAAAATTGTTTTATCAAAATGGAGGAGACTATGCCTATATAGTTTCCGTTGGCGGTTATGCAAAAGCTTCGGGAGCAGCATTGCCGTTGGGAAATCCGCTGCTGAACCCAAATGTTCAGCTTTCAGATTTGTTGAAAGGTTTGGAAAAATTGAAGCAAGAGGAGAGGGTCACTATGTATATTTGTCCTGAAGCCACATTGCTTTCCCTTGCTGAAAATGGAACCCTGATGCAAGCCATGCTCCTACAGAATAGTGAAATGCAAACCGCGATAAGCATTTTTGATATAATTGGCGGAAATAGAGAAAATCCACTTGGAAATACTGCGGATATTGAAGCCTTTAGAAACCATACAGGCACCACGGGTTTGAATTTTGGTGCGGCTTATTACCCTTTTGTAGGCACAACCATAATGGGGGAACGGGATTTAAATTTCACTAATCTATTTGGTGGTGATATAAGTAAGTTGGCAACTATATTCAATTCACTTACTAAGCCTGAAGAAAAAACTTTAGAATTCCTAAAATCGATTTATAGTTCTGAAAATGCACAATCAGTAAGTGAAAAGCACCGTATACTACTTGTTATAAGTCCTCTGTACAAAGATATTATTGCAACTGTTTTGAAACTCGCAAATATATTGCCTGCCAGTGGCGGCATGGCTGGTGTTATAACAATGGTTGATAATAGCAGGGGTGTTTGGAAAGCGGCCGCAAATGTTTCAATAGCTGGAGTAGCAACTTTGCCCATAAAAATTGACCAGGCTGAACAAGAAGGTTTAAATGTAGATATAAGCGGGAAATCAATAAATGCTATTAGAACCTTTCCCGGAATGGGAGTTTTGGTATGGGGAGCTAGAACGCTGGATGCCAATAGCAATGATTGGCGTTATATAAACGTGAGAAGAACAATGATTTGCATTGAGCAATCCTGTAAAAAAGCCTGTAAAGGTTTCGTTTTTGAACCCAACGATGCCAATACCTGGGCTCAAATTACTTCAATGATTGAAAATTTCCTAAACAGTTTTTGGAGACAGGGCGGCTTGGCGGGCAGTACTCCAAACCACGCCTATTTTGTAAATTGCAGCTTGGGAACTACCATGACTTCCCAAGATATCTCGGATGGTCGACTTATTGTGAATATTGGTGTTGCCATAACTAGACCCGCAGAATTTATTGTAATATCTTTTACCCAGCAGCAAAGGGTTTCACCATAAGATGGTATAAATCTGCTTTTAATTCCTTATTTTAGTGTCAACTTATTCATATACAAGATGATAGCAGTGCCTTATTTCATCAAAAAACTCTTTGCCTTAAAACTCTTATTGGCACTTCTCTTATTTGGAGGTTGCCAGGCTACTTTGGCTCCTGCCTATGACCAGGCCATTGTTGAAAAAGTTACCGAAAGCAGTAATCTGGCAATGCGTTTTTTTGCCGAAGTGGATGGCGGTACAAGCAGTGAAACTTTTGAAGTACGCGAGCCTATTTATAACGTTTTAATCGGCGCTTTTGAGTCGCTGAAACTACAGGCCAAAGCCCGACCCGTACCCGAAAATGTGGCGCTGGACAAGATAAACGAACTGCTGCAGGCAAAGGGCAGTAGCGCAATTTCGGGAGAATACCCAAGTGCCTTTGCTTTTGAAAAGATAGCTGAAACTTTCAAAAAGATGAAACAGACCGATAGGGAAAATGGTATAAGGCCTTTGGCATTACAAGCATTTAAAGGACAGGTTGAGATCTTTCTGGACCAAGCAATTACCTATGAAAGTTTCTTAAAAAGATAAGATTATGGCAACCGATGTATCTACAATTATTACAAGTATAAAAGATATAGCCTCTGGTATCTTAGAGAAGGATATTTCCACAGTGCGCGGGTTCAGCGAACGGCAAGTGGAGGCCATCGCCAAACAGACCGTGATTATTCAAAAAGGCATAGCCAATGGCGATATAGACGAAGATCTTCGTGAGTTTTTTTTAGATGGGTTGGAAGCTATGGCGCTCAACTTTGTAAATACATTGAAAGGAATTTTGATGGTTACGCTGGAAAAGCTTTGGAATGCCCTGGTAAACTTTCTTTATAAAGCCGTTGGGGTAGTTATTTGAATAAATTTCCAAAAACAGTCCAACTATGCCCGAATTTACTAATTAACGCATCCCGAATTTACCAATCCCCAATTATATTTTCGTAAATTTGCATCTTCGTTTTTTATTCATTAAATCAAACCCATGACTAATATTATTTTGTTCGGCCCTCCCGGCGCAGGAAAAGGAACGCAAGCCAATTTTTTAAAAGAAAAGTACAATTTGGTGCATATTTCTACCGGTGATGTTTTTAGATACAACATTAAAAATGAAACCGATTTGGGCAAGCTTGCCAAATCCTTTATGGAGAAAGGAAAGCTGGTTCCGGACGAGATTACTATCGACATGCTGAGTAACGAAGTGGATAAAAATTGCGATGCCAATGGTTTTATTTTTGACGGTTTCCCGAGAACGGAAGCGCAGGCCGAAGCGCTAGGGCACTTAATGGATGATAAGGATACCCAGATAGACGCTATGGTAGCTTTGGAAGTGGATGATGAGGTTTTAGTAAAACGTTTACTTGAACGCGGTAAAACCAGCGGGAGAGCAGATGATGCTGATGAGAGTATCATAAGAAACCGTATTAAGGTTTATTATAACGAAACTGCTATTTTGAAAAGTTATTACGAAAAACAGAACAAATATTACGGTGTTGATGGTGTGGGAAGTATTGAAGAAATTACGGAACGTTTAAGTAAGGTTATAGACGGGCTGTAGTCCCCACCTAACCTTCCCAAAGGGGAGGGACAAATAACTCTTAACCAATAACTTTATAACTTTTTCAATGACTGAAGGCAATTTTGTAGATTACGTAAAGGTACACGTTACTTCCGGAAAGGGAGGGCAGGGCAGCAAGCATATGCGGCGGGAAAAGTATATTCCCAAAGGCGGGCCCGATGGCGGTGATGGTGGTCGTGGCGGACATGTAATTGTAAAAGCCAACAAAAACCTTTGGACACTCTATCATTTAAAATTTAAAAGGCACTTTAAAGCAGAGCACGGAGAGCATGGCAGCAAACAGACAAGTACGGGCGCTGACGGAGCCGATGTTTATATTGAAGTGCCACTGGGAACAGTTATTCGCGATAAGGAAACCGAGGAAATACTTTTTGAGCTTACTGAAGATGGAGAAGAAAAAGTAGTTGCCAAAGGTGGTCGCGGCGGACTCGGAAATGCCCATTTTAAAACTGCAACCAACCAAACCCCACGCTACTCGCAACCCGGGGAGGATGGTGAAGAGGTAGATATTATCCTCGAGCTTAAAATCCTCGCCGATGTAGGTTTGGTAGGTTTCCCGAATGCAGGTAAATCTACTTTATTATCTGTAATTACAGCGGCCAAACCTAAGATTGCCAATTACGAATTCACCACTCTAAAACCCAACTTGGGTATTGTGGAATACCGTGATTTCAAAACCTTCGTGGTTGCCGATATTCCAGGAATTATAGAGGGTGCCGCTGAAGGCAAGGGAATCGGCCATCGTTTTCTTCGGCATATTGAACGAAACTCTACTTTGCTGTTTTTAGTTCCCGCAGATGCCCCGGACATTAAGGAACAGTACGATATTTTGGTGGACGAATTGCGCCGTTACAATCCACAACTTTTGGATAAGGAACGATTGGTAGCCATCAGCAAAAGCGACATGCTGGACGATGAACTGAAAGCAGAAATGAAAAAGATTCTCGACAAACAGTTTAAAGGCATTCCGTATCTCTTTATTTCTTCTGTTGCACAACAAGGTTTGACAGAACTTAAGGATAAGCTTTGGAAGATGTTGAATTAAATTTATATGTCAGGTCGAGCGCAGTCGAGACCTGTTCTCAAAATGATATCACGCTTCCAATAGCCCCTCGACTTGAGTTTATCTTGAGCTTGCCGAAAGGCTCGGGGGAGACAATTCAACTTTTCTTAAAATTTCTTTTATAAATCTTTTTTCTAATTCGTATAATGAAAAAGGCTGAATAATTCATTGGTATTCAGTCTATTTGCCTATAATTTTTGTGGCGTTAATTTTCTTCACTTCATAATTCCGTAGTTTTAAACCTTAAATTTTGACGTTCACATCATTTAAGCCTATCGAGTGGTTTCTTCCTTTAATTTAGTGTCTGTAAAAATACCTGATCAGTGTTTACGAGTTTTAAAAACAAGTTATTAATCCGAAAAATTATCAGTTATGAAAACGCTAATTATTTCCATTATGTTAAGTTTGACCGCAGCGGTAATCAGTGCCCAAGAGGTTACAGTTCTAGACGAGGCAAGATTGTTTTACGCACCGTTAAATGTAACAGTTACACAGGACGGTGACAATTATATTTATAATATTAAAGAAAGTCAGTCCCGCCAGTTTGCACGAGATCCTATTGGGTTTATGAAAGCTAATTTTGATATTCAAAGCTTTATTAACCACACCGCAAACAAAGAATATCACTCCTATTTAGTGACGTTTAAAAGTACTAATGGGTCCTTAGAGGCAGATTTTGACAAAAAGGGCAATCTGCTGGAAACCCGTCAGCAGTTTAAAAATGTACTCTTGCCTGCGGAGATTCGCAACGATGTGTACCAAGATTATAAAGGTTACACCTTGACCAAAGCAAAATATACTGCCCGCACCAAAGGCGAAATCTTGGCCAATGCCACCTATAAAATCAAACTTGAAAACGGAAAGGACAAACAGAACCTAAAAATAGACGCCAGAGATAGTGGGGTTGGGGTTGCCGTTAATTGAAAGATTGTGGTTTGCAATTTATGAAAAGACCGTCAGGGAACAATTGTACTGATGGTCTTTTTATAGGTTGATTGGATTCTAAATTTTAATAGGAACACAATTGGGCGATTGAATTTGAATATCTTTACGTTACAAAGCACTCCTTTATAACAATCAATAAATAGAAATTTAATGATAAAAGCACTTGTAATAGATGATGAAGAGCTCGCCCGAAAAAGGGTGCTCTACCTGCTACGGCAAGTGCCAGATGTGGAAGTTTTGGGCGAATGTTCCAACGGAAAAAGCGCCATTCTCGATATAGACCAAAAACGCCCCGACCTCATTTTTTTGGATATTAATATGAAGGATATGAACGGTTTTGAAGTGTTGAAAAAAATAACCCTATCGCCAAAACCCATCGTTATTTTTGTTACAGCTTATGACAATTACGCGCTCAAAGCCTTTGATGTGGATGCCTTCGATTTTCTGCTGAAACCCTTTAAGGACGAGCGTTTCTTTAGAACAATCGAAAAAGTAAGGAAAATTTCAGCAAATGAAGCCGATGAAAATTTTGAGAAACGCATTATTGAGCTTTTCAATTTATACAAAAGTAAATCACAAAAAACCGCTGCGCTGAATAAACTGCCCATAAAACAGGGAAACAAAACCATACTCATTAATCCTGTTGACATAATGTATATTACGGCTTCCGGCAGTTATGCAGAGATATTTGTTGAAGATAAAAAATACGTTCTCCGAGAAACTTTAAACAATCTATGCGAATCTTTGGACAGTAATAAATTTATTAGAGTTCATAGATCGAGCATCGTAAATCTACAGCATGTGAAAGAAATAGTACATTCAGAATTTTCTGAAATTGATGCCCGAATGCATGACAATACCCTTTTGCGCATCAGCAAGTCCTATAAAAAAGACTTTCTGGAAAAAGTAGGAATATGAAAAAAAATTACAATATAAAGAAGAAATATATAGACCTAAAATTAGTGCTTCTTTTAGCAGGGTTTTATTTGTTGTTTGATTTGGTTTTGATTGCCAAGACGGCATACATGCAGGTTTTTGGAATGGAGTCAATGAAAAGTTTCTCCTGGTCACGTTTCTTACTGGACAATCTGCTTTTTGACTATATAATCGTGGTGAGTTTTATGACGTTGATCGCCATAAGTACCAAACGGTTTCTTCGGAAAAATTACTCGTGGACCAAAATCATTTCCACCCACATTTTATTTTCGTTGTTGATAGGGATCGTAATACGGCTGGTAGTTGACCTTTATTACATTATGCTAGGACGCGTAAGTTTTGCCGAATATGATTTTGAGAGTAGCATCTTTAGATTTATGTACGTAATAGACCTAAATTTCCTCATATACTTCGCCATGGTTTTTATAATCTATACCTACTATTATGTAAAAGAGGTGAAAAAAGCTGAAAAAAAGCAAGGCAAATTGGAAGCGCAATTGGTAAGCACCCGTATGAAAATGCTCTCTTCGCAGTTACAGCCGCATTTTCTTTTTAACACATTGAATTCAATTTCCGTACTAACCGATATTGATGCCAGTAAAGCCAAAGATACAATCGCAGATTTGAGCGATTTTTTAAGGGAAATACTTTATGACAACGACAGCAACCGAATTCCGCTGGAAAAGGAACTCCGTATATTGGAATTTTATCTAAATATTATTAAAGTTCGGTTTTCCGATCATTTAAAAATAACTACGGAGATAGATGAATCATTGCTCCACAAAATGGTGCCGGCGCTATTGTTACAGCCCATTCTCGAGAATTCCATAAAACACGGTTATGATTTTAACCATACCGATTTGGAGATTCGCGTAAATATTTATGCAGAAGGAAAAACCTTAATAATAAAGGTTGAAAATAATGGTGCCCCCGTTGAAGTGGGCCATAAACTATTGCTAAAACGAGGTATGGGATTGGCTAATATTAACGATCGTTTAGAAAACCTTTATGGCAACAATTATTTTTTTGAAGTAAGAAATAAAATGGACGGTTCGGGTGTAGAAACTTTGATTAAAATTCCCATCGAAAACTGATGAAATGCCAAATATGTAATTTTCAAGAATCCTTCTTTCTGAGGATGATTTTTCACAATTTTAACCTTTCATAAAATCCAAGCCTTTTGTTTTTGCGTATTTTTATTAAAAAGAAAAATGCAATGAAGTTCCTCTCTATTTTATTTATATCCATATTGCTTATTTCCTGCGGCGCCACCGTGGCTGTAGATTATGACAAACAAGTGGATTTTTCAAAATACAATTCATACAATTATTTTCCAACAATAGACTCTGGCCTAAACCAACTGGATGATAATCGTATTAAGCAGATTACGGACAGTCTTTTGCAACAACGCGGTTTTGTAAAAAGCGAAACTCCCCAGATTTATGTCAATTTTTACGCACGCGAAAGTGTTTCCAGTTCCCGAAACACTATTGGCATTGGTGTTGGCGGCGGTGGCGGTAATGTAGGCGTGGGCGTTAGCGGCGGAATTCCCATTGGAGGCAATGTGATCAATCAACAATTGACAATGGATTTTATAGACGTTGAAAAAGACGATTTGGTGTGGCAAGCCGTGGCCGATGGCGAAATGAAAGAGCGCTCCACGCCACAACAGAAAGAAGCATATTATATTACCGTCGTTCAGAAAATATTGGCGAAATATCCACCGAAAAATAGTGGTCAGTAGTCAGTACACAGTAATCAGTCTTTTAATTTCAAAACTTGAACTATATCTATTTCTTTAAAAAAATATCGCTTCTTCTTTATTTGCTTCCTTTGTTCGCTATAGCCCAAAACAACTATCAACAAGCGGAAGAATATTTCAAGCAGGAAAATTTCAGCAAGGCAAAACCTATTTTTGAAAATTATTTGAAACATAATCCCGGTGATAAAAAAACTCGGGAATATTTGGGTGATATTGCCGCTTATGGCAAAAATTGGGACACGGCCATTTCCTATTACGAAGCCTTGGTGCAGGATGAGCCGAGCAATGCCAACTATCATTTTAAATACGGTGGCGCAATGGGGCTTAAGGCGATGTCCATCAGTAAAATTCGTGCTGTTGCTTACATTGGCGACATAAAACACGAACTGGAACAGGCTGCAAAACTAGATCCAAAACACATAGAAGCGCGTTGGGCTTTGGTAGAATTTTATATTCAATTGCCCGGTATTTTTGGCGGAAGCGAAAACAAAGCAATTGATTATGCAACTGAATTGGGCAAGATTTCTAAAGTTGATGGGTATCTCGCCAATGGATATATTGCCGAATATACCGATAGACCAAAGGATGCGGAGCGTTATTACAAAAAAGCGATTGAAGTAGGCGGTTCGCCACATACTTATGAAAAACTTTCAAATCTGTATGAAAAGAATAACCAACCTAAAGAGGCGATTGTCACAAATTCCGAAGCCTTAAAAAAGCACAAACGAAACCAGCTCAATTATCAAATCGGGAAAATTTCTGCACAATACAATTTGGAGCCAGAATACGGTATTGAATGCCTAAGCCAATATCTGGCCAACTATTCCATAAAAGATGGAGTGCCCAAGGATTGGGCATATTTCCGATTGGCACAGATTTATAAAAATCTCGGAAAAAAGGAAATTGCTCTAACTTGGATAAATAAAGCATTAATTGACCGAACCGATTTTAAGGAAGCATTACAGGAAAAATCGCTAATCCTTGCGCTTTAATTCAGAATTAGAAAAAGTATATTTGTTATACTCAAATTCAATATTAGTTTGCAACTTGAAACCTGCAACTTGAAACCAGAAACTAGAAACCATTTTATGAGAATCCACTTTATAGCTATTGGTGGCAGCGCGATGCACAACCTCGCCTTGGCATTACATCAAAAAGGAGATAGTATAACCGGAAGCGACGACGAGGTTTTTGAGCCTTCAAAAAGTAGGTTGAAAAACAAAGGTCTGTTGCCCGAAAAAGAAGGTTGGTTTCCCGAAAAATTGACTTCGGAAATTGATGCCGTTATCCTTGGAATGCACGCCAAAGCAGATAATCCCGAACTTTTAAAAGCGAAGGAACTGGGTTTAAAAATCTACAGTTACCCAGAATTTCTTTACGAACAGTCCAAAAACAAAACCCGTGTGGTTATTGGTGGTTCCCACGGAAAAACTACAATCACCTCGATGATTCTGCACGTTATGAATTACAACGGAAAGGATGTAGATTATATGGTTGGGGCACAGTTGGAAGGTTTTGATACAATGGTGAAAATTACTTACGATAGCGATTTTATGGTAATTGAAGGCGATGAATATCTTTCTTCACCAATAGATAGAAGACCGAAGTTTCACCTTTACAAGCCAAATATTGCTTTGCTGAGTGGAATAGCTTGGGATCATATAAACGTTTTCCCAACCTATGAAAATTATGTAGAACAGTTTGAGATATTTCTCAATGAAATTACAAATGGCGGAGCGATAATTTACAACGAAGAAGATTCTGAGGTGAAACGTGTTGTTGAAAATTCTACAAATCACATAAAAAAATATCCATACCAAACTCCCGAATATTCGGTTGAGGATGGAATCACTCTTTTAGAAACTCCCGAAGGGCCAATGCCTGTTGAAATTTTCGGAAAGCATAATTTAAACAATCTTGAGGGCGCCCGCTGGATTTGCCAATTGATGGGCGTGGATGCCGATGATTTTTACGAAGCGATTGCTACTTTTAAAGGCGCCAGCAAACGTTTAGAAAAAATTGCTGAAACCAAAACAGCAGTTGCTTACAAAGATTACGCACATTCACCAAGCAAAGTGAAAGCGACTACCGAAGCCGTAAAAAGCCAATATCCAAATAGAAAATTGATCGCTTGTTTGGAGCTTCATACTTACAGCAGTTTAAACCCAGAATTTTTAAAAGAATACAAAGGAACGCTGGATGCGGCGGATAGCGCAGTTGTTTTCTATTCCCCACACGCAGTGATGATAAAACAGCTGGAAGAAATAAAAGGGGAGCAAATTGATGAAGCTTTTGACCGACAGGATTTGGTGGTTTTCACAAATCCAGCCGATTTTAAAACCTATCTTTTTTCACAGGATTACGATAATACTTGCTTGCTTTTAATGAGTAGCGGCAATTATGGTGGGTTGGATTTTAAGGAGGTAAAGGGATATGTCGAAAAGACGTAAGACCGCTCCGCTATAAGACATAGGATTTAAGACGCTGTTAACAAGAATTTCGTCTTACGTCCTTTGTCCTAAAGTCTTATGTCATTTTCTTGTAAATTTCTTCAATAAATATTGAAACGTCCTTTGGGGAATTTCGCTTTAATTCCTCCTTCGCATTCTCAAAATCCTGCGGGATTTTATCCTGTGAAAGCTTGAATTTCCCTTCCCAATGAGTGATTTCAATTTCAAAAGCTTGGATATAATTTATCAATCGATCCATTCGCGGGTCGTCATTTTTCAGTTCAAACTTTTTTGCTTCGCCCTCCAAAAACTCCGTCATATCAACCATTGTTTTTTTAATGGCTTCAGGTTCGTTTATTAATTTAATATTTCCTGTGACGTGAACTATAATATAATTCCACGTTGGCAATTGCGGCGTGGTGTAAATGCTTGGGGAAATATAGGTGTCTGGGCCTTTAAAAACTACCGTAACTTCATTATCATCATTTAGTGTTTGCAATTGTGGATTGTTTCGGTCAATGTGCGCGACCAGCTTTTTGGTGGTTTCGTTGTATATAAAAGGAATATGTGTTACAAATGGTTTTCCGTTTTCAGCTGTAACCAACATTCCCAATGGAAAATGTTTGATTACGGAAATCATTTTTTGAATATCTTCAGATTGGTGGTGCGGTGGCGGATACATTTTGATTTTAGATTGTCGATTAACGATTTCAGAATTTCTCAGTGAAACTCTGCGACTCTCTGTGTAACTCTGTGGAATAAATATTACGCAGAGTATCGCAGAGAAAAGCACTGAGATTCGCAGAGCTTAAATGTAAAAAAAAATGGTTTATGCTTTGGAGGTAAGCGATTTAAAAAACACAAACCCAAACCCTACGCAAAGCATTAAGTGAAACGGAAACAATCCGAAATCGCCGCCTTGGTCGCCAACGATGAAAGCGCTGTACATTCCAAAGGCGAAATAAAGCATCAAAACCCCTTCAACAATCACATTGGGCGAAATGTTTTTGGTGAGGTATTTATTGCCTTTCCAACCTTCCTTTAAACCGCCAATGTTGAATTTAGGCGTACGGATAAATTCACTTTTCTTCCCAAAATGTCCTTCCAAAACCGCAATGGAGTTGTGCAGCGAAAACCCCATCGCCACAGAAAAAAACGTAAAAAACATTGCTGAATATTTCAGGAATCTCTTAAATCCGCCGCCATAAATGGTTTTATAGGTAAACCAATAGCAGATAAAAAAGATGATGGTGCTTATCACAAAAAAGCTCATCACATAAAAATACATTTTCAAGTGTTCGTATTCGTTTTTGATGTAAAGCATCGGGATGCTCAAAATGGCCACTATCAGAATATTTAAAAACATCGTGCTGTTCAGCAAATGCAGAAAACTGTGAAATTTGGTTTTAAGGGAAATATCCTTGCTTTTAAAAACACGCCAAGCCATTTTCTGAAAATTCTCTGCGCCTCCTTTGTTCCAACGGAATTGTTGCGAACGCGCAGCACTAATTACCACAGGAAGTTCTGCGGGTGTTTCCACCTCTTCCAAATATTTGAATTTCCAGTTTTTAAGTTGGGCGCGATAGCTCAGATCGAGGTCTTCGGTAAGCGTGTCGCCCTCCCAATTGCCAGCATCGAGGATGCATTCCTTTCGCCAAACGCCAGCCGTTCCGTTGAAATTTATAAAATGTCCCTTGCTGTTTCTGCCAACCTGCTCCAAAGTGAAATGTGCATCCAGCGCAAAAGCTTGAACGCGGGTAAGTATTGAATAATCTCGGTTTAGATGTCCCCAACGGGTTTGCACCACGCCAATTTCAGGATCTTTAAAATATGGAATCGTGTTTTTCAACCAGTTTTTCTTCGGAAGAAAATCTGCGTCAAATATTGCAATATATTCGCCTTTGGCAGTTTTTAAACCTTCTTTTAGCGCACCAGCCTTGTAACCTAGCCGATTTTCACGCGTAACATGTTGAATATCTAAACCAGTTTTCTGAATCTCTTGAATGTGCTTCGCAGTTTCTTCAAAAGATTCGTCCGTACTGTCATCGAGAACTTGAATTTCCAGTTTATCTTTTGGGTAATCAATTTCAGCAATGTTGTCCAACAGGCGTTCCATTACATACAATTCGTTATAAACCGGTAGCTGAATGGTTACAAACGGAATTTCTTCTTCTTTTGAAAAATCGAAAGTTGGTGAATTTTTGTGATGCTTTCTAGCGCTTAAATAGTTGAAAAGCAGGTTTAATTGCGCCAAAGCATACATTAAGATGAGGAGTAGGGCAATGGAGTAAATGGTAATGATTATGGATTCAAGAATCATTTTTTGTAACTGTATTTAAAGATCCAGCTTAGAATCTTTATGCCAGCAAAGATAGCACCTTTTACCGTACCCGAAACTTTAGAAACGCCAATACGGTTTTTGTAATTAACGGGCACTTCGGTATATGTAAAATTCTTTTTTAGAACTTTAAGTTGCATTTCTACCGTCCAACCGTAGGTTTTGTCCTGCATATTTAAAGCGAGTAATTTTTCGTATTTAATAGCGCGAAAGGGTCCCAGATCTGTAAATTTTGAATTGAAAAATAAAGTCATCAATTTGGTTGCCAATACATTTCCGAATCGTTGGGGAAAGGTCATAGCGCCCACTTCCCGCAATTCTTTCACACGCGCACCCACAACAAAATCTATGTTATCTTCGAGAATTGGTGCCACGATTTTTGTTAATTCTGAAGGGTAATCGCTATAATCGCCATCTAAAAAAACAACGATTTCCGGCTTGTTATCTTTGTCTGAAATGTATTCCATTCCTTTCAAACATGCGTTTCCGTAGCCGGCTTTTGGTTGAAACAGAACAGTGGCACCTGCTTTTTCAGCAACTGCTGCAGTCCTGTCAGTAGAATTGTTGTTCACCACAATTATTTCTGAAACGATATCCGGAATTTCAGCAATCACTTTCCCTATCGAGGCTTCTTCGTTATAGGCGGGAATTATTACTTTAATAATTTTGGTCATTAAAAACTAGGAAATTTATGAATTGCGAATTTCAGAAAAATAAACTTTAAATTGTAGCTATTTACAAATTCAAAAAGCAAAAGTAACATTGGAAAATTTCTGGCTCCATCTCGGCAATTGGTTCTTTATCGTTTTTCATACGGTACTTATTATTTTTAATCTTTTCGGTTGGATTTTTAGAAACACACGAAAGCTACATCTTTTCACTTTGGCGGTTACTCTCTTTTCTTGGGTCGTCTTGGGCATTTGGAACGGTTTCGGGTATTGTTTTCTCACAGACTGGCACTATGATATTTTGCGTCAGTTGGGCAAAACCAATCTTCCCAATAGCTACATAGGCTTTTTGGTGGAAACGTTTTCAGGTTGGCGGCCCGATGCACAACTCGTGGAAATATTGACATTAGTCTTCACGCTGCTAGCTTTGGTATGTTCCCTTTGGGTGAATTATTTTAAAAGAAAATAAAACATTTTTTTTACCATCAACCACTTACTTATTCACAAAATTCATCAAATCCACATCATTTCCCAAAAGGATTTCGTTGGAATCGATACGTTTTTCTAGCGGGCCATTTTCAAGCTTTAAAACCCCGCGCGGACAAACTGCCGAACAGATTCCACAGCCCACACAACTGGAACGTACAATGTTTTCTCCTTTTTGGGCATAAGCGCGCACATCAATTCCCATTTCGCAATAGGTGGAACAATTGCCGCAACTGATGCACTGGCCTCCGTTTGTAGTAATTCTGAAACGCGAAAAAAGCCGTTGCTGAAAACCCAGAATCGCAGCCATCGGGCAACCGAAACGGCACCAAACGCGGCTCCCGAAGATTGGGTAAAATCCTACGCCAATCACCCCGCTAAAAACGGCGCCTATTAAAAAACCATAGCTTTGGCGAAGGGTTTCGGCTTCAAATAGAAACAAAGTTTTTCCAGAAAAATAGTGAAACCCAATTAACGAAATAATAATCACGAAATAACCAATCGCCCCATAACGGGCATCTTTCTGCAATTCTTCCCTTTTAAAAATAAACGTTCCCGCAAAAACGGCGGTTAAGATT
The DNA here is from genome assembly GCA_002364215.1 of Aequorivita sp. UBA3180. Classification (GTDB taxonomy): domain Bacteria; phylum Bacteroidota; class Bacteroidia; order Flavobacteriales; family Flavobacteriaceae; genus Aequorivita. The sequence goes on along the minus strand of DEXQ01000001.1, from coordinate 65,084 downwards.
GCTGCCACGGAAATTAGGAATACGTCTTTCGTTAACCAATATTTTGAACTGTCATCGCCCAAATAACTGTGCACCACCGCCGTGGTCATCAAAACCACAAAAACCAAGACGCTGTGGATTACCCAGCGTTCCACCCTCCAGGCTATTTGCCGTTTGTCGCTCAAATGCCGAAACGGATCGCCGGCGGTTTCTGCCAATCCCCCGCAACCGCAGACCCAACTACAGTACCAGCGTTTGCCGTATTTATAGGTTAAAATTGGCGTGATTATAAAAATGGAAACGATTCCAAAAATCAATAATGCCAAGCCAATATCGCCGGCGGAAATAAATTGATCTACCCGGTATTGCTCAAAATTGTAGTAATTGAGCGGCCAGATGTTTTTAAGGTCGTAATAGGGTAGGGTAAAGGATTCACTGTTCAGCCGCTGCATCAATTCCGGAATCAGAAACGCAAACCCCAACTGGAAAAAAATCACGGAATAGGTTCGCAGTTTTTCGTATTTGTTGTGGCGGTATTTTAAGATGAATTTAATTCCAAAAGCCAAAATGGCCAGCGTATAAAGCGTTCCGTAAACAAACCATTGACTTGCGGAACCGCCATTGAGAAATTTGCTCAAAGGGTCAAAAAGCGCCACCAATCCTTTGTTGTCGCCATCCTGTACCAAGCCCAAATACTGCGGAAACCAATACAGCACCACGTAAAATAAAGTAAGGGTAATGCCCAAAACCCACGCCCAAAATCCTTTGGAAGTAAGCGACTTAAAATATACGCCGTCGTTTTTAATCCCTTCGTGTTTGTTGCCGTAGGCGGCTATTGAAAACCAAACCGTGCCGCCGCCAATGGCGATTAATGAGGCGGTAAGCCAAAGGGTTTTATTGGGAAAATTAATATTGACTAACGCCAAAAAAAGCACCGCCAAACCTATCAAACCGATGGCCGATGCAAGTTTTTGCTGGGTATTTATCGTTTTTGGCGGTTCGCCCGCAAGCGACATATTTCGTTGGACAGTACTCATAGATTATGCGTTTACGGATTGGTTGAAAAATTTTGATTGAATCTCCTTTTCATATTTTCTATAAAATTCAGGGTCGAAATTAGCTTGTTTTAAATTTTGGATAACGTAATCCACGCTTCGCTTTTCATTCAACCATTTGTCAAAAACCTCGTGTTTCATCCGTATTCCGAAAGTGTTTATCCCAAGAAATTCATTGGAGTTTTTATTGTATGAAATCGTTACGCAGCGAAGGTCGCTCGCACATTTCCAGTGGAATTGGGCTTCGTAATCCTTCAGTTTACTTTCTGAAAAAACCCAGCCATAGGTTTGGTATTCAATATCAAAAAACTTAGCGCTGTTAAACCAGTTACCGGGATTATACTCAAAAGGTTTTCCGCAGATGGTCTGCGCCAAAGCCTCGCCCATCATCCGGCCAGTGTACCAAACCGCCTCTACGGGTGGGCGGTTGCCGATGGGTTCGCGTTGCTGTGCACAATCGCCAATGGCATGTACGTCTTCAATGTTTGTTTCCAGTTTTCGGTTTACTAAAATACCTTTGTCGGTTTCAATTTTTGAATGTTGAAGAAAGGAAATCTGTGGCTTTACACCCGTGGTAATTCCAACCACGCTACAGGGAATTTCCTCTCCATCCTTGGTTAAAACGGCGCGGACGTTGCCTTTGCCATCGTCCAAAATTTTATCGAGTTCTGAATTATGCCGAAGATCCACCCCGTGCGAAACAATATGCCGCGAAATCATTTCGGCATCCTGTTTTGGAAGGACGTTGCTCCAAAACCCATCTTCCCGCACGAGCATCGTAACTTCAATATCGCGGGTGCGGAGCATTTCGGCCATTTCAACGCCTATCAAACCGCCGCCGACGATCACCGCCCGGGGACATTCTTTATTGTTTGGCGCATTTTTTTCAAGTTTTTCCAAATCCTGTTTCGTAACCAATCCCTGTACGCCATTCAGTTCCAAACCTTCCCAACCAAAGGTATTTGTCACCGAGCCTGAGGCTATAATCAGTTTGTCATACGTTAAGGTGCCGCCGCCTTTAAAATGAAGCGTTTTGTTGTTGGTATCGACCGTTTCAACATAGGCTTTTTTAAGTTCCAATCTATTTTTTTCCCAAAACCAATGTTCATACGGCTCAATATCGCGCCAGCGCATATGGCCCATATAAACGTACATCAAGGCAGTGCGGGAAAAAAAATGATCGGCTTCAGCGGAAATAATGGTTATTTTTTTATTGGAAAGTTTACGAATGTGTCGAGCGGCCGTTACACCTGCAATTCCGTTGCCTATAATCACGATGTGCTCCATACTTTTGGTGATTGGTTTCTTCAGTCGTTTATAAATTTACGCAATTACAATTGGGGCAGTTTCAAAACAGGTATTAATATTTCCCTAATTTCTGAAATAAAGCCTTAAATTCAACTTTTAATATTTCAAAATGATATTGCTTCATCGCTTAGTGTACGGTATTCTTCTTTTCGCCATTATAACTGGGTGCGCCCAAAAGAAAAATTCTTCCGAAGAAAAAATATTTCAAAATCCGACCGTTTCCAAAATAAACGGCCTGAGCCTTGTGGCCGCTCCAGATTCACTTTCGCACAAAAATGTTGCTTCTTTAAAGGAAGTCAATGCTAATTATGTTACCGTAATGCCCTTCGGTTTTATAAGAAGTTTAAACCATCCCGAAATAATATACGACCAAGAACGCCAATGGTTTGGCGAAACTCGCGAAGGCGTAACACAATATGTTGAACTGCTTCACAAAAACGGAATAAGTGTAATGCTGAAACCCCAAATCTGGGTGTGGAACGGAGAATATACGGGTTGGGTTGAAATGACTTCGGAAGCAGATTGGCTTCAACTTGAAAACACCTACAGAAATTTTATCCTCGATTTTGCGAAAGTTGCAGAGGCAAAAAGTATTGAAATTTTCTGTATCGGTACCGAATTGGAAAAATTTATAGAGCACCGTCCCGATTATTGGCGCGAATTGATTGCGGAAGTAAAGAAGGTTTACAACGGAAAATTGACCTATGCCGCCAATTGGGACGAGTACAGGCGCGTACCGTTTTGGGATGCGCTGGATTATATTGGCGTGGATGCTTATTTCCCAGTTTCGGAGAACGAAACTCCCACAGTGGAAGAGGCAATAGCAGGTTGGGGGCGATGGAAAAAAGAATTGAAAGATTTTTCTGAAAAGGAAAACAAAAAAATACTATTTGCGGAATACGGCTACCGAAGTGTTGATTTTAGTGGCAAGGAACCGTGGAAAAGCGATAGGGAAATGACCTCCGTGAACTTAGAGGCACAGGCAAATTTGCTGGAAGGACTCTACAAATCGGTTTGGGGAGAGGATTGGTTTGCGGGTGGTTTTCTGTGGAAATGGTTTGTTTTGAACGAAAAAGTGGGAGGCCCCGATGACAATCAGTTTACGCCACAAAACAAACCAGCCCTACGAGTGGTTTCAAAATTTTATTCAACCCAAAAAGAGTAACAATTTAGGCTATCTGTTCTTTTTCATTTCTTCCAAGTAATCCTTCGCGATGGACGTTTTTTGGGTTTCGGTAAAAACCTTTCCTGCCAATTGAAAAAAGCTGTGCTCCTCATCGTCCAAATGGTGTTCTACCTTTTCACATAGTTGTTTTGCGTACACAAGCCAGGCGGGAGAATCCATATCGGTTTCGTCCACTTTTTCCATGAGTTCGTCCATTTCGTGATGTTCGGCTATCCCGTGGCGGGCGTGTTCCTGCATCATATCGTTATGGATCAATGGCGAATAGAACGTGCGTTCCTCGGCGTCTGCGTGTATTTTTAATTCGTGCTTCAATTTTTCCCACATTTCCTTTCTGCCTTTTGAATCGCCCGAAGTGGAGGTTACCAAACGGCAGAGTTCGCGTTGTTTGTCGTGGTCTTTTCTAATTGCTTCAAAAATGTTCATAGCTTTGTTTTTGTTAGTTTTTCTTTACAATATCCTAAAAATTTTGGAAAGAAACCACTTTGAAAATCGAAAGATTTTAAATCTGTTTAATTTTCAGCAACTTGATTGGAGAATTTTTCTTCTGAAATTTCCGTGGCATTCGCTTGCTTGATATGCTTCAAATAATACTGGTATAATTCATCGGCATCTGCGCCAAACCAGCGTTTCACATAAATTGCCCAAAAGTGGTATTGAAGATTCCAAACGCCTTTTTGTCTGTAAAGACGAGCAGAGGTAGTGATGCATTTTTGGATTACCACAAACTTTTTCCGTTTGTAAAGTTCGTTGATTAAAATATTGTCTTCGTAAATCGTGTAAGTTTCGTCGAAACCGCCAATTTCCTCAAAAAGTTCTTTGGTTATAAATTGGCTTTGATCCCCGCCACGACAGGCACGCCAGCGAAATTGCGTAAGCCAGCCAGCCAATTTCAGCCACCAATGATCACTATCAAATTTCATTCGGAAACAGCCTGCGGGATTTCCGTTCTTTACTTCAGAAAAAATGTATTTGTCAAAATTTTTCGGTGGAAAGGAATCGGCGTGCAGAAAGTAAAGTATGTCGCCCGAAGCTACTTGCGCGCCTTTGTTCATTTGTTTTGCGCGACCTCTTTCTGAATTGATAATCTGCAAACATAGAGGTCTCGACTGCGCTCGACCGGACATAGTATTAACAATCTCAAAGGTATCATCACTACTTCCGCCATCAACTACAATGATTTCTATTTCGTTTTTCCCAGAACTATTTTCTGAAAGATGCTTTAATAGTTTTTCAATGTTTGCGGCTTCGTTTAAAACCGGGATGATGATGCTTATCATTAAAAAAAGTTTCTAGTTTCAAGTTTTAGGTTAATTCTCGATATACTTATTTTACTGATTATTGTTCGTTCAAATTCCAATCGTAATTTTTATAGGATAAAGTTACACCTGAATTTATTTTGGTTTTTGAATATTGGTTTATATAACCTATAACGTCCTGCTTTCCATTTACCTTATAATCCTTTGCATACCAATCAAAAATAGAGGAAACCTTTGGGTTGCTTGCTGAAATATCATTTTTGTCACTATTGATGAATTCTTTGGTGGCGCGATCCAATTGTTCGTTGATTTTTGCCGCGGTGTAAGCCACATCCAAAAGTTTTGGACACGAAATGGAAGCACAATTTATAGCGAAATGGATACGTGGCTCGTTCATTTTTCGAAGGATTCCGTTTTCAATTCCGCCGAGGGATAGCATTTTATCGCCGACTGCCACACGGCCTTTGGTCCAAGCACCATCAATGTCTTTTATGCTTTTTACGGGATAGTTTTCCACTATCAATTTTACGGTGGCTGCGTTGTAAAGATTGATGTAATACGCCAGCAATTCCTGCACGCTCCAATCATCAGTCGGGTTTTTTTCCGAAAGCTTTTGCAGATATTCACCCAGCTTGGCCTCGTCCTTTTTAAAGCCTTTATAATTTACCATTCCTTCGTTGTCCACATATTTTTTCAGCAATTTGTCCCATTGGGAATGATCTATATTTACGGCAGAATTTGCGGTTGTTGAAGTGAGCTCAGACTGAACTTCCTTAATTGGCTGCCCTTGGCTACTAATACCTGCGGCGGAAAGAAGATTACAGCTTTGTAATGAAAATGATAAAAAAAGTATGGTTGCAAGGTTGAATATGGTTTTCATTTTGTTTCGTTTTATATATAAATAATTACGAATTATTTCGCTGCTTGGTTTTGAGGGGATATAATTCCTGGGAAATAAAACTAGAAGGAAATTTTTCGTCACCATCAAAGCCCAGTTCAATGTCCCGGCCGTCGTGGGGAATATGATTGGTTTTGAAAAGATAATCCCAAAGGCTCAAGCTGATCCCGAAATTAACACCGTATTGTGCGTGTTTTGGTAAAACTTTAGCGTGGTGCCAAATATGCATTTTGGGGTTGTTGAAAATGTATTTCAAAAGACCATAATCCCAGGCCAGATTGGCGTGATTTAAATGACCGATAGCGAGCGCAGAAAAATGTACAATCGCAACCGATTCCACGTCAAAACCTCCAATAATTGCAAGCGGAATGTAAAGCAACGATTTATAGACTACAGGTTCCATCCAATGGTAGCGCAGGTGTGCGGCGAATCCCATTTCTTTGACCGAATGGTGCAGTTTGTGAAAATTCCAGAGAAAAGAAGAGTAGTGCAACAATCGGTGGGTGTTCCATTGCACAAAATCTGTTATGAGAAAGAAAATCAAAAGCCCCAGTCCAAAGGGAAGTGCATCCAAATTGAGAAGCTGAAAATCCAAAAGCTCCCATCCTGCAAACGATAATAGATCGTTGAACAATTCCGCAGTGGCGTTTGATAAAAAAATAAGGACAATTAAATTCAGCAGAAAAAAATTGAAAAACATATAAAAGGTATCCAGCCAAAAATCCTTTCGGAAAACTTTTTGGTTCTTCCGCCAAGGAAAGAGCAATTCCAAAACCCAAACCAGCAAGGAAACCACGATTAAGCCATAGAAATAGTTTCCCCAGTGGAAGTGCGTTATTTCATTCCACAGATAGTTGAAATAGCCGTGATAGGAATTTTTAAATATTTCAAAGTATTTTTCCAAGATATTTTTGGTCGCAATAAATTGGGTTTGATTACAATTGCTTGATCAACTCGGTAAACAGTCTAATCATATCCGGTTCCGCTTTGGCGGCCATCGAGATTATTTCTTCAATATTAACGGGTTGCAGATTGTCGGGGTCGCATTCATCGGTAAGGATTGAAACGGCCGAAACCGGCAATCCCAAATGGTTTGCGACAATAACCTCTGGCACGGTGCTCATTCCCACGGCATCTGCTCCTATAATTTTTAAATAGCGGTATTCAGCGCGGGTTTCCAGTTGCGGTCCAACCACACTCGCATACACACCTTTGTGCAGTTTTATATTTTTTTCTGAAGCAATCTGCTCCAGTTTTTGGTTCATTACGGCATTGTAGGGAGCGCTCATATCTACAAAACGTTCTCCCATTTTTTCAACTCCGCGGAAGGCGAGTGGCGAGTCGCCTTGTAGGTTGATATGGTCATCAATAAGCATGATTTCACCTTTTTTGAAGTTGAGATTTATTGCGCCAGAAGCATTGCTCACTAATAAATGCTTTATTCCCAAAAGATGCATCACGCGAACGGGAAAGGTAACGTCACGCAGCGAATACCCTTCATAAACGTGAAAACGGCCCTGCATAAACACTGCTTTTTTTCCTTCCAAGGTGCCGTAAATAAGTTTTCCTTTGTGAAATTCAACTGTGGCCGTGGGGAAATTTGGAATATGGTTGTAGCTAACTTCCGCCTCAATTTTCACCTGTTCAATTATTTTTCCGAGGCCGGTTCCGAGAATGATTCCTACTTCTGGTTTTTCAAATCCACGTTGCTGAAGATAAGCTGCAGCTTCTTCAATGTATTTTAAAATACTCATATGCTATAAAAAGTTTTTGTCTAAATAAGGTGGTAAAAATTGCTGAAAAGCGTCAATTTCTTTGATGTCATCAAAATAATCCACATCATTGCGCGCTTCGAGAAAAATGTATTTTTCAGTTTTTAAATTTTCCAAAGTTGCTTCCAAAACGGTATTGCCGCCCCAGTTTTTATTTTGAAATATTTCAGAATTGGGCTCCTTCATTCCCAAAAGATAATAACCGCCATCGGTTGCGGGGCCAATTACAAATTGGTTGGTTTGCAATGCGTCAAAAGCGATTTCCAGATCGTTTTGGGATAAATCAAACATATCGCTGCCAATGATGATTGCTTTTTCATAACCCATCCCGAAAATTTCAGAAAATGCATTATTCATCCGTTCGCCCAAATCATTTCCTGTTTGTAATTTTTTTCTGAAATTACCCTCATTCCAAATATCGTCACGGTAAATGTTTTCTGAATAGAAAACAAATTTGTCAACGTTGAGATTTTCGGAAATTTCCACAGTATGCTTCAACAGAAATTTATAGATTTCCAAAGCACTGTCATTGCCAACAGTTTTTGCCAACCGGGTTTTTACTTTCCCAAGTTCAGGATTCCGCGTGAAAATGATCAGCGCTTTTTTTGATGAAGGAAAATGAAAATCGGAAGCTGTTTGATTATCGTCGTCATTTGTGTGTTTGGAGGAAAGTATGCCCATATTTTAGAAATAAGGTTTCGAGATTCAGTAAACAGGGTTGCCGGCAGTTAAATATTTGCTCCAATACTTGGAAAAAGCATGCACATTTTCGGTTTGTTTTCCTTTGGAATCAATAACCGGATAACCTTTGTTTTTCCATTCAAAGATACCGCCGTAAAGATTTTTTACGCTAACAAAACCAGCATTTTTTAATTTTTCGGCTATTTTTTCGGAACGAATTCCAACCGAGCAATAGACAATTACGGGAATGTTTTTATCTAGTTTTTGAAGTTGTTTTTCTTCTAATGTGAAGTCATTAAAACCCACGTTTATCGCACTTTTTATATGGCTTATTTTAAATTCCTCTGGTTCCCGCGCATCCAGAATTGTAACGGTATCATTCATCTGGAACATGCGCAATTCATCTACAGAAATATACGGGACACTGTGCCTGTTGTATTGTTCCAACAATGCATCGACCGGCTTTTGGGCCATCATTGCAATTGAAAAAAGCAAACAAACTAAGATTGATAAAAATATTTTCATGGAATTGGTTAAACCAAAATAGTCACAATTTATTTTGCCGTCGCGCCTTGACAGCTGCTACCAGCTCCGGCAGTACATCCATAACAATGTTGGCTGATTATTATTTTTCGGTCATTGAGGATATCTTCGTTGTATTCTGAAATGTGTTGGATTTTGCTCGCCACCTTCAATTCCAGCATTTGGTTGAAATCGCAATCGTATAAATACCCGTCCCAACTCACCGAGATGGTATTGCGACACATCACGTTTGCAACAGCTGCGGGGTTGTATGCATCCACTAAGGAATACATATAATCCTCGTAATTTTCCGAAGCAATCAAATAATCCAAAAACCGGGAAATTGGCAGGTTCGTAATAGCAAAAAGGTTGTGGAAATGTATCCCGAAATCCTCCAATAGTGCTTTTTTGAAATCTTTTTCCATACTGGCTTGATCGCCCGGTAAAAAAGCGCCGCTTGGGTTGTAGACCAAATCAAGACGCAGGTCGTTGTCCGGCATTCCGTAGCCTACAGCATTTAATTCCTGTAATGCTTTAATTGACTGATCAAAAACGCCTTCGCCTCTTTGTTTATCAGTTTTACCACGGGTCCAGTGGGGCATGCTGCTCACCACATGCACGTTGTGGTTTTTGAAGAACTCAGGTAAATTGTAATATTTTTTGTTGGCACGAATAATCGTCAGGTTGCTTCGCACAATAAAATCCTTAATGCCGGCTTTGCTTGCTTCATCAACAAACCAACGAAAATCTGGGTTCATTTCGGGAGCGCCGCCTGTAAGGTCTAATGTATGGGCGCCTGTGTTGCGAATCACTTCCAAACACTGCATCATCGTTTCGCGGGTCATAATTTCTTTTCGATCCGGCCCTGCATCTACGTGGCAATGTTCACAAACCTGGTTGCACATATAGCCGACGTTAATTTGAAGAATTTCAAGTTTATTGGGTCGAAGGGGAAATTGTTCTGTTTCCTTAATTTTTTCAGAAAAAAGGGGAAGTTCTCCACTGGCAAAAATACCGTTGGAAAGTTTTTCGAGTTGTTTGTTCGCCATCGCAAGCTCGCTGTGGCGTTTATGAAGGGATTGTTGTTGTTTCTTTTTTTCTTTTAGCATAGAAAATTTTTCTGAATTCTATTTTAATGATTTATTGGAAGTGCGCGATTAATGGTACGCCTACATTTCCAATTTATTCACCTTGTTCATCATCATCACCCCGTGTACCAAGCTGGCGCCGCTTTTGATAGCTGCGCCTACGTGAACGGCTTCCATCATTTCTTCTTTGGTAATGCCACGTTGCAAACCATCCTGTGAGTAGGCATCAATGCAATAGGGGCACATTTCGGTATGTGCCACTGCAAGAGCTATGAGTGATTTTTCACGGGCAGAGAGGGCGCCCTCTTCAAAGACTTTTCCGTAGTATTCAAAAAACTTTTCACCGAGCTCTTTGCTCCATTGTGTAATATTTCCAAATTTTTTTAAATCTGCAGGGTCATAATAATTCTGTGAGGCCATAGGAGTGCTTTATTTATAAGTACGAAATTTTAGGGATTTTGGTTTTCAATAAAGGTAAATATAGGCAAGTAGTCTTTGATAAAGGAGCATGCTTACGAAAGTTTAACAATTTAATCGAAAGAATAAACAAAGCCACTTTCCAGATTATACTGTGAGTTTGGGATACCAATTGCGGGGGTTTCATCATAAATAAATGTATAGGTAGTTTTAAACGCAAAATTCTTGAATAAATCAATAAGCAATGAACTTTGGTTTGATAAACGGTAATCACTAAAGTTTTTAAGTTTAGGTTGGTAGTAGGTAGTGCTTACAAGGCTTATGGTTTCTGTTGGGTATAAACTAAAGGAAAGATAGGAGGTGCTTCGAAAATCACGTTGAAGTGGAGTTACACCATCGCTGAGCTCCTCTTGTTCATACATTATATGGGTTCCCAAATAGAACTTATACTTTTCTGAAGTTGTCAATTTAAAGCGTGGTCCTATTCCAACCAGACCTCTAAAATCTATTTTTGAAACTTTGTTATACTGTGCTTGTGCAAAAACCTCCCAAGCTATTCGGGGATGAAATCTATAATTATATCGAAGATGGGTTATTCCCGCATTCTCAAATTTGTTGCCTTCAATGTTTTTTAACTCAATATCGTTCTTCAACAATACCAAATGTTTGTTCATTTTGTATTGTAGGTGTGTACTGCTGCTGAAGGCGAAATAATCATTTACGTCACGTTTCAACGAAAAACCAAGACTTACAGAACCTGAAAAACCAGAGGTGTCGGTTACTTTCCGAAGCGATTCGGCATTGAGTATTTGTGATTTTGCAGTAAATGAAAAGCATATGAAGAAAAGCGCAACTAAATATTTCATGCTAATTTTCAATAATTGGTTAGTAACCTTAAAAATAATCAAAAGGTTTAAATAAGATGAATTTACTGGTTTTCCAGATAGTTTTTTAGGACTATGGCTTGGTTATGTTTTTCATCTTTCGCTCCGTAGAGAAGTGTTAAACGTTTTTCTTTTGCTTTGTCCAACAGTTGTTGCACCAGTCCTGAATGGTCTTCCAGTTCTTTTTTATATTTTTTTGAGAAATCATCAAAACGTTCTTCTTTGTGGTCAAACCATTTTCGAAGTTCTGTAGAAGGGGCAATTTCCTTCATCCATTCGTCCAGTTTTGCGTCTTCCTTGCTTACGCCCCGTGGCCAAACGCGATCAACCAAAATCCTAGTACCATCACGGTTGGCTGGTTTTTCGTATATACGCTTTGTTTGTATGTCCATAATTTCACATATTCCAAATGGTTATTCGCCCCAATTGGCAATTTCTTCATCGGTCCAAAGAGTAGGGAAAAATTTACGTTGCTGGTATTTTGGGTGGAGGTATTTTTTCCATTCCGAACCGCCCGTAGCGGTTTTACTTTCCCCTTTGCTATTTAAATAATGCTGTGCGGTATCTAAATGTACCATCGGCCAAGCCACGTTGTAAAAATGGTCAAATTGTTGTAGTTTTTCTTTTAGTTCTTCGGAAGGGTTTTCCATTTGGCCCACTCGTTCTTCCAGGGTTTTTCCTTTTACATTTTCAGCCAGCGCTTTGAAATCTGCTTCATATTTTTCAATGAAAAGACTTAGTGTAAGCGTCATTTTACCAGTTTTTCTGTTTAATCCGGCGTCTTTCCAATAAATATGTTTAAAGTAATCATCAAGTGTGGGGTTTTGCGGCAATCTTTCTCTTCCTTCGGAATTGATTAAATTTTCAAGCCGGGTACTGTAAAGTTCCAATATTCTGAACTGTGCGCTCTGAAAACCGCTTGCAGGGGTCAGGGTGGAGCGGAAGGTATTGTAATCATCATAGCTCATTCCGTCTTTCATAATATCAAAAGAAGTGATGAGCATTCGGGTGTATCTTTTTAGTCTATCCAGTTTTATTAGCCAGATTTCCTCTGAAAGATTTTCACCCTCGGAAAGTTGTTTTATTTCGTGGATCATCATTTTTAAGGTAAGTTCCGTTACCTGATGGTACATCACGAATATTTCTTCATCCTTAAAATCAGTTCTTGTTTTTTGGAGTGAAAGCAAGGTGTCCACTTGAATATAATCCCAATAGGTTATGGGTTTTGCCTGTAAAAGCCCCTTGAGGTAGGTTTCGGGATTTTCGCCCAGATTTTTATACTTTTCCTCGAGTGCTTTTATAATTTCTGAATTGTCCATTTTGTGTGTTTCGTAAAAATCCCTTAAAAATAAAGGTTATTTTCGGTTTTTCTAAAGGATTGATGAATCTGTTTTACAGAAAAAGCCCTGTTACAAAGTGTGCAACAGGGCTTGTTAACTATTTGTGCGTTCTATTAATAAAAAGTAGCACGATTGTCTTCAATATCGGCTTTCTTCTTAAGTGCATTATAAACTGCGCCTTGAGATGCTGGAGCAGCCTTAGAACTCAATTGATTTGCATAGTTTACATATGATTCCAACTTGGGCGCTGGGTTAAATGCAGTGGTTCTTATTTTATAAACTCCATTTTTACCATCAATCAAACCTGTAGACTCCCCTGGTTTTGTGCCAAAAGCCGTGCCCACAACTTTTGGTTCATTATTGGCGCCAACCATAGGATTAGCCATTGTAACGCCCGTACCATTCTGAACACTCACGCCTTGGTTTTTGGCAATATCTTCAATTGTGTTTCCAGTGATGGACTCTCGTATTTTTTGAGCTTTTTTCTCGTTTATAAGTATAGGCTTTACAGTGGCAGTAGCTTGAGCAACGCTCATTAAGCCTTTTTCATTTTTACGGGTAAGTTGAGCAATTATATATCCTTCAGGAACACTGAAACGTTTTATGTCTCCAACTTTAGTGTCTTCATCAAATGCCCAGTTGACAATAGGACGATTGGCGCCAATACCAGGAATGTTAGAATCCATTTTTCCAAGATTGTTTACTGGCTTCACTTCAAGACTCTGTGCTTGTGCCAATTCTGTAAAATCGCCATCTTTTAAAGCCACCTCAAACTTTGATGCTTTAAAAAACACATCGTCAGTTGTTTTTTTGGAAGGCTCAATGTTCTTTACAACAGTTGCAAGCTTAACAGCTTTTTTAGGTTCAGACTGTTTTCCTACTTCTACAATGTGAAAACCAAAATCAGTTTCTACCAAACCAATAGTTCCGGTTGAATTATTAAAAATAAATTTATCGAAGGGTGGTACCATTCTACCTGGTGTAGAGCTTCCAAGATCTCCCCCGTTTTGGCTAGAGCTGTCATCTGAAAATTCCGCTGCAAGCTCTGCAAACTTGGATTTGTCTTTTTTCACAACACTCAAAAGACTATCGGCCAATTTTTGCGCTTCTTCTTTTGTTCTAGTAATAGTTTCAGGTGCACGCATTGTGCCCACGTAGCGAATCAAAATATGTTTTGACTCTGCAGAATCAGGCATTTTCTTGGTTTCTAAAACTTTAGAAAGATAGAAAGAGTTGTCTACTTTATAAGGGCCATAAATGTCGCCATCATTCAGGTTGATGAGAGTGTCTGCAACAGTAGCCGGTAATTGACTTTTAAACATCCAACTGTCGTAATAAGGTACATCAGAATTTGCATTTACATATTCTTCGTAATCTTTTGTATTTCTAAAACCAGGAATTGTATCGTTGATTTTTGTGTCTTGGTTGAATTCTACATTGTTATTCAACAAGGCAGCTGTTTCAGTTTTAGCTTCTGCAATATCAGCTTCCGATGGTTCTTCAGAAAAGAAAACATACTGAATGTCTGCCTGTGCATCAACTTCATAATCGCTTGGGTGCGCGGCAACGTATTTTTTTATTTCATCGTCTGAAACATTTACATCCTCATCGGCAATTTTGCTGTATGGGATCATTACATAACTGAAATTCAAATTGTCATTCTGAAAATGGTATTCTTGCTCACCTTCAGCAACTGTGGTACGCAAGCCTCCTTTTATCATATTGAAATAAGTACGCTGAAGTACACCTTCTGCCGTGTTTTGTTCAAAATCTAACCACTGCTGGTACATTGCTGGTGATGAAGCTTTGATGCTTGCAATGTATTCCTGAATTTTACCATCATCAACCTGTCCAGCTTCGTTAAGAAAAGTGGGATTGTTTGCCAAAGAAGTTTTAAGAGCATCGTCTAATTGTGCCTTTTCAACAGAAAGACCTGCTTTTTCATACTGTTCTTCCAAAATAACACGGCGAAGTTCTCTGTCCCAAACCATATTCACAGCCTGTGAGGTGTTTGAGTTTGGGCCCATGTTGCGCTGGGTGGCATCTACCTCTTCCATAAAACTTTGCCTGGAAATGTCAGTGCCATTTATGGTGGCAATTGTATCCTGAACCTTTGTGCCGCCACCTTTGGTTAATACATCACTTAAAATAAAGGCGAAAAGCGCCAATGCAATAATAAGGATAAGAAATATCCCTCTTTTTCTAATACTGTTTAAGATTGCCATTTGATGTTCGTAATTTATATTGCTTCACTTTCGCATTTGCGTAGGAAGGGTTTGGTTGTGATTTTCTTCTAGTTCCTAATAAATAACAAGGTTCTTAAAGAATTGTTTTTTTAATTATTTAGTGGGCGAAAATACCATTTTCCTACCATTAATAAAAAAGTAAATTGAAAAAAGTGTGGAATAATTGAAAATCTAATCCTCGGAAAGGTTTTTTACTTCCACCAGCTCAATTTTGGTACTCGAAACTTCAAGAATAGTGAATATATAATCTTCAATTTCAACAGTTTCGCCTTGATCGGGGATTTCTTCGGTGAAGTTTACTATAAGGCCCCCCAAGGTTTCGTAATTTTCGCTCTCTTCCAAATTGAGCTTATAGGTTTCATTTAGGTAATCTACTTCCAAACGTGCCGAGAATTTGTAATGGCCATCGCCCAATTCTTCTTCAATAAGAGCAATGCTGTCGTGTTCGTCTTCAATATCGCCAAAAAGTTCTTCAATAATATCTTCTACGGTAATAATACCGCTGGTTCCGCCATATTCGTCAATTACTACCGCAATGCTTTTTCTCTTTTTGCTAAGGATGCCCAATACGTCTTTAACCAGCATTGTTTCGGGAACAAAAACTACTGGCATCAATACCTTTTTTATACTGGCTGGTTTTTTGAAAAGCTCAAACGAATGCACATAGCCCAAAATATCATCAATATTTTCTTTGTAGACCAATATTTTTGAAAGTCCTGTTTCTGTGAAAATTTTAGCGAGTTCTTTAGGCGTAGTGTTGATATCTACGGCTACCACTTCCGTTCTCGGGATCATGGCCTCGCGCGATTTAACTTCGGAAAAGTCAAGCGCGTTTTGAAATATCTGTATTTCCGAATCCATTTCTTCTTTGGTTTCGGCAATCTCCATCTGTTCCGAAATATAATTTCCAAGTTCCAGTTTACTGAAGGTCAACTGCACAGTGTCTCCTTCAGATTTAAAAATTAATTTCAGTACCAAATCTGAAATCCAAATAATGAATTCTGAAATAAGTGAAAAAAGGAAGTAAAAGAAATATGCGGGTACTGCAAAAATTTTAACTAAGCTGTTTGCGTAAATTTGAAAGAAAACCTTTGGCAAAAATTCTGCGGTAAGCAAAATGATAATTGTGGAAATGATGGTCTGAATAAGCAATCCCGTGAACCCTGCAATAGGAATGTACTCCATTAAAAGATCACCCATAAAAAAACCGTAAATAACTAGGGCAATGTTGTTGCCCACAAGCATAGTTGCTATAAATTTTGAGGGGCGTTTGGTTATTTTTTTAAGAACACCTGCCAGAAATGTGTTTTGTTTCTTTTCAATTTCAATATGAATTTTATTTGAAGAAACATAGGCAATCTCCATACCCGAAAAGAAAGCGGATAGAAGTAGCATTGTTATTATAATTAGGATGCTGTAATCCATTTAAAATTTTAAATGTTCAATTGTTACCGTCCAAGTGTGGTTGGAATCCTGAAAGCTATTTGTTTCTTTCCTCCATTTTTTTCCGAAAATTTCTTTTGAAAAAAAACATGAATATTGCAAGAACTACAAAGAATAAAAAAAGGTAGGCGCGGTAGGGCTGGCTTTCCCAATTATTTATAGCTTCATAGGTAAAAAATGCTGCGATAATAAGATAGGCATATTCAAAAAAACGGTAAACTTTATTTAACATCTTCGGTTTTGGTTTTGTCCACTAATTGTACTCCTTGGTTTTTTCTGGATAGAAAGGTAGTGAAATCTTCACTGCTGTCAAACCCAACGGCACCATCATTATAGGAGCCGTCCTTAAATTTTATTTGATAGGGCTGGTCTGTGAAGACCCATTTATTTTTTTGGTCCCAATAAAGCTGGTTGGCTTTTAAAACTACACTGTCTGCGGTAATAACCACTACATTGCTTCGCAGGTCAACCAATCCGGTTCCGTCAAACTGTATGGCGTAGTCTGCGGTTACAGTGTTTTTTTTGCCGTTTTCATCCCAAAATCGCACTTCAATTCCGTTTGGAAATTCTTTATATGGAAATTCAAGGTTTGAGTAATCCAGTAATTTTTTGGCCAACAGGTTGGTCACCAATTTCCCTGAGTCTGTGTATTTAAAATTGATGTCTTTACCTTCGGCAATGGGAGCCCCATCAGAAAGCCCCATTTTTTTTACATTTTGGTAATTACTTTCACATGCAAAAAGCGTGATGGCCAATACCAGGACCATCACGCTTTTAAACATATTTATAGTGGTGTACATTCTTATAAGTTAGGAACTCTTACGCTTCCTCCAACCCAACAGTTAAATTTAACGGTTTTTCCAGCCATACCTTCAGAAAAAATATCACTTGCCTGAGGGGCACGAGCTCTATAAGAACTTGCAGCTGCTTTTGCATTACCAGCAATCGTTCCGTCTACACGGGCTGCTTTATCCATCATATCTGCCGCTAACCAGTACATTGCTCTTTTTTCAAATACAGTAGTGCCGCAGTTGTTGGCGCTATCAGCATACATAGAGCCAATTTTATAATATGCCATACCAGCAGATGGTTTTACTTCTAGCATTTTGTTATAATAGTTTCTTGCAGTTCCATAGCTTCCTTTTTTGCGGTAGTTTTCTGCTATACTATAATAAATTGAAGCTTTTTTTCCTTTATCTGTCTGCAAGTCTGCTGCTTGATTAAAATAATCCAATGCAGTGCTAGCTTTGCCGTCTTTTTCTGCAAGTTTCCCAAGATAATAGGCAGATTCTGCTGAAGGCTCCAGCTTGTGCAATTCCTGAACCAATTTAAAGAACAACGGATCATCACAATCTTTTGCACTTAAACGGCCAGCTGCATTTTTAAGCCAGTTTACATCGGTTTTCTTATTTTCAAAATCTTTATTGTACAAAGGAATTAGATTAGGGCAGTCTGCCAATTGGCCTAACTTTCCATTTACACTTCCTTCAACGGTTGCATATACTCCAAGATTGTTTTCATAAACATCTTTTGCGCGCTGCTCTTTATCGGTAAGTGCCGTTCCAGCTTCTTCTTTATCCATTAAAGGAGTAAGCTTAGACGCAAGACTGTTCTTTTCAGTATCAATTTTATCGATTACAACATCGTAAAGATTAAAAATATCCTGAAGATCTTTTTGACCCTCGTTATGTAAATCTACAGCCAATGAGAAATAAGCGTATAGGCTTTTTCCACTTGTGAAATTTTCTGGGTCTTTTTTAAATGCTTCGTCAAATGCCTTAAACTGCTCAGCTTTTGAACCTATGTTATTGTCATACTTAATTTGAGCAATTGTTGAAAGTACATCACCTTCTTTGGTTTGATCAGGGAAGTTTTGCAACCTCAGTTCCCAAGCTTGGATAAGATCGTTCACTTTGCTTTTGTCGCCTTTTTCTTCAACAAAATATTCAAACATTTTTACTCCATACTGATAGATGGCAATATGGTATCCTGGGCATTCCTTAATTAGTTTTTCATAATGTGGAAGAGCGGCTTCATAATTTTTTATTTTAGCCGGTTCTGTAAAATAAGAAAGGGATATTGCACAATCATCGGGAGCTTGAGCAAAAGAACTTCCAGAGAAGGAAAGCAGAAGGATGGTAAATAGTAAAATAAATTTTGTTTTCATGGTATTAGAATTATTGGTATTAATCATATAATCTTTTTTCGAACCAACGGTCATTTAGTGAGAAACTCAAGAATGTATTAAAAAAGTTTTCCTGTATCAAACCAAAGTCGGTGGTTCCGCGTCTTCCGATTTCAAAACCTACATTTGCGTTTGAGAATAATCGGCCTACGGGCAAACCTAGTCCAAAAGATATGCCAAACTCGTTTATGTCTTGTCCATTCACGTTTAAGCCTGTTTGTTCATATCTAGCTCCTGCGCGGTAAACGACTCTTTTAAAGTAATTTCCGAAAGAATTATAATTTGGAATATAATATCCTCCTAATCGGAATTTAGAAGCATTTTCATAGGTTATGTTGTCAATGGTGAACGACCTATTTGTAAAGTTACTTGTTTTTTGATTAGTATATTCCGCTCCTAATGACCAATGTTTTGGCTCACCAATGGCAGCTCCGATTGTAAATTGGGAAGGAAAGGTAAAATCTGTATCTGAAACGGTGATTTCTCTTTCATCAACCGTAAAAATACCAGCAGGAACAATAGATACCGTGCCAATTCTTCTGTAATTTTCTGAAGTAAAACTGGTTCCCGGTGTAAATGTTACAGAACCTGTAAATTCCAGTTTTTCGGTAACCATTCTCTTATACATTGCCCCAAAATTGAAGCTAAATCCCAGAATGTCCGATCTGTTATAGGTACGAGTGCCATATTGAAGACTATCCTTTTGGGTGATGGCCGTATTTTCTATTTTCCCAAAGTTGTAATTTGCATCTATACCTAAGCTCAATTGGGGTGTCACTTGATAGCCGAGTGAAAGATAAGCTCTGTTTAAGCCGCCGCTGCCTTCATATTGTGTAAGGCCATCAGGTAATTCGGAATAGAAATCATAGCCCACTGAAGTATAAGGAATAACTCCAAAACCCATTCCAAATTTTCCCATAGGAATGCCCATAGCGATATAATCTAGAGTGGTTGTGGAAACATTTTGGCTGTCTGTTTCATTTTTTTGTGTCGAAGCTTTATGGCTTCCACCTACAGAAAAGTTAACCAATCGCAAACTTGAATATGAGGCTGGATTTTGAAGATTAAGGTGGATGCTGTCCGAGAAAACCCCCAGTCCTCCCATAGTCCTGTTTTCAACCGTTCCACGGAATTTTAAGGTACCAATACCATAATAGGAATATGGAGATGTGGTTCCTTCCTGGGCCACTGTTACACCTGCAATAAGTATAAATAAACCGACTATTATTTGTCTAAACATCAATGTTTGTTATATTCTAAAATATGGTTCAAGCCCTCCAATAAAAAATTTGAGTTGGCAAAGATGTCATTTTTTATGGTATCTCGCAAAAAATGTGCGTCTCCTCCTGTTAAAATAACTGTTAAATTCTCGTAATTATTTTTATAAGCTTCAATAAAGCCATCTATTTCGTACAAAACCCCGTTCACAACTCCAGCGTGTATAGATGTTGCGGTGCTGTTTCCGATTAATAATTTTGAATTATTTGCTTCCAATAACGGTAGTTTATCCGTAAATGTATGTAAAGATTTATATCGCAACGATATACCGGGTGAAATTGCACCACCTAAATATTCATTTTCTGAGTTTATAAAATCATAGGTTATACACGTTCCTGCATCGATTACCAATACATTTTTATTTATATATAAATGTACTGCTGCACTCGCTAATGCGATGCGATCGATACCCAAGGTTTTTGGGGTCCCATATTTATTAATGAATGGAACTGTGGTCGTGTGGTCCAACAGTAAAACATTACAAAGCTTTTCCAGTTTTGAAATTTGCTGTTCAGAAAAGTGGGCAACCGAGGAAACAATGCTATTATCTATAGAAGGGAAATTTTCAAAAAACTCTCCCAGCGTAGCCAAAAAGTCTGTTTTTACACAAGTTTTTTTATGTTTTAAAATTCCAGAATCAAACACGGCAAGCTTTACAAGTGTGTTCCCAACATCAATTACGAGGTTCATTTTTTTAAATAAGGCAATAAAAATACAACTACGTTAACGAAGTAATTGTTAAGGCTCTATTAAATTGAGCAAAGATTATCTGTTTATTTTTTTAATTATTGTTTTGCAAAAACGAAAATAGCTTTATATTTGCCGTCTCAATAATGGTGCCTTAGCTCAGTTGGTAGAGCAACGGACTGAAAATCCGTGTGTCCCTAGTTCGATTCTTGGAGGCACCACATACAATCCCTAAGCAGTTTGCTTGGGGATTTTTGTTTTATATGGATTATGCATTTTCTATACATTATTTATTCACGAACGATCGATAAGCATTATGTTGGAGAAACTCAAGATTTAGCGATTAGGGTTCACCAGCACAACAATCATTATTTTAAAAATAATTTTACCAAAAACGCAGATGATTGGAAAGTGTTAGTCAGCTACGAATGCTCAGATAGGAATGAAGCTTTGTTTCTTGAAAAGTTTATCAAAAAAATGAAAAGTCGTGCTTTTTTGAGGAAAGTGATTGCCAATCCTGAAATTTTAAAAGATATTTTAAGAAGAAACTGTCCCTAGTTCCCCCGAGGCTTCGGGGTTGGAGGCACCACATTTAATCCCCGAACGGTTTCTGTTTGGGGATTTTTGTTTTAGAAATTATCAAAAAAGGTGTCGGTTACTAAATATTTAAAAATATTTTAAATAATCCATTCAATAGTAGAAACCACGATAAGGAAAAATAATGCTCCCGAGCCAAGAAAAAAAATAGCTACTAATGTGTATGTACTAGCATTTAATATTAAGTTGCTAATTTTTATTCTGTTGTAAAGCTTTTTATCTTCTTCTAAAATTTCAAATTGTTGAATTATATTATAGTCTTCATTATAAAACCCATTTTCACGAAAAGTGTTGATTCGAGAATTCAATATAATTCCTTCAGCTATTGCTTTTATTTTTGCTTCACTTAACCAAATTGGAACATCATTTTTAAAATAATGTTTTTTTACGTTTTTCGTCGAAACATCTGAATATTTTGTAAATCTATCAATAGGACGAGATAAATGACCTCGGTCATCGTATTCTTCTTGTTCATAGTCATTTCCGCTGCTGAAATTTCTATATATGAAACCGTTTAAATGTCTATCTTTTTTATTGGAATGAAAACCTCTGAAATAGACATCATATTGGTCATACTTTCCAATGAATATATCTCTTTTTTCGTCGTGTCGATGTTCAGGTTTATTCATTTCTAAATATTTGCTATTTTGGAAATATAATTAAATTTTTAGAGACCCAGATTCAATTTATAACCTTATGTTCGGAAGATTTTCTTTCAGCATATAGATTCTCTTAATTTTATTTAATCATCCCTTTGAAAGGAATAATAGTTTCAAACCCTTTTTTTCTGAAATAATCCATATCATTTTCAGCTCCCGTTGCCAAAACAAAGTCACCGCCCCAGGCCCCCAAACTCTTTATCATTCCCCGATAATCACTGAAAAACTGCTCTTTTATCGGCGCAATATCAATTATTTCTGAGATGATATGCTCGTGCGCAACCATCAATTTTTCAAAATCTGAAAGCGAATCACAATCCAACAGCTTATTGCTGATGTCTGAAATTCTTTGAATGTCTTTTTCTTTCACCAAAGCATTTCTGTAGTGCGCAATACCTTCTTTACTATCCTGCTTTTCATTCAAATGCACAAAAAATAAGGAATCTGTAAAATCCCAGGAAAGGTGTGCTTTTCTAAATTCAGGAACTCCTTTTTTAATTTCATATAAAATAGGAGCATCATTCTGCGCTGCTGCAATATCGTACCCGCTTCCGCCAAAGCTGTTGGCGAGCAAAGCAAAACCATCTACTTCTGCCCATTGCGCAATGTTGTTTATTAAAGTGGAAGAAGAACCCAAACCCCAATTCCGCGGGAAATCCAGTGTCGTTTTAACTTGAATTCCTTCATATTTGGAAAGAAAATCGGGATTCAACTTTTGCGCTTCGCGAAGTATTTTTGATACAGTTTTTGAAATTTCACTTTTCTTATTTTGGCTTTCAAAATTCTTTAAATCGAAGAAATCCTCAAACCAAACCGTCCCTTTTTCATCAAAGCTTTTCCAATGAATTCCTCCTTTTTTTGAAGCAGAAACTTCCAAAGACTGCCCATATTTGGTAGGAATGGCAAGCGTTGTTGCACCATCCAGCACCACATATTCGCCCGTAAGCAGTAATTTTCCGTTGCTATAAAACTTTTTCTCCAAATTTCTAAAATTCAATACGAATCAGTTTCTCAATTGTTTTAAAAAATCGGCGGCAGAGCTATGCGATACTGGCTTTGTCATAAAATATTCCATCGCTTTTTCCTTTTCTTCTTTTGTAGCGTGCAGTTGGTTCAAAATATTCATCAAGTGCATTTTCATATGCCCCTTTTGTATACCCGTGGTAACAAGGGAGCGCACAGCTGCAAAATTTTGTGCTAAACCTGCCACGGCCATGATTTCCATCAATTCCTTTGCGTTGGGTTTTTGAAGAATTTCAAAAGCAAGCTTTGTTAAAGGATGAAGTGAGGTCAAGCCTCCAACAGTGCCAACCGCCAAAGGCAACTCAATCCAAAAAGTGAAAATATTATCCTCAATTTTCGCGTGTGTCAAACTACCGTAATAGCTGTTTCGGGCGGCGTAAGCATGTACTCCGGCTTCCACGGCACGAAAATCATTTCCCGTTGCCAAAACAACTGCATCCACGCCGTTCATAATTCCTTTATTATGGGTTACGGCACGTCGCGATTCGGTTTTGGCAATTTCAATGGCGCGTACAAACTTTTCTGCAAATTGTTTTCCGTCGAAATGTTTTGTGGTGAGTTCTTCTACTTTGCAACTCACTTTGGCACGGACCAAACATTCGGGAACGTAATTGGAAAGAATGCTCATGACCACTTCCGGATAGGTATCATCTTTTTGGAAGGTTTCAAAGTTTTTGGCTTCTTCCTCAAAAGTATTTGCCATTTGCTCCAAACAACTATTGATGAAATTGGCACCCATGGCGTCCAAGGTTTCAAAAGTGGCATGGATATAATAATAGCCTTCCAAAATATGCGATTTATCCATCAGTGAAAGTTCCAACATTCCGCCACCACGGGCTTTCATGTTTTTTTCGATTGCTTGGATGCTTTTAAGAAGTTTCGGTTTTACAGCATCAAAAAATGCTTCGATGCTTTTTTCACTTCCATAGAAATTGAAATGAATCTGCCCATTTTTTTCCGTGGAAATCACTTCGGCATTAAAGCCGCCGCGTTCCAGCCAAAATTTTGCGGCATTGCTGGCAGCTGCAACCACCGAGCTTTCCTCGGTAACCATGGGCAAAGCAAAGAGTTTTCCGTTGATTAAAAAGTTGGGTGCAATGCCAAAAGGCAAATAGTAGTTGGAAAGTGTATTTTCTATAAAATCGTCGTGAAGTTGCTGCAGATGGGCGTCTTCATTCCAATACTTTTTTAGAATTTGCACGGAAGCAGGATTGTTTTGCAGGTAGTTTTCCGCAAGCCAATCTATCTTTTCCTGCTTTGATTTTTTTGAAAATCCAGAAATGGGTCGGTTCATTTACGTAAATATCATTTGGTTGCAAAGATAGTGAAGCCCCCTAGCCCCCGAAGGGGGAATTCCTAAAAAAATTGTTTTATTGACGATTATTGGCATTAAAAAAGGTTTTTAAGAACTAAAATCTGTTCTCAAAAACCTTTTTATTCAACTTAAAACGAAAATCAATCTATTTTAAGTTTCTTTAACTTGGGCGTCCTTGGTTGGTTTTGGGCGCACGTTAAACTTCTTTCGTTTCGGCCGTAATTTGCCGAAACTGCCAATGCTAATCTTGCCCCGTTTTGTTTTTTTATCACCTTTGCCCATTACTTCTTGTTTTGTTGTTTTTTGATGGTTTTCTCATCTATGTCAAACTCATTGGTTTGCTTATTTGTCTTTCCCGTTGGGTTTGTGGGATGTTTTTGTTCTGACTTTCTTTCAAATTTCTTCTCCATAATATTGTCTTTTTCTCGTTAATAATTGAATTCCTAAAATAGAAAATGCAAATCACAAATTCCCTTAAACCATTGCTAAAGAATGGTTAAACCTTGCGGATAGCGCTTATAAATGCTGAAATTCCGGCTATTCCTTTGTCCGAAAGCATTTTTATAAAGGCACTGCCAATAATTGCCCCTTTGGCATGTTTTGTTGCTTGCTGAAATGTTTCGGAATTGTTTATTCCGAACCCAATAATCTGTGGATTTTTAAGTGAAAGCGAAGCTATCCTTTTAAAATAATTTTCCTGTTCCAACCCAAACCCTGAAGAGCTTCCAGTAACACTCGCGCTGCTCACCATATAAATAAAGCCTTCGGAAGCTGCGTCAATCTGCCGGATACGTTCTTCGGAAGTCTGGGGCGTTATCAAAAAAATATTTATAAGGTTGTATTTTCTGAAAATTTCGGCATAATGTTCCTCATATTCCGCCAAGGGAAGATCGGGTAGAATCAGGCCATCAATACCCACTTCAGCACATTTTTTACAGAAATTTTCCACTCCAAATTGAAGCACAGGATTAAAATACCCCATAAGTAGCAACGGAATTGAAACCGTTTTTCGAATGTCTTTTAATTGCTGAAAAAGCAAATCGGTAGTCATTCCATTTTTTAAAGCCACTTGCGAACTCGCCTGAATAATGGGCCCATCGGCCAAAGGATCACTAAATGGCAAACCGATTTCTACCATATCCACGCCGTTTTCTTCCAATTGCTGAATTATTTCAACTGTATCACCCAGTTTTGGATAACCTGCGGTGAAATAGATTGAAAGTAATTTTTTATTTTCAGAAAGTTTTTGATTGATTCGATTCATTTTAAATATTGTTTTATATCCGTTAGAACGCAGTCGAGAACTAAAACCCTCTTCTTCAAAGAGGTCGCGACTGCGCTCGACCAAGACAACGATTTTACTAATTAAAATGTTTAATATATGTATCCAAATCCTTATCGCCCCGCCCGCTTAAATTCAAAACCACTATATCATTCTTTTTAAATTTCCGGGATTCAAAAATGGCGAGGGCGTGACTACTTTCAATGGCGGGAATTATTCCTTCCAGCTTACAAAGTTGCATTCCGGCATCCATAGCTTCCTCATCGGTTATCGAAATAAATTCGCCGCGACCACTCGCAAAAAGATTGGCGTGCATTGGCCCAACGCCGGGATAATCCAAGCCAGCCGAAATAGAGTAGGGTTCCGTAATTTGTCCGTCCGGTGTTTGCATCAATAGTGTTTTGCTGCCGTGGATAATCCCCACCTTCCCTAAAGCGGAAGTTGCGGCACTTTCGCCACTGTCAATTCCCTTTCCGGCGGCTTCCACAGCGATAATTCCCACTTCCATCTTGTCCAAATAATGATAAAAAGCACCCGCTGCATTGCTGCCGCCGCCCACACAAGCAATCACAAAATCTGGGTTTTCCCGACCTTCCTTTTCGTTAAGTTGCTTTTTTATTTCTTCCGAAATTACACTCTGAAATCGAGCTACCATATCGGGGTACGGATGTGGGCCCACCGCGCTGCCTATAATATAATGTGTGTCCAACGGATTATTGATCCAATCGCGAATGGCTTCATTTGTGGCATCTTTCAAGGTTTTACTGCCACTGGTTGCGGGAACCACTTTTGCGCCCAGCATTTTCATCCGGGCTACGTTGGGTGCTTGACGTTTTATATCAATTTCACCCATAAAAACAATACATTCCAAACCCATCAATGCACAAACGGTAGCGGTGGCAACGCCGTGTTGTCCAGCGCCAGTTTCGGCAATAATTCGGGTTTTGCCCAATCGTTTTGCCATTAAAATCTGGCCAATGGTGTTGTTCACTTTATGTGCTCCCGTATGGCAAAGATCTTCGCGTTTTAAATAGATTTTGGTGTTGTATTTTTCCGAAAGGCGTTTTGCAAAATACAGTGGTGTTGGCCGTCCTACATAGTCTTTCAGCAATTGGTGGAATTCTTTTTGAAAAGATTCCTCGGCCATTACTTTCAAATAATTCTGCCGCAGTTCCTCCACATTCGGGTAGAGCATTTCAGGGATATACGCGCCGCCAAACTCGCCGTAGTAGCCTTTTTCGTTTACGTTATAATTCGGAGGCGCAGCCGAAGGAATTTGTTTGTTTAATTTCATAAGATTCTATTTATACCTACAAGGTTCTGGAAACCTTGCAGGAGTTTAATATCCTTTCTCCCGGGTTCAGTTTCAAACCTACTATTCACATCAATTGCATAAATTGGAAGATCTGTTTTAAGTAACTTTTTTAATGCTTCAACTTCTTCCAGACCAATGCCTCCGCTTAAAATAAAGGGTTTTTTTGAAGGATATTTTTTTAGAATTTTCCAATTGAAAGTATAGCCGTTTCCACCCTTTTCCTTTCCTTTTGTGTCGAATAGGAATTTATCTACCACAATTTCAAAATGTCTTAAAATTTCAAAATCGAACTCCTCTTTGATTGAAAAAACTTTCCATATTTCAACTACTGCAGAATTGTCTGGTCGAGCGCAGTCGAGACCTTTATTTAAGCGAATACAAAAATCTGCCGTTTCTTCTCCGTGCAATTGAATTACATCAAGTTTGAATTGTTTTGTTTTTTCTAAAATTTCATCCAAGGAAGCATCCACAAAAACGCCAACTTTCTTTATTCCAAGCGGTAGCGAAGGAATCTCACCTTCAAAAAACCTCGGACTTTTTTCATAAAAAATAAAGCCCAAATAATCTGGTTGAAGTGTTACAACTTCGGCGATGTTAAGTTTCATTCCGCAGATTTTCAGCCCCACTCCAGTCCGCCACGGCGGAGAGGGAGTTTGTTCATTTTTTTTCATCTCAGTTTTTCAATAAATTGTTTTGCGGTTTGGCCGGGATTTTCGGTTTTCATAAAATTTTCGCCAATCAAAAATCCTTCAAAACCGTAGGTTCTCAAATCTTTTATGGTTTCAACGTCGCTGATTCCGCTTTCGGAAATTTTAACAAAATCCTTCGGAATTTCTTCGGAAAGTTTTTTACTGATGTCTATATCTACTTTGAAATTTTTCAAGTTTCTGTTGTTTACACCAATCATATCCACATTCGGTAAAAGAGATTTTTGAAGTTCTTCGAGATTGTGGACTTCCAATAAAACATCGAGTTTTAAGCTTTTCGCCAAAAATGAAAACTGTTTCAGTTCTTCTACTGAAAGACAAGCTGCGATCAATAAAATTGTATCGGCGCCGTATGCTTTCGATTCGTAAATTTGATAGGGGTCAATTATAAATTCCTTCCGAAGAATGGGAACTGAAACCGTCTTTTCGGCAACCAATAAATCGTCCAGCGATCCGCCGAAAAAATTGGAATCGGTTAATACTGAAATTCCCTTTGCACCTGCATTCTCATAACCGGAAACCACTTCAGGTAACAAAACCTTGTCATTTATCACCGATTTGCTGGGCGAACGGCGTTTGTGTTCTGCAATAATTCCCGTGGTTGAAATGCGCAAAGCTTCTGCCAACGATTTGGTTTCTTTGGCAAAAAGTGGAAACTTTTCAAGCAAACGGGTTGGGATAGCTTCTTTTTTTGCAGCAACTTCCTTGCGTTTGTAAGTGGTTATGGTATCTAAAATGTTCATTCTTCGTTAATCGTTAATCGTTAATTCGTTAGCTGGGGAATCAGTATTTTGAAAGGCTCGCGATAAATCGGTGCGCCTACGATATTTGTTGTAATTTCTTCAATGATTGCAACGCTTTTCCAGCTTGCAAAGATTCTTTCGCTTTTTCAAATCCTTCATTTATCGTGCAACTTTCAACTACTGAAATCGCCATTCCGGCATTGGCGCAGACCACGTTATTTTGGGCTTTGGTACCTTTTCCGTTGAGGATATTCAGAAAAATTTCAGCTGAATCTTTTACAGATTCACCTCCAAATATTTCAGATTCCGCAATCTGTTTCACTCCAAAATCCTCGGCAGTTAAAATATTCTCAGAATTTTTTGAAATCACTTTAATGGGACCTGTCAGTGAAATTTCATCATAACCATCCATCGCGTGGAGCACGGCGTAATTTTTCTCGCTTTTTTGATAGAGATAGCCGTACATTCGGGCCAATTCCAAATTAAAAACCCCAACCAATTGGTTCTTCGGAAATGCAGGATTTACCATAGGTCCGAGCATATTGAAAAATGTTTTCACGCCCAATTCCTGTCTAATCGGCGCCACATTTTTCATGGCAGGGTGGAAGAGGGGCGCGTGCAAAACACAGATTCCGGCTTCGTCCAAACAACGCGTTAAAAAATCTTTTTCATTGCTGAATTTTATACCCAAAACTTCCATTACATTGCTGCTTCCGCTAACAGAAGAAACGCCATAATTGCCGTGTTTGGTAACATTTACTCCAGCACCCGCCGTTACAAATGATGCCAAGGTTGAAATATTAAACGTGTTTTTACCATCGCCGCCCGTGCCGCATAAATCTATGGTGTTGTATTCGCTGAAATCTACCGCCAGGCACAGGTCTAACAGGGCATCGCGGAAGCCTTCCAATTCTTCCAAACTTACGTTTCGCATCATATAAACCGTTAAAAAAGCGGCGATCTGGCTTTGATTGTATTTACCTTCGGAAATATTTACCAAAACTGTTCGTGCTTCTTCTTTGTTGAGTTGCTCGTGGTTTATTAATCTGTTTAAAATCTGTTTCATTCTAACTCTCAATCCAATTTTTAATAATCTTTTTTCCCACTGGCGTTAGCACACTTTCAGGGTGAAATTGTACGCCACAAACGTCGTAAAATTTGTGACGGACGGACATAATCTGCCCATTTTCATCTACAGAGGTAATTTCCAAGACCTCCGGAAAATCTTCTTTTGAAATCACCCAACTATGGTAACGACCTATTTCGAACTCTTTATCGATTCCTTTAAAAAGCGGCTCGTTTTCTGAAATAACGGTTGCAGTTGTGGCAACGCCGTGAAAGACTTTGCTCAGGTTTTCCAATTTCCCGCCAAAAACTTCCCCAATTGCCTGCTGGCCCAAACACACGCCCAAAATTGGTTTTGAAGTTGCATATTTTTGAATTACTTCCTTAAGCAAACCCGCTTCATCGGGAATGCCCGGACCCGGTGAAAGTAGAACTTTATCGTAGTTTTCTACTTCTTCCAAATAAAATTTATCGTTTCGTTTTACGGTTACCTTGCAATCTAATTCCTCTAAATAGTGAACCAGATTGTACACAAAACTGTCGTAATTGTCTATTACTAAAATTCTAAGCCCCACTCCAACCCTTCCCGAAGGGGAGGGAGTATTTTTCGGGTTTTTATTTATTTTTTTGTTTTTCATTATAAATTGAGTTTAAATTCCCCCTTCGGGGGCTAGGGGGCCATTGTTTCAGCTAATTCCAACGCTTTTGTTAATGCGCCGAGTTTGTTATAAACTTCCTGTAATTCGTTTTCCTCATTGCTTTCCGAAACCACGCCAGCGCCAGCTTGATAGTGTAATGTGTGGTTTTTGCTTACAAAGGAACGGATGATTATGGCGTGATTAAAATTACCGCTGAAATCCATAAACCCGATGGCGCCGCCGTAAAATTCACGACTTCGGTTTTCATATTTTTCCAGCAATTGCAGCGCTTTGTGTTTTGGTGCGCCGCTCAAAGTTCCCGCGGGAAAAGTGTCTGCAATAATCTGCATCGTTGATGTTTCGGGGTTTTTCGTTGCCGTAACTTTGCTCACTAAATGAATTACGTGCGAAAAAAACTGAACCTCGCGATAGGTTTCTACTTTAACGTTTGTGCCGTGGCGGCTTAAATCGTTTCGCGCCAAATCGACCAACATTACGTGTTCACTGTTTTCCTTTTTGTCCTCTGAAAGTTTCTTGGCGAGCTCGGCATCCTGCTCGTCGTTGCCGGTGCGTTTGAAGGTTCCCGCAATTGGGTGGATTTCTGCTGTATTTCCGTTTACGACCAACTGCGCTTCGGGCGAACTTCCAAATATTTTAAAGTTTCCGTAGTCGAAATAGAAAAGATAAGGTGAAGGATTCACGCTTCGCAAGGCCCTGTAAACATTAAATTCATCGCCTGTAAATTGTTGTGAAAAGCGTTTGCTCGGCACAATTTGGAACACGTCGCCGCGCTGGCAATGTTCCTTACATTTTCGCACCAACGCCTTAAAACCTTCATCATCCAAATTTGTACTGTAATTGCCCTTTCTTTCAAACGGGTATTCTGCAAAACTTTTCGACTTTAAAATCTGTTCAATCTGTGGAATATTATTTTCAGAATCAAAACAATGCGCAAAAATATAAGCTTCGTTATTGAAATGGTTTATCGCGATGATATTTTGATAAACTGCATAATATAGATCGGGCATTCCGAGGTTTTCTTCCTTTTTTGAAAGCTCAATATCTTCAAAATAACGCACCGCATCAAAAGCCATAAAGCCGAAAAGTCCGTTGTTAATGAATTTAAATTTACTTTCTTCCGAAGAAAAAGAGGAGGAAAATTCGTCTAAAATAGTTGGAACATTCGTGTTTTCAGAAATTTCAATTTTTGAACTTTTTCCATCGGGAAATTGCTGAAAAATCGTTTCATTTTCCACTTTTATGGAAGCGATTGGGTTGAAGCAGATATAGCTAAAACTGTTATTATTGGCGTGATAATCGCTACTTTCCAGCAACAGGCTGTTCGGGAATTTATCACGAAGTCGCAAATACACAGAAACCGGCGTGAGGGTGTCTGCCAATAGTTTTTTTGAATATGTTTTTAAATCGTATTTCATTTCGTTAAAATGTGTGAATAAAAAAAGGCTTGTCGTGATTGACAAGCCTTTTCGTATATTTTATACTATAGGTGTACTGCTCACGAGGTTTTTCGTAAGTTTTTCCACCACCAAGTATTTTGTGTAAATGTGTTCATTGTTTCAGGTTCAAATATAGAATTTTTTTTGAAGACTGTTTTCATTTATTGCAAAATTTCAAAATTCGAGTTTGAAATGAAACTTTTTGGTAAAGGTTGAGTCTATTAATCTTACGTTAATGAATTGTTCTAATTGATACACTTTCAATATTTTTAGAAAATGAAATTACTGCCAATATTACTTTTTTTTATATTGCTTCAAAGCTGTTCAGATAAAAAATCTGAATCAGTTGAAATTGCAATGAAGGAAGTTAATCGAACTGAAGAAAGATTTTTCAATTCAAAAAAAGTTGTTTCCCTCAATTTTGAAGAACTGGAACAACAATATCTTCAAAAGAAAAATGATTCAATTTATATTATAAACTTTTGGGCTACTTGGTGCAAGCCTTGTATCAAAGAGCTTCCATATTTTGAAAAATTAGCCTTTGACTATTCAGATAAAAAAGTAAAATTATTGTTGGTAAGCCTTGATTTTCCTGACAAAGTGGACAGCCAAGTAATACCTTTTATTGAAAGAAATAATATAGAGTCTGAAGTTGTTCTTTTGGACGATGCCGATGCCAACAGTTGGATTCCGAAGGTTTCACCACAATGGAGCGGTGCCATTCCCGCAACGGTGATATATAAAAATGCCAACCGAAAATTTTATGAACAATCATTTACTTTTGAAGAACTTGAATCTGAATTACAAACATTTCTATAAAAATTTAAATTATGAAAAAGATATTTACAAGCATATCATTTGCAGCTATTGCATTAATCGCTTTAAACAGCTGCAAAAACGAACCGACAGATAAAAGCTCAGATTTTGCCCTAAACGAAGTCGTACAGCCTGAATTCACAGAGATTGTATCAGAAACTGAAACGAAAGGATATACTATTGGTGATGAAGCCACAGATTTTAAACTGAAGGACGTGAACGGAAAAATGGTTTCTCTTTCCGATTATAAAGATGCCAAAGGTTTTATTGTGATTTTCACCTGCAACACTTGCCCGTATGCAGTTGCGAGCGAAGAAAGAATGGTTGTTCTGGATCAGGAATTCAAATCAAAGGGGTATCCCGTAATCGCAATTAATCCAAATAATCCGGAGGTTCAGCCAGATGATACGTATGAACTAATGCAGAAAAAAGCCAAGGAAGCAGGTTTTACTTTCCCATATTTGTATGACGAAAGCCAAACAATCTATGCAAAATACGGCGCCACAAAAACGCCGCACGTTTATCTACTGCAAAAAGAAGATGGAAAAAATATCGTGAAATACATTGGTGCCATTGACGATAATGTTCGCAATGCAACCGAAGTAAAAGACAGATTTTTGGCCAACGCCGTAAATGAATTGCTTGCGGATAAAGAAATATCAGTGAAAGAAACCAAAGCGATTGGTTGTTCTGTGAAGCAGTAAAAAAAATAGAGAGAATTTTTAAAACCGAAGACATTTGTTTTCGGTTTTTTTTATGAATAAACCCTTCTCATTTATTATTTTTACAAAAAATTTACATTATGGCAGACTTGACACAAGAACAGTGGAGCGAACAACTTAAAAACGATGATAATGCGGTAATAATTGATGTTCGTACCGATGCTGAATTTGAAGAAGGATATATTCCGGGAGCGGTGCAGATAGATATTTTTAACGGTGCCGAATTCCTTAAAAAAGCTAAGGAATTAGACCCCCAAAAAAGTTATTACGTTTACTGTCGCTCCGGAGGCAGAAGTGGTCAGGCCTGTATGTTGATGAACTCCGTTGGCGTGAAAAACGCTTACAATTTAAAAGGAGGGATTATGGAATGGGAAGGAGAAATAGTTGATTAAAAAATAGATTAATATGAAGAATTTGGCTTTGGTTTTTGGATTGGTTATGGCACTGTTTTTTATTTCCTGTAAAGAAAACACTACAGCGCAGGAAATAAAGGTAATATCTCCCGAGGAAGTTTATGACGCCGTACGTGATAATCAAAACTTGCAATTAGTAGATGTGCGAACCCAAGATGAGTATGGGGAAGATCATCTAAAAACTGCCCAAAATATTTGCGTGACAGATGATGATTTTAAGGAAAAAGTTGCTAAACTTGATAAAAACGAACCAATTTACCTTTACTGTCGAAGTGGAAAAAGAAGTGCCAAAGCAGCCCAAATATTGAAAGAAATGGGTTTTAAAGAAATTTACGATATGGAAGGTGGCTTTTTAAATTGGGAAAGCCAAGGTCTTCAGGAAAAAAATTAAAAATCTGTTAATTGCTTTCCTAATTTTTTAACTCATTATACAATTATGAGTTAAACTCACGCTAAAAAGGTTTTGTGTAAAAATTTTATATAGCTACTTTACGTATCTTAATTAATAGATATGTAAGGTTATGAAAGAAATAGAAAATAATGTACAACTGAAAATACGCAAGCTTGTGGAACATAGTTGCAACTTCGATATTCGTCCCACAAAAGAATTCCAACAACTGCATACATCTTTGCTTAAGTTCTATTTCAACGCTGTTGATGTAAATATTGATTATCAAGAAAAATTGATTTCTATTTGGAATACCAAGCCTTTAACCACAAATCCGTTACGGCTTTATGATTTAAATGAAGCTATTGCAGATTGGGTGGGTTATACAGATTTGCAAGAGACTCTTGATGGTTGCATTGAAGATGGTCATCTCCAAACCAATTTTTATAAAAAACTATTTTTGAAATATGGTGAATATCTTCCAAACGAAGATGATGCTATGAGTGCCTAATTTAATTTCCTGTAAATTTAAACCCTGCCGAAATTAGACTGTAATGCAAACCAGTGTTGCGCTTATAATAGTCATATTTTAAATCTACAGTTTTCAACCCAAAATTTGCCAATTTCAGCTTTGTAAAAATATCTGTATACCCAACTCCGAAACCGAACTGGTTTGCCGAAAATTCAGAAAGATCATAATCTGAAGTGTAAAACTCATAAGTTGATAAAGCTGTTTCATAAGGATAAAAATAGTCGGCTGCAGTTTGATTGTAAAAACGATAGCTCGGGAACAACGTGAATTTATCCGTGATTTTTATAGGAATTTCGATACTTGCTGTATGCGAGTTTATTCCCCAATCATCAAAATAGTAACGATAATAGGTTCTTAAAACGAACATTTCATTAATAAAATAATTCAACCTTCCGCCCACAGCAGTTTTAAAGCGAGTGTTCGGCAATCTTTCAATGTCATCAGCTAGTTGAAAATTTTCATGAAAACGATCTGGCATATCATTAAAATAAACCCTTTGGAATGGTGTGGATAGAAGACCTTGTTGCTGAACAATATCTAAAGAAAGCATCCCTTGAAGGTTTTGTGATAATATTTGTGAAAACCCAAATCCTAAGGAATAGGAATTTCTGTTTTTCTTATCCAGGTCAATAAAATTTGAAGACTCTCGTAGCTCTATGGGGTATAATAATTTCCAGGTATCTATATATACATTGGCGTGGACACTTAATTCGGTGTTCTTTTCATTAAAAAGTTTGGTATAACTTCCGCCAAAACCTAAGGAAAAATAATCATACTCTGATGAAACGGAAATCTTGGCGCTTACTATGTCGTTACGGTCATCGCTGCTATGTGAATAGCCAAAATTCCCACCTGCCCAAAGATCGCTTGCAGAAGCACCTGACGACGCTACAAAAGGGTCG
Organism: Aequorivita sp. UBA3180; assembly: GCA_002364215.1. Taxonomy (GTDB): domain Bacteria; phylum Bacteroidota; class Bacteroidia; order Flavobacteriales; family Flavobacteriaceae; genus Aequorivita. The sequence continues at coordinate 30,285 of DEXQ01000001.1, read as the reverse complement.
GCAGGGCTATCGCTATCAAAAGGATCTACGTTGCTTGAGGATGCGGACGTATAGGCTGAAACACCAGCATCAATCGTTAAAACATCGTCATCATTCAATGGAATTGCGACAACAATAGTAGGGGTAAAGTCTGTAAGTTTTTCTGTTCCAAAACCACCACTTACTGCAGCGTTTTCTCCGTCTTGATTGTAGTAGCTTACAAGAAAATCAACTTCTGGAGCTTCTAGCACACGTTTTTTATATGTGGAAGTAGAATCTTGGGCAAAGATTGTTGCCGCAAATAGAAAGATAAATAAGCCATATAGATTCTTCATAAAATATTAATTACAGCCACAGCCGCCCCCTGTTTTACCGCCGTTAGCACCAGAAGCGGCTTCACGGTACGCCTGTGCATTAATTTCAAATCTATCAACAGGTTTGTCTCCCAAAACCATATCAGGATCGTTGAGGTTTATTTTTTCATATTCCTTTACAACCGTACAGGAGCCTAGTAAACCCATCAGGCACAAAAGTATTACTATGTTTTTTATAATTTTCATGCTGTTATTGCAAACTGTATCGTTTACTTTTTAATGGTTTCAATTTCTATATTTTTTGAAGTGAAAACTTCACCTTTTTCATCAATAATAATACACTCTATTTTAGGTAGTTGGTTTATAAAATCAATCCCGACTTCTCTTCCCATCACAAAAATGGAAGTGGCTAAAGCATCGGCAATTTCAGCTTTTGGAGCGAACACCGTTGCGCTTATAATTCCTGTTGCAGGATAGCCAGTTCGGGGGTCAATTATATGTGTGTAGCGTGTTTCATTAAACGTAACATATTTTTCATAATTACCAGAAGTAACAACTGCATTTTCATTTAGCGGAAGTAAAGCAAATGCTTTATTTTTATCCATCGGATTTGTGATTGCCACTTTCCAAAATTCACCGTCGGGTTGGTTTCCCCAAGAGTTCATGTCGCCCGAAGCATTTATTATTCCTGCATCCACTCCTCTTTCCATCAACAATATTTTAGCCTTATCGGCCGCATAGCCTTTGCCTATGGCGCCAAAGCCTATTTTCATTCCTTCCAATTTTAGAAAAACGGTAAAGTTTTCAGGGTCGAGAATAATATTTTGATACCCAACTTTTTCGACGGATTGTTTTATGGCTTCTTCGGAAGGCATTTCGGTCATACTGCCGTCAAACTTCCAGATTTTATCCATGGAGGCAAAACTGATATCGAAAGCACCGTCGGTCAATTTTGAAATTTCAACCGAACGGCCTATTAAAGTAAAGAGTTCTTCATCAACCTTTACGGGTTTGATCCCAGCATTTCTGTTTATTTCTGAAGTTTGTGAAGCTGGGTCCCAGGAGGAAATTAGTTTTTCGATACGGCTTATTTCGCCAACCGCCATATCTATATAATTGTTTGCTTCGGTTGAATTTTTGGCAATTACGGTAATCTCAAATCGACTGCCCATTAATTTTAGCGTACGCTTGAAAGTTTCCTGTGAGAACGTCAAATTCACACAAAGCAGCACAAAAACCAAGGATGTTGTTTTTTTCAAACTAATTTATAAACGATTCAAGTTTTTTAATGTATTCCGTGGGTGTTGTATTTTCATATCCTGCTTCTCCTAAAATTGCGCCTTCTTTATCAAGGACAACTACAAAGGGAAAATATCCTTGTTTGTTATATTTTTCAGCAAGTTGATTGTTCTTTTGTTGTAGTTCATCTGGCAATGCATTTTTCTTTTTCCGCGGAAAATCTGCCTGCAACATTACAAAATGGTCTTTAGCATAGGTTTTGAATTCCTCAGTGCTCCATATTTCCCGATCAAGTTTTATGCAGGGCGCGCACCAATCGCTTCCCTGAAAAACAAGGATTATTGGATGATTTTCTTCGGAAGAAATTTGTATTGCGGTTTCAAAATCGGTATGCCATTCTTGGGCGGAAAGCGTTATTGAAAATACAATTGCAACAATTAAGGGGATTATTTTCTTCATCAGGAAAGTTTAATATTTCCTAAAACGTTCGTAATTCAAATTTAGTGTTAAAGATTATGAACAAAGTATTTGCTAAAAACTTTAATTTTTTATTATTTTTTTTGAAATAGTGTGTTCATCTCCAGAAACAATCACAATTGTGTAAATTCCATTTTGGAATCTATTAAAATCATATTCTATTTCAACAGCATTATTGTTAAAAAGTTCAGTTGCTAAAAGCTGTCCCAAGGGATTATAGATTTCCAATTTTCGGATTGCGTCTTTGCTTTTTATTTTGAAATAACCATTTGTTGGATTGGGAAAAACTTGAATTTTATTTTCGGCCAATAAATCCTGTACACCTAAAAATTCATTGTCCAAACGACATACAATTGCGTTTCTATGTATATTGTTTGCATCTTCGGTGACGCCAAAGGCTAAAACTTTATTGTCTGCTTGCAATGCCAAATCAGTAACATAATTTGTGTCTGAACCGCCAAAGTTGGTTATAAAAGTTCCGCTATCTCCAAAATCTGAATAGATGCTACCATCATTATTTAATTTGATTACGAAAAAATCTGTTTGCTCGAAAGGAAAAGGCATCGAGGCACCGCCACCCAAAATAATTTTTCCGTCGCGCTGAACTGCAATACTTCTAAGCCGATCATTGGCTCCAAAATAAGTTTCCATAACTACTTTTCCATCTTGTCCAAAAGTTAGATCCAGTGTGCCGTCATTGTTAAATTTTGCAACTGCTGGTTTAATTCCGCCAAACCCTCCGGTGCCCCCGGAATACTGGTAGTTTCCTCCGAGAATTATTTTATTACCCAAAACAGCTATATCATCTACCTCTCCTAAGTTTGAATCTGGTCCGAACGTAGTAATTACAGTTCCGTTGTTTCCAAATGAAGTATCCAAGGTTCCGTTTTCATTAAACCGCGTTATAACAGGATGGTAATCATCCCCATTATTATAGGAAGGGCCTCCAGCAAGTATTTTGTCTTCCCAATCTATTTTAATAGCAAAGCAAAGATCAAAACGATAATTTGTAACGTCTGTAATTTTGGTGCCATTATCCCCGAATGTTGTATCTAAAGTTCCGTCTAGGTTTCGCCTTGAAAAACTGTACATATTGTTAAAGCCATCAAAAAACTGACTCTGGACAATTATTTTGCCAGTTGACTGTTGGTCAATTTTACTTCCTCCCAAAATAGATTGAATTCCTCCGTCTCCAAATGTTGGATCTAGATTGCCATTTTGGTCAATTCGTATTAATTTCGCTTCACTTTCAATGGAGCCACAAATCAATATTTTTCCGTCAGATTGTAAAAGCATGGAATTGAAATAGGAAGTGTTGGTTCCGTTGTTCGGAAAATATAATTGGCCATTTTGTCCAAATGAAGTGTCAATTTCCCCATTATTTGTTAACTTATAAATGTAAAACCCACGATTATAAGTAGCTCCATTTTGTCTCAATTCACTATTTACGCCTAAAATTATTGAATTGTTCTCCAAAAGAAGTAAGTCTATCGCCCTTGCGCCTTTATCCATATAGGCAAATCTCGTGGTCCCTTGGTCACCAAAACCTAAATCCAATACTCCTTCTTGTGAGAAAGAAAATTGAAAAAAAAGAAATGGCATTAAAGCTAATATTAATTTGAACTTTGCCATAAACCAGATTTAATTTTTTGCTAACCCAATTTACCAAATAAAATCATTTTTTCAATTCTAAATTCCCTTAAATTTGCAGCCTAAAATCCTTTCAATTGGCAAAACAGATCACAGATACCATCGTAATGATTCGTCCGGTTGCTTTCCGTATGAATGAGCAAACGGCAGTCAACAATTTTTTTCAGGAAGACCTCGCGCTTAAGAACGCTGAAATCAATGCCAAAGCGCAGGCAGAATTTGATGCTTTTGTACAAAAACTTCGTTCAGTGGGCGTTAACGTGATTGTTGAAAATGATGATTTAAGGATGGACACGCCAGATTCCATTTTTCCAAATAATTGGATTAGTTTTCACGAAAATGGCGATATCGGGCTTTACCCTATGTTTGCTGAAAACCGCCGTCGCGAAAGACGTGAGGAGGTTTTGATTCGTTTGGAGAATGAAGGTTTCATAATCAATAATATTTACGATTATACTCCTGCGGAAGACGAAGGATATTTTCTGGAGGGAACCGGAAGTCTTCTTTTAGACCGCGTAAACCACAAAGCATATTGCGCACTTTCAGCACGTGCCGATGAAGAATTGCTTATTGAATTCTGCGAGGATTTTGAATACTTGCCGGTAATCTTCACCGCAAACCAAACCGTTGATGGCAAACGATTACCGATATACCACACTAACGTAATGATGTGCCTTGCAGAAAAATTTTGTGTGATTTGCTTGGACACAATTGACGATGCTTCTGAAAAGAAAAACGTGGTTCAGCATTTAAAAAAAGATGGGAAGGAAATCATAAAAATTACTGAAGCGCAAATGCACCATTTTGCGGGCAATATGCTTCAGCTTCAAGGCAAGGAAAAAAAATATTTGGTGATGAGCGCGGCTGCGCATGATAGTCTAAATAAAGAGCAAATTGTAGCGATTACAAAACACTGCGAAATCCTGAGTAGCGATCTTACCACCATCGAAACCTGTGGCGGCGGTAGCGCGCGCTGTATGATGGCTGAGGTTTTTCTGCCAAAGGCGTAATTAAGCCATGGTTTCTGTTTTCGCAATGTTCCGGATCATTCCCCCGAAAATAAAATAGTGAAAGGGAAGCATCAAGTACCAATATAAGCGCCCCCACAAACCTTTGGGTCTGAAAGTAGCGGTCTGTATCAATTCATTCTTATCATTTATGCAGAATTCCAACCAGGCCTCGCCGGGAAGCTTCATTTCGGCAAACAGCAGCAGTCTTTTACTTTCCCTGTCGGCGTAGAGCACACGCCAAAAATCCAACGCATCGCCAGTGTATATTTGGTCTGGGTGTGTTCGTCCGCGTCTTAGTCCAACGCCGCCCACAAGCCTGTCCATAAATCCGCGGATTTTCCAAAGTGAATTACCATAGTACCATCCGCGTTTCCCGCCAATTGCCCAAATATTGTTTAGCGCTCTTTCGGGATTGTCAACATTCAACACTTTTTTGTCTTTCAGGCAACCGTATTTAGGTACTTGAATGTACTCTTTCAAATTCGAAATTCTACCCGCAACCAGAGAATCTTTCCAGCTGGAAATCACGAGATTTTGTTCAATTTTCAGAAAAGCCTTTTTTATTGCTTCTTCGTAAGAAATGGGTTTGATATTTAAAATTTCCTGTAATTTATTATCCTTTGCCACAACCTCCATTTTCATACTGTCCACAAGGTTTACCGCCAATTTATAGGAAGTGGAGGTCACGAAATACAACCAATACGAAGAAAGTCGTGGCGACATAACCGGAACCGGAATTATCCAAAGTTTCAGTCCTCGGATCTTGGAATATTTCATCAGCATTTCCTTATAGGTCAATACATCGGGACCACCAACATCGAAAGACTTATCAAAACATTTTTCGTTGTCCAAAACGCCCGAAAGAAACGCAATCACATCGCGAATGGCAATGGGTTGAATTTTGGTCTTTAACCATTTTGGAGCGATCATTATTGGCAGTTTTTCACACAAATCCCGAATAATTTCAAAAGAAGAACTGCCGCTTCCCACTACGATTCCAGCACGTAGCACGGTAAGGTGATAGTTTCCTTTATATAAAATTTCCTCTACTTTTTTTCGGGAAGAAAGGTGTTTTGAAAGTTCTTCCTGATTTATAATTCCGCTTAAATAGATGACCTGTTTTACGGAAGTTGTAGCCATATATTTATTGAAGTTTTCTGCAGATCGGGCTTCAATTTCATCAAAATTTTTGGTTGAGCCACTCATTGAGTGAATCAAGTAATAAGCCGCATCAATATCTTTCGGAAAGGATGCTGTATTTACCTCTTCGGCAAAATCCACTTCAATAACGGTAACCTTTTTTGTGGTTTCTGGATCAAGTGGAAGTCTATTTTTATCGCGTACGGCGCAAATTATATCGTGTCCGTTTTCCAAAAGTTCGGGTAGCAAACGCATGCCAATATATCCGTTGGCTCCTGTGAGTAGAATTTTCAATTTAAAATATTTTGTTTAAAGATAGATTTTAATAACTAAACAAAAGTTAAAAACCCGTTAAGTTGTTGCAGTGCATCTTTTGCAATGCGGTATCTTTAAAACTTCAACCAAATAAATCTAAACATCATGAAAATTTTAAAAGTCGTATTGCTAATTGTAGGAGTGGTTTTGATAATTTTCGGACTTTATAATGCTTTTGTGCCGCAACAGGTTTTGGATATTGGCCCTTTGGAGGTAAATGCAAAGGAAGGATTGACCAACCAAACCCTGGGGATGATCGGCATTGGAGTTTTGGCGCTTATAGCCGGCGCCCTTCTTAAAAACCGCCGTTAATTTTTAAAGATTTATTGTTTGAAGAATTGAAATTACAGCTGCGCTTATATATTCTACACCGATTGAAATCACTATAAAACCTACAATTCGCGATATAGCATTGATGCCCGAAGCACCCAAAAATTTACTGATGTAGTGCGAACTCCTCAAAATGATAAATGTTGATAGTCCAACAGCTAAAACTGCAAGTATTACCCAAAAAATAGCTGCGGTGTTTTGATATTCCTGATTAAAAGTTATCAATAGTGAAATGGAGCCGGGGCCTGCAAGCATTGGGATTGCAAGCGGTGTAAGTGAAAATTTTTCACGCTTGTCCAAATCTTTTTGAACCCGCTTGTTCTTCATTCCTTTGTGTTTTGAAAAAGTTCCCGTCAAAAGCGCGAAGCCCGAGGTTACAATTATCATCCCGCCTGCAATACGCAAAGCATTCAAGCTTATCCCGAAAAAGGCCAAAAGATACGTTCCAGCAAAAAAGGATATGATCAAAATAACAATCACATTTACTGTAGTTAATAGCGAGGTTTTATTGCGTTCTTGAGTACTTTCATCACTCGTCAATCCTACAAATACGGGCACTGTTCCCAACGGGTTTATTACCGAAAAAAGTGCTGCAAATACATATAAAAAAATATCCATGGTTTTTTCGGCAAAGGACGCTTTGTTTTGGCTTTTGAAGTTTACCAAAAGTTTAAATGAAGGTTATCTGTGTCTGTTCGAGCACAGTCGAGAACCTTCAAAAACTATTAATTTAGGTTTCGACTGCGCTAAACCTGACATTCATCTATTTTTTTTAATCGCTCAATTCAAAAAAAGTATCTTTGCACTTTAAATTTTGAGTATGACACTTCAGCAAACATTGGAAACCCAAATTAAAACCGCAGTTGAAAAACTGTACGGTGCCAAACTTGAATCGGTAGAATTGCAGCCCACCCGCAAGGATTTTGAGGGCGATATTACTGCCGTTGTTTTCCCAATGTTGCGCGTGGTGAAAGGAAATCCCGCACAGATTGGCGAGGCCATTGGCAACTATTTGGTTGAAAATGTAAAAGAAGTTGAAAAATTCAATGTGGTGCAGGGTTTTCTGAATATTGTTTTGAGCGATTCGTATTATTTAAATTTCTTTAATTCAATTGAAGATTTTTCAAGTTTCGGAAAAGGGGAACAAAAAGGAGAAGCGATGATGGTGGAATATTCTTCACCAAACACGAACAAACCTTTGCATTTAGGTCACGTCAGGAATGTTTTGCTTGGTTATTCCGTCGCCGAGATTGAAAAGGCTGCTGGAAAAAAAGTGTACAAAACACAAATAATCAATGACCGCGGAATCCATATTTGCAAAAGTATGCTGGCCTGGGAAAAATTTGGAAACGGAGAAACTCCTGAAGTAACTGATTTAAAAGGCGATAAGCTCGTTGGGAATTATTACGTAAAATTTGATAAGGAATACAAAAAGCAAATTGAAGCTTTAAAAGAAGCTGGAAAAACCGAGGAAGAAGCCAAAGTCCAAGCTTCACTTATAAACGAAGCGCAAGAAATGCTTCGAAAATGGGAGGCTGGTGATGAGGAAACCGTCGCGCTTTGGAACAAAATGAACGGTTGGGTTTACAGTGGTTTCGAGGAAACTTATAAAGCCATTGGGGTAGACTTCGATTTTTATTATTACGAAAGTGATACTTATCTTTTAGGGAAAGATATTATAGAGGAAGGCATAAAAAAAGACGTCTTTTTTATGAAGGACGATGGGTCTGTTTGGTGTGATTTAACCGAAGACGGCCTTGATGAAAAACTCGTTCTGCGAAGCGATGGTACTGCAGTTTATATGACTCAGGATATTGGCACTGCTGTACAGCGCGTAAAAGACCATCCCGATGTGGGCGGAATGATTTATACCGTAGGCAATGAGCAGGATTATCACTTTAAAGTGCTGTTTTTAATTCTAAAAAAACTGGGATACAGTTGGGCGGAAAATCTATTTCATTTAAGTTACGGAATGGTGGATCTACCTTCTGGAAAAATGAAAAGCCGTGAGGGAACGGTAGTTGACGCAGACGATTTGATTGCGCAAATGACCGAGACTGCCCGAACTATTTCGGAAGAATTGGGCAAGATTGACGATTTTTCAAAAGAAGAAAAAGAAGCGCTTTACAGAATGATAGGTTTGGGTGCTTTGAAATATTATATTCTAAAAGTGGATCCCAAAAAACGAATTCTTTTCAATCCTGAAGAGAGTGTGGATTTTCAAGGGAACACGGGACCGTTTATTCAATACACCTATGCACGGATTCAGTCTATTTTACGAAAAGCGGAAGAAAAGGTTTCGACTGCGCTCAACCTGACATCCGTAGAAATGCATCCAAAGGAAAAGGAGCTCATAAAGATTATTCAACAATTCCCTGAAACCATCCAATTGGCGGCAGAAAATTATAGCCCGGCATTGATTGCAAATTATACGTATGATTTGGTGAAGGAATTCAATAGTTTTTACCAAAACGTGCCAATCCTCGCTACTGACAACGAAACTGAAAAAGCATTCCGTGTAAAACTTTCAAAAGCCGTGGGAGAGATTATAAAAAGCGCTTTTTCCCTTTTGGGAATTGACGTTCCGGAGCGGATGTAATTTTAGGTATCTTTAATCTAAATGGTAAATCTCCATAATGTCTTTGAGAACTTTATCAAAATCAATTTTTAAATCAATTAATTTTCCGGTTCCCATATCCATTACCCAGCCGTGCACCGTAAGGTTTCTACTTCGGTAGGCAATCTGAACATCGGCGGTTTTGATAACGTTTACACATTGTTCCTGCACATTTAGTTCAACCAGTCGGCGGTATTTTTCATCTTCGTCTTTAATAGCATTCAATTCTTGTTTGTGTAACCTGTAAACATCGCGGATATTTCGTAACCAAGGATTTAAAAGGCCGAGATCCTGACTTTGCATAGCAGCTTTTACACCGCCACAACCATAATGTCCACAAACAATTATATGGTTCACTTTTAAATGGCTCACGGCATAATTGATAACGCTCATTGCACTGAGGTCTAGATTGGAAACCATATTTGCAATGTTCCGTAATATAAAGGCTTCGCCGGGTTTGGCACCCATTATTTCTTCTGCAGTAACGCGGCTGTCGCTACAACCAATATAAAGTACTTCGGGGTTTTGCCCTTCGGAAAGGTTTTTAAAATAATTAGGGTCAAGCCCTAATTTTTCGTTTACCCAATCTTGATTGTTTTTGAAAATTTGATCGATATTCATAGTTCACCTGAAGTTTTATTTCAGAATTTAAAGATAGGGAAAAGCCATTGTGTCCACAATGTGAAAATTGAAACTTTTATGGTGAATGTTGCTAAAGCCTTTGAACTTACATTACTTGTTTTGCGTTTTCAATTCCTTTTAAAACACGTAATCTGCCGGGGCCATTTTTTTGAGCAAGTTCATACTGTTTTGCGGCTTCTTCATTTCTTTTTTGGGAGAGCAACCAATCGGCATACATTTCATGTGTGGGCTTTTGAATAGACGGTGGCCCATAACTATAGCTTATGCTGTTTTCAATCTCGATGGATTCCATAAAATGTTCTTCTGCCAGTTTCGTGTCATTATAGAGTTCAGCGCGAAGTGCCATTAATTGGTTTTGCCTTATTTCAGCTTCTTTTAAATCCATTTGGCTGGCTTCATCGCGGGTAACCCCTGCGCAGAGTTTGGAACTGCCTTCCGCAACAATAAAAGATTCCCGCTTGTGGTCTTGATCGATCGTATCTATAATACTATCCAGCTTTTTTGTGTTGCCGGCTTCATAGGCTTTCATTCCTTCCAGAAAGTGATATTTGGAACGCACGGAAATATTTAAATCGGTTATATTTACAGGAATATTAGCCACTTCATCTTCCCAGTTATCGGTTTCGGTTAAATACGTTCCTTTTAAAAATACCAGATATGCCCGTGCGTTTTTTGATGGAGTCTCGGTAGCATAACTTTTCATATCCAATACCATTTTTTTTGCCTCCTCAAAATTTCCTTTTTGAAGATAGCCGTACTGCAACCAATGGAAAGCATGATAACCGCGTGCATCATTATCTAGTTTTTTCTCTTCCATTCTATTAATGCTTGCTTGGTATGAGTCAATATTTGAAGAAATAACATTATCCCACATACCCATCGCAACATAAATATGCGAAGGCATGTGGAGCGCATGGCCTGCATCTGGAGCTACTTTGGAATAGGCATTGGCGGCATCCAAAGCAAGGGTAGCGTGATCGGGATCGTCATACGAATGTATTAAATAGTGCAATGCGCCGGGATGGTTTGGGTTTTCATTTAAAATACCTTTTGCAATTTTTGCACCTTTGCCGTAAATAACATCGTCTCTTCCTTCTTCAACAGAACCTAATAATGACAAAGCGTAAAATGCAGCTATTTCTTGATTATCAGGGTATTTTTTGTACAGCCCTTCCATAAATTGGGCATACTCTTGATCGCGCTTCTTTTTTTCTGTTTTTGGTTTGTAAAGTATATGAACAGATTCAATTAAATCCTTTTCAATTTCAGATGTATTATTTTCTAGATTAAGATTGTCGAGTTTTGCTAAAACACTTGTTGCCGCTTCATAATCCTGTTGCTGCCACAAGCTGTGATTGTAAGTCATGGATTCGCCCCAATAGGCCATGGGCATCTTTGGGTCTTCCTTTTGTGCTTCTATAAAAGCTTCGCGAGCGTCTTCATATTCAAAGGAATGCAATAACAACAATCCTTTTTCAAAATGTGGCTGGGCACTTTTCTTGCCAGTGATTGTAATATTCACTACACCAAGATTATTTTTTTTGGTTTCCTGTTCTTTACACGAAACTATAAGAAGCAATAAAAAAATAGAGGTTATAAGTCTCATAATTAATTATTCAGATAATAGTTTAAAGATAACCATTTTTGAAACGATAAGCACTTTTTGGCCAAATGCTTAAAACACTGATTCATACCTTCACTAAATTTATAATTCTGCTTTCTTTTTTAAATACTTAATAACGAAAAATATAAGCGTTAATATACCTATAAATAGTCCTGTGCCAATCAATTCATTTGCCGAAAGGCTCGATAAAAAGTATACGATTATTGCAATAGCCAAAATGGGTACAGCCCAACCTCCTGGGATTTTAAATCCGCCATCATATTCTTTTTTAGATTTTCGGAGCTTCATTACAGATAATGCTACGCCTAAATAAAGAATTAGCATAGAACTACTAGCTATGACTGCTAATTGCTCAAAACTGCCAGAAACAGCCAGTATAAAACCGATAGTTGCATAAATAATAATAGCTATATAAGGCGTGGCAAATGATTTGTGTATTCTGGAAAGCGCTTTTATAGGGATTACATTATCCCTGGAAAGTGCGTAAACAATTCTTGGACTGTTAAGAATTGTGCCGCTCATATATCCAAACATAGAGATAACAGCACCTATAATTAAAAGCATATATCCGAAATTGCCAAAAACTACTCTGGCAGTTTCAGCTAGTGGAGCCGCTGTAAAATTTGGTAAAGTATCGCCTAAAACACCTTGTGAAACGGTTTGAATCAAGATATAAACAACCGCAACTGTTGTAATACTTATTAAAATAGCTCTCGGAATTGTTCGTTTTGGGTTAACAACTTCCCCACCAACAATAATTCCCGTTTCACAGCCCTGAAAAGCAAAAAATAAAATGAGCGACGCTTCACCTAATGTTTTAAGGCTTGGCATTTCTAGAAAATACAGATTGCTAGCCGATACATCTTTAAATCCTATAGCAATTAGTAAAAGTAATGGTATTAGCTTAACAATAGTATTGAATTTTACCAAACCAATGCCTTGTTTTAAACCAATTACATTGATATAAACCAAACCATAAAAAAGAATAAATAAAAAGAAGAAGCGAGGCCATCCGTTTTCAAGTACTGGGTATGCTGAAGCAATAACATTTACCAAAGCGTTAGAAACTGCGGCATCAGCAAACAAGTTGCTTCCAACGGCAAAAAATCCAGCTACAAAGCCAGCATAATCTCCAAAAGCGGTTTCAATATAGGTGTACGGCCCGCCGGTGTTTGTTACTTTACTTCCGGCTTCGGCAAAGCAAAGCATTACCATTGCCATTAACAATCCACAAAACAGATAAGCAATGATGCTGGACGCTCCCATATAGCTAGCCACAATTGCAGGCAGTACAAAAATTCCAGAGCCGATGATGATGTTTACAATATTAGCTGATAAGCCGAATACACCAACTCTTCTTTTTAATCCTTCGTCTTTTGAAATCATAATTTTATTTACTTGAAAGAACCATTATCCACATCTTTTATAAATTTTATCAATCCTGAAAAATAATTTACTGGGTCGTCGTATTGTGAAACGTGGCCAGCATTTACGGTAAGACTTCTTCCGTCTTGAACCTCTGTGCTCATCCATTCCATATATTTTGGATCCATGGTGTCATACTTGCCGCCAATCATTAAGGTTGGAGTTTTAATTTCTTTTAATCTATCGGAAACACCCCAACCTTTCAAAGTTGCATTTCCCGTTACGCCAAATTCACTGTAACCTTGCATGTAGATGTATATGTTTGGGTTGAGGTGTGAAAAGGCGCGATTGATGAATTCTGGCCATTCATCCAAAGGTTTGCGAAGAATGTGTTCCGTGTAATAATTGTTCATCACCAATTCGGCATATCTGGGATTTGAAAAATCTTCTTTCGCTTCCAATTCCTTAATTTCTTTATAGACTTCCGGAGGAAGTTGTGCTCCCAGAACTTCAGCATATTTTTCATACTCGGGAATGCTCGCCATCATGTTTGAAATGATCAAGCCTTTCAAATTATCTTGATATTTCAAAGCATATTCCATGGCCAAAATTCCGCCCCACGATTGGCCCAACAAGTAAAAATTGTCTTTATCCAGATTTAACGCTTTACGAACCTGTTCTACTTCTTCCACAAAATGTTCGGTGGTCCAAAGCGTGGAATCGTTTGGTTTGTCGCTGTAATAACTGTCAAGCTGGTCGTAATAAATGTATTCAATACCTTCATTTGGAAGGTAGCCGTCAAAATTTTCAAAAAATTCGTGAGTCCCACCGGGACCGCCGTGAAGCAATAAGACCTTCATTTTTGGATTGTTGCCCATGCGTTTTGTCCAAACATTAAAAGTGCCTTTTGGGGTAGTGATGGGAATCATTTTTATACCGCCTGTAATTTGATCCTCTTTGTTGGAATAATCAAAATAAGTTGATTTGCATTCGGTTTCAGCGTTTGCGGTTTCTTGTTTTTCGGCACAGCTTAAAAGTAATGTTGCGGAAATGAATAGAAAGTAAAGTTCGTTTTTCATAATATTGGTTTGTTAATGAATATTTCTTTCGTTTTGATGATTAATTACCCGCTTCAACTTGGTAGGTATTGGACCCAATTTGATTAATTTTTGTAAGTGTTGCACATTCATCATTCCTTTCATAAATTGTTTTAGTGGGCATAACGGTGCCGTTGCCCATTGTAGGAGAATCGTAAATGGTTTTGGAATAGCCAATACTACCGCAAGGATGCCTGTTGCCGTCTTGCGCGCCATAATATTCCGTAAAATTGAACGAAGTATAATTCAACCATTGCCAAGATTCTGGCACCAATATTTTTCCGATGAATTCTTCTTTTTCGGTTGTCATGTCCATAACCCAGGCTCCCCACCAGGTTCCACTTTCTGGTGCATCTGCAATGCCAAGTTCCCATACCCTAACACGGTATTTGCGCCCTTCGTGCCAGTTGTATTTTATCCTGCAAGAATACCCGCTGCCTTCGTGTCCGAAAGCTTCCGAATATCCATTGGGACTTTCTGCCTTTTTTGCATCCCAAATTGAAAAAATAGCAACTTTGGTATTTTGCTCGCCTTTATATGAAGCTGAAGTTTGAAGCCCCATATATCCTATTTTGCCATTTTTAAAAGCAAATTGGTGTGCCCAATAAAAAGTGGAAGCTTCATGCTCAATAGTTAAAAAAAAGTCTAGATTATTATATCCTTTGCTATTCGCATTTAAAGGCGGCCAATTAAAAATAGCAGATGCTATATAAGTTGGCGATTTAAAGGTTAATTCGTTGTGACTTCTATTATTTTGGGATATTAGGAAACTGTGTCCCGCAAAAAAGATTATGATGGTTAAAATGCATATTTGCTTGAATTTTTTCATAATGGGTGATTTTATATTTATTAGTTTCATTCGCTTTTAAGATTTGAAGTGGATTTCTTCCAAGGAATTTTCTATTTTTAATTAGTCTTTCAATACATGTGGCGCCACTGCTGTATGTTTCAAGATGACAAAGCTATCTACGGTAACACGGTGTTTCTTAAAATTTATAAGTTGAATAAGAATTACCATAATAACGGGCATAAGGGCTATAATAAGAAAGACGATTTCCCAGTTAAAATTAGTTTTTAATACACCTAGCATTGCAGCTCCCGCCGCGCGACCCATGTTTGAAAGTGCCATATAAAGAGTAAATTGTGTAGCGGCAACCGTTTTCCAGCACAGGTGCATGGCCGATGCGAACACTGCAATACACAGAAAAGTGTATAGCGTATAATAGGATAGGATGAAAGCATAAATAATTATATTATTGCCCCATAAATTATTTAGGGAAGCAAATACTGCAATAAGAATTGTTAAGAAGCTCAAATACACCGAAAGCATTTTAATTTTCCCAAAATAATCTACCAAATAACCGCCAATAAACATGCCTAAAAAACCTCCAACTACCGTTGTGATTGAGAATACATTGGAAAAGAAGGAATTAGTCCATCCCAATTCCTGTATACTGAAAATAGGCAATAGTGTGTCTATAAGCCCGAACATTAAACCTACGACAAAAACCCCGATACCAAACACCAAGCTCGATTTTAATCTTACAACCTTGTAGAGGCTTTTAAAAATGTGCTTCCAACTTCTCAACTGTGTTTTTTTGGAATCTGGGGAGGCGCTACCCGCCGTCCAGGGCAATGTTTTTTCGCCCGTCCGTTCCTTAAAGTATATTGGGAAAAGCATAATGGTTGCCACCGCAATAGAGAGTGAAGAAATTGCAATGGAGAAACCAAAGTTGTTAATCAGCCAAGTGCCGATGATCAAAGAAGATGAAATGCCAATGGTTTTGGTTCCCCACATAAGGCCATTGGCTCTTGCCTGTTCGTTTTCGGGAATTACATCTACAGCCATCCCATCAGTTGCCACATCCTGAAACGCACCAAAAATACTGATGAAAAATCCGGAAGTCATTAACCCGATAGTATTGTTTAGAGGATCTGGAATCAATCCAATACAAATAAAACTTAATATTAAACCTAGTTGCCCAAAAATAACCCATGGCCTTTTTCTACCCATGGCCAAGAAAGTCCATCGATCCATCAACGGTGCAATCAAAATTTTAAAGCTCCACGGAACTCCAATTACACCAACATAGGCGGCAATTTCCATAGCTGATTTACCATTCATAGCGAGCCAAGCTGGTATTGCAAAGAAAGTAATACCCTCAGGAATTCCTTGTGCTATATAAAGTGCCGAAAACGTAATGTATCTTGTTAGGGCATTGTCGGTCAAGGTTCTGCCCAACCTTTTTTTTCTGTTTCTTGTTCCTTTTTCCATGGCTTTTGTGTTAAATAAGAGGTTTAAAATTCTTCTCTTTTATTTGTGACATGGGGAAACTGTCTTTTCTGCTTGAAACCTGTATCTATTTTCAGGCGCTATATCTTTTTTAATATTGATACTGACGGAGCACTTACAACCCAGCCCTATTCATATCGGTTTGCCCTTGCCGGTCGCTCATTACTTTGTTAAATAGTCCCGATTCATCCGGTATCTCAAAATTCATGGTAACGTCATTTGCGTTTGTATCTAATTTGTAAAGGCCCTTGAGTTGAACTCCAATTTTTGCAAGATTGGGCTGGTGTGCATCAAAAATTTTTTTCCTTTCGGTGAAGTTTTTCACTTCGTGTTGAACAATTGCTGTTTTCATGGTATTGTGATTTATATTATTGCCTGCTTTTTGCGTTTTTCGCTGCCCCGTTTGGTGGAACAATTACTTCTCCATTGCTTCGGCAACTTTTTTGGTATCCAAAAACTGCTGAAACGCACTAACTTTTCCTTCTTTTAAAGTCCAAAGATGCGCCACTTGGGCATTGTAGGTTTTTCCGGTTTCCTTTACTTTGGCATTATAACGAAGCGTTGCCAATACTCGATTGTTGTCCATGCCATGCAGCTTTATGTCTTCAAGTTTAAAATATTCATGTTCTGCACCAAGCCTTGCAAATACGCCATTTAAAACAGCATCAGGCCCTACATACGGATTGCCATCGGCTAGTGAATTACTTTCGGCTTCGTTCCAAACAATGTTGGCTTCCATTGCGCCAAGTACTGTTGGAATATCGCCAACCGCAAAAGCTTTGTAGAGCCCATCAATAATGGCAATATTTTGGTTTGCATGTGCTTCTTTCATTTCAACCCGAATGAGACGAATAGGTTTCGTTTCACTTAAATTCACAACGGAATGTGGTGCTTCCGGATCTTTGTACATTGTATATGGCATTGGCAAGGGCTCTGGAATTTGCCGTGAATCAAAAATTACATTTCCATCATCATCATAATCTACAAAATCGTCAGCTTCCTGAATGTATAAAACACTGGGCCAACGGTGGTGATGCAAGGCTTCTTTTTCACCTGGGGCCATGGTAACTTCGAGAACCCGAACCTTGTCATTTTCCAAAAGTATTTTATGGTTTTTTGGAGCGGCGATAACGGCATCAAGTTCAAGAGGCCATTCTGTTGGGTTTCCGGTTTTGTAAAGTAAATTCTGATTGGTTTTATTTTCTTGGGAAAATACGCTAACTGTTATTGCCAAAAGGGCCAGTAATAAAAGATGCTTTTTAAATGTTTTCATATTCTTAAAATTTAGTTTGATTTATGAACTTCCAATTCTATCTCAATCATGAATTCTGGAATGGCCAATTCCTTTACGCCAAGCCAAGAACCAGTAGGGAAATGTTTTTTATAGATTTCGGCTCTGTAAGCCGCTACTTCCAAAAACCTGGACATATCTGTGGTAAAAACATTTTCTACAATAACATCGTCAAAGGTGCAACCGTAATGTTTTAGGATTTTGTCTATATCTGCATAGCAATTTTTCATTTGTTGTTCAAGATCGCCTACTGCTGTGGGATTGCCTTCATCGTCCATACTTACAGCGCCAGAGATTTTTATATCGTTGCCAATTTTTACGGCATGCGAATAACCATAGGCTTTTTCAACTTCTGGGCGTAACAGAAAATAGTCTGGAGTTTCATCGGCAACATTAGTTTCAATGGGTTCTGACCTTTCTGCGGTATTTTCTGTTTTAGTATTTTTGTTGCAATTTGATAATGAGATTGCTGCTATCAAAGCGATTGCAATTATTTTAAGTTTTGTTGCTTTCATTTTTGAATGGTTTTTATAGTTGATTTTATTTATATTTTTAATCATTCACGCCGTATTTAATCTGCTGCCTATATTCTTCAGCATCAAAACTGCCTTTAGATTCTTTTATCAAACCGTTTTCGTCTATCTGCCAAAGTTCAAAACCACTGATGTTCACTTTTTTACCTGTTCCATTATTGCCTGTGTTGGTTCCAGTTAACGTCCAATGAAATTCGATGCCATTTTGGGTTTTTTCTATCTTGTCAAAAGCGACCATCATATCATCAGGAAAAGCATCCATAAAGGCTTTGACGGATTGGGAGATAGCATTTCTTCCAACTGATGGAGTGCCATTGTTTATAGTTAATGAACCATTTTCGGCATAAAACAAAGCCACGAAATCTGGATTTTGACTGCACCAAGCTTGCGCATAACTTTTGGCGAAGACAATTGGGTCGTAAACTCTTTCAGCTGCTGGAATTCGGGTTGAGGTGAACGAAATATTGATAAACTTCCAAACTTCTTTTTCCTTTATCAAAGTGAAATAATCTATGTTGTGTAAAAGTGGAACTCCAAAAGCGTATAAAACAGCATCGGCTTTTACGAATGCCAAATGTCCATCACTTACATGGATGGTGTATTCTTTAACGGGTTCAAAATAAGGACGGTTTGTTCTTTTTTTTGCCATTTCAAAATACTCAGTAAAAAGCATAGTTTCGGTAGTCCATTTGCCATCCCTTAATCTTGCGATTGCGAGACTTGCTTTGTCTGATATCATCTTTGCCATGGCGTCCAGATTGTAATTACCTGCCACAATTAGAAATTGTTCAATGGTTGCTTTTACAGCTGCTTCGTCTTTATCCCAGGTTTTTTCATAGGTCGCTGTTTTCCGATAGTTGCCAATTTTCTCTATATTTTTATCATTTTTAATTTCTGAAGAAATTATTCCTGTGATTGCAGATTCTGCACTTCCGTGCGGATCATTATTTTGTGCATGAAGAGAATATGCGCCTATAAAAAGAAAGGTTAGGAGTTTAAGTAATTTTGTTTTCATCTCTTTGCATTTTAGTGTGAAGAATGATTTGAAAATTTATAAAGAACAAAGTGTAAGGCAGTGCATAGCCGAACCTTACACTTGTTCAAGATTGTTTTTATTTCCTTTCTGCAACTATTACATCACCGCTAATACCGCTCAAATCGGGGCGATAAATCCAAATTTCCGTTTCACCGCCGTTGGTTACTTCCATCCAATCCTTTAAAAATTGGGTCCAACTTCCGGTGCCGTACACTTCGTCATATTTTTTATCAATACCGTGGTCCTGACCCAACCAGGCTGATTTGTCGAAAAAGGAGATGACGGCCAAATCTCGACCTTCTTTTGTGCTCATAAACTCATTTGTGTAAATACCATAAATATCATCAGGAGATTTTTCGGCATAGACTTTATGGATTTTTTTTACAAGATTCATAGCTTCTTCATATTTACCTCTCTTTATGTCCCAATAATCCACAGCCATATTTTTTATAGTAAAATCCTTTGGAAATCGAGAGAGTTCCGCTTGGCTGCGCCAGTAACTTTGTGCCCCACTATTGGCCGCCATATATGGAGCCACATTATTGTTCCAATCTGTGTCATGACCATCCTTTTGTTCTGGTCTATTGTCCAATGAGCTCCATGGGAATGGCCCCATGCTCCAGTGGTAACTGCCTGTATTTGGTCCATTGGCAACCCAATAAACTCTTACTCCGTAAGGTCCCTCGCCATGGTATTTCTTGTTGTGTGCCGCCAATCCTTTTTCAAATTGACTTACTTGAGCGGGATTGGGCATTAAATTTGCCGTTTCAAATACGCCGTATTCGGTAGTTTCTTGTCCCATTGCCAAAAGTGGCAATAAGAGCATTG
The DNA here is from genome assembly GCA_002364215.1 of Aequorivita sp. UBA3180. Classification (GTDB taxonomy): domain Bacteria; phylum Bacteroidota; class Bacteroidia; order Flavobacteriales; family Flavobacteriaceae; genus Aequorivita. Next base: position 10,505 of record DEXQ01000001.1, on the reverse strand, counting down.
TAAAGATTAATTTTCTCATGATTCTTAATTTATGCCCGCCAAAAGCGGACTGGTTTATAATGATTAATATTTTTAATTAATTGGGGAGGTTGCTATTTATATATTAATCCAGAAGTTTTGGATTGTAATAAGCGGTTTCTGAAGTTATTTTACCTTTATCATTAAAATACATTTGGTAGTGTATAGGCACAACAATTGCTTTTTTGTCAGCTTTGCGCTTTAAGTGAATGTTCCACCATGATTGTACCACATGGGCATCGCCCATTTCATAATGCAGATAGTCTGGATAACCTACCATTTCTACGTTTTCAATATCGTATTTCTCAAATAATTGTTTGTCAATTTCCTTTTGTTCGGCCAATGGTCTGCTTTCAAAAGTGGGTGAACTGGAATTTACAAATTCAGCCTTATCGTCATAAAAACTGTAGGCTTTCTCAAAATCTTTTTTCTCAAAGGCATACATCATTTTGCGGACGGTATTTATATAATCGTGGTGGTTGTAGATGGTGCCATTCTTCCTATCCGTAAAACTGGCACGTATTTCATCTATAACACTTCCGTTGTTATAAAAAATAATGTTCTTGATTTTGTTGTTTTTTGTAAGTGTATATAGACGGTGGGAGGCAGCATCAATTTTAACGCCTGTATTTTTGTGGACGCCTTTCAGCAAATCCCAAGTTTGCACCCAAACCTCGCCATCTGGATTATCTTTTTTATACTCAATGGCGTCTGGGTAGGATCCCGGAAAGGGAGTTACGGAATAATAATCCAGCTGGTTAAAATAGACCATTTGATTATTAAGGAACTCCTCCTTATTCATCCCTTTATCGCTCATATTATTCGTTGAGCCATTAAAAGCTCTAAAATCGTCCGTTAAATAGGTTGCCATTTTAGACTTATCGCCTGCTACGCCTGCATCTACAAATTGTTGTACTACATCTATCGCAGGATGCTCTATGTAGACAGTTCCGTTCTTTTTTTGCGCTGTTGAAATGAATGCTATGAGCATCATTACCGAGAGAATTTTTGTTTTCATTTTTATATATTTATTTGGTTAATATTCTTGATTTTTACTTTGAATAGTTATTTAAAGTTTCTTGAACAGGTCTGAATTTCATTCCCAAATCGTTCATTGCAAGAGTGTTTTGATAAACTACATTTGCGTTGTTTTTTGGGGCTTGGTGGTTTAGCATAAGGCTCATATCGCTAACTGGATAGCTTTCGCTGCTCAACAAATAGTTTTTGCCGTGGAGCCCAGTAGTTGTTGAAGCTTTAAAAACTGCTTCCGCAACATCGTTAACATCTACTACTGCCATTTTTGCGTTTGTGTCATACAGCATTTGTACAAATGGATTGGGAGCAATTTTGTTTTTAAATAAAAACTGCAAGCTGGTTGAGGTGGAATCTTCCCTATTTGACAGCGATTTGCCCATAACCCCAACAGGCGAAACCGAAGTAATTTCAAAGGAAAGTTTTGGATTTTCCTGTATAAATTTTTCCACCGTTTGATTAGCGATAAACTTGGCCTGTGCATACGGGTGACTTTCCTCACTCATAAAAGGTGTATCTTTTTCGCTAAAAGTGTCATTCGGTTTTTTACCTTCTGCAGGCAATGGAAAATTGGTGTTATAAGCCGCAACGGAAGCTATAAAAACGACCTTCTCAATCATTGGTACTTGTTGGATGGCTTCCAGAAAATTTTCGGTCCCTTTTATGGTTGGGTCAAAAAGGTCTTTTTGTGGATCTTTTACATCTAGCTGAAAAGGCGTTCCTCCGTGTATTACAATTTCACAATCACTGATGAAGTCTTTTAAAGTTTCGAGATCTTCTACTTTCAGTGCGCTGATATTTAGATTGTCCGAATTTTCTAAACTGAAAAGATGTTGATACTTTTCACTTTTTTTGATATCGGTAACAGATACTTTCACATTGTATCCTTCTTCCAGAAATTTTTTGGTCGTATAGCTTCCGATAAAGCCTGAACCGCCTATTATACCTACAGTTTTCATATTTTCGAATTTTAAAATTAAATTGAGGCTAAATGGTTTTATAAGAGTCCAAACAGGTTGAAAATTTCCTTACTTACACTGCCTGTGGAGCCATGAATACATTACTTCGGTGTTACTGTTTCTTCAACAACAACTATTAATTTTTCAACACTACCCTAAATCGAGCTTTACCATTTTCTAAGTGTTCAATTGCTTCATTTACCCTTGCCATCGGAAATTCCTCAACATCTGGATAAATATTGTGTCTTACACAAAAATCAAGCATGGTCTTGGTTAGTGCAGGACTGCCTATGGGACTTCCACCCACAGTTTTTTCTCCCATAATTATGCTGAATGCAGGTATTTCCATAGGTTCCAAAACAGCTCCGACAGTATGGAATCTTCCTTTCGGAGCCAATGCGGTTAAATATGAATTCCAATCCAATGTTACATTGGTGGTATTCAAAATAAAATTTAGTTTGCCCGCAATGCTTTCTAATTCCTCAGGTACTGTTGAATTGATTACTTGACTGGCTCCCATCTGCAGAATTTCTTTCTTTTTATTCGGATTTGAACTAAATGCGATAACCTCACATCCCCAGTGTTTTAAGAATTTTATGGCCATGTGTCCCAATCCTCCAATACCTATTACGCCAACCTTATCGGTAGGTTTTACTCCTGCTAAAATTATTGGACTGAAAGCCGTAATCCCTCCACACAATAGGGGCCCAGCTTTACTCATCTCAATAGCATCCGGAAGCGGGATGGTCCAAGACCAATGTCCGCGAACATAGTCGGCAAATCCACCGTTTCTACCTACAATAGTAGCCTCGCCTTGTGAGCAGAGATGATGATGCCCGTCCATACATTGATCACAGCTCATGCACGACCCAGACTGCCAGCCCAGTCCTACCTTATCTCCAACTTTCACGTTTTTAACCGCATTGCCTGTTGCGATTACTTCTCCAATTATTTCGTGACCAGGGACAATGGGATATTGTGTCATTCCCCAATCATTATTTATCATACTCAAGTCGGAATGGCAAATGCCGCAATATGAAACTTTAATATCTACCTGTTCCGGACCTATCGCTCCCAACTCATAGGAATAGGGGGTTAGTTTTTCTTTTGGCTCCATGGCCGCGTATCCATTTACTTTCATGTCTTCATTCTTTTTATTAATTGATTGTATCTTTCATTGTAGATAATTCTGCCTGTTCCATTGTTTGAATATCCATCATGATTTTTGAAACGTCCCAATAGCCAAACTCCTTCACTACTTTGCCATCTACAAACTGGGCAGTGATGTGTGTAGGAAGTGTATATGTTTTGTTATTGGCAGCAAGAGTACCTTTCCAAATGCCCCAGAAATTTACCCAGGTTTGGCCTTTATCGGTCACAACCATTTCATATTCAGATTCACCGTCCACATAATCCCAACTGGAAAATAGCGCAGCATCCTCTTTGCCAATAGCTACCTCTTCGGCTATGGTCTTGCCTTCTTTCTCAATTACATTGTTCATGATTTTGGCGGTATCGGCATAGTGGCTCATAAGGGCTTCCCAGTCCTGTTTTTCATAAGCATCGATCACTTTTTTGTAAGTGTCAATTTCAACTGATTGTTGGGTATAACGCTTTTCTGTTTTTTGGCAAGCGGTCAGGGAAAGGACTATTGCAAGTCCTAAAAAGAATAATCTTTTCATAATTTATTTGGTTTTAAGGGTTAGTTGAAATAAATGCCGTGGGGAGTGCATCTAAATAACTGACAATCAAACAAATTTGAAAATGATTAAGGACGAACACACTTAATTTGTGTCCGAAGGGAAAGTTTGTTTTACCGAAGGGTAATTAAATAGTCTGCAGTCGTTTAAGAAGTTCTGTGCGCATTGCTTTACTCATAGGGATGGCTTTTTTGGCAATAACTACATGTGTGCCCGCTACTTCGTCTATTTGGGAAATATTGATGATATAAGAGCGGTGTATTCTGAGAAAATGATTCTGCGGAAGTTTTGCGTCAATATCCTTTAGGGTCATAACCAAAAGATATTCCCGGCCTTGCGAAAAAATGCGGCAATAATTGCGATCGGCTTCAATATAGTAGATGTCTTTGATGTCTATTTTCAGCATCTTTTCGTTATGGCGAACGAAAATACGGTCGTTTAGTATAAAATCTGTTGCACTGCCATTATTGGTTAAATCGTTCCCGTTTCCAATACCATTTTCTGAATCGTTTTCTATTGAAATTCTATCAACCGTCAATTCTATGGCACGTTGCAGATCCAACTTTTTAAAGGGTTTTGAAATAAAAGCATACGGATGCGTTTCCTTGGCGCGGTTAAAATGTGCATCATCGGCATTTGCCGTTAAATAGATAATGGGGATGTTGTAAATTTTTTGAATTTCATGAGCAGTCTCTATACCGTCCATTTCACCCTTTAGCCGAATGTCCAAAAGCACTATGTCTGGCTTGTCTATTTGGATATGGGCAATGGCCTCTTCGCCACGTGGCAGAATTCCCGTTACTTCATACCCAAGCTCACTTAATTGCAAAGAAATATTAGCAGCAATAACCATTTCATCCTCAACGATCAAAATTTTTACAACTTTATCCATTAAGCGGTTTTAAAGTTTTTAAAATTGAAAAATACTGCAGTGCCGTTATTGTAATCTTCGGAAACGGTGCCGTTTAATTGTTGTGTCAATAACTGAATTAATTGGGTGCCAAAGCCTGTTCCTTTGGGTTTGGAGCCTTCAGTTTTACCAATGCCGTTGTCCGTAACTTTCAGCAAAAGATCATCATCCTCTTTAATGAGGCTAATGTTGATTTGTCCTTTTGCCCCTTCGGGAAAGGCATATTTCAGGGCATTTGTTAAAAGTTCGTTTACAATTAGCCCGATTGGTACGGCGGTATCCACATCCAGATTCAAATCGTCCATTGCGCATTCTATCTTTACTTTTTCTTCTGCATTGAAAGTGTCCAATACACCTTCGCCTAAATTGATGAAATAATCCTTCATTTCAATACTGCCCAAGTTTTCACCTTGATACAATTTTTGGTGAATAATACCCATGCTCTGCACGCGGTTTTGGCTGGCGAGCATAGCTTCTTTGCTGGCGCCGTCTTCTAATTTTGCTGATTGCAGCGCGATGAGACTTTTCACCATTTCCAGATTGTTTTTTACGCGGTGGTGTATTTCTTTAAGTAGCAGCTCATTTTGTCTATTTTTTGCGTCGAGCTCACTATTCAAAACAACCAGTGCCTTTCTTTTCTTGCGGATATTTTTCAGTGTAAAATACATTCCGAAGAGAATAACAGCCAACAATCCCGCAATGCCAATGTAGAGCCATTGGGTTTTTCGTTGTTGTGCAATTTTTGCTTCCTTGTCCAAAATTGCCAAATCCTTTTGAGCAGTTTCGTATTTTACCTGTAGTTCGCTGTCCTTGCGAGCAATTATAGTGTTTAGATATTCTGAATGGCCCTGTTCATAAAGTTCGTGGTATTCCAGCGCGTTTTTATAATCGCCAAGTTCACTATAAATATTTGAAACGTGCATATAGTTTTCCCACAGGTTTTTTGAGTTGCCTATGCGTTTCATAATCTCTATTGCCCTTAAATTGTAGGGTAGGGCCTCGGCATATTTTCCCTGTAATAAATACACGTGCCCAATATTTGCCGTTGGGGGCATCATATAGCGTTCCAGCCCAATTGCTTTTGCGCCTTCGTAACAACGATTGTAATCTTCAATGGCTTCCTCATAACGTTCCATATATTTATAGATGTTTCCGCGGCCGTTATAGCAGGCTAAAATTGGTGGACCCGTTTCGCCAATTTTTTTATAAAGATTGATGGCTTGGTTCATGTTTGCCAAGCTTTCATCCAGATCGCCCAAAAATAATTGGTTTTCCGCAAGCCGCCGATAAGAGAGAGCTAAGTCTTCCTCATAACCATTTTTTTCTTGGATGGCGATGGCCTTTTTGCAGTATTCGGCTCCTTCGGCATAACTGTCTGAATAATAAAGCAGGTCGCATATTTTTGTATAGCACTGTGCGACGCCCTGCTGATCGCCTAATTTTTCATAAAGTGCCAAGGCTTTAAAAACAGTTTCTGATCCTTTGTCATATTCAGCGGTGCCGCTGTAGTTTGTTACCAATAAAAGGTAGGTTTCGGCCAACTCTTTTGTCATTTCCTGTTTTTCATAAAGCGAAATGGCCTTTTTCAAATAAATGATGGAAGAATCCAGCACGGTGTGGTCCTCGTGCCATTGCGCCAAACCAATATAGGCTTCGCCCAGGGTTTTGAACTCCTTGTTCTTTTTGGAAAGTTGAATAGTTTTTTTGAAATTTCCGTATTGCTGAAGGGTATCTTCAGCTATTGGAATTATTTCCGAAGCGGAAGTTTTAAGCGTGTCTTCTTGTGTCTGGGAAGAAGTTTGGGGAAGACTGCTCCACGAAACGCAAGCTAGTACTGCTAAGAGTAATAGTCGTTTCATTTTTATGATGATTGGTTGTTAGTTGATTATAAAGATAGGGAGATTAATGCAATAATCAAATCTATTACTCTCCCCAATGCACAAAAATGGCTTTTACGTCTTGAATATTTTTATTGTCGGGAAACTCCTTTTCCAGTTTTAAAATAAGTTGCATTCCCTTATCGCAATTCTCAAAATCGTACTGGCACTGGTAACTGTAACCCAATGCCAATCTGTAATTGGCTTCAAAATCTGAAGGATAAAGAGCTACAGCCTTTTTATATTGAAATACTGCGTTGTAGTAATTTCTTTTTTGTAACCATTTGTCGCCATCTTCCAAATAGAAATAATATTTTTCCTCATCATCATTTTCAAGGGAGATTTCTTGGGTGGTTTTTACATTGGGAAAGCCAAACCGGAAATTATGGAAAGTAAAATAGAGCCCCAAAACAATCAGCGGAATACCAATGCCTAAAAGAAGAATAGATCTGCGGGCTTCATTTTTACGCTTTTTGATAATCTCCTTTCGTATTGCAAGTAGCTGTTTTGGAGTTGCCTTTTTTATATTGAAAGCATCGCCCACGGTATTGAAGTACTCGTTCTTTATAGTGCTGTAATCTCTGTTCTTAAATAAAGAGCGCTTTGCGGGAAGCAAGTTTTTGTTGTTACGAAGTGTAACAATCATATGGTTTATACTTCCAAAGCCACCGAACATAGATATAATTTGAACTTCAATAATACTATTTTTATAGCAAAACTTCTCAATTTGATTATAAAATCCCCCACGCAGAAAATTAGCCGTACCTTCGCCACTTATTAAAACCGTCTTCTTAGTTTTAATGGTTTTTAAAAAAGACCGAATTCTAAAAGCGCCGCGATATACTATCTCCAAGCGCAGCGGTCTTACAACTTAAATAAATATATGTCATTTAAATCACTTGGGCTATCCAATGCCCTGCTGAAAGCTATCAGCCAAAAAGGATATGAAACGCCTTCGGCAATTCAACAAAAAGCAATCCCTTTAATTTTAGAACGAAAAGATGTTCTTGCCTCGGCACAAACCGGAAGTGGAAAAACCGCTGGTTTTGCATTGCCAATGCTACAGATTTTAAATAATGAGCCAGCTTTCAGAAAACGTCCCGTTCGCGCATTGATATTAACCCCAACCCGTGAACTCGCCGCACAAGTGCAGGATGAGTTTAAGGAATATAGCGAATTTACCGACCTCCGTTCCACTGTTATTTTTGGTGGCGTGGGTGCAAATCCACAAATTCGTGCATTGCGCAATGGTGTGGATATTTTAGTGGCAACGCCGGGCAGGTTGCTCGATTTGGAAAGCCAAAACGCACTGTCGCTTTCAAAGGTGGAAATACTCGTATTGGATGAAGCCGATAGAATGCTCGATATGGGCTTTCTGCGCGATATTAAAAAGATACTTGCATTGCTACCTTCAAAAAGGCAGAATTTGCTATTCTCGGCAACTTTTTCAAAGGAAATAAAAAAACTGGCAAGCGAATTTTTGCACCATCCTGTTTTGGTGGAGGCCACGCCAGAAAACACCACGGTTGAAAAAATTGACCAAACCGTTTATAGGGTTGACAAAGCCCAAAAAACAGATTTAATCATAAAACTTATTTCCGAAGGAAACTGGCAACAGGTTTTGGTTTTTACAAGAACAAAGCACGGTGCCAACCGTTTAAGTGAAAAACTGGAAAAAGCAAAAATCACTTCAGCAGCCATCCACGGAAATAAGAGCCAGGGGGCGCGTACAAGAGCGCTTTCAGGATTTAAAGAAGGGAAAGTGCGCGTTTTGGTTGCAACTGATATCGCAGCGCGTGGCTTGGATATTCCTTTGTTGCCGCACGTTATCAATTTTGAACTCCCAAATGTATCTGAAGACTACGTTCACCGTATTGGAAGAACCGGCAGGGCGGGAGCCAGTGGCGAAGCCCTTTCTTTGGTAAGCCTCGATGAAGTTGGCTATTTAAAGGATATTGAAAAATTGATAGGGGAGCGTCTTCAACCCAAAACCCTTCCAAACTTTCAACCTACCGAAACCTTGGCCGATGTTAAAGAAGCCGAGGAAGAAAAGAAACGCCAAAAGGCGCAGCGTCACAGCAGGGGACGAAATTCTGGGACAAAAGTGAATAATCACGCTAGAAGCCAAAATAACAAATCGAGTAAGGGTAGAGGAAGAAGATAGCTCTCAGTATTTCTAAAGTAATATAAAATAGTCAATTAGCACTCTATTTCTTTTTCCAACAAGCTTAGAATATCATTCAGATGCTTCATCAATGGGTCATAGTGGGCTTTTTCGGTGGCATAGCTGGTGATGATAAACATTAGAATGTTATTTTCAAAGGCAGTGGATTGCAATAAGCGCAGGTTGCTTGTTTCATTTTCGGTTTTCGGCAAACCCAATTCATTGTAAACGCCTGCGTGCTTAAAAATGGTGCCCAAACTGTGTGCATCGTTTTTGAACATATCCAAAACTTTTTCGCGCTGCACTCCCAGCTCTGCCTCCTGTCGCGAAATGTCTTCCATTCGTGAAATCCAATTGGTGAGTTGCCTGCGCAACTCGGCATTGGAGATGTTTTTTAAATTGCCCGAATTCACCATTTCATAAAGAAGGGAATTATTGGGATTAAAATCTATTGCTGCAGAAAAAGTGGTGTACAATAAGCTGGAAAATTGTAGTTCGGTGGGACTTTGGGTTGGGTTGGCGATATATCCTAACAATGTTTTGGCTCCTAGGTAATTCTGCTGGTTTACGTTTATCAACTCCTGCAATTTTAGCTTGCTTGTCTGAAATTCGTCCCGAAGACCCACTAAATAGGTCTGCTCCACAGCGGCAAGTTTTCGTTGTTCATTGGTATTGTTGATGCCCAATGCAATTAAAATACCTATTACTACCAAAACAATTTCCCCCAGCGCATAGACCAAATATTTGGTAAACTTGTTTTCAGTGAGTAGGTTTTGTCTAACTTTTCTAAAGAATTTCATTTCTAGTCAGCACTTAAAGTTTCATTTTTTCCACCTTTAGCCAAAAGCCAAATCGCAAAAGCCATTTCCCCAAAAATACTCGGAACGGCTACCAAAGTCAACATAATGGTAGCGTACGAGGCGTAATCTTCAAGTAGAAAATGGGCAAGCGTATCGATCATATACATGGCGCCGGCAATCATCAGAAAAAGTGAAATAATTAGAGGTCTTTTTATGATTTTGCTCAGAAGGATTAAATGCATTCCGAAAAAGAAAAGGCCGATAAGCCAAATGGTATTGAATATTTCTGCTTGATATAGAATCTCTTCAGCTGTGTTTTTGCTTAAGGCCAAGGGAAGTGCAAATATGGCTACTCCCATAATGGCAGCGTGCATCAATCTAAAATAGGTGCTCAAACGCGTTAAGGGATGGTTTTTGAAGAGCTCAAAAAGAGCCCAGGCAATTACTACATCAAAAAGCACGGTTACCAAAAAGGCCACGATGCCAAAACGGACGGTAAGGGAATTTTGCTGAATGGTCTCCACGGGGGCCTGAAGTATGGATTCCAGGACAAAGAAATTGGCAAAGATAGCGGCAAAGAAAATGATTAGATAGCTCACCCCAGCGAGCAGCGATATATTTCTGGACTTCATAATTTTTTAATTAGTTGGTTGGTTTTCAGGTCTAAATTACTTAAAACTAATTAAAATACCATAATGGGCAATTGCTATGGGAGGGGTGCGGATGTGAATTTGCAAATGGGAGATTTTCTTGGCTACCTAGTCCTAGCCTCCTCTAGGGTATGGTGGGGATATACTAGGAGTATCTAGGGAGTATCTATGAAGTGTGGTCGGATGGAGTCTGCTTATGGTCGGCATGCAATCGGCTTACAGTCGGCATAGAATTGGCTTGAATGCTTTTATATTATAGTTAATACCCGAATTAATCAAATAAGATTTGATTTTCTCTATGTTGTTGGGTTGATTCATAGTGTTATCAACTGTTTAGCTATGCTGCGTAACCCGTAGGGTATGCAGTATAGTTGTTGTGCCTGTTGCACAACCAC
>DEXQ01000003.1:43571-303084 GCA_002364215.1 Aequorivita sp. UBA3180 | reverse complement strand
TAGCCATATTTCAGGACAAGACAAATGTTTCGAAAAGTTCTGGGATGGGTTTTTCTGAAGCAACCACAAAAATTTCCCGCTTTAAGTCGCTCAACAATTTATCGCCACGGTCTTCCACAATTTCTTCCAGCACATCGTCACGAAGCACAAAACCTGTAATATTATGTGTTTTGTTTTTATACACCGGTATCCTCGAAAACCGAAGGCTTTTATGGTTTTGGTGAAATTCATCCAAACTCTTCGTCTCATCTTCTAATGTAACAACCGTAAAGGGCGTCATTACATCTTTGGCGTGTACGCTTTTAAAAACAAGTAAATTTTTGATTACCGTTGTTTCGCTTTCCTCAAAAACGCCTTCCTCTTCAGCGGCATCGGTTATGGCCATGAATTCCTCACGGCTCATGGTACTTACGTGGGCAGATTTGCCAACCATACGAGTAATGAGCATTAGCAACCACAGGATTCCAGTGTATTTCAACGGAATGATAATGAGGTTTAGAAAGGTTGCCGTGAAAGAGCCCAGTTTTTTCCAATAAGTAGCACCAATGGTTTTCGGGATAATTTCAGAAACCACCAAAATCAACATTGTCATAATTGCGGAAACAATTCCCACTAAATTCACTCCCCAAACTTCTACCTTATAGGGTAGTTTTTCTGCTTGAACCCCCACGAGGATTGCACCAACAGTGTGTGCAATAGTATTGAGGGTTAAGATTGCAATTAGCGGTTTATCAATGTCTTTTTTATAATTGGTAAGGGTTGTGGCATAGCTTTTTCCCTCTTTGGTCTTCATCCTCAGATATGTGGGTGTAAAGCTGAGCAGCGCGGCTTCCAATATAGAGCACAAAAAAGAAAAGAAAATGGAAAGCACTGCATAAACAATCAGTAAGGTCATAGTTGGTTTTCGAAATTTTCATCTAAAATAAAGATTTAAAAACAGATTTTAGGTAAGGCTTTGTTAATTGCATTAAAAAAACCGCCACAAAGGGCGGTTTTCTTAAAAAACTAAAATTACGAAGCCCTCAGTAAGGGTTTCAATGTCCCTTCCCAGCGCTTGGCATCCTGTAGGCATGCAAACGGATCTTTGGTGTACCCTTCGTCATCGTTTTCCATATAAAAAGGTATTTCCAACCTGCCTGACTTTTCAACTAGTTCCAGCCCAACCCAATCAAGGGTTTTGTCTGTCTGCTTAATGCTCTTGGCACGGCATTCCCGCACCTCGGTTATATCTACAATCTTAAAGTCACCGCTAGGATTGGTTTTAGAAGAGTAAACAAGTTTTTTTGAAGTTTCGTCAACAGCAATAACGCAATTGCCTATTACCTCTATGTTCTTTATCTGTATGCCCTTGGTCTGCGACAGTTGCGATACAGTTTTCTTTGCCTTTTTGTCCTTGCCGGTGGTGTTCAAGATTAAATAACCCACGGGCACAAATATCAATAACAGTATAATTACCCCTACTAGGGTTGTGTTAAATTCCATGATGAAAAATTTTTAAGATGAATAAATTTGAATAAAAAAATGCTTGGAAACCAATCCAAACAAACCGAAGCAATCTCAAATAATCACCAAAAAAAATGGAAGGGAAACAAATGGCGGAAGATAAGCTCCCGTTTGTCCTTTAGGGTAAACGACGAATTGATTAAAGAAGATTCACGGACAAAAGAAAAATCCTGATTGGAATAAAATGTTCCAAACAGCCCGAGCCCCAAATATTCATTCTGCGAAACCGTCTGCGAAACCTCCCCAATAGAAATTTCATTAAAAACAAAAGGCTTGTGGTCATCCTTCTGAAGTTCAGAAACAACGGTGCTCTTAGTCCTTTCGGAAAAGGATTCGTAAGCAAAAGCCACATTCCCGAAAACCAGGAAAACGGCAATCGAGACCAGTAACCTACTTATATGTTTTTCAACAAGTTTCACGCCGCAAATGTATGCGAAAAATGAATTCAGAAAGATAAAATTTTGCTAATTAATAAGCTTTACGACATCTTTAGCAAAATAGCTAGCAATCATAGAAGCCCCGGCTCTTTTTATGGCCGTAACCTGCTCCATCATTACTGCATCGTGGTTCAACCAGCCCTTTTCGGCCGCGGCTTTCAACATGGCATATTCACCGCTAACTTGATAAACCGCAACAGGAACATTTACGGTATCCTTTATATCACGTACAATATCCAAATAGCAAAGTCCGGGTTTTATCATTACAATATCTGCGCCTTCGTCAATATCCATTAAGGTTTCGCGGATGGCCTCCTCGCGGTTGCCGTAGTCCATTTGGTAGGTTTTTTTATCTTTTGGAATATCCTCTACATCAACAGGCGCAGAATCCAACGCGTCCCGGAACGGACCGTAAAATGCCGAAGCATATTTGGCGCTGTAGGCCATAATCGCGGTATCGCAGAAACCTTCGTCCTCTAAAAGGGTTCTGATTTCAAAAATGCGTCCGTCCATCATATCGCTGGGCGCAACCACATCCGCACCCGCAATGGCGTGGCTTAGGGACATTTCAGCCAAGACCGCATTGGTATCGTCGTTCAAAACTTTTCCTTCGGAAATAATTCCGTCGTGCCCATATACTGAAAACGGATCCAAGGCCACATCGGTCATCACAATCATTTCGGGAACTGCATCCTTCACCGTTTTTATGGCGCGTTGCATCAATCCATCAGCATTTAAGGCTTCCTTTCCGCTATTGTCCTTCAGTTTATCATCAACTTTCACAAAAAGCAAAACCGACTTCAAACCGAGTTTCCAAAGTTCTTTTACTTCTTTTTGAAGATTATCCAAACTCAATCTGTAATAGTTAGGCATAGAAGCAATTTCTTCTTTTACACCTTTTCCTTCCACCACAAAAAGCGGCACGATAAAATCATTGGGGCTTATAATAGTTTCACGGACCAGGCTTCGCATACTTTCGTTGGTTCGCAATCTTCGGTTTCTTCTTAGTGGGTACATAGCTATTAAGATTTTAGACTTGAGATTTTAGATTTTAGATTTTTTGATAAATCTGAAACCCTATATTCAATAATCAATTCAGTAATATTATTAAACCAATAACAGGATTTTCACCTCGTTGAAATACCTTATTTTTGGCGTTGCAAATTTACTATTATAATCTGAGCCTTCCATAAATTGAACCTGCTATCCTCACTTCTTTTTAAATTTAATTGGCGCAGCTACCAAGCGCGGTTTTTGGAGGATTTTCAAGTTTATTTAGAGGATAATCATCTTCACGTCGTGGCTCCGCCGGGTTCGGGCAAAACGGTTCTGGGGTTGGAAATGATGCGGAGAATCAATAAAAAAACGCTGGTTCTATCGCCTACCCTAACCATCCGAAACCAATGGAACGAGCGTATGTTGGAGTGTTTTGTGAAACATGAAAATTCAATTTCGGTTTCCTTCAACATTAAAAATCCGGAAACGATTACTTTTTCAACCTATCAATCCCTGCATTCTTTTTTTAAAAATGAATTGGAAAATTCCGAAGAAAAACTACTCCATTTTTTTGAAAATGCTGGAATTGAAAACATTATTTTGGACGAAGCCCATCACTTAAAAAACGAATGGTGGAAGCCGCTTTTCAGCTTAAAACAATTGCCCAAACACACATTAGTTTCGCTTACCGCAACGCCTCCCTACGATAGTGAACCAAGTGAAATAGCCAAGTATTTTGAACTTTGCGGCCCGATTGATATGGAAATCGGCCTGCCAGAACTCGTAAAGGAAGGCAATCTCTGTCCGCATCAGGATTACATTTATTTTTCCAAACCCGAACAGGAACAGATTCGCTACATCATAAAATATCGCGAGCAATTGATTCAGTTTGTTTCAGATTTAAAAGCGAATGAACATTTCCAGAATTTTATACTGAAACATCCTTTTTTTGCGAATACGGAAACGAATTTGGAAGCTATTTACGAGCATCCAGATTTCTATTCGGCGATACTTATTTATTTGAATTCAATTGCTTTTAAAATTCCTCATGAAAAGATTGAATTGTTGGGCGTAAAACCTAAAAATGTGAGTTTTCCCTCGTTTAATTACGAATGGGTGGAAGCGCTATTGCAGCCCCTTTTGGTTGACGAAAGGAAAAATCATCTTGAAAACGAAGCAATATTAAATTCAATTGAAAAAGAGCTTCGAAAAATTGGGGCTTTTGATAAAAAACGCGTCAATCTTGTAGGCGAAAACAACCTATACCGTTCGCTTTCGCAGAGTCCATCTAAGCTTAAAAGCATTGTGGAAATTACCAAAATTGAAGCTGAAAGTCTCGGTAGCTCATTGCGGATGGTTATTCTTTCAGATTACATTCGAAAGGAATTTCTCGATTTTAAATACGGCGATTCCCTTTCGGAAATAAATAAGTTGGGTGTGGTTCCTATATTTCAACATCTTCGGAATGCGATAAAAAGGGATGAATCTTTAAAACTTCAGAAAGATAAATTAGCTGTTTTAACGGGTTCTTTGATTTTAATCCACAATTCGCTGGTGGACGAATTGACTGCCAAAATTTCTGCGGAAGCTTTTACGCAATCCATTCTTTGGGATACGGAATACATAGTCATAAACCCAACCGTGAGCGGCAAAAAGGAAATGGTAAGCGCCATGACCCAGCTTTTTGAGGAAGGGTTTATTGAAGTGCTTATTGGCACCAAATCGCTTTTGGGCGAAGGTTGGGATGCGCCGGCAATCAACACTTTGGTCCTTGCCTCGTTTGTTGGTTCATTTGTTACTTCCAACCAAATGCGGGGGCGGGCCATTCGTGTAAACCAGTTGCAGCCCGGGAAAGTTGCAAATATTTGGCATATTGCCTGTGTGGACCCTACAAATGAATCGGGAGGAGCAGACATAGAAACCTTAAGCCGCAGATTTGATGCCTTCTGCGGCGTTTCGCTACAAGGAAAAACCTTCATAGAAAACGGAATAGATCGATTGGGAATAGCGAACGGATTTTCTGAAATAGCGGCTTTAAATGAAAAAATGGAGTCACTTTCCCAAAACCGAAAAAACGTAAAACAGCGCTGGGAAACAGCTTTGAAAGAAGGAAATGTTTTAATTCGCGAGCTAAAAGTGAATTTTGATGAAAAATCAACTTCGGAAAAATCGAAAAAATTGTATTATCACGATTTGGTGAAATATGCTTTCGTGGAACTTTCCGCTTTGGTGTTAATTACATTGCCCGAACTTTTTATAAACAATCTTCCGAATCTTCTTTCCAAAGGAATTCTTTACTTTTTTTACGCAGTTTTTGGCGGACTCGCAATCTTATTTCTTCCTAAAACCATAAAAGCTTTGAAATTATATATTCAATTCGGACGAAGGGACAAACAGCTTTTTAAATTTGCCGAGGCGCTAAAAGCAGCGATGGTTAAAAAAGAATTAATTAAAACTTCAGCACCCAAACTTAAAGTTGTCATTGAAGAATTTGACCAAGGGGCTATTTCCTGTTATTTACAGGGTGCAACGGTTAAGGAAAGTCTTCTCTTTATAAATTATTTGGAGGAAATAATCGCGCCGGTTGAAAATCCGCGTTATATTATTACCCAAGCCGGATGGTTTCGGAAACTGTTAAAAATTTCAGATTATTACAATGTGCCGAAAATATTTGCTGAACGGAAAAGTGACGCGGAGCTGTTTTTTAAGCATTGGAAAAAATTCAATGGCAAGGCTATCCTCACTTTCACCCGAAATCCCGAAGGAAGAAAATTATTGTTGAAAGCGCGTTTTCATTATTACCAAAACACAAACAATGTGGGTTCTAAAAAGGCTTTGATTTGGAAATGATTGCTTAATCCATTTCGATGGGCGTTTCCCATCCATCATATATACCGTTATACTTTTTTGCAATTTCAAAAAATTCCATAGTGTCAAAATCAATAAAACTTTTGTTTACACTTTCAACCCTATAGATAATTAGTAAAAGCTTATCATAATTCTTTCTTTTTCGAAGGTGTTTAACCGAAGTTTGAAATCCAATATCCCAAGCATAGCTTTCAAAAAGCTTCAAATCCTTTCTTTTTTCAAAATAAAACCAATGGGTGACAGGGCGTTTCTCTTGCCCATCATCTCCAAAAGCATGGAGTATTTCGAAAATTCTTTTATTTGCCTTTTTTCGTGACATTAAATTGTTAGAATTAACTCCAATTCAAACCCAATCTTTCGGCTTTCTTAAAACTTCA
The DNA here is from genome assembly GCA_002364215.1 of Aequorivita sp. UBA3180. Classification (GTDB taxonomy): domain Bacteria; phylum Bacteroidota; class Bacteroidia; order Flavobacteriales; family Flavobacteriaceae; genus Aequorivita. Next base: position 296,903 of record DEXQ01000003.1, on the reverse strand, counting down.
ACAAGCTTTTCTTCCTCGCTTCCTGTCTCGGGATGAAAATCATAGCGCCACTGCACATGCGGCGGCAAACTCATCAAAATGCTTTCAATTCGGCCATTTGTTTTTAGGCCGAAAAGCGTGCCTTTATCGTGAACTAAATTAAACTCAACATAACGGCCACGGCGTATTTCCTGCCAAGTTCTGTTTTCTTCGGAATAGGGAAGGTTTTTTCTTTTTTCAACAATGGGAAGATAACATTCCAAGAAACTGTTACCAACTTCGGTTACGAAATTGTACCAATCCTGCATTTTCATCGTGTCCGTTTCTTTTAAATAATCAAAGAAAAGACCACCAATTCCTCTCGCTTCTTCGCGATGCGCGTTCCAAAAATACTCGTCGCAGCGCTTTTTATAAGTTTCATAAAAATCCGGATTATGCCTATCGCAAGCGGTTTTGCAGACATGGTGAAAATGTGTTGCATCTTCCTCAAATAAATAATAAGGTGTTAAATCTTGCCCGCCGCCAAACCAACTATCTACAATATTTCCTTCAGCATCATACATTTCAAAATAGCGCCAATTGGCGTGAACGGTGGGCACCATCGGGTTTTTTGGGTGAAGTACCAAACTCAGTCCACAAGCGAAAAAATCTGCATCTTTTACTCCAAAATACTGCTGCATGCTTTCGGGTAATTTCCCGTGAACTTCACTGATGTTTACGCCTCCTTTTTCAAAAACGGCTCCATTTTCAATCACTCTGGTTTGTCCGCCACCGCCTGCTTTCCGGGTCCATTTGTCTTCTTTGAATTTTGCCAATCCGTCAATTTCTTCCAAAGCAGAAGTGATTTCGTTTTGCAAATTCTTTATGTATTTTACGAATTTTTCTTTCATCATATCTTTTTCTGAAGTTATTTCGTGTTTTCCAAAACCTTTAAAGTCTCCGTACTCGCCGCAGTTACAGAAAGAGGCAACACCAAAATAATCCCAATCACCGGAATCAAAAGCATTCCCATAAAAACGATACCGTTGCCAATTGCCAAACCCTTGTTTCTACTTACAAATTGGATGCTTTCTGAATATTTATAATGCCGTTCCAAAGTGTAATCCATATTCCCGAAACCTGCGTAATAGCTCTGCACCAAAAACAAAAGTACCGAAGAAATTATTCCTAAAACAGGTATAAAACCTATCAAGATTATGGGGATTGTGAGCAAAAGTTCCATCATTAAATTCCGGACGTTTATTCGAACCCCCCGCCAAAGTTGCTCAGCGTTTGACGTATTTCTGTGCGAATGGTTTTCTCCAAAAAGATGTTTTTCAATCTTTTCCGAAACGGGACTCATAAATGGCGCGCTCAGTGCCATAACTATATGACGAAAAAGAATTAAACCTAAAGCAATGATTGTTAATGCTCCAATAAAATCACTTATGGTTCTGAAAGTTTGTGCGCCCCATTCCCAAAACCAGATTTTTGAAATAAAGGCTCCCAGATTATCGCTCAGCCCCCAAGCGGAAAAGCCAATTAAAACAGCGGTTAAAAAACTAATTGCCATAGGCACGCCAAAGTACTTCCAAAGCTCAAGTTGCCCAATAAGCTTGAAAGTTCCCGCGTATGCTTTTATGCCTTTTAGGATGTTCTTAATCATTTGGTTTGGTGTCGTGTCGCACGGAAAAGTTAATCTATATAAACTAATGTCTTTTCTAAATTTTCAACTTCTTCAATAGTTGAAATCTTTACCGCTTCCGAAGCTTTTTGTTTTAAAAACGAAACGATTTCCGCTACATTTTTATCTTTTACTTCTTCAAAATAAAGAATTCCAACGTGGTTATTATGCAAATCCATTGCGTGTTCCAAAGCTTCGTTGGGCGAAAAATCCTCGTGCCAATCGGTAAATTTCTTTGCCCAAGTTTTTGCCTTTTGTTCGTTGTTTTGCCATTTTAAACACTTTTTGATAATCAAGATTACCCAAAGCGCATGCCGAAAGGCATTTGCAGGATTTCCTAAGTGATGCTTGCTTCCGTACTGCTCATACGCAATGTCCATACAGCGTTTTGTGGCAAAAATAGTTGGAAGTGCGTATTGCGGATTTTTTAAAAACATCCAAAACAACCCAAAAAGTTGCTTTAAATCTAACTTTTTAAAAATCTGCCACAACATCTATTCCTGCTTATATTCCTTCACCGCTTCAATGAAAGCGCCTGCGTTTTCCAAAGGAATATTTGGCAGAATTCCATGACCCAAATTCACGATGTAACGGTCTTTTCCAAATTCATCGATCATTTGTTTCACCATTTTTTTAATTTCTGATGGCGGACTGAAAAGACGAGTTGGGTCAAAATTTCCTTGTAATGTAATGTTTCCGCCCGTCAAATAACGCGCATTTTTGGGCGAACACGTCCAATCTACACCCAATGCGGAAGCGCCACTTTTTGCCATGGTATCTAAAGCAAACCAACAGCCTTTTCCAAAGGCAATAACTGGAGTTTCATTTTTTAAAGCATCAATTATCTGTTGCATGTACTGCCAACTGAATTCCTGATAATCGGTTGGTGATAGCATACCGCCCCAGCTGTCAAAAACCTGTACCGCGTTTACCCCGGCTTTTACTTTTTCTTTTAAATATAAGATCGTTGTATCTGTTATTTTCTGAAGTAATTCATGTGCTAAAACTGGTTGTGTAAAGCAAAATTCCTTCGCTTTATCAAAGTTTTTACTGCCTTGGCCTTGCACGCAATAACAAAGAATGGTCCACGGACTACCCGCAAAACCAATCAACGGAATGTCGTCGTTCAATTTTTCCTTCGTCATCTTTATGGCTTCCATTACATAGCTGAGGGTTTCGTTGATGTCCGGCACAATCACGCGTTCCAAATCCTTTTTTGAGCGGATTGGATCCGGCAACCATGGGCCAACACTAGGTTTCATCTCCACGTGAATGTTCATTGCCTGCGGAATTACCAAAATATCACTAAACAAAATGGCAGCATCCATTCCGTATCTGCGGATGGGTTGCACGGTGATTTCACTAGCAAGTTCCGGGGTTTGGCAACGGGTAAAGAAGTCGTATTTCGCTTTTATTTCCTGAAATTCGGGCAAGTATCTTCCGGCTTGGCGCATCATCCAAACAGGCGGTCTTTCTACAGTTTCGCCACGAAGGGCTTTTAAGAATAAATCGTTTTTAATCATAACTTTATTTTTGTCGCCTCAAGCGCAGTCGAGAAGTATAAGGAGTTCTCGACTGCGCTCGAACGGACATTACGTTTTTAATAATTTCACCGCTTTTGCAATTACGCTTTCTACGGTAGTGGCGTTAGCAATTACGACGTTTTCAGTATATTTTTTTGCTTCGGTAGCAGTTGTTGTACCTATGCAAATTGCTTTTGAATTATTCATTTTATTTTCTGAAACAAAACTTCGCACCCCACTTGGACTGAAAAAAAGAACAGCGTCGAACTGTCTTTCAAACTTCTTCGGATTTAAAGTGGTTTTGTAAACCTCAATTTCCTCAAAGATAATATCGTTTTCTATTAGTTTGGAGGGAATTTCATCACTTCTAATATTTCCACAGAAAAATTGAAAGGAATCATTTTTGTAGTTTTTTGCCAAATAATCGCCTAATTCTGAAGCATATTCGGCCATCTTTATCACATTTTGGCCATTTTCTTCCAACAGTGATTTAGTCTTTTCACCAACGCAAAAACAACTCCTATCTCCTAACCCATAACTCATAACTGCCTTTACAGCATTTTGGCTTGTGAAAATAGCATTGTCAATATTTTCAGAAACTTCAAAAGGGACGAATTCAATTTTTATGGCGTTATATTCCACCAAGGAAACTCCAGCGTTTATCAGCAACTCTCTTTGAGAAGGACTCAATTTTTTAGTTGAGAGAACGCTTTTCATTTAATAGGGGTTAGGGAATTTACTTGTTGATCTGCTTTTTAATCTGCGCCATCAATTCTTTTCCGCCATTTTTCAGGATTTGCAAAGCACATTCTTTTCCAAAATGTAGATAATCAGTTTTGGAAACAGTTTTTTCAATCTCCAATTTCTCTTTCCCATACAAGGAAAACAGACAGCCTTTAAACAGAACCTCTTCACCAAATATTTCTGCAAAAGCACCAATTGGCGCAGTACAGCCACCCTCAAGTGTTCTTAAAAATTCGCGCTCAATGTGCGTGCAAATTTCCGCTGCTGAATTGTTCAATTTTGAAGTGGCCTCTATGCAAAATTCATCATTTTCCAAAGCCACAACAACCATAGCGCCCTGTGCCGGCGCGGGAAGCATCCAACCTAAAGCCTCCCCAACCCCTCCAAAAGAGGGGCTTTTTATATTGGCTTCGCTCATATATCCCAATCTTTCTAATCCGGCTTTTGCGAAAATAGCGCCATCCCAATCATTTTCTTTCAGCTTTTGAAGTCGGGTATTGACATTTCCACGCAAATCAACAACCTTATGGTTTGGGTAACGATGAAGCCATTGTGCCTGCCGGCGAAGGCTTCCCGTTGCAATTGTGCAAGGTTGTTCAAAATCTACATTCGTTGTAGTAACAATAATATCGTCTGAGGAAGCACGTTCCAAAACAGCGGTCTGCACGATGCCATTGGGCAATTGCGTGGGCACGTCCTTCATACTGTGTACGGCAATATCCACCGTGCCCTTTATCATTGCGACGTCCAGCGTTTTGGTAAAAATGCCGGTAATGCCCATTTCGTAAAGGGGCTTGTCCAGCACCAAGTCGCCTTCAGACTTTACGGGAACCAACTGGGTGGTATAGCCCAAAGCCTCAAGTTTGGATTTTACAGTGTTGGCTTGCCAAAGTGCAAGTTCACTGTCGCGGGTGCCAATGCGGATTGTTTTTTTCAAGATTAGGCAGTTTCAAGTTGGAAAACCCTTCTTATGAGTTCTATACTTTCGGCGGAGCCTTCCTCGCCTTTAAGGTGGTTGGCGAAATGTGTAGTTATTTTTTGGATAAGTCGGTCGCTGATTATTTGGGCCTGCTCTTCATTGAAACCGTCAATCTTTTTGCGCTGATAATCTATTTCACCAGCCTTAATTTCGGCAAGTTTCCCTTTCAATGCTTTAATTGTAGGAGCAAACCGTCTGTTGTCTGCCCATTGGTTGAATTCCTTTTCAATTTCAGCAATAATCTTTTTTGCCAGAGGAAGCTGAGCCGCACGCTGTTCCAAGGTATTATCCGTTACGGCAGAAAGATGATCCATATGTACCAAGGTTACCAATTCATTCTCCAAAACATCATCGGAAACATTTTTTGGAATGGAAAGATCCAAAATTAATAGAGGTCTTTTCAAATACAAAAGTTCCTTTGAAATGGTGGGCTGCTGTGCGCCCGTAGCTACAATAAGTACATCAGCCTGGGCTATTTCACTTTGGATGTCGGCATAGTCCTTCACGATCATATTGAACTTTCCAGCCACCTTTTCAGCCTTTTCCTTCGTGCGGTTAATAAGGGTAATATGGTCGTTCTTGGTATGCTTTATTAAGTTCTCACAGGTATTTCTGCCAATTTTTCCAGTTCCAAAAAGCAAAATATTCTTTTCAGAAATATAGGGCACGTGCGCCATAATATATTGCACTGCCGCAAAACTTACAGAGGTTGCACCGGAAGAAATGCCAGTTTCATTCTTGATACGCTTGCTGGCCTGAATAACAGCATTTGCAAGACGCTCCATAAACGGGTTCATAAGGTCATGTTTTTTTGCTTCGCGAAACGCATTGCGCAACTGACTAATGATTTCAAAATCACCAAGAATCTGACTGTCAAGACCTGTCCCCACTGTAAAGAGGTGTGAAACCGCATCGTGGTTTTTATAAATATAGGCAACCTTTTCAAATTCCTCAACAGTACCATTGGTATGCTCGCATAACAATTTTATAAGTTGATATGGATGCTGGGCAAACCCGTAAAGTTCGGTACGGTTGCAGGTAGAAATAACCGCAAGGGATGGAATACGGTCGGCCTTGGCCTGAAGCATTATCTTTTCTTTTGCCGTATCACTAATACTAAAGTGGCCACGAATCTCGGCATCTGCTTTTTTGTAGTTGAGGCCGATGGCGTAAAAATTGCCTTCGAGCGACTCCCCGGAATATGTCTTTAAGTTTTCCATATAAAACAGGAGCAAATGTAAACGCATTGTTTTTAAAAAAATAACGCCAGCGGTATCTTTTATGTCGATGGGTGTTAAAAATGGCCTAAATATGACATTTGTCATATTTTTACCCCTAAATTAGCGGTGTCCCACCAAATTTAATACTATTTAATTTAGAACTATTCTAAATAGAAACTATATGGAACTCCAAAAAAATGTCGCTCAAAGTTTTTACGAAGAAACAACCATTTCCCCAGGTTTTTTTATATTGAAATTCAACAACGAAACCGATGAAAACCAAACCTTTAAGCGGGAGGTAAGTTCCACATTTATACAGTTTCACTTTTGTATAAAAGGAGCTGCCGCCTTTCTTTTTAATGAGGGAAACTACACCCTGCCCATAAAGGAGGAAAACTCTTTACTGCTTTACAATCCACAACGCGATTTGCCCATACACTTGGTACTTGAAAAGCATTCATGGGTGCTTTCGGTATTGCTTCCCATCAATAAATTTCACAGTCTTTTTTCTACGGAAGCCAATTACATCACTTTTCTGAGTGAGGAAAACAAAGACCGAAAGTATTACAAAGACGGCCACATTTCACCATCAATGGCAGTAGTGCTGAACCAATTGATGAACTACAACCTCCATCCCACCATAAAACCCTTATATTTTAAGGCCAAGGCCTATGAACTGCTCAGCCTATACTTCAACCGTCCCGCCGATGCCGATGTAGAGCAATGCCCATTTTTGGCAGATGAAGACAATGTTTCCAAAATAAAAAAAGCCAAGCAGATTATGGTCGCCCGAATGGCCGAACCCCCAACCCTTCAACAATTGGCAGACGAGATAAACCTACCTATAAACCGACTGAAAGAAGGCTTCAAGCAAGTCTATGGCGACTCAGTTTTCAGCTTTCTGTTTGATTATAAAATGGAAGTTGCCCGGCAACTTCTGGCTACGGGTTCGCACAATGTAAATGAAGTAGGCCTAAAGGTAGGCTACAGCACCTCCAGTCATTTTATCGCAGCCTTTAAAAAGAAGTTTGGCACTACGCCAAAGAAGTTTTTGATGGGGTTGAATGTATAAGTATTTATAATAGTTTCATTGTTTTTAAATAACATCATTTTTGAGCATTACCTTTTAAAACCCTAATTTTGCTATCCTAAAAATTTCCATTAAATGAAAGGAGTCCTCCTCGTAAATCTCGGTTCGCCAGACAGCACCAATCCAAAAGACGTTAAAAAATACCTCGATGAATTTTTGATGGATCCACGGGTTATTGACGTGCCGTTTTGGCTGCGTTCCTTTATAGTTAGGGGAATTATATTGAACACCCGCCCAAAAAAATCTGCCGAGGCCTATCAAAAAATCTGGTGGGATGAGGGTTCACCTTTAATCGTAATTTCTGAAAGACTTCAGAAAAAAATTCAGCAGAAAACCACTGTACCCGTTGCCTTGGCAATGCGCTACGGAAGTATGACATTGAAAAAAGGTTTACAGGAATTGGTAGATCAAGGCGTTGATGAAATTTTGACTATTCCACTTTATCCGCAGTTTGCCATGGCAACTACTGAAACTATTGATGTAAAGGTTGAAGAGCTGAAAAAGGAATTCTTTCCGCAACTTCAAATTACTTCCCTTCCCGCATTTTACAGCAAGCCGGAATATATAGAAGTGCTTTCAAAAAGTATTGCTGAAAAACTCGAAGGCTTAGATTATGAGCACCTCTTGTTCAGCTATCACGGCGTTCCGGAAAGGCACATTTACAAGCGCGACATCACAAAAAGCCATTGCAAAATAGATGGAAGTTGTTGTGTAACGCCTTCTCCCGCACACGAATTTTGCTATCGTCACCAATGTTTAAAAACTACCGAATTAGTTGCAAAAAAGTTGAATTTACAAGCTGGAACTTATTCCAGTTCCTTTCAATCCCGGTTGGGTTTTGATCCTTGGTTGAAACCGCCAACGGATAGAACCATAGAGCGTATGGGGCTTAATGGCGTGAAAAAAATGGCAATTGTAACCCCAGCATTCGTAAGTGATTGTCTTGAAACTTTGGAAGAAATAGCCATGGAAGGCCAAGAAATTTTCCACGAAGCTGGTGGAAAGGAATTTACAGTAATTCCCTGCTTGAACGATCGTGACGATTGGGCCGAAGTATTGACAGGCTGGATTGATACTTGGCGCATTGTAGATGTAAAAACTGCAATAGCCTAATGAAACTTAACCAAAGTGCCGCCCTCGGCACCGAGTCCATAGGAAGTCTGTTAATAAAACAGGCCGTACCGGCATCCATTGGTATTTTAGTAATGTCATTGAACATTCTGGTGGACACCATTTTTGTGGGCAACTGGATTGGCTCCATTGCCATTGCGGCCATTAACGTTGTACTCCCCGTTTCCTTTTTTATCGCAGCCTTAGGAATGGCCATTGGAATTGGCGGTTCTTCCATTATTTCGCGGGCTTTGGGCGCAGGTAATAAGGCGCGGGCACTAAAAACTTTTGGCAATCAAATTACCCTAACATTATTGCTTACCACAGCAATGGTTGTCTTTGGATTGATATTCATTAATGAGCTTATCCCCGCTTTCGGAGGCAAGGGCGACATCTTTGAACCTGCAAAAATCTATTACCGCATCGTTCTTTACGGCGTGCCACTCTTGGCGCTGTGTATGATGGGCAACAACGTAATCCGCGCCGAGGGCAAGCCCAAGTTCGCAATGATTGCAATGATTATCCCTTCTGTTGGAAATCTCCTTTTAGACTATATCCTCATCAATCTTTTGGATTTGGGTATGGAAGGGGCAGCCTGGGCTACCACGGTTTCTTATGGCCTATGCTTTCTGTATGTCCTGTGGTTTTTCCTAAGCAACAAATCGGAGCTAAAAATAAATTGGTCACACTTTGGGCTTAACAGTTCCATTATTAAAGAAATGTCTGCCCTCGGTTTTGTAACCTTGGCACGACAGGCCGTGGTAAGCATTACCTATCTTTTAATGAACAACATTCTCTTTAATTTAGGGGGTGAAGCCTCCGTAGCGGCATATGGAATTATTGGCAGGATGCTAATGTTTGCACTCTTTCCGGTTTTGGGCGTTACACAAGGATTTCTTCCAATTGCGGGTTATAACTATGGCGCACATAAATTTGCACGTGTTCGTGAAAGTATCAACAAGGCAATTCTATATGCTGGCGGTTTGGGCTTATTCATTTTTGCATTGATTATGCTTTTTCCCGAGGCTATCGTTTCTGTATTTACAACAGATACCGATATCCTTTCCGAAACGCCCCACTATATGCGATGGGTATTTGCCGCCACACCCATTATTGCAATCCAATTGATAGGCTCTGCCTATTTTCAAGCCATCGGTAAAGCCGTTCCTGCATTATTGCTCACCTTGACGCGACAGGGATTTTTCTTTATTCCGCTGATTTTTATACTGCCGCATTACTTTGGCGAACTGGGCGTATGGATTTCCTTTCCAGCAGCTGATGTACTTTCAACCATTGTAACTGGGTATTTTTTGAATCGGGAAATACGAAAAACGCTTACAGAATAAATTTTAAAACCATAATTTTAGAAAAGTTTTTTAGAAAAATTTGATGGAACAATATTATCCGTACATAAAATCCCTTCACCTAATATTTATAATCACTTGGTTTGCGGGGCTTTTTTACATTGTTAGGCTCTTTGTATATCAAATCGAAGCTTCAAAAAAACCTTCACCTGAAAAGGAAATCCTGGGCAAGCAGTTAAAAATTATGGCCTCGCGCCTGTGGAACATCATTACTTGGCCCAGTATGATATTGGCTGTTTTCTTTGGAATCTGGTTGCTGTTAATGCGTACCTTTTTCTTGGCAGACGCCTGGATGCAAGTGAAACTAGCATTTGTAATACTCTTGCTTATTTATCACTTTAAATGTCACGAGATATATAAACAACTGCAAAAAGGGGTGGTGAAACATTCGTCAAACTATATGCGCCTTTTTAATGAAGCCCCCACAATCATTCTCTTTGCCGTAGTGTTTTTGGTGATTTTAAAAGATGGAACCAATTGGATTTACGGTACTATAGGCATTATTGTTTTTGCAATTTTATTAATGATGGGTTATAAAATTTATAAACGCATTCGGGAGAAATAGCTTCGCCTTTTGGAATTTTTTCCTTCGTCCAAATAACATTCGGGAGCGCTCAGGATGACATTTTTTTGGAATTTGGTATTTGTTATTTGGAATTTTCCGTTTAGGTTCGATTATTGCTATCTTTCTTTCTTCAAAACAATGTAAATGTATTTTTACAAAAAATCGCTTCGCACCCGCATCTTCCTTTCAATGTTCCTTTTGGTTTTGGGAGCTTCGGTACTTATCGCCATCGTTACGGTTTTTCAGTATAAGGAAGAAGCGCAGGATTACCACCGCGACCGCTTATTGCGAAAGGAAGCCGCCATTCGCGAAAACATCAACTACATTTTAAAAACCACGACCTACCCTGTTGAAACGGCTCAAATTCCGCTGATATTTAAGGATAAAATCTATGAAATTAAAGACATCCACAGTCTTGAAATTTTTCTGTACGACTTGGAAGGCAATCTTTTAAAATCTTCAAAACCCTCTTTTTTTAAAGATACCGTTTCCCCAAAAATGCCAGAATATGCTCTGGAAATGCTTCAAAATTCGCCCACCAAAAGTTATATAAAGGAATTTGAGGAAGGAGGGCAAAAGTACCAATCATCATACACCTACATTACCGATAGTTATTTTAAACCCTTGGCAATTCTCAATCTGCCGTACATTGAAGACGACGGTTTTATTACCAAAGAGCTCACAGAATACCTCTACCGTTTGGGAATCGCTTACTTTTTTATGTTGGGAGCGGCTATTGCCATTTCTTATTTTCTTTCAAAATACATTACGCGTTCCCTAAAAGAAATAAGTGAAAAACTTTCCGAAACGCGCTTTGATACCCGAAACAAAAAAATTCATATTAACGACACGCCCCAAGAGATTTCCCTGCTTATAAACTCGTACAACGGAATGATCGACGAACTGGAAAACAGTGCCGCGCAACTCGCCGCCAGTGAACGGGAAACCGCTTGGCGCGAAATGGCAAAGCAAGTAGCACACGAGATTAAAAATCCGCTTACGCCAATGAGACTTACCGTACAAAGTTTTCAACGTAAATTTGATTGCAACGACCCCGAGATTGATAAAAAAATGGCGGAATATACAAACACACTACTTCAGCAAATTGACACCTTGAACTCAATTTCCTCGGCGTTTTCAACCTACGCAAAAATGCCCGCACAGCAGGATGAAACCCTAAATGTTGTAAAAATAAGCAAACTGGCGTTGGATATTTTTAATGAGGATTATATCTATTTCTTTTCGGAAGAAGAGGAGGTACGGGCACGTTTTGACAGAACCCAACTTATACGCGTGGTTACCAATTTGGTGAAAAACAGTATTCAGTCCATAGCACAGAAAAACCCTGCCGAGCCGCGGATTGATGTGCTGGTACAGCTTGAAAATACTTTTGTGAATATACTGGTTTCCGACAATGGAATAGGTGTTCCCGAAGAAAATAGAAACATAATTTTTGAACCCCAGTTCACCACTAAAACCAGCGGCATGGGCCTTGGGCTGGGTATGGTAAAAAATATTGTGGAAACCTATGGCGGTACCATCACACTATATTCTTCTGAAGAAAAAACCACTTTTAAAGTTTCGTTTCCCGCAATGCTTTAAGGTTTTTAGTAGCTTTGTATTTCGCGTAAAAATTTAAAAATCCTATGAAATTTCAAAACATACTTTCCGAAACCGAAAACGGCATCACAACCATTACCATCAACCGTCCTTCAAAACTGAACGCGCTGAATCGCGAAACAATCCAAGAGCTGCACGATGCTTTGGAAGAAGCTGAAGATTCAGCCAAAACAAGAGTGATCATCATTACCGGTAGTGGCGAAAAAGCTTTTGTTGCTGGCGCAGATATTAGTGAATTTGCAGATTTTTCTGTTGAAGAAGGTGGAAAATTGGCAGCAAAAGGGCAGGAACTCCTGTTTGATTTTGTAGCAAATTATTCAAAACCCGTAATTGCTGCCGTAAACGGGTTTGCCCTTGGCGGCGGACTTGAACTGGCAATGGCGGCACATTTCCGCATTGCTTCCGACAACGCAAAAATGGGACTTCCCGAAGTTTCACTGGGCGTAATACCCGGTTATGGCGGCACACAACGTTTACCCCAACTTGTTGGTAAAGGTCGCGCCATGGAGATGATTATGACCGCCGGAATGATTGATGCCAACCAAGCGCTTCAATACGGTCTTGTAAACCACGTAACTACTCTTGAGGAATTGATTGAATTCACCAACAAAATTGCAGGAAAAATTATGAAGAATTCTTCCGTTGCTATTGCATCCGCAATTCGGGCAATCAATGCAAACTTTGAAGATGGTGAAAACGGATTTGAGGTGGAAATAGAGGAATTTGGAAACTGTTTCGGCACCGAAGATTTTAAGGAAGGCACCCAAGCGTTTCTTCAGAAAAGAAAGGCTGAGTTTCCAGGGAAATAACTAATCCAATAATAGCATGAAAAAATATATTCTTTTAAGCTTCGCTATAATTTGCACATTTACAGTTATAGCCCAAGAAAAAGCCGAACCGTGGTTTAAGGACGGCGAGGCCCAAATTGTGCCCGCTTTTGAAAATCAACAAGATTGGATACGAACAGATTTATGGGTTGAAACTACATTTGACACCGATGGCGATGGCAGGCCAGACCGCATGCACGTTGACGTTACAAGACCCAAACAAACAGAAGATGGTTTAAAACTTCCTGTAATTTATGAATCAAGCCCTTATTTTGCAGGCGTTGCACCAAATGTGGAAGGCGCTTTTTATGATGTCCATCACGAATTGGGTGCGGTGGGGAAAGACATTGTGCATCCTTCGGTAACGAGAACAGGAAAACGCCCTATTATTTCGAATTCACAGATTAAAACCTGGGTTCCACGTGGATATATTGTAGTTCACTCTTCTTCGCCGGGAACAGGGCTTTCACAAGGCTCCCCGACCGTTGGCGGTGACAATGAATCGTTGGCTCCAAAAGCAGTTATCGATTGGTTGAACGGCCGCGCGAAAGGATATACAACTCCCGACGGGACTGAAGAGGTAAAAGCATATTGGACCACCGGAAAAGTTGGGATGACGGGAACTTCGTATAACGGCACAATTCCGCTTGCTGCCGCAACTACTGGCGTTGAAGGTTTAGAAGCTATCATTCCCATTGCGCCAAACACTTCGTATTATCACTATTACAGAAGCAATGGTTTGGTACGCTCCCCTGGTGGGTATTTAGGAGAAGATGTTGACGTACTTTACGATTTCATCCACAGTGGCGACGAATCAAAAAGGGCACATAACAATAAAGTGTATCGCGATACCGAAATTAAAAATGGCATAGACAGAAAAACGGGTGATTACAATGAGTTTTGGGCTGGGCGTGATTATTTAAACGATATGAAACCAATGAAAGCCGCGCTGTTTATGGCGCACGGTTTTAATGATTGGAATGTAATGCCGGAGCACAGTTATAGAATTTATAAGGCTGCAGAAGAAATGGGGCTTCCAGTAAAAATCTATTATCATCAATACGGTCACGGGGGGCCGCCGCCACTTTCCATGATGAATAAATGGTTTACGAAATATCTCTTCGGAATTGAAAATGATATTGAAAAAGGCCCAAAAGCTTGGATTGTTAGGGAAAATGATAAAAGCGATAATCCTACACCATACCCAAACTACCCAAATCCAGATGCGGAATTAGTTAAACTTTATCCCATTTCCACCTCACCAAATGATGGAATTTTGTCGCTCGAAAAAAAGAGTACTGTGCAATTACATGCTATGTTGAGAGATGACTATAATTTTTCTGGTGATTCACTTGCACAACTTTCAGGTTCCATTCATAGATTAATATTCACAACTCCTATTTTAAAGGAAGATTTACATCTTTCGGGACTTTCTAAACTGAACATTAAATTAGCAAGTAGCAAACCCGCGGCAAATCTTTCCGTATGGATGGTTTCCTTGCCTTGGAATACAGACAAGAATGCAAAAATAACCGACAATATTATTACAAGAGGTTGGGCAGATCCGCAGAATTATAAATCCATTACTGAAAGTGAGCCGTTGGAGCCTGGAAAGTTTTATGAAATGTCCTTCGATTTAATTCCGGATGATCAAGTAATTCCAGCAGGGCAGCAGATTGGTTTGATGATTTTTTCGAGTGATAACCAATTCACCCTTTTGCCAGAACCGGGGACTATTTTGACCGTTGATTTGGACAAAACTACACTTGAAATTCCAGTTGTTGGTGGGAAGAATGTACTCATTAAAGCAATGTCCAATTAATTATTGTCCTCCTGATTCAAAAAAGCTTTAATCAATACATATAATTTCTGAAAAAAAGTCATTTTTCAATGTCAAAATGGCGGTGAAATTTTATTGCAAAAACCGTTTAAAGCATTCTTTTTGTTAAAAATTTTTAAACTTTTTTCGGCGAAAATTAGCAGAGCGATTTTGGCATTTCTTTTGTTCAATTTCAAATAAATTAATTGTTTAACTTAAATCTTAATTATTATGAACACTTTAGTAAATGTTCCTAAAAATGGAGGTTTGACACGAACAAATACTGACCGTTCTTCAACCCTCCCCACTTTGTCCTCTTGGATTGAAGACATTTTTAACAGGGATTTACCTTCCGTATTTTCTCAGAATTTCAATAGCGGAATGAGCCTTCCAAAAGTAAACATTAAAGAAACCGCAGATGCTTATTTTGTGGAAATGGCTGTCCCTGGACTTAAAAAATCAGATTTCCAGATAGATTTGGACAATCAAATACTTTCCATCGCTACCGAAGTGGAAGAAGAAAACGAAACAAAAGAGCAAAACTACACCCGTAGGGAATTTGGTTATTCTTCCTTCAAACGAAGCTTCACCCTTCCCGAAACGGTTGATGATGGAAAGATTAAAGCAAATTACAATGAGGGTATTTTAAGTATCCATCTTCCAAAGAAAGAAGAGGCAAAACAAAAACCCCCAAGAAATATCAAAATTTCCTAAGCATTATTTCTTGGCTAAACATCTTAGGGCTCATTTGGAGCCCTTTTCTTTCCAACATAGCAAGCTATTAATATTTTAAAATAGAATTAGCTAATATCATTTTTTTGATGTGGTACCATTAATAATGAAGATTATGATAACTAGAAAATTTAAACCCGGAGATTGGGTAAAAATTAAAGGAAAAAACGATTCGCCTAAAATGGAAATACTGAAATATATTTCAAAAGAAGACCCCATTACCGGAATAACTAATAATGACAGTGTTGTAGAATGTGTCTATTATAAAAGTGGCGAACGCTTTATACGTTTCATCCACCAAAACCGACTTTTAAAACTGCGTGAAACAGGAGGGATTTATAAAGCATAAATTAAATTAATGGATTTATTCCAATAGAAAAAGGATTTATTCCAAATAATAAGTAACTTTGAAGAAACCTATCTTCAAAGTTTTTTTATGTCCGCTGATTTTTTAAAAGGCCGTGGTGCCCAGAAAAATATACATAACCGATTCTTCGAAAACAGCCACGAAGTATTGGATGAATATCTTAATTTCTGTGAAGCGGAAGGCGAAGAAGCCGATAAAAACAAAACAAACTATATTGAGGTTTTTCCCAAGTCTTTTGTAAACAAAGTTGATAGCCCCGATGTGGGGATGGGGTTTTCGGCAAACCCATATCAGGGCTGTGAGCACGGTTGTGTGTATTGCTATGCACGGAACAGCCACGAATATTGGGGTTATGGAGCCGGTCTCGATTTTGAGCGGAACATTCTTTTTAAGAAAAATGCGCCACAACTTTTAGAGGAAAAAATAACTTCGAAGAATTGGCAGGGAAATACTATCGTTTTTTCGGGAAATACGGATTGTTATCAACCGCTGGAACGCAAACTTGAAATAACCCGAAAATGTTTGGAAATAATGCTGAAATGGAAACACCCAACGGGCATTACTACCAAAAATTCTCTCATTCTCCGCGATTTGGATATTTTAAAAGAGATGGCAAAATTGAATATAATTTCAGCAAACATTTCAATCACTTCCCTTTCTGAAGAAACCCGCAGATTGCTGGAACCGCGAACGGCGAGCATCAAACAACGACTGAAAACCGTGGAAACACTTTCGGAAAATGGCATTCCCGTTCGGGTCATGATGGCACCGATTATTCCTTCACTTAACAGTCACGAAATACTTCCTTTGGTAAAAAAAGTGGCAGAACTTGGCGCAATAGATGTTGGTTATACTATTGTGAGATTGAACGGCCAAATTGCTGAAATCTTTAATGATTGGGCCCACAAAACCATCCCCGATAAAGCAGAACGAATCTTAAACCAAATAGCAGAATGCCACGGCGGAAACCTCAACGACAGCAATTGGGGAAGGCGAATGAAGGGTGAGGGAACCATCAGCGAACAAGTGAAAGACACGATGGCAATTGCAAAAAAGAAGTATTTAAAAGACCGAAAAATTGAACCGCTTGATGCTTCGCATTTTTTACAACTTAAAAACCCGCAGATGAAGTTGTTTTAAAGTTTTATTTCTTTCCTTCCCACTCAGCATAAAACTGTTTCAGAAAAGTTTCCATAAAAGCATGTCTTTCTTCTGCAATTTTTCGACCGGTTTCGGTATTCATCCGGTTTTTTAAAAGAAGGAGTTTTTCATAAAAATGATTGATTGTGGGCGCATCGGAAGCTTTGTATTCCGAAGGCGTCATATGCAAATTGGGTTTAATTTCGGGGTCGTAAAGCTTTCTGTTTTTAAAACCCCCATAATTAAAAGTACGTGCAATTCCTATTGCTCCCAACGCATCGAGCCTATCGGCATCCTGCACAACTTCCAATTCCTTTGAATGAAATTTTTGTGTTTGATTTCCACCTTTATAAGAAACATTTTCAATGATTTTTATAACGTGTGCGATTATTTCTTCGGAAATATTCTGGGTTTTTAGAAATTGACGGGCCTTTTTTGGTCCAATGGTTTCATCGTCATTGTGGAATTTGGAATCGGCTATATCGTGCAGCAATGCGCCGAGCGAAACGATGGTTCTGTCAACTTTTTCACTTTCGGAAATGAGCAAAGCGTTTTTATAAACCCGTTCAATATGGAACCAATCGTGGCCACCTTCGGCGTTTTGCAATTCGTTTTTCACAAATGCAATTGTCTTCTTAATTATTTCTTCCGAAGAAAATGAAGCCATTATTTATGGATTTTTGAAGTGATGATTTCTTCCACTTTGTCAATTAGCGTTTCCACTTCATAATCGGCAATTTTTATTGCGGGATGCGCGGTCATTTCCAAACGGACGCCCATTTGCATTGGGAACATTCCCCAGCGTTGTAACTTCCAGGAATTATTGAAGGTAACGGGAATAACATAACCATCGGGCACTTTTTTAAAGAGCGTTTGCAATCCGGTTCTTCGAAAAGGCTTGGGCACACCTGTTTTGCTGCGCGTTCCCTCGGGGAAAATAACGCCACTTCGCTTAAATTTCTGAAGGTATTTTGAAAACTTCACCATTTCAACAATAGCTTGCCTCGGGTTTTTTCTATCGATCAAAATAGAGCCGCCGTGCCTCAAATTATAGGAAACGGAAGGAATTCCTTTCCCTAATTCCACTTTAGAAATAAACTTGGGATGGTATTTCCGCAAATACCAAGTAATAGGGGAAATATCCCACATACTTTGGTGGTTTGAGACAATGATTATTGGGACATTATTCGGGATGCTGGTGTTAATATCGATATGGAAGGTAGTACCCAGCACATTTAAACAGCGAAGCAATGTCCAGTTTAAATAGTCAACACTTTTTTTATGTGCTGTGTACCCAAACCAGTTAAAGCAAATCCATTGTATGGGATGGAAAATAACGATTGTAATACCAAAAAGCAGGTAAAACAATACCGTAAAGGGATAACTTATTATTTTAGAGAATGCCACCATTTCCATTCAAAAGTAAGAAAACCGCCCTTAAAAAGACGGTTTTTCGTGTTCGACTATTTCTGTTTTCAAAATCGAAAAATTAATTTTTCGATTTCAACTTAGATTTCGATTTGTTCTTCAACGTATTTCGGTCTATGTAAATATAATTGTAAACACACAGTCCGACAATTAAGAGCCAAAATGCCCTATAAAGCCAATCGTTTATTTCCTTTCCAAATAAATGGGAAACCTTGGGGTCTTCGTAAATATTAAAGGCAAGTGCGCCAAAAGCGAGGATGCCAATAATAACGGTCAAGGGTTTGTTGAGCTGTATCATAACCTGTTTGGTTACTTAACAATATTCGTTATACGCGCCTTTTAGGTTTTCGGCAATCATTTGTGCTGGGCGGCCTTCAATGTGGTGGCGCTCGAGCATATGAACCAATTCACCATTTTTGAACAAGGCCATAGAAGGCGAGCTTGGCGGAAACGGAACCATATTGGCTCTTGCCGCATCTACTGCTTCGCGGTCAACGCCCGCAAAAACAGTTACCAAATTATCGGGCTTTTTTGAATTGTTTAAAGACATTGCGGCACCGGGACGCGCATTGGCAGCAGCACAACCACAAACGGAGTTTACAACTACCAAAGTGGTTCCTTCTTTTTTCAAAGCCTCTTCAACGTCATTTGCTGTATGTAGCTCAGAAAAACCTACTTTCGTCAGGTCTTCGCGCATGGGTTTTACTAGTTCGGGTGGATACATAATGTTTTGAATTTTATTGTATTAAATTAAGATTGCAAAGATACGAAATTTGAAAACGAAAAATTTTCAAATAAATCCCAAATTAAAAGCTCCAAATTCCAAATAAAACTTAAAAAGAAAACACTATTATCAATTAATCAATTTGTTTTTGGAATTTGGGATTTGAAATTTGGAATTTTAAATAGTTACCTTTGTCGGCTTATAAAAAGAAAAATTACAATTTCATGCTTCGTTGGTTATTGGCCGTACTAGGTTATTTTGTGTATCGATTTCCGGGTGCTATCGTTGGGTTTATTTTGGGAAGCTTATTGGATAACCTGAGCGTAAAGGGAGGAAGATTCCAAACTTCCTTTGGCACATCGCCACAACAAGTTACACCAGCAGATTTTGAATTGAACCTGCTTTCATTGGCTTCATTGGTGATAAAGGCAGATGGAAATGTGAGCCAAACAGAACTTGATTATGTTCGTCAATATTTTGTACAAGCTTATGGGCGGGAGCGCGCAAATGCTACCTTTAAAGTTTTTAACGAAGTAATAAAAAACCGTGAAATTTCGGCCCAAAACATTTGTTCGCTTTTGCGTCAAAGAACACGTTATGAAAGCCGATTGCAAATTCTACATTTTTTGTTCAGTATTGCAAATGCCGATGGCAGTGTTTCAACTGCTGAAGTAAATGAGATCAATAGAATTGCAGGGTTTTTGGGAATTTATGGTCGCGATTTTGAAAGTATCAAAGCGATGTTTTTCAAAAATCCAGACAGTGCCTACAAAATTTTGGAAATTGAAAGAACCGCCACTAATGCCGAAATTAAAACGGCTTACCGCACTATGGTAAAAAAATACCATCCTGATAAACTTCAACATATGGATGAAGCCTACCAAAAAGGAGCCCAGGAAAAATTCACAAAGGTTCAGGAGGCATATGAGCAGCTTCAGAAGGAACGCGGATTTTAATTACTTTCCAAAACTAATATTCAGCTAATTATTTTTGAAAATAGCATTAAAGTTCAAGAGTAATTTTCATTTTATGCGTTATTTTAGCCTTGGCTAAAAATAAAATATAGGTTAATTGAAAAATGTTTTTACTTTTGTACATATGTTTACATTAGCCGAAGAAAATTATATGAAAGCCATATTTCACTTAGAGCATGAAAGCGCAGGTGAAGTAAGTACTAATGCTATTGCTGAAAGTATGGCCACCAAGCCCTCTTCTGTAACGGATATGATTCAAAAATTGGCAGAGAAAAAGCTGGTAGTTTATAAACGCTATAAAGGAGCGAAATTAACCGAAAAAGGCAAAAAGATAGCTGCCAACGTTATTAGAAAGCATCGGCTCTGGGAAGTTTTTTTGGTAGAAAAATTAAACTTTCATTGGGACGAGGTTCACGAAATTGCGGAGCAGCTCGAACACATTCAATCGGAAGAATTAATTACCCGCCTCGATAAATTTTTGGGCAGTCCAGATTTTGACCCCCACGGCGACCCCATTCCCGACAAACACGGCGTTTTAAAACGAACAGAGAAAAAACTGCTTTCAGAAATTGAGAAAAATCAAAAGGGCGTTTGCGTAGGCGTGAGAGAAAGCAGCGCAGACTTTCTACAATATTTGGATAAGAAAAAAATCAGCATAGGCACTAAAATTACGGTGCTTGGCAAGGAATTTTTTGATGGCTCTATGATAATCCAAGTAGGTAACCAACAGTTTTTTATTTCGCATAAAATTGCTGAAAATCTGTATGTTCAAACACTTTAACAGGTTTTACAGTTACAATGCTCTTTCAAATTAATAAGAATTGAAAATGAAAAAATTAATAATCCTTATCGTATTAACGTTTGCTTTCAGCTGTAAAAATGCGCCAGAAGACAACGAAAAACTAAAGGTTGTTACCACAACAACCATGCTTACCGATTTGGTTTCTGAAATTGGCGGTGACCATATTTCACTGCAAGGACTTATGGGCGCCGGTGTAGATCCGCATCTTTACAAGGCCAGTGAAGGCGATGTTTCGAAACTTTATAAGGCCGATATCATTTTTTACAGCGGCCTTCATTTGGAAGGAAAACTTGTGGATATTTTTGAAAAAATGGAGGGCAAAAAAAACACTGTCTCCTTGGGAGACAGATTGCCAAAGAATGAATTGATACCTTCGGAATATTTCGCTTCAAATTATGATCCGCATGTATGGTTCAATATTCAGTTTTTTAAGCAATTTGCGCAACTTGTAACTGATGAGCTTTCAACAGCAGATCCTGAAAACGCAGAAAGCTATTCTGAAAACAATAAAAAATATCAGGAAAAACTGGATGCGCTGGAAAGTGAAATTAAAGCGACCATTGCAACCTTGCCAGAGGAAAAGCGCATTTTGGTTACCGCCCACGACGCCTTTAATTATTTCGGAAAGGCCTATGGGTTCAATGTTGTTGGATTGCAGGGAATTTCCACCGCAACCGAAGCGGGTGTAAAAGACGTTCAAAATCTTTCAGAATTTATAATTCAGAATAGTATTAAAGCCATATTCGTAGAAAGTTCGGTGCCAAGACGCACTATTGAGGCGCTGCAACAAGCGGTGCTTTCAAAAAACCACAATGTTGAAATTGGCGGTTCCCTTTACAGCGATGCGCTTGGTAGCACCGGAACGGAAGAAGGCACCTATATCGGGATGTTCAAATACAACGTAAATACTATTGTAAACGCCCTTAAATAAAAACAAATTTTAAAGAATGCATGATCAAAAACTGGCAGTACAGATAGATGATCTTACCGTAGCCTATAATTACAAACCGGTGCTATGGGATATTGACCTGTCTGTGCCCGAAGGGGTTTTAATGGCAATCGTTGGTCCAAACGGGGCGGGAAAATCTACATTGATAAAAACAATTTTGGGCATTATAAAACCCATTGCCGGAACAGTTTCCATTTATGGGAAACCCTATTCAAAACAACGGAAATTGGTAGCCTATGTCCCCCAAAAAGGAAGCGTGGACTGGGATTTTCCCACTACCGCACTTGATGTAGTGATGATGGGTACTTATGGAAGTTTAGGTTGGATAAAACGACCCGGGCAGAAGGAGAAAAAGATTGCCTTGGAATCCATGGAAAAAGTGGGGATGCTCACCTATAAAAACAGACAAATAAGCCAATTGAGCGGCGGACAGCAACAACGGGTATTTTTGGCCCGAGCTTTGGCACAGGACGCAGCTATCTATTTTATGGACGAACCCTTTCAGGGGGTTGATGCAACAACCGAAATTGCCATCATCAATATTTTAAAGGAATTACGAAAAGCAGGTAAAACGGTAGTTGTGGTCCATCACGACTTACAAACCGTCCCAGAATACTTTGATTGGGTAACCTTTTTAAATGTGAAAAAAATAGCCACTGGTCCCGTAAAGGAGATTTTTAATGATGATAACCTTACCAAGACGTATGGGATTAACTATAAAGTGGCGGTTAATAAATAGTCTTTAGACGGTAGTCGATAGACGGTAGAGGGTGGACGGTAGAATTTAATGATTTGTAAAAAGATACAGTTATGGAAAATCCTAAATTTAAATTTGAAGAATTGACGGTTTATCAAAAATCACTGGATTTTGTGGATGATGTATATTCAATTACGAAAAAATTTCCGAAAGATGAATTGTATGGATTAACATCACAATACAAAAGAGCATCGGTTTCCATTTCATTAAATATAGCTGAAGGAGCTGGTGATACCGATACGCAGTTCAACAGATATTTACAAATGGCTTGGGATTCATCAAAAGAATGCGTTGTGTGCTCTACCATTGCTAAACGGCAAGGTTTTATTTCGGAAGATGATGATAAGGCCGCAAGAATAAAACTATCAGAATTAGCGAAAATGACGATTTCACTCCAAAAGTATCTTAAAAAAAGTAAATAGAGGGTAAACGGTAGACGGTAGACTATTGAAAAATTCGAAATAATAAAAAATCTCACTTAAAAAGTACGAAATAACAAACCCAAGACCAAACCCACTACCGACTACTGTCTAAAGACTACCGACTAACTAAAGACTACCGACTAAAAAAACTGTCCACTAAAATGCAAGAATATTTCAACTTACTCTGGACCGATTACACCCTGCGCACCATAACGCTGGGCACGGCAGTGCTTGGGGCAATTTGTGGTATGCTGGGAAGTTTTGCAGTACTTCGGAAACAAAGTTTATTGGGCGATGCCATTTCACACGCAGCCCTTCCGGGCATTGCATTGGCGTTTTTAATTACAGGCGCTAAAGATTCAGGAATTTTATTGCTGGGTGCTTTGGTTAGTGGGTTAATTGGAACATTTTGGATTAGGGGAATTACTTCAAAAACACATCTTAAAAGCGATACCGCACTGGGCTTAATTCTTTCCATATTTTTCGGTTTCGG
Organism: Aequorivita sp. UBA3180; assembly: GCA_002364215.1. Taxonomy (GTDB): domain Bacteria; phylum Bacteroidota; class Bacteroidia; order Flavobacteriales; family Flavobacteriaceae; genus Aequorivita. Next base: position 273,612 of record DEXQ01000003.1, on the reverse strand, counting down.
GATGTTGTTGCTTACATTCATTCAAAAACAACCCAATGCCAACCAGGCTGGATTGGATAAATATCTTTTTGGCCAAGCCGCGACCCTTGTGGAGAGTGATGTGCGATTGATGATTATCGTGACTGGAATTTCACTTTTTGTAATGCTCCTTTTTTGGAAGGAATTCAAAATACTTCTATTTGATGCAGATTACACCAAAACTCTTGGTTTCAACACCAAATTTATTGATGTACTGATAACCTTTTTAATTGTACTCGCTATTGTTTTAGGACTTCAAACCGTGGGAGTTGTGTTAATGAGCGCCATACTATTAGCACCTGCGGCGGCAGCTCGGCAGTGGACCAACAATCTGGGAACTATGGTTTTGTTTTCGGCTTTAATAGGAGCTTTTTCAGGAGTATTTGGAACTGCAATAAGCGCCAGTCAAAACAACCTTTCTACCGGGCCGGTAATTGTTTTGGTTGCTGGAGTACTTGTGCTGTTTTCCTTTATATTTTCCCACAAGAGAGGACTTCTGTTCCGTGAGATCCGTTTTCGTAAAAATCGTACAAATTTAAAGCTTATGAAAACCCTGCAGTTTATGTACGGCATTGCTCAAGAACACGAAAATATTTCGCATCCGCACGCTATTCGTATTCTGAACAATTTTCAAGGTTTTACAAAAGGTTCGCTTAAAAAGTTAGAGAATGAGGGCTGGATTGTCATAGAAGGGCATCAATGGGCAATGACCCCAAAAGGCTACAAACAGGCAAAGGAAATGTACAATCAAAAACCAATGAATGAGTAATCCGCAAATAGAAATACAGCTAATTGCAGCCATTGTGGCCATGGCCTGCGCCATTCCGGGTGTGTTTTTGGTACTTCGGAAAATGGCTTTAATAAGCGATGCTATAAGCCACTCTATCCTTCCTGGAATTGTAATCGGTTTTTTTATAACGCAAGATTTAAATTCCCCTTTACTTATTCTTTTGGCCGCATTAACAGGTGTTATCACCGTTGTTATGGTAGAGTTTATCCAAAAAACCGGATTGGTTAAAGAAGATACTGCCATCGGTCTTGTTTTTCCTGTTTTGTTTAGTATTGGCGTTATACTTATTGCAAAAAACGCAAACGATGTACATCTTGACGTAGATGCTGTATTGTTAGGTGAACTGGCCTTTGCACCTTTTGACAGAATGATGGTGGGAGGTGCGGATTGGGGCCCAAAATCTCTTTGGGTAATGGGAAGCATTTTATTTATTACGGTAAGCCTTTTAATATTGTTTTTTAAAGAATTAAAAGTAACCACTTTTGATGCCGGACTTTCTTCGGTATTAGGTATTCCCCCTGTGGTTATGCATTATGGGCTGATGTCGGTTTCTTCTGTGACCGTTGTGGGCGCCTTTGATGCGGTTGGAGCAATTCTAGTAGTGGCTCTAATGATAGCACCCGCAGCCACGGCCTATTTGCTTACCGAAGACTTGAAAAAAATGATCGGGCTTTCAGTACTATTCGGTGTCTTTTCAGCAATTGCAGGCTATTGGGTTGCCAATTTTCTCGACGCCTCCATTTCTGGGTCTATAGCTACAACTTTAGGAGTAATCTTTCTGATTGTATATTTATTCGCTCCTAAAAAAGGGCTTATTTCAGTTTTGTATCGGCAGAAACAGCAACGCATTGAGGTTTCACTCATAACATTTTTGTTGCACTTAAACCGCCACGAAGAAGAAAGTGAAAGACATATCGATCACCTTCAAGAGCATATTAATTGGCAGGCTGTTCGTGCTAGAACCGTATTGGATTTAGCAGAAAAAAATAATCTCGTGGAAATAAAGAACGACGTGGTTTCCCTTACTGAAAAAGGATTGGCTTTCACCGAAAAATCGTTGGAATACATTATTAGCAACAAAGATGAAAAGATAGAGCCTATGAAAGAAGATTTCTTCCTTTTCCGGGGATAATATATACCGAAATTCGGGCAATGCAGAGATCCTTGATTTTTAACAACTGGTTTTTTGGCACTATTTTTTAATGTATCTTTAAAATTGATAAATCATATAAATAATGAAAAACTCACTTTTAGCAATCATCATGCTTTTTTCAACTTTTGCTTTTGGCCAAGAAGACTCCGCGGAAACCCCTAAAATAGCCGTAAAAGTTCCCAAAGGGGAAACCATAATTTTAAAAGGCATTTCCATTAAATTTATGGAGGTGGTGGAAGATTCCCGTTGTCCCGAAGGTTTGGACTGTATCTGGGCCGGACGAGCAATTGTTAAGGCAAAAGTTACCACAAATGGAAAATCTGAGGAAAAGCTGTTAACTTTTGGAGAAGTAAGACCTGGGGAGGAAAAAAATACAAACCTCTATAGTTCCGCAACATTCGCTATTAATGGATTGTCCTTAAAACCATACCCCACTACTGAAAGCGTAGGTAATATAAATAGCTACGTTTTATTGGTTTGCGAAGAGAAGAATAAGTAATTAATGACAGCCGCAATCTTTTTTGCCACATTTGGTTTTACCGCCATCAAGCGTGCCACTTGAGTTTTGACGCGATTCAAAAATTGGGTTCCAAACAAACTTTTTAAGCAAAAAGCCTGCTGCAATGGAAAACGTTATTAATACCAATATTGTTTGCATAGTGCAAAGATAGTTTAAAGAATTTCAAGCCACAACTATGGCTATCTAGAAAGAGCACTGTACCAAACTATGCCTTCGAAGTTAACGAAAACTGCATTTGCCACAGTCAGAATGATCTCCTGGTTTATTCTTTTTTTTTGCGGTTTCAAATGGACTCCAGACAAAGCGAGTTATAAGAGAGCACACTGCTACTATAAAGGCTACCAAGACAAGTAAAGTTTGCATAACAAAAGAATTTTATTCTATTTCAAAAATTGATAGGCTGCCAATGCTACAACATAGGCAATGGCGCTCATAACGAACAACTGCCACATAGGCCATTTCCAACTGTTGGTTTCTTTTTTTACAATTGCCAAGGTACTCATACATTGCATTGCAAAAGCATAGAACAGCAGTAACGAAACTCCACTTGCAAAATTGAAGAGTGGACCGCCCAAAACTGGATTTATTTCCGCAGCCATTCTATTTTTAATTGTCTCCTCTTCCTCACTTCCTACGCTGTAAATGGTTGCAAGGGTACCCACAAAAACTTCCCGTGCGGCAAAAGAACTTACAATGGCAATTCCAATTTTCCAATCGTACCCTAATGGCCTAACGGCAGGTTCAATAGCGTGACCTATTCTTCCTATATAGGAATGTTCCAGTTTATAGGAATCTATATGCATATCTATTTCTTCCTGAGAAAGATTTTGCGAAGCATATTCATTTGTAATAATTTCTTCAGCATTGTTAAAATTTCCCGGGCCATAAGACGCCATTACCCATAGAATTATCGAAATAGCAAGAATTATTTTTCCTGCTCCAAAAACAAAAGCTTTGGTTTTTTCAACTACGGTTATAATTACGTTTTTAGGCAAGGGCAGCTTATAATTAGGCATTTCAACCACAAAAAAACTTTTGCTGCGTATTTTTAAAATTTTGTCGAGCAAATAGGCTGAAAATATAGCGGCACCAAACCCCAAAATATACATAAACATTAGGGTAAGCCCTTGCAGGCTGAAAATTCCCAAAACTCGGGTGTCGGGAATTACCAAAGCAATTATTATTAAATAAACAGGCAACCGGGCTGAACAGGTTGTGAAAGGTGTAACCAAAATGGTTATCAATCGTTCCTTCCAATTTTCAATATTACGGGTAGCCATAATTGCTGGAATAGCGCAGGCAGTTCCCGCAACAAGCGGCACCACACTTTTTCCGCTGAGCCCAAAACGGCGCATAACGCGATCCATTAAAAAGACCACACGGCTCATATAGCCTGTTTCTTCCAAAATTGAAATAAAGAGAAAAAGAAACGCAATCTGCGGAATAAAAATAACGATTCCGCCAAGTCCCGGTATAATTCCTTCAGCTATCAAATTTGTAAAATCCCCTGCCGGTAATGTGTTTTTGGTCCATTCGCTTAAAGATGCAAAGGTGCTGTCTATAAAATCCATGGGGTAAGAACTCCAATCAAAAATAGCTTGGAAAATAAGGAGTAGAATTCCGAAGAAAATAACATATCCCCAAACCTTGTGGGTCAAGATACGATCCAACCGGCTTCTTAAATCCTTTGCGTTTGCAGTGTCTATATGAAGGGTCTGCTTCAAGGTCTCATTTATAAACTGATACCGCGCCACCGTTTCCTTTTGTTGAAGTCTTTTCAGATTGCTCACAGATTCGGTTTGAAAGGAAGCTACCCCCTTTAATTCATTTCGGTCCAATTTTCCAAAATTGACGTCTTGGGTTATTACCAACCATAATTTATAAAGATCTTGGTTGGGAAATGCTTTTCGCAAACGGTCAAAATATTCGGGAGAAATGCTGGAAGCGTTCAAGCAGGGTTTTGTGGAAAGCTGGTTGTAGTTTTCTATCAATTCCTTTAAATAATCAAAGCCAAGATTTTTGCGTGAGCTGATAAGTGCAATTTTGGTTTGCAACTTTTCTTCAAGCAAGGGTATATCTAATGTTATGGCTTTCCGTTTCATACGATCAGACATATTTATGGCAAGAATGGCAGGGATGCCCAAATCTTTTATTTGTGTGAAAAGTAGTAGATTTCTCTTAAGGTTTTCTACGTCGGCAACAACTACTGCAACATCGGGAAAGTCTTTATCGTTTTTGTTTAGCAGCAGTTCTATTACCACATTTTCGTCCAGTGATGAAGCGTTAAGGCTATAGGTTCCCGGTAAATCGAGAATGTGGACTTTACAGGCTCGGCCAAATTTGCAGGTACCCTGTTTTTTTTCAACAGTAATTCCGGGATAGTTCCCCACTTTTTGGTTCAGTCCAGTGAGCCGATTGAACACAGAGGTTTTTCCAGTATTTGGGTTTCCAATAAGTGCAACGTTTATGTGCTTTGCCATTATTATTTATATCAATTCAATTTCAATCTTGCTGGCCGTTTCCTTTCGAATGGCTAGATGGCTTCCGTTGATGTTCAAATATAGCGGATCATTGAAAGGAGCCATTTGTACCAAAGAGACCTCATTACCGGGTAGACAGCCCATCTCCAATAGCTTTAAGGGAACAACATCTATTGAAAATTCCTTGATAATGCCGCGTTGCCCTTTTTTAAGTGAAGCAATAGTAATGACCATCTTTTTATTTAGATTGATTTTAAACAAGGCAAAAGTAAAGGAAAAAAAGGACGTGGGAAAAGACCTTTTGAGATTTTTTAGGCACTGCCGTTTTTCAACCTGCAAGAAATTAATCTTCCTGTTTCAAAATTTGGATATCTGCCAATAATTTTTCAATGGCCTCGGGATCTGTACCGTCGTAAAAACCACGGATTCGCTTCTTTTTGTCCACAAGTATAAAATTTTCGGTATGTACCAGATCGTTTTCGGAATAGGGAACATCCTTTGCCGCGAGATACGATTTTCTTGCTAGATTGTAAATTTCCTTTTTATCACCAGTCACCAAATTCCATTTAGAGTCGTTCACGCCTTTTTCCAATGCGTATCTTTTAAGTTGACCAACGCTGTCAATTTCTGGAGTAACGGTATGCGAAAGCAGCAAAACCTCATCATCATCTTTCAATTCCTCTTGAATTTTCACCATGTGATCTGTCATAATAGGGCAAATGGTCTGGCAAGTAGTAAAGAAAAAGTCTGCTACGTAAATTTTGTCTTTATAATCAGCTTGCGTGATTGTCTTCCCGTTTTGGTTGGTGAGGCTAAAATTTGCAATGATGTGGTATTTCTTTACGTACTGAAGCGTGCTATCAACGAGTTCGGTTGAAACATCTGCCGGTTGATAAATTTTCAGCATCTCCTTTGGCTTCATTATTTGATAAATTATAGTGATGATTATGGCCGATAAAACCAATAAAACCACTGCAAAGAATTTATATTTTTTGAAGAAAGTAAGCATTGCGTTAAATTTTAGACTCAATTAATAGATTTGGCTGCAAAAATAAGTTCTAAAGCTATTAAAATGAATACATTTAACATCATAAATTCTATACACAGAATCTAGATTAATCAATCTTGTTTTATTATGAAAACATTACTACTCCCCATTTTAATTTTGATTTCCTTTTTATCCTTTTCCCAGAATTTTCATTCAGATGATATCACCGAAGCTGAAGCAAAAGCTGCAACTGGTTGGTTTGGAAAACCAGTAAATATGAACACAGGGAATTATGACCTAAAATACCACAGATTGGAATTTACGGTAAATCCTTCTCAGGCATTCATTACCGGGAAGGTCACTTCGCATTTTGTGGCCAAGGAAAATATGAATACCATAACCTTTGAACTTGTTGATAACATGACGGTTTCACAAGTTACACAGCGCGGAATACCCCTTAGTTTTACCCAAAATAATGATGATGAGGTTGTAATTACGCTTCCACAGATGCAAGCTCAGGGCGTATTGGATTCACTATCGGTAAGCTATTCCGGTAACCCCGTAAGCTCAGGTTTTGGTTCTTTTGAAACAGACACCCACAATGGTGATCCCGTGATGTGGACGCTTTCGGAGCCATTTGGAGCAAAAGCATGGTGGCCTTGCAAACAAGATTTGAACGATAAGATAGATATGATTGATGTTTATATTACCACTCCGCGTTTCAATCCTTCAAATGAAGAATATATAGCCGTCGCAAATGGGCTGGAAATAAGTCAAACAATTAATGGCAGTAACAAAACTACACATTATAGGCACCAATATCCTATTCCCGCATATTTGATTGCCATTGCAGTAACCAATTACACGGTATATTCACATACTGTTGACAATAACGGCAATCCTTTTGAAATTGTAAATTACATTTATCCCGAAGACCTTTCATACGCACAGTCACGTACACCTGTAACCGTGGATATTATGAATTTATTTGCAGATCTTTTTGAACCCTATCCTTATGCTAATGAAAAGTACGGCCACGCACAGTTTGGCTGGGGTGGCGGCATGGAGCACACAACGGTTTCGTTTATGGGCAGCCTTAGCCGTGGGTTGATTGCACACGAACTTGGTCACCAATGGTTCGGTGATAAAGTTACTTGTGGCAGTTGGCAAGATATCTGGCTGAATGAAGGTTTCGCCACATATCTTTCAGGACTCGTTATTGAAGATTTTGATGGTCCATCAGATTTTAGATCATGGAGGCAGGATAAGATAAATTCCATCACAGATTCGCCAGATGGGTCTGTGTATGTGCCAGCGCAGGATACAACTTCGGTCAATCGAATTTTCAGCAGCAGGCTTAGTTACAATAAAGGCTCCATGGTGCTGCATATGCTTCGCAAAAAACTGGGCGATGCAGTTTTCTTTCAAGGTTTGAAAGATTATTTGGCAGACCCTACTTTATCTTACGGCTACGCTAAAACTCCAGACCTCATCAGAAATATGGAAGCCGCTGCAGGAGGTGAGGATCTTTCGGAATTTTTTAACGATTGGATCTATGGCGAAGGCTATCCGCGATATACTATTAGATGGAATCAAGCTGGCGGGCAGTCGAATATAAATGTGGTGATTTCCCAGACCCAAAGCCATTCATCGGTTTCATTTTTTGAGGCGCCCGTTCCATTGCGGATAAACGGAACGCAGGGAGAAACCTTGGATATTGTGCTGGACAACACTACAAATAACCAAGCATTTCAGCCAGCAGTGGGCTTTATGGTACAAAATGTTCAGTTTGATCCCGATTATCATTTAATTTCCCGCAGCAACAATGTGGTTTTGGGAACCGAAGATTTTACACTGGATCAACAATTTATTCTTTATCCAAATCCAACTTCGGGAATAGTCAATTTGGAAAAACCAGCTTCTATAAATATTCAAAATATCAATATTTATAATACTTTGGGGCAATTGCTATATTCTGAAAAATATTCAGGAACGGTTGATATTTCGAAATTCTCAAAAGGAATTCTATTTTTTCAAATAGAAACTTCAGAAGGCACAATCAATAAAAGAATAGTAAAGGAATAAAACGTTTTTCCATACAAACGTTCTTCTAAAAAAACAATAAATAAGCGGGAACCTACCCGCTTATTTTTTTTGCAAGCTCTAAAAGGTTACTTTTGTGCGATTTTTTGCTGAACCTGACACTGGCAAGCAAAAAAAAATTTAGGCTCGATTTTGGTAATGAGTGATTTTAAAATTGAGCTTTTTATAAAATATTTATTTAAAAAACTATGAGTCCATTTGCTGTTAAAGCTATACAACTTCTTTTAAGTTTATCATTATTGATCGTGCTGCACGAATTGGGGCACTTTATTCCCGCAAAACTATTTAAAACCCGTGTAGAGAAATTCTACCTCTTTTTTGATGTGAAGTTTTCGCTCTTCAAAAAGAAAATTGGCGAAACCGTTTACGGAATCGGCTGGTTGCCTTTGGGCGGTTACGTGAAAATCTCGGGAATGATAGATGAGAGCATGGACAAAGAGCAGATGGCGCAGCCACCACAACCGTGGGAATTCCGAAGCAAACCGGCCTGGCAACGATTGATTATCATGCTTGGGGGCGTAACGGTAAATATTATCGTGGGCTTTGTAATTTATATGGGAATACTCTACTTCTACGGAAGAGATATTACCACAAACAATGATATTCCACAGGGTTTTGCTGTTACCGAGCAATTTAAGGAATACGGCTTTCGTGACGGAGACCACATATTAAACGTAAATGGCGAACCGTTGCAGGACGTAATGGACATTAACAGATATATTTTCTTGCGCGATGTTTCAAAAGTAGAAGTAAAACACAGCGACGGTACTGTTGAAACCATTTCAGTTCCGGAGGATGCGGGAACAAAAATGTTTCAAAACGACACACACTTTCCGTTTACACCAAGGCGTTTGGCAATTTTAGATACAGTACTTGCAGACCATCCTGCCGGCAAAGCCGGTTTTCAGAAAAATGATAAAATTATTGCTGTAAATGGAACATCTGTTCAATTTTATGATGAATTCCAGAATCTTACCTTAAAAGATAGAGAAAACACTATTGTTGTATCTCGTGAGAACCAAGTGGATACCTTGCGGGTAACTCCGAACGAAAAAGGAATAATTGGTGTTAATTCATTTGGTAAGGATATTGTTCCACAAATAGGTAAGACCGAAATAAAATATACTTTTGGTGAGAGCATTGTGGGCGGCATTACTTTCGGCTACAATACGTTGAAGGATTACGTAAAACAATTCAAATACGTCTTTACTTCCAAGGGCGCCACACAAGTGGGAGGCTTTGGGGCCATCGGCAATCTGTTTCCTGATGCCTGGGACTGGCAGAGCTTTTGGGCAACTACGGCATTGATTTCCATCATTCTTGCGTTTATGAACATTTTGCCCATTCCTGCCTTGGACGGGGGGCACGTAATGTTTCTTTTATATGAAATGGTTACGGGACGTAAACCGAACGACAAATTTATGGAGTACGCCCAAATGGTTGGGTTCTTCATTCTAATAGCCTTGGTACTCTTCGCCAATGGAAATGATATTTACCGATGGTTGTTTGAATAAAACCAATTGATTATACCATTTAAAAAATACTTTGGATTTTTCTGAAGTATTTTTTTTGATTATTTTGATGACGTTTCATTCTCCTTTTCGATGTGTTTTTAGAATGGCGAAATCAATTTTTAGGCTTTTTGTACAATAATAGGGAAACGAAACTGTTCATTTAAACGAAAAAATACAGCTATTTACCTTAAGTTGCTCAAAAAACAAAAAACGATTACAGATAAATTGTATCTTTCTGTATTGTTTTATAATCCATGCAGAAGCAAAGTATCCAAAAATCAATCAATTTGCCATTTAATAGCACCGTAGTACTCATTAAACAAAATGATGCTACCACATTAAAAAATTTATATAAAACTAACTTTGCGAAAGTGAAGCGTTACGTACTAAAAAACAGCGGCGACGAGCAGCAGGCAAAAGATGTTTACCAAGAAGCGTTTATAGCTATGTGGCGAAACATTAAAAACGATAGGTTTACTGCCGAAAGCGAAAACGCCATCAACGGATATATTTTTCAGATTGCAAAATATAAATGGCTGGACCACGTACGTTCCGTAAAATATAAGAATACCACCTTTATAAATCGCGACATAGAGTATGACGAGCCCGACATTGAGATTGGCGAGGTGACAAATAAAAAAATTAAATTACTAATGGATTGCATCGACAATCTTAGCGAACGCTGCCAAACTTTGCTGAAACTCTTTTATTTTCAAAGGAAGCCATATAAAGAAATCGCACAAATACTATCGATGGATGAAGCTTCTGCGCGCAACGCAAAATACCGTTGCCAGGAGCAATTAAAAAAAATGATACAAACAATCCCCAATGGACCCAAATGATCAAATAGAAAACAACCAAGAAAATGCGGAACTTATTGATGCATATTTGTTGGGAAAATTAGATACCAATGAGCTTGCCGAGTTCGAAGAGCGAATGAATCTATTTCCGGATTTTCGCCAAATGGTGAAAGAACAAAAAGCACTAATGCAAAGTGTAGAGGAAAGCAATTTAAAAAACTCGCTTGACGATTTTCATTCAGAAATAAAAGATGAGCCTGAAAAGAAAGGGATGTCGCGCGGGTGGTTGGCACTGGCAGCTTCTTTTTTGGTTTTAATTGGTGTTAGTACCTGGGCTATTTTTAATAGTGGTAATTCACCCGAAAAAGTATTTGCGGCAAATTTTAAACCAGATCCGGGCCTTCCCACCACTATGGGCACTTCTTCAGATTACGATTTTTATTACGGAATGGTAAACTACAAGCGTAAGGAATACGACGAGGCCATAAACAGATGGGAGCACCTTTATGCTGCCAATCCTGAAAATGATACAGTAATATATTTTCTTGGAGTTGCAAATTTAGCCAATGGCAACCCCCGACAAGCCGAGAAATATTTACAGTTGGCAAAAAACAAAACCAATAGTGTTTTTTATGAAGAAGTAAGGCACTATTTGGCACTTTCCCTTTTAAAAGGAAATAAAGTAGAAGAGGCCAAGACGGTTCTTGAAAATAGTGAATCATCTTCAAATATTGTACTCCTCAAAGAAATAAACGACCTGTAATTTTTTGCTTTTCAGAAATTATTTTTGGGCAATTGGCAACAAAGTTGATAAAGTTTCATTTTTTATTTTGACGGAATTAAAAAATAGGTATATTTGCAACCGCTAAAGCAAAATTCCTCCTTAGCTCAGTTGGTTAGAGCATCTGACTGTTAATCAGAGGGTCCTTGGTTCGAGCCCAAGAGGAGGAGCAAAACAGACCAGTCTTTAATTAGGCTGGTTTTTTTGTTTTAGGTTAAGTGTATCGGGCGAGAAGTTTATCCTGAGTAAGCGACCCTAGGAACGCATCGAAGGAGGCCCAAGAGGAGGCGCAAAAAGCCCAGCAGTTATGTTGGGCTTTTTTTGCTTTTTATATCGAATATCATGAATACATATTGCATTCAGAAAAATTGTCCCCGTTCTATATTGGTTACACTTCTACACCTATTGGCATTCGAAATGCATATCAAAAAAATGAAGAGTTCAACCTACATAGGAAATCAGAAAAGAAACCAGAGAGAGTCCAGAGGTTACTGGACAGATACGTAAAACAGTATGTAAATTAACACAACTCCCTGTTAATCAACTCATATAACTATTAATATAACTTATCATGGCTTTGGGTTAATCAAAAAATACATAGTAAATTACGTTTTTCCCTTGACTTTGGCAGCCGTAGTTGCGTATATTAGCACCACTGCACTGGTGTTGGCAATTCCTTTTCTTCATCCAACCCAACCTTTCTATGCCGACCGTATGCCGATTCTATGCCGACTCTATGCCGATTGTATGCCGACCCTAAGGCGACTATAAGTTATGGATATTCCATAGGTACTCCCACGCTATTACATACTTATCACAGGGAAATCCTTTCTTAATAGATTCTTAAAGAGTTAAATACTGAAATGGATTTCTCTTAATTTTAAAACCAAAAAATTGCCATGTACAAAAGAAAAAAACACGGTAGAGGCTTTACTTATAAAGATGAAAAGGGTAAAACCATCAGAGATAAAGAAACTCGCAATTGGATAAAGTCCCCCGTCATCCCGCCGGCTTGGACTGATGTAGAAATAAGTGAAGACCAAAACGCAGACCTTTTGGTCACAGGCAGGGATGACAAGGACCGCAAACAATACATTTATCACCCTAAATACACCGAGCGACAAAATGCCAAAAAATTCGATAGGATTATAGATTTTGCCAATCAATTGGAGCATATGCGCCGTGTTACCGGCCAGCATTTACGCAAACGGAAGCTAAACCGTGAAAAAGTCTTGGCCACAATGGTCCGCCTCTTGGAATCGGCTTTTTTTCGGCCGGGCAGTGAGGCGTATTCCAAAGAAAACGCAACCTACGGCTTAACCACCATGCGCAGTAAGCACCTTACCATAAACGGCAATGAGCTCATATTTTCCTACAACGGAAAATCTGGGCAAGAACAGGAAAAGCACGTGGTTGATAAAAAACTCGCTAAAATTGTTCAAGAAATTGATGATATGCCAGGTTATGAGATTTTTAAATACCTTGATGAGGAAAACAATATTATAGATGTAAAGAGCGATGACCTAAATAGCTACATACAAGAAGTAATGGGGGAAGAATTTTCTTCAAAAGATTTTAGAACCTGGGCAGGTACAATGATTGCCGCCATTGCTCTGGATGAGCTCGGGGTAGTTGAAGAGGAAGATCAAAAATTATTGGACAAGAATATTAAAGAAGCCGTAAACAGGGTCTCTGAAACCTTGGGCAACACTCCCGCCGTGGCGCGAAGCAGCTATATTGACCCTCGCGTAATTGAAGATTATACCGAAGGCCGCACTTTAAGGTATTTCAAAAAGGAAATAACCCAATTGCTTAAAAAAGCAGAAAATTTGTCAAAAGAAGAAATTGGAGTACTATGCATGCTTCGCAATCGCCTAAAGTAGAAATAGTATATGGCTACTGATTAAATTACTTTCAGCAATCATCTTAAAATAGTTAAATTTGGGGTGTTACACTATGGCCTCATAGTTCAATGGATAGAATAGAAGTTTCCTAAACTTTAGATCCAAGTTCGATTCTTGGTGAGGCTACAACATTATTTGTCTGCTCCAACTCAAAACAGCGAATCAATTTTTTATAAAAATTTTAAGGAACACCAATTATTATTTCATTTAATTTATGTGCTTATACTGAAAAATCATGAATGAAAACAGACTTGCTTTTATAATAATTGTTGGGGTTCTCGCTTTTGTAGGAATTCTATGGTACGCTTTTGAAAATCCTGCGCTTAATCCCCGTTTGGAAAACGAAAGCTATACTATTGTTCGGAAGTGGGATATGCCCATAGAATTAAATGAAATTTCTGGTATAAGGTGGATTTCCGAAGATAAAATTGCTGCCGTGCAGGACGAAGAAGGAATAATTTTTATATATAATTTAAAAACGAACCTTGTTGAAAAAAAAATATCCTTTGGGAAATCTGGCGACTATGAAGCAATAACCACCACAGACAGCACTGCATATGTTATGGAAAGCAGCGGCCTTCTCTTTGAAGTTGAAAATTACCTCAGTAACAATTTTGAAACAATCGAATATCAACTCCCCTTCTCTGGAAGAAATAATATGGAATCGGTAGTGGCCGATACATCCAACAATCGCTTACTTTTCGCGGTAAAGGACATTGACCCCAATAGTAAAGATTATAAGGGAATTTATGCTTTTGACCTCGAAACCAAAAAATCCAATTCCTTGCCAGTATTGAAAATTCCTTTGGACGCCCCAATTTTTAAATCAAAAGATGCAGATGACGATATAGACCTCTTTTCAAATTTTTTCCCTTCAGACATTGCTATTCACCCAAAAACAGGGCATTTCTATGTTTTGGAAGGAAAAAATCCGCAAGTATTGATAATGGACAGCAACGGGAAGCTTCTAAAATTGCATAAGTTGTATGAGGAGTCATTTCCCCAGCCTGAGGGAATTACTTTCGCCTCAGATGGCACCCTATACATTTCAAACGAAGGAAAAAGTGGAACCGCTAATATTTTGGAAGTAATATTTGACGAGGATAAATAATCCTAATACCTATCCTTTAAATTGGTGAGCATTATTTCGGTCATTTCATCCAAGGAAATTTCGCTTTTCCAACCCCAATCTTCCCGTGCTTCGCTATCATCGATACTTTGTGGCCAACTATCTGCAATAGCTTGTCTAAAATCGGGATCATAACTTATTTTAAATTCGGGGATATGCTTTTGGATGCTTTCGGTAATTTCCTCAGGATTAAAACTCATGGCAGAGAGATTGTACGAGCTTCTAATTTTTATCTTTTCTTTTTCAGTCTCCATAATATCAACGGTTGCTTTTATGGCATCGTCCATAAACATCATGGGCAAAGTTGTTTCACCATTTAGGAAACAGATATACTTTTTGTGCTTTAGTGCTTTGTGATAAATATCTACCGCATAATCTGTAGTGCCTCCGCCAGGCAGGGTTTTATAACTGATAAGCCCCGGATAACGAATACTGCGAACATCCACTCCGTAACGATTATAATAATATTCGCACCAGCGTTCTCCCGTTTGCTTGCTAATTCCGTACACCGTAGTGGGTTCCATCACCGTGCGCTGTGGCGTGTCCGTTTTTGGAGTGGAGGGTCCAAAAACAGCAATGCTGGAAGGCCAAAATATCTTTTCAATTTTTTTGTCTTTGGCTAAATTCAATACGTGAAAAAGTGAATTCATATTCAGGTTCCAACCTTTCATAGGAAACTTTTCCGCCGTAGCGGAAAGCATCGCCGCCATTAAATAAACGTCTGTTATCTCGTGGCGTATTACCACCTCTTCCACAGCGTTGTAATCCATTGCGTCCAAAATCTCAAACGGGCCGCTCTTCATCAACTCCTCTTCGCCCTCCCGAATGTCACTGGCTATTACTTTATGGCTTCCAAATTTATTACGAAGGTATAGCGTTAATTCCGTTCCTATTTGGCCGCAGGCGCCTATTATCAAAATTCGCTTTTTCATATGTGTGCTGGTTCAAAAAATGAAGTGTAAATATACATATTATCAATGCTTTCAACACCTAAAAATTTTATGTGCCATTTGGTTAATAACCAGTATCTTTGTGCCTCTTTTATTCTTTATGAAGTTTATTATTCCCCTTTTAATGCTCGTCGGTTTTGTTTTTTCCTGCGGAAATGCTTCCGAAGAAAACCAAAAACAAACGCCAACCAATGATGCCTCCATAATTTTTGGAGACAAAAACTACAATTTTCCCACACTTTCGCCTCCAGCAAAAGAACAGGCCGTACGTTGGGGAGTTTTGGAAGATTTTTTAGCCGAAGCGCAAAATGCAAACGGCAACAATTACCAAGACTTGCGCAACCGTTCCGAACGTTTAAAGGAATATGCAGATTCACTTTTCAGCAACGTCCCCGATACGCTAAACACCAAACCTATCCACAGCCGATTGATGGTACTGAAAACCCGCTCTGCCCTACTTTTTCAGGCGTCCCACCAAGCTACTATTGATTCGTTAAAGGTGCAGCAATCTTTGGAAGAAATGAATGGAGCCGTAAAAAATCTGATTGTTCAACTAAACGAAAAGTTTCAAAAGGACAAAATAGATTTCACAAGAAAGGAAGACGAAGAAAACGAACTGAAAAAACAACAACGCTACAAAGATTCAATCATAAATTTGGAACTTCAGGATAAAAAAAACAAGAAAGTGTAACAAACACAAAGTAAAAGCAACTTATGCTTTCAGCATACTATTAAATCAACAAATACTTTAATCTAAAACCATAAAATGAAGACTAATTTTTTAAAACCCGTTGTGGCCTTTGCAGTTGTTGCCGTAGCCGCAACCGCTTGTAAGGAAAAAACCGAAGTGGCCGTTGCAGACACTGAACCACACGGTATTATCCTCGCAAATATGGACACCACCGTAAGTCCAAAAGATGATTTCTACAATTACGTGAACGGAAACTGGATGAAAAACAATGAAATTCCAGATGATGAAACCAGTTGGGCCGGATTCACAATTCTACGCAAAAAAACCAGCAAGGACATGCTGAACATTTTGGCAAAAGCAAAGGAAAGCGGCAAATACGCCCCCGAAACCGATCAAGCCAAAGCCCTGATGATTTATGAATCAAAATTAGACTCTGTTGCAAGGGACAAAGCTGGTATTGAACCTTTAAAACCTACACTAGAAAAGATTGCTGCCATGAATAGCATGGAAGATTTTCAAAAATTAATGGCTGAAGAAGCCGTTGCGGTTTCACAACCATTTTTGGGTCTTGCAGCATTTTCAAACCCTAACAATAGCGCTATTAACTCTGCCTATATCACGCCAGGCGGTTTAGGGCTGCCAGATCGCGATTTTTACACCAATACAGATCCTGCTTCGGTAAAAATCCGCGAGCAATATGTAGATCATATTACAAGAATGCTTCAATTTTTGGGTGATTCGGAAGAAGCTGCACGCAAGCAGGCTGAAACTATTCTAGCTTTTGAAACTAAGCTAGCCACTCCAAGACTGGATAAGGTTGCAAGCCGCGATTTCAGAAATTTCAACAACCCAAGAAGTATTACCGAATTGCAAAAAATGCTTCCGCAAATTCAATGGGAACAGGCATTTGAGCAAATGGACATCAACAAACAACTGGACACCGTTATCGTGATGCAACCAAAATATATGGAAACATTAAAACAAATGTTTTCAAAACCAGATTTTGATACTTGGAGAACCGTAATGCGTTGGTCTACTTTGAACAATTCCGCTGGAATGTTGACCACAGAAATTGAGAAAGCCAATTTTGATTTTTATGCTACCACATTAAACGGAACCAAAAAACAAAAACCTGCTGACGAACGTGCCCTTGCCACCGTTAACGGAAGTGTAGGTGAAGCTTTGGGCAAACTTTATGTAGATGAAATGTTCCCGCCAGAAGCAAAGGCGAAGGCAGAATCCATGATTGAAAATGTGATTGCAGCGTACAAAGACCGAATTAATGCTTTGGAATGGATGAGCGACAGTACAAAGGTTAAGGCCATTGAAAAACTTAACAAATTCACCGTAAAAGTGGGTTATCCAGACAAGTGGAAAGATTACTCTTCTATGGAGGTGAAACCAGGTAACACCTATTATGACAATATGGTAGCCGTGCAAACTTGGAACCTTAAAGACAACCTTGAAAAAATAGACGAGCCTGTAGACCGTACCGAATGGGGCATGAGCCCACAAACAGTGAATGCGTATTTCAATCCTTTCAATAATGAAATCGTTTTTCCAGCAGCTATTCTTCAACCGCCTTTCTATGACTACAAGGCAGATGAAGCTGTAAACTACGGTGGTATTGGCGCAGTAATAGGCCACGAAATTTCACATGCTTTTGATGACAGCGGTTCGCGTTTTGACGCAAACGGAAACCTGGTAAATTGGTGGACCGAAACCGATCTTAAAAACTTCACCGAACGCGGCAATAAACTTGCCGAGCAATACAGCAATGTGGAAGTTTTGGATAGCGTTTTCATTAACGGACACTTTACCTTGGGTGAAAATATCGGTGACCTTGGTGGGGTGCTTGGCGCTTACGATGGTTTGCAACGTTTTTATAAAGAAAACGGACGCCCAGATAACATTGACGGGTTAACACCAGAGCAACGTTTCTTTATGAGTTGGGCCACGGTTTGGCGCACCAAATCTCGCGACGAAGCATTGCGTAACCAAGTAAAAACAGATCCGCATTCTCCGGGTATGGTTCGTGCTACACAACCTTTGCTAAACATTGATGCGTTTTACGAAGCTTTTGATATTAAGGAAGGCGACCCTATGTACCTTGCCCCAGAAGATAGGGTACGTATTTGGTAGTTTTAAAGTATTTTATTGAAATGAAAAGGAGCTGTAACAGGCTCCTTTTTTATATAGACGTTTTGAAAGAATAATTTAAAACCGTTTTCAAATTTTCAGAATCCACCTGTTTAAAAATTTCATTTGAGTCGGCTTCAGCGAAAGTTGGTGGCTCTAATCCAAGTTCTTTTGCTTTTTGAAAGTAGTAGTCAGATTTTTTTGGGTGGCCTGGGTTTACGGCATTAAAGACTTTTCCGAAGGCATCCTGTTTTAAAATTTCAACCAAGATGTTAATACAATCATCCCGATGAATCAAATTTACGGGGGCGCTGCCATCTGCCAAATCCTTTCGCCCCGCCAAATATTTTACAGGATTTCTACTGCCACCAAGCAATCCGCCAAAACGTACCACCGTAGTCTGCAGCCCTTCAGCATTCAGAAACAATTCTTCTACCTGTCGCAGTTGCTTTCCGGCAATGGTTTCGGGTTTGGGTTCATCGTGCTCTGTCACCCTACCCTGCGAATCATCGTAAACCGAAGTGCTGCTCACCAAAACCACTTTAGAAACCGAAGCTTCCGTTATTGCAGCCAGCAAATGTGCCATTTTCAAAACATAATCTGCGCCAGTATTCTTCCGAAGCCCGGGCGGAATCATAATAAGCAAACAATCCACATTGTTCAGCAGGGCTTGCACTTCACCCTCGATTCCATTTTCCGAAATTTCCACGGGATAGGCATCAAAGCCGTTTTGCTGCAGTAAAGTAGCTTTTTCAATAGAAGTTACCGAACCCTTTACGGTGTAGCCCAATGTTGCCAAGCGATAGGCCAAAGGTTGCCCAAGCCATCCCAAACCCGCAATTGCAATTGTTTTATTCATACATCAACCTATTTTGTAGATTAGTCTGAAATGTATCAATAACTTTCACTCTTAAGGAATCTACTGAAAAAGTCCGCTTTACCGCAACGGCATCGGTGATTACAAAGGGTTTCGGCATAGTGTAATCGGGTCGTTTTGATATATTAAATTGATCATCTCCCATCAAATCAAAGGAATATTCCATCACCTTAAAGGTTACTGGAGTTCCCTTTGTCGCTGAAAAATGAACTTTCAGGGAATCATTTTCGGAAACGTAATAATTAATAAGCGCACTATTTTTTGTTCCCCGATAGTTTTTTGAAATACTGGAAGCGGGCATTTCCTTTCCGTTGAAAGTCAAAGATTGAAATGTGGCGTTTTCGGCATATAAATCAATTTTGTTCACCTTTCGTTTTGGAACGATGGTAAACTTCACATCCCGAAGATTTTCAACCAGCGTATCTGCCTCCAAAATCACTTCAAAATCGGGAATGGTTTTTAGCGGAGCTTCCTTCGCAAAGCTAAAATCGGTTCCGTATTTATTATAGGATGCTTCCCCCAAAATCTTGGACGCATCTTCAGGCCTTTCACCCAAATATTGTTGTGTCCATGCGTCAATTTCTTTGTCATAGGTAAGCCAATAGGTCTTGTCAATATCTGCATCTTTATAATAAATAAGGCTATTCGGTTTTTTTCGCTCTGCTGAAAAATCACTTTTAAAATGTGCCTTTATGAAGAAGAATGTCGCGAACAGTATACATACAACCGAAAGTAAACCTTTCAATTTATAATATCCAAAAACAGGCCAGAGCAATGCAAAAAGCAGAACAGTGAAAACGCAGCTTATTACCAGCATTTTAAGCCCCAACCCAACTGGGAAAAACTGAATGAGGGGCGCAAATATAAACAAGGCGGGCGCCGCCAAAAATACCATTGCCAAAAGACTAGGTCTTTCCTGCCGCAGCATCACAAAAAACGATACCAACCCAAAAAATACTGGGATTATAAAAAAAGCGGCTCCTTTTAGGACTATAAAAACAGCTAGATTTATTAAAAGCCAAAACAGCAATGGCGCAACATAATATGAAGGTTCATTGAATTTATTGGTGAATTTATTATAAATCGCAAACGTAATTGCCAACGAGAGAAAAACGAAAAAAGCAATATACCAATGTCCATTATAGGTGAAACCTTGCTGGATTTCGAGATACTGCGGATAGAGCACCAACATCAATTTCCATCCAAAGAAGCCCATAATTCCACATAGATTCAAGGAAAGCAAAAAAGGAACGAAACCCTTCGCCATCACTTTTCCGCTCAATTTTCTTTTGTGGAGTCCGTAAAAAATTAGGAAGAGAAATAGTAAAGTAACTAAAATAAGCATCGGTAAAATCCATGAAAAGGGATAACTTACCATTTTTATTAACGGAAGATTTACATAAACATCGTCCGTCTCAGCTTTCAATTTTGAAAGATCAGTGTTTGCAAAATATTGCAGTAATGGAAGCAAATAGCTGCCTTGATGGGCTAGGCTATTTCGGCTTAGATTATAAAATGTGTCGTTTGCAGTGTGATAATTAAAATGGCTGTCAATAAAGGCGAAGAAAAAACTGGGTATATCTCCGTCTTCCCTAAAAACAGTGGAATCTGTATCGTTCGGAAGCATTTTATAAACGCTGTACATCAATGAGGAAGCAACCGGAAAATCTGGATTGGCCGCTATAAATTCCTTAACCAATTTTGAGTTTCCGCCGTTGGTTTCCAAAATCATATTACTGGGGCCGCTGCTGCCGCGGGCTTCAAAGTTGAGAACCAAACCCACGTTTTTTGCCCAAGGATGTTCATTCACAAAAAGTTTTGCACCATCCAGTCCAATTTCCTCCGCATCGGAAAAAAGAATGATGATGTCGTTTTTAGGCTGCGCCCGTGAAGCCAAATAAGCGCGCACGCTTTCCAGAATAGTAACCACCCCGCTTCCGGCATCGCTGGCACCGAAGGAGGGAACGAGTGCACTATCGTAATGTGAAAGTAATAAAAGCGCTTTCCCATCTTCTGAGCCTTTTATTCGGGCAAGAATATTTATAGGTTTATCCAGCGTTTTCGATTCCGGATTTAAGCTAAATCCCTTTTGAATGTGGGCTTCCAGACCCAATTTCCCCAATTCCGAAATTAAGGCCCTCCGTACTTCTGCATGTCCATCGGATCCTAAATAATGTGGTTTTTTTGAAATTTCGCTTAAAGGCTGCAACGCCCTATCTACTGAAAATTCAGTAGCTGGAGCAGTTTCATCTCCAGAGTATTGCGGTGCCAATCCATAAAAGGAATAAAAGACCATTGCAACTATTAGCAGAAGCGAAAGAATGGCACCGAATTTTTTCATGGTTGGGAAGTTTAGGTGGTTAAAAATACGATTTTAATCTAAAGGAATTTTTTATCGTTATCGATACATTTCTGCGGTTTGATAAAATTGTTTATCTTAGAAGTTCGCAAAAATTTGATACTATGGGAATTAAAAGTTTTATGGGCAGACGGGCCAAGCCCCAAAAAGGTTCTTCGGAAAAAATAAAGGTTTCAGACTATATGACGCGCAACCTCACTACTTTTAAACCTGAGCAATCGGTGCTTGAGGTAATTGAAATTCTTCTAAAGAAAAAAATCTCCGGAGGCCCCGTTGTAAATGATAAAAATGAATTGGTGGGCATTATTTCCGAAGGTGACTGTATGAAACAGCTTAGTGACTGCCGCTACCACAACCACCCCATGGAAGATGTGAAAGTGGAACAACACATGATTACAAATGTTGATACCATTGATGGCGAAATGAACGTACTAGATGCTGCCAATAAGTTTTTGGAGTCAAAACACAGGCGCTTCCCGATTATTGAAAACGGAAAATTGGTGGGACAGATTAGCCAACGCGATGTACTAACGGCTGCAATGAAATTAAAAGGCCAAACCTGGTAACTATTTCTTTTCCTTAAAAATTATCTCAATCCGCTTATCGGGAATTAACCACATAAGCGCAACTAAAATGTATAGCGCTCCCGCAATCCAAGTGCTGTAAAAGGAAACTATGATTGCTATTATGTAAATTATTGGTGATGCTTTTCCTTTTAAATCTTTTCCCAAAGCTTTAGCCAAAAGTGAATCTTTTCCTTGTACAGACAATATTCTATTCTGAAGAATAAAATAGGCCACAGCTGCCATTAAAAGTACTGCCCCATATAATGCCACGGGTAGTTCAGAAAAATGGTTTTCTCCCATCCAGCCGGTAACAAAAGGAATTAACGAAAGCCAAAACAACAGATGTAAGTTTGCCCAAAGAATTCCGCCGCTCACTTTTTCAACCGCATGCATCATGTGGTGATGGTTGTTCCAATAAATTCCGATATAAATAAAACTTAGAATGTAACTTAAAAACACTGGCAGCAATGGTGCCAAATCATTCCATTCAGTTCCGTGGGGCACTTTCAGCTCCAATACCATAATGGTAATTATTATGGCTAGCACACCATCGCTAAATGCTTCCAATCTGTTGCTGTTCATAAGTCAAATTTGTTAAAAATTACTCTTCAATAGTTGAAAGTACGAAAATTTAAATCAAGAACCATTATTTGTAAACTATTGATTTACAAAACCATATCCGGCACTTATATACATTAGGGGACAAGAAAAAAACTCAAGGGAAAACCACCGCATCCAGTAAAAAAATCAAGTATTTAATGATTGACAAGGAAGATTTGCAATGAAAACATCGGTTTTTACGACAATATGACGTAGTTTTGTAAAATGAAAAAGGGAGCGTCCCGCTAAGAACAACTCCCTTTTATTAGTAATCTTTGGTTTGTTTAGGTCATTTCCTTATGAGAGAAAGCCTAATTTAACTTGCAACCGTTATATGTTTAACGGTCTTTCGATTACCACTTGAAATTTTGGGAGAAGGAGTTTTGGAAGCTCCTTCGCTGTTTCAAACTTTACACCTTATTAGTTTTGGAAGCTAATAAGTTCCACAGTAAGTCATCGACAGTTTTTCCCTTATATTTTTAAGCTCCCACTTGGGGGCTTTTATTTTTTACAAATTTAAGCATAATATTAACACACTCATTTTTTGGTTATACAGTCTAAAAGCATTATATTTGCTGGACTTACCAATCGCACTCCGATTGTTATATTCGACAAACATAAAGCTCCTTTCGAGGAGCTTTTTTATTAATATTGATTTCTTATCAAACCTATATAAGATATAATAAAGTCAAAATCAGCACTACTTACGTCACTTGGCAACAATAGTTGAGCTGGAAGTTTATTCTTTAAAGGAATGTTATGAGGAATAGGACTGTTTTCATTAAAGCTCCTATCATCTTCATTTATTCTTTTATTCTGATGATTGTTGTTAGAGTTTTTGTAAATAGTAGGCTTATGACTTTCTTCAATAATTATATCCTGTTCTTCCTCTTGCTCAACATCAACTTCTTCCTCAACTACATTTGTATTTTTTATTTTTAATCTTAAAACTCTATCGTCCCCAATCGCACCTACATCTACGGCATTAGTTTCAAATATTTCAGCCGCCTTATCACATGCTTTTTCTGCAATGCTATGTTTTTGCAACAAAATGTTTGCTAAAGGTTTTGAGGGGGGTAAAATATTATTTTCAAACACCTCTATAAGGTCGCTATAAAGCTGAGGGCTTTTAAAACATTCTATAATACCCTCTTGCTTTGCTTCATCACTAATAGGGCGAAAGCATTTTACAAAAAGATCGGTTACTCGATAGCCTTCTTTAGATTTTAAATCTAGTAGCCCGTATTGTACTGCGGCACTTACTTTTTGAGTAAGACTACTTGCGGAATACCCTAATGCTTCTGCTATCTCCTCCCTTGTGGCACGATAGCTATTGCCGTAATTCTTGTAGATTCCTTCGGCAAAATCAAGAGATTCTAAAATTGTGTATGACGGATAAGATGCACTCCTCTGTTTCATATTAAAAATTGTTATAATTCGACTTTACAAATATAAATAAAGTTCTTTATAATTTCCAAACAAATTTTAATATATTTGCGTGTCTTGTGTTTTGTTTTTTAAATTCCCTTTAAAAGCAATGCTTTACAATGGTTTATTTCGTACACAAAAAAATAAAGAATAAAATTTTTTATTTTTTATTAGGTAGTTATTGGGACAATTTGTATATTTGAAGTGTCGAATTATTAATAATAGGAGTTATGAATTTCAAATCACTACCACAGCTTTTAGATCACTTTAAAGACGAAAAAACTTGTATTGAATATTACGAGCAGATTCGCTGGGGAAACAACCCTGCTTGTCCTCATTGCGGTAGCTTGAACCCTTACAAAACCACAAGAGGCTATAAATGTTCCGATAGCGACTGTTATAAGAAATTCACGGTTAAAGTTGGTACTATCTTTGAAAACTCTAAAATATCTTTCCGTATTTGGTTCGGTGCCATCTATTTAGCTACTTCACACAAGAAAGGTATTAGTAGCGTTCAACTTGCTTTGGATTTAGGGATAACTCAAAAAACCGCTTGGTTTGTATTGCACCGTATCCGTGAAATGCTGAAAGAAAAAGCACCGCAAATGTTGGGCGAAAAAAATATGGTAGAAATTGACGAGGCTTATATCGGTGGCAAAGAAGGAAACAAGCACACCAGTAAAAGACGTTCAGATGTTTACCCACACTTAAACAATGATGGAACACCTTACAAGCCTAAAAATATGGTAGTAGGGCTTATCGAGCGTGATGGTAAGGTTGTATTAAGACACGTTCCAAGAGCCGTTAACTATGAAATTCAGCCGATTATTGATGTTCACGTAAAACATGGTGCGGAAATCCACACAGACGAAAGCCATATTTATCGCAACTTGAATTTAACCTATACACATGAAACAGTAGTACATTCTGCTCGTCAATATGTAGTGGGTAATGTTCATACGAATACTATTGAAAACTTTTGGAGTGTTTTAAAGCGTGGTTTACACGGAATTTACCACCAAGTAAGTGATAAGCATTTGGAGCGTTATTTAGACGAGTACGCAGGGCGTTTTAATACCCGTAATCTTAGTTCACAAGAGCGTTTTGAAAACTTCCTTTTTCAAAGTGAGAGCTATTTGAGTTATAAAAAATTAATTGAAAAATGAAAATAAAAAACCCTCTAATTTTAGAGGGTTTTTTATTTAATTTAATTAAACATTCTAGTTATAATCTGTGTCCATTATTAAGGTTCTTTTTTCCATTGTATGATGTTTTTATGTTAATTAAATTGCTGACAAATATATATTTTAAAGTACCAATATAATAATAAGTCAACAAAAACCGTGTTAAATTACACTTTTTTAAATCCAAAACTTATGCCAAAACCTTGATTGGGAAGAATTAGCCCGTCCTTGTGAGATCTTGAAATGCAATTATTATGTCCTATATGCACTTTTTCAAATTCTTTAATTACCCCTATATTAAAAAACTGTACATGCATATTGCTTGGGTATGTTACACTAACGTTCATTTCGTTAGTTATTGCGCTTGTTCTAAGAATTTTAACATTATCTTCAAAAATATTATACTCTCTATAATCTTTCATTTCCACAGTAAAAATAGGCTTATCTTTTACAGTTGTTTTGTATGTTGTTATAGTTTCAAACTCTGTTTCTACTTGATCTTTTTTTAAGTCTTTCAATATATCTACTCCATCAATTTTAAAATATTTCCTATCATTAATAATCTTAAAGTTTGACCCTTCATCTGGCTTATCAACTGAGTAGGCTCCAACTATATCTGCAACTGTTTCACCCGCCTGCATTACAACTTTATAAAAAATTGTTTGATCAAATTTTATAATGCCTTCATCCGTTAACTCTTTAATTGTAATTGTTGCCCGATAATCGTCATAATAATATTTTCTTTTTCTAGGAAAATACTCATTGAAAATAATGTTATTTAACTCTTTGCTTATTTTAGGATATTTTTTTTTATAAATTGCTCTTGAGACTGAACGCCATAGTTTCTCTTTATCTTTTCTTTCTTTGATAAATTTATCACTTAATATAATGCTTTCAATTTCTTCTTTAAAAATGCCCTGAAATTGAAGTGATTTTAGCACTGCCGCAAATACCCCAGAAGATGCTACAGCAAAGCTTAATTTTTCAATCAATCGATTTGCTTCATCTATAAAAATATCTAATCTTGAAAGAAGAAGGAGCGAAACTGAAAATAGAAGTAGAATCCAAACTAGATTATTATAAATCCAAAGTCTAACTTTTTCAAATTTTTCCGCCATGTGAATAAAAATTTATAGTATACCTTTTAAATAGATTAAAAAAGCTAAAGGGGAGAGATGCTAAATTAGTGAATTTTTAACAAAAACCTAATTTTTAAAAATTCAATTATCTTTACACTATGAATAAAGACAAAAAAACCAAAAAAGAAAGAGATAGTAAATATGAAGATAAACTTCATATAAATACTTCTCTTGACGATGTTTTAAAGGTTTCCATCCCTAAACCAAAGGATAAGAAACCTAAATAGTATTGCATTTGGGAAAGCCCTTAATTGTAGTTCGCATTTCTACAAGATGTAAAATGTTCCTTCAAAACGGCAAACGCCAAAATAGATAGTAGTTCTTAACTTCTGTTCCCTGAAAATAGGTAAGGGTAAAGGGTTCTGATCCCTTTGGGAGCGAAATTTATTTCATTTCAAAAAAATCTTACTGGATTATCGTAGCCCTTATATTTAGGGTTGTCCCGCTTTGTATATAGATGCCCCATATCCGTTTTCAAACGCTTACAAACAACTATAAACGAAAGTAAGCGATTAACAACCAACTAGAATTTGGAGTCCGAGGTAAGTTTGTCCTGTCGAATAAAATGAACTTCGATAGTATCAATTGTTTAACATTAAAATTTAGAAATCATGAACGCACTTAGAAACAAAGTACAGTTGATTGGAAGATTGGGCCAAGACCCAGAAATCGTAACCTTTGCCGATGGCAATAAAATTGCAAAATTTTCAATGGCCACAGATGACAGTTACAAAGACAAAGACGGTAAAAAAGTAGAACACACTTACTGGCACAATGTTGTTGTGAAAAGGCCAGGCCTTGTAAACGTAGTTGAAAACTATATTACCAAAGGCAAAGAAATAGTTATTGAAGGGAAACTTACCAATCGTACTTGGGACGATAAGGAAGGCAACAAACACTATATAACCGAAGTATTTTGCAACGAGCTAGTCATGCTGGGGAGTAAATAAATGACTGGCTAACCAAACCCCTGCTTTAAGTGGGGGTTTATTTTTTTAAAGTATGAATCGTTATTTTTACAAAAATGGAAACAACTACCCAGCAAAGCAAATTCGATTTGCTCAAAACACATTTCGGCTACGAGCAATTTCTTCCAAATCAGGAAGAAATTATAAATAATGTTTTAGATCAAAAAGACACCATTACCATTATGCCCACCGGCGGCGGTAAATCGTTGTGTTTTCAATTGCCGGCTTTGGCTTTGGAAGGAACTACGATAGTCATTTCACCACTAATTGCTTTGATGAAAGATCAAGTGGATGCATTAAAAGCAAATGGTATTTCCGCAGAATTTTTCAATAGTTCCCAACCTTATGAAGAACAGCAGCAGGTTTTAAAAAATCTCCAAAATGAAAATTTAAAACTTTTGTACGTTGCGCCCGAAAGTCTGCCGCAGTTAAACTTTATTCTGAATTCAATAAAAGTTAGTCTTTTTGCCGTTGACGAAGCGCATTGTATTTCCAGTTGGGGTCACGATTTTCGACCAGCATATACACAACTGAAAAGCCTGAAAGAGCAATTTCCAAATGTGCCGTTAATTGCCTTGACCGCAACCGCAGACCGAGCCACTCGGGAAGATATTGCAACACAACTCTCCATGCCTGAAGCCAAAACTTTTATAGCCTCTTTTGATAGACCCAATTTATATTTAGACGTTCGCCCCGGACAAAATCGCAACAAGCAGATTATAGATTTTCTGAAAAACCATTCTGATGAAAGCGGAATCATATATTGTTTAAGTAGAAAAAGTACCGAAAAACTGGCAACAACTTTAAAAACCAAAGGTTACAAAGCTGAAGCCTATCACGCTGGCATGACTTCCGAAGAAAGAAATACGGTTCAAGATAATTTTTTGAACGACCGGACGCCAATTATTGTTGCAACAATTGCTTTTGGAATGGGCATAGACAAAAGCAATGTGCGTTGGGTAATCCACTATAATATGCCCAAAAATATTGATGGTTATTATCAAGAAATCGGCCGGAGCGGACGTGATGGCCTGCCAGCGCATACCATACTTTTTTACAGTTTTGCCGACGTAATCATGCTTCGGAAATTTGCCGAAGGCTCTGAGACAGAAACCTATCAATTGGCAAAACTAGAACGGATGCAACAATTTGCAGAAGCGCTGAGTTGTAGAAGAAAAGCTTTGCTCGGTTATTTTGGGGAACACATAACCGAAGATTGCGGTAACTGTGACATCTGTAAAACCCCTCCCAAATATTTTGACGGAACTTTAATCGCGCAAAAAGTATGCTCTGCCGTTGCACGATTGCAGGAGCAGGAGGCATTGGGAATGGTTTTGGATGTACTCCGAGGTTCACAAAATGCACAAGTTTACGACAAAGGATATCAGAAAATCAAAACCTTCGGCGCCGCTAAAGATATTTCGTGGCGCGACTTGCAGCAGTATGTCATTCAACTTTTAAATCAAGGCGTTTTACAAATTTATTTTCACGAAAACGGTCGTTTATTGCTGACACCTTTCGCTAAAAAGGTTTTATTTGAAGGAAAAAAAGTGAGGTTGGCAAACATCATTCAAGAAGTGGAAAAAGTAAATACCGAACGGGCTCCACGAAAACGCGCCGAGCTTTTCGACAAACTTCGCGAATTGCGCCTAAAACTGGCACAAGAAATTAATAAACCTGCTTTTGTGGTTTTCAGTGACGCTACTTTGGAAGACATGGAATATAAGAAACCAAGAACCCGTGAAGAATTTGCAGAGATTTCAGGAGTCGGTGAAGCAAAATTAGAAAAATATGCAGCTGATTTTCTAAAAGTAATCAATCGACATTTAGATAATTTGGAGAGTGGTCTGCCAACCCACGAACGAAGCTATAAAATGTTTATGGAAGAAAACCTTTCTCCTTCACAAATTGCCGAAAAACGTGGGCTTTCATTAGATTCGGTTTATGGACATTTCATAAAAATGCATCAACTTGGTGAAGCTTTTGACTTTTCACAATTTATTTCTTCCGAAGAAATTCAGCAAATAAAAAATGCTGAAAAAACACTTGAAAATCCCGAAGCCCTAAAACCGTATTTCGAATATTTTGAGGAGAAAATGCCTTATTGGAAGATAAAACTCGGTCTTTACCTAAGAAACTGAAATTATATCAAAGACAAATTTGCGAAATATTGTTTGTTTAATATAAATTTCAAATTCTTTCAAAACCTAACAAATATCATACTTTGTAAAAAAAGCAAATCCGACTTTTGTAGTCATTTTCAATTTTTAAGCAAATGACTACTTCCGGAAAAATAGAATTAATGGCCCCTGCGGGCAATTTTGAATCGTTGCAAGCTGCCTTGGACAACGGTGCTGATTCAGTATATTTTGGTGTGGAACAATTGAACATGCGTGCCCGCGCAAGTATAAATTTCACTATTGCCGATCTTTCTGAAATCGCCAAAAGATGTAAAAAGAAAGGCGTCCGCACTTATCTTACCCTAAATACGATTATTTACGATCACGACCTATCGTTGATCAAAACCTTATTAGATGCCGCAAAAGCTGTGGGATTGACCGCCGTGATTGCAATGGATCAGGCTGTGATTGCCTACGCCCGACAGATTGGAATGGAAATTCACATTTCAACCCAAATAAATATTACAAACATTGAAACGGTAAAATTTTACGCACTCTTTGCAGATACTATGGTGATGAGCCGAGAATTAAGCCTTCGACAAATAAAGAAGATAACCGAACAAATAGAAAAAGAACAGGTTAAAGGTCCTTCGGGGAATTTGGTTGAAGTTGAAATTTTTGGCCACGGTGCGCTTTGCATGGCGGTTTCGGGTAAATGCTATTTAAGTTTACATTCTCACAATTCATCGGCAAACCGTGGAGCGTGTAAGCAGAATTGCAGAAAAAAATACACGGTAATAGACCAGGAAACGGGTTTTGAAATTGAATTGGACAACGAATATATGATGTCGCCCAAAGACCTTTGCACGGTGGATTTTTTGGATAAAGTGATTGAAACTGGGGTAAAAGTTTTAAAAATTGAAGGTCGCGGTCGTGCGCCAGAATATGTTGCCACCGTTACCAAAACCTATCGCGAAGCTATTGACGCCTTTTACAACGGCACATATTCCGAAGAAAAAGTGGAAGATTGGATGGCGGAACTTGCAAAGGTTTATAACCGCGGATTTTGGGGCGGTTATTATTTGGGGCAAAAATTGGGCGAATGGAGCAATACTGAAGGCTCACAGGCCACACAGAAGAAAGTATATATTGGCAAGGGCGTCCATTATTTCCCAAAAACCAAAATTGCAGAATTCAAAATTGAAGCCTACGATTTAAACTTAGGCGATAAAATCTTGATAACCGGACCCACCACTGGCGCAAAGGAATTTGATCTTTCAGAAATGCTTGTAAATGATGAGTCGCTCTCAACAGCAAAAAAGGGCGATTCCTGCACCATCCCGACACCTTTCCGAGTACGTCCTTCAGATAAATTGTACAAAATTGTAGCTTCATAAAATGGTTGTTGTAACACTGCAAAGAAACAAATGTATTGGTTGCAATTACTGCGTAGAACTGGCGCCAAAATATTTCCGGATGTCAAAAAAAGACGGAAAGTGTGTCCTGCTCCATTCCGAAGAAAAGCGTGGGTTTTTTACTTTGAAAATTGCAGATAATGGAGAGTTTGAAACCTGTGAACAAGCCGCAAAGGCTTGCCCTGTTAAAATTATTTCAACAAAATTGATTTAATTTTTCAAACTATTTCTTCGCTGTTTTTATTTTTTCCGAAGAAAGGAATTGGCCTATTGTAGAAAGTAATCCGAATGCCTAATAAAAGAATAACTCCGCCCAAAATCATTTGTAAACTTACTTCTTCCCCTATAAAAAGCCACGCCAAAATAGTAGTCAAAACCGCCTGTCCCAAAAGGCTAACAGAAACCCGTGTGGCCCGCATATGTTTGGTTGCATAGCCCAAAAGTAGCCACGCCATTAACTGGCAAACTACGCCCTGAACCACCAAAACAAACCATCCCATATTGCTGAATCCTGAAAATGGTTGCCCAATAAAATAACTCAAGATTGCTAAGAAAATAGCCGACGAAAGTGTGCTGATGGTTATAAATGGTAATACTTCCACTTCGTAAAGCACATATTTGCTGAGCAACATATAAACGGCATAAAACACTCCAGAAAGAATTGCAAAAATAAAGGCCAGGTCAAAATCTAGTTCTAAGAAAAATCCAAAACCAACCAATGTTACCATTCCGAAAATGGCAATTGCCGTGCCTATCCAAAAATTGACCGTTGGTTTATTTTTTAAGAAAAAAAATGCCCCAACGCCAACCCATACTGGTGAAAGATTGGTGAGTAAAGTAGCTTGCGTTGCTGTAGATTCTTG
This sequence comes from Aequorivita sp. UBA3180, assembly GCA_002364215.1. Taxonomy (GTDB): domain Bacteria; phylum Bacteroidota; class Bacteroidia; order Flavobacteriales; family Flavobacteriaceae; genus Aequorivita. Next base: position 242,133 of record DEXQ01000003.1, on the reverse strand, counting down.
GATCGCGATGTTCCAAACAGCAACATCTCCAGCGAAAATTGCACCGCAAAGAACGGTTAGCAAGAAAATCTTCAAAGATTGAATTCTCATTTTTCCACTTAAAACCGTAAAAGGAACCAGCAAAGCAGCGGCAATCGCCATTCTATAAAACGCCGAAATAACACCCGGCGACAAGCTGAGTTTTACCAAAATGGGGAAAATGGAAATACAAACTATTCCAATGACAAGGGCAATTCGGGGCTTTGTCATAAAAGTGAAATTGAGAAGATTAAAATAAAAGCCGCAAAATTAGACTTTAAAAGCTATCTTTTGATGACTTAAGTCAATATTAAAGAATAATTAACGCGTTTCTAAATGGTGCAGTTTTAGTTGAATGCGTTTTCTTTCCACATCTACATCAAGCACTTTTACAACAATTTGTTGGTGCAAATGAACGTGCTCGTTTACATCCTTCACAAAAGAATCTGAAAGATTTGAAACGTGAATCAAGCCACTTTCTTTTATTCCAATATCAACAAAACAGCCGAAATTGGTAATGTTGTTTACGATTCCTGGCAATAGCTGCCCTTCTCGTAAATCGGTAATGTTCTTTATATTTTGGTTGAAAGTGAAGACTTTTGCCTCTTCGCGAATGTCCAATCCGGGTTTTTCCAGTTCTTTGATAATATCTTTTAAAGTTGGAAGCCCGATTTTTTCTGAAATATATTTTTCGAGATTTATTTTTTGAAGAAGCGCTTTATTTCCAATCAATTCCGAAACTTTTACTTTTTCATCCTTTGCCATTTTTGAAACGACCGCATAACTCTCCGGATGCACTGAAGAATCGTCCAGTGGATTTTCGCCATTTTTAATTCTGAGGAATCCAGCTGCCTGTTCAAAAGCTTTACCGCCCAAACGCGGTACATTTTTTATTCCTTCCCTTGAAGAAAAAGCGCCGTTTTCTTCACGATAATTCACCACATTTTCAGCCAGTTTTGGACCAATTCCCGAAACATAACTCAACAGCGGAACGCTTGCCGTATTTATATTTACGCCAACGGAATTCACACACAATTCCACCGAAGTATCCAAAGAACTCTTCAATTTAGTTTGATCCACATCGTGTTGATATTGCCCAACGCCAATGGATTTTGCATCAATCTTCACCAATTCAGCCAAAGGATCCTGCAAACGGCGACCGATGGAAACCGCGCCACGCACGGTAACATCGTAATTCGGAAATTCATCGCGTGCAATTTTTGAAGCGGAATAAATAGATGCGCCAGCTTCGCTCACAACAAAAACCTGTATTGCATTTTTAAATTGGATTCGCTTTATAAACTGTTCCGTTTCGCGGGAAGCCGTTCCGTTTCCTATTGCAATTGCTTCAATTTTATGGGCATCTGCCAGCGAGCTTATCTTTTTCATTGCAGTTGAAGTATCGCTTTTTGGCGGATGCGGAAAGATGGTTTCGTTATGTTGCAAATTTCCTTGGGCATCGAGACAAACCACTTTGCAACCACTTCTAAACCCAGGATCAATAGCCAAAACCCGTTTTTCCCCCAAAGGAGAACCCAACAAAAGTTGCTTTAAGTTTTTGGCAAAAACGTTGATTGCAGTTTCATCTGCCTTTTCCTTTGCAGCGGAAAGCGTTTCGTTTGAAAGTGCCGGAAACAATAGGCGTTTGTAGCTGTCCTCAATAGCGAGTTTTATTTGTTTTGAAGCCGCATCGTTTGATTTGACGATGCGTTCTTCAATTTTTGAAATTGCTTTTTCATCATCTATTACTATTTTAATTCGAATAAATCCTTCGGAAGTTGCGCGCAGAATTGCCAACAATCTGTGGGAAGGGATTTTGTTTAACGCTTCGTTCCAATCAAAATAATCGCGGAATTTCTGCGCTTTTTCGTCTTCTTCAAACTTCTTTACCACTTTGGTTGAAATCACGGCAAAACGCTCCAATTGATTCCGAAGCATATTCCGAATATCGATGCGTTCGTTGATCCATTCCGCAATAATGTGGCGTGCGCCTTCCAAGGCTTCCTCTTCGGAATTTACTTCGCCTTTTATATATTTTAAAGCAATTGATGATATATCGGAAGCATTTTGGGACATTATAATTTTCGCCAATGGTTCCAAACCGTTTTCGCGTGCGGTATCAGCCTTTGTTTTGCGCTTCTTTTTATAAGGCAAATACAAATCTTCCAAAGCGATTAAATCTGTGGTTTCCTCTATTTTTTTCTGAAGTTCCGCAGTCAATACTCCCTGCTCTTCCAAAGATTTTAGAATGGTAGTTTTCCTCTTTTCAAGTGCTTCAAATTGCTCCTTAAATTTTACAATTTCGCCAATTTGAACCTCATCGAGATTGCCCGTCAGTTCCTTTCGGTATCGGGAAATGAAGGGAATGGTGCAATCTTCGTTTAAAAGTTTTACGGTATTCTCAACGCTATTTTGGGGAAGCTGGGTTTGGGAGGTTATGTATTTTAGAAGATTGATCATTTTTAAGAACTATTCTATAAATTTAAAAAGCTCGTAAGTATCTGCTTCATCATTATATTTTCCGTAGATAAAAGAATTTTGAATCTTAAAAATAGTTTCGGCTTTTGCTTTTGGATTTTTTAAAGTAAATGCTTCAATTGTATCGAAAACATTATGAGGTGTAGCTCCTGGAATATGTTCAAAATTTTCATCAAACAAACATTCAATCCGTGTAGATTTATTAAACTTATATGAATAAAATGAATAAAATACTGGGTTAAATGAAAATGTGAAAGCACCAACGGTTGCGATAGTCATACCTGTATTCAAACCTGTCATAATCATCGCTCCACCACCCCCGGTATTTGATATTTCCATATTTCCCCCCATGGTTATTTGATATCCATCTTTAGTGAGAATCACTGCCAAGCCAATATCTTCAGTAGTAATCTTACGAAGAAATTGAGATGTTTTATCAAGTTCGCGCCGTTTATTGGCGCCAAAAGATGTGCCTTCCTGAATTATTGGACTATTTTTAAATGTAATTTCTTCATCTTTTGAGAGTTCAATTCTTTTAATTTCTTTTTTTGTGTCAATGTTTTTCACAGTAAATATTAGAGTATCACTTAAAGCGCATATTTGATAAATATTATCTTTAAAAATATAGGAATTGCTTTCAGGTAAAAATCCTTCAAAAGGAAGTTGTTCCTTTTCAATCGCTTTTAAGTTAACATTCAATTCAGGAACTTTAAATTCAAAAAGGTAAGTATACAATAATCCTCCATCAATTGTAAGAAGGAAAGAGTTTTTCCGATCGTAAATTTTATTGAGCTTACTTGTTATTGCAATGTTATTGGGGTTTGATTCTTCAATTTTTACGACAGCCCCTTCGGTTTTAAATTGTTCTCTATCGGTTAAAAGAAAATCAAGATCAACCTGTTTGTTTTTTCTGTCTCCAAAATATTTGTCATCAAAATTGAATGTTCTTTTATCGAATTTTCCGTCGTGGTCAAAAACATAAATATTTAGTATTGAACTATTTCTGCTAACAGTCAAAATGTAAAACTTATCGCGGTAACTGTGCGACTGTAAATATGTTTCACCCTTTAGTTTAAAATTATACTCTGTTTCCAACGTGGCCTTTCTGCTAAAGTCAAAGAGAACGCTCCCAAAGTTTCTGTTGTTTTGGTTTTTAACAAAAAGTCGAATTTGTCCGTTTTTATGTGTACTACCAATTATTTCATTATAAAACTTTGGTAGGCCATTGGAAGAAAATTTACCTAACGGCTCCAAGTTTTCGGAGTACAAATACCCGTTAAGGGTTTTTTTATCATCAAGAAAAATTGCAAAGCTGTTATTTTCATTGTCTACAACAGCAAAAGCATCGCTAGGTGATTTACTTCGTGTTTTTAAATCATTTGGAATGGATAAAAACGGTTCTTGGGAAAAAACTTGAAATGAAACCAGAACAGAAAAAAGAAACAGTTTTATCTTCATATAAATTTTAATTGATAGTCGCCCCATTTTCAACCCCTTCTTCGCCAGGGTTTACAAACACAAGTTTCCCATCAGCATTTTCAGTCATCAAAATCATCCCTTGGCTTTCAAACCCGCGAAGGGCTCTCGGCGCAAGGTTTGCCAAAACAGTAACTTTTTTACCGATGATTTCCTCTGGTTTAAAACTTTCCGCAATACCGGAAACAATGGTACGAACGTCAATTCCCGTATCAACTTTCAACACTAAAAGTTTGTCAGCTTTCGGCATTTTTTCGGCTTTAATTATGGTTCCAACGCGCATATCGAGTTTAGCGAAATCGTCGTATTGAATCGTTTCTTTTTGAGGCGTTACTTGCGAGGTTTCACCCGAAGCAATCTGTTCTTTATTCTCTTTATTATCCATTTTGGTTTGTTTCAATTTTTCTAATTGTGCTTCAATCTGCTCATCTTCTATTTTGCTGAAAAGCAATTCGGCTTTTCCAATTTTATGCCCTGGTTTTACGAGTTCTGATTTTGAAGAAACATCGTTCCACCCTTCGACTGCGTTCAGGGTGACATTGAGCATATTCTTTAATTTTTCCGAAGTAAACGGCAAAAACGGTTCGCTTAATACTGCCAAAGCCGATGCAATTTGCAGTGCAACATACATTACCGTTTTGGTGCGCTCCTCGTCGGTTTTTATAGTTTTCCACGGTTCCTCGTCGGCTAAATATTTGTTTCCGAGGCGTGCCACGTTCATCAATTCTGCCTGTGCTTCGCGAAAACGGTAACGCTCCAACGAACTTGCAATTACGGCAGGATGTGCTTTTAACTCGCTTAAAACCTGTTCATCAATTTCTGAAAAAGTTGAAGGTTCGGGAATAATTCCTTCGTAATATTTATCGGTTAAAACCATTACACGGTTTATGAAATTTCCAAAAATAGCAACCAATTCATTATTATTTCGGGCTTGAAAATCTGCCCATGTAAAATCGTTATCCTTTGTTTCCGGGGCATTTGCGGTTAAAGTGTATCGCAGCACATCCTGCTGGTTCGGAAAATCCTCCAAATATTCGTGCAGCCAAACCGCCCAGTCTTTACTGGTTGAAATTTTGTTGCCTTCCAAATTCAAAAATTCGTTTGCGGGAACGTTTTCCGGTAGAATATAACTGCCCTCCGCTTTCAGCATTGCAGGGAAAATGATGCAGTGGAAAACGATGTTGTCTTTCCCAATAAAGTGAAGCATTTTGGTGTTTTCGTCCTTCCAATAATCTTCCCAATTTTTACCTTCGCGCTCCGCCCATTCTTTTGTTGAGGAAATGTAGCCGATTGGTGCATCAAACCAAACATAAAGTACTTTCCCGTCTGCTCCTTCAACCGGCACGGGAATTCCCCAATCGAGATCTCGTGTAACAGCGCGCGGACGCAAACCGTCGTCAATCCAACTTTTGCACTGGCCATAAACGTTTGTTTTCCAATCTTTTTTATGATCAACGAGTATCCATTTTTTTAAAAAATCTTCATATTCGTTTAAAGGTAAAAACCAATGCTTTGTTTCTTTTAGAATAGGTACATTTCCCGAAATGGCACTTTTCGGATTAATTAATTCTGTAGCATTTAAACTTGAACCACATTTTTCACATTGGTCGCCATAGGCTTCCTCATTGCCACATTTTGGACAGGTTCCTGTGATATATCGGTCTGCTAAAAACTGATTGGCTTCTTCATCGTATAATTGTTCGGTAATTTCTTCAGTAAATTTTCCTTCTTCATATAATTTTTTGAAAAATTCTGAAGCTGTTTTATGATGGATTTCCGCAGAAGTGCGCGAATAGTTATCAAAGGAAATCCCGAAATCTTCAAAAGATTTTTTGATAATGGCGTGATATTTATCCACAACTTGCTGGGGCGTAATCCCTTCTTTTTTTGCTTTAATGGTAATTGGCACCCCGTGCTCGTCGCTGCCGCAAATAAAAGCCACGTCTTTGTTTTGAAGCCTTTGGTAACGCGCATAAATATCGGCTGGCACATAAACGCCCGCCAAATGGCCAATGTGAACAGGGCCGTTTGTATAAGGCAATGCAGCGGTAATTGTATATCTATCCGCCGTGGCGGAACTGTTTGAATTCTGGTCCATAATTTTTTTTGAAAGCCTGCCAAAATGGGCAGGCAGGCACAAAAGTACGTATAAATGTAGTAATTTGTGGTCTTAAATAAATCCATGATTACTCCAAATAAACTTCAAAAGGGCGATACGGTTGGCATCGTTTCCACCGCACGGAAAATTTCAAAAGAAGAACTAACGCCCGCGCTTAAATTACTTGAAAAATGGGGATTGAAAGCCGTTTTGGGAAAAACCATCGACGCCGAAGAAAACCAGTTTGCAGGTAGTGACGATTTACGCGCTTCAGATTTCCAACAAATGTTGGACGACCCAAAAGTGAAAGCCATTTGGTGCGCCCGCGGCGGTTACGGTACGGTAAGAATTATCGATAAACTTGACTTTTCGGCATTCAAAAAAAATCCAAAATGGATTGTTGGCTACAGCGATGTTACGGTTTTGCACTCGCATATCCATAATTTTGGAATTGAAACATTGCACGCGCAGATGTGTTTGGAGATTGAAAATAAAACAGAGGAAGCCAGGGAATCCATTCGGAGAGTTTTGTTTGGGGAAGCATATACTTTAGATTTTACAGGAAACGGTCCCGCAATAAACGCGGGAGCCCAAAATATAAAAGGCGTACTAATTGGCGGCAACCTCTCGGTTTTGTATTCGCTTTGCGGAAGTACTTCGGAAATGAAAACCGATGGCAAGATTCTTTTCATCGAAGATTTGGACGAAATGCTCTACCACGTTGATAGAATGATGATGAATTTAAAGCGAAGTGGATACCTAAAAAATCTGAAAGCCCTTATCATTGGCGGAATGACGGAGATGAAGGACAATAAGGTATATTTCGGAAAAACGGCTGAGGAAATAATCGTGGATTTGGTGAAAGAATATAATTATCCTGTGATTTTAAATTTTCCCGCTGGGCATATCGCGGATAATCGGGCTTTGATTATGGGAAGGGAAGTTGAATTGAAAATTGCAGACAATCAAATAACTTTGAAGTTTTAAGAAATTACAATTGTCAAATTCCAAAATGCCAAATTCGACTATTCGTTTTTGGAATTTGGTGCTTGAAATTTGGTATTTTTAAAGTTATGGCAACGCACAACGAACTCGGAAAAATAGGGGAAGAAATAGCCGCGCAATATTTGCTTCGCAACGGTTATAAAATCCTGCGCCGAAATTTCTATTTTGACAAAGCCGAAATAGACATCATCGCCCAAAAGGAAGAAGGCACAGTTGTCATGGTGGAAGTAAAAACACGAAATAGCTCATTTTTTGGTAACCCGCAAGATTTCGTAACCAAAAACAAAATCAAACTTTTGGTAAAAGCAGCCAATGAATATATCGTTTCAAATGAGCTTGATGTGGAAGTTCGCTTTGATATTATTGCGGTTTTAAAGAACCAAAAAATGGAACAACTTCAGCATTTTGAAAATGCTTTTTATCATTTTTAATTTTCGGAATTACGAGAATCTCTTTCTTTTTTTATAAACTCTTCAATTTTATAGAGTAAAATAATCTGTAAAATCATAGCAGGAATTAAAAAGGCAAGCCCCAACCATGCCATAAAAACCAATACAAACAATATCCCGCTCACAACTTCAAAACCACCGGCTATTCCTGGGATCTTACCAAAGGGATTTTCCAATCGCATCACGGCCAAACCAAAAATAATACCGCCAATTCCACAGAAAATTGATTGTATAGTTATAACATATTCGGTGTAAAATGGTTCAAAGTAGAGTGAAGCCATATCGTACCCGTAAAATAAAATTGTTGTGCCAATTAAAAAGAAAGCACCTATTTTCAACAAATAATTATTGAAAATTTTGCCGCTCAAAACAAAACCCCATAAAAAATAAATATAGGCCAGCATCACTATAAATTTCATACTGATGTATGCGGCTTTTGGAATTATCAATTCATCTTCCTGAAATCGGGCATAGTCCACGGCAAATTCCACAAAACCGGAAAGGAAATAAATGATACCGCAAATCCAAGCCAGTTTTATGTAAAAAATAGAAAAGCCAACCTCTTTTAAATTGAAATTTTCAAAAGGGGAAGCTTCGGATTCTTGCAAGTTTTCCAAATCTTCGCCCAACGCATTTAAAATTGTTTTCAATGTAAAACTTCGGGGCGTTACTTCGCCAGCTTCAATACGTTGAATGGTCCGCACATTTATGTTGCATTGTTCCACAAGTTCCTCTTGCGTAAAGCCTTTTTGTTTACGAAGTTCTAAAATTTTTCGGCCGAGTTCTGGTTGTTTCATTTTTTCTGAATTGATGAAGCAATAGTACGATGGCAGTAAAGATAGTGCAATATTTTCAAGTGAATTTCACCCGACATTTACCCGACATTCGTTGATTTTAAAGGGGTTATTCGCTAAAGGGCTCCAAAGCCCGAAGTGCTTTATCTACGGAAGAAATACCTTCAAAAGTAAGCAACAACCGCAAGCCATTTCGGGTTTGTTTTTCCTTCATCGTTACTTTTTGGGGATGGGTTTGTACGTATTGCAGCACTTTGGTAAAAGCTGCGCTTTGGTAAAAAGCACTCTGCTGGTCTGCCACAAAATAACCGATCATTTTTTTCTGTTTCATCACAAGGCGTTCAAGGCCCATTGAAATTGCAATCCATTTTATGCGAACGCTGTTCAGCAAATCTTCCGCTTCCTTTGGCATTTCCCCAAAACGGTCCAGCAACTCCTTTTCAAATTTCTGAAGTTCGGCCTCGTTTTTTAGCTCGTTCAATTTTGTGTAAAGATTGAGTCTTTCGGTAATATTATTCACGTAATCATCAGGAAACAGCAATTCGAAATCGGTATCGATTGTCATTTCTTTTACGAAGCTTTTCTTCGGCCCTTCGGTTTCTTCATAAAGATTTTTAAACTCTTTGTCTTTCAGTTCCTCAATGGCTTCGGCAAGAATTTTTTGATAGGTTTCAAAACCTATTTCGTTGATAAACCCGCTCTGTTCGCCGCCCAGTAAATCTCCCGCGCCACGGATTTCCAAATCCTTCATCGCAATGTTTATCCCGCTGCCCAATTCTGAAAATTGTTCCAAAGCGGTGATTCGTTTTCGCGCTTCGTCCGTCATTGCTGAATATTCCGGAGTGATGAAATAACAGAATGCTTTTTTATTGCTTCGGCCCACGCGGCCGCGCATTTGGTGCAAATCTGAAAGTCCAAAATTATTGGCGTTGTTGATGAAAATAGTATTCGCATTCGGAACGTCCAGTCCGCTTTCTATGATAGTTGTCGAAACCAAAACATCGAATTCATTGTTCATAAACCGAAGCATCAAATCTTCCAGTTTTTTGCCGTCCATTTGCCCGTGACCGATGCCTATTTTCGCATCGGGCACTAATCGCTGGAGCATTCCGGCGACTTCCTTTATATTTTCTATTCTATTGTGAACAAAAAAAACTTGTCCGCCGCGCGAAATTTCATAGCGAACGGCATCGCGAATACTTTCTTCCCCAAAACGAATGACGTGCGTTTCCACCGGATAGCGGTTGGGTGGCGGTGTAGTGATAACCGAAAGATCACGCGCGGCCATCAAACTGAACTGCAACGTACGCGGAATGGGCGTCGCGGTTAACGTCAACGTATCCACATTTTCTTTGATAGTTTTCAATTTATCCTTTACGGCAACTCCAAACTTCTGTTCTTCATCAATAATTAAAAGACCCAAGTCCTTAAATTCAACCGATTTGTTAACCAATTGATGTGTGCCAATAACGATATCGAGTTTGCCGTTTTTCAATTCCTCCAAAACGGTTTTTCGTTCTTTTGCTGTGCGGAAACGGTTGAGATAATCAACTTTTACGGGCATATCAGCCAAACGTTCGGAAAAAGTTTTAAAATGCTGAAACGCCAAAACGGTGGTCGGCACCAAAACGGCGACTTGTTTTCCGTTATCCACCGCTTTAAAAGCCGTGCGAATAGCGACTTCCGTTTTTCCGAAACCTACGTCGCCACAGACTAAACGATCCATCGGGCGCTCGTTTTCCATATCTTTTTTTACGTCTTCGGTCGCAGTGCTTTGGTCCGGAGTGTCTTCATAAATGAAGGAGGATTCCAATTCTGCCTGCAAATAGCTATCGGGCTCGAAAGCGAAACCTTTCAGCGTGCGTCGTTTTGCGTATAATTCAATTAAATTAAAGGCAATTTCCTTTACGCGCGTTTTGGTTTTTTGCTTCAGTTTTTTCCACGCGTCGCTGCCCAATTTGTAGATTTTGGGCTCCTTTCCATCCTTTCCGTTGTATTTCGAAATCTTGTGAAGTGAGTGAATGCTCAAGTACAAAATATCGCGTTCGCCATAAAAAAGTTTGATGGCTTCCTGCATTTTTCCTTCCACTTCAATTTTCTGCAATCCGCCAAATTTCCCAATTCCGTGGTCAATATGCGTTACGTAATCGCCCACTTCCAGATTGGTAATTTCCTTTAGTGTGATTGCCTGCTTTTTGGCGTAACCATTTTTCAGTTGAAATTTATGGTAACGCTCAAAAATTTGGTGATCGGTATAGCAAACTAGTTTTAAATCGTCATCAATAAAGCCTTGAAACAGCGGAAAAACAATAGTTTCAAACTGTTCCACATTTTGTTGGGCATCTTCAAAAATGTCGTGAAAACGCTTTGCCTGTTGCTCGCTACTGCAGAAAATGTAGTTTTTATAACCTTTTTCGGTGTTTTCATTCAGGTTTTCAATCAGTAAATTGAACTGTTTGTTGAACGACGGTTGTGGTTTAGTTGAAAACGAAAGCCCACCCCCAGCCCCTCCCGAGAGGAGGGGAGCTTTGTTGTTTTTTAAATGAACCGTTGTAAATTCAGAAAGTTGTGCTTTCAACAATTCCGAAGTACAGAAAAGTTCCGAAGGCTTTGCGCGTTTTATTTCAGAATCGATTGCATTAAAAGCTTCAGTTGCTTTTTTGAAAAGGTTATCAATTGCGCTACTAAAAAGTTCTTCATTTTTTAGAAAAACCACGGTTTTGGATGCGATATATTTCAGAAAACTTTCTCGGTTTTCATCCACCATTTTATTTTCCACATTTGGAATGATGGAAACCTTTTTCACTTGTTCCAAAGAAAGCTGCGTTTCTACATCAAAGGTCCGAATGCTGTCAACCTCATCGCCAAAAAATTCAATTCGGTACGGTTCGTCATTGCTGAAACTAAATACATCCAAAATTCCACCCCGCACTGAAAATTCGCCTGGTTCGGTAACAAAATCGGTACGTTTGAAGCGGTATTCAAACAAAACCTCGTTTACAAAATCGATGGAAAGTTGGTCGTTTACTGCAATTTTCAGCGTGTTTCGTTCCAATTCCTTTCGGGTTACGACCTTCTCAAAAAGCGCTTCGGGATAGGTTACGATCAGCGCTGGTTTTTTTCGGGAATTTATCCGGTTTAAAACCTCGCTTCGCAGCAAAACATTGGCATTGTCGGTCTCCTCAATTTGATATGGCCGTCGATAACTTCCAGGATAGAAAAGCACATTTTGGTCGCCCAACAGATTTTCGAGATCGTTTAAATGATAGGCAGCTTCTTCTTTATCATTAAAAATTAAAAGAAAGGGCAATTCCGAAGTAGAAAAAGTTTCAGCAATTACAAGTGAAAGCGATGAGCCAACGAGCCCAGAAACTTGAATTTTATTTTCGGATGAGGCAATAGAATCCCCCAGTTTTCGTGTTTGCGAAGACTGTGAATAAAGCGAAGTAACGAGTGTTTTGCTCATCGGGACGGCAAAGATAGTACGCTTTATTATTTTTCAAACTGCAAAATTCAACTTTATCATTTTGCTAACACAAATAACTTGGGCGTTTCTCTATTTTCGGTTTATGGCTATAAAAGAATACGATGTTTTTGTAATAGGAACCGGAACCGCCGGAAAAACTGTGGCGTATGATTGCGCTGCGGAAGGAATGAAAGTAGCGATTGCGGACAATCGTGAATTTGGCGGAACTTGCGCAAATAGAGGCTGCGACCCGAAAAAAGTTTTGGTGGGAATTACTGAAGCTATGCAGCTTTCGGAAAATTTAAAAGGGAATGGAATTATTTCCGTTCCAAAAATAAGTTGGAAAGATCTTCAAAAATTTAAATGTGAATTTACCGATGCTGTACCTGCCTCCACTGAAAAGAAATTGAAAGAAGCAGGAATTGAATTGTACCATCAATCGCCAAAATTTCTTAATGAAAACACACTTTCGGTGGAAGGAAAAACCTTAAAGGCGAAAAAGATTGTAATTGCGACCGGCCAAAAACCCATGGAGCTGAAAATCCCTGGAAGGGAACATTTAATGGTCAGCGATGATTTTTTGGAATTGGAAGAATTGCCCGAAGGTATTGTATTTGTGGGCGCAGGCTATATCGGGATGGAGTTTGCCCACATTGCCGCGCGCTGCGGCGCAAAAGTTACGGTAATTGAGTTTGAGGAGCGTCCGCTCAGGCCTTTTGAAGCCGATATCGTTTCGCACCTCACAAAAGCTTCGGAAGAACTTGGGATCAAATTTATTTTCAACGCAAAGGTTTCCGAAGTGGAAAAACTTCAGAAAAACATTCGCGTTTCTTATGAAAAGAATGGTAAAACCGAATCCGTTGTCGCCCGAATGGTTTTCAATACCGCCGGCCGCGTGCCATCCATCGACGAGCTGGATTTGGAAAAAGCAAATGTCGCGTTTGAAAAAAGCGGGATTTCGGTGAACGAATTTCTTCAGAAGGCAAGTGGGGCGTTACCATTAACGCCAACTACATCCCAGGAAGCTCGGATAGTTTCGTTGAATATCAGAAATGGAAACCACACAAAAATGGATTTTCCGCCAGTACCATCGGTTGTTTTCACCATTCCACAAGTTGCAGCAATCGGTTTGACTGAGGAAGAGGCAAAGGAAAAAGGTTATGATTTTGTAGTGGAATATAAAAGCGTCCCGAAATGGTTCAATGCAAAACGCATTAATGACGACGTTTACGCCTACAAAACAATCGTGGACAAAAAACGAAATATTGTTTTGGGCGCACATATAATCGCTTCCGAAGCCGGAGAAATGATCAATCTATTCGTGCTGGCAATGTGCGGAAAACTGACTACTGAGAATATTAAGGCAATGATTTTTGCTTATCCCACTTGGGGAAATGATATTAAGGGGATGGTTTAGGAGAAATTCCCAAAAATTCAAATTCCAAAATTACTTTTTAGAATTGAGATGTTCCCTTAATTTAATATTGGGGCTTGTAGCTCTATTTTTAAACCCGTGGTAACTGCTGCTTACAAACAAAACTGCGGCCACTGCAATCGCTGCATAGGCAACGGTTTTGCTCACGTTCCAATTGGCTACTGCTATTGCCGCCAAGGCCCACACTCCTACTAATGCAAATTCACGCATATTTCTTCGCCACGTTACTACTAAGTTTATTATTCCAGCAATGATAATCATCGTTACCGCCCACGAGACTTCACTATAGCCCCAGGCGTTCCACTCAATACTCGTTAAATAGGCCGCTACATTTGCGATGCTCGCCACGGTAACCCAGCCGCTGTAAAACACGAAAGGCCACCAAAGAAAAGCAATAACGGAAATTGGCGCATCCCAAAGTTCCATCCGGTTGTTCAACACGATTTTTAACAGTGAAAAGAGCAACACGAAAATAGCAAGGATGGAATATTCCATATATCCGTAAAGCCAAAAAGTAATCCACATAATATTGGCGAAGCAGGAAAGCACAAACCACCAGCCCGTTTTTAAAATAAAGTCATCATCGCGCACTTTGGTGAAGAGGCTTCGGCTTTGGTAAATTATAAAGCCCAAAAGCATTAAATAAATAAGCCCCCAAATGGAGAAAGCATATCCAGCAGGCGTAAAAAGATTTTTAGTAGCTTCGGAAATTTCGTCTATTGTGGTATTGTTTATCGCACCTGTGTTGGACAAATAATTTACGAATACCGTTGTCAAGAAAGCTATGATGTTTGCAATTTGTAGTGTTTTTTTCATAAAAGATTAATTTTTCGAAACACAAATCACTTCCCCATCCACGATGGCATATATTTCGTCCATTTCCGAAGGTTTTAAGATGTGTTTTCCCGTAAAGTTACCAAAAGCAGGGAGAATAAGGCTGTTAAGGGTTTTATAAAAACATGAAAACCGCAGGTATTGCTTCCCCACGCCCTTCATCCGAACGCCCGGGTGCACGTGCCCGCAAAAGTTGAACGTGCCTTTAATCTCGGTGGGATGGTGGGTCAACAAAAAACTGTCGAGCAACAATTCGTCAAAAACCTTAATTCCCAACTCTTCGTATAAATACTGTGGAATAATATCGTGATTGCCCGAAATCAGGACTATTTCGGCTTTGGTATATTCTACCCACTTTTCAAAATCCTGCCATTCCTCATTCAGTTTGCTGTGGAAAAGATCGCCCAAAAAACAGATAGTCTCAGGCTGAAAGTGATTGCATATCTCTGTAAGTTTTTCAAGGTTTTTATATGCTGCATTTGCCGGAACGGGCGCGCCGTGTTTTCTGAAATGCGCCACTTTTCCCAAATGCACATCGGCAATCAATAACATTTTTTTGTCTTCCCAATAAATGGCGCCGCTGGGGTGAAGAATAAAAAAGTTGTTTTTTATTTGAATATTTTGGATCAACTATTTGAATTTTGACAATTGTTCAATACATTTTTCGAAAGAAAAAAATTATTCTATATATTGGTAATCAGGAAACTATTTAAAAAATTTAATTTTTTTTGTTTCGTATTTGTCCCACAGTTATTATTTCAGATTTTCGATCTTCATACGTTTTTAATATAACAAAATACCATTCTCTTGAACCTTCAACGTATTCCGCAAAAAATAAATCGTCTTTTTTGTGTGCTTTAATTGCAGACTCAAAAGAAGCAACCATTCTGCCTGAAGGAAACCAGCCTAAATCGCCTCCATTTTTTGCAGATGGATCGTCAGAATATTCTTTTGCCAATTCCGAAAAGGGAACGTTGGCCGTATATTTATTTTTGATTTCATCTCTCAAAGAATCAATTTTATTCTTTGGCATTTTACTTCCGTTCAAGTATATATAGCTTACCCTAAATTCTAAAATTGAATCTTTTTGAAGCAGCTTTTCCATAATAGTTTGTGATGCATTTTTAATTTCCCTCAATCCATTTGTATCATAATTCAAAGTTTTTGAATCATCGGGAGAATACGTATTTTGAGTAATTTCCCAATTAGGATGAGCTTTTTTTAAAGAATCCAATTGATGCAGAAAAATTAGTTTTTTTAATGCTCGTGTAGCTTCTTCATCGCTTTGTCCAAATGAGGTTGTGCAAAAAAACAGTAAGATTATTATCCAACTAAATTTCATAAAGTTTACTTTTTGGTAAATATATCCATCATTTCATTAATTGAAGTGTCATTTTCTTAATCCGATCCGCCAGTTTTTCTGAAGAAAGTTTTTCGCGAAGTCTATCTGTAATAATCGGAAAGCTGAAAGGCGTTGCTTTTTCGCACTGTTTCCAAATTATTTTTTGTGAATTGATACGTTCCAAAGCCAATCGCAATCTGCCTTCTTCCAGTTGATGTTCAAAAGTTTCCCGATAGGCCTGAAGGTACAAAAGATTGTCCGGCTCATAATCTCTAAAAACATCAAAAAGCAATTGACTGTTGCTTTGCAAATGCTTCGTTTTAATCACTTTGTTTGGATATCCCTGAAAAACCATCCCGCTGATAACCGCTATATCTCGAAATTTTCTGCGTGCCAATTCCGTAGCATTCAAGCTTTTTTGAAGATCGTCAAAAAGAAATTCCGAAGAAAAAAGATTGTTGTCAATCACATTTTGAATATTCAAAAATTGGTCGCTCAATAGTTCAAAACCATAATCGTTATACGCCAGTGAAAAGGTAATCGGCGACAACAAACTAATTCTATACGCCAGCAAACTACTCATCGCTTCGTGCACAAAACGCCCTTCAAACGGATAAAAAAGGGTGTGATAGCCTTCGCGGGTTTTGAAGGTTTCAATTAAAAATTCATTTTCACCGGGCACGATACTTTCGCGTTCCTGTCTGTCAAAAATTTGACTCAATGCCTTTAATTCAGGTGTATTCCGTTTGTGGTCGGCTTCACTTTGCAATTCTTCCCGAAGAATTTTACTCATTTGTGAAGAAAGCGGCAACCGCCCACCCATAAAACTGACAACTTTCGCAGAACGTTTGCCTGATTTCCGAACCTGTGCTACCATCTGCCTAAGTCTGACCAATTCCAGTGTTTGTCCTGCAAAAACAAAAGTGTCGCCCGGCTTCATTTTGCTTATAAACCATTCTTCAATCGTACCGATAAATCCCCCAGAAACGTACTTAACGAGCATCATACTATCGCTCACTATTGTGCCGATGCTCAAACGATGCATCATCGCGATTTGCCTGCTTTCCACTTTAAATATACCTTCATCCGTGACTTCCACTTTTTTATATTCATCGTACGCTTGCAAACTTTGACTTCCTAAAGTGATAAAATTGAGGCACCAATTCCATTGCTCGTCCGTAATTCCTTGAAAACAAAAAGTGTTTTTTACTTCTGAAAAAATTTCCTTTGGAAAAAATCCATTGCTTATTGCAAGCGTTACCAAATATTGAATAAGTACGTCAAAACTTAACAAATAAGGGATTCTATCTTCAACAACATCTTCTTTTACCGCTCTTTTTAATGCCGAAGCTTCCACCAATTCCAAGGCATGCGTAGGCAAAAAATGAATCACCGAAGGCTCTCCCGGGCGGTGATTGCTTCTCCCTGCCCGTTGCAGAAATTTTGCAATTCCCTTCGGTCCGCCGATTTGAATTATGGTTTCCACAGGTGCAAAATCCACTCCCAAATCCAAACTTGAAGTCGCAACAACCGCGGTCAACGATTCGTTGCGGATAGCCTGCTCCACCCAAAGCCTTGTTTCTTTCCCAATGCTGCCGTGGTGCATCGCAATTTCACCTGCAAATTCAGGATGTTTTTCAAGGATTTTTTGAAACCAAATTTCGCACTGTCCGCGTGTATTGGTGAAAATAAGCGTGGTTTTACTGTTGTTTATTATTGGAATGATTTCTTCCAAAAGATGCAAACCTAAATGTCCGCGCCACGGAAAGGTTTCCATTTTTTTTGGAATGATTGAGCGGACTTCAATTCTCTTTTTCTCCTTTGCTTTGATTAAAACAGCATTTTTTCGGAATTCAGAATCCATCCCCAACAGTACATCTTGCGCTTCCTCGAGATTCCCAATTGTGGCAGAGATTCCCCAAATTCGAAGTTTTGGCGAAACAGTTTTTAAGCGTGAAAGTGCGAGTTCCATTTGCACACCACGCTTGCTTCCCAAAAGTTCGTGCCATTCGTCAACTACAATTGCAGTTAGGGTTTTAAAGGTTTTATCATACCCTTTTGAAGCGAGTAAAAGCATTAAACTTTCAGGTGTGGTAATCAACAAATCGGGCATTTGGCGTTTTTGTTTTGCCCGTTCGCTTTGGGACGTATCGCCCGTGCGGATTCCCACCGTCAATCCTATTCCCAAATCATCCGCAAAACGCTGCGCCGCTTGCTGAATTTCTACGGAAAGTGCTCGCAAAGGTGTAATCCAAATTGCCTTTAATCCTTTTTTGTGTTTCGTTTTATAATCGGGGTTTTCCTTTAAATATTGAAGTACAATCGGTACCCAAAGCGCATAGGTTTTCCCACTACCCGTTGGAGCGTTTAAAAGGCCGTGCTTACCATCGAGAAATGCTTTCCAGGTTTTTCTTTGGAACGTAAATGACTTCCAATTTTTTGATTGAAACCAATCCTCGGCTATGGAAATGAGTTCGGCTTGTTTCATTTTGGGATTAGTGCTTTAAGATCATCCAGAGTATTGGCTTCGGAAATTGGTTTATCTTTTCGCCAACGAAGAATCCGCGGAAATCGCGTGGCAATCCCACTTTTATGACGACTGCTTTCTGCAATTCCTTCAAAAGCAATTTCAAAAACGTGATGCGGAGTTACGCTCCGCACGGGACCAAAACGCTCTAAGGTATTTCGTTTTATCCAATTATCTACTTGTCTAAATTCCGCATCCGTTAATCCGGAGTAAGCTTTTGCGAATGTTACCAATTCGCCGTCATTCCACAGTGCGAATGTATAATCTGTGTACAGATTTGCACGTCTTCCGTGGCCACGCATGGCATAGGTTAAAACCGCATCAATTGTAAACGGATCGATTTTCCATTTCCACCAATCACCTTTTTTTCTTCCAACTAAGTATGGTGAATTCTTTCGTTTCAACATCAAACCTTCGCTTCTTTTTTCCCGGGAAAGATCGCGCTCGGCAGCAGCTTCTTCCCAGGTTTCAAACTGCATTGTTTCGCTTAAATAAATTCCAATTTCTTCGGAATTTATCTTTTGAATCAATCCATCTAAAATTTTTCTCCGCTCCGAAAAAGGTTTTTGTCGAATATCTTCGCCCCGCCATTCCAACAAATCGTACGCATTCAGAATTACTGGGGTTTTTTTTAGCAGTGCTTTGGAAATATTTTTTCTTCCAATGCGGGTTTGAAGTGTATTGAAGTTTTGAATTTCTCCATCTGAAAAAGGAAGGATTTCACCGTCAATCACAGTTCCATTGGGAATTACTTTTAGGAAATTTTGAAACTCGGGATATTTATCGGTTACCAATTCCTCACCCCTTGACCACACAAAAACCTCATCATTCCGGATTATTACTTGGCTACGAATGCCATCCCATTTATGCTCGAAGCTCCAATCTGAAATGGGCCCCAAATCCTCCTGAAAATCATCCTCCACCGCATACGCCAAGTAAAACGGATACGGTTTGCTGAGATAATCTTCTTCATTTTGTTCGAGAATTAGTTTTTTATAGGTTGTTTTTTCGGGTGTCCAATCGCCCATTAACTTATAGGCTAAAATATCTTCATCAATTCCGGTGGCTTTTGAAAGCGCGCGCGTCATCAACTTTTGGCTAACGCCAATTCTAAAACTTCCGGTAAGAATTTTATTGAAAACGAAACGTTCAAAATAATTAAGCGCCAACCAATTGTCGTGCAGATATTTCTTTTTTTCTTCTTCGGGAAGCGTTCGGAGTTCAATGATTTCTGAAACAAATTCTGAAAGTGATTTCTCGGAATATTCTTCCGAAGTTGGTAAAATTAGTGCAATCGTTTCCGCCAAATCGCCTACAATATGATAGCTTTCCTCAAATAGCCAAAGCGGAATTCCACTGATTTCCGTAGCCCAAAGTCGTAAAAGTGTTGTGTTCACGGGGCGATTTGGACGTCGGTGCGAAAGTATAGCTATGGTCCAAAGTTTATCTTCATCATTTGCATTTTGAAAATAGGCCGTGAGCGCCGCTACCTTTTCATTGGTTTTGTTCGTGCTATCGAGTTTTTTTATGAGTTGGGCAAAATCTTTCATACATTTTGCTCCTCTTCCTTTTTCATCGTTTCGCTTCCTTCTTCTTCGTATTGGGTTTTTTCGGTTCGGGCGTCGTAGCCTAATTCTTCCCTTAAATAGCGCGCAAAAATATCTGTATATCCATGGGTGGCGATTATTTTTTCGCAACCCGTAGCTTCGATTGCCGAAAGCAAACCGTCCCAATCAGCGTGATCGCTTAATACAAATCCGCGGTCAATAGCTCTTCTTCTTCTTGCACCGCGAAAAGTCATCCAACCGCTTGCGGAAGCTGTTACATAAGGCACAAACCTTCTAATCCACGTGCTGCCATGGGCGCTGGGTGGTGCAACTATTATGTTTCCTTTTATTTCTTCTTTTGAAGTATCGCGCGTTATTAACTTAGTTTCGGGGAGTTTATAGTTTGCCCGAACTACTTCAGTCATATTTTCAACCGCGCCGTGGGTGTAGATTTTTCCGATGGAAGTGTCCAAATGTTTCAGCAACCGTTGGGCTTTTCCCAAGCTGTAACCGAAAAGAATTGAGGTTCTGCCTTCACTCTTGTTGGTTGCCCACCATTCGTTTATATCCTTAAAAACTTCCGCTTGCGGCTCCCATTTAAAAGCGGGCAAACCAAAAGTGCATTCCGTTATAAATGTGTGGCATTTTACAGGTTCGTAAATTTCTGCTAAGCCGTCATCTTCGGTTTTGAAGTCACCTGTGAAAACCCAGACTTCGCCTTTATATTCCACTCGAACCTGTGATGAAGCCATAATATGGCCGGCAGGATGCAGGGAAAATTTCACGCCATTAATTGTAAAAGTTTCGTTCCATTTTTTTCCAGTTACTGAAATGTCCCCCAAACGATGCTTAATAATAGGTACATTATTATTTTGTGTAATGTATTGTTTGTGGCCCCAACGGCTATGATCTGCGTGGCCGTGGGTAACGATGCATTTATCCACCGGGCGCCATGCATCTATATAAACGTCTGCTTTCTGGCAATAAATTCCTTTGTCGTTAAAAACGAGTAATGGTTGTTTCATTTTTTTTTTCAATAGCAATTTAAAAATAGTGAAAGCTTGTTATGCTTCGCACAGAATTAAGAAAAGTTTAGGTTGAAATGCTTTTAGGATTAAATGAAGAAAACCTTAACAGATTGCTTTGCTTTGCTCGCAATTGTCGTTTACAAGTTTTATATTTGCAGTATAAAAACCAAATTATGTCATTTACAGATTTATTCGAAAGCGGGGAGCATTCCCGAAATTTGGGGCATTTTGCTTCTATTGCAAACATGGCTTCCATTGATGGGGAAATAGGTGCGGAAGAAGAAAAAATGCTAAAGCGTTTTGCGCGAAAATTGGATATTGAACAAGAAGAATATGATGCGGTGCTGAAAAATCCTTCAAAATATCCTATCAATCCACCAAATTCTTCCGAAAGACGTTTGGAACGTATGCACGATTTGTTCCAAATTATTTTTGCTGACCATGAAATAGACGACCACGAGCGTTTTTTAATTGAAAAATACGCAATCGGTCTTGGTTATACTGCTGAGCTTGCCCAAGATTTAATTAAAAGATCAATTGCAATATACAGTGGTGGTTTAAGCCTTGAGGATTACCGTTATTTACTAAATAGAAAAGACTAACTCTTTTTTGAAGGAACAAGAAACCCGTGGTGAAAGCTTCGGGTTTTTTTATTTTGCATTTCTCATAAATTCTTCCGCCTTTTCTACCATTTCGGTAGTCCCGCTGAAAAATGGCACCCGCTGATGCAAAGTGGTTGGTTGAATTTCCAAAATTCTTTGAAAGCCATTGCTGGCCTTTCCTCCCGCCTGTTCGGCAATCATCGCCATGGGGTTACATTCGTACAACAGTCTTAGTTTCCCTTTTGGATCTTTTGAAGTACTGGGATAAATATAAATACCACCTTTAATCATGTTTCGATGGAAATCTGAAACCAATGAACCTATGTAACGTGACGTATAAGGACGATCTTCCTCTTCTTTTTGACAATATTTTATGTAATCTTTTACTCCTTGGGGAAAGTGGACGTAATTTCCTTCATTAACTGAATAAATATTTCCTTTGTCCGGGAACTTCATGTTCGGGTGTGAAAGGTAGTACGTTCCAATTGCGGGATTTAACGTAAACCCGTTTACGCCGTGGCCCGTAGTATAAACTATCATTGTTGAAGTACCGTAGACAATGTAACCAGCAGCTACCTGGTTTATGCCCGGTTGAAGAAAATCTTCAATCGTTACAGGAGTTCCCGAAGGTGTAATTCTTCTGAAAATAGAAAAAATAGTACCTACCGAAACATTCACATCTATATTGGAAGAACCGTCCAGCGGATCCATCAACACCACATATTTGTTGTCGTTCTTTTCGTTTCTGCCCTTTATAGTTATAAAATCGTCCTCTTCCTCGCTCGCAATTCCACATACAATCTCACGGTTTGTAAGCGTATTTATAAATACCTCGTTGGCAAAAACATCCAGTTTTTGCTGGTCTTCGCCCTGAACATTCATATCTCCGGCCGTACCTAAAATATCTACCAATCCGGCTTTGTTTACTTTATGGTTTACCACTTTTGCCGCCAAACGAATTGAATTTATTAATCGTGAAAGCTCACCGGAAGAGTACTTGAATTCGCTTTGATTTTCAATTATAAACTCGCCAAGCGATTGATTTATTTTTGCCATGGGGTTGAAGATATCCTGAATTTGAAGCAAATATCGGGATTTTTAAGAAATTGAACCGATATTTGCAACGCTAATTAATTTTCAAAATTATGAAAGTAAGACAAGCCGTAAAAGAAGATATGCCACAAGTCTTGGAACTCATAAAAGAGTTAGCCATTTTTGAAAAGGAACCCGATGCAGTTGAAGTTACAGTGCAGGATTTGGAACGCGAAGGTTTCGGTGAAAACCCAATTTTTACTTGCTTTGTTGCAGAATCTGACGATGAAATTGTTGGTGCGGCCTTGATATATTTCCGCTTTTCAACTTGGAAGGGCAGGACGCTCCATTTGGAAGATTTAATTGTAAAGGAAGCCCAGCGCGGCAAGGGAATAGGTGAGGCACTCTACAAACAAGTGATGCAGTTTGCTTATGACCGCGGCCTAAAGCGCGTTGCTTGGGATGTTTTGGACTGGAACAAAGGCGCAATCCGTTTTTATGAACGAAGCGGCGCCAATATCGTGAAAGATTGGCGCGTAGTACATATGGATGAAAAGGGCCTGAAAAATTATATAAATTCATAAAATAAATTCTGGATGAAAATCTTCAAGTTTGGTGGTGCGTCCACTAAAGATGCCGATAGCGTAAAAAATGTGATTTCGGTAATTTCCCAAACGGGAGAAAAAAACTTAGTTATCGTGGTTTCTGCAATGGGGAAAACTACCAATGCGCTGGAAGAAGTTATAAAAGATTATTTTTCGGAATCGGGTGATGTAAAAAATGCTTTACGGGCTGTTTATGACTTTCATTACGAAATTTTGAAAGGCCTGTTTTCTTCTACCTCGCATCCTGCTTTTATTGATTTGGACAAGACTTTTAAAGAGTTGAAGCGCTTTTTGGAAACCAACAAATCCAAAAACCATGCTTTTGTTTACGACCAAGTTGTTTCCTTCGGAGAAATTATTTCTTCAAAGATAGTCTCAGCATACTTTTCCGAACACGGAATACACAATACGTGGCTCGATGTGCGCCAATGCATAAAAACTGATGCAAATTACCGCGATGCGAACGTGGATTGGGAGAAAACCCAGGAGAATATTTCTGAAAAAGTCAGCAAAACAGGAATTACCCTAACCCAAGGTTTTTTGGGTTCGGAAACCTCGAATAACTTTACCACGACGCTTGGCAGGGAGGGTAGTGATTACACCGCGGCAATTTTTGCCTATTGTTTGAATGCTGAAAATGTAACTATTTGGAAGGACGTGCCCGGCGTTTTAAATGCTGACCCACGTTATTTTTCGGAAACTATGTTGCTAAATCACATTAGTTATCGAGAAGCAATTGAGCTTGCTTTTTACGGCGCCTCGGTAATTCACCCCAAAACGCTTCAGCCGTTGCAGCGAAAGGAAATTCCACTTTTTGTGAAATCATTTTTAAACCCAACCGCTCCCGGAACCTGCGTGGGTAAAGGCGTTACGCTGGATCCACAAACTTCGTGTTTTATCTTGAAAAAAGGATTGGTGCTCATTTCACTTTCTTCGTTGGACTTTTCTTTTATGATGGAAGACAATATTGGCGATGTTTTTAAATGGCTTCACAAGCACAAAATGAAGGTGGAAATGATCCAAAACTCAGCCATTAGTTTTTCGGTATGTGTGAACGATAAATTCAACAATTTGGAAGAGCTGCTAGCAAAGCTTCGAGAAAAATTCAGTGTAAAATGGAACGAAAATGTAACGCTTTATACCATTCGACACTTTAATCCTACTGAAGTAAAGGCACTTGCAGAAAATAAAAATGTGCTTTTGAAGCAGGAAAGCAAGGAAACGGTACAGTTGGTAATTAAGGAATAGAATCGTTTGCTTTCGCTATATTTGTTGGATACAAACAACCGACATATTTCATGGGATTAGTCAATGCAAAGGAAGTTGCAAAAGCAATAAACGTCGATAAATTCGGCTTTTTGGGCACCTTCTTGGGCTGGTCATTAATGAAAGTGTTGAATATTACCACCCTCAACAAAATTTACGACAGAAAAAAGCATTTAAAAGATCTCGATTTTATAAATGCACTTATTGAGGAGTTTGAAATCAAGTTTGAAATTCCGGAGGAAGACCTGCGAAGAATACCAAAGACAGGAGCTTTTATAACTATTTCAAACCATCCATTGGGCGGAATTGACGGAATTCTTCTTTTAAAATTACTGCTGGAGCATCGTCCCGATTTTAAGATAGTGGCCAATTTCCTTTTGCACAGAATTGAACCACTGAAACCTTACGTAATGCCCGTAAATCCTTTTGAGGACAGAAAGGATGTAAAATCGAGTATTATCGGTTTTAAATCTGCGCTGAAACATTTGCAGGAAGGCCACCCCTTGGGAATTTTCCCCGCAGGAGAGGTTTCAACATATAGAGACGGAAAATTATTGGTTGACAAGCCTTGGGAAGAAGCCGCGATGAAGTTGGTAAAAAAAGCCGAAGTGCCCGTAGTGCCTATCTATTTTCACGCTAAGAACAGCAAGCTTTTCTATCGCTTGGCCAAAATGAGCGATACGCTTCGCACTGCCAAGTTGCCTTCGGAATTGCTCACGCAAAAAGAACGGTTGATAAAAGTACGGATTGGCAATGCCATTTCTGTGGAAGACCAAAAAGAACACGAGTCTTTGCCCGTCTTTACTGAATTTCTTCGGAAGAAAACTTATATGCTTTCCAATGCTTTTCAGAAGAAAAAGTTATTGGACAACATCCCGAAAACGCTGAAATTTCCAAAGCCTCCGAAGAAAATTGCCGGACCGATTCCACTAAAAGCGATGGAAGCAGAAATAGAAAAGTTGCGCGAAAACGATAAGCGACTGCTGGTCAGCAAAAATTATGAAGTGTTTTTGGCCGAGGCAAATTCAGTTCCGTACATTTTGCAGGAAATAGGGAGGCTACGCGAAATCACCTTCCGCGAAGTGGGCGAAGGCACCAATAATAGTACGGATCTCGACAAATTTGACAGTTACTACCACCATATGTTTCTGTGGGACAACGATGCTCAAAAAATGGCGGGAGCATACCGCATGGGCTTAGGGTCCGAGATTTTTCCGCGTTTTGGGATTGACGGTTTTTATCTTCAAGATTTGTTTCGCTTTGAACCTGAATTATATGAAATGATGAGTAAATCCATCGAGATGGGGCGTGCTTTCATAATTAAGGAATACCAATTGCGTCCAATGCCATTATTTTTGCTTTGGAAAGGAATTGTACACACAACGCTTCGTTACCCAGAGCACCGTTATTTAATTGGCGGCGTGAGCATCAGCAATAAATTTTCGGAATTCTCTAAAGGGTTGATGATTGAGTTCATGAAATCGAACTATTACGATCCTTATGTGGCGCAATACATCAATCCGAAGAAGGAATACAAGGTAAAATTGAAGGATGCCGATAAGGATTTCATTTTTGACGAAAGTGAGGCAGACTTAAACAAATTTGACAAAATAATTGATGAAGTAGAGCCGGGAAGTCTTCGTTTGCCCGTTCTTATTAAAAAGTATATCAAACAAAACGCAAAAGTTGTTGCCTTCAATGTTGATCCGCTTTTCAATAATGCAGTGGATGGGTTAATGTATATTCGTATTGCAGATTTACCGGAGAGTACTGTAAAGCCAGTGATGGAGGAGTTTCAGGCAGAACTTGAAAAGAAATATTCTGATAAAAATGGGGACAGTGCCGATGCGGAAAATTCAAACGAAAAAGTAAATCCTGATTAATTCATTTTAAAATTGTTCAATATGGCCGCAAAAACTATTGATGAAGTTATAGCACGGTTGGACAATATTATCGACGCCGAATGTGCCAACAATTCCTGTATGGCGTATTTTCCTATTCTGTATCAAAAAGTTACTATTCGCATTAAAGAGGGAATTCTAAATAATGAATTTGAAAACAACGAGCGAATGGAAAAGCTGGATGTGCTTTTTGCCAATAGATATATTGAAGCATATGAACGTTTGAGCGCAAACAAACCTTTTACTCAAAGTTGGAAAAAAGCCTTTGATGCAGCAAAAAAAGGAAATTTGTTAATAATGCAACATTTGCTATTGGGTATAAATGCGCACATCAATTTAGACCTCGGAATTGCCGTGGTAGAAACCGTTGGGGATAACGGCGAGTTGATGGATTTTGAAAACGATTTTAATAGAATCAATGAAATTCTGGGTTCGATGATTGCATATGTGGAGACGAAGATAATTTCTGTTTCGCCCTTATTCGGTTTGCTTGACAGATTTGGAAAAGGGCGTGAAGACAAGTTGGTAAGTTTCAGCATTAATGTAGCAAGGGATGGAGCTTGGCTTTTTGCCAATCAATATCATTTTTCCCACAATAAAAATGAGGAGCTAAAAACACGTGATATTATAATTGCGACTCTTGCTGAAAAACTGATTTATCAAAAAAGCTGGATTTTGAAATATTTGGTTAAAACCATTTATTTCTTTGAACAGAAAGACGTGCCTCAAATTGTGGCGGTACTTAAGCAATAGGGAAGTGCAAAAAGCCCCTCAAAACACCAAAACTTTTAATTTAATTGCAGTCAATTTTTGCCACTTCTGTATCTAAGCCCGATTCGGGATTGTCTCCCGTTATAATGGCTTTATCGTCTTTGAGAACTATCGTTACTTCGGCTGTTTCTTCAATACCTTCTTGCATATACCGATAGGTAGCGTTGATAGTTTTATTTTCTATAGTTCCAGTCAATGTACCGTTGCGTTGATCTTTTAAGGCAGGCAGCCAATTGTAATTACCCGTTACCGAATCTCCTTTTATTTGAAGGTCAAGATTAAGGACATCAATATTTTCGGTACTATCGGGAAAGGGATATTCATTTCGGAAGCATAATTGCTCGGTAGCAACTTCAACATTTTCCGAAGAGATTTCTTCATTTTTTGGATTTTTGCAACTTACGCAAAGCAACAGTGCGGCAAGGATGGAAAGGATAATTCTCATAGCTTTATTTTTTTGAATTTTACTTTTCTGAAAAAGGATTATAGCTTCCAAAGCTCCAAATATTTCCTTCGGGATCTTTGCAGCTGTAGCCACGGCCACCGTAGTCTTCGTCCTTAATGTCCATTACTATTTCGGCACCATTTGCCTTTGCGTTTTTGTAATGTTCATCAACATTCTCGATTATGAAATAAGGCGTTTGGGTATTGTAGCCTTCAAGATTTTTGGGAAGGTTCAGCATTTTACCAAATGCGCTGTCGGGATTGAATGGATTTACCATTATCAAAGCCTTTCCCAATACTAGTTGTGCGTGAAATATTTTGCCGTTGTCGTCTTTATAAACACCGCGTTCCTTAAAACCGAACGCCTTTTTTAAAAATGAAACCGCAGCGTTTGCTTCGCTGTAAATTAAATTGGGTATTGCGCCGTGCTCGCTCATGCTATTTTCATTAAAATTTTAAAAAAGGCCTTTGAAAAATCCAAAGGCCTTTTAACTTTTAAAACCACCCTTTTTTACTAACTTGATAGGTTTGGTAAAATTCCTCATCACTTTTGGTTAGGTAAATTATGCCTTCAATCAAACCTATTATGCTACCGATACCGCAAGTTACCACGGTTATAACTATTTGAATAATCCCTTCTTGGGTATATCCTAAAATGAATTTATGAATCCCAAATCCACCTAATACGATAGCAAGTATTCCTGCCAAAATCTTTTTATTTTCCTGGTTCTGATGGGGTTGAGTTTGGTTCCAGCTTTCATTCGCGGTATTTCGTGATTGCTGTTGGGTACTGTCGTAGCCTGTGTTTTGTTGTTCTTCCATAATATTGATTAGTTGGTTTTTATGTGATTTAAATGTATAAAAAATTATAGAAATGCACTATCAACGGGTTCCCAAAGTTCAATTTTATTTCCATCGGGATCTAGTATCCATCCAAACTTTCCATAATCATAAGTCTCCATTTCCCCTACAATTGTTACACCTTCCTCTTTTAAGACTTTCAGTAATTCTTCCAGGTTTTCCACACGGTAGTTAACCATGAACTCCTTTTCACTTGGCGAAAAATAGTTGGTATCTGCCTTAAAAGGGCTCCATTGCGTTGAGCATTTATCGCCGTTTTCGTCCTGCCACCAAAAGGTGCAACCGTAATTATCTGTGTTCAATCCCAAATGGGTTTTGTACCAATCTTTTGTTTTATCGGGGTCGTTCGTTTTAAAAAATATACCACCAATGCCCGTAACTCTTTTTTTCATTTTATGTTTATTTGAAATGTTTAATAATCTTATCAGCAATTACCATTGCCAGTTTTTCTTTGCTTTCAACCGTCCATCCAGCAATATGCGGACTTAAAATTACCTTGTCCATTGCGAAAAGTTCCTTTAAGGAATTTGGCAGATTGTCTGAATCAAAAAGCGTTTCAAATGAAAGTTTTTCATATTCCAATACGTCGAGCCCGGCACCGAGAACTTTTCCACTTTTTAATGCTGAAACCAAATCGGCCGTTACCACACTTTTACCGCGTGCGGTATTTATGAGCCAAAAGGGTTTTGAAAACGAATTGATAAATTCTGAATTCACCATTTTATCCGTCAACGGCGTCCACGGGGTGTGAAGGCTCAAAACATCAGCGCTTTGCTGAAGTTCATCCAATGAAACTTGCATTGCGTTTTCATCACCCACATTTTCTTTTATGTCAAAACAAATTACTTCGCAATCAAAACCTTTCAATTTTTTTGCGAACGCTTTCCCCATATTACCGTAACCGATGATTCCAACAGTTTTTCCGTCCAGCTCTATCCCTCGGTTGGCCTCACGGTTCCACAGGCCATTTTTAACCTCTCTGTCGGCTTTATTTAAGTTGTTGAACAACGAAAGAAGCATTCCCAACGCATGCTCACCAACGGCGTTTCTATTGCCTTCGGGAGCGGCAATTAATTTAATGCCCTGATTTCCGGCGTAATCTGTATCTATGCTTTCCAAACCCGCGCCAACACGTGCAATAAATTTCAGGTTTTTGGCAGCATCGAGAAATTCTTTATCAATATTGAAGCGGCTTCTTATTACAATGCCATCATAATTTGAAATGATTTCTTCAACTTCAACTTTTGGGGATTTGTAATTTTCTTCATTTGAAAATCCGGCTTCCCGCAGCATTTTCAATAATAAAGGATGGTTGCTATCGAGATGGAGAATTTTCATTCTTTAGATTTTAGGATATTCGACAACAGTTTTTTCAGAAGATACATTGCCAGTATGTTTTGTGGAAAGTTTTTCAAAAAGAAGTACATGCACCTCTTTGCCATTTTGCGTTTTTGGGCAATGCTCCACGCCTTTGGGAACAACGATTATTTCGCCTTCGGAAACTATTTCAACCTTATCGCGAAAGTGCATTTCCAAAGTTCCTTTTTGCACAAAAAATAGTTCGTCCTCTTTTTCGTGTTTGTGCCAAACAAATTCATCTTTCAATTTAGCCAAAAGTACCTGCATATCGTCTACAATTGCTATTTGATGCGGATGCCAGTGCTTTTTGAAGGTTGAAAACTTATCTTTAAGTTTGATAGTTTCCATAACTATTCGTGTTGATTCGGGTTTGCCTGCGGATAGGGAATCATTTCCTTTTGTGAAAGATTTTCAATTTTATAATGATTTTTCTTTCCCCCAAACCAATATTCAATCATAGCTTGGTTTTCCTCCAATTGAAAAGGAAATTCCTTTTGGGGTGTGTTTTGTGCTTCTTTTATAGGATCTGAATCCATAATTATGTCGCGTTGCATCTCGTTTTTTAGATACCCCACAAAATGTTTTGGTTCGTTTATATTCCCTTTTGCTTCAAGAATATGCTTTCTGAAGTAAATATTTTGAATAACAACATCTGGATCTATTTCACTGAAAGTAATATGCACATTCGTTCCTGAACCACCTTCTTTTATACCTGCCACCCAGTTTTGGTAGTATGCTTCGGCAATTTTAAAGGGAGGGTTTTGCTCGAGTGTCATTTTTCCTTTATTATTCTGCGCTCCGCCGCAGTTGGATAAACTGAAAAGTAAAATAGGCAAAGTCAAAATTATGGCTATGGTTTTCATATTTTTTATCATTTCATAAATTTACGAATAATATGAAACAAAAAACCTCACAGGTTTTGAAAACCTGTGAGGTTTGATGAAAATTTATCGATTGAAGCGGAAAATATTATCCTGCCAATGCTTCCGCACCACCAACAATCTCAAGGATTTCGTTTGTAATGGCAGCCTGTCGTGCTTTGTTGTATTGAAGTTTCAACGCATCGCGAAGTTCGGTTGCGTTGTCGGTTGCTTTGTGCATTGCCGTCATACGTGCTCCGTGCTCACTGGCAACGCTGTCGCGAAGTGCTTTGAATAACTGTGTTTTCAAGCTTTTCGGAATCAAGGCCTCAACAATCTCTTCTTTTGAAGGTTCAAAAATATAGAAGGTTTCGCTGGTTTTTGCTTCCTGTCCCTCAATTTGTTTTGGAGGCAGAATTGGCAAAAACTGCTCTGTCATTACCAATTGCGTTGCAGCATTTTTAAAGTGGTTGTAAACAACTACAATACGGTCGTATTTCCCTTCGGAAAAAAGAAGCATCAATTTTTCGGCGATTTCTGAAGTATTTTCAAAAGAAAGATCATCAAAAATACCGTTGTTGTTTTCGATAACCGTTCCTGTTTTCTTTAGAATATCGTTTCCTTTTTTTCCGAGGGTCATAAAATCCACTTGCTTCCCTGCGTATGTATTTGCAGCCAAATTACGTGCTTCCTTTATGATATTACTATTGAATGCTCCCGCCAAACCACGGTTACTGGTAATGGCAACAACCAAAATTTTGTTTGCCTCGCGCTGGTCTGAGTACTTACTGCCAGTATCGGCATCAAGCGTGGCGCTTAGGTTTTGCAATAGTTCGGTAAGTTTTTCAGAATAGGGACGCATTGCTGTAATGGCATCCTGCGCCTTTTTCAACTTTGCAGCAGAAACCATTTTCATGGCACTGGTAATCTGCATCGTTGACCCGACGGATGATATTCTGTTTCTAATTTCCTTAAGATTCGCCATTTCTTTTTATTGTGTTACTCTGCATTCTCTGCGCCTCTGCGGTGGAAAAATAACCGCAGAGGCGCAAAGGGTGCAAAGATTTCTTATTTCTTATATTTCGCTGAAAGGTCTGCGGCAACGGATGTCATTACATCAATTGCTTCATCTGTAAGTTTACCAGCTTTAAGATCGTTAAGCGTGTCTCTGTGCTTAAGGTTCAACATTTCTAGGTAATCTCTTTCAAATTCCTTAATCTTATCTACAGGAACGTTACGCATTAGGTTTTTGGAACCTGCGTAGATAACTGCAATTTGATCTTCTACAGTGTACGGATCGTTTTCAGATTGCTTCAAAATTTCTACGTTACGTTTTCCTTTTTCAATTACGTTAAGGGTTGCGGCATCCAAATCTGATCCGAATTTTGCGAACGCTTCCAATTCACGGAAAGCTGCTTGATCCAGTTTCAAAGTACCTGCTACCTTTTTCATAGATTTAATCTGAGCGTTACCACCCACACGCGATACCGAAATACCTACGTTAATAGCTGGACGAACCCCTGCGTTGAACAAATCCCCATCAAGGAAAATCTGCCCATCGGTAATCGAAATTACGTTTGTTGGGATATACGCCGAAACGTCACCCGCTTGTGTTTCAATAATAGGAAGTGCTGTTAATGAACCTCCTCCTTTTACGATTCCTTTTAATGATTCTGGAAGGTCGTTCATTTCCTTTGCAATATCATCATCGGCAATTACTTTCGCGGCACGCTCCAACAATCTTGAGTGAAGGAAGAACACGTCTCCAGGATACGCCTCACGTCCCGGTGGACGACGAAGCAAAAGGGAAACCTCACGGTATGCTACCGCTTGTTTTGAAAGATCATCATAAACAATCAATGCTGGACGACCTGTATCACGGAAGTACTCACCAATTGCAGCACCTGCGAAAGGAGCATAAACCTGCATAGGCGCAGGATCTGATGCGTTTGCAGCAACGATGGTTGTGTAAGCCAAAGCGCCTTTTTCTTCCAGAACCTGTGCAATGTTTGCAACAGTTGAAGCTTTTTGCCCAACTGCTACATATATACAATATACAGGCTCGCCTGCATCGTAAAATTCTTTTTGGTTCAAAATGGTATCGATACAAACGGTAGATTTACCAGTTTGACGGTCACCAATAACAAGCTCACGCTGGCCACGGCCCACTGGAATCATTGCATCAATAGACTTAATACCAGTTTGAAGTGGCTCAGTTACCGGCTGGCGGTAAATTACACCCGGAGCTTTACGCTCCAATGGCATTTCGTATGTTTCACCAGTGATTGGACCTTTACCGTCAATAGGCTCACCAAGGGTGTTTACCACACGGCCAACGATACCTTCACCTACTTTAAGCGAAGCGATACGCTGGGTACGCTTTACGGTTGAACCTTCCTTAATTTCTTTAGAAGGACCTAAAAGTACGATACCTACGTTATCTTCCTCAAGGTTCAATACAATACCTTCAAGACCGCTTTCAAAGGCTACCAATTCGCCGTACTGGGCGTTTGAAAGTCCGTATGCACGCACAATACCGTCACCCACGGTTAAAACAGTTCCTACTTCATCCAGGGAAGCGGTAGCTTCAAAGCCTGTAAGTTGTTGCTTTAATATTGCTGATACTTCAGCTGGTTTTACTTCTGCCATTTTATTTGTATTTATGATTTTACCCTTTGCTTCGGCTGTGCTCAGCACAAGCTCAGCTCAGGGTGACACAAAAAATTATATTGATTTACTGAATTCTCTTTTTAAATTTCCTAATTGGTTCGCGATGCTCGCGTTGTATTGAATATCGCCAACGCGGAGAACAAATCCTCCTATGATTGCTGGGTCAATTTCATTTTTAAGCGTTACTTTTTCGCTTCCCGTTAATTCCTTTACTTTCGCCATAACCTTACTTTCCAACTCTGAAGAAAGGGGAACGGCCGTAATTACGGTTGCAACTTTTACACCCTGTGCTTCATTGTAAAGATCAACATAGCTTTTTGCTACATTTCCTAATAATGAAGTACGTTTATTGTCAACCAGAATATTGATAAGCGAATGCGTAATTTCTGACTGTCCGCTGAAAATTTTCAGCAAAGCTTCCTTTTTATCGTTGGCTTTAATTACCGGGCTTTGAAGTACTGTTTGCAATTCGCGGCTGTCTTCAATAGTGGTGTAAACAGATTGCATATCGCCAAAAACAACAGCTTCTGTGTTGTTTTCGTTCGCTTTCTGCAAAATTGCTTTCGCGTATCTTATCGCTGCTCTGCTCATTGAATCTTAGTTTAATTTTGCGTCGCCCAACATTTCGTCAACAAGTTTCAATTGCTTGTCTTTATCGGAAAGTTCGTGTTTTACTACTTTCTCGGCAATTTCCAGAGAAAGACTTGCTACTTGTTGTTTCAATTCTGCGATAGCTGATTTCTTTTCGCTTTCGATAGCGGCTTGTGCTTGGGCAACGGTTTTGTCAGCCTCAGCTTTTGCTTCCTCTTTTGCGTCAGCAATCATTTTTGCCTTTATCTCGCGAGCTTCCTTCAACATTACTTCACGTTCTGCACGAGCTTCCTGCAATAATTTTTCGTTATCTGCCTGAAGGTTTTGCATTTCAAGTTTTGCTTTTTCAGCAGAATCCAATGCATTTTTAATTCCTTCTTCACGATCGTTAACCGCGTTTAGGATTGGTTTCCAAGCAAATTTGCGAAGCAACAGAAGCAACAACACAAATATGATTATTTGCCAGAAGAAAAGTCCGAATGAAAAGTCGTTAATTAATTTTTCCATATTAATGGCCGCCGTGGCGGATATTTATTTAATTTAAACTGTATGCTCAATTTTAAATGTAACAAACAGCTGTAACCAACCGTCACAGCCGTTTGTCAATTTTTTTTGATTACCCTGCGAAAATCGCAGCGAAACCAATACCTTCAATAAGCGCCGCTGCAATAAGCATTGCTGTTTGAATTTTTCCGTAAGCCTCAGGCTGACGTGCGATAGCTTCCATAGCTTTCCCACCGATCATACCGATACCGATACCGGCACCGATTACTGCTAAACCTGCTCCTACAATAGTTGGAATTGTCATAATATATATATTTAAAAATTAAACACTCTTTTTAATGCGAAAGGCTTCGACAAGCTCAGCCTGACAATTTATATGTTTTTACAAATGCTGTATCTCTCCTTCGTGCTCTTCGTGATGCTCGTGAGATTCACTCGCAAAACCAAAATACAAGGCTGCCAACATTGTGAAAATATATGCTTGTAGCAATGCTACCAATAATTCAATAAGCATGATTGCAAATGCAAGTCCGAAGGACAAGGGTCCGCCAATCCAACTTTTGAAAATAAATATCAACCCGATCAAGCTCATCATTACCACGTGGCCCGCTGTCATGTTTGCGTACAAACGTATAAGTAGTGCGAAAGGCTTAATAAACATCCCTAAAACTTCGATAGGAACTAGAATGATATATATGAAAATTTTACCGATCCAAGGCATTCCGTCACCCAATGGATCAAAAATATGTTTCCAGTAATCTTTTGTTCCGGTAAAGGTGGTAATCAAGAAAACGATGATTGCCAAAGCAGTGGTAACCGCAATGTTTCCAGTTACGTTTACACCAAGCGGCGTAAGGCCGAACATATTCAAGAACCATATAAAGAAGAATACGGTTAAAAGGAACGGCATGTATTTTTTGTATTTATTCTCGCCGATGTTTGCAATGGCAATGTCGTCACGAATGTAAAGCACGACAGGCTCGAAAAAACGACCAAGACCTTTTGGCAGACTTCCGTTTTTTGCATAGCTTTTGGCAAGACTGGTGAACAACCATACAAGTAAAAGACCAACAACAAGCATCATTAAAACACTTTTGGTAATTGAGAAATCTAAAGGACGAACATTTGTTGGGTGGTGATCCTCATCATAGTTGATGGTACCTTCCGCATCGGTCCTGTATATTTTACTGTGGTAAAGTTTGTAGTAATTACCGTTTGACTCAACAACATTCTCACCGTGGTGAAACTCTGAAGACATAAATGTGTGAAGACCGCCATCCCAAAGAATTACTGGAAGCGGGAAGCCGTAATGGTGTATCTTACCGGTTTCTTCATCTGTGGATCCGAAAAGATTAAAATCGTGCGAATCCATCAAGTGATGGTTTATAAATTCTTTTATCTCTTCCTTTTTTGTTTTGCCTTCTGGAAGGATTTCTTTTGCTTCCGCTGTGTGCTCATCTTGTGCCACAGCTGAAAAAGAAGTGATAAACAATAAAACTGAAAGTATTCTAACCAATGTTTTTCTTTGCATCTTTGAACAAATAACGGTGTCCTTAAAATCGGTGCAAAAATACATTTCTTTCTTAGAAACAAAAAACTATTTTTTGTGTTTTTTTCTTCGGAAGAAATCTGCTAAAAATCCTGATTATTAAGCTGTTTTGAAAGAAATGCCACTTCTAAAATCAAACAAGTGGCGTATGGAACAAAAAAAGCAGCAAATTCCGAAGTTGCCATTGTTCCGTCTTCGCGATAAAAAGGGTAGAAAATAAAGAAGAATACCAAAAACTTTAATCCACTTCCCCCTAAAAAAATAAATCCTGTGTGCGAAGATTTTTTGTTGAATTTAGATTGAATGAAGATTAAAATAGCTGCTGCCAATGCATAATTAATCACATAGGAAAGCACAATTCTATCTGCAAAAATAGGCAATTCCATATTTTGCAATATAAATAGGTGTGCGGCAAAAACTATAGCCAATACCAATAAAAGAATTGCCAAAAATTTGAAAGTAGCTTTTTTCATTAAAAATTAGGAATTCAATTTATTGGTCTGTTTAATTACCAAAAAAAGCGAAGCACCAACCCCTACAAGGGTACAAATAATAAGAAACGTTTTTCCGCCATCAGAATATTTGCCGTCCAGCCATTGGCCCAGTTTTACAAAAAGATAAATAATAACGCCCATTTGTATGCCGATACCCGACAGAATGGCCCATCTTTTAAGACTGTTGTCTCCCTTAGCCATAATTATTATAGATTAATCGTCGAGATCAGTCTCCACAGCTGCTTTTTTGATGCGCTGTTGGCGATCAAAAGGATGTGCTTTGGAATTTTCAGCGGTAGTTTGGTTTAAAGCTGTGGCGCTTTTCGGTTTCCCGTCCTGCATTACACAAGAGGCGTTCATAGTGGCACCTGGCTCAACAGCCAGTTTGCCAACAGTTACATCGCCTTCAATTACCGCCGTGGATCGTAAAGAAAGGGTTCCGGACACTTGAAGATTGCCTTCAAATTTGCCTTCAATGTCAGCATTTTCGCAAGTAAGCGTTCCTATAATAACGCCCGTCTTTCCCAAAACAACTTTTGAAGGGGTTTTTACGTTACCTTCAACTGTGCCGTCAATTCTAAAAAATCCCGTAGAAGAGACATCGCCTTTTAATTTGGTCCCCTCATTTATTCTATTTTGAGCGGCGCCAGGTTCGGCGGCAATTCGCTTTTCTTTTTTGTCTGAAAACATAGCAGTTGGTTTTAAAAGTTACTATTCTGTTGTTCGGTTTGTTAGTAGGCGTTTATTCGGTTACATCCTGCTGTAAATATTCGTCCAGGTTTTTATGGATTTGGATGATTTTATAATTTGGAGATGAAATTTCAAAGAATGGATGTTTGATTTTATATTCTTTCTTTTCTTTTAGCACATCGCCAAAACCACGAGCGCCCATTTTTGTATTCAGCCCATGAACAATCACAAATCTGGTTTGGGGATCGTAGTAATCCACAGAGGTTGTCATGTTTGTATAACGGAAATCTTCTATCGCTTTATCAAGTTTTTCCTTTAACTGTTGTGCTGCTTCAGCATCCTCCTTACTGAATTTATAAACTAATTTCCAGCTTTTGGTTCCTTCTTCGGGCACAAAATCCTTAACGGCCAGAAGCGGCAAGGTGTTGCTGTAAATTTGCTGTGCTTGTTTTCCTTCTTCGGTACTTGGATAATTAAGGGAAACAAAATTCAATGCTTTTTTATAGGCTTCAAAACCTTGCTGGCGACCAATGGCGGTAGCTTTTAAAAGCTCGAATTTAGGAACTATGTCGTTACCATTATATATTAACATATACTCATCAGCTTTTTGGATAACTTCGGCATATTTTGCAGCTTCAAATTCTTTGTACAATTGCTTATACTTGTACTCAGGGCTGGATTCATCTGTTGGCAACTGTGAGTTTGGATTACGAAGAATTTCAGCATAACGTGTGTCTGCATGGTTGGTCAAAACATCATTTCGGTATTTGTCTGCCGACGAAGGGTTTTCAAGAATTTCATAAATCTTCACCAAATTGTATTTTGCGGGTACTACCAATCGCTCTTCGGGATTGTAGGTAAGCAGTTTTTCAAGTCTATTGGCTGCTAGGTTATATTCCTTAAATTTTTCTTTGTAAATCAGTCCTAATTGATAGTAAGCAAAGTTTCTGTCTTTTGCCAAACTGTCAATTACCTTTTGGTCAGTAGGGATTTTCGCAATATAGGTTTGTGGTTTGTACAGCTCGTTTTCTGCAATTGGCGTAGTGTTGGCTATCTCATCATCATTGTCAATCAAAGAAGTTCTTTTACTTGAAAGTCTCCAATTGTCCTCTAGCTTTCTGTCTCCCCATACTTTTCTGAATTCTCCTTTACCATAAGCGACGGTTGAGGTGTTATAAAAGTAGAAGGTGCTTCCTTTGTTAGGACCCGCGGCAGTTTTTCCTTTTTCGTAAAACTCCTTATTTGCTATTTTTTGTTCAACTTTAACCGCTTCCAAAGAATCTTTTACGGCCTGCTCTTTCAGTTTTGTTGTATACTCTGTAAAATAAGCAAGCTGTTCTGCCTCGCTCATTTTGGTTAATTTCAGGATACTGTCGTTTGTAGTTGCTATGTCTTCATATTTGATAACATCGTCCAGGTTTTCACGTTTTTTGGTAATGCGTCTCCACTGGCGACTTTTAGCCTCAAGGAAAGTGAGGGTACTATCATAATAGGCTCCTGCAGTTTTATACTTTGCATTGTCAAAGTTTATTTCTGCAAGGGTTTGATAATTTACTGACTGAAGAATTCTATCCTGTTTAAAAGCTTTGATAGATTTGTTATAATATTTTACTGCAGTTTCTATACTGTCGCTGTTGCGGTAATAATCGCCAAACTGATTGTAAATTTTATCCAAGAACGGACGATTTTCACGATTTTTTTCAAGGTCTTGCAACAGTTCTAAAAATGCTAATCGGTCTCCTTTTTCGTAGTCAAAGTTTTTTCCTTTTTCTAAATAGGCATTGATCAAATAAGCCCTGGAAGTTTTGCGGTTCATATCAATTACCTCATCAAAAGCAATGTTTGCGCTGTCTTTTTCTCCTAAGCGGTTGTAAATTTGACCCTTTATAAAAGTATATCTTCCTTTCAGTTCTTTATCTTTTACGTTTTCAGAAGCCATTTTTATATACTCAAGGGCTGGCTGCAAAGAATCCAAATTGATAAATGCCTGTGACATCATTGCTGCACCATCAGCTATTTCCTCTTCTTTCAATTCTGCTTGGTCAAACATTTTTTGGAGATTCTCTATAGCAAATTCCTCATTGTTCAAACGAATATTTGTCTTCGCTTTCCAAACTTTTGCAATGTTAATATTGTTGCTAGTTGGGTAACGGTCCAAAATAAAGTTGAAAGCGTCCAATGCAGGAATAAAACGCCCGTCATAATAACGTGCTTTTCCCAACAGCATATAGGCTTCATCAATCTGTGGATTGTATTCCTTTCCATCAATGTACATGGAATGTTTTTGGATCGCTTTTGCGGCCTTTTCCTCGGCACGGTTAAAGCCTCCTGCGCCTTCACCTTTGGCTGCTCCGGGAGCTTTGGTTTCAGCTTCTTTGATTTCAATACGTTCTACGGGTAGTATTTCCCAAAAGTTGTCGCGAAATCCATAGGCAAGTTGTTCTTTGGCATCCGTAAAAGCCATTTCGCCATTGTATAGCGTATTGTATTCAGTAGTAACCGCGTGAACGTTGCGGTTTAGGAATGTATTTTTTTTGCGTGAACACGCTGCCAAAAATAAAACAGCGAGAAAAAATAGTGTAATTTTATATGTGCCCTTCAAAACGGTTTCGATTTATATAATATTCAAACTTAAAAGGTTCTATTTTAGTATGTAGAATCACTAAAGAGCGGTAAAAATACATTTCTTTTTAATATCTGCTTACCCAAACGCCGAAAAAATGCTTCATATTAAGGGCGCTGAAGCTTTGTTTCCTTGATTTCCTTTGTACTTTTGCAGAAAAATTTCACAATTATGAGCGAATTTCACGCGCTTACTGTTTCCGAAGTAAAAAAAGAGACTCCAAATTCAGTTTCTATCAGCTTTCAAGTTCCCGATAATTTAAAAAATTTGTTTGCTTTTAAAGCTGGTCAATACATTACTATAAAACACCAAGCTGGTGGAAAAGAATTGCGCCGGGCCTATTCCATTTGTAGCTCACCCAAAAGCGGCCTGCTGAAGGTTGCCGTGAAAAAAGTGGAGAGAGGCGCTTTTTCAGAATATGCAAACAAAGACCTGAAAGCGGGCGATACGCTGCAAGTGATGCCGCCGACTGGGAAATTTATTTTGGAGCCAAATCTTAAAAATTATGTGGCCTTTGCCGCAGGAAGCGGGATAACTCCCGTGCTTTCCTTGATAAAAAGCACTTTGGAAGAAATGCCCAAAAGTTCGTTTTTACTTATTTACGGTAATCAGAACAAAAAGGAAACCATGTTTTATGACGAAATCGTTCAGTTGCAGGATAAATTCCCTGAGCGGTTTGATGTTGAATTCGTCTATAGTCGAGAAAAGTTGGACGATGCGCAATTTGGAAGAATAGGTCGCTCCCTAGTTAATTTTTATCTGAAAAATAAATACGGGCAGATTACTTTTGAAGCCTTTTATTTGTGCGGCCCCGAACAGATGATCGACGAAGTTTCCGCAACCTTGAAGCACAACGGCATCAATACAAAACAAATTCATCACGAGCTTTTTTCAACTGCTGAAAAAGGATTATTGGTTGAAAAGCATGATGGAAATACAAGTGTAACCGTATTGCTTGATGACGAAGAGGAAACTTTTGAAATGCCACAGACCAAAAGTATTTTGGAAGCTGCACTGGACGAAGGTTTGGACCCACCATATTCCTGTCAAGGCGGAATTTGCAGTACTTGCATCGCCCGATTGAAAGAAGGAAAAGCCGAAATGCGCAAAAACCAAATCCTCACCGAAGCTGAAATTGCGGATGGTTTGATACTTACCTGCCAAGCGCATCCCACTTCACCGAAAGTAGTTGTGGATTATGATGATGTGTAAAGGTTGAAATTCCAAATTTTTGAAATTCCAAATTCCAAAAAAATTTGGGCAGGGTTCCTGTGTCGTTATATAGCTAAGCTGGTATTTCATTCAAACCTTCTTCTTCTATAGGTTCTAAAAGAGGTTTTTCAAATGGTTAATCCCTATATATTTGATTTTGAAAAGAACTCAAGGGAGAGGCGAACTGTAATGACACCTGAGAAAAGGCATTTTACGGGGAATCTTGGGAGTATATATAAGTTATCTATGGGGTTGGGTCGGCATAGAGTCGACATACAGTCGGCATACAGTCGGCATAAAGTCGGGATAGAGTTATAATGGTGTGTCTAATATGTAAAATATCTTCTTGTTCTTTTTTTGGCGGGTAGCCACAGCAGTAAGGTAAGAGAAGAAGATGGTAGGGTTAAAGACTTGTAAATATAAATGATTTAGGAGCCGTTGTCAAGTTGAAGACCAAATTAGTTTAGTTAGTGTGGTAACTATATAACCTTTTCCACTTTCGATACCACTGTTTCAGGTGGTATCGTATTTATCACTAACTCATAATTGGGAGGATATTTATTGCCGTAAATGGATGTAGGAATTAACGGATATTTTTTTCTGTCAGCCATTAATTGATTGCTTTCCGGCTGATTAAAAGGGACAAATCCCGCAAAAGGGTGCGTCACGCCCCAAAGTGTAACCACTGGCACACCGTACATAGCTGCCAAATGGCCGTTGCCGCTATCCATGGAAAGCATTAGATCTAAATTTGAGATTAGGGCGAGTTCTTCCTCAAAAGTGAGTTTTCCGGCAACGCTGGTAACGTTTGCGAAAGGGTTTTCAAGTTTTTTAAGAAGTTCAATTTCTTTTTTTCCACCGCCGAAAAGAAAGATTCGGTATTTGTCAGTTTCATCTAGCTCGCGAATTACCTCAGCCATCATACCTAAAGGGTACATTTTACTTTGATGAGCGGCAAAAGGCGCAATGCCAATGATCTTTTTTGGCTCTACGCCAATAAGACCATTGAGTTTTGGGGTCAACCGTTTTTGTGGTGGGGCTGAAAAATCATTTAAATCCACTGGAAAACCGAGCTTTTCAAAAACATCGGCATAGCGCTGGTGGGTAGTCTTTAATTGTGAAATATTTTCACCTTTGGCAGCTATCAAGGCTTTCTTTTCAGCCCTGCCCTTATCGATTGTTGCGGTTTCAATTCCTTTAAACTTTAAATATTTTGTGATTATTTTGGAACGGATCACATTATGAAGATCTGCAACGGCATCAATTTTCAGATCCTTGGCTTCGTTTGCCAATTTAATCAATCCCAGTCGTTTGTGTTCGCCATACACATCGGCTTCCAAAAAATTGAGATTGGTTATTTCTTCAAAAAAAGGTTTGAAAAAGGGACGGGAAAGTACCGTGATTTTTAATTCGGGATAGGTTTGCGCCAAAACGCGAAGTACGGGAACGGTCATGGCCACGTCGCCCATGGCGGAGAGGCGGATTACCAGTATGTGGGTGGGTTTTGGCATTTTATTTCTAAAAACCTAACAGGTTTTGAAAACCTGTTAGGTTTAAAATAATATTATTTTTTACCGCGAAGCACTGGGTTTAGCTCTTCGTCATTGTACATTTTCATCTGTTTGTAAACTTTCATGTACTTTCTGCCGTGGGCAATATCGTCCAGCAATTGGTTGATGGCAGTGCTCAAATCTACACGTTGTTCCAGCAGAATATTCAACTTTGCTTTGCAGGCCATCAAATGTTCTTGGGAAGCGTCTGTTCTGGTTGCCTCTTCGTTCATATGATAGATTTTCAGCGCCAAAATCGATAGGCGGTCAATTCCCCATGCCGGACTTTCGGTATTGATTGTCGCGTTGTCATTCACTTTTACATCATTGAATTTTTCGAGGAAATAACTGTCAATATACTCAACCATATCGGTTCTGTCCTGGTTTGAGGCATCAATTTGTCGCTTCAACTTTAAGGCACCCACTGGGTCAATATTCGGGTCGCGGATAATGTCTTCGTAATGCCATTGGACCGTGTCTATCCAGCATTTGCGGTATAGTAGATGTTCAATTAAATCACTGTCCTTATCGTATGGATTGCTGAAAGGTTGGTCCACGGTATTCACCTCGTGGTACTTTGTTATAACTTCTGCGAAGATTTTGTTGGCTTTGTCTGAGAACATAGTTTTATTTTTATGAAAAAACATCCCCCTAGCCCCCTTCAAAGGGGGAATAAATCGGGATGTTAATTTCTATTTCATGATTTTTCTAAAATGTGTAAATATTCAAAAGTTTTTGAAGCTTTGTGGTTTCGGTTTTCGGTTTTATCTGCTTTGAAACGTTGGTATTTTTTGGTTTTCAAAGTATATTTTCCGAAGCGTTCCATCACCGTTTGCACTTCCTTTTGACTCATTAATCCTTCGTTGTTGTAACTTAGGAAAATATAGGGAAACTGTGCATTTTCAATCAATTCCTCAAAACTTTTAAGGACTTCTCCGGTTCTGCACCAATCGCTTTTATAGTAATCGCGCAGGCCGGTTTTGCCCTTGGGTACAAAGGTATCATATTTTGCGATAGTATTCAGCAAATGATAGTTGGCGCCGTATTGACGGGCATTGTATGGCGGATCCAAATAGAGGATATCGCCTTCAATTTTCTTTATAAGCTCATTGCTGTCCTGCTGAAAAACTTGATGTGAGTTTGTTGTTTGCTGAAAAACTGCAGGTTTAATAACAAGACTTTTTGCTGCGGAAGTTTTTATGTGTTTCAAATACGCACCGTAAACCGAAGCAGTATTTGCAACTTTATCGGCGCTTTCCAATAATGAAGCAAGCAGAAAGAAAAACTTGTTTTCGGATATTTGAGAGGTTTTTTTCCATTCCTCAATTTGAATTCGGACTGCATCAATTTTCTGCCCATTTTCTGATGTGAAATAATTTCGGCCAGCTTTTCCTCCTTCGGAATAATTTTCAAAAATAAAGCCTTTTTTGCCTTTTAAAGCGTTCAATTCATTAATGAATTCTTCGTATTCAAAAGAAATATGATTGCCGATGTAGTTTCGGTTCAGTACAAAACTGTAATACTCCACATCATTGGCGATTACCTGTTTTACGTGAGGTTTAAAGTTTCGGCCAACGATTCCAGTTCCTGCAAAAAGGTCGCAAAATGTTTTTTGCGAAAGATCATTTCCGCAGGTTTCGGTAACTGTTTCAAAAATGAATTTGGAGAGTTTGTGTTTGGAGCCTATG
The DNA here is from genome assembly GCA_002364215.1 of Aequorivita sp. UBA3180. GTDB lineage: Bacteria > Bacteroidota > Bacteroidia > Flavobacteriales > Flavobacteriaceae > Aequorivita. The sequence goes on along the minus strand of DEXQ01000003.1, from coordinate 198,364 downwards.
TAGTTCATTAAGGCAGTTCTTTTGCTTGGCTAAGAGCTTCCGTTTCAAGTTCAAGAGAAATTCGGAAATCTGTTTGCTTTAATTTTTGCAAAATTGGTTTTAGTGAAGGAATTACCCCCTTCAGTTTTGCTTTTACTACTACTCCAATAGTTCCAGTGTAGGATATTCCCAAATGTTCAGCCATTTTTCTAGCCTTTAGGTCATCTAAAATAACTGTGCTGTTTTCAATTTCCAAAGCTAAAGCTATTGCACTGGATTCGCCCTTGTCTATTTGAACTTCTAAAATAGCCTGACGATAGTAGTCTGTTGCCGATTTTATAATTACCCATGCTGGCAGTGGCTCTCCGAATTCTGACGCCACTTCAGGTGTTGTTATTACTTCCCCATAAACTTTCTGCAAAATATCCAATTCCCCAATGTTTGTAAGTATAATAAAACAGCTGGTATCGGAAATAATAGTTTTAGGCATTGGCAACATCCTTTGCTAAATCTGAAGCGGGATAATTGAAGACGGAAACATTATAACGACCCAAAAGCTCGATAAAAGTACGTTTTGTTAGGCCTGCCATTTCAGCTGCCTGGCCCAATGACAACTTACCATTTTCATAAAGGCGAGATGCCACAAATATTGCAAGTTCGCTTGGCCCTATATCAAGACCGTCAGGTATGTTTAAGGATAATGTTTTCATATTTCAAAGATAGTGAAATTCTTGTTGCCAATCTGGTTTAAAAAGAGTGCTTTAAATTTTCAAAAATGAAATTGGAGAGTTTGTGTTTGGAGCCTATGTAATTCATTTGGAAACCCAGATAATATCGGTTAAAGTTTGCTGTCCGGCAACAAAAGTAAATGATTGCAACTGCTCCGGCCTGAAAGTCGCTATATATTTTTGAATAGCATTTTTTAGCAAACCGATTTCAGCCTTCAATTTCCAATGTTCGCCATTTTCAGCATAAACCACAATAAAAAGACGGTTTTTGAAATGATGCCGTTTCTGGGTGCTTTGATTTTTGTAGAGCCATTCAATCAGTTCGGCTTTGTGGGTTTGGGCATATTCAAAGGTTTGGTTGAATTGTTTCGGAAAGACCGAGGTTTTATGGTCAAAGGGAATACCGAAGAGGTAAAAATCCTTTTCGGAATCTTTTGCTTCCGGAATAGGGTCGATACCTTCTATCTCAGTAAATATCTGCTCCACCGCCTGCGCGCTCCAGAAATTGTACCAACGGTTGGCGGCATACTGAAAGACTTGCTGTTTGTCAAAATCATGCATTTCCACCAAAATTGCAAGCTTCCGAATAAGTGTGTCCCAACTGGAGGTTTGGTAGATGAAGTTTGTATAATTGTCCCACGTATCATTCTGCTTCCGAAACCATTTATAGGAATATTGGTGTCTGCGCTTAAGTTCCTTTTCAATATTTTCAAGTATCAAAGTCATAACAAGAGAAAAACAAATGGCAATATTAAAATTAGCCAAAGCATAATTTCCTTAAACCAAAATTCGGCAATATCTTTTTCGCGATAATGTTCCTTTTCTGAACTTTCAATATAATTAGCGCTTATAATTGCAATCGGCGCCATTATAAAAAGCAATTCCGAACCTGTTTTTTCGGGAGCTCCCAACGCTATAAAAAAGGTTGTTATACTAACGTACAATAGTAAAAGATGATTGGGCCTTTCTTTTAAGGAAAGTTTTGAGATTTTTAAAATCCGGTAGATTGCAGTCCAAATGTAAAAGGCTAAAATGATGGTTACAGGAACTAAAATAGACGCAGAATTATAGGCAGAAAAGTCAAAACCCACCACATCTCTCCAATTCATAAACCAAGAAAAAGTATTGTTTACCAGCAATTGGTATGCGGTATTAATTACCAATACTGCCAAAAAACCCGTAAAGGGAACCAGCATTTGTTTGTAATTTGAATTGGGTTTTTGCACTACGGCAATCCACAGTGGGATAAAGAGTAAAATACTCCAAAAATAGAACAGGGAAGCTAGAGTAATCCAAATACTTGCATCCAGAATTTTTTTTTCTGAATTCTTATCGCTCCGTAAACTCATAAGTCGACGCAGTGCCAATAATAGAAAAGCATTTGCTAAAATTATTTTATGCTGAAGAAAAATAACGGGCAACATTATCAGAAAACAGGTGAAGAAAAATATAGCATAGGTATTGTTGCTGGTAAGATGGTTTTTCCGGATTATGAAATCCAACAGCAACATACTCAACACACTAATTATTATAAAGATGGCGTGTGTAAGCAATAAAGAAGGGGTTAAAAAAATTTCACTGTGCGAAATTGACCCCAATAAATAGCCTGCTACAATAAAAACCCCGAGGATTAAATAATTTATCGGGTTAGATTTTCCAAAAAAGCTTGTCAGCATACGGGGTAATTTTATATTTTTGCCATCTAAAGATTAAAGATATGACTTGGAAAGGTTTTTGGGAAGGAATAGCTTCCCTTTTTGAAGATTTTCTTTTTATCCCTTACGATGCATTGATGAAGCTTGAGCTTGACAGCTGGTGGCTTGCCAATATTTTTTCGTGGATATTTTTGTTGATTGGAGCTGCGGCCTTCATATATTGGTTGGGTAAACTTCGCGACTTTAACGAGAACACTGAAATTACATATACGTACGACGAAAATCCGTAATTTAATTATAGGTCAAAACCTATATCACTACGATATTGCATCCTGTCAAAAGATAGTTTTTCTATATTTTGATAGGATTTTTTTAGCGCCTTTCTGAAATCATCATCCAAGGAAGTTATAGCCAAAACACGTCCGCCATTGGTAAGAATTTTATCGTTTTCAAGCTTTGTGCCGGCGTGAAATACAATGGAATCCTCCACATTTTCCAAACCTGAGATTTCCTTTCCTTTTTCGTAAGCTTCGGGATAGCCTCCGGAAACCAGCATGACGGTAGTTGCGGCCCGACCGTCAATTTCAATGTTGAAATTGCCCAAGTTTTGACGGTAGGTAGCTTCCAATAAATCAACCAAATCGGTTTTTATACGTGGCAAAACAACCTCGGTTTCGGGATCGCCCATCCGCACGTTGTATTCTATCACGTAGGGTTCGTTATCCACTTTTATCAAGCCAATGAACACAAAGCCTTTGTAGTCTATCTTTTCTTCCGAAAGGCCGTTCACCGTTGGTTTAACTATTCTGTCTTCAATTTTTTTCATTAAAATCTCATCTGCAAACGGTACTGGGGAAACGGCGCCCATTCCACCGGTATTTAAACCAGTGTCGCCTTCACCTATGCGTTTGTAATCTTTTGCAGTGGGAAGGATTTTGTAGTTTTTTCCATCGGTAAGTACAAAAACACTGAGTTCAATTCCGTCCAAAAATTCCTCGATTACCACTTTGGAACTCGCTTCGCCAAACTTGCTGTGCGTAAGCATATTTTCGAGCTCCTGTTTGGCTTCGCTTAAATCCTTTAAAATCAAAACTCCTTTTCCAGCGGCCAATCCGTCTGCTTTTAAAACGTAGGGCGGATTCAAATTTTCCAAAAATGCTTTTCCAGCTTCCAGTGATTCCACAGTAAAACTCTCATAGGCTGCCGTGGGGATGTTGTGCTGCATCATAAATTCCTTAGCGCGCTGTTTGCTGCCTTCCAGCAAAGCACCGCGTTTTGAGGGACCTATGAGCATTACATTTTTCAATTCCGCGGTTTCGGCAAAATAATCGGCTATTCCGTGTACCAAAGGATCTTCGGGGCCCACTACAACCATTTCAATATTATTTTCAACAACGCATTTTTTCACCCCTTCAAAATCGGTTACTTTTAAATCTACATTTGTTGCTATAGAAGCAGTTCCCGCATTTCCGGGGGCTACGAAAAGTTTTTCGCAGCGGTTGCTCTGTGCAATTTTATATGCAAAAGTATGTTCGCGGCCACCGGAACCAAGGATGAGAATATTCATAATTGAGATGTTTTGTTTCGGTGTCAAAAATAATTGTTTGTACCTTGAACCGCTAATTTATTTGAAGCGAATTTGGCTTTGTGAAATTTTTTGGTTTCAACTTAATTGAAAAACATCTTTTGAGACTATTCGATATTTCCCTTTTTCTGAAACGTTTCCCTATAAAAGGGGCGAAGGAGGAATTGCATCAAATTTCTGGAATAAAAGAAGCAGGCTACGAAGCATTTTTGAAAGCGAAAAGGGCCGAAATTGTAACCTATCATTTAAAAAACAACCCTTTTTATCGCCAGAAGGTGAAGGGCGATTTTTCAACTTGGGAAACACTTCCAATTTTGAAAAAAGCAGATTATCAAATTCCGCTGAAGGAGCGACTTTCAAAAGACTTTTCGGAAAAAAATTGCTACACAAACAAAACCTCGGGTTCCAGCGGCAACCCCATTCGCTTTGCAAAAAATAAATACAGCCACGCCATGACCTGGGCATACCATATGGAGCGATTTGGGCGGCACGGCATAGATTTTAATAGTTCGTTGCAAGCCCGTTATTACGGAATTCCTTTGGATACTGTTAAAAATAAAACGGTACGCGTAAAGGATTTTTTAGCACATCGGCATCGGTTTTCAATAAATGACCTTTCAGAAAAGGCACTCGATGAAATGTTGAAAGTCTATAAACAAAAGCCATTTGAGTACATTAACGGCTATACCAGTAGCATTGTGCTCTTTGCGAAATACTTGAAGGAAAAGAACATAATCTTAAAAAATGTCTGTCCAACGCTGAAGGTGTGTATCGTTACATCCGAAATGCTTTTTGAGGATGATAAAATTTTGCTTGAAAGCCAGTTGGGCGTTCCAATTGTGAATGAGTACGGCTGCTCGGAAGCGGGTGTGATTGCCTTTACCAACCCTCACGGCGAATGGGAAGTGGATTCCAAAACGCTTTTTGTGGAGATTTTGGACGAAGCCGATAAACCGCTTCCTTTGGGTGAAGAAGGGCGAATTGTAATAACTTCTTTGCATAACAAGGCACATCCGTTTATTCGTTATGAAATTGGTGATTACGGGGCGCTAAGCGAAAAAAGTACGTTTAAAAAACCAATTCTAAAAACGCTGGTTGGAAGAACAAATGATTTTGCGACACTTCCCAGTGGAAAGAAAGCGGCGGGAATGACTTTTTATGTGATCACCAAAAAGATAATGGAGGAGAGCGGGAATATTCAGGAGTTTAAAGTGATTCAAACAAAGATTGATACTTTTGAAATAAATTATGTAAGCAAAACCGAACTGACCGAAGAAAAGAAAAGTTTTATCTCAAAAACCATTGTCCAATTTTTAGAGCCGGAATTGAAATTTACATTCCATAGAAAAACACAGTTGGACAGGACGGCGAGCGGGAAGCTGAAACAGTTTGTTTCGTTGGTTGAAAATTAATATCCTACTTATGAAAATTACTATTGTTGCAGGCGCGAGACCCAATTTTATGAAAATTTCCCCAATAATTCGCGCAATAGAAAAGCTAAAAACTTCAACAAAACCAATAGATTATAGGCTAGTGCATACAGGGCAACATTACGATGCCAATTTAAGTGATACTTTTTTTGAGGAACTTCAAATTCCCCATCCGCACAAAAATTTAAACATAAAAAGCGGAACTCAAGCTGAGCAAACTGCGGGTATAATGATCGGTTTTGAAAATGAATTGATTCAAAACAGGCCTGATTTTGTAATTGTTGTGGGTGATGTAACTTCTACAATGGCTTGTGCAATTGTAACCAAGAAAGCAAATATTTCCTTAATCCACGTGGAGGCCGGAATACGAAGCGGCGATCTGACCATGCCCGAAGAAATAAATAGAATGGTGACCGATAGCATTACCGATTATTTTTTTACGACTTCTGAAATTGCTAACCAAAATTTAATTAAATCCGGTCATTTAAAAGAAAATGTTTTTTTTGTGGGAAACGTAATGATTGACACGCTGCTGCAAAATTTAAATCATATAAAAAAGCCATCATTTTGGGATGATCTGAATTTAGAAACTGAAAAATATTATTTGCTCACACTTCACCGACCTTCAAACGTCGATGAAGCTAGTTCATTTATTGAATTATTAATAGACATATCAATTCACGCTGGAGATATACCCATCGTTTTCCCAGTACATCCCCGAACCCAGCAAATTTTGCGAGAAACAAAAAAAGACTTTCCGAATTATCATTTTGTTGAACCTCAGGGATATTTAAGTTTTATCTATGCATTGAAGAATTCCAAGGCTATTTTGACCGATTCTGGCGGTATTACCGAAGAAGCTTCCATTCTGAATGTTCCTTGCATAACTTTCAGAAATTCAACAGAACGTCCAGAAACCTGTGAACTTGGAACAAATGTTTTGGTAGGAAATAATAAGAAAAAAATTTCCGAAGCATTTCAAAAACTAAAAAACTCGCAATGGCCAGATGGTAAGAGTATTCCCCTGTGGGATGGGAAAGCATCAGAGAGGATTATTTCCACTTTAATAAAAATATATTATGAGTAAAGAAATTTTACTTATAAGCAACTATTTCCCTCCTGAAAAAGGAGCAGCCTCCAACCGTATGTATAGTGTGGCAGAAGGCTTGGGAAACGCAGGATTTAAAGTGAAGGTTGTTTGTCCCCTACCTAATTACCCCACAGGTAAAGTTTTCAAGGAATATAGTGGCCGGATATCTTCTACGGAGGATGCTACCTTCGGAAAAATAAAACGATTATGGACTTGGCCCAGCAATTCTGCAAATAAGTTTGTGAGATTGCTCTCTATGGTTTCTTTTTCGCTCAGCTTGATTTTATTCTTCATTTTTTCCAAAACACCTAAAAAAGTTTTTATTCAATATTCTCCCGTTTTTGTAGGGTTTACAGCGGTTTGTTTGGGACGTTTGTTCGCTAAAAAAATAATACTGAATGTTTCAGACCTATGGCCTTTGGCTGGTTTGGAAATGGGGCTTTTACAAAAAGGAACTTATTATTCCCTTTTGCAAAAGATGGAAAAGTTCTGTTACAAAAATGCCAATTTAATTGTTGGTCAATCAGAAGAGATTCTTCAGCATATTTCAAGTTATGTAAGTAAGCCTACTTTTTTATATCGAAATGTTCCAAACTTCGGCATTCCTAAGATTCAAGAGACCAGATCTTCAAATGACATTAAGATTGTTTACGCAGGTTTATTGGGAGTTGCCCAGGGAATCTACGGGATTTGTCAACGAATTTCATTTCCAAAGAATGTGAGTCTGCACATTTATGGAGCAGGGCCCGACATGGAAAAAATTCTAAAGTTAAAGAAAGAGAATATTTACTTTCACGGTGAATTGGGCAGAGATGAACTGCACAGGGAATTGCAAAATTATGACATTGCATTTATTCCTTTAATAAAACGAATTTACGGTTCCGTGCCCTCAAAAATATTTGAATATACACGCTTGGGGTTACCTGTTCTTTATGCAGCGGGTGGAGAAGGCGGGGAAATCGTAAAAAAGGAATCTTTGGGCTGGGTTGTTCCAGTGAATGATTTGAAGGCGTTGCAGCATTTTATAAATACCGTTTCCGTAACGGACTTAAAACTTTTTCCGAAAGAGGATGTCCAACGGAATTCGGTTTCCGCATTTAATTTTCACAAACAGTTTGAAGGTTTTACTGCTTTGATAGAAAGTATTTAATACGCTTTTTCTTCACCGCGAAGGGCGTTGTAGATGGTTTGAAATACAATTTTAATATCGAGAAAGAGGCTCCAGTTTTCAAGGTAAAAAATGTCATATTTCACTCTATTAATAATATGGTTATCGTCTTCAACCTCACCTCTAAAACCACTTACCTGGGCCAATCCTGTAATCCCCGGTTTTATAAAATGGCGAACCATAAATTTATCGATGCGTTCTGCGTACATATGCGTATGGCTCACCATATGCGGTCTTGGCCCTACAACGGACATTTCACCTTTTAGCACGTTGATAAACTGTGGCAGTTCATCAATACTCGTTTTTCTAATGATTTTTCCTACCCGTGTTACGCGTTCATCCCCTTTTCTTATTTGTTCCAGATGCGCCATTGGATTTGGTCTCATGGAGCGGAATTTATAGCAATAAAACTCCTTATAATCTAGTCCGTTTCTTTTTTGTTTGAAGAATACAGGCCCTTTTGATTCTAATTTAATTAATAATCCAAGAATTGGAGTAAGCCAGGATAAAAGCCCTACAATGACTAAAAGCGAAAGCATTATATCAAAACTTCGCTTTAAGAACTTATTAAAAGGCTCATCCATAGGAATTTTACGCATGGAAAGTATGGGAAGTACTCCATAGTATGTAAAGTCCAGTTTTTTACTATATATTTCCTTATTATCTGGAAGAAATTTTAAGACCTTGAGGTTGTTGTCAACAAAATCAATAAGCTTTAATAAATCTTTGTTATTGATTTCCGCCACGGAAGAGTATACCTCATCTATTTTCTCACTGAGAATATAATCCATACATTCTTCAATAGTAACTTTATCAGGTCCTTTTAAATCAAAGGTTTTGTACAATTTATATCCGTAAACTGGATTGGTGGTAAAAAACTTTCGTAACTGATCTGTTTTTTGGTTAAGGCCAAGAATTACAACTCTGCGAACGTTGCCTCCTAAATGGAGGCGATATCTTTTAAGAAGAAAATAAATCCCCAGTTTTACAATAGTAATGCATAATATTACTAGAAGTATGTATTTAAAAATTGTGGATGCAGATGTTGTCAATTCATTATAAAAACCGAAAAATGAAAAAACAATCAAAAGAAAAACAATGCTCTGCTTGCCTATTAGTGATATTATTTTTGATAAGTGGGTAAAACGATAAATCTCATAAAATCCTGAACGTAAAGAGAGTAGCAGCCAAGCAATGGTTAAAAAAACAACATAGTTAAAAAAAGGGAACGGCTTCCCAAAAAATTCAAAAGCAAAAAAATGGATGAAGAAAAGATCTATTCCGTATGAAATAGGTCTTAATAATCCTGAATATCTTCCACTTCTAAACATTTAAATATTACCTATTATGCTTTGAAAAGTCTTTGTGTTCACTTTTAAAAAGTTCTTCTTTTGAAAGATTTTTAAAATACTCAAATGTTTTCTTCATTCCTTCTTCCCTGGAAATTTTAGGTTCCCATCCCAATATTTCTTTGGCTTTTGTAATATCTGGTTCTCGTTGCATGGGATCGTCCTGCGGCAGGGGCTTAAAAACAATCTTTTGTTCGGTTCCAGTTAATTTTACAATTTCTTTTGCAAAATCAAGAATGGTAATTTCCTCTGGGTTGCCTATATTTACTGGAAGCGTATAATCGCTTAATAACAAGCGGTATAATCCTTCCACTTCATCATCTACATAACAGAAGGAACGTGTTTGCATACCATCTCCAAAAACTGTGAGATCCTCTCCACGTAAAGCTTGTCCAATAAATGCCGGTATAACACGCCCGTCATTAAGGCGCATGCGTGGCCCATATGTATTAAAAATTCGGGCTATCCGGGTTTCTACTCCATGAAATCTATGATACGCCATGGTAATAGATTCCTGAAAACGTTTTGCTTCGTCATAAACCCCACGAGGACCAATAGTATTTACGTTTCCATAATACTCTTCTGTTTGTGGATGTATAAGTGGATCTCCGTAGACTTCAGAGGTGGAGGCAATAAGTATTCTTGCATTTTTTTCCCTTGCCAATCCAAGAAGGTTGTGTGTTCCCAACGAACCTACCTTTAAAGTTTGGATGGGTATTTTTAAATAATCTATTGGACTTGCTGGGGAAGCAAAATGAAGAATGTAATCAACCTTGCCGGGGATGTGTACAAATTTTGTAACATCATGGTGGTAGAATTCAAACTCCGGTAATTTAAAAAGATGCTGTATATTTTTTAAATCTCCGGTAATTAGGTTATCCATTGCGATAACCTCATAATCCTCAGAAATAAATTTATCGCAAAGGTGAGAGCCCAAAAAGCCAGCTCCGCCTGTGATTAACACACGTTTTTTCATCCGTAAAAAATATTTGAAAAATAGGAAGATGTAATGCCTAAACATTCATCTTCGTTAAATTTATAATTGTCTAAAAGGCATTTCATAAATTAGTTGCTTTTCTTCCGATAGAAATATAGGTGAACCCTTCTGCTTCAATCTCATTTACATTGTATAAGTTTCTTCCGTCGAAAATTATAGGCTGCTTTAAAAGCTGATTCAGTTTTGAAAAGTTTGGGGTTCTAAAAATGCTCCATTCAGTACAGATTAAAAGTGCATCAGCATTTTCCAATGCAGCATACATAGATTCGGAATAATTTAATTTATCTCCAAAACGTTTTTCAATATTTGGCATTGCCTCGGGATCAAAAACTTGAAGTTTTGCACCTTTCTCAAGCAAAGCTTCCATCATATCAATTGATGGAGCCTCACGGATATCATCTGTTTCAGGTTTAAATGCCAATCCCCAAATGGCGATGTTTTTTCCCTTCAAGTCATTTTTGAAATAACTCTCAATTTTTGGAAGCAAGATGGTTTTTTGGGCCGAATTAATTTCTATTACTGAATTTAAAATCTTGAAATCATAGTCTGCATCTTTTCCAGCTTTTTGAAGTGCCTTAACATCTTTAGGGAAGCAAGAGCCTCCATAGCCAATTCCGGGAAAGAGAAAACGCTTTCCAATACGGCTATCGGTACCCATTCCGGCACGTACCATATCTACATCGGCACCAACTTTTTCGCAATAGTTGGCTATTTCGTTCATAAATGTAATTTTGGTAGCCAAAAATGAATTTGCTGCATATTTTGTAAGCTCTGCAGATTTTTCGTCCATTATAATTATAGGGTTTCCAGAACGTACAAAGGGACTGTAGAGCTTTTTCATAAGTGCGGTCGCTCTTTCACTACTGGATCCCACAACGATGCGTTCGGGCTTTAGAAAATCATCTACTGCAAAACCTTCGCGAAGAAACTCTGGATTGGAAACCACATCAAATTCACAGGAAGCATTTTTAGCGATTACGCTCTGTACTTTTTCTGCGGTACCCACAGGCACAGTACTTTTATCAACGATTACTTTATAATCTTTTATTTTCTTTCCAATCTCTTCAGAAACATTTAAAACATAGGAAAGATCTGCTGAACCATCTTCGTCTTCCGGAGTTGGGAGGGCTAGAAAAATGATTTCACCATGTGCTAAGCCTTCATCTAAGGATGTTGAGAATTTTAAACGGTTTGCCTTAATATTTCTTTCAAAAAGAACATCAAGATGTGGTTCATAGATTGGGACGATGCCGTTACGCATCTTTTCTACTTTGGCTTTGTCTATATCCACACAAATAACTTCATTCCCTGTTTCTGCCAAACAAGTTCCTGTTACAAGGCCTACGTAGCCTGTTCCTATTACTGAAATTTTCATTTATTCTTTACTATCTTTTAACTGCCTAAACAGGTGTTTTTATTAATAATTTGCAAAAGTACAATTTGCAAACCTTTTTATAAGTTTTTTAGGGCGTTGTTTTCTGACGTTTTACCACTTGTAATTAATACTATTAATATAAAGCCTACATAATAAGCCCCGATCTGCCGGTGAAATACGTTTTCAACCATACAATACATTATAAGGATTGCAAGCATTGCCGTTGGCATAAACCACTTTCTGTTTACAAAAAAGCTTGTGAATATAAATATTAGAAAAATCAATAGTGCTATAAAACCAGCGCCCAAATAAAAATCTAAAAATTGGTTGTGGGTATTGTACCTTTCTGCGACAAATCTATCTCTTTTCGTTGTTTCGGACACTTGGGAACTGTAACAGGAAACAAGCTCATCTTTTGTTTTATCAAAGCCTAAACCAGTAAGTATAAAACCTTTTTCGTGAATAATATTCTCTGCACATTGCCAGACTATCGAACGTAATTCATACGTCATTGAATTTTCAATAAAGGCCGGTGGGCTTTTGTGGGTTTCTGTTTGGTTGAGTTGAATGCCTTTTTCAGATTTAAGAAGAAAAAATAAGCCCAAAATTGCTGCACATGTAATTGCAGCAATGGCGATCTTCCATATTCTGCGTTGGCCATAGAATTGTTTTATTGCAATTAAAACCAAAAGACATATAATGGCGATCTTTGAGTTTATCAACACTATGAAGAGCAAGTTCACAAAAATATTGACCAAGTAATAATTGTTGTTGGGGTGATATTTTTTTTGAATTTCCTGAAAGGAAATTAAAATGCTGAAAGTGCTAAGTAGACCTAAGTACAGCCTATCTATCAACAGCGACTCTACTACTTGCGGAGAATCACCCAAAGCAAAATTTCCGGTAGCATCAGTAATTAGAACAAAATTATATACCGAGAAAACAATCGCTGCGAGCGAGGTAAATATTATAGCTCTGTTAATCTTTTTTACGTCTGCCACTGGAATATAAAGAATGGCAAGCCCTGCGGCTATCATCACTTTTTTGATGATGTTGAAATCCTCTGGAAATCTTCCGCTAATAAATGAATCGATACAGAGATAGGCTAATAGGCCCACAAAAAGTATTATGGGAAGTGATTTCAGTTTCTTGAAATCTTCTTTTTTTACAACAAACGGAAAGGCAAGTACCAGAATTGCCACGAGAATATTGGGCAATGCTCGAATATAATTATCAAAAGGAATAATGAGGTAAAGCAGCAGAAATGCGTAAGGGTATATGGCGGACAGCAGTATCCTCATTATTTTAAGTTCTGATTTCTAAATATTAGGGGAAGATAAAAAACTATCCATTAATAAACTTGCCCCTTAGCTATTTAGTTTTAAAAATCGATAAATTAAGACTTCTTCTCCGTCTCTGTTTTATATATGCTTTCCAGGGTGTGAATTGTGTTTTTAATGTTGAAGTGCTCATTAAAAAGTTTTAGTGAGTTTTCTTCAAATAGCTCACGTTTATTGTCGTCCTCCAGCAATTCTAAAATTGCCTTTGAAAACTGACTGCTGTTTTCTTCTTTAATAACAAATCCATTATTGTTTTCAACAATTAAATCACGGTTCCCATCTGCGTCAGAAACCACACAAGCTTTTCCAAGGGCTAGCGCTTCAATAACAGAATATGGCAAACCTTCATATCTCGCTGTGGATATATATATTTTTGAGTTCTTGATTATGCTGAAAATATCCTCACGTTTGGTCCACTCCAATAATGTAATGTTTGAATCTAAATTATATTTTGAAATGAGTGATTTTACTTGTTCTAAATTAGGTGCATGATAACCTACACCCATTAACACCAAGTGCATATTTGGTTTTTTCTCCTTAAGCTCTCGTAAAACCTCGATCATCAATTCAATGTTTTTTTGAAAGGATGGCCTTCCTACCGAACAGATATATTCATCTGGCCACGTTTTTTCAATGCTTAAATTTGGAATTTCTGTTATTGCATTTATGCAATTATTGAAGAGCAATACTCTTTCTTTATTATAGCCCACTTCATTTAAAGCTCTGTTTTTTTCAGAATTGGAAGACGCCAGAATTTTATTATTCCATCTTGAAAGAAACTTTTCCAGGCCCAAAAAAACACTCTTTTTAAATCTATTTTCAGCACTTAAAAACGAATAGGCTTGGGGAGTATGCAAGACAGGAATGCTGTTCATATTTCCCACAATTTTTCCTATAACGCCTCCTTTGGCACTGTGTGCGTGGATTAAAGCTGGAGCTTCGCTTTTTATAATTTTATTTGCCGTTGTTATTGCCTTATAATCCTTAACCGGTTTTATATCCCGAATTATGGAAATGGGATAATTTTTTACTGGAATGTTTTTATCGTTAAGAAATGGTTCATTTTTATCGGAATCGCCGTGAATCACAACAGACTCAAATTTTTCTGAATCTATATTGGCCAATATCAATCGTAACGAAACATCTACACCACCCACTGCGTGGAGAATATGAATGATTTTAGTTTTCAAAATGTATAGATGTTTAAGATTTAGAATAATTCCGCAAAAGTAAAAAAAACAAACTTAAAATATTGAGATGGCGATTTTTTAAGTTCTCGATAAATGTGAAGCGAAAATTAACCAGTATTAATCTCCCAATTCATTCAATTAAATTTAGGAAAATGTTTATATAAAAAGCGCTCAACCGGAATTTCAATGATAACATCAGGATCTAATCTGTCAACCATTTCTTGATTGTATGAGTCGCGCAAATAAATAACTTCATTAAAATGAAGCGAGAAGAAACCAACAATGTTATCACTAAAAGAATCTCCAAAAAATAGGACTCTTTGTTTATTATCGACACTCTCGTTAAGAGTATGTATTGTTAAGCGGGGAAGGTCTTCAACATCAAGTCTTTTAAAAGCATTTTCTTTATTCAGTACCTCGAATAATGGTCTGCTTTCATCATAACCATAGATTTTTTTTGTTCCCATCATTTTAGTTAAATCACCAAATGTTTGAGTTACATACCTAATGCTAAATTCACTTCTCGGCAACGGTGTTATGTTCAAATCTTTATAATAATCAAAAAATGATTTATAGGCTATATAAGCACCTTCATTATTCCAGTGAGTATCAAGTTTTAAATAAAGAAGATGATTGTTCTTACTTTTTAAAAGTGCTTCTGTTGGATTAAAAAAATCAAAATCCCTTTTAGCTAGAGCTGTTTTTAGCTGATTTGCCAAGGAGGTCGTATCTTGAATTTGAATTTTCATAGAATAGGGTAGATTCTCGCTATAAATCGTGTGCTTATTTGGAAAAAATCCAAAATAATATTTAATGTTTTTTTCGTTCAATTTCTGTTTTCTTTCTGTAAGTGTTTTCACTACCACAGCTAAACTATCTGAAGGGAGAAGATTAATTTTTGAATAACTTACAAAAGCTTCTGGAGTGTTATTGAAAAGAAATTTATCTTTTCCGAAAAGAACTTTGTCCGGAAATGGAGAGGCACGAAATACATTTGACTTTAATAAGGTATGGGCGCCTATTAATTTATTTCGAAAAATAAAATTATCATTATAGTACTCCTCATAATTGATGAAATAGTCTTTTGAAAATTGGAATTCTGGTTTTTCCTTTAATTTTCTGTTCTCCATATTTGAAACTGTTTCATTCTTTTTAAAATTATTCAAAATGAATGGAATAGCAAGAATAAGCACAAAAATAACAATCAAAGAAAAACTTGGAATACTCACTTTCGTGATTGTAAGTGTAAAATTGAATAAAAGGTAGTAAAGGAATACGCTGAAAATAAAAATAAGAACAGAAGTAAAAAGATTATAGATAAGCTGGCTTTGAATTGTAAGGAGTCCATTAACTTTTTCTAAATCTCCTGTATAAATTATAAATGGATCATATTTTCCATTAATAGGGTTTGTTACTAATTTTTCATCTTCAAATTTAACAAATTCATTAGTTCGAAATATGTATTGTATACCCTTCTCAATATCAACTTTATTTTTTGAGCCCTTAAAGGATATAGAAGAAATATAAATTGGTTTTTGGTTATGGTTATTACTTACGTCTAAACGGAATCCACTAAGCTTTCTATCAGATAAAGGTAATATGAACTTAATTTCTTGTTCATTATTACTTCCGGTTAGCTTGTAATTAATGGACCTACGTTCTATAAAAGTTGAATCACCTTCAAAAGCGTAAAACAACTGAACCCTATCAGAAAAGGCATAGTGAGCATGAATTAATACTGTGAGAGGAGCTGGTTTTTTCTCTAAAAGAGTCCAAATAGCATATGCCCCTAAAGAGAGAAAAATAAAAAAGAATACTATTTTAAATAATCTTTTCATAGTAACGTCTAAAATCTAAAATATATAAAGGGATTATAATTGGACTGAACCAATTCAAAAATCGTATAAACGAACAGACACAAGTGAATTGAATAAGTTAATCTTATGCTATTTAAAAAATTCATTTTGAAAATATTGTTTTTTAATCTGTTACGAATTGGCGCTGAAAATAGAATACCCAAAAATATTATAAATAGTGTGTAGTAGTTGAGATACACCAATGGATAATTATCTATTCCTATGGAAAAATCAAAAAGGTGACCAATAAAATCAATAGCGTATGTTAAAGTATCTGATCTAAATAAAACCCATCCAATTAATACAACCAACAACAAGTATATGTGATTTAAAAATCTTAGATAGGACGGTAATTTAATTTTAAAGCTTCTTTCAATTAATAAGAAAGAACCATGAAAAAGCCCCCAAATAACAAAATTCCAACTAGCCCCATGCCATAAACCGGTTATAAAAAACACTATTACTAAATTAATATATGTTCTTAATTTAGAACCTCTACTACCTCCCAATGGAATATATAGATAATCCCGAAACCAAGTGGATAGAGAGATGTGCCAACGTCTCCAAAATTCCTTTACAGACGATGCTGTATATGGATGCATAAAGTTTTCTTTTATATTAAATCCAAACATTCGTCCTAACCCAATTGCCATATCCGAATAGCCAGAAAAATCAAAGTAAATTTGAAGTGCATAACAAATTATTGCCACCCAAGATGTAAACATTCCCAGTTCTCCAACTGGAATATCGAAAGCTTTATCAGCAATTAGTCCTACGTTATTTGCGATGATTACCTTTTTAGCAAGCCCTCGAATAAATTTCAGGATCCCTGATGAAAAGCCTTCACGTGTTACTGTACGACTGCGAATCTCTTTATAAATGTCCTCATATCTAACAATTGGCCCAGCAATTAATTGAGGGAAGAGCGAAATATAAAGACCTAGATCCAATAAGTTCTTTTGTGCTGGAACCGTTCGACGATAAACATCGATTAAGTAAGATATACTTTGAAATGTGAAAAAAGAAATTCCAATAGGGAGTAAAATATTATCGTCAGAGAAAGAGAATTCAAAATTAAGAGAACGTAAATTATTAAGTATAAAAGTAAAATATTTGTAATAAACTAAAACACTGAGGTTTATAGCAACACCCAAAGCAAGAAATATCCATCTCCATTTTTTTCCTAAACCAATCTTGTGAACGACTTGTGAACTTATTAAAATTCCAAAAGCATAGTTTAAACAAATTGAAAAAATCATTACTACCACCAATTCTGCTTCTCCCCAAGCGTAAAAAGCGAGACTGGCAATTAGAAGAAAAATGTTTCTATATTCTTTTCTTAATAAAAAGTAGAATCCTAGAACTAATGGTAAAAAAGCAAAAAGAAATATTAACGAATTGAACAGCATTTATGATATGGTTTTAGTTTTTTTCAGACGCAATTTCGAATCATAGGCTTCTAAAGAAATAAAAACACAAAAGTAAAAAACTCCTTGCTGCAACTCGAGATAGCTTTCAGTAATCATAGAAATGAGCATGACTATCACAATCAAAATTCCTACTGTGTTTTTGTTTTTTACTGTCAACCAAAATAAAAAGGCAAAAACAGTGAGTAGCCAAGTGATTCCAAAAACACCGTATTGAAGCATTACTGAAAGAAACTGGTTATGTGAATGATAATTGGGGGGAATATCATCATAACCCTTTGTTTTATTAACTGCAGCTAGGGGCTTTTTTTCAACTCCAGCACCATGTCCCAAAATTGGTCGTTTTTCAATCAATTCTATGCTGGAAGACCAAATTTTTTCCCGCAATCCCATTTTATGGTATTTGGCACCAATTTCCGATACTTGATCTCCAGTTTTAAGCCCAATTTTTTCGAGCGTGTCATAAAACTTATCATTAGCATACCGGCTTTGACTCACTATTAGCAATGATGCAGTAACGGTTAAAACAACAATTACAAGACTTTTCAAGTTTAATAATGATTTAATGTTGAAAAAGAAATAGATTGTAACTATCAACAAATAAAGAAAGAGTCCGAGACGCACACTGAATAGAACTATGATAATTAAGAATAGGATTGCTATAAAGAGTTTTAAATTCTTTTTAAAGTCACCAAATAAAAGTAAAATTAGCGCAGTATTCAAATACATTGCATCCTCTGGCATGTACTTATGGTACATGGAGTCTTGAACAAAATTATACCAATGGCTTATGTCATGATTAACAATATAATTATAGCCTAATTTCAAAAGAGAAAAAATAGAAAATGTAATCATTGCATAAACAAAAACTTTCTTTCCAAGCTTCAGCAATTTCTTACTAGGGTTAAGAAGTACAAACATCAAGGGAATTAAAACAAGAGCTAAAAGCTTTGAGAGTTTTTTTAAACTCTCAGGAAGATCCTGACTGTATAAAAGACTAATTACAGCAATAATATAATAAGCAACTAAAAGCCATAATACTTTATTCTCCTTTAATATTTTAAAAAACTCTTTTTGGGAATTAAAAAAAAGTGCAAAAACCATGGTAATGACCAACATAATTGACCCATAAATATCCTCAAAGGGAAGAACCCCAATAAATCCAAGAAAGCTGTATTCAGCAATATTATTTTTAGATATTCTGAAGTTGTTCTTCATTTTTCTTTTTTCTTAGATAAACATACATAGCGTATAAAAAGAGAAAGAATACGGTAAAATATAATTTATAAAAATATCCCATTACAAAAGCATAAATTGTCCAGTTAAATAACTGATACGCAATAACTGAAAGTATCATTGCTCCCTTTGTCATTAATTCTTTTAGAATCCATCCCATCAATGCGAGAAAAACAATGGTTAAAAAAGTATGAAACACCAACCCAATTGATATTGGGAAAATTTTAAAAAGAATTCCTGGATAGGCATTGGTAAAATTGTAACCCCCTTCTTCGTTGGCACTAATAACCATCTTACGGTCTTTTGCAAAATCTTCCATCATTACTTTCATACCGTAAAGTAAATCTGCAGGATTGAAGGATTTTGGTGTTTCACTTTCTACCACATACCTATCAGTTGCTCCCCAAAATAAATGCCCTTGGAGTCCAAATATTCTATAAAGCATTGCTTCGTTGGGATCATATATCTTTATGTTGGCAAAAGGATTGGTCTCTTCATATTTATTATATGTAATTGTGTACATAATTGATGTTAGAATACCACCCACGATAAATAATGGTACTATGGCGCGTTTTATATAAGTTTTTAGGTTATTCCTATAATAAAACACCAAAGGCAATAGAAAAGAATAGGAGCCTTGTAGAATAGGTGAAAATTTTTGGCCAATCATAAAATTATATCCAAAAAAAACAAAAAGCATAAATACAGAAAACTTCTTAAATTTTGGAAACAGCAAACCAATGGCGAAGGGAACAAACATAGCTGTGTTCCCAAAAAGACTATTTAAAAATGGAAAGCGGGAAGTGGACCAGTAAGTAAATCTAGTAACAGAAGAGTCCAGAATTGGCAAAGGTGACAAGACTGCATTTATAAGAAGTAAAACAAGCGGTAGAATTATCATTGCCATAACTATAAGAAGTTCCACATTTCTACCATTATAACTAAACTGGAACACAGGCAGCCTTTTTTTATTAAAAGACTTAAAGGCCATAGCAATAATTACGAACGTTAATATAAAATAGAGCACACATAGTATGGTAGCCCCCGTAAAAAAACTAAACCTTCCCTGCTCGTTAATATATATTCCCTGCTCAATATAGATAAGTGATGGAATAACACTAAACGCCTGAAAAAAAACAAGCCCATATAAAAAGGACAATAAAAAACTTTTCTTTACATAATAATATGTGAAGAGTACAAAAAGCAATGCAAAAAACAAGTTTATAAAAAGCCCCATAACTATAACCTGTCTTTATTTAAAAACTGAAACCCCAAATTCTTAAAAAGTGGGATCAGTTCATCATTTTTCAAAGGATTTACATAAAAGGAAACCTTTTCTCTTTCTTGATCGTCCAGTTTTGCATATATATTTATAAGTGTACTAGAATCAAATCCCGCTATGTGTTGAGCATGCAATTCTTTAAAGTACAGCGTTTCCGAGGTTTGTTCCGTAAGCAGAAAAACCACTTCTTTGTCTGAAAAAACACTTTTGAAAAATGTTTCCGGCAATTGTTTTCCGTTTCTATGGGGCTTATAATATACTGTATCAATTTCTTTGTAAAACGGTTGTTTTTTCAATTGTGCCAAAAAATCATCAAGTGCCGTTTCAAAAAACTTCTGTCCCAGCAGGGTGCCGTAGGACTCTTGCCCTATTATATATAAGGATTTTGAAAAGTTGGGCAAGCTTTCCTTCTCCATTGGTAATTTCTTTGCGTTTTTTTGAACAAAAGCGTGTTTTGGCAGTGTTAAAAACTGGGAAATAACATGCTTATATTCAGCCCCGGAGGAATGCCCTTTGTATTTTTTAAAAGGGATGCCATGGGTTTGCGCAATGGTTTGCTTCAACAGAAATTTTAACCTTGATATGTTTTTTAAGGAATGGTCATAATAGTTTAGCGTACCATCCTCCACAATAACTGCTTGGGTGTTTTTTCCAAAGCTCAAAAAAAGATAATTTGTCAACACATCTTCTATATAACAAACGTACAATGTAATGGGCTCGTTCTTCAAAAAAGATAAATGGCTTAGCATTTTCTTGTATGAAAGGATTTTAGAATTTATGGCCGCCACTTGGCTAAAAGCCGAGTCTGCATTGTTGTTGAAGGATTGTTCTGCCTTTATGACCCGGTCCCATTTCAAGGCATCATAAATAAGGCCAGAACCCGCAAGAAGAATTCGCTCACCTTCCACTACCAAATTGTTTTCAATTAGGTTTTCAAAATTTTGAACATGGTGCTGCCCAAGGGCCACAAATAAATTCTTCATTTATATCTTCTTTTTTACAGCGCGTTTCCGCAGTGCAAAGATTACAATTCCTGTGATTAAAAACGCTATTCCGGCACCTATTATTCCGAAAAAATAACTGAATACAAAGGTGGCGGCTATATTTATTGCACTGGAAACCAAAACAATCTGCAGCAATTTTTTTTCCTGATGTTTAATATAGAGATAGGAGTGGTACAAAAGGGAAACGTTCATTAAAAACGTTGCCGCATTCAATAATATTATCAATGGCCAATACTGTGCAAAAGAAGGTTTTCCCTGCCACAAAAGTATGGGATAGATTAAAATCATTACCGCTAAAAATGCAATTGCGGAATGGCGGATGAGCAGGTTTTTGAAGCGTACCAACTTTGCGTCAAAGGAGTCATTGGCAGAGCTTTCTATTAAATCTGGCAACTCATATGAAACCACGACGGTACTTATGTAAATGCCGATGACCATGGAAATGTTTGAATAAAAGGAAAAAATTCCCGCAGAAGCTTCGTCCAAAACTCCTTCCACTATATAGCGGTTTGAATATTCTATGGCTTTCAGTGCCAGGGTCGCGACATAAAAAATCAAACTGATTCTTAACCCTTCCTTTAACCAGCTTTTTTTTATTCGAATTGTTGAAATATGCTTTTTTATCGATTTATTGAACCATAATGCAGTAACCAACAATATGCCCACGTTAAATAAAAACCAGGTGTAAAGGATATATTCCAAAGAGATTTCATTCTTCAAAACGATTATTTGGAATAAAACCCAAATTGTCCACCCTGCAACACGTAAAAATAGAAACCAGTTTGCCACCAAAACTTTTTTAAAAGCCAGCAGTAACCGATAAATCTCTTGGTTTAAATGTTCTGAAATGGCGATAAAAATTATTAGTGTAGAAAATTCGGCAAGATAATCTACTTGATCAAAAAGCAAATATCCCAACAGTATAAATACTAAATATATAAATCCATAGAATACAAAAGAAGTAGCCACTTTTGATGCTCTGTCCTGTGACTTTAGCAAAATATCGCGAATAGCATAATTGTAAAAATCAAACCCCAAAACAAATATGGCAATGGTAACTGTAGTTGCTAAAAGAGAATAAACCCCATAGACGGATTCGCTAAAATATTTTGACAAATATGTGAAAATCAGAAATTTGGACCCCATTGCGGACATCCGAAGGAAAAGGGAACCTGCTTTATTTAATGGCAATTTTGATAAAGTAACCTGCATTAAATATTGCTTTTAAGTTTTTACGTCCGCTTTCTAAAATCTTTTAGTAAGAATGTATTTAAAAATTATTGCTGGATGTTTTTTAGATTTTGGTAAAGCAGGATCGTTTCATCCATTTTGTTATTTTCAGTCAAAATAAATTCAACAAACTCTCTAAATACGCCTTCTCCGCCTTTTTTTTGAAGAACGATGTGAACCAAATCCTTAATATAATTGGGCGCAGAAATGGGGGCTCCGGAAAAACCCACGTTTTTTAAAAGTTCAATATCATTTAAATCGTCCCCTAAGTACGCAACATCTTCCATTGAAATATCCAGCTGCTTACAGAGTTTTAAAACGGTTTCCAGCTTGTTCTTTTCCCCTTGATAAAGAAAATCTACTTTGAGCTTTTGGGATCTTCTTTCAACAATTTTAGTAGTTTCACCGGTAATAATGCCCACGGGAATATTATTTAATCTGCAAAATAATATTCCGGCACTGTCGTAGGTATGGAATTTTTTTAACTCATTCCCGGTTTGGTCGTAATACATCCCGCCATCGGTCCATACGCCATCTATATCGGTTAGAACAAGTTTGGGAAGCTTATTGATTTTTTTCGACATTTTTCGGATAAATTATCTCGTTCTTTGGAATGGCGCTTACTACCTTAGCGCCTATAATCAACTCCTTGTCAATCCATTTTATACCGTCTCCAGGGCTAAGAAGATGGATATCTTCAGCTTTTATAATTTCGCCAACATTTAAGTCTCTTTTGGAAGCTATAGATCTTTCCAGCTTTACCCGGGCAGCTTGAACACTTGGCTCTATAAAAAACTCTTCTTCGCCCATCCAGCGTTCTGCAATGCGTATGTCCCTAACCATTCTCATAACACCTTCTGGCCCGAGGGAACCTGCTTGATCAGTTCCTTTCATACTGCGGTCTATTGTAACATGTTTTTCAATTATCTCGGCGCCCATCCCTACGGCTACCACTGGAGCAGATATTCCTATTGTATGGTCAGAGAAGCCTATTCTATAATTGGAATAATGCTTCTTTAAATATTTTATTGTGTTCAAGTTTAGATGGTCGGGATGGGTTGGGTATTCCGAAACGCAATGAAGTATGGAAATGTCACTGTGATTTTTTGTGATAATTGCCAAAGCTTCATCCAGCTCTTTTTTACTCGCCATTCCTGTAGATAGAATTATGGGAATTTTTGTTTCAGAAATAGTTTCAAGCAGCGGGATATTAGTAAGGTCCCTGCTTGCTACTTTCAAAAAATCGGGTTCAAAATACTTAAGCAACGATGCACAGCCAGGTGAGCACAAGGTTTCTACAAAATCCAGTCCCAAAGATTTTGCATGTTTATAAACCTCAAAGTGTTCCTCGTCTGAAAGTTCAAGTACCGCTCTATGCTCGCCATAGGTTTTTCCAAATGAATTGGGAGAATTATACGGGCCGGACATCTGGCTTGCGGAAAGTTCTTCGTTTAGATCACGCTTTGTCAACTTTACAGCATTCATAGGCCTTAAGTCTAAGCCGAAGAGGTCTTCTTTTATAGGCTTTGTAACCAATTCTGTAATAAGTTTTGCGATATCTACAGAGCCATTGTGGTTCTGGCCTATTTCGCCAATTATATAGGTTTCTTTTTTCATTTAATGTTTTTTAAGGTTTCCGCTTCCATAATTTTTAACCATTGCGGATTATCTTTTACAAAGTTTGAAATTCCACTTGCGGTAAAGCTTATATTTTTTGAAAGTAATGTTTCATAAATCTCTTTTAGCAATTTAAAATCGTTCTTCGTATCTACTGTCAGTCTTAAATTTGAAAGGTTCTCAACGTTTTGATTGATTTTTTCAAAATGTATTTCAAACGTATTTGGATGGGTGTAAATATAATTCGTTACGTGTTCTTTATAAAGTGCTTCATCTGTTGAGGCAGCTACTTTTTTTAGCGCATTTAGGGTTACCGTCTCTGTCCAAAAGCCATATCCGGTTTTTATGGTGGGCTTTAATTGATTTGTACAATAACACCAATAATCGTAATTATTGCTGAAAGAATTTATTTGAAAGGATAAGGCATCTAAATCAACAAAAGGATTGTCTGCGCATAGCCTAATTATATTATCTATTTTAAAATGTTCCGCAGTTTCAATAAACCGATTTAGCACATTTTCTTCATCGCCGGTATAGTAATCAAATCCATATTCTTTTGCGATTTCAACCAATTGCTGGTCAGATTTATTGGCTGTAGTGGCAACAATTATCGGAATTGATACGGAACTGCTCTTTAAGCGTTGCAAGATAATTTCAAATATTCCTTTCTCTCCATAAAAAGGCAAGAGCATTTTATTGGGCAACCTAGTAGACCCCGTTCTTGCTTGAATTATTATCCCCGATTTTGTCATTGGTCTTCTACTATTCTTGAGCGATTCTCTTTAATCCCAAATAAACAAATCTTAAGAAAAAGATAAATGAAAATAAAAGGAATAGAAGCATCGGAATCTTAATAATGTTCTTTAATGATGCAAATCCACCTTCTAGAATATTATAATTTATACTTACTGGTTTAATAATGGCAACCTCATCTTTACTTTTTTTCAGCAATTCTAGCTTATCTTTGAGTAACACATCCTTATATCGGAATATACTGTAAAAATCATTATTAAAACTTGCATAAACTGGAGGATTAGGATTTGTTGAAGTTGATGTTGACGTAATCGCTTTGATCACTGAATCGGCTTGAGTTATCATCTTATCTGTTTCAGACAACCTTTTAGAAGTGTTCTGTATATAAATTTCTTGATATTCCTTAAAATGTTCATTTTCATTTAGGAAACCTAAGAATTTTTCCAATAAGTCTTTTGAATCCTTTCCGTGTATAAACACTTTAAGTTTTTGATATTTGTATTGTTTGCTTGTTGTCATATCATCAACAAACTCTTTCATATCCTGATTTTCAAAAAGTATTCTGAAAACATCAATATTTTCTCTAGACTTTGTAGTAAAATTATAAATATCAACAATAGGTTCTATTTCTATTTTTTTGACCGCTTTATATTTTTCTCCAAATATTTCTTTCAAATACAAAGAGTCCCCAGATTGAATTTTAAAGTTGAGTTCATCCGTTTTATCATACAGATATTCTACACTCTCAAAATTTGGAATTACAATCAATCTATTTTCATAAACTTTAACAGAGTTTCTGTCCAGAAAATATCCCAAAATAATCCCAAGTATGATTAATCCGATGATCAATAAAAGATATTTCCGTACAAAAGCGATAACAAGGAATAAAAACCCTGCCAGTTTCTTAAAAATCCCCCCAATTGATTTAAACATATACCCCAAATCAACCTCTTCCGATGAATTTTGCTGTGCCATATAAACTAATATTATAAATTAATGACTGTCTTTTTTAATACAGATTCTAGGCTTTCCTGCCAATCTATCTGCTTAATACTTAAATTGTTCAATGCCTTTGCGTTATCTAAAACGCTATATACCGGGCGTGCGGCAAAAGTACGGTAATGGTTTGTTTTTGCAAGATTTGCATCTTTTAATTTTTCCGTTTGCTTAAGTATCTCCTCGGCAAAGCCAAACCAGGTGGTTTTGCCGCTGTTGCTGTAATGGTAAACGCCATAATTTTTTGAATCTTGTACAATTATTTGCAATACTGCTTTAGCCACATCATTGGCGTTGGTTGGCGTTCCTACCTGTTCGGTTGTAATGGTAAGCGGTTTTTTAGCTTGGGCGTATGTTAAAATAGTTTTCAGAAAATTATGCCCGTATTGCGAATAGAGCCACGACGTTCGTAAAATATAAAATTTATGACAAATTTCTTGAATATACTGCTCTCCCTTTAGCTTTGAAGCCCCGTAAACATTGATGGGATTTGTAGCATCTGTTTCCAAATATGGAGATCTTTTTTTTCCATCAAAAACATAGTCTGTGGAAATATGGTGCAGGACAATATCGTTTTCTTTGCAAACAGTGGCCAAGTTTTTTACTGCTTCGGCATTGATGGCAAAAGCCTTTTCAGCTTCACTTTCCGCTTTTTCAACGTTGGTGTATGCTGCGGTATTGATGCAATGTGTAAAGGAATTTTTGCTGAAGAAATCTAGAAGCAAGTCCGAATTTTCTATATCGAGTTCTTCCTTTGAAACAAAGACAAATTCAAGTTCGGGAAAATCGGCAGTTGCATCTTTTATGCACTTCCCCAATTGTCCGTTTGCGCCTGTTACCAGTATTTTTTTCATAGCCCCTAAATCCCCGAAGGGGACTTTTACCCTATCCTTTTAATTATATTATCAATAAAATAAGACAATTATCATTGTTTTAAACTCAATTCTCGCAGCCTTCCCTTTAAGAATTGCTAGGGTAATGACTTACCGCTTCTCCAAAATTGGGAAGTTCCAAATCCTTTTCTGAAATAATGAATTCTTCGCTTGGAAGATGCCAATCCAAGGCTAAGGTTGCGTCATTATAGATTATTCCGCTTTCCGAAGCATTATCGTAATAATTATCACATTTATATGAAAAAATGGATTGTTCGGAAAGTGTAATAAAACCATGTGCAAACCCGCGGGGAACAAATAATTGCAGATGTTCCACATCATCCAAAACCACCGAAAATGATTTTCCGAAGGTTTCTGAATCTTTTCGGATATCCACCACAATGTCCAAAACCTTGCCTTTCACAACACGAACCAACTTGGCCTGGGCCATTTTTCCATTTTGAAAATGAAGTCCGCGCAACACTCCTTTTGAAGAAACCGACTGGTTATCCTGCACAAAATCAATATTAAGTCCAGTAACTTTTTCAAAAACTTTTTGATTGTAGGTTTCATAAAAAAGTCCGCGTTCGTCCCTAAAGACATTCGGTTTCAAAATAAAACAATCTTTTAATGGGGTGTGTTGTATTTCCAAATCTAATTTAGTTGAAGTAAATGTTTTCCGTAGCCGCTTTTCAATAAAGGTTCTGCCAAAGCCACTAATTGTTCTTTTGAAATATAGCCCATTTCATACGCAGCTTCTTCGATGGCGCCAATTTTTAGGCCCTGTCTTTCCTCAATAACCTCAACAAATTGGGCAGCCTGCATCAAGGAAGCAAAAGTTCCGGTATCCAGCCAAGCGGTACCTTTGTCCAGTATGCTGACACTCAGTTTTCCCTTTTTTAAATATTCGTTGTTTACATCGGTTATTTCCAGTTCGCCACGGGCGCTGGGTTTTATGTTGGCCGCAATTTCCACAACGCTATTGTCGTAAAAATAAATACCCGGAACCGCGTAATTTGATTTTGGGCTTTTGGGTTTTTCCTCAATGGAAAGCGCTTTTCCGCTTTTATCAAACTCCACAACCCCATATCTTTCGGGGTCTAAAACGTGGTATGCATAAATCACGCCCCCATCGGGATTGTTTTTTGATTGCAACAATTCCTTTAAACCAGAACCGTAAAAAATATTGTCGCCAAGTATCAATGCCACTTTATCATTTCCTATAAAATCCTTTCCAATAATAAAAGCTTCCGCAAGGCCGTTTGGATTTGCCTGTTCGGCGTATTGAAAATTACAGCCCAATTTTTTACCATCGCCCAAAAGTTGTTTGAAAAGCGGAAGATCCTGCGGTGTAGAAATAATCAAAATATCCCGAATACCAGCATACATAAGGGTTGATAGCGGATAATAAATCATCGGTTTGTCATACACCGGCATCAACTGCTTGCTCACAGCCAAGGTGATGGGGTGCAAACGGGTGCCCGAACCTCCTGCTAAAATTATTCCTTTCATTTGTGTTTATTTTGCCACGAATTCACGAATACTTTTTTACAATTATTCTTGAACTCGTGGTTTTAAATTACAATCTATCTCTATTTTTCAAATACCAAGCAATCGTTTTCCGAATGCCTGTCTCAAAATTTTCTTTCGCCTTCCAACCAAGTTCATTTTCTATTTTTGAAGCATCAATAGCGTATCTAAAATCGTGGCCTGGACGGTCTTTTACAAATGTTATTTGTTCTTTATGCGGCGAATCCTTCGGAAGCATTTCATCCAGCAATTCACAGATAACGTTTGCAATATAAAGGTTTTCACGTTCATTGCGACCGCCGATGTTATAGGTTTCGCCGAGCTTTCCATTTTTCAAAGCCAAATAAATTCCGCTGCAATGGTCCATCACGTAAAGCCAATCGCGCACGTTTTTTCCGTCGCCGTAAATTGGGATGGGTTCACCCGAAATTGCTTTGCGAATAATCGTTGGAATCAATTTTTCCTTATGCTGATTGGGTCCATAATTATTTGAGCAATTTGTAGTTACAACCGGCAAACCATAAGTGTGAAAATAACTGCGCACAATAAAATCTGAGGATGCCTTTGAAGCACTGTACGGACTATTCGGCGCATAAGGCGTTTCTTCCGTAAAAAGTCCCGTTTCTCCCAAAGTGCCGTAAACCTCATCTGTGGAAATGTGCAGAAAACGGGCATTTTTAAATTCATCTTTCAAATCATTCGGGCCGTTCATCCAGGTTTTGTAAGCGCTCTGAAGTAAATTGAAGGTGCCCACTATATTTGTTTGAATAAATTCCGAAGGTCCCGAAATGGAATTGTCCACATGGCTTTCCGCTGCGAAATGTACTACTTTTTGAAATTTATGTTTTTCAAATAAATCCTGAATAAAAAAAGCATCACAAATATCTCCTTTTATAAAGGTGATTTTATGTGAAACAGCTTCCAAATTCTTCAAATTTCCGGCATAGGTTAGCTTGTCCAACACGAAAATGTCATCTTCTGAATTTTTAAGGACGTATTCCACATAATTGGAACCTATAAATCCTGCGCCTCCCGTAATCAGTACTTTATCGTTTTTCAAAATTAATTTTTAGTAGTGTCTAAAATCTGTTTTAACATCTTTTCGGTAATTAAATAGGTGGGTTTTACACCCGTTGTTCCCAATCCCCCCGAAGCCAAAGTGCTTCCGGTTTCCAATGGATTATCTGAGGCGTAATAGGCATAGCGCACCTTCACTTTTGGGCTGATGCTTCGCCTAATTTTGGAAGCTGCCTGAATCGCTTTTTGATAATGTGCGCCTTCCATTTCAAGTCCAATCACATTCCACGTTGAATTGTGAAAGAATTTCAGCAAATCCCTATTTTGAAGCGAAGTTCCCAGCACCGAAATCATCGTTCCTGTACAAACCGTAACGTCATCATCCTTAAAAAGTGATTTGTCCAATTTATTTTTGAATGGATAATTGTCTGCAGTACCTTCAAAAACATGGGCTGACGGAATCATAATATCGCCCTTTCCACCTTCCAAAATTCCTGCTTTTCCCATTATAGAGACTGAAGCCACATTTAAGAAATGCCGCACTTTATTAGCATCCACAAATGGTTTTAAAAGCTCGTCCATTGTTTCATAGGCTTGCTCGCCAAATGCATAATCCATCACAATTATGACAGGTTTTTTTGAGTTCTCAACCTCCTTCAACCCTTCTATATAGGGACTTTGTTTAATTTTGGAGGTATCAATTATTTGCACATCAATATTTGTCCCGCTTTGGTCCTCAATAAACATCATTCCTTCCGCGAGCGCGGTTTTGTTTACTTTTTCACGGAGCTTACCGTTGGAAGCAATACTGAGTGCCTCAAAAACCTCCATCGCTTTTTTCTTTGAGAATTCTGCCGAAAGCGCCTTTGGACCATATAAACTGTTCATTACGCTGTGCATATTGGCACTTATAATATGCAACGGACGCTCCAATAAGCCTTTATCTTGAAGCGCGTGTTTTATAGCATAGGCCCACAGTTCGCCGTGAATGTGATGTCCCAGACGCTCGCGCAAAACCGGACTAAAAGTAATTATACGTTTATTATCTTCAATAATTTCATCTATGGCAAGCTTTCCTAAAAAATAGATAATATTAAAGAAACGGTTCTCGTTCTTTTCACTTGCGAAAAAGGGATATACGCTTTTTACTTCTTCAAAGGTTCTTCCCAGAAAATTTGCAGTGTGCGTAAGGGCCACTTCCTTTTCCTCCTGTGAAAGTTTCCCTTTTTTGAGAACAGCTTGTTCTAGCTTTTTCCAATCGCGAATCACTTCGCCGTTCTCGTTAATGAGCACCTGCTTCATAATTTTGTGCGACTCTATGAAAAGAAAGGTAAGGTGCGTTAGAATATCATAGATTTCCGAACGGCCACGCGTAATTTCAATATTCATTTGTTCCGAATCTATTCGGTAACAATTTCGGCGGCGTTTTAGGGGAATTATGGGTTCAAAATGTGAGTTTTTGTAACCTTCATCACTGGTTAAGTTAATAAATCGGCATTCCTCAATTCCGTACGGCAAACGGTCCATCACGTAAAGCAGACCCTGCAATTCAATTTTTTCTTCTTTTATAGAGCCATAGATTTCAGGACGAAGGGTTAATAATGATTCACGAAGTGTTTCTCCCGAAACTCCCATAGGCTTGTAAAACCCCCGATTAAAGAGGTGGCGCATTGTTATATAAAGCCGCTCAATGGCCTGCGTGCTCTCTTGGGCACGTGTTCTTGTATGTGATTTCAATTTATTCATTGGGTGCAAAGATAACACTAATTTTGGGGCTGTATTTGAAGTAGTGCATCAGCAATTTTACGATCGTTGGAAAGTCGCGGCACCTTGTTTTGGCCTCCAAGTTTGCCCTGTGATTTCATATATTGCTGAAAACTATCCCGTTTAAGTGATGAAATCTTTAATGATTGAAGTACTTTTCCTTCAATTAAATCGAAATAATAAGAGTTTTGTTGTTGCATTTCGGCATCAAGAAATTCAGCTACTTTTTGAAGGTTTTCAGGTAGAGTTTCAAATTCTACTAGCCATTCGTGATATGGAAGGTTTTCTTCGGAAGGCGTAATTTGCGGGGCAACGGTAAATTCGGTAATCGAAAAATTGAATTTTGAAATAGCCTTGTTCATCGCTTCTTCCACTTCTTTTCCAATCACGTGCTCCCCAAAAGCCGAAATAAAATGTTTTATTCTTCCGGAAACAATTACACGATAGGGTTTCGTTGAAGTAAACTGCACGGTATCGCCCAGATTATAGGCCCAAAGCCCTGCGTTTGTTGAAATTATCATTACATAATTCACGCCCATTTCAACTTCGCCAATTGTCAATCGTTTCGGGTTTTCATCAAAAAATTCACCTGCTTTAATGAATTCATAGAAAATTCCCGAGTTTAAAAGCAGCAACATTCCTCTTTCCTTTTGGCTATCCTGAAATGCAAAAAAGCCCTCGCTGGCAGGAAACAATTCGATGCTGTCAACTTTTCTTCCTATTAAATTTTCAAACTTGGCGCGATAGGGTTCAAAATTGACACCGCCGTAAATGAAGAGGTTGAAGTTTTTAAAAAGGTCGCCCACCTTCTTCCCGGTTTTTTTCTGAAGTTTTTCAAAATACATCTGCACCCACGAGGGAATGCCGCTGATAACGGTCATATTTTCACCCTTAGTTTCCTCAACAATGGCGTCAACTTTAGTTTCCCAATCGTCTATGCAATTAGTTTCCAAGCTTGGCAAACGGTTTTTTTGAAGATATGCGGGAACGTAATGTGCAACGATGCCAGAAAGCCGGCCTACCTTAATTCCGTTCTTCTCCTGCATTTCTGGGCTTCCCTGTAGAAATATCATTTTGCCATTTACAAATTTGGCGTTACCAGTTTCGTTTATGTAACATAAAATTGCGTTGCGGGCGGCTTCAATGTGATATGGCATAGATTCCTTGGTAAGTGGAATATATTTCGCGCCTGACGTTGTGCCGGAAGTTTTCGCAAAATAGAGCGGTTTTCCGTTCCATAAAATATTTTCTTCCCCAGCAACCACACGTTCTACATAGGGCTTTAAATCTTCATAATCGCGAATTGGAACCTTCTTTGCAAAATCTTCAAAAGAATTTATATTTTCAAAATCGTGATCTTTTCCGAAGGCAGTATTTTTTGCATCCGCAATTAAAGCCTCAAAAACCTTTTGCTGGGTTTCAACAGGTTTTGTGGCCCAGTTCTGGATTCTGTTTACAACAATTTTGGCAAATATCTTTGCGCCGAGTGATTTTATGAACATAGGCTATCAGTCAAAGTCGATGAAACTTGTTGGGTTAACGGGGAAGCCATCACGCCAGAGTTCAAAATGTAAATGGGGACCAGTTGTGAGTTCGCCAGTATTTCCTACTGTTCCAATCACTTCACCCGCTTTAACAATTTCGCCCTGTTCCTTAGTGAGCATTGCATTATGCTTATAAGCGGAAATCAGGTTGTTGTCATGTTTCAAAATTATAACATATCCCGTTGCAGCGGTCCATTCAGCAAAAATAACCGTCCCATCGGCAACAGCCTTCACTGGTGAATCCTTGGCTGTAACCACATCAACTGCGTAGTGTTTTGACTTGGAATCATAATTTTCCGAAATAGCGCCTTTTACAGGTGCAAAGAGTGCATATTGTTGGACTTGTGGAGCAATCAAAGGGTTGTATTTATCTTCTTTGGCAACTGCTTGTCTAAGCAAAGAGTCTTTTCTGGAAGTACGTATTAAAACGGAAGGGTCTGTTTTGGCTACCTCAATGAGTGAATCTTTGTTGAAATTTACAGTTTTTACGTCGCCTGTAAGGACTTTTTTGATAGAAGCAAGGTATTGCTCATTTACATCAAGAATCTGCTGTAATGAGTCTGATTTATACGCTAAACTTGTGGCTTTCTTTTTTAAAGCCGTGGAAGAATAGCCCGGAATATATTCACGAAGAGGCGTAAAAGCAATTATAAAAGTAGTTGCCAATATAAGAAATAAGGCAAAAAGAGTACTGAAAACAAACACATTCAGTCTATTCAGTTTAAACGAGAAGCGTTCTTCAAAAGTTTCCTCGTTTAGAATTACCAAGCGGTATTTGTGCAAAAGCTTCTTTTTGAACTTTTTGGCTCTTTTTTCTTTTTGGGTCATAATCTGCAATTGCTTTTTACAAATATAAAATAAACTGAAGCCCCACACGCTAAAGTTGATGTCAAAACGTTGTATCTAAACATTTCTTGTTACCTTTGCGTAATTAAATTTTTAAAATTATGAGTGCATTGTTTCTTCCTTTAGGTGTTATTGGCCCTTGGCAAATTGTATTGATTGTTGTGATCGTGTTATTGCTTTTCGGGGGAAAGAAAATTCCAGAGCTTATGCGTGGACTGGGAAGCGGCCTTAAAGAATTCAAGGATGCGTCTAAAGACGATTCTACAGATAAAAAGATTGACGATACCAAGTAAAATAGCATTTCGTCAAAAAAAAGAGCCTTTCAGTTTAAACTGAAAGGCTCTTTTTTTTGAAATATTTTTCTATGATTTACTCAATTTTGGCAGAGTTTAATATTGATTCCAGCTCAAATTGCAAGTCTCTTTTCGACACTGCGGGTGCATAAGTAAAACCTTCCAGAATTAAATAACGGTTGTTTTTCTCGTCACGAACGGCATAATTTACAAAGGGTCCGCCCATCCAATCGTCCTTTACTTCCCAGGTACCCTTAGTTTCATAAGCAAACTTTCCGTCAATTTTTGTTGTGAAAAGATAGGGTGCATAGGCATCTTCAGTAATAAATTCACCGTCATCCTCCACGGGCAACAGTCTGCTCCCTATGGAATCACGGATTTTAATTATATCTCCCACAGCTGTGCTGTCGTTGGTTATCATCTTTAAAGGAACCTCGTATACCAAGATGTTAGTCGTTCCGTCTTTTAAGTCTTTTCGCATCCAGAAAAAACTATCCGTTGCCTTTGCAATTCTATAAGCACTTGGTATTTGTAGGCTAACACCCATCACTTTTTTAAGTGAATCTGTTTTCATCAATGAAATAGCTGTTCTGCGTTGGCGCTCCTTTATTTCAGATTTGTGAAAGGTTTCAATTATCTGCGCTGCATTTTTATTTATAAGCTCAACCAATTTTTCTTCAGAAGATGCCTTTATTATAGCCCCAGCCTGAGGTTTGGCGTATTCATCCGTAGCAATGGTAACTTTGTCTTCTTCACTCAAAACCACATATAAAAAAAGCCTGTTACTACGAGCAAAACCCGTAAAAGCGTCGGGTGGCATTTGATTCATTGAAAAAAGTGGTTCATCTTGCGGGAGACCATCGGTGGGCGCTGCAAAGTTATTGCGTATAGCTTCACCAACAATGCCGTTCCAGAGGTCGTTTGGTGTGATAATCTGTAAGGCATTTATATTACCAACAGAATTGGGAACAAGTGATTTGTCTCTCTTACCGTTATTGTTGCAAGAAGCAAATGCAACAACAAACGCTAATAATGCGATCTTAATTATTTTCATTTAAAGGATGTTTTTGGAACTATCCTTTATATATTTTTAGTTTAGTTCCGGGCTTTATGTTATTGCCACTAATATCGTTCCAATTTTTGATATTTTGGACTGAAACTCCAGGAAATTTTTGCGAAATGCTCCATAACGAGTCTCCATTGCGCACAGTATATGTCTTTTCCGAAGATACATTTTGAGATTGTGCAGGAGTATTGCTGGCAATGTCCTGAGCGCTCTTCTTAGGATAAATAATTAAGTTCTGTCCTGCCCTAAGTGTATTGCTTCGCATACCGTTCCAACTCTTAATCTGGCTAACGCCCACGCCATATCTTTCGGCAATTCTACCTAAATAATCACCACGTTTTACGCGATAGCGGATTTTTTCAGGTTGCTCGTATAGTTCTGGCGCTGGCTTTTCTGCTTCTTCCTGCTCTTCCTGTGCAAAGGCGTAGATGGCGTTTTCATTATTCACAAAAGTACCTACCGCAGTCAATGGAAGGCGTAACATGTAGTTTTCATTTTTCACTACAGGTATAATGCCTAACTTATATGATGGATTCAAAAACTCTAGTTCTTCTTTATCGAGATTTGTAAGTTTTGCTACCTGATCTAAAGTTATCTGCTGCTTAACCCTAATAGTATCAGTTGCTATATAAGGAATTCTGGACCCCTGCTTTTTAAAGCCATGCTCTTGTGCATATTCAAAAATGTACATAGTAGCCAAAAATGCAGGAACATATCCCGCTGTTTCACGTGGAAGGTAATTGCGAAGATTCCAGTAATTGGTCTTGCCCCCGGAACGGCGTATCGCTTTGGAAACATTGCCTGGACCGGAATTGTATGCCGCAAGTGCCAAATCCCAATCATTGAAACTGGTATTTAAACTCTTCAAATATTTGCAGGCAGCTTCCGTTGCCATAATGGGATCGGAACGTTCATCAACATAAGAGCTTACGTCCAGCCCAAACATTTTGCCAGTTGGATACATAAACTGCCAAAGTCCAGTTGCGCCAACCCTTGACTGAGCGCGTGGGTTTAACGCAGATTCTACAATGGCTAAATACTTTAATTCCAAAGGTAAATTATGTCTGTCCAGTTCCTGTTCAAACATTGGAAAGTAATATTCACTAAGACCCATAAGTCGCTCTAAACTTCCGCGACGGTTCTTTAAATAATGTTTGATAACACTTTCCAATGAGGGATTGTACTCTACTTTGAAGGGAGTGCGGGCATCAAGGTCTTTTAGGCGTTGTTTCAAAACTTCGGTTGGAAGTTCATCATAATCTACCAAATCGTATTCCTGATTTACGACACTGTTATATATATCTTCAAAAAGATCTGATTTGTAGAGTTCTTTCAGCCAAAGACTATCTTTTTTTCGAGCCAAGGCCATATCTTTCAGGTCAAAGACAGTACTATCTTTAAGAGAGGTAGCCACTATGGTAGAAGGTAATTCTTCAGCAATTTTTGTAACTTTTATAGAATCAATTACCTGAACTTTTTTTGTGTTCAGCTTTTTGCTGTTCTTTTTGCCCTGTTGGGCAAAACTTATACTGCAGGCCAGCAACAGCACAAGGGGGAGGATTTTGTTTAGTTTCATCAGCTTCTTATTGCGTTTGGGGATTATAACAAACTCGCTTGATTAATACCTTTTCAAAGGGTTAATTTATTTGAATTCTTCAAAAAATGTAACGCCTTTTTAAATAAAAAATTTTATCAAAAATAATGATTTCGCGAAATTACGCAAATTTTAGGCTCAAAAGTCTAATATTGTGATATTTAACTTTTTCTATAACAAGGCTTTAATGCCTGGAAGCGTTTTGCCTTCCAGCATTTCCAGCATTGCGCCACCACCAGTGGATACATAACTCACTTTATCTGCAAGATTAAATTTTTGGACCGCAGCAACAGAATCACCCCCACCCACGAGTGAAAAAGCACCATTTTGAGAAGCTCTGGCAATATTTTGTCCTAAAATCTTGGTCCCCTCAGCAAATTTCTCCATTTCAAAAACACCCACGGGACCGTTCCATAAAATAGTTTTGGAATTGGCAATTACATCCGCAAAAATTTCATTGGTTTTAGGCCCTGCGTCAAGCCCCATCCAGCCTTCGGGTATATTGTCAACTGCGGAAATCTGCGTGTTTGCGGAATCTGAAAATGCATCAGCAATCACAGCATCAACAGGTAGATGTACAGAAACGTTTTTCTTTTTTGCTTCTTCTAAAATTTCCAGTGCAAGATTTTGTTTATCATCTTCCACCAGCGAACTGCCTATTTTTCCGCCCTGTGCTTTTATAAAAGTGAAGGCCATTCCCCCGCCAATTATGAGGTGGTCAATTTTATCGAGAATATTTTCAATAATTGTGATTTTTGAGGAAACTTTTGCGCCGCCAATTATTGCAGTGACGGGCTTTTCGCTGGTTTCCAATACTTTTTTTACATTTTCTATTTCCGAAGCGAGCAGGAGGCCGAAGCATTTGTTTTCAGGAAAAAATTCAGCAATTATAGCCGTAGAGGCATGGGCGCGATGTGCGGTTCCGAAAGCGTCGTTTACGTAGACATCTCCGAGCTTTGAAAGTTTTTCGGCAAAAGTACGATCACCCTTCGTTTCTTCTTCATAATATCGCAAATTTTCAAGCAGGAGGATCTCACCAGATTTTAAATCTGCTACTGCTGTTTCTACCTTTTCGCCTATGCAGTCATCAATAAATTTTACCTGAACGCCTAAAATAGCTGATAAAGGCTTAACAATATGCTGAAGTGAAAATTCTGTTTCCTTATTTTTTGGCCTTCCGAGATGGGACATTAAAACACAGCTTCCGCCATCTTCCAAAATTTTTAAAATCGTTGGTTTGGCGGCACAAATACGGGTATCATCGGTAACGTGAAAATTTTCATCCAACGGCACGTTGAAATCCACGCGTATCAATGCCTTTTTGCCTTTAAAATCTATGTCGTGTACTGTTTTCATCTTTCAAAATTTTATCCAGCAAATATAGCCTTTTTGATATTTATCGTTTGGCGAATAATTCCATTTAAAAATAATTTTCAAACGTTTACATAGTAAAAAATGAATCAGGAATTTCATCAGGAATTAAAGCGAAGAAATGTTTAGATTTGCGAATGGATTTTTCAGAAGTAATCGGTCACCAAAATTTAAAATCACATCTTTCAAAAACCGTTGAAAACGGCCGAATTCCGCATGCACAGCTATTTTCGGGCGTTAACGGCAGTGGTTTATTGCCAATGGCCATTGCGTATGCCTCAGAACTTCTTTGCAGCCAATTTGAGAAAGGAAGCCCCGAATATATTTCCTGCAAAAACAAAGTTTCAAAATTGATACATCCCGATTTGCATTTTGTTTATCCGGTAAATACAAGTGATATTGCAAAGAAAAATGCTATTTCTGATAATTACGCTGAAGGATGGCGCAGTTTTGTTTTAAATAATCCCTACGCATCTCTTTTTGAATGGCTGCAAAGTTTAGGTCTGGAAAAAAAACAAGGTAACATTAGCAAATTTGAAGCAGAGAACATTTCGAAAAAATTATCATTAAAAGCTTTTGAAGGAGGCTACAAAGTGATGATCATTTGGATGGCCGAGAATATGAACGGTGAATGTGCCAATAAAATCCTGAAATTGGTTGAAGAACCTACTGAAAAGACACTACTTCTGCTTCTGACGGAGCGGGAAGAGCAGATTATCACTACAATTCGTTCTAGGTGCCAAAAGTTAACCTTCCCATTACTTTCTGAAGCAGATATATCTGAAGCATTAACATCTAATTTAAAAGTAAAAGAACAGTTAGCTGTCCAAACTGCCCGTAGAGCGCGAGGTGATTACAATAAAGCACTGCAGTTATTGGACGAAACTGGCGAAGATGAAGTTTTTGAGAAATGGTTTATAAGTTGGGTGCGTACTGCTTTTAGGGCGAAAGGCAATAAAGGTGCTATTAATAATTTGTTGGACTGGAGTGATGAACTTGCCGGACAGGGAAGGGAAACCCAAAAAAAATTTCTGAATTATTGCATTGAAGTTTTTCGACAGGCGCTTTTAAAAAATTACGGTGCCAATTCGTTATTATTTTTTGATGCCAATGACGCCACTTTTTCATTACCCAAATTTTCTCCATTCGTGCACCAGAATAATATTTTTGAAATTAATTCAGCTTTGGAAGATGCTTCTTATCACATTGAGCGAAATGGTAATGCCAAAATTATTTTTACAGATCTCTCCATCAAATTGACTCGATTGATTCATCAACCCGAACTCACATAAATTTATCTTATAAAAATAAATTTCTAATCGATTTTTATTATTAAAAGCAAGCGCTTCTTCTTCCTTCTAAGCGAAGAAAACATTTCAGCTCTACCTCAGGCGCCTTTTGGGGCCGACTGTGCCTTAAAGGCGCCCAAACAGGCTTAATTATGTTTTTTGAAGCAGTAAATATGTGAAGAATATTCTTTTGTAGCTTTTGCTTTAATATTTGATATAAAACCAATCCAAAACGCTTTAAAAGAAAAATTATTCCCGGTTTTATATTTTTCAGAAAGAAGGCTTACATAAAACGAATCAAAAATCATTGGTTTTATTTTTTTAAGTTGAAATTTTTCAGCAAATAGTTTTTCAATGGAATCTTTAGAAAAATGCCAAAGATGACGAGGCACATCAAAAGCCGCCCAAAACCTTCCGTAATGTTTTGCATCAAAGCTTTTAAAATTTGGAACTGCAATGATCAGTGTACCGTTTGGTTTTACCAAATTTGATAGTTCTGAAATAGTTTCTTCTAAATTTGGAACATGCTCAAGGACATGCCAAAGTGTGATAACATCAAATTGCTTTCCGGCAAAATCCTTTAATGAGCTCTTTAAATTAATTCCCTTTTTATTTGCCAGTTTTAATGCATTGGGATTAGGCTCCATTCCATAAACCTCCCAACCTTTTTCTTTAGCAATCTTTAAAAAATCTCCAGTGCCAGCCCCGACATCCAATAAAGATCCAGCTCCATTATTTTGAGCATAAATTAATTTTGCTTTTTTCTGAAGTGACCATTTTTTCACCAATTGATATAGATTGGAAAGCAAGCCGCGCTTTTCGTCGGTATGTGAAATGTACTCCTCGCTTTCGTAATATTTTGGGAGATCTTCAGTTTTTGGAACGGGTTCGGTTATAAGCAGATCCAACTCTTTTGAATAAATTAAATCAAAAGTTTCCCCTGAGACTAAAAAATCTTTAACCGATAAATATTTATTTTCTGATTCTTGCAAATTTAATAGTGTTTCACGTGAAACAATCGTCTAACGCCCCATATAAACTAACAGCACCGAAATATCGTTTGGAGAAACGCCACTTATTCGGGAAGCCTGCGAAACCGTTGCGGGTTTAATTTTTGAAAGTTTTTCCCGTGCTTCATAGGAAAGTGATTTCAATTTTGAATAATCAAAAGAAACGGGGATTTTTAAACCTTCCAACCTATTTAGTTTATCTG
This sequence comes from Aequorivita sp. UBA3180, assembly GCA_002364215.1. Lineage (GTDB taxonomy): Bacteria > Bacteroidota > Bacteroidia > Flavobacteriales > Flavobacteriaceae > Aequorivita. Next base: position 158,678 of record DEXQ01000003.1, on the reverse strand, counting down.
CATTATTTTTTTCTTTTTCAATATAGCCGGAATATTTCACTTGGATTTCCGCCTGTTCAATCATTTCGGAGTCCAAATCATTTTCTGCTATATAATTCTCTACAGAAGTAATTGTTTTCATATCCGCCATTGTGACTTCCGGACGTGAAAAGAATTTAAACATTTTGTCGCTTTGATTTACCGTAGCAGAATCGCGAGCTAAAAATATCTCGTTAATTTCTTCCGGCGAGACGCTGGTTTCTTTGAAAAATTGCACAAAAGCTTCAGATTTAATCTTTTTCTCCTCCATTTTTCGCATTCTCTTTTCATTGGCCAATCCAATTTCGAATGCTTTAGGAGTTAATCTGAAGTCAGCATTATCTTGGCGCAAGAGCGTTCTATATTCCGCCCGTGAAGTAAACATTCTGTAAGGCTCTTCCGTGCCTTTTGTTATAAGGTCATCTATCAAAACACCAATATACGCTTCATTTCTTTGTAGCGTAAAAGGATCTTTATCCTGAACTTTAAGATGCGCATTTATACCGGCCATTAATCCTTGTGAGGCTGCTTCTTCATAACCGGTTGTTCCATTAATTTGTCCGGCAAAATAGAGACCCGAAACAAGTTTAGTCTCCAAAGTATGTTTTAATTGCGTTGGCGGAAAATAATCATATTCAATTGCATAACCGGGACGGAAAAACTTTACATTTTCAAAGCCCGCAACTTGGCGCAATGCTTTAAATTGTACATCCTCGGGAAGTGAGGTTGAAAACCCATTTATATAATATTCTACCGTATCCCAACCCTCTGGCTCCACAAAAAGCTGATGTCTATCTTTATCTGCAAATCGATTGATTTTGTCCTCAATTGAAGGACAATATCTTGGGCCGAGACTTTTAATAGCACCGTTAAACATTGGCGATCTGTCAAACCCTTCACGTAAAATATCGTGTACATCTAAACTAGTATAACTCATATGGCATGAGCGCTGGTTCTTTAAAGGTGCAGTTTCATCAGAAAAAGAAAACTTTTCAGGAACGTCATCACCGGGCTGTTCAATCATTTTGGAAAAATCCAATGAGCGACCATCTACTCTCGGAGGCGTCCCTGTTTTCATTCTTCCTGCCTCAAAACCTAAATATATTAAATCCTGGGTTATACCAGTGGAGGCTTTTTCACCAGCTCGTCCACCTCCAAATTGCTTATCCCCGATATGAATTAATCCATTTAAAAAAGTTCCGTTTGTTAGGACAACACTTTTAGCTTTAATTTCTAAACCCAATGAAGTTCTAACCCCTTTAATCCTTTCATTTTGAACAATAATCCCTGAGATCATTTCCTGATAAAAATCAAGATTCGGAGTTTGCTCAAGCATAATCCGCCAAGTCTCGGCAAAACGCATGCGGTCGCTCTGAACGCGAGGACTCCACATAGCGGGTCCTTTTGATTTGTTGAGCATCTTGAATTGAATTGCAGTTTTATCAGACACAATTCCGCTATAACCGCCAAGCGCATCAATTTCTCGAACAATCTGTCCCTTTGCTATGCCCCCCATTGCCGGGTTGCAACTCATTTGCGCTATTGTCTGCAAATTCATTGTAACCAATAGGGTTTTGGAGCCCATATTGGCGGCAGCGGCAGCGGCCTCAGATCCTGCGTGGCCAGCACCGACAACAATTACATCGTACTCTTTTGGAAACATATCACTATTGTTCCACGTGGAACATTTTTGTTAAATCAATTTTTAAAAGGGGTGCAAAATTACAATAAATATCTAATTATAAAGCAAATAAAGAATGAAACTATTTAATCGATTTCTGAGAGCTTTTGAAGTGATTCATCTTCCTTCTTGCGCATACATTTTTCCTCATTATCACTTTTGTCTTTATAACCACAAAAATGAAGTATCCCATGGATCATGACTCTGTGTAATTCGTCTTCAAATTTGGTTTTGAAATCTACTGAGTTTTCCAACACTCGTTCTATAGAAATATAAATCTCGCCATTTATTTGTTTGCTCATTCCATAATCAAAACTTATGATATCGGTGAGCGTGTCATGATTTAAAAATTCAACATTTAGTTTGTGCAAATATTTATCATCACAAAAAATATATATAATGTCTCCTTCTTCACGTCCTTCAGAATTGATAATATTCAGAATCCAATCCTTAACAATAGATTCATTCTTCAATCTGAAATCGGTTAAATAATTAAACTCAATCATCTTTTTCCTCAAAGTATTCCTGAACTTTTGTCTTATAATCCTGTTGTAAAGGTAGGGCCTCGCGATTCAAAATTTCAGTAGTGTTAAAGTATTTTTTTATATCATCAGGGGCGAGCTGGACATTATTTCGAAAATCTTTTTTATTAGTTTGTGATTCTCTTCTATTTTCCTGTCCCTGTTCCAAATCTGCTTTGTCGAGTTTTAGTAATTCATATTTTAGATTGAGCATTTGTTGAAGGGTATTCTGGTTAAAACCCTTATCCAGCAATTGTTGTTCAATCCCTTCCATTTTCTTTAGCAAATCTCCTCCCTTTCCATTTAAGCTCTCTTTACTTAATCTGTCTTGAAGTTGATTTCGGAGATCTTGTTGTTGCTTAAAAATTTCGAAAAGCTCTCCATTCAAATCTTCACTGTTCCCATTACCTTCTTTGTTATCTCCCTTTTCATTTCCATTTTTTCCATCTCTTCCGTTCTCTCCATTCTCACCATTACCGTCGCCACTACCATCACCATCGCCCTCTCCTTCACCTTCGCCTTTAGAGCCCTTTTTTCCTTTCTTTATTCCTTCCTTCATCTTTTCACTTAAGCTTTCCTGTTTTTTTATAATATCAGGAAGCTGAAATCCGCCACTACTTCCAGAACCAGGTTTTGGAGTTCCCTTTCCAGAGCCAGACCCCATAGACATAGACATCTGCATTTGCATATTGCTCAATATTTCACTCAGCATCACCGCCAAATCATTGGCGCCTGTAATTGTATATTGTTGATTACCAATACCTTGTCTTGATTGATTTTGAGCCAATCGTTCTAAAGATTTGTCAATATTGTATTGAATTTCAGTTAAGGAAGTGTTTATTTGTGTGCCAATCATAGGCTGTCTGAGAGAAAGCGCAAATATGCTGTCATCTATATGTTCAAAATTGGTTTTAAGATCGTTTTGAACATTCAATTTTTTACCAAAAATAGGATTTCCATATTCTATTTTTTTAAAGGTTTCCATCAAATCTTCTTGTTGAAATGAAAAAACAACAAGATTGTCAACGATCTGCCGTAGCATTTTGGCATCTTCCTCAATAGATTCCATTTGCCCAGATTTCATCTGCATTTGCATAGCCTTACTCATCTGTTTCATCTTTTGGCCAGCCTTTTTCTGGTTTTTTCCAGCATCGTTAGGTTTTTGTTGCTTTAACTTATCGGTTGCTTTTTCTTGTTCTTCATCAATTTGCTGTTCTGTCGGTTTATCCTCAGGAATATCTATAGGTTTTTTCAGATCATCATTTTCCTTCTGAAGTTCGTCCATCTCTTTTTTATAATCTTCAAATTTTTTATTGAGTTCCTCTTGGGCCTCTTTGGTGTTTTCATCAGCGGGCTTGTTTGCTAATTTCTCCTGCTCTTCACCCATTTCAAAAAGTTCCTCAGCTAACTTCTCTGCTTTCTTTTCAACATAATATCTTTTCGTTAGTTCGAGTAGTTGCTCGAGATTTTTCTCTTGATTTTTATTTTGTTTTGAAAGTTTTTCAAGTTTCTCTGTCAATTCTTCCTTGGCAATCTTATCCTGCAATTTCTCAAGCTCCTCCAGCAGTTTTTCATTTTCCTTTATACGCTCTTCATTTTCGTCCAAACGTTTTTCAAGTTCCTCCTTAAATGGATCTTTTTCTTGATTTTCAGGCTGAAAATTCTGAAGTTCTTCTTTCATTTCCTTTGAAAAGTTCTTCATCAATTCCTCTTGTTGCTTTTGGCGCTGTAGAAAGTTTTCCAACTTCTTTTTATCATTGTAGTTGAGCTCATTCTTCTCTTTCTGTGTTCGCGAAAGTTCTTCGAGTGTTTGCTTTTGGTCCTTGAATTCCTCCAAAGATTTGTCCAGCCCCTTTATAGCGTTTTGTTGATTTTGAAGTTGCTCGTTTTCCAACTCATCCTTTGTAAGTTTTCTAAAGGAATATATTCCAGATTTCGAAGATTTGTAATTATGAATGGCGTCATTATCAAAAACCTCAAAATAATATTCATATGAAACTCCTTCGGTCAATGGTAGGTTACCGGGAAATGTATATGTGAATTGATCAAAATTTGTCTTATTGAGTGGAAGCGCCTGTGTTTTGGCCTGCTTTTCTCCACCTTCGGGAAAATATACCAAACGAAGTTTAGTAAGCCCATAATCATCTGAAATCTGTCCCAAAAAGAATACACGTTGGGTATTAGTGCTATCCTGTTTGGACTGTACATCAATCTCGGGATACTGATCTTTTACCACATTCAGCGTGAATGCTAGATTTTCATAATCCTTCAATTTTTCGTTGGAAGTGGTAATGGCATAATCAAATTTATTATAAACACCCTTTTCAAAATTGAATGATTTGCTTTTTGAAGTAAAGGAAAATGAAGTATCGGCAGTTTTCAAAGTAACTGCATCTGTATTCTTAGTAGCCACATTCCATTTTACGAGCGTTCCTTCGGGAATAGTTGCATTTCCGGTACTTTTCAAGGTTTCGTCTCTTTTCCCTATGTAGGAAGGATAATCCAGAACCATTTCAAAATTGAGCAAGGTGGGGGTTTTTACAACATCTAGTGTGTATTCACGGGAACTCACTTTATTCGCCTTTAAACTGAAATCAATAGATTCCACAGGCTGCTGAAAAGTATATTCAAACAATCCCGGCGCTGTCTGCTGCATATAATAGGTTTCACCGCCGTAATTTATACTCGCATTTTCAGGAATGGCTGTTCCTTGCGTACGGATTTTTAAATTGAAAGGTTTGTTTTCAACTGCGTTCAAATCGCCATTCACAACAATAAAAGAGAAAGGTGCAGGCGGCTCAAAGGCAGTGTCATAATGCACTACTCGCTTGTAACTGCTTGAAAAAATATCCATTCCTCCCAAGGCGCTGAAGAGAATAAATACCAAGATAGGAATGGCAGCATATTTCAAGTATTTGGCGTTATTTTTAAAATTCACCGCGCTTTTAAAAGGAATCGGTTGCAGTTCGGTAGCTTTTTGATCGATACTCGCAGCGAGCAATTCACTTTCACGTTGATTTTGATTAAGCTGAATTACGTTTAGCAGTTTATCATTTACCTGCGGAAAATGGTTTCCAATTATTTTGGAAGCCTGCATATAATCTATTCCTTGTTGAAGTTTGAAAAGTTTGGCAAGCGGAAAAGCGATAAACCGAATAAATAAGCCCAATTCCACAATTACAAAGGCCCAAAATAAAATGCGCCTTCCCAACGGATTTAGCCAAAGAAAATATTCAACGAGCAACGTTATCAACAAATACAGTAGCCCAATGGCAAAGAAAAGGATAGCGCCTTTTATAAGCTCATTGGTGTAGTATTTCTTGATAAACTCCTCCAGTTTTTGCTGGATTATGCTAAAAGTGCTCATAGGTTTGATTCCTTCTTTTGAAAACTTCTAAAATACAATAATATTTTGTGCTAACCACGCCACAAATATTGCTCCAAAAAAAGAAAAAACCGCACTCCCCAATAACTTTAAAATGCGCTTTCAGAATTGTACCTTTGCCACTTCACAAAAAGAATGCAGATTATGTCTCAAAAAATTAGGGTTCGTTTTGCCCCCAGTCCAACAGGTCCTTTACATATTGGCGGTGTTCGCACGGCTTTGTTCAATTATTTATTCGCAAAAAAACACGGCGGAGATATCCTTTTGAGAATTGAAGACACCGACCAAACCCGTTATGTGGAAGGCGCCGAGTCATACATTATTGAAGCTTTAAATTGGTTAAATATCCCCGTTGATGAAGGTCCGGGGAAAGAAAAAGATTGTGGTCCATACCGCCAAAGCGAGCGCAAAAACCTCTATAAACAATACGCAGACGCCTTAATTGAATCCGGAAATGCATACTATGCATTTGATACTGCCGAAGAACTTGATGCACACAGAAAAGACCACGAGGCAAAAGGGAAAACCTTTATTTACAATTGGCATAATCGATTTAAACTTAAAAATTCCCTAGTTTTTTCTGCGGAAGAAACGCAGCAGAAAATCGCAAAAGGCGAAGAATACGTAATCCGTTTTAAATCTCCAGAAGATGAAACGCTTCATTTAAAAGATATCATTCGTGGCGAAATGCAAGTGGAGACAAGCATTCTTGATGATAAGGTATTATTTAAAAGTGATGGAATGCCAACCTACCATTTGGCGAATATCGTGGATGACCATTTAATGAAAATAACCCACGTTATCCGTGGCGAAGAGTGGCTGCCATCATTGGCACTTCATGTTTTGTTGTATCGCGCATTTGGTTGGAATGCTCCGCAATTCGCTCATTTACCGTTAATTTTAAAACCAACTGGCAACGGTAAACTAAGTAAGCGCGATGGTGACAAAATGGGTTTTCCCGTTTTTCCATTGGAATGGAAAACATCTGAAGGCGATGTGTTTTCAGGCTATCGCGAAGACGGTTATTTGCCCGAAGCTGTTGTAAATATGCTCGCCTTTTTGGGCTGGAACCCCGGAACGGAGCAGGAAATTTTCAGTCTAGAGGAATTGGTGGAAGCTTTTGAATTGGAAAGAGTTCACAAAGCTGGGGCAAAATTCGATCCCGAAAAAACAAAATGGTTTCAGCATCAATATATGCAAACTGTTGATGATTTAAAACTTGCAGGAGAGTTTGGGGAATTTTTGGAAGCAAAAAAGGTTTCGACTGAGCTCAACCTGACAAAAATCGTTTCCTTACTTAAAGAACGAGCAACATTTGTAAGCGATCTGTGGGAACAGGGAGGTTTCTTTTTTAAAGCACCAAAAACATACGATGAAAAAGCTTCGGAAAAAGCTTTTAAAGTTGAAACACCTGATTTGCTTCAAAAAGTGGTTTCACATTTAAATAGTTCCGAAGACTTTTCAGCAGAAAATCTTTCAGCGCAAATAAAAGGATGGGTTACTTCGGAAAATATTGGTTTCGGAAAAGTGATGATGCCTTTGCGGTTGGCGCTAGTGGGCGAAATGAAAGGGCCGGATGTGTTTGATATTCTTTCAATTTTAGGAAAAGAAGAAAGTATTTCACGAATTGAAAAAGCGATACGATTTATGGGTCAAAAATAAATAACGGCCATCAAAACGATTGTGGAACTGTTTCCCTTAAAATCTTCGTTTTCCAAACCTTTATCGTTTAAGCTTCCCAGTATATTGGTTACTCCGTACTGATACTGTGCGCTTACGCGAAAATGTTCCAAACCAGCGGTAAGCCCCCCAGCAAGACGTACATTAAATTGTGAAATATCCTGAATATCCTTTGCTTTAAGTGAATTGTAACCCGTTAGTGTATAATTTTCATATTTATCATCATCAAGCTTCATCTTGCCGGTAATATCGAATACAGGCCCGAATTCAAGACTCAAATGCTTAACGACAATGTTATAACTTCCAAGAAAATTAAGCTGTACGCCCTGAATGGTATAGCCTATATTTTCGGTATTGCCCAAAAGACCTCGCCCTTCCACGCCTACAGATGCACTTTGAAAACTCAGTCCATAAATTAAGTCGAAGTTATTTCGAAAAGCACCACGGGTGGTGAAACCAGCTGTAAATCCCTCTTTTTGCTGGGTTACCAAATCGTCTGTTATGATATCAAAAAAGGTAATTCCGCCCTGTATTCCAAGAAAATTGTAACCGTCATAATTGCGCTGGCTATAGCTTTGTTGAAGTGCGAAAAGAAAAAGTGTAGCAAAAATTAATTTTTTAAGACTCATAACTGGGGATATATTTTAGGGGCGTGAAAATAGCTTTAATTTTGTATCTTCCACAAGATATAATCATTAAATATTTTAAAAATTATGGGCGGATTTATTTTAGTGCCAGTGCTGATTGTTGGATTATTTATACTATTGGCAAGTTTTTTTACCGTAAAGCAGCAGACCGCGGCAGTAGTAGAACGTTTTGGAAAGTTTCAAAGTATACGAAATTCGGGTTTACAGTTGAAAATACCCTTAATTGACCGTATTGCTGGGCGAATTAATTTGAAAATTCAGCAACTGGATGTAATTGTTGAGACCAAAACAAAAGATGATGTTTTTGTGCGCTTAAAAATTTCAGTACAATTCCAAGTTTTAAAATTGAAGGTTTACGATGCTTTTTACAAACTTGAAAATCCGCATGACCAGATAACCTCGTACGTTTTTGATGTGGTACGGGCCGAAGTTCCAAAGATGAAATTGGACGATGTGTTTGAAAGAAAAGACGATATTGCCATAGCCGTTAAAGCTGAATTGAATGAAGCAATGAGCGAATATGGCTATGATATAATCAAAACCCTTGTAACGGATATTGATCCTGATATTCAAGTGAAAGCAGCAATGAACCGTATAAATGCTGCAGAAAGGGAAAAAGTAGCTGCTGAATATGAAGCAGAGGCAGAACGAATTAAAATTGTTGCAAAAGCCCGTGCAGAAGCTGAAAGCAAGCGTTTACAGGGGCAAGGTATTGCAGACCAGCGTCGTGAAATTGCACGCGGTTTGGAGGAAAGTGTAGATGTTTTAAACAATGTGGGTATCAACTCACAGGAAGCTTCGGCATTGATTGTAGTTACACAGCATTATGATACACTGCAATCCATCGGCGAGGAAACAAATACAAATCTCATTCTTTTACCAAACTCTCCACAGGCTGGCAGTGACATGCTCAACAATATGATTGCTTCGTTTGTAGCCAGTAATCAAATTGGTGAACAGATGAAAAAACAGAACGTGGAAAAAGGAATAATACCTAAAAAGAGACCTAAGCGCCAAGCACCACCACGTCCGGAAGAAGGTGAAGATTTGAATTATTAATTTAATTCAGGAATTACTGTAATAAAAAACGCGCCAATCAAAATTGATTGGCGCGTTTTTTATTTTTTTCGTTTACTATAAATGGATTAGATTATCAATCATCTTCATAGTCTTTTTTCTTAACGGGCTTTATTCCTATTAATTTATCCACAACTTTTAGAACAAAAGCTTTTTTAAGAATAGAACCGACAGTGCTGGCTATGATATTGATGGGAGAAAAGGTTTCATTCAAGGTTTCTTTACTCTGGTTTAACCCTAATTTTACCTCTTCAAGATCAATTTGTGACTTAAGCCGTAGATATTTCAAATCTCTATCTATTTCTTCAAAAGTAGTATATCGTTTCATAAATATTAATTTGAAATTTTCTCGTTTTGAATTTTTTCTTCGGAAAGCGTTTCTTGATATTCGTTTAATTCATTTTCAGTAGCAACTTTAGGCTCCAAATCATTTTCGTCATACAAAAGACCTGAAAACTTGTACAACAAATTGCGCTCAATTATTTTTCTTCCAAAAATGAACATGAATATAAGAATGATGCCGTAAAATGCACCTATCAATAAAAAGCCAACATACATATGTTCAAAAAAGGTTCCTAGCCAATAAGCTGCGCCTATTGAAAGAAAGAGCATTACAAATAAGGAAAGGCTCCCGTAAACCAATAAGTTTACCAAAGACACCGCACCTTTCATAGTAGATTTAAACAGGCGGAGTTTATAATACTCCGCCATGCTTACACTATAATCTTCTATTCTGTCGGTTACTTTATGGAGGCTCTCTTTTAGGCTACTAAATGCCATATTACGAAGTTACTTTTTTTGCTGTTGCTTTAGCCTTATTGGTTTGAGCGTCTATCTGTAATTTAGCGTTTTGCTTTCTCAAAGCTTCTAATTTATCTTCCATTGCCAAAAGAATATCATCGGCCTTGTAGCTTGCGGAAGATAGGGTTTCATTTAGTTTTTGTTCAAAACTAATTTTTGCTCGCTGTGCTCTGTCACTAAGCGTACTGCTGGTTTCCTGAATTTGTTTGTTCAGTTTCTTTTGTGCTTTTTTAGCTTCCTTGCTAAGTTTATCTCTTGTTTTTGAACCTTTATCCGGAGCGTAGAGAATTCCTATTCCGGCTCCAATAGCTGCTCCGGTTAATAATGCAAGTAATGTTTGACCTGTATTTGATGCCATTATTCTATGTTTTTATTGGTTAATAATATCAAAGGTACGTATACACTTTCCGCATTGCTGTTAACAACCGGTTAATAGTTATTTTTCAATCTATAAAGTTGTCTTAAAAAGATAAAATTATAGCCAATTTCTCTTAAAAAAAGGAGTATTTTTTAAAGTAAATGTTAATTATTCGGCTAATTTAGCCCAAGAGTCACGTAAAGGAACCGTGCGGTTAAATACAATTTTTTCTGAAGTAGAATCCTTATCAACCACAAAATATCCCAAACGTTGAAACTGAAACTTATCTTCGGGGTTTGCGTCTTTAATACTCGGTTCAGCATATCCTGTTATTACTTCCAAAGAATTAGGGTTTATAAATTCCATAAAATCCTTTTCTTTATTGGTATCTGGTGAAGCTTCTGTAAAGAGACGGTCGTAAAGCCGAACTTCAACAGGTAGGGCATATGATGCGGCAACCCAGTGAAGTGTTCCTTTTACTTTTCGTAATGATGCTTCTGAGCCACTACCTGACTTGCTATCGGGATCGTAGGTACAATGTATTTCAGTAATATTGCCTTCAGAATCCTTTACTACACTTTCGCCTTTTATGATATAGGCATTTTTTAAACGCACCTCTTTTCCAAGGGTCAATCTAAAAAACTTACGGTTTGCTTCCTCAAGAAAATCTTCTCTTTCAATTAACAGTTCTTTTGAAAAAGGAACTTCGCGACTTCCGGCAGTTTCATCCTCTTGATTGTTTTCAGCTTCAAGCCACTCGGTTTTTCCTTCGGGATAATTGTCAATTATCAACTTTACAGGATCCAAAACCACCATGATTCGCGGTGCAATCTTGTTCAAATCCTCACGAACGTTGAATTCAAGATGCGAAACATCTATTAAATTTTCACGTTTTCCCACGCCAATGCTGTCTGCAAAATTCTTAATTGAATCCGGCGTATAACCTCTTCGACGCAGCCCGGAAATAGTGGGCATTCGCGGATCGTCCCATCCTGTAACAACGCCGCTGCTTACCAGCTGTGCAAGTTTTCGTTTGCTCACAACGGTATGACTTAAATTTCTACGGGCAAATTCGCGCTGTTTTGGACGCAATTTCTTGGGATCGACCACTTGGTCCAAAAACCAATCGTAAAGCTCTCTATGCGGCAGAAATTCAAGTGTACAAAACGAATGCGATACTTGTTCAATGTAATCGCTTTCGCCGTGGGTCCAATCGTACATTGGGAATATTTTCCAATCAGTTCCCGTACGGTGGTGGTGTTTAAAAAGCGATCGGTACATAACCGGGTCGCGCATCAACATATTGGGCGATTCCATATTTATTTTTGCACGCAGCACATGCTCGCCTTCCTTTGTTTCGCCATTTTTCATCTTTTCAAGCAAATCCAGATTTTCTTCAACCGAACGGTTTCTGAAAGGACTCGGCTTTCCGGGAGTGTTGGGCGTTCCTTTTTGTTCCGCAATCGCTTCGGAAGTTTGGGAATCAACATAGGCTTTCCCGTCCTTAACCATTTGAATTGCCCAATCATACAGCTGCTGAAAATAATCAGAAGCATAGCATTCCGTAGCCCATTCATAGCCCAACCAAGAAATATCACGCTTTATGGCATCAACAAATTCCTGCTCTTCCTTTGCGGGGTTTGTATCGTCAAAACGAAGGTTTACGGGAGCATTATATCTTTCGCCCAAACCGAAATTCAAACATATGGATGAAGCGTGGCCAATGTGCAGGTAACCATTGGGCTCTGGTGGAAAACGAAAACACAATTCTTCTTTTTTGTATCCTTTGGAAAGGTCTTCCTCAATGATGTGTTCTATAAAATTCAGCGGCGCGGCTTCGTTATTCATATGGTAAATTTTTTAAGCGGTACAAAGGTAACCAATTAAGTGAAAAAGAAGTTGTCCAAAAAAAGGTTTCGACTGTGCCTAAACCTATATTCTCTTTTATCTTTGCTAAAAATTAGTTTTATGGGAACCATTCGTTTAAAAAACATAAAAATCTACGCTTTTCACGGATGTTTGTTGGAGGAAGGACAAATAGGTTCTGATTATTTGGTAAATCTTTCAGTAAAGGCAGATTTAAAAAACGCTTCCGATACAGATAATCTTGCAGATACTGTGGATTATGTTTTGTTGCAAAAAATTGTTGTGGAAGAAATGGAATTGCGTTCCAAGCTTTTGGAACACGTTGCAAAACGAATAATCGATTCTATTTTTTTAAAAGTTGAAATGGTTACACACGTGAAAGTAAGCGTTGCCAAAAAGAATCCGCCCATTGGTGGCGATGTGGCAGAAGTGAGCGTAACGATGAAAAGGAAACGGTAATTTGTTTTTTATATAGGATTTTTAAGTATAATTTTTTTACATTTGCAAGCCTAATAGGGTATCGTGGCCGAGTGGCTAGGCTCAGCTCTGCAAAAGCTGCTACAGCGGTTCGAATCCGCTCGATACCTCTAAAAACCTTCAACAAAACGTTGAAGGTTTTTTTAATACTTAATATTCTAAGAATGCGTAAATTAGCTATACTCTCAATAATTTGTTCTTTATTTATTGCCTGCACAACATATACAATTCCGGTAGAAAGTTTTCGGGAGCAAATGATGAAGGAAACTTCAGAAACTATGAAACAGGTGAAGATTGATAATCCTCTGTTTTATAGAAATATAAAATACAACTCCAACAACATTAAACGAATCATTGTTACAGAAAAAGATGGTAAACGTACTTATTTAGACAATTCTCCCTCAATAGAAATGCGGGTTACACACGTTAATGGTAAAAAATATCATTTTTATTTTGACACCGTTATTCTGGAAAATGATACTTTAAAAGGTAGCCGCGCACGGTTGGCAAAAGGTTTTGACCGTGAAATACCCTTGGATAGTATAGTAACAATTGAAGTTCAGGATGGTGGAAAAAATTATAAATACAAATAGTTTTATAAAGGTTCCTCTACGGGCGGAATGGGTTTTTCAGTTTGTTCTTGCTGTCCCGGTATCCTTTCAAGCCCTGCTTCTACTCCCTTTGGAAAAATACCTTGGATAAGCAATAAAACTCCAAATCCCAGTATTAAAATACTCACCCATTTTTTTGTTCTGAAAATGAAACGAGGGGTCATTTTGTTTTTAAGTTTTTTAGCCAATACCATTTTCAAAAGATCTGTCAAAAAGAATGTTGCCAACACTGTTGAAATAAAAAGGAAAACGCCATTATCTGAAGTGGTAAGTGCGTTTGCCATAATCAAAGTACCTATCCAGCCCGCCAAAACGCCGAAGTTTACAAAATTCAAAAGAAAGCCTTTTAGGAATAATCCGCCTAGGTTTTTTTTCACTTTTACGGCGTAATGCTCCCTGACAATCTTAAAAATTGATTTGTTGGTGCGTATGTATGAAATGATACCGTAAGCTATGAGGATTGCACCCCCAAAAATAAGTAGTCCCGGATCGTGTTTTACTTTTTCAAGAATTCTACTAGTACTGAAAAAAGCTATTATAATGAAAATTATATCGGCAAAAATAGCTCCGAGATCAAAAAAAATTGCTGCCTTAATACCTTTTGTAATAGCAGTTTCAATCAGTGTGAAAAACACTGGGCCGACTGCAAAAGCCAATAAAAATCCGTAAAATGCCGCGTAGGGTAATCCGTCAAACATAGTGAGGTAAAAATACAAATTACTTTTACCCTATTACTCTAAAAAATTAATTTTCACCTTTAACTATTTCAATTTTTCCGCCTGCAAATTTCTTCTTTTTCACATTTTTCGGATTTCCGTAAACTTTTATATTTCCACCCGCTGTAACCTTAGCTTCAATTTTCTCTGAGCAGTAAATTGTTACTGCACCGCCCGCTGTTACGGTAACATAAGATTCCTGAGAAATAAGCTCTTCAGCATCATAAACACCTCCAGAATTGATGTTAATATCTTGTTTTTGTGAAGCTCCCTTGGCTTTAATTACCCCTCCAGAAACAGATTTAACTTCAAGATTTTCACTAGCAACTATTACGCTTATTTTACCACCTTCCTGGGCTTTAAGTTCAAGTGAAGATTCTTTTATTTCAGTTTCAGAATAAATTTCAGATCCTTCATTTGCATCAATAATTGAAATATTCGTAAAGTAAAGGGTAACTGTTGTAGCATCTCCATCAAAATGTTCCTCAAGTTCCATTCTAATCTTTAAAACTCCATTGTCGTTTATGGTTTTTACAAACTCTGTATTCTCACCTTCCACAACTACTTTATTTTCGTCGGAAGGAACAAGTTTCACGGTAATAAGATCGTAAACTTTCAATTCACTGAAATCACCAACTTCAGTAGTGTGCTGCGAAAAAGAAATAGCTGACACACAAAGTATTGCAATAAAAATTAGATTTTTCATCTATATAAAATTTTAGTTTTTATAATCCTTTCGATGCCCAAGCATTGTAAAATCAAGATGTTTCTTCACTAAATCTGCATTCTTCACTTTTACATAAACTTCATCACCTAATTGATAAGCGTTTTTGGTGCGCTGGCCAATTACTGCATATTCATCTCTGTCAAATTCGTAACGGTCGTCGCTTAAATCCTGCAAACGGACCATACCTTCGCATTTATTCTGAATAATTTCTACATAGATCCCCCATTCGGTAACTCCTGAAATTACTCCCAAAAATTCCTGGTCTTGGTGATCCTGCATATACTTCACCTGCATATACTTGATGCTATCGCGTTCTGCATTGGTGGCGAGATTTTCCATATCGCTGCTGTGGTCGCATTTTTCTTCGTATTCCTCTTCCTTGGCAGATTTTCCGCCATCCAAATAATGCTGAAGCAATCGATGCACCATTACATCGGGATAACGACGGATTGGCGAAGTGAAATGTGTGTAATAATCAAACGCGAGACCGTAATGGCCAATGTTATGCGTGGTATACATTGCCTTGCTCATACTGCGGATGGCGAGCGTATCAATTAAATTCTGCTCTTTTTTGCCCTGTACATCCTTTAAAAGTTTGTTCATGGATTGGGCGGTGGAATGGCGATCCTTGGTGTTCAGTTTATAGCCGAAACGTTTGATAATATTTTCCAAAGCGGCAATCTTTTCGTCGTCCGGTTCGTCGTGAACTCTGTAAACAAACGTCTTTTTAGGTTCCTGTTTTCCTATGAATTCGGCAACACTTCTGTTTGCCAAAAGCATAAATTCCTCAATCAGTTTGTTCGCATCTTTGCTTTCCTTGAAATAAACTCCTTCGGGATTGTTATTTTCATCGAGAATGAATTTCACTTCCACTTTATCAAAAGAAATTGCGCCGGCGCGCATACGCTTGGTTCGCAACGTTTTTGCAAGACGGTCCATTTCCAGAATGGCCTCGGCAATTTCTGGTTTAACCGTATATTCCTTATCGGTGATTGAAATTTTTGAGGGAATTGTATGTGTTTCATCCTTCGAATTTTCAATAATATGCTGCGCCTCTTCATAAGCAAAACGGGCATCACTGTACGTTACGGTTCTTCCAAACCATTGTTTTTTAACCTCTGCCTTTGGGGTTATTTCGAAAACTGCGGAAAAAGTATATTTTTCCTCATTTGGGCGAAGGGAACAAGCGTTGTTTGAAAGGATTTCCGGAAGCATTGGCACTACTCTATCTACTAAATACACTGAAGTTGCACGTTCATAAGCTTCATCATCTAGTTCTGTTCCAGGTTTTAAATAATGCGAAACATCTGCAATGTGGATTCCGATTTCGTAATTGCCATTTTCAAGTTTTTCAAAAGAAAGCGCATCGTCAAAATCCTTTGCGTCCTTTGGATCTATCGTAAATGTGAGCACGTCGCGCATATCGCGACGCTTTTTTATTTCAGAAGCTTTTATTGAAGTATCAATTTTATTGGCAAAATCCTCCACTTCCTTTGGAAATTCATACGGAAGACCATATTGCGCAAGTATAGAATGGATTTCTGTATTATGCTCTCCAGGCATTCCGAGAACTTTAAGAACGCTTCCAGTTGGTGAATCGGCCTTTTCGGGCCAATCTTCCATGGCTACTAAAACCTTTTCACCATTTTTTGCACCGTTTATTTTATTCTTCGGCACAAAAATATCTGTGTACATTTTATAATCGGTAACGTCAACAAATGCAAAGTTTTCCTGCACTTGGATGGTACCGACGAATTCTGTTCGTTTTCTTTCTATAATCTTTGTTACTTCACCTTCTGTCTTTCCGCCTTTTTTGCGTTTGAAAACATATACTTCAACAATATCGCCGTTTAAGGCTTTGTTTAGGTTTTTGCTTTTCACATAAATATCGTCCTCTAAATCCTCAACGATAATATAACCTTGGCCACGGCCTGCTATATCTACTTTTCCGGTGTAATAATTTTGGGAAGGGGTAAGTATGTATTTGCCGCGCTCAATTTCCTGTATGCTTCCCTTGCCCTGCAGATCCTTTAGTTTTTTTACTATTTGGTTTCTACTGCTGGGGTCGTCCAATTGTAGTTTTGCGGCAATTTGTTTGTAGTTGAAAGCTTGTGAATGATCTTTCCGAAGAATGTTCAGTATGGTTTGGGAAAGATTTTCAATTTTATTGTTTTTCTTTTTTCGTTTATGTCTTGGCATAGTTGTTTTTGTAATTAGCGTAAAAGTACTACTTCTCAAAGAATGACGTGTTTACATTAGGAAAGATTTAGTACCTTGGGAAGGGTTAATAGGTTATTAAGTTAATAGTTATTAGCTGCATTTCTAAATAACTTAGTAACTTAATAACTTCTGTTTAAAAATGAAGCACTTTAAGACCATAGCTATCTTTCAATATCCTGCAGAATACGCGGTGCTTCAGCTATTGTTCGACCAGGCAGAGATCCGCTATTTTTTTCAAAATGAAACAATGATCAGTGTTTTTCCTTTCTATTCCAACGCTATTGGTGGAATTCGCCTGCAAGTACATATTGACGACATTGAAGAAGCAGCGGAAATTATCAAAAATCTGGACCATCCTTCCAACTTGAAAATAGTTTAAGAAATATCAAAAATTCATTTCAGCAAAATTTATTGTTATCAACATATAATTATACATCATTTCTTTTTTTTAAATTTTTAAAATAAAAAATGGTGATGATTATAGGGTGTTAATATGTGGAATAACTTTTTTGAGTTTTGTTTTGAAATCAATTTATCGCCTTTTAATAAAACGTTGTTAACATAAATTTAAGATTTAAAAGCCTTGAAAATAATGGAATAGCAATAGTAGTTAACAACGGTTAACAACCTATTTTGACAACCTAAATCTTATAAGTTTTTATGGAAATGTTGTTTGAAACGAAAGAAATGCTGCTAATAAATTACACGTAAAAAATGAATTAAATTTTTGGTATTCTGCAAATTTTAAACCTATTGTAAATAATCCCCGAACGTGCAATTTTAATTGTCGGTTTTCCGCAAACAAATATCAACAATGTTGTTAACCAAATTATGAACCCACCGTTAAGAAATCGTTATTAATTGAAAATCAATAGGCAATGAACACAGTTGCTGCTATAATTATACATGTATTTCTACTTAAATAAATACACGATGTTTTATCTTTGAAAAAAATTAGCATCATGAAAATCTCCATCGGCAACGACCACGCAGGCACAGAGTATAAATTTGAAATCGTTTCCTTTCTTGAAAAAGAAGGCCATACAGTTATTAACCACGGAACCGATAGCGAAGCAAGTGTAGATTATCCAGATTTTATACATCCCGTTGCGGCAGATGTTGAAAACGGAAAAGTAGATATGGGAATCATAATCTGTGGCAGCGGAAACGGTGCAAATATGACCGCCAATAAACACCAAAAAGTGCGTTCCGCCCTTTGTTGGACCAAAGAAATTACCGAGCTCGCCCGTCAGCACAACGATGCCAATGTTTTGAGTATTCCCGCACGTTTCACCAGCAAACCACAAGCTGTTGAAATGGTGAAGACTTTTCTAAAAACCGAATTTGAAGGCGGCCGCCACAAAAATCGCGTTGAAAAAATAGCCTGTTCATAACCCAATAAAATGGCGCATAACCACGCACATTCCCATAACGATTCGCATGGGCATTCGCACCCAGATTTGAAAGGAAGAAAGCTATTACTTTCCATTCTTTTAAATATTGGTATTACAGTTGCGCAAGCAATTGGAGGCGTAATTTCTGGGAGTCTATCATTACTTTCAGATGCACTTCATAATTTTAGTGATGTACTTTCTTTAATTGTAAGTTACATTGCCGACAGATATTCAAAAAAAGATGCTTCCGTAGAAAAAACCTTCGGTTACAAACGCGCTGAAATTATTGCCGCTTTCGTAAACTCTGCTACTTTGATTATAGTTGCAATTTACCTTATTTATGAAGCTATCCTTCGTTTTTTCAATCCCCAGGCCATTGAAAGCGGCTTGGTAATCTGGCTCGCTATTTTAGGAATTTTCTTTAACGGTTTTAGTGTTTTGTTGCTTTTTAAAGACTCTAAAAGCAATATGAACATGCGCTCGGCCTATTTGCATTTGCTTACCGATATGGCAGCATCGGTCGCCGTTTTGATTGGTGGTTTGCTTATGAAATATTTTGAATGGTTTTGGGTAGATAGCCTTTTGACCGTTTTGATAGCGCTCTACTTATTGATAATGGGTTATGATTTGTTGAAAAGCTCTTTCAAGGTTTTGATGCTTTTCACGCCCGATGACTTAAATTTGGAAGTAATAAACAAAGCTGTTTGTACAATCCCGGAGATAAAGAATATGCACCATATTCACATTTGGCAACTGAATGAACAGGAAACCCATTTGGAAGCGCATATCGATTTTTATGAAGACGTCACCCTTTCAGAGTTTGATGGCGTGTTGATAAAGGTTGAAGAATTACTGTATCACGACTTTGGAATAAACCACGTAACCATCCAACCGGAACACCAAAAAGACGATCCAAAAGATATTATTGTTCAGGATTGATTTTATTTAAAATGCTATGGAAATTGAAGTAAAGAATTTTGAAGAATTAAGCACGAATGAATTGTACGCTATTTTACAATTGCGAAGCGAAGTGTTTGTGGTGGAGCAGGATTGCGTCTATCAAGATATTGATGGAAAAGACGAACGCGCCTTACATATTATGGGTTGGGAAAACGGTATTTTAGTTGCTTACACACGCTGTTTTCAAGCTGGCGATTATTTTGACGAAGCCTCAATTGGAAGGGTTTTGGTGCGCGAGAACTACCGAAAAATGGGCTATGGCCACGCAATTACCAAAGCATCAATAGAAGCCATTAAAACAAATTTTAAAGCCGATAAAATAAAGATATCGGCTCAAGTGTATTTAGTTATTTTTTATGAAAGCCATGGTTTTAAAACCTTTGGCGATCGCTACATGGAAGATGGCATCCCACACATCGCGATGCTTAGAGCTTAATTAAGTTCTTTTCAAGATTAAGATCTTTAAGCATTTCATCCGTGAATTTATAATGTCCACGACGGGTAATGATTTTGAAACGCTGGTTACGCATGCGCGTTAATGTATCCAAAAACTGCCATTTCGATTTTAGCAAGCGCGGTTTTTCAGATTTTAGGCTTATTTCAAAATAATGCTTAATTCCCGCACGATCCGCTACTATGTCTGGCGTAATAACTACATCGCTATCTTTTTTGTGATAGGATTTTGGAGTTTCATAACCTTCCACATCGGCCTGGATGTGTTCAAAACCCCGGTTCTCTAAATAGGCCACAGATTCCTTTAGAATCTCCTTGTTTTCGTCTCTGTCTACTTTTACCATAACTGCTAAAGTACGAAAATATTGATAAACAGGCAGTTAAGGTTTTGTTAAGTGAAATTTAGCAGTGTTAATTTTCTTTTATGTAGAAATTCTTAGCAGCTTTCATTCAAACGGGCATTGTTTCGAAGAGGGTTAGGAAGGAATGCATTGATAGTTTATTAATAAAATTAATGATAATCATTTACATAGGTATGATTGAAAGTACTTACTCTGATTCTTTCCTGTTTTTGTATTATTATATAAATCCAAACGGGAACCAATAAAAGCAAAGCGACAGCATATAAACCCATTGCATTTTTAGAATTACTTAGAATTTTTGACCAAATTATTAGAATCAAAATTGAACCAATCATAAAAATAATACCAGCAATTAAAAAAGCTGATTTTGATTCTTTAGCATAAATTTTATTAACTGATGCTGAAATTTTTTTATTGCATCCAACACAATTAATCTCTATAGTTTTTTTATTTTTTACCATCACAAATTCTACGCGAGTGCTAGCATTAGATTTAAAGCTATTCTCGTATTTACAATTTGGACATTTTAAATAAAGTTTCAAGAGAGAGTCTTAAATATTTACAGAAAAATTAAGATTCGACTGCGTTCGAACTTACAAAAACTTACTTCAAAATCTTCCCATACCGCCCAGCATCATTCAAAACAGCAACCGCCTCCAAAATCTCGGGATTATGCTCTATCTGGTAATTATACAAACCTTCGCGGTAGAAATAACGCTTTAAAATTTCATCTGTCAACAACGATTCTATTTCTACTTTTTTGTCAATAATTGCCTGATCCTTGGCGCTGTCTATTGCAGCCATAAGCTGGTTGTAGCTCGCCGAAATATCTTTACTCATATCGTCATCTTCCGAGATTTTTAAACCTTCGGCAAACTTCTTTTCGGTCTCGGTTTCGTACTCAAAATTGTTGTCTTTCAAAAATTTTTGAAAATCCTGAAAGTCTGCTTCAGTAAATTTGAAGTTCTTCCAATCCGTCATTTGATGGCTGTAATAAAATTTGGTAGCATAATCAAAAATGGCGTTGTCCCTTAATAAAGCTGTGGTAATTGGGCTAAAAACAGCCGATTTCAATTCCACATCGGGAAGGATTCCGCCACCGTCATAAACCGTTCTGCCGCCTTTGGTTTTAAAAGCGTTGTACTCTTTGGCATCTTTCCGCAGTGGGTCGCCATTTTCATCGCGGTGCCAGTAATCCAAAGCTTGTATGCAACGTCCGCTGGGTGTGTAATAGCGGGAAATGGTAACTTTCAGCTGAGTTCCGTAGGTCAATTTTTTTGGACGCTGTACGAGGCCTTTTCCGAAACTTCGTGCCCCCACAATCACGGCGCGGTCCAAATCCTGCAATCCGCCCGAAACAATTTCACTGGCGGAGGCACTTCTTCCATTTACTAAAACTACGAGGGGAATTTCAGTATCTACGGGGTCGCTTTTGGTTTTATAGGTTTGATTATACTTTTCAATAACCGATTTTGTCGTGGTAATTACTTCGCCTTTATCTACAAAAAGGTTTACCACATTTATGGCTTCATTCAATAAACCTCCTGGATTTCCGCGTAAATCCAAGATGATTTTTTTTGCGCCTTGCGATTTTAAATCAACCAGCGCAGCTTTGGTCTCAATAGTAGTTTTTCGGTTGAATTGTGAAAGAACAATGTATCCAATATCGTTATTTATCAATTTGTAAAACGGAACCGCTTTAAGGTCTACGGCCCCTCTGGTGATGGTTGCAGTTGCAGTTTTCCCTTGTCTTTTATAGGTTACATCAACGGTTGAGCCGGGTGCGCCTTTTAACAATTCGCCGGCATCGTCTTCCAAATCTGCAATATTTATGTTGCCGATTTTTATTATTTCGTCCCCAGCCTTTAAACCGGCTTTATCGGCCGGATAATCTTGGTAGGGTTCAACGATAATAATTTTATCTTTTCTACTTTGTGCGGTTGCACCAATGCCAGTATAAATGCCGGAATTGTTGATTTTGGCATCCTCTACCTGTTGTTCGTTCCAATACACCGTGTATGGATCCAAATCTTCTAACATTCCTTTAATGGCTTTGTCCATAAGGGTTGCGGGCGTTACTTCGTCCACGTAATTCATGTTCAATTCCTTGAAAAGTGTGGTAAAGATTTCAATCTGCTTTGCAATTTCAAAAAAGTCACTTTTGAAACTTACGGTAGTAAAAAATATACCGACAGCGATGATGGGAACTATTATTCTTTTTTTCATCATTTTAGGTTAATGGGTTATTAGTTATTGAGTTATTAAGAGTTTATGGTTAAAAACTTAGTAACCCAATAACTAAATAACTTTTTAATTTTTCTTTCTTCTCTTCAGAAATATACGAAGAATGATAACAACAATTATTGCAACGAGGAATAAAGGCCAAAGGTATAAAATGCCCAGGAAAAATACCGAAATACCGTTCCAACCCCCTTGCAGCGCGTTTTTCATTTTTTGCCCGTAAGATTGGGTGATGCCTGTTTCCGCAGTGGTTTTGTAAAACTCAATATTTACCGTGCTCATTGAAACCTTGTTTTCAAGATACTGTAAGCGACCCTGTTTTGCTTCAATTTCCTCACGAATGTTGGAAAGTTCGCGTTCTATTTCAAGCATTTCCTTAACGTTATTTGCTTTTTTAAGCAATTCTAGGTAGCGGTCTTCCAGCGTGCGTTTTGCTTTTAAACGCGCTTGTAGATCCACAAATTCTTCGGAAACATCCTGTCGGGAAATATCACGTTGATCAAAATAGTCAACCCCTTCGGAAATACCGTCAATAAACTTTTGAAAATTTTCAGTCGGTACGCGAATTGTTAAATATTTATAAATTCGGTTGTAATCTTTTCCACTGTTGTCGTTTTGCACCAAGCCTTTGTTCTGTGAAGCCAGTTGTAGGATTTTCTTATGTGTTGCTTCCACATCCTTTGTTTCAAAAGCCAAACGGGCTGTTTTGATTATTTTTTGTTCACTTTCTTCAGATGAAGGTGGTGGAACAAGTTGCTGTGTTACTACGGCTTCTTCGGCCATATCCATTTCCGCCATAGCAGAACCTGCTTCGTAATTTTTGTTGGAACTTCCGTTTGAACATCCCAAAACGAACAATAAAAGTAAAGTGCTAATTGTTTTCATCCCGTAATTTTTTAAGCAGCTTTACCATTGCTTTTTCAAGTTCGGTGTACTGCGGTTTAACTTTTCCTAAAAAAAGAAAGAGCATCACAAATTTCTTGCCGTGAATTTCATCAAGTAGGTGTTTGTTAAGCCGATAGGCTTCGCGAAGCTGTCTTTTTACGCGGTTTCGATCCACTGCCGATTTAAAATTTCTCTTTGGTACAGCAAAAGCAGCGAGATTTGATTCAAGGTTTTCCTTCGGAAGAAAAAATACTTTTATTGGAAATTTGGAATGTGTTTTCCCTTCCAAAAACAAATTTTCAATTGTTT
Source organism: Aequorivita sp. UBA3180 (assembly GCA_002364215.1). GTDB lineage: Bacteria > Bacteroidota > Bacteroidia > Flavobacteriales > Flavobacteriaceae > Aequorivita. Next base: position 135,289 of record DEXQ01000003.1, on the reverse strand, counting down.
TAGAGCTTTTAAGCTTTTGGCTTTTGGGAAATTTTTGGTTCACACTGTAAATATATAAAAAGACCCCGCAGGATTTAGCACTTGCGAGGTCTCTTTGAAAAAAGGAAAGTAAAGATTATCGTTTTTCCCAAATATTGTTTTCAGGATTAATATCTGCCATTCTTCGCGTGGCGTCAATCATCATATTTTTTACTTTTTTTTCATTCTTTATTTCAAAGGAATACGTGGGATATGCCCAAGCCCAATCCGTCAAAACAGTGCGTTTTAAATCGGTAAATGGGTTTGGTTTTTCACCCCACATCATTCGCAATGGGATGTAAAACAATTCTTGTGTACCGTCTTCATAGGTTACGTAAAGGTCTATAGGCATTGGCATTAAGCCAATTCTTTCTAAAGTTACTTTAGTGTTTTCCCCTTCACTTTCTACAGATTTTATTCCGTAATCGATAGTATTGGTAGTCTGCGCCCAATCCGTTAAGTACCAATCCAATTCAAAACCAGAAACCTTTTCCGCGGTGCGGATAAAATCATTTGGTGTTGGGTGCTTAAATTTGAAATCTGAATAATAACGCTTCAATGTTTTTGAAAGATTTTCAGGCCCGATAATGTATCCCAATTGCGTTAAAAATACTGAGCCTTTGCTGTATGCATTTATACCATAAGAGCGGTTGCTGGCGTACCTATCTGCGTGGGTGCTTAATGGCTGTTCTGCCCCGCTTGTAGCCATATAAAAATAACTTCTGTACGAACCAGCATGTGGATTTGGCTTGTTTTCTTCCATCACATAATTCATAGCTTCATCTGAAATATAGGATGTAAAACCTTCATCCATCCATTCGTGTTTGCTCTCGTTAGTAGCCAAAACAAATTGAAACCACGAATGCGCCAGCTCATGAGCGGTTACGCCTACAAGACTTCCAAACTCACGCTTTCCAGTAATCATCGTGCTCATGGCGTATTCCATTCCGCCGTCACCGCCTTGAATTACAGAATATTGTTCATATGGATATTCCCCAATTTGCTCATTGAAAAACTCCATCAATGCAGCAGTTTTTGGTTGAAGATTTTTCCAATTCTCGGCAATTTCAGGATCGTTTTTATAAAAGAAATGCAGCTTTACACCATTAGGGCCAGGATATGTGTCGTGTATATATTCATCATCTGCGGCCCAGGCAAAATCGTGTACGTCTGGCGCTAAAAAATGCCAAGTGTATTTTCCTTTTTTGGGTTTCATCCATTTCTGTCCGGGTTCGGTGTAACCGTGACCCACTTCAGCTGGATTTTGAAGATAACCGGTTCCGCCAATTGTATAATCGGCATCAATGGTTATAGTAACGTCAAAATCGCCCCAAACACCGTGAAATTCGCGTGCTATGTACGGATCGGCGTGCCATCCTTCAAAGTCGTATTCTGCAAGTTTTGGGTACCATTGGGTCATAGTCAGTGCAACGCCTTCTGAGCTATCACGTCCTGAACGACGAATTTGTAAGGGAACCTGTGCATCCCATTCCATATTGAAAAGAGTGCTTTCACCTGGCAAAATAGGTTTGTTCAGCATAACCTGCATCACCGTACCTCTAATAGTATAGTTTGCGGCAACGCCATCTTGGGTGAACAGCGTTGGTTTTATGTATCCAATTTCTGAAGGTGATAGTTTTGAAATCCTATCCATCACGCGGCTATCCGGATCTGCGATGGTGCGCGAACGCACGTCCATTTCACTACCCGGCTGAAAAGCATTAAAGTAAAGATGGTAGAAAACCTTATTCAAAGTGTCGGGAGAATTGTTTGTGTATTTCAACTCCTGTGTTCCTTTATATTGAAAGTTTTTTACGTCCACATCGACGTTCATTTTATAATCAACTTGCTGTTGCCAATAGCTGCTATTCTGTGCAAAGGCGGAAAAAAATACAGAAATAAAGAATAAGCTAGTTAAAACATGCCTCATAAGTTAGCCATTTTATCTGCCATAATTAGGGCATTATACATATTCACCATTTTACCCGATTTTGAAATATTCGAGAAAGATTCAGTGTTCGAAGATTCTCCGCCCAAAACAACCTGAGTGTTAATTGAAAGACCGCTATCCATCAAAATTTGTTTTACCTGTTGTGCGGAAAGGTTGGGGTAATAGGAACGAATCATTGCGGCAACGCCTGCAACTTCTGGGGCAGCCATTGAGGTTCCCTGTAAAAATTCATAGGTATTTAAAGGGGTAGTTGCCCAAATTTTAACGCCTGGCGCAAAAACATCCACGTTGGTTTTTCCGTAGTTTGAAAAGTTTGCAACCATTTCGCTTCCATATTTGTAATTAAGAGCTCCAACAGTCAAAAATGAATCTGCCATTTCGGAACCGTTATCAAATTGATCGTTTGGATAAACGTTTACGGTATCTAAATCGAAACCATCGTTTCCGGCTGCATTCACGATTAAAACATCTTTTGAAGCTGCATATTTAATGGCGTCATAAACCCAATCTGCTTGTGGAGAATAATATTTTCCGAAGCTGGTGTTAAGCACTTTTGCACCATTGTCAACCGCATAACGAATGGCCAATGCGATATCTTTATCATATTCATCACCATCGGGTACTGCCCGAATAGCCATAATTTTCACGTTGTTTGCAACACCGTCCATTCCGATGCCGTTGTTGCGCTCTGCTGCAATAATTCCTGCCACGTGGGTTCCGTGTTTTACGTTTTCTTTTGTGGGATCTGGACCGGCCACGTTATTGTCGCCGTAAATATTGTCTGCAATATCTTCAGGATTATCGCCCAAAACGCCCCGAAAATCTTTAGTCATATTGAAATTGTTATCCAATCTATCGGTAAAATACTCAATGCCTCCCTCCAGTTCTTCCAAAACTTCCGGAACCGAATCTGCAAAATTCAGCATTTGGCTAAGCATCGCTATTTGCTGTTGTTCTTGTGGTGATGGGTATTGTAATGCAGAAAGATCTTCCTTGGTATAATTTTCTTTTCCAAGCTTTTTGACCATTGCCTCATGTGTTGGCTTTAATTGCGAAAGAATCTGCTCGTAACGCGCCTTGTTTGCCGTTATTTCTGAAAACTCCTTCTCATATTCAGCTTTGGCTTTTTGATAAGTTGCATAATTCTCTCGGTCTGCAGCGCTGATTGAAGCTTCACTCTTTCCTTCAAACTTCGGTTTAAATTTTCTGATGATGCGAACGTACTCCATGTTTTCACCAACAATATCTCCTAGAAAATTCCAACCGTGAACATCATCCACAAAACCATTCTTATCATCGTCAATACCATTTCCTGCTATTTCGCCAGGGTTGGTCCACACTACATTTTTAAGGTCTTCGTGGTCAATATCCACACCACTGTCTATTACCCCAACGATAACGATTTCGCCTTTGCGCTTTTTTATGATTTCGCTGTAGGCTTTGTCCACACTCATCCCGGGCACGGTATCTTTTACTAAATCCATTGCCGGCCAGTGCTTTAACTGCTCGTCAGTAAGAGGAGTTGTTTTTAATGGATTGGAATCAATATTTTGAATGGGAGTTGCAATAATAGCGGCTCCGCTTCCGCATCCTGTCAAAACAGTTGACATTGCAACCGCAAATAAGGTAATCTTAAATAGTTTCATTTTAGAAATTATAAGTTAATTAAAAAATTCGTTGAGTGATAACGTTTCGTTTAAACGAACACCTTTATCAGTATTTTGAACCGTTATTATTGGGTTGTGGGCATCGTGTTCAAGAAAGAGGTAAAAATTGTTTTCCGCAGCATTATTAAGAAATTTCTCCTTTTCGGGAAGGGTTAATAAGGGGCGGGTATCATAACCCATCACAAAAGGTAATGGTAAATGGCCGGCTGTAGGAAGCAAATCTGCCATAAAAACCAAGGTTTTCCCTTTGTACTTGATATGCGGAATCATTTGTTTATCTGTATGCCCATCTACAAAAAGGATTCCAAAATCAAGTTCATTCGCTTCTGCATAATCTGAATTGGGCTGTGCAACAAATTTAAGTTGCCCGCTTTCCTGCATCGGCAAAATGTTTTCCTTTAAAAAAGAAGCTTGTTCCCTTCGGTTTGGTTCCGTAGCCCATTGCCAATGGCCTTTGTTGCTCCAGAATGTAGCATTTTTAAAAGCTGGCTCATAGCCTGTACGGTCTTTGTTCCACTGAACACTGCCGCCGCAGTGGTCAAAGTGGAGGTGGGTCATAAAAACATCGGTAATATCATCGCGATGGAAACCATGTTTTTTAAGTGAGTCGTCTATGTTGAAATCTCCCCATCGGTAATAATAACCAAAAAATTTCTCACTTTGCTTGTTACCCATTCCGGTGTCAATCAATGTAAGCCGATTCCCGTTTTCAATAAGAAGACAGCGAGCAGCAATATCTATCATATTATTGGCATCGGCAGGATTGGTCCTGTTCCACAGGGTTTTTGGTACAACGCCAAACATGGCGCCGCCATCAAGTTTAAAATTGCCAGCTTCAATAGGGAATAATTGCATAATATGAAGAAATGAGTCGCAAATTAATAAAAGCGTTACAGACCAAACCCCGAAGAATTAATTAATTATGCTATTTTTAACAAATCATTAATAATCCGGCGGAATTAAATATGCTTAAATTCGCCCAAAACCCAACCATATGGTAGAACTTGCCGGAATTATAATTTTAGGGATATTGGCCCAATGGGTGGCCTGGAAATTCAAGATACCCGCTATTTTACCCCTAATTTTAATCGGTCTTTTTGTTGGCCCTATTTCTACACTTTTTTCTGAAGATGGAACCCAATGGATACAACCTATCTATAGTGATGGCAAAGGTTTATTCCCTGGAGAAAACCTCTTTTATTTTGTTTCCCTAGCCATAGGTATTATTCTTTTTGAAGGCGGATTGACTTTAAGGCGTGGTGAAATTTCAAAAGTAGGGCCGGTAATCGTGAAGCTTATTAGTTTGGGCTCAGTTATTACTTTTTTGGGAGCTGGCGTTGCTGCCTACTACGTTTTTGGCCTTAGTTGGAAAATATCTTTCCTATTTGCTGCTTTGATAATTGTAACCGGCCCAACTGTAATTACTCCTATTTTGAGAAATATTCCATTGAAGAAAGATGTTTCAGCAGTGCTAAAATGGGAAGGAATATTGATAGACCCCATAGGCGCATTGGTAGCGGTATTGGTGTTTGAATTTATTAGTGTTGAGCACGACAGCGGGTACACCAAACAAGCTATTATTGAATTTGGAAAAATTATATTAATAGGCTTTGCCTTTGGTATTTCTGGAGGATATGCACTTTATTTTGCTATTAAAAAGAAATTGATTCCGCACTACCTATTGAATGTAGTTTCGCTGTCGGTTGTATTACTGATTTTTGTAGAAAGCGATCTTTTTGCGCACGAATCAGGTTTGCTTTCGGTCGTAGTAATGGGAATGTTTTTGGGTAATAGTGATCTGCCCAGTTTAAAGGAATTGCTGTATTTTAAGGAATCACTTAGTGTTTTGTTGATCTCAATTTTATTTATCCTTTTGGCTGCAAACATTAGCCTGGATGATCTCTTGCTGGTTTATAATTGGAAAACCGCCATTTTAATGGCAATTGTAATATTCGTTTTAAGACCCTTGGGAGTATTTCTCAGTACCGTTAATTCGTCACTTAAAATAAATGAAAAAATATTCATAAGCTGGGTGGGCCCACGAGGTATCGTAGCAGCGGGTATTGCCTCACTTTTTGGAACTAAATTGGTATTAAAGGGTGAGCCGGGTGCAGAATATATTACTCCATTAGTATTTGCCGTTGTTTTGGTAACAGTTTTGTTGAACGCCACAACCGCAAGACCCGTTGCCTCAATGGTTGGGGTATTCCTAAAAAAATCTGATGGAATTTTGATTGTGGGGGCATCTAAGGTATCAAGACTTATAGCATCTTATCTTCAAAAAAGTGGAAGGCATGTGGTTTTGTTGGATTCAAACAGATTAAATGTGAATAAGGCCAAAGAGCTGGGCCTTGAGGCAATTACTGCAAATATTTATTCAGATGATCTTACGGATAATATTGAGCTGAACGATGTGGGCTATTTGCTTGCCATGACAGGCAATGATGAAATTAATAAGCAGGCTATTAGCCGTTTTGGAAAATATTTTGGAGAAAACGGAACCTTCCGTTTGATGACTTCGGAAGAAATGCGGGAGCGCCAACATCTTTCTGCTCGGGAATTGTTTTCATATACCCACGACTATACCCGGTTTACCGAAGTTGCACACGACTTTCCTTCAATTCAAGAAATTCCCGTGGGAAGTGAAAGCCAATTTTTACGAGTACTAAATATTATTGGTGAAAATGAAAGTGCCATTCCTCTTTTTCTAAAACGCCCTAATGGATTTTTGGATTTAATAACTGCGCCCGACGAACTGGAAGTTGAAGAAGGAAGCGCGTTAGTCTATCTAGGCAAGCCGATGGATTTTGAAGATGTGGCAAATGCAACCAAAACCAAAAAAGAGGTTGCTGCCCCAAAATAATTACTGCTACAAACCGTTTTCAACAAAACCTTTCCAATGAAAAAACTCTTTTTTATTATAGCTATAATCTCAGGATTCACTGTGTTTTCCTGTAAAAAAGACGACGGAAGAGGCTGTACTACTTGCTCTTCTCCTGAAACCACGAGCTTTCAAGTATGTGAGGAAGGTGATGGCAATGCTTCAGTTAACGGACAAAACACGGGAACGCCTTATGATGTCTATGTTTCTGGTTTAGTGGAAGCTGGGGCAAGCTGTAATAATTGAGCTAATTAATCATTAAGCTTTAACACCGCCATAAAAGCTTCCTGCGGAATTTCCACATTGCCCACTTGGCGCATACGTTTCTTTCCTTTTTTCTGCTTTTCCAAAAGTTTTCTCTTACGCGAAATATCGCCACCGTAACATTTTGCTGTAACGTCTTTTCTAAGTGCTTTTACGGTTTCGCGGGCAATAATTTTTGCGCCGATTGCCGCTTGTATTGGAATGTCAAATTGCTGTCTTGGGATTAATTGTCGCAATTTTTCACAAATTTTCTTTCCAATATCATATGCATTATCACGGTGAAGTAAGGCCGAAAGTGCGTCCACAATGTTTCCGTTTAAGAGAACATCTACTTTTACAAGGTGCGACTGGCGCATTCCTATTGGGGAATAGTCAAAAGACGCATAACCTTTGGAAACGGTCTTTAATCTATCATAAAAGTCGAAAACAATTTCCGCCAAAGGCATGTCAAAAGTAAGTTCAACCCTTTCGGTGGTTAAATATGTTTGGTTGGTAATTTCACCTCTTTTTTCAATACAAAGTGACATTACAGAACCGACGAAGTCTGATTTTGTAATGATTGTAGCTTTAATATATGGCTCCTCAACACGGTTGAGCTTTGAAGGATCGGGAAGGTCTGAAGGATTATTAACCAAGATTGGTGTATCCGGTTCTTTGTTTGTATAAGCGTGATAGGAAACGTTTGGAACGGTGGTAATTACCGTCATGTCAAACTCTCTTTCAAGTCTTTCCTGAATAATTTCAAGGTGAAGCATTCCCAAAAATCCACAGCGGAAACCAAAACCAAGTGCAGCAGAACTTTCAGGTATAAAAACCAGCGAAGCATCATTTAGCTGTAGCTTTTCCATGGAGTTTCTCAACTCTTCGTAATCTTCGGTATCCACGGGATATATTCCTGCAAAAACCATGGGTTTTACATCTTCAAAACCTTCAATCATATTGACGGTCGGGTTTTTGGAATCTGTAATTGTATCACCCACTTTTACTTCTTTCGCTTCCTTTATTCCTGTAATAAGATAGCCAACATCGCCTGTTTTTACTAGGTCTTTTGGCTGTTGTTTCAGTTTTAGCGTACCCACTTCATCGGCAAAATAACTTTTTCCGGTAGCCATAAACTTGATGTGCTGCCCTTTTCTGATTTCACCGTTAAGAACCCTAAAATAGGTTTCAACGCCCCGAAAAGGATTGTAAACCGAGTCAAATATCAAAGCCTGCAAAGATTCGTCTGGGTTGCCTTTTGGCGGAGGAATACGCTCAATAATGGCACTCAAAATTTCATCTATTCCCAATCCGGTTTTGGCACTTGCCGGAATTACTTCTTCGGCTTTACAGCCCAAAAGATCCACAATATCATCGGTTACCTCCTCAACATTTGCAGATGGAAGATCTACTTTGTTCAAAACTGGAATTATTTCCAAATCGTTTTCCAAAGCTAAATATAAGTTAGAAATGGTCTGCGCCTGTATACTTTGTGCGGCATCTACAATCAACAAAGCACCTTCACAAGCGGCGATGGACCGGGAAACTTCATATGAAAAATCCACGTGACCGGGAGTATCGATTAAATTTAGGGTATATTTTTCACCATTATATACGTAATCCATTTGTATGGCGTGACTTTTAATGGTGATGCCGCGCTCGCGCTCCAAGTCCATATTGTCAAGCAACTGTGCTTGTTTTTCGCGATCGGTCACGGTGCCAGTGGCGTCCAATAGACGGTCTGCCAAGGTACTTTTTCCGTGGTCAATGTGGGCGATGATGCAAAAATTGCGAATGTTCTTCATAAAAATTCCTTCTCGTGCTACAAGTTGCAAATATAGATTAAAAGAGTGATTATATGTGCTATCATTAAAACACTTAAAATAATTGTGTTGAGATTGTTTTTGTTTAATAAATTTTTAACATATTTGTAGTGTAAAGCTGTATTTCAGCTATACAAACTTAGTTTTCTCCCCAGATAAAGAATCATAGTAACGGGTGTCGCCCCAGATATCTACTTATGTTATGACAAGACTTATTATGTTTTTTTCCTGCCTTCAAGCAGGAGTTTTGATGGCACAAGACTTTTCTGTCTCTGGGAATGTATTGGATACAAATAACGCCCCACTATCATTTGTGAATGTTTTGGTTTATGAAAATGAGGGAGAAAATCCATTAAAAGGTACTACTACGGATGAAGACGGTTCTTTTGTTCTGAAAAATTTAGAAGCAGGAACCTATATTATAAACTTCAGCTATATTGGCTTTGAAGATAAGCAACAAACCATTCAACTTTCTTCAAATAAAAATTTAGGCAACTTAGTTTTAAGGGAAAACCAACAAATGCTAGATGAAACGGTAGTTGTTGCAAAACTGCCAACCATACGTAAAACCCCTGGCAAACTTGTTTTTGAAGTGGAGAACACTTCACTTTCCACGGGCAGTACCGTAGATCTTTTAAAGAAAACACCGGGTGTTATCGTTACAAACGAAAATATCCAAATAAAACTATCTACTCCGGTTATTTATATTAATGGCAAGCGGGTGTATCTTTCCGCAGAAGAAGTATATTCACTATTGCAGAATACCGATGCGGCGGCCATTAAATCTGTTGAAGTAATTACAAATCCTTCCTCAAAATACGATGCGGACGCAGGAACGGTACTGAATATTATTACTTCCAAAGCGATTTCCATTGGTTATAAAGGCTCCGTAAATGCGAACTACGAGCAAGGAATATACCCAAAATATAATTTTGGGACTTCGCATTTTTATAAAAATAATTGGGTAAACATTTATGCGAGTTATTCTTATGCAGATAAAAAAGAATATAAGGAAGATGAAAACTACATTCGCTATTTTCAGCCAGACGAGGTCTCCACTAAATCTATTTGGGAAACCGACTTTAACCGAACTACGGAGCGTAGCAATCACAACGGAAATGTTGTATTGGACTTTACGCTAAACGATAAAAACACAATCAGCATTACTTCAAACGTTTCACTTACGCCTGAAGTTAAATACCATAACAATGGCAACTCTTTAATTTTTAACCCACAGCGTCAGTTAGATTCCACAATCACTACCTTAAGCTATGTGGATTACGGAAAACAAAATTTGACATTTGCCTTGGACTATAACCGTGTTTTAAATGAAAATGGCGCAACATTGGCAATCTCGGCTAATTATATTTATTACGACAACACCCAAAACCAAAGCGTGAGTTCCGATTATTTATTACCAAACGGCAATCTTTTGAGGAACAACAGTTTTTACACAGATTCTGAACAAACAAGCGACATTTTTACGGGACAGGCCGATGTTTCCTCGGAATTGTGGGGCGGAACCTTTGAAGCAGGGTTCAAATTCAGCAGTATTGACACTGAAAGCAAATTAGACTTCTTTGATGTATTGAGCAACAACACAACTTTCAACAATTCACTTTCAGATAATTTCAACTATAGAGAGAATATTTTTGCAGAATATATAAATTTTGAAAAAGATTGGGAAAAATGGAGCATTGCCGCTGGTCTTCGTGGGGAATATACAGACATTGATGCCATTTCCCGTTCTTTTGGGCAGGTGAACAACCAGCAGTATTTTGATCTTTTCCCCTCAGCATCTTTTCATTATATAATAAACGATAACAACGGGATTGGACTGAGTTACAGTCGCAGTGTGGAAAGACCCCGCTATCAAAGTTTAAATCCATTCAAATATTTTATTACAGAACGAAACTTCAATGGGGGTAACCCAAAACTGGTTCCTGCAATTGAAGATAAAATCACACTTACTTTTGATCACAAGGGCAAACTATTTTTTGAGCTCTACTACCAAAATGTTGAGAATAGTCTAGACATATTGGTACTTCAAAACAACACAAACAGCACGCTTAGCAGTATAGATGCCAATATGATCAAAAGCTATCAATATGCTTTTGATATAACGTATTTTAGTTCGCTCAACCCTTGGTGGTGGCTTCATTTAAATACCTCTTCCTTTTATTTGGCCAATGAATTTTACGCGCTGCAAAGCGCAGCAGAAACCAACACTAATGATACTTTTGGACAATATATTTTTCTCACCAATCACTTTACTCTTTCCAAGGATCGTTCCTTTACGGCTGATTTAACTGGAGTTTACATTTCAAACTTCGTGTTTGGTAACCGTTTTTTTGAAAACCAAAGCTATGTTAACGTATCGGTTAGAAAGGATTTTTGGGACAAGCGTGCAAGTTTGACCGTGGGAGTAGATGATGTTTTTAACACCCTTAATAACACCGCGTCAGTTTCAAATTATTATAACCAAGACAACTATTATTATGCAAATACTGAAAGTAGATTGCTCCGAGTAGGTTTCAAATACAACTTCGGAAATGCCCGACTTCGTGATAACAGCAAAAAAATAGAAACCGACGAGGGCGACAGGCTAGAGGGCAAATAAATTCTTTTAAAATTTCATATTACTGATATTTACTACTTTTGCAGTTCCAAAACTTAAGAATTGCCAAAAATAGGAAACATACAATTGCCAGACTTCCCGTTGCTGCTCGCTCCGATGGAAGATGTGAGCGACCCACCTTTCCGCGCGCTATGCAAGGAGCAGGGAGCCGATGTGGTTTTTACGGAATTCATCTCTTCGGAAGGTCTCATTCGCGATGCCGCCAAAAGCGTGATGAAGCTCGATATTTACGAAAAGGAACGTCCCGTGGGAATTCAAATATTTGGCGCCGTGTTAGAGTCGATGCTGCGCAGTGTTGAAATAGTTGAGGCCAGTGGTCCAGATATGATCGACATCAATTTTGGCTGTCCGGTAAAAAAAGTAGTTTCAAAAGGTGCTGGCGCAGGTATTTTAAAAGATATCGATTTAATGGTAAGCCTTACCGAAGCCATGGTAAAACACACCAAACTACCCGTTACCGTAAAAACACGCTTGGGTTGGGATCACGATTCCATAAAAATTGTTGAGGTTGCCGAACGTTTGCAGGATGTGGGCTGCCAAGCACTTTCCATTCACGGTCGTACGCGTGCGCAGATGTATAAAGGCGAAGCCGATTGGAAACTAATTGCAGAGGTAAAAAATAACCCGCGAATGCACATTCCTATCTTCGGAAATGGCGATGTGGATACGCCGGAAAAAGCGATGGAAATGCGCGATAAATACGGGTTGGACGGCGCGATGATAGGTCGTGCTAGCATTGGTTATCCATGGTTTTTTAAGGAAGTAAAACACTATTTTGAAACCGGGGAGCACTTATCTCCACCCTCAATGGCAGAGCGCGTGGAAGCCGCAAAACGTCATCTGCAAATGGCGATAGACTGGAAAGGTGAAACCCTCGGTGTTTTTGAAACCCGCCGTCACTATACCAACTATTTTAAAGGAATTCCCAACTTTAAGGAATACCGAATGAAAATGGTAACCAGCGATGATTCTGCTTCCGTTTTTGAAGCATTTGATGAGGTTTTGGAAGCGTTTGGGGATTATGAGTTTGCTTAAAGGGATTATGTACTTTAATTGTCTTTATCTTTGAAGCTCAACTATCACAATGAATAAGCTCAAAATACTAAACACATATTACATTACCCATAACGTTAAGCGTTTCGTATTAGAAAAGCCTAAAGATTTTGAATATACTCCGGGGCAATCGGTGCTCATATCCATCAATCAACCGGGTTGGGAGGATCAAGTTAGGCCGTTTTCCTTTACTTCATTGCAACATTGGGATCATTTAGAATTTATTATTAAAATATATGATGACCACAAAGGTGTAACATCCCAAATGGGCAAGCTGAATACCGGCGATGATTTGTTACTTCATTCTGTCTATGGAACAATTCAATATAAAGGTCCGGGAATATTCATTGCGGGCGGTACTGGGATTACCCCTTTTATCGCAATTTTCAGAGCGCTTTTCGAAAGTGGAAATCTGCGCAATCTTGCGCTTTTGTATTCAAATAAAACCAAGGAAGACATCATTTTACACGATGAATTAACTAAATTATTGGGTCCGGCCTACAGAAATGTATTTACTCAAGAAGGAGTAATCGGTTTTCGCGAACGCAGAATTGACCGTAAGTTTCTTATAGAGACTATTGGTGATTTTAGCTCTCGTTTTTACGTTTGCGGTCCTGAGATTTTCACGGAAGAGATTTGTAATGCATTGATAAGTTTGGGTGCAGATCCAGAATATTTAATCGTTTAAATATTTACCAACATTAAAAGGAATTGTAATTTTCTGGATTAAACCAACAACTTCTCCCGAACTCTGCTGGAAGCAATTTTTGAAGCTATAATCCCTAAAACACTAATCGTTATAAAAACAATTACAATATTCAGCAACTCCAATTTCACAGGATAGGGCAGGGTGCTGGTTATAGCTACAAACTCAAATTTCAGTTGCGCCATTACGGCAAGAATTCCCAAAATAATCCCCAACAAACCACCAAGCACGGTCATTAGCGTGCCCTGCAGGAAAAAGATGCTGCGAATTTCGGGCAAAGAAGCACCTAGATTGTAAAGTGTTTTAATGTTTTTCCGTTTGTCCAAAACCATCATAATTATGGAACCAATTACGTTGAAAAGTGCGATTATCAATACCAAAGTAAAAATTAGATAAACCGCAATATTTTCGGTATTCAGCATTTTATAGAGCGCATCATTTTGTTGAATTCGGTTTTTGATGATAATTCCTTTAGGAAAGATTTTTTCAATCTCTTCACGCACCAATTCTTCAGAAGCGGTGGACAACAATTTCATTTCAATGGAAGAAATCTTTGTAGTGTCCAAAGAAAGAAGGTTTCGGGCAAAATCCAAATCTGTAAAGACATATTTTGCATCAAGATCTTCATTTACTTGATACACGCCGGAAACAACCATATTTTCCTTACTAAATGCATCCGATGGGTCAAGCGCATTTAGCTGGCCCGTTCCAGGTTTTGGCACGTAAATTTCCAACGGTGCGCCATAATCACGAACGCCCATCGATAGTTTTGCAATGGTAGAAAGCCCCACCACCACTTCGTTTTGGTTTTCAACAAACCAATCACCGTAATATAGTATGCTATCCAGCTGCGTCACTTTGCCATACAGCGAATCCACTCCTTTTATGTATGCAATATGGTTTTTGCCTTTGTAATGGAGAAAAACGCGCTCTTCAATTATTTTTGATACGGTTTCAATTTCTGCTATAGCATTCAATTGCTCTTTTTGGGCTTCGGAAAATGTTATTGTTTTTCCACTTGAAGGAAGAATTTTAAGATCGCTGTCAAAAACATTCGTGAACTGAAGACTAAAATCCTTTAAGCCCGAAAAGCCCGAAAGCACTATAAATAGTGACATTGCGCCAACCACTACACCCACCGCGGCAATGCCCGTGATAATATTTATGGCGTTGTTGCTGCTTTTTGAAAATAAATAGCGCTTGGCGATGTAGAGCGAAAAATTCAAGCTATGATTTTTTTCGTTTCGGAAGTAAATCTGGATTTTTCAACGGGTTTTCCTCACCCTTTACTGCTTTGTCAATATTTTCAATGTATTCCAATGAATCATCATTATAAAATGAAAGATTTGGCATTTTACGCAATTGGTGCTTGGTTAATTGGGCAATTTGATGTTTAATGTTTGGCTTTAATTTATTGAGTTCAGCCACAATGGCTTCGGCTTTATCTGCTGGAAAAACGCTTACATAAACCTTCGCAATGGAAAGGTCTGTAGTTACGCTCACTTTACTTACCGAAATAATAATGCCCATTTGCCCTGCTTCGCGAAGCATATTCTGCAGCACGTTTGCAAGGTCGCTCTGCAGAACACCTGCTATTTTCTTTTGTCTGTTGCTTTCTTCCATACTGCAAAAATATAACATAAAACCGTACCGAATGTTAATGAAGCCACAAGCTTAATGAAATTCAATGGTATTAAGTTTGTATTTTTGAGCAATCAACTTATTAATATGAAAAAAATAGAACACATAGGCATTGCGGTAAAAAATATTGTTGAAGCCAATAAAATTTATGAAGCTTTATTGGGAAGTGGGCCCTACAAAAGCGAAAAGGTGGAAAGCGAAGGAGTTGAAACTTCCTTTTTTCGTTGTGGCGAAAGTAAAATAGAACTTTTGGAAGCTTCAAACCCTGAAAGCCCAATCGCAAAGTTTATAGAAAAAAGAGGGGAGGGAATTCATCACATTGCTTTTGCGGTTACTGATATTTTAAATGAAATGGAGCGCCTTAAAAATGAAGGTTTTATATTGCTGAATGAAGAACCAAAAAAAGGGGCAGACAATAAGCTGGTGGCATTTCTTCACCCTAAATCTGCAAATGGAGTATTGGTTGAGCTTTGCCAAGAAATTGAGAATAAGTAAAAATAGTTTTGCTGTATTTGCAAAGTGTTTTACATTTGCAAACTATTATCGGGTCCCATAGCTCAGCTGGTTAGAGCACCTGACTCATAATCAGGGGGTCCATGGTTCGAGCCCATGTGGGACCACTTTTTTTCAAAAGGCTTATAACGAGCCACATTAAAACCTAAATAAAAGGCAATTTTCACATTAAAAATGAGTTATTAAAAATTCGATAACTCATTTTTTTATTTGAGGATAAAAAAAAATTATTACTTTAGGCGCATAAACACGATCCCCAAATCGTTAATGAACAACCATGGTAACATTTATTTATAGTTTTATAATGCTTGCTATTCAGTCGGCTTCTGCTGGGCAGGGACCGCCTCCGCCTTCTCAAAATCGTGGGCCTGGACTACCAATAGATGACAATTTGTGGGTTTTGCTCGTAGCGGGAATTCTGTTTGGAGCCTATATACTTTTTAATAGAAACCGTTCTACAAATAAGGCTTCATAATATTTTTGACATATTTCCCAATTATGTCAAACTCAAGATTTACTTCGGTCCCCACTTCAATTTTCTTAAAATTTGTGTTCTCAAAAGTGTAAGGGATAATCGCTACACTAAATGATCCTTTTTTAGAATCAACTACCGTTAGACTCACGCCATTTACCGTAATGGAACCTTTTTCAACAGTACTGAATTCTGAATTTTTATATTCAAAAGTAAAAACCCAACTGCCATTTGAATTTTCCACTTTTTTACAAATAGCAGTCCCGTCCACATGACCCTGGACTATATGGCCGTCCAGCCTGTCACCCAGCTTCATGGCTCTTTCCAAATTCACCAAAGAACCTTTTGTTAGTGTTTTTAGATTTGTTTTATCCAATGTTTCTTGAATGGCGGTAACCACATAAGATGCATCCTTTACTTCAACTACAGTTAAACAAACCCCATTGTGAGATACGCTTTGGTCTATTTTCAATTCCTGAGCCAATGGGCTCTTAATTTCTATATGAAGATTTTCGCCCGCTTGGGTAAGTTGGGCTATTTCGCCAACCGTTTCAATAATTCCTGTAAACATTGCAGTATTTGGTTACATTTGTACTGCAAAAGTAACAATTATAAAAGCCAAAAATAATGAGCAGAGAGGATAAAATTGTTGTCGGTATTTCCATCGGCGATATTAACGGGATTGGGAGTGAAATAATTCTAAAAACGTTTGAGGATTCACGTATGCTAGAGTTTTGCACACCCGTTATTTTTGCTTCGGTAAAACTGATGTCTTTCTTCAAAAAACATTTTGAAACAGATATCAATTTCCACGGAATTGATAAAATAGAAGACCTAGTTCCAAAGAAAATAAATGTACTTAATGTTTGGAAGGAACACGTGGATGTTACATTTGGCGAAGAAAATCCAACAGGAGGCGAATATGCCATTAAATCCTTAAAAACTGCGGTATCGGCTCTAAAGAATAAAAAGATAGATGTTTTGGTTACGGCGCCCATCAACAAGAGTAACATTCAATCCGAAAGCTTTAATTTTCCAGGCCATACAAATTATTTGGCGCAGGAGCTGGAGGGCGAGAGCTTAATGCTTTTAATTTCTGAAAATTTACGCGTTGGACTTTTAACTGACCATGTAGCCGTAAAAGACGTGGTAAAAAATATTACACGAGAACGAATTGATAAAAAAATAAATACAATACACCATACCTTAATTGAAGACTTCGGAATAGAAAAACCGAAAATTGCCGTCTTGGGAATCAATCCACATACGGGCGACAATGGCGTGATTGGTGACGAAGATGATACTATTTTACGTCCTGCGCTCGACAATATCCGCAAAAATGGAAAAATGGTTTTCGGCCCTTACGCCGCTGACAGCTTTTTCGGATCTGGCAATTACAAAAATTTTGATGCAATAATAGCTTCCTATCACGATCAAGGGTTGATACCTTTTAAAACTCTGGCTTTTGGAAAAGGCGTAAATTTCACGGCGGGCCTTAACCGCATCCGCACCTCGCCAGACCACGGAACAGCTTTTGATTTGGCGGGAAAAAATGAGGCGAATTTTGAATCTTTTCGCGAAGCGGTATTCAGTGCGGTTTCCATTTTTGAGACTCGGGAAGAGTACCGTGAAATTTCCAAAAATCCACTACAGACAAACCGGAAAAGAGGTTTCTCAAAAAAGAAATAAAAAACTAATTGCTATTCAAATAATTTTTTATCTTTGCACCCGCCTTATCCGTAAGGTTAAGGTCTTAAATAGGTGTGAAAATGAAGGATTTGAAAGAGTTTACCATCCCTTTCGTAGGGCTGAAATTAGGAAAACACCAGTTTAACTTTGAATTAAAAAAAGCGTTCTTTGAGCATTTTGAGTATGACGAATTTAATGACGCTGCCATTAATCTCGATGTACTGCTGGAAAAAATGAGCACGTTATTAGAGTTCACATTAACATTTAATGGAACCGTTAACGTTGCTTGCGATATTACAAATGAACCCTTTGATCAAGAGATTTCGGGTACTTATAGTTTCGTTGTAAAATTCGGTGAGGAATATAATGATGAAAATGAAGATTTGCTCATTTTGCCCCACGGAAGCTATGAAGTGAATATCCAGCAATATGTTTATGAAACTATTGTGTTGGCTTTGCCCTCCAAAAGAATTCATCCCGGGGTAAAAGACGGCACATTAAAAAGTGACATACTCGACAAACTTGAAGAATTAAGTCCGAAAGCGATAGATGAAAAAGATACGCCCGAAGACGAAAATACCGATCCCCGGTGGGATTCATTAAAAAAACTATTAACGGATAAATAATAAATAGCAATGGCACATCCTAAGAGAAAAATCTCGAAAACAAGAAGAGATAAGAGAAGAACGCATTACAAAGCTACTGCCCCAACACTTGCAACAGACCCAACAACGGGTGAGTCACATCTTTTCCACAGAGCGCACTGGCACGAAGGAAAAATGTACTACCGTGGTCAAGTTGTAATTGATGCAACTGAGCAAGTAGAGGCTTAATTCTATATATTTTATTGAAAAACTCTCACAGTAACGTGAGGGTTTTTTTGTTTTTTTACTTTACAAAAAGTCAAAAACAACTTAATTAGTGCCGAATTTCAAGTAAAATTTAGTAATTTTCACTCTTTTTAAAAGATTTTTGGTCTTTTTTGTGAATTTTAATTCAGCTTTATGAATACTATCACGGCAGCTATCACCGCTGTAGGGAGTTACGTGCCAGATTACGTTCTCTCAAACAAAGTTTTGGAAACAATGGTAGATACCAACGATGAGTGGATTACTACCAGAACCGGAATCAAAGAGCGGAGAATATTAAAGGATAAAGACAAAGGCACCTCCTATCTTGCTATCCAAGCCGCAAAAGACCTACTTCAAAAAAGCAACACAGACCCAGCTGAAATCGATATGGTTATCATGGCAACTGCAACGCCAGATATGCCCGTTGCAGCAACAGGAGTTTATGTTGCAACCCAAATTGGTGCCGTAAACGCTTTTTCTTATGATTTGGTTGCGGCCTGTTCCAGCTTTCTCTTCGGAATGTCAACAGCAGCACGATATATTGAGTCCGGAAAATATAAAAAAGTACTCCTAATTGGTGCCGATAAAATGTCGTCAATCATTGATTATACAGACAGAACCACCTGTATCATTTTTGGTGATGGTGGCGGAGCAGTTCTGTTTGAGCCGAATACCGAAGGCTTAGGGGTTAAGGACGAATATCTTCGTACCGATGGAGTAGGAAGACCTTTCCTTAAAATTGACGCCGGCGGATCTTTACTTCCACCGTCTATTGAAACAGTAAACAATAAACAACATTATGTTTTTCAAGAAGGGAAAACAGTTTTTAAATTTGCAGTTTCAAACATGGCAGATGTTTGTGAAAAAGTTATGCAAAAAAATAACCTTACAGGTAAAGATGTGGACTGGTTAGTGCCCCATCAAGCCAATAAACGAATTATCGATGCAGCTGCCTCACGAATGAAACTGCCCGATGAAAAAGTAATGATGAACATTCATAAATACGGCAATACAACTTCTGCTACTTTGCCGCTATGCTTGGCTGATTACGAAAAACAACTCAAAAAAGGAGATAATTTGATTTTTGCCTCCTTCGGAGGAGGCTTTACTTGGGGTGCCGTTTATTTGAAATGGGCCTACGATTCAAAATAATTTTAACCAACCCAAAAGACTAAAATTTCTAAATATGGATTTAAAGGACATACAAAACTTGATCAAGTTTGTGGCAAAAAGTGGTGCCAGTGAAGTAAAACTTGAAACGGAAGACATAAAGATCACTATAAAAACGGGATCTGAGGAAAGTAAAGGCGAAACCACATACATTCAGCAAATACCCGCCATGTCTCAACCGCAAATGCAAATGCAGCCACAGACCACTGCAGCTCCTCAGCAGGCCGCAACGGCAACTGAAGCACCCCCTGAAGCTGCTGATTCTAAACTGATAACAATAAAATCTCCAATTATTGGCACTTTCTACAGAAAACCATCACCGGACAAACCCGTTTTTGTTGAAGTAGGTAGTACTATCAGTACCGGAGATGTACTTTGTGTGATTGAGGCAATGAAACTTTTCAATGAAATAGAAAGTGAAGTTTCCGGTAAGATTGTTAAGGTTTTGGTGGACGATTCTTCTCCGGTAGAGTTTGACCAACCATTATTTTTAGTAGACCCATCATAAGTATAAATCTCAAATTTCAAAGTCCAAATCCCAACTTTGGAATTTGGTGCTTGTAATTTGTAATTTCAAAACATTATGTTTAAAAAAATATTAATTGCAAATAGGGGCGAAATAGCATTGCGAATTATTCGCACCTGCCGCGAGATGGGTATTAAGACCGTAGCGGTTTATTCAAAAGCTGATGAAGAAAGTCTTCACGTTCGCTTTGCAGATGAAGCCGTATGTATTGGCCCACCGCCCAGCAACTTGAGCTATCTGAAAATGTCAAATATTATCGCTGCTGCTGAAATCACCAATGCAGATGCGATTCACCCGGGTTACGGATTTCTTTCAGAAAATTCCAAATTTTCAAAAATCTGTCAAGAGCATGGGATAAAATTTATAGGTGCTTCCCCAGAAATGATTGAGCGCATGGGCGATAAAGCTTCAGCAAAAGCTACCATGAAAGCGGCAGGAGTGCCAACCGTTCCTGGAAGTGATGGCATTATAGAATCTTACGAAAAATGTGAAATACTGGCTGAAGAAGTAGGCTATCCCGTAATGTTGAAAGCCACTGCAGGTGGTGGAGGGAAAGGAATGCGCGCCGTTTGGAAAAAAGAAGACCTTAAAAAAGCTTGGGAAAGTGCACGCCAGGAAGCTTCGGCTGCTTTTGGCAATGATGGAATGTATATGGAAAAGCTCATTGAAGAGCCACGCCATATTGAAATTCAAATTGTGGGTGATAGCACTGGAAGAGCGTGTCATTTAAGTGAACGCGACTGCTCCGTTCAGCGTCGTCATCAAAAGCTTACCGAGGAAACTCCAAGTCCGTTTATGACTAAGAAGCTACGGACAGATATGGGTAATGCCGCTGTAAAAGCAGCAGAGTATATTAAATATGAAGGTGCGGGAACCATTGAATTTTTGGTAGATAAACACCGAAATTTCTACTTTATGGAAATGAATACCCGTATACAAGTAGAACACCCAATTACAGAACAAGTAATTGATTACGATCTTATTCGTGAGCAAATCTTGGTGGCAGCTGGAGTGCCAATTTCAGGAAAGAACTACACACCGCAACTACACTCCATAGAATGCAGAATTAACGCAGAAGATCCATATAACGACTTCCGCCCTTCACCAGGTAAAATTACCGTTTTACATGCACCGGGAGGTCATGGAGTTCGTCTGGACACACACGTTTACGCAGGATATACCATTCCACCGAATTATGATTCGATGATAGCGAAACTAATCACAACTGCGCAAACTCGTGAGGAAGCAATAAACAAGATGAAGCGTGCTTTGGACGAGTTCGTAATTGAAGGTATAAAAACTACAATTCCGTTTCACCGTCAATTGATGGATGAGCCTGATTATGTAGCCGGAAATTATACTACGGCGTTTATGAATACTTTTAAAATGAACGAACCGGAAGAGGAATAGCGTTCGCAAACTCCAAAAAATATCAAGCACCAATTTCCAATAGGTTATCTTTGGAATTTGGTGCTTTTAATTTGGAATTTATACAATATGAATTTATCCTATTGGGAACATAAAACGTGGCTTTCAGACATAGATTTTGCAGTAATTGGCAGTGGAATTGTCGGTTTGAACTGCGCTTTGGAACTGCGAAAAAAGCATCCCACAAGTAAAATAGCGGTATTTGAACGCGGCATGCTTCCCAGTGGCGCGAGCACCAAAAATGCTGGCTTTGCCTGTTTTGGTAGTATTTCAGAAATATTGGAAGACTTAAAAAACCATTCCGAAGAAGAGGTTATCCATCTTGTAAAAAACAGGATTGAGGGCTTAAATTTGCTTCGAAATACTTTAGGCGATGAGCAACTGGACTACAAAGAATACGGTGGCTACGAACTTTTTACTAATGAGGATACTGAACTGTTTGAAAACTGCAAATCAAAGATTGGCTTTGTAAATGAGTTGTTGAAACCTATTTTCAACGCGGCTGTTTTTTCAGAAAAGGAAAACCATTTTGGCTTTAAAAATATTCAACCAAAATTGATTTATAGTGAATTTGAAGGACAGATTGATACTGGAAAAATGATGTACGGTCTCATCAAAAAAGCTTCGGAAGAAAATATTTTGATACTGAATTCTTCAGAAATTACAAGTATTTCGGATAATGGCGAAAGTGTTTCCCTTGAACTAAATTCATCGGCAGACATTTCAGTAAAAAAAATCTTTATTGCAACAAACGGATTTGCAAAGCAATTTTTAAAAGAAGATGTAAAACCTGCAAGAGCACAGGTTTTGGTGACTAAACCCATTGAAAACCTTCAAATAAAAGGAACGTTTCATTTGGATAAAGGCTATTATTATTTCAGAAATATTGAAAATAGAATTCTTTTTGGAGGAGGCAGAAACCTTGATTTTAAAACTGAGGAAACTACCGAAATGCAATTGACGGAATTAGTCCAAAATAAGTTGGAGCAATTGCTTAAAACCGTAATTTTACCCGGCCAATCCTTCGAAATTGAACATCGCTGGAGCGGTATTATGGGTATTGGAAATCAAAAGAAACCTATCTTAAAATCTGTTTCAAAAAATATTTTTTGCGGCGTTAGATTGGGCGGAATGGGCGTAGCAATTGGCAGTACTATCGGGAAACAATTAGCAAATCTGTATGATTAAAAAACTATTCAAATTTATATTTAAACTTTTCCTTTGGTTTATTGGACTTACCGTTTTATGGGTACTTCTTTACAAATTTGTCCCCGTGCCCTACACACCTCTTATGGCAATCCGCTCTATTGAAGGTGATGAAGAATATGAAACTAAACACGATTGGGTTCCTATTGAAGAGATTTCACCCTATCTGCAACTTGCCGTTATCTGTGCCGAAGACCAAACCTTTTTAAGCCACAGCGGTTTTGACCGAAAAGCGATTGAAAAGGCTTTGGAAAACAACGAAAAGGGAAAAAAATTACGTGGTGGAAGTACCATATCGCAACAAACGGCAAAAAATGCCTTTTTATGGCCCGGGCGCACTTGGTTTCGCAAGGGTTTGGAGGCTTATTTTACATTGTTGATTGAAACGCTTTGGAGCAAAGAGCGCATTTTGGAAGTGTATTTAAACAGTATTGAAATGGGCGATGGTATTTTTGGCGCCGAAGCCGCTTCGCAATATTGGTTTAAAAAATCAGCTAAAAACCTGCGTGCGGAAAATGCTGCCGCAATTGCCGCAATTTTGCCGAGTCCACAGCGATATAAGGCAAATCCCCCAGGACCATACGTAGCTCGAAGAACACAATGGATTGTTAGACAAATGCGCTATTATGGGCCATTTACTTTGGAAAAACAAGAGCCAAAAGAGGACCAAAAGAAAACTAAAAAGAAGAAATGACCACAGTAGAACTTAAGACTGAATTGCTTCAACATTGCCAAAAACAGGTTGACAACCGTTATTCAAAAATAAAACAAACCATCGTCGATATTGAGGAGTCTTTGCTGGAAGAATCCAAAAGCAGCAGCGGCGACAAACACGAGACTGGCCGGGCGATGCTCCAGATTGACCGTGAAAATGCCGGAAAGCAATTACAGGAAATTGAAAAAATTGTTCAGCTACTGAAAAAAATAGATGTGAGCGCAACATCAGATTATGCGCGTTTGGGGAGCTTGGTTTATACGGATAAATTCACCTATTTCATCAGCATCTCGATTGGCAACGTTACCATTGGCAAATCAGACTATCTTTGCGTGGCATTAAATTCACCCGTCGGGTCGCTTCTGTCGGGGAAGAAAAAAGGTGATGAATTCAGTTTTAACGGAAACGTTTATAAAATTACAAGCGTGAAGTAACAGTTATCCATTCTTTTTCTGGCTTCGTTGCGTCCAGAATATCCAGCTCCAAGACAGTTGCTATATGTTTGGCTACAGAAAAAGCATCTTCAACTTCATCACTAATATACGCTTCAATATGTTGATTCTTGTGGAAAACATATTCACTTTAAAAACCTCAAAACCTAACGTTGCTTCTGCAGTGATTACGCGACTTCTACTATTTTTAATTGTTTTGAAAACGGAAATGTATTCTATATCTGGCAATTTTTTCCAAAATCCAAAATTGATTGCAAAAATGGAATATACGTTACGATATTTCTTATCCTCTAAATTTAGCTCAAAACCCTCCCTTAGAGAGAGTTTTAATGCCCCGCCCAGCAAAATGATACCGAATAGTGTTCCTGCAAAAAACAAATAGACTGAAAACAAGGAAAGAATTATTGCAAAAATTATTTTTATGTTAGCTACGGGTTGAAGATGGCGGATATTTTTATGCATAGAGTATTTTAATAATTTCAAATATAAAATTTTTAAAACTGTGTTTCCTTTAAAATTTTCGGCATTTTTTCACTCATCGCCAAAAGCCATTTTAGCTGTTCCCGTACCAAATGCGCCTCTTCAATTTTTAAATGAAAGCCATCAGATTTTGAACTTTTTTCTTCTTCTGAAAAAGTAATATTTTTCCCAAAAGCTGCATCAAAAATATCTTCGGATTCATACATTTCACCTTCATTTTCTGAAGTAATTTCTTCTTTTAGAATAGCTTCTGCATCCGAAAGATTTTGAACTATTTTTTCGGAAACCTTGTTGAAATTTTTGGAGGCGGGTGTTGTGGGATTCGACAAAATATAGGTGCTCAATGACGCCAATGATGATAGAAATGTATGGTTGAGCACGGTTATTTCATAAACCTTGTCGAGGTTTTTCTGTTTCGATTTGGGTTCCTGCGTCATCCGTTGAAAAGCCGTGCTGAGATTAGACATTTCCAAAAATGCCTTTTTACGCGTTACTTTATATTCAGATGGAATTGCACCTTTTTTGTTGTAATAACCGATGATTTCTTCCAAATAAAGTCTGTTGGCTTTCAAGGTTTCCAATAGTGTTTTTTGCATTCCCTGAATTTCCCAAGCGGGCCAAAGGAATAAATTCCCAAGGGTGGCCAGCCCAGCTCCAATTAGCGTATCCATTACGCGATACTGAATTACGTTAAAAATATCTGGCCGCATAAGTGCGTATATAAAAACCACACTCAGCGTAATAAAAGTCGCCCCGGCTTTATAATTGCGCTGCACCATGGAAAAAGCAATAATGAGCGAAGCAATTGCCAAAATTCCATAAACCGTCGTATTCTGTGTAATCAAGACGATGCCTACCGCCAGCGCGCCACCAATCAAGGTTCCGATGGTACGCTCTTTTGAACGTGTTTTTGTTAGTCCGAAAGTGGGACGCATAATCACGATTAAAGTGAGTAAAATCCAATACGGATTTTGTACTGAGAACAACATACCCACTCCATAACCAATCATTGTTATTACCGCAAGCCGCAACGAATGCTTAAAGATAGGTGAGCGCAGGTTTAAGTTTCCGGTAAGCACTTCAATATCATAATTCTGCTTGGTAAGAAACCGGCGGGAATCTTCTTTTTTTAACAGTGATAGCTCACGTTGGGCAGGGTTTTTCAGCAACCACTCTATCTTTTGGATTTTTTTGATCTGCTCTTTTTGGTATTTAAAAAGGTTTTTTAGCAGCAGCAGGTTTTCATCAAAAGTTTTTTTGGAAGCGGAAGAATATTCAGCAATATCACGCTTAATCTTTTTCTGGAATTCCTCTATATTACTATTATTCCGAAGCTTTTTTGGGGTCGAAATATTTGCGGCTATGGCATTCATCCTATTGCTCATCGCAAATAACAGTCCTTGAAAATCTGCCAATTGCTCAGGTTTCCTTTTAAAAAAATCGTCGGTTTTTGAATAGTTAACGGGGTTTGCCATTGCCAGTTCCAGCATATCTACCAATTGTACAAAAATAAGCAGACGTTTCCCTTCATAATTACTTTTTCCCGAACCTGTTCTGCTTTCAATTAAAATATCGCGCAAGGTTTCGTGAATGGCCGTGAGCTCTGTTTGTATGCTTAGTAATTTTTTTAAAAGAGCGGTTCTGTCTGTGGTTTCGGCCACCAATTCGCCTCGCGTTCTTAAATAATCTGCGGTTAGTTTTATCGTTTTTGAAAGATAATATTCCGTTGGAGCTTTCGGAAAGATATAGTGCCACAATAATACCAGTAGTGCATACCAAAGACCGCCAAGACCAATAAGTAGCATTCTATAATAGGGTTCCATTCCTCCGGAAACATTAGAAAAACTTAGCACCAGCGCAAAAAGCCCCGAAAAACTGATAAGCGACGCCCGAAAACCATAAATTGAAATATAGGAAATACCAAACATTAACACCCCTAAAACAGGAAAAAGCAACCAAAGGGAAAGGTGAAGATAACCCCCTATCAAACTGACCATCATGGCCAATAGCGTTGCTAACAAAATTCCGGTGACTTTATTGCGAATACTGCCGCTTACATCGCTGGGAGAGGCGAGAAGCGCTCCAACCGTAATCGTGATACCAATTTGAAGTGCGTCTAATTTTATGCCTGCAATTATGGGAAGCGTAAGTGCAATTCCCAAAAGTATAGCTTTAGAAAAATCGGTACTTTTAAAATATTCCGACAGGTCTTTAAAAATGTCAGCGATATTATTTTTTAAAAATTTCAAAAGCATTTGGTTTCAGAAATTGCAAAGATATTGCGCTGAAAAGCTAAGTTCGTTAATCTTATCAGAAATATAACTCTGTTATACTTTTATTAAATAAATAGCTGTGTTGTGGCGGTTGTACTTTTAAAATTTAATTTTATAAAACTGAAATAAAAACAGGAACAATGAACAAAGTAATTCTTTTAAAAAACCGCCCAAAAGGACGTCCCTCGCTTGAAGATTTTGAATTTACCAAAGAAGAAAAACCAAAACCAAAGGAAGGCGAGATACTGTTAAAAACTAAATATGTTTCAGTAGATCCGTATTTGCGTGGACGGATGCGCGATGAAAAATCATATATAGAACCTTTTGAAATTGGAAAGCCTCTTGAATCTGGCATTATCGCTGAAGTTATTGAATCTAATAACAAAAATTTTGAAAAAGGAGATTTCGTAAACGGAATGCTTCAATGGAAACAATTTCAAGTTTCAAACGGGAATGGGCTAAACAAGGTTGATAATGAAAAAGCCCCACTAAAAGCCTATTTGGGCATTTTAGGACTAACCGGACTAACCGCATATTTAGGTTTGGATAAAATAGGAAAACCCCAAAAAGGTGAAACCCTTTTAGTTTCCGGGGCCGCGGGTGCGGTTGGAAGCGTTGCCGGCCAGATAGGGAAAATAAAAGGCTGCCGCGTTGTGGGAATTGCAGGAAGTGAGGAAAAAATTGACCGTATTCAAGAAAAGTTTGGTTTTGATGCCGCCATCAATTATAAAACTACTGAAAATATGAAAAAGGCAATCGCGGAAGCTTGTCCCGACGGTGTGGATGTTTATTTTGACAATGTGGGCGGTGAAATTTTGGATGCTGCGCTTGATAATATGAACAAATACGGAAGAGTAATAAACTGCGGCGCTATTTCACTCTACAATAAAACGGAAACACCTACAGGTCCGCGGGTGGAAACAACGCTCATAAAAAACAGTATTTTAATGCAAGGCTTTACCGTACGCGATTTTGTAAAGGACTTTGGTCCCGCCCAAAAGCAATTGGCCGCATGGATGGAAAAAGATAAACTAAGTTATTTAGAAACTGTTGTTGAAGGTTTTGAAAACATTCCAAAAGCGTTTATAAACCTGTTTGATGGGAAGAATAAAGGGAAAATGATCGTTGTGGTTTAATCTTTTTCTGAAATTTTCAAATAATAATTTTCACCTTTTTCCAAGAGAATTGAATGGTTGAAGAAAATGGTTTTATCACTAAAATTTGCTTCAATCAAATAGTAATTTCCTTTGAAATAGCTTTTTTTCACGGTTACTTCAAACGGTGTTTTTTTTTCGGAAATTTTAATTTGATGTGGAAAAATGATGGTTTCTTCGAAAGCTTTTTCAGAAGAAAAAAGATTTTTAGGAAGTAAGTTCGCTTCGCCGAAAAAGCCAGCTTGATATTCCGTAGAAACTTTTTTGTAAATGATTTCCGGAGTTCCGTATAGTTCTTCGGTACCGTTTTTCAACATTAAAATTTGGTCTGAAAAAGCCAAAGCTTCATCGCTGTCGTGGGTAGCGGTGATGCAACTGATGCTTTTCTCTTTTAGATAATTGAAAATTTTTCGCTGTAATTTATTTTTTCTGAAAACATCAATATTGCTGAAAGGCTCGTCCAGCAAAAGGATTTCGGGTTCGTTTGCCAACGCTTTTGCCAAGGCCACGCGCTGTTTTTGTCCACCGCTGAGGTTTTTCACCATCGTATTTTTGAAGGCTTCCATTTCAACAACCTCCAACAGTTCGTCAATTCTTCTTTCATCCTTTTCTCCATCCAAACCAGAAAGGTGCGAACCCAAATTTTCAGCAACAGTAGTAAACGGCATAATGTTGAATTCCTGAGCAACGAGTTTCATAAAAGGTTCGCCGGGAACGAGGGTTTTTGTTGGACCGAGCAATTTATTTTCGTTGTAAAAAATAGTGCCATTTTCTAAATGGAGCAAGCCGTAAACAAGATGTAAAAGGGTGGATTTTCCGCAGCCACTTTCGCCAAGAATACTGAGATGCTCGCCGGGTTTTAGTGTGAACTGTATATCCTTTAAAATGATTTTTTCAGAATAGGAAAAGGAATCGATTTCAACTTTTAGCATCACCAAAAAAATTATTTTGCAAAAATTCCTTCACTATCCAAAACTGGAAGCGAAACCACTTTTTCTTCTGAAATACTATGTGGTTCAAAAATGAATCTGCGTTCAAAAAGTTTGTTTTCAGCAAAAAAAGTGAGCAAATATTCGTTGGTAAAACCCAAAACCTCGGTGGAAATAAATTCAACTTTTGCAACGGTTTTCGGCTTTATATTTCCCAATCCATGGCGTAAAGTTGAAGTTTTTTTGTCTTCGCTTTTTCCGCGCGACATTACCAAAACCGTGGTGATTTCATCTGTTCGATTGTTTATCAAATAGATGTTCCATTGTTGTTCGGTAAATTCTTTGTCCCATTCCTTTACGGCAACAATATACACGTTTTCAGCTTTGGGTATTTCAATATCTTTTCGCATAATCAATCTTCAATTTTCCACATAATCCAAACTGCTAAAAGTGCAATTGCCGAAACGCCAAGCAAAATAGCCCCTATTACAATTTTTAGTGCTGCAATCACAAAAGTAAGGTACGCTACTACAGCGGCAACAATTACCAAAAGAGCAATAACAAGGTATTTTTTCATAATGTTTTATTTAAATCTTATGTCTTAAGCGCAGAGGTCTTACGTCTTTTTTAAAGCACACTTTTAAATTGTTCCA
Organism: Aequorivita sp. UBA3180; assembly: GCA_002364215.1. GTDB lineage: Bacteria > Bacteroidota > Bacteroidia > Flavobacteriales > Flavobacteriaceae > Aequorivita. Next base: position 106,157 of record DEXQ01000003.1, on the reverse strand, counting down.
AAAAGCGAACGTCGTTTTCGCTAAACATTCTGATGTCTGGAATTTGGTGCAACAGCATCGCGATACGGTCAATACCAACGCCAAAGGCAAAACCCGAATATTCCTCGGGATCGATACCACAGTTTTTAAGCACGTTTGGATCTACCATTCCGCAACCGCCAATTTCCAGCCAGCCGGTTCCTTTGGTGATTCTGTAATCTGCCTCGGTTTCCAGCCCCCAGTAAACATCAACTTCGGCGCTTGGTTCGGTAAACGGAAAATAGGAAGGGCGAAGACGGATTCTTGATTTTCCGAACATTTCAGTAGTGAAATATTGCAACGTCTGCTTCAAGTCTGCGAAGCTTACGCCTTTATCTACATACAAACCTTCCACTTGGTGGAAAAAGCAGTGTGAGCGCGCTGAAATGGCTTCATTTCTATACACACGACCCGGCGAAATGGTACGAATGGGCGGTTTGTTGTTTTCCATATACCGAACCTGTACCGAAGAAGTGTGCGTACGCAACAAAACATCGGGGTTGGTTTGGATGAAAAAGGTATCCTGCATATCGCGCGCAGGATGATATTCGGGTAGATTCAATGCGGTAAAATTATGCCAGTCGTCTTCAATTTCGGGCCCTTCGGAAACGTTGAAACCTATTCGTAAAAATATGTCGATAATTTTGTTTTTTACGATGGAAATAGGGTGGCGCGAACCCAACGGAACCACTTCGCCCGGACGGGAAAGATCGCCGTAAACGCTTTTGGATTCTGAGTTGTTTTCAATAGCATTCTTAAGCGAATCTACTTTTTCCTGCGCTGCGTTTTTAAGTGTGTTTATAACCTGTCCAAACTCCTTTTTTTGCTCGTTGGGCACGTTTTTGAATTCGGCGAAAAAGTCATTCAACACCCCTTTTTTGCCTAAATATTTTATGCGAAAGTTTTCTATTTCTTCTTTATTGGTTGAAGAAAAGGCTTGTACCTCGGCTATGTGGTTTTTTATTGTTTCTATCATTACAAAATCTTCTCTAAAATATTTTAGTTTATCACTTTTTTCTCCCAAAAATACTGCACAATAGCCTCCTTCATTAAAACGCTTTGTTCGCCAGCTTTTAGCGGGGGTAATTGTTCCAAAACGGTGTAATGCGGCCACCCCTCCTCGTCGTAATAATCAAACTGATAATACCCGTAAGGCTCCAAAAGGCGGCAAATGGCAATGTGCATCAGGTTTAGCTTTTCGTCTTTTTTAAATTTCCGGTGCAGTTGGCCCAGCTCTTGAACGCCTATTAAATAGATGATGGCGTCCAAATCCAAAACTTGGTCATCTGCAAAACGGGCGCCCAGCATTTTTACTACTGCTTCCCATCGTTCCTTTAATTGTTCGTCGCGTGCCATTTTTTGAAAAAAATTAGTTTGCAAAGATACGGCTTTCAATTTCCAAATAGCAAACTTCATATTCCAAAAGCCATCCTTGGAATTTTAAAATAAATTGTCAATTCAGAAAGTGCTATATTTAGGAAAATTTTCAGTTAATGAACACAATAGACATTGTACTCGGGATAATTTTTATCATCGCTTTTTTTGTAGGTTTTAAAAAAGGATTGCTGCGCTCGCTCGCATCATTAATAGGTTTGGTGGTCGGTGTTTACTGCGCTATGTACTTTTCTGATTATGTAAGGGTTTATGTTGAAAAATGGTTTGATTGGAGTGCAGATTTAACGAGAATAGCATCATTTTTAATTACCTTTTTCTTAGTAATGTTCCTTTTTAGTTTATTGGGAAGACTTCTAACCAAAGTTGCGGATTTTGCGATGTTGGGAATTTTCAATAAGCTGTTGGGTGGAGTTTTCAACGTATTGAAGTTTGCTTTTTTAATAAGTGTAATTTTTATGTTTGTAAATGCTTCAGAAAATTATAGAATCCTTACCGAAGAAAAGCGGGAATCATCGCTTTTCTACACACCGGTTGCGGCCATTGCTCCGGCGGTATTGCCCACAATAATGGAGGAAGTTGACAATTTAAACATTGAAGATTCTGAAATTACCCCAAAAGAAAACCCCGATGAAACGGGGCTTCCTGCAGAGCAATAAAATAGCTTACACTACATTTTTTATATTATTGCGTGCGTATTTTACAGCTTCTTTAAAGTCGCTGAAAATAAGTTCCTTCGGTACTAAGTCTGGAATAATATCAATTCTTTCCATCATTACACGGGGCTGTGCCGGAAGATCTTCAAAAATAGGCGTAATACCTTTTTTGGTGATGTTCATTAACACTTCTTCCAGCGCATAAAGCCCTGATTGGTCTATATAAGGAGTTTTTCCCATTCGTATAATTACATGGGTTGCCGTATCGGGAATTTGATTTGCCAACTGTTGAAAATCTGAAGTATAACCAAAAAACAAGGGCCCTTCCAAACGTTTTATGAATACTTCTTCTTTCAGTTTTTCTGGAAAATTCAATTCATCGCTCCACGCCAGGGTAAGTTCGTCAGCATTTGCTAAAGGAACAACTTTAGACTGATCGGCTGTAAGGTCTCCAATTTTCTTCATAAAAATGATAGCAGCCAAAACCAATCCTATTCCTACTGCATAAACAAGATTCCAAAATACGGAAAGCAATAGTACCACAATCATAATAGTAACTTCAGCTTTCTGCATTTTAGGGATTGCTTTCAGTCCTTTATAATCCATTACGCCTATACCAACGGTTATCAAAATTCCCGCAAGTACGGCTGCAGGAATCTGTGATGCTACCGGGCCTAAAGCCAATAAAATCACAAGCAATAGCACAGCGGCAATCATCCCAGAAAGTTTGGTTGTACCTCCAGATTTAATGTTTACAACCGTACGGATCGTCGCTCCTGCTCCAGGTATTCCGCCAAAAATTGCAGCGACACTGTTACCAATACCTTGGCCCAACAATTCTTTGTTTGGGTTGTGTTTGGTTTTTGTCATATTATCTGCTACCACGGAGGTTAAGAGGGAGTCAATAGCACCTAAAAACGCTAAAGTTAGCGCTGTAAAAATATAGGGTGAAATCTGTCCAAATTGGAATTCTGTAAAAATATTCAAATTCGGAATAGGGAAACCACCCGGAATCTGGTCAATAGGCTGATAATTTAATTTCAGAAAATATGCACCAACCGATACAAGCAGTAATGCCACCAATGTACTTGGAACTTTAGTGGTTACTTTTTTGAACCCGTAAATAATAAAAATGGTTAGTGAAGCGAGAATGAATTCCAACCAATTAATATTAGCGATTGCTCTGGGCAAAGCTTTTATAGCACCGGCAACTCCTGATGTTTCAGATTTTGCAAGCACTTTTGCTTCCTGAAGAATCTCTTCTTCTGAAATCTGTTCGGAACGACTAATGGTTTCCTCAAAATCCTCAAGGACCAAAATCCCTTCACCCGCTTCATCACTCAAAATATTGGTCATTATTGCCTCTTCAGCCTGGGGCTTAAAACTTTCGATGAATGCGGTATCGTCTTCGGTATAATAACCCAAAACCGGCAAAAGCTGAGTAATTAAAATAATTACTCCGATGGCCGTCATAAAACCTGAAACCACGGGATAGGGAATGTATTTTATATATTTTCCCACTCCTGTGACGCCCAGCAAAATTTGCATTAATCCAGCCAGTAAAAAAACCAATAAAATATATGGTAAGGCTTGTTCTACGCTACCATTGTGTGAAGCAATTATACCCGCAATAACAACCATGGAAACGGCCGTCATGGGCGCTGTAGGTCCAGAAATCTGGGTGTTTGTTCCACCGAATAGTGAAGCAAAGAAACCTATAAAGATAGCACCGTATAATCCGGCATCGGGCCCAAGTCCCGATTGGACACCAAATGCAAGTGCTAGGGGCAGAGCAACAATTCCGGCGGTTATTCCACCGAAAAGATTACCTCTTAAATTTGTAAATATGTTTTTCATGTTTTAACTGGTTTTATTCGTGAAAAAAGTTTACTTCACCTGTATTAATATCATACATGCCACCATAAATCTGTATTTCATTATTGTCTTCCATCTCTTTTAAAATGGGACTCATGGAGCGGATATTTGCAATGGCCATATGAACATTTGTTTCAGAAACGGTATCTACAAACTCACTATTTTTAGAATTTCTCAGACTTTCATCTTTAGGTTCTTCCACAGCTTCTACAGCAGGTTTAATTTTGCTTATCATCGCCGTCAAATTGCCCATTTTTGCATCATCGCAAGCTCCTTTTATTGCCCCGCAGGCGGTGTGGCCCAATACCAAAACAATTTTGGAACCGGCCAGTTTACAGGCAAATTCCAAACTTCCCAAGATGTCTTCATTTATAAAATTGCCTGCTATCCGCACGCTGAAAATATCGCCAAGACCTTGGTCAAAAACCAATTCTGCAGAAACTCGAGAATCTATACAACTTAATATTGTGGCAAACGGAAACTGACCGTCGCTAGTATCATTTACTTGTTCCAATAGGTTTCGATTCGCCTTTAGGTTATTCTGAAATCGAATGTTACCTTCCTTTAAATATTGAAGGGCTTTTTCAGGGGTCATGGTTGCCTGGGTTTCAAATGTATGTGCTTTCATAATATGATTATTTTTTATACTGAAATTATATGAATTGTTCCCAAAGCCAATAAAATTGGCACATCTTTCCAGATTGCAAATGCAACGGAACTATTTCTGGGAAATAGATTAAAAAGGTATTGTGGGAAAAGACTAAGCTTTTCGGGGAGGAGGCGATACTACGTCTAGAAAGACGTTTGAGTATCTGTCTATTTGAAAACCATCTCGGTTTTTATGTTTTTTCAGAAATTCTAAGCTTTCACAATTGGAATGTAACTTTTCAATATCGAAAACGAAATTGGGCTTGGGCATTTTGTTCGAATTTTCTTCCTCGTTCATTGAAAAAAATGTAGAAACATCAGCCTGATTACCAGAAAGGCTTATAATGGCTGGCGTTACAAGAAAACTTGTAAAGACGAGCAACAATAAAATACTGGTTAACCGCAAGCGTGTTTTTTTTAAGAAAAGCAAAAATAGCAGAATTTGGCTAAAATCCTGTTAACTAAATATTAATTCTAAAGCTGTTTTAAGTCTGAAGCAGGAATCCAACCGTCTTTTCCATCGGCCAAACTGATGCGAAACCAGTTTCCGTCCTGTGCCAAAATCTGGACTTTTGTTCCTTCGTGTAGCGTGAAGGCTACATTGCTGCCCATTGTTGGTTCCGTTTTAACCTCTATTTCGCTTGCAAAAATAATAGCGGGTTGATTTTTTGAATAATCACCGTAAGACAGAAAAGCCATTGTCAACGAAGCGATTAATAAAAAACCTGCAAACATGGAGCCCACAAAAAGCAAGCGTTTTCTTCTTTCGGAAAAAGCAAAGTAATAAAAGAGGAACAGCGCAACAAAAAAGATTGAAAAAACAATTGCCGCGATTGCCCAGCCATCAAAAGTAAAAAAGCCAGCAATGCTTTTGTACCATTTCGAAAAGACCGTTTGTGGCAAAGGTTCTATTGAATCAATCCTTGCATTTTCGGCAAAAGCAAGGTTGTTTTTTATGTCTTGGTCATTCGGTGAAAGCTGAAGCGCTTTTTCATAATAATAAACACTCGGGCCAATGTGATTTAGTTTATACTGCGCATTACCCAAGTTGAAATAAAGCTCCGCAGAATGCTCCCCTTTGTCCAAAATTTGCTTCCAGGCGTTGATTGCCTGTTGGTATTTTCCGTTTTTATAAAGCTCTTTTCCTTGTTCAAAAAGTTTTTCATTTTGTCCAATACCAGAGAAAGAAAGAAGTAAAATTAGTGTGTACAGCAGCTTTTTCATCGTCCTCAATTTTTACTGTATTTGTTTGTCAATGTTTGAAATCACTTCCACCGCTTTGCCATAATCCTGTTGTACAGAAGCCGTTGAAGAGGAGGCATATCGGGCAAATTCACAGCTTTTTAACAAACTGATAAAACGCTCTACCGTTGGTGCTTCCACATTTCGTTCAAGCAACATTTTTGAAATAAGGCCCTTTTCCATTTCAGAAGTCTCAATATTCAGCTTTGCTTTCAAATAATTGTGAAGCGCACGCTCCAAAGCTTCATAAAATGCAATGGGGTTTTGAATGTTCCGTTTTGCTTCGGAAAGGTATTTTTTGGCAAGTTTATTTGCACGACGCAGTTTGTTTCCTTCCACATCGTCCATACGTTGCTTTCGCTTTTTCCCCGCAAGAATAAACAGCGGAATTAACAAAAATGGACCGCCCAAAAGCGACCAAAATAATGGGGATTTAAAGAAATTTTTCTGTGCAATCGGCTCTAGGTTAGCATCTAGTTTTATATACTTAAAATTGTCTTTTGAGAGAACAACTTGCTTTTTTGCATCGTTGGAATTTGCAATTGGATTTGCCGAACTTATGGGCCCATTTTCAACTTCAATCGTAAATTCTTTTGAAGTAATGGTTCTATATTTTTCGGTCTTTGGATCGAAGAATGAAAACGTGATTGGATTCACAGGATATGTTCCTTTAAATTGCGGAACAATAGTATAGGAATCAGTTATGTTGCCTGACATTCCACCGATGGTCGTATTTACGTTTTCGTTATGTTCGGGTTCATAGACTTCTAAAGTATTAGGAAGTTTTACCGCGGGAAGTGTGAACAATTTCAAATTTCCTTTGCCTGAAACTTTTACATCCAATTGTAAAGATTCGTTAGCGTTTAGTTGGGTTTTATTAGTGTTCACATCAAAAGTGAAATCGCCCACAGCACCATTGAAACCATCGGGTTTTCCTTCCAATGGAAGCGGTTTTACATCAATAGTACGTTTTCCTGCCGAAATTGTTTTATTGACACGTTCCATAACCCGTCTGCCAAAAATATCACGTCGGTTGCCCTGAACGTCGATTGGAATATCCAGAGTAAGAGGCTCTATTTCCAATTCTCCAGTTTTTTGTGGATAAAGCACTGTAGTTCTTAAAACCACATAACGATAGTCTTCTCCGTTGTATTTGCCCTCGTAAACTTTAAAATTGTTTTGATTGTCAATATTCTGGCTCCAAAAGTCTGCATATTTTGGGGTGTCAATCTCGCGCCATTGACTAGTAATACTTACGTCGTGTGAAACATATAATTTGTATGTAACTGTAAGTGCTTCGTTCAAATACGGATTGGCGTTTGAAACTTCTGCAACCAAATGCACATTTTCACTGGCTACATAATCTGCATTGTTGCCGTCTTTTGGCACTTCCACCGCGGCGGTCACTTCCACCTCAACGGGAAGGGTTTTATAGATTTCACCTTCTATTTCAATTGTGGCTTGGGCAATGGTAATTTTACCGCGGGTTTGCGGTGCTAAAAAATAGGAATACGTTTTTGAAAAACTTCGTTTGCCGTTTATCCACGAATTACTGATGGATTGATTTGGCCCACCAACTACGCGGAAACCATCAAAACTTGGTGGTCTAAAATTGTCGCCATCCTGGTTCATTTCAAAATCTATCCGCAAACGCTCGTTTATTCCAAGTCTTTTTTTGCTGACCTTGGCATCAAACTGAACCTGTGCTGTTGCAGCAATGCTGCACAGTACAAATCCTAAAAGGAATAAAAAACTTTTCATCTTCATAATCTACCAATCTTTATCCGTTCTCACTTTTGCGCCCTTCTGTTTTTCGGCATTTATCTTATCCTGGGTTTTTTTCTCTTCGTTGTTCATAGCTTCCAGCAAACTTTTCACTTGTTGTGGTGAAAGTTGTCCGGGAACTGGTTGTTGCTGTTGCGGCTTGTCGCCCGCTTCGTCTTTTGGCTCATCGGGTTTGTTTTGGCCTTTGTCTTTATCGCCTTCTTTTTTGTCTTCGTTTTGGTCACCTTTGTCCTTATCTTCTTTTTGGTCGCCCTCGTCGCCTTCTTTGTTTTTATCGTCTTTGTCTTGTTGATCCTTTTTATCCTCGTCTTTTTTATCCTCATTCTGATCTTTGTCGTCTTTGTTATCATCTTGAGGCGGCGGCGGATTTTTTTCTAACATATCTTTTGCCAAAGCTAAATTGTAACGCGTTTGATCGTCATTTGGATTGTTGCGAAGGGCGTTTTTGTAACTCTCCACGGCTTCGGTATATTTCTTTTCGTTCATATACGTATTTCCCAAATTGTGGAAGGCTTTGTGTTTTTCGGCTTTACTGTTGGCAGTAGTTGCCGCCTGCTTAAAGCGAAGCATGGCCTCGGCGTTCTTTTCTTTTCCGTAGTAAGCGGTGCCCAAATTGTATTTTGCAGTTTCGCTTTTTGGGTTGAGGGAAATCGCCTTTCGGTAATCTGCTTCTGCTTCGGGGAATTTTTCTTTTTGAAGCGCTTGCTGGGCTTCACTCAAATAATTCTGCGATGCTTTTAGTTCTTTTTCTTGTTCCTTGCTCTGTGGTTGCGCATATGAATTCAATGAAAAAAAGGCCACACAAAGAACCATTGCAATTTGTTGCAACGTATTTTTCTGAAAAAATGTTTTAGCTCCAAACATCATTTTATTGTTTTTCCTTTTCATTAAACAAATTCAACTTTTTGAGCCAGGCTGTTTGTCGTTCCAAAAAGAACACATCTAAAACTAGCAAAAACAATGCCCCAGCCAAAAACCACTGGAATTGATCCTTAAAATCCGTAAATTGCTTGGCCTCAAATTCCTTTTTATCCATTCCATTCAGAATGGCTTTTACTTGTTCCACAACCACTTTTGTATTTGAGCCGTCAATATACTCACCATTAGCGGTATTAGCAATCTCTTTAAGAGTTTCTTCACCTAATCGGGTGATAACCTGCTCGTTATTTTGGTCGCGTTTGTAATATTGCAGCACGCCGTTTTCTTTAATAGGAATTGGACCGCCCTCCGCAGTTCCCACGCCGATGGTAAAAATGCGGATTCCTTTTTCAGCAGCGTCTTCAGCTATTTCAGAAACATTGCCTTCGTGATCCTCTCCATCAGAAATTAGGAAAAGTACACGATTGGTTTGCTCTTCGTCGTCATAAAAAGTCTGCGCCAATTCAATGGCTTGCGTAATGGCGGTTCCTTGCGAAGAAACCATATCTGTGTTCATGCCGCTCAAAAACAGTTTTGCGGAAGAAAAATCTGAAGTAATGGGAACTTGCGGAAAAGCGCTTCCGGCGTAGCCTATGATGCCAATTCTATCGCCTGCCAGACCGTTGATTATTTGCGTAATGAGCTGTTTTGATTTTTCAAGACGGTTTGGCGCAATGTCTTCTGCCAACATACTTTTTGAAACGTCCAATGCGAAAACAATATCTACACCTTCCCTTTTGACGGTTTCAAGCTTGGTTCCAATCTTTGGATTTACCAAAGCAAAACTTAAACAGGCAATGGCCAAACAAAGCACCAAAACTTTTAAAATAGATTTGAAAAGCGAACGGTTTGGACTTAATTTTTTAAGCAATTCCTTATCGACAAACCGTTTCTGAATTGTTTTTTTCCAAACCAAAAGCAATAGAAAAACCACTACTATCACCGGAATGGCGAAGAGAATGTAGAAATATATGGGTTGTTCTAATTGGTACATTTTTAAATAAATCCTTTAAATACTGTTGTTCGTAACAAAAACTCAAAGCAAATTAAAATCAAGGCGAAAATGGCCCATGGACGGAACATTTCGTTATAATTTGTGTATTTGAATTCTTCAATATCGGTTTTTTCCAGTTTGTTGATTTCTTCGTAAATCTGCTCCAGTTTGGTAGTGCTCGTTGCCCGGAAATACTGGCCGCCAGTTTTTTCAGCAATTTCTTTTAGCAAGGCCTCATCAATTTCAACCTGTACATTTCCATATTGAAAACCCCCATCGGGACGGATACCGATAGGCGACATCGCCATTCCGTTGCTTCCCAAACCGATTGTGTACACTTTTATGCCAAATTCCACAGCAAGCTCGCTTGCAATTTTTGGATCAATAAAACCTGAGTTGTTTACCCCATCCGTCAACAAAATAATCACTTTGCTTTTTGCGCGGCTTTCTTTTAAACGGTTTACCGCTGTTGCCAGACCCGAACCTATTGCGGTTCCACCTTCAATGGTCGTATTGTAGGCTATGTTTTTTAATGATGAAAGCACAATGGTTTTATCGCTCGTCAAGGGCGTTCGCGTATAGCTTTCGCCGGCATATTCTACCAAACCAATTCTATCATTCGGACGGCCGTTTATAAAACGTGCAGCTACTGTTTTCAATGCTTCCAAACGGTTTGGCTTTAAATCGCGCGCCAGCATACTTGCCGAAACGTCTATAGCCATTACGATATCAATCCCTCGCGTGGTTTTTGTTTTGGTGGATTCGTCAACGGTTCTTGGGCGAGCCATCGCAACAATCAAAGCCGAAAGCGCCAAAATACGAAGCACAAAAAGCAAAGGTTTTAATCGAGCCAACCAGTTTTTCCCAGATTTAAAACCGCTAATGCTTGAAATTTTTAGAGAAGCGGTTTGCTGTTTCCGTTTCCATAAATACCATAGCACGAGCATTGGAAGTATAAGTAACAACCAGAAAAACTGTGGATTTACAAATTCGAAATTACTGCCCATCTTTTGCTGCTATTTCAAGCTCTATGGAAGCTTCAATTCTTTTTAATATTTCTTCGGCGTACTTGCCGTCATCTTGATAGACTATCAAAACCTCCTGGAGGCCATTTTTCTGTGCGAAAAGCAATAATTCATAAGTGCTTTTCTTTTTCAAAACTTTAGTATCTGAAACCTGTACGTTGAATTCACCGTAAGCCTTTAAACCTTTTATTCCTTTTTCGGTTTCAAAATCGTCGCGTTTTACAATTAGGTTTTTCGCGCCACTTTGTTCGAGGTCGTCCAAAACAGCATCGAGTGCCGTTTCCAGGGCAATGTCCTGTTTTTGGCTGAACTGTGTGGTTGAAACCATAATGTAAAGCGGGGAATTCATTTCGCCATAGATGAAGAAATCCCTTCCCATCACCGCACTTTTATCGGCATTTGTAATTGGGGCTTCCGCACGGACGAGCACTTCGGGGGTTTCCAAAATTACTGCGGGATTTCCGTACTCACTATTTATCCATCTTCCTTCTGAAAGTTCGCGGAGGTCGTTTCCTAAAACCTTGTCTTTTAAATTGTCGAAACCTGTAACTGCTCCATAAATAACCCCTGCCAATACAACTGCGGCAAGCACGCCCGAGATTCCCAAAACCCATTTTCTGCGTTGGCGTTTTTTCTGAAGTTTTTCAAGGTATTCCTGATTTGCCAAAAGTTCCTCCTCAGTAGGTTCGGGAACGGCTTCATGCGTTTCGTTGATGATTTCCTCAATTGTTTTTCTATCAACTTCGGCTTGCCCGGATTCTTGGTTCATTTTTGCGAATTTCACCAAATCGGCACGTTTGAAAATTGAATCCAGTTTTCGAATTGTTTCCAGATCAAAATCGAAACTTCCAGCATCTTTGTGCATCATCAATCGCGTGATTAGCTCGTCGCTGGTGCTTTCCAAAGCGGCTTCGTCCACTTCGCGATCCAAATAGCGTTTTACGATTTCGGTGAGACTACTATAATATTCCTTGCTTTTGTTTTCTTTTAAAAGCTGACTATTGTCCAATGTTTTCAATGCAACGATTGCTTCTTCATAAGGCGGCAATTGCTTTTCGGCGGCGTCTTTTCGTTTTTTTCTTCGGAAGAGATAAATGGCGATTCCAATAATCAGCAAAATTGGCACCAGCCAATACAAAAGTGATAACCAATCAAACGGGGGGCTTTTCACTTCCATCGCTGGTTTTATGTCGAACATTTTCTGTTTGGTCGTATCAACGGGGACGTCCGCCACTATAACCTTTATGGAATCGGTCAAAAATGGTTTGTTGTTAATGAAAATTCGCTGCGAGGGAATGGTGTATTTTCCGCTATCAAACTGCGTTAAGCCGTATTTTTTGATGAGGCGGATTTTTGAAGCTTCGAAAGTGGTATCCGTTTTATAGGATTCAATCATTTCCAAAGGCGCAAAAGTTTGCTCTTCAGGAAAAACCACGACATCGGTGGAATCTGCTTGTACGTTTATTGTGTAAAGAATTTCTTCACCGATTTTAATTTTTGTGGAATCGATTGAGGAATTTACTTGTGAAAAAGAGGAAAAAGAAAATAGAATAGAGAATAGAGAAACTAGAAAATAGTGGTTTCTGAGAAATTTTGAATTTCCTATTTTTTGATTTCTATTTAATCTAAAATCTAACATCTATAGTCTAAAATCTATTTTAACGTCTTTTAAAATACCCCAATAATTTTTTCACATAACTTTCGTCAACTCTACTGCTTAAAGCACCTGCGCCGCTTTTTGTAAATGACTCGGTGAAATAATCCACACGTTCACGATGGTAACTGTAATATTGGTTGCGTACGCTTTTGGAGCCTGTGTTTACCAGTAAAAGTTCGCCAGTTTCCTGATCTTGCATTTGTACCATTCCAAGGTTTGGAATGGTTTCTTCGGCTTTATCGTAAACCCGAATTCCAGTTACATCGTGTTTTCGGGCGGCAATTTTCAAAGTGTCGCGGTAACCGTCTGCAATAAAGTCTGAAAGCACAAAAACGATGGCTTTCTTCTTCATTACGCTGCTTAAAAATTTCAAGGCGTTGGCAATATCGGTCTTGTTACTATTTGGCTTGAACTCAATCAATTCACGAATAATACGAAGTACGTGCGACTTGCCCTTTTTCGGGGGAATATAAAGTTCAATTTCATCTGAAAAAAGAATCAATCCCGTTTTGTCGTTGTTCTGCATTGCTGAAAACGCAAGCGTTGCAGCTATTTCTGTAATGATTTCATTTTTGAACTGTTCCTGCGTCCCAAAAAATTCGGAGCCACTTATATCAACCATCAACATCAACGTAAGTTCGCGCTCTTCCTCAAAAACTTTTACGAACGGTTCGTTGTAGCGGGCGGTAACGTTCCAATCAATATTCCGAACGTCGTCGCCAAATTGATACTGGCGCACTTCGCTGAACGTCATCCCCCGACCCTTAAACGTACTGTGATACTCGCCACCAAACACGTGATCGCTCAACCGCCGCGTTTTGATCTCGATTTTACGTACTTTTTTAAGAAGTTCTTTGGTATCCACTGCGATAGTTTCAGGTTTCAGGTTTGAAGTTTCAGGTTAAAAGCATCTAAAACTTTCAACTTTTAACTTTAGACTTTGAACTTTTTAGGGTACTTCAATTACGTTTACAATCTTGTTGATAATGTCTTCGGAAGTAATGTTTTCAGCCTCCGCTTCGTATGTAATACCAATTCTATGTCGAAGTACGTCATGCACTACGGCGCGAACATCTTCAGGCACTACATAACCGCGACGACGGATAAAGGCGTAACATTTTGCGGCAATGGCAAGGTTGATACTTCCACGTGGGGAAGCACCAAAATTGATAAGCGGTTTTAAATCTGCAAGCCCAAAATTTTCTGGCGTTCTTGTGGCGAAGATGATATCGAGAATGTATTTCTCAATCTTTTCATCCATATAAACTTCACGAACGGCAGCTTGAGCTCTTAAAATTTGATCAATGGTCGCTACAGGATTTACTTGATCGTATGCGCCTTTTAAGTTTTGGCGAATAATCAGTTGCTCTTCGGCAATCTGTGGATATTTTATAACCGTTTTCAGCATAAAACGGTCAAGCTGCGCTTCGGGCAATGGGTAGGTTCCTTCCTGTTCTATCGGGTTTTGGGTTGCCATTACCAAAAATGGTTTGTCGAGCGTAAAAGTGGTTTCGCCAATGGTAACCTGCTTTTCTTGCATCGCCTCCAAAAGTGCGGATTGTACTTTTGCGGGAGCACGGTTAATTTCGTCCGCAAGAACGAAGTTGGCAAAGATCGGTCCTTTTTTTATGCTGAAATCGTTCGCCTTCATGTTATAGATCATCGTTCCCACAACATCTGCAGGAAGTAAATCTGGAGTAAACTGTATGCGGCTAAAACTACCGTGAACAGCTTTTGAAAGTGTATTTATGGCAAGGGTTTTTGCAAGTCCGGGAACACCTTCCAAAAGAATGTGGCCTTGGCCCAAAAGTCCAATCATAAGACGTTCTACCATGTGTTTCTGGCCTACTATTACTTTATTCATTTCCATAGAAAGCACATCTACAAAAGCACTTTCCCTTTCAATTTTTTCATTTAATGCCCCAATGTCAAAGGTCGAATTTGTATTTTCCATACCGTATTTAGATTCAATTTAAAGCCTTTATAAAAAGACGGTGCAAATTGAAAATTTATTGATTAAAAGCCTGTTAACAATTGGTTAAAATAAAAAAAAGGAAAATTTAAATTTTTCTTAGCGATGGCAAGCTTTTTAAAGTATTTCAATATTTATAAAAATGCTTTTATGAAGTATTTCAGAAGTAGTACTTTTAAGAAAAATAATTTATGAAAAACAAAACTGCATTTATAACAGGCGCAACTTCGGGAATCGGGATGGCAACTGCAAAACTTTTCGCTAAAAATGGTTTGAAATTAATTCTCTGCGGAAGAAGGGAAGATAGATTGAAAATATTGTTGGAAGAGCTTTCAACGTCGACCGAAGTTCATACTTTGCGTTTTGATGTCCGCAATAAAGAAGAAGTTTTTTCGGCAATCAACTCACTTCCGCAGCAATTTTCAGAAATTGATATTTTAATAAACAATGCCGGTAACGCCCACGGAATGGACACTATTGAGGAAGGTAGCATTGAGGATTGGGATGCCATGCTGGACATTAATGTGAAAGGTTTACTTTATGTAAGCAAAACTATTCTGCCAAAAATGATTGAGCGAAAAAGAGGCCACATTATAAATATTGGTAGCACTGCCGGAAAGGAAATTTACCCCAAAGGAAACGTATATTGCGCCAGTAAACATGCTGTGGACGCCATAAACCAGGGCATGCGATTGGATTTGAACGGTAAGGGAATAAAAGTTGGCGCCATAAATCCAGGCTTGGTTAAGACTGAATTCAGCGAAGTGCGATTTAAGGGTGATTCTGAAAGAGCCGAAAAAGTCTATAAAGGTTATACGCCATTAAAACCCGAAGATATTGCCGATATTATTTGGTTCGCCGTAACGCGTCCGCCGCATGTTAATATTGCAGATTTGACTGTTATGTGTTTGGACCAGGCTTCTTCGACAATTGTAAATAAAAATTAAACTAAGATGCATCCCGAGCGCAGTCGAGAGGTTTCTTAAAAGTTAGAATTTCTCTTTTAAATTGGTCTCGACTGCGCTCGACCAGACATTGAAAATAAATGATCAATAAAAGACTTCTCATCAAAAACCTCCTCGCCCATAACGACGAGAGTAGTTTCTATGATAAAAAGCGAAAAATAGATCTCGGCACCAAAGAAGGAAAGGCGAAATTTTTAAAACATATTTGTGCGCTCAGTAACAGCAATCCGGCAAATAATTCCTTTATCGTAATTGGCGTTGAGGACGAAACCAATGAAATAACTGGCGTTGATTTTTTTGACGACAGCAAAATCCAAAACCTTATAAACGCCTACCTTACCAATGCTCCGCTCATTATTTATGAAAACGTGGCGTTCCCTAATTTGCCTTCAGACAAAGTTGTTGGGCTGGTAACCATTCGCCCCAATGGATTGATCACTTCTTTGCGCAAAAACATTTGGAAATATTGGGGCGGTTCCATTTTTCTTCGCGATGGCAGTATTTCAATGCCGAAGGATTTTGATATTGAGATAAAAGATGTGAATTCAGAAATCGTAAAATCCATTGAAAATGCTGCCAAAAACAATATTGAACTCACGCTGGACGGCGTGATGGATTTCATAAACAATCGCCACAAAGATTTGGAAAGCCATTACAAAGTTTTTAAGGAACAATTTGTAGTCTGTTGGGCAGGAAATCCTAAAAAGGCAAGGAAAAATTTGTATTATTCCCGTGTTGATATTGAATTGATCAACGAGCAGGTTCGGCTATTTTATTCGGCATTGGACGAAGTAAGTATTGAGTTTACAAATGATTACTTCAAAACTGTGGAATATGTGCATTTGGGCCTCAACGAACAATTCAAATATTATCCATTGGAAGAAGTTACAATTCACTTCAAAGAAAACGGCTCATATAATATGGAGTCCAAGCTTATTTTTGAACCGCCACAGTTCAACAAAAAGACCCTTTACCATATATATAACGCAAACAACGCAGTTTTGGAAAAGCTGAAAAAGAACATTCCGCTTACCGCTTCCGAAGAAAAAGATTTGCGAAATCTTCCCTCAACCTATCTCATTTGCTATCTAAATAGCTTTGAAGATGCGAAGGATAAATTACAAGAGGCAAAAGATTTTTTAAGGGATTATGATGCCGAAGCCTATCAACTTTCAAAGGAATCGCTGCGCATTTTGCGGAAGGTGAGTTATAATTAATTTGTTTTCAACCTATTTTTATATCTTTAAACTTGATTAATATAAATATGAAAATATGGGCATCTTCGACAAAATAAAAGAAAAACTAAGCAATGAATTCATTGACATCATCGAGTGGCTGGATTATACCGATGACACCATTTGTCACCGTTTTGAACGCTACCAAAACGAAATAAAAAACAACGCAAAACTTATAGTCCGCGAAGGGCAGACCGCGGTTTTTATAAACGAAGGCCAATTGGCAGATGTTTTTAAGCCTGGAACTTATACTCTGAACACGCAGAATCTTCCCATTTTAACCACCTTAAAAGGGTGGAAGTATGGTTTTGACAGCCCTTTTAAGGCGGAGGTGTATTTTGTAAATACCCATCTTTTTACGGATGAAAAATGGGGAACAAAAAACCCGATAACCTTGAGCGATGACCGTTTCGGTTTGGTAGAAATTCGTGCTTTTGGAACCTATGCCTTCAGAATTAACGATGCTGGAAAATTTATAGTTGACATCGTTGGAACAGACAATAACTTCACAAATTTCGAAATAAATGAACATTTAAAAAGTCTTATTGCCACACGATTTACTGATACTGTTGGTGAAGCGAAATTACCAATAGAACTTTACGCTGCAAATACTACCGAACTTTCCGAAACCTGTAAGGAAGTGATGCAGCCAGAATTCAACAGCGTGGGAATTTCTTTGGAAAAATTCTTTATTGAAAACGTTTCCATGCCTGAAGATCTTAAAAAGGAAATCTTCGAATACAGCCGAATCGACAAGTTGGATCTGGACAAATTAACCAAATTCAAAACCGCAAAAGCCATTGAAGCTGCTGCAGCCAACGAAGGCGGAACCGCCGGTGCTGGAATGGGTATGGGAATGGGCTTTGTGTTGGCACAACAAATGGGCAGCATGATGAACCCACAAATGGGGCAACAGCAAGCTCAGCAACAACAGCAACAGGGTGGCATGATGCCACCACCAATGCCTGCAGCAGTCCAATATTTTTACGCTGTCAATGGCACACAGACCGGTCCGGTGAGTTTTGAGCAGTTGCAATCTTTGTTTGCGAGCAGAACTGTGAATAAAGACACTTTAGTTTGGAAAGCCGGTTTGGCAGAATGGACACCGCTTCAGCAAATTGAAGAATTGAAATCGTTTTTGGGCGGAAATACACCACCGCCACTTCCACCGCAATAATTGATTTTGAAACAATTCTGAAATACTAATTCCTTTGGAAGAATAACTTCATGGAAGAAATTTCACCCAAAAAATCTGAACTTAAAAAATCTTGTGTCAATTGTGGCGCAGAGCTTACCTATGCACCGGGAACAACCGAGCTGAAGTGCGATTATTGTGGTTATAAACAAGAAATTGCTCCTTCAGAAAATGGTTTTGAGGAATTGGAATTGAAACCCTATCTCGAAAAGATGGGCTCGCAAAAACACAGTGAGGAAATCACCATGCTTCACTGTAAAAATTGTGGCGCCAATCAACATATTGAGGAAAACTACAAATCACTTTCCTGTATTTATTGCGGTTCGCCTTTAATTATTGAAGATGCCTATAAAGAGGAGTGGATTCTTCCGGGGGCTGTTTTGCCATTTCAGATTGATCAAAAAAAGGCGCATCAAATTTTTAAAACTTGGGTTGATGGCCTTTGGTTTGCTCCCAACAATCTTAAAAAAGCTGCCATAGATCCTGAAAAAACACGAGGTTTATATGCACCTTATTGGACATTTGACGCCCAACTTTATGCAGATTATACAGGACAGCGTGGGGAATATTATTATGTTACCAAAACCGTTGGAAGCGGCAAAAATAGAAGAACCGTCCAGGAAAGGAGAACCCGTTGGTATCCAGCTTCAGGTAGCGTTTCGGGTTTTGTGGATGATACATTAATAAAGGCTTCCGGTCAAAAAACAGGGGTTATTCCGCAAAAGATTGCACGATGGAATTTACAATTGTTGAAACCTTTTGACAATTCCTATTTGGCTGGTTTCGTTACCGAAAAATACACAATTCCGCTTTTGGATGGACATACTGAAAGTAACAAAGTTGCAGAACAAATTGCAGATAGTTGGGTACGGCGCGATATTGGTGGAGATACGCAACAAGTCTCTTCCATGAAAATGAAACTGACCGAAGAAACTTTTAAGCACATTCTGCTTCCGGTTTACATAAGCACCTATAAATTTAAAGGCAAACGCTATAACTTTTTTGTAAATGGACAAAGTGGTGTCATTTCGGGCGAACGACCGTATTCTTTTTGGAAAATTTTCTTTTTGGTGCTTGCTATAATTTTGGCAATTGCGCTTATTTACTTATTTTCATCCTAATGAGAACAGTTGTAATTGGTGATATTCACGGAGGTTTTAGAGCCTTGAAACAAGTATTGGAAACTGCAGATCTTCCGAAGGATACAAGATATATTTTTGTGGGCGATTATGTGGACGGCTGGAGCGAATCTGCCGAGGTGGTTTCGTATTTAATTGATTTTTCTGAAAAAAATGATTGTATTTTCATTCGCGGAAACCACGACGAATTACTTTACAAATATTTGAAATTTGGAGAGAAAAACCCTATGTGGCTCAATCAGGGCGGTGAAAGTAGCGTAAAAAACTATTCAAAAATTTCCGAGGCAGAAAAGGAAAAGCATCTTCAGTTTTATGAAAGTTTGATGAATTTTCACATCGATTCCGAAAACCGTCTTTATCTGCATGCGGGATTTACCAATCAGCACGGGCCGCAAAACGAATACTACCCAAACTTGGTCTATTGGGACCGAACCCTTTGGGAAATGGTCTGCGCAATGGATTCGAAT
Source organism: Aequorivita sp. UBA3180 (assembly GCA_002364215.1). Lineage (GTDB taxonomy): Bacteria > Bacteroidota > Bacteroidia > Flavobacteriales > Flavobacteriaceae > Aequorivita. The sequence goes on along the minus strand of DEXQ01000003.1, from coordinate 86,974 downwards.
ATTTCAGAAGAAAACGATAAATATCCAAAACGGCTAAAGCTTTTTAAGGAAATCTATATCGGTCACACGCCTGTAACCCGAGTTGGTTTCGATAAACCCTCTAATTTCGCAAATGTGTGGAATGTTGATACCGGCGCCGCTTTCAAAGGAGAAATCTCTATGCTTGACGTAGATTCAAAAGAAATTTGGCAAAGTGAGCCTGTATTTAAATTATACCCAAATGAAAACGGCAGGAATTAATACTTCTTTATAATAAATTTCGCTGTACAGTCCCTATCTTTGTAGTTACCTCTAAAATAATACCATGGCACTCAAAAATATCCGTTTGGAAGTAATGCAGACTGTTGAAAAGAAAATTGACAGTTATATTGATCAATATCTTATTCCAGTTAATGAAATATGGCAACCAACAGATTTATTGCCCAATTTCCAAAAGGAAAATTATATGGATGAGGTTATCCAAATCCGTGAGGAAGCCAAAGAACTAGGTTATGATTTTTGGATTGTTTTGGTAGGCGATATGGTTACTGAGGAAGCGTTGCCAACCTACGAAAGTTGGTTGATGGATATGGAAGGAGTAGATCAACACGGCCGAAATGGTTGGAGCAAATGGATTCGCCATTGGACAGGAGAGGAAAACCGCCACGGCGATACTTTGAACAAATATCTCTATCTATCCGGAAGGGTAAATATGAAAGAAGTTGAAAAAACTACGCAGCATTTAATAAACGACGGTTTTGAAGTTGGAACAGGTCGCGATCCGTATCGAAACTTTATTTACACAAGTTTTCAGGAATTGGCTACCAATGTTTCACACAACCGTGTTGGAAAAATAGCAAAGAAAAAGGGCAATAAAATGCTTGCGAAAATGTGCAATATTATTGCGGGCGATGAAATGCGTCACCACTTGGCTTATCGTGAATTTGTAAAAACCATTTTTGAATACGACGCCAGTGAAATGATGATTGCATTTCAAGACATGATGCAGAAAAAAATAATCATGCCTGCTCAAAACCTTCGCCAAAGCGGTGGAAAAATGGCTTCTGCTTTTGATGATTTCAGCAACGCTGCCCAGCGTTTGGGCGTTTACACCACTTTTGATTACATAGATATTCTCGAAAAATTGAATGCCCATTGGGAAATTTCAAAAATTAGCGGCTTGACTGACGAAGCTGAAAAGGCACGTGATTATCTATTGAAATTGCCTTCGCGTATGATGCGTATTGCTGAACGCATAAAAATTCCAGAGGATGCCAACCGCTTTAAATGGGTTGAACCGAATGGAATAGTATAAAATTAAAAAGCCGCTTCAATTGAAGCGGCTTTTTCTTTCTATTAAAAATATTTCTACAAATCAAACTTAATTCCCTGCGCTCTTGCATTCGACGAGCGAGGCACGAGCGAGAGGAATGCGTTATTAAAGATCAAATTTGATTCCTTGAGCTAAGGGTAATTCAGTCGTATAGTTGATTGTATTTGTCTGTCTGCGCATATACACTTTCCAAGCATCGCTTCCGCTTTCGCGGCCACCGCCTGTTTCCTTTTCGCCACCAAAGGCACCACCAATTTCAGCACCGCTGGTTCCAATATTTACGTTTGCAATTCCACAGTCGCTTCCAGCTTGCGAAAGAAAACGCTCTGCTTCGCGAAGGTTGTTCGTCATAATTGCAGATGATAATCCTTGAACCACTCCATTTTGAAGTTCGATAGCGTTTTCAACATCGCCGCTGTATTTCATCATATATAAAACAGGGGCGAAGGTTTCGTGCTGTACGATTTCAAAACTGTTTTTAGCTTCGGCGATAGCTGGCTTTACGTAACATCCGCTTTCATAGCCTTCACCTTCCAAAACGCCGCCTTCAACGATAATATTTCCACCTTCTGCTACAACTTTTTCAAGTGCTTGATTGTACATTTTCACGGCATCCTTATCGATTAATGGCCCAACGTGGTTTTTTTCATCCAAAGGATTCCCGATGCGAAGTTGTTTGTAGGCATCAACCACGGCGTCTTTCACTTTGTCATACATACTTTCGTGAATTATCAGTCTTCGTGTTGAGGTGCATCGTTGTCCAGCAGTTCCCACAGCGCCAAATACGGCGCCTATAACGGTCATTTTTATATCTGCATCTGGCGTAACAATGATTGCATTGTTTCCACCAAGTTCCAGCAATGATTTTCCTAAGCGTCCTGCAACGGCTTGGGCAACAATTTTCCCCATTCTAATGGAGCCAGTCGCTGAAACCAGAGGCACACGCTTGTCATTAGTCATCATTTCACCAACTTTATAATCGCCATTGATTAGGCAAGAAATCCCTTCCGGCAAATTATTATCAGCAAAAACTTTTGCTGCAATTTTTTGGCAAGCTATTCCACAAAGCGGTGTTTTTTCCGAAGGTTTCCAAACACACACATCGCCGCAAATCCAGGCTAGCGCTGTATTCCACGCCCAAACCGCTACAGGAAAATTAAAGGCTGAAATAATTCCGACAACGCCAAGTGGATGATACTGCTCGTACATTCTATGTCCCGGGCGTTCGCTGTGCATCGTCAAACCGTGAAGCTGGCGGGAAAGACCCACTGCAAAATCGCATATATCAATCATTTCCTGTACTTCGCCGAGACCTTCTTGGTAGCTTTTTCCCATTTCATAGGAAACCAATTTTCCAAGTGGTTCTTTTAATCTGCGCAATTCATCACCAAATTGGCGTACTATTTCACCACGTAATGGAGCTGGTTTCAATCTCCAATCTTTAAATGCTGAAGTAGCGCTTTGCATTACCTTTTCGTAATCTTCTTTGGAAGTGGTACTCACTTTTGCAATGAGTTGACCATCAACAGGAGAGAAAGAAGAAATTTCCTCGCCGTTTGAAAACCATTCATTTCCAGTGGAAGTTCCTTGGTTTACGTCTTTAATTCCTAATTGTTCCAATGCTTCTTCGATACCGAAGGAAGTGGTTGTTGCTTGCATATATTTATGATTTTTTATTCTGAAATTTATGAAGTGCAAAGGTACACAATGCGCTGAAGAAAGTAAAACGAAACGGTATCAGTTTGGGGAATACGCTATTAATCTTGTGTGAAACGAGGGTCGGCTTCCATAACGGTTCCGCATTTATCACAAGTTCGTAGTTCTTTGCTTCCGTAGAAATGTTTGAAATGTTTCAGAAAATCGGTTTCAATATCGCTTAACGGGAAGTAAACTTCATATAATTTATTGTTACAATTGTCGCAAAACCAAAGAAGTCCGTCCTTTCCATCAAGATCGGTGCGTTTTCTTTCAATAACCAAACCTATTGAACCAGTGCTTCGGCCAGGCGAGTGCGGCACTTTTCCAGGATGAAGATACATATCGCCGGGTCCAAGTTCCATCACTTTTTTCTCCCCATTTTCTTGAATTGCAACTTGAATATTTCCCTCAAGTTGATAGAAAAGTTCTTCAGTTTCGTTGTAGTGATAATCCTTTCGAGCGTTGGGACCAGCGACAATCATTACAATATAGTCGTCAGATTCAACGTATAGATTTTTATTGCCAACTGGTGGTTTTAGAAGGTCGCGGTTTTCTTCTACCCACTTATTTAAATTGAAAGGTTTTTTAATAGCCATTGCCGTATTTTTAACTGTTACGTAAAAATACGGCAAAATGGTCTAATAGAAAAAGGGATGTGAGGTTACTTTCTATAAAAAAGTTGAGTAAAGTAGCTACGGCCTTTGGCGCATTTCATTACTCCAAAACCGGTGTGTGTATAATTGCCTTCAATGATTGCTTTATGCCCCGGGCTGTTTAACCAGGCATTTACAACGGCTTCTGCAGTGTCATAGCCATACGCAACGTTTTCACCAACCACTTCAGCGTTGTCGTGATACTTAATTCCTTCAGAGCGATACCCGAAATTGTCGTGGTTTATCTGTTCTTTATCAATCATATATTCGGTATGGTCCACGGCAAAAGCTGAGGCATATTGGGTATCTATCTTAAGCGCGGGAAGTCCTATTGACGCACGGTGGTCATTTACTAGGCTTAGGATTTCAGAAGACATTTGGCTGTCGTTTCTTTGAGCCAAAGCTAAATCAATATCATATTTAGCGGCTTCAACTTCAACGGAATCCTCTTTTGAACACGAGGTGATGACTAGGCATAGCAATGCCATTGCAAGTAGGTTGCTCTTTAGTAGGTTCATAATTTGGGGGACACCAGATTTGGGGCTTGATGTCGATTCAAATATATAAAAAAATTGACACGAAAATGCTTTTAATCGAAAAAATGTTGCACTTTATCGGATAAAGAACAATTTTTTCATTGTCGTTAAAAATTTAAAATGATGCTTAGGCACAGTAAACGTTATATATTTCACGTATATTGGTCGTATATTTAAAACTAATAGTATGGTTAAAATTTTAACATATTTTTTTGCTATTTTTCTTCTATTCGGGTGTAAAAACGAAGAAAAATCTTCTAACGAAACCTTAAATGCTTCAGAAAATTCAATAAAAAAAGAAGAAATTTTCGGAATTGTCATTCACGGAGGAGCTGGAACAATTCTCAAAGAAAATATGAGTGATTCTTTGGAAGCGGCCTATAAAGCAAAACTTAAAGAAGCTATTTCCGCAGGGCATGAAATTTTAAAAAATGGCGGCACTTCTTTGGAAGCAGTTACACACACTATTAATGTTATGGAGGATTCGCCACTTTTCAATGCGGGAAAGGGTTCGGTATTTACACACGAAGGTTCAAATGAACTTGACGCGTCCATAATGGATGGTGCCACTTTGAATGCTGGCGCTGTTGCCGGAATAAAACACATCAAAAACCCAGTAAATTTAGCCCGGGATGTAATGCAAAAAAGTGAACACGTAATGCTTTATGGTGCTGGCGCGGAAGAATTTGCCCAAAATTTGGGTTATAAAATGATGGATACTTCCTATTTCTACACCAAAAATAGATATGAGTCTTTGCAAAAGGTTTTGGAAAAGGAAAAAAGCAAAAATGAAAAGAAGATTTCCTTTGAAGATTCCTACATAAAAAATTCAAAATTCGGGACCGTGGGTTGTGCAGCCTTGGACAAACACGGAAACCTTGCCGCTGGAACCTCAACAGGCGGAATGACCAACAAACGCTGGAACCGCATTGGCGATGCGCCTATTATCGGCGCTGGAACCTATGCCAATAATGCAACTTGCGCCATTTCATCAACGGGTTGGGGCGAGTATTTTATACGTTCCGTTGTTGCCTATGATATTTCTGCATTGATGGAATATAAAGGAATGACTTTGCAGGAAGCCGCTTCCGAAGTTATCCAGAAAAAAGTCCCAGCCCTTGGTGGCGATGGTGGCATTGTTGCAATTGATAAGGATGGAAATGTAGCAATGGAATTCAACACTGCTGGCATGTATCGCGCCACGATGAATTCTGAAGGCGAATTAATTATTAAAATCTATAAAGAAGAATAAATGGAACCGTATTACGCTGTAATCTTCACTTCAGTGCAAACCGAAAATATTGAAGGCTATGCTGAAATGGCAGATTTAATGGAAAATTTGTCAAAACAACAACCAGGTTTTTTAGGGATTGAAAGCGCACGAAATGAAATTGGCATTACCGTAAGCTATTGGCAAAGCCTTGAAAGTATCAAAAACTGGAAAGCGAATCTAGATCATTTGGTTGCACAGAAAAAAGGACGTGAACAATGGTATTCCTATTATAAAGTGAGGATTTGTAAGGCGGAAAGAGAATATGAATTTAATAGTTGATTGAAGATAAAATTTTGATAGCCTGTTAATTATCTCCCAAATGTTAAATTTTAAAATACGATTATAAAATAGTTGAACGTTAGAACTTTAACCTCCCACCCATAAAACGTATTTAAGTAATTATTTCAAACAAAACGATTTGGTTTTTGCTTTGCTGCCCAATCATTTTGCCTTATTTTTAAATGCCTTTAACCATCGAGTATGAAAAATCTTCTCAAGTTCCTAACTGTCCTTTTATTGCTTTTCGTTTTTTCCTGCAAAGACAAAGAGAAGCATTCCGAAACCGACAATCTTTTTAAGTTCAAGGAATACATTTCGTATAACACCTACGGAAACCAATCCATCACCACGGATATTCGTGTTGAACTTGCAAAACCGTTGGAACAATTTGAAATGACACAGGAACTTGCTGCCGATGAATATTTAAAAATTTCTCCCGCTACGAAAGGTAAATTGGTTGTTGAAAACGGCAAAACGTTGATTTTCCAACCTTTGGAATATTTAAAACTCGACACAGAATATACTGTAACGGTAAAACTGGATAAATTTTACGAAGATATTTCCAAAGAATTCAAAACCTACACTTTCAGCTTTCACACCATTACGCCCAATTTTAAAATAGATATTGGAAAACTGCAAAGCTATAGCAAGCAATGGCAATATGTTGAGGCATCCGTTGAGGCGTCGGATGTTATTTCTTTGGAAAAGGCGAAGAAATTGGTTTCTGCGTCGCAGGAAGGCAAAAAGTTAAAACTGAAATGGCCGTCAGAAGAAAAAGAGGCGCGCTATTTCAGCTTTACCATCGACAGTATTTCAAGGAAAATTGACGATTCCGAAATTCTCATAAAATGGGACGGAAAACCGATCGATGCCGAAAACAAAGGTGAAAATACCTTTACAATTCCCGGACAGAACAATTTCACGATTGTTGATATTAGCAGCACCGTGGCACCCGCTGCATTGTTGAGCATCAACTTTTCCGATCCGTTGTTGGAAAATCAGGATTTCGCTGGTTTGGTTACTATTGAAAATACTCAGGATTTGCGTTATGAAGTAAACGGAAATGTTTTAAATGTTTATCCGCCAAACCGAGTTTTAGGCAATGTAAAAGTCACTGTTTTCACGGGAATAAAAAATACTGAAGGTTTTGGATTAAAAAAGGAATTTTCAGAATTGGTTTCTTTTGAACAGTTAAAACCCGCCGTCCGGATGATTTCCAAAGGTGTGATTCTTCCAAATTCTGCTTCAACACCTGTTTATTTTGAAGCTGTAAATCTTTCAAAAGTTGATGTGCGCGTCATTAAAATTTATGAAAACAACGTGCTGCAATTTCTTCAAAATTATAATTTGAATGACAACAATACATATGATATTAAAAGAGTTGGAAGAAGAATTGCCAAAAAAACCATCACCCTTAAAAATACCGACTTGGGCGATAACGGCAGTTGGAAAGCCTACGCCATTAATCTTTCGGAATATTTTAAAGCAGATCCCGGCGCAATTTATCAGCTGGAGCTCAGCTTCAAAAAAGATTATATAACCTATGATTGTGCCGAAACTTCTTCTGAAGTAACAGAGGAAACCGATGATGAGGGCGATGAATATTATGACGATTATTACGAAGAAGATCCTTATTTCGCAAATGATTCCTCCGAAGACGAAGAACTTCGCGAAGAGCGCTATTGGGATAATGAAATTTACCGTTGGAGAAATTACACATACAATTGGCAGCAGCAGGACAATCCTTGCCATCCCGCATATTACAATGAAGATCGTGTAGTTACCGCAAATATTCTGGGCTCAGATTTGGGCTTGATTGTAAAAAAAGGCAACAACCGTTCGTACCATTTTATTGCTACAAACCTAATTTCCGCAAAACCAGAAGGAGGCGTAAAAGTGAAGCTTTTCAACTATCAGCAGCAATTAATTGAAACTGTAACTACGGAAAGCGATGGAATGACACTTTACGACGGTTCAAAAAATGCAGCTTTCGCCGTCGCTCAAAAAGGAAATAATTTCGCCTACGTAAAGTTGGAAGACGGAAATGCCCTTTCAATGAGTAATTTCGACATTTCAGGGAAAGAACTTCAAAAAGGATTGAAAGGTTATACTTATACAGAGCGTGGCGTTTACCGTCCCGGCGACAGCATTCACTTGACATTCGTGCTCAACGACAACGCCAATCCACTCCCAAAAAACCATCCCGTAACCCTTTCGGTAACAGACGCCCGCGGAAAACTCGTGCAAAGAACAGTTTTGAACGGTAACGGTTCCCCCCTCGGGGGGGTTAGGGGGGACTTCGGGGGAGATGCCGCAGACAGAGGGGGCCAGGGCTTCTATTATTTCCCAATCGCCACGGACGCTTCGGCGCCAACCGGAAATTGGAACGCAACCGTAACCGTTGGTGGCGCACAATTTTCACATACTTTGAAGGTGGCGACAATTAAACCAAACCGTCTAAAAATCAAGCTCGATTTTGAAGATGAAATTCTCGACGCCACAAAACCCGTAAAAGGAACGGCAAGTGCAATGTGGCTTCACGGCTCGCCTGCGCGTAACTTGAAGATTGATATGACTGCGACACTTCGCGCGAGCAATTCTGCTTTTCCGAAATTTCCAAAGTATAATTTTATAGATCCAATCCGAACTTTTTCCGAAGTTGAAATCCCAGTTTTGGATGCACAACTTTCTTCGGAAGGCAGCACTTCTTTCAGCCAAAATCTGGAGGTTGGTAAAAACGCGCCCGGAATGTTGAAAGCCACATTTTTAACGAAAGTATATGAAGGCGGCGGCGATTTCTCAATGGATATTTTTTCGAAGGATTTGTCGCCGTTCTCACATTTTGTCGGTTTAAAATCTCCCGAAGCTGGGCGTTACGGTTCCTATTTTACGGATGAAAACACAACTTTTGACGTAGTTTCCGTGGATGCGCAGGGCAAAGCTGCAGCCAATCGCGAATTGGAAGTAAAAGTTTTCCAGATTGAATGGCGTTGGTGGTGGAATCGTGGTTCGGACAATCTTTCAACCTATGAAAATTCAACCGTGCACCGTCCCGTAAAAGATTTCACTGTAAAAACCGATGGCAGCGGAAAGGGAAAATTCACCGTAAATATTCCCGAAGAGGAAGGCGGCAGATATTTAATTCGCGTCATCGATAAACAATCCGGTCACGCAACGGGACGAATCACATATTTCTACAGAAATTGGTGGCAGCGCCCAAGTGACGGCGATGCTGAAAGTGCGCGCATGTTACTTTTTTCCGCAGACAAAGAAAAATATAATGTTGGTGAAGAAGCGTTTATAACTTTTCCTTCGGGAAGTGACGGCCATGCGCTGATTAGCGTTGAAAACGGCACAGAGGTTTTGGCAACGCATTGGATTGAAACCAAAAAAGGCGAAACCAAAGCCGCAATAAAAATCACAAAGGAAATGGCGCCGAATATTTATGTGAATATTTCGCTGCTGCAACCACATAGCCAAACGAAAAACGATTTGCCTATACGGCTTTACGGCGTTATTCCGCTTTCGGTTGAGGATCCTTCAACGGTGCTTCACCCCAAAATCACGATGCCGGAGGTTTTAAAACCAGAAAAGCAATTCACCGTAAAAGTTTCCGAGGAAAAAGGAAAACCAATGACTTACACAATCGCGGTTGTTGACGAAGGTTTGTTGGATTTAACACGTTTTGCAACGCCCGATATTCACGAAGCTTTTTACAGCCGAGAAGCACTTGGAGTGAAAACTTTTGATATGTTCGATTACGTGATTGGCGCATATTCCGGCAGTGTCGATAATATTTACGCAATCGGTGGTGGCGATGCGGCTTTGGGTGCAAAAAACCGAAAAGCCGACAGATTTAAACCAGTTGTGAAATATCTGGGACCATTCGAACTCTCCGCCGGAAAAACCGCAAGTCATAATATTATGATGCCAAATTACATCGGCTCCGTTCGCACGATGGTAATTGCGGGCGATAAAACCAAAAGTGCATACGGCAGTGTCGAAAAAACAACGCCCGTCCGAACACCTTTAATGGTGCTGGCCTCACTTCCGCGGAAATTATCGCCGGGCGAAACCGTTACACTTCCAGTTACTGTTTTCGCGATGGAAAACAAAGTGAAAACCGCCACGATTACGGTAAAAACAGGCGATGCGCTGAAACCGAAAAACGGTGCTTCCAAAACGGTTACTTTCAACGGACCGGGCGAACAGATTGTGAATTTTGAATTTGAAGTATTGCCGACGAAGGAATTTCAAACCATTGAAGTAACCGCTTCCGGCAATGGGGAAAAAGCGAACTATAAAGTGGAAATAGACGTGGAAAATCCGAATCCGATTTCTCAGAAATCCACAAATTACACTGTGGATGGAAATGCTTCGCAAACCATAAATTTCGAAACTTTTGGCGTTCTGGGAAGCAATGCCGCGATGCTTGAATTTTCCACTTTGCCGCCGATGGATTTCGGAAAACGAATGGAATATTTAATCCATTATCCTTATGGATGCATTGAACAGACTACTTCTTCAGCGTTTCCGCAGTTGTATTTGGCGGATGTTTTCGACATTACTTTTGATAAAAAACAGAAAATTGAAAAAAATGTAAAAGCGGCAATTGAGCGTTTGGGAAGATTTCAAACTGCAAACGGCGGACTTGCATATTGGCCCGGAGAGCGCGAAGCCGACGAATGGGCAACCAATTATGCTGGGCATTTTATGCTGGAAGCGAAACAAAAAGGATATGCGTTGCCCATCAGTTTTATGAGCAATTGGTTGCTATACCAGCAAAACACGGCGCGCCAATGGCGAAACAGTTATAAGGTTTATAATTCAAGTTTGACGCAGGCTTACAGACTTTATACCTTGGCGTTGGCGGGAAAACCAGAACTTGCGGCAATGAACCGCCTTCGCGAAAGCAAAGAATTGAGCAACGATGCAAAATGGCGATTGGCCGCGGCATACGCTTTGGCTGGCAAAAAGGAAGTTGCACAGCAGATTGCACAAACGGCCAATATCAATTTCGTTCCGCAGAAATACGATTATTATACGTACGGCTCGCCTTTCAGAAATAGGGCGATGGCTTTGGAAACCTTGGTTTTATTGGGCGATTCGAAGCAACGGGAATTGGCAATTTCAGTAGCGAAAGATTTATCTTCCGGAAATTGGTACAGCACGCAGGAAACCTCGTACGCATTGATGGCAATGGCGAAAATGGTTGCCAAAAACGGTGGAAAAGCGATGGAACTTACGTTTACAAATGGCGGAAAATCGGTTGAGGTAAAAACCGATAGAGCCATTTCGCAGCGTGATCTTTCTTTTGTAATGGGAAGCAATTCAGTTTCGGTGACCAACAAAAAGGGGAATTTGGTTTACGTGACGCTTTCGCAACGCGGAAAATTATCTTTAGGAAATGAGCTTGCCGAAAAGCGCAATCTCTCCATAAAATCCGAATATTTGGGTGGCGATGGAAAACCGATAGACGTTACAAAATTGCGACAGGGAACCGAAATCATTGCAAAAGTTGCTATTACAAATACTTCCAACAATTGGATAAACAACGTGGCGTTGGCAAAAATCTTCCCAAGTGGCTGGGAAATCGTAAACACAAGTTTTTCTGAATTGGGCGGTGGTGCAACTGGAAATGCGCGTTATACAGACATTCGCGATGATCGGGTGAATTTCTTCTTCGATTTAAACGCGGGTGAGACCAAAACATTCAGCGTAAAATTGAACGCTTCCTATCTGGGTACGTATTATTTGCCCGGAACGCAGGTAGAGGTGATGTATGACAATTCTTATTATGCGCGGAACAAAGGGATGTGGGTGACTGTTGAATTATAGATTATGAAAAAGCTCTTCAGAATATTTGTATTTGCGGTTATTATAAATTTCACTTATGGTTGTAGTGAAACAAAACAAAAAACTCGTTCCGAAATTTATTCTGAAAAAACTGCTGAATTGATAAATGATTTATTGAAAGATGAAGGAAACCATATTTGTGATTGCCTATTAGAACCTAATAATAGTTCGATGGCAGAAATTTACAAGAGTGAAGTGCCAGCTTTTGAATTTGAAGATTATATTGTAAAAAAACTTAGTTTAAAAAACGTTGCTGAAATTGATAGCCTCTATGGGTTTAAGGAAAAGCTAACATTAAATCCTGATTTAATTACACAAGCAATAAAGGTTATTTCGAATAGAGAATATGATTCTATAAATAGAAAATATGATTCTCTATTTATAAAATACGAATATGATAAAGCATTAGAAATTTTTATTAATACTTATCCAAATATCTGTTCTTTCAATAAACCAATTTTCGATAAAAATTTGAAGAATGGTTTGTTTTGGATATCATCTGGAAGTACATGCTTATGGACTCCTCCACCAAAAGTCAAGAATGTTCAAGGCGTTTGGGAATATGATTGGAATTAGTTAATGAAAAACATTGATCCCATTTTAAAAAAACATAAAATAAAACTCAGTGTCCTGCTGATTTTATTTTTGGTTTGGCTTTTCTGTCTTCCGTCACCATTATTCAACGTTCCCACCGCCACCGTTGCCGAAAGCAGCAGCGGACAAATGCTCGGCGCGCGGATTGCGGATGACGGACAATGGCGATTTCCAAAAATGGATTCCGTCCCGGAACGGTTTGAAAAATGCATACTTTATTTTGAGGACGAGCATTTTTATTGGCATCCCGGCTTTAATCCCGTTTCCATTTCAAAAGCACTTTGGAACAATCTTACCAGCGATTCCCGTCGCGGAGGAAGTACGATTACGCAACAAGTAATCCGTCTTTCCCGACAAAATAAAGGCCGAACTTATTTCGAAAAACTAGTCGAAATTTTTCAAGCCACGCGTTTGGAAGCGGGTTATAAAAAGAAATCTATTCTGAATTTATATGCTTCCTACGCTCCTTTCGGAGGAAATGTGGTTGGATTGGAAACCGCTTCGTGGCGCTATTTTGGAATTCCGGCAAGTGACTTGAGTTGGGGACAATCGGCAGCTTTGGCCGTGCTTCCCAATGCTCCCGCCCTTATTTTCCCCGGAAAGAATGAAGAAATTTTAAAACAAAAAAGAGATGCGCTATTGCTGAAACTTTTTCAAAATGAAGTGATTGATGAAACAACCTATCAATTGGCTTTGGATGAAAAATTGTCGGGAAAACCTTTGCCATTACCCGAATTTGCACCTCATTTAACTGAAAAAATAAGAAAGGAACATCACGGAAAACGCATTGAAACCACGATTGATTTTTCGCTTCAACAGAAAGTGAACAATATTGTGAAAGAGCAACATTATATGCTGGCACAAAACCAAATCCACAATCTCGCCGTTTTGGTTATGGATGTTAATACGCGGGAAGTTTTAGCTTATGTGGGCAATTCCCCGACAACACGTGAGCACAACAACTTTGTGGATATTATCGAAAGACCGCGTAGTACGGGCAGTATCTTAAAACCGTTTCTTTTTACATCGATGCTTCATGCTGGCGAAATTCTTCCAAATACATTGGTAGCTGATATTCCCACGACGGTGAACGGATACACACCTGAAAATTTCGACAAAAAATTCAACGGTGCGGTCCCGGCAAGTGTGGCACTTTCGCGTTCGCTGAATATTCCTGCGGTGCGGATGTTGCGGGATTTTGGGTTTCAAAGATTTTATAATATTCTGAGGAAAACAAATCAAAAAGCAATTGATAAACCTGCTGATTATTATGGTCTCTCATTGATTCTGGGTGGCGCGGAAAGCAGTTTGTGGGATATCACAAAAGCCTATGCCGGAATGGGTTCAACCTTGAATTTTTTCAATAATTCTTCCAGCGAATACCGAAAAAATGAATTTGTAGAACCTGTTTATGTGAAAAATCACGAGGAAATTAACTTGGGGAAAACACAACAAAAACCTTCTGTTTGGAATGCCGGAGCAATTTATGAAGCCTTCGAAGCAATGGAAAAAGTGAACCGTCCAAACGGGGAAGAAAACTGGGAATTTTTCACAAGCAGTCAACCGCTTGCTTGGAAAACCGGAACGAGTTATGGCTTTAAAGATGCGTGGGCGGTTGGCGTTACACCAAAATATGCAATTGGCGTTTGGGTTGGAAACGCCGATGGGGAAGGTCGGCCAGGTTTAACGGGAATTCAGGCTGCGGCTCCAGTTTTGTTTGATGTTTTGAATGTTTTACCACAAAGCGGTTGGTTTAAAATTCCGTACGATGAATTGGTTGAGGTAGAAATCTGCGCAAAAAGTGGCCATTTAGCGGGACTTTTCTGTGATGAAACAAAAATGGAATGGATTCCAAAAAACGGAACACGAACCGAAGCTTGTCCGTACCATCAAACTGTATTTCTATCCCGAGGCGTCGGGACGGAAAATTTTCGGGTGAACTCTTCGTGTTATCCACTTTCAGCAATGGTTCAAAAGAACTGGTTCGTTCTGCCGCCGGTAATGGAATATTATTACGCACAACTTCACCCCGAATACCAAATCTTGCCGCCCTTTGCGCCGAATTGTTTGCAGGAAGGCGAAAAGTTGATGGCATTTATATACCCGAAAAAAAATGAAACCGTGCTTCTTCCGAAGAATTTTGATGAAGATGTAAACGAAGTAATTTTTAAGCTGGCACATCGTTCACCGGAAACTACTGTTTTTTGGTACTTGGATTCAAAATATATCGGCAAGACCGAGACCTTTCACGAACTGGCCATTTCGCCAAAACCGGGAGCATATTTATTGACTACGGTAGATCAGGACGGCAATGAACTTCGTGAGCAGATTGAAATAAAATCTGCTTCAGAAAACCCTTAAAAATTATTTAACAAAACATTAATACTGATTGGTTCGGAATATTACGAACCAAGCGTACTTTTGCATCTTCATTTTAAATCATAAGTATATTTTGACTAAAAAAGAAAGCTTAATTGAGAAATTGGGAGTTCACATTGAGAGCAAGGATCAACTTGCTCCTTTGGCAGCGCGAATTCTTGCAACCTTGATTTTAAGTGGAAAAAAAGGAAGCACTTTTGAATCTTTGGTATGTGAACTCAGCGCCAGTAAAAGTACAATTTCAACACATTTAACCACTTTGCAGGCCGCAAACCGAATTACCTATCACACAAAATGTGGCGATAGAAAAAAGTATTTCACACTTGTTCCAGATGTGATGATAAATGCCATGAATGAAATGCTTAAAAACTGGAAAAACGAACGCGATCTGCATCTTGAAATAATGGAATATAAAAAGGAAATAAATGCAGAACTTCCTGAGGATTGTTCAGAAATCTTCGACTTGGAATTTCATAAAGATTATTTGGAATTCCTTGCACAAGCAAGTGCTTCCATGGAAAAAATTCAAAAAAAGCTTACCGAAAAACATAAAAACGACTAATTAGATCAACAATGAAAAAGAAAAATTTTATTCATTCACTTCCCATAGCTTTAGGCATTCTGCTATTGTTTTCTTCTTGTGGCGATGACAAAAGTGCACAACAGGCCCAAATGGCACAACAAGCCCCAACTTTACCGGTTGTATCAATTCCAACGAAAACTGTTACAGCATTTACAACCTATCCTGCAAGTATTGAAGGGATTGTGAACAGTCAGGTAAATGCAAAAATTTCAGGATATATTACGGATGTTTTGGTTGATGAGGGTCAAAAAGTAAGAAAAGGACAAACGTTATTTAGACTGGAAACCCAAACTTTGAGCCAAGACGCCGCTGCCGCTCGCGCTAACGTGAATGCTGCACAGGTTGAGGTTGATAAACTGAAGCCTTTGGTTGAAAAAAATATTATCAGCAATGTGCAACTTGAAACTGCCAAAGCAAAACTCCAACAAGCAAAAAGTGGCTATAACAGCATTGCGGCAAACATAGATTACGGAAACATAAAAAGCCCAGTTGATGGCTATGTTGGTTCCATCAATCTTCGGAAAGGTGCGTTGGTGAGTCCATCCTCACAAGTCCCTATGACGACTGTTTCAGACATCAGCAAAGTGTATGCATATTTCTCAATGAATGAAAAGGAATATTTGGATTTTATTCAAAATGCAGAAGGAAAAGATATTGAAGAAAAAATAAAAAAACTTCCGAAAGTGCAATTGTTATTGGCAAACGGAAGCCTTTACGAAGAAGAAGGAACCATTGAAACCATTAACTCACAAGTAAATGCGAATACGGGTTCTATTTCTTTCAGGGCTGTTTTTGATAATCCTTCAAGAATTTTAACAAACGGCAACAGCGGAAAAATTAAAATTCCAAAAGTTTATACCGATGCTGTAGTTGTTCCGCAAGAAGCTACCTATGAGCAACAAGGCAGTATTTATGTGTATAAAGTTGGTGAAGATGGTATGGCCACTTCAACCAAAATTGAGACAACGGCAGAAGTTGGAAACCTTTACGTGGTAGCTTCCGGCTTGCAGAAAGGTGATAAAATTGTTGCAAAAGGTGCAAACAAACTACGTGGAAATTCCAAAATAAATCCACAGGAAATGCCTTTTGACAGCATTGCCAAACCTATTGAAAAAGTTTTCAGATAACCGTTTAAGAAAAACCAATCATGTTAAAAACATTTATAGACAGACCCGTACTCTCTACGGTTATCTCGATAATTATTGTGATTTTGGGAATTTTAGGGCTTTCCAATCTGCCCATTACCCAATACCCTGATATTGCCCCGCCGACCATTCAGGTGAATGCAACCTATCCAGGAGCGAACGCCGAAACCATTCTTGAAAGCGTTATTATTCCGTTGGAAGAGCAGATAAATGGTGTGGAAGGAATGACCTATTTAACTTCCACTGCGACCAACAACGGAACCGCTTCCATCAGCGTGTTTTTTGATCAGGATGTAGATCCGGACATTGCCGCTGTAAACGTTCAAAACCGTGTGGCACGGGCTAATTCATTGTTGCCTCAAGCTGTAATTCAAACTGGGGTTACAACTTCAAAACAACAAACAAGTGCGTTGATGTTTCTTTCCTTTTACAGCACCAACAAAGATTATGACGATACGTTTCTTCAGAATTATTTAAAGATAAACGTAATTCCCGAATTACAAAGGGTAAATGGTGTGGGAGACGTGAGTGTATTCGGAGGAAAAGATTACTCCATGCGCATTTGGCTAAATCCTCAAAAACTTGCAGCCTATAGTTTGATGCCTTCCGATGTTGTTGCAGCTTTAAAAGAACAGAGTTTGGAAGCCGCGGCAGGTTCTTTGGGTGAAAATAATGGCGAAGCCTTTTCATATACCATTAAATATCCGGGACGTTACAAAACTGAGCAGCAATACAGCGACATTGTGATTAAAGCTTTGGGCAATGGCGAATTTTTGAGATTGAGCGATGTTGCACAAATAGAACTTGGCGCACAATCTTATGCAGGTGGATCTGTTACCAATGGAAATCCTGCGGTAAATATGGGTATTTTTCAAACGAAAGGTTCAAATGCACAGGAAATTATTGATGCTATAAAAGTAGAATTGGCTCAAGTGGAAGCCAATCTTCCCGAAGGCATCACGTATTATATTCCGTATGATACTAACAACTTTTTGAATGCCTCAATTGAAAAGGTGGTAATGACTTTGGTAGAAGCGTTCCTGCTAGTTTTTCTTGTGGTATTTATATTCTTGCAGGATTTTCGTTCCACTTTAATACCGGCAATTGCGGTACCAGTTTCGATTATTGGAACATTTTTCTTCCTAAATTTATTTGGATATTCCATCAACCTTCTGACGCTTTTCGCTTTGGTATTGGCAATTGGTATTGTGGTAGATGACGCTATTGTAGTCGTCGAGGCAGTCCATTCAAAGATTGACGAAGGAGAGAAAAGCCCGAAAAAGGCATCGCTTAAAGCCATGCACGAAATTTCCGGAGCTATTGTTTCCATTACCTTGGTGATGTCTGCAGTGTTTATCCCCGTAACTTTTATAAAAGGCCCTACGGGAGTATTTTATGAGCAGTTTGGAGTAACGCTTATTGTTGCAATTATTATTTCTGCAATAAACGCTTTGACTTTAACACCCGCGCTGAGTGCACTTTTCTTAAAAGGTCACGATGAAAAACAAAACAGCAATAAACCAGGTTTTATTCAGAAATTCTTTAACGGTTTCAACAGAGGTTTTAAAGCTACTGTAAACCGTTATGGAAGATCTGTCCATTTCCTATACAGGCATAAATGGATTACTGGAGTTATTTTGCTTTTGGCAGTTTTGGGAATTTGGTGGTCATCTGCAACTTTGAAAACAGGCTTTGTGCCCGATGAAGATCGTGGAATTATCTTTATGAACGTAGAACTTCCCGCGGGTTCTTCAATTGATCGTACGCGTGAGGTAAACCTAAAACTATACAATAAAATAAAAGACCTTCCTGGCGTACAAGGTGCGTCGGTTATTGACGGTCGAAGTTTGATCAGCGGTGCGGGAAGCAATTACGGACTTGGCTTTATTAGGCTTGACGATTGGAAAGACAGAGAAGACGAATCGCTTTCGGTGCAGGCAATAACTGGCCAACTTTTCGGAATTGCTGCGCAAATTCCAGAGGCGCAAATTATATTTTTCTCGCCACCAAGTATTCCCGGTTTTGGAAACTCCGCTGGAGCCGAAGTGAATCTTTTGGATCGCTCCGGTGGAAGCTTTACAGATTTGGACCAAACCAATCAGGAGTTTATTGCAAAATTGAGCCAACGGCCTGAAATTCAATATGCACAATCCTCTTTCAACACGCGTTATCCGCAATATGAAATGATACTGAACGTGCCATTGGCAAAAGAAGTTGGGGTTTCGGTGCAAACCATTTTCAACACTTTACAAGGTTATATAGGAAGTATTTTCGCAGCAGATTTTTCCCGCTTCGGAAAACAATATCGCGTGTATGTTCAAGCATTGCCGGAAGACAGGGCAAGTGAAAGCGATTTGAACAATATTTATGTACGTACTGCCAGTGGTGAAATGACGCCAATTACCCAATTCGTTACGCTGAAACGGGTTTATGGGCCACAATCGGTTACACGTTTCAATTTGTTCAATTCCACAAAAGTTACTGCTGCGCCGGCGCCGGGTTATAGCTCGGGTGATGTTATTGCCGCTGTTGAAGACGTTAGCCAAACTTTGCCCAGCAATTTTGATATCGCTTACTCAGGTTTAACCTTGGAAGAAAAAAGCGCAGGCAACCAAACAACGATGATTTTCATTTTGTCATTGGTATTCGTTTACTTTTTGCTCGCAGCTCAATATGAAAGCTATTTATTGCCCTTTTCAGTTCTGTTTTCATTGCCAGTTGGGGTTTTTGGAGCCTATATTTCAACACAGTTTATGGGATTGCAAAACAATATCTACTTTCAGATTGCGCTCATAATGCTTATAGGGTTGCTCGCGAAAAATGCAATTCTTATTGTTGAATTTGCGCTTCAGCGAAGAAAACACGGCGAATCTATTTTGGATGCTGCCATTGACGGTGCCGAAGCGCGATTGCGACCCATTTTGATGACTTCCTTCGCCTTTATATTTGGATTGATGCCGTTGGTACTTTCAAACGGGGTTGGTGCCGCAGGTAACCGTTCCATTGGTACCGGAGCCGTTGGTGGTTTATTGATAGGAACAATTTTAGGGGTTTTTGTAATTCCAATTTTGTTCATCCTTTTCCAGTGGTTACAGGAAAAAATTACGGGCGCACCGACTGAAAAATTAGAAACTATTGAAGAAAACACTTCTCATGAAAAATAATAGCATATATAAAATTTTGATATTGGCAAGTTTGCCGTTTCTGCTGGTTTCTTGCTTTGCCGCGAAAGATTATGAACGGCCCCAAGTGGTAAATGAAGCAAATTACAGAACTGAAAATCTTCCGCAGGATACATTAAGCATCGCGACCCTTTCGTGGAAGGAATTGTTCACGGATCCTTTGTTGCAAGGTTACATTGAACAAGGCCTGAAAAACAATATGGACATCCGGGTGGCGCTTCAGCAAATACGTATAGCCGAAGCGTATGTAAAACAGGGTAAGGCAGGATATTTTCCTTCCTTGAATGGAAATGCAAAATATACTCATCAGGAATTTTCTGCCGGAGGTCAGTTTGGAAGTCAATTTTCATCACTTGATCAATATGAATTGAGCGCCAACCTTTCTTGGGAAGCTGATATTTGGGGGAAAATCCGCAGTAATGAAAGGGCTTTTCAAGCTTCATACCTTCAAAGTGTTGCGGCGCACCAAGCCGTAAAAAGTAGGTTGCTTGCCAATATTGCTTCGGTTTATTACCAATTGTTGGCGTTGGATGAACAAATTCGTGTTACCGAGGAAACCATCGAAACGCGTTCAAAAGGTTTGGAAACGACCCAAGCTTTAAAGGAGGCCGGAAACGTTACAGAAGTAGGCGTAAAACAAACCGAAGCGCAACTTTATGCCGCTAAAGGAATTTTAATCGATTTAAAAAACCAAGCTCGTTTGCTTGAAAACACCATGTCTATTTTGTTGGGAAGCGCTCCACATGAAATTACTCGCGGAAGTTTGGAAAATCAAAACATAGATATACCGTTAAATACTGGAATTCCAGCGCAATTGCTCAGAAATAGACCAGATGTAATGGCCGCAGAATACAGTTTGATGAATGCTTTTGAACTTACAAATGCAGCGCGCGCAAGTTTCTATCCCTCATTGACGCTTTCGGCAACGGGAGGTTTTCAGAATATTGAGATTGATAAACTTTTCAATGCCAATTCGCTATTTGCAACTATTATTGGAGGGTTGACACAGCCCATTTTCAACAAACGTCAAATCCGTACGCAGTATGAAGTCTCGCAGGCACAGCAGGAACAGGCTTATTTAGATTTTAGATTGGCTGTTATCACTGCCAGTAAAGAAGTTTCGGATGCACTTTATAATTATGAGGCTGCAATCGAAAAAATTGAGGTAAACCAAAAGGAATTTGAGGCTTATAATTTGGCAACAGGCTATTCCGAAGAGCTTTTGGACAACGGATTTGCAAACTATTTGGAAGTTTTGAATGCGCAGGAAAATGCGCTTAATTCGAGTTTAAATCTCATAAATACAAAAAATAACCGGCTTCAGGCCATTGTAGATTTATACGAAGCCTTGGGCGGCGGTTGGCGATAGTTTTTTCATAAGTTAGCAATCGATGGATTTATTCCGTTGAAAAAAGTGTATTCTTTCAATCCAATTCCTAAAGAATTAAATGCGGAAGAGTCAAAATATATACTCGGCGCACAAG
Source organism: Aequorivita sp. UBA3180 (assembly GCA_002364215.1). Taxonomy (GTDB): domain Bacteria; phylum Bacteroidota; class Bacteroidia; order Flavobacteriales; family Flavobacteriaceae; genus Aequorivita. The sequence goes on along the minus strand of DEXQ01000003.1, from coordinate 66,000 downwards.
CAAATTTGTGGACGGAATATATTCAAAATGAGAATCAAGTTGAATATATGGTTTTCCCAAGAATCCTTGCTTTGAGTGAGGTAACGTGGAACGGTCCGTCGCAAAATTTAGAAAATGATTATCCAGATTTTCTTTCTCGAGTTGAAAATTTTATGGAACGTTTCGATGCTTTGGAAGTAAATTATGCTAATCATTTATATGAAATTGAAGGCAATATTTTAAAAGAGGAAGGCAAGGTTTTTTATGAATTGACAACTCCCACAAAAGGAAAAGAGATTCATTATTCCATAAACAATGCTAAAACTGAAGTTTACTCAAAACCGATTTTAATTGAAGAAAACGCGAAAATTAAAGCCCATGTTTTTAAAAATGGTGAAAAAGTTGGCAGTGATTTTTCAGAAGAAATAAAATATCACAAAGGAATTACAGCAAAAATCTCACTAAATGTTCCACCAAATCCGGCCTATGCCGGTGGTGGAAAAGAAGCTTTGATTAATGGAATTTCCGGAAGTGATAAACGTTATGGCGATAAGGAATGGTTGGGATTCTGGGGCGATAATTTGGAAATTACAATTGATTTTGGGACTCCAACAGACATCAATTCCGTAACCACTCGTTTTTATAATGCGCCGGGACAATGGATTCACGCACCAAAGATTATAAAAATGATAAGACCCTTTGTTGACGGAACTACAGATACGATATCGATTCCAACTTTTTCCCCCGATGATAATAATGAAAATATTATTGAAGGATATATTCCTATAATACCAATCCTTGCAGGAAAAATGATCGATGGGTCAAAGATTGTTTTAATAATCCCAAATTATGGAATCATTCCCGAAGGCCAACAAGGAGCTGGAAACAAAGCCTGGACATTTATTGACGAAATTATTATAGAATGATTATAGAAATCTGCGCCAATAGCTTTGAAAGTGCCCAAGCTGCGCAACTTGCCGGAGCGGACCGCATCGAACTTTGCACCGAACTTTCCGTGGGAGGACTCACGCCAAGTCACGGTTTGATTGAAAAAGTGGTTTCAGAATTGAATATTCAAACTCATGTTTTAATCCGTCCGCGAAGTGGAAATTTTACTTATTCTAAAGAAGAAGTTGATGTAATGCTTCGCGATATTGCATTTTGCAAAAAGTTAGGTTGTGCAGGAATTGTAAGCGGATTTTTAACTTCGGAAAACAAAATTGATACAAAAAAAACACAGCAATTAATCGAAGCTTCCGATGGAATGGAATTCACTTTTCACCGCGCTTTTGATTGGGTTGTAAATCCTTTGGAAGAACTTCAAAAATTGATTGATTTAAAAGTAAACAGGTTGCTTTCTTCTGGCCAAAACCCAACTGCAATTGAAGGAATTTCACTTTTAAAAGAGCTTCAAAAACTTACAAAAGATAAAATTGAAATTATGCCTGGCGGTGGAATTAATCTGGAAAATGCCTTGAAATTTAAAGAAGCAAATTTCAAGAGCATTCACTTTTCGGCAACAACAAAAAAGCAAGTGCTTCAGCAAAAACCAAATGTTTCAATGCATAGCGAAGCTTTTTTTGAAGAAGGAATTGTTGCAACTTCTAATAAAGAAACAATTCAAAAAATAAAGCAGCTTTTAGCGTAACGAAAAACCCTTTGCCGCCCACCACGGGTGGATTTCAATCATCAATCTGCCAGATTTTACCATCGGGTCCATATTGGCCAAACTGTCGGCCATTTTTTTGGTGGGAACGTTGTAAATGGTGATGCCGCGAATATCGCCATCATCGCCAAACGGGCCTGAAATATCTGCAAAACCTTCTTCATACATCCGGCCCAAATGCGCTAAATGTAACTTTTGAAGGCTATCTGCTTCTTCTTTGGTTTGCGAACGGGTTGGACCACTTTTCAGGAATGCAATAAAATATTGTTGCATCAAAATAGTATCGCCAGATTTGTCGTCAACGTAATCGAAAGTTTGAAAACCCTTCTCGTTTAGTTCCTTTTTCAATTGCGCCATTGGAATTTTAACTTCCTCTGGGCATGGTTCGGTTATATATTCTTTTTCAACTTTGGTTTCACAACCATAAAGTGTAATTCCTAAAATTGCAACAAGTAATTTAGCTTTCATTTCTCCAGTTTTTAAAAGGGTTTTTACTCAAATTTGAATTGTAATATTTCACATCGCCAGTAACTTCCTTTCCCAGCCATTCGGGTTTTGAAAAGGGCTCGGTTTCTGAATTAAGTTCTATTTCGGCAATAATTAAACCTTCGTTTTCGCCCATAAAATCATCCACTTCAAAAGTATGGTCGTCAAAGAAAATTTCATAACGTGTTTTTTCGATAATTCCCGGTTCGCAAAGGTGGAGCAATTCCTCGGCCTCTGCCTGTGAAATTTGTTTTTCCCATTCAAATCTCGTAAGGCCAGATTTGTTGGATTTTCCTTTAATGGTTAAAAATCCATCGTTTCCCTGAATGCGGATGCGCACGGTGCGTTCGGGATGGGTGTTCAAAAACCCTTGAACGATTCGCGTGCGTTTGTGCGCCTCATTTTTAAAAGCTTCGGAAGTGACTAAAAATTTACGTTCTATTTCCTGCATTTTGGGCTATTTGTTTAATTTCATCGGAAGTGATTTGTTGTTTTGGAAATTCTTTTTTCGCCAAAGCCAGCATCGCCTCGGCAATGGTTTCGGCTTTAATCATTTTGTATTTCTTTGGAATCAAAAATCCGAAGGTTTTCATAAAAAAAGTTGCCACTTTTTCACCAAAACGGTTTTCTTCACGATCGCCAACAATGAGTGAAGGTTGCAGGATGTATATATTTTCAATATGCTGATTTAAAACATCGCGTTGCATTTCGCCTTTTGTTTTATTGTAAAAAATACTACTGTTTTCATCCGCGCCCATTGCTGAAATTGCAATGAAAGTTTTAATTCCGTTCTGTTTTGCAAGTTTTGCGGCAGTAACTGGAATGCCGTAATCAATCTTTTTATATGTTTCTTTATCGGGCGTTTTGGATTTTGTGGTGCCAATACAGCAGAAAACCACATTGGCCGTAAATGCTTCAGAATGATTTTCAAGTTGGAACATATCTATCAAATGCTCCTCAATTTTCGGGGAATTTATATCAGCAGTGCTGCGCGAAAAGAGTTTTATCTTTTCATAAGCAGGGTCTTTCAAAAGTTTTTTGAGCAGGATACTTCCCGTTAAGCCTGTGGCGCCTATAACGATTGCTGTTTTTTTCATTGAATATGTTTCCATTAAAAATAGGTTTCGACTGCGCTCAACCAGACATTAAAGATATTAAATTTGTAAGATGCAGGACGAAATGCCCATCCGCAAAATAATACACATAGACATGGACGCATTTTATGCCTCCGTGGAGCAGTTGGACAATCCCGAGCTTCGCGGAAAAGCGATTGCCGTGGGTGGAAGTTCGGCACGTGGCGTTGTAAGCGCGGCAAGTTATGAAGCCCGAAAATTTGGTGTACGCAGTGCGATGAGTGGGACGGTAGCACGAAAGCTTTGTCCAGACTTGATTTTTGTACGAACCAATTTTGACCGCTATAAAGAAGTTTCGAAACAAATCAGGAAAATATTTTTTGAATATACCGATTTGGTAGAACCGCTGTCTTTGGACGAAGCTTATCTGGACGTTACCGAAAACAAAAAGGGCAATCCCAGCGCCACGCTGATTGCGACCGAGATTCGGAAAAAGATAAAAGAAAAGACAGGGTTGAACGCTTCCGCAGGAATTTCGGTGAATAAATTTGTGGCAAAAATTGCCAGCGATATTAATAAACCCAACGGACAGAAAACTATTGGTCCCGAGGAAGTGGTTCCTTTTTTGGAAACGTTGGATGTAAAGAAATTTTATGGCGTTGGGAAGGTTACAAAAGAGAAAATGTACCGTGTGGGCATTTTTACGGGAAAGGATTTGAAAAGTAAATCGCTTGAATTTTTAGAGGAACACTTCGGAAAGAGCGGTGGTTTTTATTACAAGGTGGTTCGTGGGATTCACACCAGTAAAGTAAAGCCTTCGCGAACACAGAAATCGTTGGCAGCAGAGCATACTTTTTCTGAAAATATTTCTTCTGAAATTTTTATGATGGAACGGCTTGAGGAAATCGCAGCAGAAGTCGAAAACAGGTTAAAGAGCAAAAAACTGGCGGGAAAAACCGTTACGCTGAAAATTAAATATCGCGATTTTACGCTTCAAACGCGCAGCAAAACGCTACCGCTTTTTATCGCTTCCAAGGAATTGATATTGGAAGTGGTTAAAGAATTGTTATTTCAGGAAAAAATGAAGGAATCGGTACGGTTGTTGGGAATTTCCATTTCACACCTTAACAACGAAACCCCGAAGAAAAAAGAGGTTCCGAAGGAATCAATAGATGTACAACTAAAACTTGAATTTTAAAGCCCACCCCTAGCCCCTCCCGAAGGGAGGGGAACTTTTGTCCTCTAAAAAGGTTTGGAGGAGATTACATGGTAAATTTTAAATATGACAGAAGACTACGTATCTTTAAACTAATTTAAAACTCCAGCTTATGAAAACCGTAGCTTTTTCCCTTCTTGCCCTTGCAGGTTTTACACTCTTATTTTCCTGTAAAAATGACGCCAAAACCAACGAAGAAACGCAGACTGTTGTAACTGATTCCATTCCTGCGGAAACTGCGCCCGATGCTATGTACGTTACCGCTGTAAGTGGATTGACTTTACGTGAATTTCCCAATCTGCAAAGTGCGAAACTTGCAGTGATGCCCTTGGGAACGAAAGTGAAAATCGTGAATGCCGAAGGAAAAACCACGATGAACGTGGGTGGAATTGATGGCGCGATGGACGAGGTGGAATTCAATAATCAAAAAGGGTTTGCTTTTAACGGTTTTCTTTCGAAGTTTTTCCCTCCCGGGGAAAATGCTTCCGCAAAAAACTATGCTGAGGAATTAAAGAAAGATTTTCCGAAGATGAGTTATTCCGAAGCTACGGGCGGGACGGCGAGCAAGCCTACCAAGACCGAAACCTTGGTGCTGCCCACGGACAAATGGCACGAGGCGTTTTTTACGGCGCAACAACTTTTTGATATTCCGAAAGCATTTGCATTCCCCAACCCGAAAGGTTCCAATAGCGAGACGCAACAGAACAACAATAAAAAGAAGGGGGATTTTGTAAGCGAACTACTGATTGCCCGAAACGACAATCAGCTTCAGAAAATAGTGTATAATTACAAAACCACAGGTTTTGGCTATACGGTTACTATTACCAAAGAAGCGGAGGGGATGAAACTGGAAAAGACGGAAGTAGCAGACTAATTATTTCACCTGCGAAACCCGCAACGTATTCACCATTCCCTTATCCACAATGGGCATTGCAGCGAGGTTTATTAAGTAATCGCCTTTGTGCACGTAGCCTTTTTCAAAAGCAATCCTGTTTACATCGTCCACGGTTTCATCTGTACTTACGTATTTATCATAATAAAAAGCCTTTACGCCCCAGAGTAAATTCAAACGGGCAAGAATACGCTTGTTGCTGGTAAAAGCCAAGATAAAAGCCGAAGGCCGCCACGCGGAAATCTGGAAGGCGGTGTAGCCACTATTGGTCAAGGTGCAAATGGCCTGTGCCTCAATCTCGTTTGCCATATGGGCGGCATGGTAGCAAATGGATTTGGTTACGTAGCGGTTGGTCTTGATTTGCGGCGGCTCTTGGGGCACGCGGATCAATTCAGAATTCTCTACGCTTTTTAAAATTCGGGTCATTGTTTTTATGACCGCCACGGGATAATTGCCCACGGAAGTTTCGCCCGAAAGCATTACGGCATCGGCGCCGTCCATTACGGAATTTGCTACATCGTTCACTTCGGCGCGGGTTGGAGTGAGTGAAGTTATCATCGTTTCCATCATTTGGGTGGCGATGATTACTGGAATTCGGGCACGCTTTGCGGTAAGTACCAATTCTTTTTGAATAAGCGGAACTTCCTCTGCGGGAACTTCAACGCCCAGGTCGCCGCGAGCGACCATCAATCCGTCGCAATAGGCGATGATCCTGTCAATATTTTCAACAGCTTCAGGCTTTTCTATTTTTGCTATTATAGGAATTTTGTATTCTGAATGTGCTTCAATCAATGCTTGGAGTTCCTTTAAATCTTCGGCATGGCGCACGAAGGAAAGTGCCATCCAGTCTACTTTTTGCTCGATGGCGAAAATGGCGTCTTCTTTGTCTTTGGCGGTAAGCGCGGGAAGGGAAATATTTGTATTGGGAAGGTTTACCCCTTTTTTGGAACGAAGTGGGCCGCCCTGAATTACCATTACTTTTACTTCGTTTAAATTATTGGTTTCAAGCACTTCAAAAATAAGTTTGCCATCGTCCAAGAGTACCCGCTCGCCAGGATTTACATCGCGCGGAAAATTGTCATAATTCATATAGACGCGTTCTCGGTTACCCTCAAACTCATCGCCGGTGCAGAATAAGAGCTCATCACCGGGTTGAACAATCACTTCTTCCTTCATCATCCCCACCCGAAGTTTTGGCCCTTGCAGATCGCCCAAAATGGCAACGTGGGTGCTTAACTCTTCAGAAAGCTTTCGTATGTTTTGAATGTTCTCTTTAACGGTTGAATAATCGGCGTGGGAAAAATTCACCCTAAATACATCTACGCCTTCCAAAATCATATGTTTTAAGATTTCAGGGCTTGAACAGGCGGGTCCGAGAGTAGCTACTATTTTGGTTCTTTTTTGATTTGACATTTAGTCGAAAATTAAATTGTTCTTAGATTTTATGTGGTCAGTTTCTACGATATAGGCAGAAATGATCTGTTTTATTTCGTTAATTTCTGAAAGAAATTTTCGCAGGGGCACGGTGTCAAAATCTGAGTAAATTTTCAGAAAAAAATCTACCTTTTTAAATTCGGGAAGCAGATAGTGAACCGTGGATTTTTCTGAAACCATTTCAGCAAATAAGCCGCCGGAACTTTGCAAACCCGCTTCAACCGACTTGCATTTGTTGGCTATAAGGTAAAAATGTGTGTATTTATGAACGTCTTCAAAATCATATAGCGGAAATGTTATCAGCAAACCCTCTGTTGAAAAATCGAGGTCGGTTTGTTTTCTTTTTAACCTCAAGTTTAAGTGACTGTTCATTAAATAGGCCATTTTGTAAGCCTCTTCACTGCAATGAATGGCAATGAGCGTGTAGGGCTCTTCAAAATTTTCATCAAAGATCAATTTATGATTTGCCATTTTTTTTGATGCTGTTGTTACTGTTGATACTATTGATGACAGCATTACAAAAATAGGCAACTTTAAAGGGATTAACTAAACAACGTGGTTGCTATCGTTAAATTTGATAGAAAAATAACTTTTGGGAGCTAAGGTTTTTCTGAATCAACCTTGATTTGAAGTTTGTAAAAAGCTCTTTTGGCAGCACGTTCCTCGGCTTTCTTTTTTGAAGTAGCTCTTGCTTTTGCTACTACTTCATCTTCAAGCTTTAATCGAACGGCGAAATGTTTCAATTCATCTTTGCCGTTGTCTTCATAAATTTCAAAATTGAACTGTTTTTTGTGTTTTTGGCACCATTCAATAAAAAGGCTTTTGTAGCTTATTACCTTTCCCTCCAGTTTTTTGATGTCCACATACGGTTTTATGACCCTTTTTTGAATGAACTTTTCACAATACTTAAAACCGCGATCCAAATAAATGGCTCCCACCAAAGCTTCAAAAACGTTTCCGTAAATATTTCCGCTAAATTGTTGCGTGGGAATGGTGGTTTTAAGAAATTTCACCAATTGAAGGTCACGGCCCAACTCGTTCAAATGTTCGCGGCTTACAACCTTGCTACGCATTTTTGTCAAATAACCCTCGTTACCTCCGGGAACTTTTTTAAACAAATGTGCAGCAATTACGGCACCTAGCATAGCATCACCTAAAAACTCGAGCCGTTCATAATTTTGCGGTTGGCCACTGGTATTTTTTTCGTTGGTAGAACGATGTGTGAAAGCGGTCTCGTAAATGGAAAGGTCTTTGGGCTTGAACCCCAATATTTTTTTTAGGGAATTGGAAAATTCCCCGTTTTTGTCTGAACGGGAAGAAAATATGTTTTTAATGGAGGCCATTAATTATTTTAGGCATCAAGTTTTTTAAAAAGCACACAAGCATTGTGCCCACCAAACCCAAAGGTATTACTCATCGCCACTTTTATGTCGCGTTTTTGAGCCTTGTTTAAGGTAAGGTTTAAAGAAGGATCTATGTTTTCATCTACCGTAGTATGGTTAATGGTAGGTGGAACAATCCCGTGTTTCATTGCCAAAATAGAGGCAATGGCTTCAATAGCGCCGGCAGCGCCCAGAAGGTGGCCGGTCATAGATTTTGTTGAATTGATATTGATGTCCTTGGCATGTTCGCCAAAAACATTTACAATCGCTTTCAATTCGGCAACGTCGCCAAGTGGGGTTGAGGTTCCGTGGGTGTTTATGGCATCCACTTCATTCGGGCTCATATTGGCATCGCGCAGGGTGTTCAGCATTACACGCTCTACGCCAATTCCGTCAGGATGCGGCGCCGTCATATGGTAAGCATCGCTGCTCATACCACCGCCCACAACTTCGGCATAAATTTTTGCGCCACGCTTTTTTGCGTGTTCGTATTCCTCAAGAATTAATGCGCCAGCACCTTCCCCCAAAACAAAACCGTCACGGGTGGCATCAAATGGACGCGAGGCCGTTTCTGGACTATCGTTACGTGTAGAAAGGGCGTGCATTGCGTTAAAACCGCCCATACCAGCAATGGTTACAGCTGCTTCGCTACCGCCGGTTACAATAACATCACAATGGCCTAAACGTATATAGTTTAGTGCATCTATCATTGCATTGGCAGAGGAGGCACAGGCCGATACAGTTGTATAGTTTGGCCCCATAAAACCGTGCTTTATGGAAATGTTTCCGGGGGCAATGTCCGCAATCATTTTTGGAATAAAGAAGGGGTTGAAACGAGGTGTTCCATCCCCTTCTGCAAAGTTTATTACTTCATCTTGAAAAGTTTCCAACCCACCAATTCCGGCTCCCCAAATTACGCCAACACGAAATTTATCAACCTCGTCGAGGTTTATTCCGGCATCTTGTATCGCTTCGTCTGAAGATACAAGGGCATACTGGGCAAAACGGTCAAGTTTTCGGGCTTCTTTCCTGTCAAAATGATCTTCTGCGTTGAAATTCTTCAATTCGCAAGCGAATTTTGTTTTGAACTTTTCAGTATCAAAATACGTTATGGGCGCACAGCCGCTTTTCCCATTAACGAGGCCATCCCAATATTGTTCAATATTGTTGCCAATAGGGGTAAGGGCACCAAGGCCTGTAACTACAACTCGCTTTAATTCCATAGAAGAATGGTTATTTTGCTGCTTCTATATAGGAAATTGCTTGACCAACAGTGGCAATGTTTTCAGCTTGGTCGTCCGGAATCTGGATATCAAATTCTTTTTCAAATTCCATGATAAGCTCTACCGTATCTAGGGAGTCTGCTCCTAAGTCGTTAGTGAAGCTCGCTTCGTTTACAACTTCGTTTTCGTCTACACCTAATTTGTCTACGATAATCGCTTTTACTCGTGATGCAATGTCTGACATAATTCTTGATTTTTAAATTTAATTATAAGTGGCAAAAATAAAATATTTTAATTGAAATCACCATTTAATGTTAAAAATGTGCCTTTGATAGTTTTAAAAATTTCACATTAAAACAAAATTGGGAAAACCAATTTAAACAATTTTGGGCGAAGTAAAACCCTATTGCCTTACTTTTGTGTTTTATTTGTTAATATTTACTTCGAGAAAAACTTTTGGAAACGGGAATGAAGAAGCGGATCGTAATTTTTGCGTCGGGTAGTGGTACCAATGCAGAGAACATTATTAAATACTTTCAACGAACCCAATTTGCCGAGGTCGTTCGCGTCCTCTCAAACAAGAAGGATGCCAAAGTTTTGGAACGTGCTGAAAAACTTAAAGTTAAAGCAGATTCTTTCACAAAAGAGGAATTATTTTCTAAAGAAGGAACTTTAAAAGTTTTAAAGGAAATCAAGCCAGACATCATTGTTTTGGCGGGTTTTCTACTGAAATTCCCAGAGATTATACTCAATGAATTTCCAAATAAAGTGATTAATATTCACCCGGCATTGCTGCCAAAATACGGCGGCAAGGGAATGTACGGCAGTTTTGTGCACGAGGCTGTTGTAAAAAATAAAGAAGCCGAAACAGGAATAACCATCCATTATGTGGATGAAAATTATGACGAAGGCGCAATTATTTCACAAAAAAAAGTAACCCTTTCAGAAAAAGAAACGCCAGAAACAGTTGCTGAAAAGATACATAAATTGGAACACGAGTGGTTTCCGAAAATAATTGAAGAAGTACTTCGCGATGGCTAAAAAACAAAAATTTTACGTGGTTTGGTTCGGCAATCCCGCTGGTATTTTTGGCAGTTGGAAGGAATGCAAACGATCCATTGATGGCGTGAAAGGCGCCCAATACAAAAGTTTCGAGACTTTTGAGGAAGCGAAAAAAGCATACAATAAAGAATATGCAGATTATAAAGGGAAAACTGTAAAAAAAATACTTTCCAAAGAACAACTTCAAAAAATAGGCGAACCAAATCTGTATTCCATTGCTGTTGACGCAGCTTCTAGCGGCAATCCCGGAAAAATGGAATATCGTGGGGTTGATACACAAACACACAAGCAATTATTTCATCAAGGGCCATTTCAACAAGGCACCAATAATATCGGGGAATTTTTGGCACTTGTACACGGTTTGGCTTTTCTTCAAAAAAAGGGAAGCGATAGAATTATCTATACTGATTCGCGCATTGCGATGGGCTGGGTGAAAAAGAAAAAGTGCAACACAAAACTGAAGCAATCTGCAAAAAACAAAGCGTTGTTTGAATTGGTTGCACGTGCCGAAAACTGGCTCAAAACCAATAAATACGAAACAAAAATCGTAAAATGGGAAACCAAAGCCTGGGGAGAAATTCCTGCGGATTTTGGGCGGAAGTAATTTTATTTGCAATTCTTAAAGGTTAATTTTCATAATCCAGATTTCCTTAAAATATTCAAAGCCCTTATATTCTTTCCACTTTTCGTAAACTGGCTTTAAGGCTTTATTGTCTGCAACATATACATAGTTCCAATTGTTTCTGGAATTGATAAAAGTTTGTGGACGGTAGCTTTTTTCGGTTAAAAATTGTGACCATTTTAAAGCATTTTCTTTTACGGAGAAAACATTCGTAACTAGATAATATCCTGAGGCCAAGCCAGGAACCGACATTGATTGAATTCTAACTTCTTTCTTTATTTTGTCTTCTTCTGAAAGCACAATAGGTTTTTTGGGAGTTACATTTTCTTTCGGCTTTTTAATTGCGGGAGTGTTATTTTGAATAGGCTTGGTTTCCTTTTTTTTAGTTAAAATAACTGTATTTATCGGTTCTTCCTCAATTGGCTCTAAAATTTCTACAATTACAGATTCGTTAATTATAGTATCGTTTACAGTCTTTGTCTTCTCCTCCAAAAATTCCTTGTTTATTTCAGTTTCAAACGCTACAAAAAACAGATAAAAGCGGTCTGCCTTAGCTTGAAACTGCAGATTGGCTTGGGTAGTGGCATTGTCCAAAAGCTCGTTGTTCGGGTTCGGTATTTCCATTTTCAACAAATCAAAACCAAGTGTGTTGGTACTGTTGGGGTTTCTACCTGTAAAGAATTCATCACCCATAGTGATCGAGCTATTGAAAAAGTTTTTTTCTTCCCTTACTTTGTTACTTAAAGGTTTAAAACTCCCTATTTTTTTGTCAAATATTGAAACCTCATCTGTCTTTATCTTTCGGTCACCTTCCATGGCTCCGAGTGCGATTGTGGTATTGACTATGCCTTCTTCTTTGCTTTTAAAATCCCTAAAAGTTAATTCTACAGCTTCTTTATTCACTTCTACCAAACCATTGTAAGTTGTGAAATATTTAGAACTTTCCGAAGCATCTTCATACACAATATACAAAAGCCAACCTGCAGAGCCACCTCCTGAAATTTCACCTTCGGTAGCTTTAATATTTGCAATGGTATAAGTGCCATTTATTGATGCAAGATTCTGAAGTTTTGATGTTACATCGGCATAGCAAACATAGGGTGAATTGGTTGTAAAAACCTCAGTGCCATAGCTGTCGAAAATAACCCTCCCGTTTAGGGTTTCATAAGCCCCATTGGGTGTTTTAAACAATATTGAATTGATTGCCGGATTCCTTTCACCGCGGCCCACATGGATCATTCTATTGCCAGATTTACGTAATGCGCTTTTTTCAGAGGGATACAATCCACACCAATAAAGGGCTGCGTGTGCAATCCTTAAATTTTTAGGCAGATTATTTATGCTAGCTTCACTCGAACTGAATGTTGTTTCATCATTGTCCACGTCTATGTATTCCATTTTTACAATATCGTTGGCAATGGTATTATCCATCAGTGGTTCTGTTGCATCATCTCCTAAAATGTTGTTCCCTATAAGAATTGAATTTCCCCGAATATATAATTGTTTGTTTTCTTTAAAAGGAACCCCTTCCTGGGAATGTATAAATTGAAAAAACAAAAAGAAAGAAACCAGAAAATATAAGTTTTTCATTTAAAGGCAATTAAAAGTTTCGGAATTTACAATTTTTTAATTTACCATGTTTTCTGATTTAAATACTCAAGTGATATTTCTTCGGCTTTATAAACCCTTAGAATTGTAAATAATTGATTAAATTTGCACCCTCTTTAAAAATCCTTTATGAGCAAACTCGTAATCGTTGGCACCGTAGCTTTTGATGCTATTGAAACCCCATTTGGCAAAACCGATAAAATTCTTGGCGGTGCCGCTACCTATATAGGTTTGGCAGCTTCGCAATTTAAGGTGGATGGCGCAATAGTTTCCATAGTGGGCGGTGATTTTCCTAAGGAAGATTTACAAATGCTTGAGGAAAAAGGAATGGACATTTCAGGGCTTGAAGTCGTTGAGGAAGGAAAAACTTTCTTTTGGAGCGGAAAATATCACAATGATATGAATACCCGCGATACCTTGATAACAGATTTGAACGTACTTGCCGATTTCAACCCAAAAGTTTCCGAAGAATATCGCGATGCCGAAGTGGTTATGTTAGGAAACCTGCATCCGCTCGTCCAATTGGGCGTAATTGAGCAGATGGATTCGCCAAAACTGATTGTGTTGGATACCATGAATTTTTGGATGGACAGCGCCTTGGAAGATTTAATGCAAGTAATTGCAAAAGTAGATGTAATTACCATAAATGATGAAGAGGCAAGACAACTTTCCGGCGAATATTCTTTGGTAAAGGCAGCAGCTAAAATTATGGAGATGGGCCCGAAATATGTTGTAATAAAAAAAGGAGAACACGGGGCATTACTTTTTGGAAATGACGATGTTTTCTTTGCGCCTGCGCTTCCTCTGGAAGAGGTTTTTGACCCAACTGGTGCTGGCGACACTTTTGCTGGAGGCTTTACGGGCTATTTGGCAAAAACCGGCGATTACAGTTATGATAATATGAAGAATGCCATTATAAATGGTTCGGCGCTTGCTTCGTTCTGTGTGGAAAAATTTGGACCCGAAAGATTGCTTCAGCTTTCAAACGGTGAAGTTCACCAGCGCTTGCAGCAATTTAAGAGCTTAACACAATTTGACATCAAATTAACCTAAATACGCGCCCTGAAATTTCAGGGCGTTTTTTGTACATTTATATAGTTTCAGAAAAAATATGAGCGACGCCTTAAAACACGAATGTGGAATTGCACTTGTAAGACTGTTGAAGCCCTTGGAGTATTACAAGGAAAAATACGGAACCGCTTTTTACGGTGTAAACAAAATGTATTTAATGATGGAAAAGCAGCACAACCGCGGGCAGGATGGTGCGGGTTTTGCTAGCATTAAACTGGACGTTAACCCAGGCGAACGCTATATTAGCCGTGTGCGCTCCAATGCTGCGCAACCCATCCAAGATATTTTTGCGCAGATTAACGAGCGAATAAATCTTGAATTTTCGGAGCATCCCGAATACAAAGATGATGTTGCTGCACAAAAAAAGAACATTCCGTATATAGGCGAATTATTTCTTGGCCACGTTCGCTACGGTACTTTCGGAATAAATAGTGTTGAAAATGTACATCCTTTTCTGCGTCAGAATAATTGGATGCACCGTAACCTCATAATTGCGGGAAATTTCAACATGACCAATACCAACGAGCTTTTTGACAATCTCATAAAGCTCGGAATGCACCCCAAGGAAAAAGCCGATACCGTTACGGTAATGGAAAAGATAGGACACTTTTTGGACGATGCGGTTCGTAAACTTTACAAAAAAGCAAAGGCAAAAGGAATGACCAAACAGGAAGCTTCACCCTATATTGCCGAAAACTTGAATGTGGCTAAAATTCTTCGGAAATCTGCCGCCAATTGGGACGGTGGTTATGCAATGGCCGGACTTTTGGGCCATGGCGATTCTTTCGTGCTTCGTGATCCGGCAGGAATTCGTCCTGCATATTTTTATCAAGACGATGAAGTGATTGTGGTTGCTTCGGAACGCCCGGCAATCCAAACTGTTTTTAATGTTCCTTTTGAAGAGGTGAAAGAATTGGATCCCGGAAATGCGCTTATCATAAAGAAAGACGGAAGCATGAAACTTTCTGAAATTCTAGCTCCTTTAGAGCGAAGATCCTGCTCCTTTGAACGTATTTATTTTTCCCGCGGAAGCGATGCCGAAATCTATCAAGAGCGAAAAATGCTCGGAAAATTGATAATGCCGAAAATTTTGGAAGCCATAGATTTTGATACTGAAAATTCAGTGTTCTCCTTTATACCCAATACCGCCGAAACTTCCTTTTACGGAATGTTGGAAGCTGCACAGGACGAACTGAACAAACAGAAGAACGAGGCAATTTTAAATGAAAAAGAGAAATTAACGACAGAGCGGCTTCAGCAAATACAAGCACACAAAATACGCACAGAAAAGATTGCGATTAAAGATGTAAAGCTAAGAACGTTTATCACAGACGATAGCAGTCGTGATGATTTAGTTGCACACGTTTATGATGTTACTTATGGTGTTGTAAAAACAGATGATAATTTGGTTATTATTGACGACAGCATTGTTCGTGGAACTACCCTGAAGAAAAGTATTTTAAAAATGCTGGACAGACTTCATCCCAAGCAGATTGTCGTAGTTTCTTCAGCCCCTCAAATTCGTTATCCGGATTGTTATGGAATTGATATGGCGCGCTTGGAGCATTTGGTAGCTTTCCAGGCGGCTTTGGAACTTCACAAAGATCGAGGAACATATGGTGTTGTGGAAGAAATCTATCACAAGTGTAAGGAGCAAGTTGCCTTGGAGGATGCTTCGGTAATCAATCACGTTAAAAAACTTTATGCACCTTTTACAGATGAGGAAATTTCAGATAAAATTGCTGAAATAATCAGCGATGAAAATATAAAAGCTAAAGTAAAACTCATCTTTCAATCTGTTGATGATTTACATAAGGCGTGCCCAAAGAATCTTGGGGATTGGTATTTTACCGGAAACTATCCAACAGCAGGAGGGAATAGGGTTGTGAACAGAGCCTACATCAATTTTTATGAAGGAAATCCAGAACGAGCTTACTAAATTCTTTAAATTTTAACACAGCTTTTACCGTTTATCGGGAACCCTATCCACTTAATCGAAATTGTTGATTAACACTGTTTTAGTGCTCAAACTTGAACTATATTTGAACTTACCATAAGGCGTAAGTAGGTTAGGTCTATGGTAAGATTTGGGGCAAAATAGGCAGATTTAGGTCTGCCTATTTTCATGTAACCCTATTAACAATTCTTCATACTTTTTTTAAAAAGGCAAATTATTTAATATTTAAGAGTGTTAAAATTCAGCTTTAAAAAAATATATCTATTGAAAAACGATAAAATATGTTTTTCAACGAAAAAATTGGCAATTCATCTAAAAGCATAATTTTGAATACTTTATTAATTTATATTTGAACATACCATTAGCATAAGTAGGTTAAGTTCATGGTAGATTTGGGGCAAAAAAAGGCAGACACTTGTTTGCCTTTTTTTATACCCAAATCTCAACGGGGGTGGCAAGCCATCAGCTTGCTGTTTCTTAAGTTCAGAATTTTATTGCGAGCCGTTTTTCTTTTCCCAGACGCTAGTTTGCCTTTTTTTATTACCAAATCTTAGCGAGGTGGCATGCTTTCCAAGAAAATTACTTCATAACGAGTTTCATTGGCGAGCCGTTTTTGTCTCATTTTTTACTCAAGGTTGATTATTTCGCATAAAAAAATCCGCAGTTTAAAATTGAAACTGCGGATTCGGTATAATTAATCTATTACTTAAATTTACTTATTCTTCGCATAATTAGAGGAGACTTCGTCCCAATTGATAACATTCCAAAATGCACCAACATAGTCGGGACGCTTGTTTTGATATTTCAAATAATAAGCATGTTCCCATACGTCCAATCCTAAAATCGGTGTTCCGCCACAACCTACTTTTGGCATCAATGGATTGTCCTGGTTTGGTGTAGAACAAACGTCAACCTTTCCACCTTTGTGTACGCAGAGCCAAGCCCAGCCTGAACCAAATTGTGTTTTTGCCGCTTCGGAAAATTTCTCTTTAAATGCATCGAAACTTCCAAAAGCATCATCAATCGCTTTTGCCAGATCTCCAGAAGGTTTACCACCGCCGTTTGGCGACATTACTTTCCAAAAAAGGCTATGGTTGTAAAATCCGCCTCCATTATTGCGGACAGCTTTGTTGTCCATGTCCAGATTGGTCAGAATATTCTCGATGGTTTTTCCTTCCTTGTCAGTGCCTTTAATGGTATCGTTCAATTTATCGGTATACCCTTGGTGGTGTTTGTCGTGGTGTATTTCCATCGTTTTGGCATCTATGTGCGGTTCCAGCGCATCAAATGCATACGGTAATTTCGGTAGTTCGAAAGACATAATTATATTGTTTTTTATTGGTTATTACTAAAATTCCCTCAAATTTAAACATTCTCGATTTTTAAAAGTGTTATAGCTTTTATAAGATTTCTATTCAACCATAGATTAATTTGATTCCAAAGCCATAAAAGCAGTATTTTAGTGCAAAATGAAAATTCCGTGGAAAAACAATCCTCCTTTTCAATTTATGATGCCTCGGCCGGAAGCGGAAAGACCTTCACACTTGTAAAAGAATATCTAATTCAGATCCTTTCTTCAAAAAGTGAAGATTACTTTAAGCATCTTTTGGCAATCACTTTTACCAACAAAGCAGTGGCCGAAATGAAGCAGCGCATTGTGGAAACTTTGGTGAATTTCAGCGAAGAAAAAAGCGTTACGGAACCCTTACCGATGATGCTGAAAATTGCTGAAGAAACAGATAAAAGTTTGATTGAAATCCAAAAGCAGTCCCAAAAAATTATAAAAAATCTGCTTCATAATTACGCAGCTTTCAGCGTAGAAACCATTGATAGATTCAACCATCGATTAATACGAACTTTTGCACGTGATTTAAAACTGGCAACCAATTTTGAAGTTACGCTTGAAACCAATGAACTTTTGGCAGAGGCCGTGGATCTTTTACTGAGCAAAGCTGGAGAAAATAAGGAAATTACAAAAGTTTTGCTCGATTTTGCATTAGAAAAAACAGACGACGACAAATCGTGGGACATTTCCCGGGATATTGCAGAAGCTGCAAAATTGCTTTACGATGAAAACAATTCAGGGCACGTTTCGGTTTTAAAAGAGAAATCTTTGGAGGATTTTCTGGAATTCAAAAAACAATTGGTTCTTAAAAAGAAATTACTCTCGCAGGAAACTGAAAGCATCGCTTCGCAGACACTTCAACTTATTGAAAAGAGCGGTTTGCAGGACGTCGATTTCAGTGGCGGTTATCTTCCGAAGCATTTTCAAAATCTTTCAATGGGGAGATATGATGTAAATTTTAGTGCAAAATGGCAGGAGACCATGGGTGAAAAGCCACTTTATCCAAAGCGGGTTTTTGCAGTAATTGGAGGTATAATTGATGAATTAACACCCCATTTTATTGTAAACTTTCAGCAAACAAAAGAGTTGGTTTTCAAGGTGCTATTGCTTGAAAATATGCTGAAAAACATTACCCCGCTTTCCGTAATAAATCTGGTGAACCACGAAATTGAAACCATTAAGAAGGAAAAAAATGTGTTACCTATTTCAGAATTCAATTCGCTTATAAACAAAGAGATTAAAAACCAGCCAGCCCCTTTTATTTATGAGCGTTTGGGAGAAAAATATCGCCACTTTTTTATTGATGAGTTTCAGGACACCTCAAAAATGCAGTGGGAAAATTTAATTCCGCTAATCGATAACGCCCTGTCGCAGCAATTAGAGCCAAGCGCTGGAAGTCTTTTGTTGGTAGGCGATGCCAAGCAATCCATCTATCGCTGGCGTGGGGGATTGCCCGAACAATTTATGGGTTTATACGGAAATGAAAATCCGTTTCAGCGTGAGAAGAAGATATTGGCACTTGGCACCAATTATCGCAGTTGCAAGGAAATAGTGGATTTCAACAATGAATTTTTCACTTTCATTTCTTCTTATTTTGCAGATGCTGGTCACGAAAATTTGTATTTAGAAGGAAATAAACAAAACTGCAATGATAAAAAGGACGGGTATGTAAAATTTGAATTTGTTGAAAAGCAGAATAAAACAGAAAAAACAGAAGCCTATTCAACGCTGGTTTTAGAAACATTTCACGAAGTTAAAAACAAAGGTTTTTCCGAAAGCGATATTTGTATTTTAACAAGGAAAAAGGCAGATGGCATAGCTCTTGGGGCATTTTTGATGGAGCAGGGCGTGTCTGTAATTTCTTCGGAAACTTTATTGTTGCAATCATCGCCATTGGTAGAAATGCTTGTTTTTTCGCTTCAGTTTTGTTTGCAGCCAAACAATGACAAAGCCAAAATACAATTGCTGGATTTGCTACATGAACACTTAAATATTTCAGAAGAAAAGCACGCTTTTTTTACCAAATTTCTAAATATTTCTGAAGAAAATTTTACCGAAAATTTAAGGAAATATGATGTTGATTTCACCTTTGCGGAAATGCGCTCCGTTTCCCTTTATGAGGCCTTTGAATATTGTATAGAAAAATTCAAATTAGCCGATGCTGCCGACGCATATCTTTTCGGGTTTATGGATTTGGTATATGAGTTTGAACAACAACCCCAGGCAGATAAATTTTCGTTTTTGGATTATTGGGAAACTAAAAAAGATAGCGCCTCCATTCCTGCCAGTGAAGGCACAAATGCCGTGCAATTGATGACCATTCACAAAGCAAAGGGGCTGGAGTTTCCCGTGGTTATTTTTCCCTTTGCGGATATTCAATTGTTTGATGGTAAGCATGATAAACTTTGGTATCCTTTATCGAATGAAGACTTCAACTTTAAGGAAGCGCAGATAAACTTTAAGTCTGAAATAGCAAATTATGGTGAAGTTGGAGAGCAAATGTACCACGAGCACCGAAGCCAGTTGGAACTGGACAATATCAATCTGCTCTACGTTACCCTAACGCGCGCTATTGAAAAGCTCTTTGTTTTTGCTGAAATGCCCACGGAGCCCAAAGATGGAGTTTCTTCCACCTACAACCATCTTTTTATGGAATTTCTTAAACAAAGGGGAATGTGGAATAGCGATCAAACGGTTTATGAATTTGGGAAAAATTCAGAGAAAAAATCAAAAGAGAAAGAAGTTGTTTCACAAATGGAGCCCCGATACCTTTCAAGCAACCCGAAAAAGCACGGACTTAAAATTGTTCCTTCCCAAGAAACTTATTTAGAGACAGAAACAGTTGCTGCCATTACTGCGGGGAATTTGCTTCACGACACCATGGCCCAGATTTATACGGAAATCGATGCCGAAAGGGTTTTGATGGAATTGGAAGGCCGCGCCATAATCCCAAAAGATGAGTTTGATAGTTTACGGAAAACCGTTTATCAAATTATTCAACATACAGATTTGAGGAAACTATTTGACGGCACTTATAAAGTTTATAACGAACGAAGTATAATCACAAAAGACGGTTTGGTTTTGCGGCCAGATAGAATAAATATAAGTACTGAAAACACATCGGTAATTGTGGATTATAAATCCGGGAGCCCTAAAATTTACCATAATGACCAATTGATTGATTATGCGAATGCGTTGCAGGATATGGGATTTGTAGTTTCAGAAAAAATGCTTATCTATAGCAACAAAGATGAAATAGTAATAAATAAAGTTTAATTTTGAAACTTTAAACAAAGCTTAATTATGTACGGAAAAATAAAGGAACATCTACAGAAAGAACTTGAAGAAATAAAGGACAACGGACTTTATAAAAAGGAAAGAATCATTACTTCACCACAAGATGCTGAAATCACTATTTCTACTGGTGAGAAGGTTATCAATTTTTGTGCGAATAATTATTTAGGCCTTTCTTCAAATAAAGAGGTGGTCCAAGCAGCAAAAGATGCGATGGATACTCACGGTTTTGGAATGTCGTCTGTTCGTTTTATTTGCGGAACACAGGATATCCATAAAGAACTGGAGCAGAAAATAGCCGATTTTTATGGCACAGAGGATACCATACTTTATGCAGCCTGTTTTGATGCTAACGGCGGTGTTTTTGAGCCTCTATTAGGCGCTGAAGATGCGATTATTTCAGATTCGCTCAACCATGCCTCCATAATAGATGGGGTGCGTCTTTGCAAGGCGGCTCGTTATCGCTACGAAAACAGCAATATGGAAGATTTGGAAAAACAGCTTGTTGCTGCAAATGAAGCAGGATCCCGTTTTAAAATCATAGTAACGGATGGGGTATTTTCAATGGACGGTTTGGTAGCCCCGCTTGATAAAATTTGTGATTTGGCTGATAAGTATGATGCCATGGTTATGATAGATGAATGCCACGCTACTGGTTTTATAGGAAATACCGGTAGAGGAACTTTGGAAGAGAAAGGCGTGATGGGGCGAATAGATATAATTACCGGAACACTTGGAAAAGCCTTGGGTGGTGCCATGGGCGGTTATACAACAGGGAAAAAAGAGATTATTGAAATGCTTCGCCAGCGTTCCCGTCCTTATTTGTTTTCAAACTCATTGGCACCTGCAATTGTTGGAGCATCTATTAAGGTGTTTGATATGCTTTCAAGTAATACTTCCCTAAGAGATAAGCTGGCAGAAAATACGGCTTATTTCAAAAAAGGAATGAAAGAAGCAGGATTTGATATTATTGATGGTGATTCTGCCATAGTACCAGTAATGTTGTATGATGCCAAACTATCTCAGCAAATGGCAGATATGCTTTTGGAAGAGGGAATATATGTTATAGGATTCTTTTTCCCCGTTGTGCCAAAAGGCAAGGCACGAATCCGTGTACAGCTTTCAGCAGCCCACAGTAAAGCGCATTTGGACAAAGCCATAAATGCCTTTATTAAGATTGGAAAAAAATTGGGGGTTATTGACTAGTAAATCCTTTATTTACGTATCAATAGCAACGACTTTAGGAAAATTTTATTAGATTTGCTTTTGTTTATAAAATTTAACAACTTACTTTTGCTCTTAATTAACACTTAAAAATTAAACAATCGAATATGAAACATCTTAACAGATTATTAGTTGCTGCTATCCTATTTATGGGAATCGGGGTGGCGAACGCGCAAGACGAAAACAATCCTTGGGCTGTTGAGGTTGGTGTAAACGCTGTTGACGTTTATTCAGCCGGACTCAATGAGGATCAAGTACGTATCCCAGCTGCTGCTAGAGGGGATATCTTTGACGAGTATTTTAATGCAAATGACCACTGGAACATTCTTCCATCAGTTTCTAGGCTAGCTATTAGCAGATACATTGGTAGTGGTTTTGTATTCACTGCAGCAGGTTCTATTAACAGAATCGACAAATTAGGCGATCTTCCTGCTGATGACCTTAGCTACTACAGTGCAGATGGAGAGGTTAAGTACAGCTTCAAAAATGCACTAGGCGGTGGATGGTTTGACCCATCTATTGGTATAGGTGGTGGTTATACTTGGGTTGATAATATCGGCTTTGGTACTGCTAACGCGCTTGCTGGTGTTAAGTTTTGGTTCAACGATTACTTAGCTCTTAACCTTCAATCTACTTATAAGCATGCATTTGAGGATTCTTATGGAATCACTCACTTCCAACATTCTGCTGGTATTGTATTCCAGTTTGGTGGAAAAGATACAGACGGTGACGGAATCTATGATAAAGATGATGAGTGTCCAGAAACTCCAGGTCTTCCTGAATTTAATGGATGTCCTGATACTGACGGTGACGGCATTGAAGATAGAAATGATGCTTGTCCAAACACTCCTGGTTTAGCTGAATTCAACGGATGTCCTGATACTGACGGTGACGG
>DEXQ01000003.1:0-43502 GCA_002364215.1 Aequorivita sp. UBA3180 | reverse complement strand
AACGGTTGTCCTGATGCTGATGGTGATGGTATCGCTGATAAAGATGATGCTTGTCCAAATGAGGCTGGTCCAAAGGCTAACAATGGTTGCCCTTACCAAGACAGAGATGGCGATGGTGTTCTTGACAAAGACGATCAGTGTCCAGATGTTGCTGGTACTGTAGCAAACAAAGGTTGTCCAGAAGTTTCTGTAGAAGTTATCAAGCAATTGAACGAGTACTCTAAAACTATCTTGTTTGATTATGATAAGTCTTCTATAAGAAAAGAGTCTTATGCTGCACTTCAGAGCATTGCTGATATTATGAAAGAATATCCTAACACTACTTTCCACGTAGAAGGTCACACTGACAGTCGTGGTAGTGATTCATACAATATGAAGCTGTCTAAGGAAAGAGCTTCTTCTGTTAAGGATTACTTAACTACTATTGGTATGGACGGTAACAGATTAACTTCTGAAGGTTACGGTGAAGAAAGACCAATTGCAACTAACAATACCGCAGCTGGTAGACAACAAAACCGTCGTGTTGAGATTTCTTTAAAGAAATAATTTCAACAGATAAGTTTTAATAAATAATTTTGAAACGCCTCCGATTTTCGGAGGCGTTTCTTATTTTTAGGCTATGGTAACATTTCTTCAAGACGCCTTAACCGATGTTAAGAATATCCTTCCCGATATTTCGGATATTACTTTTATATTGCCAAGCAAGCGGGCTGGTGGCTTTCTTTTGAATGAATTGAAAAAGAATTCCCCTACCACTATTTTTGCCCCCACAATTTGCAGTATTGAAGAATTTATTGAAGAGCTTTCCAACTTAAAAATCATAAACAATACTGAACTTCTCTTTAAAAGCTATGAAGCATATCTAAAAACTGATTCAATAACGGAAAAGGAAGATTTTGAAACCTATTCAACCTGGGCAACCACACTTTTAAATGATTTTAATGAAATAGATCGATACCTCGTTGAACCGACACGATTTTTCAGTTATCTGGCCAGTATAAAAACTCTTGAAAGATGGGGCGTAAAGGAAGAAAAGACAGAATTGATAAACAACTATTTGCAATTTTGGGAAAGCCTTCCAGCCTTTTATGAAAATATTCAATCGTTTCTGCTAAAAGAGCAAATTGGGTATCAAGGAATGGTTTACCGTGAGGCCTCGGCAAATATTGAACATTATATTACTGCCAACAAAAATAAGACACACGTCTTCATCGGTTTTAATGCTTTAAACACGGCCGAGCAACATATTATACAAGAATTGTTGGAAACCGAAACCACAATGGTTTATTGGGATGCTGATCGCACATTTTATGAAGATTCAAAACACAGCGCTTCTCATTTCATAAGAAAATATATAAAAGAATGGAAATATTTTCAGCAGAAAACGCCAAAGTTTATCGCTCAAAATTATGAAAAACCAAAAAATTTTCAATTTATAGAGGTTCAAAAAAACATTGGTCAAGCAAAATATGTTGGCGAACTGCTTTCAACACTTTCTGACGATGAAATCAATAAAACTGCCGTGGTGCTAGGCGATGAAAATCTACTGGTCCCGTTGCTCTATTCGTTGCCAGAAAATGTGAAAAACCTCAACCTTACCATGGGAGTGCCTTTAAAACAATTTCCAGCGGTTGTTTTTTTTGAAAAGCTTTTTGCTATTCACACCCGTGATTCGGAAATGTTTTATTACAAAGATGTTTTATCACTTTTAAATCATCCTGTGGGAAAAAACTTAGTTACTGAGTTTGATACTATTGTTCAAAATGTAACGAAGGAAAACATTACGCATATATCCTTTTTAGATTTGATGGAGCTTTCAGATCCTTCGGAAAATGATATGCTCGAACTTCTTTTTAAGAACTGGAAAGACGACAGCCATACAGCCATAAAATCGTCTCTAAGAATTATTGATGAACTTCGGAAAAAACACACATCCACAACCATAGAAAGTGTGGTCTTGCAACAACTACACACTGTTTTTAGTGAAATCGACGCCCTTAACCAAAAATACCCACATTTAAAATCCATCAAAAGCGTAAACACACTTTTTTCAGAACTTACAGCTACAACATCTTTGGATTTTGAGGGCGATGCGTATAATGGGTTGCAGATAATGGGGGTTTTGGAAACGCGGGTACTCGATTTTGAAAACGTGATTATAACCTCAGTAAACGAAGGTATTTTCCCTTCCGGAAAGTCGAATGCATCTTTTATTACCTATGATTTAAAACAACAATTCAGCTTGCCACTTTTTACCGAAAAGGATGCAATTTACACCTATCACTTTTATAGACTGTTGCACCGGGCAAAAAATGTGACACTGCTCTATAACAACCATTCCGAAGGGATAAATACAGGTGAAAAGAGCCGCTTTATTCGGCAACTGGAAATTGAAAAACATCCAAACCATACTATTGAAAAGAAAGTGCTCGCTCCAAAAGTTCAAATTGAAAAAAAGGCTTTAAAGCAGATAGAGAAGACCGATGCAGTAATGCAGCGTTTACGTGACATTGCAGAAAAAGGGTTTTCGCCCTCTGCCTTGACCAGCTATATCCGCAAGCCGTTGGAATTTTATTTTCAGAAAATTTTAAAGTTGAATGAGTTGGAGGAAGTTGAGGAAACTGTAGCAGCAAATACGTTGGGAACGATTGTTCACGATACTTTGGAAAAATTTTATCAGCCCTTTGAAAATTGCGTGCTCACAGTTCAGGATTTGCAGAATATGAAAGAACGGATTCACGGGGAAGTGACCTCCCAATTCAGAAAAACCTTTAAAGGTGGAACATTTTCCAAAGGAAAAAACCTTATTATTTTTGAAGTGGCAAAGCGCTACATTTCAAATTTTATAGATAGGGAAATTAACGATGTTCAAGCCGGAAACACCATAAAAATTATCAAGATTGAAACAGACCTTACCTTGGATGTTCCGATCCCTGAGCTGCATTTCCCAATAAAACTCCACGGAAAAGTGGATCGGGTGGATGAATACAACCGGCAACTTAGAATAATTGATTATAAAACCGGATTGGTAAATCAAAGTGATGTGGAAATAATTGACTGGGAAGATTTGAATCAAGATTACAAATTCAGCAAAGCATTTCAAGTATTGGCGTATGCGTTGATGATGAATAAGGAAATTCCTATCAACAATGCTGAAGCGGGAATAATTTCCTTTAAAAACTTAGGAAGTGGATTTCTAAAATTTGGAACTAAAACCTCTGCTTACAGTAAAAGAGACCAGTTGATAAACGGTAATGTTTTGGAAACATTTACGGTTGAATTAAAGAAGATTATTTTGGAAATTTGCGATCCAAATATTCCCTTCATTGAAAAAGAAATAGCTAAATGATTATAAATAAAAACAGAATACTTTCCTCAGAAAACAAAAAACCGATTCTTTACGATGTTTATTATAATGAAACGGGAAACCCCCAGCCCGTGGTTATTTTCTGTCACGGCTATAAAGGCTTTAAGGATTGGGGAGCGTGGCATTTGGTGGCCGAAGCGTTTGCAGAATCTGGCTTTTGCTTCGTAAAATTTAATTTCTCGCATAATGGCGGTACGATGGAAAATCCTATCGATTTCCCAGATTTGGAAGCATTTGCGGAAAACAATTTCAGTTTTGAACTTGACGATTTAGATAGGGTTTTAAACGAAATTGAAAAAGGAAACGATAATTTTCCAAAGAAAATTTCAACCATTTCCTTAATTGGCCACAGCCGCGGTGGCGGAATTGTTTTGATAAAGGCCGAAGAAGATACCCGTATTCATAAAGTAGTTACGTGGGCCAGTGTAAGCGATTTTAAAGCAAGATTCCAAGAAAACACTGCAGCGTTTGAAACTTGGAAAGAAACAGGCGTAACACACGTTGAAAACAGTCGGACAAAGCAAATGCTGCCCCACAACTTTCAGTTCTATAAAGATTTTAAAAAAAATGAAGAGCGTTTTTCCATCAAACGTGCAGTGAAAAATATGAAAGTCGGACAGCTCATTGTTCACGGAAGCGAAGACCCAACAGTTTCCGAAAAGGAGGCAAGAGCAATCCATTCGTGGAATCCAGAAAGTGAATTGAAAATAATAGACGGGGCAGACCATGTTTTTGGAGCAAAACATCCTTTTGAAGAAAGCAATTTACCAACCGATTTAAAAAACGTTGTTGAAAAGACAATTGAGTTTCTAAAATAGAGCTTGTATTAAAAAATTTACTATTTTTGGCATCCTAATCAGCAATTGGGGGATTAGCTCAGCTGGCTAGAGCGCTTGCCTGGCAGGCAAGAGGTCACCGGTTCGACTCCGGTATTCTCCACAAAAAAACCACCGTGAAAACGGTGGTTTTTTGTTTTATTCCTGAACAGGCAAGACCAAAAGAGGTTTGCTGGTATGAAATTCTCTTTTATGTATTTCATTCTTTTCCCAAAGTTTTTTGAAAAAACCGCGCTTTCTTCTAACTACACAAAGCATATCTGGATTGAATTGCTGAAAATATTCTATTACAGCCTGAAAAGTGGTAGCGGCTTCCACTTGGCTATATGAAGTTTGCAACAACTTTAAATTGTCAGTTACGCTTTTCATTTCTTCCGTAGTTTCGGGAGTTTCTACGTGAAGTACGTTAACTTCGGTTCCAAAATTTTGTTTGAACTGTTTTACCGCTTCCAAAAGTTCATCACGCTCAAAACTTCCATTTTTAAAAGCCATCAACATAGTTTTTGGCGGTTGGAACTTTGCTCCTTCTGGAACTACCAAAATAGGAATGTTGGTCTGTTTTAAAAGCTTTCCAGAGGTTTTCCCGAGATAGACCTCTTCCTTTATAGAATTACTACGTGGCGCCAGAACCATTAAATCTATTGGCACTTGCTTGCTAATGCGCGCAATTCCTTCCAAAACTTCGCCTTTGATTGGGTGCGCAATCACTTGCACTCCTTTACGCTCTACTTGCGAAAGCACTTCATCTAAACGGTTTTCCGATTCTTCCTTTAAAATAGAGTTTACCTTTGAAAGACCACCTACCTTGGACAGTTCCTGAAATACAGAAACAACGTATACATTGGCGTTTATTGATTGGGCCAAATCTATGGCGTATTGTAAATTGCTGATTGCATTTGCTGAAGACCCAACGGGCACTAATATATTTTTCATAAGCAGAAACTTCTTCTTAGTTTGAAAACAAAATTAACTTTAAAACTCGTTCGATCCATAACTCTTTAACATTTCAACCAAATTTAAACATTTAGGCAGAAACAGGCTTATTAACTTTTTGCATTTTCCGTAGTTTTACCATTCCGCATGCGACAGACCGATATTTCTTTTAAACGAATCCAACAACTTGCCATTCCCGCAATAATTTCAGGAATTGCAGAGCCCGTTCTTTCGGCCACAGATGCTGCTGTGGTGGGAAATATTAAGGAATTTGGAATTGAATCGCTTGCTGCAGTAGGGATTGTTGGAACGTTTCTTTCAGCTTTAATTTGGATCTTGGCACAAACCCGCAGTGCCATTTCGGCTATTGTTTCGCAAAATTTGGGAGCTGGTAAATTGAAGGACCTCCATAATTTTCCAGCACAGGCTATATATTTCAACATTGCACTAAGCATCATTGTTTTGTTTTCTACATATTTTTTTGTGGAAGAAATTTTCAAAATTCTCAATGCCGATGGGATGGTGTTAGCTTTCAGCATTGATTATTACAATATTCGCGTTTGGGGCTTTCCGCTTACACTATTCACTTTTGCGGTTTTTGGACTTTTCCGGGGCTTGCAAAACACTTTCTGGCCTATGGTCATCGCTACCCTAGGAGCTTCTTTAAACATAGGGTTGGATTTTGCTTTGGTTTATGGAATTGAAGGCTTAATACTACCTTTAGGAATAAAAGGTGCAGCCTGGGCAAGTCTTATTGCACAGATTGTAATGGCTGGTCTCTCCTTACTTCTTCTTTTAAAGAAAACCGAAATTTCCTTAAGACTGAAATTTCCGCTACATCCCGAAATAAGACGGCTCGTGGTAATGAGCTTTAATCTCTTTCTGCGCTCTCTAGCGTTGAATACCGCGTTAATCCTCGCCACTCGCGAAGCCGCTGCTCTTGGGAAGGAATATATTGCTGCCCATACCATTGCCTTTAATGTTTGGATTTTTACCGCTTTTTTCATTGATGGCTACGGCGCCGCAGGGAATATTCTTGGCGGCAAACTTTTGGGCGAACGCAACTACGGTTCGCTTTGGAAACTTACAAAGAAAGTGAATCTGTACAATCTTTTCGTTGCTGCGGCTCTTGTACTGTGCGGATTGGTCCTTTATGAACCTTTGGGGCTTCTTTTCAACAAAGACGAAAAAGTGCTTTCCATCTTTTACGGAATGTTTTTTATGGTACTAATTTGTTTGCCATTTAATGCGATGGCCTTCACGTTAGATTCCATTTTTAAAGGTTTGGGCGAAATGCGATACCTGCGGAACGTACTATTGGGTGCAACTATTTTCGGTTTTATTCCCGTGCTCTATTTTTCAAAATATATGGATTGGGGCTTAGTAGGAATTTGGATGGCCTTAATTGTATGGATAGCATACCGTGCGGTGGCGCTAATGATTAAATTCCGAAGAAAATATATTCCGCTCATTGAAAATTAATACATTTACGAAATACGAAATACGAAATACGAAATATGGATATTCTTAAATTTCTTGGCGGCCCCGGCCTGTTTTTAATATTGGCTATTTTGGTAATTGTAGTGGTTGCCTACAATAAAATTAAAAGGAAGTAATCAACGCGTTTTAAGCCAGCCTGTAATACTCATACGTTCCGAAGCTTTCACCACTTTTACTTCGTGTTCCAAAACTTGGCTTTCAAATATTACCACCCGCCCGGGAAGTGGTAAAATATCCAGCTCCTCTTTTTGGGTATAAATGGTAAGCTCACCGCCATTTTCGCGCAGCCAATTGTCTTCGTTCAGATAGCAAACTATGGAAAGTTTCCTTCGGTCGTCATTCTGAAAAGTGTCCAAATGCCGCTTATAAAAAGTGCCCGTTGGATATACTGCATAGTGAAACTCTTTGTGAAGAATTCCCAAAAAGCAAGTCTTATTTAAGTAATTGACCAATTCGTTTATTTTTTTGAAGAAAACCTGTTCGGCAGCATTGGCATTTGCTTCATCCATCCAAAGAATAAAATCGCCACGAACGGTTTTGTCTATTTCCTCATTGGTGCGGTTACCTATGGCAGATTTTTTAAAGCGGTCCGCTTCGTATTTTGCAAGCAATGAATGGCGCAGCACCTCCACTTCTTCCGAAGTGAAAAAATTGTTCACAATACTGTACTGCTGCTGTAGCAAGTTTTTAATAATAGTTTCAAACAGTGGATTTTCAACAAATTCCAGTTGCTCAAAAAGTTCTTCGGTCATTTTTGGATTCTTTAAAAAGTGGGCAAATATAGTATAGAATTGGGTTATTTTTTTATCCCGTGCAAAACATAGCCATATTTCGTGTAAAACATGGCTATGTTTTGATTAAAACCAAGCTTAGTTTTTTTCAAAAATAGGCTTTAAAAGTTGGGGCGAATAAAATTGTATCTTTGTTGCCCAACTTTATGCAATGGAACAGATACGCATCACCAAGATTTTTTCTTTTGAAACTGGGCACGCACTTTACGGCTACGACGGCAAATGCAGAAACGTGCATGGCCACAGTTACAAGCTTTCCGTAACCGTTATCGGCACGCCCATAAAAGATACCAATAACGTAAAATTTGGAATGGTGATAGACTTTAGCGACCTCAAAAAAATAGTGAAAGAAGAGATTGTGGACGTTTTTGACCACGCAACGGTTTTCAACAAAAATACGCCACACGTTGAATTGGCGAAGGAACTCAGCGATCGCGGGCACAGTGTGCTCTTGGTAGATTATCAGCCCACCAGCGAAATGATGGTAATCGATTTTTCTGAAAAAATAAAGAACCGTTTGCCTAAAAACATTCAGCTTCACTCGTTAAGATTACAGGAAACCGACAGCAGCTATGCAGAATGGTTTGCTGGGGATAATTAAACCGAATCACTTTCCTATCTTTGAATATGCAAATCCCAAAAGGCAAGAAAATATACTTCTCCAGCGACAACCATCTTGGCGCACCCACACAGGCCGAAAGCCTTCCGCGCGAAAAGATTTTTGTGAAATGGCTGGACAGCATTAAGCACGATGCCGAGGTTATTTTTCTGCTCGGTGATCTCTTCGATTTTTGGTTTGAATATAAAACTGTGGTGCCAAAAGGCTTTGTTCGGGTTTTGGGAAAACTGGCCGAACTTCGTGACAGTGGCATCCAAATCCACTTTTTTGTGGGCAACCACGATTTGTGGATGCACGATTATTTTGAAAAGGAATTGAACATTCCAGTTTATCACGATCCAAAGGAGTTTGTCTTCAACGAAAAGCATTTCTTTATCGGTCATGGCGATGGAAAAGGCCCGGGCGACAAAGGCTACAAACGGATGAAAAAGGTTTTTATCAATCCGTTTTCAAAATGGCTTTTCCGATGGTTGCATCCCGATATTGGCGTACGTTTAGCGCAACACCTTTCGGTAAAAAACAAATTGATTTCGGGCGATGAGGACAAAGAATTTTTGGGTGAGGAAAAGGAATGGTTGGCGCAATATTCCAAAAGAAAACTTGAGAGCAAACATTTTGATTACTTCGTTTTTGGGCATCGCCATTTGCCGATGGAAATTAAGGTTGGTGAAAATTCAACCTACTACAATCTTGGCGATTGGATAAACCATTATACCTATGGCGTTTTTGATGGAGACAAATTGGAGTTAAAGACATACCGTCCTTAAGGTTTTTATAAGGCATCCATACTCTATTCATACTCTATTTATACTCTATTCATACTCTATTCATACTCTATTCATACTCTATTTATGACTTATCTATGGCTTATTTGCGGGTGATCCTAAAGTTTTCAGCCGTCCTGACCTACTATGAAATTTATTTAATATCCTTTAACCGCAATTGCAAACTCACATTCCCCTGCCATACATTTTCATCAATGCAATAAGTAGCTTTAAATGGCTTTCCGTTGCAGGCGATATCACTTTTTTCAGCCATATTGAAACCAATTCCCGTAAATTGATTAGAATCTCCCTGTTTAACCACAATGCGCAGGTGCGTTTTATCCTCACCCACACATTTTCCCCAGCCGGTGTCTTTCAGATTCTGTGTCATAAATGTGGGTGTCATATTTCCCGGGCCAAAGGGTGCAAATTGCTTTAATATTCTGAAGAACTTTGGGGTAATGTCTGCTAGGTTTATTTCAGCATCAATCTTTATTTCGGGTGTGAGCAAATGCGGATCGATGGTTTCGGAAACCACCCGTTCAAATTCGTTTTTGAAATTTTCAAAATCTTTTTCAAACAAAGTCAATCCCGCGGCATACATATGCCCACCAAACTGTTCAATGTGTTCCGCACAGCTTTCCAAAGCATTATAAACATCAAAACCTTTTACGGAACGGGCAGAGGCAGCCAATTTTTCACCACTTTTTGTAAACACCAAAGTTGGACGATAATAGGTTTCGGTCAATCGGGAAGCCACGATGCCGATCACGCCTTTGTGCCAGTTTTCTTTATAGACCACGGTTGTCATCCGTTGTTCCTCTTTATTTTGAATTATTTGGTGAAGTGCTTCTTCCGTAATTTGTTTGTCGGCCTCTTTGCGATCTGTGTTGAAGGTTTCAATTTCAGCAGCGCAGGTTTCTGCTTTTTCAGAATCGGTTTCTGTAAGTAAGGTGACGGCGTGGTTGCCGTGTTTCATCCTTCCAGCAGCGTTGATGCGCGGCGCGATAATGAAAACTACATCAGTAATGGTGAGCGTTTCTTTTTTTACTTGTTTTAAAATTGCCTGAATTCCCGTTCGCGGATTGCTGTTTATAACCTTCAATCCATAATGTGCAAGAATTCTATTTTCGCCAGTGATTGGAACAATATCGGCAGCAATTGCAGTAGCGACCAAATCTAAATAGAGCAACAAATCGTCAATTTGCTGGTCTCTTTTTGTTGCCAACCCTTGAATCAATTTAAACCCAACGCCGCAACCGCAGAGTTCTTTGTACGGATATTCGCAATCTTCCCGTTTTGGGTCGAGTACCGCAATGGCTTTTGGGATTTCCTTCCCTGGTCGGTGGTGATCGCAGATAATGAAATCGATATTTTTTTCGGAAGCGTAGGTCACTTTTTCAATGGCTTTTATACCGCAATCCAAGGCAATAATTAGCGAAAAACCATTGTCCTCGGCATAATCAATTCCTTTATATGAAACGCCGTAGCCTTCATCATACCTGTCTGGAATGTATGTAGAAACATTTGGATAATAACTTTTTAAATAGGAAGAAAGCAGGGCGACGCTGGTGGTTCCGTCCACATCGTAATCGCCGTAGATTAAAATATTTTCTTCGTTTTCGATTGCTTTTTCAATTCGGGAAACGGCTTTGTCCATATCCTTCATTAAAAACGGATCGTGAAGATTGTCCAGACTTGGGCGAAAAAATTTTTCGGCTTCCTCAAAAGTTTCAACCCCACGCTGCACCAAAAGCGACGCAATTATCGGTTCCACTTTTAATGCCTTTGAAAGTGATTTCACTTTTTCGGGATCGGGTTTGGGTTTTAGGGTCCAGCGCATATTCTGTAGAAATTCCAAGTTCTAAAATTCCAAATTCCAAAATTTGGATTGGTTGTGATTATTAAATAAGGGGGAGAGGTGTAAAATTACAAAATTATGACAACAGTTTAAGGGCTTTTTGTATTTGATAATTCACTATCTTGTAAGAACAATTCTCCCCGTTAACCTTAAATAAATAGTAATATGAAAACACTTTTACTTTTTTTGGTGGGAATAGTCTCGATTGTATCTTTTGCACAGGATGGAAGTTTGGATACTTCGTTTGGCAATAACGGGACTGTACAAACAGATATTGATGGCGATTCAGACTATGCAATAGCAATAGCGCAGCAAGCAGATGAAAAACTTTTAGTAGCTGGTAGATTTACTATACAGGGACA
The DNA here is from genome assembly GCA_002364215.1 of Aequorivita sp. UBA3180. Taxonomy (GTDB): domain Bacteria; phylum Bacteroidota; class Bacteroidia; order Flavobacteriales; family Flavobacteriaceae; genus Aequorivita. The sequence continues at coordinate 32,469 of DEXQ01000003.1, read as the reverse complement.
GGCCTTTCCTTCCATTGCGAGATATAATGTTAATGGCACTTTAGACACTTCCTTTGGAAATGCTGGCGTGGCAATTTTTGGTGCTTCAGGTTATGAGGATGAATATTATGATATTGTATTAAGTCAAAATGACGGGAAGATTATTGCCGGGGGTCCAGTTAATCTAAACTCTAATTATCAATATGTAGTAAACCGTTTTTTACCCGATGGTTCAATTGATACGAGTTTTGGCAATAATGGCGAAATAATAGTATTTCCGGAGAACATCTATAAAGGAGATGTAACATTACTGGATGATGATTCATTTATAGCAGTGGGTAGAATTTTTGATAGCGGAATATCAAAAGTTGCTTTAAAAAAGTATACGTCCAATGGAATGTTAGATACCTCCTTTGGGAATAACGGCATTGTTATAACAGATGTTGGGAATGAATCGAATTCCGCTTTAAAAGTAGCTTTGGCTCAAGACGATACAATTGTGGTGCTTGCAAACAGTCAAGACAATGGCGTGTCTTCTCAAGTATTATTGCGCTACTTGCCCAATGGCGTGTTGGACACTGCTTTTGGTAATAATGGAATAGTAACCATTGTAAATGATCCTGATTTTACTTCAAGCAATATTGCTCTGTACAATGATGGTAAAATCGCAGTTCACAGTTCTTTTTTGGATTGGCAGTTTGATATAATGAATAATTTAATTTTCAGATATCTTCCTGACGGAAGCTTTGATGCATCTTTTGGCAATAATGGGTATATAAATCCGAACAGGAATAATTTTATAATAAGCGGCATTGAAGTTCAAGAGAACCAAAGATTGTTAGTTTTTGGGGAGCTTACTGATTTTTTTGAGGGTGGAGGACCTTTTTTTATTAACAGGTATCACCTTGGCGGACATTTAGATACTGGTTTTAATTTTACAATTAATTCTTCTGAGTATTTTGTTTCGAGTATGTTAATCCAACAAGACGGTAAAATAGTATGTCTGGCCAGCACAGCGTGGTACAATGGACAAGAAGATATTATTATAGAGCGCCGTGTTAATGATCCTTTGTCCAGTCCAGAATTCCAAAACAAAAGAACTACAATTTACCCAAATCCCTCAAATGGAATTTTTACCATTGAACGTGAATTTCCTGAAACTTCGGAGTACCAAATAACAGATATTATAGGAAAAATTATTGCTTCCGGTGAATTGACCGAAAAGCAATCAAAACTAAATCTTTCTTCGGTACAAAGCGGGGTTTACTTTCTGAAAACTTCAAGTAGTGTGTTTCGCTTACTGAAGAATTGAGTTAAAAAAATTTCTTCGGAAGCATCAAAACTTAAAAATTATGAAAACACTTTTACTTTTTATTGTGGGAATAATTTCTGTTGTTACTTACGGACAGGATGGTAGTCCAGATTTGTCATTTGGAACAGAAGGTGTGGTTACAACCGATATTGAGAATAGTGAGGAACTCTTATCATCTGTAGTTCAACAAAATGATCAGAAACTAATTGTTTCGGGAATAACGTCAATAAATAACAATCTTAGTAAACCATATTTGGTAAGATATATGCCAGATGGCAGCTTAGACAGTTCTTTTGGAAACAATGGGATATTAGTTGCTGATTATGCTGAAGGTTATTGTGAACACGTTAATTTATTTCTTGATGAAGAACAGAATATTCTAACCGGAGGCAAATTCTCCAACAGTCAAAGCCAAACTTATAAAATTGCAAAATATAACGCAAATGGTGAATTGATAAATTCTTTTGGAACCAATGGGGTTCTAACAATTCCGAATGGAAATTTTGCCAAAATGCTAGTCTTAGCAGATAACTCATTATTATTTTTAAAACTTACTGCCAATGATAAAATTGGCTTTTTTCATTATTTTGAGGATGGGACTTTAGACCCTAATTTTGGAATAGATGGCATTGCGATTTCTAACTTTTCAGGAGGATCTTTTACTATCAGCGAATTAAAAATAGATTCCGAGAATAATTTCTTCGTTTCAGGAATTCGAGCTAATTCTTTTACAGCAGACATAATATTATTGAAATTTTTACCAACCGGATATTTAGATATAAATTTTGGAGATAATGGATTAACCACCAAGTCACTTGAATCAATTGACGCAGTAAACTTTCGGAATCCAAGTTTTGATTTTACCAATAATCAAAATATAGTGATTGCTGGAAGTTACGGTTATTGTACTTTGCAATTAGAACCATTCTTTAAGCAATATTTTATTCGTTTCTTAAGTGATGGCCAACCAGATTTAAATTTTGGAAATAATGGAACGAGATTGTTATCCGAGACAGGATTCTCTATTTCCCAATTAATAATTCAAGAAAATCAAAGAATGCTTGCTATTGGTAGCACTACTGATTGTTTTGAACTTGGCGTATATAATGTTAAGCGGTACTTTTCAGGAGGATATAGAGATTATTCTTTCATTTTAGGTTTGGAATTTGTAGATAGTAAAACCATTGTTCAAACTGACGGAAAGATTGTAGGTGCTGGTATTACAGCTCCGTTAAGTGGTCCTCAAAATATTTTGGTAGCTCGTTTTAATAATTCACAACTAAGTGTTCCTAACTTCAAAAATCAAATAACAACTATTTACCCAAACCCCTCAAATGGAATTTTTACTATTGAACGCGAACTGTTTTCTGAAAATGAACAATATGAAATAACTGACATTGCCGGGAAAACTATTGCCTCGGGCGAATTGACCGAAAAACAATCGCAGCTAAATCTCACTGCTGCCCAAAGTGGGGTTTATTTTTTAAAAACTTCAAACAGTATTTTTCGTTTGTTGAAAAACTAAGATGTAAATATTTTCTTTGGAATTTGAGGTTTGCGATTTCTTTGGAATTTGGAGTTTGTGATTTGGAATTTCCAAGTGGCATTTCGTACTTTCGAATTCCAAACGATTTTTAACTATGCCATTAGTAACCCCCCTTTCTCCAGACCACGACGCCGAAACAAAACAATTGGCTGAATTCTTTAACGAAACACTTGGCTTTTGCCCAAATAGCGTGCTTACCATGCAGCACCGCCCGGCAATTAGCAAAGCCTTTATCAATCTCAACAAAGCCGTAATGGCCAACGAGGGGCGCGTTACTTCAGCCTTAAAAAGAATGATCGCTTGGGTAAGCAGCAATGCAACCGGTTGTCGCTACTGCCAGGCCCATGCTATTCGTGCTGCGGAACGCTATGGCGCAGAGCAGGAGCAATTGGGTAATATTTGGGAATATAAAACCCATTCCGCTTTTTCTGAAGCTGAACGCGCTGCGCTCGACTTTTCTTTGGCCGCAAGCCAAGTACCAAATGCGGTGAATGATGAAATAAAACAGCGACTTTACAAATACTGGAACGAAGGCGAAATCGTGGAAATGCTTGGGGTTATTTCGCTTTTTGGTTATTTAAACCGTTGGAACGATTCTATGGGAACTTCCATTGAAGATGGTGCCGTGGAAAGTGGGGAGCAGTATCTTGGGAAGCATGGGTGGAATAGGGGAAAGCACGTTTGATTAGTGATTGCAGATTAACGATTGTTGATTTTTGAATTACTTCTTCCCCGAAACAACTATAACTATTTCTCCCTTCGGCGGCTTGATTTCAAAATGCTTTAAAACTTCTTCAGCAGAACCACGAACGGTTTCTTCGTGCAGTTTTGTCAATTCCCGTGAAACGGAAACTTGTCTGTTACCGCCAAAATATTCCACAAATTGAGCAAGTGTTTTCAACAGTTTGTGTGGCGATTCATAAAAAATGATGGTGCGGGTTTCTTCGGCTAAAAGTTCGAGCCTTGTTTGCCTGCCTTTTTTCACCGGGAGAAAGCCTTCAAAAACAAATTTATCATTCGGGAAGCCACTGTTTACCAATGCTGGTACAAAAGCTGTTGCACCGGGAAGGCAATCCACTTCAATGCCGGCTTCTACACAGGCACGAGTCAATAAAAAACCGGGGTCGCTGATTGCTGGGGTTCCGGCATCGCTTATCAATGCTATATTTTCACCGTTTTGAATCCGTTTTACAATCCCTTCCACCGTTTTGTGCTCGTTGTGCATGTGGTGCGAGTGCATTTGGGTGCCAATTTCAAAATGTTTTAAAAGTTTCCCGCTATTTCGGGTGTCTTCGGCGAGGATTAAATCTACTTCTTTCAGCACTTCAACAGCGCGAAAGGTCATATCTTTTAAATTGCCGATGGGCGTGGGCACCAAATAGAGTTTTCCCGTCATAGTTTATGGGCGTACAGTTTTTCCGAAGAAATAGGAGACCAACAAAAATAGAATGCCCAACAAAGGGAGCGTTATATCGGGATCATTTAGCCTATAATGTGCAAAACAGGCCAGAACCATATCAAAAAAGAGCCCTGCGTATGCCCATTCCATGACCCATTTGGGCTTTCGAAAAAGAATAAATACGATTGCCAATATTTTTGCAAGGGCCATCGGAATGACCAAATAGGTGGGGTATTGATAATCTTGGTAATACCCTTCAATCACTGCCGTATCTGTTAAATACATAAATGCAGAATACAGAAATAAAACGCTGAGCAGCCCTGTGGCTATCCAGTAGATGGTTTTTTGGGCTGTCATAACTCTGGGTTTAATTGAAACGCTTTTCAATAATGTTCATAAACCTTTCCGAATATTCTTCTTTGTCAAGCCAATGGTTGTAGTCTGGCTTCACGTTACCTTTTATAAATCTTTGTGCTTCCTCAAAGCTTTCCATGGTGTTTATTTGTGAAAGGACGCGGGTGTAATCTTCAGTTTGCCCTTCAAAAAGGTGCTTTATAAATGCCAAACGGTCGTTCAGCCCAATGTTAAGGCCTTTGTTTAGGGTGTCGTTTATAGAGCGAGCACGGGATTCGGTCAATGTTTTACTGGCTTCTTTTCCTTCTACCGATTTTGGGAAAATTTGAGTATTTTTTCTTTCGAACTCTGGCATTTGCTGATAGGCCGATGCAAATTCCTCCAAATCATTTTTAGCATATTTTGTGGTGGGTTTTTCCTGTATTTCGACAGTTTTAGTTTCGGGGTTTTTTGGAAGCATTTCATCCAAAAGTTCATCAATGCGCTCACTTTCTTCAGGCATTTGTGCTACAATGTCCTTTATCTTTTCCATCAAAGGTTCAATAAGGTCTTCTTTGTGTGCGGGCTGTGGAACAGGCTCGGGCTCCTTAAACCAATTTTGCTCACGGAAACTCTTGGAGTCTAAAGAGGTTGGGAGGGGCGGATGTGCAGCGTCTTCAATTTGATTTTCGAGATATTCAAGTACCGAGAGCTTTTCATACAGCTCACCCACCAATTGCTTAACAGAGGCGGCTTTAAAGGTTTTTTCTTCTTCAATTATCTGTTGTGCTAGCGCTGTTACCTGCTCACGGAGTTTCTTCTTCATATCTTTTTAAATTAACCTGAATTTCTATTTTGTTTTTATAAATTTACGCATCCTTTATGTAAACGTCAACTATTTTTGTTTTCTTGTTTAAATCTGCCGTTTTGTAATGGTTTTCAAGCAATCTTCAAGTTGGACAAATCGTTTGGAAATTTAATTAGTACCCAATGTTTCGCGTAAAATTAAACTATGTTTCTTGAAAATACCGTAAATCAGAAAGAACAATTTGGCTGGATTGAGGTAATCTGCGGATCTATGTTTTCAGGAAAGACCGAAGAGCTAATCCGGAGGTTGAAACGCGCCCAGTTTGCCCGTCAAAAAGTCGAAATTTTTACACCGTCCATAGACACACGCTATGCCGAGGATGCCGTGACCAGCCACGATAGCAACCAGATTCGATCCACACCCGTGCCTGCTGCAGCCAATATTCCAATTCTGGCAGATAACTGCGATGTGGTTGGCATAGATGAGGCCCAATTTTTTGATGACGAAATAGTAAAAGTATGTAACGACCTTGCCAATCGCGGCGTTCGTGTGATCGTTGCAGGGCTGGATATGGACTACAAGGGAAATCCCTTTGGGCCTATGCCCGCCTTAATGGCCACGGCCGAATATGTTACCAAGGTTCATGCGGTATGTACCCGCACGGGGAATCTTGCCAATTATAGTTACCGCAAGGCGAAAAGCCAGGACCTTGTATTACTTGGTGAAACCGAAGAATACGAACCCCTGAGCCGTGCGGCATTTTACAAGGCGCAACTTCGGGACAAAGTAGTAAAACTGGAAGTGAAGGATGCCGAAGACCTGAGTGAGCAGAAAGCTCCTGAAAAACCTGGAAAACAAGCCTAATATGCCCAAAGCCACCGAAACTCTATTGGAGATTGATTTAAACGCGCTCGAGAATAATTATAAATACCTTATCTCAAAATTAAAGCCCGAAACCAAAGTTTTGGCAGTTGTAAAAGCCTTTGGCTACGGTAGCGATTCAGTGGTTATTGCTAAAGAGCTTGTGGAATTGGGCGTTGATTATTTCGCTGTTGCATACGCAAATGAGGGCGAAACCCTTAGAAATGCAAAAATTGAAACACCTATTTTGGTGCTCCATCCACTTCCCGTTAATTTTGAAGTAATCGTGGATCGTTGTTTGGAACCCAGTATTTATTCCCGAAAAATGCTGGAGGAATTTATCGCTTTCGCAGAAGAAAAGAAGCAGATCAATTATCCAGTTCACTTGAAATTCAACACGGGCTTGAACCGTTTAGGATTTGTAGCGAGCGATGTGGATTATATTGCAGAAACACTTTTAAAAACAAACAGTGTAAAGGTGAAATCGGCCTTTTCGCATCTAGCGGCGAGTGAGGACTTGAAACTGAAGGATTTTACAATGGGACAGATTGAAAGTTTCCGAAAAATTTCGGAAGAACTTTCAGAAAAATTGGAGTATAAACCCTTATTGCACTGCGCTAACACTTCGGGAATACTCAACTATCCCGAAGCACATTTTGACATGGTGCGCACGGGAATTGGTCTTTACGGCTTCGGAAATGACAAAGAAGAAAACAAATATTTAAAACCCGTTGGTACTTTAAAAACCGTTATTTCACAAATACATACTGTACAAAAAAGTGAAAGTGTGGGATATAATCGTGGTTTTATTGCGGAAGAAATTACACGTTCCGCAACCCTTCCAATTGGCCACGCAGACGGAATTCCACGTTCTTATGGAAAAGGCAAAGGCTGGGTAACTATACATGGCAAAAAAGCGTCCATTCTGGGCAATGTTTGTATGGATATGGTAATGGTAGATGTAACCAATATTGATTGCGAAGAAGGGGATGAGGCAATTGTGTTTGGCCCTTCCACATCTGCTGAGGAGTTATCGGCAGCGATAAACTCTATTTCTTATGAATTAATAACCGCAGTTTCGCAAAGAGTGAAACGCGTTGTTTGTAGGAATTAATTCCTTTTGGGAAATTATTTTAGGAAATGAATTCTTTTTAAGTAAATTAGTGGCTATTAACTTCTAAAACCAATCAACATGTTAAAAGAATTTAGGGATTTTATTATGACCGGCAATGTGGTAGACCTTGCCGTAGCCGTTCTACTTGCCGCTGCTGTAGGCACCGTTGTTTCAAGTTTTACCAATGATGTCATGATGCCGATAGTGGGTAATTTTACTGGAGGTGTTGACTTTGCCGATTTAAAAGTAGTGCTTTCAGAGGCTGTGGTTGCTCCAGACGGAGAGGTTACCAAGCCGGAGAATGCCATTATGTACGGAAAATGGATAAACTCTATCATCAATTTAATTATTGTTGGTTTTGTATTGTTCTTGATAGTGAAGGCATACGGAAAAGTGCGTAAGAAAAAAGAAGAAGCCCCTGCGCCGGACCCAGGACCATCAGAAAAGGATTTATTGATGGAAATTCGTGACGAACTGAGAAAAAAATAATTTACAGTCACCGCTGCATTACATATTCTAACCTTAAACCCTCTCCAAAATGGAGAGGGTTCTTTTTTGCTTTTTATTCTGAAAAAATAAATATGGATAAACTACTTTTGCCTAAAATTTAAAATAATGAAATTAGCTTTGGTAGGTGCCACCGGGATGGTTGGCGAGGTAATGTTGAAAGTATTGCAGGAGCGTAACTTTTCTATTGACGAATTGCTCTTGGTGGCTTCAGAAAGATCTGTGGGAAAAGAAATTTCCTTTAAAGGAAAAAACCACAAAGTGATTGGTCTAGAGCAGGCTGTTGCTGCAGCCCCAGACATTGCAATTTTTTCTGCAGGTGGAAGCACATCATTAGAATGGGCCCCAAAGTTTGCTGAGGTGGGCACTACTGTAATAGATAATTCTTCGGCTTGGAGAATGGAGCCCGGAAAGAAGTTAATTGTTCCCGAAATCAACGCCCATCTATTGACCAAAGAAGATAAAATAATAGCCAACCCCAATTGCTCTACCATACAATTGGTAATGGCTTTGGCGCCCCTTCACAAAAAATACAATATGAAAAGAGTGGTGGTTTCTACCTACCAATCCGTTTCAGGAACCGGTTTAAAGGCTGTACAACAAATGGAGAACGAAATGGTGGGAATAAAGGGAGAAATGGCATACCCGTATCCTATCCATAAAAATGCATTGCCCCATTGTGATGTTTTTGAGGAAAACGGTTATACAAAAGAAGAGATGAAACTGGCCCGTGAGCCACAAAAAATATTGGACGATCGTACTTTTTCAGTAACTGCTACTGCAGTGAGAATTCCAACAGCTGGCGGGCACAGTGAGGCTGTAAACGTACAATTTGAAAATGATTTTGAATTGGGAGATATCCGTAGAATTCTGCATGAAACTCCAGGTATCATCGTTCAGGACAACCCAGATACAAATACATACCCGATGCCAATGTACGCTCACGATAAAGACGATGTATTTGTTGGAAGAATTCGTCGGGATGAAACACAACCCAATACATTAAATATGTGGATTGTAAGTGATAACCTTCGGAAAGGAGCAGCAACGAACGCCGTTCAAATTGCAGAATACTTGGTAAACAATAAGCTTGTTTAAGTATTTAAGAGAAAAACTAATAATCTTTTTAAAATTTTGTTAAAAAAACGCACTTTATATAAAGGTGCGTTTTTTATTTTTCAGTACCTTTAAAGGATTAACCCTTAAACGTAAAGCCTATGAATTCAACATTTACTAAAATCCTGAGAATCATTTTAGGCTTAGGATTACTATTTTTTGGACTGAGTAAATTGATAAATCTTCACATTATGCCTACCCATATTTATACGGGAGATGCGGCAATTTTTATCGATTCGCTTAGCAGCACAGGCTACATTCTAAAAGTCATTGGAATTTTGGAAATCTTTATCGGTTTGCTTTTGCTTATTAACAAGTGGGTTTCGTTTGCATTGCTTTTGTTGGCCCCCATTACGGTTAATATCTTATTATTTCATTTATTTTTGGATACACCAGGTCTTCTTGTGGCCTTGGTGATAACTATATTGAATGTTATTTTGATTTATAAGCATTGGAAAGTTTATAAACCCTTATTTCATTAACTCCAACTGTATGCAGTATTTAAGGGCTTCTTTGCGGAAGCCTTTTTACATATTGTAATATTTCCTTTTAAGTAAAAACATTACATTTACATTTCCAAAAAATCAATAATATGAAATTTACAATTGTTCCAGCAATCCTTGTACTTGCCTTTGTGGGCTGTAAGGAAGAACCAAAAAAAGAAGTTATTTCCGTGACCTATCCGCAAACAAAAAAAGTTGATACTGTAGATACCTACTTTGGTGTTGAAGTAAAAGATCCATACCGATGGTTGGAAGATGACCGCAGTGAAGAAACCGCCGTCTGGGTTAAGGCTGAAAACGAAGTAACCTTCGGGTATTTAGAAAAAATACCTTTCCGGGAAGAATTGAAACAACGGCTTTCCGATCTATGGAACTACGAAAAAGTTGGCCCCCCATTTAAGGAAGGCGATTATACCTATTTCTACAAAAACGATGGTTTGCAGAACCAGTATGTACTATATCGATACAAAACAGGTGAAGACCCAAGTACTGCTGAAGTATTTTTGGACCCCAATACTTTTAAGGAAGACGGGACCATTTCTTTGGGCGAGACAAGTTTCAGCAAAGATGGCAGCAAGCTGGCCTATAGTATTTCTGAAGGCGGGAGTGACTGGCGTAAAGTTCTTGTAATGAATACTGAAACGAAGGAATTGGTTGGAGATACATTAAAAGACATTAAATTCAGCGGACTTTCATGGCAGGGTGAAGACGGTTTTTACTATTCCAGTTATGATAAACCAAAGGGCAGTGAGCTTTCAGCTAAAACTGATCAGCACAAAGTGTACTACCACAAAATGGGAACCCCGCAAAGTGAGGACAAGGTGATTTTTGGAGCTACCCCAGAAGAAAAGCACCGCTATATAAATGCGAGTGTAACAGAAGATAATAATTATTTGGTAGTAAGGGCGAGTACTTCAACTTCTGGAAATAAACTGTTTATAAAGGATTTGACAAAACCTGGAGCTGCGTTTGTAACTATTTTGGACGATACGGATTCTGACACCTCCATTTTGGAAAACGTTGGTTCAAAATTATACATTGTTACAAATAGAAATGCACCAAACAAAAAAGTAGTTACCGTAGATGCCAGCAATCCAACTCCTGATAATTGGGTGGATTTTATTCCTGAAACTGAAAATGTACTTTCACCTAGCACCGGAGGCGGAAATATTTTTGCAAACTATATGGTTGACGCTGTTTCAAAAGTAATGCAGTATGATTATGACGGAAAATTGATTCGCGAAGTGAAACTTCCGGGCGTTGGTTCGGCGGGTGGTTTTGGAACAAAAAAGGAAGAAAAGGAATTGTACTATTCCTTCACAAATTATGTTACTCCCGGCAGCATTTATAAATATGATATTGCAAGCGGCAATTCAGAATTATTCATAAAGCCTGAAATAGACTTCAACCCAGAAAACTTCGAAAGCCATCAGGTTTTCTATACCTCAAAGGATGGGACCAAAATACCAATGATAATTACCCACAAAAAAGGCTTGAAAATGGACGGAAAAAACCCAACAATCCTTTACGGTTACGGTGGGTTTAATATTAGTTTAACACCAGGCTTTAGTATTGCAAACGCCGTATGGATGGAGCAAGGTGGTGTTTATGCTGTACCAAACCTTCGCGGTGGCGGTGAGTATGGCAAAAAATGGCACGATGCGGGTACGCAGATGAAAAAGCAAAACGTATTTGATGATTTTATAGCTGCTGCTGAATATTTAATTAAAAACAACTATACTTCCAGCGATTATCTCGCTGTTCGCGGAGGTTCAAACGGAGGGTTGCTTGTAGGCGCAACAATGACGCAGCGTCCAGATTTAATGAAAGTAGCACTTCCGGCAGTTGGGGTTTTGGATATGCTTCGTTACCATACTTTTACTGCGGGAGCAGGTTGGGCGTATGATTACGGTACAGCCGAAGACAGCAAAGAAATGTTTGAGTATTTAAAAGGCTATTCGCCATTGCACAATGTAAAAGAAGGGGTGGAATATCCAGCAACTTTAATCACTACCGGCGATCACGATGATAGGGTAGTACCCGCGCATAGCTTTAAATTTGCTGCTGAACTTCAGTCAAAGCAAGCGGGGAATAATCCTGTTTTAATTAGAATTGAAACCGATGCCGGTCACGGAGCGGGAACACCTGTGAGCAAAACCATTGAGCAGTATGCAGATATTTTTGGATTTACCCTATTCAATATGGGTTATGAAGATTTGCCGGAAAATATCAATAAAGAAATAAAACAATAATTGAAAAAGCCCCTCAATCTGAGGGGCTTTTTTTAATCCAACTTTTCAGTTAATTTTTTAAATGTTTTTTTCGGGTCTTTATTTTCATAAAGCACTTCATACACTGCATTTATTATGGGGGTCTTGGCTTTTTTCTTGCCTTTTTGCTGGTTTAAATTGTAAGCGCTTTTAGTAGCGTAATAGCCTTCAGCAATCATACTCATTTCAAGCTGGGCACTTTTCACGGTATAGCCTTTTCCAATCATTGTTCCAAACAAGCGGTTTCGACTGAACACAGAATAACCCGTAACCAATAAATCTCCCAAATAAGCTGAATCGTTTATGTCACGTTTCATTTTGTGAACCTTTTTCACGTATTTTTTCATCTCGCGGATGGCATTGCTCATCAATACGCTTTGAAAGTTGTCGCCATACCCAAGTCCGTGTGCAATCCCTGCAGCCACGGCGTAAATATTTTTGAGCATTGCCGCGTATTCTATCCCCAAAACATCATCGCTGGTTGTGCATTTAATGTAATCACTGCTTAAAACGTTTGCAACAAGTTTTGCTTTTTCATCATCGGCACTAGCTATGGTGAGGTATGAGAGTCTTTCCAACGCAACTTCTTCCGCGTGGCATGGACCAGAGATTACCCCAATATTGTTAAAAGGAACTTTGTAATGTGTGTTAAAATGGTCCCCGACGATAAGGCTAGTTTCGGGAACAATGCCTTTAATGGCTGAAAAAACTATTTTGTCTTCCAAAGAAACTGTCAGTTTTTCAAGCTCCCTTTCAAGGAAAGCGGATGGTATTACAAAAATGAGACAATCTGCACAGCTAATGGTTTCATTAATATCGTTACTTAGTTTAAGTTGCTTCAAATTAAATTCTACCGAACTTAAATAATTAGGGTTGTGGCCGTGCTTTTTAAGATGTTCCAAAGCGTAATTGCTTCGCATATACCAACACACTTCCTCTAGGTTTTCACAGAGCATTTTTACAATGGCCGTAGCCCAGCTTCCACCGCCAAAGACTGCAAATTTTGGTTTTTCTTGCATTTATTAAAATTATGAATTCAAAAGTAAACAATTCTTATTTTATCAAAACATTTAACAGTAGCTTAAGATTGTGCATACAATCTTTTACTGCCTGTTTGCGTTACTGACATTGATTATTGAAATTTAGGTAGTTTCAATGATTTTGGTTGGTTATTTAGTTGAAGCCGCTCCCCAAGTGTTAATTTGGTGGGGCGGTTTTTCATTTATAAAAATTCATCTCGTCCAGATACTTCCAAACCTCAGCAGAAAGCATCGGGCGAATGTTTTTACCGTATTTTATACTTTTTCTAATAAATGTTGAAGAAAGCTCAATAATTGGGGCGTCAACTTTCTTTATCTTTTCATGATTGACAAATTGTGTTCCCACGATTCCTTCGGAAATTCTTGGGTAAACGTAGATGGAATAGCGTTCTAAAATCACTTCATAATTTTTCCACTTGTGAAGGCTTTTCAGGTTGTCCTCGCCCATTATCAAGCAGAAATTATTTTTTGGGTACTTTTCTTCCAGATAAGCCAAAGTATTCACAGTATAATTGGGCTGCGGCAGGTCAAATTCCACATTACTGGCCTGTAATTTTGGATACTCATCCACGGCAATCCGTACCATTGCCAAACGGTGGTGGTCTTCCAAAAGCGTTTTTTTCTTTTTATGTGGATTGTGTGGTGTAACCACAAACCAAACTTCATCCAAATCGCTGAACTCCACCATGTGGTTGGCAATAATCAAATGCCCCACGTGAATGGGGTTGAACGTGCCGAAATAAAGTCCAATTTTTTTTGCCATTTTTTTCTGTAGAGACGCACGGCCGTGCGTCTGTACGGGATTATTTTTATGATTTTATAAAATTTTCTACCAAATCATGCGCTTCCTTTAAAGCGGTTTCCAAATCGTGGTTTTTAATGATTTTGTCGAATTGCGGCGCAGTCGCCAATTCCACCGAAGCTTTTGCAATGCGCATATTGATGCGTTCTTCACTTTCGGTCTTGCGTTTTTTAAGCCGGATTTTCAGCTCGTCGATGCTGGGTGGTTTTACGAAAACCGCCAGTGTTTTTTCAGGATATTTCTTTTTAATTCGGAGTCCACCAACAACGTCAATGTCAAAAATCACGTTTTTTCCGTGGCTCCAAATACGTTCCACTTCACTTTTCAGCGTCCCGTAAAAATTGTCGCGGTACACTTCTTCCCACTCTAAAAAATCACCATTTTTAATGTGCTGTTTAAAATCCTTCAACGAAATGAAATAGTAATTCTCGCCGTGCTTTTCATCGCCACGGGGCTCGCGACTTGTACACGAAACCGAAAACTCCAAGTTGAGGTCTTCCTGTTTCAGCAAATGTTGCACGATGGTGGTTTTTCCACTGCCGGAAGGAGCCGAAAAAACGATTAATTTTCCTCCTTCCATCTATAAAACGTTTAGGGCTTGTTCCTTTATTTTTTCCAGCTCATCCTTCATTTGTACCACTATTTGCTGCATTGGCGCATAATTTGCCTTGCTACCAATGGTGTTGATTTCGCGACCAATTTCCTGCGTAATGAAACCCAATTTTTTTCCGTTGGAATCGTGCGATTTTAAGGATTCCTCAAAATATTCCAAATGGTTTTTAAGGCGAACCTTTTCTTCGGTGATGTCATATTTTTCGAGGTAATAGATTAATTCCTGCTCAAAGCGGTTTTCATCCACTTTTTCCTTTAAATCCGCCACCGCCTTGCGCAATCTTTCCTTTACGCCGTCAATTCTTTCGGGATCCAAGGCAATCACTTCTTTCAACAATTTTGAAATAGTTTGGGAACGCTCCAAAAAGTCGTTTTCCAAAACCAAACCTTCATCGGTCCTGTATTCGTTTATGGCTTCCAGCGCTTTGTCAATTCCGTTTAAAATAGCTTTATATTCCTTCTCGTCAATTTCCTCGCGATCGGTTTTCAAGGCATCGGGCATGCGCACTGCCATTTTTAAAAGCTCTACGGGGTCGCCGTTTACCACGTTTGCCAATTGCTTTATATATTGTTTTACAACGCCTTCATTCAGCTGTGTGGTTACCTCCTCGCCCGTTACTTCAATATAAAGTGAAAAGTCCACTTTTCCGCGGTGTAATGATTTTGCGAGCAGATCTCGGATTTCAAGCTCCTTTTCCCGGTATGCCGAAGGCACGCGCGTATTGAGGTCGAGACCTTTGCTGTTTAAAGATTTGATTTCGATGGTAATGGTTTTGGAAGGCAACTGAACAACTTCTTTGCCGTAGCCCGTCATGGATTGAATCATATTCCTGTTTTAATGAAGGGCAAAGGTAATAAAAAGTCCCCACCCCGACCCTCCCCAATGGGGAGGGAGTTATTTCGAGTTTAAAAATTCAAATGTTCGCGTTTCACTATAATACAATTTATTGGTTTGGTGAAAACCCACGTGTCCGCCGTATTTTGGCGTTTCGAGGAAAAGGTTTTTCATTTTTGAAGCCAAATCTGTTGGGTAGCATTCCGAGGAAAGAAAGCTGTCGTTTTCAGCATTTAAAAGAAAGACTGGAATTTTAATTTTCGGAAGAAATTGCAAGCTGCTGTTTTTTTCGTAATAATCAAACGCATCCTTAAAACCGTGTGCCGGCGCGGTGTAAACATTATCGAATTCAAGAAGCGAAGTAATTTTTTTATAATCGGAAGCTGTCATTTTTTCGGGAAAATCTTTCATTTTCGCTTTGTACTTTTTCCGAAGATTTGTCAAAAAGGAGTTGCGGTAAACCCAGTTTGAAAATTCATTCAACGATTCCAAAGAACCCTTTAAACTCAAGGGCGTGGAAATGGCGACGGCCTTTTTTATTTCCTTGGGGAAGGATTCCCGCTCGCCCAAATATTTCAAAAGCAGATTCCCGCCCAAACTGAAACCTACGGGTGCTATTTCACTGTATTTGTTCTTTTTCAGAATAAAATTGATTACCGCTTCCAGATCGTCCGTTTTCCCTGCGTTGTAGGATTGATAGGAAAGATTTGCCTCGCCACTGCAACCGCGAAAATTCACCGCAGCAACATCCCAACCGTTTTGGTTCAGGATTTTGGCTTGGCCTTTCATATACGTGCGTTGGGCGTTGCCTTCCAATCCGTGGAGTAGGATTGCAACCTTGGGGGGAGCTTTTTTGGAGAAGGACCAATCGATATCCACAAAATCGCCGTCCGGCAATTGCAAACGTTCCCGTTGTTGGATTAAACCGGGCGACGGCCGGAGCTTTGCGGAATAAATCGTGGAGAAGTGTCCGTTTTTAAAAGGAAAGCTTGGTATATAATTGCTTTTAATCAGCGGCATTTTTATGAAAAAGTTTTAACAGAAACTAAACATATTTACTATGCTTGCATAACAAAAGTAGCTTAAATTTGTATAAAAATTTGAAGATGTACACAAAACAATTTGAAATACGCTGGAGCGATGTGGATGCCAACCGCCACCTGCGCAACAGTGCCTATATAGACTACATGAGCCACACGCGAATGAGTTTTATGCTGGAGAGAGGCATGGACCAGCAGCATTTGGCGGAATACAACTTGGGCCCCGTGGCATTTTATGAGCATATGTATTATTTCCGTGAGTTTTTTCCCGGACAGCCCGTTACTGTTTCATTGCAGTTGAAAGGCCTTTCGGAGGATGGGATGTATTTTGAATTCCTGCACAATTTTTATGATGAAAAGGGTAAAAACTATGCCCGTTGCGAAATGATGGGGGCGTGGATTGATCTTACGGAGAGAAAACTGGTAGGTCTTCCGAAGAAATTTTACGAAATATTCAATGCGTTGGAAAAGACAGACGATTTCAGAATTCTCACCAAAGAAAACACCCGAAAGTACAGTCAGCGGCCAAAGGATCTTTAGTCCGTACTTTTACGGACGCGCTTTATAGTGGAAAGATAAACGCCCAAAAAGATTAATGCTGCCGCGCCTATTCGCAAAGCGGTTAGACTATCGGCGCCAACGATTACTGCGAAAAGTACCGCTATTACAGGTTGTAAATAAATAAAAGCGCCTATGGTGGAAGGGCTCAATTGTTTTAGGGCGTAAATATTCAAAAGATAGGTCATAACCGTGGTGCAGATAACCACAAAAGCAAGTTTCCAAATAGCTTCAAAAGGCAAGTTGGTCCAAGACACAGCCGTAAATTCTGAAATACCTATCGGCAGGTTTATTAGGAACGCAAAGAGAAATAGAAATTTCATTAAAGTAATGGAACTGTACTTTGGAACCAATGGTTTTACCAAAATCAAATAGACTGAATAGGAAGTTGCGTTTACAATAAATAAAATATTTCCCAATGGAATATTTGGCGCATTGGGTTGTTCCTTAATTCCAAAAAGGATTAAAACCAAAGCCCCGCCAAGGCCAAGAAATATACCGAGACTTTTTACCCAAGTTATCCGCTCCCGCAAGATAAATGCTGATAGAACCAAAAGCAAAACTGGTGAAAGCGTAATTATTACCGAACTGTTAATGGGCGTGGAAAGGCTCAATCCCTTAAAAAAGGCGAGCATATTCAAAACCATTCCGAAGAAAGCGCAAGCTATAAATCTTAACCAATCACGCCGCTCAATTTTTTCTGAAGGAAAGAAAAAGCTTATAATCCAAAAAACCAATGCCGCGCCAGACACTCGCAATAGTATAAAACCGAACGGCTGGATTACGTGTGGCATCAATCCTTTGGCAATGGTGTGGTTTATGCCATAGATGGTGCTGGCTGTGGTTGCAGCCAAAAGCGCAAAAATGCGTTGGTTGGTCAATTATTATGAATGGATTTTTTTGCAGCGGCAACTGTTTTGGGACTGCTGCCTATAAATATTTCGTCATTGTTGACTATTACCGGGCGTTTCAGAAAAGTGTAATGTTCTAAAATGAGCCCTTTGTAATCTTCTTCCAAAAGTTCCTCATCTTTTAAATTGCGCTCTTGGTACAATTTCGCCCTTCGGCTGAAGAGCTCTTCATAACTATCCGTAAGATTAAAAAGCTCGTCCAATTCTTCGGCTGTAATGCCTTGCACTTTAATGTCCTGTTTTATAAATGACGAAGGAATTTTTATTTCGTCCATTACCCTTTTGCAGGTATCACAACTTGATAAATAATATACTTTTTGCATAGTTCAAAATTAATCAATACTGAGGAAAGGTTCGGCTTCTTTCATCGCTATTTTCAATTCAATGGGGCCATCGGCATAACTCGCAATGTCGTACTGGTTATAAACAAAAATAAGGCTGTCTTGCGTGAAACCAACACTTTCGGGAAGATAGAATGTATCATTTTCAAACCAGAAACCGTTTTCGTTAATGGATTGATCTTTTGCAATATTTTGTTCGGATCGAAACTTTTTCTCTGCGAAAGCTGTAAACTCCTTACTGTTTTTAAAAAGTTCTTTTGAAGTAAGCTCTTCCCCGGTTTTTGGGTCAATGTT
Source organism: Aequorivita sp. UBA3180 (assembly GCA_002364215.1). GTDB lineage: Bacteria > Bacteroidota > Bacteroidia > Flavobacteriales > Flavobacteriaceae > Aequorivita. Next base: position 14,288 of record DEXQ01000003.1, on the reverse strand, counting down.
CAAAAATGAAGTGGTGCCATAACCGTGGGCGCCGCCGGTAAAAAGATATTGGCGCAATTCAAAACAAAGGTGTTCTTCGGAAGAGAAAATTTCATTTACAGAGATTTCCGCAAAATACTCCCCAGCCATATCTGGAAACTGGGCTTTGTCAGCATTATAGGTTTCAATAAAATTTGTAGCAGCCTCTTCAATGCTTTTTGCCGTCGGGATGGTGTCTTCACCCATTAATAAAGAACTAAAAATAAAATTTCTAATCTTCGTATTTATTTTTTCGGAAATCTCATCATCGCCAAAAACCTCCACATAGTTTATGGTAACTTCGGGACATTTGCTGTCTTTGCATATTGCAAGCTCCCTTTCAGTAAAACTTTGCGAAGAAATCTCAATGTTCTTTTCTTGGTTACAGCCCATACTTATAAGTACAATAATTGCCGCTACCGTAATTTTATTATTCATACGTTAAAAGGAATAGATGGTTAGCTATCACAAACGAACTCTTACATTTGTAATTCAAAAGTAATAACTTTAAAATCAGCTATTGTAAAAGTTATATTAAAACATAGAATATATATGATATTGCTGATTATCAATTTAAAATTTTAGCTATCTATATGAAATTCAATACCAAAACAATACACGGCGGGCAGCACAATGTAGATCCAGCTTATGGCTCGGTAATGCCTCCTATTTATCAAACCACAACTTATTCACAAACAACTCCAGGTGGCCATAAAGGGTTTCAGTATTCGCGTACTGGCAATCCCACGCGTGCTGCCTTGGAAAGAGCTTTTGCGAGTATTGAAAACGGAGAATACGGACTTGCCTTTGGAAGTGGTCTTGCTGCAATTGATACGGTAATGAAGCTTTTGAAACCTGGCGATGAGGTAATTTCCACGAATGATCTTTATGGTGGAACTTATCGGTTGTTTACCAAGATTTTTGAAGGGTTCGGGATAAAGTTTCACTTCATCGGAATGGAAAACGCCGATAAAATTGAGGAATATGTAAATGATAAAACAAAACTGATTTGGGTGGAAACACCAACCAACCCAATGATGAATATTATAGATATAAAAAGAGCAGTTTCCATTGCCAAAAAATACAATGTTCTTCTCGCAGTTGATAACACATTTGCAACGCCCTATTTGCAACAACCGTTGGAAATGGGCGCTGATATTGTGATGCACAGCGCAACAAAATACCTTGGCGGGCATAGTGATGTTGTTATGGGGGCATTGGTTGTAAAAGACAAAGCGCTTGCGGAAAAGCTTTACTTTATACAAAACGCCAGTGGTGCCATTTGTGGGCCACAGGATTGCTTTTTGGTTTTGCGTGGGTTGAAAACACTTCACATCCGTATGCAACGCCATTGCGAAAACGGCAAGGCCATTGCGGAATATTTGGCAAAGCACCCAAAGATTGAAAAAGTATATTGGCCGGGCTTTAAAAACCATCCAAACCATGCAATTGCAAAAGAGCAAATGAAGGATTTTGGAGGGATGCTTTCATTTGTTACAAAAGGAAACAATTACGAGGATGCTGTTAAAATTGTCGAAAACCTAAAAATCTTCACCTTGGCAGAAAGCTTGGGCGGTGTGGAAAGCCTTGCAGGCCATCCCGCCAGTATGACGCACGCCAGTATTCCAAAAGAGGAACGTGAAAAAACGGGGATTGTTGATTCATTGATTCGTCTATCTGTAGGTATTGAAGATGTAGATGATTTAATTGCAGATTTGAAGCAAGCAATAGGGTAATCTTTATTTTAAAAATAAATTGGGGCTGATTATATAATCCGCCCCAATTAAATATTATAAAATTTGTAAGTTAATTTATGTAATAAATATATCCAATGTTTAACCAATAAATCCATTCATTGGCTTTGTTTTCGGGAACTGGCGTAGTTCCATTATTTTCAAAAGTTGGGTTAAGGCCGTCTACCCAGTCAGAGAAGTAATAGTGCCAGCGGCTGTCAAGCATTAGGTCACTTAAATCGTTCAATTTATATCTAATCCCTACACTTCCCACAACAGCCCAAGTGGAAGCAGGATCCTGCTGGAAGGCATTAAAGTATTTATCGGGGGTTGATATTGGACTGTTTAACGGTCCAAAAGTAGAAGAAACTTCTGGGTCAAAATTCACCCAATGAACACCAAAACTGATAAAAGGTGCAATTTTATAACCACCTGCAGCAAAATCTCGGATGCTTAACGGGAAGTATTCAAGTTGAGAGCCTACTTCAAAAACAGAAACAGAACCACTCATGGCCCTTAATTGATCTGCAAAAAGCGAAGTCTGGTCTGGTTCTACCCAACGGCCAAAGTGCTCCAAGTTAGTTTTGTGGTAATCAATCTCTGTACGTATTTTAAAGTGGTCGTTAAAATACTTATCGCGTGTATAGCAGTTACAATCTGCGCGGTATGAAAAGTTAATGTAATGAATAAGACCAATTCCAAACCCTGTGTTTTTAGCATTGGTTTCAAAATCGTTTCGCTGTCCAAAATCTGAATAAAAAACGACCGGCCCTGTAATTAAACCCACCTCGTGAGAAAAGCCAAACTGACTGTAAACTTCCTGCCTTGCAAAAGCCAACAAGAAAAATACCAATAACAAAAATCTGGTATTCATTATAAATATGGGTTTAGATTGAGACACAACAAATATATAAAAACATGTTTAACAGTGAAATTTAATAAAGCTATTTAGCTAATTTGTAAAAAATTGGCGCACAGTTTTTATCATAACGCTTATATTTGCTCCTTCCTTATGTAAATGGTTTTTTTAATGCATCTTTTTATTCAATATCTTAATTTAGATATTCGGCAAAATGCATTGTATCAAACAATTGTCAAGGAAATTCGCTAAAAGTAAAATAAAATTTTAACCAATGAAGCAAAGTATAAAAGATTTCATTTCTGAAGTTGAAAAGCTCAATCCCAATGAACCTGAATTTCTTCAGGCAGTAACCGAGGTTGCTGAAACCGTAATTCCATTTATAGAAGAAAATGAAAAATATGCCAACAAAAAATTGTTGGAACGCATGGTCGAGCCAGAGCGCACCATTCTATTTAGAGTGCCTTGGACTGATGACAAAGGTGAAATTCACGTAAACAAAGGCTATAGAATTGAATTCAATTCAGCCATTGGCCCATACAAAGGAGGGCTGCGCTTTCACCCTTCGGTAAACTTAAGTATTCTTAAGTTTTTAGGCTTTGAACAAACCTTTAAAAACAGCTTGACCACCTTGCCAATGGGCGGTGGAAAAGGAGGTTCCAATTTTGACCCAAAAGGTAAAAGCGATGCTGAAATCATGCGTTTTTGCCAAAGTTTTATGACAGAGCTTTTCCGTCATATTGGCCCAGACACTGATGTTCCCGCGGGAGACATAGGTGTGGGCGGACGTGAAATTGGCTATATGTATGGTCAGTATAAACGCATTAGAAATGAATTTACCGGAGTACTTACAGGTAAGGGACGCTCTTATGGCGGATCGCTTATACGCCCTGAAGCAACCGGTTACGGAAATGTATATTTTGCAAAAAACATGCTTGCAACCAAAGGTGAAAGCTTTAAAGGAAAGACGGTAGTTGTTTCCGGTTCTGGAAACGTTGCGCAGTATGCTGCCGAAAAGGCAATCCAGTTTGGTGGGAAAGTAGTTACATTCTCAGATTCTGCCGGATATATTTATGACGCCGAAGGTATTGATGAAGAAAAACTTGCTTTCGTAATGGAACTGAAAAACGAAAAGCGCGGCCGAATTTCAGAATACACAAAAAAATATACCGGCGCAAAATATGTTGAAGGAAAACGCCCATGGGAAGTGAAATGTGATATCGCACTGCCTTGCGCAACCCAAAACGAATTAAATGGCGAAGAGGCTAAAATGCTTTTGGACAACGGTTGTATCTGTGTGGGAGAAGGCGCCAATATGCCTTGTACCCCAGAAGCGATTGAAGCGTTCCAAAAAGCGAAGATCCTGTTTTCACCAGGAAAAGCATCAAATGCAGGTGGTGTTGCAACTTCAGGTTTGGAAATGTCGCAAAACTCATTGCGTTTAAGCTGGACCGCCGCTGAGGTGGACGAAAAACTACACGGCATCATGAACGATATACACGCAGCTTGCGTTGAGTACGGAAAAGATGGCGATGGGTATGTAGATTACGTGAAGGGTGCAAACGTTGCCGGCTTTGTAAAAGTAGCCGATGCCATGCTGGCCCAAGGCGTGGTTTAATACTTCATATCTTAAAATAAAGGAATAGCCTTTCCGAAAAGTCTTTTTTCAAAAAAAGATTTGGAAAGGCTTTTTTCATTCCCATCCCGCAATAAATAGTATTTTAGCGTGTTAATATTCAAAACCATATTTCTATGAAGCAGTGGGTTATTGCTTTGCTATTTATATTTCCCTTTCTGGCAAGTGCACAGAACTTTGAGGACCGCTGGACGGGATACTTTTCCTATGTTTCGGTAAAAGATATTTCCCAGGGCGACAATAAAATTTATGTAGGTGCTGAAAATGCTGTTTTCACTTATGATCTTTCCACACAGGAAATAAAAACCCTTTCAACGGTTAACGGCCTTTCTGGAAACGCTATAACCACCCTACACTACAGTGAGGCATTTGATTTATTGGTTATTGGGTATGCAAACGGGTTGATAGAGATTGTAAAAGAAGGCGAGGAAAACGTTTTAAAAGTGGTAGATATTTTAGAAAAGCAAACCATTCCACCTGATAGAAAACGTATCAACAATTTTACGGAATTCAACGAAAACCTTTATATAGCAACCCAATACGGAATATCGGTTTATAACTTGTCGAGGCTTGAATTTGGCGACACCTATTTTATAGGTGATGGGGGTGCCCAGATAGATATTGTACAAACTATTGTACAGGAACCTTACATTTTTGCCGCAAGTTCAACCAGTGGCATGCGCAGGGCTTTTGTAGCAGATGATAATTTGATTGATTATCAAAACTGGACCACTATAATGGGTGGTGGTTTTAGAGCTGCGGAAAAATTAGGTAATGAGCTGTATGCCTCAAACCGATCCAACACTATTTTGCGTTTCACGCCTGATGGGACTACCGTAGCTGTAGAGAATTTCAATTCTGAAGTGCAAAAATTCAGGCTCGCAGATAATCTGTTAACTATTATAACCAAAACTTCCAGTCAGGCATATTCCGAAGGGTTTGTACAGGAAGCTTCAGTAAGTACGGTGCTGGGATTTGACCTCGATTTGCTTTCGGGTTATGGTTTTGGCAATAATTTTTATTTGGGGACTAATGAGGACGGCATGCTAATAGTTCCTTTTGGCAGCATGCAGGCTACCCAAGTGCTTCCCAATGGTCCAATAAGAAATAGCCCATATTCCATCGATGCTTCCCCGGGACAATTATGGGTGAGTTTTGGAGAGGTTGATAGAGATTATAATCCATATCCGTTATCACGTTTCGGAATAAGTCAGTTAAAGGATACCATCTGGACAAATATCTCTTATGAAGAGCTCAGTTTAGCAGTAAATGCGGAACCTACAGACTTGGTAAACGTAACCATCAATCCAGATGCGCCCAATGAGGTATATATGAGCGCGAACCAAAAAGGGCTTTTAAAAATAGTAGATGGTGTTCCCACAATTCTTTATGATGAAACCAATAGTCCGTTGGAAAGAATAAATATAGGAGGCGCTGATGCTGGTATCCGAATTTACGGCTCCCAGTTTGATAGTCAAGGGAATCTCTGGTTTGTACAAAGCAAAACTGACGAAGGCCTTATTAAATTAACTCCCGGAGGCCAATTTCAAAAAACTGATATTTCAGGAATAATTAATGCCCCTGGAGAGGTAGCGTTAACAGAACTAGCTTTAAGCCGAGAAAACTATGCCTTCTTTGGAACATATGGAAGCGGCTTAATAGGATACAACCCAACAACGAACAGATTGAATAGAATTGATAAAGGTGCGGGATTGGGCAACTTACCCTCAACTACGGTCCGCGCTGTTGCATTCGATAGCCAAAACAGGTTGTGGATAGGAACCGTAAAGGGTTTGCGAATAATTTATAGTCCCGGAAGTTTTTTTGAAGAGGGAACAACTCCAGAATCACAATCCATTATTATAGTGGAAGATGGGGTGCCGCAGGAACTTTTATACGAACAGACAATAGCCGATATTGAAGTGGATGGTTCCAACAATAAATGGATTGCCACAACCTCGTCTGGGGTTTTCTATTTATCTCCCAATGGACAGGAAACGCTGCTTCGCTTCACCAAAGATAACTCCCCATTGCCTACAAACAATGTGCAGGATATAGCAATAGATCCATTTACGGGCGTGGTTTATTTTGCAACCACACAAGGGCTTGTAGCCTATAGGGGCACCTCAACCGCGCCAAGTGACAATTTGGAAAATGTGCATGCTTTTCCCAACCCCGTTCGTCCAGGTTTTAGCGGAAACGTTACCATTGATGGACTTACGGCCCAAGCCAATGTTAAGATTACAGACATTACCGGAAGCCTTGTTTTTGAGGAAACTTCAGAAGGAGGAAGCGTACTTTGGGACACTACGGCCTTTGGAAAATATAAGGTACGTTCGGGAGTATATCTTGTGCTTGTAACTACAGAGGATAATGTGGAGACCAAGGTCGCAAAAATTATGATCATCCGCTAATGGTTGTTGCCACCAAAGCTATTGTCTTTTCCGCGATTAAATATTCAGAGGCCGACTTAATTGTAAGTTGCTTTACTGAAACTTCGGGCATGAAAAGTTATTTACTTCGCAATATTCTGAAATCGAAGAAAGGGAAGCTAAAAGCATCTTTTTTTCAGCCCCTCACACAACTTGAGATTATAGCCGACCATAAGAACAAAGGGACACTGGAATATATAAAGGAAGCCAAAGTATATTATCCGTACCAAACCCTGCACACCGATATTGTAAAAACCGGCTTGGTTATGTTTTTGGCTGAAATGCTAAAGAACTGCATTCGCGAGGAAGAAGCCAATGAAGACCTTTTTGTTTTTTTGGAACAATCCTTCCTATGGCTTGATAAAAATGAGGAAGTTGCGAATTTCCATATTTTCTTTTTGCTACAACTGAGCTTGTATCTGGGCTTTTTCCCCGATGCTACAGCTATTAATAAAAGCTATTTCAATATAGTAGAAGGAAACTTTCAGGCTACAAGTACTTCCAATTACTGTATGGAGGGCGTAACAATAGAAAACTTCAAGCAATTTTTTGAAACAAACCTAGAAACATTTCAGAAAATAAAACTTACCAAAACACAGCGCAAAAACTTGCTGCAATTAATGCTTTCCTATTACAGCTTTCACGTGCAAGGCTACCAAAAACCAAAATCACTCGCTGTGCTCAACCAGTTGTTTTCATAAAGACAAATTACAATTCTCGTTGTAGATGCTCATATACATTACTGCCCAATTTTTTTGTGCCGATACTCTCAAAACCTAAGCCCACATATAATTTTTTGGCATTCGGGTTTTTAAAATCCACCAAAAGCCCGATTTTTTCATGGCCTTCTGTCTTTGCTTGTTGTATGGCAGCAGCCAGTAATTTTTTACCTATTCCTTTTCCTTGCTGCTGTGGGGCTACACTTAACGTGTCTATATAAACCTCTCCCGGGTTGGTTTCGTCATCAATTACTAAATCAGTTACTTTATATTTTTCCGCAATATGCTGAAGAAAAGGCGCACGGTATTGCGGTAATAACTTTCCATCATAAAAAGTGATGGAGCCCATAATTTCGTCATTTTCCTCATACACTAGGGTATGCTCAAAGCTGTATTGATTAGCTTTTTTTTGAAAGAAATGTTCAAACAAAGGATACGATTTCTCGGGCGCGTTTGTGTTTGTAAACGTACACGCCAAATCTTCCATTGCCTGAACGATTAACGGGGCAACTTGCCTAAAATCTTCGGGACGGGCAGGACGGATGTTTGCTATTTGCAATGTTTTCATGGTTTTTAAATCATTATTTGGAAGAAATTTCAGCTACTCTTTCTTCTGCAGTCTAAAAGTATAACAGTTTCTTAAGACACACTTCTTCCTCAAAATAATATATTCAACAAAAAGAAAAAAACTATGAGCAAAGAAGAACAAAAGGAATTGGTGACCATCAATCCCACCACAGGAAAAGTTATAAAGAAATATCCCTTAATGACCGACAAGCAAGCTGACGAGGCCGTGGAAAAATGCCACCAAGCTTTTTTGGAATGGCGTATGGTTTCGCATAAGGAAAGAGGAAAAATTATAAAAGCTATCGGCAAAGAACTAAAAGAAAACGCCGAAGAGCTTTCCAAATTGATGACCAACGAAATGGGGAAACTGCTAAAACAGAGCAAGCAGGAGATAGAACTGTGTGCAGGAATCTGTGATTGGACCGCTGCCAACGGCCCGGACAATTTAAAGGACGAAGAGCGCGAGCTTCCCGATGGCGGAAAGGGTATTATTACAAACTCGCCCATAGGTGTTATTTACGGGATACAGCCGTGGAATTTCCCCGTGTATCAGGTAATGCGTTACTCTATTGCAAACCTTATGGCAGGTAACGGTATTCTTTTAAAGCATGCTGAAAATGTAACGGGCACAGGATTGATGCTTCAAAAAATCTATGAAAAAGCAGGACTGCCCAAAAATCTTTTTACCGTTTTAAAAATAACCCACGACCAAAGCGATAAAATAATAAAGCACAAACTAGTAAGGGGCGTTACCCTTACCGGAAGCCCCGATGCGGGACGTGCCATTGCCAAAAAGGCGGGTGCCGCCCTAAAGAAAACGGTGATGGAACTGGGTAGTAACGATGCATATATTGTATTGGAAGATGCAGATATTAATTTGGCAGTAAAAATGTGCGTACGCGGAAGAATCTATAACAATGGCGAAACCTGTGTGGCTGCAAAACGCTTTGTGGTTGTAGATAAAGTCTATGATGAATTCCGTGATGCGTATGTGGAACAGATGAAAAAAATTAAGCACGGAGACCCGACCGAAAAGGATTCAAAAATTGGCCCGATGGCGCGAGAGGACCTTCGTGAAACCCTTCACAAACAGGTAGAAAAGAGCGTGAAGAAAGGAGCCAAAATACTTTGCGGTGGCCAAATGCCAAAAGGCAAAGGATTCTTTTATCCTGCTACGGTTCTTGAGAATGTAAAGCCTGGGCAGCCCGCTTATGACGATGAACTTTTTGGGCCAGTAGCGTCGCTAATCCGCGCCAAGGATGAAGAAGATGCCATGCGTATTGCCAACGATAGTAAATACGGTCTGGGGGGTGGTATTTTTTCCAAAAATGAAAAGAAAGCCATGGAACTAGCCAGCAAACATTTTGATACCGGAATGGTGTTTATAAATAGTTTTGGCCTTGCACAGCCCAATATGCCCTTTGGCGGTGTAAAGGATTCTGGTTATGGCCGCGAGCACGGCGGTTTCGGAATGAAGGAGTTTGTAAATGAAAAAGCAATTATGCGTCTTAAAAATTGATAAACTATAAATATTTCAATTATGAAAAGGTATCTTCTCTTATTGTTCGTTTTTCCACTTTCACTTTTCTGCCAAATTGAAAAGGAAAAACAGTTACCCGAGCCCTATGCCACAAAACCAGTTTCAAATTACTCCAATGTAGTAGGCTGGGAAGAAGGGGAAACTCCCAAAGCGCCTAACGGTTTTACGGTTCACAAATATGCAGATGGGTTTCAAAACCCCCGATGGATGTACGTGACCCCCAATGGCGATGTTTTGGTAGCAGAAAGTAACAGTAACTACAGCATCCTCAAACAAATTGGCGCCACCATTATAGGCGCCGGAGGTTCCAACAATCTAGCCAATAGTGCCGACGTTATTACGCTGCTGCGGGATACAGATAACAACGGATATCCCGATGTGCGGGAAACCCTGCTTACCAAAAAGGAAGGCCTTAACCAGCCCTTTGGCATGCTCGTTATAGGCGATTGGCTGTACGTGGCAAATACCGATGCAGTACTGCGTTACCCCTATAAAGCGGGGCAAACCAAAATTACCGTCAAGGGTGAGAAAATTACCGGCCTCCCCGCAGGAAAAGTCAATCAGCACTGGACGCGCAATATTATTGCCAATGCCGATAACTCCAAAATATATATAGCCGTGGGTAGTGGTGATAATATTGGTGAGAAAGGAATGGAGCACGAAATAATGAAAGCAAACATACTCGTTATGAACCCAGACGGCAGCGAGCTTCAAGTATATGCTTCGGGCCTTCGAAACCCAGTGGGGATGGATTGGGAGCCTACAACACAAACTCTTTGGACCACCGTAAATGAGCGGGACGGTCTGGGTGATAATTTGGTTCCCGATTATTTAACTTCGGTGAAGGAAGGTGGTTTTTATGGCTGGCCCTATATATATTGGGGCAGTTATTATGATCCACGTGTGCCCATTCCGCCCAATGTAAAGCTAAAAGAGTCCATTGTGCCCGATGTAGATTTGGGCCCGCACACGGCTTCCTTGGGCCTGATGTTTTATACTGCAGATGCATTTCCGGAGAAATATAGAAACGGAGCCTTTATAGCGCAACATGGGTCTTGGAACCGTGACATTTTATCGGGGTATAAAATGGTGTACGTTCCATTTGAGAATGGTGCGCCTGCCGGAAAGCCGGAAGATTTTCTTACAGGATTTATTATTGACCCAAATGAAGATGAGGTAAGGGGAAGACCCGTTGGCGTTACACTTTTGCCCGATGGGTCTATGTTAATGACCGATGATACCACAAACCATATTTGGAGGATTGCCTATACGGGTGAATAGGCATTTTGTTCAATGTTTTCTGAAATAAACTAAACTTTATGATTTCCTTAAAAGTGGGTGGCAACATTGTTTAGTATCTTCAAAATAAAAAAACTATGAGCACAAAAAACCTTTACAGTAAAGAAGCAAAAGAGAAAATCAAAAAAATGGCTGAGTCCATTGACTATACCATGATGGCTACCAATTTAAATAGCCAGCCTTTCCACGTGGTGCCTATGAGCACTAAGGAAGTGGATGACGAGGGCAACATCTGGTTCCTCAGCAATAGAACCAGTTCGCACAATCAGCACATTGAAAAAGAAAACAGGACCCAACTTATTTACGCAGACAAAGGCAACTTTGAGTTTTTGAGTATTTATGGCCGTGCCCATATAAGTACAGACCGAAACCGAATTAAGGAGCTGTACGGCAGTGGCGACGACGCCTGGTTTGATGGCGAAGACGACCCCAACATAACCGCCATTAAAGTGGTACCGGAAGACGCCCATTACTGGGACACCAAAAACGGCAAGGTACTTTCGCTTTTAAAAATGGCCCAAGGCGCCATAACGGGCAACGAACCCGATCTGGGTGTACAGGGCGATTTAAAAGTATAATTTACTCCCCTTCCTAATGACATCCTTCCAGAGGCAACTTATGTCTTTGGAGGATTTTTTAGTTTTTATGTTTTCGTCTTTTGTCCCACCATATATAGAGGCCAAACAGGGCCAAGCTCACCAGCGAGCCCCAGAGCAAGCTCGTTTTAAGCGAGTCTATATCGCGTCCCGTCCAGGCTATCAGTAATATTAGGGGGGTTATGCCTATAAGGGTAGCGGTAATGAATTTAAAATAATTCATTCGCAGCAATCCTGCTACAAAGCTGATGGCATCGTTGGAGAGAAAAGGGTTTATTCGCGTAATCATCACCGCCCAAAACCCGTAATCGTTCAAGAAATCGGTCATCTTCTGGGTGGTTTTTTTGCCCAACAATCTAGCGGTAAGCTCAATACTTAAATACTTCCCTATAAAATACCCGATGGAAGAAGCGCAAAAAATGGCAATCAGGATAATTAAACTTCCCCAAAAGGGGCCGTACGCCAGTATTGCCACAATCATCAACAATACGGAAGGGATTACCAACAGGAACATCTGAACGATCATAGCCAGTACAATCACCACGGGGCCCATCCACCCAAAATCGCTTACCCAGTTCTTGATGCGTGCCTCATCATTACTGGTGAGCACATCCCAGGCTTCGTTTAAAAACTGATTGACTTCCGGAATGGCAAAGTAGCAGATCACCAAGACTATTATCAAGGTAATAGAACTGTAAAGGGGCGCTTTACTTTTTCTAACGGAGATTTCGCCTAGATCCTTTTTTTGCATAAAGCGCAGGTTTTTTACTTTTTAGCTTACAGCTTCTGCTTGCGGCTTTCTTTTTGTCGTAAAGTTAAGTAGTTGTGTAGGGTCCATTAGGTTGTGTATTCCATCCAGCGTACAAAGAAATGCAATGGCGGCACTCAGCCCTTTAAAGAGTGTGGTTTTGGAGGTGGGGTTTTTCGGTCTTTCGTTTTTATGGTGCAGGGGCAGGGTGTAGCCGCAACCTTTTAAAAATTCGGCTTCTATCTGTAGCAGTTCCAGCGGGGTGTAGCCGTTAAACCGCCGGCCCAAGGTTTCATGCACGCGGCCCACGTAGTTTAATTGCAACGAGCCGTGGCCGTCGCTCAGGTGCTTCCAGCTATCGGTATTATCACATATATTGCCCACGGCGCATTGCTTGCAGCACTCAGGGTTTAGGGTGTTGTTGTGAAAGGCGGTATAGAGCTTTTCCAGGGCAGCGTCCAGTCTTTTTGTAGTTTTCATGGCAAGCTTTTTTTAACTTCCTATGAAATTACTAAAACCTAGAAAGAAAGTGCCCGTTTTTTTGATTTTTTTAGGAACAGCGATACTAAAATTTTGATATTTCCCGTAAAAAATAAGCCTCAAACCCTCTACACCACGTATGAGGCAATAAGCAAGGCAGGGAGGCAGAAGCCCCGCTCCGCCATTGCAAGAGTAAAGATTATGAAAAGCAGGTAGCAAAACCTTTTTTTTTGGAACTGTTAGCTTATTGTCTAATAAAATTATATAAGAGCTTTATAAAATAGCATATAACTCTAATTTAATAGAATATTGGTTTAATTAAATAAGATGGTAGTCTAATTAAATATTATAGCAATCTAATTAAATACCATAATGACCTAATTAAATTTCATAAAAGTCTAATTAAATATCATAATAGTCTAATAAAATATTATAACAGTCTAATTAATTTCTATAATTATGAAAATAAAATACATCCAAAAGAACACCTCTCCAACTTTTTTATGGACCTGGCCGCCCAGCTCCCGCTAGACTTTACCACCAACGCCCCAGACCCCACGCTGCCCTTACAGGAGCGCATTGCCGCGCTGGAGGAGGAGAATAAGGTGTTGACAACGAAGGTGGAAACCTTGATGCAGGTGATTGGGAAATAAACTTTATATTTGGGTAGCCATGCTGTTGCGTACATGTGCGGGATAGCAGCAATAAGATTTTAAAAACATGCGTATATAAACATGTTAGCTACAAGGCGAATGAAGAACTTCAAAAAAACATCTTTTTTATCTTTAACATTAGGTTGGATTGGACTAATCATTACTCATATAATATGGTCGAATTTAAGATATGAAAATGCTTCTGGAGGAGATACAGGAGTAGTTTTATTTTGGGCTTCTTTTTTTCTTTTAATCTTTTACGGACTTTTCATCTTAATACCACAAAAGAGAATTGTAAAGCTTACTAAAAAACTGAATTTAGGACTATTTACGTTTCTTTCAGGAATGTATGCTCTAATCGGATTTACAATTCTAATTGGCTGGGGATTTTTAATGGCTGACAATTTTTATGGTGTATTTATAGACGCTTTTGTTTGCGGACTGATTTTCGGACTGACTTTTCATCTGATTTGGAATAAAAAACGGAACGAATTAAAACAAATACACTTGATTCCAATTTTAACTTTACCGATTTTTTTCCTTTTCATTTATTTGTTTGCTTTCCCGAAATTATTACCATCTTTTGCTTACAATGCTGTTCCACAATATGTGAGACACGATATATTAAGAAATACGATTCCAAAATTTAATGTTGGAGACAAATTATCCGAATTACAAAAAGCATTACCAGGAGAATTTGAATTTGAAAATTGTTATGGAAGTCGCGGAGCTAGTTTAGAAAAGTTTCAATATGTAATTGAAGTGAATTGTTGTAAAATAGTCAGAATTGAATATGGACCAAGACAGAAAACGGGTTATACTATGGGCGGAAAAAGAAAGCCCTGTAGCTAACACCGTATTAAAATTAATTGCTGGTTCTAGCCTATTTACGAAAGTCCTCGCGGACATTCTATCTGTGATTTATTTGCTAACTTTAGTGCTTAAAACACGCAACTAATCTTATACAACAACGTTGTGCATAATGTTGACCCGTCCTGAATAAAGGCT
>DEXQ01000017.1 GCA_002364215.1 Aequorivita sp. UBA3180 | reverse complement strand
AAGGGGTTGTGCAACGGTTACCGGTGTTGGCAACTGGCTTTTTTACAAATCGTCACTATTCCATCCAATTTTTTCAATTTTGTCTTTATGATAATCAATCAAATATTCTCTAGCTTCGGTATCATAATCCAAATAATCCTTTTCTTTTAACCAATATAAAGGCATATTTCCGTCCATTTCACTCACAACTTCGTCATTTAAGTGTTGTATTAAATCTTCTAAATTTTGAATAGCAATGTCAAATCCTGTATTGTCTGGAAATCTTATCTCCTGTTTATCAAAATCCCAATCAGCGGTTTCCATAGTTCTTCTTAACGTGTCTTTTGGAATATCAATTTCTGGGTCGTAATAATCAGCCGTTATATTTTCAATAAAGCTTTTCAATTCATCATATAATTGATACTTTTTGAAAAAGAATGAATTAAATTCCAAGTTGTCGGTAATAATATTTCCTAAAACTCCTTTCAATTCTTCATTTATAAAGAAGAATTTAGTTTGAACTGGAATTGAAGAATTTTCTAATTGTTCAACGACACCTTCAATGATACTTTTCATTCTAACCGTTTCTTGGTCATCATCCAGAATAACAATTACTCCTTTTGTTTGATGGTAAGTTGCGTAAAGGTTTAAAAGAGATGGTAATTGTCTAATATTATTAACACCTTCAAGAACTACGATTTTATAAGATAGTAGGTTTCCAGATTCGATTGGTTTAAGAAGTTTTTCAATAGCTGAAACATCACTTCGTCCTTCTACAAATATTAATAAGTCTTCTGATTTTGTTTGCTTTGAGTATTTCTTATTGAATGTTGCTAGGTTAAAATACCTTATATCTTCTGATTTGGATATATTTTCAACTTTTGATTTTAGTCTGTAAGGAACATTTAAACTCCCAGTATCTCCTGCTTCTCGAAGCTTAAATTTCAAAACCTCAAGAAAGGTAACATCTCCGTTAAATATCATTGAGATATCGTTTGTATCGAAAAGTAAAATATTTAAAGACTTTCCAAATTTCAAAGCATCTTCTACGTCATCGCTATATCCATTGACTGCTAAAAACACACCACTACTAGTGTGGAATTTACCATCTAATTTCCCTTTGAATGCATAAATACTTGATGCTGGTAGTTTATCCTTTACCCATTTAGCTTCGAGTAAATAAGTCTGTCCTTCCCAAAAGAATGAACCATCAACTTGTTCTCCTTTTGGTTTGTAACTTGCTCTTGGTTCCAAATTTTCAGCTTCAAGTTTCGCCTCAATTAGTTTTTCAAATTCAAACCCTCTTTTTTGCGGTGTAAATTTCGAATCATCAAATAACTCATTATAGAGTTTTTTAATTTCATCGTTATTTAATTTAGGTTTACTCATTTGTTTGAATCTTGATTTTCAGCTTGTTGCCAACATGTTTATATACGCATGTTTTTAAAATATTATTGCTGCTATCCCGCACATGTACGCAACAGCATGGCTACCCAAATATAAAGTTTATTTCCCAATCACCTGCATCAAGGTTTCCACCTTAGTTTTCAACAGTTTGTTTTCCTTCTCCAGCGCGGCTATGCGCTCCTGTAGGGGCAGCGTGGGGTCTGGGGCGTTGGTGGTAAAGTCTGCCGGCAGCTGGGCGGCCAGGTCCATAAAAAAGTTGTGCTTTATTACCAAACATAGCTCCCAAAGTAGGGAGGTCTGCATGCTCTCACTTTTTTGATATTTATAAACAGTGGAATAGCCTCTGCCCAAATGTCGGGCAATGGCCGCCCTACGCAGGCGGTTCTGGCGTATGTGCTGCTTTAGGAGGTCGCCCATATGGGGCGCAGTGGTAGCGATTTTGAATTTTTGCGTCATGGTGTTAAAATTAGGGGGTTAATGCTCTATTTAATGGTGTGAATGCTATAAAGCGTGGTATTAAGACCGCTAAATATGGCGTTAAGACCATAAACTTGGGTCTGCACACCATTAAATTGTGCGTTAAGACCATTAATAAGGGTGTAAAAACCATAGTGTGTGTTGTTAAGACCATTGATTATGGTGTCAAGACCATAAAGTGATGTGTTGAAACCAAAAAAGTGGGGTGTAAATGCGTTATTTTATACAAAATTCCACTTCAGAACAGTTGCAAAAAAACGGGAACAAGTCCCCGTTCTTCCTTAGGTGGGTTATGAAAGTTTAAATTTCCTCGCCTGGGGTGCGGCAAAAAGTATGTGCAGTTTTATGAGTTCATTAACTGAAAATCTGCAAGCTTTCAATCAAATTTGTTAAAATCATTTATTCTAAAAAATGTCAAACAATCCTAAAAAAAGCCGTTTCAAAAAGAAACGATATATAGTTCCCATTATCATTTTAATCCTTCTCATAGCCTTTCGGCTTTACCTACCCACCCTTGTAAAAAATTATGTAAACAAAGTGTTGGCAGACATTCCGGGTTATTATGGGCAGGTAGATGATATAGACATTGCCCTAATTCGCGGGGCATATGTTATTAACGGCATGTACCTTAACAAAGGCACGGCAGAAAGCCAGGTGCCCTTTTTAAACTTTCCAAAAAGTGATATTTCTATTGAATGGAAATCACTCTTCAAAGGCAAAATAGTGAGTGAGATTATTATGACCAGCCCAGAGGTTATCTACGTTTTCGAAGACCAAAAAGACGAAAGCGGAGATGCCAATGTGGACGATTGGACCAAAGCCCTCACAGACCTTGTACCCATAGACATAAACCATTTTGAGGTTTACGATGGCAAGTTGGCGTTTGTACAGCTTTCCGCAGAGCCCAATATCGATTTACAAATCAACAACCTCCAACTCACCGCAGATAACCTGCGTAATGTGGTGGAGAAGGAGCGCATACTCCCCTCACCCATTCGCGCAAGCGGTGTATCTATTGGTAAAGGAAAGGTTTCCCTAGAAGGAAATATGAATCTTGTAAAGGAAATTCCAGATATGGACCTTTCCTTTTCGCTGCAGGATGCCGAAGCCACGGCACTAAATGATTTTACCAGACACTATGCAGGGCTCGATTTTGACAAAGGAACCTTTGGGATTTTCAGTGAAGTGGCCATCGCTGACGGGCACCTCGTGGGCTATATTAAACCGCTTTTAACCGATACCAAACTGATTGGTGAAGACGACGGTTTTCTAGGTGTGTTATGGGAAGGATTTGTCGGGTTTTTTAAATTTATTCTCAAAAACCAAGGCACAGATACCCTAGCCACAAAAGTACCCATAGAAGGAGATTTGAACAATGTAGAGGCAGGTATATGGCCCACTGTTTTCAATATTTTTGAAAATGCCTGGATACAAGCATTTACAGGTGAAGTTGATGACGATATTGAGTTTAAGGATGCTTTTCAGGATGAGAATTTAACCCGTGAACAAAAACGGGAACTTAGAAAAAAGGAACGCGAAAAACGAAGAGAAGAACGCAAAAAGGAACGCGAGGCGCGGAAAGGATAATTTGAATTATTATTGCGTATTTTTGCTTCACTAAATTTCTACGCAATGGACCACCTTACCAAACTTGAAGAATTGCTAAACCAAGCAAATACCGACATAAAAAATGGAGCTTATGACGAAGCCACCAATAAACTTGAAAAGATTATTGATATGGATCCAAACTTCGGAAAAGCCTATAACCACTTGGGTTATCTTTATGAAGTAAAATTCCGTGAATTTGAAAAAGGAGAAACACTATACAAGTTGTGCCTTGAAAAAACACCCTTATACCCTCCTGTGTATTATAATTACGCAGTGCTTCTTTCCACCCTCGGAAAATATGACGAATTAAAAGACTTACTCGATACCGCTTTAAACATCCCCGGCATTACCAAGTCTACAATTTATAATGAATACGGTATTATGCTTGAACAGCAGGGAAAACTTGATGAAGCTATTGAACATTACAAAAAATGTGCGTTGGATACTCTGGACAAAGGCGTTCTGGAACGAGCAAAAGGCTCCATTGACCGCTGCAAAATGAAAAAAGAATTCCTGTAATGCGTATTGATATAATAACAGTACTCCCCGAATTGCTACAAAGCCCTTTTGAAGTTTCTATTCTTAAGCGCGCCATTGAAAAAGGCCATGTGGAAGTGCACACCCACAACCTTCGTGATTATGCTACAAATGCCTACAAACAAATAGACGATTATCAATTTGGAGGCGGTGCGGGCATGGTGATGATGATCGAGCCTATAGATAAATGTATTTCAGAACTGAAGGCCGAAAGGGATTATGACGAAATAATCTACATGACGCCAGACGGCAAGACATTTAATCAGCATACGGCAAACGAGCTTTCGCTAAAGGAAAATATTATTATTCTCTGCGGGCATTATAAAGGTGTGGACCAACGCGTGCGCGACCATTTTATAACCCGTGAAATCTCTGTGGGCGACTTTGTGCTCAGTGGTGGTGAACTTGCAGCCGCAATTGTTTGCGATGCAGTAATTAGATTGATTCCCGGTGTATTGGGTAACGAAACAAGTGCGTTGACAGATTCATTTCAAGATAATTTATTGGCGCCGCCCATTTACACTCGCCCTGCGGAGTATAAAGGTTGGACCGTTCCTGAAATCCTTACAAGCGGTAACACCCCAAAAATTGAAGAATGGCGTGAGGAGCAGGCGTATAAACGTACTAAGGAACGCAGGCCGGATTTGTTGGAGTAACCAATCTCCACAATGCGGAAACTAGAAGCAAATTAGCAGACCAAACATTCAACATTTCACTGACTTGCAGCTCTTTGCAAGCAATTATCAGTCAAAATTATTGCAAATTCAAAAAGTTATTTAGATATTTGTCTAAATACTTAAACAAATCGTGAAAGACATTTTCAAGGCACTGAATGATGATACCCGAAGGGAGATACTGGAACTATTGAAAAAGCAGGATCTTACTGCTGGTGAAATAGCTGATAATTTCAACATTTCAAAACCTAGCATTTCGCACCATTTAGACATTTTGCAACGTGCCGATTTAATTACAGGCGAAAAAAAGGGGCAGTTCATTCATTATTCAATAAATACAACCATTCTCGATGATGTTTTTACTTGGTTACTAACCCTAAGAAAATAGAAATTATGAAATGCCCGCGAACAAATTATAAACAAACCGAGGATATACACGAGGGCATTCCATCTTCCTATTTCTCAAATACTTTATAAAGATGAAATTCAATTTAAAAAAAGAGCTTCCACTGATCTTGATAACCATGATTCCGGCAATATTTCTATGGTACGTATGGAAAGACCTTCCTATGGAAGTGCCCCTTCATTGGAACATCCAGGGTGAAGTAGACCGATATGGAAGTAAAAATGAACTTATATGGCTAACAACGCTACTACCATTTTTTATGTATCTGCTTTTTTTGTTTGTTCCATTAATCGACCCAAAGAAAAAAATAGCGATGATGGGCGGAAAGTTCTATACAATAAGACTTTTCCTTACACTTTTCCTCTCGGTGCTTTTTACATTTATAATCTATTCAGTAAAAGAGCAGACATTGACAAATCCAAATTATCTTTTTATGATTATAGGCATTTTCTATGTGGTTCTGGGCAATTATTTTAAAACTATAAAACCTAATTATTTTATCGGTATTCGTACACCCTGGGCTTTGGAGAACGAAACTATTTGGAAAAACACACACAGACTCGCAGGCAAGTTATGGGTACTTGGCGGATTGCTGATAATTATTTCCTGCTTTGTCTTTAATCAAGAAACCGCTCTCACTATATTTTTAATAATTACGGCAATTATAACTTTAATTCCGGTGTCTCATTCCTACTTCCAATTTAAAAAATTAGCTGCAGTGGTTATTCTGTTAATGGTCTCAACAAGCTTTTTTGCCCAAGAAAACTTCAAACGTCCCCAAACACCCCAAGCGCCTTTTGAATACAATGTGGAAGAAGTTTCTTTTCAAAACACCCAAGATAGCATTACCTTGGCTGGCACGTTTACCTATCCAATGACCGGACGAAATTTTCCTGTAGCCATCTTGATATCCGGCAGTGGTCCTCAAAATAGAAACTCAGAAATTTTTGGACATAAGTCTTTTTGGGTCTTGGCAGATTATTTAACAAATCAAGGTATTGCAGTGCTACGCTATGACGATAGAGGAGTTGGCGAATCTACGGGCAATTTTTCAAAAGCAACTTCGGTTGATTTTGCGGAAGATGTAGTTGCCGCGATTGCATATTTAAAAAGCAGAAAAGAAATTAATCTAAACAAAATAGGTTTAATTGGCCACAGTGAAGGTGGCACTATAGCTCCGATGGTAGCTGCAGAAAATAAAAACGTAGCCTTCGTTGTTTCAATGGCTGGGGTAATGCTTCCCGGCAGTGAATTGCTGCTACTCCAAAAGGAACTGCAACTGCGTTCTATGGGTTCTTCCGAAGATTACATTTCAAAAGAAATTGAATTTGACAAAGGTATAATGAAGCTTATCAGTACGTCTGCCTCAGATTCCTTAAAGAGGAATTTGGAAAAATATACAAGTGAATATTTTGAGAAAAACCCAAAGTTTGTCTCTGACCATGGTATGACAGAAACTTATTACAAAACTTTGATAGTGGAGTCCTATTCCAGTCCTTGGCTCAGTAATTTTATAAAGTATGATCCGAAAAATAATCTTGAAAGACTAGAATGCCCGTTATTTGCCTTGAATGGCGAAAGGGATTTACAAGTTCCAGCCAAAGAAAACTTAGAGGTTTTGGAGCACATTTCGAACATTGATAGTTCTAAAAAATTCACTTTAAAATCCTATCCAGACTTGAATCATTTATTTCAGGAATGCAAAACCGGAACTTTGATGGAATATGGGCAAATTGAGCAAACACTTTCGCCCCAAGTCTTACAAGATATTGCCGAATGGATCAATAACTTGTGATTGGTTTGATTTTTAAAACCAACAATCAACATTTTTACTTGTGCAATAATATAAATTTCTTACTTTTGCACCCACTTAATCCAACCTCTGGCGAAAACCGCGAACGTTGTTTTAATTTAAACCTTATCAAATTAACAAAATGGAAGCGTTAATTAAATTTGTACAAGACGAATTTGTTACAAAAAAAGAATTCCCTGCATTCGGAGCTGGTGATACTATTACAGTTTATTACGAAATCCGTGAAGGTGAAAAAACAAGAACACAGTTCTTTAGAGGTGTTGTAATACAAGTTAAGGGAACTGGAGTTACCAAAACTTTTACAATCCGCAAAATGAGTGGTACCGTAGGCGTGGAGCGTATTTTTCCACTAAACATGCCAGCTCTTCAAAAAATTGAGATCAACAAAAAAGGTAGCGTGCGCAGAGCTCGTATTTACTACTTTAGAGGTCTTACCGGTAAAAAAGCCCGTATCAAAGAAAAACGTATGTAGTTTATTCTTTGTTGAAAACTATCAAAAGCCCTGTTTTTACAGGGCTTTTTTTATGAACAATTGTTGATAAGCTATGTTTGTAAACTGTGGATTTTTAAAGGTTTATATTTTGTTGCAAATTCAATTTTACGTTCTATATTAGCAATATCAAAAACGGCCTAACAGCCATATTGATAAAACAAAGTAACGTTCTTTTACACTATTTTTTCCAAATTGCTGACGAAGCTAACGCTCGCAAGAATGTTAGTCTCCAGATTTGAAAAAATAAAAAGAAATCACTTTACAAGCTTTTTTTCGATTGCTTGAGGTACTCACGATCTTTAGATTATTAGTACTGAGATTGAAAAAAGTTTTGGGTCAGTTCTTGAAAATGGCATCAACCTCACGGAAGATGCAAATTGCAAAAACAAAACCCGTGTAAGTAAGTCACAGCCGCAAGTCTGTAATAATCTTGCCTTGATCCCGATTCTGTCGGGATGGTTGGTAACGATTTGCTTTACAAGGAGCCATATCACAATGTATTTATACAGTGATATGGCTTTTCTTGTTTTAACCTATTCTTTAAAATATACAATTTAGTATAATCATCTGCAAAATTGATTCCAATACCATTCATAGCCGAATCAATAATTATTTTAGGACGGGTCAACCTTTAGGGTCACCCGTACACAAGCCATAGATAAGTCATAAATAGAGTATGAATAGAGTATGAATAGTGTATGAATGAGCGCGAAGTTAAAAATGACAGCTACGTTAAATAAACCACCAAACATTATATTAATATACCCTTAAACTGTTGTCTAATGGATGTAATTAAGACCCTCCTAAGCTTTTAAAAGCTCTCGCAAATGTTTATATTTGCACTCCTTAAAATTTCAAAAACCATTATTTCCAAAAAACATTTCAATGACAAAATCTTCCAAAATTATATATACCAAAACCGATGAAGCGCCGGCTTTGGCCACACATTCTTTTTTACCTATTGTTGAAGCATTCACTTCCCCTGCAAACATAAAGCTTGAGAGCCGTGATATTTCACTCGCTGCTCGTATCCTGGCAGTTTTTCCAGAGTTTCTAAAAGAAGAACAGCGCGTAAATGATGATTTGGCAGAATTGGGAGAACTTGCAAAAACACCGGAAGCTAATATTATTAAGCTACCAAATATTAGCGCTTCCCTGCCCCAACTTACGGAAGCTATTGAAGAATTGCAAAAGAAAGGTTTCAACATTCCCGATTACCCGGAAACCGCCGCTACTTCCGAAGAGAAAGAGATAAAAGCGAAATACGATAAAGTAAAAGGAAGTGCTGTAAATCCAGTACTTCGCGAAGGAAATAGTGACCGTCGCGCGCCCAAGGCAGTAAAAAATTACGCAAAAAAACATCCTCACAGTATGGGTGCTTGGAGCAATGATAGCAAGAGCCATGTAGCTACCATGCAACACGGTGATTTTTTTCACAATGAAAAATCACTGACGATGCCCGCAGATGATACTTTGAGTATTGTTTTGGTTGAAAATGATGGCAATAAAATCGTTTTAAAGAACAACATAAAAATATTAAAAGGTGAAATCATCGACGCTACGGTGATGGGCAAAAAAGCATTGGTTTCCTTTTTGGAAGAACAGGTAAAGGATGCCAAAGAAAAGAAAGTATTGTTTTCAGTGCATTTGAAAGCTACGATGATGAAAGTGAGCGACCCCATTATTTTTGGGTATGCTGTAAAGGTCTATTTTGAGGATTTATTCAAAAAATATGCTGATACATTTGAAAAACTAGGAGTTGATGCCAATAATGGCTTAGGCGATTTGGAAAATAAACTTTCCGAATTGAATGAATATGAAAGAGATGCCATTCTTCAGGACATTAAAAAAATAATGACCGAAAACCCAGATTTGGCAATGGTAAACAGCGACAAAGGCATTACCAATCTCCACGTTCCAAGTGACGTTATTGTCGATGCTTCTATGCCTGCTATGATTCGAAATTCCGGACAAATGTGGGGCCCAGACGGGAAAAGTCACGATACCAAAGCAGTAATTCCCGACAGCAGTTACGCTTGTGTTTATGAAACCACAATTGAATTCTGCAAAAAACACGGAGCGTTTGACCCTACAACTATGGGTACCGTTCCAAATGTAGGCCTAATGGCCCAAAAAGCTGAAGAGTACGGAAGCCATGATAAAACTTTTGAAATTTCTTCAGAGGGAAAAGTTCAGGTTTTGGATGCTTCGGGAAAAGTAATCATTGAGCACAACGTTGCAAAAGGAGATATTTGGAGAATGTGCCAGGTAAAGGATTTACCAATACAGGATTGGGTGAAACTCGCTGTAGAACGTGCCCGTGCCACTGGAAATCCAGCTGTATTTTGGTTGGATGAAAACCGTGCCCACGATGCCGAACTTATTAAAAAAGTAAACAAATATCTTCCAGACCACAATACTGAAGGACTTGAAATTAAAATTCTTTCCCCAGAAAAAGCAACAGAATATACTTTAGAACGCGTAAAAGCTGGAAAAGACACTATTTCGGTTACCGGAAATGTGCTTCGTGATTATTTGACCGACCTCTTCCCTATTTTGGAATTGGGCACAAGTGCAAAAATGCTTTCAATTGTTCCATTGATGAATGGCGGTGGTCTTTTTGAAACTGGAGCTGGCGGGTCTGCCCCAAAACACGTTGACCAACTTCTAGAGGAAAATCACCTACGTTGGGATTCGTTAGGTGAATTTTTGGCCTTGGCAGTTTCCTTGGAACACTTGGGTACAAAATACGATAATCCAAAGGCAATTGTTTTGGCAGATGCCCTTGATGAAGCCACAGAAAAATATTTGGACAATAGCAAATCGCCTTCACGAAAAGTAAACGAAATTGACAATCGCGGCAGCCATTTCTATCTAGCAATGTATTGGGCCGAAGCACTCGCAAATCAAGAAAAGGATCAAGATTTGAAAAAAATCTTTTCGTCAATTGCAAAACAGTTAAAGGATAATGAAGAAAAAATAAATGAGGAGCTTATAGCAGTACAAGGCCAATCAGTGAACATTGGGGGTTATTATGAACCCACTGAAAAACTGGTTTTTGAAGTTATGCGGCCAAGCAAAACCTTAAATAACATACTTTCAGAAATAAAGTAAAGAACATATCGTTTTATAAACCTTCAGCTTTGCTGGAGGTTTTTTTTACCCCAACAAATCTATGCAGCTGAAAAAATTATTTACTTTTTTGTTTTTCTTAGGAACTGCGCTAGCTTTTTCCCAAGAAAAATTTACAATAAGCGGTACTATTTCCGAGGCAGAAACTGGAGAAACGCTCATCGGCGTAAATGTAATTATACCGTCTCTTCAAACAGGAACGGTCACAAATCAATATGGTTATTACTCGATCACTCTTCCGAAAGGTGAATACGAAATAGTGTACAGCAGTATTGGTTTTGCAGCACAAAAAGTACAAATTTCACTTTCTGAAAATGTGAAAAAGGATTTGGCTCTTACCACCGATACCGAAAGTCTGGATGAGGTAATAATTGAAGCAAACAACGAAAGATTAAACGTACGTAGCTCACAAATGAGTGCCAATACACTTTCCACAACCACTATTAAAAAAATTCCCGTGGTTTTGGGCGAAGTGGATGTTATAAAAGCAATAACGCTACTTCCGGGAGTTACAAGTGCCGGCGAAGGAGCCAGTGGCTTCAATGTTCGTGGCGGTGCAGCAGATCAAAATTTAATTTTGTTGGATGAAGCCACACTTTATAATTCCTCACATTTATTCGGTTTCTTTTCAGTTTTCAATCCAGATGCCATAAAAGATTTAACGCTTTATAAAGGTGGAATTCCCGCACGTTACGGTGGACGGGTTTCTTCGGTTTTAGACATTTACCAAAAAGACGGAAACAAACGCGAATATCATGCCAGCGGCGGGATTGGGCTGGTAGCGAGCCGTTTGCTTTTGGAAGGACCGATTAAAAAGAATGTCGCCTCATTTTTGGTGGGTGGCCGTAGTAGTTATGCCCACCTCTTTTTACCACTTTTTGATAATGACAACGTAGCTTATTTTTATGATTTGAACGCCAAACTTAGTTACAATCTCAATGATAACAACCGCTTATTTTTATCTGGTTACTTCGGAAGGGATGTTTTTGAAATATCGGACAGTTTCGCGAATAGCTTCGGAAATACAACTTTAAACCTGCGCTGGAACCATCTTTTTTCAAATAAGTTGTTTTCAAATTTATCTTTGATTTATTCAGATTACTATTATGGTTTAGAGCTGAAGTTTGTTGAATTTGATTTTGACAGCGGCATCCGGAATTTTAATTTGAAATATGATTTTACACATTACATTTCAAACAATATTGATTTGCGCTATGGCATCAACAGCATTTATTACAAATTCAATCCTGGCGATGTAACGCCAACAACGGAAGATTCTGGAATAAATCCCTTTAAACTCACCGATAAGTACGCTTGGGAAAACGCCGCGTATGTTGATGCAGAAATAGAGCTCTCAGATAGAATTTCGATACAAGCAGGACTTCGATTGTCTACTTTTAACCGCTTGGGGCAGGACGAGTTGTTTCTTTACGAAGACGACAACCCCATAATTTATAATGAAAGCTTAGATATTTATCAAAAAGCAAAACCGATAGACACTGTTTCTTTTGGCAGAAGTGAGACCATAAAATCCTTCGCCAATTTGGAGCCGCGTTTTGCAATCTCTTACTTGTTGAATGAAGATTCTTCCCTAAAAGCCAGTTACAACCGAATGGCCCAATACATTCATTTAATAAGCAACACCACTTCCCCCACACCTTTTGATATTTATGCGCCCAGCGGCAAGTATATTGAACCACAGTTGGCAGATCAAGTAGCATTGGGGTATTTCAGAAATTTCAATAATTATTCTCTAGAGGTAGAAACTTTTTATAAAGAAGTTAAAAACCGTTTGGATTATGTTGATGATGCAGATTTAATCGCCAATGATGCGGTAGAACAAATTCTTTTAAATGGTGAAGCAAGAGCTTACGGACTGGAAGTGCTTTTCAAGAAAAACACAGGGAAATTCCAAGGTTGGGTTGCGTATACCCTTTCAAAAAGCGAACAGCGCACCCCCGGTAGAACGCCCACTGAAAGTGGAATAAATAATGGTGAATGGTATAAATCGCCTTGGGACAAAACACACGATATTTCTATAACCGGACAATACGAATTTACAAATAAATGGTCCTTTGGCGCCAATTTCATCTTCCAAACAGGAATACCAACTACCTACCCGGAAGGACAATATGAATACAACGGTGTAGTTGTTCCCATTTACGAAGCACGAAATAGCAGCCGTCTTTCAGCGTTCCACCGTATGGACCTTTCTGCCACCTGGACCCCAAAACCCGAAAGTACAAAGCGCTGGAAAGGCGAATGGGTTTTCAGCATTTACAATGTGTATAATCGTAAAAATGCTGCTTCGGTCTCCTTTCGGGAAAACACTGACACGGGTCAAAATGAAGCTGTAAGACTCTCCATTTTTGGGATAATCCCTTCGGTAACCTACAATTTTAAATTTTAAGCTATGAAGAAGTTATTTTTATTGGTGATTTTCTTCGGAATTTTTTCTTCGTGTGAAGATGTAATAGACGTTGAACTTAATGACGCACCTCCAAGGTTGGTTATAGAAGCAAATTTGAATGTTTGGGAAAATGGAGCTTCGCAAGCAAGTGTGCGGTTAACGACCAGTTCTCCTTTTTTTAATAATGGGGTACCTTTTATTACAGATGCAATAGTAACCGTTACCGATGAAAACGGAACTGTTTATCCTTTTACATATTCAAACAATGGTTTTTATACGGCCAATCTTGTGCCCCAGTTAAATATTGAATATACGCTTTCTATAATTTACAAAGATGAAACCTACACTGCCACAGAAACGCTTTACACAGTTTCTCCTTTGGAATTCGTTGAACAGCGCGATGACGGCGGTTTTACGGGGGAAGATATTGAACTGAAAGCATATTTTACGGATCCCCCAGGGGCAAGAAATTTCTATTTCTTCGAGGGGATTTCAGAAAGAGGTGATGTACTTGATGTTTATAATGACGAATTCTTCGACGGAAACACAATTTTTGGATACTATTTGGTGGAAGATTTGGCTCCCGGCGATGAGGTGCAATTCAATATATACGGTGTAAGTGAAGCGTATTATAACTTTATGTTTATACTTTTACAACAAACCAGTGACCAAGGCGGTGGACCCTTCGAAACTCAACCTGCAACTGTCCGCGGTAACATTGTGAACCAGACAAATCCTGATAATTATCCGTTGGGTTATTTCAGGGTTTCTGAAGTTTCAACTCTTAATTATACAGTCCAGTAAATCACAATTCAAAAATCGTACATCGTCAATCATAAATCGTAAATTTGTTTATGTCTTTTATTAAAACAACGGAATCCGATTCAAAATACAATCATTTGGAAAAAATGAGCGTTTCTGAATTGCTTCAAAACATCAACAACGAAGACAAGACCGTTGCATTTTCTGTTGAAAAAGCACTTCCGCAGATTGAAAAACTTACCGAAAAAGTAATTGAAAAATTAAAGGCTGGCGGAAGACTATTCTATATTGGCGCAGGAACCAGTGGCCGTTTAGGAATTGTTGATGCCAGTGAATGCCCACCCACCTTTGGTGTTCCGTATGACTTGGTTATTGGTTTGATTGCCGGTGGTGATACCGCCATCCGCAAAGCCGTGGAATTTGCCGAAGATTCCGAAAACCAAGGTTGGCAAGATCTTCAAAAGGAAAACATTTCAGAAAATGATATTGTAATAGGCATTGCGGCTTCGGGAACTACGCCTTACGTAATTGGTACCTTGAGAAGGTGTAATGAAAACAATATTCCAACGGGCTGTATAACTTGTAATGAGGGAAGTCCTTTGGCCACAACGGCAAAATTTCCAATCGTTGTTACTGTTGGATCTGAATTTGTTACAGGAAGCTCACGTATGAAAGCTGGTACGGCACAAAAGCTTGTTCTTAATATGATTTCGACCACTGCGATGATTCAATTAGGAAGGGTGAAAGGAAACAAAATGGTAGATATGCAATTAAGTAACAACAAGCTAGTTGACCGTGGCGTAAGAATGATTATGAGTGAATTGAATATTTCAGAAAAAGAAGCACAAGCACTTTTGGAAAAATATAAAAACGTTCGGAACGCAATAAACAATTTTCAAAATGGGTAAAGAACACACAGATTTTGACCTATTGAAAAAGGGCCTAAAATTTATGGCTTTCGCTTTGCCCTTGCTTTTTTTAAGCCCTTATTTACTTACTTTATCATTTCTCAATAAAGAAACCTTTATGTTCTTCGTATTTCTTTTCTTTGGAATTCTAGCCGGTGCTGGCGCAATTTATCTTTGCTTTAAGGGTATAAATACTATTATGAAGTCAATCTTTTAATTTTCCTATCTACCGTCCTATCATTTAGAATTAATCAGAAATTTCGATTTACCCCATAAAAAAAGTCCCTCATTTTTCAATGAAGGACTTTAA